>NZ_CP182225.1:0-2562475 GCF_048079205.1 Sulfurimonas sp. ST-25 | reverse complement strand
TTTCAAGCGGCGTAAACACGGGGCTTTTTAAAAAACATTCACAGGTGAATAACTTTTTTCACAGGGGGAAAATACGTGGTAATTCTTGGAATCGACCCGGGGACGCGCAACTGCGGATACGCATTGCTCGAACTCGACGGCGCAAAGATGCGGCTGATCGAGGCGGGCCTGATCAAAATGAAACCCGAAGCGCTGCAGCTGCAGATCCCCCAGATGGTGGAGGCGCTTGAGCAGCTTTTCAGGGCGCACCAGATCGACGAAGTGGCGATGGAAGATATCTTTTATGCGCACAATCCGAAAACGGTGATAAAATTGGCACAGTTCCGCGGCGCGATTACGTTAAAATTGTTACAGGAGTTCGGACAGTTTGACGAATATACTCCTCTGCAGGTGAAAAAAGCGCTGACGGGCAAAGCCAAAGCGGCCAAGGAGCAGGTCGCTTTCATGGTGAAACGGCTGCTGGGCATCACCCGGGAGATCAAACCGCTCGACATCACGGATGCCATCGCGGTGGCCATTACCCATGCCCAGCGGGTCAGACTCGCGAAAAAGGAGACAAGATGATGGAGTGGATCAAGGATTACGCCGTTTTGTACGAGGATCCCATGACCTGGTTGATCGTCGCGCCGGTGATTTTCGGCATTATCTACGTTGCCGTCAGTTTTTTCGGGGAACGCGGCAGATAAGCGGCCGAGCTGAAAGGGAAGCGGCATTTTTTCGCCGCCGCCGTTGCTTTCAAGTACCGATGGTACAATACCCCAATTTGTCATTTGCGGAGCGTCAGGATGCAGGTTGAATTCCTCGAAGTCGATACCCCCTCGAACGTAGCGGTTTCCGCCGCGCGGACCTGTTATTTCCCCAACGGCATCGTCACCCCCGACGCCAGCGCCTCCTGGAGCAGAAAAGATGACCTGCTCCAGGGGATCTTCAAAGGCGGGCACCACACGACGCTGATGCATACGCATGTCACGATGCTCATCTCGGGTATGAGCCGTCACCTGATCTGGCGGCTGCTGCACGCGCACCCCTATTACAACTCCGAACAGGTCTCCCAGCGCTACGCGAAAATGAAGATCGAGAACTTCGTCTATCCCGCGGCGGGAGAACGCAGCGATTGGGAAACGTACTACCAGCACTGTTTTGACGATTACGAGCAGCTCATCGAAGTGCTGCTCCCCGACGTCGAGGCGGTCGTGCCGAAGTTCCGAAGGAAAGACAGCCGCAAAAAGGCGCAGGAGATGGCCCGGTACGTTCTGCCCGGCGGAATGAGCGCCTATCTTTACCACACCGTCAACATCATCACCCTTCTGCGCTACATCGCCGTGGCCAAAGCGATGCCTGAGTGCCGCGCTGAGGCGGAGGAGTTCGCCGCGATCATCGCGGAGGCGCTCGTGAAGGTGGATGCGTCGCTGGCGCCGCTGGTGGAACATGCCAAGGAGGCCGCCCCGGTCTTCCCGGCCTTCGATATGGCGGCGCACAAAGCCAAAATCGGCGTGGGGGATGAAGCCGTCAAGGTGTACGACGTCGTCGGCGACGCGGCCTTCGACGTCAACGAAAACTACGCGGACGTCCTGCGTTTCTCGCAGATGCTGCCCGACAGCGGCGTGCTCGGCGGGTTCTCCACCTATACCCGCCTCTCGCTCTCGGCCGATGCGCAGAACCAGCGCCATCGCCGTTCTCCGGCCGTGCGCCCTGCCCTGGAATCGATCTACGCCCGGAACGCCTATACCCCGCCGATCATTTCGAAAAACCCAGAAGCGCTCGCCATCTACGAGCGGGCGATCGCGCGGAGCTACGACTTTTTCGAAGCCCAGCGCGAGCTGCTCGGGTTCGGCGAGGCGGCCTACGCGCTCAGCAACGCCCACGAGATCGAACTGGTGGAGCGGGACGAATTTACCTCCTTCCACCACAAGGCGCAGATGCGGCTCTGCTACAACGCGCAGGAGGAGATCTTCGATATCGTCTACGGCCAGGTGAAACAGCTGCGCGCCATGGGCGTGCCGGGAGCCGAGGAGCTGCTGCCGCCCTGCGCGACGCGCTTCGCGATGAAAATACGGCCGACCTGCCCGGAGGGGGACCACTTCTGCGGGATCAAGGTCTGGAAACTTGAATTTGAAGATTACAAGAGGGAGATATGATGCGTATTGCCATTGCCGCGCTGGCGCTGCTGATCGGCCTGGCGGGCTGTTCGACCAAGAATATCCGTGTCGGCGGAATGATGTGTCCGGAGGGGTACTCGCAGGAGCAGATCCATCAGGATATGCAGGAGTGCCGTTTCTACGGTCCGGCCGAGGATGAAGCGGCAGCCAAGGCGGCTTTCCCGAGAGACGTCGAGCCTGAATGCATCAAGTGCCTCGAAGAGAAGGGTTACAAGATTACCGAATGAGACCCGACGCGCGATTCCACGGTATTCAGGACGATTTCCGCGCCCCCTATGCCCGTGACCGCGACCGCATTATCCATTCGGGCAGCTTCCGCAAGCTGGAGTACAAGACCCAGGTTTTCCTGAACCAGGAGGGGGATTTTTTCCGTACCCGCCTCACCCATTCGCTCGAAGTGAGCCAGATTGCCCGTTCGATCGCGGCGGAGCTCGGCCTGCGTGAACCGCTCGCCGAAGCGATCGCCCTCGCCCACGACCTGGGCCACACTCCCTTCGGCCATGTCGGCGGCGACACCCTCGACGAGTGCCTCAAGAAAGACGGCCACGCGAACGGGTTCGAGCACAATTTCCAGAGCTTCCGGGTGGTGACGGCGCTGGAGAAGCGCTACAGGACCTTCGACGGCCTCAACCTCACCTTTGCGACCCTGGAGGGTATTCTCAAGCACTCCTACCCCTACAAGAAAGCTTTTCTTCCCGAATGGATCGACACGGCGTTCGATCTCACGATGCACCCCTCCGTCGAGGCAATGATCGTCGACCGGGCCGATGAGATCGCCTATATGAGCCATGACATCGACGACGGGGTCCACTCGGGGCTGATCTCCTTTGACACCCTCCGGGGCAATCCCCTGATCGCCGAAATCCTGCAGAAGGTCTATGACGAGGGGATCGACGAGCGTGACGACGAGATGTTCCGCTACCGCTTCAGCTCCCACTTCATCAATCATCTCGTCTATTCGATGCTCGCTTATTCGCAGCCACGGGTCGCGGCGGCGGCCCCGGAGCACCTCCCCTCTTCCGAACCGCTGCCGATCGGGTTTGAACCGGCGCTGGAGACGGAGATCAAGAAGCTCAAAAAGCTGCTCTACCGCGATCTCTACCAGCACAAAAAAATCCTGCGCCACATGTTTGCGGGCAAACAGGCGATCCGGGGGCTCTATGCGGCATTGACGGCGGAGCCGAAGATGATGCCCGAGTATTTTTTCGCGCAGACCGACTCCCGGGCCCACCACAGGGTCGTTGCCGACTATATTGCCTCGATGAGCGACCGTTTCGCGATGAAGCTCTACAACGAACTCTACGGCCGTATCTAAACGGCCACACCCCTTTCTAACTCCTTTTTCGGTATAATCGCGAAAAATTTTAATGGGCGCAGTCGCCTCATGAAGGAACCCCCTTGCAAAAAATCAGAAACATTGCCGTCATCGCGCACGTCGACCACGGTAAAACGACGCTGGTCGATGGACTTTTGGGCCAGTCGGGCACTTTTACGTCCCACGAGCATGTCGATGAACGTGCGATGGACTCCAATGCCCTCGAAAAAGAGCGCGGGATCACCATCCTCTCCAAAAACACGGCGATCCGCTACAAAGATCACAAGATCAATATCATCGACACCCCGGGCCACGCCGACTTCGGCGGCGAGGTTGAGCGTGTCCTGAAAATGGTCGACGGCGTTCTGCTGCTCGTCGACGCCTACGAAGGTGTCATGCCGCAGACGAAATTCGTCGTCAAGAAGATGATCGCCCTGGGCAAGAAGCCCATCGTTGTCATCAACAAGATCGATAAGCCGGCAGCAGAACCTGACCGCGTCGTCGACGAAGTATTCGACCTCTTCGTCGCGATGGACGCCAGCGAAGAGCAGCTGGAGTTCCCGATCGTTTATGCCGCAGCGCGCGACGGCATCGCGAAGATGGACATGGGCGACGAGGACGGCAACTTCGAGTGTCTCTTCGAAGCGATCGTCAACGAGATCCCCGAGCCGGAAGGCGACGCGGGCAACCCGGCGCAGGCGCAGGTCTTTACCCTGGACTACGATAACTACGTTGGTAAGATCGGCATCGCGCGTATCTTCAACGGCACCATCAAGAAGGGCGACAGCGTCATGCTGGCCAAAGCCGACGGCGAGATGGTCAAAGGACGTCTGAGCAAACTGATCGGTTTCCACGGCCTCAACCGTATGGAGATCGATCAGGCGGAAGCGGGCGATATTATCGCCTTTGCCGGTTTCGAGACCGTCGATGTCGGTGACTCCGTCGTCGACCCGGCGAACCCGATGCCGCTGGACCCGATGCACATCGAAGAGCCGACCCTCTCCGTCGTCTTCTCCGTCAACGACTCGCCGCTGGCGGGTACCGAGGGTAAACACGTCACTTCCAACAAGATCAAAGACCGCCTCGAGGCGGAGATGCAGACGAACGTCGCCATGCGCCTTGAGACGATCGGCGAAGGGAAGTTCAAGGTTTCCGGCCGCGGCGAACTGCAGATCACCGTCCTGGCGGAGAACATGCGCCGCGAAGGGTACGAGTTCGGTATCGGCCGTCCGGAAGTCATCGTCAAAGAGATCGAAGGGGTCAAGTGCGAGCCGTTCGAGCACCTCGTCATCGATACGCCGGACGACTTCTCCGGTACGATCATCGAGCGCCTCGGTAAACGCAAGGCGGAGATGAAGTCGATGGTGCCGATGGGTGAGGGCTATACGCGTATCGAGTTCGAGATCCCTGCACGCGGCCTGATCGGTTTCCGCGGTATGTTCCTCACCGATACGAAAGGGGAGGGGGTTATGAACCACTCTTTCCTCGAATTCCGCCCGTACTCCGGTACGGTCGAAAGCCGCCAGTACGGTGCGCTGATCTCCATGGAGGGCGGTGCAGCGATGGCCTATTCGCTCTTTAACCTCCAGGACCGCGGCGTCCTGTTCATCGAACCGCAGGACAAGGTATACGAAGGGATGATTATCGGCGAGCACGCCCGTTCCAACGACCTTACCGTCAACCCGATCAAGGGCAAGGCGCAGTCAAACGTCCGTTCATCCGGTGCGGATGAGGCGATCAAGCTCGTTCCGCCGCGCGATATGAACCTCGAAAAAGCGCTGGAGTGGATCGAAGACGACGAGCTGCTCGAAGTCACGCCGGAGAATGTCCGTATCCGCAAGCGCTACCTGACGGAAAACGAGCGCAAGCGCAACGACCGCAGCAAAAAATAACCGTTTTTCCATACTTTCGCCCGGGAGTCACGCTTCCGGGCACCCCTCGATTTTTTCCGCGCAATCTCCACTGTTTTAAAGCATTTCAAACCTCACTTTCGCCATAATCATTCACTTAACAATGACGAGGAATCAGCAGCATGCAGCGCAAACAGATCTATAATCCGGATTCACACGAACACGTCAATGACCGCCGTATTTTCGGGGGTAATCCTACGGGTATTTTCGAGCTCAACAATATCAAATACCAGTGGGCGTACAACCTTTGGGAGATGATGCTCAACAATACATGGTTTCCCAAAGAGGTCGATATGACGCGTGACGCCATCGATTACAAGAATCTGACCGATGCGGAGAAGACGGCCTACGACAAGGCGCTGTCGCAGCTGATCTTCATGGACTCCCTGCAGACGAACAACCTGATCGACAACGTCAACCCCTACGTGACCGCTCCGGAAGTCAACCTGATCCTCGTGCGCCAGTCCTTCGAAGAGGCGCTGCATTCGCAGAGCTACGCGGTTATGGTCGACTCCATCTCGAAAAACAGCGCGGAGATCTACGAACTGTGGCGCCGCGATATGATGCTCAAGTCGAAAAACGATGCGATCGCCGCCATTTACCAGCGTCTGGCACTGGACCCGACGGAACGCAACTTCGTTCTCGCCTGTTTCGCGAACCAGATTCTCGAGGGGATCTATTTCTACAGCGGCTTTACCTACATCTACACCCTGGCGCGTTCGGGCAAGATGCTGGGGTCGGCGCAGATGATCCGCTTTATCCAGCGCGACGAAGTGACGCACCTGGTGCTCTTCCAGAACCTTATCAACACGCTCAAGCGCGAACGTCCGGACCTCTTTACCGAAGACCTCAAAGCGGAAGTCTACGAGATGTTCAAAAAAGCCGTCGAACTGGAGACGGCATGGGGCAAATACATCACCCAGGGGCAGATTCTCGGTCTCACCGACGGCATTGTCGAGCAGTATATCCAGTACCTCGCCGATGAGCGTCTCAGCAAGGTCGGGTTCGAGAAGCTTTACAACGTTTCGCACCCCATCAAGTGGGTGGATGACTTCTCGAAGTTCAACGACCAGAAAACGAACTTCTTCGAGGGCAACGTCACGAACTACTCCAAAGGCAGCCTCAGCTTTGACGACTTCTAAGACGCGTCCGCTCTGCTCCCTCACTTTCGGGACGCAGGGACGCACCTACGATGAAAACCTTGCCGTTCTACTCTCCCTGATCGCCGAAACGCCCGAAAACGCCATTGTCCTGGCACCGGAGGTCTGTCTGACCAATTTCGACTACGACAGCTTTGACGCGGCGGCGGACTTCGCGGTGATCGCCGGGCCGGAGCTGGAAAAGGCGAGCCGGGGTCGTACGCTCCTTCTGACGATGATCGTTCGGAAAGAGGAGGGGGTCTTCAACGTCGCCCGGGTCTATCACGATGGCGCGCTGCTGCGCGAGCAGGCGAAGGCGAAACTCTTCAGCATCGGGGAGGAGGAGCAGTGGTTCACGGCCGGCGGCACCGAAGCGATCGTTCCCTTCGAGGTGGAGGGTATCCGCATCGGCATCCTGGTCTGCTTCGAGCTGCGTTTTACGGCATTGTGGGAGCAGCTGCGCGGTGCGGAGATCATCTGCGTGCCGGCGCAGTGGGGACGGCTCCGCGCCGCGCACTACGACATCCTCGGACAGGCGCTGGCCGTCGCCAACGAGTGCTACGTGCTGCAAAGCGACACCGCCAACCGCGATACGACGGGCCAGAGCGGCATCATCACCCCCTTCGGTGAATGTGTGCGAAACGGCACAGACGCCCTGCTGGTGCAGCCGTTTGAGCCTGGCGAAGTGAAAAAGATGCGCCGCTATCTTGATACGGGAATACGATAATGAATGCCATTGCAGTGATGCGAAACAAAAAACTGGCCGAGGCGATACGTGAGCGCTTCGGGATCAGCGACACTGTTTTCAGTGCCATTGCGTCGACGAACCGTGAAGTGTACGTTCCCAACGGCTTCAAGCAGCACGCCTTCAAGCTCGACGCCCTGCCCATCGGGGCGGCGCAGTGGATCAGTTCCCCGCTCACCGTGGCCAAGATGACCGAGTACCTACAGTGCAACGACGCCGACAGGGTTTTGGAAATAGGCTGCGGCAGCGGGTACCAGGCGGCGGTGCTGTCGCATCTTTTCCGCGGGGTCTTTACGATCGAACGGATCGAGCCCCTGATGCGCGAGGCGAAAAAGCGTTTCCGGGAGGAGGGGATCACGAACATCCACACCCGCACAGACGACGGTCAGCTGGGCTGGAGCACCTACGCCCCCTTTGACCGCATTCTCTTTTCCGCTTCCGCGGAGCATATCCCCCAGGCGATCATCGATCAGCTGGCTCCCCGCGGCGTGCTGGTCGCTCCGATGACGCGCGATGGGGGTCAGGTCATCGTGCGCTATGTTAAAATAGGCGATCAGCTTATTGAAGAGGAGCTTGAAGTGTGTTCGTTTGTACCGGTGCTTGACGGGGTTCAGAAATGAAGATCGGCAAAGTATGGAATGAGAAATTTTCACGGGAGGGGTATCTGTACGGCACCCAGCCCAATGCCTACCTCAAAGAGGTGATGGATTCGCTCCCTCAGGGCGCGCGGATCCTTTTCCTCGGCGAGGGGGAGGGCAGAAATGCCTGTTACGCGGCGGAGCGGGGCTTTGAAGCCCACGCCATCGATGCGTCCGAAGTCGGACTGCAAAAGCTGCAGGAGATGGCGAAGAGCAGGGGAGTGAACGTCGAGGTCTCGCACATGGATCTGGCGCACTGGGAGCCGGAGGGGCGCTACGATGCGGTGCTCTGTTCGTACCTTCACCTCGAGGAGCCGCTGCGCACGGCGGTCTTCGTCAAGGCGCTCGCCGCCGTCAAAGAGGACGGCCTGTTCGCCGGCGAGTTCTTCGCGACGTCGCAGATCGAGCGCGACTCCGGCGGTCCGAAGGCGCCTGAGCTGCTGTATGATCTGAAGAGCTTCGAAAAGCTCAAACGCCCCTGGTTCGACTGCGAGGAGCTCGAAGCATGCAGCATCGAGCTGGACGAAGGGAAGGGGCACCAGGGGCTCGCGGACGTCATCCGCGTGCGTTTCCGCCACAACAGCGACCCGCGTTTCAAGATCACGCTGCCGGAGTTGACGCTCAGTGCACTGCTGGAGCGTTCGGTCACGGAATACGCCGAGCGGCCCGTCCTGCGCAACGTCGATGAGAGCGTGGCCCTGAGCTATGCCGAATTCGGGGAAGCGGTCGCCGCGCTGAAGACGCGCCTGGCCGATGCGGGCATCGGTATCGGTGACCGCGTCGCGCTTTGCAGTGAAAACATGCCAAACTGGGGGGTCGTCTATTTCGCCGTCACGACGATGGGGGCTGTCATCGTCCCGATCCTCCCGGATTTCCACGACAACGAAGTGCGCCATATCATCACTCATTCTCAGAGCAAGGCGGTCTTTGCATCGGCCAAGAAGCGCGAGGCGCTCGACGAGGGGATACTCTCCTCGCTGGTGATGCTGGTGCTGACCGAGGATCTCAGCGATGATCCCACCTTTGCCAAACGAAGCCCTACGATCCTTCAGAAGGTTAAGGAGGGGGTAAAGGGCTCTAAACACGCTGACGTGCATTACAGGCCCTCTGAGGACGATCTGGCAGCGATTATCTATACTTCCGGTACGACGGGTAGCAGTAAAGGGGTGATGCTGACGCACCGCGCCCTGACGTTCGAGGCGCTCGTTGCGCAATGCGTGGTTGAATTGGTAGCGGAGGACCGGTTCCTCTCCATCCTGCCGCTGGCGCATACCTATGAGTGTTCCGTCGGCTTTCTGCTCCCCATTGTCAACGGTGCCAGCGTCTACTACCTCTCCAAGGTCCCGACGCCAAAGATCCTCATCGACGCGATGGCCCTGGTCAAACCGACGGTCATCCTCTCCGTACCGCTGGTGATCGAGAAGATCTTCAAGAACCGCATTCTGTCGAACTTTCACAAAAACGCGCTCATGCGGGCCCTCTATGCCGTACCGTTCATCCGGAAGGCGCTGCATAAGATCGCCGGCAAAAAGCTCCTGCAGACCTTCGGCGGCGAGCTGCGCATCTTCGGAATAGGCGGGGCGCCGCTTTCACCGATGGTGGAGCACTTCCTGGATGACGCGGGCTTCCCGTATGCCATCGGTTACGGCCTGACGGAGACGGCGCCGCTGCTGGCGGCCGGCGCGCCTTTTAAGACGAAAGTAGGGGCGATCGGTCCGGCGATCTCCTCGGTCGAGCTGCGCATCGCCGACCCGGACGAAAAGGGAGTCGGGACGGTCTGGGCAAAGGGGCCGAACGTGATGCTCGGCTATTACAAGGACCCGGAGAAGAGCGCAGAGGTGCTGCACGAAGACGGCTGGTTCAATACGGAGGACCTCGGCTATATCGATGCGGAGGGCTATCTTTTCCTCAGCGGACGCTCCAAAAACGTCATACTCGGTCCCAGCGGCGAAAATATCTATCCCGAGCAGCTCGAGGCGAAGATCATGGAGGACGAGCTGGTAGAGGATGCGCTTGTCTACGAGGTCGAAAAGCAGCTGGTGGCACGGATTCATCTCAATTACGAAATGCTCGACGAACATATGGACATCACGAAGCTCTCCGAGACGGAACAGCACATTGAGATCGAAAAACTGCTCGAGCGCATCAAAACGGAGACAAACGAAAGCGTCTCCAAGTTCTCCCGTATCGCACGGGTGATCGAGCAGCGCGAACCCTTCGTTAAAACGCCGACGAAGAAGATCAAACGTTACCTCTATACGAACGGCTAACGGTGCGTTCGGTCCTGTTTGTCTGTCTCGGCAACATCTGCCGCTCCCCGCTGGCCGAGGCGATCCTGCGCTCGCAGGCGGAAGCGAAGGGCATGGCGCTGCGGATCGATTCCGCCGGCACGGGTTCGTGGCATATCGGTGACCCCCCCTGCGACCACTCGGTCCGTGTGGCGGAGGGGCACGGCCTGGACATCGCCGCCTACCGTGCCCGGCAGGTGAGCCCAGCAGACAGGGAGCGTTTTGACGTTATCGTCGGTCTGGATGCGAAGAACGTTGCCGATCTCAAACGCATGGGCATGGCTAACGTCTACAAACTGGGCGATTTCGGTTACGGCGGTGAAGACGTGCCGGATCCCTATTTCTTTCCCGGCTTCGAAGGGTTCGAAAAAGTCTTTACGATGATCGAAACCTGCTGCACGACCCTGATAACCCGTCTTGAAACAGGATTAGAGTGAAACTAAACAGTAACTAATTGTTACACGTTATCTTTTTATTACCTTATCCGTTATACCATTAAGATTCGGCTGAAAAAAATGCTTCCACAATTCGACACTGTTTTGACGTCTCAAATGGTATGAAACTGTTTCCCGCCGGAGATGTGCCGTGTTGTGAACCTGACAGGGACACTCGATAACCCTCATTGACATGTCACGTACTGCAAAGAGAGGAGAGACGAAAATGACGCATGTCTATCTGAACGCCAACGTCATCAAGGATGCACTCAAAGCCCGTGAGATCACCGAGCGCGAGGCCAAGGAAATGACCAGCAGACTTAAAGGCTGTGAAGTCAAACGGAGCCGGGAAGGGCGCCGTCATGAAGAGAAGGTGATCTCCTGATCACCCGCTGAAGGGTGCCTCTTCATATTTCAAAGAGGCGCCGATAACATAAAGGGGAGCGCTCTTGAGCGCTCCCAGACCCGCATAACGGCCCACGGCCAATCCCCACTGACCATCTTCTAACACGACCGTGATACCTTCATCCGTATCGATAAAGTCCAGCTGTTTGTCGTCGACGAGTCTGGCATCGTTCATGCCGCTCATTTCAAAGCTGATATCGATCCAGTCATAACCACGGTGTTTGTCCTGGACGGAGAGGGTGAGGGTGGCTGTGGTGGGGCCGTTCAAGGCGAGGGAGCGCAACATCGCCCCTTCGCCGTTTACGATGCGCTCCAGCAGTTGCGAGGCGGCTGAAGCCGTCGACAGTGGTTTCACTGACAGCCCACGCATTCCATGGAGCGGTCTTCGACGTCGTTCGTCGCTTCCGGCGATTGTGAGCGCAGATAGTAGGTGGACTTGATCCCAAGGCGCCATGCGAGCATGTAGATTTCGTTGAGGTACTTTCCGCTCGCTTTGTCGAGGGTGATGAAGATGTTGAGACTCTGCCCCTGGTCGATCCACTTCTGGCGAATGGAGGCTGCTTTGACGAGGATCGTCTGGTCGAGGTCATAGGCCGGCGTGTAGAAGGACCAGGTATCCGGGCTCAGGTTCGGTGCACAGACGGGGATGAGACCAGAGAGGTTCTCTTCGTACCATTTGCGTTTGTAGACCGGCTCGATCGTCTGCGTCGTACCCGTGAGGATGGAGATGGAGGAAGTAGGGGCGATCGCCATCAGGTAACCGTTGCGCATCCCCTGTGTTTTCACCGTTTCGCGCAGGCTCTCCCAGTCGTAGGCGGAGGCGAAGAGACCGCCGCGGTCGACGAGGTTCAGGACTTCGGCGTTGGCGTGGTCCATCGGCAGGATGCCGCGGCTCCATTTGGAACCCTCGAACTCGGGGTAGCTCCCTTTTTCAAGGGAGAGGTTTGACGACGCCTTGATGGCGTTATAGCTCACGGCTTCCATCACTTCGTCGATCTTGTCGAAATGCTCCTGGCTTCCCCAGCTCACTCCCGCCTCGGCAAGCATCTGCGCTTCACCCATAACGCCCAGGCCGATAGAGCGGCTGCGGGCGTTTGTACGTTTGACCTTCTCCAGCGGGTAGAAGTTGAGGTCGATAACGTTATCGAGGGCACGGACGGCGATCGGGACGATGCGGTCGATGTCCTCTTTGGTGTTAACACGTGACAGGTTGACGGAGGCGAGGTTACACACCGCCGTCGCGCCGTCGACCTTCTCTTTTTCGACAATATAGATCTGCTGTCCGCCGATGCTGTCGAGAGCCGTGACCTTCTTGGCCGGTTTCTCGATACCGCTGTCGACCTTGACGAGCTCATCCTCTTCGTAGGTGAGGCACTCACCGTTTTCAAACTTGAGTTTGATCAGGTAGTGGTTCGGCTGGGTGTTCTGGAAGATCTCCGTACAGAGGTTGGAGCTGCGGATGATGCCGTAGTGATCGTTCGGGTTAGCCTTGTTAGCGTTGTCCTTGAAACAGAGGAAAGGGCTGCCGGTTTCGAAATAGCTCGTGAGGATCCGTTTCCAGAGGTCCTTGGCTTTGTGGCGCTCTTTGAGGACGCTCTCGTCCTGCTCGAGTTCAAGATAACGTTTTTCAAACGCCTCGCCGTGGAGTTCGGAGAGCTCTTTGCATTCGAGCGGGTCGAACGTCGTCCAGATGCCGTCCTCCTGGACGCGCTTCATAAAGAGGTTGTTGATCCAGAGCGCCGGGAAGAGGTCGTGCGCGCGGCGGCGCTCTTCGCCGGAGTTTTTCTTCAGGTCGAGGAAGTCGATGATATCCATGTGCCACGGTTCCAGGTAGACGGCAATGGCCCCTTTGCGGGTCCCGAGCTGGTCGACGGCGATGGCGATGTCGTTGGTGATCTTCAGAAACGGTACGGTACCGCCGGCGGCATTCTTGTGGCCGTCGATATACGAACCCATGGAGCGGACCTGTGTCCAGTCCCAGCCGATCCCGCCGCCGAACTTGGAGAGCAGGGCCATCTCTTTATAGCTGTCGAAGATCCCCTCGATGTTATCCGGTGTCGAACCGATATAACAGGAGCTGAGCTGGTGGCGTGTCGTCCGTGCGTTGGAGAGGGTAGGGGTCGCCATCATGACCTCGAACTTGGAGATCATGTCGTAGAACTTCTTCGCCCACTCCTGCGGATTCTCCTCGTTCTGTGCAAGGAACATGGAGACGGCCATGAACATGTGCTGCGGCAGCTCGATCGGGTCGCCGTTGCGGTCCTTGATCAGGTAGCGGTCGTAGAGGGTACGGATACCGAGGTAGGTGAACTGCAGGTCACGCTCGGGATCGATGTAGGCATCGAGGTCGTCGAGGTCGTACTTGCTGCGAAGCCCCAGCAGGATACGCCCCTCTTTTTCCCCTTTTTCAAAATACTTTTCCAGTTTGCAGTAACCGGTAAAACCGTTGACGCGGTGGTAAAGGTCAAACAGAAACAGGCGGGCGGCGACAAACGTCCAGTTCGGTGCATCGATATCGATCTTGTCGACAGCGGTTTTGATCAGGGTCTCCTGAATCTCCCGTGACGTGGTGCCGTCGCGGAACTGGATCTGTGCGTCGACTTCGAGTTCGCTCTGGCTAACATTGGTCAGCCCGTTGACCGCTGCGGAAGTGTACTTCTGGATTTTCGTGATATCAAGCGGTTCTCTGCGTCCGTTTCGTTTGAGGATCGTGATCATTATTTGCCTTTACAGAAAGTTCATGTTTTGTATGCAAATGATAGAAAAGAGGGGAAGGCTCTTCCTACACTGTTTTATATGGATTCCTTATCGACCCTCTTGCAATAAAGAGCCAGGAAGATAAGGAAATTATATTCGAATTAGATTGTTATTTGCTAAAGACCCGTGCAAAAATTTTATCCACGTTTTTCGTATAGTAATCGTAGTTAAAACATTCGCGGATCTGCTCTTCGCTCAGACTTTTTCTCAGCTCTTCGTCACCGAGCAGGTACTGCAGATAGAGGCTCTCGCCTTTCTCGTTCAGTGCCGGTTTGCCCTGCTGCAGACCTTCCCATACTTTCATTGCGTTGCGCTGGACGATGCGGTAGGCATCTTCGCGGCTCACACCCTGTTTGGGGAGTTCGAGCAGGACGCGCTGGGAGAAGACGAGGCCGCCCGTGAGGTTCAGGTTTCTCATCATGTTCTCCGGGTAGACGACCATGTTAGCGATGACGTTATTCATACGGTGCAGCATGAAGTCGGAGGTGATGAAAGCGTCCGGCAGCCAGAAGCGCTCGGTCGAGCTGTGGGAGATGTCGCGCTCATGCCAGAGCGAGACGTTCTCCATTGCCGGGATGGAGTAGGCGCGGATCATGCGTGCCAGACCGGTGATGTTTTCGGTCAGAATAGGGTTGCGCTTGTGCGGCATGGCGGATGAACCTTTCTGCCCCTTGGCGAAGAACTCTTCGACTTCGTACACTTCCGTGCGCTGCCAGTGGCGGACCTGAACGGCAAACTTCTCGATGCTGCTCGCCATCAGGGCGAGGGAGGTCGCCAGGCGGGCGTAACGGTCGCGCTGGATCACCTGGTTGGAAGCGGGCGCCGGCTGGAGGCCGAGCTCTTCACAGGTGTACTCTTCGAGCTCCAGCGGGGCATGGGCGAAGTTACCCATGGCACCGGAGACCTGGCCGACGGAGATGACCTCCATCGTCTCTTCGAGGTTTTTGAGGTGGCGGTGCATTTCGTCGTACCAGACGGCCAGGACGAGACCGAAGGTGATCGGTTCGCCGTGGATACCGTGGGAGCGTCCGACCATCAGGGTCATCTTGTGCTCTTCCGCGCGTTTCTTGATGGACTCCATGAGCATTTTGACATCTTCGATGATCAGGGCAAGGGAGTCTTTCATCTGCAGGGCTACGGCCGTGTCGATCGTATCGGAGGAGGTCATGCCGTAGTGGAACCAGCGGCTCTCGTCGCCGAGTGTCTCCGAAACGGAGGTGGTAAAGGCGATCAGGTCGTGGCGGGTCACCTTCTCGATCTCATCGATACGTTCGACGTTGAAGCCGGCGTTCTCTACAATTTTTTTCGCATCATCGTCGGGGATGAGCCCCAGTCTGTTCCAGGCTTTGACAACCGCTTTTTCGACATCGAGCCAGGCCTGATATTTTGCCTGCATCGTCCATTTGGATGCCATTTCTTCTCTGGCATAGCGTTCTACCATTCTCGCTCCTCGTTGCAGCGGTTTTTTTTAGCCGGATTCGACGGAAAAGACACATCGTTCCTATGCTAAAATGCCGCTTTTATATAAAGTAGATAATAGCCAAGCGTCACTAATAAAGGGTTTAATTTGCCGTTCGTCCTTAAAGATTTCGTTGCCCCAAAACGCATGAAGGCTTTCCTCTTTTTAATACGCGAACTCGGCTTCACCCAGCGCGATGCACAGCGCTATATTTCGAAGGGCCGTATCTTTATCAACGGTGAGTTGATGCGCGACCCCGGCGGCGACGTTGAGGGTTTGTTTCAGTGTGTTATGTTTGAGCCGGTCTCCCGCGGCCTCGACCCTGTTTTTCAAACGAAATGGTTTGCGCTGTTTGACAAACCGAGCGGTGTGCTTGTGCATCCGCAGAACCGTCACACCCCCTACAGTATGGTGGATGAAATACGCCACCGCTTCGGACCGCATGCAAACATTACACACCGCATTGATCAGGAGACGAGCGGACTGTTATTGTCCGCGAAGGACAAAGAGAGCGAACGCACTCTCAAACTGATGTTTGAAAACCGTGAGATGGACAAACGCTATCTGGCTATTGTCCATGGCAAGATGGATGCAGATGTGACGATTGAGGCACCATTGATCAGACAGCCGGATGACTCCGCCCTGGTCAGGATGATCGTCAAGGTCCATGTGGAGGGCAAGCCGTCGCGGACGGACATCAAGGTCCTGCGCTATTTTCCCGAGCACGATATGACCCTTGTCGAAGCGAAACCGCTGACGGGCAGGCAGCACCAGATACGGGTACATTTGTTTCACGTGAAACATCCGATCGTCGGCGACCCCATTTATGGGCAGGATGAAGAGGATGTCGTCCGCTTTCTGGATAAGGGGATAAGCGACGAGGAGCGTATAGCGAAGAGCGGTGCGAAACGGTTGTTGCTGCACGCCAACAGATTGGCGTTTACCTTCGAAGGCGTCCGATACGATCTGGTTTCCAGGACGGACTTTATCAGTGAGGCTTTTGAGGCGATGAAGTGAGTGAATGTTTCACGTGAAACATTCACTCCGTATCAATGTAGCGCTTGCGTTTGCTCTCTTTGATCTTTGTGACGTCGACCAGGATATAGCTGTCGATACAGTTGTTGAACTCGGCATCGATCCCGAAATCCATAAAGGTGATCCCTCCCTCATCGCATAGCTCCGCATACTGTTTATAGAGCGTCGGTACGGTGACGTTGAAGGCCCTCAGATACTCTTTGAGACGGCGGAAGTCTTCGGCATAGTCGTCGCCGCAGAAGCGCGCCTTTTCATCCTCCAGGGCAAGGGCAGAGAGCCGGTACGGGGTACGTGCGGTCACCAGGGCGTCCCGGCTACCGAAGTAGTGCCCGTAGAAGTGGACCAGCGCCTCTTTGGCGGCAGAGGGGTAGCTTCCGCTGATGCTGACGGGACCGATCATGTACCTGATATGGGGATGGTGCTTCAGGTAGGCGCCGATGCCCTGCCAAAGATAATCGAGCGCGCGGCTTCCCCAGTATTTGGGCTGGATGAAACTGCGTCCGAGCTCAATGGCATTCTCAAGGTAGGGTTCGAACGCCTCGCCGAGGCTGCAGAGTTCATTGAGATAGAGGGCGTCTTTGCTGCCCCAGGAGAGCACCCATTCGCAGTCGGCAATGCGGTAGGCACCGACGACCTCCAGCGCGTCGTCGTCCCAGAGCACGAGGTGGCGGTAGTACTCGTCGTAGCGGTCGAGGTCGCGCTTGCGGCCGCTCCCTTCGCCGACTTTGCGGAAACTGTATTCGCGCAGGCGGCCGACTTCATTGAGCAGGGTCGGCGCCTCTTCGAAGTCGGCGAGATAGATCTGCTTGTTGTCCGAGGTCGAACCGATATGCTGCGCCCGCTTGAGCTCCTCTTTGATCAGGTGACGCGGTTCGGGGTGGGCGATGCACTGTTGGGTCGGGTAGAGCGGTTTGCGCCCCTTGGAGACTCTGTAAAGGTGCTTGCGCATCATCTTTGCGTGGCGCTTGTAACTCAGCGGCATATCGTTGATGGTATCGATGCCGATCATTTCGCCTACGGTGAACTCGACGACGCTGTTGCGGGCGGAGAACATCTCTTTGGCGAGCAGCATCGTCGCCAGCGGACGGTAGAGCCACGATGCGCCGTAGAAGAGGGCGGAGTTGCGCGCCTTGATATGGATGGGAAGGATCGGACTCTGTGTGCGCTTGGCGAACTTCATGAAGCCGCTCTTCCACTTGCTGTCGGCGATACCGTTGAGGTATGCGCGTGAGACTTCGCCAGCGGGGAAAAAGATGACGGCCTCTTCATTACGGAGCGCTTCGTCGACCTTTTTCATGCTCTCCTTGGTCAGGCGGCCGTTAAAGGTGTCCACGGCGATCAGAAGATCACTGATCTGGTCAAAGGCGGCGAGCACCTTGTTGGCGATGATCTTCACCTTCTTGTCGTGGCGGATGCTGCTGACCATTTTGATCAATGTGAAGGCATCCATGGCACCCATGGGGTGGTTGGCGACGATGATCACTTTTCCGATGGCCGGAATGTTCTGGATCTGGTGGTGGTCCGTTTTATAGGAAATATTCAGATGCTCCAGCGCCGCGTCGATGAATGCGAGGTTTTTCACTTTGCGGTGGTCGGTGATAAAATGGTTGATTTTCTCTTCTTGAAGCAGCAGTCTCAAAAAGGAGAGGGCCGGTTTCCTGACTGCTGTCGGGTAGTGGAAGAAACGCGGGTACTCTTGATGCAGTGTGCCTTCGATATTCAGCATGGGATGCTCCATAGCGGCAGATACGCTGCACTGATGCGCCGCAGCGAAGTTGCCGGATTTTTATGGAAAGCAGTATAGGTTGCCGAAATTACACGGCCATTACATTTTCGCTACAGTGCTGTTACATGTAAAAGAGGATCGAAGAATAAGTATAAGAAAATCAAATATTAAAATGTGATGTTGTTTCAAGTTATTCACGGCTTTGAACAATATGTGAATTAAGCAGCAAAAAGTGTCGTTTTTAGAAGGTGTATGGAGAGAAAAAAAGGGGATGTGCAAGGGAGACGAGCATTAGCTGCTCAGTCTTTTCCCTTCCCAGTACTCGTTGAGTTCGCGGCGGACCCGGGCAAGGATCTCTTCACGCGACTCGTTGTTGTCGAAGGCGAGCATTTTCGCCAGTTCAGAGGCTGAACGGCGTTCCGTATAGGTACGCTCGATATAGTTAACGGCATTCGGATTAAAACGGTTGGCAGCTTCCATCGCTACTCTTTTGTTGAATGCAATAGTATCTGGGTAAGCATTGTTGATAAGAACGAGATATCCAATGGCTTTCATAGTACTACTTTCCGGCGGGAATTCTACAATACAGCCACAGACGGTAAAACATGTTGGGGGGAACCGTCGTCATACAGTCTGTCAAGAAACATGAAAATCGATGAATTTCATGATTTCTTATACTGCTGCATGTATTGTAAGTGCAATAGTAACAAAAAGGGAGGAAAAAATCTAGGGTTTTTTAAATTTTTTTTCGCTAGGCACTTTGTCATATGCACCCCCTCTTTTTCTGAGATAGGCTATAATTGCTTAGCAAAAAAAAACAGAATGAGGGTGTTTAATATGCATAAAATCGTCAGTATAGGCCTTGTGACGGTTGTCGGGTCGGTTTTGACACTTTCGGCACGGGGGGACACGGTTCACTGCAGCGTGCTCGATGACGGCGTCGAAAAGATTCAGTGTACATTCGTAACACCCCGTAAAGATTGGGAACGCGAGGTTGTTTTCTATTGGCATTCGGACATGTTTCCGCAGGATGACAGAGAGCACACCATGGCGCTGCCGACCCGAAACGGTTCGGTCTATGACTACCGCTACCTTCGCGGACGGGCGCAGGGAGTGTGGACGGTGACGGTGACGCTGACGGAAGAGGACGGGAGCGAGCGCGAAGTCTCACGCCGTTTTTCACTGGAGGATGGGACGGTCGACGAACTGGCCCATTAAGCAAGCCGCGTTACTTTTTTTCGTTCTTGACGACCCAGACGATCCCGCCGAGGCCGACGAGGACGACACCGATCAAAAAAACGATCTGTACGATATCCAATCCTGTCATGCTTTTCCCTTCTCTTCGTTTGTTTTCTCTTTGAGCTGCCCGCAGGCCGCGCTGATGTCGATCCCTTTCGAATCACGGATGGTACAGAGCTGTCCGTGGTCGATCAGATACTGCTGGAACTTCACCATGTCTTCGCGTTCGGGGCGCTGGTAGTCGCTACCGGGGTAGGGGTTGAAGTAGATCAGGTTGACCTTTGCCTTGATGCCGTGCAGCAGTTTGATCAGTTTTTTCGCCGAGGCGATGTCGTCGTTTTTCCCTTTGATGACGAGGTATTCGAACATGACGCGTTTGCGGGTGTCGATGGGGAATCGGCGCACGGCATCCATGATGGAGGCGATGTTGTACGCCTTGTTCATGGGGATAAGCTCTGTGCGCAGCTCGTCGTCGACGGCGTGGAGGCTGATGGCGATGTGTACACCGAGGTCCATCTGCCCCAGTTTGTCGATGCGGGTGCTGATCCCGCTCGTGGAGACCGTCTGGCGCTTGCCGGAGATGGAGAGACCGTCCTCGTCCTTGAGGATGCGGATCGCCTTGGCGAGGTTGTCGAGGTTGTCCAGCGGTTCCCCCATGCCCATATAGACGATATTGACCCGGCGGTTCGCCGCATGGTCGTTGTCTTTCTTGACGGAGAGCACCTGGGCGACGATCTCGCCGGGGGTGAGGTCGCGGGTGAAGCCCCCCTTGGCCGTCAAACAGAAGCTGCAGCCGACTTTGCAGCCGACCTGGGTGGAGACGCAGACCGTGTGTTTGGCCTCCTGGGCGACGGAGCCGTCTTCGTTGTACTGCGTCTCTTTCATCTTCAGCCAGACGGTTTCGACCGTTTTGCCGTCGGGGAGTTCGAAGAGGTACTTGATGGTGCCGTCGGCCGACTCCTCCTTGCGCAGGATTTTGAGCGGGTTGAGAATATAGCGCTCGTTCAGCTCTTCGCGCAGGCTTTTGGGAATGTTGGCCATTTCGTCGAAGCTGTCGACGAAGCTGTGATAGATCCAGCCGTAGATCTGCTTGGCGCGGAAAGCGGGCTTGACGGTCTGGGCAAGCTCCTCTTTGGTAAGGTCCATGATCGTCGGTTTCGGTGTGTTCATGCCGTCAACTCCTTGATGCGTCGCTTGACATGCTCGCCCAGCAGCGCCTTGGCCCTGTCATGGTTGGCGACAAAATCGGCGTGGGCATCTGCGTTGCAGTAGTTGGTGACGCAGAAGACGCCGCCCGCAGGAATGCCGAACTCTTGCGCAACGCGCAGGACGGCAAAGAACTCCATGTTCTCGATGCCGACGCCGAAGCGCAGAAACCCTCTGGCGAGTTCGGCGTCCGTCGTAATGTAGTTGCTGGAGTTGACGATGATCTCCCTGGTCCCCTCGGTATTGGTCGAGACGACGTTGTCGATGGGGGTATAGGCCTTGTTCTGCAAAAAGGCGAGCTCGATGTTCGACGCCGTTTTCGATTCGACGATGTCGAAGATCGCTTTCTCCCCGTAACTGCCGGCCGTCCCGACAAACAGGAGGAACTCCGGTTTGTCGAAGAGGCAGAGGCGGGTAATGTTCATGGTCGTCTCGATGAGCCCGACGCCCATCGGGGTCGCGAAGTCAAAGGTCTCGTTGTTGCCGGCACAGATGATCATCGCGCTTCATTCCTTATGAATGTGAATTTTTTTCAAGGGTGTAACCGACATCGTCGGCGATCGTATCGATCCGAACCCGCATCTCATCCAGACCGTCGTTCAAACCCTTGTTATAGAAGTAAACCCCTATCTCTTCGGCAAAAAAGTCCAGCAGGAACTCTGCGTCGAAGCCGCCGATCTCCTGGTCGAGCTCTTTGGCGACATAGGTTTTGATCTTTTCGACCAAGATCGCCTTCTCTTCGGGCGAAAACGTGACGATATCGGACATCTCAGAGCCGGACCGGGATGCCGTTACCCTGGAGGTAGTGTTTGAGTTCCATGATATCGATCTCTTTGAAGTGGAAGATACTTGCCGCCAGCGCCGCGTCGGCGCCGTGCTCGAAGGCCTCTTTGATGTGCTCCATCGTGCCCGCGCCGCCGCTGGCGATGACCGGGACGTTGACGAGGGAGCTGATCTGCTCGGTGATGGGGATGTCGAAGCCTGCCTTGGTGCCGTCGGTGTCCATGGAGGTGAGCAGGATCTCCCCCGCACCCCGGTCGACGGCCTCTTTGGCCCATGCCACGGCGTCGATGCCCGTATCGATGCGCCCGCCGTTGAGGTAGACGTGGTAGCGGTCCCCCGTCTTTTTCACGTCGATGGCGACGACGATGCACTGCGACCCGAACCGTTTCGCCCCTTCATTGATGAGGTCGGGGCGTTTGACCGCCGCGGAGTTGACGCTCACCTTGTCGCAGCCGACGTTGAGCAGTTTGTAGATGTCGTCAAGTTTGCGGATCCCCCCGCCGACGGTCAGCGGGATAAAGACCTCTTTGGCGACCTGCTCGACGATATGGACGATCGTGTCGCGCTCTTCGTGCGACGCGGTAATGTCGAGAAAGGTCAGTTCGTCCGCACCCTCTTCGTTGTAGCGTTTGGCGATCTCCACCGGGTCGCCCGCATCTTTGAGTCCGACGAAGTTGACCCCTTTGACGACGCGGCCGTCCTTGACGTCGAGACAGGGGATGATACGTTTGGCGAAATAATCCATGGGTTCGCTTTCATAATAGGTATCAAATTATAAGGTAATGCATCTTAATGTGAATGGCTATTCGCTATTTGTGCTACCATTAGAGGAACGATTAATATTATTTAAAGAGGGTGACGTGGCGCGTGTGAGCAAAGAAGAACGTAAAGAGAACATCATTTCGACGGCATTGAAGCTGTTTGCGGAGAAGGGTTTTTATGTCACGACCATTCCCGATATCGCGGCGAAGGTCGGCATGAGCGTGGGGAACTTTTACAACTACTTCAGCTCGAAGGATATCCTGGCCAAGGAACTCATCCTCTACATTTCCGAATACCTCGGCAAACACATCCGCGAGATCAACGAAGGTCCGGGCAGCGCAAAGGATAAGATCAGCGCGATCGTTACCTTCTACTTCACGATGGCGACCGAACGCCCGGAGATGATCGAGTATTTCCTCCGGATCTACCTCTCCAACCGCGAGGTGTTCGGAGAGTCGTGCGAGGGGATGGTCTGCGTCTCGCCCTTTATTACGGAAATGATGATCTTCTTCGATGACGGCGTCGCCGGAGGCGAACTCCGCGACCAGGACTTTTTCAGCGCCTTCGGCCTCTTTATGGGGTACCTCGGGGGGATGGTCTTTCTCTTCGGCGAGAAGATACTGCCCGAACCACTGAGCAGCTATGAGGCCTCCATCGCGGAGAATATCTACCGTGCGCTCAAGACTGTTTAAACCGACGCTGATCTGGCTTCAGGGCGTCACCTGCAACGGCAACACCCACTCCTTCTTAAACCTTCCCTATCTGCCGCAGCTGCTGGCGCGTTTTGAGGTGCTCTACCATCCGCTGCTCCCCTGTTCCCAGAGCCTGGAGGAGATTGCGCGCTGCAGACGCGGCTGCGACGTCCTTGTCTTCGAAGGCGCCTTCGACCCGATGATGGAGCGCGCCGGTGTGACGCTGGAGCGGCTGGTGGCGTATTATGCCGAGGAAGCCGGTCACGTCATCGCGGCGGGCAGCTGCGCCAGCTTCGGCGGTATCTTCAAAGCGGCGGCGCCGGAACGCAACAGCGGCCTGGCCTACGCCGGGGAGCATCCCGACGGCCCCCTGCTCGGGAAAGCCGGCAAAGTGATCAATCTCTCCGGCTGCCCCGTGCACCCCGAATGGCTCGGATTCGCCCTGATGAACATCGCGGAGGGGCGTCCCATTTCCGTCGATGCCCTGGGAAGGCCGACGGCGCTCTACCGCCACATGGCGCATGACGGCTGCCTGCGCAACGAGTACTTCGAGTGGAAGGTGGATGCGGAGCAGTTCGGGCGGAAGGAGGGGTGCCTCTTCTATGAACACGGCTGCCGCGGGCCGCTGACCCACGCCTCGTGCAACCGGACGCTCTGGAACGGCGTCAGTTCGAAAATGCGGGTCGGCACGCCCTGTTTCGGCTGTACCGAGCCCGATTTCCCGCGCCGCAACCTTTTTGAAACGAAGACGAACATGTCCATTCCCGAAGAGGTGCCGGTCGGCGTCTCCAAGCGTGCCTACCTGACGATGACGGGCATCGCCAAAAGCTTCAAAATCAAACGGCTGGAGGAGCGGCTTACCGATGATGACTAGGGCACTGATTGAACACATCGAGGGGGAGGCGTCGCTCTATTTCGACACCCGCGGGGAGAAAATCACCTGGGCGGAGATCGCTTTTCCGCATTTCAGGGGGATGGAGCGCATGCTCGAGGGGCGGAAAGCGACCGATGCCCTGGTGATCACGCCGCGGGTCTGCGGGATCTGCGGGCACGCTCACCTGATGGCGACCGTCCGGGCGATCGAGGCGGCATATGCGCAGGCGGGCTACCCCGTCGTGCTGACGCGAAAGGCGCGGAGCATCCGGGAGCTGACGCTGGTACTCGAGATGATCCAGAACCATTTTAAATGGCTCTACCTCGTCATTCTGCCCGAACTGGAAAAACTGGGTGTCGGAGGCCTCTCTCCAGCCCCGCTCAAGGGTGCCTACGCCGCCGCGCAGGCGACGAAGATTCTGGCGCTCTTCGCCGGGCAGTGGCCCCACAGCTCCTACATGATCCCCGGCGGCGTCACCTGCGACCCGACCCATCTGGAACGCATCCAGGCGGCGGGCCTGCTGGACGAGCTGATCGGTTTTTTCGAAAAGGAGACGGCGGGCGTAGGGCTGGATGCGCTGCTCTCCTTTGCCTCCTGCCGGGAATTCAACCCGCTGCAGAGCGATCTCGGGCGTCTGGAAAAGGGGCTGATCGCGACGGAGATGCATAAAAAGGGGATGGCATACGACCGGTTCGTCGTCCTGGGAGAACACGGCTTTACGGTACGGGCGCGGCTGAAACATACCCGTCCGATGAAAGCCGATCCCTGCCTGGTATCGACGGAACCGGCAGTCTGCCGGGACGAGACGAGTCATGCCCGCAATGTCCGCTACGGGAAGCACTTTTACGAAGTCGGGCCGCTCGCCCGGTCGATCTCGGCCGATACCGCCCTGATCAAAAACATGCACCGCCGCTACAAGGACAGCGTTTACACACGGGTGATGGCCAGGGCGTACGAGACGGCCGTGCTGCTGCAGCATGCGAAAACGCTGCTGGCGGAGCTGGAGCTCTCCGAACCCTCCTATGTCCCGCCGGTACCCCTTGAACGCATCAGCGCTACGGGGGAGGGGATCGTCGAGGCCCCGCGCGGCCCGCTGATGCACCGCATGCGTCTGGAGCGGGGGATCGTCGCCGAATACAAGATCATCACGCCGACGCAGTGGAATCTCGGCAGTTCCGTGATGTCCGATCCGGCACCGGCGCAAAAAGCGATGGTCGGTGCCGCCGATATCGCCGAGGCGACGTTCATTTTCCGCAGTTTTGACGTCTGTTCGGTGTGTACGACGCATTGATCCCCGGGCGGCATCATAAAATAATTCATTCATATTTATATTATAAAAAATAAATATACTATCTCCATTTCCGCACGTTTTCTCTCCTAATACATAAGTAACAATAGTAGAATACTAAGGTATTAAATAAAGAAAAAATTATTGCCTAGAAATCCCTGAATATAGGGCTTTTAACGTTTTTTGTTCCCGGAACAGAACCCCATAAAAATAAAAGTGCTTGACACTGAATGAATATTCATTTATAGTTTTTCCATTCCAAACGGTTTCCGAGATTCTGACGTCTTTCCTGGCGTCCGTTTCACAGCGGGAAGCCGAAAAACAATAGGCAGCGGGGCGGCGAATCCCTCCCGGCTGCAGAAAGGAGATTGGAATGAAGGTCAATACAACATCCGGTTACGGCAGCGATGCCAACCAGACCCGGTTGCGGGCAGCCGTCGTCGCGCTGGCGGCGACCATGTACCTGCATACGGGCAGTGCCGTCTGGCTTCTGCTGCTGGCACTGGACTATTTCGTGCTGCTCAATGCGACGCCATGGATCAGCCCGCTGGCGCTGAGTGCCCGCGCCGCAACGTACATGATACGGTTCGGGGCGCGCAGGGGCGACGCGGCGGAAAAGCGTTTCGCCGATCAGATCAAGTTCGGCGTGACACTGGGAACGCTAGGCACGGACCTGGCGGGATACGCGAACATCGCCGGACTGTTTGCCGGCGCGTTTGCGATCTGGACGGCGGCCGAAGCGGTGGATGACAGCTGTATGGGGTGTGCCCTCTACCGCTGGTTGAAACGGCATGAGATCGAGGTCGTGGCGCTGTAGGCCCGAACAGGTGCGAAGGTACCGCATTAATCCGTATTTCAAGGAGACGGCATGCATTACGCAACCAATGTAACGGAACTGATCGGCAATACGCCGCTGGTGAAGCTGAACAACGCTTCGGACGAAACGGAAACGACGCTGCTGGGCAAGTGTGAATTCATGAACCCTTCCGGATCGGTCAAGGACCGGATCGGGAAGAACATGATCACGCGGGCACTGGAGAGCGGGCTTCTGAACAAACAGAGCGTGATCATCGAGCCGACCAGCGGCAATACGGGGATCGCGCTCGCGTCGATCGCGGCGGGGCTGGGACTAAGGCTGATTCTTACGATGCCGAGCTCCATGAGCATCGAGCGCCGGAAGCTGCTCTTGGCACTCGGGGCGGAACTCGAGCTGACCGACCCCGCCGCGGGGATGGCCGGCGCGGTGGTGCGGGCCAACGAGCTCGCTGCCACGATCGAGAACGGCGTGGTGCTGCAGCAGTTTGAGAATCCGGCCAACCCGGTCGCGCATATGGTGACGACGGCGGAAGAGATATGGCGGGATACAGCCGGGAAGATCGATATCTTCGTCGCCGCCGTCGGCACCGGTGGCACGATCACCGGTGTGGGATCGATCCTCAAGGCGTACAACCCGAACATCGAGATCATCGCGGTGGAGCCCGAGGACTCGGCGGTCCTCTCGGGCGGCAAGCCCGGACCGCACAAAATCCAGGGGATCGGGGCGGGCTTCGTGCCCAAGGTACTCGACCCCTGGGCCTACGGCGAGGTGTTGACCGTCGGGAACGACGAGGCCATGGCTTCGGCGCGGAAGCTCGCACGGGACGAGGGGCTGCTCGTCGGCATCTCTTCGGGCGCGAACGTGCTCGCCGCCCGCACGGTGGCGGCCCGGCGGGAGAACCGGGGGAAGATGATCGTGACGATGCTTTGCGATACCGGCGAGCGGTATCTGTCGACGCCGCTGTACGACATCGAAGCAGCCGAATAGCGGCGAAACAACAAGAGGGCCGGTCGCACCGGCTCCATGAAAAGCGTGGTGACATTATGCAAGAAAAAGCCTATCGGAGTGCGGTGAAGACCCTCTCCTGGCGCGCGGTCGGCACCCTGGACACGATGGTGATCTCGTACCTGATTACGGGCAGCCTGGCAATGGCCGCCTCGATCGGTTCGATCGAGGTCTTCACGAAAATGGTCCTGTACTACCTGCATGAGCGGGCCTGGACGAGGGTCGGCATCGGTCTGCACCGGCCGACCGGCGATGATTATCAGATTTAGGAGATGGCATGCACAAGCACATTGAAACATTGAACCGCCGTCTGGCGGGAAGCAGCGCCGATGAGGTGCTGGCGTATTTCGCGCAGCAGTACGGCGGACGGATCGCGCTGGCCTCGAGTTTCGGCGCGGAGGACCAGGTGCTGACGCATCTGCTGCAGCCGCACCGCGAGCGCATCGGGATCTTTACGATCGACACGGGCCGGCTGCCGTATGAGACCTACGACGTGATGGACAGAACGAACCAAAAGTACGGGATGAACATCGACGTCTATTTCCCTGACCCTTCGGACGTGGAGGCGCTTTACAAGGCGCAGGGGATCAACGGCTTTTACGACAGCGTCGAAAACCGCAGACGCTGCTGCCATGCCCGGAAGATCGCGCCGCTGAAGCGCGCGCTTCGGGGTGTGGAGGTCTGGATCACGGGGCTCCGGCGGGAACAGTCCCCGACCCGCGAATCGATGCGATTGGTCGAGCACGACGAAGCAAACGGCCTGCTGAAGCTCAACCCGCTCATCGAGTGGAGCGAGGCGGAGGTGTGGGAGCATCTCCACGCCAACGGCGTGCCCTATAACCGGCTGCACGACCACGGTTACCCGAGTATCGGCTGCGCGCCGTGTACCCGGGCCGTCGTCCCGGGCGACGATATCCGCTCGGGGCGCTGGTGGTGGGAATTGCCCGAACACAAAGAGTGCGGACTGCACCGAAAGGAGTAAACAATGCTTGACAGACAACGTCGCACCCATCTGAGGAAACTCGAGGCGGAGGCGATCCACATCATGCGCGAAGTCGCGGCTGAGTTCGACAACCCGGCCATGCTCTACAGCATCGGGAAGGACTCCTCGGTGATGCTGCACCTGGCGCTCAAGGCGTTTTACCCGGCCAAGCTGCCTTTCCCGCTGCTGCATGTGGATACGACCTGGAAGTTCAGGGAGATGATCGCGTTCCGCGACAGCCGGATCGACGCGCTGGGGCTGGAACTGCTGGTCCACGTCAACGAAGAGGGCGTCGCCCGCGGCATCGGCCCCTTCACCCACGGCAGCGCGGTCCATACGGACGTGATGAAGACCGAGGGGCTGAAGCAGGCGCTCGACAAATACGGGTTCGACGCCGTATTCGGCGGCGCGCGCCGCGACGAAGAGAAGAGCCGCGCCAAGGAGCGGATCTACTCCTTCCGCGACGCGAACCACCGCTGGGACCCGAAAAACCAGCGCCCCGAGCTATGGAACGTCTACAACGGCAGCATCCGTCGGGGCGAGAGTATCCGGGTCTTCCCGCTGTCAAACTGGACGGAGCTGGATATCTGGCAGTACATCTACCTTGAACAGATCCCGATCGTCCCGCTTTATTTTGCTCAGGAGCGCCCCATCGTGGAGCGCGACGGCGTGAAAATTATGGTCGACGACGACCGGATGCCGCTGCAGGAGGGGGAGACGCCCCGCCTGGAGAGCGTGCGCTTCCGGACGCTCGGCTGCTACCCGCTGACCGGCGCGGTCGCTTCGACGGCGACGACGCTGCCGGAGATCATTCAGGAGATGCTGCTGGCGAAGACCAGCGAACGCCAGGGACGGGTGATCGACAGCGATCAGTCCGGTTCCATGGAGAAGAAGAAAATGGAAGGATATTTCTGATGGAAGCACAAGAGAGACTGATAGCCTCGGACATCGAGCGCTACCTGCATGAACACGAAAACAAAGAACTGCTCCGGTTCATCACCTGCGGCAGCGTCGATGACGGGAAAAGCACCCTCATCGGCCGCCTGCTGCACGATACGAAGATGATCTTCGAAGACCAGCTGGCGGCGATCACGAAGGAGAGCCGCAAATCAGGAACGACGGGAGAGCGGGTCGACCTCGCCCTGCTTGTCGACGGCCTGCAGAGCGAACGCGAGCAGGGGATTACCATCGACGTCGCGTACCGTTACTTTGCCACCGACAAGCGCAAGTTCATCATCGCGGACACCCCGGGGCACGAGCAGTACACGCGGAACATGGCGACGGGCGCGTCGACCGCCGACCTGGCGATCATCCTGATCGACGCCCGTTACGGCATCCAGACGCAGACGCGGCGCCATTCATTCATTGTACGGCTGCTGGGGATCACCCGGGTGATCGTCGCGGTGAACAAGATGGACCTCGTCGATTTCTCCGAGGGGCGTTTCGAAGCGATCCGGCAGGAGTATATGGCGTTCGCGGCGGGTCTGAATATCGCGGAGGTGTCGGTGATTCCGCTTTCGGCGCTGGAGGGGGACAACGTCGTGGAACGCTCGGCGCGTCTGCCGTGGTACGAGGGCGCGACGCTGCTTGAACTGCTTGAGACGGCCGAACTGGACAGGCAGGTCGACGGGGCGCCTTTCCGTTTCCCCGTGCAGTACGTCAACCGGCCCTCCTCCGACTTCCGCGGCTTTGCCGGGACCGTGGCCTCCGGCGCGATCCGCAAGGGCGACGCGGTGAAGGTCATGCCGTCGGGGAAACGGTCGCGGGTGCGTTCGATCGTGACCTTTGACGGCGAACTGGCGGTCGCGGAGGCGGACAACGCCGTGACGCTGACCCTTGAAGACGAGATCGACATCAGCCGCGGCGACATCCTCGTCGGCGGCGACGCCGAGATCGCCCTCGCCGGGAAGCTCATTGCGGAGCTGGTCTGGATGGATGAGACGCCGCTCGAGATCGGCAGGACCTACACGCTCAAGCGTGCGGCGACAACGGTGGCGGCACGGGTGGTGGCGATCGACCACCAGTACGATGTCAACACCCTTACGGAGCATGAAGCGTCCGCCCTCGGGCTCAACGGGATCGCCCGGGTGCGGCTCGCCCTGGGGGCTCCGATCGCCTTTGATCCGTATGAAACGAACCGTTATACGGGCAGTTTCATTTTGATCGACCGCGTCAGCAACAACACGTCGGCTGCCGGCATGATCGTCGCGGCGGCGGAAGAGCAGGCGCTGCCGGAAACGGCGGCCGCATCGTTCGAGGCGGAACTCAACGCCCTGATACGCAGGCACTTCCCGCATTGGGAAGCCAAAGCGATTGCATAGGAGGTGATGCATGGCATCCGAAACGAAAGCGCAGCGCGTGGAGCGCATCAAGCGCGAAAAGGACGGCCTGGACGTCATCGGCGCGATAGCGGAGTATGCTTGCAACGGCAGCGATCCGCATCCCGACGATATCGACCGGTTCAAATGGTACGGGCTCTACACCCAGAACAGAAACCTCCAGAAAGAGGAGGATCCTACGCTCTATTTCATGCTGCGGGTCAAGCTCGAGGCGGGGGAGGTGACGACCGAACAGCTCAAAACGCTCGGTTACATCTCCAATGCATACGCGCGGCGCAGCGCCGATATCACGACGCGGCAGGACCTGCAGTTCCACTGGATCGAAGTGCGGCATCTGCCGGTGATATTCGCCCTGTTGGAACGCGTCGGACTCAGTACGAAGATGGCCGCGGGCGACTGTCCGCGCAACGTCGTCAGCTGCCCGGTGGACGGCATCGACCATGGGGCGGTCTCAGACGTGCGCCCGCTGGTCAGGGCGGTCAACGCTCTCTTCCGGGACAACCGGGATTTTTCGAATCTGCCGCGCAAGTTCAAGATCGGCATCAGCGGCTGCCGCAGCCACTGTATCTCCCACGAGATACAGGACCTGAGCTTTACGGCGGTCGACCACCCGTCGGGCCGTGTGCTTTTCGACGTCAGCGTCGGGGGCGGGCTGGCCAAGAACCGGCGCATCGCTTCGCATATCGGTTATGCGGCGGCGGAACAGGTCGTTCCTATCGCTGAGGCGGTGGCGACCCTGTACCGCGACGAGGGGAACCGCGAAAACCGTTCCAAGGCCCGCCTGGGGCACCTTGTCGATGCTTGGGGAGTCGACGCCTTCGTCGCCCGGCTGCATGCGCTGCTGGGATTCGAGCTGCTGCCGCCGCAGACCCGGGCCTACACGCCCTATGCCCTGCGGGGCCATTTCGGCGCCCATGCGAGCAGCGTCGAGGGCAGGAGCTACATCGGCTGTGCCGTGACGTCGGGGCGCATCGGCGGGGGCGGGCTGCTGCAACTGGCCAAGGCGATGCAGCGTCACCGTGCCGGCATGGCCAAGTTCACGACGACGCAGAACGTCGTCGTGCTCGACGTCCCCGAGAGCCGGGTCAGCGCCATGACCGGGGAGCTGGAGCAGGCCGGGCTGTCGCCCAATCCGACCCCCTTCAAAGCGCGAACGCTGGCGTGTACGGGGTTGAACTTCTGCAAGTTCGCCATCAGCGAAACGAAGGAGCTGGCGCGGGAGATCGTTGACTACCTGAATGAGCGGTTCCCCGATTTCACCGAGCCCGTTACGATCAGCGTCAACGGCTGTCCGAACGCCTGTGCGCATCCGCACATCGTCGACATCGGGTTCGTGGGGGCCGTGCTTAAGCGCGGGGAGCGGCGGATCAACGGTTTCGAGCTGATCTTCGGCGGCCACCTGGAAGGTGAGCGCAGCGCGTTCGGCGAAAAGAGCGGTATCAAGGTGGCGCCCGAAGAGGCCGCCGGGATCATCGAGCGCCTGCTGCTGCAGTATCTTTGCAGCGGGTATGAAACATTTGGAGCATTTTTACGGGAGCAGGCATATGACACAACAGCTATTTCGGCCGTTGCTTAAGCGGGGGAACCGCAAAACTTTCGTCGCTGAGCAGACGATCGGCCGCCATAAGAAACACTATTTTGACTACACCGCGTCGGGGCTGGCGTTCGAACCGATCGAATCGCGGATTCGGGAGGTCCTCGAGACCTATGCCAACACCCATTCGAAAGAGGCGTCGATGGCGGCGGTGACGGAACACTACTACAACGGGGCCCGGGAGCAGCTCAAAACGCTGCTGGGGCTGGACGACGCCTTCGCCATCCTGCCCTGCGGCTGCGGCGCCACCTCGGCGATCAAGCGTCTGCAGGAGATCCTGGGGGTCTACATCCCCCCGGCGACGCGGAAACGCTGCATCGTACGGGTACGGCCCAAGAACCGGCCGCTGGTCATCGTCGGCCCCTACGAGCACCATTCGAACGAGATCAGCTACCGCGAAGGGATCTGCGACACCGTGCGCATCGGGTTCGATGCCGAAGGGGAGATCGACCTGGAGTACATGGAGATGCTGCTGCAGGCGAACCGCCACCGGGAGGTGATCGGGGCGTTCTGCATCGCTTCGAACGTGACGGGGATCATCACCCCCTATCAGCGCATCTCGCGGCTGCTGCGCCGTTACGGCGCCATGGTCTGTTTCGACGCGGCCGCGTCGTCGCCGTATATGAACGTGCCCAGTAAACTCTACGACGCCATGTTCCTCTCCCCGCACAAACTGCTCGGGGGGCCGGGGTCGTGCGGGCTGCTGGTCATTCGCAAATCGCTGATCAACGATACGGTCGCGCCGACGTTCGCCGGCGGGGGCACCGTGACGTACGTGAACCGGAGCGAACACCGTTTCATCGACGAGAAGGAGAGCCGGGAGGATGCGGGCACGCCGGGGATCCTGCAGCTTATCCGGGCCGCACTCGCCTACCAGCTGCGCAACGAACTTGGGCTGGCCTGGATCAAAAACCGCAAAAAGCAGCTCACGGACTATCTGCTTTCCGGACTGAGGGACATCCCGGGCTGTACGGTGTACGGGGATCTGGAGAAAGAGAACCTCGGGATCGTCTCGTTCAATGTCGAGAGCATCGATCCCTACGCCCTGTGCGCCGGACTCTCGGAAGCGTGGGGGATCCAGACCCGGGCGGGCTGTTCATGCGCGGGACCCTACGGGCACGATCTGCTCGGGCTGCCCGACGATGCGGAGCTGCAGACGCGGCCGGGCTGGGTGCGCATCAGCGTGCACTATTCGCAGGAGGTCGCCGATATCGACTACCTGCTTGCATCGATCCGAAATACGATTCGGAGTCTAGGAGAGAAACATGAAAACGGCATCGCTTCCGGTGTTACTTAAGCCCAAAGAGGGCGGGGTCGTCCTTGTCGGTGCGGGAAAAGTGGGGCTGCACAAAGCGGAGGTCCTTGCGGCTAACGGCATTGCAGCAACGGTGATTGCACCCTCCGTCCATACCGGCTTTGAAGGGGTTCCCCTGCACAAAGTGATACGCAAAAGCGTGGCAGCCGGCGATTTGAAGGGGGCTTCGGTGGTCATTGACGCTACCGGCGACAACGCCGTGACGGAGATGCTGCTCGGTCTGAAGGCCGCAAAGGGCTTTTTGCTCAACGTTGTCGACGTTCCGTCTTTGTGCGACTTTTACTTCGCTTCCCTGCTGCACTACGGACCGCTCAAGATCGCCGTCTCGAGCGACGGGGCGAGCCCCGCGTTGACGCAGTGTGTCCGGGACAAGATACGGCGCATCCTGCCGCCGGAGCTCGAAACACTTGCACGGGAGAAAGCCGGCGAACGTTCCGGGGGGATGATCGATGCCGCGGCGACGCGCAAAACCGCCGGTCGTCTGCTCGCCAGCGTCTCCCTGGTGGGGTGCGGTCCGGGTGATGTGGAGTTGTTGACGCTCAAGGCGTACCATATTATAAAAGAGGCCGATGTCATCCTGTACGACCACCTGATCAGCGAGGAGATCCTGGCACTGATCCCGACAAAGAGCGTCAAGATTTATGTGGGCAAGCGCAAGGGATGCCACAGCCGAACGCAGGATGAGATCAACCGTATGATCGTGCAGTATGCGGAGAAGGGGTGCAGCGTCGCCAGGCTCAAAAGCGGCGACCCCTATATCTTCGGACGCGGGGCGGAGGAGGCAGCCTACCTGGCCGAAAAAGGGTTCCGCGTCAGTGTCGTTGCCGGCATCTCATCGGCGATCGCGGGGCCGGCAGTCGCCGGCATCCCGGTGACCGCCCGGGGGTACGCGGCGAACTTTTCCGTTGTTTCGGCCCATTTGAAAGGGGCGAAGACCAACCTGTCGTGGATCGATCTGCTCCGGCAGTCCGATCATACGACAGTGGTACTGATGGGGCTGTCGCTTTCCCGGGCCATCCGTGACGCCGCGCTGGAGCGGGGTATCAGCCGGGCACTGCCGGCGGCGATCGTTTCCAATGCAACGCGTCCGAATCAGCAGACGCGGGTTACGACGCTTGGCAAGCTTGCCGACGTCGCCGAGGCGGTCGAAGGACCGGCTATTATCGTCTTCGGCGACGTCGTCAGGCTGCAGGCCATCCTGCCAGGCTACCCCGAGGGCGGCAAAAGAGCGAAGCGGGCAGCGACGAATGTCGCCTGATCCGGCAGGGCCGTATCCAGGGAAAAAAACAGTGTGTCAAAAGGGCGCTACGATGGCGCCGGGAGAAAGATAAATCCTGCGCCTGTCTGGTTCCAAAGTTATATAAGAAATTCAGCGGGAACGGTGCCTTTCCCCGACTTTAGATAAGTTTAAGTTATTAGCACATAGAATGGTGAATGATCATTCATTTATCGAGGAGGAAACGATGGCTGAACGAATAGATGGGGTGCGGAAACTCTTCACCTCGAAAAGCGCCAGGGTAGATACGAACCGGGGTGACCTATATTATCAACAACTGTTCGATACGTGTCGGGCGCGTTTGGACGCACTGCGGGAGCAGCCGGCGGTCAACCGGCTCGACTTCGAATCCCTGCTCAGCGACGAGGGGCAGGACCGCCGTGACTTTATGAAATGGGTCAGTGCGGTCACGGCGATGCTGATGCTGCCGCCGATGTTTACGCCGCTTGTCGCGGAAGCCGCCGAACTGATGAACCGCCTGCCGGTCATCTGGCTCGAGCTTCAAGACTGTGCGGGCAACTCCGAAGCGCTGCTCCGCAGCGACGGGCCGAAGATCGACGAGATCGTTCTCGACATCATTTCGCTGGAGTTCCACGAGTCGCTGATGGCACCGGCGGGACACCAGGCGGAGAAACAGCTTGAAGATGCGATGGAGCACTTTAAAGGGAACTACCTTCTCTTTGTCGAGGGCTCCATTCCCGTCGGTGTCGGCAGGGAGTGGTGTACCATCGGTGCCTCCGGCGAGAACTTTCTGGATCACCTGAACCGTGTCGCCGAAGACGCCGCCGCCATTGTGGCGGTCGGTGCCTGTGCGACCTTCGGCGGTATTCCCGCCGCGGCGCCGAACCCGACGGGAGCCGTCGGGGTAATGGACGTTATCAAGGGCAAACCGGTGATCAACATCCCGGCCTGCCCGGCGAACCCGGCGAATATGGTCGGCGTTGTCCTGCATTATGCCCTCACCGGGCAGGTGCCGGAGCTTGACTCCCTGTTGCGTCCGAAATTCGCGTTCGGATACCGTATCCACGACAACTGCGAACGCCGTGCGCACTTCGACGCGGGCGAGTACGTCGAGGAGTGGGGCGACGAAGGTGCGAAGAACAACTTCTGTCTCTATAAAATGGGGTGTAAAGGACCGATGACCTTTAACAACTGCTCCATTATCCGCTACAACGAAGGGGTCAACTGGCCGATCGGCGTCGGTCGCGGCTGTATCGGCTGTGCCGAACCGGACTTCTGGGACAAATACGCCTATGAGCGGCCGATGGCCAATGCGAATATCAAAGCACCGACCGGCGGTGTCGAAAAGACCGTGGACCAGTTCGGTCTCGGTCTCCTGACGGCGGCGGGTATCGGTATCGGTATTCATGCCGTCGCCAGTGCAGTTGCCGGTAAGAAAGAAGAGGGAGGAGAAGGATAATGAGCAAGAGACATATTGTAGTCGACCCGATTACGCGGATCGAAGGACACCTGCGTATCGAGGCGGTGATTGATGAAAACAACACCATCGTGGATGCCTACAGCTCCTCGACAATGTTCCGGGGGATCGAAACGATCCTTCAGGGGCGCGATCCGCGGGACTGCGGGTTGCTGGCCATGCGTATCTGCGGTGTCTGTACCGGGACGCATTACCAGCGTTCCATCGAGGCCGTCGAGGATGCTTTTGATATTACGATTCCGAAAAATGCACGGATCGTACGTAACCTGATCCAGGGGTCACTGTATGTGCATGACCACCTTGTGCACTTTTACCACCTGCATGCACTGGACTTTGTCGACGTCGTTTCCGCACTGTCGGCCGATCCCGACAAAACGGCGGAAGAGGCACGCAAATGGGCCGCTGTCGCAGGCGTTTCACCGTACACGGACGGCCCGAGCGAGTTCAAAGCGATCCAGGAACGTGTCGCGAAGTTCGTCAAACAGGGCCGGCTGGGGATCTTCGGCAACGGCTACTGGGGGAACAAACATTACAAGCTCACGCCGGAACAGAACCTGATCGGGGTAGCGCACTACCTCCAGGCCCTGGATATTCAGCGTGATATGGCGAAGATGCAGGCGATCTTCGGCGGGAAGAACCCACACCCGCAATCCATCGTCGTCGGCGGCGTCACCTGTGTCCAGGATATTGAGAATCCGGCGCGCATTGCGCTGTTCAAACAGCTGCTGACCGACACGAACAAATTTATCAAGCAGGCCTATCTGCCTGACGTTTACATGGCGGGGACGATGTACGCAGACGAAGCGACGGACTCCAAAGCGACGTTTACGGAACTCATCGGCGGCAAAGGCGTCGGCGGGACCGGCGGCGGTCTGCTCAACTACATGAGCTACGGCGACTTCCGCCTGGACGACACCGGGTTCTACAATGCGAAAACCCTCTTCCCGAGCGGTATTGTCTACGGGGGCGACCTGAGCAAGGTCGAGCCGGTCGACCATGAGAAGATCGCTGAAGACGTCACGCACTCCTGGTACGAGGGGAGCGAACCGTTGCACCCGTACAACGGGCAGACGATCCCGAAATATACGGGCCTCGATAAGCGTGATGACGGCATCGCCTACCTGAAGACAGGGGAAAAGTACAGCTGGATCAAGACGCCGATGTACAACGATACCCGCGTCGAGGTCGGGCCGCTGGCACGGATGATCGTCGGGGTGGCGAGCAAGGACGAGCGTATCACGAAGTACGTGACGAACTTCCTCAAGCGCGGCAACCTGCCGGTATCGGTACTGTTCAGTACCGTCGGCCGTACGGCGGGCCGTGCCATTGAGACCGAACTGATGGCGGATGCGCTGGTAGAGTGGGTCGACGAACTTGCCGCCAACGCGGCGGCCGGCGACCTGCGCACCTGGACGGAGTTCGACTTCGACAAGGTGAGTGTGAAAACCAAGGGGATGGGCCTGGCCGAAGCGCCGCGCGGATCCCTGGGACACTGGGTCCGCGTTGAAGACGGGAAGGTAGCCAACTATCAGGCCGTCGTCCCTTCCACCTGGAACGCGGGTCCGCGGGACTATAAAGGACGGATGGGCGCTTACGAGGCGAGCCTGATCGGGACCAAGGTCGCCGATCCGGAACAGCCGCTGGAGATCATCCGGACCATTCACAGTTTTGACCCCTGTATCGCCTGTGCCGTGCACGTCGTCGATACCAAGGGCAAATCGCTGGGTGTTTACAAGCTCGACAGCCAGTGCAGTATCTAAGGAGATCCCATGAAATCCGAACGTAAACAGGTTAAGCGGATGACGGGCGCCATGCGCATCATCCACTGGGCCAACGCGATTTCGATGGTGGCTGCCGTGATCACCGGGCTCTACATAGGGCACCCGTACTACCAGACGCTCATCGCCGACGGTGCGGTGGACAAATATGTGATGGCGTGGAACCGGTGGGGGCACTTTATCGTGGCGATCATCTTTGACGTCACCTCCATCGTCGTCGCCTATCTCTATTTTTTCAGCCGTTTCGAGAAGCCGTACAAGAAGCTTATTCCCACCGGCAAAAACATTGCCGAGTTTGGCGAGGTGCTTTTGAACCTCGTCACGCTCAACCGGCGCAAGAAGTTTGATTCGACGCACAGTGACAGTTTCAACACGGTCTATTTTACGATTTTCCACTTGCTCCTGATCTGGATGCTCTTTACCGGGCTGCAGCTCTATGTTCACGGACTGGAGTCCGGCCAGAGTTCGATCGGGGCGTGGTGGCCGGCGCTGCTGCACCTTGCCACCGACTGGACCATCCCGGTAACGGGCGGAACGCTGATGGATGTGCGCATTTCGCACCATGAATCGATGTGGCTCATCCTAACCTGGGTCGCTTTCCATATCTACTACCAGATATGGCGGACGATCTTCTGGAAAGAGGGGGATATCGCCATTGTCTTCGGCGGCAGCAAGTTCGCCAAAGAGCAGGAATCCTAAGCAGCAGGATTTTCCCCCGCGTTCCGGGGCACCCGGGACGTTTTCAACCTCCCAAACTATGCTAAGATAACAAGGTTTCAGCCCCCGGTGAGGGTGTGATGACCGTTCAAAGGACCCCCTATGGCCTTCGTGATGGAACTGCAGAGCAGCTCGTCCCAATTTTACCTGCGTAACTGTATCGCCGGCATTGCCCGTGAATTCGGCGTACCGGCAAAGATTGTCCAGTCAAAAGGGACGCTCTCCTGTGCATTTGCCTCGGAGCACCCGGAACTGGAGGCGTGTATCGGCGCCATCGCCGAGCGGCTTCCCGCCTCCTGGCATCTCAGCGGCAGCCGGCACTACGAGGCGGCGGGAGAACCGGATACGCTGCCGGAACTGGTCGATGCGCCCCCGCTGGGGCTCGGCCTCTGCCCCGCATGCCAAAAGGAGCTTTTCGATCCTTCGTCGCGCCGCTACTACTACCCCTTCACCCACTGCGCACAGTGCGGGGGGCAGTACGCTTTTTTCGAAGCGTACCCCTTTGAGCGCGCCAACAGCGCCCTCTCCTACCTGCGCCCCTGCACGGCATGCGAATCGGAGCAGGAGACGCACGGCCGCCGGGAGAAGGACCACCTTAACAGCTGCCACGCCTGCGGCGTGCCCGTGCGCCTGGAAAGCGGGGGGCGCGAGCGCTATGCCAATGATGCCGGAAGCTTCAGAACGATGTTCGAGGTGGCGGCCAAGGCCGTCGCCGATGCCAAGTCGCTGCTGGTCAAAACGACGATGGGCTACCGCCGCTTTCAACTGAGCCCCGAGGGACTCGGCAACGCCGTGATCCTGATGATCGATGCGGAGAAGATCACCGACTACCTCTCCCTGATCGGCGAAGAGTTCCATGCGCTGCTGGGCATCGAACGTCCCGTGCTGCATGTGTCGGTCAAAGCCCCGGAGCTTCAGGCGGTTGCCGGCCGCACGGCGGATGTGAAATACCCCGACGACGGCTTTACGATCCTGCTGGCGACGGAGCTGCAGCGCCTGGGGGTGGATTACGTCTACTACGAGGAGGCGGACGCCCGGAGCGACGCGGACCTGCGGATGGAGTATGACCTGGAGCTCTCTTCCCAGAGCGACCAGTACCTCTTTATCAATAAGGATGTCCGTTTCGTCGCCGCCGGCGAGCGGGTGAGTTTCCCGTCGCGCATGGCGCCGGCGTCGCAGACCCTCGGGATGGCGCACGGCCTGGTCGGGGTGCCCGAAGGGGAGCGCGTCGTGTTCGACCGACCGGAGCATTTCGGCAGCGTGACGGTCGAGAATGCCGTCGTGCTGGAGGGGGAGTCGGAGGAGCAGTGGCATACGCATCAGCGCCCCGCCGCCCAGGACGAGGCGTCGTTTATGTCGGTCGTCGCGGAACATGGCCTCTTCGGGCAGAAGTGCGTCGGCGCCCATTTCGACGACGAACCCTCTTTCCTCTATTATGACGGGCGAAAGGTGATCCGGCTGGTCCCGCCTATCGCCTTCGCACCCGAGGGGCTGTTGGAGAAGATCGCCTCCCTGCGCGAAGGTTCCGACAGGCTGGTACAAAACTTCAAGAAGGGACTGCCCGCTGCCTATGCACGCGTCGAAGCGCTGCAGGAGCGCAGCGCGACGAGCCTCTTCGAAGCGGCCGCCGCCGTGTTGGAACTGGAGGAGGAGAACTTCTCCGGGGTCAGCAAAGCGGCATTGGGCTTTTACGGAAAGGGCGGGGTACAGGTCGATACGCACGTCAAGGACAACCGTTTCGACCACGCGGCCTTCCTGGCCAGCCTGGTGAGCTACCGCCTGGCAGGGGTGGAGACGGAGATGATCGCCTACTCCATCTTCGAATCCTTCGGCGACTACTTCAACGACCTGATGCAGCAGATCAAAGACAAAACAAAAGCGGAGCATTTTATTCTCTGCGGCGCCCATTTCGCACAGCAGTCGCTTTTCAGCCGCATGCAGCGTAACCTGAAGGCCACGCCCCCGCTGATGAACGTCAACTACCCCATTGGCAGGGAGAATGCCGTTGTCGGCTGCGTCTACCTCTAAACGCCTCCGGTTCCGAATCCGCGGCATCGTCCAGGGTGTCGGTTTCCGCCCCTTCGTTTACCAGCTCGCCGTCCGAGAAGGGGTGGGCGGCCATGTGCTCAACGACGGCGACGGCGTTGAAATCGAGGTGGAAGGTCTCCCGGCGTCCCTGGAGGCGTTCGAGAGGGCTTTGACGGCATCCCCGCCGCCGCTGGCGCGGATCGATGAGGTGCATCGCGACGTCCTGGCTCCTCTCGGCGAAACGGCCTTTGCCATCCGGGGCTCCGAGAGCAGTGCGGCAAAAACGATGGTCTCGCCGGACATGGCCGTGTGCGATGCCTGCGCCGCCGAGCTCTTTGATCCCGCCAACCGCCGCTACCGCTACCCGCTGATCAACTGCACCGACTGCGGCCCGCGCTACAGCATTATCCATGCACTTCCCTATGACCGCCCGCAGACCTCGATGGCCCCTTTTTCCATGTGTCCGCAGTGCGCGCAGGAGTATAACGACCCGGCTAACAGGCGTTATCACGCCCAGCCGATCAGCTGTTATGAGTGCGGTCCGCACCTGGTACTGACCGATCCCGCGGGTGCGCCGATCGGGATGGAAAACGAGAACATTGAGAAGGCTGCGGCGCTGCTGGCTAAGGGCCGGATCGTCGCGGTCAAAGGGCTGGGGGGCTTTCACCTGATGTGCGATGCGACGAACGGCGCCGCCGTGGCGCGCCTGCGCGAGCGCAAAAGGCGCCCGAGCAAACCGCTGGCCGTGATGTTCCCCTCCCTGGAGATGATCCGGGAGGCCGCGGCGCTGAGCGACGCGGAGGAGCGGCTCATCCTCTCTAACACACGTCCTATTGTCGTCGTGCGGAAAAAAGCGGCGCTTGCTTTCGGGGAGCCGATTGCCCCGGGCATCGACCGCATCGGCGTCTTTCTGCCCTATACGCCGCTGCACCTGCTCCTGATGGACCGTTTGCAGCGGCCCGTCGTCGCCACAAGCGCCAATATCAGCGAGGAGCCCATTCTCACCGACGCGGTGCAGGTGCGGGAGAAACTGGGCAGTGTCGTCGACGCGGTGCTGGACGTCGACCGGGAGATCGTCAACGCCTGCGACGACAGCGTCGTGACCGTGGCCGGCTCCCGCACGCTGATGTTGCGGATGGCGCGGGGGTATGCCCCCAGAAGCCTGCCGCTGTCTTTTGAAGCACCGGGCAGGATCCTTGCCGTCGGAGCCAATCAGAAGAGCACGATCGCGCTGGGATTCGATAAAAACATCGTGCTCTCACCGCACATCGGGGACCTCGTCTCCGTCGACGCCTTTGAGTATTTTGAGCGCACCCTCGAAACGTTCAAACGTTTTTACGCCTTCGAACCCGACATCGTCGTCTGCGACCTGCACCCGGGGTATGAAACGACCAAGTGGGCGGAAGCGTTCCACGCGGCGCATCCCGGCACGGCGCTTGTGCGGGTGCAGCACCATTATGCCCACGCGCTGGCCTGCATGGCCGAATACGGGCTGGATGAGCCGGTGCTGGCGTTCTGTTTCGATGGCACCGGCTACGGGGGCGACAAGGTGAACGGCGAAGCCGGAGAAGGTACCCTGGGGTACGGGACGCTCTGGGGCGGCGAGGTGCTTCTGGCCGATCCGCAGCGTTTTGAACGGGCATACCACTTCCGCCCCTTCCGGCTGCTCGGCGGGGAACAGGCCGTGCGGGAGCCGAGACGGGTGGCGTTATCGCTGTTATTTGAGTGTTATAGCCTTGAGGGCGTGCTTGCGATGGCGCATCCGACCGTCGGGAGTTTCACACCCGAGGAGATCAGGACGCTTCATACCATATGGCAGCGCGGCCTGAATGCGCCTGAGAGCAGCTCCGTCGGCCGCCTTTTCGACGCCGTGGCGTCACTGACGGGGTGCGCGCAGACCCTCGGCTACGAGGGCGAAAGCGGGATGCGGCTGGAAGCGGCGGCCGGGACGGTGCTGCCCGGGGAATTTGCCTTCGCCGTGGAAGAGGGGGTGATCGACTGGGAGCCGCTGCTGCGTCAGACCCTTGAAGCCCCCGCCCGGGCGGCGGCGGGGCTGCACGCAGCGCTCACCGGAGTGATCACTGAGATTGCGCAGCGCCATCCCGGCATGCCGGTGATGCTCAGCGGGGGCGTTTTTCAAAACCGGACACTGACGGCCATGGCCTGCGACGCCTTGGAAGAGCTCGGGATCCGCTATTATGTCCAGCGCGAAACGCCCGTCAACGACGGCGGCGTCGCCCTGGGGCAGCTTTACCATGCACTGTACCGACAAGGAGGGAAGGAATGAACCGTATCGCACTGATCGGATCGGGAAACGCGTTTTTCAAGGATGAGGGAATCGGGCTTTACGCGGCCAAATACCTCAAAGAGAACTACACCTTCGAACCGGGCGTCGATATCGTCGACGGCGGGACGCTCGGGTTTGGGCTGATGCCGCTGCTGCAGGAGTATGACGAGGTGCTGATCGTCAATACGGCTTCGGACGAGGATGTGCCCGCCGGCACGGTGACCGTGCGCGACTGCGATACCTTTTTGGAGGGATCGCTCATCAAAAAAACGGCCAACGAGGTGGAAATAGCGGAGATGCTGCAGATCTGTTCGCTGACGGGCAATATGGCCGAAACCTCTGTCATCAGCATCGTGCCCGACGACATCATCTCCGTCGAAGTCGGGCTCTCCGCGCCGTTGCGCGCCGCCTGGGAGCGCTACATTGAAACGATAACGGCGCGTTTGGCCCACGCCGGCGTCGTCTGCACAAAGCGATCGGACGACGGCGTGACCCTGGAGACGATCCTTGAGACCTTCGCCGCCCCCAGCGTCGCCCTGGGGCGGGGCTTCTAGGAGACGCCGGAGGCCTGGAAGGCTTCGATAACCTCCGCGAGGGAGCTGCCGGGTTCGCGCCGCTGCACGTCAATGCCGGCGGTTTGCAAAATTTTCAATGCGCTCTCGACATAGCGTTCGAACGCGGCGGTGAGGGAGGGTGAAAGCCCGATGCGCACTTCCACGCGTTCGGGCACGATTCCCAGTACACTCGATTCGGGCTGCGGCCTCCCCATCAGCTCCAGCATGTCAAGGCACTGGATCACCCCCACTTCATGCGCGCCCCCGTTTCCCAGACCGTAACCGGTGAGCTCGGACGCCGGGATATGATAGATGCTCCCCGCGTCGTCGTCGATGTCGATCGCGTCGAGGATCAGCACCCGTTCGTGCTCGATAAAGACGTCGAGGAGATTGATCCCCTCGACCCCGCCGTTGATGATGCGTACTGAAGGCTCAAAGCGGTAGTTGGCATCGAGGTAGGCCGCGGCGTAGACGGCGATGCCGTCGTCATTTTCGAGAATGTTGCCGACCCCCAGGACGGCGGTGGTCGCTTGAATCATTCGTGCTCCTTGAAGTAGTAATCGATCAGCAGCCGCTCCCGTTCGGAGGCGGGGTGGTTGAACTTGAACTCCATCTCCTTGAGATAGAGGGGAAAGCTTTCGTCGCATACGCCCCGGTAACGGAGGATGTTCGCTTCAAAGTATTCCCAGAAGCGGACGATGTTGTTATGCCGCGAGGAGATCTTGATAAGGCGGCTCTGGCGCCGGAAACGGGCGAACTCCTCCGCGTAGACGGATTCGAGGTCATCTTCGATGAACTGGTTACGAAACTGCTGCAGGGAGGGCATGACAATGGTGTAGAGATGCCCCTCGTAATCGAAGGTGAGAAAGTTGTGGGCATCGAACACGGCGTTTTTGCGCCGCTTTTTGGCCCGCTCCAGGTAGAAATACTCCTCGTATTCGCAGGAGAGGTGCCGTCTCGTCTCGTATTCATCCTCGCAGATGCGGGCGCACAACTGCCTGAACTGTCCGAAATAGCGGTGGACCGAGACGTAGGAGAGTCCCAGCGCTTCGGCGGAGACGCTGGCGTTTTCGTCCCGGGAGAAGCTCGCGATGAGCGTTCGTATCTTCGCGACGCGCGCGGGACTGACTTTTCGGCGGCAGCGTCCGCACTTGTACCGGCCGTCTCCCAGACGGTAAATGCTTCCTTGACAATAGGGACAGTGTTGAAGCGTTGACATCCTTCGCCTTTCCCGGTTCCAAAGTTATATAAGAGTGACGTTTTTTTAGTTTAATTTTACATAACAAGACTATAATTAATATAAAACTGAATACTTATTCATTTGCAGAAAGAAATACGCAATGAAATCGGTAGGATGCCAGCGCTCCCAGGAGCGCTGCCGCTGCGGAAACCCGTCGGAATAGGGACGAGTGGCGCGGGCGGAAATCCTCAGTCTTTTTTGGCAATTCCGTCGGTATCATCCCTGATGATCATCGGCGTTTGTTTCTTTATGAGAGAATAGCAATATTACTGAAAGGCCCCGGGTTTTGACGGGTTGAGAAGGAGAAATTATGTGTAAAGATTGCGGCTGCAGTGTGACGGAACATTCACACGGACACCATCATGATCATGAGCACGATCATGACCACCACGGGCATTCGCATGCCCATCAGGCGGCGCACGAGACGCTGCACCATAATCCGCAGCTTAATGACAAGAAGACGATCGATGTGATTACAAAGATCCTGGACAAGAACGATCACGAAGCGGGCCATAACCGTGCCCACTTCGACGACCACGGGGTGCTCTCCATCAACCTGATGAGCAGTCCGGGCAGCGGGAAGACGACCCTGCTGGAGCAGATGGCGGAACGTGCCCCTTTCCGCTTCGGTGTGATCGAGGGGGACCTGGAAACGAGCCGGGATGCCGAGCGCATCAAGGCTAAGGGGGTACCTGCCTACCAGATCCAGACGGGCAGCGCCTGCCACCTTGATGCGTTCATGGTGCACGAGGGGCTGCACGACATGCCGCTTGATGACCTGGATGTCTGTTTTATCGAGAACGTCGGCAACCTCGTCTGTCCGGCCAGTTATGACGTCGGTTCCCACCTGAACATCGTGCTCGTTTCCGTGCCCGAAGGGAGCGACAAGATTGAAAAGTATCCTGTCATGTTCCGGCAGGCGGACCTGGTGCTGATCACGAAAACCGACCTGCTTCCCTATTTCGACTACGACATCGAACATGAAAAGGCGGAGGCGCGCAAGATCAAACCGGGCGTCGATATCCTGGAGGTCAGCATCAAAGACGAAGCGTCCGTGCAGCGCGTTATCGAGTGGATCGAATTCAAACGCAGGATGAGGAGCTAAGATGTGTCTCTCTATCCCTTCAAAGGTCGTTTCCGTCGACCGTGAGAAAAATACCGCCGTGGTCGATACGATGGGTGTCAAGCGCGAAGCGGGGCTGGACCTGATGGAAGAGGGCAGCGTCAACATAGATGATTATGTCCTGATCCATATCGGTTTCGTGATGAACAAGATCGATGAGGAGGACGCGCTCGAATCGCTCAAGGTCTACCACGAGATCCTGGCGAAGATGGACGAAGAAGAGCGCTCGCGTGTCGTCCTGGAGGATGACAACTGCGAGAACAGGGGTGCACCATGAGCGAACTGAAACTCAAAGACCTTTACGACGGCTTCAGGGATCCCGCCACGATCCGGATGCTGGCCGCACAGATTGGGGAAGAGGCGAAAGCGCTGCACGAACCGCTGCGGATCATGGAAGTGTGCGGGGGCCATACGCATACGATTATGAAATACGGTCTGCCGCAGCTGCTGCCGGACAACATCGACTTTATTCACGGTCCCGGCTGCCCGGTCTGCATCATGCCCAAAGAGCGGATCGACCACGCCATCGCGCTGGCACGGATGGAGGATACGATCCTGGTGACTCTGGGCGACATGATCCGCGTGCCGGGATCGCAGAGCTCCCTGGCCGTTGAACGGGCTGCCGGGCGGGACATCCGCCCGCTCTATACGCCGATGGACGCGCTCAAGATCGCCAAGGAAAACCCTGACAAACGGGTGGTCTTTTTTGCGATCGGGTTTGAGACGACGACGCCGATGACGGCAGCGCTGCTGCACGCGGTAGTCGCCCAGAAGGTCGACAACCTCTATTTCCATATCAACCATGTGCTCGTGCCGCCGGCGATCGACGCGATTATGAGCGACGGCCAGGCGAAGATCAACGCCTTTATCGGGCCTTCGCACGTCAGTGTCATCACCGGGGCGAAGATCTACGCGCCGCTGCCTCAGAAGTACGGCACCCCCGTCGTCGTCTGCGGTTTCGAACCCGTCGATGTGATGCAGGGGATCCTGATGGCTGTACGGCAGCAGAAAGAGGGGCGCGCCGAACTGGAGATCGAATACTCCCGTTCGGTGACGATGGAAGGCAACGTTAAAGCCCAGCAGCTCATTGACATGTATCTGCAGCCGCGCAGCCATTTCCGCTGGCGCGGGATCGGGGATATTCCCGACAGCGCTCTGGAGCTTCGGGACGAATTTGCGTATCTCGATGCGGAAAAAGTGTTCGCAGAGGTGCTGCCGACGGAACCCATCGACGACCACAAGCTCTGCATCTGCGGCACGATCCTCAAGGGGCTCGCGAAGCCGATGGAGTGCAAGGTTTTCGGAACGGCCTGTACCCCGAACAGCCCTTTGGGCAGCTGCATGGTCAGTTCGGAAGGGGCGTGCAACGCCTACTACCGCTATGCGGGGGTGCTCGGATGAAACAGGTACAACTCAGCCACGGCGGGGGCGGCGAAGAGACGAACAAGCTCATCCACGACTTGTTCTACCGCCATTTCAAAAACGACATCCTCATCAAGGCCGAGGATGCGGCGGTGCTGCAGACGCAGGGGAAGATCGCGTTCACGACGGACAGCTTTACGGTCAGCCCGCTCTTTTTCGAGGGGGGTGACATCGGGAAGCTGGCGGTCGCCGGCACCGTCAACGACCTCTCTATGATGGGCGCGAAGCCGCTCTACCTCAGTTCGGCCTTTATGATCGAAGAGGGCTTCGCTTTCGAGGAGCTGGAACGCATCGTCGAAAGTATGGCCGAGGAGCTGGCGAAGTCCGGGGCGAAGATCGTCTGCGGGGATACCAAGGTCGTACCGCGGGGGAGCGTCGACAAGCTCTTCATCAATACGGCGGGAATCGGCGAGGTCATGCGTGAAGGGATCTCTTCACAGGCGATTCAGGAAGGCGACGTCATCATCGCGTCGCGTGATATCGGGCGCCACGGGGCGACGGTTCTGATGGCCCGTGAAGGACTGGAGGTCAGTGCCGATCTCGGCAGCGACTGCGAAACGCTCTGGCCCGCCGTCGAGGCACTGCTGGCGGAAAACATCTCCGTCAGCGCCCTACGCGACGCGACCCGGGGCGGGCTGGCCGCCGTCTTGAACGAATGGGCGGAAAACAGCGATGTCTGCCTGGAGATCGAGGAGGCCGCGATCAAGGTCAGCGATGAGGTGCAGGGGATCTGTGAAATGTTCGGGTTCGAAGCGACGGACCTGGCCAACGAGGGGACCTTCGTTGCCGCCGTCGCGCCGATGCACGCGGCCTTTGCCGTGAGCGCACTGCAGCGGTTCGGGTTCTGCCGCGACGCGGCGGTGATCGGCCGGGCGACGACGCAGTACCCGGGCAAGGTGGTGCTGCACTCCGCATTCGGCAGCCGCCGTTTCCTCGACCTGCCCAAAGGCGAACTGCTGCCGAGGATCTGTTAGGAGATTGCTATGCATGAATATTCCGTTGTACAGGCTTTATTGGAACAGGTGGAGAAACATGCCGCCGAGAACGAAGCGGAACGGGTGACCAAGGTGGTCGTCAAGATCGGCGTGATGAGCGGCGTGGAACCGCACCTCCTCGAGATCGCCTTCAACACATTCAAGGAGCAGACCGTCTGCGACGGTGCGGATTTCGTGATGAACATCCAGCCCGTCACCCTGACCTGCCGACAGTGCGGGAGCCGAAGCGAGCTGGAGAAGGTCTGGTACCGCTGCCCCGCGTGCGAGAGCCTGGAGGTCGACGTTGTCGACGGCGAAGAGATGTATCTGATGAGTTTGGAAATGGAGTAGACCATGCAGGAGATCTGGGAAAACTATATGAAACCGGTGGATGGAAACCCTGCGACCGTGGCGTTCAATGCCGAGGTGGCCGATGCGCTCCCCAACGATGCGCTGGGATACGTGGGCTTTCTCAAGCTCCGTTTGAACACGGCCACGCCCGAAGGGTTCGTCGTTGAGAGCGAAGCGGACACGGTCAAGGAGATCGAGGACCGGCTGGAGATGGAGGCGTTGCGTTACCGCGTCGGCAAATATGTCGGGCGTATCGTGACGGGGGGCGAGGTCCATTTTGTCTATTACCTCAAATTCGATTTTGAATGGCCCGACGTCATTGCCGCCACGATGGGCGCTTTCACGGATTACACCTACGAATCCGGTTCCCGGCTCGATACGGAGTGGGAGGTGTACCGCAAACTCCTTTTCCCTACGGACCGGGAGTGGCAGCTCATCCAGAACCACCACACCTGCGATCGGCTCAAAGCCGCCGGCGACAATCTCCGCATCCGGCGGGCGATCGAGCACCGGGCCTTTTTTTCAAAACATGAGGGGCGTGAGCGCTTCGTCGAGCGTATCAGTACCGAAGGCTTCAAAGTGCAGGCTGATGCTCCGCCGGAGGAGGTCAGCCCGCCGTTCGGGGTTCAGTTTTACCGCATGGACGCACCGTATTACTACGATATCGATGCGGTAACGCTTCAGATCATTGCCTGGGCGGAAGCCTTCGAGGGGCAATACGACGGATGGGAAACAAGTTTGGTAAAACAGTGATTTTTTCGTCATAAGGACGGAAGTTATCATACAATAAGAGCAAACAGAAGGAGCTACGATGAAACGCGAAGAGTTGCTTGAACAGCGGGATGAACTTGAGCTGCCGGATACGGCGGGACTGAGTCGACGCGATGCGCTTAAACTGATGGGGATCTCCCCGGTGGCGGCGTCGGTGCTGGCCTCGACCGCGCCGGCAGCTTCAGCGGAAGCCGTCGATGTGAAGGGGAAGATCCTTATCGTCGGCGGCGGATCCGGTGCGATCATGGCCTTGGCGCGGCTGCACCGCGCCATTTCGGACCCGGATATCACGATTATCGCACCCAACGAGATCCACCTCTACCAGCCGGGACAGATCTTTATGGCCGCGGGGCTCTATACCCATGAGGACATTGTCAAGCCCAACAGCGACTTTATCCCCGATGATGTGACCTGGATCAAGGATGAAGTCGCCGCATTCGATCCGGACAACAACCGGGTAACGACCCGCGGGGGCGAAGAGGTCGCCTACGACTATCTGGTCGTTGCGACGGGCATTGTCTGCCACTACGACGCCATCAAAGGGCTCACCGAGGACGATATCGGTACGCACGGCATCTCCAGCGTCTACCTGAACAACCCCGAAGCGGGGACCGCCAAAGGCGGGGAGATCACCTGGGAGTGGTTCAACGATCTCAAAGCAGCCGCGAAGAACGGTAAACCGAAGGTCATCTATACCCAGCCCAACACGCCGATCAAATGCGGCGGCGCCCCGCAGAAGATCCTCTACCTCAGCGCCGATTACCTGAAGAAAGAGGGGCTCTCCGCCGAATACGCCTTTACGACATCGTTCCCGAGCCTCTTCTTCCTGAAGCCGATCGACGAGGCGCTTAGTGAGGCGCAGAAGCGCTATGACAGCATCACCAACTACTTCAGTCACCACCTTGAATCGATCGATGTAGAGGGCAAGGTCGCGACCTATATCCACGCCTATGATGAAGAGGTATATGACGAAGACTTTGATACCTATGAAACCGTGAGCAAATCCGACCGGATCGAGATGCCGTACGACTTTATCCATATCGTGCCGCCGATGAGCCCGCCGGATGCCGTGGTCAACTCTCCGCTGGCCGGCGGCGACGGGTGGCTCGAAGTGGACAAATATACGCTGCAGCACCCCCGCTTCCCGAATGTCTTCGGCATCGGGGACGTCTGCGGTATCCCGATGGGGAAAACCGGCGGATCGGCGCGACACCACGGTCCGGTGCTGCAAGACAACCTCCTGGCGGTCATGCAGGGCAAAACGCCCAAAGAGAAGTTCGACGGCTATACGGTCTGCCCGCTGAAAACCGAGTACGGCGAAATCATCATGGCCGAGTTCAACTACGAGGGATTCGCGCCGACGATCCCGTTCCTGGCACCGGAAAAACCGCGCGTGATGTGGTGGTATTTTGACGTGTATATGCTCAAACCGATGTACTGGTACCTTATGCTGAGGGGGCTGATGTAGCCTTTGCCCCCTCGGGCATGCAAAGTTAATGAAAATTGGTGTATAATGTGCCATGAATAACACACGGATTGTGGCCAAAAAACAGTTTGGTCAGAATTTTCTGAAAGATCAGAGCGTTTTGCGCAAGATCATCGAAGCGATGCCCGACAGCGACAGGAGAGTTGCGGAGATCGGGCCTGGCTTAGGTGATTTAACTAAGTTTTTAGTTGATGTCAAAAGCGTCGATGCTTTTGAGGTCGATACCGATCTATGCAAGCACCTGAATGAAGTTTTCACGGATGAGATCACTACCGGTCGACTGACGCTGCACTGCGGCGACGTCCTCGAGCACTGGAAGAGTGAGCTGCTTGATGTTCCGTACGAGTTGGTGGCGAACCTGCCATATTACATCGCGACGAACATTATCCTCAAAGCCCTCGCCGATCCGAAGTGCGAATTTCTGCTTGTTATGGTTCAGCGTGAAGTCGCGGAGAAGTTCTCCGCTTCACCTGGAGAGAAAAATTTTGGTGCACTCAGTGTGATAGCCCAGAGCGTGGCAGAGGTCAGTATCCTCGTCCATGTCCCGCCCGAAGCGTTCGCGCCGCCGCCCAAAGTCGATTCTGCCGTCCTGCTCATGAAAAAAACGGCGAATCGGGCATCGGATGCGTTTGAACAGATGCTCAAAACGGCATTTGCCCAGCCGCGCAAAACCTTGCTGAAAAATCTCTCCGCACGCTACGGTAAAGAAGAGGTCCAGGCCGCATTATCCTCTCGCGGCTACCCCTCTACCGTTCGCCCTCACCAGATCTCGACAGCAGACTATCACCAACTCTATACACAATTACATTAACAGTGACGCCCGAGGGGCGTACTGCAAGGAGTTAGGATGTCAGAAGAAACACAAGCCCCTGTCGCAGAAGCGAAGAAAAATACAGAAAACAAACCGGCCCAGAACCGTGAAGGCGAACCGCGCCGCCGCCGTTCATCCAACCGCAACCGCAGCCGCAGCCGTCAGAAACCCAAAGAGGGTGAAGCGAAAAAAGAGGGCGAAGGCCAGAGCCAGAGCCAGAACCGCAGCCGCGGCGGCCGCGGCGGCAACCGTGGGGAAAACCGTGGGGAAAACCGTGGGGAAAACCGTGGGGAAAACCGTGGCGAAAGTCGCGCGAAAAGTGGCGGCGGACGTTCCGGCGGCAACCGCAACCGCCGCCGCAACGCCCCGGCACCGACGGAGCAGAGCCTGCTGGAGAATGCGCGCCAGAACGAGGCGTCGCAGCGCGTCCGTGTCAGTCCGTATACGAAGATTGATGGGGAGGTGAAGGCGAAGGTCCGTATCACTCCGCTGGGCGGTCTCGGCGAGATCGGTGGAAACATGATGGTCATGGAGACGGATAACGAAGCGATCCTGATCGATGTCGGGATGAGTTTCCCGGACGAAGAGATGCACGGCGTCGATATTCTTGTCCCGGATTTCACCTATGTCCGCGAGATCAAAGACAAGATCGTCGGCGTCATCATTACCCACGCCCACGAAGACCATATCGGCGCGGTCCCTTACCTCTACAAAGAGATGCAGTTCCCGCTGTACGGTACGGCGCTTCCGCTGGCGATGATCGGCAACAAGTTCGACGAACACCATCTCAAAGAGTTCCGCCGCTACTTCCGCCCGATCGAGAAGCGCGTCGTGTACCAGATCGGGAACGATTTCCAGGTCGAGTGGATGCACATGACGCACTCCATCATCGACTCCTCTTCTATCGCGGTGACGACAGAGGCGGGAACGGTCATCCATACGGGTGACTTCAAGATCGACCATACGCCTGTTGACGGATTCCCGGCAGACCTGCACCGTCTGGCGCACTATGGCAGTCAGGGCGTCCTGGCACTCCTGTCGGATTCGACGAACTCGTACAACAAAGAGATCACGCCGAGCGAACTGACGGTCGCCCCGGCGCTGGACCGCGTCTTCTCGAAAACGAAAGGGCGCATTATCCTCTCGACGTTCAGCTCGAACATCCACCGCGTCTTCCAGGCGATCCAGGCGGGTATCAAGTACGGGCGCAAGGTCTGCGTTATCGGCCGTTCCATGGAGCGCAACCTCGAAGTGGCGATGCAGTACGAATACATCAAGCTGCCCAAAAACATCTTCGTCGATGCGGATGACGTCAGCCGGATGAACGACAAGGACGTCCTCATCATCACCACGGGTTCGCAGGGAGAGCCGAACTCGGCACTGTTTAGAACGGCCATCGGCGAGCACCGCCATATTAAGATCAAGCCGGGCGACCTGATCATCCTCTCCTCCCGGGCGATCCCGGGCAACGAGGGCTCTATTTCGCAGATGCTTAACCACCTCGAGCGTGCCGGCGCGACCGTCGCCCGCGATCGCGATCTGCACGTCTCCGGTCACGGCGGGGCGGAAGAGCAGAAGCTGATGCTGCGTCTGGTGCAGCCGAAATTCTTCCTGCCGATCCACGGCGAATACAACCACGTTATGCGCCACAGAGAGACGGGAATCGCCTGCGGGGTCCCCGAGCGCAACATCCATCTGATGAGTGACGGCGAGTGTGTCGAAGTGACGCCGAAGTATATGCGCAAGGTCAAAACCGTCAAATCAGGCAAGACCTACATCGACAACCAGAGCAACAACCTGATCGAAGACGACATCGTCATCGACCGCCAGAAGATGGCAACGGAGGGGATGGTCATGATCGTCGCCCAGGTCAGCAAAGCGGATTCGCACCTGATCTCCAAGCCGAAGGTCAGCAGTTTCGGTCTGGTGCCGGACAAGCAGGACAAAGCGTTTGCCCAGGAGATGGAAGATGTCCTGGAACACTTCCTGACCAATCTCAAGCCGGGGATCATCGAAAACCCCAAAGCGATGGAGAACGATCTGCGCCAGGTCGTCCGCAAGCATATCTATCGCAAAATGAAAAAGTATCCGCTGATTACGCCGACGATCTTCGTCATGTGAGTTCGCCATTAGAAACGACAACTGCTTGTCGTTTCGGCGAACGATGCAGTGGAACGGAATTCCGCAGCGTAGCAAGGATAAACCGCAGGCGTTGTGCAAAGCACCGCCGAAGGCTTCCAAGCAATAGTGACAACACCACAGACGTTCTACGAAGCAACGTCGAAAACTTGGGCTCAACAATCGTCACGAAAAAATCGCCCCGTGTACTCTTCCCTTACTTCCTCAGTAAGAATAATTAGTAAGCAACGCATTCCCGAAAACATACATGTTGAAGTCATATGGGAGATACTTTTTTGAGCACCTGTTAAACCTGTTTCCTCAAATTTACCCGGTGTTGATCGATGAAAAAATACACAGGTTATTCACAGTGTGAAGTATAATAATAATTGATTATATATTTTTCTATATAGGAGCAGAAAAGGGCTTAAAGCAAGCTTTTTTAGGAGGCGGCGGAAAAAGAAATTTCCGCGCAAGAAGAGGGGCGATCAGTTCCCGCGGGAACCCGGTTTGATCGCTTCGCTGCCCGCTTTGCACATCGGGCACTCTTCGGGGGCGTATATCTCGAAATCGAAGTCCGCCAGGGCGAAGAAGGGGAGGTCGCCGGGGAGTTTGCAGCTGGGCTTCGTTTCGATGCTGCTGTGCTCACGGCGGCAAAAACCGCGGTTGGCCAGGGCGGCGAAGGCAACAACCTTCGCGCCGAGCCCTTCGACCGCGGCGGCCGCTTCCATCGCCGAACCGCCAGTCGTGATGATGTCTTCGCAGACGAGGATGGTTTCACCCTCTTTGACGTCAAAGCCGCGGCGCAGGGTCATCTCGCCGCCGACGCGCTCGGTGAAGATGTAGCGGGCATCCAGGGCCTGGGCGAGTGCGAAACCGGCAATAAGCCCGCCGATGGCCGGGGAGCATACGGTATCGATCTTCACGCCGCTGGCTTTGATCTGGTCGGCCAGGGCGTTGGCCAGCTTCATGGCCGTTTTCGGGTCCTCGAGTACTTTGGCGGACTGGAGGTAGAACTGCGAGTGGTTGCCGGAGCTGAGCTTGAAGTGGCCCTCAAGCATCGCGTCGGCATCGAGGTAGATCTGTTTGATGTCCATACGCTTACACCGTCAGGATGGCTTGTTCTTTTTGCTTGATGATCTCGTCGATCTTTGCCACCATCTTGTCTGTGATCTTCTGGATATTGTCCTGGGCACGCTTGGAGTCGTCCTCGGTGACCTCTTTGTCTTTTTCAAGCTTTTTGACCGCGTCGTTGGCTTTGCGGCGGTCGTTGCGGACAGCGACTTTGGCATCTTCGCCCATCTTCTTGAGCTTCTTAACGCTCTCCTGGCGCTGTTCGACGGTCATCGGCGGGAAGAAGAGCTTGATCTGCTCGCCGTCGTTGTTCGGGTTGACACCGATATTGGCTTTGGCGATGGCGGTTTCAATGTCGCCCAGCAGCGGTTTTTCCCACGGAGAGACGGTGATCGTCGTTGCATCCGTGGCCAGGACTGTCGCAACCTGGGAGAGAGGAGTCGCCGCTCCGTAGTAGTCGACCTTGATGCCGTCGAGCACCTGTGTCGTTACTTTCCCTGTCCGGATCGTTTTGAACTGGCTCTGCATGTGCTCGATCGCACCTTCCATGTCCATTTCGCACTCTTGATAAATTTCGTCAAGCATTCTTACTCCTTTACTAAGATGATACTCTCTTGTTTCCGGCCGACCCGGATAAAGACCCGGCTGCGCGGCAAAGCGAGCATCACATCGGTTTTTACGCGGATTTCACCGTTTTCGACGGGAACGCGTACCCACTCCCCGCCGCTGATAAAGTACTCGGCAGTGCGGTATGTCGGTGCAATTTTAGCGTGTATTTCTTTTATTCTGCCATCTTCGGGCCACCGCAGGGGGGCGATCCACTCGGTGTCCAGGCGCTCGATTTTCAGTTTTTGCGCAATCAGGTTTTCGCCGGTCAGTGCCGTCCGATCGAGATCGTGCGGGTCACTGTCGGCGTTGACCGCGCCACTGTTCTGGTTGAGGATCAGTTCAAAGCCGTAGCCGGCGATGCCCGCCTTGACCTCGGGGTTGTATTCACCGTAGGGGTAGGCGTAGTAGCGCGGTACACGGCGGAGCTGCTTGGCAAAGGAGAGCAGCCCCCGGTCGGTGTCATCTTTGAGCATATAGGGCACGAGGTGGCACTCATGGCTGTGCCCATAGCCGTGCAGGCCGAGCTCGCCGTACTGTGCCGTATCGCGGATCTGATCCCAGGTCATGAAGTCGCCGTAGTTCTTGTCCGCCGCCGCGACATAGACAAAGAGGGTAAAGGGGTAGCCGTACTCGCGGAAGATCGGCAGGCCGTTCTCATAGAAGCTTTTGTAGCTGTCATCGATGGTGAGCACGACCCATTTGTCGTCAATGGGTTCGTGTGCCTTGAGGGCCTTGGCCAGGCGGGAGAGGGGGATGACTTTGTAGCCGTGCGCTTTGAGATAGTCGAATTCGGCGCGCAGTGTCTGAACGGAGGTGTTGGTCGCGGCATGCTGCGCATCGCCGAAACGGTGGAAGACGAAGATGTGCGCGTCCGCAAAGAGTACCAGCGGCAGCAGCGCAGTCAGTAGGAGGCTGCGCATGGCGGGTTAGTTGGAAGTGTTGGCTTCGGCAGCAGGTGCCGCAGGTGCAACGGCGCTTTCCGCTGCGCTCGGAGCGGCCGCCGTGACCGGTGTGACGATCTCGTCAACGACGGACTTGTTGGCGGCCTGCGCGTAGAAGTAACCCAGGGCAATCGTATTGGCTACGAAAAGGAATCCGAAGACGAAGGTCGTTTTCGCCAGGAAGCTGCCGGGCCCTTTGGCACCGAAAACGGATTCATTGGAACCGCTGTAGGCTCCCAGACCGATGCTGGAACTTTTCTGCAGCAAGACGACGATGGTCAGCAGAATCACCAGCACGACCTGTACGATCAGCAAGAAAGAAGTCATTGTTATCCTTAATCATTCGCTTTAAAGTGGCGAATTATAGCGAAAAAAACCCCATTCTATAATGGGCAGGGGAAGCTTCGCTATAATTCGGGGAAGAAAGCCGTGGAGAGATTTTGAAAAAAGCGATCATTGTTTTACTGGCATTGTTGACGGTTTTGGTGCTGGCCCTCGTGGTTATGGTACCGGAGAAAAAGGTGCAGGCCGGTAAAGCGGATGTCGTCGTGACGACGTTCGCGCTTTACGATATCGCCCGCCACCTCCTGGGCCAGGATGCCGAGGTGGCCATGCTGATCCCGTTCGGGCGGGAAGTGCACACCTTCGAGCCGACGCCGCAGGATATGATCCGGGTGCAGAAGAGCCGGCTGTTCCTTTACAGCGGCGCGGGCCTCGAACCGTGGACGGAACCTTTTGAGTCATTCGGCAACGCCAGGGACATGAGCCGGTACGTCCGTCTGCACGAAGGGGGGCATTCGCACCACGATGCAGCGGGGGAGACGCACGAAGAGGATCGCCACGGCACCGATCCGCATTACTGGCTTGATATCGACAATATGATTGCGCTTGTCCGCGGGGAAGAACAACTGTTCACTTCGGCATTCCCCGCCCTGGATGCCGTGAAACTCCGGGAACGGGCCGCCGCCTACATCAAACGGCTTGAGACCCTTGATGCCCTTTACCGCAAACGCCTGAGCGACTGTCGGCTTGATACGATCATTGTCAGCCATAACGCCTTCGGCTACCTTGCCGAACGCTACGGCTTCCATGTCGACGCCGTTACCGGACTCTCTCCGGATACGATGCCCGATGCGAGAACGATGGCGGCTCTGACCGACATCGTACGCGAACACGGCATCAAAACCCTCTTCTACGAATCGTTTGTCAGCGACAAGCTGGTAGCATCGCTGGCAACGGAGACGGGCGTGCGGGTGGATGTGCTCCAGCCGCTGGCGAACATCACCGCCGACGAGATCGGGGCGGATTATTTCCGCCTGATGAATGCCAACCTGCTGAAGCTGCATGACGCAATGGAGTGCAAATGACCTTTGAGCCGGCCGTTTTCGAGGTCGAACATCTTGACTACAGTGCCGGCGGTCAGACGATCCTCTCGGACGTATCGCTGAAGGTCCTCCAGGGGGAGTATTGCGCAGTGATCGGTCCCAACGGCGGCGGGAAGACGACGCTCGTTCGCCTGCTGCTTGGGCTACAGAAACCGACGTCGGGCCGTATCAGCCTCTTCGGCGAGCCGCAAAAGCAGTTCCGACAGTGGGCGCAGGTAGGGTATGTCCCCCAGCAAGTGACGCAGACGGATCGTCTTTTCCCCGGTAGCGTAGAAGAGATCGTCCGTATGGGGCGTATTTCCGGCCTCGGATGGGACAAGCGGTGGCATGAGAACGACCGCCGCATCGTTGAGCGGGCCATGGAACGGATGGAGGTGACGGGTCTGCGGCAGAAGCTTGTCGGCGAGCTCTCCGGCGGGCAGCGCCAGCGGGTCATGATCGCCCGTGCGCTGGCCTCGGAGCCGAAAGTACTGATCCTCGATGAGCCGAATACAGGTGTCGATCAGCCCTCGCAGCAGCGCTTTTACGCCCTGCTGCGCCAGCTCAATCAGGAGGAGCGTCTGACGATCCTCTTCGTGACCCACGATGTGGGCGTGATCGCCGATGACATCGCGCGGGTCTTTACGGTCAACCAGCGGCTTTCAACCTGCAATGACCCGAAAACGCTGCTCAGCTGCGAGGGGATGAGCGAACTTTACGGCATCGATGCGCACCTGCTCAGCGCGCATCACCGTCATTGACGAGGAGAGAGGATGCTGGAACTTTTCCAATACCAGTTTATGGTCAATGCGTTTCTCGCCGGGATCATGATCGCACTGCTTGCCTCCTTCAGCGGGGCCTTTGTCGTCCTTCGCCGCTACGCGCTGCTGACAGAGACCCTGGCACACTCGGCGCTGGTTGGGGTCGCCGTCGGGATCCTGACCGAGACCAACCCGGTCTGGATGGCGGTGGCGGCGGCACTGCTCAGTGCATGGACCATCGAGTACCTGCGCAGCTTCTTTCACCTCTACTCCGATGCCGTCCTGGCCATTTTCCTTTCGGGCTCCCTGGCCCTGGCCGTCATCATCGTCTCCCTGGCGGGGGCGTTCAACAGCTCGCTTTTCAGCTACCTCTTCGGTTCGATCCTTTCTGTCTCCACGGAAGAGGTCTGGACGATTTTTGCCGTCGGTGTCCCGGCCCTGGCGCTGCTGGGCTACTTTTATAAAGAGTTCTACTTTATCGCCTTCGATGAAGAGGTCGCCAAGACGGGCGGTATCCCCGTGACGCTGCTCAACTTTATGCTGGTCAGCATCGTTGCCGTCATTATCGCTCTCTCCATCCGTATCGTCGGGACCCTGCTGATCGGCGCGCTGATGGTCATCCCAACCGTAGCCGCCCTGCGTTTCCGCCAGGGCTTTTCCGCGACAGTGGGGCTCTCCGTGCTGTTCGCACTCTTTTCCGTGGCAGCCGGCATGCTGCTCTCCTACGCTTTCGCACTTCCCAGCGGCGCGACCATCGTCATGTGCGTCCTGCTGATCTTTGTTATCTCCTTGGTGATCAACCGCCGATGAACGTTCAGAACGAGTTCTCCCGTTATGCCGACCACTACGGCAGCTATAACATTATTCAGAAGAAAGTGGCTGAAAGACTGGTCGCGGGGGTGAAGGATGCACCGCAGCACCTGCTCGATATCGGCTGCGGGCGCGGTGCCGTCGCAGAGCAGATAGCGTGGCCCTATCAGCAGCTTGTCGGCATCGATTTCGCGCCGGGGATGCTGGCACTGCACCCCCAGGGGGAACGGATCACCTGTTTGCAGGGGGACTTCGACGATCCCAAGCTCTACGCCTCGCTGAAGGCGACACACTTTGACCGTATCTTTTCCGCCTCCGCCCTGCAGTGGTCGCCGGACCTGGCCCACACTTTCGCACTGATCCGCTCACTCAATGCCCCGGTCTCTCTTGCAATCTTTACAGCCGGAACGTTCGGGACACTTTTTAAGACGGCGGGGCTGCCGCCGCTTCTGCGGAGTGCCGACGAGGTGGAGCGTTTGGCAAAGCGGTTCTTCAATGCATCATGCGAAGTGGTCCGCTACTCCCTCGCCTTTGACAACACCCGCGATATGTTCCGTTATATCAAACGCAGCGGGGTCAGCGGGAACCGAAACGTGCTCACCTATAAAGAGACGAAACAGCTGATGGAGAACTACCCTTTGGACCGGCTGGAGTTCGAGGTACTTTTTATTCAGAGCTGAGCAGGTGCTCTTTTTCCAATGTATAGAGTTCGTAGCGGATCTGCTTGAAGGTTTCGGAGAGTGCCGGATCGACGATCTTATACATCTCTTCCAGTACCCGTGAGGACTCCTGGGCCCGCTTGTAGTTGGCGATGAGAATGCTTTTGACCGAAGAGCGGTTCAGTTCGCTCTTGATCGTCGGACGCAGTACATCATTGATGCTGTCCCGGGAAGAGAGCAGGTTTTGCAGATCGTCGATTCTACTTTTATGGCGAAGGGCTTTGAGGCTGGAAGCGGTTGTTTTGTCGTTTTGGAGATAGCGGGCGATATCCTCGATAACGCGGATGCCCTCTTTGAGGCGGTTCAGGTTGGCGTCGATCACCCGAAAAAGATCGGGTGAAAGGGCGTCAGTCTTCGCTGCCACCGAAGATGCCCAGGAGCTGGAGCAGGTTGACGAAGATATTGAAGAAGTCGAGGTAAAGGGCAACGGCCCCCTCGATCGGTGTCTCAAACATCCCGCGCATGATTGCCTGCGTGTCGTAAACGACGAAGATGCTGAACAGGAAAACCGCAGCGGCGGAGATAATGACGGCCATCATCGGGCTTCCGAGGAAGATGTTGACGATTGAGAAGCCGATGATCACCAGCAGTGCGATAAAGAGCGGCTTGCTGAAAGAGGTAAAGTCTTTCGTCGTACGGATGGCGTAAAAGCTCATGGCCCCGAAGATGACGGAGGTCATGGCAAAAGCGTTACCGACGATCGTCGCGCCGCCGGACATGCCGAGGACAACGGAAAGCAGCGGGGCGATCATCATACCGGTTGCGAACGTGAAGGCAAAGAGCAGGATCAGGTTGAGCCCCTGCTTGTGTTTGGCAAAGTGCAGACCGATCAGCAGACCGATGACCAGGAAAAAGAGCGGCCAGTGCATGGCCTGAAGAGTACCGGCGATCGGAATCCCCACGTATGAACCGACTGCCGCAGCCATCAGGGAGGCGGCAAACAGTTTATAAGTCTCTTTTACAAATGAAACGACCTGTGTTTCACTGCGGTTGGCTGCGTAGTGATCCGCTGCTCTTCCGCGTGCATATTCTCTATCATAAAGTCCCATAGTCTATTCCTCTATTATATTGGAGTTTGATTTCTGAACTATACATGGTTCATGTCAAACAGATAGTAAATAAAATCGGGGTGTTTGGCGCGAAAATACAGGGTAATAGCAGCAGCAGATCGACAGATGTATATTTTTGTAACAAAAATAGGGTGAAAATGGGCCAAAAAAAAGAAATTTGACATATTTTGCAATTCCTCCCGAAAACCTCTTGACATTGCTTTAGGAATCCCCTATAATTCCCGTCCACAAACGATGAGAGGCATCGAAAGAAGCCGATCAGCCGGGTCTTCGAGTTGAAGATTTGGGAAGTTTGAGATCATTGAAAACTAAGCAAGTGGGATGGACAGATGCGAGTCTGGAAGTCTTACTTAGATAAGACACAATTTAACCGTCTATTACTATTAATAGTGATAGACACTATACAGCCAATGATTTTATATCTTGGGCTGGATCAGTAATCGTTTCTTCGGAAACGTCTTTTCAATTATGGAGAGTTTGATCCTGGCTCAGAGTGAACGCTGGCGGCGTGCTTAACACATGCAAGTCGAACGGTAACAGGGAGAAGCTTGCTTCTTTGCTGACGAGTGGCGCACGGGTGAGTAATGTATAGGTTACGTGCCCCTCAGTCTGGGATAGCCACTGGAAACGGTGATTAATACCGGATACTCCTGTTCGCAGGGAAAGGTTTTTCGCTGAGGGATCGGCCTATATTGTATCAGCTAGTTGGTGAGGTAAGAGCTCACCAAGGCGATGACACATAGCGGGTTTGAGAGGATGATCCGCCACACTGGTACTGAGACACGGACCAGACTCCTACGGGAGGCAGCAGTGAGGAATATTGCACAATGGGGGAAACCCTGATGCAGCAACGCCGCGTGGAGGATGACGCATTTCGGTGTGTAAACTCCTTTTATTAGGGAAGAAAATGACGGTACCTAATGAATAAGCTCCGGCTAACTCCGTGCCAGCAGCCGCGGTAATACGGAGGGAGCAAGCGTTACTCGGAATCACTGGGCGTAAAGGACGCGTAGGCGGGTTTTTAAGTCAGGTGTGAAATCCTATGGCTCAACCATAGAACTGCACTTGAAACTGGGAACCTAGAGTATGGAAGGGGCAGATGGAATTAGTGGTGTAGGGGTAAAATCCGTAGATATCACTAGGAATACCGAAAGCGAAGGCGATCTGCTGGGACATAACTGACGCTGAGGCGTGAAAGCGTGGGGAGCAAACAGGATTAGATACCCTGGTAGTCCACGCCCTAAACGATGAATGCTAGTCGTCGGGGCTCTTGTAGTTTCGGTGATGCACTTAACAGATTAAGCATTCCGCCTGGGGAGTACGGTCGCAAGATTAAAACTCAAAGGAATAGACGGGGACCCGCACAAGTGGTGGAGCATGTGGTTTAATTCGAAGATACACGAAGAACCTTACCTGGCCTTGACATTGATAGAATACTGTAGAGATACGGTAGTGCCAGTTTACTGGAGCTTGAAAACAGGTGCTGCACGGCTGTCGTCAGCTCGTGTCGTGAGATGTTGGGTTAAGTCCCGCAACGAGCGCAACCCTCGTCCTTAGTTGCCAGCAGTTCGGCTGGGCACTCTAAGGAGACTGCCTTCGCAAGGAGGAGGAAGGTGAGGACGACGTCAAGTCATCATGGCCCTTACGGCCAGGGCTACACACGTGCTACAATGGGACGTACAGAGAGTTGCGATACCGCGAGGTGGAGCCAATCTCATAAAGCGTCTCTCAGTTCGGATTGTACTCTGCAACTCGAGTGCATGAAGCTGGAATCACTAGTAATCGTAGATCAGCTAAGCTACGGTGAATACGTTCCCGGGTCTTGTACTCACCGCCCGTCACACCATGGGAGTTGATTTCACCCGAAATCGGGATGCCAAACTGGCTACCGCTTACGGTGGAATCAGCGACTGGGGTGAAGTCGTAACAAGGTAACCGTAGGAGAACCTGCGGTTGGATCACCTCCTTTCTAGAGTAACCGGGCCTCATTCGTTTGAGGGCCCGAAGAGAAAATCTCACACAGAGTTGTGTCTGTCCGCTTGCTTGCTTAGTTTTCAGTGATCTGTGTTCTATTGAATTAGAAATGCCGAGAAGGGGCCTATAGCTCAGCTGGTTAGAGTGCACCCCTGATAAGGGTGAGGTCGGAGGTTCAAGTCCTCCTAGGCCCACCAGGATCACTATGTGGGGAATTAGCTCAGCTGGGAGAGCGCCTGCTTTGCACGCAGGAGGTCAGCGGTTCGATCCCGCTATTCTCCACCACGGATGAAGCCTAATACGAGTACTTGATGAAGTATTCATATTAGACTTCTTAGTGTATAAGAGTCTAAATCGTTCATTGAATTATCATTGTTAAAGTCAACAAATATAGTAAGAAATTACTATATGCAACTACAATTGAAGATTACAGTCTTATTCATATTGAGTAAGGCAGTAAGCGCTAATTAGAATAAAGATATTAAGAGCTATAGGTGGATGCCTAGGCTGGTAGAGGCGATGAAGGACGTACTAGGCTGCGATAAGCCTCGGGGAGCTGCCAAGAAGCTTTGATCCGGGGATTTCCGAATGGGGCAACCCGGCACGGTGCGAATCGTGTCACCCTTCGGGGGGCGAACCAAGGGAAGTGAAACATCTCAGTACCTTGAGGAAAAGAAATCAACCGAGATTCCCAGAGTAGCGGCGAGCGAAATGGGACTAGCCCTAAAGCGTGTAGTGTGTTAGCAGAATCCTTTGGAAAGAGGAGCCATAGAAGGTGATAGCCCTGTAAGCGAAAACTATCTACATGTTATTCGAGTAGGTCGGGACACGTGTTATCTTGACTGAACATGGGGGGACCACCCTCCAAGGCTAAATACTACTACCAGACCGATAGCGAACCAGTACCGTGAGGGAAAGGTGAAAAGAACCGTGGTGAACGGAGTGAAATAGAACCTGAAACCTATAGCTTACAATCATTCGGAGCCCCATTCTTTATGAGGGGTGACGGACTGCCTTTTGCATAATGAGCCTGCGAGTTGTGGTATCTGGCAAGGTTAAGCGAACGCGAAGCCGTAGCGAAAGCGAGTCTTAATAGGGCGATTAGTCAGATGCTGCAGACCCGAAACTGAGTGATCTATCCATGAGCAGGTTGAAGCTGGTGTAAGAGCTAGTGGAGGACCGAACCGATAGGCGTTGAAAAGCCTCCGGATGACTTGTGGATAGGGGTGAAAGGCCAATCAAACTCAGTGATAGCTGGTTCTCTCCGAAATATATTTAGGTATAGCCTCGAGTTATTAGCATACAGGGGTAGAGCACTGACAGGGCTAGGGCTGCTCACCGCGGTACCAAACCCTATCAAACTCCGAATACTGTATGCCTAACCTCGGGAGTCAGGCGGTGGGTGATAAAATCAATCGTCGAGAGGGGAACAACCCAGACTAGCAGCTAAGGTCCCTAAGTTACATCTAAGTGGAAAAGGATGTGGAGTTGCTGAAACAACCAGGAGGTTGGCTTAGAAGCAGCCATCCTTTAAAGAAAGCGTAACAGCTCACTGGTCTAGCGATTCTGCGCCGAAAATATAACGGGGCTAAGATGTACACCGAAGCTCTAGACTTAGTTTTACTAAGTGGTAGGAGAGCGTTCCATTCAGCGTTGAAGGTATACCGGCAAGGAGTGCTGGAGCGGATGGAAGTGAGCATGCAGGCATGAGTAGCGATAAAAGCAGTGAGAATCTGCTTCGCCGTAAACCCAAGGTTTCCTACGCGATGCTCGTCATCGTAGGGTTAGTCGGGACCTAAGTCGAGTCCGAAAGGGGTAGACGATGGCAAATCGGTTAATATTCCGATACCGACTGTAGAGCGTGATGGAAGGACGCATAGGGCTAAACGAGGTCACTGATGGAATAGTGGCTCGAAGGATGTAGGTTGTAAGGCAGGCAAATCCGCCTTACATGAGACCGAGATCTGACAGGCTGTCGACGCTCTTCGGAGCAGAAACAGAATCGTTGATGCCGTCGTGCCGAGAAAAGTTTCTAAGCATATCTACAGTCGCCCGTACCGTAAACCGACACAGGTGGGTGAGATGAGTATTCTAAGGCGCGTGGAAGAACCCTGGTTAAGGAACTCTGCAAACTAGCACCGTAACTTCGGAATAAGGTGTGCCCGTTGTATGTGAAACCCCTGCGGGTGGAGCAGAAGCGGGTCGCAGCAAAGAGTCCCTCCCGACTGTTTACCAAAAACACAGCACTCTGCCAACACGTAAGTGGATGTATAGGGTGTGACGCCTGCCCGGTGCTCGAATGTTAAAAGGATCCGTTAGCTTTGCGAAGCGGTGAATTGAAGCACGAGTAAACGGCGGCCGTAACTATAACGGTCCTAAGGTAGCGAAATTCCTTGTCGGTTAAATACCGACCTGCATGAATGGCGTAACGAGATGGGAGCTGTCTCAACCAGGGATCCAGTGAAATTGTAGTGGAGGTGAAAATTCCTCCTACCCGCGGAAAGACGGAAAGACCCCGTGCACCTTTACTATAGCTTGACACTGCTATTGGGATATTCATGTGCAGGATAGGTGGGAGCCGTTGATTATATGACGCCAGTTGTATATGAGGCACCCTTGAGATACCACCCTTGAATATTCTGATAGCTAACTGCGCAGAGTTATCCTCTGTCAGGACAATGTCTGGTGGGTAGTTTGACTGGGGCGGTCGCCTCCTAAAAAGTAACGGAGGCTTACAAAGGTTGGCTCAGATGGGTTGGAAATCCATCGCAGAGTATAATGGCATAAGCCAGCCTGACTGTGAGACGTACATGTCGAGCAGAGTCGAAAGACGGTCATAGTGATCCGGTGGTTCTGTGTGGAAGGGCCATCGCTCAAAGGATAAAAGGTACGCCGGGGATAACAGGCTGATCTCCCCCAAGAGCTCACATCGACGGGGAGGTTTGGCACCTCGATGTCGGCTCATCGCATCCTGGGGCTGGAGCAGGTCCCAAGGGTATGGCTGTTCGCCATTTAAAGCGGTACGCGAGCTGGGTTCAGAACGTCGTGAGACAGTTCGGTCCCTATCTTCCGTGGGCGTAGGAGAGTTGAGGAGAGCTGACCCTAGTACGAGAGGACCGGGTTGGACGAACCACTGGTGCACCGGTTGTCCTGCCAAGGGCACCGCCGGGTAGCTACGTTCGGATGTGATAACCGCTGAAAGCATCTAAGCGGGAAGCCAACTCCAAGATGAACTCTCCCTGAAGGACGCATGAAGACTACATGCTTGATAGGCTGGGTGTGTACGCAGAGCAATCTGTTTAGCTGACCAGTACTAATAGTCCGTTCGTCTTTTTTCCCTAAAATTAGTGTCTTACTGCCTTACTGAATATGAGAAGCTGTAATCACTGTAGTTGCCGTTGACTTTAACAATGAAAACTTCCCGACACAGTCGGATCTAAGATCACTTCGGTGCTTTTAGATCCGATTGTCCAGGTGGCTATAGAGAGAGGGAAACGCCCGGCCCCATTCCGAACCCGGAAGCTAAGCCTCTCATCGCTGATAATACTGACCCTTGCAGGGTTGGGAACGTAGGTCGCCGCCTGGTTCTCGGAATTTCTTCACATTCAAACAATCACAACAATTTATTACCAACAATCTCTTAAGTCTAAACTCCGGCGGCTATGTTCGCTTTATACTACGTATTCGCTCTTCATCTATCTTACTTTACTCCTGTAAAAACGCAACCCCGTTGCCTTTTTTCATGAGATATCCTGGTTCTCGGATTTATCCTTCTTTACTAATCCTCCTAACTTTTAAAACCAATTACACTGTCTTACTTTACACCTGCGGCTATGCTCGCGTCGTACTCCGTACTCGCTTCCTATTTATCTTACTTTTCGCATAGACAAGCACAACCTTGTTGCCCTTATCCAGATCATGTCCCGCCTATTTATAGCGCACTTCTATGAATGCATATTATTTGTGAGCAATGTTGGTCTGGGATACAAATATTCAACTCGTAAGATCATTAACAATCTATGAATGATTAGTGCTGTATTTTCCTCTATGTCATTCTAGTCACCCTGGTTGTTTTCCTATCAAATAATAGTCTTATCTGCTTCGTTGCAATCTTATCCTGGCATGTGTTTTATGTTCTATGAGATCTCGCTATAAGCACTAGAAGCGTGGCTCCCAGGTTACCCATCTTCTATAGTTTTTTTTACTGCTGTTTCATCTCGACAAGAGCATGTCAAGAAAAACTAATGCATGCAGATAGAGTCAAATAACACATTAATATATAACAGGAAAAGTAAAAATACTGTTTCGAAATGAAACAATATGATAAAATTCTCAAAAAAATCTCTCTTTTGTATCAAAAACAAAAACACTCAGAAACAGCTTTTTTCTATGCTTAAAACCGCCATTAAGATAAGTTATAAGTATAAAAATCTTTTATTTCCCCATTTTTCTTGATTACGATAAAAAAAATGATAAGTTTCTGTGATAATGCATTATTTATATTCAGATTCAATTTATTTTTGCCTCTCTATAATGATCCGAGTTGAAAGCGAAGGCTTTCTGTCGAATAACTGTATTCGTAGGAGTATAAATGACACGTACAATCAAATTGGCTGTTGCAGCGGCTATGGCGTTGGGAGCAACATCTGCTTTTGCAACAAACGGTGACCACCTGATCGGTCTCGGTGCGAAATCACGTTCGATGGGCGGTGTAAGCATCGGGATGCCGTTCGGTGCAGAGTCCGGTATTAACAACCCTGCGTTATTGAGCAGCGTCAAGGGGACAGAGATTTCGTTCGGTGGTACACTCTTTATGCCGAATGTAAAATATAACGCCAATGACGGCAATGGCATGCAAGATAGTGCTGCGGATCTGAATGTGATTCCGGAAGTTTCTGTCGGTAATAAAGTCGGTGATCACTTCTACTGGGGTATCGGTATCTGGGGAACTGCCGGTATGGGTACGGATTACCGTAGTGAGAATTCTCAAAGCACCATGAATATGGTCACCGCTCTCCAGTTGATGCAGCTGGGTGTGCCGGTCGCTTATGAGATGAACGGACTCAGTGTCGGTTTCACTCCAATCCTTCAGTATGGTGCTTTGGATATTAATTACAATGCCATGGGTACGACTGTCGGGGAGGGGCTGGCACAGGACCTGAAATTTACTTACAATTTTGGTCTCTCCTATAATGTCGGTGCATTGACACTCGGTGCGGTCTATCGTGCGGAAATCCCGATGAAGTACAAGGGGCAGATTTCCGGAGCTACTGGGCCGTTCGCCGGTTTGGGGATTCTGCCTGCTCCATTCGGGGATGAACTGACACAGCCTGCGGAGATCGGTGTTGGGTTCTCATTCAAGATTACCCGCGAAAATACCATCGCGTTTGACTATAAGCAGGTTAAATGGGGTGACGCTAAAGGCTATAAAGACTTCAACTGGAAAAACACGGATGTATTTGCCGTCGGATACCAGTTTGAAATAGACGGGTATGCGCTGCGTGCGGGGTATAACCACGGTACACAGCCGATCGAAGAGGCAGACGGCACGACACAGGCAGGTGCTGCCATCAACGTCTTCAACCTCCTTGGGTTCCCGGCGGTCGTAGAAGACCATATTACGGCGGGTGCTTCCGCGCCGCTGACAGAGCAGCTCTCCGTCGATCTGGCGCTGACGTACGCACTGGAAACGAAAGTTTCATTCGATACTTCCGCCCTTGACGGCATGGGGATGACAGGACCGAGCAATGAAGTAAAACACTCGCAGTCCGGTGTCACGTTCCAGTTGACATACGACTTTTAAAAGAACCATACCTCCACACTCCCGCTCCCGGGCGGGATCCATTGAATCATTGGCATCAGACACTATGACGCATAGAAGCAGGATATTTCCGTGCCGAATTTTCAATGAAAGCGAACAAGCAGTGACGCTTTTCTCCCGGGAGGGCAGAGGTGCAACCAATAGAAAGGAAAAGAGAATGAAAGCATTGTTGATTTTGTTGGCCGCCATCTTGTTTTGGGTGGATGCCCATGCTGCGGCCGAACCGATTGGCGAGAAAGTGAGTGCCTATTATTACGCACCCTATCAAGATAAGGCTGCCGTAATGTCGACGTTGCAAGCGGCAGGGTTTGAGATTGTCGGGAGGTATGCGACAACAGATAAGAGCGAAACGATTGTCATGACGACTGAAGCACTCAAAGCAGCTGCAAAGAAACCGGGGCGCGGTTTCGGCGCGGTCCTCCGTGTGCTCGTGGATGGTGAAAACCAACGCATCGCCGTCACGAATCCGGTCTATTTCGGGAAGGCATTTTTCCAGTCGGAGTATGATCACACCCTGGGCGACACGCTGACAGCGGCGCTGCAAAAAGCGCTGGGTGATCTCAGCGTATCCGAGGATGCTTTCGAATACGACAAACTCGCCGGCTACCATTTTATGATCGGTATGCCCTATTATGAAGACACGTACGCGCTGGCAGAGGGTGACACGCAAGCTTTGCTTTCAAAGCTTGAGACGTATAATGACGGCCGTTCGGTTGTCTTTAAACTGCCGCTTGGCGAGGGCAAAGTGCTGGTCGGGTACGCCCTGAGTGATGAGACAAAGTCATTCGTTAAGACGATCGGTGCGAAGAATGCCGAGATTTTGCCGTATACGATCCTGATCGAAGAGGGTAAAGCACAGGCTTTGGCGGCAAAATACTACATTGCCATCAGTTATCCTCTGCTGAGCATGGGGGAGTTTATGCAAATTGTCAACACGCCGGGTGCGATTGAAGAAGAGCTTTCGACACCATTTAAATAACAATGCGGCCTCCCGGCTGCATAGCTATTCCTCTTTCATTTCAGCCAGTGTTCTACAGGCTTAACCAGCACTCTTTTGTATCATATATGTTGTTGCTGTCGATTAGGGGATTGCTGGGTGTGATCGTGTGAAGATGGTTGAGGACGGTCCTGCCGTCCCGAGCGTTATTCCGTAATGCCGTTAACCGTATCGATGAAGAGGTTTTCCGCTTCGATCAGAGGGTCTAGAGAGGTTTTGTCTGCAATATCCGTCGAAGCGATCCAGTTCTGAACGGATGGGAAGCCCATATGGACAGTTTTTTCTCCATGTTTCTTGTAGAGGAAAAAGGTACAGGGCGCGAAGGCACCGACTTCCGGATGGGTTTGATGGATCGGGAAGATGACGTCGAGTTTGCAGACAGAATAGGTGTCATAAAAGTCATAACTATCATCATCACGCTCCTGCAGCTCTTCGTTGACGTCGATAAACCCTGGGAAGAGAAAACCAATGGGCTCCATCTCTCCTTCGAATTCAGCTTCAAAGTCATCTTTGGCATCAAGAACAGATCCATCCTTTGGAGCCTCAAATACGGCCTTAAAGGTCACCGAAAGGGGTGTGGCAGGGTCTGCGACCTTTTGATAGGCCAGCGACTTGAAATGGCCCCCAGGAAGGGCGGCACGCAGCGCCTTCTCCATTTTAGCTGCCAGGGCGACAAGGTCGGGGTTGTTCATTGGGATCTGCGTCATACGCGAAAGACCGCGCAAGGAGAGGACGGAGATATTCATGCTCCCTTCATTATCCTGCCAAATAGACATGGAGAGCGGCGTCAGCAGCCCCATCAGCGGATTAACGGCGATCAGTTTGGCGGAGAGATCGGGATCGTGAATGGTCGCCAGGCGGTAGACCGGGTAGTGCGTCGCACCGAACCGGGCTTTGAAGGGCTTGTTCATGTCGTTGTTGCCATCGATCAGAAAACCGGCTGCTTCAAAGGCTTTTTCTATGCTTTTCCCGGTAATTTTCCCGCCGCTGTTTTCAACGGTAAAGATCCGGATATCCTGCTGTGTGTTCGTATCGGTGGCGGCGGTGCTGATCAGCAGTGTCAGGGACAGTACTGTCCAGAGAAGGGTCCTTGCAAACGGTTTCATCTCACTCCTTCGTGATAAGTTTGTGAGACTAGTGTAGCGGCAGAGTCCTTAATTCAGAGTATGGTGACTGTATCACCTTTTTTTATTTTACCGCCCTGGAGTGTTTTCGCAAAAATACCGCGGTCGTTCTTGAGGAGCTCCGGCAGTCTGGCGTCGACTTTGCCGAGGCTGCTGCAGAGGGTGCAGTTCTGGGTGATGGCGACGATCGTCTCACCGATCTTCAATTGCTGGCCAGCCTGAAGGTGATAGGGACTGATATCGATGACAATGTTCTCTCCCAACGAGCCGTAGGGCATTGTGATGCCTTCGTCGGCCGCCATGACGTAGCTGGCCTCTTCGGAAGTGATCAGAATGGTACGGTTGAGGTTCTTGCCGTAATATTTATCGCCGATAATACCCTGCTCGTCGATTTCGATCATATCATACTCATGACGCCCTTCAACCCCTTTCAGGGCATGAAAAAGGCCCAGGACCTTTCCTTTGTGCTTATTCACTTTTTCCCTCCCGTTTAAAGCTGTCATAGGTCATGCTTTTATGCGCACCGCTGCTGACATAGTCGAGCATGTTCAAAAAATCCTTCTCTTCGACATATCCCGGTGCGGCAAAGATGATCTCCCCATCGGCATCCAGAAAAAGCGAGGAGGGGTAGAAGTTGTATCCGACATGTTTGGCGAAGTCGTGTCCGCTCCCCTTGAACTCCTTGAACGCCACGGTGTCATCGTCGTTGATGTTGATATCGACAAGTTCAAAAGAGGATTGAATCAGGGATGCGACTTTGTCGTCGCCGAGGGTAAATTCATACATTGCTTCACAGTAACCACAGTCATTTTTGTGAAGCCAGACTAGGAGGGTCTTCTTCTGCTTGGCCGTATCGATTGCTATACGGTTCAGGTCGATATCGCGTGCGGACAAGGAGAAAAAGAACGACGTGAGAATAAAAAGAGTGATGAAGTGGTGTTTATACACTGTTGGTGCCTTGGAGAGAAAGCGGTGGGACGCCGAAGCGTCCACCCGGGGATTATTTGATTTTGGCTTTGGAAGTCTTGGTGTTGCCCTTGAGGTCAACCCAAGTCATCACGAGTTCGTCACCCGCTTTGAAGTCGCCTTTGAACGCGAACTTGAAGATCGGGTTCTTGGAGAGGAACTGGCTGACAGAAGCGTCCATAACAGTTGCCGCGCCGACTTTGGCGTCGATGTGCGTGATGAAGTTCGCGTTGTTGCGGTCGCCGGTTTTCTTCTCAGCGATATCGTATGTCCACATGTCGTGCTTCGCCATCGCTTTTACAGAAACAACATTACCTTTGAGTTTTGCTTTGATTCTCATGATATTACCTTTCTATTTTCGTTTTCTATAGGCGAAGGCGATCAGCCCTCACAACCACCGAGTGCAACGTCGAGTGTTTTGGAGCCGCTGTAGAGCTTGCCGTCGTTACCCTGTACGATTGCTGTGATCGTACCGGAAGCTTTCATCTTGATCTTGATGGAGAAGTCGATGATGCTGTACTCGTTGAGGTCGTAAACGATAACCGCAGATTCCGGGTTGACGTTCTGGACGATCATGACGGATTTTGCAGCGATGTCAGACTTGACATCAACCGGAACCGCACCACCGTTGCTTGCAACGTCCGGAGCGACGACTGTAACGCCTTCAGCGACAGTTGCAGTCGTGCCGTACATCGCTTTGAGGGCGTCGTCGACAGTTTTTGCTGTCCAAACTGTCGGCTTGGATTTACGGAAATCTTCCGCACGGACGCTTGCCGGTACAGCAGCCAGGGCGCAAGCGCCAGCTGCGAGAGAGAGGAATGTTCTTCTTTGCATATGTTTATCCTTTGGTTGAGATTTATTTGCTCTGGCTGATCATGTAATCAACCACCGCCTTGAGTTTGTCGTCAGACAGGTCCGTGCCCCCCTTCGGAGGCATGCCCGCGTCGGTACCGTTGATAGCGCGTGCATAGACCTGGTCCATACCTTTGCCTACAACAGCGTCCCACGCTTTTTTGTCACCGACTACCGGAGCACCCATGCCCGCAGCACCGTGGCACACGGCACAGCTGGATTCATAGGTGTTTTTCGCTTCGAGGTCTACGCCTGCAGTGTTTTCAACTTCCGGCAGGTCACGTACCTGGGAGAGCGGCGGGAGGAAATCTTTCTGCTCGATAGAGATCGGGACAACTTTCGCCGTCTCTTTCTGGCAGTTGCTCATACAGCGCTCGTCTGCTGAAGCGATCTTTTGCGCACCGAAGTTTGCCGGGTCCGCAAAATAGGCACGGACGTTCTCGAGGCCGTTTGCACCGTCGATGACCGGTTCGAAGCCGTCTTTGTTCGGCATAACGATCTTCGCGAATTTCTCCTGGTCGAGGACGTATTCGTAATCAACTTCTTCGCCGTCGATCTCCATCTCGTTGAGGTTCAGGATATAGGCAACGAGTCCGTAGACTTCATCATCAGTCAGTGTACGTGTATCCGGGTGCGGCATACCTTCCATGATGTACCACCACAGGGTGCTCGCTTCCGGCCAGTAGTTACCGAATACGCGGATCGGACCTTCCATGTCCGGACCGGTACGCTGGTGTTTCAGTGTGGCCATGTTGTCGTATGCATTCCCTTTGGAGAGCGCCGGATAACCGCCGCCGCCGGAACCGAAGTCGCCGTGACACATGACACATTTGGCTTCGTAAACTGCTTCACCCTCTTCGGCTGTACCTTCGCCTTTCGGCGGCAGACGCCACGGTGTTACCGTTGTGTTCCATGCTTCGAGTTCGTTGGCTGTCGGTGTACGTCCGTAGGTGTAACCGCCTTTTTCCGCTGCTGTGTTCACATAGTACGGGCCGCTTTTGTCGTTTACGGTTGCATAGTAGCGACCGCCGTCAATGACGCGCTTGCCGTTTGCATACGTGAGGACATTGTCGGCACTGGATGCAGTCGGTGCCGCAGCGTCGCCGCTTTCGACACAGCCGGTAGCGAGCATGGCTACCGCTGCCGCTGCGGAAGCACCAAGAATAAATTTACGATCGAACTTGAACATTGTTTACCTTCCCTTCTGCAGTGACTTCCCATGAGGCGATACCGTTTCTATGGTAAACGGATTCAACACCCATCACTGCGGTTTCTTGATCGATTGTCGGCTGGATGTAGCCTGCGTCGTCGCGTGCGCGGCTGGCGAGGATCAGCGGCTTGCCTTCGTACTTGTACATAAAGCTGAAGCGTGTCCAGGACTTCGGAAGGACGAGGCCCTTGAGGTTTGCTTCTACCCAGTTGTTGCCGCCGTCGAAGCTGATGTCGACGCCTTCGATCGTACCCATACCGCTCCATGCGAGACCTTCGATCTCGACCATGTCGCCGGCTTTCAGATCCGTCCACGGTTTTTCCGGACACGGTGAAGTGATGATGGAGTTGACTTCGTTCGCATAGAAGTGCTGGATCGCTTTGCCTGACGGCTTGAGTGCCGTATATTTCGCTGTTTCTTCTTTCGCGTAGAACGGTTCAGCGGCGAATTCGAGGCGTCCGAGCCATTTGACACAAAGGTTACCTTCCCATCCCGGGAGGAGGAGACGGACAGGGTAGCCCTGCTCCGGGCGAAGCGCTTCGCCGTTCTGGCCCCAAACGATCATTGCATCGTCAAGCACCTTGTCGACAGGAACCGTACGGCCCATGTGTGAGCTGTCGATACCCTCTGCTAGCATCCATTTTGCACTTGGCTTGAGACCGAGGTCTTTGAGGATGTCTTTGAGGTAGACGCCGGTCCACTCGGCATTACTCATCATCCCTTTCGCAAACTGGATGGAGTTGAACTGCGGTCCACGCCATTCCGGACCGCCGTTTGCCGGACACTCGACGAAGTGAACGCGGCTGACGTTCGGGTAGCGCTTGAGCTGATCAAGCGTCAGAACCAGCGGCTTTTCGACAAGACCGTGGATCATCAGGCGCCATTCACTCGGGTTGATGGTCGGGATACCACCGTGGCAGCGGCTGAAGAAGAGGCCGTTCGGCGTCATGATACCGCTGAGGTCCTGGATCGGACACATCGCGATGGATGCCTGCCAGTTCCCTGAGGAAAGGAGTTTCGCGTTGCGGCGGGTGATGTTGTGCTCGTACGGTGAAGGCATACCGTAGCGGTTCTTAGTGACCGGGTAACCGATCTTGTGACCCCAGTCCGGTGTATTCATAATGACCGGGTCATCTTCGGCCATCGCACGTGTTCCGGAGAGCATTCCGGCACCGGCGATCGCCGTGGCTGAGAGTGCGGCAGTTTTCTTGAAGAAGTCTCTTCTTTCGGCCGACACGTTTTCAGCATCGTGTTGAGAATGTTCGTTTCTCATTCTTCCTCCCTTTTATATTAATAACTTTACTATTTACTATTTCGATAGTCATAAGACCAAAACAGCACATCAACTTCCGGCAACAAATTGTTATTCGGCTGTTGATGTGCTGTCTTTACAGGTGCTGAACCCAATATCACGATCTTATCAAACGTAAGTATACAATACGAAACGTCTATAAAGAGTGAATACGAAACCGCAGCGCCGGATATCGTTACCAAAAGAAACAATAATGGCGGTAATTGTATGACTTAAAAATATTATTATTATAAATATGTAAAATTTAAATAAGTATAGCTTAAAATGCGACGTTTTAGTTATTAATACAAAAAAATTAAAAAGTGTTAAGTTTACACACGATTGTCAATAATTCCCAAAAGCACGAGGGCCGCTCCGGCTCGATCATAATAAAAGGGAATAGTACACCCCTGATGTTCAATGTCCCGCACGTCAGCGTTGTCACTATAGATTGAGGGCTTGTATTTCTGCGCTTTGCTCGGCAGGTTGAGCAAGATGGTGTCGAGATAGAGCTTGAAACGTTTCGCCTCTTCGGGATCGCTGTCGGCGATCGTCAGGAGAAGCGCTTTGAGCTGTTCGGTGAAGAGCGGTGTGGCGACGACTCTCATGACCGCTGCTCCGCAAGCCATGCATCAATGTCTTCGATGGTTTCATGATAGATCTGAACGGCATCGGGGGAAGTGTGGTAGCCGTCGAGGGCGAGGCGGACGCGGCAGCGAAATGCATCGTAGCGCGCATCCAGCACCCAGGCCTTGTCGGCGGGGAGGGATTGTTTCAGTGTGTCGGCGTAAGTGTCATCCACGAGCAAAAGCAAGGTCTGCATGGCATCTCCTTTTGCGCGATTGTAACACGGGGGAGTTGAATTACTCTCCCTCTTTTTCCGCTTCTCCGTAAATTGCCTGAACCTCTCCGGAGAGGGTATTGATATTGTATACCGCGTCCTCATAGGCTTCGACCTTTTCGTCGCAGTCCTCCGTATCCTCCGCAGTCGCGCCCGCCTCTTTCAGGGTGCTGAGCATCATTTCGGCTTTGAACGGCATCCCGTGGTTGTAGACGATCTCGCCTCCGTCTTTACCCTGTACGAAGGTCATGACCGTGGCCGCGAACAGAAGCAGAATGGCAACGGCCTGAATCGCGAACTTCTTGAGCTGGCAGCCCAGGAACTGCACAACGGCGATGAGGGAGAAGGCAATCGCCAGGTAGAGACCGAGGTTTTTGTGCTCAAGCAGTTCATGTTTTCCGTCTTTGCTGAGATAGTCAAAGATCTCCGGTCCGGCTTTGGAACCGGTATACCATGCGGCGATCATCACGAGGGCGGTAACGACAAGCATGCGCGCCGTAATCTTGGAGAGCCCCTCTTTGCGGGTGATGAGAAAAAGAAGTCCGAAGACGGCGGTGACGACGGGAAGCGCGATGGCGAAGTGGGTGAGAGGTGGGTGCAGTAGCATAGGTGAAACTCCTTGATGTTTTCGGTGCAAAGCACCGATATTCGAACAGATTATATTAAAAGGGGGATACCGTACGCTTAGCTGTTGACCTATGCTATAAAAATAAGAGTTATTTAAGAAAAAAAGTTATTTTTTGTCGATCTTACCTTTGGCGTTTTGCAGGGCGCCTTCCAGAACCGTTTTGGCCGAGCGCCAGGCGGAGATGCCGACGCGCTTGGCCTCCGCTGCGGTTTTGGAGTTGAGGACCTGGGAGCGGGAGAGGGCCTGGCTGAGCTGGCTGCGCATCAGGTCGACGGTCTCTTTGGAGACTTCGACAAGTTCTTCAAGATCGAAACGGATCTCTTTGGCGAGTTTTTCGAGCAGGGCTCGGCTTTCAGGGGTGCACTGCAGCGCTTCATCCTGCAGGATCTGTGTGAAGAGCACATCGGTACGGAGCAGCTCCGTCTGCATCGATGCCGTCAGCTTGAGCTCCTCGGGCATGAAGAGGAGCTGCTTTTTCAGACGGCGGATGGCCTTGATAAGGCCGCTGCGTACGCCCCGCAGGGTCCCGAGAAGGATCGCTTCGGCCTGGTTCGGTGTGGCTTCGCCCACTTCGACGGCACTGTGGAGAATACTGCCGATGACCAGGCGGATGCGTCCGGTCTCCAGCGGCCCTTCCCCCAGGGTCTCAAAGGTGACCTCCTTGCAGATCTCCTCGACCGTCTCTTCGATATCGTGGTTCTTCTCGAGAGTGGTGATGATCGCGGATTCGACCACCTCCTCGAGCATGTCGAAGAGGTCGATGGATTGGAGTTTGACCTGGTGCAGTTTTGCCTGGGCGTCACCGGGGGCGTCGCCCAGGATGCCCTCCAGCGCATTGAAGATCTGATGTTTTTCGTCCTGGATCCGTTCGCTTTTGCGCTCGATCTGCCGTTCGATGCGTTCTTTCTGCACGAGCAGCGCCTCCAGATCCTCCTGAAGGGCCGCCGTCTGCTCGGCCAGGATCGTATTGACGACGAGCCGGATCTCCGGGAGGGTCAGGTCGGTCTCGTTCAGGCCGTATTCACTTCCCAGATAGCCGATGAGGTCGACGATGCGAGCATCGAGTTCCATCGGCGCTTGGTTCTTGTAATGATTGCGGATATCGCGCTGCAGTTGTTCCAGGTCCAGCATCGGAGCCTCCTATAAAACCATTTTGACGTGTTGGTGCGCTTTGAGCGCTTCGTAGATGAACTGGCGGTCATCTTCGTTGTGTACAAGCAGCTCCAGGTTCAGGCTGATGTATTTGCCGGTGCGGCTTGTATTGGAGTGGGCGATTTTATGCTCGCGCTCCAGAATGACTTCATGGATGGCGTTTTCGAGTTTTTCGCGCTCTTCGCCGACAACCTTGTAGCACCAGCTACAGGGGTATTCCAGTTCAACTTTCTGATCAAGTTCGTTGATATTCACCACTTTTGCCTCCTCGCTTCGTTTCGAGCTGTACGTCGGAGATGATCATCCCTTTATCGATGGCTTTGACCATGTCGTAGATGGTCAGCAGACCGATGCTGACGCCGGTCAGTGCCTCCATTTCCACCCCTGTCTGCCCCGTCAGCTTGGCGGTGACGCTCAGGCGGAAGCCCGGCAGTTCCGGCAGCTCCTCCACGTCGCAGTTGATCCCGCTGAGGTTCAGGGGGTGGCACATCGGGATGAGGTCCGAGGTTTTTTTGGTCCCCATGATCGCGGCGATCACGGCCGTTTGAAGGACAGGCCCTTTTTTGGTGCGCTCTTCGACAATGGCACTGTACGCTTCGGAGCTCATCGTGATTGTACCGCTGGCGACGGCCACGCGTTCGGTGGGCGCTTTGGCTGAGACGTCGACCATCTTCGGCCGGTCTTTTTCATCCAGATGGGTCAGCTGCATATATTGTATCCCGTTTTTAACGCTATCTTATAGTAAAGCCGATTAGAAGGAACTTGATGGCGAAAAGTAGAGTATAAGCAGAGTATTGTTCAATAATTAATCATACTGTTGGATTAATTGTGGATAATTTGTTCTATGATTTGAATGTGCACAAGGATATGCCTTTTGCCGACGAAGTTTTCAAAGCCAAACATCGCGTCTTTGGGCACTATAGCCGCCTACTATAGGTAAGCCCCATGATTGATGTATCATACAACAACGTTTCTCCTCTTCCGCCGCCCTATGGCGGCACCTTTTCTCCGAAAATGCCTACTGTTTATCCAGCATCTTCAATGCCGTTTCATATTCGTGGGGATGGTTGAGATTGCTGAAAAGCCCTTCATCGTCAAAATCGACATAACGGACACGGCTCTCTGAGAGCATCCTGCCCAGTTTATGATCGCCGGAGGCGGCCATCGCCTCGAACCGCTCGAGCAGGCTGCGGTGGTAGATGCCGCAGAGCGGGTGCGTGCCCCCCTTGGTTCTGGCGATGACGGCATCAAGCTCCCCGCGGTCGTGCTCAAGCAGCGCACGGATGACGGCGGTATCGACGAAGGGGGTATCGACGCTGAGCGCGAAAAAACGCTCCGCTTCCAGGTGCCGGAATGCCGTGACAAAGCCCGCAGTCGGCGCGGAATCTGTTATCGACGGATCGTCAGGGAGGTAGGGGAGCCCTTCGGGATAACCTTCGGTCGTTTTGACGGAGAGGAAGGTCGCGTTGAAGAGGGGAGAGAGGCGGGCGTACTGGTACTCGGTGAGGGTGGCGAAACCGTCAAAGGGGAGCAGGGCCTTGTTGCGGCCCATCCGGGAGCTCCTCCCGCCGGCAAAGATGATGCAGGGGAGGGGAAAGGCGTTTTCAGGCATGTGGCGCTCCTTTGGTGAACCGGGCCGTCCGTCACTCCCGGCCGCAGTCGGTGACGGCAAAGCGGTCGATGCTGATGTCGCGGCCGACGAGCATGACGCGGACATCGCTGTTATGCACCAGCTGCCGGAGCAGCGACGGATCATCGGGGATATGAAAAACGAACACCGGGATTTTCCCGAGCTGTTTGCGGGTATTCTCCCCGTAGATAGGCTCGTCGACGCTGCCGTAGTTCATCGCGATACCCGTGATGTTGAAGGCGGCGTAAATCATTTTGTAGGCGCTAAGAACAATGGAGGCGACCGGGTTGCCGTCGGCAAGCGGGAAAGTACCGAGGAGCGTTCTGAAGCCCGCGTCGGTGTACAGGGCGAGGGACAGGGGGTTGGAGCCTTCGATGTAGAGACGGTCATGCACGTTACCGTTGACTGCAATGCTCTCGAGCCGTCGGATCGCTTTTTGGGTCTCCTCACCGCTTAGGTGGTCGAGGTTTTTGAAATCGAGCCAGAATGCGTGCCCTTCGCCCAGTTCCCTGAACAGAGTCTCGAGGGTGAAGAGACCCCCCTCTTTTTCCGTGTAGACCGTCCGTCCGTCCGGACCTTTGCGGGGGTGGCCGTGGCCGATGATGAAGCGGTCCGAGGCCGTATCATAGCTGAAGTCGACCTCGACACCGTGGGCGCCTGCTTCGAAGGCGCGGCGGAAGGCCGTCAGGGAGTTGCGTTCTTGTTTGGTGTCGTAGAGTCCGCGGGACGACCAGACCTTATGACAGCTGTCGTAGACACCGTCGTACCGTTTGGCCGCGATCTGGCGGTCGGCGAAATAGACCGCCGCGTTCCAGGCGATGACGATGACAAGTACCGTACCGAGCGTAATCGCCTTCCAGGACATGGCGTAACTTAGTCGATCGTAGCCGGGTCGGTGATGTAGCCGGTGATGGCCGAGGCGGCGGCGACGGCGGAGTTGGCGAGGTAGACCTTGGAAGAGCGTGAACCCATCCGGCCGACGAAGTTACGGTTGGTGGTGGAGATGGCGACTTCATTGTCACCGAGGATCCCCATGTATCCGCCAAGGCAGGCGCCGCAGGTCGGGTTGGAGACGACGCCGCCGGCATCAACGATGGTGTCGATGTAGCCCAGTTTCGTCGCTTCGCGCAGGATGCGCTGCGTGCCCGGGGTGACGATGAGACGGACGTCTTCGTGTACCTTTTTGCCTTCCAGGATCTTCGCGGCGATGCGCAGGTCGCTGAGGCGGCCGTTGGTACAGCTGCCGATAAAGGCCTGGTCGACCTTGATGTGGTCGCTGACGGCCTCGCTCAGGCTGTGGCCGTTGGACGGCAGGAACGGGTAGGCGATGACCGGTTCGAGCTTGTCCACGTCGATCTCAAGCACCTGGACGTAGGCCGCATCAGGGTCGGAGTGGTGGATCTTCGCCGGGCGCGCCAGTGTTTTGTCGGCCAGGAAGGCTTCGGTGATCTCGTCGACGGCGACGATCCCGCTCTTGGCCCCTGCTTCGATCGCCATATTACACATGCTGAAACGGTCGTCCATGCTGAGGTGCGCGATCGTGTCCCCGGTGAACTCGAGGGTGCGGTAAAGCGCGCCGTCGACCCCGATCATGCGGATCACTTCGAGGATGATGTCCTTGCCGGTCGTGAAGGCCCCCGGTTTTCCGGAGAGCACGACTTTGATGCTTTCGGGCACTTTGAACCAGTTGCCGCCGGTGACCATGGCGAAAGCGAGGTCGGTGGAGCCCATCCCGGTGGAGAAAGCGCCCAGGGCACCGTGGGTACAGGTGTGGCTGTCGGCGCCGATGATGACGTCACCGGGGACGACGAGGCCCTTCTCCGGCAGCAGTGCGTGCTCGATGCCCATATCCTTCTCGTCGAAGAAGTGCTTCATCTTGTGCTTTTTGGCGAAATCGCGGCTGATACGTGCCTGGTTGGCCGAAGCGATATCCTTGGCGGGGATGAAGTGGTCCAGGACGATGGAGAAGCCGTCGGGGTTGGCCAGTTCGGTGGCACCCGCGTCTTCGAACGCCTTGATGGAGATAGGCGTCGTAATGTCGTTACCGATGACCATATCGATCGGCACCCGAACGATCTCGCCCGCGTAGACGGTTTTGCCCGCGTGCTCGGAGAAGATTTTTTCGGTGATAGTCTGACCCATAATTGTTTGCCTTGTCCGGCGGAGATAGAGTTTCCGCGCAAAAAATAGTGCCGCGATTATACCATTTTTCGCTCTCCGGCCCCTGACGCCATTTATTTAGGCAGCGGTAACCTTTCGCCGTTGTTTACTGTGTTATACTGACGTACACTCTAACCGGGAGGTTCCCATGGAAGCTTATCTGGACCCTGATACGTACGGTCCCTACTTTGATCTGGCCCTTGGCTATGCGTTGCAGTTCCTGGGTGCGCTGCTTGTTTTCCTGATCGGGAAAAGGGTGGCAAAGGCACTGGGCAATGTGACGAATAAGGCGATGTCGAAATACGGCGTCGACGAGACGCTGACGAAGTTTATCTCGAGCAGCGTCTATTTTGTGCTGCTCGTCGTCGTCATCATGGCGGCGCTCGGGCAGCTGGGCATCGAGACAACGTCGTTCATGGCGATCCTCGGCGCCGCCGGTCTTGCCGTCGGCCTGGCGCTTAAAGATACCCTGGCCAATGTCGGTGCCGCCGTCATCATTCTCATCTTCCGCCCCTTTAAGGTCGGTGACTTCGTCGAGGCCGGCGGCGCGACGGGAACGGTGGAGAGCATCAGCCTCTTTACGACGACCATAAGCCCCGTGGACAACCGGACCATCATCGTCCCGAACGCGGCCATTACGGCCGGGAACATCGTCAACTTCTCCAACAAGCCGGTACGCCGGGTCGATCACGTCGTCGGCATCGGCTACGGGGATGACCTCAAAAAAGCCAAGGAGGTGCTGTACGGGGTGATCCGCGATGATCCCCACACCCTTGACGAGCCCGCACCGCTGGTCGCGGTGAGCGAACTGGGCGACAACAGTGTGAACTTTACCGTCCGCGCCTGGGTCAAGTCCGAGGAGTACTGGGATGCCTACTTCGGTATGATCGAGGAGGTGAAGCTCGCGCTGGATGCCAACGGTATCAGCATTCCTTACCCTCAAATGGATGTCCATTTCGATACCCCCAAAGAGGAGCCGAACGTATGAAGCGCTTACTGTTAACGGTTCTGGCCGTTCCGGCCCTGCTGCTTGCCGCCGAGACGGCACCGAAGTCCAACCCCCTTGTTACCCATACGGAGTTGAGCTATGTCCAGACCCAGGGGAATACCGATACGACCGCGTTCTCGCTGGATTTCAACGGGAAAAAGAGCTGGGGGGCACACAGCCTGAAGCTCCACGCGGATGCGCTCTACGGGACGGAGAACAGCCAGGAGAACAAAAACAAGCTCTTCGGCGAGCTCAACTACGACTGGCAGTTCGCCAAACATATCGCGCTGAACTACCTGGCCGGTTACAAGGATGACAAGTTTTCAGGTTTCGCTTACCAGTTTTACACCGGTCCCGGTGCAAAGGTAATTGTCCTCGATACAAAGCCCTACGCTCTGGAGTTTCAGGGGAATGCACTCTACAGCATCGACCAGGGGATGACCAAGTATTACGACGTCAATGGGACGGAAGTCCCTTACCCCTATCCGGACGGCAAAGCCGGTCTGACGAAGGTCGACGGCACCTACAACGACTACTGGGGTTACATGCTCAAAGGGGCGTTCAGCTGGATCATCGTCGAGGGATTCAAGTTTATCGAAGAGGCGAGCTACCGCAGCGATTTCGATAATGATCAGAACTACTTCGTCGTCTCCAAAACGGCACTGGAGAGCAAAATCAACGGCAACTTCTCCATGGGGGTCAGCTACAAGGTCGATTACACAAACCTCCCTCCAGCGGGCAACGAACGCACGGATACGACCTTTATGACTTCATTGATTATCGACTACTAGTCCATTATAATGCCGTCTGATTTTCAGACGGAGTCTTGCGTGGTACGAGCTTTTTTTCTTTTACTTCTTTCGGTACAACTCTTCGCCATTGTCGCGATCAAACCCCGCGAGGTCGGCGAGAAACCAGGCCTTTCCGGGGAGCTTTCCGGTGCGTTTGAGACCAAACGGGGCAATACGGAGAAAGACAACTACTCCGGGAGCCTTCAGCTGCAGTTCGACAGCAACACGACCTACGTGCTCTGGGGGGTGGTGCGCGGCGAATACGGCGAGGCCAGCGGCGTCAAGGATACGGACAACCTCTTCGCCCACCTGCGCTATATCCGCAACATCGCCGGCGCCGATATCGCGGCGGAAGGGTTCGGGCAGATGGAGAAGGATGCGTTCAAGTCTATCGAGGAGCGTGCCCTTGCCGGCGGAGGCGTGCGCTGGAAGGTCCTGAACAAGAAACGCGGCCAGTGGGGCGGGTTGTTTATCGGCCTGGGTGCCTATGCCGAGTATATCGGCTATTCGACCGCGGTCGATCCCCTGGAGCGCAACCTCCGTTTCAACAGCTACCTCGCCTACAGCCTGCCGCTGCCGGACGATGCCCTGTTTGCGGCGGTTGCCTATTACCAGCCCAAGGTCGACGACGCCAACGATTACTACATCGCCACTTCCGCCCGGGTTGAACTGCGGATTTACAAGCAGCTTTATCTCGGCTTCCGGGTCGGGTATAACCACGATGCGAAGCCCGCCGTCGGCGTCAAACAGGATGATTTCTACCAGCGGACCCTGTTTACGTTCAAGTTCTAGCCGCGCCGCAGCGCGAGCAGCGCGAGCGCGGAGGCGATCGCCGCGGTGAGAAAGAGGGATGCTGGGGCGTACTCATAGACATACCCCGACCCCACGGCGCCGATAAATCCCCCCAGTCCGTAGCTGATCCCGAAGAAGAACTGCTGCGCCAGTTTTTTCTGGGTGAAGAGGGTGTAGAGGTAGCTGATCGCCGCGGTGTGAAAGAGGGCGAAACTGATCGCATGCATGCTCTGCGCCGCAAAAAGCAGCGGCAGGTTTTCGGGGAACTGCCAGACGATGAGCCAGCGGATGACGGTGACACCGGCGGCAAACTCCAGCAGGCGATGCAGGTTGCGGCGCAACAGGGGACCCTGGAAGTAGAAGAGGACGATCTCCGCGATCACGCCGAAACTCCAGAGGTAGATGGTCATATCGAGGCTCACGCCGTGGGCGGTCTCGTAGATGGTGAAGAAGTTGTAAAAGGGGCCGAAACTGATCTGCATCAGTAGAAAGCCCAGCCAGAGGCCGGGGTGGGTCAGCAGCGTAAACCCGCCGCTGTCGGCTGCCGCAGGCGCTTCTGACTGTTTTTTCGCATCATGCCTGGCGATGCTGTACCCGAACAGCGCCGTCAGCAGCGTCGTCCCCATCAGGAAAAAGAGTGCCGTCTGGGGTGCGTCCAGCACCTTGACCAGTGCGAGGGCCACGAGGATGAAGCCGACCGAACCGTAGAGCCGCACCTTACCGTACCGCTCCTTGCCGATCAGTTCCAGTACGATCACCTCGATATAGGGGAGGATAAGGCTGAGCCCTATTCCCAGGGTGATGTTAGCGGCCAGCAGCGCCCAGAAGTGGGGCAGGGCCGGGAAAAAAGCGGCGGCCGCGGCGAGCATGAGGAGCAGGGCGGCGTTGAAGACGGTCCGGTCGAGCCGGAGACCGCGCATAAAGGCGAAGGGGACGGCGAAACGCACCAGCGGCGCACTGGCGAAGATAATGCCGATTTCCGAGGGGGCGTACCCGACCATCTCAAGCACTTTGGGCATGAAGATGACGTAGACGCCGATGATGGCGAAGTAGAAAAAGTAAAACGCGGAGACGAGCAGGGTCATTCAGGCACGGATGACGGCGGTACCGCTGAGCAGGTCGTGCAGGGCCCTGCCGTCGCGGCGCAGCAGCCCGGTGAAGAAACCGACCAGGGTGAGAGCAGAGAGAAAGTAGCCGACGAAACGCAGGAACAGGCGGCTCCAGGAGGCCGTCCGGAAGGTTTGTGCGTCAACGACGCGGATCTGCATCATCTTTTTGCCCGGCGTCTGTCCGCTTTTGTGCCAGAAGAGGACGAAGGTGACGGCATAGAGCAGCATCTGCGTGATCGAGGCGTAGGGGTTGGGGGCGTGCTGCTTCGCCTCGGCCGGGTTCATCAATACATCCGTTCCGCCCGCGCTGTTCATCATCTGATCATGTCCGAAGGCGATCATAATGATGAGGGTGATGGGAATGCCGATCATGAAGATATCCGTGATAAAGGCCAGGGCCCGTGACTTGAAGTCGGCATAGGTCACTTTCGGAGCGCTCTCCGGCCGACGTTTCGGTTTGGTGTGTTTAATCTCTCGCCATCGCATGGCGCCATTATAGCGAAAGGGGTGACGGACAAAGACGAAGTAAAAGTATTTGTTATACTTAAACATAACATAAAAGATTTGTATTATAGTTGCATATTTACGGCTAGTTTACCTCTTCTGCCCTATACTTTCACCGTCTCAACGACAACAGTAGCAGTCATTGAGTTTCATTTATACACTCCTTATATACCTATGAAGCGCATCCCGGTTTCCCCCCTCCTTTTACCGGGATGTTTTTAAACCACCCTTTTACATTTCACACTGCATTGCCTGGGAGACCAGGACCTTTGCGACCTCATGTTTGCCATCAACGATATGTCCGACATGCAGCGCTTCAAGCCCTTTTTTCTCTTCGAGCGTCACGATTTTCACGACAAGGTTCGCCTGAGGATTGATGGCGAGCACCGTTTCGCAGATGAGGTTTTTCTTTTCCGGGTTGTCCAGCGTCACGATAACGGCCGAGGCGTTTTCCGTATGCAGGGCTGCCGCGATGGCCGGCTTGGAGAGGTCGCCGAGGTAGATGGCTTCGCCGCAGTCCAGCCCCTCTTTGACATGTTTGAGAGAGTTGTCGATGACGACGTACGCCATCCCCCGTGCTTTGAGCTCGGCCGCGACGAACTTCCCGACGGTACTGTAGCCGCAGACGATAACGTGGTTCCGGTGCTCCGCCACAGGGGAAAGGTTGTCATGAAGCCCTTTTTGCTGAAAGCGCTTGAGCACGAAGGGGTGGATTTTCGGCAGGTAGAAAGGGGTCAGTACGAGGGAGACGACGACCATCATGATCAGGTACTGTTCCAGGGCCGGATCGAGCAGCCCGTCCGAGGCGGCCAGGGCGAAGATGGCGAAGGAGAACTCGCCGAGCTGGGAGAGCGACAGCGCGCTTTTGAGGGCGACGGGCGTCGGGCTGCTCAGGCGGATCAGGGCGAAGATGATCAGGCTTTTGAGGAGCATGACGGCGGCGAGGACACCGAGGATGCTGACGAGGTGCTCGGCGAAGAAAGCGAGGTCTATTTTCATGCCGACGGTGACGAAGAAGACGCCCAGAAGGAGATCTTTGAAGGAGGCAATGTCCGCCTCGACCTTGTGGTGGTACCTGGTTTCGGCAATGATGACCCCGGCGAGGAAAGCGCCCAGCGAGTAGGTAAAGCCCATCGCATCGGCAAGGAGGGAAGCCCCGACGGCGATCACGAGGACCGAGCCGAGGAAGAGCTCCTCGATCCCGCTGTCAGCCGCGAAATGCAGCAGCCATGTCATCATCGGTCTGCCGACGGAAAAGAGGATGACGAGGATCAGCACGGCGCTCTCGGCGGTGTGCAGCAGCGTGCTCTGCCAGTCGCCGCCCTCGCTGGCGAGGAATCCGATGAGCAGCAGGATCGGGATGACGGCGATATCCTGGAAGATCAGGATTCCCATGGCGCGCTGCCCGTAGGGGAGGTGGATCTCCTTGGAGCTTTTGAGATAGCTGAGCACGACGGCGGTGGAGGAGAGCGCGAAGGCGCTGGCGATGATGATGGATGAGGTGAGGCCGATGCCCAACAGCGCATAGGCAAAGCCAAAGACGGTGACTGCCGTGACAAGTACCTGAAGCAGACCGTTGACGAAGACGATCTGTTTCAGGGCCCCCAGCCGGGGCAGGGAAAGCTCCAGGCCGATCGTGAACATCAAGAAGACGATCCCGAACTCCGCGATCTGCTCAAGGGTGTGCGAATCGTTGTAGTGGCGCAGGTCGAAGGCATAGACGATAATCGTGCCGGTCAGAATGTAGCCGATCACCTGGGAGACACCGATCTTCTTGAGCAGAATGTTCACAACAACGGAGATGGCAAGGGCCGTAACGGCGTAGAGCAGGGGCTGGTCCATGTTATGTTTCTTTTTTCCGGTAAGTATAGCAGGAGTATCTCATACAGCGATAAGCCGCCGCCCGTTATAATTGCGAAAAAATATAGCTTCAAACGGGGTCTGCGATGACGAAATATATCTTTGTAACGGGCGGGGTACTGAGTTCCCTTGGGAAAGGGATCACGGCTGCTTCCATCGGGGCGTTGCTGAAGCATTCCGGTAAAAAGGTCGGTATGCTCAAAATCGACCCCTACATCAACGTTGACCCGGGGACGATGAGCCCCCTGGAACACGGGGAAGTCTTCGTCACGAAAGACGGCGCGGAGACCGACCTCGACATCGGGAACTACGAGCGCTTCCTCGATACCTCCTTCCTCAAGAGCAGCAACTTCACGACGGGGCAGGTCTACAGCTCGGTCATCGAGCGCGAACGTGCCGGGGGGTACCTGGGGCAGACGATCCAGGTCATTCCGCACATCGTCGGCGAGATCGTCGACCGGATCAAATCGGCGGGCGAAGGACACGATATTCTCGTCGTCGAGCTCGGCGGGACCGTCGGCGACATCGAGGGACAGCCGTTCATGGAGGCCGTGCGCCAGATGAAGCATGACGAGGAGGTCTCCGGTACCTTCTTCATCCACGTTACCCTGATCCCCTACATCAAAGCCGCCGGCGAGCATAAGAGCAAGCCGACCCAGCACTCGGTCCAGGAGCTGCGCCGTATCGGTATCACCCCGCAGATGATCATCGCCCGCAGCGAACACGCCCTGCCGAAAACTTTCAAGAAAAAGCTCGCCTTCTCCTGTGACGTTCCCCAGGACAGTGTCATCGAGGCACTGGATGCGCCGAGCGTCTACGCGGTGCCCATCAGTTTCATGCATCAGAATATCCTGCCTCCGATCGCCAAGGCGCTGGAGCTGGGCGAGCTGAACCCGGACATGGAGCAGTGGGACGCACTGGTCAAGAAGATCGTCTCCCCGCAGGAGCGCATCAGTATCGGCTTCGTCGGCAAGTACCTGGAGCTCAAAGAGTCGTACAAGTCTCTGATCGAGGCGCTGATCCACTCGGGCGCGCACCTGGATACGAAGGTCGATTTCTGCTGGGTTGACAGCGAGGAGATCGAGGAGCGCGGCGCAGAGACGCTGCTACAGGACTGTGACGCCGTCCTCGTCGCCGGGGGCTTCGGTTCACGCGGGGTGGAAGGCAAGATCCAGGCGATCAACTATGCCCGAACAAACAAAGTGCCCTATCTCGGGATCTGCCTCGGCATGCAGCTGACCCTCGTCGAGTACGCCCGCAACGTATTGGGCTACGAGGACGCGAACTCCATCGAGTTTGACGAGGAGACGGCGCACCCGATGATCTACCTGATCGACAACTTCATCAACCAGAGCGGCGAGACCGAGCTGCGCACCCACAAGTCGCCGATGGGCGGGACGCTGCGCCTGGGCGAATACCCCTGTGACACGAAAGAGGGTTCTTTGCTGCGCGAAGCCTATAACGGCCAAAAGACGATTTTCGAGCGCCACCGCCACCGTTACGAGGCGAACCCGACCTATCGCAAGGAGCTCGAGGATGCCGGTATGATCGTCACCGGCGAATCCAACGGCCTGATCGAAGCCGTCGAGATCCCGGCGCACCCGTGGTTCCTCGGTGTCCAGTTCCACCCGGAATTCACCTCGCGTCTGCAGACGCCGAACCCCTCCATTCTCGCCTTTGTCAAGGCGGCGCTGGCCCATGCCAAAGGCGCCTGACGCTCCGCTGCTGGACAAGCGTGCCCTGGAGGCACTGCTGCGTTCGCGTTTTGCCTCCGGTTTTTCCAAACTCTCCGATATCCCCGACCCCGCCGGTCTGACCGATGCTTCAAAGGCCGCGAAACGGATCGCCGATGCCATCCGCAAAGGCGAACGCGTTGCCCTGGTGGGGGATTACGACGTCGACGGCGTGACCGCCACGGCGATCACGACCCTCTTTTTCCGGCAGATCCCCTATCCGCTCGAGGTGACCATACCCAATCGTTTCACAGACGGCTACGGAGTTTCCGAACGCGTGCTCGAGCGCATTGACGCCGACGTCGTGTTTACCGTCGACAACGGTATCAACGCCTTCGCGGCGGCGGAGGTGTGCAAAGCGCGCGGCATCGATCTGATCATCACCGACCACCATACGCCCTCCGAGAAACTGCCTGACGCCTACGCCGTCGTCGACCCGAAGCGCGCTGACGACCACTACGCTTTCCCGGAGATCTGCGGGGCGCAGGTGGCATGGTTGCTGATGGCGCTGATCAAGAAGGAGCTGGGGCTCTCCATCGATATGGGGCAGTTCCTCGAACTCCTGGCTCTGGCGATCATCGCCGACGTGATGCCGCTTATGGGGATCAACCGTGCGATCGTGCAGGCGGGGCTCGCCCAGATGGAGCGCTCCGGCCGCCCCTTCTCCGTCATCGTCCGCGAAGCATTGGGGAAAACGAAACTGGGGGCCGAGGATATCGGTTTCCAGATCGCGCCGCGCATCAATGCCGCCGGCCGTCTGGAGGATGCTTCTTTGGCCCTGGAGCTGTTGACCGCGCCGGATGAGAAGACGGCCTTCAGGCAGTTTGAACTCCTGACGCAGCTCAACGTCATGCGCAAAGCCATCGAGGCGGAGGCGACGGAGGAGGCCATTGCCCTGGTCCGGCCCGACGACCGGGTCATCGTCGTCGCCCACGAAGGGTGGCACGAGGGGGTCGTGGGGATCGTCGCCGCGCGGCTGGTACAGCGGTTTGAAAGGCCGGCCATCGTGCTCAGTATCGAGGAGGGACGGGCCAAGGGGAGTGCGCGTTCGCTCGGCAACGTCAGCATCTACGACCTGATCGCCTCGCAGGAGGGGCTGCTTGAGAAGTTCGGCGGCCATATGATGGCTGCGGGGCTCTCCCTGCGCGCCGAGGATGTCGACGCCTTTCGCGCCGGGATCAACGCCGAAGCAGCAACGCTCGATCCGGAGGATTTCCTGCCGGTCGAAGAGATCGTCGGGCAGCTCGACACGGGCAGCGTGGATTTCGAACTGTTGGAGATCCTGGAGCGCTACGAGCCCTACGGCGAGGGCAACCCCCGCCCGCGTTTCCTGGCACGGGATGCCGAGGTCGTCGGCATCCGCTACCTCGGCAGCGACGGGGACCACTCCAAGGTCAGCCTGCGGCTCTTCCGGCACGAGCGCGAGACATATGACCTCATGGCCTTCCGGCGAAAGCTGGAGCGGCCCGAGAGCGGCCGTCTCACCTGCAGCTATACCCTGGCCCGAAACGAATGGGGCGGACGGGTCTCCATCCAGATGATGCTTGAACGCCTCTACGGCTAGGCATCAGCCGATTTAGCGGTACTTTTTTCTTACGCGTTTTTTCTGAGGATTTTTGCAGGTGTGCAGTGAGGAGCCCGAGCGGCGTCAGGCCGCTTTGAGCATATGGGTTTTGAGCCCCTCTTCGTTGAGGAGTTCGGCATCGTACTTGATGATAATGAGGCTTTCGGTTTCGTTGACGTAAAAGTCGGAGATCCCCTCCATCCCTTTGAGTGACGGCACTTTGGCTTTGTCATAGGATTCGAAATCGAGGAAGAGTGTCGCGCGCAGCCCCGGGTTGCGCATGCCGAGGATCCAGAGGAACCAGAGCACCGATGCGCTCATGACGAAGATCGCGACCCCCTCTTTGGAGAAGTGCTGGTAGAGGGCCCCGCCCAGCGCCCCGCCGATAAAGATGCCGACGTAGGCAAAGGTATTGGCGACGCCGAGGGCCGCACCCTTCTGATGTACCTTGGCGAATTTGCTGACAAAGCTTTGCAAGAGGGGCTCGAACATGTTGAAGCCGATGAAGAAGAAGACGGCGCCGACGGCGAAGGCCCAGAAGGAGGTTGTGAAGCCCATCAGCGCGAACGCGGCGATGATGAAGCCGATGGAAATGAGGAAGATCTGCTTGCCCTTGGCGTATTTCTCGCCGAAGACGGCCGCCGGCCCCATCGCGAGGATCCCGAAAATAACGGCGGGGAGGTAAACCTTCCAGAACTCCATCGTGCCCATGCCGAACTGCTGTTTCATGATGATCGGAATCAGGAAGAAAGCGATGGCCATCGTCGAGCTGTGGAAGAGGAAGGTGATGTACATGCGTACCAGCTCTTTGTCCTTGAAGACATGCTTGATCTGCGCCTCGTCCTCGCTATAGTGGTGGACGATCTGCGGCGGTTCCGGCACGGCGGTGAAGAGGATGACGAGGGCGGTGATGGAGAGGATCGCGGTCAGCCAGAAGAGCGCGGAGACGGACCAGACCCCGGCGACGAGCGGCCCGATGATCATGGAGGCGGCGAAGCTCATGGCGATGACCATCCCCATCACGGCCATGGCGTGGGCGCGTTCGTCCTCGCGGACCTGGTCGGCGATCATCGCGGTGACGACGGAACCGATGGCGCCGGCACCCTGCAAGAAGCGGCCGAGCAGGAGCCAATAGACGTTCTCCGCCGATGCGGCGATCACGGAACCGGCGGCGAAGATGAGCAGCCCGACAAGGATCGTCTTTTTACGGCCGAACTTGTCGCTCATCGCCCCGAACGGGACCTGTAAAAAAGCCTGGGTCAGGGCGTACCCCCCCAGGGCAACCCCGGCGAGGAAGGGGGTGCCGCCCGGCAGCTCCAGGGCGTATTGCGACAGGACGGAGAGGACAATAAAAAGCCCGAAAAAGCGCAGGCCGATGATCATGCTCAGGGGGAGGGTTTTCTTCATGATGGTTTTCATCAAGCATCCTTGGAAGGAAAAATCCCAACATTATAAGAAGAAATACTTAGGGCGTGTGTTTACTTTAGGTACAACAGGGGGGTTTATTGTTCGTTTAAGCTGGTGCGTCATCCCCGCGGATTTTGCGCAGCCACTCCCCCATTTTCTGCTCATAGCCGATGGGCTTGAAATCGACAAAGTGCAGCGGTTCTGTGAGATACTCCTGCGCGACCCAGCCGCCGTAGTCATGGGGGTACCGGTAGTGTTCGTTGAACTGTTTGATCGTCGGCGGGGGATCAAGCAGGACGCCGTCCCTGATCGCCTGCTGCGCCGTGTTGATCGCATTGTAGGCGCTGTTGGACTTGGGGGAGGCGCAAAGGTAGATGACGGCCTGGGCAAGGATGATCCGCGCTTCGGGGTAGCCAATCTGTTTGACAGAGGTCATCGCGGAGGTGCAGAGCGTCAATGCCTGGGGGTTGGCGTTGCCGACGTCCTCGCTGGCAAGGATGACGAGGCGGCGGGCGATGAACTCGGGCGGTTCGCCCCCCTCGATAAGGCGTGCGAGGTAGTAGACGGCCGCATCGGGGTCGGAACCGCGGATCGACTTGATCAGCGCCGAGGCGAGGTCGTAGTGCTCCGTCGCTTCGGCGCTGCCCCGGCTCTGGGCGGCCGGGCGCAGGCTCTGCAGAAGGTCGCGGTCGACATCGTTGCGGATCGCCAGGGCGAACTCCAGCAGTTTCAGCATCGCCCGGGCATCTCCGCCGCTGGTGCGGATCAGGTAGTCGCGGGCCGCCTCGTCGATCGTACACTCCGACTGTACCACCGCCTTCTCCAGAATCGTTCCCATCGCCGTTTCGTCCACGGGTTTCAGCTCAAACAGCATCGAGCGCGAGCGCATCGCCGCCGTCAGCGAGAAGTAGGGGTTTTCCGTGGACGCACCGATGACTAACACGCTGTTAGTCTCCATAACGGGCAGCAGAACCTCCTGCTGGTTCTTGGCCAGGCGGTGCACCTCGTCGATGAAGAGGAGCGGTCTTGTCAGCGCGTTTTTGTACTGGTCGAAGATCTTGCGCAGCTGCTCGATCTTCAGCGAGGTCGCGTTGAATTCATAAAAGGGGAGGTCCATCACCTTGGCGATGATGCGGGCGATCGAGGTCTTCCCCGTACCGGGGGGGCCGTAAAAGAAGGTGTGGCCCAGCGCGTTTTTTTCGCAGAGGGTCCGCAGCGGCGCGTCGGGGGCGCTCAGGTGCGGCTGTCCCAGCAGGGCGTCGAAGGAGTCGGGGCGGAGCAGCGCGGTGAAGTCCATTCCTAGCCGGCGATGATCTTGATCATGACTTCGCGCGCCTCGCGCGGACCGTCGAATTCGGCGAAGAGCACGCCCTGCCATTCGCCCAGCAGCGGGCGGCCGCCGACGACGGGAATGGTGATGCTGACGCCGGTACGCGCGGACTTGATATGCGCCGCCGCATTGCCGCCGCCGTGGGCGTAGCGGACATTGTCGGGGGCGATCCGCGCGAGCGATCCCAGCAGGTCGCGCTGCAGCCGCGGGTCGACGTTCTCGGAGAGCAGAATACCTGTCGTCGTGTGCGGGGTAAAGATGACACAGATGCCCTCTTTGACCCCCGAAGTGATGACGGCTTCCCTGACGTCGTCGGTGATGTCGGTGATCTCCGTTTTGCTTTTGGTGGTGAGTGTCAATGTTTTCACTGTTTCTTCTCCTCTTCTTTGATGAAGTCGCGCAGGCTGGCATACTCGCTGCGCGAAAGGAAGCGGGTTTTCCCTGTCGGCAGGTTGTTGAGTTCGATCCCGCCGTAGGCCAGTCGCTTCAGGTCGGCGACTTCGGCGCCGAAGTGGGCGAAGAAGCGGCGGATCTCGCGGTTTTTCCCCTCGCCGATGGCGATCTTGAGGATGGAGTAGTCGTGGCGGTTCTTCTGGACCTGGTAGGCGTAGAAAGGCGCGAAGGTCATCGCCTCGATATCGTTTTTGGCGTGCGCACCTGCCGAGGCGTCGTCAAGGTGCATCCCTTCCCGCATCGCCTCCTCCATCGCTTCGGTCACGGGCCCTTTGATCTTGACCTTGTAGACCCGCTCCAGCGCGGAGTGCATCAGCACGGAAGCGACACGGGGGCTGTCGGTCAGCAGCAGCAGCCCTTCGGTGGCGTAGTCAAGCCGCCCGACGGGAATGAAGTGTTTATAAGGTTTCTCCAGGGTGTCGTAGATGGTACGGCGCCCCTGGGGGTCTTTTTTGGTGACGAGTTCACCGCGGGGCTTGTTGTAGACGATGACGGTCATCTTCTCGACGGTACTGACTTTTTTCCCGCTGATATAGACCTCGTCGTTCTTTTCGTCGACCTGGGTGGCCGGGTTGGTGACGATCTCGCCGTTGATGCGGACATACCCATCCTGGATGGCACGGTCGGCCTCGCGGCGGGAATAGGTGGAGTGGTGGGAGATAAATTTGTTAAGGCGCGTCATGCGATCCCCTTTTCGACGAGGTCGTGCAGGTGAAGCACGCCGTGGATGTGGCCGGCCGCATCGGTGACGATGAGCAGCTGGATCTTCTTCTCTTCCATCAGCACCAGGGCATCGCTGGCGAGCATTTCGCTCTCTCTGACAGTCCGCGGTTCGGGGGTGGCATAGGTTTTTGCCGCCGCATTGATGTCAAAGCCGGGGCGCATCAGGGCGCGGCGGAGGTCCCCGTCGGTCAGCAGACCGCGCAGCGTGCCCTCGCTGCCGGTCAGCAGCACGGCGCCCAGACGCCCCTCGCTCATCGTGACGATGGCCTCTTTGAGCGGGGTGTTCTCGTCGGTGACGGGCAGCTGCTCCTTGCGCATGACGTCCGCGACCTTGACGAAGAGTTTCCGGCCGAGACTGCCGCCGGGGTGGAAGGAGGCGAAATCCTCTTTTTGGAAGTCCTGGGCTTTCATCAGGCAGACGGCCAGGGCGTCGCCGACGGCGAGGGTCAGGGTCGTCGAACTCGTCGGGGCGACGCCGAGGGGGCAGGCTTCGCGTTCGACGCGGATGGGCACGAGCACGTCGCTGTAGCGCCCCAGCGTCGATGCGGCGCTGCGCGTCAGGCCGATGAGCGGAATGTCGAACCGCTTGATGTGCGGCAGGATGGAGCTGAGCTCCTCGCTTTCGCCGCTGTAGCTGATGGCAAGGACGGCATCCTCCTTGCCGATCATCCCCAGGTCGCCGTGCAGGGCTTCGGTGGGGTGGAGGAAGAAGCTCGGGGTTCCCGTCGAGGCCATCGTGGCGGCGATCTTGGCGCCGATCAGGCCCGATTTACCTACCCCCGTCACGATCAGTTTGCCGCGGGTTCCGAGGATAAGGTCGACGGCGAGGTTGATGCTCTCATCAAGGGCTTCCGAGGCCGTTTTCAGGGTGTCGGCCTCGATTGCGAGCACCTCGCGTGCTACGGGAATATAGTTTTGTTTCATAGAGAGATTATAACTGAAATGTCGTTAAGGCTGGGATGTTTAGGCAGGCGCTAGTGGCGCGCCTTGCGGATGGTGGCTAGGACGACCTTGGCGAGGCCGAGTGCCTTGGAGCGGTGGGAGATGCGCTTCTTGATCTCGCCGTCCAGTTCGCCGAGGGTCTGTTCGTAACCCTGGGGGATGAACATCGGGTCGTAGCCGAAGCCGCCGTCGCCGCGGGGGGTGTCGATGACTTTCCCGTGCATCCAGCCGTGGACGGTGTATTCGCCTTCGCGGCAGACGATGCTGATGGCGGCGGTGTAGAAGGCGGGGGACTCGGTGAGGCCTTTGGCCTTGAGGGCCTCGACGAGCTTGTTGAGGTTGTCCTTGTCCGTCGCGCCTTTGCCGGCATAGCGGGCGCTGTAGATGCCCGGGGCGTTGTCCAGGGCTGCGACGCTGATGCCGCTGTCGTCGGAGAGGACGATGGCGTCGGGGTCGTTCAGGGCGTTATAGACGGTGCGCGCCTTGATCAGCGCGTTGGCGGCGAAGGTGTCGCCGTCCTCGACAATCTCGCCGAGGTCGACGAGGTCGCTGAAGGCGACGACCTCGAAGCTGTCGCAGAGCTGGGCGATCTCACGGATCTTCCCCTTGTTGGAGGTGGCAAGTACGAGCTGCATCTTCTCTCCCATCGTTACAACCGGTCGAGCCGGATGACGCGCACGACGGTTCCCGCGTCCAGCGGGCCGTCGCTCTCGTCGGTGATCATCAGGGCGGCGTTGTCCAGCATATTGGTCAGCACCGCGGAGGAGGCGGCCTTTTTCTCTTCGAAATCGACGAGGTAGCGCCCGTCGCTCAGGCGGAGGTTGCAGGTCGTGAATTCGCTTTTGTTTGAGCGCTTGTTGAAAGGCTCGGCCAGGGTCGCCTCGACGACGGCGTGGCCGGGGTCGCGCCCGAGCATCCTGCGGATGAGCGGCAGGGCATAGAGAATGAAGGTGACCGTCGAAGAGTATGCGAAGCCGGGCAGGGCCAGGATAAACTGGTTGCCGCGCTGGGCGACCATGACGTGCTGCCCCGGTTTCATCCGTACCCCTTTGAAGATAACGGTGGCGCCCAGGGCCGGAACGACGTCCTTGACGAAGTCGTAGTCACCGACGCTGACCCCGCCCGTACTGACGACGATGTCGCTGCACGCGAGCGCGTTCTCGAAGGCGGCCGTAATGTTCTGCCGGTCATCCTCGGCGGTACCGAGCTGAACGACTTCCGCGCCGGCGCTCTGGGCGAGGGCGGCGAGGGTATAGTTGTTGGAGCTGCGGATCTGCGAATCGGTGCGTTCGCGTTCGCCCAGGTCGAGGATCTCGCTGCCGGTGGAGAGGACGCCGACGCGGGGGCGGCGGGCGACGGGGATCATGACGCGGTTCAGTCCCGCCATCACCCCGATCTCGGCATAGCCGATGGCCGTGCCGGCGGGGATGAGGATCTCGCCTTCAAAGTAGCTCTCGCCGACGGGACGGACGCTGAACCCTTCGCGCACGGGGGTATCGATACGGATGGCGCCGTTGTCGACCGTGACGTTCTCGATGGGGATGAGGGTGTCGGCACCCTCGGGCATCTTGGCGCCCGTGAAAGTCTTGAGGGCAATGCCGCTGCGGACGGCTTCGCGGCCGTCACTGCCCGCGGGGTTGTCGGTGCGGGAGAGGGCGATCGTCCCTTGACTCTGGTCGGCGGCCACGATGGCATAGCCGTCCATGGAAGCCGTCGGGTGGCGCGGGTAGTCCTCGTCGGCGACGATATGTTCGGCAAGAATGCGCCCGAGCGCGTCGGGCAGGGCGACCTTCTCGACGCGGACGCGGCCGGTGTCGAGGGAGAGCAGGCGGTCGACGGATTCGGTATAGGAGAGGAAACTCATGACTCACCCCCGGCCAGCAGCCCGCTGCCTTTGATCGCCGTGGAGCGGTCGTCGGCGTAGACGCGTTCACCGTTTACGAGGTCATACTTCCAGATGGGGGCGCTGGCTTTGAAATCCTCGACGAACGCCTCGATCATCTCCAGCGCGACGCGGCGTTTCGGGGAGAAGACGGCGGCAATGTAGGAGGATTCGTGCAGGAGAACGTCGCCGCGGCTGTGGGCCATCTTCACGACGGCGCCCCGTTCGGCGGCTTTTTCCTGCCAGGCATCGAACCAGCTGTTGAGAATAGGTTCGTAGATGTCGAAGCTCAGCCCCTCGATGCCGTTCTCGTCGCGAACGGTCCCGACAAAGGGGATGTAGGCGCCGTAGTTGCTCTGCGCCTCCTCTTCGTACCAGCGTGTCAGCAGTGCGGGCACGTCGAGTGCCCCGTCAAAGAGTTCCAGCACGCCTCAGCCTCCGCAGACCGGCGGAAGCAGGGAGACTTTGTCCCCGGATTTCAGTGGCGTCTCGAGGCCGGCAACGAGGGTGTCGTTGACGGCGACGGCGCTGTTCTCCAGCCAGGGGGCGAGTTCGGCGTCCTCGCGCAGGGCCTTGGCGACGTCGGCGAGGGTGGCGGCTTCCATTTCGATGGCCGGTTTGTTGATCGGCCCAAGGAATTCGATACGAACCATAGTGGTAATCCTTATGAAAACAAGTCCGTGATTATAACAAAGCGGAGTTGAGGACGGGTTATTTCAGAGGAGGCGCCGTATAATTGTTAGCTTTATTTCAGGAGGGACTATGCGTTTTGGCCGGATCGAATATCTGAATCTGCTGCCGTTTCACGTCTTTATGAAGCGTTACCTGCGTTCATCGCAGTCGCAGATGATGCTGCGTCACGGGGCGAACGTGCCCTCTGCTATCAACCGTGCCTACCGGGCGCGCAAGATCGATGCCGCGTTCATCTCCAGTATCCGGGCCAAGGGGCAAAAACATCTGAACCTCGGGATCATCGCCGACGGCCCCGTGCAGAGCGTCCTGTTGATCCCCTCCGAAAGCCCCCAGACAGATACGGCCTCGGAGACCTCCAACGCCCTGACCAGGGTACTGGGGCTTGAGGGGAGGGTCATCATCGGCGATCCCGCATTGCGGGCCTACCTGGAGGGGGTCGAGGCGCTGGACCTGGCCGAAGAGTGGCACAAGCGCTACGGTCTCCCTTTTGTTTTCGGACTGTTGTCGTACCAGGCGAACGAAAAACAGATGCGGCGGCTCGCCGATGCATTTGCCCGCCGTCCCCAGAAGATCCCGCAGTACCTGCTCAAACGCGCTGCCGCGCGTACCGGTGTCCGGCCGCAGGATATCCTCGCTTACCTGGAGGGGATCCACTACCGTATGGACCACCGTTCCCTCCGCAGCCTCCGCCTTTTCTGGCGCCTCGCCGAGCAGGCGCGCTGATCGCGCTTTCCGTTTGAAAAAGCGGGGCGCGCTTATGCTATACTCGATCTAATGAAATATTGGCTCGCAGCGATCGTATTATCGGCCTTTTCGTCCCTCGCGATGGGGCAGGAACCCATTAAGCCTCTGCCCAGGAGTGTGGTGTACGATCACGCCAAGGCGGCCCTGGGACGGCAGCTCTTCAGCGATACCCTGCTCTCCAGCGACAAGACGGTGGCCTGCGCCACCTGCCACAGTTTCGATTACGGCGGTGCGGATCCCCGCCCGGTCTCCATCGGGGTCGGGGGGAAAACGGGCAGCGTCCAGTCACCGACCGTGTATAACGCCCGCTACAACTTCAAGCAGTTCTGGAACGGTCGCGCGGCGTCGCTCATGGAGCAGGCCAGTGGCCCGATCCACAACCCCGTCGAGATGGGGATGCAGAGCACCATGATTGCGCAGCGCCTCAATGCGGATCCCGATTATGTCAAAGCCTTTGCCGCCGTTTACGGCGAAGGAGAGATCACCTATGAGCAGGCGATCGAGGCGATCGTGGAGTTTGAAAAGGCGCTGGTGACGCCCGACAGCCCTTTCGACCGCTTTTTGCGGGGGGAAACAACCCTTTCCCCGCTGGAGCTGGAGGGGTACCAGCGGTTCAAGGCTTACGGCTGCATTACCTGCCATAACGGGGTCAACATCGGGGGGAACTCCTTCCAGAAGATGGGCCTTTTTGTCCCCTATGAGCACGACGAAGCGGCACCGGACCTGCATGCCGTGACGAATAAACGCCGCCATATGAATGTCTACAAGGTCCCGACCCTGCGCAACATCGCCCTGACGGCACCCTATTTCCACGACGCTTCCTCCAAGACCCTGACCGACGCAGTCCAGAAGATGAGCTACCATAACCTGGGGGTCGAATTGAGCGACAAGGACGTCCGGGCAATCGTGGCGTTCCTCAAAACGCTGACCGGCGAGCGTCCGGAAGTGCTCCGATGAGCGCACGGCTCCGGCAGATCGGCTGGAAGCCCTTCCTGGCACTGGCGGCCGGGGTGGGGTCGTTTTCGCTCCTGCTCTATTTTTACCTGTCGCAGCGCCATGTCGAGTACAACTTCCGGGAGGTCCGCGGCCATTTCCATACGATCGACCGTAACTACCACCGCCTCAATTACGAGATTCTGCGCAGTTCGCTCTTTGCCTACTCCAACCAGGACGAAATCACGGGCGATCTTAATACGCTGAAGGATGAATACGAGGCGCTGCGGAAGAATGCGTTTCTTGAGCGCAGTGCCTACAGGCGGAGCCACCGCTCCCTGGTGCGCCTCGGCGAAGCGTTGAACCGGTACGAGTCGATGCTCGACGATTTTATGATGCTCAATGCGGGGATCAAGAACTCCTTCGTCTACATCACATCGCTTTCGGCGGACAAGGTGAAGATGTTCGAAAACGATCCCATGACCTATGCCCGGATCCTCTCCGTCATCGCGGAGGTCTCCCAGGCCCGGATCCTTTTTGATGCGACATTCCTGCATGACCTGAACCGGGAGGTGGAACCGCTGGGCGAGCTCTCAGGCATGTCAAAGGCGCAGGCGGCCCTGATCCGAAGTTTCATGCTTCACGTGCATTACATCGCCGCAAACTATCCGGGATTTGTGCAGAACGTGAACCGGATCGAGACCTTCAACCTCGATCAGCGGATCGTGGAGCTGGAGACGAACTTCCTTGACGAGGCGAAACGGGATTACGAGATGCTCGACCGTTTCGTTGTCATTCTGGCAGCGCTCTTCCTGACGGCCCTGGTCCTGGTCATGGGCCTGCTGATCCGCGCCGGGAACGAGAACCGCCGTTTGCGGGAACTCGAGGGGGAGCTGCGCCATGCGATCAGTCATGACCAGCTGACCGAGCTGCTCAGCCGCAGCCGTTTCGAACAGCTCCAGGAGCAGTTCGAAGCGCCTTACCTTCTGCTGCTCAACCTGGACCGCTTCAAGCACGTCAACGATTTTTACGGCAGCGCTGCCGGCAATGCGATTCTCAAGGAGATCGCCCTGCTGATCCGCCAGCCGGTTTTGGAGCCGTTCCACCCCTACTACTTCCGTCTTGGAGGGGATGAATTCGGCGTAGTGCTCCAGGGAATAGATGCCGATCGCGCGCGGCAGATGGGCCGTATGCTGAAAAAAAGCATCGAAGGCTACACCTTTTTCGTGGACGATATCGAGGTCTACCTGACCGTTTCCGTCGCGGTTAACGGCGTAGCGCCGCTGCTGGAGAATGCGGACCTGATCCTCAAGTACGACAAAGCACGCCACAGCGAGGGTGTGCTGTTTTTCTCGGAGGAGCTGCACCTTAAAGAACAGGCAGCCAGGAACATCGCCACGGCCCATGAGCTCAAAAGAGCCCTCGACCGCGATGCCATCGTACCGTGGTTTCAACCCATCGTGCAGCTGCAAAGCGGCGAGGTTGCCAAGTATGAAGCCCTGGTGCGGATGGTGGGGAGCGACGGCAGCGTCAGCGGCCCGGCGGCCTTCTTGGAAACGGCGATGCAGACCCCCTACTACCGCCGGATCACCGAAGTGATGGTCCATAAGGTCTTCGAGGCGATGGAGGGGTACGATACCCGCTTCTCCATCAACCTCGGGATGCGCGACCTGGCTGATGAAAAGATGGTCTCCATGCTGCTCTCATTGCTGGAGACCTATAAAGAGCGCGCCGGCCGCCTGGATATCGAACTGCTGGAGAGCGAAGAGCTTGACGACCTTGAAGCGGTCAAGACGTTCATCAAGCAGGTCAAGGCCTACGGCTGCCGGATCGCCATCGACGATTTTGGCATCGGGTACTCCAACTTTGCCTACCTGATGGAGCTGGATATCGATATCCTGAAGATCGACGGTTCACTGATCACGAAGGTCGTCGACGACGAGATGACCCAGCGTACCGTCAGGACCATCGTCCGTTTCGCTAAGCAGCTCGGATTCGAGATCGTCGCGGAATTCGTCGAGAACGAGGAGACCATCGCCGTGCTGCGCAGGATGGGAGTCGGGTACGGGCAGGGGTACCATTTCGGGCGTCCGGCAGCGGCACCGGAGGAGTCGACATCTATTTCAAGGAGTTAATATGAGCCCGGAAAGCCAGCTCGGCGCGGTCTGTTCGCAGCTGCTAAATCCCCAGGACCTGGAGATCGGTGAGGAGCTGCTGACGGCGCTGCGGCAGACGCCCATCGTCACCCAGATCACGCTTGCCGAAGGGAAGGCCGCCGTCCGGCTCTATTCCCGGGAGCAGCTGCTGCTCTCCGACATTACGCCGATCCTGCATGACTTCGCCTTCGTGGTGGTGGATGAAGTGACCTATACGGTCGAACCGGACGGAAAGGCGGTCCACATCTGCCGCTTCAATCTTCAGGTGGACGATACGGAGGCCTTCGCCCGGGCCAAAACGAATATCGAGTCGGTCATCACCGATTCGCTGCTGGGGCGGACGTTCAGCAGCTGCCGGATCTATTCACTGGTCTACAAGCAGAACCTGAGCCTGCGCCAGGTGACGCTGCTGCGGGCCTTTATCGAGTACATCAACCAGGCGGTGCCGTCGATCAACTTTGACACGATTTTGCATACGGTGACCCGGCACGATGAACTGTCGGCCATGCTGCTGCACTATTTTGCCGCGCGCTTCAACCCGGAGGTCAAAACGCGGACCCAGAAAAGTACGGAAATAGAGGGGATCGTCGCGGAGGCGATCAAGGCGGTCCCCGACATTATGGACGACCGGATCCTTAAACTGCTTTTCGCGATGCTCGGCGCCATGAGCAGGACCAACTACTACCTGGAGCGCGAGGCGATCGCGTTCAAGCTCGATATGACGAAGTTCGCCGAACACCTGCGCGGGATCCAGCCGCGCATCGAAGCCTTCGTCTACCACAAGGATTTCAGGGGCCTGCACCTGCGCATGGGCAGGATCAGCCGCGGGGGGCTGCGCTGGAGCGAGCGCTACGACGACTACCGCACCGAGGTGCGCTCCTTGATGGTGACCCAGGAGGGCAAAAACGCTATTATTATCCCCGACGGGGCGAAAGGCGGCTTCGTCATTGACAAGCCGCGCAGCGAGATCACGAAGGTGCTCTTCACGGATATTTACAGCGCCTTTATCGAGAACCTGCTGGACCTGGTCGATAACGTTGAAGAGGGCGAGACTGTGCATGACGAGCGTATCGTGGCCTATGACGGGGAGGACAGCTACTTCGTCGTCGCGGCGGACAAGGGGACGGCGGCGATGAGCGACACGGCCAATGCCATCGCATTGAAACGGGGTTTCTGGCTCGGGGACGCCTTTGCCAGCGGAGGGAGCAACGGATACGACCACAAAGCGATCGGCATCACGGCCAAAGGGGCGATGCGTTCGACGCAGCGCTTCTTCCTTGAACGCGGCATCGACCTCTATAACGATCCCATCAGCGTCGTCGGCATCGGGTCGATGAACGGCGATGTTTTCGGGAACGGGGTGCTGCTTTCCCGGGCGTTCAAACTGCTCGGCGCGATCTCCCACCGGGAGATTTTCGTCGACCCCAACCCCTCGCCGCAGGAGGCGTTCGAGGAGCGTAAGCGGCTCTTTGCCGCCAAAGACGGCAGCTGGGGGGCATACAAGAAGGAGCTGATCTCCAGCGGCGGCGGGGTCTGGGAACGCAGCGAGAAGGCGATCGCGCTCAGCGACGAGATCCGGCGGATGCTCCAGACCCAGGCACGCTACATGAGCGGGGAGGAGCTGGCCCGGGCGCTGCTGTGCATGAAAGTCGATCTGCTCTTTAACGGCGGGGTCGGTACCTACGTGAAGCACTCGGAGGAGAGCGACCTGGAGCTGGGGGACAAGCAGAACGAATCGGTGCGGGTCAATGCCGCGCAGCTGCGCTGTTTCGCCGTCTGCGAAGGGGGGAACCTCGGGTTTACCCAGCGCGCCCGCATCGAATACGCCCTGGGCGGCGGGAAGATCAACCTCGACGGCATCGACAACGCCGGCGGGGTCGACACCTCCGACCACGAGGTCAATATCAAGATCCTGCTGGAGTCGCTGAGCCGAAAAGGACTGCTGGACCAGCAGAGCCGTGCGGAAGTACTCGGGCGCCACAGCGAGCAGGTGGAGAACAGCGTACTCTGGAGCTGCTACCGCCAGGCGCTGACGATCTCGCGCGACGAGCAGCTGAGCCGGATGTACCTGGAGGATTTCCAGGAGGCCATCGACGTGATCGCCGAGGAGAACCCGGTCTTCAACCGCCGCGACTTCTATATCCCGAAAAAAGAGAATATTTTCGAAGTGCTCTCCGCGGAGGACGGGGGGATCGTACGTCCGATCCTCGGCTCGCTGCTCTCCTACGCGAAGATTTTCATCAAGCAGCTGATCATCGACACGCCGCTGATCGATGAGCAGTTCGCCCAGCGCTTTTTATACAAATATTTCCCCAAGGCCTTTGTCAGCGCCTATGAAGAGGAGATCCGCCACCACCCGCTGCGCCCTCAGATCATCGCGACGATGATCGCCGATATGGTGATCAACGACCAGGGCGTCTCTTTCGTGCGGGATTACCGGCGGCTGGGGAAGGCGCGTTTCCTGATGAAAATCCGCGCCTACCTGATCTGCAACGCCCTCTTCGGGGCGAACGACATCCGCCACACGATCTTCCGTTCGGATTATACGATGCCGGTGCGCCAGCAGTACGCCCTGCTGGACCAGATCGAGCACGTGCTCAATTTTGCCACGCGCTGGATGGTCAAGTACGTCGACGTCGAATCGATCGACAGCCTCCACTTCATCGAGCACAAAGAGGAGCTCTTCGAGATGCTCTCGAAGATCAAACCGAAGCAGCCGCGGATGCTGATCGAAGGGGACGATACTTTCAACCGCTTCTTCGACGTGCTGGAGTATCTGCGTTTCGCGGTCGCGGTCATCATTACCAAAGAGCAGAGCAAACACTCTTTCAGTGACGTCGCAACGCTCTTCTACCTTGTCATCGAGCGTTTCGCGATTCTGCGGATCATCAATATCCTCAACGCGTTTGACCTCAAAGACGAACGGGATCTCAATCTGCGGCGGCAGCTGCTGCAGTTCGTGGAGTACATCGCCGTCCACTATACGAACCGGATTCTGGCCTTTCAGCGCATCAACGAACCGCCGATGGAGGCGTTCGAGAATTTCCTGGCCAACGACCAGGAAGCGTTCGCCGATATCCTCGAGTCGATCACGGCGCTGGAGGCGAATCCGAAGCCTTCGCTCCGGGACGTTACCCTCCTGGTCAATCTGCTGATGACCTCGGTGATCTAGCGCCTATTCGGGCTGGCAGTCGACGCAGATGCGCTCGGCGAGCGCCTTGCGGTAGGCCTCGATATCGAAGTCTGCCGCGCGGGCGACGCCCGTATGGATCGCCGCCGCGGCGACGGCGCTGGAGATTTCGACGATCAGGCGTTTGTCGAAGGGTTTGGGGATGAGGTAGTCGCGGCCGAAGGCGAGTTCGGTGCCGTAGAGTTCGTTCAGGTAGGCGGGGACCTCCGTGCGGGCCAGGCGCGCCAGGGCCTCGGCGGCGGCGATCTTCATCTCCGTATTGATCGCTTTGGCGCGTACGTCGACGGCCCCGCGGAAGATAAAGGGGAAGCCCAGGACGTTGTTGACCTGGTTGGGAAAGTCGCTGCGCCCGGTGGCGACGATGGCATCGGGACGGGCCTCGCGGACCAGCTCCGGCATGATCTCCGGGGTAGGGTTGGCGAGGGTAAAGACCACCGGGTTTTCGGCCATGCGCATGACGTCTTCGGTGGTGAAGGTGCCCGGGCGCGAAAGGCCGACGACGACGTGGGCCCCGTCGAAGGCGTCGCTTTGGCTGACGGGGACTTTGATGGCGAACTCCGTTTTGTAGACATTGAGGTCGCTGCGTCCCGTATGCACGACGCCCTTGGAGTCGATCAGGATGATGTTCTCCACGCCCAGGTAGCGGTAGAGGCGGGCGCAGCTGATGGCGGCGGCCCCGGCCCCGACGATGACGATACGCAGGCTTTTGATGTCGCGTCCCGTCAGGCGGCAGGCGTTCATGATGCCCGCGGCGCTGATGACGGCGGTCCCGTGCTGGTCGTCGTGCATCACGGGGATGTCGAGGCGGGCGGCAAGGCGTTTTTCGATCTCAAAGCACTCAGGCGCCTTGATATCCTCGAGGTTGATCCCCCCGAAGGTGGGGGCGATCGCCTCGACGACGCTGCAGAAGCGCTCGATATCCTTCGTATCGACTTCGATGTCGAAGGCGTCGAGGTCGCTGAACTTCTTGAAGAGGACCGCTTTGCCCTCCATGACAGGCTTGGAGGCCTGCGCGCCGATATCGCCCAGACCGAGGACCGCGGTACCGTTGGAGACGACCCCGATCAGGTTCGCCTTGGCCGTATAGCGGTAGGCATCCTCGGGATTCTTTTCGATGGCGAGACAGGGGACGGCGACCCCGGGCGTGTAGGCCAGGGAGAGGTCGTGCTGGCTTTTAAAGGATTTCGTCACGCCGATGGCGAGTTTGCCGGGGGTGGGTTCGGCGTGGTAGGCGAGGGCCTCTTCGTTGGTAAGAGGGGTGGCCATGGTAGCTCCCTTTAGTTGAGTTGGGCGGTCAGTCCGGCGATGCGGGTGAGCGTCTCTTCGCGGCCGATGGACGCCATGATGGTGTCGACACCGGGGCCGGAGAGTTTGCCCATCAGCGCCAGGCGCAGCGGCATCCCGATCTTGCCGAAGCCGATCTCCATCTCGGAAACGACCGTTTCCATCAGGGCGTGGTAATCGGTCGGGAGGTGAAGTTCGGACGTGGCTTCGACTTTGGCGGCAAAGGCTTCCAGGACGGCTTTCGAGTCGGGCTTGACCGCTTTCTTGAAGGCTTTCTCGTCGTAGGCCGTCGGTGCGGTCAGGACCTCTTTGACCATTTCAGCGAGTTCGACCAGGGTCTTGGCGCGCTCTTTGAGCGCGTCGAGCAGGATCTCTTTTTTGTCATGGGCCTTCAGATCGACGCCGAAGGGGAGCAGCTCGTGGGCCAGCGCATCGTTGGCGAGGTTCTTGATGTAGTGGGCGTTGAGCCAGTCGAGTTTCTCGGTGTTGTAGATGGAGGCCGACTTGTTGATCGTATTCGGATCGAAGAGTTTTTTCATCTCCTCCATAGAGAAGATCTCCTGGTCGCCGTGGCTCCACCCAAGGCGCACAAGGAAGTTGAGCAGGGCTTCAGGCCGGTAGCCGAGGCGTTTGTACTCCATCACGTCCGTTGCGCCGTCGCGCTTGGAGAGTTTCTTGCCTTCGCTGTTGTGGATCATCGGGACATGGTAGAAGGCGGGGGCTTTGAAGCCCAGGGCTTCGTAGACGATGAGCTGCTTCGGCGTGTTGGAGAAGTGGTCGTCCCCGCGGATGACCTCGTTGATGCCCATGAGCGCGTCGTCGACGGCGACGACGAAGTTGTAGGTAGGCGATCCGTCGGCGCGGGCGATGATGAAGTCGTCGAGGATGTCGTCGACGTTGAAGGTAACCTCGCCCTTGATGCCGTCATAGACGGTGATAGTCCCTTCCGTCGGGGCCTTGATACGGATGACGGGATCGACGCCTTCGGGCGGTGTGCCGGTAAAGTCGCGGTATCGTCCGTCATAGCGAGGGCGTTCCTTGCGTGCTTGCTGTGCTTCGCGCAGGGCGTCAAGTTCCTCTTTGCTCATGTAGCATTTGTAGGCCTTGCCCTCTTGGAGGAGCTGCTCGATATACATCTGGTAGACACCCATACGCTGGGACTGGTAGAGGATCTCGCCGTCATGTTCGAGGCCGATCCATTCGAAAGCATCGACGATCGCCTGGGCCGCAGCCTCGTTGTTGCGGCTTTGATCGGTGTCTTCGATGCGCAGAACGAATTTCCCGCCGTTGCGGCGGGCCCAGAGCCAGGAGAAGAGTGCGGTACGCAGTCCCCCGATATGCAGGTATCCGGTCGGACTGGGGGCGAAGCGGGTGACAACCATGGTAAGCAAGCCTTTTTTTGGCGCCATTATAACTCATTACGGTTTGGAGGTAGGAAAAGCGTGGAACCTTGAGGGCTTTCACGGCTTTTTGCGATCGGCCGGGGCGATGCGGGAAGAGGGGGCATCCGCAGCGACATCAGAGCCCCAAGAGCGTCCATTCAACAAAAACGGGTAAAATGGTGCCTTTCAATCAGGAGATCTCTTTGCAAAAAACAGTACTGCTTTTCATACTTTTTACCGTAGCGTTATATGCACGGATGGTCGACGGTGTCGCCATCCTCGTCAAGGAGGAACCGATCACCCTCTACGCCATCACGCAGAAGATGCAGGAGGGCGGGATGACGCAGGCACAGGCCGTCGATGCCTTGATCCGTGAGAAGCTGGAAAGCCAGGAGATCGCGCAGCGTGATCTCAGCGTCAGCGAGACGGAGCTGCAGGAGCGGATCAAGCAGATCGCAGGGCAGAACAACATGACGACGGCGCAGCTCTTTGACGCGGTCTGGAAGAGTGAACATCTCAGCCGCAGTGCTTTCGAAGCGAAGCTCAAACAGTCGATGCTGACCCAGAAGCTCTACAGCGCCGTCGCAATGGCGAATATGGAGGAGCCGGGTGACGAGGAGATGCGCGAATATTACCGCCTGCACTCGGAGAAATTCTCCCACCCCGAAACCTTTGACGTCACGGTCTACCACGCGTCGGCGCAGGGGGCGTTGAAGCGCAAGATGGACAACCCGATGCTGATGCTTCCCGAGGTAACGATGCAGGAGGCTTCACTGCCTTATGCCAAGATCGAGCCTCAGCTCGCCGCCCTGCTGATCAAAACGGAGATCGGCGCGTACACACCGATGCTTTCCGACCCGAAAGGGGGGTTCGTTTCATTTTATATCCGCAACAAAAGTCTCCCGGTCATGCAGCCGTTTGAGACGGTGAAGATGCAGGTGCAAGAGGAGATGATGGCCGATGCACGGGAACAGACGCTCAAAGACTATTTCAACCGTGCCCGCCTGAACGCCGAGATCACCGTTATCCGCCTGCCGAATCCCTGAGGCTAATATTCGACCGTGACGGTAATGACGTCCTGGTACGTGCCGACACCGGCATCCTGCCCGGCAGGAATGCGCGCGTACATGGTGTAATTTTTTGTGGCGGGTGCGAGAAGTTTTGCGAAAAATTTGTCGCTGACGACTTCCGTACCGCTATTTCCATCTCCCCAGACCAAAGCATAGTTACTGCTCGTATAGATATTGTAGGCGAGGGTCTCCGCGGCGTCGTTCTGCATCGTTCTTGCGCTGTAGCTGTTGCTGCTGCCCGTTGAGAGCAGCAGCGTTGCCTGGACGCGGTCGTTGAGTTTGAGCGTCGTACACTGTATCGTGATCGTCCCGGTCGTTGTGACGCTGGCGAGGTCGAAGGGGTTGTACGATCCGAACGCCAATCCCGTCGAGCTCACGGAACAGGTGGCGGCCGCGGCAGAGGTCGTCAATACGAGGGCGGCCGCGATGATGGGTCCAAGCGGGTTCAGTTGTCTTCGTCGCATGTGAATTCTCCAAGATTAGATAGTAGCGTATTTGGCAGGGCCCCGTCAAAACGGAAGCGCAGCCGGCAGGGTTCCTGTTCGCTTGTGATGCGAAGCGTGTGCTCCCCCCTCGGAAGCGATTCAAAATAGATCAGACCCGCCTGGCCGACGATGCCTGTCGCACCGTCGTCAAGCACCCACTCGGAACCGACGGGAACTGCCTTGCCCCCGGCGCGGAAGAGATGCAGGATGACCGACTCCACTTTTTTGACGTCGAAAGCGTAGCTGACACCGCTGTGCAGATAGGGGGTAAGGTGGATCTCGTTTCTGCCCAGGCTGTAATCAAAGGGGATGTCTCGGGGGTCAACGGTGATTTTGTTGCGCTGATAAGGCAGCAGCGACGGGATGAAGAGGTAACCGTCCTCGTCGGTCTCTCCGACCAGAAGGTTGCGGTAATAGACGCGGACACCTTTGACACTGCCCACGTTGACCGCACCGAATGCCGCGTCGGTTGACCGGTTGAAATGCAGATGCCCCTCCATGTAGGAGAAAGAGCCCTCTGCACTTGCCCTATACGCTGTTTTGTTGTTGACCGAAGCGACGCCGGCCCCGAAACGCGCATAGCGGTTTTGATAGCTGCCGCGCGCTTCCCCGTACCACGGATGCTCGTAGGCGGTGTTGCGCGCAGCGCTCAGGGTATAGCCAAACCCATCGGACGTCGGCAGGTTCTGCTGCAGACTTACCCGGACCTCCGAACTCTCCTTGGAGACGAAGTCCGTATTGGAGAGGGTGGTGCGCTCTCCCAGCGGCAGGCTTAAAAGGAGCTGTCCGCTGGTGTCGGCATGGGGCGCGATCGTATGCGACACCATCAGGTTTAAAAAGAGGCGCCGATAGAGGGTTTTCGAATAGCTGAGCGACGCGGTTTCCGACGCGGGCTCGGCGCTGTATTTCTGGTAGACATAGCTTGCGGAGAAACTTCCCAAAGCGGGGGTGTTGTAGCCGGCGAACAGAAGGGTCTGCTGTCGGAGCGGATTCCCGAGAATGCCCGGCTGGAGAAAGGCCTCCGTCGCCCATTGCGACTGTGCCGAGAAGGAGTAGCGCTGCGTGCGGCGGCTGATGCCGGTTTTGGCCAAATACCCTTTTTGGCCCTCGTCGATCGACGCGGCGACCGCGGCGTCTAGCGTGAACGCATCAAAGAGCAGATAGCTCGCACCCGCTCCCATGCGGCCGGCCCGTTCGTTGAAGGTCAGAGCGTTCGCCTCCGTCGTCAGACGGTCCGTCATTCCGAAGCGGTAGCTTCCGCTGGTGACGAAGTCGCGGTAGTCGAAATCTTTGATACCGTAGTTGTAGCGTAGGTATCCGGCTTCGAAGGCGTAGTCGCTCAGCCCTTTGCGCAGCAGCCTCGTGTCGCTGTAGAAGGGGATGGTCATACTCCGCTGCACCCCGGTAATGTCTTTGAGCACGACGGTCAGCTCCCCCTGGCCGTTGATCGTCGGAAGGGCCGTGATCTCAAACGGACCGGGCGTGACGTTCTCTTGAAAGATCTTGTTCCCGTTGACGTAGGCGTCGACAGCGGAGGGGAGGGTGGCCGAGGAGGTGTAGCTTGGCAGCGGCATCGTCAGCATGTCGGGGCGTGTTGAAAAGTTCCGTGCCAACTGGATCCCGCCTATCCGGAGGCCGCCGGACCACTCCGTGCGCGCACCGATGACGTCGCCGACCCGGAGTGACTGGATGGTCTCGGGAAGGTCCAGGACATAAAGCGTATCGAGGCGTACCCCTCTCTCCTCCGTATCGCTGCCGAAATAGGAGTAGCCGCTGCTCAGGACCCCGTAGGGGGAAAAGAGGTGGGCGTCGGCGCTGCTGCTGTAGCTGTAGGTGTCGGGTTCGCGCTGATAAAAGAGATTGTAGTTCGTATAGAACCCCGTTGAGGACATGACGTCCGGAAGCTGTTCATGCTCGCCGGACAGGGTCTGCGTTTTGAGCAGCTGCGTCGGGAGCGTCACAAGGGCACGCATGCTCAGCTCGTCTAGGCGGGTATGTCCACCCTCAAGGGTATCGACGGCGAGACAGGAGACACCGTCAATCGTGCGGACGTTTTTTTGGGGAAGCGACGGGGTTGAGAGCTCCGGGAAGGCCTCCATCGGGAGGCAAAGCCCCTCGGTGGACTGAAACAGGATGACGTTCCCGTGCAACACGCCGTTGAGTTCGATGTCCATGATAGTCCGGTGGTAGTCGGACTGGGCCAGCAGAAGCGCGTGAAAAAATAGGAGTGGAAGCGGTCTAGATAGCCAGTTCAATCCGCTGCCCGTCTTCTAGGAAAATGTGCAGCGCTGATGGGGTGAACCCCGGATCGAGCGTAAAGTTGAAGGAGGCCTTGCTGCCGGGGAGCAGATATTTTGCCGGTTCAACCTGCACGCCGTGCTCCCCTTTTGCTGTCACAAGATAGAGCTTGCTGATTCGGACAAAATGCGATGAGTCGTTGCGAAGCCAGCAGTTGAACGTTGTCGGTGATTTCTCGATGGTGTCAAGGGTGAGGAGCGTTTCCGTCGAAGCGGCGGTCGTGATAAAGACGGGGATGGCAACGCGAAAAAGCATATGCAGCCCCCCCGTTTCTTCGGCGTGCTTCGCGGGGAGTTCGCTGATAAAGAGGCGGTAGGCCGATTGCGCTTTTTTCCCGCTGGGCGAGAGATCGGTAATGCGTACCGTTTGGGATGCCTTCCCCTCCAGTGTAAAGAGAAGGGGCACCGCCAGAAGCGAGGCGTCTTTGTCGTAGCGGTCGCTGCCGTTGGCATCCTGGGTCCAGCGCATCGTTTCCACTTCGAAAGAGCGCTTCTCCTCGGATTGGTTCGTGACTTTGACCGTTGCCACCGGCGTCTCCGGATCAAGATAAACCCGTATGGGGTAGACCTGGAAGCCTGCCCACAGGCTGGTATAGCCGATCAGCAATGCTGCAAGCAACGCTCTACTCACTCTCGCCCACTCCTTGATGATTTAGTAACTGACGGTAATGGTCACCGTGTCGGTGTAGCTGTCCGGCAGGACATCCTGACTAGAAGGAATATTGCCATAAACTGTTTGAGTGATGTCTGATGCGAACCCGGTGGCGGTGCCGGTGACAGTGTTCGTCGCATCCCATACCTGTGAGTGTGCAGCGTCCTGATAAAGCTCATACGCCAACGTGTCGGTGTTGGTTGCCGAGCCGCTCATGGTTCTGTCGGAGTTGCCACCCGCATCCAGTGCAAGCGTGTAGTCTGTATTTTTTGTACAGCGGATATTGAAAGTTGATTCGGCGCTCAGCCCTGTTCCTGTGTTGGGATCGTAATCACCGAAGCTGAGATCGTTGACACTATTAAAGTTGCACACAGCGGGTACGTTCGCCGAGACGATAAATGAATTGGTTTTAGAAGCGGCCAAAACACTGGTGGACCCTGCAAGCAGAAGCAGTGCAGAGAAACTAAGAAGGGATGTACTCGGTTTCGTTTTCATGTAAATTTCCTGATGCGAAATATAAGTATGATTATAGTACAATATAAGAACTTTTAATATTAATCAGAAAAAAATTCTATTTCGTTTTAAAATGTTTTTAAAAAATATAAGCTTAATTTTTATGGCTTTATTCCTATTTTTCGGCATAAAAGTTGTGATAAAACTGTTATATTACATTCGTTTTCCGAAAATCTCTCCTTGCGAACCTGAAATTACTATCACATTATTTTCGATTTTTACGCAATTTGTTGGAAAGGCGAGAGGGTTGTCGGGTGTGTAAACGGCCGGCGATACTATGCTTCTATATATAGAGAGCCAAAAAAAGCAAAATGTGAGGTGTTTAAGGGGAGTATCGGGGTGACAATGTCACCCCTTGTAGTTCTCGAGGTACTTCGTATCGAAGTTGTTGGAGATGAAGTCGTCGTTCTCCATCATTTTGATATGGAAAGGGATCGTCGTGCGGATACCGTTGATGGTGAATTCACTGAGCGCCCGGTGCATGCGTTTGATCGCATGTTCGCGGTCACGGCCGTAAACGATCAGCTTCCCGATCATGGAGTCGTAGGTCGGCGGGACGATGTAGCCCGCGTGGGCATGGGTGTCGATACGCACGCCGATACCGCCCGGGGCGATCCACTCCTGGATCTTGCCCGGGCTCGGGAGGAACTTGACCGGGTCTTCTGCCGTGATGCGGCACTCGATCGCATGGCCTTTGAGCTTGATCTCCTCTTGTTTGGGGAGTGTTTCCCCCTCGGCGACGCGGATCATCAGTTCGATGAGGTCAAGGCCGCTCACCTCTTCGGAGACAGTGTGCTCGACTTGCAGACGGGTGTTCATCTCCATGAAGTAGAAATCCAGGTTCGCATCGAGCAGGAACTCGAATGTACCGGCGCCTTCGTAGTTGATGTACTCCGTGGCGCGGACGGCAGCGGCATGGAGGCGTTCGCGGACTTCCGGCGTCAGGGCGACGGCCGGGGACTCCTCGATCAGCTTCTGGTGGCGGCGCTGCATGGAGCAGTCGCGTTCGCCGACATGGATGACGTTGCCGTGGCTGTCCGCCATGATCTGCACCTCGATGTGGCGCGGGTTCAGGATGAACTTCTCCATGTAGATCGTGCCGTCGCCGAACGCAGTGACCGCTTCGGACTCCGCCGCCAGGAAAGCGTTTTCAAGGTAGCTCTCATCCTCGACGACGCGCATCCCGCGTCCGCCGCCGCCCTGGGCGGCTTTGAGGATGACCGGGTAGCCGACTTCGCGGGCGCGCTTTTTCGCATCGTCGATATCGGTGATGGCGCCGTCGCTGCCCGGGACGACCGGGACGCCCGCGGCGATCATGACGTCTTTGGCTTTGGACTTGTCCGACATCAGCACCATGACTTCCGGCGTCGGCCCGATGAACTTGATGCCGTGGTGCGCACAGATCTCGACGAAGTGCTGGTTCTCGCTCAGAAAGCCGTAGCCGGGGAAGATGGCATCGCAACCGCTCACTTCCGCGGCGGAGATGATGGCGGGGATATGCAGATAGCTGGCGCTGCTCGGCGCTTCACCGATACAGATGGCGGCGTCGGCCAGTTCAAGGTAGGCGGCACCTTTGTCCCCTTTGGAGTAGACGGCGACGGCTTCCTTGCCCATTTCTTTGATGGTACGGATGGCACGCAGGGCGATCTCGCCGCGGTTCGCGACCAGGATACGCTTGATCTCTGCCATTAGAGCTTCTCTACCACGAAGAGCGGCATATCGTATTCGACCGCCTGGCCGTCGGAGACGAGGACGTCAAGGACCTTACAGTCGAATTCTGCCTCGAGCTCGTTCATGATCTTCATCGCTTCGAGGATGGCGATGACCTGGCCTTTTTTCACGGTGTCGCCGACTTTGACGAACGGGGCGGAATCCGGCGACGGTGCTGCATAGTAGGTACCGACCATCGGGGAGAGGATCTCGTCACCGCTGACAGAAGGGGCCGGCGCCGCAGCAGCGACCGGTGCGGCTGCGGGGGCAGCTGCCGGTACTGCGACCGGTGCAGGGGCGGCGACCGGTGCCGCGACGGCTCCGATAACTTTTTCCAGTTCCATCTCGAATCCCTCTTTGGTGATCTTCAGTTTGGAAAGCCCGCTCTCGTCAAATTCCTGCATCAATGCCTTGATCTGTCTCATATCCATGTCAAAACGCTCCTGGGGGCCCCGGAAATGGGTGAAAACCCTTGGTTTTCCGCATCGGGGCCGCCTAAATTTTAATGCGATATAATAGCACAACTTAATTTAAGCCGCCCGGGAAACGCCCCGCGGCAGGGAAGGATTTTTATGGGACTGAAGGCGGACAGCTGGATCAGGGAACAGGCGCTTGAACACGCCATGATTACGCCTTTTTGCGAGGATCAGGTAGGCAAGGGCGTTGTCAGTTACGGTCTGAGCTCCTACGGGTATGACATCCGCGTCAGCGACGAGTTCAAGATCTTTACGAACCTCAACTCCACCGTGGTCGACCCGAAACATTTTGACGATGCCAACGTCGTGGATTTCAAAGGCGATATCTGTATCGTTCCGCCGAACTCTTTTGCGCTAGCGCGGACCGTGGAGTATTTCAAAATCCCCCGCGACGTGCTGGCGATCTGTCTCGGAAAGTCCACCTACGCGCGCTGCGGGATCATTGTCAACGTGACGCCGTTCGAACCGGAATTCGAAGGCCATATTACGATCGAGATTTCCAACACCACGCCGCTGCCGGCGAAGATCTATGCCAACGAGGGGATCGCCCAGGTTCTTTTCCTCCAGGGGGACGAAATGTGCGAAACGAGTTACGGCGACAAGGGCGGAAAATACCAGGGCCAGGAGGGGATTACTTTACCCCGGATTTTACAGTAATACGCTATAGTGGTGTTTATGGGACGTGGAAGCAGCGTCCTAAAAAAGACGAGGACAACATATGCTGCACGAATACCGTGAAATCATCACCAAGATGAAGGAAGACGGAAGCGCTAACGCGCATTTTCTGAAAATTTTCGAGCGTCACAACGAGCTGGACGACCTGATTGAAAAGGGTGAGAGCGGCCAGATCCCGATGGACGACGTTGAGATCGAAAAGCTGAAAAAAGAGAAGCTGCTGCTCAAAGACGAGGCGTACGCCGAGATCATCAAATATAAAAAAGATAACAACCTCTAAGACGACGCCCGGCGGCCGCCCGGCGGCCGATTTTCCTTACCCTTTAACCAAATCAATGACTTTTTCCGGCGGACGGCCGATGACGGCTTTGCCATCCGTGATGACGACGGGGCGTTCTATGAGCTTCGGATGCTCTGTCATGGCCTTGATCAGGGCAGCTTCGTCGGTGACCTCTTTGAGGCCAAGCTCCTTGTAGACGGCCTCTTTCGTGCGCATCAGGTCGCGGGCGCCGATGCCGAGCATTTTCAAGACGCTGCGGAGTTCCTCTTCGCTGGGGGTGTCATCAAGGTATCGGACGATGTCCGGGGTGATCCCTTCGCCCTCCAACAGTTTCAGCGCATCGCGGGATTTGCCGCAGCGGGGGTTGTGCCAGATGGTCACTTTCGAACTCATACAGACTCCTTTTTTCCGAAATTGTAACGCTTTTCCGATTTGCCCCCCTTTGCATGAAGCGTGCCATGACATCAATCACAAAAATGCGTAAAATATCCCAATGGAACAACTCAGACTCTTTTGGATCATGCTCAGAGGCTCCTTCGGCGACCTTGCCCCCATCATCGCCGTCATCGCCTTTTTCCAGATCTTTATCCTGCAGCAAATGCCCGACAATCTTCTCTCCGTCGCGACGGGGCTTTTCATCGTCGCCGTGGGGCTTGCGCTTTTTATTCAGGGGCTCGAAGTCGGTATCTTCCCCGTCGGCGAGAACCTCGCGCAGGAGTTTGCACGGAAGGGTTCGGCATTCTGGCTGCTGCTCTTCGCCTTTCTGATCGGTTTTTCGACGACCATTGCCGAACCGGCGTTGATTGCCATCGCGGATAAGGCCGCCGTTATCAGTAACGGCAAGATCGACGCCCTGGTACTGCGGCTGACCGTCGCCTTTTCGGTCGGCTTCGCCATCGCCCTGGGCACCTTCCGCATCCTGACGGGCCATCCCATCCATTTCTATATCATCACCGGCTATATCATTGTCGTGATGCTGACCTTTTTTGTCCCGCCGGAGATCGTCGGTCTTGCCTACGACAGCGGCGGGGTGACGACCTCGACGGTGACGGTACCGCTCGTCGCGGCGCTCGGCGTCGGGCTTGCAAGCAGTATCCGCGGACGGAACCCGGTCATCGACGGTTTCGGGCTGATCGCGTTCGCCTCGCTGACACCGATGATCTTCGTTCAGGTCTACGGGATCGTCGTCTACGCCTCCGGCAACGGCGAGGCGATCGCCGCCGTGGCGCAGAGCGTGTCAGAGCACGTGGAACACAGCCGCACGATAGGTCAGCAGGCGCTGGCACTGCTGTTGGAGCTCTTCGATGTCATCAAGGATGTCATGCCGATCCTCGCCGTGATCTTTTTTTTCCAGTACGCCATCATCAAAAAACAGGTGCCCTACCTGCGCCGCATCGTTTTCGGTATCGTGCTTGTTATCCTCGGACTGTATGCTTTTATCGTGGGGCTGGAGATGGGGCTCTTTCCCATTGGGGAGACGATGGCGCTGCAGCTCACGGAGCAGGATAACCGGCTGCTGATCTACCTGTTCGCCTTTCTGATCGGCTTTTCGACGACCATGGCCGAACCGGCGCTGCTGGCGATCGCGATCAAGGTCGAGGAGATCTCCGCGGGGAAGATCCGGCAGATGGTGTTGCGGATCGCCGTCGCCACAGGGGTGGCCGTGGGTATTGCTCTGGGGGCGTACCGTATCGTGGCGGGGGACCCGATACACTATTACATTATCGCGGGCTACATCGTCGTCATCATCCTGACCTATTTCGCGCCGCGCTACATCATCCCGATCGCCTATGATAGCGGCGGGGTGACGACATCAACGGTCACCGTGCCGCTGGTCGCGGCGCTGGGCCTGGGCCTGGCGACGAACATCGAGGGGCGGAGCCCGCTCATTGACGGCTTCGGGCTGATCGCCTTTGCGTCGCTCTTCCCGATGATCACCGTCATGGCCTACGGGGTGATTACGGAACTCAGCGCCGGGCGCACAAAAACTCAACACAAGGAGGAGTTTGAATGAGGTTTGCATTATTGGTAGCGATCGTGGAACAGTCGCTGGAAGAGGAGGCGATCGATATCGCCAAGGCCAACGGTGCCGGCGGGGTGACGAGTCTCACCGGGAAGGGTACGGGCCTGAATGAAAAGAAGACGTTTTTCGGCCTGACGTATGAGCGTGCCGAGAGTGTGCTGCTCTTCGTTCTTGAGAAACGGACCTCCGTCAAAGTGATGAAGGCGCTCAAGAATGAACTGCATCTTGAAACGGAGAACAAAGGGATCGTCATGTCGCTGCCCATCGAACATCTCGCGGGGATCGCCAGCAACCAGATTGAAGCCTTTGCCAACAGACTCAAAGAGGAGAAAGAGGTATGAAACTGATTACAGTGAGGGATATCATGACGCCGGCGGACGAGATTGCGATGATCTCCCCTTATGCGTCGGTGCGCGAACTGATCAACCTGATGGACACGCGGAGCGTACGCTCGGTCATCGTCGAGCGCACCAGCGAAAACGACGCCTACGGAATCGTCACCTACTCCAACATCCTCGAGGCGATTTACAGTAACGACGGGGATATGGACCTGCTCAACGTCTACGACGTCGCCAGCAAGCCGATGGTACAGATCGTGCCGGACCTCGATATCCGGTATGCGGCGCAGTTGATGATCAACCAGAAGATCAAGCATCTCTCCGTGACATGGGAAGGGCGCTTGACAGGGGTGATCAGCATGACGGATATCGCCCGGGTCCTGATGGAGGAAGCGCGAAACGATATGTAGTCCGCCGCGCTTGTCTATAACGATAATGAATAAGTATTGTTGAAGAGAAGTGGTGTTATATTGTCCGGAAGTGACACTATAAAAGGAGCAGGTATGTTCAATGTATTGCGAAAAAGCGGATTGATTGTTGTTGCGGCAGGAACACTGTTCCTTAGCGGTTGTGGCGGCGGCGGGGGCGGCGGTACGACAAGCCTGCCGACGCTGAACGTAGCGGAGGCGAATGCAACGGCAGTGAACGGTGCGGAAGCGGTCGCCGCGATCTTTTCCGGCTCGATCGGTAATATTGTTATTCCTTTCTCTGCTTCTGCAGTAGAGCCGACCGGATTTGACCCTGCTTATTTTATGCTTGACAAAAACGGCCCGGTTTTCAAGGTGCTGGAGTATCACACGCAAACGCTGAATGCGACCTATAAGGAGTCCTATACATGTGACTACGGTGGGACGATGTCATTCACGGAGAGTTATACCGCGACGCATTTGGACGCGACGGTGACATTCAGTAACTGTGCCTTTGATGTGAATTATGTCATGGACGGCAAGATGCGCGTGGCAATGGGGGGGACAAATTACGGCGAGACATTGACCTACATGGAAATCTCTTTCCCTGCCGATTTCACCATTACGGACAATATGTATACCTTCTTTGTAAGTGCCGGCAGTAAAATGCGGACGGATTACAGCGTATATGACTATAACAATGATTATTATGCCGGTACGATGACGAGCAGCGTTGAGTGGGGTACTGAGGGCGAAATGGGACGTTACGATGACCTGACGGCGGTGTTCACGCAGGATTATTACAGCTATCCGTGGATTGAAACCTACTGTTACAAGTCCGGCCGTATCTATGTCAATAATCTGACCGCAAGCCTCGATATCGATCCGAGCTACGATCTTAACTGTAACGATCCATTTTATTTTGAAGATTCCTACCTGCTGAGCGGCAGTATGCGCCTCATCGGTGCCGGCGGGTATATCAACGTGAATGTTACCGCGACCGATACGATCACGGTAACGGATCAGAACGGTACGGACATTAACGTCACACTTTGACGGCGACGTTGCATCGTGCAGTCGCCGGCATGATCCTGGCGGTGGCGCCGCTGTCGGGTGACGGACTCTTTGCCGGGATCAAGGCTGTTAATGCCACACTCTCTTACCGGGTAAAAGATTCTGCGCTGGGGCTCGAAGCACGACTGCGCTTCCCGGCAACGGCAGCGGTCGGGGAACTGGGATATGCCCTCGAGTTGCCAGCCGGCGTGCTCCGCTTCTCATTTGCATCTGCTTTCGCTTCTCAAAAACGTACCGGTGACGACACGGACTGGAAAGACGGGAACCGGACTGTTTTTTCGCAGTCGGATACGACGCTGGACGGGTGTTATGCTTTCCACGCAGATTTCCTTCACCCCGTGTCATCGAACTTCGCGGTGGGGATAGACGTTTTCTATGAACAGTGGCGGCTTAGCTGGTCACATACCCGGCAGATCGACTATACGGACGGTACACAGACGGTCCTGAGCGGTACGACCGTGCGTTTTACCCAGCATTCAGGAGGGGTAAATCTGTACGGCGTATTCGATGCAACCCTCTTCACACTGCCGTGGCGTTTCCGAGGCGGGATATCGCTGGCGCGCCAATACAACAGGGACGACCATCTGCAAAGAGGGTTTTATACCCTCAGCGAAGGGTGGATGAAAGGGGTTCTTCTGGGCGCCGATGCCGTGTTGTTCCGGCATGCCGCTTCCATGGTCAAAGCCGGGATCTCATACCGGCGAAGCGAAGGCGATGCCGATATGCACTATTACTATGATTACGGTCCGCACTACATGACGCTGCCTGCCACCTTTACGACCGAGGTAACCGAGGCCTCGCTGATGTATCAGTATGCTTTTTGAGTCAGAGCAGGTGTCTTTTCATCCAGTGTGAGAGCACGAAGAGGCTCCAGACCTGCTGTTTGAAGCGGCCGCGGTGCACTGCGGCATCGATGTAGCGCTCCAGCACCTCTTTTTTGAACACTCCCGTCTGGTCGTTGACCTCGGTGATGAGGTCGATCTTCCCTGAGGCGTGCAGGTACTCCATATAGGGCGAGGCGAACCCTTTCTTTTTTCGTTCCAGTATTGTATCGCCAAGGTACGGGCGCATGATCTGTTTGAGCAGCGCCTTTGGCCGCCCGTTTCCGATCTTGAGTTCCGCCGACGTGCCGAAGACTGTCTCCGCCAGGCGGTGGTCGAGCATCGGGGTACGGGATTCGATGCCGTGGGCCATGGAGACGCGGTCGAGCTTGGCAAGGTAGTACTCGGCCTGGAGCTGCCGAAGGTCAAGGTAGCTGTACCAGTGGGCGGGGTGTGTCCAGCGGCTGGCATCGAAACGGTCACGTTCGGGCTGTACAAAACGCAGCCCCTCCTCGTCGCGGACGTTCCGGCGCATCAGGGCGTTTTTCTGAAGGTCCGTGAATTTTTCACCGGCCCCCCGGAAGAGCAGGGTCTCGTCAAAGGCGCGCTTGTACCACTCCCACTCGCGGTTGATGGAAAAGTGGCCGTGGAAAAACTTCTTTAGCCACGCCTTGCGCTGCAGAGAGGCCAGCTGCTCGATATCGAGGTAGTCGAAATACTGCCGGTAGCCCAGAAAGAGTTCATCACCCCCTTCGCCGCTGAGTACGACGCGGTAGCCCTCTTTTTTGATGGCGCCAAATAGGAGGTAGAGCGGGATGGCGGCCGGGTCGTTCAGGGGCTCGTCGAGGGCGTCCATCACCGGGTCGATGGCATCGATGAAGTCGTTCTGGCCGATGGTGATCTTCGTGTTCTTGAGCCCCAGGATGCGTGCCGTTTCGGCGGCACTCCCGCTCTCGTCGTAGTTCCAGCGCTCCGCGTAGCCCAGGCTGAAGGTCTGCAGGGGACGGCCGAGTTTCTTGGCAAAGGCGTTGACGGCGGCACTGTCGATCCCGCCGCTGAGCAGGGCGGCGACGGGGACGTCGGCATCGAGGCGCATCGCGATGCTCTCTTCCATATGTGCCTCGATGCGCTGCCGGGCACTGCTGTCTTCCACCGGGTCGGCATGTTCGAGCAAACAGTAATACGAACGCCGGCTAACGCTGCCGTTAGCAACCGTTATGAGCTCGCCGGGGGCGATTTTTTCGATGCCTTCGAAGAAGGTGTGCGGCGCTGTAGGCGCCTGGAAGGAGAGAAAACCCATCATCGCATCGTCGTTCATTCTGACGCTGGGCAGGAACGGGAGGATCCCCTTGATCTCCGAGGCAAACACGAATCGCTCTTTCTGTTTGGCAAAAAAGAGCGGCTTTTTCCCCAGGCGGTCGCGGAGCAGGTAGAGGGTCCCGTCGTCGTAGATCGCCAGGGCGAACATGCCGCGGAAGCGGTGCACGCAGTCGATCCCCCAGTGCAGGTAGGCCGCCAGAACGGTTTCGGCTTCCGTGGCCGCCCGGAGCTGCAGCGTCTCTGCGATTTCACGGTAGTTGTAGATCTCCCCGTTGAAACTGAGCAGAACGTTCCCCTCCCGCAGCGGCTGGTGGGAGCGTTCATGCAGGTCGCGGATGCTCAGGCGGTGCTGGGCAAAGAAGAACCTTTCTTCCTCGACGATCCCGCAGTAGTCCGGTCCGCGGTGTGCCAGAGCAGCGAGAGCCCTGCGGGCCGTTGCGGGAGCATAGTCGCCGAGAATCCCGAAGACGGCACACATTAGATGTCCTCCAGTAACGGGAGCAGGGTGTTCGAAAAAATCATGGCAGCATTTTACTGCATTTATTCAATTGTGCTATGATTCATAAATTGAATTCAATATTTGAATGGATCTCTTTTGGAAACAAAGCAGGAAGCGGATCTTGGCGTGCTTCGCAAGATCGAGTCGGTCGAAGATCAGAAGTCGCTGGCGGACGAACTCGGCTACAGTGTCGGCAAAGTCAACTATATTGTCAAAGCGCTCATCGAAAAAGGGTATATCAAAGCCGAACGATTCGCGTGCAGTGACAATAAACGGGGCTACAAGTATCTGTTGACACGAAAGGGTATTGCGGAAAAGCTCAGGCTGACAAAGCTGTTTGTCGAGATTAAACGCAGGGAGTATGAAGAGCTGATGTCCGAACTGGAGAGGCTGGGATGACGGAGACCTGCCACTGCCTGCCGCCGCGCAGAGGAAGCATGAACGGACAGACGTGCTCTTTTGCAGCGTCAGCAGCGCAAAAAACAGTCTGCACAGAGGTGGCGTGCGTATGATTACTGTTGTTATCCCCACCAGGAACCGTGCCTATACACTTCAGAAGGTGGCCTGGAGCTATTACGGGCAGCAGGGTGTGAATGAGATCATTTTTGTAGATGACTGCAGCGAGGATGATACCGGTGACGTCGTCAAATCCCTTGCGCAGGCCTACCAGCATGTCACAACGAAATACCTGCGCCACGAAACGCGACGGGGGGCGTCGGCAGGACGCATCACAGGCTACGAAAACGCGTCAAACAACTATGTGCTTTTCGGGGAGGATGATGCTTTTCTGGCAGCCGACTACACCGAAAAACTGATGCAGAAGTTCGATGAGCATCCCGGAGCCGGCATTGTATCCGGACGGATTATCTACATGCTTCCGGGGGAAACCGCACAGGAGGCGGGCCGGCGCTTCGGTATCGGGACTGCAATGAAACCATACCTAGATCAGCACACCTTTATGTTCAATCACCATGCACGGCTCGAAGGGGACTTCGCCGTCCCTTTTACCCATGCACTCTTTCTGACGACAAAAGCACTGCTTGAATCTTATGGCTACGACCCGTTTTATGCCCGTGGCAACGGGTTCCGGGAAGAGACGGATTTTCAGATCAATGCTTTTGTGCATGGGACGCAGATCATCGTGACGAACGATACACACTGTTTCCATCTGCACGGCAGTGATGTCCCCTCCGGGGGTCAGCGCGCGAACCGGTTCCGCCAGTTTTACTGGAAGGTCTACTATACGTCGTACATGTATGACAAGTACTATGAATTGTTGCGCCCGCGTCTCGCACTGAGTCACTCCAAAAACAGTGCGAAGTTGCTTTTTGCGTGGGCACAGTTTTACATACTGTTTTTACGCCCACTGGGGAGACGATCCCGACACCTCTGGCAAAAAGTATTCGGATGAAAATAGCCATTATTACCCCCTATCGTGACTATGCGGGCGGTGTCGAAAGCGTCAACCGTATTCTGAGCGATATTTTCGAGGAAGCAGGCCACAGCGTTGAACTGATAACGACGGACGGGTATGCCGCGAAGGGGTGGGAAAGGGTGATGCTCCGGCTCATCGGTCTGCCGTATATTACGGCCAAACGGTTCGGGCCGATCGCGCAGCAGTATGATCTTGTGGTCGCCAACGGCGAATTCGGTTGGGGAATAGACCATCCGCATGTGATCAATCTCTTTCACGGGTGCTACCGCGGCTACAGGGACTACCTTCGTCAGATCGTGACCACCAAGCAGTACATTATGCTGACGAAAGCGGCATGGGTCCAGCGCCAAAGCGCCAAAGGGAAGTATGTTGTCACGGTCTCGGAATTTGTTAGACAAATTTTGGTGTCTGACGGTGTCAGAGTACAGCAGGTCATACCCAACTGTGTCGATACGGATCGGTTCAGACCATTGGCACAGGGTGGCAGAAAGCCCTATCTCTTTGTAGGTTCCTATCACTATTACGCCAAGGGGTTTGATGTGCTAGAAGCGTTGGCAGCGCGGGGGCTCTCGATTGACTGCGTGACAAATCAGCGGCCGTCAGAGCTGCTGGGATGGGTAAAGGGGTGGGCAAATGCGCAAATGCCGTCCCTCTACAACGGCTATAGGCTGCTGGTATTCCCCAGTCGTTTTGAAGGGATCGGCCTGGTGCCGCTGGAAGCGATGGCTTGCGGTCTTCCAGTGGTGATGGGCAGTGTCGGCTTAGGGGTGGAGCTGAAAAAAGTGCTCCCTGAATTCGTTGTCGAAGGCGATGATCCTGATGACTATAGTAAGAAGATCCGGCATATCGAGGCACACTATGCCGAGTATGCAGAGAAAGCGCGGGAGTATGTCGAGGCGCATCACTCCTATGCCCTCTTTGCCCGGCTGTGGCTCGAGACCATCGAAAAGGTGGCAAATGCTTAGCTGGAAAATCGGGAAAAACGTTATTTCCGAATTGTACTACCACGGCAAGAACATCATCAAACCATGGGGATTCGAAACGGCGGACAGCAGTGCTTTCTTTTCGCTCGAAGAGGGGGTTGGCTGGCGGGGGAAAACACTGTCCGAAACCTATACATACGATGATACGCACTACCGGGCCGAGTTGCTGGTCCGGATGAAAGAGGGGCTGTGGGCCCTCTCCGTGGATGACAGGATCGACGGGAACTGCATTGATAGAAGGGTAGAGGCTGTAACGCAGGAGGATTCTGTCTTTATGGATTTCGTTATGCGTTTCCGGTTTAAAAAGGCGTTTATCGAATATGCCGAGATCGGCGGTAAGCGGTATTTCCATAATGACACGAATATATACTACCAGTACCCCGTCGATCGGGTCCTCCTGAAAGGGAGCTCTTTTGCTGTCACCATTTCGGTTTTGGACAAAGTGGTCCCCGAGAAGATGACGCCGGTCATCTATGTCCGAGACAACAGGGACGAATGGGTTGTTCATGTGCGGATGGTTCCGGAAAAGTGGGATAAAGAGGTCATAAAAATCTGTACGGCCTGGGCAGGCACCAGACCACTTCCCCAGTGGATTTCCAGACCGTTACTGGCGCGAAAGCAGTTCAAAAAAGCCCTTTGGTACCGCGGCGAAAGGCAACCGTTCAAAAACAGGTTTGTCAGGCGCTTTTTGAATCTGGCCGCATTTGCAATGGTCAGGGTACCCAAAGCGGGCCGGCTGATGTGGCATGTCAGAATGGAGATCGAATGAAAAAGCAGATCATTTCAAATCTCCTTTCATCCGGCGTAGAAAAGTTCGTCGTGATAGGGATTCAGTTTATCTCCTCGATAATTCTTATTCGGATGCTGCCGCGGGATGATTACGGTATCATGGGGATCGTTGCGGGATATTTCACGTTTGTCAATATCGTCAATATCTCTTTGGAAAGTATCATTCTGCGCGATCACAAAAAATTCGATTCGGATCTGCAAAAAGTGATGCAGGATTTCTTCGGTTTCAATCTTCTGAAATCGGCTTTCATCATTATGGTCGCACTGTGTTTGAGTGCATTCTTGACATCGATATATGACAACAGTGGCTTCGTGTATGCGATCTGGTCCATTACACTCATTACCGTCGCGGACAGTCTGACGGCACCCTTTGCCATCTATTTTGCTTCAAAGTTCAATCAGAAACTCGTGACAAAGATCAGTGTACTGCGCTCCGTTTTCGGCCTGCTTATTCTTCTCGGACTCTTTGCGTATCCCTATTTATGGTTTGTGGCACTGAAGGATCTCATCATCAGCATGCTGTTTGTCGGGACCTGGTTCTATCTGGCGGTCAACAAACTCGGATTCAGACCTGAGGTGGAAAAACCCGATTTTTCGTTTATAGGCCACATCTTTTTTACCTACTCCTTTTGGACGCACCTCAACGGGATCGTCACTAGCTTTATCTACAAATCCGATACGTTTTTCCTTTCGCTCTTCGTCAGTTTGGCAATGGTGGGAGATTACAATATCGCGCTGAACAGTGCCAATATCGCCAATATACTGCCGATGATCATCGGGTATCAGAACAGTGTTGCCCTGTCGCACGCACGGGACAAAGCCCATGCGCTAAAGCTATCGAATGCTTTCCTCCGTCTCTCGCTGTTGATCGGTGCTATAACACTGGCGGGCTTTTACGGTCTGGGGGAATATTATCTCTATATCGTTACCGGTACGTATGAGAACAATCAAATCTTTTTTTATATGATGTGTATTGTAGGAGGATTGGTTCTCGTGAAAACATTTGCGTCCCCTCTGGTCTCATATATCGCGATTCACGGATCAATACAGAAGATGGTGATTCAGGTCTCGCTGCCGATGGCACTGGTGACTATGACGGCCTACTTCATCAGTGCCGCCTATTTTCAGACACAGGGGGTCGCAGTCGCCAATCTTCTGGTAGCCTCTGTGTGGTTATTATTGCTGGGTGTTTATCTTGAAACCATGGAAAATCATTTTATCAAGAAGCTTTTATGGGGGGCAAAGTGACCTATTTTGAAAAGTTCATCATGCGGGGGGGCGTTGCAGGCCTGATTTCGCTGGTAGTCGACCGGATGGCGTTTTACGGTTACAAACGGCGCTATTATCAAAAGAGCTTCATGCAGTATGGGGAAAATGTCCGCTGGGGAAAACACGCTCTGAGGCTGTGCATCCCGTCTTCTGTCAGGATATCCAACCCCCAAAGGATATCCATTGGTAATAACTGCCAGTTCGACGAGTATGTATATCTGCAGTCGCACCATGAAGGGGAGGGACTGTTCCTCGGCAACGGGGTCCGGATCAATGCCTTTACCCATATCCAGTCTTTTTCCAGAGTTGTTATAGGTGATTTCGTCCTCGTTGCACCCTTCTGCCACATCAACAGCGGGAACCACGGGACAGAGGATGCCGAAGTGCCGATCATGCATCAGCGTTATAAAAAAGCCGGTGAGATCTCTATCGGCAGAGGCGTCTGGATGGGCCGAAACAGTCAGGTACTCGGAGGCGTTCAGCTCGGCAAAAACTGTATCGTCGCCGCCGGGGCGGTTGTGACGAAATCATTCCCGGAACATACGACAATCGGCGGTGTCCCGGCCAACGTCATAAGTGATAAACGTGATTGATCGTCTGGGGAGCATCTCCGAAGGGATAGCCGCCTTCATCGTGGCGTGGCTGCGTGAGCGGGAGGGCTTCGAATGCCGCTCTTTCTACGGGGAGGCATTTGCCCTGGCACTTCTGCAAAGAACCTCTGTGCTTGATGAGGTGACGGAGAAAAAACTGGTTTCCGCTTACGAGAAGCTTGATAAAACCGACCCGGAATTCCATTGGGAGTTCAATGATTACGCGCTGCTGGATTTCTGGAAACAGTCCGAAAGCGCGGAAATCGGCTCTCTTTTAGAACCCCTTCGGTTTAAAAATACGCCCTGCACGAACTGGACGCTGCTCCGCAGCAATACACGGCTGGTTGCCGGCATCGACAGTGCGACGGCGCTGAAAGAGGCAACAGAGAAGATCGAAGCCTATCAACTTCCCTCGGGGCTTATCCTTGACGACCCTGGTGTAAAGTCGTTCCAGTACCACTGCTTTTCGATGGCCATGATAGGGGAGATCTCCCGGGAAACGGGGGAGAGACTGTTTCTGGACAGCTTTCAAAAAGGAGTGGCGTTCATCCGCCACTTCATCCTGCACAGCGGGGAAACGCTCTATATCGGGCGCGGACAGAACCAGTCCTTCGGGTACGGGGCCCTGATCTATATCCTGGCGCTGGCGTACAGTTTCACTGGGGACGACACCCTGCTGGGCGATATGGAAAGAGTGCTCGGTTACTTGGAGCAGTACCAGCGCCCAGACGGCAGTTTCCCGTTGGTGCTCAATGGCCAAGAAACGTCGATTCCGGTAGTCGTCGATATGCACGACCCCGCATTCTCCGGCTGGTATCCCTATAACAACTATTTTGACTACCTGCCGTTTCTGGGCTTCTTTCTTGCCAAAGCCCACGCCGTTTTGCAGGGGACGGAGCTCTTCGCCCCCGAATGCAGAACCACTTCGGAGTACAGGGACGGGGATTTCATCAAGGTCGTCAAGCCGGCGTATGAAGCAGTGCTTTCAAAAACTGGCGGCTACTGGACGAATGATCAGCCCATGCCCTATATCGTGCGTTATGGACGCAATATCACGCCGTGCTACGGCGGAGAACAGTTCCAGGAGAGTCTCTACGGCCCCGAGGGGATTCCGCTGCCGTTTTGCTCTCTTCTGCGAAAGTCCCTGAGATGGCGATCCGTGTCCCTGTTCAAAAACGATACCTTATGGCTGCTCTCTCCGCTGGGGATCATGAAACGGGATTTTATGTTTGACGATGACGGTGTGACGGTTGTCACGAAAGTGTTCTCTCTCTTCAGCTTCAGGCATCTCTATCTGTGCCTCGACGATGCCGGGCCGGGGGGGCTGGACACTGGGAGACTGGCGTTTGAGGGGTATGAATACTCCGCGTCCGGTAGACTGCGCAAATACAGTGCCAAAGGGATAAAAAGCAGCGTGAGAATCGAGGTGTGCCCATGAAAGCAAGCATCGTTATTCCGACCTACAAGCGGCCGGACTATCTGCAGCGGCTGCTGGAGAGTATTGCGCAGCAGAGTACCGGTGCCTTTGAGATTGTCGTCGTCGATGACCATTCACCGAATATCGATGAATACACATCGGTGATCGAGAAATACAGGGGGCTCTTTCCCGAGTTCACATTTTTGCGAAACGAAAACAACAGGGGGGCGCCATATTCCAGAAACAGGGGGATTGCGGCTGCGAAATATGATCTGATCGCCCTGGTGGATGACGATGACGAATGGCTGCCGGAAAAACTGGAGCAGCAGATGGCGGTATTTGCCGGCAGTGATGGGCATGTAGGGCTTGTCTACACCTGGACGGATGCCGTTGATGCGTCCGGCCGGGTGGTCTACCGTTACCGGAGCACCATTGAGGGGGTGCCGAAGCGGGCGATCCTGCAGGAGTGTTTCATCCCTTCCCCCTCCGTCATGGTCAGAAAAGAGGTGATCCTGGAAGCCGGCCTTTTTGATGAAGCACTGCCAAGCTGCCAGGACTGGGACATGTGGACCCGCATTATTATGAAGGGGTACGGGGTGAGAGTTGTCAAAAAAGTGCTGACGCTCTATCATAAACATGAAAGCGGATCGATCGGGCAGTCGGCAAGGGCCAGGAGCGGGTACAAGCGCTATTTCCGCAAGCACCTCTATGACAACCTGCTGCACCTGAATTTCAGAAATGTCTACCGCTACTTCCGGATGGGGAGGATCAAATGACGGCGGGGGTACGGCAATGAAAGCGATCGGAAACCAAAGCGGGGCGAAACCGAAGGCCTATCTGCTCTGTTCGGAGTTCGCCGCGGCGGAAAGCAGCGGCGGCAAGGTACGGATCATGCAAAACCTTCGGATGCTCGACACCGTTTACGATGCTCAGCTGCTTTCGTATGGAAAAGTGAAGGGGATACGCAGACGGATAGCCCGTTTTTTCCGGCTCAGAAAACAGCTTTCCGATGCCGATCTCTGTGTCATCGAAGAACCGAAATTGATCTTTTTGATGCTCTTTCTGCCGGTGCGCTGCATCTACTCCTCGCATAATTTCGAGACGGCGCTGCGGTGGCATTTCCTGAAAAACCGCAGAAATTTCCACGCCATGATGAACTTTGCCATCTTTGCTGCCGGGGAGTTCCTGGCGATCCGGCGGGCGGAGGCCGTCATCGCCATCTCCGAGACGCTCAAAAAGCAGCTGCGCCGTTACACGCGCCGCCCCATCTTTGCGATCCCTCCCTTCCCCGAAACGGATGCGGTCCTCCCCGTGGCAGCAACAGATGCGGGTCGGAACTATATCTGCGTCGGCTCCTTCGACTGGCCGCCCAATCTCGACGGTTACAGGTTTTTTGTCACCGAAGTGCTCCCGAAGCTAGATGCAAACACGCGGCATTTTCATTTTGTCGGCAAGCATAATGAGCGTTTTGCGCCCGTCACGGTCAACGGCAATACGGTTTCATGCCACGGGTATATCGCCGATCTGGACGCGTTCTATGCTAAGATGCAGGGCGTTATGGTTCCCATCGTCAGCGGGAGCGGGATCAAAATGAAACTGATCGAAGCGATCGGGAAGGGACTGCCCATTATGACGACCGACAAAGGGGCCGAGGGGCTGGAAGCGTACGGTGCGGCACTCGGTGCGGCGGGTAACGCCACAGCATTTGCGGAGCGCATTATGGCGGTCGAGCGGGACGTCGAACATGCTGCGGCAGCGACTGAGGATGTCCGGTCGGCATTGACGGAAGCTGCGCAGCGGGAGTGGCAAGCGTTTTTTGCCTACATGGCGGAGCGGCGATGAAGATCGCCATCATCGATACGGGCTCATTCTCGTTGCCATACGACTACTACTACATCGATGCCCTGCTGGCACAAGGGTACCGGGTCACGTTCTACTGCTCCCGCACGGCGTACAACGATCTCTATCTGGATCTGCTTGCCGAACGCGACAACATCACCCTGAAGATTTTTTCCGTTTCCGGCAGCCGGACAGGGAGACTGCAGGGGGGGTACAACTACCTTCGCATGCTCGTGTCCCTGCTGCTGTCGGCGCACCGCTACGACTACATCCACTTTTTTTGGAGCGTACTGCCCGCTGTGGAGCTCCCTCTGTTTGCCCTACTGAGGCGTAAACTGGTTTTCACCTTTCATAATGATGTCCCCCACGCATGCCCATCGGCAACGTACTTCCCCTACAAGTTGATCTATAATACGGCAAGGCGTGCGCTTTTCGTCAGCCCGTCGACGATGCAGCGCTTTTTGAAGCACTACGGGGTGGATGCCGCGAAAGCGCACTGCCTCAACCACGGGCTGCTGCCGCTCCTGCCGGATGACCCGGTGCCTGAACCGGCGCCGTTGGAGCGAAGCATCATTTTCTGGGGAAACGTCAAGGCGTATAAGGGGGTCGATACCCTTGTTACCATGTGCGAATCGGGTCAGTTTGACGATTTTGGCTTTGAAGTCTACGGCAAATGGGACAGTAAACTGGCACCTTTGAAGGAGAAACTGATAGGGTGCGGTGCCAAGGTTGAGGATCGTTTCCTTACGCTGACAGAGCTGCAGCAGCTCATGCGGCGCAATGCTGTTTTTATTCTCCCGTACAGATCGGCGACCCAGTCGGGGGTCGCCTATACTTTTTTATATTACAATCGCATCTTTATCAGCAGCGATCAGGGCGATAATGCGGCCATTCTTCGGGACGCAGGGCTGGAGATGCTGGTGTTTGATGCCAAGCGTCTGCCGCAGATCCGGTCGGCGGCAGATTTCTGTGTGGAACACAGTGCGGATATTGCCAAAAAACTGCTGCTGCGGCGAAACGTTTTTGAGTGGGGTAATATACTGAAAAGAGCAAAGGAACTTTATGCGTAAGACCACCGATCCCGAGTGCACCCGAGATGATGCGGAAGAGGGGCGGGCATGATCATGCTTAACGGGATCCCATGGGTCGACTACCAGGGGACGCTGATCCCGGATACGGCCCCCCATACCCGTGTCGAACTCTCCGACACCGAAGCCCGGGATCTGCTCCGGCGTACCGGCGCCTATTTCATCCGCTGGGTCAGCGACTTTGACTGCGCGCACGAGACCGCCTTCTGGCACGTGATCAAAGACGGCGAAAGCAGGCTTGAGGCTTTGAGCGGCAATACGCGGCACAATGTGCGGCGGGGGCTGAAGCGCTGCACGATCAGGCAGACCGATGCGGAAACAGTGGCGTCGCAGGGGTATGCTGCCTACAGCAAGGCCTTTGCAAAGTACGAGACCTTTATTGAGCCGCAGTCCGAGGTGCTCTTCGCCCAGAGTATTCTCGGTCTCAAAGTGGATCCGCAGTGGGAGTTCTGGGGGGTCTGGAACGATGAAGGGCGGATGATCGCCTACAGCATGAACAAGATCCAGGAGGGAGCCTGCCTCTACAAGACAACGAAGTTCGACCCGGAGTACCTGCGCCTTTACCCGAGCGACGCGCTCTTTTTCACGATGAACAGCCACTATCTGAACGAACGGGGGCTGCGCTATATCGACGACGGGGCGCGGAGTATCTCGCACGAGACCAACATTCAGGAGTACTTCATTCAGAAGTTCCACTTCCGTAGGGCCTACTGCAGGCTTAATATCATCTACAGCCCGAAAGTGCACCTGGCGGTGACGCTGCTCTACCCTTTCCGGAAACTCTTTGCCGGTCTGAAGCACCCTTTGGCCGGAAAAATCGGGGTGCTCCTGAAGCATGAGGAGATCAGGAGAAGTTTTGAAAGGTAGAGATTCGCTGGCGGTCCGCCTGGGGCGGGTTTTTCAGAACCAGTACCGCCATTTCGGTTTTCTGGATGACGCAGTGCTGCCGTTTTTGAAGCGGAAGCCGATGCCGCTCGTCTGTATCGTCGCGCCCCCGAGAAGCGGTTCGACCCTGACCTACCAGGTATTGACCGCCGCCTTTGAAAACAGCCATCTTGCCAATCTGACCAACCTCCTGTACGCGACACCGGCAGTGGGGTTGCTGCTGCAGCAGAGCGTGTGTGCCGGCTATGAAACGGCGTACCGTTCAAAGATGGGGTTTGTCGACGGTATCTGCGGCGAAGCGGAGGGGCTGAAGTTCTGGAGCCACTGGATGGGGCAGGGGCTTATGGAGGATGCGGCTTCCCTGGACCCTGAAGCCCTTTCACGGCTGAAAGGGCGGCTGGAGCGCGTCTCCGGCAGACCCTATATCACCGGCTACCTCGGGCACGCTTTCAGTATGGAACTGCTACGTCAGACCTTTGACAGGGTGCTGTTCATTCACCTGAAAAGAGACCTCCTCTCCAACAGCTACTCCCTGCTGAAGCTCTCCGGGCAGGGAATGGTATCAACTGTTCCGGCGATCTGTCGGGAGCGGGAGTATGCCGGTCCGCATGCACGCGTTGTGGACCAGATCATGCAGATACACAGGATCATTGAACGCGACTCCGGGAACGACACGATCCAGATCGCCTACGAAGCGCTGTGCGAGGAGCCCGACACGGTTTTGAAGCAGATCGCCGAAAAGGCGTCGGAACTGGGCATAGCGCTGCAGCAGCACAAAAGCATCGCCCCCTTCGAGGTGAGCCGTGTCGCGGCGGAACTGAATGCGGATACGCAGAAGCTCGCAGCACTTATCGGAGGCGAGCATGCCTAGGGTCTCCGTGATCATCCCCGCCTACAATGAAGAGCGCTATATCGCCGCGTGTCTGGACTCCTTTGTCGCATCGGATTACCCGAAAGCGCAGCTGGAGCTTTTTGTCGTCGATGGGATGAGTACCGACCGGACCGGGGAGATTGTTGCCGGGTATGCCGCAACGTATAGCTGGATATCGCTTCTTGAAAACCGGGACCGAACCGCGCCGTATGCGATGAACCTGGGTATTGGCAGGGCGAGCGGGGATTTTATTGTCCGTGCGGATGCCCACAGCAGTTACCCTGCAGATTACCTCTCCAAACTGATACACTGGAGCCAAAAACTCGATGCTGATAACGTCGGGGGATTGTGGCAGACGGACGTTCTGCATGCCACTGCGAAGTCCATGGCCATCAAAAACGTTCTGCGGGATCGTTTCGGGGTCGGGAATGCACTGTTCCGTACCGGTGTCCGGTCGGTGCAGGAGGTCGACACGGTCCCATTCGGCTGTTTCAAAAAAGAGGTTTTCGACCGCTACGGGCTTTATGATACCCGCTTGACCCGCAATCAGGATATTGAACTGAACAAGCGGATCAAACGCGGCGGCGGCAGGATTTTTCTTGTGCCGGATATTCGGTGTACCTATTATGCGCGGGAAACCTTTATGGCATTGGCGAAGAACAACTTCGCCAATGGAAAATGGAACCTTCTTACGGCCGACCTGACGGGTACTTTCGGGTCGTTAAGCGTACGGCATTTTGTGCCGCTCGTTTTTGTGCTGGTACTGTTGCTGCCCCTGTTGTTCTCCCCTCTGCTTCCACAAGCGCTCTATCTTTCGGTTACCGTTTTATTACTGTACACAGGAATCGTTTTACTGCGTGCATGGCAGATAAAGTATAATACGACTCTGTTATACCAATGTGCTGCGTTTTTCGTTTTACATTTTAGTTACGGTCTCGGTGAGCTCGCCGGGACGTGCAGCGTTCTAAAAACCCGCTTGAAAAGGCTAATGACACTATGAACACCTACCAGACCGAAGAGCGTTTCTCTACAGGCGCAGTTATACTGCTGATGCTGGCGGCGTATACATTCAGCATCGCGATCCGCATGATTTGGCTGCAGTGGGCGTCAGATATCCCTGCTTTCTTCTGGCAGGGTCAGGTGATGATCAACACGAATGACGGCTACTACTTTGCCAGCAGTGCCCAGCAGGCACTCGAAGGAATGCATGGGGAAAACCCCCGCGTATTGGAATGGACCGGTCTGGCACTCACGTTTTTGACGACAATGGCGGTCAAACTGCTGCCGGTAGATCTCAATACTGTTCTCTTGTACATGCCGGCCGCTATTTCTAGCCTTGTCGTCATTCCTATCATCTTAATAGGGCGCCTTTACAATGCTACACCGCTGGGATTCTATGCTGCTTTGATCGGTTCGATCGCCTGGAGCTATTATAACCGGACGATGGTCGGCTACTACGATACGGACATGTTTTCGGCGATGGCGCCAATGTTTATCCTCTACTTCCTGATGGCGACGATCGAAAAAGAGACCTTTACCAATGCGCTGCTGGCGGCGCTCTCGATCGCCCTCTATCGTTTCCTGTATGATCAGGGGCTTTCATTGATCTACGCTATGGGGTTGCTTTACATTGGTTACATGGTGCTCTTTCACCGCTATGAGAAGTTTACCTACCACTCTATTGTACTGATTTCCATCGCCCTGATGCCATTGACATTGTGGATCAAACTGTTCGTGTTGGTGGGTGTACATCTGGGTTTGAAACGTGGCAATTTTGCCCTGCGCCATCTTGTGATTGCCGCAGGAGTTACCCTCTTGGTCTTTCTGATTACTGGGAATGGATTCGCCATCATCTGGCACAAGCTCTCGGGCTATCTGATCCGCGGGACGGAAGAGAGTGGCCTTCATTTCTACAAGGTCAGCCAGACTGTAAGGGAGGCGGGGACGATCCCCTTCAGCGTGATGGCGGACCGGATCTCAGGCTCCGTCCCGGGCGTGATAGCGGCGTTGATCGGCTATCTGCTACTTGTGATGCGCTCCAGACCTTTTCTGCTCGCGTTGCCGCTAATCGGCATCGGCGTCTTTTCGCTCTGGGGCGGTCTGCGTTTTACCGTCTATGCGGTTCCCGTCGCTGCGCTCGGGGCCGTCTACCTTTTTTATGTGCTGGCCTCCTATATTCCCAATCATAAAGCTTCCTGGGCTGCGGTGGCGTTGTTGACGGGACTGATGCTCTTCCCGAACATCAAACATATCATCGGCTATAAAGTACCGACTGTCTTCACCAAGGAAGAGGTAGCGCTTCTGGACAAGATGAAAGCCATCGGCGGCGAGCGGGATTACGTCATCACCTGGTGGGACTACGGCTATCCCATCTGGTATTACAGCAATATGAACACCCTGATCGACGGGGGAAAACACAGCCATGACAACTATATCGTTTCGCGCGTGTTGACGACGGATTCCCCGAAAGAGGCGGCGTCGCTGTCGCGCCTGGCGGTGGAAACCTATGTCGATTCGGGCTACAGGGTTGCCGCCGATACCCTTTTTAGGAACAAGCAGCCCGACCAGGTCGATACCGAGGCGTATCTGGAACAGCTGCGTGTCGGGGATGTGACGCTGCCCGAACCGACCCGTGATATCTATCTCTACCTGCCGCTGCGGATGCTCGATATCTTCAGCACGATCAAAGTGTTCTCTAACCTGGATCTGCAGAGCGGGCAGTCGTACAAGATGCCGTTCTACTACGTGACGGGGTATGCCAAACAGTCCGGCAATGTTGTCGATCTCGGCAACGGCTTGCGTCTTGACCTGCAAAAGAGCGTACTGCAGGCCGGCCGGCAGAGCCTTCCGCTGCGCCGTTTCGTCATGACTGAAGAGCACGAGAACGGTCCGGTGGGCAAGCAGGTCAATCTGCTGCATTTCGACGGGACGCTTTCCGTCATTTTCATGCGCAGCGCGAACAAATTCCTGGTGCTTGACGAGGAGATGTACCAGTCCCTCTTTATCCAGATGGGGGTCCTGGAGAACTACGATACCGATCTCTATGAACCGGTCATTCTCTCCCCATGGGCCAAGATCTACCGCCTGAAGATATGATACAGGGACTTTCCCGCCGGGACGCCTTTGCCAAACGCCTCTTTGACATCCTGTTGGCGGGGACGGGGTTGCTGCTGGGGTGGTGGATGATCCTGCTGCTGATCGTGGCGGCGGGCATCGATACCCGGAGGTCGGGGCTTTTTACGCAGCAGCGCATTGGGCGCCACGGGCACCCTTTCACGGTCTTCAAGATCCGGACGATGCGCACGGTCAGCGGTGTCGATACGACGGTGACGACGCGCAATGACGTCCGGATTACACCGCTGGGGAAGCAGTTACGGCGTTTCAAGCTTGACGAACTGCCCCAACTGTTCAACATCCTTATCGGCGACATGAGTTTTGTAGGCCCTCGTCCCGACGTTGCGGGCTATGCCGACCGGCTCGAGGGGGAGGACAGGGTGATCCTCGGAATCCGTCCCGGGATCACGGGACCGGCAACGCTGAAGTACCGGGACGAGGAGGCCCTCTTGGCCGAACAGACGGATCCGCAACGCTATAATGATATGGTGATTTGGCCCGACAAAGTACGGATCAACCGTGCCTATGTCGAGCAGTGGTCCCTTCAAAAGGATCTGGCATACATCTGGATGACCCTTAAAGGATAGCGGTGGCACGTCTTTTCCTCTCACCTCCCCACATGACCGGCAACGAGCAGCGCTACATCGCCGAAGTGTTCGAGAGTAACTACATTGCGCCGCTCGGGCCGATGGTGACACGGTTCGAGCAGGCAATCTGCGACTATACGCAGGCGCCGTTCGCGCTAGGCACTTCCAGCGGGACGGCGGCGCTGCACCTGGCGCTGCGGGTGAGCGGTATCGGGGAGGGCGATATCGTTTTGGCGTCGTCGTTCACCTTCATCGGTTCCGTTGCTGCCATTCTTTACCAGCAGGCGACACCGCTTTTCATCGATGCGGAGGCAAAGAGCTGGAACCTCTCCCCCGAGCTGCTCGAGACGGCGATTGCACAGGCACCGAAGATGCCGAAGGCCCTGATCGTGACCCACCTTTACGGCCAGTGCGCGGAGATGCGGCGGATCATGGCGATCTGCCGGCAGCACGGTATCGTCGTGATCGAGGACGCCGCCGAGAGTCTCGGGGCGACTCTGGACGGCGTCCATACGGGAACCTGGGGCGACTTCGGCGTCTACTCGTTTAACGGGAACAAGATCCTCTCCACCTCCGGCGGGGGGATGCTCGTCGCTAAAAGTGGAGAGGCGATTGCAAAGGCGATGTTCTATGCGACGCAGGCGAAAGAGCCGACCCCTTGGTACGAGCACAAAGAGCTGGGGTACAACTACCGTATGAGCAATGTACTGGCCGCTATCGGGGTGGCGCAGATGGAGGTGCTTTCCGAGCGTGTCACACAGCGTCGCCGGATCTTCGGCTGGTACAAAGAAGCGTTGGGGGAGATTGACGAGATCACCTTTATGCCGGAGCTGCCGGATGCCCAGGGAAACCGCTGGTTGACGACGCTGACCCTGAGCCATACCGACCCCGAGCGGGTTCGAACGGCGCTGGAAGCCCAGGATATCGAAAGCCGTCCCCTCTGGAAGCCGATGCACCTTCAGCCCCTGTTTTCGGGGGCGGCCGCGGTGAAGGATGGGACAAGTGAACAATTGTTCTCTCGCGGTCTCTGCCTGCCCAGCGGGACGCAGATGACGCAGGAGGATGTTGTCAGGGTCTCCGACATTATCCGGAAGGTTGTGGTGTGAGCGGGCTGCTGCGACCGACGTCCGGCAAGCGGATCCTTTTTTTTCTGCTGCTGGATATGCTGCTTTCTCTCGCAACGCTGTACGGCGCCTACGCCCTGCGTTTCAACTTTGACATTCCGCTGCGCTTCTTTTCATCCTTTGACACGGTTTATTTCTATCTGGTCGGCTTCAAGATCGTTGCGTTTTTCCTTTTTCGGATCTACTTTATCGTCTGGCGTTTCGTCGGCTTCGCGGAGGCGAAGAACATTGTCAAGGCCCATGTGGCGGCCTATGCGGTTTTCACGGGCTTTTACCTGCTTTTCCCGGCACTCTTCGACCCCTTCCCCCGCAGTGTCATTATCATCGACTTTTTTCTCTCCCTCTTCGCTATCGGCGTCCTGCGCGTCGCCAAACGGCTGATGACGGAGCAGGAGCGTTCCTCCCACCAGCAACCGGTGCTGCTGCTCGGCGTCAACCCCAAAACGGCTTCGATCATCAAAAGTGCGCAGGAGGGGGATATCCCGTACTACCCTTCCGCGGTCGTTGTGCTGTCCGCGGAGAACCGCAGTGCCGTCGGGACCTATATCAGCAATATCCGCGTTTACGGCGAGGAGACACTTGAATCCCTGATAAACGAGCGCGGGATCGCCGCGGCGATTGTCACCAGCAACCTGGCGCAGGATGAGCTTCAGGCGCTCTACGAGCGTCTGAGCGATGCCGGGGTAAATGAAGTCAAACGGGTGCGGCTGCTGGGAGGACAGTATGACAAACTCGAAGATCTCTCCATCGAAGACCTCCTCGCCCGTCATCCGAAGGATCTGGACAAGGAAGTGATTGCCGGTTTTGTGAAAGGGAAGCGCGTGTTTATCACGGGTGCGGGAGGCAGTATCGGGAGTGAGATCGCCCGTCAGTGCCACCGTTTCGGCGCATCGGCCCTGGCCCTGATCGACCACAGCGAGTTCAATCTCTATACGGTCGGCGAAGCGATCCCCACGGCGGCGCTGGAGATGTTCAGCGTGACCGACGACTGGATGCTGCAGGAGAAGATGGCGGCCTTCGGAGCCGACATTGTCATCCATGCCGCGGCCTACAAGCATGTCCCACTGTGCGAAGCCAACAAGGCTGCGGCGGTGCGCAATAACGTCCTGGGGACGAAAAACGTTATCGATGCCAGCATTGCCGCGGGCGTTGAGAAGGTGGTCATTGTTTCGACGGACAAGGCCGTGCGCCCGACCAATGTCATGGGGGCGACCAAAAGGGTAACGGAGCTCTATGCGGGGAACGTCGAGAGCGGCGGTACGGAGATCGTCGCCGTGCGTTTCGGCAACGTGCTGGGGTCCAGCGGCAGCGTTATCCCGAAGTTCAAGCGGCAGATTGAAGCGGGCGGGCCTGTGACGGTAACCGACCCGGAGATGACGCGCTACTTCATGCTGATCCCCGAGGCGTGTCAGCTGGTGCTGCAGGCGGCTGCCATCGCCAAAGGGGGCGAGCTGTTTATCCTTGACATGGGCGAACCGGTGAAGATCATCGATCTGGCCCGGCAGATGATCCGGCTTTACGGCAGGGAGGATGAGATCCGGATCGAACTGTGCGGCCTGCGCCCGGGCGAAAAACTCTACGAAGAGCTGCTGATCGACGAGACGGAGGAGAAGACCCGGTACAGCTCCATCTTCATTGCCGGCAAAACGGACTATCCGATCAAAGCACTGGAAGAGGATATCGCTGCGCTACTGGCAGCGAGCGACAAGGTCGCGGCGTTGAAAAAGATCGTGCCGGAGTTTGATCATAAGCCCTAAAGGGCAATACATGTGAGCAACTAAATTGCGAATCGTATAAGCCTTAAAAGGCAACGCAAGCGAAGGACTAAATCCTGAGTCGTGTAAGCCCTAAAGGGCAATACAAGCGAGGAACTAAATTCCAAGCCGGGCTGGGCTTAGTCCAGTTCCGTCTTCAGAACCGCGCCGTTGGAGGCATTGGAGACGAGCAGGCTGTAGCGCTTGAGCCACTTGGAGTTGATGGCTTTCTTATGCGGTTTGAAGTGCAGACGGCGGCGTTCGAGCTCTTCCCCGGCGACGTTGAGCTGCAGCAGGTGCGTATCGACATCGAGTTCGATCTCGTCGCCGTCCTCGATCAGGCCGATGAGGCCGCCCTCGGCCGCTTCGGGGCTGACGTGACCGATGGAGGCACCGCGGGTCGCCCCCGAGAAGCGGCCGTCGGTGATGAGGGCGACGCTCTCGCCGAGGCCCATCCCCATGATGAGCGACGTCGGCGCCAGCATCTCCTGCATGCCCGGACCCCCTTTGGGACCTTCGTAGCGGATGACGACGACATTGCCCGGCTTGACCTTGTGGCCGATGATGCCGGCAATCGCCTCCTGCTGGGAGTTGAAGCAGACGGCGGTTCCTTTGAACTGGCGCATGCTCGGCGCGATACCGGCCGTTTTGACGACAGCGCCCTCTTCGGCAAGGTTGCCGAAGAGGATGGAAAGCCCGCCGACCGGGGAGTAGGCGTTTTCGTTGGTGTGGATGACACCGGTATCTTTGATCTCGGCATCGGCGATGCGTTCACCGATCGTTTCCCCCGTGACCGTCGGGTTGTCCAGGTGCAGCAGTCCGCCGCGGCGGCTGACCTCTTTCATGACGGCATTGACCCCGCCCGCGCGGCCGATGTCCTCCATGTGGACGGTACCGAGCGACGGAGAGATCTTCGCGATGTGTGAAACGTTCTTTGCGATCTCGTTGATCTTGGTAATGTCGAAATCGACCTCCGCCTCTTTCGCGATGGCGAGCATATGAAGGACCGTGTTGCTTGAACCACCCATCGCCATATCGACGACGAAGGCGTTGTGGATCGCTTTTTCGTTGAGGACGTTGCGGAGGTTGTACTTCGGATCATCCGCCTTGGCCATGTCGACGATACGCTTGGCCGCCTGCTTGACCATCTCGATCCGCTCCGGCGTCATCGCGAGGACCGTACCGTTGCCCGGCAGGGCGATACCCATCGCTTCGCAAAGGGTGTTCATGGAGTTTGCGGTGAACATCCCCGAGCACGAACCACCCGACGGACAGGCTTCGCATTCGATCTCGTAGAGCTCCTCGTCGCTCATATTGCCTTCGGCGTGCTGGCCGACGGCTTCGAAGGCTGTAGCCAGGTCGATCGGCGTGCCGTCTTTTTTGTGGCCGGCCGCCATCGGGCCGCCGGAGACGAAGACCGTCGGAACATTGACGCGCAGGGCACCCATGATCATCCCCGGAACGATCTTGTCGCAGTTGGGGATACAGATCAGTGCGTCGAGCTTGTGGGCGTTCATCACGGTTTCGATGCTGTCGGCGATCAGTTCGCGGCTGGGCAGGGAGTAGAGCATTCCGTCGTGGCCCATGGCGATCCCGTCGTCGACACCGATCGTGTTGAACTCGAACGGGACCCCACCCGCTTCGCGGATCGCTTCTTTGACGATACGGCCGTACTCCTGCAGGAAGAAGTGGCCCGGGATGATGTCGATGTGGCTGTTGGCAACCCCGATGAAAGGTTTGTCAAAATCCTCGTCTTTGAGGCCGGTCGCTCTGAAAAGACTCCGGTGCGGGGTGCGGTCGAAGCCGCGTTTGACTGTATCGCTGCGCATAGATTGGTCCTTCTCTATATATAATATGCAAATTTTCGAGATTATAGCGAAGTTTTCGGCAAAAGCTCGAAAAAGCCTTGACATTAGAAAGGGATTTGCCTATAATTTCGGTCCACAACAACAGATGCGGGAATAGCTCAGTGGTAGAGCACAACCTTGCCAAGGTTGGGGTCGCGAGTTCGAACCTCGTTTCCCGCTCCATTTTTTATTTTTAAACACCCCAACTGAAACTTCTTAGACTTCAAAGCAGAGGTTTGAGTTGGGGTTTTTTTTGGTGTCTTGAGCCCGGATGGCGAAATTGGTAGACGCAAGGGACTTAAAATCCCTCGATCATTGCGATCGTGCCGGTTCGATCCCGGCTCCGGGCACCACCGGTGGCGCCATAGCCAAGTGGTAAGGCATGGGTTTGCAAAACCTTGATCCCCGGTTCGAGTCCGGGTGGCGCCTCCACCAAAACTCCGACTTTTATTTATGGACAGATGGCAGAGCTGGTTGAATGCACCGGTCTTGAAAACCGGCGAGGGTCATACCTCCCAGGGTTCGAATCCCTGTCTGTCCGCCACCCCTTCACTAACCTTCAGAATACGATTCTTCTACGAGTATTTATCCGTTAAAAGCGACATGCTGTTGACGTTCCGCAGTTTGACCGGGAAAACGCAACGGTTCAATCCCTACATTTGACAGAAGCGTTCGGGAAACCGGTTTGCGTAAGCGCGTTGGCTGGACACGCGGGCTCGCATGTTTCTCACACCGAAAACACGGATGAAAAACCCGCCAAGTCTGCCGTATTGCATGGGTTCTAAAGAGCTTTTATAAAACGTTAAAAAACATTTAAAGATTTTTTTCATTATTTTTTCATTTTGATGCGAGCATAATACACTGAAACCATAAGGAGGTGTGTTATGCAAAGTAAATTGCTGGTGGCCTGTTTGGCAGTGGTGGGTTTGGGTGCGTCGCTTACGGCAGGCGCGCTGACACCCGAGGAAGCGTTGGGCAAAATGATCTATTTCGATCAAAGCCTCTCATACAACGGGAACCTCTCCTGTGCCGGCTGTCACGCGCCCGAAACGGGCTTCACCGGTCCCCTCTCGGGCATCAACGCCTCCGGAGCGGTTTACGAGGGGTCGGTCGCCGGGCGTTTCGGCAATCGGAAACCGCCGAGCGCGGCGTATGCGACTCTGAGTCCGATCCTGCATTATGTCATGCAGCAGAAACAGGCGGTATTCACAGGCGGCAATTTCTGGAACGGCCGCGCGACGGGTGAAAAGTTGGGTAATCCCGCCGCCGACCAAGCTCAGGGCCCTTTTTTAAACCCGCTTGAACAGGCGCTTGCGACACCGGATGATGTCGTGACAGGGGTCTGCAGTGGCTTCTATGCCGATCTTTTCACGTCCGTATGGGGAGTCAGTGCCTGTCTGCCGGAGAACGTCGAGATCGCCTTTGACGCCATTGCGCTCTCCATCGCCGCCTACGAGGCATCGAATGAGGTCAACGCATTCACGTCGAAATATGATTACTATCTACAGGGCATGGCCGAGCTGACAAAGGAGGAGCGCAAAGGGCTTGATCTTTTCAAGGGCAAAGGCAAATGCGCGAACTGCCACGTGCTGAACGCAGGGGCGGACGGCACGCCGCCGCTCCTGACCGATTATACCTTTGACAATCTCGGTGTGCCCCGCAACCCGGAGAATCCTTTTTACACCCAAGACGCACAGTACAACCCGCTGGGCTACGCATGGACGGACCGTGGTCTCGGAGAGTTCCTGGCCACCCGATTGGATTACGCGGCGTTCGCGGCGGCAAACGAAGGCAAGCAGAAGGTGCCGACGCTGCGCAACGTCGACAAGCGGCCCGACGCGCTTTTCGTCAAGGCCTATACCCACAACGGTTACTTCAAAAGCCTGAAATCGATCGTCCACTTCTACAACACGCGCGACGTGCTGCCACGGTGCGAAAACGCTATGACCACCGAAGCGGATGCTTTGGCGCAGGGGTGTTGGCCGGCGCCGGAAGTTCCTGAGAATATCAATACGAAAGAGCTTGGCGATCTTCACCTGACGGGGGAACAGGAGGATGCGATCGTCGTCTTCCTGAAGACCCTCTCCGACGGCTATCAGCCCTGATCCCGCTGCCGTAAGCGCACCCTGTCTCTTTTGATGCCGAAGGCTTCAAGTCGGAAGAGACAATCAGCGCCATACGGCCGCAGCAGCGCCAAAACAGTGTCGGTACCCTGACACAAGGGGTGCCGGATCAACGGCGCGCTACCCTCTCCATATGATAACTCCTTGTAATTCATACATTAAGTAGCTATTATAAATAAAACAATATACTATCATGAAAACCATTCTGACTTCTGGCATGCTGCCGTTACGGTGTTTGCCGGGAGGCTTGTATAATTGAGTTGAAGAATATGGCGAAAAGGGGATACGTGAGGCAGAAATGTTTTTATCGGGTGATGAGAGGCGGAGGGACAGCGCTTCTCGGGCTGGCATTAATGTTTCACGGCTGCGGTTCCGGCGGCGGCTCCTCGACGCCGGAAACCCCGGTTGATCCAGGACCGACGGTCGCAAACAGTATCGCCCTTGGCCCCATCGGCGGGGCAACGGTCACCATCAGCGACCTGGCGGGGCAGCAGCAGTATCAGACGGTCACGACACCGTTCGATGCTGCAACGGACCTGATGGATGATAACCAGACACTGGTGCCGTACGCGGAGCAGACAGTCGGAAAATTTACGGTCTCGCTCCCCGGTCTGGCATCGACGCAGTTGCTACTTGTGAAGGCTGAAGGGGGCGAAGATGTCGACCCCAACGATGATGGACAGTACGACGCAGCCGCGGTCAAAGCCGTCCAGGGAAGCCTCTATGCCTATGTGACGGTATCGGATCTGCTTAACAACAATGTCCGGGTGAACGTCTTCACCACCATTGCAGCCGAGTGGATCCGCCGGGAGGGTCTGACGGACGAGACAGAGATCAAGTCGGTGCTCGCCCGCCTTTCCGGATTTCTTTTTGCCTCCCCGTCGACAGCGCTCAGCGCGTTTAACCCGGCAAAACTGACCACGGGCGGTGCAATGGAGGATCTGACCCTCTTGATTGATGCGCAGTCCTATGCGGATGCCGTGGCGTCGGCAACGATCCAGGAATTGTTTACGGGAACGACCCATCTTTTCCACGATACGGACAACGACGCCCTTTTTGATGATTTTGAGCTGCTGGTCGGTACGAACCCGGCAGCCGCGAACAGCGACGGGGATGCGCTGGGTGACTACGGCGAGTTTTTTGCCGGAACCGACCCCATGAGCAGCGATACCGGGGCTTATGAAGATCCTCTCGCCCAATATCAGTGGCATCTGGATGCGACGGAACCGAACGACATCAATGTTGCTTCGGTCTGGGAGTCTTATGCGGGCCGCCGCAATATTTATGTGGGCGTGGTCGATACAGGTATTGAAGCGATCCACCCCGATCTGGTCTCGAACCTCGACCTGACGAAGAGCTACCGCTGGTCCGACGGCTCGAACGACCCGTCGCCCGATGCGGACCAGCTCGCTACGGACCCCTACCTCTCTGCGCACGGGACGGCCTGTGCGGGTCTCGTCGCCGCTTCGGGGTGGAACAGCCTCGGTGTCAAAGGGGTGGCCCCGTTCGTCAAGCTGGCGGGGTACAATGTTTTCTCGCAGTCGCCGCTGACGGACGTTACGCTGATCCAAGCGCTCTCCAAAGCGGTAGACATCTCCTCGAACAGCTGGGGCGACCCCTCCGAATTCCTCTATAACGACCAGACGCTGATCGACGGTCTGCAGACAGGGGCGGAGCAGGGGCGCAGCGGGAAGGGGATCGTCTACGTCATGGCCGCGGGGAACGACCGCAGCAATTCGGATTACTCCCCGCTGCATATCGGCAACGCCAACAATGCTGGCGTCGCGAACAACCCCTATGTCATGACCGTGACGGCCACCGATAAGGACGGCAGTTACTCCTCCTATGCCAATTTCGGCGCGAATGTTCTGCTCGCGGCGCCGGGCGGCGAGTTCGGCGAGCAGTATGATGCCGTGAACGGAGCGGCGATCGTGACGACGGATTACACCGGGTACGACTACGGGTTTGAATCGACCGGCTTCGTTGAAACGTACCGTCTCGACCCCAAGACGAATCTCCCTGTCTATTTTGATGTTTCGGGTAATGAGAACGGTGACTACACCAACTATATGAACGGGACGTCGGCAGCCGTACCCATGGTCAGCGGGGTCGTCGCTTTGATGCTCAGTGCGAACCCGGATCTGACCTACCGCGATATACGCTATATCCTTGCAACGACAGCCAGAAAAAACGATCAGGGTGACGGCGACTGGACGACCAACGGCGCCGGGTGGCATATCAACCACAATTACGGCTTCGGGCTGCTGGATGCCGCGGCTGCCGTCGCCAAGGCAGAAGGTTTTGCGTCGCTCGGCACGGAAACCGTGCTGCCGAAGCTGACAAACGACATCGCGGATACGGCGATTCCCGATGCGAACGCCACCGGCGTGACGTCCACGATTACCGAGGCACAGACGCTGAGCGTGGAACATGTCGACGTCTGGGTGACCATTGACCATGCCCGTCCCGGGGACCTCGATATTTGGCTGATATCACCGGCGGGGACGGAGAGCCATCTGGCATACGGCGGGGCCTACTACCTGGAGGGCTCCTACGCCAACTGGCGCTTCTCCACCGTCCGCTGTCTCGACGAGGATGCGGCCGGAACATGGACGCTGACCGTCAAAGACCTCCGGGCCGGAACAACCGGTACGTTTAAAAGCTGGTCGCTGCAGATTCGGGGACATTAAGGGGTGAGTATGATGGTACGTATGATAATCATGGCGGGGTGGTTGCTGGCGGCTGCGGCAATGGCCGAGGTTCCGGCAATGACCAAACAGGTGCTGCAGACGAAAAAATCCTCGATGGTTTTTTACCGCGCAGAGGATGAAATGGCGCTCTTACGCGCTGCCGGTGCATCGGCCAAGCGGGTCGTGAAGGCCGCCCCGGCCGAGGTGGCGGCGAAGACGGCCTCTTCCGGATCCGAGTACCGCCGGGTCTTTTACACGTCAGAGCGCCGGAGCGAACGCAACCGCTTTATCGCGACGGGGAATGTACTGATCCGTCTGCATCAAGATGTCAAGCCCGAAGCCTTTGCCGCCGCGCAGGGATTGACACTGATGCAGACCGTGAACGCATCGGCGGGGATCTACCTCTTCGCCCCCGCCGGTGCCGGAGAACTGATTGGGCAGACCAACCATTTGAACACCCTCTCCGAAGTCGACTACGCCGAACCGGAGTGGGTCAAACCGATCCTGCTGCGATGACATTAAGCGAGACAGTTTTATGCCCCGGCCGGTGGGGGATTCTCTGTGTTATTACCTGCTATAATACCCGCCATGTTTAAAAACCTCCGCAAATACCTCTATATGATCTGGCTCGGGAAGAAGTTCATCCCCATCTTCCGCCATGTCTATCTAGACACGCAGCTGGATGAACACGACCGCTATCACGCCCTCTCGAAGGAGCGCCAGAACTATTCGCTCAGCGTACTGGAATACCTCAACGTCGTTCCGGTGATGCACGGCGGGCTCCCCGAAGCGAACCGGGTGCTCTATATCGCCAATCACCGCAGCCTGCTCGACATTATCAGCATCGAGTCCCTCTTCTCTACGCAGCAGAAGGCGGGGATGTGGATCGCCAAGCAGACGCTGCTCGACAACAAGATCTACGGGAAATTTTTCGAATACAGCGGCTGTATCGCGGTCGACCTCAAAGCGGGGAAGGGGATGCTAGCCTTTTTTAAAAAGATTAAGCATATTTTCCAGGTGGCGCCGGACCTTAATCTCTTTATGTTCCCCGAGGGGGAGCGTTTCGGCGGCGAGGGAGTCGGGCCGTTTCAGCCGGGCGCGGAGAAGATCGCCAAGGCAAACAAGATGCAGATCGTCCCGATCTATATCGACGACCAGCTTGAAAAAGTGTACCAGGCTTCCCCGTTCAAGCAGCCTTACGAAGTGCACATCCATATCGGCGAGCCGCTCGCGTTGGAAAACATCGAAGAGCAGTACCGCGCGTTTATGGACGCTGCGAAAACGCTCACCCCTAAAACAGCGTAGGCTGCAGGGCCTTCAGGCGGAAGCTCCGGCGATGGACGGCGCTGTAGCCATGGGTCTGGATCGCCTCGATGTGTGCCGCCGAACCGTACCCCTTATGTTTTTCAAAGCCGTACTGCGGGTAGGTTGAGGCCAGGGCGACCATCTCCCGGTCGCGGGTAACCTTGGCGAGGATGGAGGCCGCGCTCACTTCGGGCACGTCGGCGTCGGCTTTGACCTGTGTGCGCAGTCCCTTGACGCCAAAGGTTGAATTGCCGTCGAAGAGGTAGTCGGCCTCCCCCAGAACCTCCATAATCTCTTTGAGCCCTTTTGCGAGGCAGGCGGAGATGCCGTCGTCGTCGATCTGTTGCGCGGAAAAACGCACGATGTGGTAGGCCGCGTTTTCCGTAATGCGCGCGTAAAGCGCTTCGCGCTTTTTCTCCGTCAGTTTTTTCGAATCGTTCAGGCCGACCAGCGGCGCGTGCAAAATAACGCCCGCCATGACGAGCGGACCGGCGATGGGGCCCCGCCCCGCTTCGTCGATCCCGCAAAGAGGTAGTACTGTTTCCATTCGGATATTTTAGGGTGTTCCGGCCCAAATATAGCTATAATCGGTAAAACGAGGGGAGGGAAAGCGCAATGCGGTTACTGTTGGTCTGGCTCTCGATGACACTCCTGCTGTTCGGTTCGGAGGCTTCCGAGATCGTCAAAAAAGTGGAGGATAACCTTCGCGGAAAAGACGTCTACATGAAGCTGGAGATGGTCATCACCTCGGCGCGGCACAAGCGGACGGTGCGGATCGAGAGCTGGGCCGAGGGGAAGACGAAGAGCTTCATGAAGATACTCTACCCGCCCAAAGACAGCGGCATCACCTTTTTAAAACTCGACAAGCAGCTATGGCAGTACGTGCCGAAGATCGAACGCATCGTCAAGATCCCGCCGTCGATGATGCTGCAGAGCTGGATGGGGAGCGATTTCACCAACGACGACATGGTTAAAGAGAGTTCGATGGTCGACGACTATGACGCAGAGATCCTCGAAAAGACGGCGGAGACGGTAACCATCGCTTTCACCCCGAAACCCGATGCGGCCGTCGTGTGGGGACGGATTGTCTCGCAGATCGACCGGCGGACCTATACCCAGATGCATGACGTCTTTTACGACGATTTCGGCAGCAAGGTGCGGGAGATGTTTTACAGTGACGTCAAAACCTTCGGTACGCACCATATCCCGACGGTTATGCGGATCAAACCGCTGGAGAAGGGCAAGGAGAAGAACGAGACGCTGGTGCTCCTCTCCGACGTCGTCTACGACCGGGGCGTGAGCGGCAGCTATTTCACGAAGCAGGCGCTTAAACGCTACTCGCGCTAGGGATCATGATGTTCGGACTGGCGTTGAAAAACATCCTCCATTACAAAGGGCGGACCGTCGTCACCTTTGCGCTGACGTTTTTCAGCTCCCTGCTCTTTATCGTCTACGTCGCCCTGATGGACGGTTCGCATGCGCATATGCTCAAAAGCGCCCTCGACATCTATGAAAACGCCCTGCATATCTACAAAAAAGGGTACCGTGAAGAGGGGGGGTATGACTACCTGCTGACCGACGTCTCGGCCGAGGAGGCGCTGCTGGCGCGCACGGCGGGGATCGCGGCCTACGCGCCGCGCCTGGAGAGTTTCGCGCTGCTCTCCACCCCCCGTGATTCTGTGGGGGCGATGGTCGTAGGCATCAACCCCGGAGGGGAACGACGGCTTTCCAAAATGGCTGAAGCGCGCCGTGAAGGGCGCTACCTCGAGGATAACGACACCAACGCGCTTTATATCGGCAGCGAACTGGCGGTGAGGCTGAAGGTGGGGGTCGGCGATACCGTGGCGCTCATCGGCACGGCGACGGACGACTCCTTTGCCGCGGAGAATTTCCGGATCGTCGGCATTTTCAAAACGGGCCTCTTTGAATTTGACGCCTCCTCCGCATTTGTGAACAAGGCGTACTACGACACCCTGATGCTGAGCGGGGATATGGCATCGTACATTGTCGCTTCCGTCGATGACCTCACGGCGCTGCCGCAGACGGTCAACGCGGTGCAGGCCGGGCTGGCCGAGGGGCTCGAGGCCGTGCCGTGGACCGTATTGATGCATGCGCAGGTGGAGGCGATGGAGGTGGACAGCGTCTTCGGCTACATCTCAATGGGGGTCTTCTTCGTCGTTATTTTCTTTGTCATCATGATCTTCAGTTTCCTCAACATCGTCGGACGGACCCGGGAGCTGGGGATGCTGCGCGCCATCGGCCTCTCCCCCCGGAACGTCTCCGCACTGCTGCTGCTGGAGATGCTGCTGATCGCGCTCGCGGCCGTTGGGCTCTCCGTGGCAGTGGGGGCGCCGATCGCCTGGTATTTCGAGTTGCATCCCATGGTGATCGAGGGGATCGCGGAGGCGTACCGCGACTACGGGATCGTCGACGACCAGATTCCGATGCGTTTCGACTGGTCCACCATCGGCTGGAATGCGGGAGTTGTCTTTGCTCTCAATATGCTGGCCGTCCTCTACCCCATTGCGGTCGTCAAGCGTTACACCCCGGTGGAGGCGATGCACCATGTCTAAAACGACCTTCACCCTGGCCCTGAAGATGGCATGGCACAGCCTGTGGCGCCGCGCCCGCCGCTCCGGGCTCGTCATTCTCATGATTGCCGGCAGTATGACGGCGATGCTCGCCATCGAGGGGCTTTACGACGGCATGGTCAAAACGATGCGCGAGAGCACGATCCGCAGCGACAGTGGCGAGATCTCCGTCTACGCCCCGAAGTTCCGGCTCTACCAGAGCCTGGAGTACGCCATCGCCGACGACCGGCCGCTGCTGGAAGCACTGGATGCGGACACGGCCGTCGCCGCCTACTCCGTCAGGCTATCGCAGACCGGCCTGGCCTCGACCGCGCGCAAGTCGGCGATGGGACGGCTGGTCGGCATCGACCTGGAGGCCGAAGAGCGCTTCGGGCAGCTCTCCGGCTTTGTCAAAACGGGGAAAATCGACTGGGGGCGGCGGCAGAACGGCTGCGCCATCGGCAAGAAACTGGCGGAAGATCTGGGCGTCGAGGTGGGGCACCGCCTGGTCTTCTCGTCGCAGAACGCCCAGGGGGATATCAGCGCCGTTTCGCTCTATGTGACGGCGATCGTGCAGACGTCGAACCTGCTCATCGACAACCAGACGATCTACGTCGCCCTGCCGCGCAGCCGCACCTTCTCAGGACTGGGTGCGAACGGCGCGACCCAGGTGGCGCTGCGGCTGGCGGCACCTTCGCAGACGGAAGCGGTTGCCGCACGGCTGCAGGCCGCCTTCCCGGGGCTGGAGGTCGAGACGTGGCAGACGCTCTACCCGGTGCTCCAACAGATGCAGGAGATGATGGTCATCTTCAACTCCATTACCTTTGCCATCGTCATGCTTGTGGTCCTCATCGGCATCTTCGGCGTCATGCTCGTCTCGGTGCTTGAGCGGACCCGCGAGTTCGGCATCCTCATCGCGCTGGGGACACCCCAGTCGCAGCTGCGCACCCAGGTCGCCGCGGAGGCGCTGGTGCTGGGCGTGGTCGGTTTTGTGCTGGGGGCATTCACCAGCTACGCCGCCCTGTGGTACCTGCAGACGCAGGGGCTCGACCTGCGCGAATACGCGGCGGGGCTGGAGGCGTTCGGCTACAACGCCGTCGTCTACGCCGATATCAAGAGCCGCTACTTCACCAACACCTTCCTGGCCATCATCGCGGCGGCGATCGTGTCGGTGCTGATGCCGTTGCGAAGGCTCAAAAAGCTTAATCTTATCGAGGTGATACAGGTATGATCGAACTGCGCAGAGTGAACAAATACTTTTACAAGGATACGGAGCGCGAGGTGCACGCCCTGCGCGACATCGACCTCGCCGTCGCGACGGGGGAGTACGGGGTGATCACCGGGCCCTCGGGCTGCGGTAAAACAACGCTGCTCAACGCCATCGGGGCGCTCGACGCCATCGACAGCGGCTCCATAACCATCGACGGCACCGAACTCTCCGGCCTGGACGAGGGGGCACGCTCGCGGCTGCGCCTGGAACAGATCGGCTTCGTCTTCCAGGCCTATAACCTTGTGCCCGTCCTCACGGTGCGCGAGAACATCGGCTTCATCATGAAGCTGCGCGGCTTTGCACCGGACGCGATCGAGACGCGGGTGGCGGAGGTGGCAAAACTGCTGGAAATAGAGGAGAAGCTCGATGCCATGCCGGGCCATATCAGCGGCGGCCAGCAGCAGCGCGTCGCCGTGGCCCGGGCCGTGGCGGCGAAACCGAAACTCATTCTCGCCGACGAACCGACGGCCAACCTCGATTCGCGCAACTCCGAGCACCTGATGGCGATGATGAAGCAGCTCAACGCGGTCGAAAAGATCACGATCCTCTTCTCGTCCCACGACGATTACGTCGTGGAGCAGGCCCGCCGGATCATCAAGCTCAGCGACGGGCAAGTCGTGCCATGACCCTGCGGCGTTTCGCTGGTGCATCGTTACTGCTGGTTCTGATGCCGCTACGGGCGGCGGAGACGACCTTCACGATCGAAAATACGAATTTCCTGCTGCAGCAGCACTCCGGTCTCGACGACACGGCGTACACCTATGACTATGACCGGCTCCGGCTCAGCGGGGGCTGGCGCAGCGGGGCCTATTTTCTGACGGGCATCGGTGACGTCGTCAACTATCTGGGAGAAGGGTATGTGCACAGTGACGAATTCGCGCTGTTTGACGAGGTCCGGCCGGACATCCCCTTCGAAGTGCGCACCGAGGCGCAGCATTACGGTCCGGGCGTAGCCCATGCGCGGATATACCGCCTCTACGGCGGCTATGAGGACAGTGTGCAGCGGATCACCGCCGGGGTCCAGAAGATCAGCATGGGGGTGGGGCGGATCTGGACGCCGACGGACCTCTACAACGCGAAGAACAGCTACGCCCTGGAGCCTGACGAGGTGTACGGCGTTTTGGCGACGACCTACAGCTATGCCCCCAGTGACCTCAGTACCGTCACTGCCGTCGCATCCCTCCGCCACGACCGCACGTTCAAATATGCCGCACGAGGGAAGGGGTACCTGGCCTTTGCCGATGTCGGCATCGACTTTATCCGCAGCGAAGATACCCTGATGATAGGGTATGAGCTCGAAGGGAACTTTTTCAGTACCGGGGCGGAGTGGCGGAGCGAAGGGGGGTACTTCAAGAGCGACCTCCTGGGCACCGAGTTCTTCCAGGGGATCGCCGGGTTTGACTACGGATTCGAAAACGGCATCACCTGGGTTGTCGAAGCCCTCTACAGCTCCGAAACCTTCACCTATACGCAGCTGCTTGACAACTACGCCGATGAACTGGTCGGGAATATGGTGCAGTCCCCTTTTTACGCCGGGACGACGTTGGCATATGATTTCAACCTCGCCTTCAGCGGTTCCTTTCTCTACATAGAGAGCTTCGACGAGGCGAACAGCCGTTTCGTCGCACCGTCACTGACCTACACCCTGAACGATCACAACACCTTCACGGCCGGTATGCTGCTGGGGTTCGGCAGCGACAGCAGCGCGTTCGGCCCCTACGGCGAGCGCTTTTACCTGGAGTGGCAGGCCAGCTATTAGGGAGAAACGAATGTTTTCAAAACGTATCCTTGCCGTAACGCTGGCGATATCAATCGGCATCGCGGGCGTAATATTCGCCTTCTACAATTCGCCATCTTTTTTAAACAAGGATTGGACGATGAAGTTTGATAAAACAATGATCATGTTATCCGCCTCGGCAGCAGCACTGCTGATGCTCAGCGGCTGTACCGAAGACGGCTCCAACGGCGTTGACGGCATTACTCCGAACACGAACGAAGCGACACTGCTCTCTTTTTCAGAGCTGAGCGCTCCTGTTCTCGACGAGGAGAAGTCTTCGCTCCGTGCAACGGACAGCGTGACCTACCTCGAAACGGGCAAAACGGAGACGATCGGCTTTACGAAGCTGATGGCGACGGCCGATGTGAACAACGGCGAAACCTTCGGCCTGCTCAAAGACCATACGGACGCGGCGATCTCTTTTACCGACGGCAGCCCGTATATCTGTAACGGTACAAACAGCGGCGACGGTTCGGGTCTGGACCACTCCTCCATTCTGCGTGCCAATGGCCGTATCTTTATGGTCAACCAGTTCGAATGCGGCATCGGCGGCATGTACGGGATGGAGCTGCAGCAGAACAAGGGTACGCTCTCCGTCAAACCGGACTCCATGCAGTATATCAGCCAGAAAGCGGAGTTCGGCGGCTGGGTCCACTGTGCCGGTATGACGACGCCGTGGGAATCCCACCTCGGTTCCGAAGAGTATGAGCCCGATGCGAAAAAAATCGAGGATACGCTTGATCCTTCCACGAAGCTGACAGGCAACTCCCGCTTCAACGAGGTAACGAAGTTCTACTGGCATGACGAGAACAACGCGAACGCCACGGCGGACAATAACCCGTACTTCTACGGCTGGATCCCGGAAGTCACGGTTGACGCGTCTGTCGCGACACCGGTCTTCGGTTATACAAAACACTTCAGCATGGGCCGTGCGGCATGGGAACTTGCCTACGTCATGCCGGACGAGCGTACGGCGTACCTCTCTGATGACGGTACGAACGTCGGCTTCTACATGTACATCGCCGATGCGGCGCAGGATCTGAGCGCGGGGACGCTGTACGCGGCCAAGTGGATCCAGACGTCCGACGAAGGTGCCGGCAAAGCCGACCTGATGTGGATCAAACTGGGTCACGCGACGGATGCGGAGATCCGCACGATCGTTGCCGGCGAGCCGGTCTTCAGCGACATCTTCGCCTACGAAGCGCCTGTTGCCGATGCATGTAACCCGGGCTATACCTACGTCAACACGGCGATGGGCAAAGAGTGTCTGCAGGTCAAAACCGGTATGGACAAAGCAGCAGCATTCCTCGAAACACGTCGTTATGCAGCAATGAAGGGTGCGACGACCGAGTTCAGAAAAGAGGAGGGGATCACCTTTGACCCTGATCACGGTGTCCTGTTCGTAGCAATGAGCCAGGTCACTAAAGGGATGACGGATGGCGAGGGCGACGTTCAGCTCAGCGACAACAAGTGCGGCGCGGTTTACGGCCTGAACATCAACGGCGAAAGCCAGGCAGCCTATGATACGGTGCAGAGCAAGATCGACAGTAACTACGTCGTCAGCAACATGTACGGGGTTGTCGCAGGTGCGCCAGCAAGCTACCCGGAAGGTTCCGCCTATGAGAGCTACACTTGTGCGGTCAGCGGCATCGCCAACCCGGATAACGTCACGTACCTTGCAGGACAGAACATCCTGGCGATCGGCGAAGATACCGGCTACCACCCGAATGACTTCGTCTGGGCTTACGATGTCGTCAGCGAAAAGATGACCCGCATCATCTCCACGCCGTACGGCTCCGAGACAACGTCCCCGTACTGGGAGCGCGACGTCAAAGGGTATGACTACCTCACCGTCGTCACGCAGCACCCCTTCGGTGAAGTTTCCACCGGTGACGTAGAGTACGGCCTCGTCGGCCAGGCGACGGACGCACAGAAAGAGTCCTTCGTCGGTGTCGTCGGACCGTTCAAGTTCTGATCGCCCCCCGGGCGACCAGGGAGGGCCTTCCGCCTTCTCTTCGTGCAGACCGTACCGCCTCCTCCGTACGGTCTGCAAGGAAAGAAATATGACATACCCCTCTTATATTCTGGCATTTGTTTTACTGTTTTCAGGCTGCAGCAGCGATACTCCGGCAGGTGACGCCAATGCGACGCCAACACCGCTTCCCGAGGTGAATGCGACTGCCTATGAAACGGACCAGCTTTTCACGGACGTGACGGCGATGACCGTCAAGAACAGCGCCGGTGCCTATGTGACGTCGCAGTGTTATACGAAAACAGAGGATGGCGGCGGGAACACGCACAACCCCTGTTTCACCTGCCATACCAATTCGGTCGAGCCCAACTATATCGACGATGCGGCGCTGCAGGAGAGCTACAGGTTCAGTGAAGCGACCTATAAGAACCCGTGGACCAACCTCTTCAGCGACCGTACCGATGCCGTTGCTGCCGTCTCCGACGCGGCGATCCTCGATTATGTCCGCGGGGATAACTATTTCGACGCCAATGGCACGATTATGCTCGGCGAGATCCTGAAGCATGTTCCGGATGCCTGGGATTACAACCATGACGGGAAGTGGGGCGGCTTTACCCCTGACTGCTACTTCGCGTTCGACGGGGAGGGGTTCGACCGTGACCCGAACGGCGCCTATACCGGCTGGCGGGCCTTTGCCTACTACCCTTTCCTCGGTACCTTTTGGCCGACGAACGGTTCTACGGACGATGTGCTGATCCGGCTGCCGGACGTGATGCGGCAGAACAAGGAGGGCGTCTTTGACAAAGAGGTCTACAAGGTCAACCTCGCCATCGTGGAGGCGCTGATCAAACGCAGCGACATTGCGATCGAGCCGGTGGACGAGAAGGTGTTCGGCGTGGACCTGAACCAAAACGGGACCCTGGACAGCGCGACCAAGGTTGTCTACCGCTGGGCCGCGCCCTCGTACGATTTTGTAAAGAAGCGCTTTTTCAACTACGCCATGTCCTATGTCGGGCGCGCCGAAAACGCGCAGATCGACAACGCGCTGCACATGGCCCCGGGCCTCTACCCAGAGCAGACGGAGTTCCTGCATACAGTGCGCTATATCGACGTGGATGCCAACGGCAGCATCGGGATGGCTCCGCGGATGAAGGAGTTGCGCTACGGACGCAAGAGCGCCTGGAACACCTACCCGCAGCTCTCCAACGCGGCGCAGGCGGAGATCAAGGACAAAGATGACTTTCCCAATCGGCTGCGTACGATTACCGGCAATGAAGAGACGGGACTCAATACGGGGCTGGGCTGGGTCTATCAGGGGTTCATCGAGGACAAGCAGGGGTACCTGCGGCCTCAGACCTACGAGGAGACGCTCTTCTGTATCGGCTGCCATTCAGGGATCGGTGCCGTCGTCGACAGTACTTTTGTTTTCCCGCGTAAATTCGATGCGGGGGCGAAGCAGATGGGATGGTACCACTGGACACAGTCGGCGCGCGGTTTCAAAGATATCAAAGAGCCGATGCTGGCCGACGGCCGCTATGAGTACACTCTCTACCTCGAAGCTAACCATGCCGGGGACGAATTCCGCGGCAACGATGAGGTGATGGCGCGCTTTTTCGATGCCAACGGGAGCCTGAAACTATCCGAGATCGAAGCGCTGCACAGCGATGTCTCACGGCTGATCCTTCCCACGCCCGGGCGGGCGTTGATGCTGAACAAGGCCTACAGGGTGATCGTTGATGCCCAGAGCTACATTTACGGACGCGATGCGCATGTTGCCCCGGCCCTCAATGTGCACCGGGAAGTGGCCATCGGCGCCCCGACCGGCGTCAAGGCCGTCACGATGGAGCGTTATCCGCTGCACTGAATGATCGGAAGCCCCCTCGGCTAGCCGCACTTCCTGTGCAGATGTTTCTCGAAGACCCCGGCTGTTTCCGCTTGGCTGCAGAGGTAACCCTGGTAGGCGATGGCGTCGTCGTTTTCACGCAGCATCTTGCGCTGTGCATCCTCCTCGACCCCTTCGGCGATCACCTGGTAGTCAAACTGGCGGGCGATATCGATAATGGCGCGTACCAGGGTGGCATCCTTGGGGTCATGCAGAATATCGCGGATGAAGCTCTGATCGATCTTGAGGGCGGAAAAGGCGAACTGCTTGAGGTAGGAGAGAGAGGAGTAGCCGGTGCCGAAGTCGTCGATGATAAACTTGACGCCCTGGGCATTGAGCGTGTCGATCAGTCTTTTCGTTTTGTCGAAATTCTCGATCAGCGCCGTCTCCGTGATCTCGAGCCGCAGTGATTCGGGGGCGATGCCGTGGCGCCGGATGTTTTCGGCAACGAGGTCGGCGAAGTCGCCCTCAATCAGCTGCCGCGGACTGATATTGATGGAGACGTAATCGAGGCAGAATAGTCCCTCTTTCTGCCAGGCGCTGATCTGCCGGCACGCCTCGTTGATGATCCATTCGCCGATCGCTTTGATCAGCCCCGACTCTTCGGCGACCGGAATGAAGTGCGCGGGCGGGATTTCGTTACCAATCTCATCATGCCACCGCAGCAGGGCTTCGGCGGCAATGACGTTGTCGGTCGTGATATGGGCGATGGGCTGGTAAACGAGGGTGAAGCCGCCCGTTTCGATCGCGTGCCGGAGCCGCCGCTGCGTTCGGAGGTAATCGCGGGCTTTCTGGTCCATTTCCGGATCGTAGAAGCGGGTACGGTCCCGTCCGTCCGCTTTGGCCTGGTACATCGCCGTATCGGCGCGCCTGAGCACCTCGTCGATATCTTCGGGGGCGCTCTCAAGGGTGGTGATGCCGATGCTGCAGGAGGTGTAGAGCTGATGCCCTTCAATATGGAAGGGGCGGCGCAGTGCATCATGGATTTTTTCGGCGACCTGAAACGCATGGCGGACGGTGCCGTCCTCATCGGTGGCGATCAGCGGCAGCAGGATGACGAACTCGTCTCCCCCGAGGCGGCTGAGGGTATCGCTTTCGCGCAGCAGTTCGTCGAGGCGCTTGGCCGATTCGATGAGCAGACGGTCGCCGACAAGGTGCCCGGCCGTATCGTTGATATGTTTGAAGCGGTCCAGGTCGAGAAAGAGCAGTGCCGAGAAACGGGCAAGGCGCCGGTCCTCTTTGAGCAGCTGCCGGATACGCTCTTTGAGCAGTTCCCGGTTGGGCAGCTGCGTGAGCGGATCGTGCAGGGAGAGGAACTTCGCCTGCTTCATCGCCGTCTGTTCCTGGGTCTTGTCGGTGAACATCGCCATGCCGCCGACCATTTTGCCCCGGTCGTCGACGATGGGGATGAATTCCACTTTGATCCAGAGATCCAGGCCGCGCAGTTTGGTGTGGTAGGGACCCTCATACACGGCATGGCGTGTGTAGTCGCCGTCACGGTAGGCCCCCTGGAGCGGGCGCTGATCGGGAAGATTCCGGAGACTGAGACCGATCAGCTCCTTGCGCTGCGCCTGGAGGAAGTGGCACAGGGCGCGGTTGACGTCGACGATAAAGAGGTCCGTATCGTAGTAGAAGATGCCGATCGGCGTCTGATCGAACATCATCTGCAGCCGCTTCTCGCTTTTGCCGAGCCGGTCTTTGGTGTTCTGGTAGAGCTCCAGGGTGCGGTAGCTTTCGACAAGGCTGCGGTGGAACTCCTGGGCCGTATGCAGCACGACGGCGATAAAGGCGAGGAGAAGGACAAATGAGGCGACAAAGATCGGGGAACCCTCGTCGAGCAGACGATAGGCCAGCGGGACCAGCAGACTGAACAGATAGATGAAGGAGAGGCGCAGGTCCGCCGCGAGGGTGCTGAGCGCCCCGGCACTCATCCCGATGATGATGATAATGATGAACATCTGGTAAGTGGGAGTGACCTCGGTGAAGAAAAGCAGCGGAATGCTCCCCCAGAGGAGTGCGGAGAAGAGGACGCCTATAAAGAGCCGCCGATACCATGTGTCGTATTGGGGGATTTCCTGGCGGAAAAAACGGCGGGTGTCCAGGTAGCGCAGGAGTGTGACCCCCGTCATGAGGGCGTACCAGACCGCCAGCTGTGTCTGGTTGGCTACGGGCCACAGGATGTAGATGAAAAGCGAGGCATTGAACCAGATGACGATGGCGGCGCCGGAGAGGTTTTCATAGAGCAGGCGCAGCAAGCGCCTCCGGAAGTCATCGGCTTTGTCGAAATGTTTGGAGAGGTGCAGAAGTGAAATGCCCTTCATCCTTGCCTTTCGTTTTTGAGTCTATTATACAACAGATCGTGATGGAACGGCGGGCCTACTCCTCTTCGCCCAGCGCCCACTGCGCGAAGGGGATCATCTCCGCCTCGACGAAGGGGTGGTGCAGGGAGGACTCGCTGCTCATTGTGACGACCTCGACCCTCTGCACGCCGTGGGTGACGATGAAAGCTTCGGCCTGCTCGATCTTTTTGAAAAGGATCTCCTTGGTCCCGAAGGGCATGCAGAGAATGACGCGGTTGCTTTCGGGAAGGTAGAAATCGATCTGCTCCTCGTAAAACACCTCGCTGTGGTGCTTGGCGAGTTCGGTCAGCACCATATTCTCGAACAGGCGCCCGAAGTGCTTCTGGAACACCAGGGCGTTTTTGAGCGCGATGTCGCAGAGATAGAGCTTCTTGGTCGCCCGGGGGTGGTCAAACTTCGCCACGGCGTGCAGGTACCCCTCGGAGAGCATGCTGGCATAGTGGCGGTAGAGCATGTCCTTGGAGATTTTGCGTTCGCTCTTGAGCCGTTCGTAGAGCATGAAGGCGGAAACCTTCAGGGTGTGCAGGCGCGCGGCCAGCAGCATCAGGTCGAAACCGATGTCGCCCAGGGCCTCCTTGAAGGCGCGCTGCAGCAGGGGGTGGCGCTCTTCGGAGGGGGTTTTGTGCATGACCGGCAGCCCTCCCAGCTGCAAGAAGTCATTGAGGGCGCTTTCATCGTATTTGCGCTCGAATGCCAGGAACTCCTCGAAATCGAGGGGGAAGAGACGGTAGTGGGGAAACCCCTCGGCTTCGGGGGCCTCACGGCCGATCAGGATCAGTTGTGCGACCGAGGGGAGCAGCAGCTCCGGCCGGTAGTTGTCCAGCACGAGGGTGGCGATCTCGTGGGTATTGCAAAACGAGCGTATCTGGGCGTTGAAGCGCTCCGTGTCGATGCGGATATCGCTGCAGTCGATGTAGAGGTAGGACGCTTTCTTCTTTTGCAGCAGATAGTGCTTGATAAGCATGCTCTTGCCGCTGAGGGGGATGCCGCTGAGGTAGAAGGAGTGCTCCGGCGGGGAGAATTTGCGTTCGACGTATCCGCCGGCATGGAGGTCCTGGCGGTAGAATTTTTCCAGCAGTTCGGTCATCGTTACTCCTCTGTTTTGTCAATATGATTTTATCACTTCCTTTTGAAAAGGAAATAAATTTGGATAAAATTCGTCCAAACCCCCCTAAAACTCTTGAATTTGGAAAGTGATCTCAGTATAATTCCGCTCCCTTTATAATAGTTGGAGAAGATCCAACGAGTTCTTTATGAGGAAAAACTATGGAAAAGATTCGTTTGAAACTGAGAGCGTACGATCACCGTGTACTGGATCGTTCGGTTAGTTCTATTGTAGAAGCTGTAAAGCGTACGGGCGCGGAAATCCGCGGTCCGATTCCGCTTCCGACAAAAATCCGTAAATATACGGTTCTTAAGTCCGTTCACGTCAACAAAGACAGCCGTGAGCAGTTCGAGATCCGTATGCACGCCCGTCTGATCGACATCGTCTCCGCTACGCCGGACACGGTCGACTCTCTGATGAAACTTGATCTGGCGCCGGAAGTGGACGTAGAAGTCCGCTCGATGGATAAGTAAGGAGTAGCACAATGGAATATATTGTTGAAAAAATCGGTATGAGCCGTACTATCAGCGTTCCGAGCACTCCGGTAACGCTTCTGAAAGTCAAAGAGGCAAAGGTCTGCGAAGTCGAGAACGGCCGCGCGATCGTTGCATACAATGACGGCAAAAAGATGAACAAGTCAATCGAAGGTCAGCAGAAGAAATACGACCTGCCGAAAGAGTTCAACCGTTTCGTGACACTGACTGTCAGTAACACGGAAGCCGGTGACCTTGAAACTGCTTCCCTGGGTGAAGCGAAAGTGGTCAAAGCCTCTTTCAACACGAAGGGTCGCGGTTACAGCGGTGTTATGAAGCGCTGGAACTTTGCAGGGGGTCCTGCAGCACACGGTTCACGCTTCCACCGCCGTCCGGGTTCTATCGGTAACTGTGAGTGGCCGGGCCGCGTCCAGCCGGGCCGCAAAATGGCCGGTCAGTACGGTAACACGCAAGTCACCGTCAAAAACGAAGTGATTTCTTACGACGCAGAAAACGGCATCCTCGTTGTCGCGGGTTCTATCCCGGGCGCTAACGGTGCAATGGGTCGTGTAAAGGTTGTTAAATGAGCGCTATCGTATTGAATGAAAATTTTGAAAAAGCGTCCGAGCTTGCACTGCCGGAAAGCTTTTCAGGAATCAACCCGCACAACCTCTACCTGTATGTGAAAGCATACCAGGCGGGTCTGCGTGCTGATACAGCTTCTGCGAAGACTCGTTCCGAGATGCGCGGCGGCGGTAAGAAGCCGTGGGCACAGAAGGGCCGCGGTGGTGCGCGTGCCGGTTCACGCCGTTCCCCGGTATGGGTCGGTGGTGCCGTCGTTCACGGGCCGAACACAGGCCGTAACTACGACCAGAAAGTCAACAAGAAGCAGAAGAAGCTTGCGCTGAACTTTGCCCTTGACGCTCTGGCGGCAGAAGGCAAACTCTTCATCGTTGATTCGATCGAGATCGCGTCAGGCAAAACGAAAGATGCCAAGGCAATGTTTGACAAGCTGGGTGTCCGCGATGCACTGCTCGTCAAGTCCATCGTTGATGAGAACACGTTCCTGGCCTTCCGTAACATCCAGTCAACTTACCTGGTTGAAGAGAATGAACTGAATGCATTCCTGGCATCAGCATACCGCGCTGTCGTTATCGAAAAAGCGGTATGGGAAAATCTGACTAAAGAGAGCTAAGATGGCTGATATTACAGATATTAAATCAATCGTTTACACAGAGAAAACGCTTGGTCTGCAGGAAGAGGGTGTCGTCGTTGTTCAGACATCCCCGCGTATGACCAAAACCGGTCTCAAAGAGGTGTTCCGTGAGTACTTCGGTGTTATCCCGACACGTATCAACTCACTGAACCAAAGCGGTAAGACAAAACGCTTCCGCGGTGTCATGGGCAAGCAGAACGACTATAAAAAGTTTTATGTCAAGCTGCCTGAGGGCGCAGCAATCGAATCGATGGCGGTGTAATCATGGCAATTAAAACTTACAGACCAATTACCCCGAGTCGCCGTTTCTATACGAACATCGACTCCGGTGACATCACAGCAAAGGCATCTGTCCGCTCTCTGCTGGTCAAGCTGCCGGCACACGCTGGTCGTAACAACAACGGACGCATCACGTCCCGCCACAAGCAGGGCGGTGCGAAGAAGCTCTATCGTATCATCGATTTCAAACGCAACAAGTTCGGTATCCCGGGCAAAGTTGCCGCGATCGAGTACGACCCGTACCGTAACTGCCGTATCGCGCTTATCAACTATGCAGACGGTGAAAAGCGTTACATCCTTCAGCCGAAGGGCCTGAATGTCGGTGACATGGTTGCAGCAGCAGTCGAAGGCCTCGACATCAAGCCGGGCAACGCGATGAAGCTCAAAAGCATTCCGGTCGGTACTACCGTCCACAATGTCGAGCTCAAGCCGGGCAAAGGTGCACAGATGGTCCGCTCTGCCGGTACATCTGCTCAGATCATGGGTCGTGACGGCAAGTACGTCTCCCTGCGTCTGCCTTCCGGTGAAATGCGCTACGTCCTCGGCGAGTGTATGGCGACGATCGGTACTGTCGGTAACGAAGAGTACAGCAACATCGTCTTCGCGAAAGCCGGTCGTACACGCCACATGGGTATCCGCCCGCAGACGCGCGGTTCCGCGATGAACCCGATTGACCACCCGCACGGTGGTGGTGAAGGTAAAACAAACTCCGGTCGTCACCCGGTTACTCCGTGGGGTAAACCGACCAAGGGTGCGAAAACGCGTCGTAAAAAAGCGAGCGATAAGCTTATTATCACTCGTCGTAAGAAAGGTTAATCGATGGCACGTTCAGTAAAAAAAGGTCCGTTCGTAGACGACCATTTGATGAAAAAAGTGCTCGCAGCCAAAGAAGCGAAGAGCAATAAGCCTATCAAGACATGGTCACGCCGCAGCGTGATCCTGCCGGATATGATCGGTCTGACACTCAACGTCCACAACGGACGCCAGTTTGTACCGGTCTACGTGACAGAGAACCACATCGGCTACAAGCTCGGTGAGTTCGCTCCGACACGTACATTCAAGGGCCACAAGGGCTCTGTACAGAGAAAAGGGTAACGCATGGCAAGAGCACTGTTGAAATTTATCCGCGTCTCTCCGACGAAGTCTCGCCTTATCGCACGTGAAATCCAGGGCATGAACGCTGAAGAAGCGATCGCTGCACTGGAGTTCACGCCGAACAAAGCGGCGAAGATCATCTCCAAAGTCGTCGCATCGGCTGTCGCGAACAGCGGCAACGATGCCAGCGACTGTGTGATCACTTCTTGCCGTGTTGACAACGGTCCGGTTCTCAAACGCTTCCGTCCGCGTGCTCGCGGTATGGCAAGCGGGATCCGCAAACCGACGGCACACATCTTAGTAGAAGTAGAGGGTAAATAATTATGGGTCAGAAAGTCAATCCGATCGGATTCCGTCTGGGCATCAACCGTAACTGGGAGTCCCGCTGGTATCCGAATTTCAAAAACGCACCGGCCAACCTGGGCGAAGACCACAAAATCCGTACTTTCCTGAAAAAGGAACTCTACTATGCAGGTGTGAACAACATCATCATCGAGCGTACGGTTAAGCGTCTGCGCGTCACGATCGTCGCAGCACGCCCGGGTATCATCATCGGTAAAAAAGGTGCTGATATCGAGAAGCTCAAAACAAAGCTTCAGAACCTGATCGGCAAAGACATTGCCGTCAACATTAAAGAAGAGAAAAAGTCGATGATCGCGGCGCAGCTTGTTGCTGAGAACGTTGCGACACAGCTGGAGCGCCGTGTTGCGTTCCGCCGTGCGATGAAGAAAGTAATGCAGAATGCACAGCGTGCCGGTGCCAAGGGTATCCGTATCGCCGTCGCAGGCCGCCTCGGTGGTGCTGAAATGGCACGTACCGAGTGGTACCGCGAAGGTCGCGTGCCGCTGCATACGCTCCGTGCCAAGATCGATTACGGTTTTGCCGAAGCGCATACAACCTACGGCATCATCGGTATCAAGGTCTGGATCTTCAAAGGTGAAGTCCTCTCCAAAGGTATCCAGCCGGAACCTAAAGAAGAAGATAAGCGTGAGCGCCGCGGTCGTGCTCCGAGAAAGGCGGATTAATCATGTTGATGCCAAAAAGAATGAAATTCCGCAAGTACATGAAAGGTCGCAACCGCGGTAAAGCGCGTAGCGGCTACAAACTTGCGTTCGGCGATATCGCGTTCAAAGCGGTTGAAGCGGGTCGTATTAACTCCCGTCAGATCGAAGCGGCGCGTATCGCGGCAACCCGTCACATCAAGCGCCAGGGTAAGATCTGGATCCGTGTTTTCCCGGACAAGCCGCTTACTGCGAAACCGCTTGAAGTACGTATGGGTAAAGGTAAAGGTGCGATCGACCAGTGGGTTATGAACATTAAACCGGGTCGTATCATCTTCGAAATGGGTGGCGTTGAAGAGTCTCTGGCACGCGAAGCGCTGACGCTTGCGATGCACAAGCTGCCATTCAAAACGAAAATTGTAACGGCGGAGATGGACAATGAAGTATACTGATTTGGCAGAGAAGACTTCAGCGGAACTGAGCGCAATGCTCAAAGAGAAGAAGACTGAGCTCTTCACGCTGAGACTGAAGCAAAAAACGATGCAACTGCAGAACACGAGCGAGCTGCGCAACGTGCGCAAAGATATCGCCCGTATCAACACTGCGCTCAGCGCAGCGAAGTAAGGAGACCCGAATGTCTAAACGTGAAATTCAGGGTGTAGTCGTCAAGAAAGCCGGTGACAAAACGGCGACGGTCGTTGTCGAGCGCCGCGTTATGCACCCGCGCTACCACAAAACGGTCAAGCGTTTCAAAAAATATCTCATCCACGATGAGAACAACACGCTGAACGTCGGTGACGAAGTGATCGCGGTTGAGTGCCGCCCGATGTCCAAGACAAAGTCTTTCGAACTTAAAAGCGTTGTCGCCACAGGAGTAGAGTCATGATCCAGAGCTTTACTCGTCTGAACGTTGCAGATAACACTGGTGCGAAAGAGATCATGTGTATCAAGGTTCTGGGCGGTTCCAAGCGCCGTTACGCTTCTGTAGGTGACGTTATCGTTGCTTCAGTCAAGAAAGCGCTCCCGACCGGAAAAGTCAAAAAAGGTCAGGTCGTCAAGGCTGTCGTTGTCCGTACGAAAAAAGAAGTACAGCGCGAAAATGGTTCTCTGATCCGTTTCGATGACAACGCTGCCGTCATCCTCGACGCGAAAAAAGAGCCGATCGGTACCCGTATCTTCGGTCCTGTTAGCCGTGAAGTACGCTACGCAGGTTTCATGAAGATCGTGTCCCTGGCTCCGGAGGTTGTGTAATGGCAAAGTTTAACTTCAAAAAAGGCGATATGGTCGAGATCATTGCCGGTGACGACAAAGGCACCAAGGCAGAAGTTCTGATGGTCATGCCGAAAGAGAACAAGGTCCTCGTCAAAGGCTGCAAGCTCGCGAAAAAAGCGGTCAAGCCGACGGAAGAGAACCCGAAGGGCGGATTCATGAGCAAAGAGATGCCGATCGATGCATCCAATGTCCGCAAAGTGGAGGCGTAAGTTATGGCACGTTTGAAAGATAAATATGTCGCGATGAAACCGGAGCTGCAGAGCAAGATGGAGATCAAAAACCCGATGCAGATCCCTGCGGTCGAGAAGATCATCATCTCTGTCGGTACCGGCTTCGCGATGAAAGACAACAAACTGATCCAGAACATCCAGGACACGATCAGCCTGATCGCCGGTCAGCATGCGACTGTCGTCGATGCTCGTAAATCCGTTGCAGGCTTCAAAGTCCGCGAAGGGATGCCGGTCGGTGTCAAAGTCACCCTGCGCGGTGAGAACATGTACACCTTCCTGGACAAACTGATCGCTGTCGCTCTGCCGCGCGTGAAAGACTTCCGTGGTATCCCGCGCAACGGTTTCGACGGTCGCGGTAACTACAACTTCGGTCTGAACGAGCAGCTGATCTTCCCGGAAGTCAACTATGATTCCATCATGCAGATCCACGGGATGAACATCACGATCGTCACAACGACGCAGAGTGACAAAGAGGCATTTACCCTGCTCGAAGCAATGGGTATGCCGTTCGCGAAAGGAAGAGAGTAATGGCTAAGAAGTCCATGATCGCAAAACAGCAGCGCAAACCGAAATTCGCGGTTCGTGCTTATACACGTTGCCAGATCTGCGGCCGCCCGCACTCTGTGCTCCGTGACTTCGGTATTTGTCGTGTTTGCTTCAGAAAAATGGCAAATGAGGGATTGATCCCAGGCGTCAGAAAGTCAAGCTGGTAAGCTTGAAACTCCTGACTGTTAGCAAGGAAAAATAAAATGGTAAATGATCTTATTGCAGACTCTTTGACCCGTATCCGGAATGCAGCAATGCGTCGCCTCGACGTGACAACGCTGATGCACTCCAAGTCCGTCGAAGCAGTCGTTGGTATTCTCGCAGAGAAGGGTTACATTGATAGCTTTAACGTTGTCGAAGACGGCAACAAGAAGAGCATCAACGTTGTGTTGAAGTATGATGAAGCGGGTAAAACCGTCATCAACGAGATGAAGCGCGTTTCCAAACCGGGACGCCGCGTGTACAAGGGCCGTGACGATATCAAGCGTTTCAAAAACGGCTACGGTACGATCATCGTCAGTACTTCCAAAGGTGTCATCCCGAACGATAAAGCTTACGAGCTCGGCGTCGGCGGTGAAGTACTTTGTACAGTTTGGTAAGGAGATAACGCATGTCACGTATTGGTAAAGCTCCGGTCGCATTCCCGGCCGATGTGAACGTAACGACTGACGGTGAAGTTATCACTTTCAAAAAAGGCAACAACACGCGTACCCTCGACACGAAAGGCAACGTTGAATTCAAAATTGAAGACAACACGTTGACGTTCGCATCCAAATCCGATGCACGCGAGCACCGCGCTTTCTGGGGAACCTACCGTGCCCTCGCTGCAAACATCGTCAAAGGCCTCACTGAGGGCTTCACGAAGCAGCTCGAGATCAACGGTGTCGGTTACCGTGCCGCGGTCCAGGGCAAAGTCCTGAACCTGCAGCTCGGCTTTTCCCATGACATCAACTACGACATCCCTGCGGGTGTTGAGGTTTCTGTCGACAAGAACGTTATCACCCTCAAAGGGATCGATAACCAGCAGATCGGCCAAATGGCTGCCGAGATCCGCGCTTTCCGTCCGCCGGAGCCTTACAAAGGCAAAGGTGTCAAATATGTTGAAGAGCATATTGTCCGCAAAGCCGGTAAAACAGCTAAAAAATAAGGGGTGAGCAGATGAATGCAAAAGTATTGAAAGCAAAAGTTTCAAAACGTGTTCAGCGCAAGCGCCGCATCCGTGCAAACATCAACGGTACGGCAGCGAAGCCGCGCGTTAGCATCTTCCGCTCTAACCGCTACCTCAGCGTCCAGGCAATCGACGACGCGAGCGCGGTCACACTGGCAGCTTCCAACACGAAGCCGCTGGGTGCGAAAGCGAACAAAGAGGGTGCGGCTGCACTGGCAGCAGATTTCGCAGGCAAGCTCAAAGCAGCTGGCGTCAGTGAGATCTTCTTTGACCGTAACGGTTACGTCTACCACGGCGTCGTTGCGGCATTTGCCGATGCACTTCGCGCGAACGAAATTAAGTTTTAAGGACTGATCGATGAAAACTGTCAACAGAGAAGAATTCGAAGAATCGATCGTACACATCGGTCGGGTCACAAAAGTTGTCAAAGGTGGTCGTCGTTTCCGTTTCACTGCGCTGGTCGTCGTCGGTAACAAGAACGGCATCGTCGGTTTCGGTTACGGCAAAGCCAAAGAGGTTCCCGACGCAATCCGCAAAGCGGTAGACGAAGCGTTCAAAAACTTGACGGATGTTAAGATTAAAGGGACTACAATTGCGCACGATATCGAGCACAAGTTCAACGCAAGCCGCATCCTGATGAAACCGGCCTCCGAAGGTACCGGTGTTATCGCCGGTGGTGCGATGCGTCCGGTTCTCGAACTCGCGGGTATCCAGGACATCCTGACGAAATCCATCGGTTCGAACAATCCGAATTCGGTTGTCCGCGCGACGATCGAAGCGCTTGCGCGTATGAAAGGATAAGCATATGGCACTCGAAAACTTGACACCGTCCGCTGGCTCCACGCATTCTACGAAGCGTCTGGGCCGCGGTCAGGGTAGCGGTAACGGTAAAACCGCAGGTAAAGGTAACAAAGGTCAGAAGGCACGTTCAGGTTACAATGCAAAGCGTAACTTCGAGGGTGGTCAGCAGCCGCTGGCACGCCGTCTGCCGAAGATCGGGTTCACGTCACGTGTTGTTAAACCGTACGTTATCAACGTCGACCGCATGAAAGCGGTTGCGGCACTCGACGAGATCACAGTCGAAGCGATCCGCGGTGTTCACAAGATGAGCAAGGCCGTGACTAAGGTCAAACTGGTCGGCGCATCTGCGAAAGACCTCGCTTCCAAGATCAAAGACGAAAACGTTACAACAACCGGCAAGTAATGAACCAGCAGCTCATCAACAAGATCCTCATTACGATCGGGTTTCTGTTCCTCTACCGGCTACTGGCCTACGTGCCGGTACCGGGCGTAGACACTGCCGTCATCGCCTCTTTCTTCGATTCACACTCCTCCGATGCTCTCGGCCTGTTTAACATGTTCAGCGGAAACGCCGTCGAACGCCTCTCCATTATTTCACTCGGTATCATGCCTTACATTACCGCGTCGATCATTATGGAATTGCTTGCAGCGACCTTCCCGAACCTCGGACAGATGAAAAAAGAGCGCGACGGCATGGTCAAATATATGCAGATTATCCGCTACTCCACGATTGCCATTACCCTCGTACAGGCGGTCGGCGTCAGCATCGGTCTGCAGAGCATGACAGGAAAAGACGGCAGCAGCGCGATCCTGATGGACCACGGCACTTTTGTCATGGTCGCGGCGATCTCCATGCTCGCCGGTACAATGCTGTTGATGTGGATCGGTGAGCAGATTACGCAAAGCGGCGTCGGCAACGGTATCTCTCTGATCATCTTCGCCGGGATCGTCTCTGCGATCCCCTCTGCGATCGGTCAGACGGTCACGATGCTCAATACGGGTGCGATCAGCTTCATCACGGTTATTGCGATCCTGCTGCTGATCCTCGTCACCGTCGGTATCATCATCTACGTGGAACTCGGCGAACGCCGCATCCCGGTGACGTATGCCAAGAAAACGATGATGGCGAACCAGAACAAGCGCGTGATGAACTACATCCCGATCAAGGTCAACCTTTCGGGCGTCATCCCGGTCATCTTCGCTTCGGCGATCCTGATGTTCCCGATGACGGTACTCTCCAGCAGTACGAACCCGTATGTTCAGGCGGTAGCGGACCTGCTCAATCCGAGCGGCTACTTCTTTAACTTCCTGACCTTCCTGTTCGTTGTCTTCTTCGCGTATTTCTATGCGTCGATCGTCTTCAACGCGAAGGATATCTCCGATAACCTCAAGCGCCAGGGCGGTTTCATCCCGGGTGTACGCCCGGGTGAAGCAACGAAGGAGTTCCTGAACGAAACGGCATCCCGCCTGACGTTTACAGGGGCGATCTACCTCGGCCTGGTTGCGACACTGCCGTGGATCATCGTCAAGGGGATGGGTGTACCGTTCTACTTCGGCGGTACGGCCGTACTTATCGTCGTCCAGGTTGCTCTTGATACGATGCGCAAGATCGAAGCGCAGATCTACATGAGCAAGTACGAAACCCTCAGCGCGGTCGGTCTGTAACTCCCATGGCCATCGCGCTGCGCAAACCTGAAGAAATCGAAAAACTCCGTGCCGCCAACGCTATCGTCGGCGGTACCCTTGACCTTCTCCGTAAAGAGACCCGTCCGGGGTTGAGCCTCAAAGAGCTCGACGCCATGGCCGAGGATTACATCCGCAGCCACGGTGCGCGTCCCTCTTTCAAAGGGCTCTACGGATTTCCCAATGCTGTCTGTACCTCTCTCAATGAAGTTATCATCCACGGCATTCCCAATGATTACCGTCTGCAAGAAGGCGATATCATCGGTTATGACATCGGGACGGAACTCGAAGGCTATTACGGCGATTCGGCCATTACCGTCCCGGTCGGAACGGTGACCGAGCAGGACAACGCGTTGATCGCTTGTGCCAAAGATTCGCTCTACTACGCCATCGATATCATTGAAGAGGGGATGCGGTTCAAAGAGCTCTCCATGGCCATAGAGCAGTTCATTCTCGAGCGCGGCTTCGTGCCGCTGCGCGGGTTCTGCGGCCACGGTATCGGCAAGCGTCCCCATGAGGAGCCGGAGATCCCGAACTATCTGGAAGGTTCGAACCCCAAGGCGGGTCCGAAGATCAAGAACGGCATGGTGTTCTGCATCGAGCCGATGATCTGCCAGAAAGAAGCCAAGGCGGTGATCCTGGAAAACGGCTGGGACGTTGTCAGCAGCGACGGCCTGCGCGGATCGCATTACGAACATACGGTTGCTGTCATCGGCGGCAAAGCGGAAATCTTATCATTACCCCAAGGAGCATAAATGGCAAAAGATGATGTCATTGAGGTTGACGGTACAGTAGTTGAAGCGCTGCCGAACGCGACTTTTCGTGTAGAGCTTGAGAACGGCCACGTGATCCTGTGCCACATTGCCGGCAAGATGCGGATGCACTACATCAAGATCCTTCCGGGCGACCGCGTCAAGATCGAACTGACGCCGTACAGCCTGGACAAGGGCCGCATTACGTACCGCTATAAATAATACATGCTTCCCCATGGAATTCGTACTGTTTTTCAGTGCGGTTCCAGCATGAAATTTTAAACTTTTTGGATATAATTTTCCTCCTCGTCGGGATGTAGCGCAGTCTGGTAGCGCACCAAGCTGGGGGCTTGGGGGTCGCAGGTTCGAGCCCTGTCATCCCGACCATTTTCCACCACACTTTTTTTCAAAACTTAGGTTACTATTTCAGATTCCACTTTCGCCTTTACGGGCACGGAGAACTGCTTGCGGCAAATCAGCAATTTTGTCTACTGCGATGACTTCATCGCCGACCTCCGATATGAGACCCGCCTGATGGCCAACCCCTATTACGACTACCCCTATCTTATCATCGAGAACTTCCTCTCCACCGAAGCCTGTGCTGAGATCGCAGCGTATACCTCTGAAAAGAGCGAAGGAGAGCGGGCCCTGGTCAAGCACAGCCAGCTCGGTGTGATCGTACCCGAACTGGAAGAAGATATCCGTAAGACGGCGATCCATCAGCTGCCCGAAGCCCTGCTTGAAGGGTATAACCTCAGTTTCGCCTATCACCAGCAACAGATTGAAGATTATTTTAAAGTGGCCCTGACGACTGCTACGGAGGTGCAGGCACTGGAGTACACTGCAGGGGGGTTTTATATCAAGCATGCCGATGATTCGAACGAATTGGTGAGCGGCGACGGGGAAACGGTCGGTTTTGCACAGGTCGCCCCGGAACGCAAGATCACGACGGTGCTTTTCGCGACGACGCATCGGGATGAAGAGGGGGAGGGGATGCACTTCTCCGGAGGGGAGCTGCGCTTTAACTATCTCAGCGGTGCCGACGGGGTGCCGGTGTGTATACGCCCCAAAGCCGGGGATATGGTCATCTTCCCGAGCAACCCGATCTACAGCCATGAAGTCCTGCCCGTCACCGGCGGATACCGCCTGACCCTCGTGCAGTGGCACGATGCCATCATCAGCTGAAAGAATTGAGGTAGGAGCAGGAGACAGAAACGCGCGAAATAAAATGCAGTATAATAACTCTATGATGTAATAATTTCTCACAGTTCAATGAAATAAAACATTGGTTGAAGGAGAGGCGATGATTAAATCGAATATCACCCTTTTCGAAGGGATACTGCACCGCGCCTTTGACCGTTTTTATGAAGATCTGATCAAGAATACCTATGTTGAGGAGTTCTTAAAAGGGGTCGATCTTGCTCATCTCAAGCAGGCTCAGCTTGCCAGTTTCCTCGAGGCCGTGTATGATGAGGATGAGGCTTTTTTTGCACGCTTCAAACAGTTGGGCCTCTTCCATTTCAAGATGGGACTTCCCTATGTCGAGTACCGAGGCGCCTTCGATACACTCTATACCTTTCTGATCGATGAACTCGAAGAGGTGAATGATATTACGGGCCTGCCCGACGCGATCGAGCTCTATATCCGCCGGGCGATCAACGCCAGTGCCGCCGGCTACCTGGCGCCCAACCTTGACAGCGATCAGAAGACCCTTGAGCGCCAGATCAAGCAGCAGATCGGTATTCCTGCGGTCAAGGAGCACCTGGAGTGGATCCTCGAGGTGATCAAAGATATCCGCCTGATGAACCCCAACGCGCGGATCGAGTTTGACGAACACCGCTGCATGTGCGGCAGCTGGCTGCACAGCGCGGAACTCGTGAAGTTCATCCCCGATCCCATGGTGCGGCAGGATATGCTGGACACGCACCGTGATATCCATCTGATCACGATGAACATCTACCGGTCCATCAAGCGGGAGGATTATCACAAGATCTTCATCGACTACGTCATGCTGGTCCGTCAATCCATGTACCTTTACAACGAACTCAATATCAACGTTACCCAGCAGACGCTGATCGATGACGTCTCCAAGGATGCACTGACGGGTCTGTTGAACCGGCGCGACCTCATGGAGATCCTCAGCAGCGAGATCCGGCTGCACAGCCTGATCGGCACGGTTTTTTGCGTCGTGATGTTCGACCTCGACCACTTCAAGAAGATCAATGACACCTGCGGCCACCAGGACGGCGACGTGGTGATAGTCGGGATGGCGGAGACGCTCTCAAAACATCTACGCAAAACTGATCATATTTTCCGCTACGGGGGAGAGGAGTTCCTGGCGATTCTGCCGGGAACGTCGGCCGCAGAGGCGTTTGCCATCTGCGAAAAGATCCGAACCTGTTTTGAAAACCGGACGTGGGAAGGGTGCGTTATCACGACCCCCGTCACGGTCAGCAGCGGCATCGCCGAATACAGCGAACGCCTGCGCGACAATCCCCGCCACCTCGTTTTCGAGGCGGATATGAATCTCTACCGGGCCAAACAGCTCGGCCGCAACCGGACGGTGATGTAGCGCCGTTATTCGCCGAAATGCAGCTGCAGGTAGAAAGTGTTGTAGTTGCTGCCCCCTTTGATCTGGCCGTATTGATGGGCGGATTCGAAGACGCCGGAGCGGTGGTGCAGCGCGTAGCCGAACCAGAGGGCTTTCCACCCGCTTCCAAAGAGACGGCACAGCTCAAAATCGAATGAGAAGTCGAGGTACTGCAGCAGGTGTGAGGTGTGGTCGTAGCCGTCCTTGGCATTGATGGAGCGTTCGATGTAGGTTGTTCGGGTGATGTAGGAGAGCCCGGTGCCGAACCCGAACCGGAGCCACCAGTGCGGCGGCCGGTAGTAGAACTTGAAGGCGCCGACATACTCCTGGGCGGGGGGCTGGAGGTCGTTGGCGAAATGGTGGACGAACCCCGGTGCAAAGTAGGTGCGGATCGGCGCACCGAAGAGGCGCTTCGAGAGCGGCAGGCCGTAAAAGAGGGAGAGCAGGTAGAGCCCGTGTTTGTCCCGGACTCCTTCGCCCAGGAGGTTTTCACTGAAAGAGGAGGGGGTCGCCTCGCCGAAGGCGACGCGCAGGTAGCCTTTGGGGTCGAATCCGTGTCGTGTCCGCTGCGTGTTCTGAAAGATCCCCGCACCGAGGGTAAGTTCGCTCTGCCACGCGGAATCGGTCGTCGGGGCTTCGGCCGCTTCGCCGCCGAGGTAACGCAGCTTCGCGTCGGCGATCAGGGCGATGTCGTCGGTCAGGTACCAGCGCGTGTTGATGCCCGCTTCGGCCGCCGCGTCCGCGCCGACACGGACAAGCTTCTGCCCGTAGTAGGCGCTGTTGTACTCCGCACTTTTGATCTCTGCAGCGGCGTAGGGGCGCCACGACCAGGCGCCCCGTTCCAGCACGGTGCCGACACGCAGTTTCGCATGAGAGCGCCATGCCGGGTCGCTGAGCAGCAGCAGATCGGCGTGCCACTTTCCTGTACGGTAACGCGCCATTACGCCGAGGTCGGCAGTATCGTCGCTGAAGGTGTTCGGGTCGTGCCGCGGCATGTCGACGAAGTGTATAGCGCCGTAGGCGGCAACGCTCCAGCGGTCGTTGCCGCAGAGGGGGATGCCCGCTTCGGTGCCGTCTAAAAAGAGGTAAGGCGTCTCGAGGTAGAGCAGCAGCACATAGCTGTTCAGCAGGGGGTCGCTTTGCGTCGTGGCGTAGGGAACGGAGGCGCTGCGCAGTGTCGAGGCCATGCCCCACGATGCGCTGGCACGCTCCTCGGTTCCACGGGCATAGAACAGCAGCACCAGCAACAGTATCGCCACCCGTTTCATGGGCGCGATTGTAGTGCCCTCCCATTGCAGGGGCGTTACGGGGAGGTTACTGCTTTAGGCCCATACTCCCGGGATATGCGTTCCGCACTGCGGGCAGTCGCCCTCTTCGGTGAGGTGATTCTGTACGTACTGGCCGATATGGCCGCTGCGGTTGATGACCTTGAATCCGCAGTTGGGGCAGTAGGTCGATTCGCGGTCCTCGTCGTCGTAGTTGCCGATGTAAACGAAGTTGAGCCCCTCCTCCTTGCCGATCTCGTAGGCGCGGATCAGGGTGGTTGGCGGGGTCGGCGGGGTGTTGAGCATCTTGTACATGGGGTAAAAGCCGCTGACGTGCCAGGGGATGTTCACGTCGAGGTCGGCGACAAAACGCGCGATCTTTCTTATCTCCTCGTCGCTGTCGTTCTTCCCGGGAATCAGCAATGTCGTTACTTCGATCCAGATCCCCTTGTCGTGGGCGTATTTGACCGTATCGAGCACGGGCTTGAGTTTGGCGCCGCAGATGTCCTCGTAGAACGCTTCCGTGTACCCCTTGACATCGATATTCATCCCGTCGAGGTAGGGCAGCAGGGTGTCAATCGCCTTGTGGGTTTCGAAGCCGCTGGTGACGTAGATGTTCTTCAATCCCGCCTCGTGGGCGAGTTTGGCCGTATCGTAGGTATATTCGAAAAAGACGACCGGTTCGTTGTAGGTGTAGGCGATGGAGTCGCAGCCGTACTCTTTGGCCAGGGCAACGATCTGTTCGGGGCCGAGGGGTTGTCCCGCGATCTTATGGTCGTGCTCCTTGGGGTACTGGGAGATGTCCGCGTTCTGGCAGAATTTGCACGCAAAGTTGCAGCCGACCGTTCCGAAGGAGAAGGCCTTGGTGTCGGGCAGGAAGTGGAACATCGGTTTTTTTTCGACGGGGTCGACGTTCACGGCGGCGGCCAGGCCGTAGGTGAGCAACTGTAGCTGCCCCCCTTCGACTTTGCGGATACCGCAGACGCCGTACTCGCCTTCTGAAAGTTTGCAGTGCTGGTGGCACGCCTCGCAGAGGATGCGGCCGTCATCGAGTTTTTTGGATAACCATGCAGGGGCTGACATACGCTCTCCTTTCATCTGTAATCGGTAGAAAACGGATCGCCTGAATAGGAACTGCTTATATTCCATTATACACTGTTTATGAAAAGGGGCGTTTGGTTCGTTAGAGGGGGCGGATCTTTTTCTTGACGCTTTTCGGGAGATGGGCGAAGGGGAGGGTACGCTCTTTGCCGCTTTCTTGTGCACGCACGACGACGTTCATGCTGTTGGGGTCGAGGCGCAGCAGCTGCCAAAGCTCCTGTTCATGTTCGAAAACGATCTTCAGATCGGCATAGGATTCGGCCGGTTTCTTCTTCGCCATCGCGCTATTTGCGGTAGATCCCGGTCTCTTTGACCTCGATATCGCCGCTCTCCTGCAGCTGGACGAGCGCTCTCTTGAACGCCTTTTTGCTCAGGCCGAAGGTTTTGGTGATGAGGTCAGCATCGCTTTTGGAGTTGTACGGCAGCATGCCGCCCGCCGCGTCGAGGGGGCCGAGGACCTTCGCCTGGTCGCTGCCGGCGCGGGCCGTTTTCCCGACGGGCTGCAGGCTGACGTCAAAATTGCCGTCGGCACGGACCTGTTTCACATAGCCGGTCCGGCTGTCGCCGACCGCGACCGGTTCGAAGATCTCGTTATCGAAGGCGAGCCCCTCGTAGGCATCGTCGACGATCACTTTGAAGCCCAGGGGCGTTTTGGCGATAAAGAGCAGCTTCACCTCTTTGTTCGGGTGGTAGCCCCTCGGCGAATGCGAGAGGTACTTGCTGATGCGCTCCACTCCGACGAGGCGGTCGGACTCTTCATCCTTGACAACCCGCAAAAAACGTTTTTCACCGACTTTGAAGGGGGTCTTCTGACGGTTTTTCGGTACCAGCAGGTCCTTGGGCAGTCCCCAGTCGACGAAGGCGCCGAATTTGGCGACGTCGACGACGGTGAAAAAGCCGAATTCGTCACGCATCGCCGTCGGCTGATCGGTGGTTGCGACGGGACGGTCTTCGGAGTCAGTATAGACAAAGACCTCCAGGAGGTCGTCGATCGCCATGGCATCGGTCACGTACTGGTTGGGTAGCAGGACGTCGCTGCCGTCCTTCGCCATCAGGTAGGCGCCGGGCACGGCAAAGCGGTCGATCCGGAGGGTGTTGACGCGACCGAAGTCAAGGGTGGGGGTAAGGGTACTATTCATACCGACATTATAGCCCAAAGCCTCCGCCGTTATGAGGAGTCATTGTATAATGGGGCATGATGAAGATGATGGGACGGGTTTGGACCGCGGGGCTCCTGGCACTATTGACACTGACGGGGGCGGCAGCGGACGAATACCGTCTCGGCGAAGGGGTGCAGGTCGGCAAAACGCCGCTCTACCTCGGCGGCTATTTCTCCCTGGCCTATTGGAACAACTTCAAAGGATCAAGCGAGATCAGTCTCGATGATCTGGCCGTCATGTTGTACGGTACAAAGGGAGCGTGGAGCGGTCTGGCGGAGATTGAGTGGGGCGATCTGTACCGGAGGCGCTACGGGTACGATGCCCAGACCGATATCGACGGCACCCCCCATACGGAGCGCGTCTACCTCCAGTATGAACCTTCCGAACGGCTGCAGGTGACGGTCGGAAAGTTCAATACGCCGGTCGGCTACTGGAACCGGATGCCGGTCAATGTTCTGCGCGATACGACCTCCAGTCCCAGCATCACGGAGAAGATCTTTCCCCGCTTTACTACGGGCATTGATGCCAAGATCACGGCGGGGTCCGTTAGCGTCAATGTCCTGATGCAGATCACGAAAGACCTGGATGCGGCGTTTAACGGTGACAATCTCTATAACAACTTCGATATCGAGCGCCAAAGCGGGATCGGTGTCATCGGCGAACGGGGGGCCTGGTCGTACGGGGTGAATGCTGGACGCTACGAGGAGCGGGTCGAAGAGGAGGCGTGGGGTTACCTCTATGTATCGGGTCAGTACCGTACACCGTTGACCAGGATCATAGCCGAAGCCGGTTACCGGCGGAATGATGACAACACGCGCAGCAATGCGGGGGGGTACCTCCAGGGAACCCGGCAGATCCGTGATCACCATTACGCGGTACTGCGTCTGGAGTACACAACGGACTATGTGGCCAACTCCGATGACACGGTTACTGTCGTAGGGTATACCTATCGTCCGCTTTTCCCTGTGGCGCTCAAAGGCGAGTACCAGTTTCATACCCGGGAGAACGAGGACGTGATGATTGTGTCGTTCTCGATGCTCTTCTAGGATGCGTACGATGGTGAAACCGGTACTGATTCTGCTCCTCTCCCTGGCGCTTAACGCCGAGGAGTGGGCCCTCATCATCCGTGCCGACTCCCCCCTAAATGCGTTGAGCACGGCACAGATACGCGATGTCTACCTCGGCAAAATTCGTTATGTCAGAGACGTGAGGCTCTTCCCGCTGCAGCTGGGGGCGGAGAATCCGCTGCGCCAGCAGTTCGAACGGGAGACGCTGCAGCTCTCCCGTGCGGCGCTGCGGGAGTGGTGGATCCGGCGCCACTACCTCGGTCAGCGGCCGCCGAAGGTCGTGGGTTCCGCCGAAGCGGTTCTGGCCTACGTGCAGCAGGTGGAGGGTGCTTTGGGCTACATCCCTTACGCCATGGCGGAGGATGCGAATGTCACCGTGCTGCATTATGAAGCGGGGAGGTCGCAGTGATCGGCTGGATCCGGCGGCATATGGCAGCGAAACTGCTGCTGCTGATCTTTCTGATCGGCGTCGTGCCGTATGCGGCGATCCTCGCCTATACGCTCGTGAGTGAGGAGAAGCTCTATACGGAGCATTTCTATGATGAACATCAGGGGAGAATGGCACAGGTCGTTTCGGATGTCGAGGACCATATCGAGCAGCTCTATCGGGAGCTGCACTTTCTGGCCGGTTCGGTTGTCATGGACGACCTGCTGATCAACGACCTCGACCGCCGGGTGGCATCCTTGCTGGAGCGTTACAAGGGGGTATATGATCTTGACATCACTCTGTTGGCGCTGGGGCTCAACGGCCGAGTTGTCGCCGCGACGGATGTGGCGCTGACGGGGAAGCCCTACGCCCGGTATCGCGCCTTCGAGCGTGCCGTGGGGCAGAGTGCGCCCGTCCAGGCGGACGACGGACTTCTGCTGCTGGAGGTCCCGGTGCATGCGGCTTTGGGGGCGGAGCGGGTGATCGGTTACCTGGTGATGGAATACAAAACGGCGAACCTGCAGCGTTTTAATCTGGAAGGTGCCCCGGCATCGAGTTTCTTTGTCAATACGGAGACGGGCAGCACCATCGGGGGGACTTTGCCCCCCTTCAGGGTGGAGGGGCTCAAGGGCGTGGTGGAGAAGAAGCGGACGCTTTGGCTCTATCGTTCGCTGGCGCCGCAACTGGCGGGCTGGTACGTCGTCTACCACCTGGATCGGGCGCTCCAGCGCTCGCTGATCGGCGACCTGAACCGTCTTTTGAGCCTGATGCTGATCTTCGGCGTCGGGGTGATCGCCGCGGCGGCCTTCTGGTTCTCGCGTCGCATCGTCGCCCCGCTCGGGGCGCTGCAGCGCCAGGCATCGGATATGGTGCGGACCCGCCAGTACAGTCTCCCGGTCGACAGCGGACGCACGGACGAGATCGGGCAACTGGCGCAGGCGTTCAACGCGATGGCGGAGGATATCCGCCGCGCCTTCGAGGCGCTGGAACGGGAGAACGTTTTTCGTCTGCAGCGTCTGACGCAGATGATCGCTCTTTTCCACCGCCTGATGGAGACGGAGGAGGAGAGTGCCTGCCTGAAAACGGCCCTCTCCGAACTGAAAATGCTTGCCCCCGAGTACAATGTACGGTTCGCCCGTGCCGGGGCGGCAAAAGCGATGCCGACGCTCTTCGTGTACGACTTCGAGCATGAAACGCTCAAATACTACGGTTCGCTTATCCTGCCCGAAGGGCTGGCGGAGGAAGAGCAGGCGTTTTTCCGTGCCGTCGCTTCGATGATCGCGGCACGGATCGGGCAGATCCGCGCCTATAACAGGTTGCGCCGCGACTCGGCGGCGAAAACGGCGTTCATCTCCCATCTCTCTCACGACCTGCGTACCCCACTGCACGCCATCTTGTCCCAGACCCAGTTCCTAGTCGGTTACGGCAAACTGGAAGCGGGCGCGCTTGAACGCATCGGGGGGATTGAGCATGCCGCCCAGCAGCTGCTGGGGATGGTAAACGATTTGCTGGACCTGGCGCGGTTGGATGCCGGAAAGTACGAGCCGGAGCTGGAAACCCTCCAGACGACGGAGATTAGCGAGATGTTCGATGAGGTGGGGACGCTGCTCGCCCCCCTGGCGGAGCAAAAAGGGGTGGCACTCCTGCTGCCGGCGTCCGTGCCGGACGCGACCGTGGTCGCCGACCGCCGTTTCCTGCGGCAGATCATCCTCAATCTGCTCTCCAATGCCGTGAAATTCACCGACAGCGGCAGCGTCATTTGCCGATTCGATACGACAGAGTCTGTCCTCTGCCTTCGGGTACAGGACACCGGGCGGGGGATGACGGCCGAGACGCTGAAGCATGTCTTTGAACCCTTTGTACAGTCGGAGGAAACGGATCGGGCACGCGGCGGCAGCGGCCTGGGCCTGGCCCTGAGCCGGCGCTATGCCCAGCATATCGGTGCGGAACTGACGCTTTCAAGCGACGGCGTGGGCCGGGGAAGCACGGCGCGTCTCTGTCTGACGACGCTGTAGCGTACGATTTTCGGCTGTTTTCGGGAAACATCACTGTGCGAGCGGTACCCTTGTTTTGCCCGGATACCGCATTGTCAAGGAAACAGCGCGGTTCATCTGCGCACGCCCTGACAGAAGTGCTCTTGGAGTGTGGGCTCACCGCCGAGGGGAACACAGCGTTAGCGTAAGGAGCCGGGCTCTGCCCGGATGCCGTTATGCTTTAATGGTATAGCCGACGCCGCGGACGGTCTGGATCAGTTCCGGGCGGTCAAGCTTTTTGCGGATATTGCGGATATGGACATCGATCAGGTTGCTGACCGAGATCCGGTCGAAATCCTTGCTGATGTGTTCGTTGAGCTGGAAGCGTGTCAGGACGATGCCCTGGTGCTGCATCAGCAGCGTCAGCAGGTCGAACTCTGCCAGACTGAGTTTGACAGGGGCGCCGGCCACACCCACCTCCCTTGCAATAATATCGACGACGACATCGTCAGCATTCAGCTTGGAGCTTTTAAGCGGCGCGTCCCGGCGCAGCAGGGCGCGGACACGTGCCAGCAGCTCGATGCTCGAGTGGGGTTTGCACAGGTAGTCGTCGGCGCCGGCATTGAGAGCATGCACCCGGTCGTCAACGGTGATGTTGGCCGAAAGGACGAGGACGGGAATGCAGATTTTCTGTGTCCGCCAGCCGTGTAGCAGCGTGATGCCGTCGCCGTCGGGGAGGTTCCAGTCCAGAAGGATAAGGTCGAAGTTCTGCTCCTGCATGGCGTGTTTTGCTGCGGCGACGCTGCCGGCGGCAACGGTTTTGTACGCCTCCTGGTGCAGGGTCTCCTCAAGCTGCCGGGCCACGACGGGTTCGTCTTCGACAATCAGGATATCCACTTTGCCTCCTTCTTGGTATTTATTCGTATTATACAAGGGGTTGGTAACCCTTCATCAAATCTTCATACAGATGTTCCATACTGGCAGTGGAGAAAAATGTCGGGGGGCTTCCCCCAGTGATGAGAGGAGATGAAGATGAAAACGCAACTTTGGCGGAAGACAGCGAGTGTAGTTATCGCAGCCGTTTGGCTGGGAGGATGCCAGATGGCGACAACAACCGAGGGCGACAGTGAGGTCGTCGGTGATGTCAGCGGCGGGGGAACGACCTGGAACGGTACCGTGGCCGATTACACGCTTCTGGCCTGGAACGATCTTGGGATGCACTGTATGGACGGGAAGGATTTTTCCGTCTTCTCCATCCTGCCGCCCTATAACAATCTGAACGCCCAGCTGATCAAGAGGGCAGGGACGTCCGATAAGCATGTGACCGGCGGGGTGACGATTACCTATACCGCCGCCCCGTCGCTGGACGGGAAGTACAACACGACGAGTGTCTATACCGACAGCAATGATCTGAAGACGAACTTTTGGGACTACGTGGGAGCACTCTTCAACGCGACACTTGCACCGGACACGGGCCTGACGGGCAATCATACCCCTGAATTGACCGGACATACATTGAGTTACAACGCGGCGGAGCAGTGGTGGGAGGCGACGGGCCTCCCGATTACCCCGTATAACGACGACGGGAGCAAGAATTACTATCCGATGGTGGATGTGACGGCGAAGGATACGTCGGGGAACGTTCTGGCAACGACAAAGGTCGTGCTGCCGGTCAGTGACGAAATGGACTGCCGCGCCTGCCACGGGTCGACAAGCGGTTACACGGCGGCGATGCCGAATGCGGGCTGGGCCAACGACGCCGACCCGGAGAAAGATTACAAATGGAATATTCTGCGGCTGCATGACCAGGAGCATCCGACGGCGGTGAGTGCCCACCAGTCCGAGCTGCAGGCGGCCGGCTACAACGGATATGACAGTGTCGGCCTGGAGGCAACGGCGCAGAACAACAACCCGGTGCTCTGCGCGACCTGCCACAGCACCAACGCGCTGGGCACGGCGGGGGTAAGCGGGACGAAACCGCTGACGGAGGCGCTGCACTCCCTGCATGCCGAGGTCAAAGATCCGGTGAACGGGTTGAGTCTGAACAGTTCGACGAACCGGGACGCCTGCTACCGCTGCCACCCGGGTGCAGCGACGAAGTGTCTGCGCGGCGCAATGGGCAAGCAGAGCAATATCCAGTGCCAAAGCTGCCACGGCAGCATGAGCGCCGTTGGAACACACGGCCGCAACGGTTGGCTGGAAGAGCCCAACTGCCAGGCCTGCCACCAGGACGGGAAGCGGTATGAGACGGCGGTGACGGATATGCAGACGGGCACGCTGCGTGCGGCGCTCGACACCCGTTTCGCGACGAACCTGAACACGCCGGCGTCTGGGGTGAGCCTCTACCGGTTCAGCACGGGCCACGGAGACATGCAGTGTTCGGCCTGCCACGGTTCGACCCACGCCATCTACCCGAGCGCACATACGGAGGATAATCTCCAGAGCATTGCGGTGCAGGGGCACGAGGGCACCATCGCCGAATGTACGGCCTGCCATGACACGATGCCGAGGACAACGGCTGAAGGGCCGCACGGTATGCACAGCGTCGGCCAGTATTGGGTGAGCGCGCACGAAGGCGTCGCCGAAAGGAACCGCTCCCAGTGTACCGTCTGCCACGGCAGCGACTACCGCGGCAGTTTCCTTTCCAAGACCTTCTCGGCCCGCAGTTTCAGCACCGAGTGGGGAACGAAGACCTTCGCCGCCGGCCACGCAGTCAGCTGCTATGACTGCCACAACGGTCCCGGAGGGGATTGATCTTTCACTCAGAGAGGTGCCGCCCGCGTCGGTCTCCTCTCATAGATTTGTAACCATTCTGGCCACTCCTTTCTGAGAAATCTTCATTCAATCTTCATAACTTTTTTTCATAATAGTCCTCACGTTTGTATAAGGAGGACGGTATGAAAGGCAAAAGAGTACTTGCCGGTGTCGTGTGCGTGGCTTTGGCCTGTGCTATGGTAACGGGGGCCAACGCGAAAAGCGATGGGCACAGAGGCAAAAAAGGCAGAGGTGGAAGCGGCGGTACGAGTACGGCTTCTTATACATTACTGGCCTGGAACGACTTGGGGATGCACTGCATGGATGGGAAGGACTTTTCGGTCTTTTCGATCCTGCCGCCCTACAATACGCTCAATGCGCAGTTGATTATGAAAGCTGACGGCGGTGAAAAGCACGTGACCTCCGGGGTCACTATCACCTATGCATCAGCACCGTCACTGGACGGGAAATACAATACGACGAGCGTCTACGACAACCGTCACAATCTCAAGACGAACTTTTGGGACTACGTGGGCAGACTCTTTCTTGTAAGCCCTGCCCCTGATGTCGGCCTGACGGGCAACCATACGCCGGAGATGACCGGGCATTCACTACATTACAATGCAGGGGAAAACTGGTGGGAAGTGACGGGGCTGCCGATCACGCCCTATAACGATGACGGCAGTAAGGACTACTACCCGATGATCGATGTAACGGCGAAGGATGCGTCGGGGAACGTGTTGGCGACTACAAAGGTCGTGCTACCGGTCAGCGACGAGATGGACTGCCGCGCCTGTCATGGCAGTGCCAGCGGCTATAGCGAGGCGATGCCTTCATCCGGATGGGAGAACGATGCCGATCTGGAAAAGGATTTCAAATGGAATATTTTGCGGCTGCACGATGAGGAGCATCCGACGGCGGTGAGCGCGCACCAGGCGGAACTACAGGCTGCGGGTTACATGTCTTATGACGATGCGGGGCTCTATACGACGGCCAAGAACGGCAACCCGGTGCTCTGCGCCACCTGCCACAGCACCAATGCGCTGGGGACGTCGGGTGTGAGCGGGACGAAACCGCTGACCGAGGCACTACACTCCCTGCATGCCGAGGTTGATGACCCGGTGAACGGCCAGCCGCTGAACAGCTCGACGAACCGCGATGCCTGCTACCGCTGCCACCCGGGGGCGACGACGAAGTGTCTGCGCGGGGCGATGGGCAAGATCAGCAGTATCCAGTGCCAGAGCTGTCACGGCAGTATGAACGCCGTCGGGCAGCATGGTCGGGTCGGTTGGCTGGAAGAGCCCAACTGCCAGGCCTGCCACCAGAACGGTATGCGCTATGAAACGGCCGTCACGGATATGCAGACGGGGACATTGCGCGAAGCGCTCGACAGCCGTTTCGCGACCAATGCCGATACGCCGATGTCCGGCGTGAGCCTCTACCGTTTCAGCACGGGGCACGGCGAGATGCAGTGTTCGGCCTGCCACGGTTCAACCCACGCCATCTACCCGAGCTCGCATACGGAGGACAACCTCCAGAGTATTGCCGTACAGGGGCATGCGGGGACGATTGCCGAATGTACGGCCTGCCATGAGACGGTACCGGCAACGACCAGCGGCGGTCCGCACGGCATGCACAGCGTCGGACAGTATTGGGTGGGTGCGCATGAGCATGCCGCCGAAGGCAACCGCGCACAGTGCGCTGTCTGCCACGGCAGCGATTACCGCGGCAGTTTCCTCTCCAAGACCTTCTCGGCGCGCAGCTTCAGCACCGAGGGTGGGACGAAGACCTTCCCCGCCGGTCACGCGGTCAGCTGCTACGACTGCCACAACGGTCCCGGCGGGGATTGATCCCTCCGCGACAAAGGGTGCCTCACCGGCACCCCCTTTCTCACAACACCCCATCACCAAGCCCACATTGACAATATTCGGACGGATAGGACATCCGGAGATGACGTTCTGGATTCTGCTTGACCGTCAGGCGATATAGTGCCGGTTCGCAGAGATCACAGATACCGTTTCGGCATAAAGAAATTGAAGTTATTTTTGTTAGAATCTACACATTTTTAGCGGAGGGGAAATGCATGGAGCAGCGCTATGTATCTGTTTGGAACCGGTTTTTGGCGTATTGGATCGATATGATCGTTCTAAACGCCTTTTTCGGTCTTTTCTTTGCGTTTCCTCTTCTCTTCGGGTTCGAGTCTTCCGGGATGTCGATCGTACTCGCTGTGACCCTTTCGATCGCCGCGCTGCTTTATATGCCGCTGATGCATGCCTCGGCTTATCAGGGGACCGTCGGAAAGCTGGCGCTGGGGCTGCGGATTGTCGGCCCTGACGGTGGGCGTATCGGTTTTTTAAGGGCGTTTATCCGCGAGATCATCAAAGGATTCTCCTTTCTCTTCGTCCTGCCGCTTGTTGTTATATTCTTTTCGAAAAAGCGGCATGCATTGCATGACATGGCGGTCGGAAGTTCCGTACTCGATCTGGATAGCGAGAGCACAGGTAGTTACCGGAGCGCCAGGAACATTGCAACCCTCTTTTTCATCGTGACGCTTCTTTCCAGTATAGGCGGCATGCTTTTTTTTGCCAGTGCGGCAGGGAGTCTGTTGTCGCAGATGGGAAAAATAGTCTCGTTGTCGCAGCCGAATATATCTGGGAGGCTACAGACAGGAGCTATGCACAGGGGAATGAACATGCATGACGCGAATGTGACATACCGTATCCGTTACGAATCGCATATGGAGTTCAGCGGGGCACAGTCGGCGCCCGTACCGGTAAGTGCTTCCGCTGGACATGGTTCGGATGTGACGCAGCAGCTCTTTGCCCTGGTCAAAGGGACAACAGACGACGATTACAAAGTGATGCGCCTGATCGTGAGGGGAGCGGATGTCAACGCCAGGGATGATGAAGGGCGGACACCGCTTTTTTGTGCTGTGCAGCAGAAGCATGTTGAGATGGTCAAGGTCCTGGTCTTCAAAGGTGCGGATACGCGGGCTAGAGATAAGCAGGGGGTGTCGATCCAGACGTTGGCGAAAAATGACCGCGCGCTGCAGAGGGCGTTGCGCTACGGCAGGGAACAGTAGCCGTCCCTGTGGAGTGAATTTACCGGTATTCTTAATAATACATTCAGCTTTTTTTAAGTAATATACGCGTCCACTTTACCGTTTTAAACACAAAGCGTTGAGTATTTACATCTGTTTTTTGACAAGGCAGCTGCAAGTATTGGCAGGGTAAAAGTCCCGCCTAAAACGCGTAAAGCGAATCGCTGGTTATCGTGGGCCGTTTCCGCACGGCGGAATGCGGCTGAACCCATTTTCCCCGGGTGGGGAGAGTGTTCCAATTAAACCAACCAAGGGCATACAATGAAAGTACGTTCTTCCGTCAAGAAGATGTGTGATGACTGTAAAGTCATCAAGCGCAAAGGGATCGTCAGAGTAATCTGTAAGAACCCTAAACATAAACAGAGACAAGGATAAACATGGCACGTATTGCTGGTGTAGACCTTCCTAAGAAAAAACGCGTCGAGTACGGCCTGACCTACATCTATGGTATCGGCCTTCACACGTCACGCCTGATCCTCGATGCGACTGGCATCGATTACAACAAGCGTGTCTATGAGCTCTCCGAAGACGACGTCGCGGTCATCACAAAAGAGATCCGTGAAAAATACATGGTTGAGGGTGACCTGCGCAAACAAGTCGCAATGGACATCAAAGGCCTGATGGACCTCGGTAACTACCGCGGTCTCCGCCACCGTAAGGGACTGCCTTGCCGCGGTCAGAAAACGAAGACAAACGCACGTACCCGCAAAGGGAAGCGTCGTACTGTCGGCGCAGCGTAAGGAGCGATTGAATGGCTAAACGTAAAGTAACTCGTAAAAAAGTTGTCAAGAAGAACATTGCACGCGGTATCGTGCATATTTCTGCATCTTTCAACAACACGCTCGTTACCGTTACCGATGAGATGGGTAACATGATCGCTTGGAGTTCTGCTGGCAGCCTTGGTTTCAAAGGTTCCAAGAAGTCCACTCCGTTCGCAGCGCAGCAGGCGGTAGAAGCCGCTATGGAAAAAGCAATGGTACACGGCATCAAAGAGGTCGGTATCAAGGTTCAGGGTCCGGGTTCCGGCCGTGAAACAGCAGTGAAATCCGTTGGTGCGATCGAAGGTGTTCGCGTCACGTTCATGAAAGACGTTACTCCGCTGCCGCATAACGGTTGCCGCGCGCCGAAACGTCGTAGAGTGTAAGGGGGCTATAGATGGCAAGATACAGAGGTCCAGTAGAAAAGATCGAAAGAAGATTCGGCGTCAGCCTCAACATGAAGGGCGAGCGTCGCCTGGCAGGCAAATCCGCTCTCGACAAACGTCCTTACGCGCCGGGTCAGCACGGCCAGCGCCGCAAGAAAGTATCCGAGTATGGTACGCAGCTCAACGAGAAGCAGAAAGCGAAATTCATGTACGGCATCTCCGAGAAGCAGATGCGTTCACTTTTCGCCGAAGCAAAGCGTCGTGAAGGCAACACAGGTTACAACCTTGTCACCCTGCTCGAGCAGCGTCTTGACAACGTCGTTTACCGCATGGGATTCGCGTCTACACGCCGTTTCGCACGCCAGTTCGTTACCCATGGTCACATCCTGGTTGACGGCAAACGTGTCGATATCCCTTCTTACCGCGTCAAACCGGGCCAGAAGGTTGAAATCCGCGAAAAGAGCAAGAACAACGTTCAAGTTGTCCGCGCGATCGAACTGACCAACCAGACAGGTATGGCTCCGTGGGTCGACGTCGACGGCGAGAAGAAGTTCGGGATCTTTACCCGCCTGCCGGAGCGTGAAGAAGTTGTTATTCCAGTGGAAGAACGTTTCATCGTCGAGCTTTACTCGAAATAATCTTTAATCGAAAGGCGCTTTATGAAAAAGATCAAAACAGCTCCGCTTCTGCCCGAAGAGTTCGTCGTCGAGCAGATCAGCGATACCGAAGCGAATGTCATTGCCTATCCGTTCGAGACAGGCTATGCGGTTTCACTGGCGCACCCGCTGCGCCGGTTCCTGCTGAGCAGCTCGGTAGGCTATGCGCCGATCGCGATCAAGATCGAGGGCGCCAAGCACGAGTTCGACTCCGTGCGCGGTATGCTCGAAGATATTTCTGACTTCATCATCAACCTCAAAAGCATTCGTTTCAAACTGAAAAACGATGCCAAAGAGGCGACGATCGATTACAGCTTCGTCGGACCGTGCGAGATCAAAGGAAGCGACCTGATCAATGACGACGTTGACGTTGTCACACCGGACGCTTTCCTCGCGACGCTCAACGAAGATGCGACGCTGAACTTCTCGCTGAAGATCTTCCAGGGGATCGGTTACGTCCCGAGCGAAGATATCCGCGACGAAATCGAAGAGGGCTACATCGCCCTCGACGCGTTCTTTACGCCGGTCCGCAAAGCGACCTACGCGATCCAGAATGTCCTCGTCGAAGACAACCCGAACTTTGAGAAGGTTGTCCTGAACATCGTCACCGACGGTCAGATCAGCCCGCTGGATGCTTTCCGCAACGCCCTGAACGTCATGCATGCGCAGATGGCGGTCTTCAGCAGCGAGATCAGCATCCAGTCACCGGCAACGATCGAACGCGCCGAAGCGTCCGAAGAGATCGGCAAGCTGACGGCACCGATTGAAGAGCTCGGCCTCTCCGCACGCAGCTTCAACTGCCTGGATCGCGCCGACCTGAAGTACATCGGTGAAATCGTCCTGATGAGCCAGAATGACCTTAAAAACGTCAAGAACCTTGGCAAAAAATCGTATGACGAGATCGTTGAAAAGCTCGAAGAAGCCGGCTTCCAGGTCGGTCAGGAGATGAGCGATGAAACGATCAGCGTACTGAAAAAGAAAATTGAATCTGAATAAGGAACTGTCATGAGACATCGTCACGGATACCGCAAGCTCGGTCGTACGAGCGCACACCGCGCCGCCCTGCTGAAAAACATGAGCATTGCGTTGATCGAAAACGGAAAAATCGAAACGACGCTGCCGAAAGCGAAAGAGCTCCGCTCTTACGTTGAGAAGCTGATCACGACGGCACGCAAAGGTGACGCCAACGCGCACCGCGCCGTCTTCGCTTCCCTGCAGAGCAAAGAAGCGGTCAAAAAACTGATGAACGAAGTTGCACCGGAATACAAAGAGCGCAACGGCGGTTACACCCGCATCATCAAAACTCGTACACGCCGCGGCGACGCTTCGCCGATGGCTTTCATCGAGCTCGTATAATCTTCCCCTCCCGGGAAGAACCCTCCCACACATAAAGCATCCAAACTCCATTTGACTTCATAGATACCTGTCAGGCATGCCCTGTATTGCCTGTTCTGTAACAAAACGGTTTCAAAACATAGGCCAAATCTTCATGAACCCCTCATATAATCAGCGCATTTCTGAGAGCAGGAGAAACTATGCGATACGCAAAAGAGATCGCTGCAGCGGGAATGGCACTGCTATTGATCGGCTGCGGCGGGGGAAGCGGCAGCACGAACGAGGCGGATGCAGCAGCGGCGATCGCCGCCTCGGGTGTCGGGAACAGCGGTGATTACACACTGCTGGCGTGGAACGACCTGGGGATGCACTGTATGGACGGGAAGGATTTTTCCGTCTTTTCCATCCTGCCGCCCTATAACAACCTGAACGCCCAACTGATCCAAAAGGCGGGGACGTCGGGAAAACACGTCACAACCGGGGTTACGATCACCTACAGCGCCATCGCGTCGCTGGACGGCAAATACAATACGACCAGTCTCTATAACAGCCATAATCAAGCCAAAACCAATTTCTGGGATTTCGTCGGCGTACTGTTCAACGCCCATCCGGACCCCGATACAGGTCTGACGGGAAACCACACCCCGGAGCTGGCAGCACACAACCTCAGCTATAACGGTGCGATGCAGTGGTGGGAGGCGACGGGGTTGCCGCTGACACCCTACAATGACGACGGCAGCAAGAACTACTACCCGATGGTCAAGGTGGCGGCTAAAGATAGTACGGGCATTGTTTTGGCAACAACGACGGTCGTGCTGCCGGTCAGTGACGAGATGGATTGCCGGGCCTGTCACGGATCAGTGAGTGGCACATCGGCGGCGCGCCCCGTAGGGGGGTGGGAGTTCGACACCGATGCGGAGAAGGATTTCAAATGGAACATCCTGCGACTGCACGACGAGAAGTTCCCTACGGCAGTGTCGGAGCACCAGTCGGCATTGCAGGCGGCCGGTTACAAAGGGTATGACGACACCGGGCTCTATACGACGGCGAAAAACGGCAATCCCGTTCTTTGTGCCACCTGCCATAGCAGCAACGCCCTGCCGGGGACGGGGGTTGACGGTGTCAAACCGCTGACGGAGGTGATCCATGGTCTGCATGGAAGGGTCAAGGACCCGACCAACGGCATGACGCTGGACAGCTCGACAAACCGGGACGCCTGCTACCGCTGCCACCCGGGTGCGGCGACGAAGTGTCTGCGCGGCGCGATGGGCAAGCAGAGCAATATCCAGTGCCAGAGCTGTCACGGCAGCATGAGCGCCGTCGGAACACACGGCCGCAACGGCTGGCTCGAAGAGCCCAACTGCCAGGCCTGCCACCAGGACGGCAAGCGGTATGAGACGGCGGTGACGGATATGCAGACGGGGAGGCTGCGTGCGGCGCTCGATACCCGTTTTGCGACGAACCCGAACACGCCGGCGTCGGGGGTAAGCCTCTACCGCTTCAGCGCGGGCCACGGCGACATGCAGTGTTCGGCCTGCCACGGTTCGACCCACGCCATCTACCCGAGTGCGCATACGGAGGATAACATCCAGAGCCTCACGGTCCAGGGGCACGAGGGCACCATCGCCGAATGTACGGCCTGCCATGACACGATGCCCCGGACCGATGCCGGCGGTCCCCACGGCATGCATAATATCGGGCGCGAATGGATCATGCAGCACGGGCCGGTCGCCGACAGCAATGCGACGCAGTGCACGGCTTGCCACGGCAGCGATTACCGGGGAAGCTTCCTCTCCAGGGCTTTCTCCGAGCGGACGTTCGGATCGGATAAAGTCTATTACAAGGCAGGCGATGCGGTCGGTTGCTACGACTGCCATGATGGACCGACCGGAGGGTAGTACGCCCTGTCTGCTTTGCCTTTTCCCCGCTTTGCGCTACAATGAACCAGCAGCCTATCAAAGGAGCGCTTATGCGGTTTGGTAAGTTCTATGGCGAGTTTTCGCGGCTGGGCGAATACGGCGGCAGCCTTTTTCTGCTCGCTGCCCGTCTGGCGGTCGCAGTCGGTTTCACGGAGGCGGCCCACCTCAAATGGGAGGCGATCGAAGCGACGGCGGAGTGGTTCGGGGTACTGGGGTACCCGTTCCCGCTCTTTACGGCCTACCTCGTCTCCTCCGTCGAAGTGGCGGGTGTCGTCCTGCTGGCCTTGGGGCTGCTGACCCGCCTCATTGCCGTGCCGCTGATGATCATCATGGTGACGGCGATCCTGACGGTGCACCTTCCTAACGGTTTCGAGTGCAGCAAAAACGGGTTCGAGATCCCGCTCTATTATTTCATCTTCCTCGGTCTCTTTCTCAGCCATGGCCCTGGAAAATACAGCCTGGACCACCTGATTTTCAAAGGAAATTAGATGGATCAGCTTCTTGATTTCATCCACGGTGAATACTCCTTCCCCATCATGGCCTTCCTGTTGCAGGGCAGCGGTGCGGTGTTGCTGCTGCTGGCTCTGGTGACACTGGTCTATGACCGCTATATCCAGCGCGAAAACCAGCTGCTTATCAACTACCCCCTGGTCGGACGGCTGCGTTACGTTTTCTATGCCCTGCGCGATCCCATGCGGCAATATTTCGGGGATGAAAACTTTTTCGATTCCTTCGATAAGGTCAAATGGGTCTATAACGCGGCGGAGAACAAGGGGCTCGTCTCTTCCTTCTCACCGGGGCAGCCGCTGCACGGTACACGTCTGACGCTCAAAAATGCCAATGTGGTCCTGAACAAAGAGGAGGTGGAGGAACACTTCAACGTGACCTTCGGCAGCGGTGTTCGTTTCCCCTTTACCGCGGCGTCGGTGGTGGGGCGCTCGGCGATGAGCGACGGCGCCATCTCGCCGGAGGGGACGAAGGCGTTCGCCTGGGGAGCGTTTCTGGGCAATTTCCCTATCAATACGGGAGAGGGATCGCTGACGTCGAACTTTCTGATGACGCACCGTTTTGATCCGAAAAACTTCGGCTACATGGAGGCGGAGAGGGGAACGCTGTTTGCCCGCAGCGTCTACCGGATCATGCGCCTGCTCGTCAATCCGGCCATTGCCGAGCGGGTCTACCGCCATATGATCCTTGCGCCGAAGGAGGAAGAGACCTATCTTTTCGACCCCGTATCACTGAACTGTTACCGTATCGACTGGAAAGCACCGATGGAGGCGTTCCCCGAGACCGTGCCGGGGGACCTGCCCGATATTATTTTCCAGATGGGGAGCGGCCTGTACGGAGTGCGGGATGATGAGGGGGAATTCGATCCCGAACGGTACTGCAAGGTGATGCGTTTTTGCCGGATGACGGAGATCAAGCTCGCCCAGGGGGCGAAACAGACGGGAGGGAAGCTCCTGGCGGAAAAAGTGACCGATGCGATCGCCTACTACCGCGGGGTAGAGCCCTATAAAGACATCTTTAGCCCAAACCGTTTCCCCTATGCCCATACGCTCGAGGAGCTCTTCGATTTCGTCGGAGAACTCAAGCGGCTGTCTGAGAAACCGGTCGGGATCAAGATCGTATTGGCTTCGGCCGAGGCATTCGCAGCGTATGCGGCACTCATCGAGGTGCGGCTCGCGGCGGGCTCCGATGCCTATCCCGATTTTATTACCGTTGACGGCGCGGACGGGGGCAGCGGCGCCGCGCCGCTGGCAATGATGATGAGCGTCGGGATGACCCTGCACAAGGCGCTCTACGTCGTCGATCGGGACCTGAAACGGATCGGTGCCCGTGAGAAGGTGAAGATCATTGCCAGCGAAAAGGTGCTGACGCCGGATGACGCGACCCTGCTGCTGGCCCTCGGTGCGGACTATGTTGGCATTGCGCGGGCCTTTATGATGACGGCAGGCTGCATCCGCGCCCGGGAGTGTTCGGGGGCCAACGGGCGACACTGCCCGGTGGGGCTGGCGACCCAGGACCGGAAAAAGCGGGCCTCCTTCCTCATCGAGCAGAAGGCGCACCGGGTGGCCAATTACCACCGTCATATGCTCGAGGGGATCCGGGGGCTGATGGCCGTGATGGGCGTTCGAACGCGCGAAGAGCTCGACCATACACGGCTGAGCGTGAGAGACGGCGATGGCGGACGGAATCGGAACGTCGATGCCTATTTTGAGGCGGCCGTCACCGGATAGGCAGGAAAGGCTAAAGGGGGCTATGGCATGCTTCGGTTATGAAAAGCATGGGCATCGCCTCTCCCGTTATGGGGAGCGTCGGATGCCGCTAAGGGAGAAGAGATGGCGGAGATCGGTTTCGGCACCTACCGTGTCAGCGACGAAAACCCCGAACATATCGAGGCGCTGCGGATGGCGGTCACTTCGGGCGTCAGGGTCATCGACACCTCGACCAACTACATGGACGGCGGGGCGGAACGCGCGATCGCAAAGGCGCTGCGTTTTATGGAGGACGACGCGCGGGAGAAGGTGCAGATCGTCAGCAAATTCGGCTATATCCAGGGGAGTACGATGGCGCGGCTGGAAGCGGGGGAGCAGTTCGAGGAGGTCGTCGAATACGCCCCACACGTTTTTCACTGCATCCATCCCGGTTTCATGTGGGACCAGCTGGAGCGTTCGCTGGAACGGCTGCAGGCCGCCTCGCTGGAGTGCTATCTGATCCACAATCCGGAATATTTCCTGCTGGATGCCCTCAATAGAGGGCGGGAGCGTAGCGAAGTGCTCGATGAGATGAACGACCGTATCTACCGGGCCTTTGTCGCGCTTGAAAAAGCCGCGGCCACCGGAAAGATCGACGGTTACGGCGTCAGTTCGAACAGCTTCGCGAAGGCAGCGACAGACCCGGAGTTCCTCCCCTACGAGGATCTGGTAGCCCTGGCAATCCATGCCGCGGAAAGCGCGGGCAATACTCAGAACCACTTTACAACGGTGCAGCTGCCGGTCAACCTGCTGGAGACGGAGGGGCTTAAGTGCGCGGCATGGGCCAGGGAACACGGGCTTCGGGTATTGACGAACCGTCCCCTGAACGCCCAACACGGGCAGCAGATGTTCCGGCTGGCGGAGTATCCTCCGTCACCGACATACGAAGCGCATCTCAACGAACTGCTACAGCTCTGTGAACATGAGGCGCTGGCATCGTTGCGGAACCTGGTCCACCAGCTCGACGGGGTTAAACACCGATTCGGCTGGGTCGGCGAATACGAGTCGTTCCTCTATGGACAGGTGTTGCCGCACATCCGGCAGGTGCTTGAAAAACTCGGCGAGGCCGAACGCGGTGCATTGGCGCAGCAGCTGGTGCTCTTCCTGGACTCCTACGCCGCCGCCGTCGCCCATGAGTGCAGTCTGAAAGTGCGCGAGGCGGTCGGTGCGCAGCTGGAGGCGTGTGACCGTCCGCTGCAGGAGTGTGCGCTGGCGTTTTTGCTGGCGCGGCCGGAAATCGACGTCGTGTTGCTGGGGATGCGCAAACCGCGCTATGTCGCCCAGGCACTGGAGGCCTTTCCCGCAGGCTGAGGGATCGGCATCTCCTTGTTAACTTTATGACTTGTTAAGCGCATTTTTCCTATTTTATGATCATCAAAATGTCGACAGGTGTCGAAAAAAGGACAATCATATATGATTCCGTTTACAGATGAAGAACTGTACGATCCGGTAAAGAACGTCATCGAAAAGGTCCGCCCCTCTTTGGCGCTGGACGGCGGTGATATCAAACTGCTGGGCGTTAAGAACGGCGTCGTCTACGTACAGCTCGGCGGAGCCTGCGTCGGATGCGGCAGTTCGGGCAATACCCTAAAATACGGTGTCGAACGCCAGTTGCGCATGGATATCCATCCCGAGCTCTCTGTCGTCAATCTGCCGATGGGTATGGAAAACCAGATGGACGCCATGTGAGCGTCCGCCGAGAGATAATAAAAAATACGTTATAATAGATTATCTCTTAGAGAGAGAAATGCATACGATTTTTGAAAGAAGGAAGAGCATGAAACCAGTCAACAAATATAAAACGCTTGCCCTTGCTAACGAAAGTTTCAATCAGGAAAACTACGAGGAGGCGTTGCGTCAATACGCGCAGGTCCTCCAGGACTATCCGGAATCAAAAGAGGCCTTTAACGGCGCGATCCTTGCCGAGATGGCAATGAGCGGCGAAGAGGCGGCCGAAGCCCTGTTCGATTACTACGAGGTACTGCGTGAAGAGGACGCGGAGCAGGCCGACACGGTCATCTCCGAGATCCTGCAGACGATGGACGGGACGGTCGAACAGCTGACATCGCTTTTCACCGAACCGATGCGCCAGCGTCTGGATTACGAAGACGGTATCCTGTACGACGATTTCCGCCAGCTCGTCAAAGAGCAGGGCGATTTCAAAACGATTTTCGAGAACATCATGTTCTCCACACGGGTGCTTATCACCGAAAAAGAGGAGTTCATCGATTTCCTCAGCCAGCTCAACCGCCACGGATACCACAAAATGGCAATGAATTACATCGAGACCGCTCTCTCCATGTACCCCAACGACGATCAACTGCGCGCCCTGCTGCGCGACATTCTTAAGAGCCGCCCGGTTGAAGATAGCGCTTCCTGATCAACCGTTCCGTTTTGTAACGGAAAACTCCGCGGATTGCGACGCCGAAACGGCGTTCGTCCTTACCGGACTGAACCGCCGCTACCTTGACGATGCCAAGGCGCGCGGTGCCCACTCCATCATCTCGCCTTCCGATGTCGCCTCCCTTTTCGGCCTTGACCGTATCAAGGTGATCGGGATTACCGGCACCAACGGCAAGACGACGACGGCGAGCGCCATCTACTCCATCCTGCTGGACCTGGGCCACAAAGCGGCGATGCAGGGGACCCGCGGTTTTTTCATGAACGACACCGTCGTGGAGGGCAAAAGTCTGACGACACCGACGCTGCTGGAGACCTATCGCCACATCTACCAGGCCGTCGCGGCGGGATGCGAGTACTTCGTCATGGAAGTGAGCTCCCATGCGATTGTCCAGGCGCGGGCAGAGGGGATCGACTTCGCCCTGAAGATCCTCACCAATATCACCCAGGACCATCTCGACTACCATGAGACGCTCGAGGAGTACGTCCGCGTCAAGAACAGCTTTTTCGCCGACGAAGGGAAGAAACTGATCAACAAGGACGAGGCGAAAGCGGATTTCAACATCAAGAACACCTTTACCTACGGGGCCGAGAACCCGGCGACCTACAAAGTGGTGGCCTATTCGCTCAATGACGGCATCAGCGCCGTCGTGCAGCACTTCGGCAAGATCCACACCTTCCACAGCCCGATGCACGGCTTCTTCAACGTCTACAACCTCACCGCAGCCGTGGCGGCGGCCCATCTCGTCACCGGCGACGATCTCGAAGCGGTGTGCGACGCGGTCGGCGGTTTTGCCGGGGTGAGCGGGCGGATGGAAGTGGTGAGCGAATCTCCTTTGGTCATCGTCGATTTTGCCCACACCCCCGACGGTATGGCGCAGGTCCTCAATGCCCTCAAAGAGAAGGAGATGCTGGTCGTCTTCGGGGCGGGGGGCGACCGCGACCGCTCCAAACGTCCGCTGATGGGACGGGTGGCGGAGAACCTCGCCAAAAAGGTCTTTGTCACCAGCGACAACCCCCGCAGCGAGGATCCCGATGCGATCATTGCAGACATCCTGGGCGGCATGACCTATCCGGAGAAGGCCGTGGTCGAACCGAACCGCAAAGCGGCGATCGCCATGGCGCTGGAAACGCGCAGCGGTGACGAGGTCGTCGTCGTGCTCGGGAAGGGCGACGAACAGTACCAGATCATCTACGACAAGCAGTTCCCTTTCGACGACCGGGAGGTCATTCGTTCTCTGTTAAGTGAGGTTTGACTATCATTACGGTTAAAAAAGGCGGTAGGGTGAAACGGTTTATTGTCATTATGGCGCTGTGCCTCGGGGTGCTGCATGCCGAAGCAACGCTGCATGTCGGCCTCGGAGGGATTGCGGGGAGCGAAAATTTCCGTGTCAAGAACCCCGGAACGTCCGACCGTAAAACGTCGGCAACGCTGCAGGGTGCCCAGTTCAAACTCGGGTACGGAAGCATCAGCTCCTACGCGATCGAACTGGACCTGGGCTACGGCCGTTACGATAAGAACATTTTCTCCGAGCGCGACAGCGATTACGTCTATTTCGATATCAGCCTGATCAAGGCTTTCGATTTCGAGTGGGGCGTCTACCCCTTCTTCAAACTGGGGTTTGGCACCGGAGAGCTCGAGGTGCGCCGTACGGTGACGAAGTCGGTGAGTTCGGGCAGCTTCTTCGCCGGGCTGGGGGGCTACCTTCCCCTGGGGGCCGGGTTCGACCTTGAAGCCTCCGTGATCTACCGGGCGAAAAGCTGGGAGGACCTCGATATGATCAGCAACCAGACGGAGACGACGTCGTCGATCTTTGAGCCGTACATCGGCATCAACTACCGTTTTTAGGAGAGGGCATGTATAGAGGGATTCTTTTGGGGACGCTACTGCTGCTGTCGGGGTGCGGGGAGAACAGCAACACCCCGCTTGCCGGCGACATCGCTTCGCTTGCCGTGGAGGCGAATGCCACGACGTTCTATGCCACCCAGAAAGTGCAGATGAGCGCCGTAGCGTCCTATACGAACGGCGTACCGGACAGCAACGCGACAGAGTTCGTCGAGTGGAGCGAATCAAACAGCTCCATCGCCTTTTTCAGTACAACAGATGCGGCGAGCAGTCCGGGGCTGCTGAGCGGCGGCGAATTCGGCGGAGACGTGGAGATCACGGGCAGTTACAAGCAGTTCTTCGACACGGCCGTCGTCCATGTCCATGCTCTCACGTCGGTTACCCTCTCCATCGAGAATAACGATACAAACCTTTCGCAGGAACAGACGTTGCAACTCCAGGCGCTGGGAACTTTTGATGATAACACGACGCTGGATGTGACCGAGAGCATGACATGGATCCTGGGCAACGCCGGGGAGAGCAATGCGACCCTGGAGCAGAACGGTACCCTCTACACGGGGGATGCCAATGGCACCCTCGATATCAACGTGACGCGCTACGACGTCAACGCATCGCTGACGGTCTCCGTCACGCCGTAAGCAGCGCTATTGGCGTTGTCTTAAGCCTTCCCACTAACTTTTTCGCTAAATTCGGCCGGCTTGACCGTTGGCTATAATACGCGAGTTTTTTCAAATTCTATTCACAACGGAGAATACCATGGGTGTACCACAGCCGGCTTTCTATATTTTCAAATGTGAGCAATCCTCTCCCCCGGGAATGCCTAAACCGTCTTGCGTAAACCCGCAGACACAGGACCTTTTCCAGCATTTAGCACAGACTTTGATGCAAAAGGGTATAATTGCGACAGTACAACCGGTCCGTACGGCGTGTCTGAATCGCTGTAACGTCGGACCGGTCATGTTGGTCGAACCGGGACATTTCATGTACGCCGGCCTGAACAAAGACAAAATCACGCGCATTATCGATGAACACATCATCGGCGGAACGCCGGTCGAAGAGTACATCATTCCGGACGAACTGTGGGATGCCCCGATCTCGCCGGAAGCAATGCAGCAGCAGATGGGAAGATAAAACATACATGACGATCGAAATGCTTTACAGCAAAATTCACCGTGCCACCGTGACGGATGCGAACCTCAACTACGTCGGTTCCATCACGATTGACGAGGAACTCCTCGAAGCCTCCGCCATGCGGGTCGGCCAGAAAGTGGAGATCCTCAATATCAACAACGGTGAGCGTTTCTCAACCTACATTATCCTCGGTGAACGCGGCAAACGCGACATCTGCCTCAACGGGGCGGCGGCGCGCAAGGTGCACAAAGGGGATAAGGTCATCATCGTCGCCTATGCGACGTATGAAGAGCGTGAGTTGGAAACCTACAAGCCGACTGTCGTCCTCGTTGACGACGACAACGGCATCACGGATGTACTGCACGAGATCTGATGTTTGACAAAATGAACTTCGGCGAGATGGGCAAAATGCTCGAAGAAATGCAGGCGAAGGCCGCCGAATTCGAAGCGGAACTTGCCGAACGGACCTTCACCGTCAAAACGGGCGGGGGCATGGTACGGCTCGAGATGAACGGCAAGGGGGAAGCCGTCGACCTTGAGATCGACGATTCGCTGCTCGAGGACAAAGCCTCGCTGCAGATCCTGCTGATCGCGGCCATCAACGACGCGGTCAAGATGGTCGAAGACAATAAAAAACACTCCGCAATGGGGATGCTCGGCGGCATGAACCCCTTCGCCGGCAACTGACCCGGCATAACCTCCCTTTGTATAAAATCATGTTACCATTTCGCTATTAAACCGCACGGAAGACGTATGGAAGAGTTTGAACGCTTTTTACAGGACAATCTGCCCCGTGCGGAGAGTTTTCACCCCCACTATGACACCGCCCTCTCGCTGATGCTGACCGCCGGAGGCAAGCGCTTCCGCCCGGCGCTGCTGCTGGGGGTAGTACGCTCTTTCAACCCGCTGCTGATCGAGGCGGCCAACCATGCAGCGCTGGCCATCGAGATGCTGCACACCTATTCGCTGATCCACGACGACCTGCCGGCGATGGACGACGCGGACCTGCGCCGCGGCTTCCCGACCCTGCACACCCGCTACGACGAGGTGACGGCGATCCTGGTCGGCGACGCCCTCAACACCCATGCGTTCGAAGTGCTCTCCGAGGCGCCTTTTTCGGACCGGACACGGGTGAAACTGATCAACCTGCTCGCCAAGAACGGCGGCAGCGACGGGATGGTGCTCGGGCAGGCGATCGACTGCACCTTCGAGCATACGAAGCTCGCCCTTGACGAGGTGAAGTTCCTGCACACGAACAAAACGGCGAAGCTGATCGCGTGCGCCCTGCAGATGGGAGCGGTCATTGCCGGCCAGAAGGCCCTCGAAGCGCCGCTGTACGGTTTCGGGATCGACCTGGGGCTGCTCTTCCAGATCCAGGACGACATCCTCGACGTGACCCAGACAAGCGAAGAGGCGGGAAAAACGACGAACAACGACGAGGCGAAGAACAGCTTCGTGACCCTTCTGGGCCTCGACGGTGCCATGGCGGAGGCCGACAAACTGGCCGACGATCTGACCGAACGGCTTAAAAGTTTCGATGAGCGTTTGTATGACGAACTCTCACCGATGCTTTTGCATTACATCAATCGGCATAAGTGACATATGCAAAGTCAGCGCGGTTTATCTGCGCGAGGGCCCGCTGCCGAAGCGGACACAGCGTCAGCGTAGTTGCCGGGGCCGAGCTCCGGTGACGTGTAAAGTAGATAAACGTTGAGCTATATTAATCGACATAAATGAATTCAACAAGGATGACAATGAGCGACAATACGATGCGCGCCAAAATGGCGAATACGATCCGTTTCCTTGCGGCCGACATGGTCCAGAAGGCGAACTCCGGCCACCCGGGTGCCCCGATGGGTCTTGCGGACATCGCCGTCGTGCTTTCCGAGCACCTCAACCACAACCCCAAGAACCCGAAGTGGCTCAACCGCGACCGCCTCGTCTTCTCCGGCGGCCATGCGACGGGCCTGATCTATTCGCTCTACTACCTTTGGGGCTACGGGCTCGAGATCGAGGACCTCAAACAGTTCCGCCAGCTTGATTCCAAGACGCCGGGCCACCCTGAGTACGGTCACACCGAAGGGATCGAGATCACGACCGGCCCGCTGGGGCAGGGTGTCGCGAACGCCGTCGGTTTCGCGATGGCCTCCAAATACGTCGGCGCCCAGGTCAACTCCGAGACCGCCAAGGTGATCGACCACCACGTCTACTGCCTTTGCGGCGATGGGGACCTGGAAGAGGGGATCAGCTACGAGGCGTGTTCCATCGCCGGACACAACAAGCTCGACAACCTGATCCTGATCTACGACTCCAACCGTATCACGATCGAGGGTTCTACGGATCTGAGCCTCAGCGAAAACGTCGCCCAGCGCTTTGAATCGCAGGGGTGGGACGTTCTTGAAGTGGACGGCCACGACTACGAGGCGATCGATGCCGTCATCACCGAAGCGAAGACGCGCATGAAGCCTGTGCTCGTTATTGCCGATACGACGATCGCCAAAGGGGCGTGCGAGATGGAAGGCTCCCACCACTCCCACGGCGCACCACTGGGCGAGGAGATCATCTGCGAGGCGAAGACGAACTGCGGGTTTAACCCCAATGAAGCATTCCAGGTCGACGAAGATGTCCTGGCGCGTTTCCGCTGTGCCGTCGAAGCGGGCGACTTGGCCGAGCGCGAGTGGAAACACCGCCTTGCCACCCTGCCGCTCGTTGAGCAGAACGAAGCGCTGGGCGCCCTGAACAACCCTGACTTTACCCGTATCCAGTGGCCGGAATTCGACAAAGCCGACGCGACGCGCAGCACGAACGGGAAGATCCTCAACGCTGTCGCCAAGGCGATCCCCGGTTTCCTCGGCGGTTCGGCGGACCTCGGTCCGTCCAACAAAACCGAACTGAAAGATCTGGGCGAGTTCCCCCGCGGCAAGAACATCCACTTCGGTATCCGCGAACACGCGATGGGGGCGATCACGAATGCGATGGCGCTTTACGGCCCGCTGATGCCCTTTAGCGCGACCTTCTTCGTCTTCAGCGATTACATGAAGCCGGCGGCGCGTATCGCGGCGTTGAGCGGCATCCAGCATTTCTTTATCTGGACCCACGACAGCATCGGCGTCGGCGAAGACGGACCGACGCACCAGCCGATCGAACACCTGGGACAGTTCCGCGCGCTGCCGAACTTCTATGTCTGGCGTCCGGCGGACGGCAACGAGAACGTTGAGGCCTGGAAGTGGGCACTGGCAAAAACCGACGCGCCGTCCGCGTTTGTCTGTTCCCGCCAGAACCTCCCGCTGCTCGACGCTCCGGCAAAGGGGAGCGCGGCGCAGGGCGGTTACCTGCTGAGCGAGGAGGCCGATGCGACGATGACGCTGATGGCGTCAGGTTCGGAAGTCGGGCTGGCCGTCGAGGTCAAAGCGCAACTGGCGGCGAAGGGTGTCAAAGCCAATGTGGTCAGCGTCCCGTGTTTCGACCTCTTCCTCGAACAGGATGCTGCCTATATCGACGGCATCATCAAGCCGGGAACGAAGACCGTCGCCATCGAAGCGGCCCGGGGCATGGAGTGGTACCGCTTCGCCGACACGGTGATCGGCATGGACTCTTTCGGCGCCAGCGCACCGGCCGGCGAACTTTTCAAGAAGTTCGGCTTTACTGCAGACGCTGTCACCGCGCAGCTCTCATAACTTCCGGCGCCTGCGGGCGCTTTACCCCCCTTTTTAACATTTCGTCCTATAATAACCCCTATTATCACGTGGGAAGGGACGCATGCTCCGTACAATCTTCATCGCATTGCTGCTGTCGCTGCATGCCGTTGCAGGCGGTATCGTCCTAGATGCCTCGCAAAGCGGCGCGATCAATATTGTCCCCCACAGCACGTACCTGATCGAAACCAACACCTCGTTTCCGCCCGCAATGATTCTGGAACAGACGGCGCGGTTCCAACCGGCAGAGAGCGCCATCTACAACTTTGGTTTTGTCGAGAAGCCCATCTGGATACAGTTCGCGCTCACCCGTCCCGTGGGGGACCAAACCGAGTGGATCCTCAGCATCGGGAACTCCCACATTGACGAATATACTCTCTACCGCATTGATACGGACGGCTTGACGCGGCTGAGCCGAGACGGCGATACGGTGAATGCGCCGCGCGCCTATGCCAGCCGTATGTTCTGGGAAAAACTGCCCCTGACGGAGGGAACGACCTCCTATCTTCTTCAGGTCAAAACTCAGGGGGCCCTGCAGATTCCCCTGACGGTTGAGCAGCTTTCGGGAGCGTATCGGGACGAGTCCTTTTCCAACCTGCTTTTCGGACTCTTTTACGGGGTCATGCTGCTGCTGCTCGTTTACAACATGGTGCTGTACATCTTCGTCCGCGAGATCCACTATTTCAACTACCTCGCCTTTTTGGCCAGCTACATGCTCTTCCAGCTCAATTTCGACGGATTGGGGCCGGAGTGGTTCTGGCCGGGCAATGTCTGGATGGCGAACAGCGGCCTGGCCTTTTTCATCTTTTTCTCGGCGATGTTCGGGTTCCGATTTGCCCGCTACTTTCTGGTACTGAAACGTTATGCCCCGCAGGCGGAACGCATCATCGCGTTTGCGGAGTTCCTCTCCTTCCTTGGGGTGCTCTCCGTATTGCTGCTTGATTACCACACGGCGGTCACGGCGGCGGCGGTGTGGAGTGCGATCATCCCCTGGGTATTGATCTACGCCGGGATCAAAGTACTGCCCAACTACCACGCCGCCCGCTACTACCTCGCCGGCTGGATCGTGTTTCTGCTGGCGACCATTCTCGTCGCGCTGAACCAGCTCGGCGTGGTGCCGACGCACCCGGTGATGCTCTATACGCAGCAGGCCGGTTCGCTGATCCAGATGATCTTGCTCTCCTTCGCCCTGGCGGACCGCATCAATATGATGAAACATGAGCACCTGGCGAAACTGCGGGAGTTCAACGAACAGCTCCAGGCGAAGATCGCCCTCAAGGTCGATGAACTCCGCGAGAAGGACCGGATCATGATCCTGCAGTCGCGGCAGGCAGCCATGGGGGAGATGATCGAGAATATCGCCCACCAGTGGCGGCAGCCCCTCAACCAGCTCTCCCTGATCCAGAGCAATATCTTCTTTGAATATCAGCTGGGGAACCTCAACGAGAAGAAGATGCAGACCTACCAGGAGCAGTCGGAAACGCTGATGGAGTACATGACGCATACGATTGACGATTTTCGCACTTTCTTCATGCCCAACCGGGCGCGGGAAAATTTCTGTATCTGCGGGGCCATCGAAAAGGTGCTGGAGCTCTTCAGACCGACACTGAACCGCTACAATATCGGCATCGATCTCAAATGCGACGGACGGCCGGGGGCATTGGGGCATGAGAACGAATTTTCCCAGGTGATGCTCAATCTTCTGAACAATGCGAAAGACGCCATGCTCGAACACGGGACGAAAAAGCCGCAGGTCACCATCCGGGTACAGACAGGCGGGACGATGATCATGGTGGCCGTCTGTGACAACGGCGGCGGGGTGGCCGACGACATCATCGACCGGGTCTTCGACCCCTATTTCACGACAAAATTCAAGTCCCAGGGAACGGGGATAGGGCTCTACATGGTCAAGACGATTATGGAGAAGAGCATGAACGGGGGCGTCAGCGTCCAGAACCGTGGTGCCGGCGCCTGCTTTATACTCGAACTGCCACAAAAGGAGCATGATGCGAAATGAGACACTGCTTCAGTTTTTGAAGCGCGAATCCGCGATCGGCGTGCTGCTGATCGTTTCGACGGTGATGGCGCTGGCGATGGCCAACTCCCCGCTGCACAGTTTTTACAGCTATTTCCTCAGTATCCCCGTCGTGATCAGTTTCGACGAATTCGCGATCGCCAAGCCGCTGCTGCTCTGGATCAACGACGGCCTGATGGCGGTCTTCTTTTTCATGGTGGGCCTCGAGATCAAGCGCGAAGTGCTGGAGGGGAGTCTGCAGGAACGTTCCAAGGTCGCGCTGCCGGCCTTCGCCGCCATCGGGGGGATGCTTGTCCCGGCCCTGATCTACGGCATGTTGAATGCCGGAGACGAAGGGGCGATGAAAGGGTGGGCGATTCCGATGGCGACGGACATCGCGTTCGCACTGGGCATTTTGTCACTGCTGGGCAGCCGGGTACCGCCGGCGCTGAAGGTCTTTCTGCTGGCCCTGGCGATCATCGACGACCTTGGGGCCATTATCGTGATCGCTCTCTTTTACGGGCACGGTCTCTCCCTGGCCGCACTCGGCACGGCGATGACGATGGCGCTGATCCTGCTGTTTATGAACCTGCGCGGTGTGACGAACAATACGTTTTACATTCTGATCGGGCTGATCATGTGGGCCGCCGTGCTGAAATCGGGGGTGCACGCCACCATCGCGGGGGTCGTTCTGGGGCTGCTGATCCCCCTGCGCGGCAACCGGGAGAGCTTCCACGACCTGGAGCACTCCCTGCATGCGCCAGTCAATTACATCATCCTCCCCCTTTTCGCGTTCGTCAACACGGGGGTCAGCTTCGGCAGCGTTTCCGCAAGCGACTTCATGCACTCCGTCACCGTCGGCATCGCGGCGGGGCTCTTTTTCGGCAAAAGCATCGGTATCTTTCTCTTCAGCCGGCTGGCCGTGGCGCTGCGGCTTGGCCAACTCCCCGAGGGGGTGACGAACGCGCAGCTTTTCGGGGTCGCCATTCTCGGCGGGATCGGTTTCACGATGAGTCTTTTTATCGGTTCGCTGGCCTTTGAATGCAGCGAAGGGATCTGTTTCTCGCTGGTTGACGAGCGGATCGGGATTTTGATGGGGTCGCTGGTTTCGGGCGTCGTGGGGGCGCTTTACCTTTCGGCGGTTTTGAAAAAGACGAAACAGGAGGAGACGCCGGAGGGCTGAAGCGATTACGCCTCCGGTGCACTCACCAGGGAAACGGCGCTGCCGCTCCGCCAGACGAAGCGTGTCGGGATAAAGCGTACCTCGGCCTCTTGGGCGACGGCACTGCAGGCTTCGTCAAGCATGATAAAGCCGTTCGAGAGGGCCAGCGGCGTGATCATCCCCGGCGCGAACTTCTCGCAGACGGTGAAGTGGTTTCCGTCATAATAGCCCGGCAGCAGCGTCCGGCGGCCCGGGCGGACGTTGTAGGCGTGTTTCATCCTGGCCGTGATGCTGTTGTGGAAGGGGGTGTTTGTCCCGCTGAGCGAGGCAATCAGGGCCTGTCCGAACAGTTCAAAACAGAGGGCGGCCGCCATCGGGTTGCCCGGCAGGTTGAGCACCAGCGTGTCGCCGATGGTACCGACCGTCGTCGGTTTCCCCGGCTTGAGGTCGACCTTTTCAAAAAGCGGCGTGAAGCTGAAGTGGGCAAAAGCCTCCTTGGTGTAGTCCGCGTCCCCGACACTGACGCCGCCGCTGGTAATGATGAGGTCGCTCTGCAAAGCACTGTCGATATGTTCGAGCAGGGCGTCGAGCGTATCGGCCGCCGTCCCGACGAAATGGACGTCGCACTCCAGCTCCGCCGCCCGGGCCGCAAAGGTCGGGGAGTTGGTGTTGTAGAGCTGGTAGGGGGCGACCTGCTCGTGGTGCATCTTCAGTTCGCTCCCCGAGGCGAAAATGGCGACCCTCGGACGGTGGTAGACGCAGACGTGGGTGATCCCCTGGGACGCAAGCAGGGTAATGTGGTAGGCCGAGAGGGTATCGCCCGATGTCAGCAGCGTGTCGTCGGTCTGGATATCCTCGCCGCAGAGCCGGATGTGCTGGCCCGCTCTCAAAGGAGAGGGGAGGGCGACATGGTCACCTTCCACGGTGACCTCCTCGATGGGGACGATGCACTCGGTCCCTTCAGGGATACGCGCCCCGGTCATAATCCGTGCGGCCTGACCCTCCGCGATACGGATCTGCTCCCGGTCTCCCGCAAAGATCGTATGCTCGGCGAGCACACGTTTGCCCGCATCGGAGCAGATGACGGCGTACCCGTCCATCGCGGAGTTGTCGAAGGGGGGAAGGTTGTAGCGGGCCGTGATGTCCTGGGCCAGCACCCGACCGATGGCCTCCTCGATGGGAATGAATTCGCGGCGCAGCTTCGGGCGGTGAGCGTGAATGCGCGCGAGGGCTTCTTCGACGGTAACGGGCATGGATAGACTCTTTTTTGGTTCGATTATAGATAAAGTGGGGTAAAATCCGGATTATGGAAACAATGTACAGCATGAGTCTGCAGCTGCATTTCGGCTTTGTCCTGGTGTGGCTCGGCATAATCGTCTTCAACGCCGCCATGCTCCAGTTCGCGGTGCAGGCCCCCGATTACGTCCGGCGTGCACGGATCGTCATGCCTTTTTCGGTGATGGCGATCGCGGCGATGGCGTTCACCGGTGTCGTCATGATGGCGGCAAAGCACCTCTCGTTCAGCCTTGAGAATATCGCAATGATCATGATCACCGTCGTGCTGATCGTGCTCGAAGCACGCCGTTACAAAACCGTCCGGCGGCTGCGGACGAAACTGCCCGAGGCGCTCTTACTCTACCGCCCATTCGCCCTGAAGCTGCTGGGGGCGGAGTTCGTCCTGACGATGCTGATGACGCTCTGGATGTCCCTTCTGTGAGATTCCTCTTCCACGACGAGGCGGGGGCGAGGCAGCTCACCCTCAAGGGGGAGGCCTACAAATACATTGTAAAAGTCAGACGCCACGGCGTCGGCGACAGCGTCGCCCTGCGCCACCCCGAAAAGAGCGGGATACTGTACACCTACCGTCTCGAACACAGCGACGGCCGGCGGGCGGAGCTGCTGCTGGTCTCGGAAGAATCCCGCGTGATTGCGGCGGCGCGCCCGCTGCATATCGGATGGTGCATTATCGACCCGAAATCCGTCGAGAAGGTGTTGCCGCAGCTCAACGAGATGGGGGTAGGGAAGATTTCCTTCATTGCCTGCGACCGCAGCCAGCGGCAGTTCCGGCCCGATTTCGAGCGCTTCAACCGCATTCTTGAGGCCTCCATGCAGCAGTGCGGACGCAGCGAGTGGATGGCGTTGGAGACGGCGGATTCGCTCGAAAGTTTCATGGCGGCGAACCCCCAGACTGTCGTCATGGATTTCACCGAAGAGAAGCTGGGGGATACGGCGGGCATCGATACGGTGCTGATCGGCTGCGAAGGGGGCTTCAGCGAGGCGGAACGGGCCCTGCTGGCGTCATGCCGAACGCTTCGTTTCGATACGCCGCTCATCCTCCGCTCCGAGAGCGCCGCCATCGCCGTGGCGGCCAAGGTCCTGCTTTAAGGGGGGAATCCCTAGATGTAACAGGCCCCCATATAGTTGTACTTTTGCGGAAGCTCCTTGTATCCGCTCCCCTGAAGCAGATGCATTTTGCTCAGCATGACCGGAATCAGTTGTGTTAAAAAGTCCTGCAATATCGTTTGAACCTGCCCGAGTTCACCGGAGCTCAGCGGAAGATTTTTGTCTTTCCACAAGGGTGAAGAAGCGACCTCCGAATATTTGACACAGCCTGAAATGGCATCGGGGTCCTGATTGTTATCGGTGATCCTGACCGCTTCCAGTGTTTTGGTGTCATAGAGCCCGAAGTTAAGCCCGTCGAGCAGGAACAGATCATTCTCTTTAAATCGTAGAATCTGTCTGACTCTGAAATTTGGGTTCATCCAGCCTTTGATGATTAGCACGTAATCAATCTTCTTTTTCAACAGGGTGTTTTGAATCTTCTCCATGAGCATATCTGCGTTGATGAAGTACCCTTTTTCGGCAACGATCGATTTGCGCTTTGCCATGTCCAATAGTTTGCCCTTGGAGAGATGCAGGTCAACAACGGTCATCGGAGAGTAAAGGTCGATTTTCTTTGTGACATTTTTATAGACGAGGTCATAGAGGTCCCAGGATGAAATGTCATATTCAAAGGAGGTGTTCTCGAAAACCGTTACCCCGAAATACTCGGACACAAGCGTTTCCTCGAAAAGGGGGATAACGGCAAGACGCGTCTGCTTCACGAGTTTCTCACGCGGGACGGGTTTGGTAAAACATCCTGTCAGGATAACGGAGAGGAGGAACATCAATGTAAAGGCGACAAATTTCACGTGGTTACCTCTATGGAATGATCTTTATCACAATAATACCTTATAAAACTATTTTTTAACCAAAAACTACATATTTTACAATTGTAAAGGAGCGCGATTTGACCGGGACTTGAAGCGTCCGGCTTTATTCGGTATAATTGCGGTCTTAAAATCCGCACCCGTACGGATTTAAAAAATATACCGATATACGTACAGAGCGTGTATCAAAAGGCTTAACGATGAAAAAAGGTATTCACCCGGAATACATGGCTTGTACAGTCACTTGCGCCTGCGGCAACACATTTGAAACAAAGAGCACGAAAGATGCGATGCGTATCGACATCTGTAACGAGTGCCACCCGTTCTTCACCGGTTCTGAGCGCCAGGTAGACACTGCCGGACGTATCGAGAAGTTCAAGCAGCGCTACAATATGAAATAAAACGTTGCGGGCGTCAACGCCTTGCAACGTCAGCGGGTCCGCTGGCACAGCAGGCCCCGTACCCCGAGGGGCACTTCCTTCGGGCGCGCGCCCCTGGCGCTTTTCCCTCTTTTGTTTACCTGATAAAGGTCCTTGAATATGCTTACCCTTGTTCCCACCCCGATCGGAAATATTGCCGACATTTCACTGCGTGCGATGGATGCGCTGGTCAATGCGGACGTCCTGCTCTGCGAAGATACCCGTGTCACGAAGAAGCTGCTGCACCTGCTCAAAGAGCGTTACGGCAAAGCGGCAGGAAAAGAACAGTCGTTCCTATCCGTCCACTCCCACAGTGAGCACCGTTTTCTTGAGAAAACCGACCCGTCGTTTTTTGAACAGAACGTTGTTTATGCCAGCGATGCGGGGATGCCGGGGGTGAGTGACCCGGGGCAGATGCTGGTGCGCTACTGCATCGACCACGGCATCGCCTATGATGTGCTCCCGGGGGCCAATGCGGTCTTGACGGCATTCGCCGCCAGCGGTTTTGCCGAAACGCAGATGCTCTTTTTCGGCTTTCTCCCCCACAAAGGCAGCGACAGGTCCGGGGCGCTCACGCGGGCGCTCTACAACGGCTATACGACGGTCCTGTACGAATCCCCGCACCGTTTGGAAAAGCTTTTGAACGAAATCGCAGACACTGAACCATCGCGTCGGATTTTTGCCGCCAAAGAGTTGACGAAAATGCATCAGCGTTACCTGCACGGCACGGCGGCGGAACTCCTCGAAACCCTTGGCGGTAATTACAAAGGGGAGTGGGTCGTCGTGATCGAGGCGGGGGAACTACGCGATGCGACCTTTACGGAAAAAGAGATTCTTGCACTTGACCTTCCGAAGAAAGCAGCGGCGAAGCTGATCGCGAAACTGACGGGTGAAACTCCCAAAAGCTGTTATCAAAGGTTACTGGATACCGGTAAATAACACACACTTTCTCGAAGCTAATTTCTGCGCAGATAACAATCCATTTCTAACAGAAAATTGGTTACAATCCAAGCATGTTGATATATGGAAAGCAACCGGTTTACTATCTGATCTCCCGGCACCCCGAGAAGATCGAGACGCTTTACCTCGCCAAAGAGTTGGAGGCGAAAGAGTATAACCGTCTGATGCGTATGGGGTTTGCGGTGAAGCGCATCCCCCCGGATGCGGCGCAGAAGATGAGCCGCAGCGGCAACCATCAGGGCTTCCTGGCGGAAACGGCCGCGCTGGAGCCGACACCGCTAGCCACCCTGGCGGCGAAGGAGTTCGTCGTCGTGCTCTGCGGCATCACCGATGTCGGCAACATCGGTGCCATCGCCCGCAGTGCCTATGCCCTCGGTGCGGACGGTCTCGTCGTCACCGGGATCAAATCCCTCGCCCTGGAACCGGTCGTGCGCAGTTCGACCGGTGCGCTTTTCGACCTCCCCTTTAATGTGACCACGAACCTGTATGACGCTTTGACCGAACTCAAGAACAGAGGGCACCGTCTTTACGGCGCCGTTATGGAGGGCGAAGACGTGCGCACCCTTGCCTTTGAGGGCAAAAGGGCGCTCCTGCTTGGCAACGAGGGCGAAGGTATCCCGGCCCGGGCCGTCCGCCGGCTGGACCAGGGGGTGCGCATCGCCATGGCGCACGGGTTCGATTCGCTCAACGTCAGCGCAGCGGGTGCAATTTTAATGGAGAGGATGCGTACGGCATGAATACGGTATCGGTGATCGAAACGCTAAAACAGATCGGTATCGCCGATCTCAGCATGCGGACCCACATTTCGACCGACAATATGCAAAAGCTGTTGGCGGGGGATTTCGACGCCTTTTCAGCCATTCAGTTTAACGGGTTTGTCACAATCATCGAACGGGAGTTTGATGTTGACCTGACCGAGTGGCGGCAGCAGTTCGCCGCCTCCGGCCCCGCCCCATTGGAGCCTTTGGCGGCATCCGAGGAGGACCCTTTCGCCAATGTGGCCAAGTCCAAAAAACGCCAGCGTCTGACGGTCGCAGCACTGGTTGCGGCACTGCTGGCCGTGATCATCGTGACCTATCTTGTTCTCGGCACCGGCGGGAAAACGGAAAAGTTCGAACTGAACAATACGGCGATTGATCAGGCGCGGGCGACCATGGCCGCCATGAATACGACAACGGCGCCGAGTACACTCGCCGAAGCCGATGCGATCCAGGAAGCGCACCAGAACATCGCGGCCGAGCCGAATGCCACCGTTGCGGAGGAGAACGCTTCAGTGGCTGCGGCGGAGGCTGTCCCGGTTGAGAACAGCGTCTATGAAGACGTGATTCTTCGACCTATAAGTACATCGATATGGCTCGGCGTCATTGACGCGAAAACCCATAAGCGGAGCGTTTATACGACCGAAGAGCCCGTTCGGCTTGACGGAACGAAAGCGTGGCTGATCGTGACGGGCCACGGATATTTTTCCCTCGACTGCGGAGGGAAAGAGCTGCACTTTAAGCAAAGTGAGCGGGTCCTGCTGGAGTATAACGAGGGTGTATGCCGTGAGCTTGACGAAACGGAATTCAGAGCGCGCAACAAGGGACAGGTGTGGTAAAAAAGATCGTTTTTCTGCTGGGCATTGCCCTGTCGGCGTGGGCGCAGACACCGCTGCTTGAGAAGGTGAGCTCACTGATCGGAGAGCAGACGTACAGTCGGAACGAGGCTTTTGTCAAGATCATCTTCGCCGACCGCAGCCGCTTTGTGCAGGGGGACCGGATTGATGTCGTCAAAGTCGTGGAGACCCTCAAGGAGAACGGTCTGCTTTCGCTCTTTTACAAGCGGCCCAAAACGCTGGAGCTGACCTTTGAAACGAACGGAAGCCCGCAGTTCTTTATGATGCTGATGAATGAGACGCTCCGGGGCATGGGGTATACCCACTACCTGACGGATTCGGCGATGCTGTCCAACGCCGGCTACAGCTGGCGTATCAAGATGCAGTCCGAATACGCTACCGATCCGACCGCCCTGCAGCAGGCGCTGTCGCGCAGAGGGTGCGGCATCCTCGATATCGAGCGCAACAGTGATACGCAGTGGCGCTATTTTATCGATATGAGTGCCGCGCATTTGGAACTGACACCGCTGGAGGTGGGAAAGAAGATCCGGATGAAGCGGCTGGTCTACCCGCGCTGGCTGGATGTTTCCAAAGCGGGCAGCCTCACCCTTTGGAGCCTGTCAGGAAATAACTGGTATCCTTACATTGCATTTTACGACGACGATTTGCGCCTGCTCAAGCTCTACAAAAGGGACAAGCGAACCCGGCAGATCACCATCAACCTTCCCCGCGGCTGCGCCTACGTGAAGATTGCGGATCTTTACAGCCGGAAGAACATGAATGCAGGCCTGAGTGTGAAAGCGCAATAGTCGCATTTAGGATAAAAAAACAATGTTTGACGAAATCCAGTTTGACCGCATCCGCCGTCTCCCGAAGTACGTTTTTGCTGAAGTGAACGACCTGAAAATGGCCGAACGCCGTGCCGGGGCGGATGTCATCGATTTCAGTATGGGCAATCCTGACGGCGACACCCCGGAACATATCCGCGACAAGATGGTCGAATCAGTCATGAAGACGAAAACCCAGGGCTATTCCCAGTCCAAAGGGATCTATAAACTCCGCCTGGCGATCTGCGACTGGTACAAGCGCCGCTACGACGTCGAGCTCGACCCGGAAACCGAAGCGGTCGCAACGATGGGCTCCAAAGAGGGGTACGCCCACCTGGCCTATGCCATCACCAATCCCGGCGACGTCGCCGTCGTCCCGGACCCGACCTATCCGATCCACTCCTACGCCTTCATCCTTGCCGGCGGCAGCGTGCAGAAGATGCCGCTGATCTTCGACGAAGATTACAACGTGGACGAAGATGCCTTCTTCGAACACCTCGAGACGGCCTTCAAAGATGCCTTCCCGAAACCGAAATACGTGGTTGTCAACTTCCCGCACAACCCCTCGACGGCAACGGTGACACCGGCGTTCTACGAGCGCATCGTCGCGATGGCGAAGCGGGAGCGTTTCTACGTCATCTCCGACATCGCTTACGGTGACATCACTTTCGACGGCTATCAGACGCCCTCGATTATGAGCGTCGAAGGGGCCAAGGACGTCGCCGTCGAATCGTTCACGCTCTCAAAGAGCTACAACATGGCCGGATGGCGCGTCGGTTTCTTTGTCGGGAACAAGAAGCTCATCGGCGCACTGCAGAAGATCAAAAGCTGGCTGGATTACGGGATGTTCACCCCGATCCAGGTCGCCGCGACCGTGGCGCTCAACGGTGATCAGAGCTGCGTGGACGAGATCGTCCGCAAGTACGATGTGCGCCAGGACGTCCTGATCGACGCCTTTACCCGTGCCGGCTGGCCGATCCGCCGCAACCGCGCCTCCATGTTCGTCTGGGCGAAGATCCCTGACTGCGCGGCGCACCTGGGCTCGCTCGAGTTCGCCAAGCGTCTCCTGGTCGAGGCACAGGTCGCGGTCGCCCCGGGCATCGGCTTCGGCGAATACGGCGAAGGGTATGTCCGTATCGCCCTGATCGAGAACGACAAGCGTATCCGCCAGGCGGCGAAGAACATCAAACAGTTCCTGAAGCAGTTCGAGGAAAACGCCGATGCTTAAAGTCGGCGTGATCGGTGTCGGGACCGTCGGCACCGCGGTGGTTCAGATCCTCGAAGACAACAAGGAAATGATCACGGCGCGGGCCGGGACGGAAGTGGTCGTCAAGACCGGTGTCGTCCGAACCCTGAACAAAGAGCGCGGGATCGATATCGCCCTCACCAGTGACCCCTATGAGGTCGTGAACGATCCGGAGATCGATATCGTCGTGGAACTGATGGGGGGCGTCGAAGGCCCCTTTGATGTCGTCAAAAAGGCGCTGGAGAACGGCAAGGCGGTCGTTACGGCGAACAAGGCCCTGTTGGCGTACCACCGCTATGAGCTCCAGGAGCTGGCCGGGGATCTTGCCTTCGAGTACGAAGCGAGCGTTGCCGGCGGTATCCCCATCATCAACGCCCTGCGCGATGGCCTTTCGGCCAACCACATCGAGAGCATCAAGGGGATTATGAACGGCACCTGCAACTACATGCTCACGAAAATGACGGATGAGGGTATCGCCTTCGACGCCATCCTTAAAGAGTCCCAGGAGCTCGGCTATGCCGAGGCGGACCCGACCTTCGACATCGGCGGCTTCGATGCGGCGCACAAACTGCTGATCCTCGCCTCCATTGCCTACGGGATCGATGTCAAACCCGAGGATATCCTGATCGAGGGGATCGAGTCCGTCACCCAGGAGGACATCGCCTTTGCCAAGGAGTTCGGATACGCGGTCAAACTGCTGGGCATCGCCAAGCGCGACGGCGACGCCGTCGAACTGCGGGTGCATGCGGCCCTGATCAGCAAAGAGCAGATGATCGCGAAGATCGACGGCGTAATGAACGGTGTCAGCGTTATCGGCGACCGCGTCGGTGAAACCCTCTATTACGGACCGGGTGCCGGCGGAGACGCGACGGCGAGCGCCGTTGTCGCCAATATCATCGACATCGCCCGGGCCGGGGGGAAACGTTCGCCGATGCTCGGCTACAACACCCCGCTGGAACATGGGCTGAGACTGCGCCCGAGCGACGAGATCGAGACCAAGTACTACCTGCGCATCCGTGTCGAGGACCGTCCGGGTGTCCTGGCCAAGATCACCCAGCTCTTCGGCGAGTTTGAGATCTCCATCGAGACGATGCTGCAGCGTCCCGCTTCCGGCGGCTATGCGAACCTGCTCTTCTCCACGCACAGTGCGGTCGAAGGCAATATGAAAGAGGTCCTCTCCCAGATCGAAGGGCTCTCCTTCGTCATGGCGAAGCCGGTCATGATCCGGATCGTTTAAACCTTTACCATCTGCTTTTCAGCCGCTTTCAACACGAAGCGGCCCCTTGTCACTCTTTGTACGCTTTACGACTCTTTAAGCAGCATCAGTCCCCGAACGAATAGAAAAAGTACAAAGGCGACTGCGCCGACGGGCGGCAGTACGAAGGTCAGCAGCGCCAGCAGCCCGGTATAGAGCTTTTTGCCGCCCGTCATCAGGTAGCTGCCGTAACCGACGCCGGCGGTGAGGGCGAGCCAGGCGAGAAAGAGGAAGAGGGTACTGCTCTTCTCCATCAGGGGCAGAAGGCGCTCAAAGAGCTGGATCAGCAGGTAGACGACGGGGAGGCTCAGCCAGGCGATGGCGAAGAGCGGGATGAGCGTCCGCGTGAATGAACGGGTACGCGCCCAGAGCGCCGCGACGAAGAGCAGGGCGCCGGCGGTGTGCAGTGTGACAAGCATCCAGACTGTTTTGATATGGGACGCCTTGTCCGCCTCGGTCAGGGCGTGATGCAATTTCAGCGTCTTGTATTGGGCGAATTCGGCTCCGAAGGTGTAGAGGATACCGCTGAGGGCGACCAGCGCGACCAGGGCGATACCCTGGAAGAGCGTTGCCTGAGAGCTTGACTGCCGTGCGACGAAGAGCATGGCGTACCCGATCCCCAGCAGTGAAATGGCGAGAAGCGGCAGTGCGCCGTAGCGTATCAGGGGGAGATGGATCACGGCGAGGCTGGCGATACCGACGGCGTAGGCGAAGGCCCCCATCTCCAGAAGTTTTTGACGTTCCTGCAGAGTGCTATTCATCTAATGTATCTCTCTTTTTGGATTTATTATACTATGTTGAAACAATATGTCATATGAGGTCAGGGTACAGCAGATTAAGCCCCCAACCGCTAGACTTTTTTAAAAATTTCAGGTGCACGTCCGCGACGTGTGCTTACCAGGATTGAACATGGGCAATTCGGTCAAAGTGATCGACAGCGTCTGTACCTACTGCGGCGTCGGCTGTGACATCGAAGGGCATGTCGAGGACAACCAGATCGTCAAGATCGGCGCCTCGGCGGACGGCTATGTTTCGCAGGGCAAGCTCTGCATCAAAGGCAAATACGGTTTTGACTTCGTCAGTGACGCCAACCGTCTCCGCACCCCGCGGATCCGCAAAAGCTTCCTGGCAAAGAACCCGGCGATTGCCGAGGCGTTCGGCGGAAAACTGCGCGATTTCGACGAGACCTGGTTCGAGTGCGACGTCGATACCGCAGTGAGTGCGGCGGCGATGAAGCTGCGCGAGATCCAGTCGAAACACGGCGAAAAGAGCTTCTGCGCGATCGGCGGGGCGCGTACCAGTTGCGAGAGCGCCTACCTTTTCCAGAAGTTCACCCGCCATACGATGAACTCCCCCCATGTCGACAACTGTGCCCGCGTCTGCCACAGCCCCAGCCTCAAAGGGATGCGTACGACGATCGGCGAGGGGGCGGCGACGAACCCCTATAACGACATCTATGAAACGGAGTTCATGGTCGTCATCGGTTCAAATACGACCGAGGCGCACCCCATCGTCGCCAACCGCATCGTCGAGGCGGCGCAGAAGCACCACAACCTCGCCGTCATCGACGTGCGCGATATCAAACTGATGAAGTTCGCCAAGCACAAGGCGATTATCCCCCACGAGGCGAACCTGCTCATTCTCAATATGATGGCCCGGGTCATTATCGAAGAGGAGCTCTACAACAGAGACTTCATCGAAACACGCACGAAGTGGTTCGAGGAGTACAAAGAGAAGATTCTGGGTGACCCCTATACGGACCCGGACTATTTCAAGCAGGTCAGCGGTTTCGAGCACCTCGCCAAGCTGATCCCGAACATCGCCCGCGAATACGCGGTGAAGAAGTCGATGATCTTCTGGGGGCTGGGGATTACCGAACACCTCGACGGCTCTTACGCGGTCATGGCGATCACCCACCTCGCGCTGTTGACGGGGAACATCGGCCAGACCGGGGCGGGGCTGATGCCGCTGCGCGGCCAGAACAACGTCCAGGGCGCCTGTGACATGGGGTGTCTGCCCTACTACGACCCCGATTACCAGAAGCCCAAGGAAGAGGGGCTCATGACGCCGCAGCTCGTCGACGCGATGCTCGAGGGCAAGATCAAGGCGGTGCTCAACATGGGCGAGGATATCACCCATATCCACCCCAACCTCAACAAGATCGACAGGGCGTTCGAGCAGCTGGAGCTGCTGATGGTCCAGGAGATCATGATGAACGACGTCGCCAACCGCGCCGATATCGTCGTCGGGGTCAAGTCCGCCTACGAGAAGACAGGGGTCTACGTCAACGCGATGCGCCGTCTGCACCTCTCCCAGCCGCTGGTGCAATCGGACCTGCCTGATGACTGGGAAGTGATCCAGATGCTCGATAACAAGATGGGCGGCAGCTACGATTACAAAGAGAGTTCCGAGGTGTGGGACGAGGTTCGAGAAGTCGCCCACCGCCGCTTTAGCGGCGCCTCCTACATGCGCCTAGAGCGCCACCGAAAGCGGGGGCTCCAGTGGCCGGTCTACACCGAAGATACCCCGGTACTGCACCTGCTCGACTTCCGGACGCCCGACGGTCTGGGGCAGTTCCACTACCACCAGTACGCGCCCCGCGGCATGGTCCCCGAGCTCATCGCGAAAAAACGGGTTGAAGACGGCTACTATCTGACGACGGGTCGTACGTTGGCCCATTACAACAACGCCGCCCAGACGAAGGCTTCCGAGCGCCTGAACAAGCGTTATGACGAAGATATTCTGCTGGTGAGCGAAACGGATGCGGCGGCCTTCCCGACGGAAAAGGCGGTCCTGCATACCGAATACGGCTCCTCGGCCCCGCTGCGGATCAAGATTACCGACAAGGTACAGCCTGGCACGCTCTTTGCAACTTTCCACCATGCGGGTTCGCGCATCAATGCGCTTTTCGGGGACAAGCGGGACGAACTGATCCTGACGGCGGCGTTCAAATCGATCAAGGTCCGGGCCGAAGCGGTATGAGCCGGGCTGCAGGGGACGTCGCCGAACAGCAGGCCGTCGATTTTCTGCGCGAACGCGGTTTCAGCGTCATCGACAGGAACGTCAGCAGCCGTTTCGGCGAGATCGATATTCTGGCCATGCGGGATGAGGTGCTCCACATCATCGAGGTCAAAAGCGCGCCGACCTTCGAGCAGGCGGCCAACAACATTACACCGGCGAAAATCCGCAAGATCCTGATGACGGCGGAAAGCTACATGAAACAGCACCGTCTGGAGCTCGATTACGCGTTGGATGCGGTGATCGTCAGCGGCGGAAAATGCGAATTACTTGAAAATATCACCTTGTAAATATCCTTCAGAATCCGCTTATTTTAAATAGGATAATATTTCTCCGATTTAAAAGTGTCGGGGGCAGATCGTTCCTAATAAAAATTATCATGTGAAGTTTACTTTTTAAAATTTACAGGTATAATGAAGACACGATATTCACGAAAGGAATTCAAAATGGGAAAATATGTTGAACTGACGGCCGCTACATTTGAGGAAACTGTAAAAGAGGGTGTTACACTGGTTGACTTCTGGGCGCCGTGGTGTGGACCGTGCCGTATGATCGCGCCGGTGATCGAAGAGCTGGCTGAAGATTACGAAGGCAAAGCCACGATCGCGAAAGTGAACACGGATGAAGAGCAGGACATCGCCGTAAAATTCGGTATCCGCTCCATCCCGACGGTCATGATCTTCAAGAACGGCGAAGTCGTTGATCAGATGATCGGTGCCGCTTCCAAGCAGGCGTTCGAAGAGAAAATCAACGCACACCTCTAATACTTTGCAGGCGCTCGCCTGCACCCCAACTTTAAACTTCTCACTGCTTCTGTGTCAAAGTCCATCTTTAGTATGTTAGCGATATTATTTCTCCATTAATTACCGTAAGGGAATAAAGGGTTTTCCATGCTCGATTGTGCCATTATCGGAGGCGGCCCGGCCGGACTGACCGCAGGGCTTTATACGACGCGCGGCGGCTTGAAAAACGTCGTGATGTACGAACAGGGTATGCCCGGCGGCCAGATCACGGGCAGCAGCGAGATCGAGAACTACCCGGGGGTCACCGGCGAAATCTCCGGTATGGACCTGATGATGCCGTGGCCGGAGCAGTGTATGCGTTTCGGGCTCAAACACGAGATGGTCGCGGTGACCAACGTTGCGCGCACGGCGGAAGGAACCTTCCGTATCACCCGCGAAGACGGCAAGGTCGACGAAGCGCTGAGCGTCATTGTCTGTACCGGCTCGACGCCCAAACGTGCGGGATTCGAGGGTGAGAACGAGCTCTTCGGACGCGGTGTGAGCAGCTGTGCCACCTGCGACGGGTTCTTCTACAAGGGCAAGGAAGTCGCCGTGATCGGCGGCGGGGATACGGCCCTTGAAGAGGCGCTCTATCTCGCCAAAATCTGTTCCAAGGTCTACCTGGTACACCGCCGCGACCGTTTCCGCGCCGCACCGAGTACGATCGAGCGGATCATGAACACGGAGAACATCGAACTGGTGCTGGATGCCTCGCCCGCAGAGGTCTATGGCGACGCCATGGGCGTGAACGGGCTGCGCGTCGCTCTGCGCGACGGTTCGACCCGTGACCTGCCGGTCCCGGGCGTCTTCGTTTTTGTCGGGCACAACGTCAATAACGCCGTGCTGAAACAAGAAGACGGCAGCTGGCTCTGTGATGTCAACGACTGGGGGCAGGTCATTGTAGACCTGAGTATGCGGACCAGCACTCCGGGGCTCTTTGCCGCGGGCGACCTGCGCATCGAAGCACCGAAACAGGTTGTCTGTGCCGCGGGCGATGGTGCGACGGCAGCGCTGCAGGTGATCACGTATGTGGATGAAAAACAAAACGCTTAGAGGATGAGAATGGTAAACGTCGGAATTTACGGGGCGACCGGCCGTGTAGGCAAACTGCTGATCGAGGATCTGGGCCCGGAGGAGACGCTGAGGCTCTCCGCGGTCTATGTCCGCAACAGCCTGGAGGCCTCCCTGCCGGAGGGGACACTGGTGACCAATGACGTGGAGGCCTTTGTCGCAGCGTCGGACATCATAATCGATTTCTCCCTGCCCGAAGCGGCCCAACCGCTGCTCGAAACCCTGCTGAAAACCCCCAAACCCCTGGTGAGCGGGACCACGGGGCTGAATGTGCACCAGCTCAACCTGCTCAAAGAGCTCAGCGGCGTGGCGCCGGTGCTGTACGCGACGAACATGTCCCTGGGCGTGGCGCTGCTGAACAAGCTTGTCAACCTCGCTTCCAAGACACTGGAGGGGTTCGACATCGAGATTGTCGAGATGCACCACCGCCACAAGAAAGACGCTCCGAGCGGTACCGCGCTGACCCTGGCCGAATCGGCGGCAGCGGGCCGCGACCTCGACCTTGACAAGGTCCGCGTCAGCGGCCGCAACGGCAATATCGGCGAACGCACCGGTGACGAGATCGCCGTCATGGCGCTGCGCGGCGGCGACATCGTCGGACGCCATACCGTCGGTTTCTATAACGACGGCGAGTTCATCGAACTGAATCACACTGCCACCAGCCGCAACACCTTCTCCAAGGGTGCCATCCGTGCGGCGAAGTGGCTGCATACGCAACCCAGCGGCCTCTATTCCATCGCCGACTGCCTCGGACTATAATAAAAGGAGTCATATGCGTCAATCATTGAATGAAAAATGTGCCGTCGTCGGCATCTTCAACCATGTCGAAGCCTCCAAGCTCGCCTATTTCTCCCTGCATTCGCTGCAGCACCGCGGCCAGGAGGCGGCGGGCATCAGTTCCGGAGACGGGGAACGTCTGCACACCATCAAAGACCGCGGGCTCGTTACCCAGGTCTTTGACGAGCAGAAACTGGCGACGCTCAAAGGGCATATGGCCATCGGCCATACCCGCTATTCTACGGCGGGGGACGACTCCATCCTCGATGCCCAGCCGGTCCATGCCAATTACGACCTGGGACAGATCTCCATCGTCCACAACGGTAACCTGACCAATGCCCAGGAGGTCCGCAACAAGCTCATTAAAGAGGGGGCGATCTTCCAGAGCTCCATGGATACGGAGAACCTGATCCACCTGATCGCCAGAAGTACGCAGAGCAAACTCAAAGACCGCATCATCGATGCCGTCAAACAGATCGAGGGGGCGTTCTCGCTCGTCTTTCTGAGCCGTACCAAGATGTTCGCGGTGCGCGACCGTTTCGGCTTCCGTCCGCTGGCTCTGGGACGTATCGGCGACGGTTACGTCGTCGCGTCCGAGACCTGTGCTTTTGATCTGATAGGCGCGACCTATATCCGTGACGTCGAACCGGGCGAAATGCTCATCTTTGAAAAAGGGAAGGCACCGCAGTCGCTCAAAATCTTTGACGGAACCCCGAAGCACTGTATCTTTGAGTACGTCTACTTCGCCCGTCCCGACTCCGAGGTCTTCGGCAAAAACGTCTACCAGAAGCGCAAGAACATGGGTGTGCAGCTGGCCAAAGAGCAGCCGATCGAGGCGGATATGGTCGTGCCCGTCCCCGACGGCGGCGTGCCGGCGGCCATCGGCTATTCGCAGGAGAGCGGGATCCCCTACGAGATGGGGATCATGCGCAACCACTACATCGGCCGTACCTTCATCGAGCCGACGCAGGAGATGCGCGATCTCAAGGTCAAGATGAAGCTCTCCCCGATCCGCGAACTGATCGAGGGCAAACGCCTCATCGTCATCGACGACTCCATCGTTCGCGGGACGACGAGCCGCCGCATCGTGCGTATGCTCAAAGAGGCGGGTGCGGCCGAGGTGCATATGCGCATCTCCAGCCCGCCGACGACGGACCCCTGTTTCTACGGCGTTGATACGCCGAACAAAGAGAAGCTGATCGCGGCAAATATGAGCATCGAGGAAATCTGCCACTACATCGAGGCGGACTCTCTGGCGTTCCTCAGTACCGAGGCGCTGATGCGTTCGGTGCGGGCCGAGGGCAGCGAATACTGTACCGCCTGCTTTACCGGCGAGTACATCGTCTAGGGACACATTTGCAGCCGAAGCAGATCTACACTTTCGGGACCTATCTCCAGGAGAAATTCGGGGAGAAGGTCTTCAAGGTCTCCATCTCCATCTCCGGCTTCACCTGCCCCAATATCGACGGCACCGTCGCCCGGGGCGGCTGTACCTTCTGCGAGAACGACTCCTTCAGCCCGAGTCTTGACAAGGTACAGCCGCTCAAGGGTTTCCACCTGAACCTGCAGAGCAAAGAGAACCCCTACCTCCCCAAGCAGCTCGAGCAGCTTGAAAAGCAGTTCGACGTCCTTTCGGCGAGACTGCGCCGCGAATACGGGGCAACGAAGTTCCTCGTCTATTTCCAGTCCTTTACGAACACCTACGCCCCCTTCGCGACGCTCAAGGCGCTCTACGACAAGGCGCTCTCCTTTGATGACGTCGTGGGGCTCAGTATCGGGACGCGCTCGGACAGCATCACCGACGAGACCCTCGACTACCTCGCAGAGCTGGCCAAAACGAAAGAGATCTGGGTCGAGTACGGTATCCAGTCCGTCTACGACGAGACCCTCGAGCGGATCAACCGCGGCCACGACAGCGCCAATGTCGAGCACTGGATCAAGAAGAGCAAGGCGGCGGGCCTGCATGTCTGCGGCCACCTCATCTTCGGCCTGCCGGGCGAAACGCAGGCAATGATGCTTGAGACGGCTATGAGGGCGTACGAGTGGGGGATCGACTCGGTGAAGTACCACCCCCTCTATGTCGTGACGCGAACGGCGCTGGCCAACGAGTATGCCCGGGGCGAGTTTACGCCGATTACGGAGGAGGAGTACCTCGATACGCTGCTCAAGGCGATCGAGATGAAGCCTGCGAATGTCTCCGTGCAGCGTATTACCGCCGGGATCGATAACGATACCCTCATCGCGCCGGCGTGGTGCCGGGACCGGAATACGCAGGTGCGGCATATCAATGCGGCTTTGAAACAGATCGGGCTGAAGTACTGAGTTTTTTTGTTCCCTTTCTTCTTTGTTCGCACAAAGAAGAAACCGAACCCGAAAGAAGAAAGTGCGAAAGGCTGCCGCTTTCGGGGCATTCCATTCCCCGGTAATCCTCTCGATACGCTAATTATCATTCAAGACTTGATAGAAGAAGTAGATACTGGCATAGATTTTTGCAGTATCTACTTTAGATAAGGATAGCCATTTGGCTAGGATGGGCGTGAGGCCTTTTCCGCGATGCCGCTTATGCCGAAGCGGCGGGCGAGCTCCTGCTTGATGCGGTCGGGGGAGATGTTCTTGTAGCCCAGGGCGACGAGGACGTGGTAGGTGAGGTCTGCCGCTTCGTAGACGATCTCTTCCTCGTCGTTATCTTTGACGGCGAAACTGAACTCCCCGGCCTCTTCGACGACCTTTTTGAGGATCGTGTTTTCCCCTTTGCTCAGCAGCTTGGCCGTCCAGGAGGTTTCCGGGTCGGCGTTCTTGCGCTCGAGGATCGTGTGGTAGAGGGTGTCGATGACGCCGTAGGCCGCGGTCATATCGACTTCGACTGCCATGGTCTCGCTGCCGCTGTCGAGCTCGGAGAAGAAACAGGATTTGCGGCCGGTGTGGCAGGCAACGCCCTCCTGTTCGACCTTGAGCAGCAGGGTGTCGTCGTCGCAGTCGATGAGGAACTGCTTGATGTGCTGCAGGTGGCCGCTGCTTTCGCCCTTTTTCCACAGCCGCTGCTTTGAGCGGGAGTAGTAGTGGGCGAGTTTCGTCTCCAGGGAGAGCTGGAGGGCTTCGCGGTTCATGTAGGCCATCATCAGGACTTCGTTCGTATGGACGTCCTGCACGATAACGGGAAGCAGTTCCTGTTTTTGCCAGTCGACCCGATTGAGAATTTCTTGCATGTTTTTTCCAGGAAAAAAGGATTGAATCAAAACGGAGGTGCTCCGGCTTGATTCAACCCTCCGGGGGGAGGGAAGCGCTTAGCGGATCGCGCTCTGTTTCTGCGGATCTTTCATGTCGACCCAGATGTTCGGCGTGGAGCCGCCCGGTGTCAGGAAGATCTTCGCGTCTTTGTTCTCGCGCAGGGCATCGTTGAACTGCCCCTGGACCTTGATCTGCTCCATCTGGAGCAGCTTCTCCGTGAGCGAGGCGCTGATGGCACGGTTGGCCTGGGCCGTCGCGTCGGCTTCGATCTTGATCGCGTTGGCTTTACCCTCCGCTTCGATACGGACGGCATTGGCTTTACCCTGGGCTTCGGCGGCACGTTTGAGGGCTTCTTGCTTGGCGCGCTGGACGTCCTGCTCGGCTTTCTGGACCTGCTGCTTGGCGATCTGGACGCTTTCGATCTGGTCCTTGACCTTCTGCGGCAGGACAATTTCACGCAGCTGGACCGATTGGAAGATGGCCGGGGAGTTCTCCTGCCCTTCGATACTCTGACGGATGCCCTGTTCGATCTGGTTCGCGATGGTATTGCGGTTCGTCGGCAGGGATTCCGCCTCGTACTGGCCGACGACGTTGCGGACGATGTCGCGCACGACGGGGTTGATGATCTTCTCTTCCCAGCTGAAGCCCCAATTGGAGATGGTCTGTGCCGCGTACTGCGCATTGAGGCGGTACTGGACCGTCAGTTCGATGGAGACGGGCAGACCGCGTTTATCCAGGACGGTGATCGCCGGACGGACTTCAAGGCCTTCGCCTTCGGCCCCGGCACGCTCGATGCGGCTGGCGTAGTTGATGATTCTGACCTTCGTGTCGACGAGGTAGACCTTCTGGATCACGGGGATGATGAAGTGCAGGCCCGGCAGGAGGGCATTGGGTTCATACTTTCCGTTGGTCGCGAGAATACCGCGCTCCCCTTCGGTAATGATGACGAAGGGTTTGGCGAGCAGCAGGAAGACAACGATGACGACGCCGAGAAGGAGCAGTGCCGATTTGCCTTTGCCCATGTTGAACTCCATCTTGGGGGGCTTGGGTGGGGTGAAACCGCCGCCGCCGCTGCCGCCGGAGCTGCTTTTTTTCTTGTTGAAGTAGTCGTTCATGTCTGTTGCCATGCTTGCTTTCCTTTTAGACGTAGGTCAGGTAGTGCGTGTAGTTCGGGTTGCGTCCGAAGACGACATCGAAATAGGCGCTTTGCAGTTTTTCCGTGATCGGACCGCGGGCGCCGTTGCCGAGGATGCGGGCATCGATTTCGCGGACCGGGGTGATCTCCGCGGCCGTACCGGTCAGGAAGGCTTCATCGGCGATGTAGGCCTCTTCGCGGGTAACGCGGCGGCGAACAACCTCGTAACCCATATCCTGGGCCAGCTCGATGATCGTCTTCTGGGTGATCGATTCGAGGGAGTTGTCATTAGGCGGCGAGATAAGCTTGCCGTCGCGGACCATGAAGAAGCCCGCGCCGCTCGCTTCGGCGACGTACCCCTGGTCGTCAAGGAGCAGGGCTTCGTCGTAGCCGCATTCGACCGCTTCGAACTTGGCCATCTGCGAGTTCAGGTAGTTCGCGACCGCCTTGGCTTTGCCCATGTTGGAGGTGTTGGCCGGGCGGGTGAACGAGGAGATCTTGAGTCGGATCCCCTTGCGCATCCCCTCTTCGCCGAGGTAGGCACCCCACTCCCATGCGGCGACGGCCGTCTCGACCGGCGCATCCTTGTGGTAGAGGCCCATGACGCCGTAGCCCAGGAAGGCGAAGGGGCGCAGGTAGACGTTGTCGCCGGTAAACTCGTTCTTACGGATCAGCTCGACCTGGGCTGCATTGAGCTCTTCAACGCTGTAGGGGATGTTGAGCAGGACCATCTTGCCCGACTGGATCAGACGCTCGGTATGGTCGTTGAGACGGAAGATGGCGTACCCCTTGTCGGTTTTGTACGCCTTGGTCCCTTCGATAACGCCGTTGCCGTAGTGCAGCGTATGTGACAGTACGTGGACTTTTGATTCCTGCCAGGGGAGGAATTCGCCGTTCATCCAAATGTACTTGGCTTCGTTCATTGGTTCTCCAAATTATCGGTAATTCTACGAAAGTCGGATATTTTATCCAAGTGGTGTTTAAGGCTGCGTTAATGGGGCTTTCGCGAATGTTTGGGCATAATGGTTTAAGGTGGCTCCGGAGGGAGCCGTTCGTGCGAGGAGGACGCGATGGGAGTCGTAGGCGAGAGTGTCGTTCGTGTCGATGCCGCGTCAAAAGCGGACGGGACGCTGCGCTATACGGATGATCTGCCTTTTGACGGATTGTACGGGGCGGTTGTCCGCTCCGAGATCGCCTACGGAAAGATCCGTGCGATCACCTTTGACCCCGCTTTCGACTTTTCCGATATCGTCATCGTCGACTACAGAGACATCGAGGGTCGCAACGCCAATGTCGTCCTCACTGACGACCAGCCCTTCCTCGCAGAGGCGAGGGTCCGGCATATCGGGGAGCCGATCCTCCTGCTGGCGCACCGTTCAAAACGGCGGCTCCGCGAGGCGGCGGCCCACATTACGATTGACTACGACGCGCAGGCGCCGGTGCTGAGCATGGAGGAGTCCCTGGCACTCAAACAGCGGCTCTACGGCGAGGATAATGTCTTCAAAGCCATCCATACGCTCAAAGGTAGCCTTCCGGAGGGGAGGGGGCTGTTCAGCCTGGAGAAGACCTACACGACCCCGCACCAGGAGCAGGCCTACCTGGAACCGCAGAGTATGCTGGCGCGCTACAACGGCGGGCGCGTCAAGATCATCGGCTCGATGCAGTGCCCCTTCTTTGTCGAGGCGGCGCTGGAGGGACTTGCCGGCGAAAAGATCGAGGTGGAGCAGGCGCCGACGGGCGGGGGATTCGGTGGCAAGGAGGATTACCCCTCCCTGATCGCGGGCTATGCCTACCTGCTTTGCAAGAAGGCGGGGCAGGATGTCAAGATCGTCTATGAGCGCGAAGAGGATATCGCCTACACGACCAAGCGCCACCCCGCGCAGCTGCACTACAGAAGCCGTTTCGACGAGACGGGGAAACTCCATGCGCTGGAGGTGGATATCACAATTGACGGCGGGGCGTATGTGACGCTCTCCCCCGTCGTCCTCGCGCGCTGCGTTCTGCATGCGGCGGGCTTCTACAACTGCGGCTACATCAGGGTCGACGCCCGCGCCGTGGCGACGAATACCCCGCCCAACGGGGCATTCCGCGGTTTCGGCGCCCCGCAGGTGCTTTTCGGGATCGAGCGCCATATGGACGATATCGCCCACACACTCGGCCTCTCGCCGGCAGTTGTGCGCGAACGCAACCTTCCCGGTGCGGACTCGGTCAGCGTTTCGGGGGTGCCGATCGCCGAACATGCCCGGCTGCGTGCCCTGTTCGAGACCGCACGGCGTGAGAGCGGTTTCGATCCCCTCTACGACGCCCTGACGCCGAACCGGGGGATCGGGATGGCGCTTTTTATGCACGGTGCCGGGTATACGGGCGTGGGGGAGAGCATGCTGGCCTCCAGCGTCTCGATCGCCCTGGAGGCGGACGGCAGTATCGAGATCCGCGTCGGGAGCGTGGAGATGGGGCAGGGGACGCTGACGGCGCTGCCGCAGATCGTCGCCGATGTCCTGGAACTGCCCGTCGGGATGGTCTCCTGCCGTACCCCGAATACCGCCGAGGTCGCTGACAGCGGACCGACAGTCGCTTCGCGGACCGTGATGATCGTCGGTCGTCTGCTTGCAGAGGCTGCGGGGCAGCTGAAAAGGGCGCTCGGCGATTACGATAGCCCCGACGCGTACCGGGAGGCGGTTGCGCACTACCGGCAGCGCGGCGGTCCGCTGCAGTTCGGAGCCTCCTATGAACAGCCCGCCGGCATCCTCTGGGACGAAGATCTCTTTTACGGTAACGGCTATGAGGCATACGGGCTGGGATGCTACATCGCCGAAGTGGAAGTTGATCCCGTCGACTACCGCGTCCGGGTCGTCCGTTTTGACGCCTACAACGACGTCGGGCAGGTTGTCAATCCCATGATGGCGGAGGGGCAGGTCGAAGGAGGGGCCGCCCAGGGGATCGGGTATGCCCTTTTCGAGCGCCTGGTGTATGAAACGGGGCGCGTACGAAGTCCCCGTTTCAGTGATTATACGCTGCCGATGGCCCCCGACCTGCCGAAAATTTCCGTGCGTTTCCTTGGTTTGGAAGGTCCTTCGCTTGGGCTGGGGGAGCTCCCGATGGACGGCCCCGCCGCCGCTGTGGCCAACGCGCTCGCCCATGCCCTGGGCCAGCCGTTTGACGATTTGCCGATCACCCCGGAAACGGTGGAGGAAGCATGCAGATAACGTGTACGATCAACGGGCGAACCCACTGTTTCGACTGTGCCCCGGAGGCCCGGGTCCTCGACCTGGTGCGCGAGGCGGGAATGACGTCGGTCAAGGCGGGTTGCGGCGAAGGGGAGTGCGGTGCCTGCAGCCTCTTTGTGAACGGCAGACTCGTCAATGCCTGCCTGCTGCTTGCCCCGCAGATACAGGGTGCGGAGATCGTGACACTGGAGGGGCTGCAGGAGGAGACCGAGGCGATCCGCGAAAGCTTTGCCGAACACGGTGCCGTACAGTGCGGCTTCTGCACGCCGGGCTTCGTCCTGCGCGCCTACGACTACCTCAGCCATGGCGGTGAACGCAGTGAAGAGGCGATCAGGGCGGCCCTGGATGGCAACCTCTGCCGCTGTACCGGGTACAAGAAGATCGTCGAGGCGATCGCAAAGGTGAAGTCATGAACTATCTGCGGGCGACAAACCTGGATGAGGCAACGGCGATACTGGCACGGCATCCGGAGGCGCTGCTGCTCTGCGGCAGTACCGATGCGGCGCTGCAGTTGCGGCATGCCGCTGCCACCGCCACCCTCATTGATATCCACGCCCTGGAGGAGCTGAAAGGCGTCAGCGTGGATGACGGTTATATGCGGATTGGCGCGCTTGTGACGCTCAACGAACTGCTCCGCAGCGATGCGGTCCGGGCATCCCTGCCGCTGCTGGCGGCCTGTGCCGAAACCTTCGGCTCGCACCAGATCCGCAACCTCGCCACAGTCGGCGGCAATATTGCCAACGCCTCACCCGCCGCGGACCTGACGGCTGCGCTGGTGGCGCTGGAGGCCACGGTGACGCTGGCGTCGCAGGGCGGGGAGCGGAGTGTGCCGCTTGAAGCGCTCTTCTGCGGTTACAAATGCACGAAACTCGACCATGAGCTTATTACCGCCGTCACCGTTCCGCTGCAGACGGGAGACTGGTACTACCGAAAGGCGGGGATGAGGGAGCGGCTCAACATCGCAAAGGTGAGTATCGCCCTGACGCACGGCAGCGACGGGTTCCGTATCAGCGGGGCGTCGTTGGGGTCCAACCCCGTCCGTTTCAGGACCCTCGAGACCCTGCTGGACGGAGGCGTGTACGACGACGCGGCGATCAAAGCGGCGCTTGAGAGCGATGCGGACCCCTCCGGTGGATACCGTTCGACGAAAGGCTACCGCCTCCGGGTAGCGTTCAACATGATCAAAGAGGCCCTTTCACGGCCGGAGGGGGGATGACGGTCGTCCTGCTCGCCGCCGGGAAGTCCTCCCGGAGTTCCGTGATGAAACCGCTTTACAGGGTGGAGGGGGAGTACCTGATCAACCGGCAGATCCGGCAGCTGCGAAGCTACGGCTACGACGTCGCCGTCGTCCTGGGGCACGCCTTTGATCAGATCAGCGCCGTCCTTCCCGAGGAGGTGAGGGTGATCCGCAACGAAGCGTACGAGGAGGGGATGTTCTCCTCGGTCAAGAGGGCGTTCGAGACGCTCGATGCCCCGGAGCTCTACTTCTGCCAGGTGGACCGCCCCGTGCCGGACAAACGCGTTTTCGAAGCGCTATCCCGCAGCGAAAGCCCAGTGGCGACGGCTTTTTTCGAGGGACACCGCGCCCCGCCGCAGCGCATCAGCGCCGTTATGAAAAATGATCTGCTCACTTCGGACGCGGGACGCCTTGATGCATGGATCGAGTCCACCGGCATTGCAGAGGCCGTTGCCGTCGACGATCCGAAGGTGGCCCTCAACGCCAATACGGACGAAGAGCTCAGACACTTCTTCGGCTGAGTTCAGAGGACGAAAAAGACGAGCAGGGCGACGGCGGCGAGGACGCCCATCGCGATATCGATCTGCCTGAAGCGCCCCTGGATGAGGCGGATAAAGACGTAGGCGAGTGAGCCCAGCAGCAGGCCGTCGGTGATGGAGTAGGTGAGCGGCATCCCCAGAACGATGAGGAAAGTGCTGTATTTGACCGCCGCGTCCGAATAGTCGATATGCTGCAGTTCCCCGAACATCATGACGCCGATAACGATAAGAACGGGGTAGATGGCGTTGGAGGGGATGGCCTGGAAGAAGGGGAGCCAGAAGAGCGGCAGAATGAAGAGCAGCCCGGTAACGACGGCGGTCAGTCCCGTCCGGCCGCCCGCTTCGACGCCCGCCGCACTCTCGATGAACGCCGTCGTGCTGGTCACCCCGGCGAGGCCGCTGAGCATCGTCGCCGCCGCGTCGGCCTCGATGGTGCGCTGCAGCGGGACGGAATCTCTGCCGTGAAAGAGCTTCGCGCGCATTCCCACCCCGGTCAGGGTGCCGAGGGTGTCAAAGAGGTCCGTGATGAGGAAGATGAGGATGAGCGGCGCCATCGAGAGGCTCAGGGCAGAGACGATGTCGAGTTCGAAGGCGATCGGCGCCATGGAGGCGGGCAGGGAGAAAAAGGCCTCAGGCATCGGGTCTACTTCCGTTACCCAAGCAAGCAGGGCGGTCAGCGTGATGGAGAGGATAAACGCCCCGCGGACCCTCTTGATGACAAAGAGGATCGCCAGGGCGAGGCCGAAGAGACCGATGAGGAGGTGGGGGTCTTTGAGGTTGCCCAGGGTGACCAGCGTCGCCGGGCTGTCGGTGATGAGATGAAGCTGCTCCATCCCGATAAAGGCGATAAAGGCGCCTATTCCCGCGCTGACGGCGCGTTTGACATCAATGGGGATCGTCGCAATCATCCAGCGCCGCAGCGGGGTGATGCTGATAAGGATATAGAGGATGCCGGAGAGGAAAACGATCCCCAGAGCCGTCTGCCACGCCAGTCCCATCCCTTTGACGAGCCCGAAACTGAAATAGGCGTTGAGCCCCATGCCGACGCTCATGGCAATCGGGGTGTTGGCCCAGAGGCCGTTGAGCACGGAGGCGATAATGGTCATGACCGCTGTCGCGGTGATGACGGCGTCAAAGGGGAGGCCCGCCGCGCTTAGGATCGCGGCGTTGACAGGGACGATATAGAGCATGGCGAGGAAGGTCGTAAAGCCGGCAGTCATCTCCGTCCGGATGTCCGTGCCGTGGTCGCGGAGTTGGAAAAGATTCATGGTTCTAACCTGCACCCTTTGATGAAGTGGAAGGTCCGCCCGTCGAAGAGCCCTTTGTCACTGAGCTTGAGCTCGGGGATGACGAGCAGCGCCATAAACGAGAGGGTCATAAACGGTGCATGCAACGTCGATTCCAGTACTGTTTTGGTAAAACGGTCCAGCGCCTCGTACTCTTTGGCCACCGTGAAGCCGTCCTCCCCGCTCATAATCCCGGCGATACGCAGCGGAAGAAGGTGCTGTTCGGAGGTGTTCAGCGCGCAGATGCCGCCGCGGGCATCGATGACGAGATTGACCGCCGCGGCGATGGCATCGTCGCTGCAGCCGACGGCGATGATGTTATGCGAATCGTGGGCGACGCTGGAGGCGATGGCCCCCTCTTTCAGTCCGAACCCGCTGACATAGGCGACGGCGGGAGGGGCATCCTCGTAACGGTTGACGACGGCGATTTTGAGAATGTCGTGGTCCGGGTCGCCGATGCGGTGGGCCGGGACGTTTTTCAGCGAGGCGATCATCTCATGGGTGACCAGTTCGCCGTCGACGGCCTCGATCACCTCCACGCTGTCACAGGGAGGGAGGGCAAAATCCTCCGGCCGCTTTCTGGCCGTATGGAAATTGTTGAGCTCCGGCAGCGGCAGGGAGGGGATCAGGCTCCTGCCTTTTTCGGCAACCGTTCGGCCGCCGATCACGGTACGCAGGACGGTGAAATCTTCCAGATTGTCGACTTCGATGAAGTCGGCGCTCTCCCCCGGCCGCAGCGTTCCGACGCCGAGGCCGTAATGGTCGACGGGGTTGAGGCAGGCGATGCGCAGCACGTCGAAAAGGTCATACCCTTTGGCGACGGCACGCCGCACGAGGGCGTTGATATGTTCGCGGCGGAGGTCGTCGGGGTGGCGGTCGTCGCTGCAGAACATCAGCATCCAGGGATAGTCTTTTATCAGCGGGGCAAGGGCCTCGAAATTTTTGGCGGCGGAGCCCTCGCGGACGAGGATCTTCATCCCCGCCTGTACCTTTTCCAGTCCCTCTTCGTAGGTGAAGGCTTCATGATCGGTCGTGATGCCGGCAGCGATGTAGCGTTTCAGATCGTCGCCGCGCAGGCCGGGGGCGTGGCCGTCTACGGGTTTGCCCAGCGCCTTCGCGGCTGCAATTTTCGCAAGCATATCGGTATCGCCGCTGACGACGCCGGGGAAGTTCATCACCTCGCTGAGGTAGCCGATCTGCGGGTTTGCCAACAGTGTTTTCACCTCCTCGACGCCGAGGGCCGCGCCGCTCGTCTCAAAGGGGGTCGCCGGGACGCAGGGGGAGGCACCGAAGGCGAAGTGGAAGGGGACCTTCTGTGCATTTTCCAGCATGAACTCGACCCCTTTTATCCCGAGAACGTTGGCGATCTCGTGGGGGTCGGAGACGGTTGCCACCGTGCCGTGTAGGACGGCGAGGCGGGCGAATTCGCTCGGCGGGAGCATGGAGCTTTCGATATGGATATGCGCGTCGATGAAACCGGGGAGGATGTAGGTGGAGCAGGGGGTGTCAATCCTGGTGACGGACCGGATGAGACCTGCTTCGATCACGACACTGGCAGGGTAGATCTCGCGGCGGCGGATATCGACGTAATTGGATTCGATGACCATGGTTTTGCACCTCTTTTCAATCGAATACATTTTTGCATAGATGGGATAAAGGGGGGATTACTTGGGGAGATTTCGTTTTCTCAATTGGGGTTTTGTTCCCCCTTCTTTTTTACGACTTGGTATTTAGTGCCTCGCATGTATTGCGCTTTAGCGCTTATGCTTATTCAAAAAAGAAGCCGAACCGGGAAGAAAAAAGGATAAAAGGCTGCCGCTTTCGGGACAATCCATTCACCGGTGATCCGGCTGACACGCTAAGTACCGTTTCGGATTTGACAAAAGAAGCGGATACTTTTAGCGTGCTTAGTGCTTAGGCTGATGGTGTGTTGATCATCCACGCGGAGAAGACGTTGATGTAGTCCCAGAAGGACTGGACGTACGCTTCGTCGATGCCCTCTTCGACGAGCTGCGGCAGCAGCTGGGCGTAGAACTCCAGCCAGCGGCGGCGGGCCGCTTCGTCGATGCGGAAAGGGGCGTGGCGGCCGACCATGCGGGGCTCGCCGCGGTGCTGGTTGAAGTAGTCCGGGCCGCCGCAGATCTGGATAAAGAAGTCCGCGGCATTGGTCTTGGCCTGTTGGAAGTCATCTTCGTCGTTGACGGGGAAGAGGAAGGCGATATCGCTGTTACGGATCAGTTCGTAGTGCTCGTCGACGAGTTTACGGAAGCGCGCTTCGCCGACCTGCGGGTAGAAGCCGGGATGGGGTTTTGTTACCGGGGGACGGACGCCGAGCTGGCCGGGGATGATTTCAAGGTTAAGCATCATTTTCCTATCGGCGGCACCCGGGGGATGCCGCATTTTTTGTTTCGATTGTAAAAGGTTTTTTCTAAAATCAGTGTTAATGGCGGGGGGCAAACGGCGGCTTAACGGCCCGCCTTGTATAATAGATACACTTTTTATACCAGGACAGTAGTATGGAAGCAAAAGTATTTTTCGGATCGACGGAAGCGGTCACAGGCCAGTGGACGGAACGCCGCAGCCCTTATGACAGCAGGGTCGTGTCGAAGGCTCCCGTCTGCGTCGCGGAGGAAACCATTCGGGCACTGGAGATTGCCAAAGCGGCCACAAAAGCGGCCAAAGCGTCGACGCTGTCACAGCGCTGCGATTGGCTGCACGACGTAGCGGCAAAGCTTCGGGAACAGAAAGAAGACCTGGCAAAAACGATTACGGACGAGGTCGGCAAACCGATCGCTTTCGCCCGGGTCGAGGTGGAGCGCTGCATCGAAACGGTGACCCTCGCCGCCGAGACGATGCGCACCATGCACGGGGAAACGATCAACACCGATGCGATGCCCAGCGGCCGCAAAACGACGGCCTTCTATATCCGTGAACCTGTCGGCGTTATCGCGGCGATCACGCCGTTCAACTTCCCGCTGAACCTGGTGGCGCACAAGCTCGCCCCGGCCCTCGTCGCCGGCAATACGGTCGTCCTCAAACCGACGCCGGAGGCGCCGCTGACGGCTTACAAGTTCGCCAAGCTCTTTATCGAAAGCCCCCACGCGGTCAAGGACGCCCTGAGCGTTGTTTATGGCGATGCCGAAGTGGGCAGTACGCTCGTTGGCAGCGACATCCCGCGCAAGATCAGCTTCACCGGCTCCGTTCCCGTCGGCAATATCATCACCAAGAGTGCGGGGATCAAAAAGGTGAGCCTGGAGCTCGGCGGCAACGCGGCGACCTTCATCGACAAGAGCGCCGACCTTGATCTGGCGGCACAGCGCTGTGCGCTCGGGGCCTTCGTCAACTCCGGGCAGGTCTGCATCTCGCTTCAGCGCATCTATGTCCACAGTGACGTCTACGACGCGTTTGCGGAGAAAATGGCCGAAGCGACGCAGAAGCTCGTTGTCGGATCGCCCTACGAAGACGACACCTTTATGGGACCGCTCATCAACGAAGAGGCGGCGGAGCGGGCACTCTCATGGGTGCAAAGCGCCATTGACGAAGGGGCGCGTCCGATGACGGAGGTGAAGTGCGAAGGCACGATGTTCTACCCGACGGTCATGGCGGACGTCACCGATGATATGGCGATCGTCTGCGAGGAGGTCTTCGCGCCGATCGTCTCCCTGGTCAAGGTCGAGGGCTTCGACGACGCTGCCCCCCGGATGAACGATTCGCCCTACGGGCTGCAGTTCTCCGTCTTTACCAACGACCTGGCATTGACGCAGCGCGCGATCAGCGAGCTCGAGGCAGGGGGAGTCGTCATCAATGATATGCCGACCCTGCGTTTTGACATCCAGCCCTACGGCGGGGTCAAGCTGAGCGGCGTCGGCCGCGAGGGGCCGCGGTTCGCCATCGAGGAGATGACGGAACTCAAATCGGTCGTCATCGCGTAGCATCATGCAAAAAGAGAAAGTGATCGTCTCGGCGTGTCTGCTGGGAGAAGCGTGCCGGTATGACGGCTGCTCCAAAAGGGATGACGGTGTTCTCACCTTTCTTGCAGACAAAGAGGTGATTCCCTTCTGCCCGGAAGCCCCGGTTCTGGGGACACCCCGCGGGCGGATCAGCGTCATCGCGACGGAGGATCACGGCCTGCGGGTCAAAAAAGATGCGGATGATACGGACGTAACTGATGCGCTTATCGAACAGACCGAGGCGCTGATCAAGGCGCACCCGGACGCGACGGGGATCATCCTCAAATCGAAATCCCCCAGCTGCGGCATCGGCACGACGCCTGTTTTGGATGAAGCGGGCAACGAGATCGCCAAAGGAAACGGGGTGGCGGCGGACCTGCTGCTGCATGCGTTTCCCGATATCAGTATCGTCGACGAGAATAGTTTATAGGTCCCGGTGTTCTTTTTCTTTCTTTTTACAAAGAAACGAAACCAAAGCGAATGGAAAAGTAGAGCTTCGATACATCGAAGCGCATTCAATCAAATCAGGAATTGGCCTTGAGCGCTCTTTGTAAGCCATCCCGGAGGCATAAAGCCGGGAGGGATGAGCGATTCGCGAAAGGCCGCTTTTTGTGCTACTTTTTCTAAAAAAGTGGCAAAGAGATAGGCCCCTCATTCTTTTCTTTTTCATAAGAAAAGAACCAAAAGAAAATCGTCGTTGCGCGAATCGCACGCTGCTCCCGGCTTTGTGCCTCCGCAGCGGCTTTCAAGGCACGCTTAACGACAGGTTGCCTATTGATTTATGCGCTTCGGAAACCGAAGCTGTTATGCTTTGTCGCGACAAAGCGCGTTCAATTTCGACCTTTGGTCTTGAGAGGAAGGAATGGTTGCTGCACTTGGCACCTATGCTATGATTCATCAAAAAATAAAGGACATATGATGTTGGAAGTCGGAACTGTTGCACCGGATTTTTGCCTGGAGAACCAGGACGAGGTGGAGATCTGTTCGCGCGATCTCAAAGGGAAATGGATCGTGCTCTACTTCTACCCCAAGGACAATACGCCCGGGTGTACGACCGAAGCGTGCGATTTTACCGAGCAGCTGCCGGAATTCCAGGGGCTCAAGGCGGCCATTTTCGGCGTCAGCGCCGACTCCCCGAAGGTCCACCGCGGCTTTATCGAGAAGCAGTCGTTGAAGATCACCCTGCTCAGCGACCCGGAGCATGCGATGATGGAAGATTACGGCGTCTGGGCCATGAAGAAGAACTACGGCAAAGAGTATATGGGCATCGTCCGCACGACCTACATCATTGACCCGGAGGGCAAAGTCGCCGCGGCATGGGGGAACGTCAAAGTACGCCAGAAGCGTTCAAAGCAGGGAGTTAAATACGAGATCGTACATGTCGAAGAGGTAAAAAAGAAGCTGGCGGAATTGCAGAACGGCTAAAGGGTTTTTCCGTCGGTGAAGTAAAACGTTACGAGGCACCGCCCGAAGGGGAGGTGCTTAGTAGCGGTAGCGCAGGTAGAAGCGGATGTCCTGTGCTTTGTCGACGGTCGCGCTTGCCAGTCCCGGATTGGTGGCGGCGAGATCGTCGATCTTATACGGCGTACCCGTCGTAGAGCCGAAGAATCCGTTGGAACCGGTGTACTCGTAATCGATGTACGTATAACGGATCTGGAAGCTGAAGACATCCTCGATCAGGTAGTCCGTGTAGTACGCTTCGTAAGCACTACCGCGCGTCGCGACTTTGGAACCGATGTTCGTATCCTCGGCGTAGGTGATAGAACGCCAGTACTTGTCGCCGTGGTTGTATTCGAAGCCGATACGGCCCATATCGGTGAACAGCGTCGGGATCTGGAGACCGACCCAGTAAGACGAACCGGTTTTGCTCTCTTTCGAACCGAGCATCCCCTGATCGGCCGCACCCTTTTTCGGATCGGTGATACTCACGGCACCGCTGGCGAAGAAGATCGTATCGTCGAGGAAATCGCTCCAGCCGTTGCCGATACCGTTGATCATGAAATTCGCCGTGACCGCGTGCATATTCCCAACATCCTGCATATTATGGAAGACGTATCCGCTCGGCGTCGGGGTGACGGAAGCGTCGATGAGGTGGGCGGCATAGTAGTATTGTGCGCCGAGGCTGTACTGGCCGTCATCGTAAGGAACGAAGATCAGGCCGCCGAGGTCGATGTCCGGAAGGTCGGCGTCATTCTTGGCGTAGGGAGCGGCGATACCAAGGGTATTGTTGCTATCCATATTGATTGTAAAGAACTTCGCGTTGGCATTCGTGCCGCCGCGTCCGGCGCAGAACTTGATGTACATCCCGTCGATGCCGGTGAGATCTTCAAAGCTGAACTTGGAGCTCATCCCGTCAAATTCGACGTTGATGTTGTGCCCCATCGGTGAGGCGGGGCGGTCGTCGTCGCGCAGATTGATGAGGTGGCCGTTGGTGGAGGGGCGGCGGCCGATGCTGAAGGTCCAGGGGATCTCCGCACCGAGGAAGGTGTCGTTGCGGTAGAAGAAGTATGCAGAACGGACGCGGACAACGTCGTCATAGGCGTTTTCGTTCGTGATCCAGTCGAAGGTCTCGAAGCCCGGGTAGCCCCCATTGAACCCACTGCGGTATCCGTAGGCCTTGTTATAGGCGAGCTGGGCCGTAAAACTCATATTTTCCGTCGCCAGCCACTCCATGTTGAGCCAGAGGCGGTTGGTGAGAAAGGCGTCATTGCTCTGGGTGTCGTCACCGTCGAAGGCCATCGTATCGGGATTGTAGGCGTTCCCGGCCATCTTGTAGTTCAGATTGTCGACGGCCGTACGGAAATCGACCCCGAACTTGAGGTGGCTTCCGGAGGTGTTGCGGTTGATCGTGCTGACCTGCTCTTCAAGGTCGGTCAGACGCTCATCGGTCTCATCCACCTCCTCTTCACTGCCTTCTTCATCGTCTTCAGTGGCTGCCGTTTCATCGGCTTTGGCGTCTTTCATGGCGGAAAGCTGTTCCTGAAGGGCCTCGATCTGCGCCTCCATCGCCTCCATGCGGTCGGTCGTTTCATCGGCCTGGAGACCGATGCTGAGTATGGCCGCGGCGGCAACGGAAAGGATCAACTGTTTTTTCATTTTAACTCCTTGTACCTGTGTCTGTTTTTCCGGACAACTAATCCTAAACATAAGAAAAACAAATTAATCACAAAGGTATTACACAGCCTACCAGAAGTAATATAAATAGAAATTGAAATTAACAGCTGCAAAGGGGAGGTGGAGCCGTTATTGCTTAACACTTTCTTAAGGCTATGTAAGGTAAAATTCCGCGATTTTCTCCATGCGTTCTGACCGAACTGCCGGGGAACAAGATCTCAGGTGCCAAACCCAAAAACCGGTGCAGCCTTTTCTGAAAAAATAGAGCAGGACTGCCGGGGGCATTGAAGCGAACCGGTATTTTTTAATTTAATCGTGCCTCGGAGGCACGATGCAGAAAGGACCATAATTATGGTAACTATGAAAGACCTTCTCGAGTGCGGTGTCCACTTCGGCCACCAAACACGCCGCTGGAACCCGAAAATGAAAAAATACATCTTCGGTGTTCGCAAAAACATTTACATCATCGACCTGCAGAAGACGCTGCGCTACTTCCGCAACACGTATCAGATTGTTGTTGATGCAACTGCCGAAGGCAAGACGATCATGTTCGTCGGTACGAAAAAACAGGCACGCGTTGCCGTCAAAGAAGCGGCAGAGAGCTGTGGTATGCCTTACGTTGACAACCGCTGGCTCGGCGGTATGCTGACCAACTTCCCGACGATCCAGAAATCCCTTCGCAAGCTTGAGGTGATCGAGCAGATGCAAGAGAGCGGCCAGATCAACCTGCTGACGAAAAAAGAAGCGCTGATGATGGCTCGTACGAAAGAGAAGCTCGAGTCTTACCTCGGCGGTATCCGCGATATGAAAAAACTGCCGGATATGATGTTCGTCGTTGACGCCGTCAAAGAGCACATCGCCGTTAAAGAAGCACGCAACCTCGGTATCCCAGTTATCGCACCGCTCGATACGAACTGTGATCCGGACCTGATCGACTTCCCGATCCCGGGCAACGACGACGCTATCCGCTCGATCCAGCTTTTCTGTAAAGAGATGGCAGCAGCGGTCAACGAAGGTAAAGCGATGATAGCCGACAACGCGGAAGCGGAAGGCGAAGAGGTCGAAGCGGCTGCAGAAGCTGCGGAAGAAACAGCAGAAGAAACAACGACAGAGGAAGCATAAGCATGGCAGCAATTTCAGCAGCAATGGTAAAAGAGCTGCGTCAGGCGACTGACGCACCGATGATGGACTGTAAAAAGGCGCTCACCGAGTCAAACGGCGACATGGAAAAAGCCAAAGAGTGGCTGCGTGAACGCGGGATTGCTCAGGCCGCTAAAAAAGCGGACCGCGTTGCTGCTGAAGGCTCTGTTGGTCTGAAGATCTCTGCAGACAACAAGCGTGCGACACTGATCGAGGTTAACTCCGAGACAGACTTCGTTGCGAAAAACGAAGGCTTCCAGAACCTCGTTTCTACTACGGTAGAGCAGGCGTTCACGACAGAAGCGGACAGTGCGGAAGCGCTGCGCGAAACCGAGTACGAAGGCAAAGCGTTCAGCGTCTACTTCGACGAAGCGGTCGCGAAGATCGGCGAGAAGATCGAACTTCGCCGCATCGCGGCACTGAGCGGAAACGAAAACGTCGCGGTCAACGGCTATGTTCACTCCAACACGCGCATCGGCGTTATCGTTGCGATCGAGTGTGACTCCGCGAAAACGGCTGACGCCATGGTCGCCGTCGCAAAGCAGGTCGCCATGCACGCATCCGCGATGAAACCGACGACGCTGAGCTACAAAGATTTCGACGCGGCGTATGTCGAGGCGGAAACAAAAGGCCGCATCGAAGCGATCAAGAAAGAGAACGAAGAGCTCGCGCGTCTGAAAAAGCCGCTCAAAAACGTGCCGGAGTACATCTCCATGTCTCAACTGACAGAGGATGTCCTGGCCGCTGCGGAAACGAAGATGAAAGAGGAACTGATCGCCGAAGGCAAGCCTGAGAAGATCATCCCGAACATCCTGCCGGGTAAACTCGCGCGCTACATCGAGGATAACACGACGCTTGACAAAGAGCAGTGCCTCCTGGATCAGAACTATGTTCTTGATGACAAGAAAACGGTTGCAGCTGCAGTCGCCGAAGCGGCAAAAGCTGCCGGCGGCAGTGCTGAAGTCGTCGCATTCATCCGTCTCGAAGTCGGCGAAGGCATCGAGAAGAAACAAGACGATTTCGCTGCCGAAGTCGCTGCACAGATGGCGTAAGCCCTCTGCTGCCCCTTTCCGGGTGACACTGTCGCCCGTTTTTCTCCCATTACCCCAAAACTAACCCAGAACTAACGCAAAACGCACTATCATTGCATTCATGAAACTGCTAGAAGCCAGCGGCATTGCCCACCATTTCGATTACCCGCTTTTTTCCGGTGTGGATCTCTCCATCGAGAGCCATGAGTCCGTTGCCATCATCGGGGTCAGCGGCAGCGGAAAATCAACCCTGCTTCATATCCTTTCGACCCTGCTCACTCCCGACAGCGGCAGCGTGACGCTGATGGGCGAACCGATGGAGGGGCTCTCCAATCGCGGTTTGGTGGAGCTGCGCCGGAAGCAGCTTGGGATCATATTCCAGTCGCACTATCTCTTCAAAGGGTTTACGGGTGCGGAGAATCTCGAGGTCGCATCCATCCTCTCGAACGAGCCGGTCGAGCCGGAGCTGCTGCGGGCCCTCAAGATCGAACATGTTGTGGGCCAGAAGGTGACGGAACTTTCCGGCGGCCAGCAGCAGCGCCTCTCCGTCGCCCGGGTGCTGACGAAAAAACCGCGCCTGATCTATGCGGACGAGCCGACGGGGAACCTGGACCTGGAGACGGCCTGCGAAGTGATGGACCTTTTTGACAGCTATATCGCGAAACACGACGCCGGGCTCCTGCTTGTCACCCACGAACTGCAGCTGGCGGACCGCTGCCAGCGGGTATACAAGCTCGACGAGCATCAGTTGGTCCGGGTGAAATAGCGCCTCAACGCTTGAAGTACCCTCTGCACTCCTGCTGCAGCAACCGCACCGTTTCATTGAACGCCTTGCGCTCTTTGCAGACCATCAGACCCGAAGCGCTTCGGAGCGTCTCGGTCTCGAGTGTGCCGCTGACCATGCAGCCTGTTTCGGATGTACGGAGGAGGCTGAAGGTCATGACCGTTCCGGGGGGCAGCAGACAGGCGTGAAGCGAACGGTACATCGCCCACCGGGATGCGGTCTCCCGCGAGGAGGTGATGAGCGTCACATTCCTATCGTTTTCGAGCGCTTGGCGGAGGGCCTGGCGGAGATAGGAGTCATCAAGGCGCTCTGTCATGAGGAGCAACGGGGTGTTGCCGCTGCGAATCATCACCCCGAGGGTGTGCCGGGCATCCTGCCAGCGGTGCGGAAGCAAAAGCGCGTTGTCGGCAAAGAGGGCCGTGAGGATCAGGCCGGCGATCAGGAGGGGTTTCATTCGAATTCGGATGCTTTTTTGTTACAATGTTAACACACTTTTACGGGTATTTTCATACCGCATTCAAGGGACGTTATGACCATCGCGCTGTTCAACACCACTCCCATTGTCGCTAAATTGGTCGAACGTCTGGCACAAAAACGCGGGGATACCCTGTTGCTTCCGGGTACCGCCGGCGGGCAGCGGGCGGACGTCGCCATCGTCGATGACAGTGTCGCCGCGAGTTACGATGCGGCGGCCGCGAAAACGCAGGGACACTATGCCATTTTCATCGGCTCGCGCTTCGACGCCATGCCCCAGGGGTATGACGCGGCGCTGGGGAAACCGTTCCTGCCCGAAGAGCTAGCGCGGGCCCTTGATGTTGCGGAGATGGCCGTCAGCGCGCTGGTCGAACGCAGCGACGTTTTCGATGCCGACGAAGCGGCGGAAGCGTGGGAGGAGGAGTCGGCGGCACCGCTCTTTGACAGTGCGGAGATCGATGAGCTCAAAGAGCTGCTCGATGCCGTGGAAAGTGACGAGGCCGAAGGGCCGACGTACGGCGATCAGATCGAAGCGGCGATGGAGCACATCGACCGGCGGGAGTGGGAACAGCCGATCGAGGAGGTGCTCTATGACGCCGATGCACCGGAACGTGCGCCGGAAGAGACGGATTTCAGCGACATCGACCTGCATGCGCGGGGTGTTGAAGCCCTGCAGGATCTAATGGCGATCCTCAGCGACGAATCGGTCGCACAGGCGCTCAAGGCGATGGGTGTGCGCATTGATATTTCATTCGGGGAGAAGGCATGAACAAAAACGGCGGAGCGATCCTGGTCCTGTCGGGCCCAAGCGGTGCGGGGAAGAGTTCTCTGATCAAAAAAGTGGCCGAGGCGATCGGACCCTACTACTTCTCGATCTCGACAACGACACGACCGATGCGCGAGGGGGAAGTGGACGGTGTGCATTACCACTTCGTCGACGAGGAGAGCTTCAAGCGCGACATCGAGGAGGAGAACTTCCTGGAGTACGCCGTCGTCCACGGCAACTACTACGGCACTTCGCTCAAGCCCGTCAAGGCGGCCCTCGCCGAGGGGAAGCTGGTCATCTTCGACATTGACGTCCAGGGGCACGATGCCGTTCAAAACCGCATGGGCGACATTACGACTTCCGCGTTCATCACGACCCCGACGCTGAGCGAACTCGAACAGCGTCTGCGGGCGCGGGCAACCGATGCGGCGGAAGTGATCGAACGCCGGATCGATATGGCCAAACGCGAGGTCCAGCGTATGAGCGAGTACGACTACATCATCATCAACGACGACCTCGACGAGGCGGCGGAGGTGCTTGTCTCCGTTGCCAGGGCCGCCCGCTTGAAAGTCCCGACCCTCAAGATCAACGCATTCGTACAGGCGTGGGAAGCGCACTAGCGCCCCTCCGCCGCCGTAAACGCTTTTACTAACCAATATCCCTGCATTTTTTCGCTATTATTACATTTCCAAAAAAACCACCTAAGGAATTACTATGGGTATGCCAAGCGGAACTGAACTGCTGTTGATTTTCGGGATCATCGTCCTGCTCTTCGGTGCGAAAAAAATTCCGGATCTTGCCAAGGGTATCGGCAAGGGAATCAAGAACTTCAAGAATGAGATGAAAGACGAACCGGAAGAGGTTGCAAGCAACGAGGCCCCCAAAAAAGTCGAGGGCGGTGACGCAACGGCAGCTTCCGAAGCACCCAAAGAATCCGAAAAACAGGCGTAATTGATTTGAAACAGCGTGTATCGGCGCTTCTCAAAGCGCAATTTGAGCGCGAGGTCGTGCTCGAAAAGCCCAAAGACCGTTCCTTCGGGCACTACGCCACCCCCATTGCCTTCTCGCTGGCCAAAGAGCTGCGCAAATCACCGATGGTGATCGCCGACGAACTGGCATCCTCCTTCGGCGAACATGCGATGTTCTCCGCGGTCGAAGCAACGAAGGGGTACATCAATTTCCGCCTTTCCGAAGCATTCATGGACGAGTACGCCGGCTGGGCCCTGCAGAACCCCGAACAGTTCGGGCATGCCGACCGCGAAGGCAAGATCCTGCTCGAGTTCGTCAGCGCCAACCCGACGGGTCCGCTGCACATCGGCCACGCCCGCGGCGCGGTCTACGGCGACACACTCCTGCGTCTCGGACGCCGCCTGGGCTACGACATCACGGCTGAGTACTACGTCAACGACGCCGGGAACCAGATCGACCTTCTTGGCGTCAGCCTGCAGCTTGAAGGGCAGCACAGTGTTCTCAACATGGAAGTCGAGTGGCCTGAGAAGTACTACCGCGGCGAATACATGACGATCCTGGCCGAAGAGGCGCTCGGCGCCTTCGGCAGCGACATTCTCACTAACGCCGACCGCCAGAAAGAGCTCGCGCTCTGGGCGAAGGACAAGGTGATGGATCTCATCGTCTCCGACCTGGGCGACGCGAACATCCACTTCGATACCTTCGTCAGCGAAGCGTCGCTCTACGACGACTGGGACCGGGTCATGAAGAAGCTCGGCGAGGGTGTCTACGAAGGCGAAGAGAAGCTCTGGCTCCGTTCGACGGAGCACGGGGACGAGAAAGACCGCGTCGTCGTGCGCGAAGACGGCCGCCCGACCTACCTGGCCGGCGACATCGTCTACCACAACCGCAAGTTCGAGCAGGGGTTTGACCACTACATCAACATCTGGGGCGCGGACCACCACGGCTACATCGCCCGCGTCAAAGCGGCGGCGCGCTTCCTGGGCTACGATCCGGAGAAGCTGGAGATCCTGCTGTCGCAGATGGTCAGCCTGCTCAAAGACGGCGAGCCGTACAAGATGAGCAAGCGGGCCGGCAACGTCATTTTGATGAGCGACATCGTCGAGGAGATCGGCGCGGACGCCCTGCGCTTCATCTTTGCGAGCAAGAAGAGCGACACGGCCCTGGAATTCGATGTCGAAACCCTCAAGAAGCAGGACAACTCAAACCCGGTCTATTACATTAACTACGCCCATGCGCGGATCCAGACGATCCTCTCCAAAAGCGAGTTGAGCGAAGAACAGATCATGGCGGCGGAGCTCACAGGCCTCAACGCCGATGCCGACGCGCTGCTCTTCGAGGCGCTGCTGCTGCCGGAAGTGATCGAGGATGCCTTTGCGTCACGCCAGGTGCAGAAGCTGCCCGAGTACCTCAAGTCCCTCGCGGCACGGCTGCACAAGTTCTACTACGACTATCGCGTACTGGGGACCGAGGAAGAGGCGAAACTGCTCAAGCTGTTCCTGATGGTCGCCCTCTCCATCCGTACGGGCCTCTCCCTGATGGGGATCACAGCCAAAGACCGGATGGTCGCCGACGAGAAATAAGCCTCAGGCTTATTTCGCATTTCCACCTATTTAGGTAACAGCAATCCCCAAGTACACCATCCTAAAACCCATTATTTTCTGCCACTTTTTTAGAAAAAGTAGCGCAAAAAGCGGCCTCTCACGAATCGCTCATCCCTCCCGGCTTTATGCCTCCGGGATGGCTTTCAAGGAGCGTTCGAGGCCAATTTCCAATTTTATTAAATGCGCTTCGACGTGTCGAAGCTCTTTTTTTTATATTAGCTTCGGTCCTCGAAGCGCATAAATCAATAGGCGACCTGTCGTTAAGCGTGCCTTGAAAGCCGCTGCGGAGGCCCAAAGCCGGGAGCAGCGAGCGATTCGCGCAACGACGATTTTCTTTGGTTTCGTTTCTTTGTAAAAAGAAAGGAAAAGGAAAAATGTTCATGCCACTTTTTTAGAAAAAGTAGCGCAAAAAGCGGCCTTTCGCGAATCCGCTCATCCCTCCCGGCTTTATGCCTCCGGGATGGCTTACAAAGAGCGCTCAAGTCCAGTTCCTGATTTCATTTAATGCGCTTCGACGTGTCGAAGCTCTTATTAGACATAATGCAGATTACGCTGACGCTGGCGGGTTGACACCGTCGGGCAGCAGCCGGGGGCTTTTGATCCGCACCCGCTTATTTCTTCCCAGCTCTCCCGACTCTATTGTTACGTCCCCCTTGGCGACCTTGCACATTTTCGCCAGCAGTGCTATGATGTGTTTATTGGCCTTGCCGTCCACGGGCGGGGCGGTAATGCGCAGTTTGCGCTCCTCTCCCATAATTTCAGCCAGTTCGTTGGAACTCGCTTTTGGCTGGATGCGCAACTGCAGAATAAGGTCGTCGTTATCGAAGGTGTACCACATAACGGCATTATAGCGCGTAGCAATTCGTAGTCCACTCTATGTGCTACATGCTGCAAAGGGCTGCCTATGAAACTTTTTTTCCTGATCGTCCCCATGCTGCTCTTTGCCGCGACACGACAGGAGTGTGCCCGGATGGTCGAAGCCTTCGCCCCGGTTGGAAAGGCGTATGACGCGGTGATAGAGGCCGAGATACCCTCTCCGGCAAGCGAAAAGGTGATACGGCAGTTCCGGAGCGAGGGCGGGAAGATCTATAAGCGCTGCAAAGACAGAATGAGCACGACGCTGTGGTATATGCTTGGCAAGAAGATCAGCTCCGATAAGACGGACATCGCCTCATTCCACCTGGAAAACGTTGCGGAACTGACACGCTACGCCATTACCCACCCGCCGGTCGTGACCGAGGTGCGCTGCGGCACGATTCAGCAGGGTATCCACCCTTTGCCGAGGTGAACGTCATGAAAAGAGCCATCCTTCTCCTGATGTTTCTCCCGCTGCTGCTGGGCGCGGTGTCGTGCGAAAAACTTGAAAGCGATTTTACCACTCTCGACAAGCAGTACCGCGCCGCGAAACGTATCGAATCTCCGACGTCGCGCTACGACTACTACTACCGCTACATTGCCAAAGGAGGAGAACTGATGGCCTGGTGCCGCAACGATCCGCGCAATTACAGCTATACGGAAATTGTGCGGAAGCTCCGCGCGGCGGATCGGGAACGCAGCGGATTGCGCCAGAGGGTTATCGAAGAGCAGTGGCGTGTCAACAACGTCCAGCCCGTTGTCAAGATCATCTACAAAGAGTGCGTCTACCAGTATTGAAAGCTCCGTTCGATACAATATCGTTCTTCATTTCTTTCCGATACGTCCTCATCGCTTAACAGGATAAAGCAGGGCCCTCCTAAGGCCTAGCTCGAGGTTCGAGTCCTCGTGGGGACACCACCGACTTTTCGTGACCAATACCGACAGATATTGTTTAAAAAATAAGCTATATGTGTACGCTGATAGCGTAAAAATTTGTTAGCATTTTGTAACACTAAACCACCAGTTAATGCACTATTTATATGAGAAAAGGTAGAATCCGAAGATTTTATAGAGAGCAGCGATGCGAATACGAGTGCGTATTTACAGACAGCTGCCTAGATGATGAAAGTGCATATTACTGCTATTTCCTGGAGTGGTTCCTGCACAAGGGTAGAGTGCCTCTGCAATCAAAATAACACCCATAGATTCATAAGGAAGGATAAACATAGATGCTAGATGAGAAACGCCTGACACACCTCAAACAGCTTGAGGCCGAATCGGTGCACATTTTGCGCGAAGTCGCCGCAGCCTTTTCAAACCCGGTGATGATGTATTCAGTCGGGAAGGACTCCTCGGTCATGCTGCATCTGGCGATGAAAGCTTTTGCCCCGGGCAAAGTACCTTTTCCAATGTTGCATGTCGATACCCAGTGGAAGTTCGGCGAGATGATCGAATTCCGCGACCGCCGTGCCAAGGAGTTGGGATTCGACCTGGTCGTGCATTCGAACCCCGAGGGGGAGCGTATGAATATCTCGCCCTTCGAACACGGCAGCAAGGTGCATACGGACATTATGAAGACGGAGGGCCTGAAGCAGGCGCTTAACATGGGCGGATACGATGCCGTCATCGGCGGGGCGCGCCGGGACGAGGAGAAATCGCGGGCCAAAGAGCGCATCTTCTCCTTCCGCGACAAGCAGCACCGCTGGGACCCGAAAAACCAGCGTCCGGAGCTGTGGAACGTCTATAACACGGCGATCCAGAAGGGCGAAAGCGTCCGGGTCTTCCCGATTTCCAACTGGACGGAGCTGGATATCTGGCAGTACATCTACCTTGAGCAGATCCCCATCCCGTCACTCTATTTCGCCAAGGAGCGCCCGGTCGTCGAGTACGAAGGGACCAAGATCATGGTCGATGACGAACGGGTGCCTGAAGAGCTGAAGGCCAAGGCGAAGAACGAGATGGTCCGTTTCCGGACACTGGGCTGCTACCCGCTGACGGGAGCAATCAACTCTTCGGCCGCAACCCTGCCGGAGATCATCAAAGAGATGCTGCTTTCCAAAAGCAGTGAACGCGAAGGCCGTCTGATCGACAAGGATCAGGAAGGGGCAATGGAGAAGAAAAAAATCGAGGGGTACTTTTAATGGCGCATACACCGGCAGAAAACATCGAAGCTTATCTTAAGGAGCATGAGAACAAGGATATGCTCCGTTTTTTGACCTGCGGGAGTGTCGATGACGGAAAAAGCACCCTGATCGGGCGCCTGCTTTACGATTCGAAAATGATCTTCGAAGATCAGCTCGCCGCCGCGGAGAGCGAAAGCAAAAAGTATGGCACGACCGGCGAGAAGATCGATATGGCGCTGCTCGTCGACGGGCTGCAGAGCGAACGTGAGCAGGGGATCACCATCGACGTCGCCTACCGCTTTTTTGCGACGGACAAACGCAAGTACATCATTGCCGACACCCCGGGCCACGAGCAGTACACGCGCAACATGGTCACCGGCGCCTCGACGGCGGACGTCGCCATCATCCTCATCGATGCGCGCAAGGGGATCCTGACCCAGACGCGACGCCACACCTACATTGTCAACCTGCTGGGGATCCGTCACATTGTCGTGGCGGTGAACAAAATGGACCTTGTCGACTTTTCCGAAGAGCGCTTTGAGGAGATCAAGCTCTCCTATGAGAAAGAGGTGCTCGACCAGCTGCCGATGCACGGTGCCGCACGTCCGGAGACGATCTATATTCCGATGAGTGCCCTGGACGGCGACAACGTTGTCGACAAGAGTGACCGTATGCCGTGGTTCCAAGAGAAACCGCTGCTCGAACTGCTCGACACCATCGACTACCGCAATGCCGAACAAATTGCCGGGGACAAGGCCTCGTTCCGCTTCCCGGTGCAGTACGTCAACCGCCCGAACCTCGATTTCCGCGGCTTCTGCGGGACCATCGCTTCGGGCAGTGTCCGCGTCGGTGACGCCATCACCGTTCTGCCTTCGGGCAAGACAACGACCGTCAAAAGCATTATCAACTCCGGGGACGTCACCGAGGCAGACCGTCATGCAACGGCGGCTGCAGCCTATGCCCCGATGGCCGTGACGATTACGACGGAGGATGAGGTCGACATCAGCCGCGGGGACATGCTGGTACATACGGATGACGTTCCCCGCGTCTCCAATGCACTGAAAGTGATGCTCGTCTGGATGGACGAGACGCCGATGCAGCCGGAGCAGAGCTATTACATCAAGCGGGCGACGTCAGACGCGACCGGGCGCTTTGAAGACATCAACTACAAGATCGATGTTAACACTTACGCGCGCGAACAGGTCGATACGCTGGCGCTCAATGATATCGCCTCGTGCAAGCTGGTGCTCAACCGTCCCATCGCGGCGGACCACTACAGCGACAACCGTCAGACCGGCAGTTTTATCGTGGTTGACCGTGTGACGAACAATACCGTCGGGGCGGGGATGATCGTCGACGTCGCCGCGCGGGAGCATGAGAAAGTCGCGGCGGTACGTGACTATACCGAGGCCGAAAAGGCGCTCAACGCCTACATCCGTGAACACTTCCCCGAGTGGGGTGCCCGTGACGTTTCCGTATTTGAGAAAAATTAAGTAATACGCCATGAGTGTCATGCTGGTACTGTTTTCGCTTGGAGGGTTGATCGCGCTGCTTATCCGCGGCACCTTCCGTCCGGGCGTGCTCTTTTTCGGTCTGTTGATGCTCTACTACCTTACCGGGCTCATCGAGACCAAAGCGATGCTGCACAACTTTGTCAATCCGTCGCTGATCGTGCTGGTACTGCTGATCGTCATTTCAAGCGTGATCGAGCGTACGGCCGTCGTAGAGTGGCTGTCGCATGCCGTCTTCTCGCCGAACCGTTTTGCCTCCATGTTGCGATTGACGGGGCTGACATCGCTTTTTTCCGCTTTTTTGAACAATACGGCCGTTGTCGCATCGATGATGAGCATGGTCAAAAACAACAAACATGTGGCACCTTCCAAAGCGATGATCCCCCTCTCGTATGCGGCGATCTTCGGCGGAACGATGACGCTGATCGGCACGTCGACCAATCTGATCGTCAACGGCTTCGTCGTCGATGCGGGACTGACACCGCTGTCTCTGTTTGACTTTATCTATGTCGGACTCCCGCTGGCCGTGGCCGGGGGGCTATTCTTGAGCCTATTCGGTTCAAAGCTGCTGCCGACCTATGCGACAAAGGGGCGTGCCCAGGGGGAACGCTATTTTCTTGAGGCGCGGGTCGGCTCCGATTCGCCGCTTGTCGGAAAGACGATCCAGGAGAACGGCCTTCGCAGCATGGAGCAGCTCTTTTTGGCGGAAGTCATGCGCGGCGATCGCCTGATCTCTCCGGTCACGCCTCGGGAGGTGCTGCAGGCGGGGGATGTCCTGATCTTTACGGGCAATATGCGCGACGTTCAGGAGCTGAACCGTTTCAAAGGGCTGGCCATTTTCGACAACAAGCGCTGCCCCCTGCAAGACAATCTGACGGAAGTCGTCGTTTCCCATGAATCGGCGCTGGTGGGCTGCACCATCAAGACGGCGGAGTTCCGTACAAAGTTCGATGCAGCGGTTGTCGCGGTACGACGCGGAAGCGAGAAACTTTCCGGCAAGCTGGGCAATATTGAGCTGCAGGCGGGGGATACCCTCCTGCTGACGGCGGGAGAGGACTTCTCCAAACGCGAAAATCTGAAAAAGAATTTCTATTTCGTATCGAACCTGTCGCTCAATCATAAATTCGATACGAAAACGAGTCTGCTCATTCTGGGCCTTTTCCTCGGCGCCATCGTCTTAAGCGCAACGGGAGTACTGCCCTTTTTGAAAGGCCTTTTCATCTTGCTGGGGCTCTTCATCATTTTCAAGTTCTTGTCGCTGCGCGATGTAAAATTGACGTTCCCCTTCGAACTGGTGCTGATCATCGGTTCGGCGCTGGGAATCGCCCAGGTGCTTATGAACAGCGGCGTCGCGGAAATGCTGGGCAACGGGATTAAAGAGGCGACTGGGAGCATGGGAATATACGGCACCTTCGCCGCCGTTTACCTTATGACGTTCCTGTTGACGGAGATCATCACGAACAACGCAGCTGCCGCCCTCAGCTTCCCCGTCGCCTATGCAACGGCAACGGCACTGGGCGCCGACCCTATGCCCTTTATCATGGCGGTCGCCTACGGGGCAAGTGCCAGCTTTATGAGCCCCTACGGGTACCAGACGAACCTGATGGTCTACGGTCCCGGCGGGTATAAGTTTGCGGATTTTGTCAGAATCGGATTGCCGGTTTCGGTGCTCTACAGCGCGCTTGTGCTGGCACTGGTACCGATATTTTTTCCGTTTGAAGGGTAGGGGGTAGTTAGGTGTTTGGTTGTAGGTACTTGGTTGTAGGGAAGGTGACAGGAAATGGGTAATTTTCAGGAACTGGATGTATGGAAAAGAGCGAAGAACTTGAGTGTTGATATCTACCGTTTGACCTTGAGTCCTGCTTTTGAAAAAGACTATGGACTAAAAGATCAGATCAGGCGCGCTGCGGTTTCCGTGCCCTCAAATATTGCAGAAGGTGATGAACGCGAAACCAACAAGGAGGCTGTTCGTTTTTTCTATATAGCGAATGGTTCATTAGCAGAAGTGAAAACACAGCTAATCATTGCGTATGAACTCAGCTATCTCGAGGCAGATCTATATACGAAAAGATTGGAAGAGTGTCATACACTTTCGAAAATGTTGAAACAACTAATTAAACATAGGAAACTCCATGTCTAAAAGTACCCAAAACCCAGGACCTAACACCCGACATCTGAACATTGTTTGGCATGATCACCATGTTACGATGAACGAGCGCGCGGCACTCAAAGAGCAGAAGCCCTGTGTGCTGTGGTTCACGGGACTGAGCGGATCGGGTAAAAGCACGATTGCCAATGCCGTCGAGGCGAAACTGCTGGAGATGGGCAAACACACCTACCTGCTCGACGGAGACAACATCCGCCACGGTTTGAACAAAGGGCTCGGGTTTTCCGACGAGGACCGCATCGAGAACATCCGCCGCATCGGCGAAGTGGCGAAACTTTTTGTCGACGCAGGCGAGATCGTGCTGACAGCGTTTATCTCGCCCTTTCGAAGCGACCGGGAGCAGGTACGTTCCCTTGTCGGGGCGGGGGAGTTTATCGAAGTCTTTATCGATACGCCGCTGGCCGTCTGCGAAACCAGGGATCCGAAGGGGCTCTATAAAAAAGCCCGGGCCGGAGAGATCCCCAACTTTACGGGAATAGATTCTCCCTATGAAGCGCCGCAAACGCCGGAAGTGCATATCCGCAATGACAATATTCCCGTCGAAGAGGCTGCGATGCAGGTCATTGACTATCTTGAAACCAAAGGACACCTGAATGCTTGAAAAGATCGAACTTGATGCCGTTGTCGCCATTGCCCAGAAGGCGGGGGATGCCATTATGGACGTATACGAAAAAGATTTTGGCGTTGAATACAAAGACGACAAGTCGCCGCTGACCGAAGCGGACACGCTCTCCAATGAGATTATCTGCAGCGCCTTGACCGCGCTTTATCCGGAGATGCCTTTGATGTCGGAAGAGAACAAGGAGGTGCCTTTCGAGGAGCGTAAAGGGTGGGAGTACTACTGGTGTATCGACCCCATTGACGGCACGAAAGAGTTTATCAAGAAAAACGGCGAGTTTACTGTCAATATTGCTCTCATCCATAAAGACAGCCCGGTCCTCGGCGTCGTCTACGCCCCGGCCTTGGGCGATATGTACAAGGCGAAAAAGGGGGAGGGTGCTTTCAAGAACGGTCAGCGCTTGCCGCTGAAACGCAACCTGACCCCGGAGATGTACCTCAATGTCGTTGCGAGCAAGTCGCATCTCTCGGAAGAGACCCAGGCGTTTATCGATACGCTGGCCAAAACGACGGAGGAGATCCACCAGGTCTCCAAGGGAAGCTCGCTCAAACTCTGTATGGTTGCCGAGGGCGAGGCCGACGTCTACCCGCGTCTTGCCCCGACAATGGAATGGGACACGGCCGCGGCGGATGCCGTCGTGCGCGAAAGCGGGAAGATGACCTACCAGTATCAGCCAGATGCTAAAGTAGAAGTGTCGATGGTCTACAACAAAGAGAACCTACTTAACCCCTGGTTTGTTGTTAAATAAGATTGATTGAGAAAAGGAATAGAATGAAAAAAGTAGCACTTATTACGGGCATCACAGGACAGGATGGCTCTTATCTGGCGGAGTTTTTGCTGAAAAAGGGGTACATTGTCCACGGTATCAAGCGCCGCAGCTCGCTCTTTAACACGGACCGGATTGACCATCTTTACCAGGATCCACACGTGGAGAACCGTGATTTTATTCTCCACTACGGCGAGATGACGGATTCTATGAACCTTACGCGCATTATTCAGGAGGTCCAGCCTGATGAGATCTACAACCTCGCCGCGATGAGCCACGTTGCCGTCAGTTTCGAAGAGCCTGAGTACGTTGCCAATGCCGACGGTACGGGAACGCTGCGCATCCTTGAAGCCGTAAGATTGCTCGGGCTGACGGAAAAGACAAAGATTTACCAAGCATCCACGTCTGAGCTCTACGGGAAGGTCCAGGAGACACCGCAGAGTGAGACGACGCCGTTCTATCCGCGCAGCCCCTACGCTGTCGCAAAGATGTACGCCTACTGGATCACCGTCAACTACCGCGAAGCCTATGGCATGTTCGCCTGTAACGGCATCCTTTTCAACCACGAATCGCCGGTGCGGGGCGAGACTTTCGTCACCCGCAAGATCACCCGTGCCGCTTCGAAGATTATCTTGGGATTGCAGGACAAGCTCTACCTCGGAAACCTCGACGCCAAGCGCGACTGGGGGCATGCCAAGGACTATGTCAGAATGATGTGGATGATCTTGCAGGCCGACGAGCCCGAAGACTGGGTTATCGCAACAGGGCAGACGACAACCGTACGCGATTTCGTCCGGATGGCGTTCGGCTACTGTGGAATCGAGCTGGAGTTCAGAGGCGAAGGCGTCGATGAAAAAGGCTACATCAAAGCCTGCACGAACGCGGAGTACCAGGTGGAAGCGGGACGGGAAGTTGTCGCCGTCGATCCGCGTTATTTCCGCCCGACGGAAGTCGACCTTCTGCTGGGCGACCCAACCAAGGCCGAGCAGAAACTGGGATGGAACCGGGAGTACAGACTTGAAGAGCTCGTGCATGATATGATGGCATCGGACCTCAAACTGATGACAAAGGACCAGTACCTCAAAGAGGGCGGTTACACCATCATGAACTACTTCGAGTAACTAGACGATGAAGAAGGATGCAAAGATCTACGTTGCTGGACACCGGGGATTGGTGGGCAGTGCTATTGTGAAAAATCTTGAAGCCAAGGGGTATACGAACCTGCTGATGCGTACCCACGCGGAGCTGGATCTGACTGACCAGCAACAGGTGGCAGCATTCTTCGCGGCGGAAAAACCGGAGTATGTCTTCCTCGCCGCAGCAAAAGTAGGCGGCATTGTTGCGAACAATACCTACCGTGCTGAATTCATATACGAGAACCTACAGATTCAGAACAACGTTATCCATCAGAGCTACCTCAATGGGGTTAAGAAGCTAATGTTCCTCGGTAGCACCTGCATCTATCCTAAAAATGCCCCCCAGCCCATGCCGGAGGATTGCCTGCTGACCGATACGCTGGAGTACACGAACGAACCCTACGCCATCGCCAAGATTGCCGGGATCAAAATGTGCGAAAGCTACAACCTGCAGTATGGCACCAATTACATCTCCGTCATGCCGACGAACCTATATGGCCCAAATGATAACTTCGACCTGGAGAAGTCACACGTTCTACCCGCGCTGATTCGCAAGATCCATTGCGCGAAACTCCTCAACGAGGGCCGCGATGATGAGCTCGTCAAAGACCTTGGAGTGGATAATATTGATGAGGCGAAAGCTTATCTCGCCCGCTACGGCGTGGATGGGGATCACGTGGAGATATGGGGAACCGGGAAGCCGATGCGTGAGTTCCTATGGAGTGAAGATATGGCTGATGCCTGCGTCTTTCTAATGGAAAACAGGGATTTCAAAGACACCTACACTCTAGCAAAAGGTGTAAACACGACCTGCACGCCGAACGCGCCGAAAAGCCCGGAGATCCGTAATACCCACATTAATATTGGGACAGGTGAGGATGTCTCCATAAAGGAATTGGCAGAAACGATCAAGAAGATCGTAGGCTTTAAGGGGGAACTCTATTTCAACAGTGAAAAACCGGACGGTACGATGAAGAAGCTAACGGATGTCAGCAAATTACATGCACTTGGATGGAGGCATTCGGTCGAGCTTGGTGAGGGAATCAAGATGATTTATGAATGGTATATAGGTTCTGGAAGATAAACTTGATAAAAAAACTCAACGATAAGCTGTCCAGGGATAGACATTTAGGTGAATTGCTAAAAGGGAGTATAGTCACATTCTTTTTGAAAGTACTTGGAGTCGGTTTTGGTTACGTACTCACCTTACTTATCGCAAGACTTTTTGGTGCGGATAATTTAGGGCTCTATACTATTTCAATAACAATTTTAAATATCCTCGTGTTATTGGGAGTCTTCGGATTTGACAACGCACTTGTAAAGTTTATTGCAGGCTTTAATGCACGCAGAGACATGCAGAAAACAAAAGAGGTGTTTCAAAAGGCCTATGCAATTAGTATCCCCATTTCGTTATTTTTAACAGCTATTTTATTTGTGTTAGCAGAGAAGATTTCACTAAGGCTATTCAACAATGAGCAACTCACAATTTTCTTGCAAATAACAAGTATAGGGATTGTTCCTTTTGTATTATTAAAAATCAATTCTGCTTTTTTCCGCGGATTGAAAATGATCCTCCAATATTCGTTATTCGAAAATGTTCTTATCTCTCTTTTGGCTGTGTTGATAATGCTATTTCTTGTCATGTGGAATAAATCACCGGAAATGATTATTGGTGCGTACGTGTGCGCCTTGTTCATTGTATATTTATTTAGTTACCGAAAAACATACAATATACTTTCTAGAATAGGGACACATAGGCACACTTTAACTTACAGGCAATTACTTGACGTGTCCTTTCCAATGCTGCTTGCATCTTCCGTAGTGTTGATCATGACCTGGACAGACATAATTATGTTGGGTGTTTTTAAAAGTGAGGAAGATGTTGGCATATACAGTGTAGTTGTGAAACTTGCAGGATTGACGAGTATCACTTTAATGGCAGTGAATTCGATTGCTGCTCCAAAGTTTTCTGAATGTTTTCAAAATAATGATCTTCAAGGTTTAAAGCATATAGCGCAAAAATCTACAAAATTACTTTTTTTTGCAACGATCCCCTTAATCCTAATTTTGACTATTTTTTCGGAGTTTTTTTTGAGTCTGTTTGGGGAAAAGTTTTTGATAGGAAAAGTTGCGCTCTTCATGCTACTCATAGGGGGGACTGTAAACGCATTGAGTGGATCTGTGGGTTTACTAATGCAAATGACGGGCAACCAAAAGCAATTTCAAAATGTCATTATTTTTGCAGCACTTATTAATATAGTGCTTAATTACTATTTAATTCCAATTTATAGTATTTATGGAGCGGCATTCTCAAGTATGATTAGTATGGTAATTTGGAATTTAATATTGGTATATTTGATCAAGAAAAAATTTAAATTTTTGACAATCTATATACCGGCATTTAGTAAAGCTTCAAAATTATGAAGGTATTAATAATTGAAAGTTTATTGCTGGACAGTGTTTTTTACAATCAAAAAAGTTTGTATAAACATAATAAAATATATATGCTCATTTTCAATTTTCTATATGGATTATATTACAAACAGTGTAAGGAGATTTTGTTGTGTTGTGAAAAGAAAGAGATGGAGAATTATGAAAATATGAACAAAAATATATTGTCAGCATTTTCGAAAGTATTTAACCGTATCAGTCTGCAATCTAGAAAAGCTTTTTCAAATGGAATAACATGAGTAAAAAAAATCTATTGGACTTCATAATAGTAGGGGCAGCCAAATCAGGAACAACCTCAATTTATAATTATCTCATTCAGCATCCTGCTATTTTTATGCCAGAGTGTAAAGAGCCCCATTTTTTAGTAAAGAACAAGATTGCGGGAAAAATAGATAATTGGACGGATACAGAACGAGAATATATCGCATTGTTTGAGACTCTGGAGGGGAATTTGATAAAAGGTGAAGCTAGCGTCTTTTATCTCTATTTTTTTGATGAGGCCATTAAAAATATTAAGAAATATATTGGAGAGGAGACCAAAATTTTAATTGTTTTAAGAAATCCTCTCGACAGGGCCTTTTCTGCTTGGCGCTACGTTAGAAAGGCAGGTAAGGAACCTCATTCATTTTCAGAGTCCCTTCGAAAGGAAGAAGGTAGAAAAGACCTGGATGTTACACCTATGATGCAATATATTTCGTGCAGCCTATATTACGAGCAAGTAAAGGCGTATATGGAAAATTTCAACAATGTAAAAGTCATTATATTTGAGGAATTTTTAAATGAAAAGAATAAGGATATACAAGAAATATGCAGATTTTTAAATATTGACGACAGCTTTGATTTTGATACTGATAGCATTCATAATGCCAATGAGAATGATTGGAAATATAATCAAAAATATACTCGTCTTTTTACAACAGATAGCAATTTCAAAAACTTTACTAAAAAGATTCTTTCTCATAATATTTTCATTTATAAATTGGCTCAAAAAGTTTTTCATAGGGTATTCACCAGTAAGAAAAAATATCAACTTCAAATTAATGAACGGCAGAAGTACATGAAATTTTTTGAGGAAGATATTTCAAATTTGGAGAATTTGCTGCAAAGAGATCTTGATATCTGGAGGAAAAAATAATGAGTCAAGTATTACCGAACTTTTTAATCGTAGGTGCTGGAAAAAGTGGATCAACCAGTTTGTATCATTACATAAATCAGCATCCAGAAGTATATATGCCTGATAACAAGGAACCCAATTTTTTGGTTTCTGATTATCAAAGAAAAACTAATACTATGTGCCCATCATATTTGGATGATACGAGACGCATGATTTATGATATTGATAGTTATCAAAAACTTTTTAATGGCGTGGTAAATAAAAAAATGATAGGTGAAGCTACGGTTACATATCTTTACCAGTATGAAGAGGCCATTTCAAAAATCAAGAAATATCTGGGTGCAGATGTAAAAATCTTGATCATCTTGAGAGATCCTGTCGAGAGAACTTTTTCGAATTATGCTTACGCTTGTGAGCTCGGATATGAAGCATTGTCATTTAGAGAGGCATTAGATTTGGAGGAAGAAAGATTGCGAAATAATTGGAGTTCAATTTTCGCTTATCGTGGGCAATCGCATTATTTGAATCAAGTACAAGCATATTTGAAGGCATTTGATAATGTGCACATAGTGTTGACACATGAATTAAAAAAAGATCCAAAACACACTATGGAGAAAGTTTTTGCTTTTTTGGGTTTAGAAAATATTCCATTAGATTTTAATGAGGTATTTAACCCGTCCGGAATACCCCGCTTTCAATTTATTTCTAAATTTTTAAATCAAAATAATCCTTTTAAATCATTTTTAGCCACCATTTTATCAGGTGTTATTCCAAGAAGGAAGCTCCGAGATTGGGCTCGCACGGCACGACATTTGAATATTAAGGGTAAACTAAAAAATAATGATGATTTATTAACTGAAGAACTTTACAAAGAATATTATAGTGAAGTGTGCGAGTTGGAAAAGGTTATTAATAAAGATTTGTCAGCGTGGAAAAGATGAATAAACCATATTTATCTATTATTACGATTACATATAATGCGGAGGATTATCTAAAAGATACTCTCCAAAGTATTAAGGATCAGACATTTAAAGATTATGAATACATAATCATTGATGGAAACTCATGCGATGGAACACTGGATATTATCGATCAATATAATGCATATATAGATATTGTTATATCTGAAAAAGACAGTGGTATATACAATGCGATGAACAAAGGATTGAAGCTGGCAAAAGGAGAGTGGGTAACCTTCCTCAATGCTGGGGACAGTTATCGTGATGAAAATACATTAAAGAAAATTTTTGCACAGATGGATCCAAAGTTAAAACTTGTTTATGGTGATTGGGCAAATATTGACAGAAATGGATTATTTGAATATATGAAAGCCACAACAGATTTAAAGGGCACATTACAGAAGAACTTTTATATATGCCATCAATCGTTATTTGTGAAGAATGAAAGACTTCCATTCTATGACGAAAGTTATCGAATTAAAGCGGACTATCAATGGGTGATTGATATTGTTAAATCGGTAGATGAGAGTGAAATTAGGTATCTTAATAGTATATTAGCTTTGTATGATCATGAAGGATTGTCAGCGAAGTACTTGATAACGAATGCACGTGAATATATGAGATTGACTTATAAAAATTTTGGATTATTTCAAGTCATTAAAAATTCTCCAACTTATGGAAAATATTTTTTAAAATATATTTTAATTCGTATGAATATATATAGGAGCTGAACTTGAAAATATTGTTTTTGACACCACAGTTGCCTTATCCTCCGAATAGCGGTGGAACTATTAAAAGTTATAAACTGATTAAGTATCTTTCAAGAGAGTATGATACATCAGCTGTTATTTTATTAAAAAATAATGATGAAGAACACGTTGATGACTTTAGAAAAGATGTTAGACTGTCTTCATGTCATACGATGGAAATTGACAAAAAAAGAAATACGCTTAATTATTTAAAAAGTTTGTTCTTGAGGGTACCGCTCAACATATACAGAAACCGTAGTACTGAAATGATGGAAAAAGTACAAAAAATTATAAATGATTTTGACGTCATAATAGTAGATCATTATTTAATGTTTCAGTATATTCCAGACTATGTGGCATCCAGAGTAATATTGCATCAACATAATGCTGAATATGTGATGTGGGAACGATTCGCTGAATTATCAGAGAACTCGATGAAAAGTAGATTGCTCTTTATGGAAGCAAGACGTATTAAGAAGTATGAGGTAAATATTTGTAAGAAAGCAGATGCTATTTTGGCCGCACCAAATGATATTGACATCTTGTCAAAGCTAGGAATTGACAGAAATAAGTTTTACATTACATATCATTTAGGTAACGAAGAAAGCGTTGGTGAAATTCCTTATGATTTTTATGAACGTGAAGATAGCCTATTGTATGTTGGGACATTGTCATGGGAAGCGAATATAGAAGGGTTGGTGTGGTTTATAGAAAATACATGGGATACCTTGAAAGCCAGGATTCCAGACCTTAAATTATATATTGTTGGCAAAAATCCGGATGAAAGAATCTCAAATGCTGCAAATTCAAGAGATGGGATAGTTTTTACTGGTTTTGTAAAAGACCTTACTGATTATTATTCAAAATGTAAAATATTTATAGCCCCTCTGCGTTTTGGAAGTGGAATGAAAGTAAAAGTTGTTAGTGCTATGGGGCAAGGTCTTCCTGTGGTGACTACAACAGTAGGTGCAGAAGGCTTAGACGTTGAACACATGAAACATCTTGCGATTTGTGATACCGCAGATCAAATGGTAGATTCAATTATTACACTGTTAACCGATGCACGTATCTCAACGAAAATGTCAAAGCTAGCAAAAGAACAAATTGATGGTAAATATAACTGGAATGTCGTGTATAGCAATTTGAAACATGCGATTGAGAGCCATTGAATAATGAGTGAGAACATAAATGCGTAAAGTTGATAACATATATAACTTGAATTTGTTTGATTTTGAAAATGATGCAGCAGCAGTTGAAAAGATTTTAACTGATAAGTGTATTAAAACAGTAGGCTTTATATACTTCAGCCGATTTGTTGATTTGGATAGTGATCCAAACTACCTTGCTGCACTTCAACATTTAGATTTAGTCCTTCTCGATGGCATTGGTATGCAAATATATTTCAAATGTCTCAATGGAGTATCACTCTCAAACTTAAATGGCACGGATCTTATGCCAAAGCTTATACAAGCGGCATATGAACAAAAATGCCCTATATCGTTTTATGGTACTTCACAATCTAGTGTTGAAAAATGTGCTGAGAAACATGGTTCTATTGATTATTACCAAGATGGGTTTTCTCCACTTAATTGGGATAGGGTTGAGAATAATTCAATGCTCATTGTGGGGTTAGGTACTCCAAAACAGGAGAAGTTTGTTTTTGACAATAGAGAAAAAATTAGTGAAAAAAATTTGACTGTAATCAGTGTTGGTGGATACTTCGATTTTTGTAGCGGAGTTTATAAGCGTGCCCCAAAAATAATTAGGGATATGAAACTCGAATGGTTGTTTAGATCACTATTCAGCTTAGCACATGCTAGAAGGTATTTAAAAAACTTCTATATTTTTTATTTGCCATTGAAACATTGGTATTATCAACGATTTAAATTCTAACCCTAGGCTTAATCATATTAATAAGGCCAGAAATCATAAATAATGAAAAAAATGTCAGCAATAACACAGGCTCAGTTAAAGAGGATGTAGTCACGATTAGGAAAAAGAGCCATTGCTTTGTTCTAATTAAGAATTGTCGATATAGTGCATAAAGGAAGAATAGTCCTATGGGTATGCCAAAAAAAACAAAGTAGTAAAGTAAAGAATTGCTAATACCGGCAGATTCTCTTAAGGCACCAAGACGGCCAGTAATAAATATTGTATGTTTTGAAAGTAGATTAGTATAGTTGTTTGAATCTAAGCCAATCCCAAACCAAGGATATTCTTTGATTAGATACAAAGTGCTTAATGTATCTATACTTCTTTGTACCGATGAACTGGCTTTATCCCCTTCAAGCTTCTCTTGAAGATTACTTTGCAGGATATATATCATTCCAAAAGCTATCAATAAAGATACTGGTATGAAGACCAAAAAACGTTTTTTCTTTATGTTCGTTGCATAAAAGACAACAAGTTGTAATAACATAATGACCATTCCCGTTGAAGACCACGTTGTAATCAGTACAAAAATAGAAAGCAATGTAATTTTTCTTTTATGATAAATGAACAATGATTGAAACAATAAGATATTCAAAAAAATCTGAAGGACTCCAGGCTCCCAAAAGATTCCTTGATTACGTATAAAGAGAGGAATGTCGAATAAATAGACATACTTCCAGGCCATGATACTATCATTTGAAAGGTTTTGGTAATAAAAAAGATAATAGAAAGTATCCAAAGTATAGTTGCCAATAGAAATTGGGAATAATTGATTTCTTATTAAAAACCAAATTAGAAATGAAAAGAAAGCATGATAGAGAACGAGTTTTAAAATTTTGAATAGGAGAAATTGGAAGTCGATATTTTGGCTACTAATATAGTAAAGAATTAAGATGACTGTCAAATATTGGAATGAATAAGTAAAGTATTGATTACTTAACAAGTTGTTTGGTAAAAAAAACATTTGTAAAAAGAAAAGTATGAGAATAGAAATAAAAACATAAAAATGTGTAAAAAATAGATGTTTTTTAAGAGGTGGCTTTTTTAGAAACAATATGATGATAATGAAGGTAAATGTTAAACTTAAAAGTATAAGTGACAGTGTATTAGACAGTTTTAGTAAACTACCTCCACCAAGTACGAGTAACAATATTAAGACAAGATCGTAAGAAGTTGTAGGGTGTGAAATGATTCTTGCATGGTTTTGCACTAATTTATTTCCAGTTCATTTTATCTTGTGTGATGACATATGGATTGACATAAAGTTGTTTTGCATTCTTCTGCGCAATAGGGCTATTATTCTTGCACCATGACAACCAACCAAATGAATACTGTGAATTGTTAAGCAGTTCAAGAATAACATCCTCCTCTGCATTTTTTGTTTGCGCGTTGACGTTGGCATTATTCCAATGCCAACCGAGTTCACTTGCGTAAACTGGCTTGTGGTACTTCAAGTATAAATTGTCCAAGATTGCAGCATAACCAGATTGCTTTGAAAAGGCTTTACCATTATATATATCCAAGCCGATAAGATCTACATAATTATCACCTGGGTAATAATTATCTTCGATATACTTTTCATGCATTGAATAAGTGATAATTAAGTGGTCCACAAGATTTTTTTCTTTTTTTAAATAGTCGACAGTATATCGAAAAAGGGCTATATACTTATTCGCAGGTATTTTTGTCTTGGTCCATTGGTCATGTGCCGAATTTATATAGCCCCACCAAAAATAAGGTGATCTTTCATGAAGGGGCCTTATTATAATTACAGCCTTATTGCCTGAGTTTGTTATTATCCACATGATGTGTTCGGCTAGTTTGTCAAGCCATTTTCTGTAATTTTCATTTATTGGATTCCCATCTTCAGTATATATTCTTGAGTACTCGTTAAGGGTTAGATCGAGATCCTTTTGCCAACTCATATTTTTTGGATTAGGTATTGGCATATGAATACTTATTAGACTCCCCTTTTGCCAATATTCTAGTAGTAGTTTACGATGGATTTCTGCTCTGGGCCAGTAAAGTCCTCCATTTCCAGCATTTTGTTTTTTGCCCGTTCCCCAATTAGTTTGCCATAGGTATGTTTCAACGAGAGCAGGGTAAGTATTTAATTTCTGATATATGTTTTCCACATCATTCTCATTAAATATAAAATATTGGCCTGAAAGAACACGTCTTTTTTCCTTATTGTGTAGTTGATTTAACCAATCTAATATTTTGTGTTTATTGTCAATGCTTTTTTGAGTATGTAGTAGCTCATCTCCATTCGCTTCAAAACTGTTGTACAAGCCAAGAAAATCTGTGGATATATAAACAAGAAATATAAACAAGATAAGAACTATTCTTTGTAAGTGAAGGGACGAATTCTTTAACACGACAAACCTCTTTTGTACGTTGTGAAAATTTTTTCTGTAAAGGAGTATACTAGATCACTAATTTGATCTTTTATTATCGGTGAATACTTTGTCTTATATCAAAGAGATGGTAGACTGTTTTCTTTTTAATTGGCTACATGTCAAGGAAGAAATCAGTTATTTCTTTTATACGCATTCCCACAAAGATAGACCAGATTCAAATGGACATTTCTTGTTTTAATGATGCCACACCAAAAAGTGGATGAAGTGTTCTATCTAATCCATAAAGCCAATCATAGATGCAATCGAATAGTCGCTTTTTGGCTTATCTTTGTTATGTATTTTAAGTCTTGTTCGTCATATTGTGCTTCAGGCATTCCTCGATGGTTTTCACTCCCATTTATCGTGGAGGTTACATGATTTGGCCATAAACGTTATTGATTTTGAATAGAACTAATGTGCTTATATGTTACAATCCGCTTGTTGAATTCAAGCTATTTAAGAAACACTTCTTCACTAAAATAATAAAAGTACTTTAGAGATTTTGAGTTTGGGAAAAGCCATTCCAATAAAAGATTGGGATATGAAGAGTAGGTCACCAAGGAAAGAACCTAAAAATGTTGTTAAAAAACATATTTGCGAACATTATAAAAAATGCACCATTGATCTCCATTGACTTGATCGTAAAACAAAATGGCCTTATATTGCTGGGTGAAAGACTGAACCGACCAGCACAAGGGTTTTGGTTCGTTCCAGGAGGTCGCATCTATAAGGATGAACGTCTGGATGAGGCATTGAAGCGGATCTCATTCAGTGAACTGGGCAAGGCCTTGACATTCGGGGAGTGCAAATTTCGGGGGATCTATGAGCATCATTATGATGATAATGTTTTTGGAGATGAACATTCAACACACTATGTCGTGCTTGGTTTCGAAGTGATTCTAGAAGAGCCCCTGCCAGAATTGCCGCAAATGCAGCATTCATGCTACCGGTTTTTTAAGATCGATGAACTGCTTATGAATCCCGAAGTACACCAGAATACAAAAGACTATTTTAACAATGAAAAAGGAATCCGATGATCAATATCATACTCTGTGGAGGTTCAGGCACCAGGCTCTGGCCCTTGAGCCGAAATTTGATGCCAAAACAGTTTGTCAAGCTTTTTGAGGACAGGTCTCTCTTCCAAAAAACGGTGGAGCGCAATGCACAAGTGTGCCATTCTCAGTTTATCGTTTCCAATGCCGAGCAATATTTTCTGGCGATGGATCAGCTCGAAGAGCTGGAACTAAAGGATCACTACAAAGCGGAGTACCTGTTGGAGCCTGTCGGCCGCAACACAGCGCCGGCCATTGCATTGGCCTGCCTGGCACTGGATTATGACGAGCTTGTCTTTGTCACCCCTTCAGACCACCTTATTAAGGATCAGGTAGCCTATGAACAGGTGATCACCCGTGCGGAAGCATTGGCGGCGGAGGGGAGCTTGGTGACCTTCGGCATTACGCCGCAATACGCCGAAACGGGTTTCGGCTACATTGAAGCCGACGGCGAGATGGTGCTGGCCTTTCATGAGAAGCCCGATGCTGCGACGGCGGAGCAGTATGTGGACGCGGGGAATTACTATTGGAACAGCGGGATGTTCTGCTTCAAGGCGGGGGTTTTCCTCGAGGAACTGAAAGTGCTCGCCCCGGAGATTTACGAGGCGTGTATGAGTGCATATGAGAGTGCAAAAGATGACGGGATGATCCGCATCACGTATGATGCGATGATGGCGATTCCGGACGACAGTATTGACTATGCAGTAATGGAAAAATCCAATAAGGTTAAAGTGGTTCCTTCAAACATCGACTGGTCGGACCTTGGGAGCTTTGATGCACTCTATGACGAGCTGCCCAAGGACGAAAGCGGCAATACGCTCAATGAATACCATATCGCCCTTGATTCGAAAAACAACCTCGTTTACGGTACACGCCGTACCATCGCGACAATAGACGTCGAGGACCTCATAGTTGCCGATACGGGGGATGCTCTGCTGATCTCGAAAAAGGGGTCTTCCCAAAAAGTTAAGCAGGTCGTCGCGAAACTCAAGGAGCAGGGGAGCGAACTGCACAACATTCACCTCACTGGCTATCGGCCCTGGGGCTCCTATACGGTCCTGGAGGACTCCGACGGCTACAAGATTAAGCGCATCGAGGTCAAACCGGGTAAGCGTCTGAGTCTGCAGAAGCACTTCCACCGCAACGAGCACTGGATCGTCGTCAGCGGGACGGCGACAGTGACTGTTGGCGAAGAGACGCGGCTTGTCCGTCCGAACGAGAGTACCTATATCAAAATGGGCGAAGTGCATCGTCTGGCCAATGAAGGCAAGATCCCTGTTGTTCTGATCGAGGCCCAGGTAGGCGAGTACACGGGCGAGGACGACATTGTGCGTCTCAGTGATGATTTTAAACGGTGTTAGGGGGAAATGTATGAAATCAATTTTTCGTGAGTACGACATACGGGGGATTTTTGAAAAGGAGCTCAATGAGGAGACGGTCAAGAAGATCGGTTATTTCCTCGGGCAACGCATTAAAAAGGTAGGAAACATTGTTGCGGTCGGTTACGATGCGCGGCTTCACTCGCCCAAACTGAGCGAGTACCTTACCAGCGGTTTCAACAAGGCAGGGCTTGAGGTGCTCAACATGGGGATGGTTCCGACACCGGTCAACTACTTCTCCAACTTTAATGCCTTCGGTGGAGTAACGCCTTCTGCAAGCGTCATGATCACCGGCTCGCACAATCCCCCGGAGTACAACGGCTTCAAAATCACGGTAGACAAACAACCCTTTTTCGGAGATGATATCTACAGCCTGGGCGATGAGGTCGTTGCCGCGACGGAACTGGTGATCGAAGACGACACCCGCTGCACGCAGATCGATGTTGCTACCCCTTATGTCGACTATATGCTCAAAGCGTTCGCACCGTTGAAGGGGATGGACAAGCAACTTGTCATCGACTGCGGCAACGGCGCCGCCGGACCGGTCATCGAGGCGATCTTCAGGGGGCTGGAGCTGAACTACGAAGGGCTCTTCTGCGAGCCCGACGGTAACTTCCCCAACCATCACCCCGACCCGACCGACGTTGAGACCCTCGACGCTATCAAGGAGAAGCTCTCTGAGGGGGCGGAACTCGGTTTCGCCTATGACGGCGATGCAGACCGCATCGCCGTTCTGACGCAGGAGAACAACATTAAAGGCGACATTCTCGCCATCCTTTTTGCCCGGCGGATGGAGAAGCCGACGGTTATCGGGGAGGTGAAGTGCTCACAGGTCATGTACGATGAGTTGGAACGTCTGGGAGGACGGGGCATCATGTACAAGACAGGACACAGTAATCTCAAAGTCAAGATCAAGGAGACAGGCGCGGATTTCGCAGCGGAAGTGAGTGGGCATATTTTCTTTAATGACCGCTATTTCGGTTACGACGATGCCCTTTACGCGACGCTGCGGGTACTCGAGCTGGTTCATGGCGGTGCCGATCTCGATGCAGAAATTGCTGCGCTGCCGAAGGTCTATTCAACTGAAGAGATCAAGATCAATACGACCGAGGCGGAAAAGTTCAAGACGATCGAAGCACTAAAAGAAGCGCTGGCACACCCTCCAGTGGATTTTCCAAAGATTAAAGACATCATCACCGTCGACGGTATCCGCGTCATTTTTGATGACGGTTGGGCTTTGGTACGTGCCAGCAATACAACCCCGGTGCTGGTAACCCGTTACGAAGCAGCAACGCCGGAGCTTTGCAAAACATACGAGCAGAAGATACTTGCTCTTTTGGCATCGCTGACGTAAAAGTGTGCAGCGGTTTTTATGGGTGAAAACTAAGTGAATTGATTGTATAAATGCCCTTTTAGTTTTTAAATATTAAAAAATAGATAAAAATAAGAGGTATTGTATGAGAGAGGATTCTGCGCGGCTAGTCTTGATGCTTTTTGATGTCATCGGAGTCTATGTCAGTATCGCTCTTGCGTATATCCTTGTCTGGTGGTTAGAAGAGGAACCAAATACTGTCCCCGGGGATCTCAGCCACTATACGGATAAACTTATCGTCTACATCCTTGTGATTTTGACGTTCATCGGGTTGAAACTCTACCGCTTTCGCCGCGACTTTTGGGACGAAACCCGCCTCATTCTCAAAGGGCTCGGGCTGTCGTTTTTTATGGTCCTCTCCGTGCTGGCGCTGAACAAATCGGTAGCGGACTATTCAGACGGGATTATTTTTCTCTCATTTGCCTTCATGAGCTTCGTGCTTCCCTCGACCAAGTTTGTTTTGAAACGCTACTGGAACGTTTTCGGCCTGTGGCCGAAAAAAGCCTCTGTCATTTCGGGCAATTCGAAGATTGGGGACATTATCTTCGGTAATCGCTACCTGGGGTACGTCAAAACAAGCCCGGCACACTCGGATGTCGTCTTTATGGATACCTCCGGCAATGCGAAAGACCATATCGAGGCACGCCTCTCCAAACTGGTGCGTCAGAAAAAGAAGATCATTTTTATCCCGCTGCTTAACAGTTTCGACTACACGCGTGCGGGGATCGTCAATGTCTTCAATGCCCGTACCAATATGATCGTTTTGGAAAACGCGCTGCAGAAACGTTCGAACATTATTTTGAAGAACAGTTCCGATGTTGTAATGAGCATTCTGCTGCTGCCTCTGCTTGTCCCGGTTTTTGCGTTGATCGCCTTTTTGATCAAGCGGGAGGAGCCGAAAGGGAGTGTATTCTTTAAACAGGAGCGGTTGGGCAAGAACGGCCGTACGTTTGTCTGCTATAAGTTCCGTTCCATGCGTGAAGACGGAGACATGGTCTTGGAAGAGTATCTGCAGACGCACCCTGAAGAGGTCGAGAACTACCAGGTCTACCACAAATACGAGAATGACCCCCGCATTACGAAGATCGGGGCATTTCTGCGCCGTACCTCCCTGGATGAACTACCGCAGATCATCAATGTGCTGCGCAGCGAGATGTCGCTCATAGGCCCGCGACCCTATATGCTTAACGAAAAAAAGAAGATCGGTGCCGATATCGATCTGGTCGTGGCGGTCAAGCCTGGAATCTCCGGTCTTTGGCAGGTCAGCGGCCGCAGCGACATTGATTTTCACTCCCGCGTGGCAATGGACGTCTACTATACACGGAACTGGCGATTGTGGATGGACTTTGTCATCTTCTTCAAAACGATCAAGACCGTACTTGTCCGTGAGGGTGCAAGCTAGGCAGGCATGAAACCGATGTCCGTATCGCGCAAAGGAACAGCGCGATGCGGAAGCAATAAAAACCCCTTATCAGGACGACCGCATGCGGTCTATGGTTCTGCTAAATTCTGCTTTTCAGTATGGGTCCGAGCCAATATCCCGTAGATATCCGTGATATCACCTTTCAGGCGGTGAAGTCCGTCGATCTCTCCCGTCTGCAGGACGCTATTCAGTGCCGTTAACATCTCCTGCAGTTTTGCTTCGATCGTCCCTCTCCCTGCTACATCCCCTGTCATGGTTTTTTGGTATGGAGGGCTCTGCTGCTCGGGTGGTAGCCGTTTCAGTTCCGCTTCGAACTCCTCTTTGACCCGTTCGATGTCGTAACGGTAGTAGGGTTCCCCGGTACGTCCTGTATAGGCTTTGGCGATGCCGTGGACGACGGCCTGTTCGAAAGGGAAACCTCTCTGCTCCGGATGGTCGGGATCGCGGATCTTCAGCGTATAGAGTATCTTGCCGACGGTCTTGGCGTCGACGCCGTAGGTTTTGCCGATCTGGGTCATGGTCTGGTACATGAGTGACTCCTTGTTACGAATTAATGAGGAATATAGAATATCTATAAAAAACAGTAAAAAATAATAATATTGCACTGTGAAATAGAATCAGTTAAAAAATATTTAATACTATTTCAGTAGGATTGCAGAAGGGTACCCGGAACTTTTCACTAAAAAGGAGTTGAAATGGGATTCATGAAGAAAACCGCAGCGGTGCTTGCCGCGCTGGTGATCAGCATACCTCTGTTCGCGGGGGTCAACCTCAACACGGCGACGGCGGAGGAGTTGTCCAGTCTCAAGGGGATCGGCCCGGCGACGGCGGCGAAGATCATTGAGTACCGCAAAGAGCACCGCTTTAACAGCATCGAGGATATCATGAACGTCAAGGGGGTGGGCGAAAAAACCTTCCTGAAGATCAAGGATGATCTCGAGGTCTAACCCTTGCGTTGCCGGGACAGTTCCCGGCAGTAAGCATAGGGGCGATTGTGGAAACCCTATGCGGTGTGCCAGGGCATTTACCGGCGGAACCGTTCTCCTCGTTGGTTGATGCCTGTAAGCTCGGCACACCGCACAGGGTCTCCAGAACTGCCCCGGCGTCATGGCGTGTCATCCTGTGCTATGCGTTGCTTTCTTCTTCCGTAAAAAAAGCTTCGACGTGTTTAAGTCACTTCTTCCCCAATTAGCCTCGGTCCTCCGAAGCGCATGTAATTAATAGGCAACTTGTCGTTAAGCGTGCCTTGAAAGCCGCTGCGGAGGCACAAAGCCGGGAGCAGCGTGCGATTCGCGCAACGACGATTTTCTTTTGTTTCTTTTCTTTGTAAAAAGAAAAGATAGAGAAGATCCTTTCTTTGCCACTTTTTTAGAAAAAGTAGCGCAAAAAGCGGCCTTTCGCGAATCGCTCGCCCTGCCCGGCTTTTTGCCTCCAGGGCGGCTTACAAGGAGCGCTCAAGGCCAATGTTTGATTTCATTCTATGCGCTTCGATGGGCCGAAGCTCTGTGCCTGTATTATGAATCACTTTCGCAGTACAGCAGTGCGCGAAAGCGGTATAATTCGGTTTAGTTTGATTGGGAGAAAACCATGGTGAAAGTCGCCGCTGTTCAGATGTGCATGGGTGAGGATAAAGAGGCCAATAAGAACCGGGCGGAAGCACTGGTACGCGAAGCGGCGGCAGGGGGCGCACAGATTGTCCTGCTGCCGGAACTTTTCGAAGGGCTCTATTTCTGCAAGGATATGGACGAAAAGTATTTTGCGTGGGCCGAACCGCGGGAAGGTCACCCGATGATTGCCCGCTTTTCGGCGCTGGCGAAGGAGCTCGGCGTCGTGCTGCCGCTGAGCTATTTCGAACGCGACGGCGAGCGCTACTTCAACTCCCTGGTGATGATCGACAGCGACGGAACCGTCCTGGAGAACTACCGAAAGACCCATATCCCCTCCGGCCCGGGGTACGAGGAGAAGTTCTACTTCGAACCGGGGGATACCGGCTTCAAAGTGTGGGAGACACGTTTCGGCAAGATCGGCGTCGGCATTTGCTGGGACCAGTGGTTCCCGGAGACGGCGCGCTCGCTGGCACTCATGGGTGCCGAGCTGATCTTTTATCCCACCGCGATCGGAAGCGAACCGGAGATCAACGTCGATTCCAAGGATCACTGGCAGCGGGTCCAGCAGGGGCACAGTGCCGCCAATACCGTCCCGGTCATCGCGGCCAACCGCATCGGGGAGGAAGCCGGTGAGAGCTGTACGCTCACCTTTTACGGCTCTTCGTTCGCGACGGACTATACCGGCAGGAAGATCGCCGAGGCCGACCGTGAGAGCGAAGGGGTCATCTATGCCGAATACGACCTGAGCGAGATTGCGAGACAGCGAGACTACTGGGCGCTCTTCGCCGACAGAAGGCCGGAGATGTATGCTGTACTCTGCAAAAAACCGTAGTTGAATATTTTTGTATTAGCTTCGGATATTCGAAGTGCATTAGTAAAATAGGCAGAAGGTCGTTAAGCGTGCCATGAAAACCGCCCTGAAGGCAAAAAGCCGAGAAGGGCATGCGATTCGCGCAACGACGATTTTCTTTTGGTTCTTTTCTCATGAAAAAGAAAAGAATGAACCGCTGCAAAAAGCGGCCCTTCGGCGTGCCGAAGCTCTTTTTTTACGAATTACCAATCATGGCATACCGTATGTGTATGTGCTATAATCCCTCTATGTTGTCCAAGGCCCCCCATTGCTGCTGAACCAACTGCAACGTTTCCATGATGAGACGTTCCCCGATTCGATGGAGACCCTCATTGCCTACTTTGCCGTTTTCGGCGAGAGCGGCATCGAGATCGATACGGCGGTACCGCTTCCCGAACTGATCGAAACGAAGATACTGGACCACTACGGCGAACACTACAACCGCATTCATACAGGCTTTCTCGAGGACCGGCAGGTGATTGCGCTGCTGCAGGCCGTGGCCAAGGGGGACCGCCGCATCCACTCCGCCTGCCGCCGGGCGCATATCAGCGAGGCCAAAGGGGGCGAGATCGTCGATCACCTGCGTACCATCGGTATCCTCGACCTGGAAGCCTCGCGGGAAGCGCCGCCGGAGAAGAGCCACCCGAAGCAGAAGCTCAAACGTGAGGTCGCCCGTCACCGCATCTCGCACAAACTGCGTTTCCGTTCGCCTTTCCTGCGCTTCTGGTTCCGGTTCGTCTCACCGCAGCACCGCCGGATCGAGCGGGGGGATTATGAAAGCGTCCTTTCGCGTTTTGAGGAGCAGGATACGGCCTTCACGGGGCTGGTCTTCGAGGAGATATCCCAGCTCTATCTGCGGCATCAGTTGGGAAACGACCCTTACCTGCGCTGCGGCAGTTATTGGGACCGGGTGATCGAGCTCGACATTTTGGCCCGCGCCCCCGGCGGCGGCTTCATTGTCGGTGAGTGTAAATGGACCAATACCAAGGTTAACCGGGGCGAACTGCAGAAGCTGCAGGAGAAGTGCTCTCTTGTGGGGCTCGAGCCAGAGCAGATCTGGCTCTTCGCGAAACGGGGCTTTTCCAACGAGCTCGATGCGATGCGCAGCGACACGCTGGTGCTTGTCTGCGCGGAAGAGATGAAAGAACTTATTGAGTAGCGTGCTGGGAACGCAACGCTTCTAGGAGAAAAAAGATGCAATACCGCTACATCGGCCGAAGCGGCCTGCGGGTCAGCCCGATTTGTCTGGGGACGATGACCTTTCCCGGGCAGTGCGACGAGAAGAGCGCCTTCGCCATTATGGACAAGGCCTATGCGGCGGGGGTAAACTTCTATGATACCGCCGAACTCTACCCCGTTCCGCCGCGTGTGGACCTGGCGGGACAGACCGAGGAGATCGTCGGACGCTGGCTTAAAACGAAGCCGCGGGAGAGCATTATCCTTGCCTCCAAGGTCGCCGGGGCGGCCTCGGGCTGGTTCGTACCCCCGGTGCGCCACGGGCTGACGGCCATGGATCGTTTCCATATCGAACGGGCGGTCGAAGGCTCTTTGAAGCGGCTCGGGACGGACTACATCGACCTCTACCAGATGCACTGGCCCGATACCGTTGTGCCCGTCGAGGAGACGATGGAGGCTTTCGACCGGCTGGTACAGAGCGGCAAGGTGCGCTATATCGGTACCTCCAATGACACGGCCTACGGGACGGCGAAGGCCCTGGCCGCCAGCCACTACAAAGGGCTGGCCCGCTTTGAGTCGATTCAGAACAACTTCTCCATGCTCAACCGCCGTTTCATGGACGAGCTTGCCACCCTCTGCCGTCAAGAGCAGATCTCCCTGCTGCCTTATTCGCCGCTGGGCGGCGGGGTACTCAGCGGAAAATACAATCAGGCGGACATAAGCGAGGGGCGTTTCGCGGACTATTTCAAATCCCCCAACGCACGCCAGCGCCTGATGGCTGCGCGCTTCGTCAACGACAAGACCCTCGCGTCCACGCAGCGCTACCTCAAAATCGCCGCCGACGCGGGACTGGACCCGGTCACGATGGCGGCGGCCTGGAGCAAGCAGCATGACTTTGTCGCTTCCACGATCATCGGCGCGACCCGCCCCGAGCAGCTTGACGCGTCGCTCGCGGCCATGGAGCTGACCCTCACGGAAGAGGTAATGGCAGCCTGCAACGCGGTGCACGCGGACATCCTCTACCCGATGGGCTGAAAAGGGCGTTGAAACGATGATGTGGGACAGGGTGCGGCAACTGGGTGGTCTGGGTATCGTGGCAGCGCTGCTGCTCGGCGGCTGCTCCACCCGTTACGTCGACCGCAGGCCGTCGCCGCCCCCGGTCGTGCATGCCGCCGACAGGACCTTTGCGGCGCTGCCGCCGATGGAGGAGGTGTGGCTGCTGCAGGAAGATGAGGAGACGGCTCCGGCGCAGCAGCCGGTAAGCCAGGATCCGGCTCTGGCCAAACTCTACCCATTCCAGACGAAGTGGCACCATGTCCCTTACCGCTACGGGGGCACGGGGCCGCGGGGGATAGACTGCTCCGCATTTGTGCAGCAGGCCTACCGGGAACTCTTCGGCATCAGGCTGCCCCGGACGACCCGGCAGCAGGCAAGCTGCGGCAGTGCCGTACCCAAACAGCAGCTGCAGGCAGGGGACCTCGTCTTTTTCCGCACGAGTGGGCGCGACCGCCATGTCGGCATCTATCTCGAAGCGGGGAAGTTCATGCACGTTTCCACCAAGTATGGGGTGATGATCTCGAGTATGGATAAGCCCTACTGGAAACGGCACTACTGGACGACAAGAAGGATCAGATGACGATCAGCAGATTGACAATGTGGCTTTTACCCATCGTTGCAGGCGTACTGCTCGGCGGCTGTGTTATGAAAAAACCCCCGGTTACGGCGGCTTATGTTGTCGTGTTCAAGACGCCGCAGTGGCGTTTTGCCGACACGGGCTACATCCGCAAGGGCGACGGGGTGGCGGAGCTGGAAGTCTTCGAGGCGGGCCAGCGCATCCTGCGACTGCAGATTGAAAGCCTGGTCTGTATGGAGGGGGAGGGGTGCCTCGCCAAATCGGCCTTCAATGCAAAATACCTCAACGCCGCCTATCCGGATGATCTCTTCTATCACCTGCTGCGCGGCGAGGCGATCATGGAGCGCAAGAACCTCGTGCATACCGACGCGGGCTTTGAACAGAACATCGGGGAGATCGTCTACCGGGTGACAACGGAGCAGATATACTTCAGGGACCTAGAACACGGGATACTGATCAAGTTCAAACGGTTGCAGTAAACCAACAGTGCTATGAGCTTCGGTTCCCGAAGCGCATAAAATCGATAGGCGACCTGTCGTTAAGCGTGCCTTGAAAGCCGCCCTGAAGGCATAAAGCCGAGAAGGGCGTGCGATTCGCGCAACGACGATTTTCTTTTGTTTCTTTTCTTTGTAAAAAGAAAAGATAGAGAAGAATGTTCATGCCACTTTTTTAGAAAAAGTAGCGCAAAAATCGGCCCTTCGCGAAACGCTCATCCCTCCCGGCTTTGTGCCTCCGGGATGGCTTATAAGGAGCGCTCAGGGCCAGCTCTTTATTGATTGAATGCGCTTCGGTTCCCGAAGCGTGCCGTTTCTCAATAACCAATGGCACTTAGTCCCTGATACTACCTGCACCCCTTTCGTCTGGTTTAACGCGCGTTTGGCTATGCTTCTGCCTAAAAACAGGAATTTTTATCATGAGCAATAAATTTGTCGGTGCACATACGTCGGCCTCGGGCGGGGTCTACAACGCCATCACGAATGCCGAGGCGATCGGGGCGCAGGCCTTCGCCCTCTTTACGAAGAACCAGCGCCAGTGGAAGGCCAAGGACCTCGATACGGAGACCATCGATACTTTCAAGCGCCTGCTCGACGAGAGCGGGATCGCACCCAAGCACGTGCTGCCGCATGATTCTTACCTGATCAACCTGGGCCACCCTGAAGAGGAGAAGCGCCAGAAATCCTTCGACGCCTTTGTGGACGAAGTCGAGCGCTGCATGCAGCTGGGGCTCGACCGTCTCAACTTCCACCCGGGTTCGCACCTCAAGCAGATCGGCGAAGACGAGTGCCTCAACCGGATCGCCGAGAGCATGAACTGGACGCTGGACGCGACCAGCGGCGTGACGCTTGTACTGGAGAATACGGCGGGACAGGGGAGCAACCTCGGCTGGAAGTTCGAACATCTTGCCCACATCATTGACAAGGTCGAGGACAAGTCACGCGTCGGCGTCTGTATTGACACCTGCCATATGTTCACGGCGGGCTACGACATCCGCACCAAGGAGGCCTACGATGTCTCCATGGCGGAGTTCGAGAACATCGTCGGCTTCAAGTACCTGCGCGGGATGCACCTCAACGACTCCAAGCCGGACCTCGGCAGCCACGTCGACCGCCACGACAGCATCGGCAAAGGCAAGATCGGGCTTGAGGCGTTCCGCTACATTATGAACGACCCGCGTATGGACGACATCCCGCTCATTCTGGAGACGATCGACGAGACGATCTGGGCAGAGGAGATCAAGCTGCTTTATTCGCTGGAAGAGCGCTGACGTCAATCGTCAGTATCATTCTCCCTATACCTCCCTTGCCACTTTTTTAGAAAAAGTAGTGCAAAAAGCGGCCTTTCGCGAATCGCTCGCCCCTCCCGGCTTTGTGCCTCCGGGATGGCTTATAAGGATCGCGCTCAAGGCCCAAGGGTCTATTTTATTGATGCGCTTCGATGTGTCGAAGCTCTCTTCCTTTTACTAGCTTCGATTTATCGAAGCGCATGAATCAATAGGCGACCTGTCGTTAAGCGTGCTTTGAAAGCCGCCCTGAAGGCATAAAGCCGAGAAGGGCGAGCGATTCGCGCAACGACGATTTTCTTTTGGTTCTTTTCTTGGTAAAAAGAAAAGAATGAACAGGATGTTTTATTGCGATTCTATTTGCTTGAAGAAGCATGAGGTGTTGTTCCCTTTCTTCTTTGTGCGCACAAAGAAGAAACCGAACCCGAAAGAAGAAAGTGCGAAAGGCTGTCGCATTCGGGACACTCCATTCTCCGGTTATCCCACGGACACGCTAATGACCGTTTCTGACTTAACAAAAGAAGCGGATGATCCCCTGCACTCAGCAAAGACAATTGCTCACTTTGATTTATCACTACTTTTTCTAAAAAAGTGGCAAAGAAGCTAGAGACTATAACGGCCAGGGGCCGCTGCTACTTGATGATCGCAGGGTTGTTGACCTGAATCGCGGTCCCGTGGCTGTAGATGAAAGAGATCAGCTCGGTGTGGTATTCCAGGAAGGCGTTCAGTCCATATTGCGGGTCAAGCGGGGAGCGGTGCTCGCCTGCGGTGACCCGGGTGACGGTTCTGTTCGTATCGGGCAGGTAGATGTTGCCCGGAAGCAGGGCACTCGTATTGAGGTCCTTGGCCTGGGTGAAGGCGATAAAAGGGTTGCCGCCGGCCAGTGGGTAGCCTGCTACGGCGGCAGGGATATGCTGGTCGCCGCTTCCCTCGGTACCGTCGCCGATCGCCTGCATTTCGAGGATGGGGAAGGTGTTGGCTGCCCCGATGCCTGCCGTATAGTTTGCCGGGTCCGCGTCGTCGATGATCGTCTGCGTCGCATGGAGGAAGGCGCTGTATTCCGAGGTACCCGGCATGATGCCGTAGACAGCCAGCCCGGCATTGATCTCCGGCGCGAAGACGGGCGAGCTGATGAGGAAGGGGATCATCTGCTGTCCGGGCATCATCATGACGGCGCTTTGCAGTGCGTCGGTCTGGTTGAGGTAGCCGATGGAGGCGATGTTGCCAAGGGAGTGTGACAGGAAGCTGACGCGCGAACTATCAAGGTTGCTCAGCGTCGCGTTCAGTTCCAGGACTACCGCCGAGGCGATGCTGTTCGTCAGTTCGATGAGGTCCGAAGTCGTCTGCTGCAGATTATCCCGTGTGGTCGTGACGTTGGCGAGGTTCATGAAGTGGATCCCCGTCGAGTCGATCACGCCGTCCGGTGCATAGGCGACGACGGTGCCGTAGGGGTTTTCCGTGACCAGGTCGACATTGAAGGTGCGCTCCAGCGCTCCCATGTAAAAGGGGTTGAACGTCGTATTAGACTCCGTGACACCGTGCAGCGGGAGGTCGATGGCAATGCCGACGTAGCAGGCCGAGGCCAGCGTTTCGCCGTAGACGAAAAGGTCGGTACGCACACGGGTGATGCCGTGCTGGTAGATCACGACCGGCCAGCCGGCTGCAGGTTTTGTGCATCCCGAAGCGGCACTCGGGACCGTCGCCACGACCGGTACGGTGATGTTGGCTTCGATGATCGGCGTAAACGGTGCGCTGTAGCTGAACTCTCCCGCCAGAACGGGCAGGGGGTTCAGCGGAGATCCCTGCGGCATATATTGCGGGAGGTTGGAGAGGGTCCCGGCATAGATCTCGGCGCTGCCCGTCATGAGGGTGGTATCCATCCCCAGCTGTGCAAAAAGCGCCTTGGTCGTGATATTGACATCCTGGATGGCGAGGGCGGCGTTGGTGTCATTTTGCGCATACTGGGCGATGCTGTTCTGCACGGCGCCGATCATCTGGGTGCGGAAGGTCCAGATCTGCACCGTTTTGGTCGGGTCTTTGCCGGCCACGGCCAGGGCGTAGAGCATGGCCTGGTTGCCCTGGCGGATCGCTTCGAGGGCCGCGGCGCTTTCGGCGTCGATTGCGCCGCCGGCCTCGACCGGATTCGGCGAAAGGGTCAGGGCCGTCGCGTAATCCGGGGCGAGGACGCGGCCGTCGCTGTCGTTGAGGTCGTTGGTGAGGACGGCCATGTAGTTCGTCAGCGGCTCCAGCGGTTTCATCGGCACGATGGCAATACTGCTGCCGCTCTGGGCGACGGCAAAATCGACACCGTAGACGAGGGTGGTGTTAATATCTGTCACCGCCCCGGTCGTCGCATTGACATCAACCTTGTAGAGCTGAACGCCGACGGGCAGGGAGGTGGCGTCGAGCATGACCCCCTCGCTGATCGGCGCGGTGATGGGCATCGTTGTCGAGAAGCCTGTCAGGGTATTGAGCTGGCGCTTGACGTTGGCGTCGTCGTCAGAAGGTTCATAGGGGATGTTGAGGGTCTGGCCGAAGTCGTAATCGTTTGTCGTACTGCTGTTGGGGGCAAAGAGAATGTTGTTGGGATAGGGGATCGTTCCCGTCGTTGGGTCAAAGAGCGTATAGCCTGCGATGAGGTCGTCGACGGTTTGGCCGTTCAGGCTGTCCTGCAGGTCCGTGCTCTTGTCGCCGCCGCATCCGGCGAACAGCAGCGCGAAAGCCGCCGCGGTCAGGGTAAGTCGGTAAGGGCGCATCGTTGCCTCCTAAAATTTCATGCTCAGCTGGACGCTGAGGATATCGACGCTGGAATCATACGTCCCTTTGAGGGTGTGGTTGAGTTCCGGGATGTTGGATTCAAAGGTGTTCTCGATCTTCGTACTCGCGACGAAGAGGTGGCTGTAGGCCGCGTCGATGCTGAGCATGCCGTTCAAGGCGTAGCCCGCCCCGATCGAGAGCCAGAAGCGGTCGTTGTCGGGGATGCGCGGGGTGCGGCGGTAGCGGTTCTTGACGGCCTTCTGGTCATAGGCGATCCCCGTCCGGAGCAGAAACTTCTCGCTGACATGAATGCGCTCGCCGAGTGCGATGCGGATCTGGTCATGGTAATCCTCTGTAGTGACGGAATCGGGCTGGGCCGGGTTGTCGTACTTGATGCGCAGCTCCTGGAAACTGCTCCACTGCGTCCAGGTCAGATCGGCCATCAGGTCGAGCGGCCCGAAGTTGTGAAAGAGGCTGAGCGACGCGGAGGCGGGCAGGGTAACGTCGGCGCTGAGGGTCGTATCGGTAAAGGCGCCGGTGCTCACGACGGGGGCCGCCGCCGCGGGGACGCGGAAGTCGGCCTTGCCCTCGACATGCTGGTCAACAGCAGAGCGGTAGGCGAGGGCAATCCGGGTATGCGCGTCGACGTTGTAGAGCACGCCGACGTTCCAGCCGAAGGCCAGGTCGTTGTAGTTGTCGCCGGTCAGGTCGGCAAAGCCGTCCGCGCTGCCGGGGGTTCCGAGCAGGGCACCGAAGTCGACGGCGCTGGTGAGGGTGATGTCGAGCAGCTGGACGCTGACCCCGGCACCGAGACTCCAGTGTTCGTCAATTCTGTAGGCGATCGCCGGGTTGATGTTGACGGTTTTGAGATCGGATTCCACGGCGTGGTAGCGTCCGACCCAGTCGTCGTTATACTCTGTCACCAACCCGAAGGGGGCATTGATGCTGAGCCCCACAAAGAGCTGATCATCGATCTGCCCGCTGTAGTAGAAGGTCGGGATCAGGGCCGGGGTGTTGCTGTTCGCATCGGGGCCGCCGAGAGCGCTGCCGTCGGCGAAGGTGGAGCCGTTGTTGCTGAAATCGGCCGAGGGGAGGATGGCATTGATCGCCCCGACGACGTTCTGGCCCCCAAGCAGCGTCATCGAGGCGGGGTTGAACCAGACGGTCGAGGCGTCCTCTGCCGCCGCCCCGCCCGATGCATAGGCCACGCCCATGCCCGAGGCGGAATTCTCAATAATGCCGAACCCGGCACCCTGTGCGCCCGCCGTGGCGAGCAGCAGCGCCGCGGCGCTGTATAGCGGATGGAGACGCAATCTTCCCATAGGTCATTCCCTCTCTTCGTTGTTAGTGCTGCTGTTACTATAGAGGAGATCGCTATAAAATGAGATTAAACGCATCAAAACAGCGAGCCACGATTAGCGGCGGCGCACCACGGTATTATGATAATTCTATGGGGCAATTGGATACCATAAGCTTATAGATAGACTCTAGGGATGAGGAGAGGGATAGATGAAGAGAGCGCTTCTGTTGGCGACGGCGGCTACGGCATTGACGGCCGGGGGATACCGCATTCCCGAAAACTCAATCAACAGCCTGGCGCTGGCAGCGGCCTATGCCGCCAACGCCAACGGGGCAGATGCGACCTACTACAATCCGGCGAATATGGTCTTCGGCGATGCCGCGCAGAAGGCGGAAGCGGCCCTGACCTATATCGGCCTGACCGGGGTGCACTTCAACGGCTCCGCGCCCCAGGCTGGGGTCGTCGGCACGGATACGAGCGGCTCCGATGCGGAACCTGAACACTTCTTCGTCCCGACGCTGCACTACATCTCCCCGGCCTTCGGCGACTGGCGCTTCGGTGCCTCCATGCTTTCGCCGGGCGGGCTTTCCAAGCGCTGGAACGACCAGCCGGCGAGAAGCTACGCCTGGGAAGTGACCGTGCAGACCATCGAGTTCAACCCCACGGTCGCCTACCGAATCAGCCCTGAGCTCTCCGTCGGGGGCGGCCTGCGGGCGCTCTACGTGCAGGGCGTCGTGAAAAGCGGTTCCATCGGTTCACGGGACATGGCGGGCGACGGGTTCGCGTTCGGGTACAACCTGGCGCTGAGCTACCGTCCGACGGAGGCGCTCAAACTCGCGGCGACCTACCGCAGCGGCATCGAATTCAATATCGAAGGGGATGCAAAACTCTATTTCCCCGACGACGGCGCCTATAACGGTACCCTGCTTTACGACACCGGCGGTTCGGTCAGCCTGCCGCTGCCGGCGGTCCTGCAGGTGGCGGCGGCGTACACCTTCAACGAGGGGACGTCGCAGGCGACGACGGTCGAATTCGTGTATGAAAAAGATTATTGGTCCGCCTTCAAGGACCTGGACTTTGATTACGACACCGACATCGGGGCGCTGGCCATGTACTTCGACGACCCGATCCCGAAGAACTGGAAAGATACGAACGTCTACCGCCTGGGCGTGACGCAGGGGCTCGACGCGTGGACGCTGATGGCGGGCATCGCGATCGACGAGACCCCTATTCCCGAGAAGACGCTCAACTTCGAGCTGCCCGATGCCAATGCCGTCATCTTCTCCGCGGGGGCGCGCTACCGCATGGACGACGCGTGGAACCTCGGCGGCGGCATCCTCTATGACCACAAAGAGGACCGCAGAATCGACGGCACCGTCAACGACAACAATATCGACGGGACCTTCACGAATACGGCCGCCATCCTGGTGACACTGGGCGCGGAATACCGTTTCTAGGTTCCGAACACAACAAAGGAAGTGACTGAAGTGAAATATCTGGTGGAGTTCGTCGAACGCGGGGAGGTGGAGCAGAGCACCATCTTCGCCCAGCTCAAGTGCGGTGTTGAAGAGGCCAAGATCCTTCAGACGATGGCGCGCCGCTACATCACCGGGCAGGAGGACAGCGGGGTGCTGGAGCTGCTGCAGGAGCTTTTCGGGGAGGAGGAGTACGGCTACCTCGCCCACCTCGATCAGATCAAGAACCTGCTGGAGCTCGGATGGATCGCCCAGCAGAGCTTCACGCCGCTCAAGGTCAGCGAGGCGTGCAACCTGGAGCTGCTCAATACGCAGGTCGCGCTGAGCACCCCGTTCCTGCGGCTGCTGGAGCTGGGGTCGCTGGAGATGACGCTGCCCGAGATCAAACCCTACGAAGACCACCTGGAGTACCTCCAGGATCAGTTCTTCCGCATCGAGCTCTACCAGAAGATCAGTACCGTCCGCCACCAGGGCAACGAGCAGTCCCTCTCCATCCATCGGCTGCAGAACAAGCTGGAGATCCTCGAAAAACGGATCGGGGAGCGGATCGCGCAGACGACGTCGGAGATCGCTCTGGAGAAGTACCTCCGTACCAGCGAGCTCGAAGGCAAGGAGGAGGTGATCTTCCTGGCGCTGCTCAAAGAGGAGTACAGTGCCGGCGACAACTCCCTGCGCGAAATGACGGCACTGATCGACCTGATCAGCAGCGACGAGTACGACCGTATCCGCAACCGCGCCCTGCTCGAAGAGGGCTCCAAACTGCTCACCGAGGAGATCATCGACTACGAAGAGATGCTCAACCCCTTCGGCGGGATCGCCCGGGCCTTCTATATCGTCGACGAGGTGCTGCAGAACATCATGCATCCCCAGAAAAAGAAGAAGGTGCACAAGCTCAAACTCGACATGCTCATCAAGGAGCAGGAGATCTTCGAACTGATCGATCCCATCACCTCCCTCGACGACGTCGTCCTCAACCCTTCGACGCGCCGGGTGCTTGATAACCTGATGCATCAGATGGACAAGCGTGTCGTGCAGCGGCTTGTGGAGTGGGGGGTCAAGAACAAGAAGCAGGGCGTGGATGCACGCATCATCTTCTATGGCCCCCCGGGTACCGGTAAAACGATGACGGCCTACTCCCTCTCGAAGTCGCTCAAGCGCCAGGTGCTCAGTTTCGACTGCTCGAAGATCCTCTCCATGTACGTCGGCGAGAGCGAGAAGAACGTGCGGAAGATCTTCGATACCTACAAGGAACTGACGGAGAAGACGAAGACGGAACCGGTCCTGCTGCTCAACGAGGCCGACCAGTTTCTGAGCGCGCGCTCCTCCGGCACGGGCAGCAGCGCCGAGCAGATGCACAACCAGATGCAGAACATCTTTCTCGAGCAGATTGAAAGCTTCAAGGGGATCCTCATCGCGACGACGAACCTGCTGGAGAACATCGACAGCGCCTTTTCGCGCCGTTTCAACTACAAGATCGAGTTCAAGCGCCCCGACCGCGAACAGCGCCGCACGCTCTGGGAGAAGATGCTGCCGGTGAAAGCACCCTATGCAGAAGATTTCGACATCGAAAAACTTGCCGGGTACGACCTCAGCGGCGGGCAGATCAGCCTTGTCATCAAGAATACGGCCTTCAACGTCGCGACGATGGAGGAGCCGCTTTTTACCCTGGAGGCTTTCGTCGAGGAGATCGAAAAAGAGAAACGGGGTACCTTCGATACGGAAAAAGCGATGGGATTCCTGCAGGGGTGAATTTTTCATCATACCCCTCTTTTTCTTTGCTACAAAAAGAAACAACACCTCCCGCACCCCCATTTTTGACCTGTTTCCATCGGTGACATGCCCTCCAATTGGGAAGGCCGAATTTAGGGGATTTAATGACCTTTTCGCTATATTGCTTGCAACTGTTTTGATATAGAATCTCGCTTGGAGAAAGCCCCGATTTTCGGGGATTTGTCCGGTGTGATACCACTAGAAAAGGTAGGATACATGGAACATGTAGGTGTTGCTCACCCCTATTTTGGGGTCTTTATCCTCTTCGTGCTGACCTTCGGTGCGTTCTACGGAACGACGGTCCTGGCGCGATGGGCCAGTCGCGCAATGGCGGCAAAAGATACGGAGAAGATCAAACTTTCCATCTACGAATGTGGACCGGAAGTGACCAAACAGCCCAACAGAATCTCGCCGCAGTTTTACCTGTTCGCGCTGCTGTTTCTGCTGTTTGACGTGGAGATCGTTTTCATGTTCCCGTGGGCAATCGACTTCAAACTGCTCGGTTGGTTCGGCTTTGCGGAGATGATGCTGTTCATCCTGCTGCTGGCCATCGGTTTCGTGTACGCTTGGAAGAAAGGAGCGCTTGAATGGCACAACATCAAGTAAATTTCATGCAAGACGGCGGGCTTCCCGTCGCATTGACGACCGTCGACAAGGTGGTCAACTGGGGGCGCTCGAACTCGCTTTGGGCGCTGACGTACGGTCTGGCCTGCTGCGGGATCGAGATGATGGCCTCGGGGGCGTCACGCTACGACTTCGACCGCTTCGGTACGATCTTCCGCGCTTCGCCGCGCCAGTCGGAAGTCATGATCGTCGCGGGAACGCTGACAAAGAAGCACGCGGAGTTTATCCGCCGTCTTTACGACCAGATGACGGAACCCAAATGGGTCATCTCCATGGGCTCCTGCGCGAATACGGGCGGGATGTTCAATACCTACGCCACCGTGCAGGGGTGTGACCGCGTTATCCCGGTCGACCTCTACCTGCCGGGCTGTGCGCCGCGTCCGGAGACACTGCAGTATGCGGTTTTGATGCTGCAGAAGAAGATCCGCCGCGAAAAGGCGATCAAAGCCCAGAAACCGAAAAGGCTGCTGTGATGAGACGCTATACCCCGAAAGACGACGTACAGGCAAAGCCTTACTATACGGACCGCTACTGGGTCGCACCGCAGGTCGCGAAAAGCGACGTCAGCGAAGATGAGATCTTCGCGGCGGACCTCGAAGCGATCAAAGCGAAATTCGACGTCAGCGAGGCCTATATTCAGGTCGAGCAGATGGTCGTCTACATCAAACCCGAGGACAACTACGGCGTGCTCGAACTGCTGCGCGATGCGCTGGGATATACCCAGCTCTCCGAGCTGAGTGCCATCGACTGGCTCGCAGAAAAAGGGCAGTTCGAGGTCTTCTACCAGATGCTCAGCATGTCCAAGCGCAAGCGCCTGCGCATCAAGATGTTCATCGACGAGACCGAAGCGGTCAACAGCGTCGAGAAGCTCTTCCGCAGCGCTGACTGGAGCGAGCGCGAGATGTACGACATGTTCGGCATCAAGCTCAACAACCACCCGTTCCCCAAACGCATCCTGATGCCCGACGACTGGGAAGGGTTCCCGCTGCGCAAGACCTACCCGCTGCAGGGCGACGAGTTCGCGGCATGGTACGAAGTCGACAAGATCTTCGGCAAAGAGTACCGCGACGTCATCGGGCCGGAACTGCGCGATCCGGCGGAAGTCAACCGCTACGATACGACGCGTTTCGCCCGCCTCGGCTATGAAGTGCCGAAAGGGACGGATATCTCCGAAGGCGAAACGAAACGGGGCCTCGAACTCCAGGAAGAGGGCGGCGTCTTCATGATTTCGAAATTCCACGAAGAAAAATCTGTCGTTATTGAAGACAGAGACAGATAAGGCGAGCTATGCAACAGACGAACCGATTACGACCGTTTTTTGAAAATATCACCTTTGAGCGTGACGACAACGAACTCGTGCTCAACTTCGGACCGCAGCACCCCTCCGCGCACGGACAGCTGAGACTGATGCTGCACCTCCAGCAGGAGCAGATCGTCAAGGCGCACCCGGATGTCGGTTACCTGCACCGCGGGATGGAGAAGATGGCGGAGAACATGATCTACAACGAGTTCATGCCGACGACAGACCGTATGGACTATATCGCCTCCTCATCCAACAACTACGGCTTCGCCCTGGCGGTTGAGAAACTGATCGGCCTGGAAGTGCCGCGCCGCGCGAAAGTCATCCGGATGATGCTGCTCGAGGTCAACCGCCTGATGTCCCACCTCTTCTGGCTGGCGACGACGGCGCTCGATATCGGGGCGATGACGGTCTTCCTTTACGCCTTCCGCGAACGCGAATACCTGATGGACCTCGTCGAGGATTACTGCGGGGCGCGCCTGACGCACGCGGCGATCCGTATCGGCGGCGTGCCGCTTGACATTCCGGACAACTTCCTGGGCGACCTCAAAAAGTTCCTGGATAAGCTTCCGCAGAACATCAAGGACTACGAGGACCTGCTCGACCAGAACCGTATCTGGAAGATGCGTATGGAAAACGTCGGGACGATCTCGACGGAGATGGCCCTCTCCTGGGGCTGTACGGGGCCGATGCTGCGCGCTTCGGGCGTCCAGTGGGATATCCGTAAAGAGGAGCCGTACGAACTCTACGACGAAGTCGAGTTCAACGTCCCGTGGTCCGACAAGGGCGACAACTACGCGCGTTATAAGATCTACATGGCCGAGATGCGCGAATCCGCGAAGATCCTCTACCAGACGATCGACATGTACGAGGAGACGGTCAAGAATAACCAGACCGAACTGATGGCCCATGCGCCGCAGTACATCTCCGCGCCGAAGCTCGACATCATGACGCAGAACTACGCGCTGATGCAGCACTTCGTCCTCGTCACGCAGGGGATGCGCCCGCCGGTCGGCGAGGTGTATGTCCCGACCGAGTCTCCGAAGGGAGAGCTGGGCTACTTCATCAACAGCCAGGGCGGTGCATACCCGTACCGCCTGAAACTGCGCGCGCCGTCGTTCTGGCACACGGGGATCCTCACCGATCTTCTCCCGGGCCACTACATCCCGGACGTCGTCTCCATCATCGGAACGACCAATATCGTCTTCGGCGAAGTCGACCGTTAATAAGGAGCGCATGAATGTTACGTTACGACCTTAGACATCTGCATAATGAGTTTGATGGCCGCATGATGGAGATCATGCAAACGGCTCCTGCGGGCGAAGTGATCATCTTCCTGTTCGAAGTGGGTGACTTCTCGCCGGTACAGCGCAGTGCCGACCTGATGAAAGAGCAGGGCTACGAACTGCTCAATTCGTTGAAGTTCAACGAAGTCGACTGGACCCTGGTTGTCCGTAAATAAGAGGAAGAAGAGTTGAGTAAAGTCTATTTCTCCACGTGGAAATCGGAGCAGATCAATAATATCGGCAAATCCGAAGCGGCGTGGGAAGAGAGTGCGTACAAGCTGCCGATGCAGTACAACGAGCACAGCGATGCCAAGGCCTTTATCGGCTGGGACGGCGTGGCGCTGTACGATCCCGAAGTGGATGTTGTACGCCTGGCGACCGAGTACGCCGCGCAGTACCAGGTCTACTCCGAGGCGTGCGGGCGCTGTGCCCCCGGACGCTGGGGCGGACGGATCCTGTACGACCTGCTGGACAAAATTGCCCGGGGCGAAGGTGCGCTTAGTGACATGGATCACCTCAAAGAGGTTGCGCGCAATATGCAGCTCACTTCCAAATGCGAGATCGGCAAAACCGTGCCGAACCCGCTGCTGGACCTGATGACGCATTTCGAAGCGGACTTCCTGGCGTGCATCGACGGGCAGAAGCCTTCCAAGCACTACAATGAGGAAGTCGGCTACATCGCCAAGATCACGGCGCCGTGTACGGACGCCTGTCCGGCGCACGTCGACATCCCGGCCTACATCGAGGGCGTCCGCGACCTCCGCTTCGACGACTCCCTGATGGCCACGCGCCAGACGATGCCGCTGGCGCACACCTGCGGCCGCGTCTGTCCGCACCCGTGCGAAGACGAATGTCGTCGCACGAACCTGGACGAACCGATTGCGATCATGGAGCTCAAGCGCCTCGGCGCCGATTACGAGACGGACCACGGTTTCGGCTTCTTCCACCCTTCAGAGCAGAAGCCATCGACGGGCAAGAGAGTCGCCGTTATCGGTGCGGGCCCGGCGGGTCTCACGACGGCATACTACCTGGCCCTCGAAGGGGTGCACTGCGATGTCTACGAAGAGCTGCCGGTTCTCGGCGGCGAAGTCACCGTCGGCGTCCCGGAGTACCGTATGCCGTGGGACAAGTACGAGAAGGATATCGAGGCTGTCAAGGACCTCGGCGTCAACTTCATCACCAACAGCCGCGTCAGCGCGGAGATGATGCGCGGGTTCGAAGAGGAATACGATGCGGTGATGGTCGCGACGGGCACACGGATCTCCAAGAAGGTGCGCTGTGACAACGAGCGCCCGGAGATCACCGGCTACTGGGGAGCGATCGACTTCCTCGACCGTGTGAACCTCTATGTCAAGTTCGGGATCACCCTCACCGAGGAGCAGAAAAAAGAGTACGCCATCGACAGCGACTACGTCGACCTGACGGGTAAAACCGTCGTCTGTGTCGGGGGCGGCTTTACCTCGATGGACGTCGTCCGCTGCTCCATCCGCGCCGGCGCGAAGCGTGTCGTCATGCTCTACCGCCGCGATGAGAAGACGATCATCCGCAATACGACCTACGAGGAGTACCACGAAGCGGTCGAAGAGGGTGTCGAGTTCATCTTCCACTCCGCGGTCAATGCGATCGTGGATGAAAACGATGTCCTCAAATCCCTTGTCGTCGACAAATTCGAACTGGTCCCCGACCCCGATGGCGGCCGTCCGCAGCTCGTCAAGATCGAAGGCGCCTCTTTCGATATGGAGTGCGACTACCTGATCCCGGCGGTTTCCCAAAGCGCCGACCTCGACCTGCTCCCGGAGGAGTGGGAGATCGAGATGACCTCCTGGGCGACGATCAAGACCAACGGCAAGGACTACATGACCTCGCGCAAAGGGATCTTTGCGTCGGGCGACTGCGAATACGGCCCGATGACGATCGTCAACGCCGTAGGGCAGGCGAAGCGCGCCGCTTCCGTCATCGCCCGCTACGTCCAGAACGGCGAGATCACCCTGACCGACGAAGAGGTGATGGAAGACCAGCTGCGCAAGATGCGGGTCTATGACAAGAACGAAAAGGTCACCGGCTGGCTGCCGGGCCTGCCGCGCCAGCACAGCGAGGTCGTCGACGTCGATATCCGCAAGGTCAACAACATGGAAGTCAACTTCGGCTTCACGCAGGAGCAGGCGATCAGCGAAGCTGAACGCTGTATGCGCTGCTACTATATCGCGATGGTCGCGAACTAAGGAGGCCGGATGAGTGAAATGATCAACTTTACCATTGACGGCCGCAAAGTCCGTGCGAAAAAGGGCGAGACGATCCTCAAAGTCGCCCGCCGCGAGGGGATCTATATCCCGACGATGTGTTACCTGGAAAAAACGAACCCGGCGGCGTCGTGCCGACTGTGCGTCGTGGAAGCCGAGGGCGTCGACGGGATGGTCCTGAGCTGCCAGACACCTCCGACAGAGGGGCTGGCCGTCATTACTAACAACAATGTCCTGCACGAAGAGCGTACGAACATCATGCGCCTCTACGACGTCAACCACCCGCTGGAGTGCGGGGTCTGCGATAAATCGGGTGCGTGCGACCTGCAGAACAAGACGCTGGAGTTCAACGTCGGCTCCCAGAACTTTACGGCGAAGGAGCAGTCGCGCAAGATCGAGCACTGGGGATTGGTCAACTACGATCCGAACCTCTGTATCATGTGCGAGAAGTGTACGCACGTCTGTAACGAAGTGATCGGCGACGATGCCATCGAACTCAAGTTCGGCGGCTACAAATCGACGATCATCCCGAAAAACAGCGAGCAGCTCGACTGTACCTTCTGCGGCGAGTGTATCGCCGTCTGTCCGGTCGGCGCGCTGGTGAGTGCGGATTTCCAGTACAAGGCCAACGCCTGGGAACTGGAACGTATCCCCTCTACCTGTGCCCACTGTTCCGCAGGCTGCGCCCTGGAATACGAAGTGAAGACCTCCGGCGCCGCCAAGCCGGGCGAAGAACGGATCTTCCGCGTTACGAACAACTTCGAATTCGCCTCCCTGTGCGGGGCGGGCCGTTTTGGCTTCGACTTCGATGTCAAAGGCGAAAAAGAGGGCAAGGCGTTCGTGGCGGCCCTTGAGGCCATCAAAGGCGCCGAAGCGATCCGCTTCTCCTCGATCATCACCAACGAAGAGGCGCTGATCCTTCAGCGGATCAAGGAGAAGACGGGCCTCAAGCTCTATAACGAGGATGCGCGCCGCTACGGCGCCTTTGTCGACGCCTTCGGTTCGACGGCGGATGGCAAAGCGGAACTCGCTACAATGGCTGACCTCAAAGCCAGCGACGGCATTATCGTGCTGGGCAGCCGCATCGGGACCGACAACCCGGCGCTGCGCTACGCGATGACGACGGCGGCCCGCCACCGCGGGGCGAAAATCGTCTACATGCATCCGCTCGAGGATGCATTGATGCAGAACATCGTGACGCAGTTCATCAAGTACGAAGTCGGAACTGAAGAGGGTGTCATGGCGCTGCTGGCGCAGGCGCTGCTCGCGGATGCCGAAACGAACAAGACGACCGAGGCCTTCCTCGCGGCGCTCGATGACGGCTACCTCAGCGCCGAGAGCAACGTCGGCGAAGAGGAGCTGGCCCTGATCGGCAAGCAGTTCAAGCGTGCCAAGGCGAAAACCCTTGTCCTGGGCAGCGACCTCTTCGCCCATCCGCGTGCGGAAAACATCGCGAAACTGGCCGGACTGCTGGCGCGTTTCGGCGGCTACAGAGTCGTCGTCGCGGCGGCGGAGGTCAACAGCGTCGGGGCCTCGCTGGTGTGTGAGCTTGATGCGGACAGCGGCAGCAACGGCGGTGTGGTCGGTTACAACGCGGCCGGCGACTTTGTGATCGGGGCGGATAGCGATGCGGATCTGACGGTGGCGGCGATGAATCAGCAGGAGGGAACGGTGGTCAACCTCGACCGTCAGCTCCTGCCGATGAACGTCGCGGTCGGATTCGACGGCTACGTGCTCAACGACCTGGCCAATGCCCTGGGTGTCGGCAAACGCTACACCATCGATTTCACGCCGGAACTCCCGGCGGAAAAAGGGTTCAAGCGGGTTGCCTTCGATGCCCTGGAGAACTTCTACTCTCCACTGGGCGAGGACACGCGCGGGTACCGTTTGGAGAAGGTCAAGAAACCGGCGGCGCAGCAGTGCGACGAGGTCGAGGACCTTCCGGAGTTCAACGGGACAGTCGTTTACGCCTGCAACCCGGTCCTGCAGTTCAACCAGTTTACGGCGCGTACGGCGCAGCTGGAGAAAACGTCGGAGCTGCGCGGCAGCGAACAGTTTGCGGTTGCGGCACGTCTTAAAGACGGCGACCTTGTCGTGATCGGCAGCGGTGACGCGGCCCGCGAACGCCGTTTTGTCATCGATTCCAGCCTGAAGGGGACGATTGCCCTTGAACCGACCTTCGATCGCGGTCTCTCCGTGGACCCGGGGGCCTACAGGTTTGAGAAAGTCAATATTATGAAAGCGAGCAATGATGAGTAAAATCACTATCACCATCGACGGGCGGCCGATTGAGTGCGAAGAGGGCGAATATATCCTCAATGCCGCCCGGGCCAACGGTATTTTCATCCCTGCCATCTGTTACCTGACGCGCTGCAGCCCGACCCTGGCATGCCGGATCTGTCTGGTAGAGGCCGATGGCAAGCAGGTCTACGCCTGTAACGCCAAGACCAAAGACGGAATGGACATTACGACGACGACCGACAACATCGAAACGGAACGCCGTTCTATCATGGAGGTCTACGACGTCAACCACCCGCTGCAGTGCGGGGTCTGTGACCAGTCCGGCGAGTGCGAACTGCAGAACTACACCCTCGAGCTGGGCGTCGATTCGCAGAGCTACAGCATCGCCGACGTCGAGCGCCCCATCAAAGACTGGGGGCACCTCCACTACGATCCGGGCCTCTGTATCGTCTGCGAGCGCTGTGTCACCGTCTGTAAGGACATGATCGGCGACAACTCCCTCAAAACCGTTCCCCGCGGCGGCGGACCGATCGATGCCGAGTTCAAAGAGACGATGCCCAAAGACGCCTACGCGATGTGGAACAAGCTCAACAAATCCGTTATCGGTCTCACCTCCGGTGAAGAGATGCTTGACTGTACCTCCTGCGGTGAGTGTGCGGCGGTCTGTCCGGTCGGCGCCCTCGTCGATACGGACTTCGTCTATACAACCAACGCATGGGAGCAGCAGAAGATCCCGGCGACCTGTTCGCACTGTTCGGCAGGCTGCCAGCTCAATTACGAAGTGAAGCACACTTCCGTCGCGAGCAATGAGGAGAAGATCTACCGTACGAGCAACGAGTGGAACTATGTCTCCCTCTGCGGCGCCGGACGCTACGGCTACGACTTCGAAAACCGCGGTGTCGAAAAAGACGAAGCGGCCTTCGGCGCGGCGCTTGCGGCCTTCGAGAAAGCGGACACGATCCGCTTCACCAGCACGATCAGCAACGAAGAGGCGCTCATCCTGCAGAAGCTCAAGGAGCGTAAAGGGTACCGTCTGATAAATGAAGAGGCGCGCACCTTCAAAGCCTTCCTCGATGACTACGCCGACGTCAGCGGTCAGCAGCTCTACGGCGGCGACCTGAAGCTGGCGCACGACGCGAACTTCGTCGTCTCCGTCGGTACGGCCCTCAAATCGGACAACCCGAACGCCCGCTACGCTTTCAACAACGCCATCAAGATGAACAAGGGTGCAGGTCTCTACTTCCACCCGCTCGCCGACCCGGTCATCGAAGGGATCGGCAAGGGGGTCTTCCCTGTCTACCACAAACCGCTGCGCGAAGAGGCGGCGCTCTACCTGATCCTCGATCTCTTCGGGGACAAAGAGACAATGCCTGCCGACGTTACGGAGTACCTCGCTTCTTTCCATACGCTCAAAACGATCACGGTCGAAGAGACGATCAAAGAGAAGGTCGTTGAGAAAGTGATGGTCAAGAAAGTCAACGAGGAGACGGGCGAAGAGGAAGAGGTCGAAGAAGAGAAGACGACCATGGTGCCGAAGAAAGTTTCCAAAGAGGTCGAAGTCGACGAGAACCGCCTGCTCGACCTGCTCGATATCGACACGAAAGCGTGGGAAGACTTCCTGGATAAAAACCTGAAGAAAAAAGACGCCTTCGCGCTCATCGCGGGTCCGGACCTCTATACGCACCCGAACGCGAAGAACCTGGCGCGCCTGCTGGCCCTCGTCGAGAAGTTTACGGACTTCAGCCTCACGATGATCCCACCGCTCTCCAATACGCTGGGCGTCGCACTCATCTGCGACCTGGACGCGGAAGCGGGCGATTACAGCATCGGTTACAACACGGCGGGCGACTTCGTCCTCAGCGCGTTGGGAGGAGGCGACCTCGACATGCCGGCGATGAACCAGCAGGAGGGAACGCTGACCGGAATCGAGAAGCGCGTCAACCCGACCAATGCGGCGCTGCCGTACGGCGGGTACGTGCTTAACGACATCGCCAACGCCCTCGGCCTCAATGCGCGCTATACGATCGACTACACGGCGCAGCTACCGGCCACTGCCGGATTCGAAGCGCGCGAGTTCGACAGCCTGCCGAACCGTTTCGACAACGACGGCACGGAAGTCCGCGGCTACGCGCTGAACAACGTCGCCGTTGCCGCCGGCGATGCCTCTGCCCTGAAGATCGACGAGGCGCTCGCCCTTGAGGGCGAAAACGTCATCTACGCGGCCAACCCGGTACGCCAGTTCACGGCGTTTACGATGAAGCCGCACCAGCTGAACGAAGAGAGCGGTATCTACCTCTCGCCGGCGCAGCTTGAAGCGACGGGACTGGCGGCAGGCGACACCGTCCGCGTCACAACGGCATCGGGCGAACTGAACCTGAACGTCGTCGAGGACAACAAGATCGACGGCAGTGTCATGTGCGTCACGACCTTCGATCCAAACATCAAAACAGAGGAGCTGTTCAGCGCATACCGCTTTGCGACAGCATCCATTCATAAGGAGGGGTAAATGGATACAGCATTCATTATCGAGACGCTCGTCAAGATCGTCGTGGTACTGCTGGTCTTCTCGGCACTGGCCGGCTTCGGAACCTATTTCGAACGTAAAGTGCTCGCATTTATGCAACGCCGTCTGGGACCGATGCACGTCGGACCGTACGGTCTGTTGCAGATCGCGGCCGACGGGATCAAGCTCTTTACCAAAGAGGATATCGTTCCGTCGGGCGTCGTCGGACCGATCTTCAAGATCGCGCCGGTCATCACGGCGGCAACGGCATTCATGGCGGCGGCGGCGATCCCGTTCCTGCCGGAATTCACGCTCTTCGGCTACACGGTTCACCCGATCATCGCCGACGTTAACATCGGGATCCTCTATATCCTGGGTGTGATGGCGATCGGTCTTTACGGCCCGCTGCTCGGCGGTATGGCGTCGAACAACAAATGGTCGCTCATTTCCGCGGCGCGCGGCGCGGCGATCTTCATCTCCTACGAGGTGGTCACCGGTCTGGCGCTGCTCGTGCCGCTGATGATCATCGGGTCGCTCTCCTTGCTGGACTTTAACGAGTACCAGGCCGCAAACGGCTGGATGGCCTTCGCGCACCCGATGGGCTTCATCTCCTTTATCCTCTTCTGGATCGCGGCCTTCGCCGAGACGGGACGGACACCGTTCCACCTCGTTGCCAACGACCACGAGATCATCGACGGTTTCGGTACGGAGTATTCGGGGATGCGCTGGGGCCTCTTCTTTATCGGGGAGTATGCGAACATGTTCTTCATCTCCTTCGTCATGGCGATCGTCTTCCTCGGTGGCTACGGCGACGGTACGGTGATGGGCGCGCTGGGGCTGCTGCTCAAAGTGGCGTTCTTCTTCTTCTTTTTCCTCTGGACGCGTGCGGCATGGCCGGATGTCCGTCCGGACCAACTGATGTGGCTCTGCTGGAAAGTGCTGATGCCGCTCGCGGTTATCAATGTCGTCGTCACCGGCATTGTGATGATGTTTTAAGGGGTCGTGATGAGTCTGGAACAATTTACTGACAGAAACGTGCAGCAGCACTACTTCAAGGTCGATATCGAGGACTATCCGGAGACAGGATGGGACCGGTTCAAACAGGTGGTCAAACGCGGGCTCAGCGGTGAGCTCTTCGTCGGCCTCTGGGTCGTTATGCGCGAGATGATCAAATTTGACATCCATACCGTGCAGTACCCGAAAGAGAAGCTGCCGATCGGGCCGCGCTACCGCGCCGTCCACGAGATGCAGCGCCTCTTCGAATCCGGTACGGAGCGCTGTATCGGCTGCGGGCTGTGCGAAAAGATCTGTATCTCCGACTGTATCCGTATGGACACGCGCATCGACGAGAACAGCCGCAAAGCGGTGACGGAGTATACGATCAACCTCGGCCGCTGTATCTTCTGCGGCTACTGCGCCGAAGTCTGCCCGGAACTGGCGATCGTCCACGGGCCGCGCTACGAGAACACCTCGGAGCAGCGCGAGCACTTCATCCTGTTCGAGGATATGCTGACCCCGATTGACATGGCGATCAAGGGCGAGCAGAAAGAGTACCCGGGATTCGGTGCCGTTACCCCGAACGAAGATGCGCGTGTCAAGAAGACGCCGCTGGCGTATTAAGGAGCCTGAATGGAAACAATTGCATTTTACCTTTTCGCGGTCCTGACCATCGCGATGTTCTCCTACACCGTTATGAGCAGCCAGGCCCTTTACGCACTGAGCTCCATGGCGGCGGGGATGATCATGATCTCGGCGTTCTTCTTCCTGCTGAACGCGGACTTCCTGGGCGTCGTCCAGATCATCGTCTACACCGGTGCGGTCATGGCCCTGTACGCCTTCGGTATGATGTTCTTCGATACGACGCGCGCGGTCAAAGAGCATAACACCTCCAAAGTGATCGTCCTGACGCTGAGCGTCCTGGCAACCCTGCTGGTCGTCGCGATCTTCGCGATGCCGATCGCGGCGGAGAACATCAGCGCGGCCTTCCCGGTACCGGTGGGTGTCGAGAACCCGAAAGCGGTCGGTATCGTCCTCTTTACCAAGTACCTCGTCCCCTTCGAGGTTGCCGCCGTGATGCTGCTCGTCGCGATGATCGCCGGTATCGTTATGGCCGGCAAAAAGATGGACCGCAGCTTGACGAAGATGAAAGAGGAGGAGATCACGATGATCCGCCAAGAAGAGACAGAGCAGAAGGTGACGTTATGATGGAAATCGGACTGACACATTACCTGGTACTCGCGACGATCCTGTTCGCGATCGGCCTGGTCGGCGTGATGCGCCGCAAGAACCTGCTGATGCTCTTTATGGCGTCGGAGATTCTGCTCAACGCCGTTAACGTCGCTTTTGCCGCCATCGGTCACTACTACGGCGACCTGACGGGGCAGATGTTCGCGTTCTTCGTCATCGCCATCGCGGCGTCCGAAGTCGCGGTCGGCCTCGGCCTGCTGATCATCTGGTACAAGCGTACCGGTACGATCGATCTTGATACTATGACATCGATGCGAGGGTAATAAGAATGGAAATGTATCTCTATATTGCACTGTTCGCACCATTTGTCGGCTCGCTCTTCGCGGCGCTGTTCGGTGCGTCACCGAAAACGCTCTGGACGGGGGTCGTCACCTCGGCGCTGCTTTTTGCATCGTTCGTCTCCAGCGTCACACTGTTTGTTTACCTGCTCCAGGGCGGTGAACCGATCCATACGGAACTGATGACCTGGATGGAGACGGGAAGCCTCTACATCCCGTTCGGCTTCGTCGTCGACCAGGTGAGCGCGACGATGATGATCGTCGTTACGACGGTCTCGACGGTCGTTCACGTCTACGCCATCGGCTACATGGACCACGACAAGGCGTTCAACCGCTTCTTCGCGTGGCTCTCCGCCTTCGTTTTCTCCATGATGATCCTTGTCATGAGCGACAACTTCGCCGGTCTCTTTATCGGTTGGGAAGGCGTCGGTCTCTGTTCCTGGGCCCTGATCGGCTTCTGGTACCACAAAGAGTCTGCGACCTGGGCGGCGAACGAAGCGTTCATCATGAACCGTATCGCCGACCTCGGGATGCTCATCGGTATCTTCCTGCTCTACTGGCACACAGGCAGCCTGCAGTATGACGCCGTCTTTGCCGCGGTGCCGAACCTCGACACCGCCGTCGTCACGATGATGGGGATCTTCCTCTTCGTCGGTGCAATGGGTAAATCGGCGCAGTTCCCGCTGCACACCTGGCTTGCGGACGCGATGGAAGGTCCGACGCCGGTCTCCGCGCTCATTCACGCGGCGACGATGGTTACGGCGGGGGTCTACCTCGTCGTCCGTGCCAATCCGCTCTACAGCCTGATCCCGGACGTCGGCTACTTCATCGCCGGTCTTGGCGCCTTCGTCGCGATGTTCGCGGCAACGATGGCACTGGTCAACCGCGACATCAAGCGCATCATCGCCTATTCAACGCTGTCGCAGCTGGGCTACATGTTCGTCGCGGCGGGCCTGGGTGCCTACTGGGTGGCACTGTTCCACCTGATGGCGCACGCCTTTTTCAAAGCGCTCCTCTTCCTCGGTGCGGGTAACGTCATGCACGCGATGAGCGACGAACTCGACCCGTTCAAGATGGGCGGGCTCTACAAAGTGATGAAGTGGACGGCGATCCTGATGATCCTCGCTTCCGTCGCCCTGGCCGGTATCTGGCCGCTGGCGGGCTTCTTCTCCAAGGACAAGATCCTCGAAGTCGCCTTCAGCAGCGAGCACTATGTCATCTGGGCGGTGCTCTGGATCACGGCGGGTCTGACGGCGTTCTACTCCTTCCGTCTGATCATGCTGACGTTCTTCTCCGGCGAAGAGCGTTACAAAGAGCACGGCTTCCATCCGCATGAAGCGTACAAGTTCATGCTCTGGGCGATGGCGCCGCTGGCGGTCCTGGCCGTCATTGCAGGCTGGTTCGAGCATCAGTTCGTCCACTTTGTGACGGAGCTGCTGCCGACGTTCACGTTCCATACGCACCACGTCGAGATGATGCTGATTGCCGTCACGTCGCTGATGGCCATCGGCGGTATCGTCGTCGCGATCCTGCTCTACCGCAACGGTCTGCTTAACCCGAAACTGCAGCAGACGGCGGTTTACAAGATGCTGTTCAACCAGTACTACATTCCGAAGTTCTACGATGAGTTCTTCTCCAAGCCGTATGCGGAGCTCTCGAAGATCTTCTGGAAACAGATCGATCTCAAGGTCGTTGACGCCACCGTCGACTTCATTGCGACGACGATCTACAAAACAGGTGAGGGGACGCACACGATGCAAAACGGGAACCTCTCATCCATGCTGCGCTGGATGGTCATCGGTACCGTTGGCCTTCTCGTGCTTGCAGTCCTCTACGTCAAACGCTACGACATCCTGGCGTTGATGCAGATGGTATTCCCAGGTTTAGGAGCTTAACCGATGTTTGATCATATTCTTTCGATTCTGATTTTCTTCCCGGCACTGGCCGGTATGCTGGGCTTTATCGTGTCCAAAGAGAGCATCCGCGCCTACGGGATCACGGTCAGCGCCATCGAGTTCGTGCTCTCCCTGGTACTGTGGTACGCCTACGACCCGAGTGTTTCGGGTATGCAGTTCATGGAACAGTTCGCTCTCGTCCCGGCGTTCGGCATCAACTACCTCCTGGGGGTTGACGGGATCTCGCTGTTCATTATCATCCTGGCGGCTTTCTTTACCCTGATCGGCATTGCGTCACTGACGGAGACCCGCCGTGTCAAGGACATGATCATCACCCTGCTGTTCCTGCAGATGACGATGGTCGGTGTTTTCGCGGCCCTTGATGCGATTGTCTTCTATGTTTTCTGGGAACTCTCTCTGGTCCCGATGCTCTATATCATCGGTGCCTGGGGCGGGCCGCTGCGCATCTACGCGTCGATCAAGTTCTTCCTGTACACCTTTACAGGGTCGCTTGTCATGCTCGTCGGTATGCTTTTCATGGCCTACTTCTACTTCCAGGCGACAGGGCAGTGGAGCTTCTCTATCCTCGAGTGGTACCGCCTGGTCCTGCCGGAAAACCTGCAGCTTTGGCTCTTTGTAGCCTTCTTCATCGGTTTTGCGATCAAAGTCCCGATGTTCCCGTTCCATACATGGCTGCCGTACGCCCACGGGCAGGCGCCGACGATCGGTTCGGTCATCCTGGCGGCGATCCTGCTGAAAATGGGGACCTATGCGTTCGTACGTTTCTCCCTGCCGATGTTCCCGGACGCTTCCGTCTTCTTTATGGTCCCGGTCGCGGTCATCGCGATCATCATGATCATCTACACGGCGATGGTCGCCTATGCGCAAGAGGACATCAAACAGGTCGTTGCATATAGCTCCATCTCCCACATGGGTGTCATCATCCTCGGTACCTTCGCAATGAACGTCGAGGGGATCAGCGGTTCGGTCTTCCTGATGATCGGGCACGGGGTCGTCTCCGGCGCGCTCTTCCTTTTGGTCGGCGTCATCTACGACCGCCGCCATACGAAGCTGATGAGCGAGTTCGGCGGTCTGGCGCAGGTGATGCCGCGCTACGCGACGATCTTCGGGATCATGATGATGGCCTCCGTCGGCCTGCCGCTCACGATTAACTTCGTCGGGGAGTTCCTGAGCCTGCTCGGCTTCTACTCCCAGTCGCATATGATGACGCTGCTCGCCGGTACGGCGATCATCGTCGGCGCGATCTACATGCTTTCCGCCTATAAGAAGGCGTTCTTCGGCGACGTGACCAAAGAGGAGAACAAGACCCTCAAGGACGTCAACAAGAAAGAGCTGGTCGCTCTGATCCCGCTGGCCATTATCGCGGTCTGGCTCGGTGTCTACCCGAAACCGGTCCTGACGCCGATCAATAACTCGGTCGAATCCATCGTTCAGCTGATGCACGAGAAGGCGATCACGCCGGAGGCAAAAGCAGCGATCCCGAACCCGGCCGAAACAAAAATCGCTATGGCTTCCGTCACGGAAGTCGAAGTGGACGTTGAAAGGGAGGCAGAATAATGTTGGAAGCTGTCAATGTATCTTTCGGTGAGCTGAACCTCGCCACCCTCGCCCCGATGCTCATCGCGATCACGGGCGCGCTCTCTATTCTGGTTGTCGACCTGGCAAAGAGCGGGCTGCACAAGTCCTTCTACGTTATGGTCTCCTTGCTGTTCCTGCTGCTCGACTTCGGCTCCCTCGTCGATTTCGCCGGTATCTTCACGGAAAACGGGACGATGCTCGGTTTCTTCAACGTGATGCTGATGGACGGGATCTCCATCCTGTCGCAGCTCATCATCGTCGGTGCGTCGATGCTCTTTATTCCGCTGGCCCTGACGTCGAAGCGTTTCCACGAGTACAACTACCCGGAGTACTTCTCGCTGTTCCTGTTCATGATCGCGGGCTTCCAGTTCATGGTCGCGACGGACAACCTGATCCTCGTCTTCGTCGGCCTCGAGACGGCGTCGCTGGCGCTCTATACGCTGATCGCCCTGCATAACCGTTCCAAGTCCTTTGAAGCGGCGGTCAAGTACTTTACAATGGGTGCGCTCGCCGCCGGCTTCTACGCCTTCGGTGCGATGATCTTCTACGCGATCAGCGGCTCGGTCGAGATCCATACGATCGCCGAAGTGATGGCGGCGGACAGCTTCGCCAACATCGGTTACGCCCTTGTCGGTACCGTCTTCATGCTGGCGGCGCTGGGCTTCAAGGTCTCCCTGGTACCGTTCCATACGTGGACACCGGACGTTTATGAGGGTTCCAGCGCGGCACTGGCGGGCTATATGTCCATCGTACCGAAGATCGCGGGCTTCGTTGTCGTCATGCGTCTGTTCGAGTTCATGGTCCACAGCGAAGTCGTCTGGCTTCAGGTGATCCTCTACGGCGGCGTCGTCGTGACGATGACCGCGGCGAACATCTGGGCGCTGGTCCAGACCGACGTCAAACGGATGCTGGCCTACAGCTCCATCTCCCACGCCGGTTTCGTCCTCGCGGCGATCCTGATCGGTACGACACAGGCGAATACGGCGCTCTTCCTCTACTGGGTGCTCTTCAGCTTCACGAACCTCGGTGCCTTTACGATGCTGTGGGTCAACCGCCAGAAGCACCTGCTGCCGGGCCAGAGCTCGGATCATCCGTACGAGAAGTTCGCCGGTATGGTCAAGATTATGCCTTTTGCGGCGGTCCTGATGGGTCTGTTCATGCTCTCGCTGGCGGGGATCCCGCCGTTCGGCCTCTTCTGGGGTAAACTCTACATGATCAGCTCCGCGGTCACTGGCGGCTATACGGTCCTGGCGCTTATCATGGCGCTCAACTCCGCCATTGCCGGGTACTACTACCTTAAACTGATCATCTATATGTTCATGAAAGAGCCGGTCATCCATGGCGTACACGAGTACTACATGATGAACGCCTCGCTCTCGCTCAAGACGATCATTGGGGTGGCAGCCTTCGTGACGATCTTCGCCGTCATCGCGGTCAACCCGCTCATCGAATTTATCGCGACCCTCGTCTACAACTCCGGGTACTGACCCCGGGGCGGCGTAGCCGTCGCCTTTTCTTCTTTGTCGGCGCTTCGCCGTTCTGTTTCCGTTTACTACCGATTTTATTAAAGTGCTACAATGATGCCATGAGGCTCTGAATATGCGATGGGCATGCTTGGGGCAACCGGAATTCCTGAGAAGGAGCTACGATGGATACGGAGACGCCCGACTCACTACAGCGCGGTCTGAGCAGCGAAGAGGCCGAAGCCCGTCTTGCGCAGTTCGGACCCAATACGATCGAGGAGAAGCAGGCCTCCTGGGCGGCCCGTCTTTTCAAACGCTTTTGGGGCCCTATTCCCTGGATGATCGAGACCGCCGCCGTTCTGGCGCTGAGCGTGCGGCGCTGGGAAGAGTTCACCATCATTATGGTCATGCTGATCGTCAATGCGGCGGTCGACTTCTACCAGGAGTCGAAAGCGCTGAACGCGATCGAGGTGCTCAAAAAGAAGCTGGCCCGAAAAGCGCTGGTCCTGCGGGACGCGGCATGGAAAACGATCGATGCCTCAGCGCTCGTCCCCGACGACATCATCAAGATCAAGATCGGCGATATCATCCCCGCCGACGCCAAACTGCTCAGCGGAAGCGACTATATCCAGGTCGACCAGTCCGCATTGACGGGGGAGTCCCTCCCCGTTGAAAAAGAGGTCGGTGACGACCTCTACGCCAACGCGATCATCCGCCAGGGGGAGCTGATCGCCCATGTCACGGGCACCGGATCGCACACCTATTTCGGAAAAACAGTCGGGCTCGTTGCCAAGGCGGAACGCGAAGGGCGGAGCCACTTTCAGAAAATGGTCGTGCGGGTCGGGAACTTCCTCATTCTACTGACACTGGCGATGATTGCCGTCATCGTCTACCACGGGGTGCAGAACAACGAACCGACGGTCGAGCTGCTGATCTTTTCACTGGTGCTGACGATATCGGCCATCCCCGTGGCCATGCCCGCGGTCCTCACCGTGACGATGGCTATCGGGGCACATGTCCTGGCGTTGAAGGAGGCCATCGTCAGCAGGCTTGCGGCGATCGAGGAGCTGGCCGGCATGGATGTGCTCTGCTCGGACAAGACGGGGACGCTGACGCAGAACCGCATGAGCCTGGCCGACCCCTACATTGCCGACGGTTTCGACGAAGAGGCACTGTATGTCTACGCCGCTTTGGCAAGCAGGGAGGAGAACGGCGACCCGATCGAACGCCCGATTTTTGACATGATCGACACCCGGGGGCTGCGGGAGCGGCTGACGCCATGGGAACTGAAGAAATTTCTCCCGTTCGATCCCGTCCACAAACGTACCGAGGGGATCTACGAGGGCGGGGAGTGCGAACTGATCGTCACCAAGGGGGCGCCGCAGATCATCATTGAACAGAGTGACGCGCACGAATTTGACCGCGAGCGGGCGTACGAGGGGGTGAGGCTGTTTGCGGAAAAGGGGTTCCGCACCCTGGGGGTCGCTTTCCGCAAATGCGAAGAGGATGTCTATCACTTCGTGGGCCTGCTTCCCTTTTTCGATCCGCCGAGGAGCGACTCCAAGCTGGCCGTGACGGAGGCGGAGGCGAACGGGATCGACGTCAAGATGGTGACGGGGGACAATATCGCCGTTGCGACCTATATCGCCCGGCTGCTGACCATCGGGGAACAGATCGAGGACGTCCGGGCGTTGAAGGGGGAATCCATCGAGGAGTACCTCTACCTCTCGAAGGTATTGACCTCGGCCATCACCGAGGCGGTGATGCCGCATGCCGCTACAGCCGAAGTGGATGCGAAAGTGAGGGAGATCCTGCAGAAGGTACAGCGCGAGCTTTACAACATGCCGATACCGAAGGGGGCGGTGAAGAAGCACGAATCGGAGATCATCGCCCTGATCGAGGCGGCGCACGGGTTTGCCCAGGTCTACCCGGAGGATAAGTATTTCATCGTCGACGAACTGCAGAAGGCAGACCATATCGTGGGCATGACCGGCGACGGGGTCAACGACGCTCCGGCACTGAAAAAGGCGGACTGCGGTATCGCGGTCGACGGGGCGACGGATGCGGCGCGCGCCGCGGCCGATATCGTGCTGACGGCGCCGGGCCTGCACGTGATCGTCGACGCCATCAAAGAGGCGCGGCAGATCTTCGAACGGATGAAGAGCTATACGATCTTCCGCATCGCCGAGACAATCCGCGTCATCATCTTCATGACGCTGGCCATCGTACTCTACGACTTCTACCCCGTGACGGCGCTGATGATCATCATCCTGGCGCTGCTCAACGACATCCCGATCATGACCATCGCCTACGACAATACCAAAGTAAGGCAGAGACCGGTACGGTGGGATATGCGGGAGGTGTTCGTCCTGGCGAGCTGGCTGGGGATCGCCGGGGTGCTCTCCTCGTTCACCCTTTTCTGGATCACGATGTCGCTGATGCATCTGCCGCTCGATTTCGTGCAGTCGCTCTTTTTCGTCAAGCTCATCATCGCCGGGCACGGCACGATTTTCAATACGCGTATCGATGAGTGGTTTTTCCGCCGTCCTTTCCCCTCGGCACCGCTGCTGTCGGCCTCGCTGCTCAGCGCCGCCGCCGGGACCGTCGTCGGCGTTTACGGATTCGGCGTGATGGTACCGATCGGTTGGGGGGCCGCCGCCGCCGTCGGGGCATACGCTTTCATCTGGTTCATCTTCAACGATGTCGTAAAAATGGCGGTTTTGCGCTATTATCGTAAACGGTTCGGCATCGCAGTGATCTGAGGGACAGACAGACGGAACACAGGACGCTGAGGTGGGGTGATGCCTTTTTGAGGAGTCGATAGATGGAAGAGTACTTTGACAGCCGGCTGGCGGATTTTGCCCTGACGGCGATGTTCAGTTTCCTGATCGGTCTGGAGATCAAGACCTACCGGCTCCGGTTCCATCCCACCGACCAGGAGCATACGTTCGGCTCGGCACGGACCTATACGTTTCTCGGCATCCTCGGTTATCTTTGCTGGCTGCTCGGTATGGCCCCCTATCTTGCCGCGATGGGAGGGGTGACCCTGCTGTTCGCGCTCTTTTACGTCCAGCAGCTCAACAAAGGTCGCCCGTCGATTCTCTTCTACCTCGCGGCGCTGCTTGTTTATACCCTCGGGCCGCTGTCGGAACGTTTTGCCATCTGGCTCCCTTCACTGGTTTTCGTCCTGATGATCTTTCTGCTCAACGCCAAACCGCGCCTGCAGGCGTTGTCCAAGAGCCTCAATGCCAATGAGCTGGAGACCGTCGGCAAAATGGTACTACTCTCGGCCGTCATTTTGCCACTGCTGCCGCATCAGCGCATCGGGACGTTCCTGCCCTTGTCGCCTTTCGAGCTCTGGAGCGCGGTCGTGATCGTATCATCGATCTCGTATGGCGGCTACCTGGCCCAAAAATACATCTTTCGCCAGCGAGGGTATCTGATCGCCGGGTTGATCGGCGGGCTCTACTCCAGTACGGCGACAACGGTCGTGCTCTCGCGCAAGGCCGCCGAGATCGGGAACCGGCGCCTGATGACGGGGGCCATCGTCGCCGCCTCAGCCATGATGTACCTGCGCCTGATCGTGATCGCCCTGATTTTCACCCCGGAGGTGGCGCGGGCGCTTCTGCTCCCTTTTATGCTCTTCGCCCTGGCGGCCTTTGCGATTGCCGCACCTTATGCCCTGCGGCAAAGCAGGGAGACGGTGCCCGTGGAAGGGAGTGTTGACAGAAACCCGCTGGAGCTGGGGACCGCATTCCTCTTTGCCGCCCTGTTTGTCGTAATGATGGCGGCGACGCAGCTCGTGACGGCCCATTTCGGCACGGGCGGGCTGCAACTGCTCTCCTTTGCTGTCGGCTTTACCGACATCGACCCTTTTGTCCTGTCACTGCTGACAGGCCATGAGGCGCTGAAAACGCCGGTGATCGTCTCATCGGTGATGATCGCCGCAGGCAGCAACAATCTGCTCAAAGCGATCTATGCCGTCTGGTTCGGAGGTTTTGCCGCTGGCCGGATTGCCGCGCTGTGGCTGCTGCTGCTCGGGATGTCGACCGTGGGCGTGGCGTTTATTATCTAGGAGAAGGTCATGCTTGAAGCGCTGGTGATGACGTACGGCTATGCAATGATCGCCGCGGGCACCTTCCTGGAAGGGGAGACGGTCCTTGTGATCGGCGGCTACCTTGCCCACGCAGGCTACCTGGAACTTCCTTGGGTGATCGCTTCGGCGTTTGCCGGCAGTTTTGTCGGGGACCAGCTCTACTTTTTCATCGGGCGCAGCCGGGGGACGGCACTGCTGGAGAAACGCCCGCGCTGGAAGGAAAAGTCCGAACGGATACGCGCGCTGCTGCATCGCCGACAGAACGCGCTGATCGTCGGCTTCCGTTTCCTCTACGGCTTACGGACGGTCACCCCCTTTCTGCTCGGAGCAAGCGGGATCGCCCCGGGGAAGTTTATGCTGCTCAATGCCGCCGGTGCGGTGCTCTGGGCCGTTGCTGTTGCGCTGGCGGGTTACCTGCTGGGGCACACCATGACGCTCTTTTTCGCCGAGGCGCACCGTTATGCCCTTTACGGTGCCCTTGGGATCGCCCTCGCCGCGATGGCGGTCTGGGGATGGCGCAGCGTCAGACGACAGCGTTGACGCGGTTCCGTCCCGCCGCTTTTGCCGCGTATAGCGCGGCGTCGGCCCGCCGGATAACGGCTTCATAGTCGGGGTCGCCGGGTTCTGTTTCGGCGATCCCGAAACTGGCGGTCACGACGTCTCCGCCGGCGGAGCTTTCATGGCGAATTTTCAGCGCTTCGATATGACGGCGCAGCTCCTCCGCAAAATGCGCGGCGTTGGCAAGAGGGGTATTGGGAAGCATGATGATGAACTCTTCGCCCCCGTATCTGGCGATGCAGTCGCCGGGGCGTTTGAGGGCCTCTTGCATTGTATGGGCCACGCTCAGTAGGCACTGGTCCCCCTCGATATGGCCGTAGGTGTCGTTGTAGGCTTTGAACGAGTCGATATCCGCCATGATCAGCGCGACAGGATGCTGTTCGCGCAGTGAGCGTTGGTACTCCTCTTTCAGACGCTTCATGAAGTGGCGGCGGTTGGCGATGCCGGTGAGCGGATCGATCATACTCTGTTCTTTGACGGTCTGGTAGGCGCGTCGCAGGCGCCAGCCGACCAGCAGGATAATCCCTAACCCGCTTAGGGCGATGAGAAGATGGCCTCCGCCCAGCGGAAGCTGCGGGGCGGTAATATGGGGGATGGTGACGCTGACAGCACCGCGGATATCACCGACCTTGTAGCCTTGGGAGGCGTGACATTTCAGGCAGCTTTTCTCCGTATAGAGCGGTGCCATGTAACGGTACCCGCCGTCGAAAAAGGCGCCGTACTCCTTTGCACCGTGGTAAAAGGATTCAAGTACCGTGCGCTCCCAGGCTTTCGGTGCATTCTCGGGACGGATCGGACGTAGGCTGGTGATATGGATCTGCAGGCCGTCGTACTTTTCCGCCAGTTCGGAGAGCTGGCGGGTCATATAGGCTGGGTTGACGAGGGTCAGCAGCTGCCCATCCGGCAGAGGGATGTCCCGCCGCACATTCTTGAGGTGGGGGTTAGGCGGTGTTGATTCGTCGGCGAATACGTAGACCCCGCCGTGGCGTGCATTCCACTCGCGGGTCAGTACAATCTGCTGGAAGAAGGCCCGCCCGCTTTTGAGCATGGCGTCCTCCTCAAGGTTTTTGTTATGGTAAAACTCCCATGTCCATGAGAAAAGGACAACTAATATCCAGCCGCCTGCGAGTAAGGCGATTTTACCTTTCATTATTGCACTCCCTGATTGATCGATATTATTAAGTGTATATTTATCTATTATAACACGGAGGGAATTAAGGTGAAATGGGCGTAAAAGTTAATCGGAAAGAGCGGAAATTATGGGCTCCAGCAGTGCTTCGTAGGGCAGCAGGGTTTGTGAGGCAAACTGGTTGCGGTTAAAGGTTTGTTGCCGTTTGGCAAGCTGCGCCGTGTGGGTAATGATCTGTTGTGTCATCTCCTCTTTGGAGACTTTCCCGTCAAGGAACGCCAGCACTTCGATGATGCCGATCGCCTTCATGGGGTTGGGTACACGCCCGTACTGCTGCTCGAGACGGGCGACTTCATCGATGAGCCCGGAGGCGATCATCTTGTGGGTGCGCAGGGTGATACGCTCGCGCAGCAGGTCGCGGGGGACGTCGATTGCGAAGAGGGGGACATCGGTCAGGATCGGTTCGGGGGGGTGGGCCGCAAACCATGCCGAGGGGGCAGTGCCCGTCTGCAGGTAGATCGTCAGCATCTTTTCGGTGCGGTAGCGGTCGTTGGCGTCGATCCCGGCCATATAAGCGGGGTCGACGCTCTGAAGAAGGGCGTACGCCTTCGCCTGGTCCTGCAGCATTGCCGCGACCTTTTGCCGCGTTATTTCATCGGTGACGGGGGTTTCGGAGATCCCTTCGAAAAGCACCTTGAGATAAAAGGAGGTGCCGCCGACGATGATCAGCGGCACACCGGCGGCTTCGCAGTCGCGGCGGGATTGCCGGTAGAGGTCGACGAAGGTCGTGACGTCGAAGGGCCGGTCCGGCGTCAGGACGTCGATGCCGTAGTGGATGATCTCCCCGCGCTCTTCAATGGTGGGCTTGGCGGAGGCGATGTCGATCCCTTTGTAGATGCTGAGGGAATCAAGGGAGAGGATACGTGCACCCGTGACGGCGGCGGCTTGCAGGGCGAGGTCGCTCTTGCCCGAGGCCGTGGGTCCGATGAGGGCGATCGTTTTCATGACGACAGTATACGCTACAATCGCTGTTAAAGTTGTGTGCAACGGGTACAAGGAGAAGCAGGATGAAACTGGCGGGCTATGCGGTTGCGATCGTGACGCTGTTGGCGTTATGGGGGTGCGAAGCGATGGTGTTCCAGCCCGATTCGCGGCTCTACACGACGCCCTCGGATCTCAACCTCAGTTACCGGGAAGCGCACTTCGATTCGAAAGACGGTACGCGGCTGTCGGGCTGGTGGCTCGAACCGCCATCCGCACGGCTGGGAACGGTGATCATTGTGCACGGAAACGCGCAGAACATCTCGGCGCACTTTACCGGGTTTGACTGGCTGGTACGGGCGGGGTACGAGGTATTTATCTTCGATTACCGGGGGTACGGCACCTCGGAGGGCACCCCGGGGCTGGAGGGGGCGGTGGAGGACACCGAAGCCGCCCTGGGATACGTGCTGGCCCGGCGCGGGGGAAAGGTGACCGTCATCGGGCAGTCGCTGGGGGGTGCGCTGCTGTTTAATGCCCTGGCGCGGCGGGGGACGGAGCGGATTGCGCTGGCCGTCTTCGACAGTACCTTCGCTTCGCTGCCCCAGGCGGGCAGGGAGGCACTTGACCGCTCCGTCGTGGGGTGGCCGGTGCAGTGGAGCGCGACGCTGGCCCTGACGGACCGCTTTGATCCCATCGGGATCGCCCCGTCGCTGGCGGTGCCGAAGCTCTACCTTGCCGGCTCCAAAGACGGCATCATCTCCCCCAACCACAGCTGGCAGCTCTTTGATGCGTCGGCGCGGCCGCGCGCCTTCTGGCTCGTGACGGATGCCGGGCATATCAACGCCTTCGCCCATCCCCGGGTCCGGCAGCGCTTTTTGTCGTTTCTGCGCAGGCCTCTCTTTGACCAGGATGCCTCGGCTATGCTGATTTTTGATACAATTAAACAAAAAAGTGAGTAGCCGGGTGAAACGCATCGTCGCCAAACTGCATGATTTCAATGAGCTGGTGATGTTCCAGCACTCCATCTTCTCTCTTCCGTTCATCTTTATCGCGATGATCGTCGCCGCCGGGGGATGGTTCGGATTTTCGCTGCTGCTGCTGGGGATCCTTGCGGCGATATCGGCGCGCAACTTCGCCATGGGGGTCAACCGCTATGCCGACCGCGATATCGACGCGCTGAATCCGAGGACCCAGGAGCGCCCCAATGCCGACGGCCGTCTTGACAGCACGACGATCCTGCTTTTTTCCGTTGTCAACGCCCTCGTCTTTATCATTGTCGCCTACCTGATCAACGACCTGGCCTTTATGCTGGCGATTCCCGTCCTGGCGGTACTGGGAAGCTATTCGTATTTCAAGCGTTTCAGCGAGCTGGCCCATGTCGTGCTGGGCATTTCCCTGGGACTTGCGCCCCTGGCCGGGGTGGTTGCGGTGAGCGAAAGTGTGCCGCAGTGGTCGGTGCTGCTCTCCCTTGGCGTCCTTTTCTGGGTCGCCGGCTTTGATCTGCTCTATTCGCTGCAGGATATCGAATTCGACAAGCTTCACGGGTTGCACTCCGTGCCTTCCGTCTACGGCCCGAAAGCGACCCTCTTCATCTCGACCCTCTTTCACCTCAATACGGTGCTGTTCTGGTGGATGTTCGTCTGGGCGGCGGAGCTGGGCTTTTTTGCCTGGATGGCTGTGGCAGCAAGTACGCTGATGCTGGGGTATGAACACTACCTTGTCCGCAAGGACTTTACGAAGATCGATCGCGCCTTCTTTACCGTCAACGGCTACCTCGGGATCGTTTTCCTGGTGCTGATCATTCTGGACCAGTGGATGCGCTAGGCCGTTGAGGCTGAAACTGCTAGGGGTAATCGCTGTCAGTCCGGTGAGAATATAGCTGATGTCCGTATGGATGCGGTTGAACGTTTTGTTAAAGCGGGGTAGGGTGGAAAATTGCGTCTAGAAAAGAGGTGTCCCGCAGGGATGCGGAACGGGGCCGGAATTACTTCAGGCCAGCGATGTAAGCTGCAACAGCTTTGATGTCTGCTTCAGAGTACGGAGCAACCTGACCTTTCATCAGTGCACCCATACCGTGGATGTTGCGTGTACCGGCTTTGTAACCGTTGAGCGCTTCTTCAGTCGTAGCAGCATCCCAGCCTTTGATGACTTGAGATTTGCCGAGGGCTTTTTTCTCGCCGTTTGCACCGTGGCATGCAGCACATTTTTTGTACAGAGCAGCACCGTCAGCCGCCATAAGAGATACGCTAGCAACAAGCAGAGTCAGAGCGATTTTTTTCATTTTTAGGTCTCCAAGTGAAAATTTCGGGGTTCATTATACAGATTTGACTCTTAAACATTGTTAATCATTCCTATTAGTTTCGCTTAACGAGATGTTCACTTCTGTTGAATAAACAGGCTCTTAGAGGGTTGTTACGTTCAAAATGGTAAAATCCCCATTATTTTTAACATGGGGAAAACGATGCGCTATATTGATGACGACCTGAAAGACAAGACGATTTTGATCACGGGAGGCGCGGGCTTTATCGGCGCGAACCTGGCTTTCTATTTTCAGGAGAATCACCCCGATGCCCATGTCGTCGTCCTCGACAGCTTCCGCAGCGGTGAGACGCTCAGCAACGGCAACCTTAAAAGCTTCGGTCACTTCAAGAACCTGATCGGCTTCCGCGGCGAGGTGATCAGCGGCGACATCAACGACAAGGCGCTGCTGGCCAAGCTGGAGGGAGATTACGATTTCGACTACATCTTCCACGAAGCGGCGATCTCCGACACGACGGCGCTGGAGCAGGACCTAATGATCCGCACCAACCTTAACGCCTATAAAGACCTCCTTGACATGGCGGTGCGCCAGGGGGCCAATATGATCTACGCCTCTTCAGGCGCGACCTACGGTGACGCCCCTTCGCCGCAGCGCGTCGGGGTCGAGGCGCCGCAGAACGTCTACGGCTTCTCCAAGCTGATGATGGACCATCTCAGCCGCGATTACATGAAACGCGAGAAGATCGGCATCGTCGGCCTGCGCTATTTCAATGTCTACGGCCCGCGGGAGTTCTTCAAGAACAAGACCGCCTCGATGGTCGTACAGTTCGGCCACCAGCTCCTCTCGGGCAAAAACCCGCGCCTCTTCGAAGGCTCGGACAAGATCGTGCGCGACTTCATCTACATCGAGGATATCATCCAGGCGAACGTCCTGGCGATGCACCCCAAAGAGAACGGCATCTACAACGTCGGGACCGGGAAGGCGCGCTCCTTCCAGTCCATCGTCGACACGCTCCAAAAAGAGCTGGGGACAGCGCTGCCGTGCGAGTACATCCCGAACCCCTTTGTCGGACGCTACCAGTTCCACACCGAGGCGGACATCGGCAGCACGATGCGGGGGCTGGGTTACAAGCCGCGCTATGAGCTCGAAGACGGGATCAAAGCCTACATTCCCGAGATCAAGCGCCTCTTTGAAGAAGAGGTCAAATGATCCAGTTGCTGCGTAACAGCCGTCCCAATATCCTCGTCGTCGGCGATCTGATGATCGACCACTACCTCTGGGGCCGGGCGGAACGCATCTCCCCCGAGGCGCCGGTGCAGGTCGTCGACGTCGCTAACGAGACGACGGTACTGGGCGGGGCGGGCAACGTCATCAACAACCTGATCGCCCTGGGCGCCTCCGTCAGCGTCGCTTCGGCTATCGGGGACGACGCCAACGGCAAGGAGCTGACGCTGATGCTCAAAAGCATCGGGGTGAAGACGGAGGGACTGGTGACGCAGCCGGGCCGCAAGACGAGCAAAAAGAGCCGCGTCATCGCCGCGAACCAGCAGATCCTGCGCTACGACAAAGAGTCCAAGGACGCCATTACGGAGGGCTCCGAGGCGAAGATCCTCGCCGCAGTCGAGAAGGACCTTTTCCTCTACGACATCATTATTCTCTCCGATTACGGCAAAGGGGTGCTCACCCCGACCTTGGCACAGGGGGTCATCACCCGCGCACGCGCGGGGGGCAAGAAGGTGCTCGTCGATCCGAAAGGGCGCGACTACACGAAGTATCGCGGCGCGCACCTGCTCACCCCCAACAAAAAAGAGGCGATCGAGGCGACCGGCATCGAGATCAAAGACGACGAAAGTCTCAAGGCGGCGCTGCTGTGGCTGAAAAGCGAGTGCGGCCTCGACCGTTCCATGATCACTCTCTCCGAAGACGGGATCGCGATCTTCGACGAAAAGCTCAAGCGTTTCCCGACCGTAGCCCAGGAGGTTTACGACGTGACGGGGGCGGGCGATACGGTGATCGCCTCCATCGCGTTTGCGCTGAGCTCGGGGCTCAGCATCGACGACGCGGCCCGTTTCGCGAACCTCGCTGCCGGGGTCGTCGTCGGCAAGATCGGTTCGGCGACGGTAACCCTGGATGAGATCGAAGAGTACGAGGCGATGCTGCACCAGAGCAGTTCCGATGCGCACATCAAGAGCTTCGAGGAGATCGACCGGATCGTCAACCGCTGCCGGGCCGGTGGCAAACGCATCGTCTTTACCAATGGCTGTTTCGACATTCTGCACGTCGGCCACGTCAAGTACCTTCAGGTCGCCAAGAGCTTCGGCGACATCCTGATCGTCGGGCTCAATGCCGACGCCTCCGTCCGTGCGCTCAAGGGCCCCTCACGCCCGGTCAATAGCGAAGACGACCGCGCCTATATCCTCGCCGCCCTCGAGTCGGTGGACTATGTCGTCAAATTCGGCGACGACACGCCTTACGAGCTGATCAAGATGCTCCGCCCCGACGTCCTCGTCAAGGGGGGGGACTATGAGGGTAAAGCCGTCGTCGGAACCGAATTTGCAGGCGAGCTGAAACTCGTCGATTTCGTTGAAGGCAAAAGTACGACGAAGACCATAGCAAGAATCCAGGAGGGAACAACATGCTGAAAACTTTGGTAACCACGCTGGCGCTCGGCTGCTCGCTGTTCGCGATGCACGAAGCGGAACTGAACCTGAACAACTACGATCTCAATGCGAAGCTCGACTTTGACATGGGACAGTTCAACGATGCCGTCGATCCGGAGACGGTCTTTCTCGGGGCCCGTTACCTCCGCGGCTCCTATCATCACAGCGACGAACTCCGCGACAAGGACCACGATCTCTTCGATGCGCACTTTGCCGTAGCGCAGCGTCTCTCGGGCACCGATGCCCTGACCCTCGGGCTCGGGGTGAAATTCGTCTATACCTCGATCGAAGGGTACGATTTTGACGCCCTGCCGATCGGTGTTTTTGCGCGTTACGAGCTGCCGCTGAACCTGCCGGTTCCCTTTATCGTGGGCGGGGCGCTCTATTACGCACCGGAGGTGCTGGCGTGGCAGGATGCGAAGAACTACCTCGAATACGACCTCTCCCTCGATATCCGGATCATCGACCGCGCCGCGGTGACGGCGGGCTACCGGAAAATCGATACGGATTTCGATCTCCCCGGCGGGGACTTCACCTTCAACGAGGCGTGGTACGTCGGCGTCAAGTTCCGCTTTTAAACACTTTCTTTCTCGGCGGGGCTGGACGATCAGACGCTCCGCCGCCTCAATGACTTCATACGCTTCAATCGATTTCATACATTCATGGTGTCACCATTGATGAACACGCTCATGGAACAAAGTCCCATAAGCTACGCTGGCCGCTGTGGCACTGAAGCTAGCCTTTGACAAGGCAGAATCAGACAATAAGTTTTTCTGCTGCCTCAATGACTTCATACGCTTCAATCGATTTCATACATTCATGGTGTTTAAGGGGACATTCGCGTTTCATGCAGGGGGCGCACTCCATGTCGTGGCGGACGATGGCGCTTTTGGGGTTGCCCCACTGGCAGGTCTCTTTGTGGCGCGTCGGGCCGAAGATCGCGACGGTGGGGACGCGGTAGGCGGCCGCGACGTGCATCGGACCGCTGTCGTTGGTGACAAAGAGCGAAAGTCCCCCGACAGCGGCGCAGAGTTCGGTGATGGTCGTTTTTCCGGCAAGGTTGCGGTAGTTCCCCACCCCCCGTGCCTGCAGATCCTTTTCAATCGCCTCCGCCATGGCCGTTTCGCCGGGACCGCCGAAGATGACGATGTCGTAGCGGTCGGCGAAGTGGGCGGCGACGGCGGCGAACTTTTCGGGGTACCACCGCTTGGCCGAACCGTAGGTCGCCCCCGGGTTGATGCCGAGCGTCGGCCGTTCAAAGGTGTGGGGCGGGATGAAGAGGCGCAGCGGCCCCGGCACGGTTTCGGTGCCGCAGAGGCGGTCGGCCAGCCGCTGGTACTGCGCCGTCAGATGCTCCTCGCGCGAAAGGGCGACGGCGTCGCTGAGCAGCAGCCGCGCATGCCAGCTCGCACGGGCGACGCTTCTGGGGGTCCCCGTCCAGCGCAGCAGTAGCGAGGCGTGCAGCTGGTTGCGGAAGCTGACGGCGGCGTCATGGCGGCCGATCGTTTTGGCGAAGCGGTAGGTGTTGGCAAGGCGGTTCCCGCCCTTCTTTGTCTCGTCAACGTAGGCATTGACACACATCGGGTGGTGTTTGAGCGCTTCGATAGCGACATAGGAGCCGACCAGGGTCAGCCGCGCCTGGGGGTAGCATTCGCAGAGTGACTCGATGGCGGCCGTGGCCATGAGCGCGTCGCCGAGCCAGTTGGGCAGGATGATCAGCAGTTTCACGCTTCGTCCTTTTCAATCAGATAGACCGGGGCGCCGGCGACCGTGAGGGCATCCGTCGTAAAGGGGTTGCCGTCACGGCCGATAAAGTGGCGGGGCTCGGCAAAGTGCTGGGTATACTCGGTCCCGTTCGTCCAGAAGATGCGCAGCAGGCCTTCGGGGCGCTGCAGCACCATTTCGAACCGTTCGCGGCGCTGCTGAAGGGCGATGTGCCGCGCCTCTTTCAACAGGGAAGTCATGGTTTTGAAGGCGTGAAATGCCGGGCGTTCCCGCCAGCCTTCCCGCGTATCGACGAGACCGTAGCCCGGGGCGGCGAGCTGGTGCCAGTAGACGGTCGCGACCTGCTGCGTGGCCAGGGCGAGCAGGTAGTAGCGCACCATGTACGAAGCGTAGGTCTCCTCGTCGACGCACTCCTTTTCGCTGGTCGGTGCATAAGGGGCCGTCCCCGTCAGCGGCCAGTTCGCCTCCGTGAGGTAAAGGGGACGCTTTGCACGGGGGGAGAGCATCACCAGGGAGGAGAGAAAGTTGATCTTGCAGGGGAGGTCGCACCCGGCCTGGGTGTTTTCCGGCGCCCCGCGGCGGTCGACGTAGAGCAGGGCATTGACGGCATCGAAGCGAACACCGCGGAGGTTGAAAAGGGCGTGGGCGGCGAAGTGGTATTCAAAATCAATGACGCCCGGGCCGATAAGTTGCAGCTCCGGGAAAGCATCGTCACGGAGATGCTGCGCCGTTTTGAAAAAATCCAGGTATTCGTTGACACTGGCAAACCCCCATTTGGCACGGTTGAGGGTGGTCCCGATCTGAAAGCGGTTCCCGAAGGGGGAAAGGGCGGTAAAGGTCTGTTCGAGCGTCTCTTTTCGCAGTGCGGCGTCCTCAATGTGTTCGCGGTCCTGCATCAGGACGAAAAAGAGCTGTTTCCCCTCAAGCTGCCTGACGAAAGAGACGATACTGTCCAGTTCGCTGCGCTCCCAGAGTTTGACCCGGATCAACAGCTCCTCGACACCGAGCGAAGCGACCGCTTTCAACGTGGCGTCCGGCGCGCGCAAAGGGTCGACGACCAGCCCGGCAAAGCGGGGGGCGTCAATAGGGTGGCGGCGCAGGAAGGGCATGGCCAGGAGGGCCAGCGGCAGCCATAGCAGGCCCGAGAGCGCCGTTTTGACGAGGGAGGCACGTTGCGCTTTGCGCAGCCTGTGTTTGAGGGCGCGGTCTTTGAGCTGATAAGGCTGATCGGAGTGGAAATCCCATGCGTACGGCGGTTTCATGGGACGTATTATAGCGAAGCGGGTGTCAGCGTCTGCCCGCCAGAGAGGCGTACGCCGGCCGGGTTGCGCGGTAGGTATGGAAACGGCCTGTTTCCCCGGCAAACAGCAGTCGCTGGGAGACGTCGGTAAAGGCGGCGGCGCGCAGGGTATAGTCTTCGGAATTGCGCTCGCACGCTGCGGGTTTTGCCCTGTATCGGGAGACGTCATAGCAGGTGACTTCTCCCGTGTCAGCAAGGTACTCGACGGCTTGCATCCCCTCGACCCACCCCAAGATGCCGTTGCGGTAATAATCGGCGACGAAATGGTGATCGCTGACAAGCGATTTTCCGCTGAAATCCGGCATCAGTTTTTTGTAATCCCCGAAGACGATGTCGACGACGGTCGGGGCGATGTCACGCTGCGACACATAATGGTCGAGGTAGTGCGGTGCAATGCTGGCACCGTAGAAGGCAAGGGGGATCATAAAGTTCTCAAAGGTGCCGTCGACGCCTCCGCCGCAGTGGTCGGCGAAAAAGACAAAGAGCGTGTTCGGGTAGCGTACCTGCACCGCCGCGACGAACTCTCCCAGGGCCGCGTCCGCAAAATGCAGCGCATTCAGGCGGTTGTTCTGTTTTTCATCATCGGCGAAACGGGTTTTCCCGACCCCCTCCGGGAGCTTGTCGTCATGGGTCGTGGCACCGTTGATACCGAGCACGAAAGGCGAAGAACTCTCCCCGAGTTTCTGCAGGGTAAAGGCGTAGAGGTCCTGGTCGTAGACGCCCCAGAAGTTGCTTCCGAATCGGCGTTCGGTCACGTCCTCTTTGCCGTAGCTTTCTCGAAAACCCAGTTTTTGTGCCAGCGCGCCCGTGCCGCTGGTCTCCTTGGCTGTCCCTTGGAAGAAGATACTGCGGTATCCGCGGGCATTGAAGAGGTCGATGACCGAACGGTAGCGGAAGTTCTGCAGCTGGGTTTTCGCGACACTCCTGGCAAGGGGGTTCTGATAGGAGACGAGGGTGGTGAACATCCCTTCCGTCGTCCGGTGACCGCCGGCAATCGCGGCTTTCGGACGGAGCGAACGGGGAAGGATACTGTCGAAAAAGGGTGTCGTCTGGAGCGCATGCCCGTAGGGCTGCATATTGACGCCGCTCCACCCTTCTAGGAAGAAGAAGATGACGTTCGGCGCGGCGTCCATGCCGTTCGCGGTGCTGCCGTCGTTATAGATTTCGGCAAACCCCCGTTTGACTTCCCGCGGCGAAAGCTTGGCGACGCGTCGGGGCAGGAGACGCCCTTCCGTGTCGACGAGGGAGAAGAGGGCGCTGTAGCTCCCGTTAAGTGCCAGCTGCGCCAGGCGGGCGTCTCCGATCTGGCTTGATTGCCAGGGGGTCAGGGGGATGTGCGCGAACATCCCGCGGATGAAGAAGACGGAAAGGCCCAACAGCAGCAGGGTTTTCGGAAGGTAGTAGCGGTCGAGGGGAACCGGGTGCAGCCGGGCGCGGCCAAAACGGTAGAAGCCCCATACCATCAGCGGCACGGCGGTCAGTGCGGTGAGGGTGAAGAGGGTGTTCTGCCCGAGCGCCGTCATAAAAAGCCCGCCGGCATCGTTGAAAACATCGGTGATCTCGTAGGCGATATGGTGGGAGGCATCTTCGAAGTAGAGAATGTCGGAGAGTTGCAGCATGACGAGCGAACCGAGAAGCAGCGCGGCACCGATGTGCAGAAGCCGGGCATTAAACTGCCCCAGCGTCGCAAACAGCGTGACGATGGCGGCGGCGGCGAAATCGAAACGGTACCCCCATACAAGGGCGTGCAGCAGGGATGCAAAGGGGTAGCCGCCGAAACGATCGGCGTAGAAGGCGAGAAAAAGCAGTTTGGTCGCCGCCAGCAGCAGATAGGCGAGTGCAAACAGCGTAAAGTAGTTGCGCAAAAAAATCATGGACTACCCTCTCCCCGGTTACCGGCATCGGGGGAGTACGGGGGACGTTCTCCCCGGAATGCGCTGTTTTGTTGTCAGAATGTAACCCTATTGTATCCTATTTCTAATACCCCATTGGGTACAATCACCTCCAAGAAAACCGCGAGGAGCGAAGAGATGAAAATATCCGTCATCGGCACGGGCTATGTCGGCCTGGTCAGCGGGACCTGTTTTGCGCAGATGGGCAACAGCGTCACCTGTGTGGACATCGATGAGGGAAAGATCGCGAAACTGCGCCAGGGGATCATCCCGATCTATGAACCGGGTCTGGAGACGATGGTCCTGGAGAACCACGAGAAGGGCACCCTGGCATTCACGACCGATATCCAGGAGGCGATCGCTTCGACGGATGTCGCCTTTATCGCCGTCGGTACCCCGATGGGCGAAGATGGCAGCGCGGACCTTCAGTACGTGCTGGCCGTCGCCAAAAGCATCGGCGAGCATATGCAGCATTACATGGTCGTCGTCGACAAATCGACGGTTCCCGTCGGTACGGCCGACAAGGTCAAAGCCGCGATCCAGACAGAACTGGACAAGCGCGGCGTCGACCTGGCGTTTGACGTCGTCTCCAACCCGGAGTTCCTCAAAGAGGGCGCGGCCATCGAGGACTTCATGCACCCAGACCGCGTCGTCATCGGTGCCGAGAGCGAGACGGCGATGCAGGTCATGCACGACCTCTACGCCCCCTTCATGAAAAAGAGCGACCGTTTTATCGGGATGGATATCAAAAGCGCCGAGATGACCAAATACGCCGCGAACGCGATGCTCGCGACGAAGATCAGCTTTATGAACGAGATGGCCAATATCTGCGAACGCGTCGGCGCGGACGTCAACAAAGTGCGCCACGGCATCGGCAGCGACGGCCGCATCGGCTACAGCTTCATCTACCCGGGCTGCGGCTACGGCGGCAGCTGCTTTCCCAAGGATGTGCAGGCCCTCGCCAAAACCGCCAAGGATTTCGGCTATACCCCGCGGATCCTCGACGCCGTCGAAGCGGTGAACTACGATCAGAAGATGGTCATGGCGGACAAGGTGATCAAACGTTTCGGCGAGGAGCTCTCGGGCCTTACCTTCGCCGTCTGGGGGCTGGCGTTCAAACCGGAAACGGACGATATGCGCGAAGCCTCCTCCATCACGATCATCAACGCCCTCACGGCACGCGGCGCGAAGATCAAGGCCTACGACCCGAAAGCCCGCCACGAGGCGGAGAGCTACTATCTCAAGGGCAACGAGAGCGTCGAATACGTCGACAGCAAATACGACGCTCTCACCGGCGCCGACGCGCTCATCCTCGTCACCGAGTGGCAGGAGTTCCGCAGCCCCGACTTCGACGAGATCGACAAACGCCTCAACAGCCCCATCTTCTTCGACGGCCGCAACCAGTTCGACAAGGAACGTATGGCGCGTCTCGGATTCGAATACTTCCAGATTGGGGTCTGAGGTTGAGAGGCATTATCTTGGCCGGGGGCAGCGGGACACGGCTCTATCCGATTACGAAGGGTGTTTCCAAACAGCTGCTGCCGGTCTACGATAAGCCGATGATCTATTATCCTCTTTCAGTATTGATGCTCGCCGGGATCCGCGAGGTACTGATTATCTCCACCCCAAAGGACCTGCCGCGGTTTCAGGAGTTGCTTGGTGACGGCAGCGATATCGGGATGCGTTTCGAATACGTTGTCCAGCCCGAACCGGAAGGTTTGGCGCAGGCCTTTGTCCTCGGAGAGGATTTTATCGGGGATGACAGTGTCTGTTTGGTGCTGGGGGACAATATCTTCTTTGGACAGGATTTTACGACCATTTTGCGAAAAGCCGCCGCACGCGAAAAGGGTGCCACGGTATTCGGCTATAAGGTCAAGGACCCGAAGCGTTTCGGCGTTGTAGCATTTGATGAGAGCAGACGTGCCATCTCGATCGAGGAGAAACCGGAAAAGCCTAAGTCCAATTTCGCCGTGACGGGCCTCTATTTCTACGACAACGATGTCGTGGAGATTGCCAAGGGTATCACACCGTCGGAACGGGGTGAACTGGAAATTACCGACGTGAACCGGATGTACCTTGAGCGTGGAGCGCTGCAGGTGGAACTGATGGGGCGCGGGTATGCCTGGCTTGATACGGGTACCCACGACAGCCTGCTGGATGCGGGGCAGTTCGTACAGACCATCGAACATCGGCAGGGATACAAGATCGCCTGTATCGAGGAGATCGCCTACGCCAACGGTTGGATCGATGCCGAGCAAGTCAGAAAACTGGCCGAACCGCTTAAAAAGACGGAGTACGGTCAGTATCTTATCGAACTGGTGGAGGAGAGATGACAGCGATTCTCGTCACCGGCTGTGCCGGCTTCATCGGCAGCAACTTTGTTCCTTATTTCCTGGAGAAGTGCCCGGAGTATCACCTTGTCAACCTCGACCTGCTGACCTACGCTGGGAACCTCGAGAACCTCAAAGAGGTGGAGGGGCACGAGCGCTACACCTTCGTCGAAGGCAACATCTGCGACCGTGCTCTCGTCGAGCAGCTCTTCGAGGACTTGGATATCCGGGGCGTCATCCACTTTGCGGCCGAGAGTCACGTCGACAACTCTATTGCTAACCCCGGGGTCTTTATCGAGACGAATGTGAACGGTACCTTTACCCTGATCGACGTCGCATATAAACGGTGGATGCACAAACCCTTCGTTTACAAGGAGGGGTTTGAAGGGTGCCGCTTCCACCACATCTCCACTGACGAAGTGTACGGCACCCTGGGAGAAACGGGGTTCTTTACCGAAGAGACGCCCTATGCTCCAAACTCCCCCTACAGTGCGTCAAAAGCTGGCAGCGACATGGTCGTACGCAGCTACCACCACACGTACGGTATGGACACCGTCATCACGAATTGCTCGAACAACTACGGCCCGAAGCAGCATGACGAGAAGCTGATTCCGACGATCATCCGTAAAGCTCTTGCGGGAGAGTCTATCCCCATCTATGGTGACGGCAAGAACATCCGTGACTGGCTTTATGTACTCGACCATTGTAAAGGGATCGACCTGGCCTACCATAAAGGGTGTAGCGGAGAGGTCTACAATATCGGTGGCAGCAACGAGCGTACCAACAACTACATTGCGGATAAGGTGTGCAAGATTCTTGATGGGTTTAAACCAAAATCAGATGGAAGTTACAAGGAACAGATCCGTTACGTCGAGGATCGGGCGGGGCACGACCGCCGATACGCCATTGATGCGACGAAGATCGAAACGGAGCTCGGATGGAGAGCAGACGAAAATTTTGAGAGCGGGATCGTCAAGACGGTGGAGTGGTATCTTAAACGCAATAACGTGCCCGTTTAAAAGTAGCGGGTACGCTCCTTGTCGCTGAGTGGTGCTATTCGCTTCTAATATCGCATTGAGTACAATCTTTTTACAATGCAATGCTCTTTATGACTGCACAGGCAATAGCGTCGCATTGCCGAAAAAAGCCTTCTACCAAGAGGACCGCTGTGCAGAGAAGACTATTTAATATTCAAGAAGGAGAAAGCTTGAAGACAGCTTTTTTTGTTTCTACGGGACGGACCGGGACCGATTTCTTTACCGATTTTTTCAACAATGTCGTTGAGAACTCCTGGAGCCTGCACGAACCGAAACCCGCATTCAGAAAGCGGGGGCACCAGCTGATGTCGCGCCCCCACACAATGTGGGAGAAATACTACTTTGCGCTGCCGCGGCGCTGGTGGCACATGAAGCATTCCGAAGAGTGGTACGTGGAAACGAACTACCACCTTTTCGCCGCTATTCCGCTGATCCGAGACGCCTTCCCCGATGCCCTCGTGTTCCACATCGTCCGCGACGGCAGGGATGTTGTGACCTCATGGCTCAACCGCGGCCGCTATATCACGAACGACCACATGACCCCCTTCCATATTCCCGGCGACCCGGCGCAGGCGTTGTGGGAGAACTGGAACGCGCTGCAGAAACTGGCCTGGTACTGGAAAACAGTCAACACCCGCGCCATCGAGACCCAGCCGGACATGATTATCAAGTTCGAGGAGCTCTTTAAGACGAACAAAGAGCTCATCTTCGACATCCTGGCGAAGTTTGACGGCCTGGTGTATGACGAAGCGAAGGTCCGTGCTTCCCTGGAGAAGAAAGTCAACCGCAACCGGATCGAGTTCTTCCCCAAGTATGACGAATGGCCGCGCCATTGGAAAGAGCAGTTCTGGGAGATCGCCGGGGAAAAGATGGAAGAGCTCGGCTACGCTTTCAAGCCGTAAAGCTGTAGCCTTCGAAGAAGGGATACTTTTCGATCTCCCCTGCCACCCGTGCTTTGAGCGCGTCGTCCCACGTATAGTCGTTACGGGTTTTATGCGGTTTCGTATAGACGATCGCCGCGCAGGCATCGAGATACTCCTCGGTCGTCTCAAGGCCGAGAAAATCGCATACTCTTTTCAGCTCCTCTTTCGGGTGCTCCATGAAGTTTTCGATTTTGATATGGATCACATCGTCCGCATCCACCTGTTTAAAGACCGAATTCGCCGTCTCCACGAGGGAGAAGTAGTGTTCGAGTTCTCCTGTTAACGCTTCCGGCGTCACTTTGCTTTTGTCCGAACCGACGGCCCGGTAGGCCATGGTGCTGATATTGTCGTAGGGGTTCCGGATAACGTGAATGAATTTGATCGGGAGGTCGATGGTCTTTTTCAGTTTCTTCAGCAGTTCCGGGTTCCGGCTGAAACGCCTGGAGCTGTTCCCCCCGCGTTTGTCGCCGATCACCTTCAGGTCGGTGTATTTGCCCTGGTACTGGCCTTCGACGGCATAGGAATAGCCCGTCCACTCGCGGCCGGCCTCGGTGAACGCCTTGGCGTTGCGCAGCAGAAGGTGAAAGATGGCCTCTTTCGAAAACCCGTACTTGATATACTTGAGCACATCCTGCTCGTGGGCGATAGTGGTTTGGGGATGGGCGTCGATCAACGAGCCGATCAGGCTGTGGCTGCTGCGCGGATAGCCGACGAACATACAGTAGGTTTCGACATGGTCAAAAAGGTGCGGCTCGGCTTTCAGCGCCCGTTTCGTATAAAAGTAGTCTTTAAGCAGGTCGAGCTTTGCTTTGACGTTTCCGAACATAGAGTATTTCCTTGTTTGTGTGATGATAATAATACAGTAAAGGGTGTTGGGGTTCGCTGATTTTCAGCGCTTAGCGCCGATAGAGCCGTTCGTACTTTTCGGTCATAGCGGCGGGCGAGTAGGCGTCGAGTTCGTCCCGGGCACGGGCGCTCAACCGCGCGCGAAGGGCAGCATCGCCGTAAAGGCGCTTGATGGCCTCGGCGAGCGCACGGGCATCGCCGGGCGGCACGAGGAGGCCGTTGGCGTCATCATGAATGATGTCGGGGATGCCGCCGACATTCGAGGCGACGATGGGCACATCGAACTGCATGGCATCAAAGAGGATGGAACCGAGCCCTTCGTAGCGGGAGGGGAAGGCGAAGAGGTCGAAACATGCCAGATAGTCGCCGACGTTGTTGACGAACCCTTCAAAGGTGATATTGCCAAGATCCGCCGCCGCCGCTTTCAGCACGTCTTCGTCGCTGCCGCCCCCGAGCAAGATGATATGGATATCGGGGTGGCTCCGTTCCAGGATGCGGGCCGCCTCGATGAGGACGGCCTGCCCCTTGTGGGCGTCGACAAGCGCGCCGATCTGCCCGACGATAAATTTCCCCTCAAACCGGGTATTCAGCTGACGGATACGCTCTTCATCTGTATCCAGACGGCTCCAGGCACTGGGGATGATGGCGACATCGGTCCCCGGGACGATCTTTAGGATCTCCGTTTTGATGGCTTCGGATAGGGCGACACACTGCGCGGCGGAGGCGTAAATCGACCGGTTGAAGGCGTTGTTTGTGATGGCGTGGTCGACCCGCCGCGTGACGATGTACGGGATGCCGAGGAACCATTTGCCGAAGAGGGCGAACTGCGCCGCTTTTGTTTCATGGGCGTGCAGCACTCCCGCGCCTTTGAGATGGCCCAGGTGGAGGGCGTAGGGTTTGCCGATTTCGATGACGGTAAGATTCGCAATGCCCCGGCAGCGCCGTCCCAGTTCCGAACCTTTGCGCACGAGCAGCCGCTGGCGGTAGCCCCGCTGCGAGAGTGTTTCGATCAGCAGCTGCGTCTGCCGCTCGCCGCCGCGGAATCCCTTGGCGAAGTTGGCGTGGGCGATAAGCATGCCGGTGGCGGGATGCGTCATGGTTGGAAGTCCTCTCGTCGGCGCTTTTCCGACGTATCCGAACGGTAACCGGTTCGTGTCGGAAGGATGCCGTATGGTACTGTAACATTGCCAAAAATCACGATGCCCCGCCGACGGGGCCGAAGGGTGTATGGCGATGTGGAACTCCCGCTATCTGCGGATCGACGCGGACCGGAACAGCAAGTTTACCTATTATCTTCAAAACGTGCTCGCTTACCCGCTGCCGGGTGTTCTCTTCCGTCCGCGCCGGGAGGCGCGGCTGGAGAAAGGGAGAACGGACACAGAGGTGCAAGAGAGACTGCACTATTACAACCGGTGCGATGCCACGTTCCGTCTCGGCAATGAAGCCCAGTCGCTGGACGCCTTCAGAAAAGCGAAAAAAAAGACCTACTTTTTCGACCTTTACGGCTGGTGGCGCTATTTCCGCCCCGAGTGCCGCAGCGCCTACCTCTTCGGCGACATCACCCACGTGCCGCCGCAGCCGACCCTGGTCAAGAGCCGCCCCATCGCCGGGGACAATCGCAATTCCGTCCTGATGAATCTCAATAAAGTGCGCCATTTCGTCTTTGTGAACGATGCACTCCCCTTCGAGGCAAAAAAAAGCATGGCCGTCTGGCGCGGCAAGGCGTACGGTGAACACCGCAGGGCTTTTGTAAAGCGCTTTTATAACCACCCGCTCTGCGATATCGGGCAGACGAATACGAAGTTCGAAACAGAGGTGCCGTGGCAGAAGGGGCGGATGACGCTCAAAGAGCAGCTGCAGTACCAGTTCGTCATCTCCATCGAAGGAAACGACGTCGCGTCGAACCTCAAATGGATCATGTCCTCCAACTCCCTGGCGCTGATGGCCCGCCCGAAGTACGAGACCTGGTTTATGGAGGGGACCCTCATCCCCGATTACCACTACGTGCTGCTCAAAGATGACTACTCCGATCTGGAGGAGAAGATCGCCTACTACAGCGCCCGCCCGGAGGAGGCGAAGGCGATTATCGCCAATGCCCACCGCCACGTGGCGCGCTTCCGGGATGCGGAACGCGAAGCGGTCGTATCCCTGTCGGTGCTGGAGAAGTATTTCGAGCGTTCGGGACAGCTGGAAGCGGGCACGCCGCATCCGCGCAGAAGGTCACGGCCGTCATGGCGTCTGAAGCGGCCGCGTCTGGCCGCGCTGGGGATCTAGGAGGCTTTTTTCTTTTTGCCCCGGAGCCGCTTTTTCAGGGCAACGGCGGCCTCGGTTTTGCGCGCGCAGGTCTCGATGGCCTGCAGGGCCGCGGCTTCGTCCATCCCGCTGAGTCGTGCGTATTCCCGGGCGATCAGGGTGCGTTCGGGCGCTTTGGCCCAGAGTTTGCCGAAGTTCCTCATTCCCTCCGCCGGTGGGATAGGACGGAACTGCATCCGGTTGATATCGACGAGCATGAAACCGTACCCATCCGCCGTTTTCCGTATGAGGATGTTGCCCGGCGAATAGTCCTCGTGCCAGACCCCTTTTTGGTGCAGCATATGGGTAAAGGCGGTGAAGGCCTTCAGGATTGTTTCGACGTCCTCGACACGGTGGTGCAACACTTCGCGGATGGTGAAGTCGTAGGGCTCGTATTTGGAGATGAAGTAGCTCTGCGCGAAGAGGCCGCCCCGGAAGAACTCGATGTAGCCGATGGGCTGGGGAGTCGGCACGTCCAGTTCCAGAAGCCGGACGCCATTGTTATAGGACTTTTTCGCTTTCGAATCGCGCAGATAGGCGTAGACGAAACGGTTGAGCAGGTGGGGCACCTTGAACGCCTTGATGACGGTCTTGATACCGTGCATAGGGACGATCCGCAGTTCGTTGCGCGCTTTGTGGATGCTTTCATCCGAGGAGGAGAATTGCGCTTCGACCGAGAGCAGCTCTGTTTCAAACTCGGCATAGTCTGGATGGATCGTATAGCGGACAGACAACGGCAACCCTTTTGTAAGTGAGTGGAATGGTGATGTGCTTCTGACTTGCGTCACAGCGGGGCCGTGATGGAAATAACGGACGATGGGCAGCATTATAACAACCGGGGGGGAAAAGAATATTGAATCCGAATGTTTTCAAAACGCACAAGGGCTTGCGCAAGGATTGTTGGGCAGGTAATCTGATAAAATTAGCTATCACTATACAAGACTGGGACACCGATTGAAATCGATTGCACGGCTCTACACTTTTATTTATTCGTATTATCTCAAGCTCTTCTATTCCAAGAGGGTAAAGCTGATGGGGCGCATACACGCTAACGGCTTTTTTACGATCGAAGTCGCCAGGGGGGCGACCCTGACGATCGAGGGCGACATCACCCTGAAGTCGGGCACGCTGATCGGCGTCCGCAAAAACGCTTCGCTCCGTATCGGCGAGGGGTGTTTCTTCAACCGCAACTGCACGATCGTCTGCCGCGACGCGATTTGTATCGGGGCGGACTGCCTTTTCGGGGAGAGCGTCAAGATCTACGACCACGATCACAGGCTTGCCGGCGGGAAGGTCTCGAAAAGCGACTATACGCTGGGCAGCGTTGAGATCGGAGAGGGGTGCTGGCTGGCGAACGACGTCAATGTGCTCAAAGGGAGCGTGCTTCCGGCGAACAGCGTCGTCGCGGCCAAAGGGGTCGTCAACCGTCCGCTGGAGCATGCGGGCATCTACGCGGGTATCCCTGTCGCCTATAAAAAAGCACTACCTAATTAACGAAGAACGGATCGAATGAAGCAGAAAATTACAGCAAATATCATTACACTGAATGAAGAGGAGAACATAGCGGATGCGATCCGTTCCGTTCAGGCCGTCTGCGATGAGGTCCTCGTCGTCGATTCGCAGAGCACGGACAAAACGAGGGAGATCGCCGAATCCCTCGGGGCCAAGGTCGTCGTCCAGCCCTACCTCGGGGACGGACCGCAAAAAGCATTCGGCGCACCGCTGGCCGCGAACGACTGGATCTTGAGCCTCGATGCCGATGAGCGGCTTGACGCAAATGCGGTCGAAGCGATCGCCGGCCTTGACCTGGCGAACAGCGGGTATGACGCCTACGCCTTCCGCCGGAAGAGTTTTATCGGAAGACACTTCATCAAGCTGTGGTATCCGGACCGGCTCGTACGGCTCTACAACCGCAACAGCGCCGGGTTCACGCAGGCGATCGGCCATGCGAAAGTCGAGGCGGAGAAGGTCAAGGAACTTGACGCGGACCTGCTGCACTACTCCTATAAGAGCTACGGGCAGATGATCAACAACATCGAAAAGTTTGCCGCCCGCGGTGCGCGTATGCTGCACGCGAAGGGGAAGCGGGCCCGATGGTACGACCCGTTCCTGCACGGCGGACTGACGTTCTTCAAAAAGCTGGTCGTCAAAGGGGGGATGTTCCACGGCATGCCCGGCTGGACCGTCTCGATCATCTCCGGGTTCAATACCTATATGAAATACATGATCCTGATCGAGATGCAGGAGAATGAAGCAGAGGAAGAGACGTCGGCATGAAGTACCTGCACATCATGAAGAACGAGAAGTTCATCGCGCCGTTTATCAAGCTTGTTAATGCGCATTTTGACCCGCATGAACATTTGTTCATAGTACTTGGCGGCATATCATTGGAAAAGCATCCTCTTCCCGAGGCGGAGAATGTCATTGTCCTCAAACAGAGCCTTACCCGCAAACACAACTATTTTGCCCTGGCACGCGAACTGCGCCCCTATTTTGACAGGGCAGATAAAGTTTTCCTGCACAGCCTGATCGTCCGTCATATCATCGATTTCCTCTTTTTTAATCTCCGCTATACGGCTAAATCGCATTGGATCATCTGGGGCGGTGACCTTTATGACTACCTGTCGAAAAAAGACAAGCTGAGCCGTAAGTTCTTTATGTACAAGAAGAAAAAGGTGATCAGCTGTTTGGGGGGGATCATTCAGTTTAACCGGGGGGAGTACGAGCTGGCGCGGGAGTGGTACGGTGCGAAGGGGACTTTCTATGACTGCATCTTCTACCCGCTCTACAAGCCGATGAAACTGCCGGAGAAAATGGAGCGGACTGTCTACATACAGATGGGCAACTCAGCGACAGCCTCTAATCACCACATCGAAGCGTTCGAGCAGCTAAAACCGTATGCGGCGGAAGACATAAAAATATACTGTCCTCTATCCTACGGTAATAACAAAACGTATCGTAAAAAAGTGATCGAGACGGGGGAAGCGCTTTTCGGCGACAAATTTGTGCCGCTCGTCGATTTTATGCCTTTTGACGCCTACATGGACCTCCTGTCGAAAATCGACATTGCTATCTTCAACCACCGCCGCCAGCAGGCGCTTGGTAACATCGTCGCTCTGCTCGGCTACGGAAAAAAAGTATATTTGCGCAGTGACATTACCACATGGCAGATGCTCAAAGATAAAGGTATCCATGCCTTCGATATTGCCGATTTCTCCCTCGAGCCGCTTGATCAGGAGACGAAAACGACGAATGCGCAGCAGATCGAAGCGCATTTCTCCGATGCAGCATGTATTACCCAGTGGAAAAACGTTCTGAAGGCACCTTTGAATGATTCACGTCACTAAACCCTATCTGCCTCAAAGGGAGAAATACGATCGTTATGTTGATCGGATTTATGCATCCAATTGGCTGACCAATAACGGTCCGCTTGTGCAGGAGTTGGAAGAGCGCCTTTGTGATCATCTCGGTGTGAAGAATCTGCTGCTTGTTTCCAACGGGACAGTAGCACTCAATCTGGCCTATCATCTTCTCGCACTTGATGGGGAAGTTATTACCACCCCCTTCTCTTTTGTGGCGACGACTAGCAGTATCGTATGGGAGGGATTGGATGTGACGTATGCCGATATTGACCCTGAGACGCTGACGATTGATCCTGAGAAGCTAGAAAGGCAGATTTCGGACAATACATCTGCGATCGTGCCTGTACATGTTTTCGGAAACGGCTGCGATGTTGAGGCGATTGACCGCATTGCAAAACGGCACGGGCTGAAGGTCGTCTATGATGCAGCACACGCCTTCGGCACGACGTACAATGGGCAGAGTATTTTGGAGTATGGGGACGTGTCCACGATCAGTTTCCATGCGACGAAACTCTTTCACACCATTGAGGGTGGAGCGCTTATTATCAAGGATGACGTTCTCTATCGCCAGGCAAAACAGATGATTAATTTCGGTTTCGAAAATCAGGAGATCGAAGGGGTTGGGATCAACGCGAAGATGAATGAGTTCCAGGCGGCGATGGGGCTCTGCGTTTTGGATGACATGGCAAAGGTAACAGCAGCACGTTGCTCCATCTGGGAAGCATACGTTGCAGCTATCGGTACGTTGGTGTCGATACCGACGTGGCGCAAGGGGTGCTCGAACAACTTCAGCTATTTTCCTATTCTCTTACGGGACGAGGACGAACTGTTACGTGTACAGGTAGCGCTGAATGATCGTAAAATCATCCCCCGGCGCTACTTTTACCCCTCTTTGGAGACATTGAAGTATCTGCCTGAACAAGAAGAGATGCCCGTTTCCAATGAGGTCGCGGCTCGGATCCTCTGCCTGCCCTTGTATCCGGACCTTTCCAAAGACGAAACGGCGTTGATCTGTGAAACTATCCGGGAGGTGTTGGCATGAAAAAAGATGTCATGATTTTTACGGACAATCCGGTGCTCTATCACAGCTTCAGAGAGATCGTTAGTGAACAGATGCTGGAGGAAAAGTATACTTTTACCTACGCATGTACACCAAACAACGTGCTCTTCAATGAAGAAGGAGACGTTGAACCACTGCGCATCAAGGCGGTCGTCGGGGATTTGACGGCACGCTACGACGTGATCGTCTCCTGCCACTCCAAGCAGATTTTCCCCTCAGAACTCGTCAATGGGGTCCGTTGTATCAACATCCACCCGGGACTTAACCCCTACAACCGCGGCTGGTTTCCCCAGGTCTTCTCCATTTTGAACAAGCTCCCTGCGGGAGTGACGATCCACGAGATGGATGAAGCGATCGACCACGGACCGATCATCCTCCAGGAACAGGTGGCGATTGAGCAGAGCGATACCTCCCTCAGTGCTTATGAGCGGGTCGTGGCAACCGAAGTAAGGCTGTTGAAGGCTCACCTGCCGATGCTGCTGGAGGGCAGTTATGAGACACGCCTGCCGTCCGAGGAGGGGAATTACAACAGTATTCAGGATTTCAGAGCGCTCTGCGCACTGGATCTGGAGGAACAGGGAACGATGGGGGAGTTCCTCGACCGGCTTCGGGCGCTAAGCCACGGCGACTACTGGAATAGCTATTTTATCGATGAAGACGGCGCGAAGGTCTGGATAAAACTCCAGATGAAAAAAGAGGACCCTACCGCGTAACGGAAAACTATCGGCTGAACTGACGGTTCTCCTCCAGACTTCTGATCAGGATTTCATTCATCCTTTTTTTATCGTTAAGTTTGATCTTTTTGTAGGTCTCTGTATCCCGTATCTCGTTATTGAAGGCTTTCGAGATGACGTCGGAGATGACGAAGGTCTCTTTTCCGCAGATGATGGCGTTTTCATTCCAGTTCCCCACGAAGGCGCATTCGCGGTTATAGTCTTGGGCGAAGAGGTCGTGGCCGTGGGCATAGTCGCTTGTAGGGTTGTCCGCTCCCAGCATCGCCATCAGCGTCGGGGCGATATCAAGATGCGAGGTGAGGCGGGTCACCGTTTTCGGCGCCGTACCCGGTACGCGGATATAGAGCGGTGTGCCGACCTGTTCGCGGTCGTAGGCGGAGTTGTGGCCGTAGTGGTCGTGTTCGAAGAACTCCTGCCCGTGGTCGGAGAGGACGATGATGACGGCGTCGTCGTAGAGCCCTTTTGCCTTGAGGGCGGCAATGAAGCGCGCAAAGCGGTCGTCGACTTCGTAGGCGGCGTTTTTGTACATGTTGAAGAGCTCGGTCCGCTCCTCGGCGGTCGCCGTCAGGTACTGGCTGCTAACCTGGTCGGGGGTGTATTTCCGGAAAGCGTCGTCGTAGGCGCGGCTGTGGACTGAATCGAGCCAGACGAAGGCGAACATAGGTTTGTCCATCTCCTGCTTTCCGAGCCAGTCATCGAAATAGGCGACGGTGGCCAGGTCGTTTTCCGTCTTGGTGCCGTTGTAGTCATCCTTGATGGCGTCCTGGACGTCGTAAAAGATCGTCTGCCGGAACTCGGGCCAGGCGGTGTTGACGCTGGAGTCGATGCTGATCTGGTAGCCCAGTTTTTTGAGGGTCTCGAAGAGTACCGGCCCCTTTTTGGCATTGAGGAAGCCGAACCAGTAGCTGGAGTTGATGCCGTAGAAGATCGAGAAGAAACCGAAACGGGTATTGTTCCCGCCGCTGTAGTGGCGCTCGAAATCGACGGCCTCGCGTTTGAACGCGGCCATGTTCGGCATGTTGTCGTCGTTGACGATATCGGGGCGGAGGGCGTCGACGCCGAAGATGAAGATGTTGGGCGTTTTGGGATGGGTGACGCTGATGGGGTGCAGCGGGTAGCGGATGTTGGTGATCTTTTTGATATTGACGCTGATCCCGTCGTTTTGGGCTTTTTTCATGCCGAAAGTGCCGATGAGCAGGTCGTCCATCAGCAGCGGCTGGTAGAGGGGGACGACCTTCGTGCGTTCGAGGATGTTGCCGTCCAGGTGGAGGTTGGCGACGGCGTAGGTCAGCTTTTCGCCGACGATGACGAGGAAGAGCAGGGGCACGAAGCTGCGGTTTAGCCGGCGGTTGACCCGCAATGCCTTCTGGGCAGGAATCCGGGCGATCCGTTTCAGTCCAAGGAGCAGCAGCGCCGCCAGGACGGCAATGACGATGAAGACGATCACGACGGCCTGGCCCGTCATCTGCAGGCTGTCGTAGGCGGCCGGCGAAAAGAGGATATTGAGCACCATGCCGTTGATATGGAAGTTCCAGATGCGGTAGATGGCAAAGTCGGTCATGAGCAGGAGATCGGTGAGAAAGAACAGCAGCAGAAGCAGCACCGCCGCCAGACGGGTCAGGCGGAAAAAAGCGCGCAGAAGCAGCCAGTAGATGAGGTAAAGCGTCGCCGCCGTCGAGAGCAGGGCCGCCGCGGTGAAGAGCAGGGCAGAGGGGGTGTAGTGGCTGTTGAAGAGGGCAAAAGCCAGTGAGAGCAGACCGGTCAGAAGCAGATTGGCTTTGAAAAAGAGGGCAAGATGCTGCGATGTCATGGTGTCACTTTTTTGTGAAAGTATACCAGAGGGGGCCAACACTGTATAATACGCCTTAAAAAGGGCATAGACGCGTGACATACTCGCCGGCGCAATACTATTTCGGTCTGCTGCGGCAGACGGTGAAACTCCAGCTGATTTTCCTGCTGCTGCTCTCCCTTTCCCGTCTGCTTTTCTTTTGGCAGTTTTCGCCTTCGAAGGCTTCCTTCCCCGGCCGGGAGTTGGCGGAAGCGTTCTTCCTGGGGCTGCGGATCGACCTGGTGCTTGTCTGCTACCTCATGGCACTGCCGCTGCTGGTGATCATCCTGAACCACCTGGCCCGCAATGTCGTACCGCTGCCGTGGCTGCCGCGGCTTTTTCGCGGATACTTCACCGCCGTCTACCTGATTGTGAGCGCCCTGGTCGGGATCGATTTCGGGTTCTACTCCTACTTCGGCGAGCACATCACGATCATGCTCTTCGGCTTCTTCGACGACGATACCTGGGCCCTCGTGCAGATCGGGCTCAAAAACTACAATGTCACCCTGATCACAGGGCTGATCCTCTTTTACACCCTTGCGCTGGTCTGGCTCGTCGGCCGATTCTTCCGTGAGCTCCGTCCTTCCGTTGCCAAGACCGGTTCGATGAAAACGGCAGCCGTCTATCTTGTGCTGCTGCTGCTGGTCGGGGTGGGTGCGCGGGGCAGCCTCGGGCTTTTTCCCCTGCTCAAGGATGTCCCGGAGGTTTCGACGGACGTTTTTGTGAACGCCATCCCGCGCAGCGGCGTTTTTGCCTTCGAAAAAGCGCTCAAACAGTATCTGAAGGATAAAAACGGCGGTTACGATCTGATCAAGCGCAGCGGTTACAAAGGCAGAGTGCCGCAAGCCTTCAGGGACTATCTCGGTCGGGACCGGATCAATACGGCCGATCTCGCGTCGAACCTCGTGCGTACGACGCAGCAAAATGAAGCGGCAGCGGCGAAACCGCCCCATGTCGTCGTTGTCATGGTGGAGAGTTTCGGGGCGCCGATCCTGCAGTACCAAAGCCCTACGTTCGACATCCTGCGCCGGCTCAAGCGGCACTTTGACGAGGATATCCTCTTTACCGATTTCATTTCCGGCGCCAACGGGACGATCGCGTCGATGGAACCGTTCCTGCTTAACGTCGTCGCCCGTCCCGCCAGCATCGCCTACGGGCAGAGCCGTTACCAGCGTACCGCTTTCCCCCAGGCGGCGGCGCGGGTCTACAAAAAGGCAGGGTACGAGACGAATTTCGTCTATGGCGGGGACCTTTCGTGGCGCAACGTCGGCAGTTTTTTCAAAGAGCAGGGGTTTGACCATGTCGAAGGAAAAAGCGATATTGAACGCCTCTATCCCGGGGCGGAGGAGCATGATTACGGCGTCTACGACCGGTATACCTACGACTTCGTGCTGCAGAAGCTGGAGCAGGCGACGAAGCCACAGTTCGTCTTTATCCTGACGACGAACAACCATCCCCCCTATGTCCTCTCCAAAAGCTACGACTCGAAGCCGCTGGAATTCACGGAAAAACTGCGGGCGCACATTACCGGGGATATGGACCTGGCGCACCGTCGGCTGCAGGACTACCAGTACGCCCTCGATATGGCGGGGCGTTTCATGGACGGGGTCAAAGCCTCGGCACTCGGCGAACGGACCGTCGTCGCCATCACCGCGGATAACAACACCATCGAGGGGATTATGCATTACGATCATCCTCTGCAGGAGGGAAAACAGATCCCCTTCTATCTCTACCTGCCGCCGTATCTGAAGGCTGAGCCGTTCGACCGCAACGTCAGCGCGTCGCACAACGACCTCTTCCCAACTCTTTACGGACGAACACTCTCCAAAGCGGCCTACACGGCCGTGGGGGAGGATCTTTATAACCCGAAGACGCTGCATTGCGGCTATAACGACGCGGGGGTCATCATCTCACGCGGAGGCGCGTTCAAGAAGGGCCATGCATCGAACGAAGCGCAGCGTGCCTGCGAGAAAAAGTACAACGCCGCACTGGCCGTGACCGAATACCTGGTGCAGCAGGCGCATGAACAGGCGAAACCCGTATGGGAAAAGGGGAGTGAATGAAACAGACTTTTAGGCGGTTCTGGCCGTATATCAAGGGGTATAAAGGCTACTATTTCATCGTTCTTATCGGGATCATCATGACGGTACTGGCCACCGTGGCGACGGCGCAGATCATGCAGCCGCTGATGGACAAGATGTTCATCGAGAAAGACCCGCAGATGCTCTACTACATCCCCTTGATGATGATCGGCATCTATGTCGTCAAATCGGTCGGGCGCTATCTTCAGGCCGTTTTCATGAACTACATCGGCCAGCACATCATCACCCGGCTGCGATCACAGCTGCTTGATCATATGCTGCACCTGGATATGGCTTTCTTGCACGCCAACCGCAGTGGGGAGCTGATCAGCCGCATCACCAACGATATCAACCGGGTCCAGTATTTCGTCTCCAATATGCTGCCCGAACTCGTCCGGGAGTCTTTGACGGCACTTGGCCTCGTCGTCTACGTCATCTACCTCAACGCCGAACTGGCATTCTATTCACTGGTCGTGCTGCCGCTGGCGATCTACCCGCTGATCCTCATTGCCAAGCGCCTGCGCCGCCTCTCGCACCGCTCACAGGAGAAGAATGCCGATGTCGTTACTCGCCTAACCGAGGTCTTCAACAACGCCGAGATCATCAAGGCCAACGGGACGGAGGCCTACGAGATGGGACGCTTCGATGCGGAGAACAACAAGTTCTTCAAGCTGAACATGAAAGCGGTCTACACGAACGAGATCGTTTCGCCGATGATGGAGGTCCTGGGCGCTACAGGCCTGGCCGCCGTCATCTTTATCGCGGGGCAGCAGGTGTTCAACAACCAGATGACGGTGGGGGAGTTTACGGCGTTCCTGACGGCCGTGGGGCTCACCTTCCAGCCGCTGCGGCGCGTCAGCTCCATCTACGGGAAGATCCAGAACGCCATCGCCGCCAGCGAGCGGATCTTCAGCGTCCTCGACCGCGAAAGCATGATCGAAGAGGGGAGTGCGCTTCTGGAGGAACCGATCCGGGAGATCGGATTTAGCCATGTCGCACTCGATTACGGGGAGACACGCGCCTTGCGGGATGTGTCGCTCTCCATCCACCCCTCCGAGCAGATCGCCCTTGTCGGCGACAGCGGGGGCGGGAAGAGTTCGCTGGTCAACCTTCTTCTGCGTTTTTACGATCCATCAGAGGGAGAGCTGCGCGTCAATGGCCGGGACGTGCGGGAGTATGACCACCGCTCCCTGCTCAAGCAGATGGCCGTCGTCTCCCAGCGCGTTTACGTCATGCAGGACAGCCTCGCCGAAAACGTCGCCTACGGTCTGGAACTGGACGAAGCGAGGGTCATCGAGGCGCTGAAACTGGCCGACGCCTATGAGTTTGCCCAGGGGCTGCCGGAGGGGATCCATACCCTGATGGAAGAGGGGGGTGCGAACCTCTCGGGCGGCCAGCGCCAGCGCATCGCCATCGCGCGGGCCATCTACAAGAACGCTTCCGTGCTGATCCTCGACGAGGCGACCAGCGCGTTGGACAACGAGAGCGAACTCCGCATCCAAAAGGCACTGGCGTCCTACACGAAAGACAAGATCACCATTATGATCGCCCACCGCCTCACGACGGTAGAACACGCCGACAGACTCTACTTCTTCAAAGCGGGCGAAATCACAGACGCGGGCACTTTCGCGGAACTGATGGAACGTTCGGAGGATTTCCGGCGCATCGCCCGCAGCTACGAAGGGTGATGGTTCTGAAGCGAGAAGACTTTTATAGGCGATTTTTTCTAACATCAAGGCAGATAAGTGAAGTGTACTGCTATACATGAGCTTGTCGACAATGATGCATCAAAAAAAATGTTGATTTGGGTAGAGCAAGCCCATTCAAATTTTCGAAGGCGATTTTTTCTTTAATCGAGGCGGAATAGTACGAAGCGTACTTATGTACGTGAGTGCTGTGACAACGAAGAGTAAAGGAAAAAGCGTCGAAGAAAATGGCTCCGGATACTGGATTCGAACCAGTGACCAAGTGATTAACAGTCACCTACTCTACCGCTGAGCTAATCCGGAATCGTTAAGAGGCCGAAATTATAAAAGAAACTTCCTGAAAAGTCAAGAATTTTTCGTGCGTTTGCGGCGGAGGTTTCCGGCAGGGATGTAGAAGGTGATCCCGGAGCTGTCTTCGGCAACGATCCGGCCCGTCTCAACGAGGCCCCGGAAACGCGCCTGGCTCTCGCTGTCGAAGAGCAGGGCGATATCCTCCAGACTCAGCGGCCGCTTGTCGAGGGTGTTGAGGATCGCGTCATCGCTGTAGCATCCCTGGCACGATTCGGCATGGGTCCGCGAGGCGATGTGGATAGGCAGATCAGGGTCGAACTTCGAGGCGACCTCGTGAAGCTCGCCGTAGCTGAGCCCCTGCACGGGGTAGGCCGGTGGGCGGTCGATCGTCCCGATATCGACCCGTTTGCAGGGGATGTCATGCAGTACGGCATCGAGTGACGCAATCTCTTCGTCGGTGTCGTTGAGGCCGTGGACGAAAAGGATCTCCAGGTAGAGGTCGCCGCGGTATGCTGCGGCGAACCTTTTGACGGCATCCACGAGCGCATCGATCTCGATCCCTTCGGCCGGGCGGTCGATCTTGCGGAAGACCTCCGGGGTAACCGCGTCGAGGGAGAGCTTGACTTGGTCGAACTTGAGCAGGGTCGCAAAGGTCTTCGGGTCGGTCAGGGTGGCGCTGTTGGTAAGAATGAGGGTCTTCGTATTGCCTTTGACGGCGTCGATACGGTCTACCAGAGCATCCAGTTCGGGGTAGAGGGTCGGTTCGCCGTTGGCGGTGACGGTGATGTCATCGATGCCGGGATGCTCGGCCAGGGCGCTTCGTAGTTCGGCGATGATCTCGTCGACGCCGCTGCGCTGCTTTTGTTCCGTGACGGGAGCGGCGGGGGCGAGCTCGCAGTAGAGGCAGTCGAAGTTACACTGTTTGAGACCGGGGGAGAGGTCGATACCGAGGGAGGTACCGAAACGGCGGGAGTTGACCGGGCCGAAGATCGCACTCATCCCTGGGTCCTGCTTCTTAGGCGTCAGGCTTTGGTGCTGACGCGGTGGCACTCGTTGACGAAGTGGATGGCGTTTTCGACGGGAACGTCGGGCAGGATGCCGTGGCCGAGGTTGAAGATGTGGCGTTTGCCGCCCATCGTCTTCTGGATCACTTCGATGCAGGCCGTTGTCGCCTCTTTGGAGTAGAGGCGGCACGGCTCCATATTGCCCTGCAGGACGTATTTGTCCCCGAGTTTCTCCTTGGCCAGGGCCATCGGCGTCCCCCAGTCGATGCCCATGACATCAAAATTGCCGTAGACGAGGCCGCGCTCGATAAAGGCCGCGATCCCCTTGGGGAACATGATGACCGGCACGTGCGGGTACTTCTCTTTGAGGTACTCGGCGATCTCGACCATGTACTGCCAGGAGAACTCGTCGTATTTGCCCGGTTCGATCGCCGCGGCCCAGGAGTCGAAGATCTGCACGACGTCAACGCCGCTCTGGATCTGCTTCTCCATGTAGTACTTGACGACCTCGGTGACTTTTTTGAGGACGCTGTGCAGCAGTTCCGGGTTGGAGTACATCATTTTCTTGCAGATGTTGTAGGTCTTCGTGCCCTGGCCTTCGATCATGTAGGTCGCCAGGGTCCAGGGGGCACCGGTAAAGCCGATCAGTGCCTTCTCGTCGCCGCGCTCGTCGAGCTGTTTGCGCAGCAGCTTGATCGTGTCGTAAACGTAGGTGAGCTTGTCCGCTGCTTCCTCGCCGCCGATGAGGCGGTCGACATCAGCTTGCGTTTCGATCGGGTCGCTGAACTTCGGACCCTCGCCCTTGACGAAGGAAAGGTCCATTCCCATCTCGTCGGGAATGACGAGGATGTCGCTGAAGAGGATCGCCGCGTCGACGCCGACGATATCAAGGGGCTGGAGCGTGACTTCCGCCGCTTTTTCCGGGTCATGGCAGAGGTTGAGAAAACTGCCCGCTTTGGCGCGGACTTCCATATACTCCGGCAGGTAGCGGCCGGCCTGGCGCATCATCCAGACAGGGGTATAGGGTGTCTCTTTTCCGAGGCAGGCATCGACGAAAATTTTACTCATTTATATTCCTATGGGTATTGAATTTGCGGACGATCAGTGTTGCTGATCGCCTTTATGCAGAAAGTAGAGGGCGAGCGCCAGCAGCAGGATCGACCCCGAGAAATAGAGCATCTCCAGCGCCCCGTTGAACTGGGTGTGCAGGACGCGCTGGAAGAAGTTGACGACCAGGACCATGACGATGACCTTGGCGATCTTGTCCTTGAGCTGGTCGAGGGAGTGGATCTGCAGCACCGAGGAGCTTTTGCCGTCCTCATCTTCGGCCGCATCGATCTTGGAGACGAAGAGCTCGTAGACCCCGAGGCTGAAGATCAGTAACACGATGGCAATGAGATAGAGATCGATGGCCCCGATGATGCTCGACACAACGTCCTCGTGCAGGTGTTCCGGGTGGGCGTGGTGCGCGACAACGTCCCATACCAGGACCAGGACACCCCAGATGTCGAGGCTGGCGACGACGAAGAGGATAATCGCGCCGATCAGCGAAAAGACAACGGCAAAAAGGGTGAAAAGGCGGCTGTTCCAGAGACCGGACTCAAACAGTTTCTCAAACATCCGCACCTCCCATCTCTACCCATTTCTGCGCGATGCGCACGGCATTGGTCGCGGCACCGACGCGGAGGTTGTCCGCGACGACCCACATGTGGAGCATATTGTCGCGGTAGAGGTCGCCTCTGATGCGTCCGACAAAGGTTTCGTTGCGGTCGACGCAGGCCGCCGGCATCGGGTAGACGCTGTTTTGCGGGTCGTCCTGGATAACGATGTTCGGGGCCTTGGAGAGAATCTCGCGTGCTTCGGCGGCATCAACGGCGCTGTCGAAGGTCATCGTGATCGCTTCGGAGTGGCCGCGCAGCACGGGGACCCGGACGCAGGTGGCGCTCAGTTCGACGGCTTTGTGCATGATCTTCTTGGTCTCGTTGACCATTTTGATCTCCTCTTTCGTATAACCGTTGTCGGTGAAGACGTCGATCTGCGGAATGAGGTTCAGCGCGATCTGGTGGGGGAACTTGTTGTGTTCGCTCTCATCCAGGCGGAAGGCGAAGAAGTCCTGCATCTGCTGCACGAGCTCTTCCATGGCGGATTTGCCCGCGCCCGAGGTCGCCTGGTAGGTACTGACGTCGACGCGGACCAGGTCGAAGGCGTCGTCGAGGGGCTTGAGGGCCTGGACCATCTGGATGGTCGAACAGTTCGGGTTGGCGATGATCCCTTTCTTCTTCCATTCGCGGATATCTTCGGGATTGACCTCCGGGACGACAAGCGGGACCTCTTCGTCCATCCGGTAGTGGCTGGTGTTGTCGATGACGACGGCACCGGCCGCGGCGGCGAAGGGGGCGAATTTCGCCGAAACCGAACCGCCGGCGCTGAAGAGGGCGATCTCGATCTCCTCTTCATCAAAGACGGTCTCTGTCAGCTCCTTGATGACGAGCTCATTCCCTCGGAATTCAACGGTATTGCCGGCACTGCGGCTGCTGGCCATCGGTACGAGCTTGGCCAGGGGGAAATCGATCTCTTCAAAAATGCGCAGGATCTCTTCGCCGACGGCACCGCTGGCGCCGACGACGGCTACGTTGTATTGTTTCATTACTGCTTACTACCTTGTAAAATTATTCTAAATCAAAAGATTGCTGTTCGGGCTCGATCTGGACACTCTCCGTGCCGCCCTCTTCGCCCTCATCCTCTTCGTCGGTCACGGGCTCTTTTTTCGGACAGCGGGAGATGCTGACGACATCATCGCCTTTGACGATGTAGACGCCGCTCGTATTACGGCTCGATTTGGAGATGCTCTCCATATCGACGCGGATCATCTTGCCGCCTTTTGTCAGCGCCATCATGTCCATATTTTCGTTAACGATCACACAACCGACGACATGCTGGCCGGTTTTCGCATTGAGTTTCATCGCGATGACCCCGCTGCCGGCGCGGTTGGTGAGGCGGTATTCGCCCGCCGTTGTGCGCTTGCCGATCCCCTTCTCGCTGACAGTGAGGATCTCCTGCTCGTCGCTGTCGATGATGTTCGCGTCAACGACACGGTCGCCGTCATGCTTGAACTTGATACCGCGTACCCCACGGGTACTGCGTCCCTGATCGCGGGTCTTGTCGATCTCGAACTTGATGCACTGCGCGTACTTCGTCAGAATGAAGAGGTACTTCGTCTCCGTCGTGGCGATTTTCGCCGTAATGAGTGTATCCTCGTCGTCGAGGACGATGGCACGAACCCCGTTGCTGCGGATGTTGGAGAATTCGCTGAGGTTGGTACGCTTGACGATACCGTTCTCGGTAAAGAAGACCAGGGATTTCTCCTCGCTGAAGTCCTCCGTCGGGATGATCGACTGGATCTTTTCGTCCGGCTGGAGCTGGATCAGGTTGACGACGGCTTTGCCTTTGGCGGTACGGGAGCCCTCCGGGATGCGGTAGACCTTCAGCCAGTGCAGCTGCCCGCGGTCGGTGACGAACATCAGCGTATCGTGGGTGTTGCAGGTGAAGAAGCTTTCGATGAAGTCATCCTCGTAGGTCGTGACGGCGGTCTTGCCTTTGCCGCCGCGGCGCTGTTTCTCATAGTTCACCAGCGGCACACGCTTGATGTAGCCGCGGTGGGTGATGGTGACGACCATCGGCTCGTTCGGGATCAGGTCCTCGATATCGATATCGTCGTAGTCGTCTTCGATGTCCGTACGGCGAGGATCGTCGTAGACCTCCATCACCTCGTTGAACTCCTCTTTGATGATGCCGCGGAGCACATCTTCGCTGCGCAGAACGCTCTCGAGATACTCGATGAGTTCAAGCAGCTCTTTGAGCTCGTTCTCAATCTTTTCGCGCTCAAGCCCGGTGAGCTTCTGAAGGCGCATATCGAGGATCGCCTGGGCCTGGACCGGGCTGAAATCGAACTCGGAAATAAGCCCCTCTTTGGCGGTTTCGGTGTCCTTGCTGGCGCGGATCAGCTTGATGATCGCATCGATGTGGTCCAGTGCCTTCTTCAGACCTTCGAGAATGTGCGCGCGCGCCTTCGCTTTTTCAAGGTCGAAGATCGTACGGCGGATAATGACCGTTTTGCGGTGGTTGATGAAGTGGTTCAGCATCTCCAGGATCGGGAAGACTCTCGGCTCCTGGTTAAGGATAGAGAGCATGATGATCCCGAAGGTCGTCTGCATATTGGTCGACTTGAAAAGGTTATTGAGGACGATCTCGCTCATGGCGTCACGTTTAAGCTCGATGACGACACGGATGCCTTCGCGGTCGGATTCGTCGCGGATCTCGCTGATACCGTCGATCTGTTTGTCCTTGACAAGGTTGGCGATGCTTTCGATCAGGCGCGCCTTGTTGACCATGTAGGGGAGTTCATCGATAACGATGATCTCTTTTTTGCGGGTCTGTTCGATATGGGTCTTCGCACGGACTTTGATGCGGCCGCGGCCGGTTTCATAGGCGTCGATGATCCCTTTTTTCCCGTAGATCGTACCGCCGGTCGGGAAGTCAGGTGCCTTGATGTAGTGCATGATGTCCGGCAGGGTCGCTTTGGGGTTGTCGACAAGGTGCACGAGGGCGGAGAGAACCTCTTTGGGATTGTGCGGCGGGATGTTGGTGGCCATACCGACGGCGATACCGGATGAACCGTTGATCAGCAGGTTCGGGACGCGGGTCGGCAGGATCTCGGGCTCCTGGGTCGTTGCGTCGTAGTTGTCGATCATATTGACGGTCTCTTTGTCGAGGTCCTTGAGAAGCTCCCCAGCATACTTGGTCATACGCGCTTCGGTGTAACGCATCGCTGCCGCGTTGTCGCCGTCGATAGAACCGAAGTTCCCCTGGCCGTCGACGAGGGTCATACGCATGGAGAAGGGTTGGGCCATCCGGACCAGAGCATCGTAAACCGCGGTATCACCGTGGGGGTGGTACTGGCCGATAACGTCCCCGACGATACGGGCGGATTTCTTGTATTTCGCCCCGGCGGAGAGATTGAGTTTGTCCATCGCGTAGAGGATACGGCGGTGAACCGGTTTGAGACCGTCGCGTACGTCCGGGAGCGCACGGCCGATGATGACACTCATGGAGTAGTCGAGGTAGCTGCTCTGCAGACTCTCTTCAATATTGATATTTTCGATTTCGCTGTTATCCAACGGTTCGCTCATGGCTTGTCCCACCTCGTACAGGAGCCCGCAGGCCCCATGTTCTAAGATTTTTGGCGCTTATATTAACCTATATATACTTAAACACGACGGGGGCGCTGGGGATGGACGGCGGAAAGCGAAGGGTGCCTAAAAATTAAACAATCTTATAGAGCAGATTACCGACAAAATTGTATACCATTTTCATGAAACTTCCGCAGCCGAGGTTGCGAAAAAAGGATTAACCAATGAAGAAGTGGCTTTTGTCCATGATGATGCTTCTGCCGACGCTGGCGCTGGCAGAGGATACGCTCGATACAGGTGATACGGCCTGGATGATGGTGTCAACAGCGTTCGTACTGCTGATGACGCCGGCAGGTCTGGCACTCTTTTACGCCGGGATGACGCGTACAAAGAATGTACTCAATACTTATGCAATGGTAATGGGTGCCTTCGTGGTAGCGTTTGTGGTCTGGGTCATTGCAGGCTACTCCATCGCCTTCGGCGCGAACGAGAGCGCGGCACTGCAGAACGTGTTCGGCGGCTTCGGCAACGTCTTCCTCTCCGGTATCAACTGGTCTGACCTTTCCGGCAGCTACCCGACCTTCGTCTTCATCGCGTTCCAGGGTACGTTTGCAGCGATCACCGTTGCCATCGCCTCCGGTTCCGCGATCGAGCGTATGAAGTTCTCAACATGGATGCTCTTCGTTGTCCTGTGGGGCCTGGTGGTTTACGCACCGATCACCCACATGGTATGGGGCGGCGACGGTGCCTACCTCTTCGATGAAGGTGCCCTTGACTTCGCCGGCGGTACGGTTGTCCACATGAACGGCGGTCTGGCCGGTCTGGTCCTGGCAGTCATGCTCGGCAAGCGTGCAGGTTATCCTAAGACAGCCATGAAACCGGCGAGCATCATCCTCACCGCTGCCGGTGCGGCGATCCTCTGGTTCGGCTGGTACGGCTTCAACGGCGGTTCCGCATTCGGTGCGAACGCTGTTGCAGGTCTCGCGGTTCTGACAACAACGATCGCTACGGCAGCTGCGGGTGTCACCTGGATGCTGATCGAGTGGTTCATGTTCAAGAAACCGACCCTGCTCGGTGTCGCTTCCGGTATCGTTGCCGGTCTCGTCGCGATCACTCCGGCCGCCGGCTTCGTCGGTGTCGGCGGTGCCTTCATCGTCGGTATCGTCGGTGCACTCATCGGCTTCTTCGGTGTCGCGATCCTGAAAAAGAAACTGGGCTACGACGACAGCCTCGATGCCTTCGGTATCCACTTCCTTGCTGGTCTGTGGGGTGCGATCGCTACGGGTATCTTCGCGCTGAACGATCAGGACCTCCTCTGGGACGGTCCGCTCAAAGCAAGCGGCGACCGTATGGGTCAGCTCTTTGTGCAGTTCGAGTCTGTCCTGATCGTCGGTCTGTGGACCCTGGTCGGTACGGTCATTGTCTACCTGATCTCCTCTGCGATCACCGGCGGTGCACGCGTTGACGAAGAGACGGAAACAATGGGTCTGGACGAGTCCGTCCACGGCGAGCGCGGATTTAATCTCTAATTGAACCACTTGATGTACGCCGAAGGGGCAAAGCCCCTTCGACTACGTTAACACTGGGTTCTCCTCGGCGGAGGGCCCGCGCACCCTTGGTGCTCTTGGACTTGAAGGTGTCAAACATCTTCTACTTCGAGAGGAGAGGGTGTTACAATGCTTGAAACTTTTCTACGAAGAAGCCGAAAGCTTCTTTGTGCTTTAGTAGCCATAGCGGCAAGCGAAAGTGAAGCGGACTTTGTTCGGTTCGCGGCAAAAAAAGGAATTGAAATATGAAAAAAGTAGAAGCGATCATCAAGCCGTTCAAGCTTGAGGATGTGAAGGATGCACTGGCTGAGATCGGTATTACCGGTATGACGGTCAGCGAAGTCAAAGGGTACGGGCGCCAGAAAGGGCACAGCGAGCTCTACCGCGGTGCGGAGTACGTCGTTGACTTCCTGCCGAAAGTCAAAATGGAGATGGTCGTCGAAGCGGCATCGGTCGACCAAGTCGTCGATACGATCGTCGAAGCGGCCCGCACCGGCAAGATCGGTGACGGTAAGATCTTCATCAGCGATATCGAAAAAATTATCCGTATCCGTACCGGCGAATCCGGCTCCGAAGCGGTATAACATTTTCCATCAGGGCAGAGATTTCTGCCTTGATTTTGTACATCCAGTACTATTGTCAAGGGTTTGATGATTAATTAATAATCATTTGTCTAAAAAAAGATCATGGTTTTCTTGATAAGATTTCATTTAGTCTTATGAGGAGAATACATGAAAAAAATAGAAGCGATTATCAAACCGTTTCGTCTTGAAGAGGTAAAGGATGCGCTGGCACATATCGGTATTACCGGTATGACGGTGAGCGAAGTGAAAGGGTACGGGCGCCAGAAAGGGCACAGTGAACTCTACCGCGGTGCGGAGTACGTTGTTGACTTCCTACCGAAGATCAAAGTGGAGCTGGTCGTAGGTGACGAGCAACTCGAGCAGGTACTCGAGACGATTACAGAGGCGGCGCGTACCGGTAAGATCGGTGACGGCAAGATCTTTGTCAGCGGCATTGAAAAGGTGATTCGTATCCGTACGGGTGAAACCGGTTCCGAAGCGATTTAGGCGTCGCGATGGAAAATTTCGGTTATATTGTCGACACCCTCTTCGCCCTCTTTGCGATGACGCTGATCATCTTTATGGTGCCCGGCTTCGCCATGCTCGAAGCGGGGCTTGTCCGTACGAAAAACGTCACTTCCGTTCTCACCGTCAATACGATGATCTATGCCGTTGCATCGGTGATGTTCCTGCTCGTGGGCTACCAACTGGCCTTCGGCGGCTGGGAGAACAGCGGGATGAGCATCTATGCCGCCTTTTTGTTCCAGATGGCCTTCGTCGGGAAGACCGTCAATATCATGAGCGGCGGGGTGAGCGAGCGGGTGCGGATTCTGCCGATAGCCCTCTTTACCGTGCTGATGGGAGGGTTTATCTATCCGCTCGTTGTCAACGTCTCCTGGGGCGCGGATCTACTGGCCGGGACCATACTGGATCTGACAATGTACGACCTCGCCGGTTCGACCGTCATCCACTCGACGGGCGGCTGGGCGCTGCTGGCGGCCATCATGATCATGGGACCCCGTAAAGGGCGTTACAAAGACGGCAAGATCCATGTCATCCCGGCATCGAACATCCCTCTGGTCGTTCTGGGTGCACTGCTGCTGTGGATCGGCTGGTTCGGTTTCAACGGCGGTTCCGTCGGTTCAATTGCCAGCAAAGAGAACGCGGATACGGTGGCGCTCACGATCATGAATACCAATACCGCGGGCCTGGCGGGGGCATTGATCGCGGGGATCTTTATGTATCTGCGCTACCGAAAGTTCGATATCACGATGATCCTCAACGGTGCGCTGGGCGGGCTTGTTGCCATTACGGCGGGCCCTGATCTTTACGATATCCATACGCCGATCATCATCGGTGCCATCGGCGGCGCGCTGGTCGTCATTGCCGTCCCGCTGTTTGACAGGCTGAAACTGGATGACCCGGTCGGTGCTCTTTCGGTCCACCTCGTGAACGGGATCTGGGGGACCCTGGCCGTCGGCATCTTCGCCGCCGAGCCCGAAGCGGGGATTACCCTTCTTGGCCAGCTCAAAGGGGTCGCAGTCGTTGCGGTGTTCGTTTTCACCGTGTCGTACGCGGCAATCTATATCATCAACAGATTCCTGCCGTTCCGTGCGGGAGACGATGAGCAGGTCGAAGGGCTTGATGTCACCGAGTGTGGTCTTGAAGCCTACCCGGAGTTCAAGCGGGCGTTCTAACCTTTTCGGGCATTCCCCGGAAACGGTACTCGTTTTTTTCTTCAGGTTTTTTTGTTCCCCTTCTTCTCTGCCTGTGCAAAGCAGAAGTCGAACCGGGAAGAAGAAAGCACAAAGGGCTGCCGCCCTCGGTTATCCTCCACTCATCACGAATCCGCTCGACCCGCTAATGATCTTCTAAAACCTTGACAAAATAAGTGGACGCTGACAGGCTTCGCTTTTCGCTTTTCGCTTTTCGCTTTTCGCTTTTCGCTTTTCGCTTTTCGCTTTTCGCTTTTCGCTTTTCGCTTTTCGCTTTTCGCCTTACTATTCGACGGTAACGCTTTTCGCGAGGTTTCTTGGCATGTCGACGTCGTTGCCGAGGCGGATGGCGATCTCCATAGAGAGCAGTTGCAGGACGACCATCGTTTCAAAGAATTCGAGCATATAGTGGTCATGTGCGGCAATGGGGATGAAATCGTCCGCTTTGTCAAAGGGGGCATCGCTGATGGCGCAGATCGTGGCATCGCGGGCACTGAGTTCCTCGACGTTGCTCTTCGTTTTGTCATAGAGCAGGTTCTTTGGCATCAGGGCGATCGTAAAGAGTTCCGGGTCGGCCAAAGCGATGGGACCGTGTTTCATTTCGCCGCTGGGGTACCCTTCGGCATGGAGATAGCTGATCTCCTTGAGCTTGAGGGCGCCTTCGAGGGCGAGGGGGAAGAAGATGTCCCGCCCGATAAAGAAGAAGCCGTGGCCGTGCAGATAGCGTTTGGAGAGACGGCGGATACGTTCGTGCAGGTCGTCGTGGACCCGGACGACGGCCGGAACTTCGCGCAGCAGACCAATCTGCTTCCGCAAGGTTTCGGTATCGATCGTGTTTTTGGTCTGGGCGACGTAGAGGGAGAACATCCACAGTACTGCCATCTGCGTCGCAAAGGCTTTGGTGGAGGCGACCCCCTTTTCAATTCCGGCGCGGGTGAGAATGGCGGCGTCCGCCTCGCGGACCATGGAGGAGTTGTCGACGTTGCAGACGACAAGGGTCTTCAGCCCTGCGGCCTTGGCCATCTTGAGCGTCTCCAGGGTATCGGCGGTTTCACCGCTCTGGCTGATAACGACGAAGAGCGTGTCGGTGCAGAGCAGGGGCTCTTTGTAGCGCAGCTCGCTGGCGATCTCGACGGAGGTGCGGATCTTGCCGAGGCGTTCGAAGAGGTAGCTTGAAGCGAGGGCGGCATGGTAGCTCGTCCCACAGGCGCAGAGTTTGATCTCGTTGATCCCTTCGAGCAGGGAAGCATCGAGCTCCTCGAAGAGGATCGCTTCCTCCGCGAGCCGGCCGATCAGGGTATCGGAGAGCACTTCGCTCTGTTCGTAGATCTCCTTTTCCATGAAGAAACGGAACCCCTCTTTCTGCGCGGAGAGCTTCGATTCCGGCAGCGCGGCGAAGCGCGGTACGACCGCAGCGGCATTGGCATCTTCGAGATGGATCCCCGTGCGCGACACGAAACCAAGCTGGCCGTCTTCGAGGTAGATGACACGGTGGCATTTGCCGATCAGTGCCGCATCGGAGGAGCCGAAGAACTTTTCATCGCTCTCGTTCACGCCGACGATCATCGGAGAGCCGTGCTTCGCAAAAAAGATCGTTTCGGGCATCTGCTTGGTGACGAGCAGGATCGCGTACGCTCCCTTGAGGCGGCTCACGGTTTCGCGGAAGGCATCGAAAGGCTTCATCCCGCCGTTCAACAGGGATTCGAAAAGGTGGACGATCACTTCCGTGTCGGTCTGGCTCAGAAAATGGACACCTTCGGCGATCAGGGCGTTCTTGAGTTCCTGGTAATTCTCGATGATACCGTTGTGCACAACGTAAGAGGCATCGCCCAGGTGGGGGTGGGCATTGATCTCGGTCGGCTTCCCGTGGGTTGCCCAGCGGGTGTGGCCGATTCCCGCGGCAAAACCGCTGGTCGTGAAGTCTGCCGTTTTAGCCTCAAGATTGGCCAGCTTGCCGACCGCTTTGAAGTAGGAGAACTCCTCTGCCTGCAGAACGGCGATCCCCGCGGAGTCGTAGCCGCGGTATTCAAGCTCTTTGAGGCCGTCGAGCAGGATCCCTTTCGTATCGTGTTTTCCGAGGTAGCCGACAATGCCGCACATTATGCATTTCCTTTACAGAGCAGGGGGATTAATCGGTCCGCATTATTGCACATCTGCGGTGTCTTCTCGATTAAGAAATGGTCGCGGGCACGGCGCTTCGTCGTATGGATTTTGGCCGTGACGATCTGCATATCGAGGGCATCGAGGCACTGGATGATGAAGGCCAGCAGCCCGCGCTGGTTTGCCGTATGGACGGCGAGTTCGGCGAGGCTTTTGGAGTGTTCGCAGTCGATGGTGATCTGGTCGGGTTTGATGTCGGGCGCTTCGAGAGAGACGCTTCTTTGCATGTCGAAGGACTCTTCGACGACCTCCCTGATGCTTTCGTACATATCCGGTGTCGGCGTCTGAAGGAAGTCGATTTTGAAGTACTTGACATCGTCAAAGAGGGTAAAGACCTCCATCGAGACGACATCGAGGTAGCCGAGCCGTCCCAACAGGTAGGTGAGGTTCAGGGGGATCTTGCGAAGGATCTCGATGCTCAGCCCCGTGCTGAAGTCCAGAGCGTACTGGTAGGCTTTGACTTCGCGGGCGCGCTGTGCGATCTGCAGGATCTCCTCGGGGCTGTGAAGGGAGAAGAAGATATTCGATTCAACCGAGAGTATCTTTTTCTGCAGCAGGCGGGGGAGGGCTTTGAAGGTGTCGAGGCGCTGGATGCGCTGCTCGACTTTGAGGCGGCGCGCGGCGTCGGTGATCCGCTCTTTCTCCTGGGCGACTTCCAGGGAGGAGTGGTAGAGCTCGTTGAGCAGTTTCGCATTGAACGCGTTGTAAGTCCCGGGGCCGACGCCGCTCATATCGGCGTAGGTGAGGATGTAGAGCAGGGTCAGCAGCCGCGGCGTTTTGATGATGGACATGAATTTGTACAGTGTCTTTTCACTGTGGATATTGTGCCGCTGGGCAATGATGCTCATCAGGATGTGATGGCGCACGAGCAGAGCGGCGTCGTCGGTGATTTCGGCACTGAAGCCCATCTTCTGCATGACCGGGCGGATCAGCTTGACCCCGACCTCACTGTGGTCGAGTTTCCGTCCCTTGCCCGCGTCGTGCAGGAGGACGATGATTTTAAGCATGGTCCTGTCTTCAAGGCTGATCGTGTCATAGAGGGCCTTGACATCGGGATCATCGATGGATTCGAATGCCTTGATGCACTGGATGGAGTGCAGGCCGACGGGGTAGTGGTGGTAGCCGTCGAACTGCGGCAGGAAGAGCGCTTTTTTCAGCGCGGGGATCAGCTCCGCAAGGATGCCGGCGTCATAAAAGAGGCGAAGAAAACCGTAGGTGTGTTCACGTTCGAAGAGCTTGCGGAGCAGCTGCTTGACCGTGTTGCTTCTGGGGTGGGAGACCGATGTATAGGTAAACTGGCTGACAAAGCTGTCGTCGAAACAGTAGGGACGGTCATCAAGGCTGACTAGGATGTTCAGCAGCGATTCGATGGGCTGTGCCTTGAGGTGGAAGGAAGCGAACACTTTGTCTTCAGAGACAAAGATGCCCCGCTGTACCCATTGACCCCGCAGTGCAGGCAGACGTGAGGCGTCGTAAAGCATTGGCCGGATCATCTTCGTGACAAAGATGCTGCTGAAGTTGTGGATCCTCCACATCGCTTCGATGACCTGGGTCGCGAGCTTCATATCGTCGGAGAAGCCCAGCATTTTCCGCACCTTGGGCAGATACTCCAGATTGAGTTGGTCGTTCTGCTTGCCGGAGACGAGGTGCAGGGCGCTGCGCACACGGAAGATCAGCTCCAGCGCGATCCGGTAGGCGCGGTAGGACTCCTCGGTGAAAATCGTGCCGTCGAGTTCTTTGAGGTTGGTGACGTCATAGCGGGTCTTGGCCACCCAGTAGAGCAGCTGGGAATCCCGCATCCCGCCGACACCCTCTTTGATATTGGGCTGCATGGAGACGGGGTATTTTGCCTGTCGGGTCTCTGCTTCGGCGAGCTTGGCTTCGATGAAGCGGCGGGGCTCATAGCGGCGGATGCGTCCGAGTTCCCGCTGGGTGGAGTGCCAGGTAAAGTTTGAACCGACGATAAAGCGGGCCTCCATCATCGCCGTTCGGATGGTAATGTCCTCGTCGGCGGCATCGAAAAGTTCGGAGACCTTATGGACCCTGTGGCCGAGTTTCAGTCCGGCATCCCAGGCGAGGTAGAGGAACTTTTCGATGATCGCCTCGGTATTGTAGCCGTCCAGGGGGACGTAGACAATCATCAGGTCGATATCGCTGTAGACGGAGAGCTGTTCACGGCCGTAGCTGCCCAGCGCCATCAGGGAGATGGGGATGGCGTTGCGCATCGGCAGATAGTTGCCGAACATCCGTCGAAGTACCGTTTTGTACATCTGGATGATGAACTGGTCGAGGGCTTTGGTATGGCGGACAAGGAAGTCTTTCCCCTGGGTTTGTGCGAAGAGGTCGGGCAGGGAATCGAGGTAGATGCTGATCGCCTGTTTGAACCGTTTCGAAATCTCGAAATCGCTGGCGTTCGTCTCGATAAGGGTCTCGATATCTTCTACTAGTGTTTTCAAGGGGGCTTTTCCTCTGATGAATTCTTATTATTATAGTGATTTTAGCCTTTGGAGGCGCTCATCTGGCTATAATGCGCGAAAAGAAAAGCAGAGAGAAAGCATGACGAAAATTGCAAACCGCCGCATCGGTTTCGAAGAGGCGCTGGCACTGTACGATGAAGATCTTTTCAGCCTCGGCGAAAGCGCGGACGCACTGCGGCGCGAGCTGCATGGCGACAAGACTTACTTCAATATCAACCGTCATATCAATCCGACCAATGTCTGTAAAGATGTCTGCAAATTCTGCGCCTACAGTGCCAGCCGCAAAAACCCGAATCCCTATACGATGAGCCACGAAGAGATTCTCGGGATTGTCGATGAAATCGTTTCGCGTGATATCAAAGAGGTGCACATCGTCTCGGCCCACAATCCTGAAACGGGGCTGCAGTGGTATCTTGATGTCTTCCGTAAGATCAAGGAGAAATACCCGCAGCTGCACGTGAAGGCGCTGACGGCGGCGGAGGTGCATTTCCTCGCCGAGGAGTACGGCAAAAGTTACGACGAGATCCTCGACCTGATGGTAGAGAACGGCGTCGATTCGATGCCTGGCGGCGGGGCGGAGATCTTTGACGAAGGGGTCCGCGACTATATCTGCAAGGGGAAAGTGACCTCCGAACAGTGGCTGGAGATCCACCGCAAATGGCACCAGCGGGGCAAAAAGAGCAATGTAACGATGCTGTTCGGCCATGTCGAGGAGCGCAAACACCGTATCGACCACATGATGCGCATCCGCGATCTGCAGGATGAAACCGGCGGCTTCAACTGCTTCATCCCGCTCGTGTACCAGTCTGAGAACAACTTCCTCAACGTTAAGGAGTTCATCACGGCCAACGAGATCCTCAAGACGATGGCGATCAGCCGCATCGTCCTCGACAACGTCCCCAACCTCAAAGCCTACTGGGTGACCTCGACGGTGAATCTGGCCCTGGTGGCGCAGGAGTTCGGCGCCAACGATCTCGACGGCACGATCGAGAAAGAGTCCATCAACTCTGCCGCCGGCGCCAAAAGCGCCAACGGCGTCGATCTCGAGGAGTTCGTGCACCTGATCAAAGAGAGCGGGTTCACCCCTGTCGAACGCGATAGCCTCTATAACGAACTGAAAGTCTGGTAAGGTATAATCAGCCCATGGTATTAATGATCGACAACTATGACAGTTTTACGTACAACATCGTGCAATACTGCCTCGAGCTCGGCGCAGACCTGAAGGTCATCCGCAACGACGAGATGACGGTGGAAGAGATCGCGGCGCTGCAGCCGGAGAAGATCATCATCTCCCCGGGGCCGGCGACGCCGGACGAAGCGGGGGTAAGCCTCGCCGTCATTGACCGGTTCAAGGATGCGGTGCCGATTCTCGGTATCTGCCTGGGGCATCAGAGCATCGCTCAGGTCTTCGGCGGCAAAGTCGTGCGAGCGGGGAAGATGATGCACGGTAAGACGTCGGTGATGGAGTGCGAACCTGGCTGTGCGATCTTCAAGCACCTGCCGGAGTACTTCACGGCCACCCGTTACCATTCGCTGATCGTTGAAAAAGCGGGGCTGCCCGACGCCATCGAACCGATGGCCTACAGTCAGGACGATCGTGAGATCATGGCCCTGCAGATCAAAGACAAGCCGATCTACGGCGTACAGTTCCACCCCGAATCGATCATGAGCGAGTTCGGGCACGAGATTCTGGACAATTTCCTCAAACTATGACCCCTCGTCTGGCGCTCTTTCTCCTACTCGGGATCGATGCCGCCATCCTCCTGTTTGAGGCCTCCTCCCTCTCACTGACCTTCCACGGAGCCAGGCTCCTGTATGATTATGAGCCTTCCGTCATGACGCGGATCATCCAAGGTTCGATTGCACTATTCGGGCAGAACGACGTGGCGCTGCGCCTGCCGATGATCGTGATGAACCTTGTCAGTGCGCTGCTGCTCTACAACGTGGCGAAACCCTACGGCAGGCATGCCCGGGAGCGCGTCTGGCTCGTGGCGGTTTTTCTGCTGCTGCCGGGGGTGATCAGCTCTTCGCTCCTGGTGGACGAGGCCGCACTGGTGACGCTCGGGCTTTTCCTCTACCTCTTCCTGGAGCAGCGGTTCGGCAGGCGGGCAGACCTGCTGCTGCCGCTGCTGGCAGTGATGGATGTCGCGTTTGCACTGCTGTTCATGGGATTGGCTGTACAGGCCTACAGGGAACAGCGCCACCGCTACGTCGGTGCCTATCTGCTCCTTACCGTGCTCACGGTCTGGGTATTGGGCTTCAATACAGGAGGACTGCCGCAGAATCAGTTCCTTGATATGATGGGGCTCTATGCCGCGGTCTTTTCTCCTGTCGTTTTTGTCTACCTTGTTTACGTGCTTTACAGGCGTTACGTGACGGGGCAGGCCGACCTGCTCTGTTCTATCGCAGCGACGGCGCTGGTTCTCTCGCTGCTGCTCTCTTTCAGGCAACGGATCGAGATCGAACAGTTCGCGCCTTTCCTGATGGCGGCCCTGCCGCTGGGTATGCAGACCTTCTACCACTCCTACCGGGTGCGGCTGCGGCCTTTCCGCAAACGTTACCGTCTACTGTTTACCCTCGCAACCGCGTTGCTTGTGATCAATGCGGGGGCTGTTTTCTTTAATAAAGCGGCCTACCTTTTCCTGGACGAACCCTCCCGCTATTTTGCCTACCGCGCCCATGTCGCCAAAGAGCTGGCGGATGCACTCAAGGCGCGGGGTATCACCTGCGCGACCTTCCCGCATAACCGCTCCATGCAGCTGCGGGTACGGTTCTACGGGGTGGAGGAGTGCGAAGGGACGGTTATCCGTTCCGAACGCCTGGCAGACCCCAAAAGTGTAACAATTCGTTACTATAATGTTCCAGTAGCTGTTTTTAGTGTTACAAATATACCCAAAAATTAATTCCACGATCCGCTGAGAAAGTCTCAAGCCGGGCTGGGAGATCATACGTGATATAATCCAGCCAAAAGATTTTCAAGGAGTTGAAATGGCTCAAAGAGCGATTCGTGAATACGACGGTAAAGCCATCTTTGCCCGCCACTGGGAAAAATATTTCAGCGGTTTTCACTATGGATTCAAATCGGTTCTTGTCACCAGCGGTGCGGAACTGAAAGCGAAAGCCGAGGAACACGGTTTCGAATGGCTGAAGCAGGAGCCGCTCGTCGCGAAACCGGATATGCTGTTCGGTAAACGCGGTAAAAACGATCTCGTTCTTTTTAAAACGAACAAGCCTGGTGACGTCACACTGGACGATGCCGCCAAATGGATCGATGAGAAGATGTCACATGACGTGACGCTGCTTTCCGGTCAGCACGGCAGACTGACGCACTTCGTCGTTGAGCCGTTCACGCCGCATACCCAGGAGCAGGAGTACTACATCTCCGCGACAACTGTCGGCGAAGACGATGTCCTTTACATGTCCGCAGAGGGCGGCATGGAAGTCGAAGAGGGCTGGGACGAAAAAGTCAACGAGGTTCATATCCCGATCAATATGAGTGATGCGGATATGGAACATGCGGTCCGTGCTAACGTACCTGCAGACATTCCGGCTGAGAACAAAGAATCATTTACATCTTTCGCGATTGCATTCTTCAAGTTCTACCGCGACCTGAACTTCGCTTACCTTGAGATCAACCCGATCGTTATGCTCAAAGACAATGATATGGCGATCCTTGACCTCGTCGCTCGCCTGGACGACACGGCCGGCTTTATGATGGGTGACGCATGGTGCGGTGCAGAGTATCCGACCGCATTCGGTATGGAAGACCAGTCCCCGGAAGAGAAGGCTGTTGCTGAAGCCGATGCCAAATCCGGTGCATCACTGAAACTGACGATCCTCAACCCGCTTGGCCGTATCTGGACGATGGTTGCCGGCGGCGGTGCTTCTGTTGTTTATGCGGATACGATTGCAGACCTTTCCGGTGATGTCAAAGAGCTCGCAAACTACGGTGAATACTCCGGTGGTCCGACGACGGGTGAAACGAAGTTCTACGCCGATACGCTCCTTGACCTGATGACGCGCCACAAAGATGCGCAGGGCCGCGATAAAATCCTCATCATCGGCGGGGCGATCGCGAACTTCACCGACGTTGCGAAGACCTTTACGGGTATCATCCAGTCCTTCGAAGAGTATGCAGAGAAGATGAAAGCGCACAATACGCGCATTTACGTACGCCGCGGCGGACCGAACTACGAAAAAGGTCTCAAAGACATTAAAGAAGCGGCGGACCGTCTCGGTCTGTCCATCGAAGTCTACGGGCCGGAAACACACGTCACCGATATCGTGCGTATGGCACTTGAGAAGTAAGGAGAGAAGAATGGGTGCACTGTTTACAAAAGACACACAAGCAATTTTCTGGAACAACAACGCAAGCGCGATCCAGCGCATGCTCGACTATGACTTTGTCATCAATCGTGCGACACCGTCGGTAGCGGCAATCGTTGCACCGACTTCCAGCAATAAATTCGAGAAGTTCTTCTACGGGCCGGACGAAATTATGGTCCCGGTTTTCCGCAACACAACCGATGCGGCGAGCGCGTTCCCGAACGCAGATGTTCTGCTGAACTTCGCCTCTTTCCGTACGGCGTATGACGTCACGATGGAAGCGATCGGTCTGAAGGGCCAGTTCAAAACGATCATGGTGACGGCGGAAGGTATCCCGGAGCGTCTGGCTCGCGGTATGAACCAGGCGGCACGTGATGCCGGTGTCACGGTTATCGGGCCTGCGACGGTCGGCGGTATCGCACCGGGCGCGTTCAAGATCGCGAACGTCGGCGGTACGATCGAGAATATCATCAACTCCAAACTGCACCGTGCAGGTTCGTGTGGCCTTGTCACACGTTCCGGCGGTCTGTTCAACGAACTTTCCAACATTATCTCCATCAATGCCGACGGTATTGCAGAGGGTGTTGCGATCGGTGGTGACCGCTTCGTCGGTTCCGTCTTCATCGACAACCTCCTGCGTATGCAGAACAACCCGCAGGTCAAATACATGATCCTGCTCGGTGAAGTCGGCGGTACGGAAGAGTACAAAGTGATCGAGGCGGTGAAGTCCGGCAAGATCACGAAACCGATCATCGCATGGTGTATCGGTACGATTGCCAAGCACTTCAGCTCCGGTGTCCAGTTCGGACACGCGGGTGCCTCTGCCAATGCCGATGCTGAAACAGCGGCGGCGAAGAACAAAGCGATGGCGGAAGCCGGTATCTATGTACCGGAATCCTTCAACGATCTTCCGGCGAAGATCAACGAGGTGTACAACAAGCTCAAAGCCGAAGGTGTTATCGGCGAGATCGAAGAGCCGGCACTGCGCGAAGTACCGAAAGTCCGCCGTGCAAAACAGTTCATCTGTACGATCTCCGACGACCGCGGTGAAGAAGCAACCTATGCGGGTCATCCGATCAGCTCCGTTGCGACACCGGACACCGGTTTCGGTATCGGTGACGTCGTCTCCCTGCTCTGGTTCAAGAAGCGCTACCCGAAATGGGCGACGGATTACATCGAAACGGTTATGAAAACTGTTGCAGACCACGGCCCGGCGGTTTCCGGTGCACACAACGCGAAAGTCACCGCGCGTGCCGGCAAAGACGTTATCTCTGCGCTAGTCACTGGTCTTCTGACTATCGGACCGCGCTTCGGTGGTGCGATCGATGACGCGGCGCGCTACTTCAAGTATGCGAACGACAACGGTATGAGCCCGGCAGAGTTCATCGCCTACATGAAAAAAGAGGGCAAAACGATCTCCGGTATCGGTCACCGTATCAAGTCCGTCCGTAACCCGGACCTGCGCGTTTCCGGTCTGAAGAAGTTTGCAGCTGAAAACTTCCCGGCGACTCCGCTGCTTGATTTCGCCCTCGAAGTCGAGAAGCTGACGACGTCCAAGAAGGATAACCTGATCCTGAACGTCGACGGTACGATCGGTATCCTGATGGTCGATATGTGGCGTGCGCTCGGCTACTCCGAAGAGGAAATCGACGGCTTCATCGACGCGGGTGCCCTGAATGCATTCTTCGTCGTCGGCCGCTCGATTGGCTTCATCGGTCATATCCTGGACGAAAAACGTCTCGGTATGCCGATGTACCGCCACCCGATGGACGACATTCTTTACAACGTCGAAAAAGCGGAAGAGCTTTAAAAAGCACCGTTCGACAAAATGTAATGCCTCCGGGGAAGCGCAACGCGCACTTCCCCGGATTTCTTCCCACAATCTTCACCATCCCCGCTTCTGTTTTCTTATGTTATAATGACCTATCATACAAATTTGCGATAGGGTTTTCTATGAAAAAATCTGCATTCACAATGCTGGAACTTGTATTCGTTATCGTCGTCATCGGTATTCTCGCTTCTGTGTTTATTCCACGTTTTGAACGTGACAATGCGGGAGAAGCCGCTTATCAGATCGCGCGCCATATTCGTTTGGCTCAGCACCATGCTTTAGTTGAGGACCGCATTAATGATGCGCCTGTTGGTGTAGATTGGAATGCAACATTGTGGCAAATTGCATTTACACATTCTGCCGCACATAATGGTGACTGCTATGATGTTTATGCAGACCGTAACGGTGGCGGTAACGTCAATAGTGTAGGTGAAGCGGCGATTGATCCGTTGACGAAGAAAAAACTCTACTCCAATAACTGTAATGAGGACGCAGAAACAAATGATGATGTCCTTTTATGGAAAAAGTATGGTGTGGATTCAGTGACGTTCTCTGCAGGGTGCTACCCTGGAGCAGCAAACAAATATATTGCGTTTGATCATATAGGAAGACCGTATGGGGCGATTGGCAGTCTATTGACAGCAGACTGCACAATTACTTTGACGACGAAAGATGATCACAATGCTACGGTTACGATAACCAAAGAAACAGGTTTTGTAAAAGTGGCAACGATAGACGGAAGGGATGTCCCCTAAGTAAGACAGAGCGGGTGCATTATTAGGGCGTCAGGCAAGACTAATTAGAAGCAAAAACTGGCCAATTCGAAGAAATTTCACAAAATTCGAAAATTTGCGCAGAAACCTCTTGACATTGCTTTAGGAATCCCCTATAATTCCCGTCCACAAACGATGAGAGGCATCGAAAGAAGCCGATCAGCCGGGTCTTCGAGTTGAAGATTTGGGAAGTTTGAGATCATTGAAAACTAAGCAAGTGGGATGGACAGATGCGAGTCTGGAAGTCTTACTTAGATAAGACACAATTTAACCGTCTATTACTATATAATAGTGATAGACACTATACAGCCAATGATTTTATATCTTGGGCTGGATCAGTAATCGTTTCTTCGGAAACGTCTTTTCAATTATGGAGAGTTTGATCCTGGCTCAGAGTGAACGCTGGCGGCGTGCTTAACACATGCAAGTCGAACGGTAACAGGGAAGAGCTTGCTCTTTTGCTGACGAGTGGCGCACGGGTGAGTAATGTATAGGTTACGTGCCCCTCAGTCTGGGATAGCCACTGGAAACGGTGATTAATACCGGATACTCCTGTTCGCAGGGAAAGGTTTTTCGCTGAGGGATCGGCCTATATTGTATCAGCTAGTTGGTGAGGTAAGAGCTCACCAAGGCGATGACACATAGCGGGTTTGAGAGGATGATCCGCCACACTGGTACTGAGACACGGACCAGACTCCTACGGGAGGCAGCAGTGAGGAATATTGCACAATGGGGGAAACCCTGATGCAGCAACGCCGCGTGGAGGATGACGCATTTCGGTGTGTAAACTCCTTTTATTAGGGAAGAAAATGACGGTACCTAATGAATAAGCTCCGGCTAACTCCGTGCCAGCAGCCGCGGTAATACGGAGGGAGCAAGCGTTACTCGGAATCACTGGGCGTAAAGGACGCGTAGGCGGGTTTTTAAGTCAGGTGTGAAATCCTATGGCTCAACCATAGAACTGCACTTGAAACTGGGAACCTAGAGTATGGAAGGGGCAGATGGAATTAGTGGTGTAGGGGTAAAATCCGTAGATATCACTAGGAATACCGAAAGCGAAGGCGATCTGCTGGGACATAACTGACGCTGAGGCGTGAAAGCGTGGGGAGCAAACAGGATTAGATACCCTGGTAGTCCACGCCCTAAACGATGAATGCTAGTCGTCGGGGCTCTTGTAGTTTCGGTGATGCACTTAACAGATTAAGCATTCCGCCTGGGGAGTACGGTCGCAAGATTAAAACTCAAAGGAATAGACGGGGACCCGCACAAGTGGTGGAGCATGTGGTTTAATTCGAAGATACACGAAGAACCTTACCTGGCCTTGACATTGATAGAATACTGTAGAGATACGGTAGTGCCAGTTTACTGGAGCTTGAAAACAGGTGCTGCACGGCTGTCGTCAGCTCGTGTCGTGAGATGTTGGGTTAAGTCCCGCAACGAGCGCAACCCTCGTCCTTAGTTGCCAGCAGTTCGGCTGGGCACTCTAAGGAGACTGCCTTCGCAAGGAGGAGGAAGGTGAGGACGACGTCAAGTCATCATGGCCCTTACGGCCAGGGCTACACACGTGCTACAATGGGACGTACAGAGAGTTGCGATACCGCGAGGTGGAGCCAATCTCATAAAGCGTCTCTCAGTTCGGATTGTACTCTGCAACTCGAGTGCATGAAGCTGGAATCACTAGTAATCGTAGATCAGCTAAGCTACGGTGAATACGTTCCCGGGTCTTGTACTCACCGCCCGTCACACCATGGGAGTTGATTTCACCCGAAATCGGGATGCCAAACTGGCTACCGCTTACGGTGGAATCAGCGACTGGGGTGAAGTCGTAACAAGGTAACCGTAGGAGAACCTGCGGTTGGATCACCTCCTTTCTAGAGTAACCGGGCCTCATTCGTTTGAGGGCCCGAAGAGAAAATCTCACACAGAGTTGTGTCTGTCCGCTTGCTTGCTTAGTTTTCAGTGATCTGTGTTCTATTGAATTAGAAATGCCGAGAAGGGGCCTATAGCTCAGCTGGTTAGAGTGCACCCCTGATAAGGGTGAGGTCGGAGGTTCAAGTCCTCCTAGGCCCACCAGGATCACTATGTGGGGAATTAGCTCAGCTGGGAGAGCGCCTGCTTTGCACGCAGGAGGTCAGCGGTTCGATCCCGCTATTCTCCACCACGGATGAAGCCTAATACGAGTACTTGATGAAGTATTCATATTAGACTTCTTAGTGTATAAGAGTCTAAATCGTTCATTGAATTATCATTGTTAAAGTCAACAAATATAGTAAGAAATTACTATATGCAACTACAATTGAAGATTACAGTCTTATTCATATTGAGTAAGGCAGTAAGCGCTAATTAGAATAAAGATATTAAGAGCTATAGGTGGATGCCTAGGCTGGTAGAGGCGATGAAGGACGTACTAGGCTGCGATAAGCCTCGGGGAGCTGCCAAGAAGCTTTGATCCGGGGATTTCCGAATGGGGCAACCCGGCACGGTGCGAATCGTGTCACCCTTCGGGGGGCGAACCAAGGGAAGTGAAACATCTCAGTACCTTGAGGAAAAGAAATCAACCGAGATTCCCAGAGTAGCGGCGAGCGAAATGGGACTAGCCCTAAAGCGTGTAGTGTGTTAGCAGAATCCTTTGGAAAGAGGAGCCATAGAAGGTGATAGCCCTGTAAGCGAAAACTATCTACATGTTATTCGAGTAGGTCGGGACACGTGTTATCTTGACTGAACATGGGGGGACCACCCTCCAAGGCTAAATACTACTACCAGACCGATAGCGAACCAGTACCGTGAGGGAAAGGTGAAAAGAACCGTGGTGAACGGAGTGAAATAGAACCTGAAACCTATAGCTTACAATCATTCGGAGCCCCATTCTTTATGAGGGGTGACGGACTGCCTTTTGCATAATGAGCCTGCGAGTTGTGGTATCTGGCAAGGTTAAGCGAACGCGAAGCCGTAGCGAAAGCGAGTCTTAATAGGGCGATTAGTCAGATGCTGCAGACCCGAAACTGAGTGATCTATCCATGAGCAGGTTGAAGCTGGTGTAAGAGCTAGTGGAGGACCGAACCGATAGGCGTTGAAAAGCCTCCGGATGACTTGTGGATAGGGGTGAAAGGCCAATCAAACTCAGTGATAGCTGGTTCTCTCCGAAATATATTTAGGTATAGCCTCGAGTTATTAGCATACAGGGGTAGAGCACTGACAGGGCTAGGGCTGCTCACCGCGGTACCAAACCCTATCAAACTCCGAATACTGTATGCCTAACCTCGGGAGTCAGGCGGTGGGTGATAAAATCAATCGTCGAGAGGGGAACAACCCAGACTAGCAGCTAAGGTCCCTAAGTTACATCTAAGTGGAAAAGGATGTGGAGTTGCTGAAACAACCAGGAGGTTGGCTTAGAAGCAGCCATCCTTTAAAGAAAGCGTAACAGCTCACTGGTCTAGCGATTCTGCGCCGAAAATATAACGGGGCTAAGATGTACACCGAAGCTCTAGACTTAGTTTTACTAAGTGGTAGGAGAGCGTTCCATTCAGCGTTGAAGGTATACCGGCAAGGAGTGCTGGAGCGGATGGAAGTGAGCATGCAGGCATGAGTAGCGATAAAAGCAGTGAGAATCTGCTTCGCCGTAAACCCAAGGTTTCCTACGCGATGCTCGTCATCGTAGGGTTAGTCGGGACCTAAGTCGAGTCCGAAAGGGGTAGACGATGGCAAATCGGTTAATATTCCGATACCGACTGTAGAGCGTGATGGAAGGACGCATAGGGCTAAACGAGGTCACTGATGGAATAGTGGCTCGAAGGATGTAGGTTGTAAGGCAGGCAAATCCGCCTTACATGAGACCGAGATCTGACAGGCTGTCGACGCTCTTCGGAGCAGAAACAGAATCGTTGATGCCGTCGTGCCGAGAAAAGTTTCTAAGCATATCTACAGTCGCCCGTACCGTAAACCGACACAGGTGGGTGAGATGAGTATTCTAAGGCGCGTGGAAGAACCCTGGTTAAGGAACTCTGCAAACTAGCACCGTAACTTCGGAATAAGGTGTGCCCGTTGTATGTGAAACCCCTGCGGGTGGAGCAGAAGCGGGTCGCAGCAAAGAGTCCCTCCCGACTGTTTACCAAAAACACAGCACTCTGCCAACACGTAAGTGGATGTATAGGGTGTGACGCCTGCCCGGTGCTCGAATGTTAAAAGGATCCGTTAGCTTTGCGAAGCGGTGAATTGAAGCACGAGTAAACGGCGGCCGTAACTATAACGGTCCTAAGGTAGCGAAATTCCTTGTCGGTTAAATACCGACCTGCATGAATGGCGTAACGAGATGGGAGCTGTCTCAACCAGGGATCCAGTGAAATTGTAGTGGAGGTGAAAATTCCTCCTACCCGCGGAAAGACGGAAAGACCCCGTGCACCTTTACTATAGCTTGACACTGCTATTGGGATATTCATGTGCAGGATAGGTGGGAGCCGTTGATTATATGACGCCAGTTGTATATGAGGCACCCTTGAGATACCACCCTTGAATATTCTGATAGCTAACTGCGCAGAGTTATCCTCTGTCAGGACAATGTCTGGTGGGTAGTTTGACTGGGGCGGTCGCCTCCTAAAAAGTAACGGAGGCTTACAAAGGTTGGCTCAGATGGGTTGGAAATCCATCGTAGAGTATAATGGCATAAGCCAGCCTGACTGTGAGACGTACATGTCGAGCAGAGTCGAAAGACGGTCATAGTGATCCGGTGGTTCTGTGTGGAAGGGCCATCGCTCAAAGGATAAAAGGTACGCCGGGGATAACAGGCTGATCTCCCCCAAGAGCTCACATCGACGGGGAGGTTTGGCACCTCGATGTCGGCTCATCGCATCCTGGGGCTGGAGCAGGTCCCAAGGGTATGGCTGTTCGCCATTTAAAGCGGTACGCGAGCTGGGTTCAGAACGTCGTGAGACAGTTCGGTCCCTATCTTCCGTGGGCGCAGGAGAGTTGAGGAGAGCTGACCCTAGTACGAGAGGACCGGGTTGGACGAACCACTGGTGCACCGGTTGTCCTGCCAAGGGCACCGCCGGGTAGCTACGTTCGGATGTGATAACCGCTGAAAGCATCTAAGCGGGAAGCCAACTCCAAGATGAACTCTCCCTGAAGGACGCTTGAAGACTACAAGCTTGATAGGCTGGGTGTGTAAGTGCAGCAATGCATTTAGCTGACCAGTACTAATAGTCCGTTCGTCTTTTTTCCCTAAAATTAGTGTCTTACTGCCTTACTGAATATGAGAGGCTGTAATCCCTGTAGTTGTAACGTTGACTTTAACAATGAAAACTTCCCGACACAGTCGGATCTAAGCGCTCACCGGAGCCTTTAGATCCGATTGTCCAGGTGGCTATAGAGAGAGGGAAACGCCCGGCCCCATTCCGAACCCGGAAGCTAAGCCTCTCATCGCTGATAATACTGACCCTTTCAGGGTTGGGAACGTAGGTCGCCGCCTGGTTCTCGGATTTACTTCCTCCTTAATCAAATCAATCAACAATCTTTTTACTTTGAACTATCTCTAAAACTAAACTATGTGTCTAGACTCTTCGTCTAATTCATAGAGCTGTTTTGATATGTATTTAGGGGATATAGATCTTGTCTATAAGCTCTTCATACTCTTTCTTTACGTCACTGTCTATAGTGATGCCGCCGCCGCTCTTGTACACAAGTCCACCAGTTGTCTTTTCAATAAAACGGATAGATACGGCACTGTAAAGGTTATTTCCATCAAAATAGCCGAAAACGCCGGTGAAATTTCCGCGATCATAACCCTCGATCTCTTTGATGATCTCCACGGTACGTTTTTTCGGTGTACCGCTGATACTCCCTGCCGGCAGAAGGGAACGTAGTATCTCCTCAATTCGCGAAGGCCATGCGTTTTCCAGTTCTCCTGAGATCTTGGAACTGACCTGCAGAAGTTCTTTGGAACCGGCTTTTATCCTGTCGATATATCGGAAATTTTCTACACGTATATTGGTCGCGACGATACCGAGATCGTTGCGAAGGAGGTCGACGACCATCAAGTGCTCCGCCATCTCTTTTTCATCGGCAAGGATCGTTGTCTCTGCATCAGGCAGTGCGGCGTCTATTGTGCCTTTCATCGGATAGGTATAGATCTTATCATCGATGATCTCAATGAATTTTTCCGGGGAGAAGCAGACGAACTGATCTCGGAATCGCAGTTTGAAGGGTGCATTGGCTTTGGCGTAAATGGTATGCAGACTATCGCTGCATTCTATCGGTGTGGGCTGGGTCAGATTCAGCATATAGGTTTCGCCGTTTTTAATGTGCTCCTGTACCTTCAGAAGTTTCTCTCTATAACTCTTAAAACTGACAGGGTATTTCTCCACATTGGAATCGTGGGGGGTGCCTGTCGCATGGAATGCAAATTCGATATCTTCTTCGGCCAACGTATCGAGGGGATAGCAGGTAAGTTCCTTCCCTTCAAAGTCTGAGAGAAAAAAGAAAGGGATGGACTGTTCGCAGAGAGAGTTAAGACTAGCGGTTGCCATCAAGGATCAGTTTCTTGAGCACGGCCATGCGTACGGAGACGCCGTTTGAGACCTGTTCAAGGACTTTGCAGCGCGGATCGGCCAGGAGGTCATCATCAATGTCGATATTGCGGTGTACCGGCCCCGGATGCAGGATAATGATGTCACGGTCGCCGACAAGCTCTTTGGTGATGCAGAAGTCGCTGGCATAATCCTGCAGCGATGCGTAGCTGGGCTGGGAGTGGCGCTCCGTCTGGGTGCGGAGACTCATGATGGCGTCGACGTTGTCAATCACGTCTTGCAGGTGATAGGTGGAGGGCAGGTCGGTCTGCGGCATGAATTGGGGCGGACTGACCAGGGTGACCTTCATACCGAAGCGCTGCAGCAGTTCGATGTTGGAGTTCGCGACCCGGGAGTTCTTGATATCACCGACGATGGCAATGCGTTTGCCGTTGACGTCCCCGAAATGTTTGCGCAGGGTAAACAGATCGAGCAGGGCCTGTGTCGGATGGGCATGGGCCCCGTCACCGGCGTTGATGATCGCGGCACGGGTGTGGTTGGAGAGGATCTTCGGGACCCCGGCATTGGCATGGCGGACGATGATGGCATCCGGTCCCATCGCGTCAAGGTTCATCGCCGTATCGACGAGGGTCTCTCCTTTCTTCGTGGAGCTTTTGCCGACATCGAGGTGGACGACTTCGGCGCCGAGCCGTTTTGCAGCGATTTCAAAGGAGCTGCGGGTGCGTGTCGAGTTTTCGAAAAAGAGGGTGATGATGATACGGTCCTGCAGAATGCGGTGAAAACCGCCCCGGGCGTAGAGGTCCGCGTCATCGTAGAGGGAGAGAATCTCTTCAGTGCTGAAGTCGTCGGTACGGATGAGATGCTGCATGGACCCTCTTTATTTTTGGAGAATTATAGCAAAAGCGCGTCGCAAAGTTGCCCAATGTCCTCTTCGAGATTGAACCATCCCGGCGCGGCGGTATCGAACCAGGGACGGGAGGTCGCATCGAACCCGTTATCCCCTTTCCGACAGTTCAATACCCATTCTGATTCGATGCCGCGCCGTTTTAGCGCTTCAAGGCTCAGACGCAGATCGTTGATGCCGCCAAGACGGCAGTGGGCAACGAGCAGCGCTTTAGCCCGGTACCGGGGGATCAGGTCGATCATATCGGTCTGGGAATCAACGGGCACCAGCAGTCCGCCGGCTCCTTCGATCAGGCAGACGTCGCAGATCGCGTCCATCGCCTCGACGGCACGGTCGATGGCATGCCAGTCGATGGCGGCCTCTCCCTTGGCGACATAGGGGGCCGCGGGCAGGGGGAACTGCACAGGGACGATATCGTCGATGTCGAGCGCCCAGGCCTGGGGGTTGAGCTGTTTGAGCTCCTGCAGCAGCAGGGTGCCGTCCTCCGGAGCGGTGGTGACGCCGGTCTCGATCGGTTTGACAACGCCGACATGGAGGCCGCGTGCACTCAGTGCATGCATCAGTTTGACGGTCGTATAAGTTTTGCCTATCTCCGTATTGGTCGCTGTGATAAAAATGTGTTGCGCCACCTAAACCTCTTTCGGCTATAATGTGACCCTATTTTACAGTCAACAGGTTTAAAGAAATGAATCGTTTTGAAGCGTTTACGACACAGATCGTGCAGGGGAGCGGGGCGAAAGAGGGGGCAATCTCGCCTGTCATCGCCAACTCGGCAGCCTTCGCGTACGGAGATCCGGAGACGGCGGAGGGGATCTTCAACGGCAGCGTGAAAAAGCCGCTGTATGCCCGTGTGGGCAATCCAACGTCCGGAAAACTGGAAAGCCTCCTGGCTCAGATGGACGGTGGCGTCGGCGCCATCGCGACAAGTTCGGGCATGGCGGCGACGACCCTGGCCGTCATGTCGTTGCTGGAGAGCGGGGACGAGATCATCAGCATCGGCGGTCTGTTCGGGGGGACGTACTCCTTTTTTGAGGAGACCCTGAAACGCTTCGGCATACGTACCGCCTTTTTCGACGTCGATGCCCTCGAAGAGGTCGAAGCGGTTATCACGGCCAAGACAAAGCTGATCTACCTCGAAAGCGTCGGAAACCCGAACATGCGTCTGCCGGATATTGAGGCCGTTGCGGCGATCGCCGATGCCCACGGGATCGCACTGATGGTGGATAATACCGTGACGCCTTTGAGCATCCAGCCGCTGAAGCTCGGCGCGGACATCGTCGTCTACTCGACGACGAAGCTGATCGCCGGAAACGCGTCGGCCCTCGGCGGCGCCGCCGTTTTCCGGGCGATCGGCGAGGGCAAAGACAAGTTCAAGACGCCGCGCTATGCGTCGATTCACAAGTTTATCGACAAAATGGGGGCGATGGCCCTCGTCGCCGTCGGTAAAAAACGGGCGATGCGCGACTTCGGTATGAGCCCGTCGGCGTTCAACAGCTACCTGACGATGCTGGGGCTCGAGACGCTGCCCCTGCGTCTGGACCGGATCATTGAGAGTGTCGAAAAAGTCGTGCACGCCCTGAAAGAGGCGGGGCTGAATGTGAACCACCCGGCCTTGAGGGATCACCCGCACCATGACCGCTATACCACGCAGTTCAGTAACGGGACGGGACCGCTCTTTACGATCGATATGGGAAGCGCGGAGGCCGCATACGATTTTCTGCGCAAAACGAAACTGGTGACGATCACGGCCAATATCGGCGACAGCCGGACACTGGCACTGCATATGGCGTCGACGATCTACAGCGACTTCGGCGACAATGAGCGCGCGTTTCTCGGGATCACGCCGGGTCTGATCCGTGTATCGGTCGGGCTGGAGAACCCCGATGACCTGATCAGGGATTTTATCACGGCGGCCGAGTAACGGCGCGCAGGTGCGTCAGGGAGGCTCACAAAAGCCGTTAGCAGCCATAGGTTGTTAGATTTAATTAGATTGTAAGCTTAAGGAAATGATAATATAGACCTTTTGATACCCCTGCAAGGCTTATGATGCGTACTATTTTCCTCTTTTTGTTCCTGGGTGTTTCGTTACTCTTTTCCGCCACCGTGGAGCAGATGAAGAGTGAGAAGCGTTATGCTCTGGTGATCGCGAACGGACTGACTACCGAGACGAACGACGACAAGGCGGTTGCGTCGGCACAGGCATTGGCGTCTTTTTTGAAATCCAAGGGCTTCACGACGGTCACGGCCTTCAATCTTGACCGGGCGGAGCTCATTAAAACCTTCCGCAGTTTTGACAAAGGGATCACTCCCAATGCCGTCATTACCCTTGCCTACAGCGGACGGATGGTCGTCCATGATTCACAGGCGTGGATGATGCCGGCACGGATGAAATTGGAGGGATTGCCCCAACTGCGCCTCTCCGCCGTCAGTTTTGATTTTCTGCTTCAGAAGCTGCAGCGCCACACTCCCCGGGTCAGCCTGGGCATCGTCGATGCGTTTCGTTACAGCGGCAAAGCGAATACGACGGACGGAGAGCTGATCCTTGACGCCGTCAAGGACGTCAAGGAGGCGGATACCCTCGTGCGCTGGAACGGTAAATCGGTAAGCTCTCCGTTTTTCGGGCATCTTATGCAGACGGTCGGAAAAGGCCATGACGATATGGATGCACTGGCCGACAAGCTCTCCAAGGCGGGAGTCCACTCCCGTATTGCCGCGTCGGATTTCTACTTCAATGTTCCCGCCAAGCTGCTGACGCCCGCGGACAAAGCGTGGCAGCGTGCAGAAGCCAAAAACAGCGTCGTCGGCTATGAAGCCTTTCTGATCGCCTATCCCGAGTCGGCATATAATCAGACAGCAGCCAACCGGATCAACGCGCTCAAAGCCAAAGAGAAGAGCACCGCCGCCGACAAAGGGGCGGTCACTTCCAAGAACCAGGAGCTGGAGAAGGTAGAAGCAGAGCTCAAAGCGCAGCAAGAAGCCCTTGCACGCCTGAAAGCGGAGCAGCAGGCGCTGGTAGGAGGCACAGAGGCCGCGGATGAAGCCCCCCAATACATAGAACCGGCGGAGATGGTGGCGATCCCCGAAGGGATTTTCCTGATGGGTTCCGAGCAGTTTGAAAACAGCAAACCCGTACATATGGTGACGGTCAAAGCGGGGCTGCAAATGAGCGCCTATGAAGTCAGCAACAGAGCCTATAGCGCCTTTTTGAAGGCAACGGGGGCGAAGTACCGCAAGAAAAAACTGCTCAAAAACGAGAGTGCGGCGGTCGCGTACGTCAGCTGGGAAGAGGCCATGGCGTATGCCGAGTGGCTGAGCAAGATGTCGGGCAAGCATTACCGCCTGCCGACAGAAGCGGAGTGGGAGTACGCCGCCCGCGCCGGCAGCGATACGCTTTATGCGTGGGGTGACAGTGCCGCCAATGCCGCCCAGTATGGATGGGTGGCGACCAATGCCCACGGATTCGTGCACTCCCGCGGCCTGCTGCAGCCCAACGCTTTCGGTCTCTTCGACATGGTCGGGAATGTGGCCGAGTGGTGTCAGGACGGGGCGACCCCCGATTATAAAAGCGCCCCTTCCAAAGCGGAGAGTCTCGTCTCCGACAATGCGGCGATGAAGATCATCCGCGGGGGATCCATCAAGAGCAGTGCAGAGGAACTCTCACCCTCCTACCGCGACGTCAATATCCCTACTTTCCGCAGTGAAACCACCGGTTTCCGGCTCATCCTCGAGCCGTGAAGCCGGAGTATACACTCTCTCAATTTTCACGACAATAAAAATCAATATAATTTAATTTTTAATAATAAGTAAAATGTAATATATTATTTTCAGTAATAATTTCTTCTTCCTTTAAGCTTGAAATAGTGACAATGGGTGTTCACCAAAAATGGTTGAGTATGCCACATGAATTGTACAAGGAGGGAATCATGGGATTGTCACGCAGAGATCTGCTCAAACTTTCCGGTGCCGCCGCTGCCGCGATTGGGGCTGCGGGGTGCTCGCAGATGGGACTCGGGCCGGATGAAGAGGAGACGACGAATGCCGGGAGCGTCGGTGTCGGAACGGAAGCGGCGCTGCCGAAAACCGATGCACCGCGGGTGGTCGTCGTCGGCGGCGGATGGTCCGGGTTGACGGTGGCCAAGTACGTTAAGAAGTATGCGCCGAACGCCGACGTCGTGCTGGTCGAACAGCGCGGCGAATTCATGTCCTGCCCGGTCAGCAACCTTTGGCTGGTCGAGGCGGTGGAGCTTGACTTCCTGATACACGACTACCTTCAGGCCGCGCGGGAAAACAATTACACCTTTTTCAACGCCACGGTCGTAGGTGTGGACAAGGCAAAGCGAACGGTCATGACGAGCGACGGCGATCTTACCTATGATTACCTCGTCCTTGCCCCCGGTATTGATTACGACTATTCAGAGTGGACGAAGGAGCCGGCGCTGGAACGTCGGCTCCGTACGGAGTTCCCGGCGGGCTTCAAACCGGGTTCGGAGCACCTCACCCTGCGTAACAAAGTGCTGGATTTTGAAGGGGGCAACTTCATTCTGACGGTGCCCGGCGGAAACTACCGCTGTCTGCCCGCACCCTATGAACGGGCCTGTCTCATCGCGGATTATTTCAAAAAAGAGGGTATCGAGGGGAAGGTCGTCCTGATCGATGAAAATGACGATATCACGATCAAGGCCGAAGGGTTCCACTCGGCCTTTGACAAGCTTTACAAGGAGTACATCGACTATCATCCGGGGACGAAGATCGCGCATTTCGATCTGGACAAAAAAGAGGTGATGACCGATTACGATGATGTTATCGCCTTTGAAGATGCCGCGTTTTATCCGCATGTGCGCGGCGGTAAGATCCTGGAGGTCGCGGGGGTCGCGAAGGACAGCATCTTCAACAAGATGGAGGCCGATATCAACGTGCTGACCTACGAGGTTAACGGCCATCCGGAGATCTACTGCGGGGGCGACGTCCGCCCGATGGGCTTCAGCAAGTCCGGTAACACCGCCAATACGGAAGGCGTCTACATCGCCAAACGGATCGCCGCCAAAATCAACGGGGGAGAGGAGACGCCGTGGGAATCGCCGCTGACGATCTGCTACTCGGCCGTTGCCAGCGATCCGGTCCTGGCCATTTCAATCAACGCCGGGTACGCTTACGATGCGAAGGCCAAACGCTTTACGTTTGCCAATGTCTACACCAACGAGACATGGGACGGGCGTGTCGGCATCAACAACGGTCGTGGCCTGATGGAGTGGGCCAAAGGCATGTACCGCGACATGTTCAACGCATAGGAGGCAAGGAATGGAACGCAGAAATTTTTTAAAGGTACTCAGTGCGACGGGTGCGGTGATCGCGATCAACCCTTCCACGATCGGACAGACCCTGATGGCCAAGGACGGCGCCCTCTACAAACGGTACGCCAAGGTGAAGCTTGTCGACGGCAGCGGCGCTCCTTTGAAGGCCGATGCGCTGAAAACGGGCGAGAATTACGTCTTTAACTACCCCTATGCCGGCACATCATGCCTGCTGGTGAATCTGCCGATGCCGACGGCGAAAGACGTTGAACTGACCGACGAATTCGGGAACGAATACGTCTGGAAGGGCGGTGTCGGCAGCAAGGGAACGATTGTCGCCTACAGCGGGATCTGCCCGCACCAGTTGACGCACATCAACAAAAATGACAGTTTCATCACGTTCCGCAATCCCGGAGAGCGTTTTGCGGGGGATATCGTCTGCGACGGGCATACGTCCGTCTACGACGCGGAGCGCGGCTGCCGGGTCAAGGAGGGAAAGGCGCCGCAGCCGCTGGCGGCCATCGTGCTCGAAGTCGGCAGCGACAACACCCTCTGGGCGGTAGGCGTCCTGGGCAAAGACAAATTCCACGAGTTTTTCGGCAGTTTCCGCCGCGAGCTCAAAGAGCAGTTCGGCAGCAAACGCAAGGCGAAAGCCAAGGTGGCCGAACGCGCCGAAACCGTTCCCCTGCGCGACTACACGCAAGACGTCGTCAAACTCTGATTTTTCTTCCCGCGGCAGGCTTTCCCGGGGCCTCCGCCGTTAATCTGCATTCTTAAGTCGTTGCTTACACAATCCCTGCTAATCTAACTGGCGTTAGTAAAGAACAAGACCGATTTATGCATTTTCACCGCAGAAGCAGTGGAATGCACGTTTTAAGGACAATGTTTGAGTACCAAAAAAGAGCTTGAACTTGAGGGTGAACTGCTGCTCAAGGAGCCGGGACAATATAAAGTGATTTTGCTCAACGACGACTACACATCGATGGATTTCGTCGTCGAGGTTTTGATGAGTATTTTTCATAAAAATTATCAGGAAGCGGAGCAGATTATGCTCGATATCCACCGCCAGGACCGCGGTATCTGCGGCGTCTATACCTACGAAGTGGCAGAGACCAAAGTGATGCAGGTAAGCCGCCTGGCCCGGGAGCATGGGTACCCGCTCAAGGCAACGATGGAGGAAGCGTGATGATCAGTGCCGAACTTAATGCCGTCTTTCAAAAAGCGCTGCTGTATGCCAAAGATCAGCGGCATGAATACCTGACGATCGAGCATGTCTTTTATGCCCTGCTCGGTTCAAAAGAGGGGATCGCCATTATCCGGGAGTGCGGCGGCGACGTCGCGGCGATGCGCGCCATGGTGAGCCGTTACCTCTCCATGACAATGGACCCCCTGCCTGAAGACGTGACCCAGGAGCCCTTCGAGACCGTCGCGCTTTCACGGATGATCGACCAGATGATCCGCCATATCCAGAGCGCGCAGAAGCAGCAGGCGGAAGTGGGCGACCTCGTGGCGGCGATTTACGAAGAGAAACACACCTACGCCTGCCAGGTACTGCTCGAGAGCGATATCAACCGCGTCGACGTTCTGGAAGTGATCTCGCACAAAGATGTGCAGCCCCAGTCCGTATCGGATGCGGAGGAAAGCTATCTGGAGAAATATACGGTGGAGCTGGTGGCGCAGGCGCGTGCCGGCCGCATCGACCCGGTCATCGGCCGCCAGGATGAGATCGAGCGGGTCGTGCAGACGCTCTGCCGCCGGAAAAAGAACAACCCGCTCCTCGTGGGCGAACCCGGCGTCGGGAAGACGGCCATCGCCGAGGGGCTGGCGATTCGCATCGCCGACGGTGAGGTCCCCGAACTGCTCGAGGAGGCCCCCGTCTACGCTCTGGACCTCGGGGCGATGCTGGCCGGCACAAAGTACCGGGGCGACTTCGAAAAGCGCCTTAAGGGGGTTATCGATGAGGTGACGGCGCACAAGAACGCCATCATGTTCATCGATGAGATCCATACCCTCGTCGGTGCGGGTGCCGTCAATGGCGGCAGCATGGACGCTTCCAACCAGCTCAAACCGGCCCTGGCATCGGGGGCGATGAAGTGTATGGGGGCGACGACCTACGCCGAGTACCGCAATGTGTTTGAGAAAGACCGGGCGCTGAGCCGCCGCTTCGCGAAAATCGATGTGGATGAGCCGAGCCAGGCGGAGAGCATCGAGATCCTCAAGGGACTTCGGCCGAAGTACGAGAAGCACCACAAACTGACCTACGAGGACAAAGCCCTCGAAGTGGCGGTATCGTTGTCGAAGAAGTATATCTCCGACCGCTTCCTGCCCGACGTGGCAATCGACCTTATCGACGAGGCGGGGGCGTCGTTCCATCTGAAAAAGCATGACCGCAACGTCGTCGAAGCCCTCGATATCGAAAACGTCATCGCAAAGATGACGGGGATCCCGACCTCGCAGGTGTGCGAAGACGATACCCTGCGCCTCGAACATCTGGAACGCGACCTGCGCAGCAAGGTGATCGGGCAGGATGCCGCGGTCGAAAAGGTCGCCCTGGCGATCAAGCGCAGCCGCGCCGGCCTCAACCCTGAAGAGCGGCCGATCGCGTCGTTCCTCTTTGCGGGGCCGACGGGCGTTGGCAAAACCGAACTGGCCAAGTCCCTGGCGGAGACGCTGGGGGTCCACTTTGAGCGTTTCGACATGAGCGAATACATGGAGAAACATGCGCTTTCACGCCTGGTAGGCGCCCCTCCGGGCTATGTCGGCTATGAGCAGGGCGGGCTGCTGACAGAGGCGATCCGCAAGCATCCCTATACGGTTCTGTTGCTCGACGAGATCGAAAAAGCGCACCCGGAGCTGATCAACATCCTGCTGCAGGTGATGGACAACGCAACACTGACGGACAACAACGGCTACAAGGCAAACTTCAAGAATGTCATCTTGATCATGACCTCCAATGTCGGCGCGACGGAGCGCAGCGTCATGGGCTTCAATGCTGACAGCAGCCTGGCCCGTGGGGAGGCGCTCAAGGCTTTCTTTACGCCGGAGTTCCGTAACCGCCTCGACGCCGTCATCGAGTTCGCGCCGTTGGATCGCGAAATCGTCGAGGGGATCGTCGACAAGTTCATCGGCGAGCTCAATACACAGCTGGCGACGAAGGGCATTACGATCACCCTGGGCGAAAAAGCCCGCGGCTATCTTGCGGAGATGGGCTACGACAAAGCGATGGGCGCCCGTCCGCTCGGCCGGATCATCCAGGAGAAGATCAAAGATCCCCTTACGAATGAGATGCTGTTCGGCCGTCTGAAGGCGGGCGGAACGGTCCACGTCGATTACAAAAACGAGATTGTTTTCACGTACGACGAACATGCGGAGGAAGAGGCGGCGGTGTGATCCCGCAGCAGATCCGATACGAACTGGCGTTTCCCGACCCGAGGGACGCCGACGAATCCGGTATCGTCGCCTTCGGCGGCGACCTCTCGCCCTCGCGGCTGCTGCTGGCCTACCGCAGCGGTATTTTCCCCTGGTACAGCAAAGGCGATCCCATTTTGTGGTGGTCGCCCGATCCCCGGTTCATTCTCAATCTTGACGACTTCGTGCTACGCCGTTCCCTGCGAAAGCGGCTGAAACATTTCGAGATCCGTTTCAATACGGCCTTTGGCGACGTGGTCCGTGCCTGTGCGACGACGCCGCGTCCGGGACAGGAGGGGAGCTGGATCCTTCCGGAGATGGTCGAGGCCTACGAGGTGCTGCATGCGATGGGGCATGCGCACTCGGTCGAGGCTTGGCAGGAGGGGCGGCTTGTCGGCGGGCTCTACGGGGTCGAGGTCGGTGGAATGTTCTGCGGCGAATCGATGTTCGCCCATGTCAGCGACGCCTCCAAGGCCGCGTTTGCCGCACTCGTCGAACATCTGAAAGCGCGCGGTTTCGAAATGATCGATGCGCAGGTACCGACGGAGCACCTCAAGAGTCTGGGGGCGATCGAAGTGAGCCGCGATTATTTTTTGTTGCGTCTTGAACAGTTACGTGATAAAGGTATAATGGGTTTCATGCAAGCATAAAAAGGAGCGGGCATGAAACGGCAAACGATCAAGGCAACGGTTCTGGCACTGCTGGGCGTCATGCTGCTTTCGGGATTCTGGAGCGGGAAGACGGCCGAGGAGAAGCGCCAGGAGGTGCAGAAGATGAAAGCGGAAACGCTGGCGATGCTCTACAAAGAGGCACCGGAGGCGAAAGCGATCATTAAAAAAGCGTACGGTTACGCGGTGTTCAGCAACATCGGCGTGAATATCATCCTTGTCTCCGCCGGCGGCGGTTCCGGCGTGGCGCACGACAACAAGACGGGCAAGGACACCTATATGAATATGGGGACCGTCGGCGTGGGGCTCGGTATCGGCATCAAGGATTTCCGCGGCGTCTTCCTTTTCGAGAACAAGGAGGTCTATGAGGGCTTCATCAACAAGGGATGGGAGGCCAACGCCCAGGCGGATGCCGCGGCCAAAGCCGATGATAAAGGTGCGGCGTTCGGGGGGGCGATCACCGTGGCGCCCGGCATCCGCCTCTATCAGTTGACTAAGACCGGTCTGGCGCTGCAGGCGACGATCCAGGGCACGAAGTACTGGAAAGATGACGAGCTCAACGAATAGCCGCTGCTAACGGCGGTGATAAAGTGTGGGTTATTAGACCGCTTTAAGGAAACAATTCCTATACTGAACCATCATCAAACGATGAAGGAGTCACTATGAAAAAAGTACTTGTAAGTCTTGCTGCGGTTGCGGCACTCAGTTCGGCGGCGTTCGCCGGTGTCAATAGCCAGACAGGTTGTGGTCTCGGCGCAATGATCATCAAAGATGACAGCTCCGCGATTATGCTTGCCCTTCAGGCGACAACAAACGGTACCTCTGCAAACCAGACATTCGGTATCACATCCGGTACATCCGGCTGTAAGCGCATGCCGCTGGTAATGAACGACCGTGCGGCCGAATTCGTCGCATCCAACATGGATCAGCTCGCAAAAGAGGCGGCGATCGGCGGCGGTGAAAGCGTCGATACGCTCGCGGAACTGCTTAAAGTCGACGACAAAGCGGCTTTTGCGGCTTCCCTGCAGCAAAACTACAACAGCATCTACACGTCCGGCGACGTCAAGATGGCTGACGTTCTCGACAACATCGCAACCGTCGAGGGCTGAATCTGCTTTTACCGGGCCGGTTCCCCGGCCCATCCTTCCATCTTCCCTCAAAGGGTTTTTTCTTGTACCGTTTCCTGATGATACTGATGATCGTGCCGTATATCCTGCAGGCAAACGTATTGGAAAATGCCCTGGAGAAGGCGGCGAAGACGGGTGTGGCCCAGAGCCGCTACTGGCACCTGCTGCTGCATATGCCCGAAGATGTCAGCGAAGTCGACGACCCGGCGTTTTTTCTCGCTCCGGGGGGCAAAAGCAACGCGGAAGCCGAACTGAACGCTACGCTCACGGCGCTTTACAATGAAAGCCGTTTCGACGACAATGCCACGGGGTGTCGTTTCCCCGCCCGCCGCTCCTGGCTGCAGGAGACACTGGGCTTGGAAGGTCTGCCGGAACTGCGCTGCACCTCCTACGAGACACTGGTGCGTAAGATGGACCCGCAGTCGGTGACGCTGGTCTTCTCGTCGGCGCACATCAACTCCCCGGCTTCCATGTTCGGCCACACCTTCCTGCGCATCGACTCCTCCTATGAATCGAAGATGCTCTCCTATGCCATCAATTACGCCGCCGGCGCAGACCCGGACAAGGAGAACGGCGTCGTCTTCGCGGTCAAAGGGCTCTTCGGGGGCTACCCCGGTTTTTACTCCCTGCTGCCCTATTATGAAAAGCTCAAAGAGTACCGGGATACGGAACAGCGCGACGTTTGGGAGTACGACCTGGACCTAGACCATGACGAGGTGATGGCCATGATCCGCCACATCTGGGAGCTCAAGGGGGTGTACAACTGGTACTTCTTCTTTGACGAGAACTGTTCGTACAATATGCTCTGGCTGATGGAGATCGCCCGGCCGGACGTCGATGTGCGCGGCCACTTCGCCTATCACATCATCCCGATGGAGACCGTGCATGCCACCGAGGAGGAGAGGCTGGTACGGGCCAAGCACTACCGTCCCTCGAAACGGACACTGCTGCTGGCCTACGAAAAGGTACTGGACCGCCGCGGCGAAACCGAAGCCATGGCACTGGCCGACGGGACGCTTACCCCCGGGACAGTCCTGAACGACTCGGCACGTGACACGCAGATGAAACGCTACACCCTTGAAGCCGCATCGGAGCTGGCCGAGTACCGTTTGATGAAAGGAGCGGTGGACAAAGCGACCTATTCGGAGCGTTTCCACGCCATCCTCTCCGCCCGGGCGTCGCTGGGGAAGGGGGAGAAGCTGCCGGTGGCAACGCCGCGCAATCCTGACGAGGGGCACCGGGCGACCCGGGCGCAGTTGGGGACGGGATGGCGGGACGGCCACCCCTATCAGCAGCTGGGCATTCGCCCGGCCTATCACGACCTCGGCGACAGTGACATCGGATTCATGCCGGGAACGCAGATCGAGTTTTTGGACCTTCTGGCGCGCTATGACCAAGACGGTGCCGCGGTCGAAAAGGCGACCATCGTCTCCATTACGTCCATCGCCCCGCAGAGCGCCTTTTTTAAACCCTTCTCCTGGCGGATGCACGCGGGGTGGGACCAGAACTTCATTTCTCGGGACACGCTCTTCAGTATGGCCGTGGGAGCGGGCGTCGCGGCGGGAGGCACATGGGGGTACGGGTATGCCCTGGCGGAGCCGGAACTGTTCGTGACGGACAAAGGGTACGGTGCGCTCAAAACGACGCTCGGGCTCCTTTTCGAAGTGGGGGGAGGTTCCAAGCTGGCCGCGGAAGGGGGGTACCGTTTCTATGCGGACGGGATGCGCCAGTGGACGGGACGGGTGGAACACACCAGCCGCCTTTCACAGAACAACGCCCTGAAACTTGCCTTCGACTACACGGATAAAACGGCGGGAGCGCAACGCAGTTTCACGGCTGAATTTGTCCACTATTATTAACGTGCTGGCACCTCTAACAACCCCGTATGGATCTCAGAGGATTTTTGAAGCGTGAGATTTTCTTTGTTTTCTGCGCAGGTCTAGCCGTAGCTAAGTCAAGAAGAAAACGGAGGAAAGATCGTGCTTCAAAAGCCCTCCCTCAGGGCACTGCAGAGAAAAGCCATACTCGGCGTTGCCGCTTTTCGACTTAGCTATGGCTAGGCCTTCAACGCGTCGCCTTGATTATGACTTTCTCTGCAGTGCTGAGACCGTACAGGGTTGTTAGAGGTACCCATACTTTTATAGACACTGCTGCCGCTTTCGGTTATAATCAGTAGACTATATCAGAAAAGAAGAGAGACGATGTATATCCCGCAAATAGAGTTTTCCCTCTGGGCCGATTTCATTGAACGCGATTTTATCGATACGGGTCTGAAACGGCTTGTTGAACAGGGAATTGTCAACGGAGCGACGTCCAACCCCGCCATTTTTAAAAACGCTATTTTGACGTCGCCGGCTTACCAGATGCAGCTCGAGACGCTGCAGAATCATACCCCCAAGGCAAAGTACGAGGCCCTGGCGATTACGGATATCCAGAAGGCGGCGGATGCATTACGGCCACTGTTCGATCAGGGCAATGACGGCTATGTCAGCATCGAGGTCGACCCCTATCTCTGCGACGATGCCGTCGGTACGATCGAAGAGGGGCGCCGCCTTTTCAGGGAGATCAGCCGTCCCAACGTGATGATCAAGGTTCCCGCAACGGACGCGGGGTATGTCGCCATGGAGACACTCGTCGGCGAAGGGATCCCCGTCAACGCGACATTGATCTTCTCCAAGGCGCAGGCTTTGGCCTGTGCCAACTCCTTCGCTCGGGGTTTGGAGAAGGGTGCCACGCAGGTCGATACGGTGATCAGTATCTTTGTCAGCCGCCTGGACCGCGCCATCGATGCGGCCCTGGAGTCCAAGGGGGTACAGCCATCCCTGGCGGGCGTCTATAACGCCGCAGCGATCTACGAAGCGATCGAGGGGCTGGAGGTGCCGCGCTGCCGGGCGCTCTTCGCATCGACGGGGGTCAAGGGGGGCGGCCTGTGCCCCTCCTACTACGTCGATGCGCTTTTGGCGGCGCACAGCGTGAATACCGCGCCGATCGAGACGATCGAGGCGTTCGTGGCCCATGGCGACAAAGAGGCGAAACTGCCCCTCGATGCGGATCGGATCGAAGCGCACTTCGACGCCGTGGCAGCGGCCGGGGTCGATCTCGAAGCGGTCTGCGCCCAACTGATGGCCGAGGGCCTCGAAGCATTCAAAACGGCGTTTGCCGAAATCCTGGCAGAATTGGAGTAATTTATGAGTACAAATCAAGTCGATACCGATATCAATATTGAGAACCTGACCTTTGAAACGCTGCGGCGGGTGCGCGGCTACCTGAAGCGGATGATGGATGCCGGGGGGTCCGACCTCCATCTCAAGGCCAACTCCGTCGTGCGCGCCCGTATCAACGGTGACATTACGCCACTCAGCGGCGAGATCTTCAAGAAAGAGGAGGCGCTCACCTTTGCCAAGGAGCTGCTGCGGACCCGCTTCGCCGAGTTCGTCCGGCAAAAAGAGCTCGACCTTGTCTACTCTTTCGATGAGAATACCCGTTTCCGTGTCAACATCTTTTTCCAGATGGACGGGGTCTCCGCGGTCTTCCGTGTCATTCCCGTCAAGATCGTCTCCATCGATGACCTCGGGCTGCCGAAGGTCGTCCACAAATTCGCCCATACCGAGCGGGGCCTGGTCCTGGTCACCGGGGTCACCGGTTCGGGGAAATCGACGACGCTCGCGGCGATCATCAACGAGATCAACTGGTCGCTGCGCAAGCACATCGTCACGATCGAGGATCCGATCGAATTCGTCCACAAAGACCGCAAATGCATCGTCAACCAGCGCAGTGTCGGGCAGGATACGAAAAGCTTCGCCAACGCCCTGCGCGCCGTACTGCGTGAAGACCCCGACATCATCCTCGTCGGGGAGATGCGGGATATCGAGACCGTCGAGACGGCGCTGCACGCGGCGGACTCGGGGCACCTCGTCTTCTCGACCCTGCACACCCTGGATGCGAAGGAGACCATCAACCGTGTCATCTCCATCTTCCCGACCGGGGAGCAGAACCGTGTCCGTATGACACTGGCGGCGGTGTTGGAAGGGGTCATCTCCCAGCGCCTGATCCCCACCGTCGACGGCAAACGGACGGCGGCCCTCGAGATCCTCGTCAATACGCCCTATGTCGCGCAGCTCATTATGGAAGACCGCGACAGCGAGATCCGCGACGCTATCGAGGAGGGGAAGGATATCTACGGCTCCCAGAGTTTCGACCAGGGGATCCTGGACCTCTGGAACGCCAAGCGGATCTCGACGGAGCAGGCGTTCAAATATGCGACGTCTCCGGCGGACCTCAAGCTTCGGATGGAGGGGCTCACCAGCCGCGTGACCGCGAAAGACGGCAGTACGCAGAAGTCCGGAGGAGAGGATGACGACAAGCCGCGCTTCAGTGAAGACGAGATTTTCCAGCTCAAGAGCGAGTAGCATGCTCTTTAGCTGTTTTTAAAGAATATTTAAGTATTATTCCGTCCTATTTTATTACAAGGACACACCTATGTTGGAAGGTATTGTTAGAGAGAGTACCGGTAAAAGCGCAACGAAAGCGTTCCGCCGCGATGGTTATCTGATTGCCAACATCTACGGAAAGGGGCTTGAAAACGTTCACGCCGCTTTCAAGATGAATGAGTTCATCCGTACAGTTCGCAACAAAGACACCCTGGCGTTTCCGGTAAAAGTCGGTGATCAGGAGATGAACGTTGTCGTTCAGGCGTATGAGTCTCATCCGGTGTCCGGTAACCTGCTGCACGTTGACCTGATGGTCGCGCAGCCGGGTGTCGTTACCCACTACAACGTTCCGGTCAAAACGGAAGGTTCTCCGGTCGGTCTGAAGAACAAAGGGATGCTCTACATCGCGAAGAAGCGTCTGCGCGTCAAAGGTGCGATCGATCAGATCCCGGATACGATCACTGTCAATGTCGCTCCGCTCGACCTCGGTGACTCCATCTTGATTCGCGACCTGGAGAAATCCGAAGCGTTTACTTTCACAGACGCTGACCGCGTTTCCGTTCTCTCCATCATCAAAGCGAAGTAACTTTGCTGATCGTCGGACTGGGTAACCCGGGTTCGGCGTATGAGAAGACCCGGCACAATGTCGGGTTCATGGTCATTGATGCGCTCTTGCGGCGCCATCAATGCGATGCCGTCAAAAAAGCCGTCTTTGAAGGCGACCTCTATAAATTTTCCTCCCATTTTTTACTCAAACCGCTCACTTTTATGAACCTGTCAGGGCGTTCCATCGGTAACGTTAAACGTTTTTACAAGATCGATGAGGTCATTGTCATTCATGACGACCTGGACTTGCCGTTCGGGACGCTGCGTTTCAAGCGCGGGGGCGGACACGGGGGGCACAACGGCCTCAAATCGACCGACACAGCGATTTCACCCGATTATGTCCGGGTGCGGATGGGAATAGGCCACCCCGGGGATCGCAACCGTGTCGCCGACTATGTTCTGAGCGCCTTTACGCCGCAGGAGGCCGAATGCCTCCCCGAGTGGATCGAGCGGGCCGCTGACGCGGTGGAGGCGTTGACGCGCATGGGCATGGACGAGGTCGCCTCTAAGTACACCGTCAAAAAAACTCCGTTACAATAACCGATATTTTTCAGGGGCCTGCGATGTTGATGTTCCGGTATATCGCCTATCACTACCTCAAGTACATCGCCGTCATCCTCTTTGCCCTCGTCTTTTTCATGGTCGGGTTTGACTACATGGAGAGCGCGGACAAGCTGCAGTCGGCCAACCTTATCGTCATCTACCTCACCTACAAAACCTTTTTTGCCGTCGATATGCTGCTGCCGCTCTCTTTGGTCTTCGCGATGATTGCGACGAAGATTTTCCTGATCCGTTCCAACGCCCTGGTGGCGATCTATGCGCTGGGGTACAACAAAACCGACGTCATCAAGCCCTTCGTCGGCGTTGCCGTGGCGATCATGACCCTCTATATCGCCCTGCATGCGACTTCGTTTGCCCGGGCGGACGAGTACGCGAACAATATCCGCCGTTCCGCGCAGTACCTGCAGCCGACCAGCAACCTCTTTTTTACCTTCAAAGACCGCTACGTCTATTTCGGGAAGCTCTACCCGCTCCAGGAACGAGCCGAGGACATCCGCATCTTCACCCATGAAAACGGCGCGCTGCAGCAGGTGCTCTCCGCCGAGGGGGCCTATTACGCCGACGAGCACTGGCACCTCAACCACGCGGTGTCGCTCCAGAAGCCCAAAACGCTGAGCCTGGAGGGGGAGGGGATCACCGTCACGCAGTTGCAGGACCTGACCCTGCTCGAGGGGTTCCGTCCGAAGATCCTCGACCAGGTATACGAGGGGAAGGTGAACTACACCATTCTTGATGCGATCGACGCCCTGATGCTGCTGGGGAGCGAGAATCTCAATATCGACAAGATCAAAAGCGCGCTCTACCGTATTTTCATCACGCCGCTCTTCGTGCCGAGCCTGATCATATTGATCTTCTTTTTCGTTCCGATCAGCCCCCGGTTTCTCAACATCACGCTATTCAGTTTCGTCGCGATCCTGGCGACGATGATGACCTGGTCGTTTCTCTTTATGCTCACCGAGCTCTCCAACAACAAAACGATCCCCAGCGAGGTGGGCATCGTCCTGCCGGTCCTGGCGCTTTTCACGGCGGCGCTGATACTCTGGTACCGCAACCGCGGGCACGGCGTCGACGCGCACTCCTAACGCCCCCTTTAGCCCTTTTTCGCTATTATCGCGCAAGAATTTTCCCGGGCACCCCACGGCGGTAAAACGTTGCCGATGCCCCGAAAGAAGGAAGCATGTCAATGGACTTCAACTCCCTGGCAGAGACATACGGTACGCCGCTTTACGTGTACGATTTCGATGCGATGCGTGCGCAGTACGAGACGCTGAAAGAGGCGTTCCGCGGACGCAAATCCCTTATCTCCTACGCCGTCAAGGCCAACTCGAACCTCAGCGTCGTCAAACAGTTCGCCGACCTCGGCGCCGGCGCGGACTGCGTCTCCATCGGCGAAGTACGCCGCGCGATGATGGCGGGCGTACCCAAGTACAAGGTGATCTTCAGCGGGGTCGGCAAACGCGACGACGAGATCCGCGAGGCGATCGAGCGGGATATCCTCTACATCAACCTTGAGAGCGAGGCGGAGCTGGGGCGTGTCGAAATGATCGCGCAGGAGCTGGGGCAGGTGGCCCGAATCAGCATCCGCGTCAACCCCAATATCGACCCCAAGACCCACCCCTACATCTCCACGGGGCTGCATGACAACAAGTTCGGGGTCGAGATCGATGCGGCCAAACGGATGTACATCCGGGCCAACGCCTCGGAGTGGATTGAGCCCGTCGGGATCCATTTCCACATCGGCAGCCAGCTCACCGAACTCGACCCGATCCGCGAAGCGAGCGAGATCGTCGCCGACCTTGTACGTTCGCTCAAAGCGGCCATCGGGATCGAGCTGAAGTTCTTCGACATCGGCGGCGGCCTCGGTATCCGCTACAAGGACGAAACGACGATCACACCCTACGATTATGCCCAGGCGGTGCTTTCGACCCTGACGGGGATGGACATCACCGTCGTCTGCGAACCGGGACGTTTCATGACGGCCAACGCCGGCTACTTCCTGACACGGGTGCTCTACGAGAAGCAGAACGGCGCAAAACGCTTTGTCGTCGTCGACGGGGCGATGAATGACCTGATCCGCCCGAGCCTCTACAGTGCCTACCACCGCATCGTCCCCGCCACGGCGCATGAAGGCGACGAGACGCCGGCGGACATCGTCGGTCCCGTCTGCGAGAGCGGGGATTTCCTCGCCAAGGAGTACCCGCTGCCGCCGATGGCGCACAACGACCTGCTCGTCGTGCACAGCGCCGGGGCCTACGGCTTCGGCATGGGCAGCAACTACAACACCCGCGGCCGCGCGGCGGAAGTCGCGCTCATAGCGGGCGCAGACCGTCTGATCCGGGACCGGGAGTCTTTCGAGGACCTGGTCGCGCCGGAGCTGAAATACCTCGGCTGAAACCATGTACTTCATCGACGTTCAGGGAACCCTGATCGATGACCGGGCCCAGCAGCCCATTCCCGGGGCCGCCGCCTTTATCGACGCCCTCAACCGCAGCGCGGTTCCCTACCTCGTCGTCACCAATAACACCAAACGCGCCAGCAGCGATTTCCTGGCCTATCTCCAAGCGCTCGGTTTCGCCATCCCCCGGACCCATTATCTCGATGCCCTGATGCTGCTGGAGCGGGAAGTCCCCAAACAGGGGGTGGCCGCCTACGGCAGCGAGACCTTCCTGGCGCAGCTCGATGCCCTAGGGTATGTGCGGGATTATGAAAAGCCGCAAACGCTCCTGCTCTCCGTCCGTGCCGATTACGGGGCGGAGGATTTCGCGCAGATGATCCCCTTCCTGATGCAGGGCGCGCGGCTCGTCGGCATGCACGATACGACGCTCTACGCGACGCAGCACCGGCGCTTTCCCGGGGTGGGGGCGCTGCTGCGCATGCTCTCCTACGCGGCTTCCGTCCCCTTTACCGTCGTCGGGAAACCCTCGGACGCCTTTTACGGCGAAGCGCTGCGTCTGCTGCGTCTTCAGCGCCCGGAAGCGGCCTTTGAAAACGTGACGATGATCAGCGACGATTACGCGGGGGACCTGACCGGCGGGGAAGCGCTGGGCATGCGCCCGGTACTGGTCCTTAGCGGCAAGGTACGCCCGGGAGACGCGCTTGCAGCGCGGCTGCGCAGGGAAGAATCGGGGACGGTGGTGTATAATGACATTACTGAGATTCCGCCCGGAAAGAGTGTGATGTGAAAAGCGAAGCGATAAAAGCGTTGGAGACCCTTGAAGCGTGCCGCGACGCCATTGATGCCATCGATACGGAGCTGCTGGCCCTGATCAATGAGCGCATGGCCGTGGTGGAGCGCGTCGGAGAGATCAAAAACAAGAGCGGGGCTCCGATCTACCGCCCCGAACGGGAAAAGGCGATCCTGCAGCGTCTTGAGACGGTCAACGCCGAACAGCACGGACTGCTCAACGCCGGCGCCATCGAGGCGATCTTCCTGGAGATCTTCGCGGTGGCGCGCAACCTGGAACTGCCCGAACGCATCGTCTACCTCGGTCCCGAGGGGACTTTCACCCACCAGGCGGCGGAGAGCCGTTTCGGCGCCATGAGCGAATACCTCCCCATGAGTACGATCGCGGGCGTCTTCAAGGCCCTCGAGAGCGGACGTGCCAAGTTCGGTGTCGTGCCGATCGAAAGCCGTCAGGACGGTGCCGTCGGGGAGACCCTCGACCTGCTGGCGACGAGCCCGATGAAGATCGTCGCGGAACTCTACATGCCGATCCACATGACCTTTTCGACCAAAGCGGCGCATCTGGACGGTATCAAGCGTATCTACTCCAAGGATAAGGGATTCGGGCAGTGCCGGAACTTCCTCAACGAGCACGGGCTGCTCAACGTGCAGCAGATCCCCGTGGAGTCGACGGCAAAAGCGGCGATTCTGGCCTCGGAAGATCCGGAAGCCGCGGCGATCTGCAGCCACATCGCCGCCAAACTCTACGGCGTGCCGATGATGTTCGAAAACATCGAGGACGTCCACGACAACACGACGCGGTTCATCATCCTCAGCGATTTCAAGAACGCGCCGAGCGGGCAGGACAAGACCTCCATTCTCGCCAAGCTGAAAAAGACGACCCGCGCCGGGGTCCTCGTGCATTTCCTGCATGATTTCGACAAGGCGAAGATCAATCTCAGCAAAATCGAGAGCCGCCCTGCGAAGAGCCAGGAGGGATTCGGGTACTGGTTCTTCATCGATTTCTACGGCCATATCGATGACAAAAACGTACAGAAGATACTGAAAAAACATACCGATGAAGTGACGTGGCTGGGAAGCTACGTCGAAGGGGAACAATGACTTTCAATCAGACACTGGATGCCATCAGGGTTTATGAGGCGGGCAAGCCGATCGAGCTGGTCGTGCGCGAGTTCGGGATCGAGCCCAAGGATATTATCAAGCTCGCCAGCAACGAGAACCCTTTCGGGTGCTCCCCGAAGGTACAAGAAGCGGTCGGCGCGATCGTTTCCAAGATGGCTCTCTACCCGGACGACTCCATGTACAAGCTCAAGGACGGTTTGGCAAAACGTTTCGGCATCGACCCGCATGAAGTGGTCATCGGTGCCGGTTCGGACCAGGTGATCGAATTCGCGGTGCACGCCAAGGCGGGGCCGGGCAAGAAGATCCTCATCAACAGCATCACCTTCGCGATGTACGAGATCTATGCCCATCACGTCGGCGCGGAGGTGATCCGCACGGCATCGCGCGCGCATGACCTTGACGAGTTCTATGCCCTTTACCTGGAGCATAAACCCTCAATCATCTTCCTCTGCACCCCGAACAATCCGACCGGTGACAGCGCCGACGCGGCGGAGGTGAAAGCCTTCCTCTCCAAGATCGACAGGGAGACGCTCGTCATCGTCGACGGCGCCTACATGGAGTACGCCCGCTACAAGGATTCCGCCAAGGCTCTGGAGCCCAAAGAGCTCATCGAAGCGTATGACAACGTGCTCTACCTGGGCACCTTCTCGAAAGCGTACGGACTCGGGGGAATGCGGGTAGGGTACGGTATCGCGCAGCGCGATATCATTACCGCGCTCTACAAGCTCCGTCCGCCCTTCAACATCACGACCCTCTCCCTCGAAGCCGCCTCCGTGGCCCTGGAGGATGAAGCCTTTGTGCAGAGTTGTATCGCGAAGAACTTTGAGGAGATGGAGCGTTACGAAGTCTTCGCCGAAGCGCATGGCATCCGGGCGATCGAGAGCTATACGAACTTCGTTACCCTCTGTCTGAAGGAGGGGACGAGCTCCACGGAGGTCGCCGACGCCCTGCTGCGTCAGGGAATGATCGTGCGCAACCTGGCCGGATACGGCCTCAACGCGATCCGCGTCACCGTCGGCAAGCCCGAAGAGAACGACCGCTTTTTCGCCCTGGCCGCGGAGTTGGTCTGACCGGAGGGCGGGATGAAGGGCGCGGAAGGTTTTTCATCCCTCCCGAAAACCGCTGTTTTGGCCGCGCTTCTGCTGTGCGGGTCGCTCCTGATCGCAGGGATGCTTTACCGCACCTTTGTCCATACGGAGATCGCCATCGGTTCCATCGCGGACCCGGTCGGGACGGCACGGCTGATCGAACGGCTGGAGCTGCTTGACGCCGATTACCGCGTTCAGAAGGACGGCAGCATTCTCGTGGATGAAAGCGATGCGGCACGTCTTCAGCGCCAGGGGCTCTCATTGGGAGCTGCCCGGCCGCAGCCCGACCGGGCTGCCCAGGGAGGCATGCTGCTTCTGCTGATGGCGGCGGCGGGGGCGCTTGCAGTGGTGTCGCGGCGGCTCGCCGTGCTGCTAAGGGGTTTGATCACGACACCCCTGGCGGCTGCAGCGGACACTGAAACGCGGCCGCCGCCGGAACCTTCCGCCCCCGTGCCGGCTGCCCGTGCCGTCTTCGGGACGGCGCGACTGTTCGAGGGGGAACATCCCCAGACCGTCGCCGTCTACCTTCTCGGACTGGCGACGGCGGAGGCCGCCGCGGCCATGGAGGCGATGGGTTCTCATGAGCGCGACCGGGTCTGGGAACGGATGGCGTTCAGCGGAAGCTGTGACGAGGGGCTTCGCACGCGGGTGGCGGAGCTCTTCGCCGCGAAGGCGAAGGCGCTGCAAAAAAGAGTGCGGCCCGCGGAGACGACGGCGAAGATGCTCGCGATCTATCGGAGCCTCTCTCCGGCGACGCGCACGGCACTGCTGAACACACTGCGCCGTGGGCACCCCCACGAGGGGCTGATCACATTACTTGAAGCTGAAGCCGCGAATACGCACCGGGGCGGAGAAGGTTGATAATAGCCCCTTTTCGCTAATATGCTTCACCTTTTTCCCCCTTTTCAGGGAGAGGCCATTGTACGAGGATAGGATGAATCAAAAACCATTGCACGATTATGAAGCGCTGGAGGCACAGTGCCGCGCGATCCGGGAGCGGATCCTGGACGTGGTCAGTACCAACGGCGGGCACCTGAGCTCCACCCTGGGGGCGACCGAGCTGATCGTGGCGATGCATGCGGTGTTTGATTCATCCAAAGACCCCTTTATTTTCGATGTCTCCCATCAGGCCTACGCCCATAAGCTGCTGACAGGGCGTTGGGAGGAGTTCGCCACCCTGCGCCAGTTCGACGGCCTCAGCGGCTACACGAAGCCCAAGGAGAGCGAGCACGACTACTATGTCGCGGGACACTCCTCTACCTCCATCTCCCTCGGCGTCGGCGCCGCGAAGGCGATCGCGCTCAAACAGGAGCAGCACGAGCGGATTCCCGTCGTGATGATCGGCGACGGGGCGCTGAGCGCGGGGATGGCCTACGAGGCGCTTAACGAACTGGGCGAGCGCGAATATCCGATGGTGATCATTCTTAACGACAACGAGATGAGCATCGCCAAGCCGATCGGGGCCGTGAGCCGCATGCTCAGCTCCGCCATGGCGAGCCCGCTCTACCAGAAGATCAAACGCGGCACGGAGACCTTCGTGGACCATTTCGGCGAAGGGGCGCACTACCTGGCCAAGCGCTTCGAAGAGTCGTTCAAGCTGATCACGCCTGGCATCATTTTCGAGGAGATGGGCATAGAGTATATCGGCCCCGTCGACGGACACGATATCAAGCGTCTTGTCGAGACCTTCGAGACGGCCCGTGCGATGGGCAAACCGGTGATCATCCATGCCCAGACCGTCAAAGGCAAAGGGTACAAAATCGCCGAGGGTCAGCACGAACAGTGGCACGGTGTCGGTCCCTTTGATATCGACAGCGGCATCTCGCGGAAGAAAAGCGGGGGAAGCAAGAGTGCGACACAGATCTACACCGAGGCGCTGATGCATCAGGCCGACCGTGATGAGAAGGTCGTCGGCGTCACGGCGGCGATGCCGAGCGGCACCGGCCTGACGCCCCTGCTCGAGAAGTATCCCGACCGTTTCTGGGACGTGGCGATCGCCGAGCAGCACGCCGTGACGTCGATGGGTGCACTGGCCAAAGAGGGGTTCAAACCTTTCTGTACGATCTACTCCACCTTTTTGCAGCGCGGGTACGACCAGGTGATCCACGATGTCTGTCTGATGGACCTTCCGGTCGTTTTTGCGATGGACCGTGCGGGGATCGTCGGCGAGGACGGCGAGACGCACCAGGGAGCCTTTGATATCAGTTTCCTGCGTGCGATCCCGAACATGACGCTCTGCGCCCCGCGTGACGAAAAGTCGATGCATCAGGCCGTGGCTTTCGCGGCGGCCTTCGACCGCCCGCTCGGTCTGCGCTACCCCCGGGGCGCATTTTTGGAGGCGGAGCTGCCGGAGTCGGCGCCGTTCGAATACGGCAAGGCGGAGCTGCTGATCGAGGCGCAGAGCGATCTGCTGCTGATCGGGTACGGTAACGGGGTCGGCCGCGCGGCGCAGACCCTCTTACAGCTCGGCATACCTGCGGCCCTGCTGGACCTGCGCTTCGCCAAGCCCCTCGATGCGGAACTGCTCCGAATGCTCTCGACCCGCCACAAGCGCTGGTACGTTTTCAGCGATTCTGCCGCCGCGGGCGGTGTGGGAAGCGCCCTGCTGGAGTGGCTTGCCGCGGAGGGGATCGGAGATGTCCGTCTGCAAAGCTTTGAGTACGCAGACGCCTTCATCACCCACGGCGCGACGCTCAAAGTGGAAGCGTCCTTGGGGCTGCGCCCCGAACAGCTCGCGGAGAGGATCCGAGCAACCCTTCAGGAGGTGTAAGGCCTCTTAGAAAGCAAGCTCCATCAGCAGCGGTTGCTGCGTCCCCTTGGTTTTCAGATAGAGCAGGTGGGGCTTTATCGTGCGGGCTCCCCCTTCCAGTGTTGCTGTAGAACCCCCTGCACCCGCGGCGGCAGCCGCAGAGTCGCCCGCTGCGGTGGTGGCATTGCTATCCTGCGTCTCTTTCACCTTCCCTGTATAGATATTAAAGTCCGTCACATCGCTGTCGATGACGTTGACGTGGATGCGTTCCTTGTCGTCGTAGGGCACCGGCAGGGCAATGGGAAAGGCGGCTTCCAGGCGCACAAGCTGCAGGGTCTCCGCATGGACGAAGTAGGTCACATACGGCGCGGCGATGCCGTAGAGGGAGTTCTTTGTCTGCAACTGCAGCACCTGGTAGTGCTTGTCATTGGTGGAGAGTACGCCGAAGGCGTAGGACTCGACGCAGTCGCGGTAGAGCAGCGTAAACTGTTTGAGCCGTTTGGCCTCCGCATCGGCGTGGCGCTGCATGGTCTGATTGCTGGCGCGGCTTCCGCCGAGGGCCCCGTAGAGGAAAAGTGCCAGCATGGCGATCAGGACGACGGAGATCAGCAGTTCCATCAGGGTAAAGGCGGTGCGTTTCATTGGGAGATCGGCCTGATGGTGAGCATGGAACCGTGCCGGCGTTCGGCGCTGAGTGTCACCTGGATAAGTTCGAATTGGATCGGCGGCACGGCGCCTGCGGCCTCGATGTCCCTGGCACCGAACTCCTTGCCCGTCTCCGCACCTTCGGTCAGCATCCCGGTATCGAATGAGATGGTGTCGACCAGGGTTTCCGTGTAGCGGAACTGCTGGGATTTCAGGTAGGCACGCAGGTCGTCGTTTTCGATGGTGTAGCTGTCGCGCAGCAGGTCGTACAGCGTCTTGTCGCTGCGGTGGAAGCGTTTGTCGGCATGCAGGGATGCGACGGCGAGATCCTCGGTCATGCGGGAGGTCTGTTCAAGCTGGCCGAGGAAGAAGAGGTTGGAACTGTTCATTTTCAGCAGGGCCGCTCCCGCGATCGCTGCGATCGCGACGGCGGCCAACACTTCGACGAGGGTGAAGGCGGGACGCATCAGGCGTCCTTGACCCCGACGCGGATGATCTCGTGCAGGGAAGTCGTTCCGTTCAGCAGCAGGGTTTTGAGCTGGCCGGAGAGGGGCGTCATCCCCAGGGCGATCGCCTTGGCCCGGAGGTCGTGGTCGTTGATCTGGTCCTTGAGCATCGCGACGAGCTCATCGGTCATCTCGAAGAACTCACCGATCGCCTGGCGGCCGGCGTACCCGGTGTAGTTGCATGCTTTGCACCCCTGCTCCTCGAAGACGACCGCTCCTTTGGGAAGGTCAAGCTCTTCGGCATACTCGTCGGCGAGGACGGTCTGCTGTTTGCACTCGGGGCAGAGTTTGCGCACAAGGCGCTGGGCAAGAACCCCCAGCAGCGAAGAGCTGATGAGGAACTGCTCTATGCCCATATCGACGAGACGGGTGATCGAGGCGGTAGCGTTGTTGGTGTGCAGGGTAGAGAAGACCAGGTGGCCGGTCAAAGCGGCCTGGATGGCGATCTCGGCCGTTTCGCTGTCGCGGATCTCCCCGACCATGACGACATCGGGGTCCTGGCGCAGGATGGAGCGCAGCCCCGAGGCGAACGTCAGGCCCGCTTTGGCGTTGGTCTGGACCTGGTTGATGTTGTCGGCCTTGTACTCGACGGGGTCTTCGACGGTGATGATGTTGATATCGGGAGTCGCCACCTGCTGCAAAAAGGCGTGCAGCGTCGTCGACTTCCCGCTCCCCGTCGGTCCCGTGACGAGGATGATGCCGTGGGAGTGTTTGAGCATCTCGTCGAGGTGCTTGGTAAGGGCGTGGTCGAAGCCGAGCCCCTCGAGATGGGGAATGTCCTCGGACTGCATCAGCATACGCATTACGACCCGTTCGCCGTAGTAGGTCGGCAGGACGGAGACCCGGACGTCGAGGGTCTTTCCCGCGATCTTGACGTGGGTACGGCCGTCCTGGGGGATGCGTTTTTCGGCGATGTCGAGGTTGGAGATGACCTTGATACGGCTGATGATGAGGTTGGCGACCCGTTTCTCGATGTCGGCATGCTTGGTCAATGCCCCGTCGACGCGGAAACGCACTTCGCCCTTGTATTCGTGCACCTCGACGTGGATATCCGAGGCGCGCTGTTTGACGGCCTGGTAGAAGAGGGCGTTGACGAACTTGATGACCGGCGCGGACTCTTCGCTGGTCAGCAGGTCCGAAGAGGTGTGCAGGAAGTCCGAAAGCGACATCTCCTCCTCTTCGATCTCCTCCTGCTCCTGTTCAATCCCGCTGAGCTCGGAGTCGGTCCGGATCTCTAGGAACTTGTTGTAGAGGCGGTCAAAGGAGTCGGCATCGACGATGACGAGGGGGAGGTCGAGGTCGAATTTGGCCAGGAAATCGAAGGATTGGGAGAGGTGTGCCCGCCCAAGAACGATATGGACCTCGCCGTCGATCTCGCTGAAGAGCACGTAGCTGCGCAGGCTGAGGTTCAGGTCGACGGACTCAAGCGGGTGGGGTTTGAGGTCGACACCTTCGAGTTCGGGTATGTTCAGCATGGTTACCGCTTGACCGGAGTGATGACGGAGAGGGCGCTGTCGGATGCGGATGTCTGGGAAGCATCGTTCGTGTTGCTGTCGGAGGCATCCTTGTCAAGCTCCTCTTTGCGCTCTTCGAGTTTCTGCTCAATCAGTTTTTCGTATTCGTCCTGGATACCGTCAAGTTCCTGGAGCAGTTTGCGTATCTTCGTCATCTCGTCACTGTTGCGGACGATAAACGGCGTCAGGACGATGACGAGGTTGATCTTCTCGTGGGTACTGTATCGCCAGTCGAAGAGGCCGCCGATGAGCGGGATGTCGCGCAGGTAGGGGATCCCCTGCGCTTCGTCGCGGTTCTTGTCGTAGATAAGCCCCCCGATAATGACGCTTTCTCCGTTGCCGACAATGGCGGTGGTGACGACTTCACGCTTGGTCGTGCTCGGAAGCCCCGCGACGGAGCTGTTGAGAATGTCCTCGAGTTTGGCCGTCGTGATCAGGGTCACCTTGTTCCCCTGGGAGAGGCGCGGTTTGATCTTGAGGGTCAGACCGATATCTTCGCGGGTGTAGGTGTTGCGCGCGACGGAGGTGGTGTCGGCGGCCTGGGCGGTGGAGGTGACGATGGGCTCGGTGCGCCCGACGTAGATGGAGGACTCCTGGTTGTTGACACAGAGCAGGGTCGGCTGCGACAGGGTGTTCGCCGCGCCGTTGCTGGCAAGGAAGTCGATCGTGGCGCCGAAGGCGATTCCCGAGTCGAAGGTGGCGCTGCTGAGATTGATCAGCCCGCCGCCGTCAAAGGCGATGGCCGCGCCGCCGAGATCGGCGGCGAAGGTGAAGAGGCCGGCATCGGTGACGGCCCCGCCCGCGAGACCGTATTTGACACCGATACTGTCGGCCATATTCTGGTTGATCTCGATGATGCGGGCTTTGACGAAGACCTGCGGCTTTTCGACGTCGAGGACTTTGATCATGGCACGGATATCGTTGATGTCGGAATCCAGACCGGAGACGACGAGGGCATTGAGTTCGTCATAGACGCTCACCGTCGGCTTGTCGGCCTCTTTGGCATACTTTTTCTTGTCCAGTACCGCCTGCAGGGAAGCGACGACGTTCTTGGCTTCGCTGTTCTCGAGAGGGATGATCGTCAGGCGCTGATTGGTCGAGTCGTCTTTTTCATCGAGACGGCTGATGAGCGGGGTCAACTTGTCGATGTTTTCCTGGGTCGCGAGAATAATAATGGCGTTGGTGGCGTCGTCGCTGAGGATCTCGACCTTGTTGTTCTCGACTTTTTGGTTGATGATCGCTTTGGCGATCTTGGTGATGGAGGCGGCCAGGCGGCTCGCTTTGGCACTGGAGAGCAGGATAAATTCGGCGCGGACGTCTTTGGCCTGATCCCGGTCGATCTTCTTGACGATCGTCTCAATCACGCCGATATTGCCCGGGGTGTCACTGACGATCATCATGTTGTTCTCTTTGATCGTCAGCAGTTTTCCGGCCGGGGAGAGGAACTGGCGGACCTTTGCCGCGATCACGTCGATGTTCTCGTTTTTGGCGGAGATAAAGCGCGTCTGCATCAGCGCCGAACCGCTGCGGGCAGTGATCGGCAGGTTCTCCTTGACGGCAACGTTCTGGCGGACGATTTTCAGGTAGCTTCCCTCCTGCACCATCGTAAAGCCCTTGCTGTTAAGCACGGAGAGCAGGATCGTAAAGAGCTCGTCTTTGTAGATGGGCGTGGAGGAGACGAAGTTGACGGTGCCGGGGATCGGCTTGTCCAGCAGGATATTCTTGCCGTTGGCTTTGCCGACCATCTTGATCAGCTCCTCGATCTTGATGTCCTGGAGCTTCAGATTGACCTGTTCGCGTGCGGCCGCGGCAGTGCCGAATGCCAGGGCCCCCGCGACGAGCAGGGTGAGGAGTTTAGTCGTAAATTGCATAGTCAAGCTGCCTTTCTGTGTTGTTTCGCTGGATATCCAGGGTCAGGTTGTCGATCTGGTCCATGTTCTTGTAGAGCTTTAGCACCTCTGCCACGGAGGTGAGGGGTTTGCCGTTGATGCCGGTAATGATGTCGTGCTCCTGTAGTCCCATTTTAGCAAAGATCGAATCCTTTTTGATCCATTTGACCTCGAAGCCGGTGAGCTTCTTGTTCCGGTAGACCTCCTGGATTTTGATGTTTTGCCAGATCGCGTCGAAGTGTTCGGAGTAGTAGCGCACTTCCTTGCGTTTGATGGAGGTGAAGCCGTTCTGGGTGACAACGGATGATGACGGCACCGCGGCGGTCGCGACAGGCCCCATGTTCTCCTCTTTGAAGGCGAGGGCATAGCGCTGCCCGTCTTTTTCAAAGATCGCTTTGGCGGGGAGGATGTCGACGAGGGTATAGCGCTTGTAACGGTCGCCGATGGAGAAGAGTTCGGTCTTCACTCCCTCTTCGACGAGGATGAAGGCGTTATGCGCTTCGAGGTAGATCCCCCGGAGCGTCAGGGCGTCGAGGCGGTAAACCTCGGTCTGCTTGCCGCTGCTTTTCGGCGCGGCTTTGTGCGCTTCGATCCCGAAGAGACGCGAGGGCGCGTAGCGGGAGTAGCTGAGGCTGTCCCCCGTGGCGACGGTCGGCTCCACGCCCCCGTAGGGAAGCTGCGTTGCCAGCACGAGCATCAGGGCTTTGGCGACGGCGGCAAGGATGGCCAGAACGATGAAGCGCCGTACCCAGAGCGGATTAATACGTTGTTTCATAGCGGTATGCCCCTCCTTCGATGCTCCGCAGCTGTTTCAGCCAGAAGGGACGCTTGGCGAGCAGGGCGGCGGAGGGGATCAGGTCCATCGTCACCTTACGCTCCATCAGGGCCACCTCGCCGGTAACGCTGCCGAATGCCCCCGAACCCTCCAGGCGGATATGCAGCGGATCAAGCACGGAGTAGGTGACGCTGAAGCCGTCGACGCCGGCCGGGGTGAACCCCTCCATATCCGGACTAAACGCAAAGGGGGCGATACGGACACTATTGTAAAGCAGCCATGGGGTCACGGTGATCCGTTCGAGGTCCGCGACGTGCAGATCCTCGAAATAGAGGCTGCCGCCCCTGAGGAGGAAGTCGAACCCGCGGTCCACCGGGGTTTCGTCGGCGATGGCGAGGCCGAAGGGCTTGATCTGCTCCTCCGCCGCGTGGTAGAGGGCCGTCTTCGGCAGGAAAACGAGGAGGAAGAGCACGAAGGCAGCAGTATAGAGCAGGGGCATCTTCACGCGGCTCATAGGGCAAACTCCACGCTCAGGCTGACGTTTTGGTCGCTCCCCCGGCTGACGGTCATCTTCGAGATCGTGACCGGGGTGTTGAAGAGTTTCGTCGTCAGGCGGTCAAAGGTCTGCGCCGGAAGCGGGGTGAACTGTACCTGGTAGGTGCGTCCGTTCTTGTTTTTCCGGTCCACAAAGGATTTGAACTCGCCCTGCATCAAGATGGCGTCGATGCGGCGCTGGAGCTGCTTGCTGTCATCCCACTGCTGCTGCGCGGTGCGGATCTGCTTGCCCAGCCGTGCCGTTTCGGCATTCTCTTTGAGGGCGTTCTGGACGGCGTGCTCCGTACGGCTGCTCTGGACGAACATCAGCAGGGCGAGAAAAAGGGCCGCCCCGAAGACATAGACGATATTGATCTTATTCATACGCCACCTCCAGGTAGAGGGTGTCGCCCTTACGTTTGTCCGAGGAGATCGTTCCGATGTTCATGAGCGCTTTTTTGAACGCCTCGGCCTTCGCCGGTTCTTTGAAAACGGCGCTGACCGTCAGGTTACGCGGGGTTAGAGTCAGACGCTCCAGGTGGTTCTCCGCATCGGCGGGGAGGTCAAAGAGGGCTTTGGCCGTCTCCCGCAGCCGGGTCTGACGCTTCTGCTTCTTTTCCAGGGCGCTGATGAGCCCGTTGCGCTCAAAAGAGGTCTGGGGAAGGCGGTAGGTCTCCGCGATCTTCTCCTGTTCCTCGAGCACGCTGGCCAGATGCGCGCGGGCCGTAAAATATTCGATGCCGTAGAGCAGGGCGAAAACGGCGGCGACGATGCTGAGGCGCTTGAACTGTTTCTTGTCCAGCAGGGTGCTGTGGTAGAGGGTGATGCCGACGGCGGGTCCTTTGCGTGCATGGGTCTCGAAAAAGCGGCGCGCATCCTCGGCCTCGGCGGCGTACCGGGCGGGCAGTTCCGTGACGACGCCGTCGACGCTGGAGAGGATCCGCGTTCCGCCCAGACGCAGGGGGGTCTGCAGGGCGACGCATTCGGTCTGGGCAAAGTAGATGTGCCGGATATCGGTGGGACGGATGCCCGAACGGGTAACGGCGTCGATGATCTGCTCTTCACTGTAGGCAAAGAGCCAGAAGGTCTCATCGCGTTTGAGCACATGGTAGCTGTAGCTGCCCTCGGGGATGATGGCGTCAAAGACGGAGGGGACGAGTTTTTTGGCCTGGAAGACCGTTTTGACGGGTAGCGCCTCGGTGCGGAACCAGTACAGTGACGGGGAGAGGACCAGGTCCACCTTCCCCTGCACGTCGACAGGCTGTGCCTCCTTGTCGAGGAACAGGGTGGTTACGGGCGTTTCCGGTCGGGAGAAGTTAATTGGAAACTGCAATTTCGCTCACTTTCTGGTTGGCTAGATTGTAGGTAAAGCTGTAGGTGGTCTGACGGGTTTTGCTCATCAGGTTCATGGTACCGACCACGTTGGGGGCGTAAAAGGCGACGCCGAGATCTTCGAGCAGCTGCCTTGTCTCCGGTTCGAGGGGGAGGGTGTCGAGGGAGGCGTAGGTTTCAAGCCGCTGGGTCGTCATCTCCGCCAGGGTCGCCGGGTCGATGGCAGGATCGATGAAGTGGAGGGTGTCGGGCTCGATATGATTGAAATCGATAGTCTCGTTGCGGAAGCCGATGAGGTGTTCCCAGGGGATCTCGTCGACGGTGAAATCGAAGGTCACCGCTTTGTAGGCATCGAGCACCTGTTTGAAGTGCGGCATGTTATAAAGGTGCCCCTGGGTGAAATCCGGGTCTTTCAGGCTGAGTTCCGAGCCCGGGAAACGTTCGTTGGTGTCCATATCAATACTGTCCGCTACCATGGAAATGAGCAGAATGGTATCGGAAACATTGTAAACGCTTAGTATACGCTCCAGGTACCCCTCTACCGCAGTATCGAGGGGGAGGGGAGTATAGGGGTCCGCTGTAACCTCGCTGTTACTTTTGAGAAGGTGGTTGATGTTGACTTTTCCGGCATCGGAAGCGAAGGTGATGTCCATCATCATGCCGTTGCGTTTGTTCTCGAAGAAGAGGGGCACGCTCAGGAGGATATCGAGGGTGTCGGAGTCGTTGATATCCCCCGTATTCTGTTTCAGAATGGTGTAGATACGCGGAAGAAGGGTGTTGCTCTGTACAAGGAACGCTTTGTTTTCCGTCTGGCTGTACCCCCGCTGCAGGATGCTTCCCCCGACGGCGATCAGAGCTGCAATGGCGGTAACGAAGGCGAGCGTCATCAGCAGCGCTATCCCTTTTCGGTGCAAATCATACCTCTTTTCGTGCTTTGGCCCAGCATTTTATCTCTGTTTATTTTAAGTATACTATAATCGCCGAAAAAATTATCTTTCGTGAGGCGGAGTGATACCGTATGTTGCGAAGGGTTCCAAGGATGTGCATGCAGAGCAAAAAAGTCTACCGGGGTGCGGCCCGCCGGGCGTTTACGTTGATGGAGCTGATGATCGTCATCATCATTCTGGGGCTGCTGGCGGCGCTGGTCATGCCGAACCTGATTGGCAAGAGCGAAGAGGCGAAACAGAAACTCGTCTGCGTCCAGATGAAGGGGATCAAGAACGCCCTGGATATGTTCCGGCTCGATAACGGAAACTACCCCGACGCGGAGGAGGGACTCGAGGCTCTGGCGAAGAACCCGGATGCGGAGAAGTACCCCAACTACAGCTCGGGCGGCTATTTCCAAGACGGCGTCCTGCCCAAAGATCCCTGGAAGAACCGCTACATCTACGTCCCGGGCGAAGAGGGGATCAACCTGATCTCGCTGGGGGCTGACCGCAAAGAGGGCGGCAGCGCGGAGAGCAAAGATATCACCTATGCCGAGTGCATCAAGCAGTAAGAGGGGGTTTACCCTCTTCGAACTGCTGCTGGTCGTCGTACTGATCGCCATCCTCTACGGCGTTTTTATCAACAAGCTGACAACGGGCCGCACCCCGACGGCGGGAAAAGGGGCCGTCACGCTGGAGACGCTGCGCTCCTATCTTGCCCTTTTCCGGACGGAGCAGGGGGAGGTGTCGCTCGTCTGTCCGGAGCCCTGTGCGCAGTGCAGCGTCTTTGTCGACGGCCAGCCGGTGGAAGGGGCGGACATTACCCTTTTCAAGCAGGAACCCACCGTCTACCGCAAAGACCGGTACGGCCAGTTCGTGCCCTTCACCTTCGTGCCCGTGCGCCGGGGGGAGACGGATGTCGTGAACGTCTGCTTCGCCTTCAGGCTCCGGGCGAACGACAGCAGCTCGAGCTATATCGTCGAATCGGAAGAGCGCTTCTACCTGTTTGACGCCTACGGGGAACCGACGCGGAGTTTCGAGGCGCTCGACGACGCGGCGGCGGCTTACAACCGTACGGAACTGATACCCGACGACAAACGGGTCTACGACTTTTAAGGGGAAAGAATGGTATTTGCCTATCGGGGCCTGTTGCAAGACGGCAAGAAGACGAAGGGGGTCCTTGAAGCCGCCGACCTGGAGGAGGCGAAAAAGCGCCTCCGCTCCCAGGGGGTCTTCTATACCAAGCTCGAAGCGGAGAAACGCGCCGCCGTCGGCCGTCTGAACTTTTCGCGGAAAAAAGTCGCCGGGGCGAACGAGCTCTCCATCCTCAGCCGCGACCTCTCCATCTACATCAAATCGGGCATCTCCATCGTCAACGCCCTGAAACTCGCCCGGAACCAGTATGCGAAAAACAAGAAGATGACGAACTTCCTCAGCAGCATCATCACGATGCTTGACGAGGGAAAAAGCTTCTACCAGGCGCTGGAGCGGCAAAACATCCTGGCCCTGCCGGAGTTCTACAAACAGTCCATCCGCGTCTCCGAAGAGAGCGGGATCTTGCAGGAGGTCCTGCTGGAGATGGCGATCTTCCTCAAAGAGCAGGACCGCATCAGCAAGCAGATCAAGAGCGCTTTCGCCTATCCGTCGTTTATCATCGTCGTCTCGATCTTCATGGTAGCGTTCATGATCACCTTCGTCGTTCCGAAGATCACCGGGATCTTCGACCAGCTCGACCAGGAGCTGCCGCCGGTCACGCAGTTCGTCATTGCAACGGGGGATTTCTTCACCGCCCACTGGATCGGGCTCGTGGTGGGGATCGTGGCGCTGATCGGGCTCTTCGCCTCGGCGATGAAGTACAACCGCCCTTTCCGGTTCGGCGTGCATCTGCTGCAGCTGAAGCTCCCCTTTTTCGGGCAGGTCGTCCAGACCTCGGAGCTGGGGCGCTTCTCCTATATCGCGTCGGTGCTGATCCGTTCGGGGGTGCCCTTCGCGCAGACGATCAACCTCTCGGCAAACGTCCTGCACAACCAGGTGCTCCAGCGCAAGTTCGCCGGCGCTTCGGACCGGGTCGTCGAAGGTTCAAAGCTTTCCAATGCGCTGCTGCGTGAGGGGTTTGAGATCGATCCCTCTTTTGCCCAGGCGATCGCGCTGGGGGAGGAGACGAGTGAGGTGACGGCGATCCTGCAGAACCTCTCCGAGCTCTATTTCGAGGAGAACAAGGACAAGATCGGGCTTTTCCTCTCCCTGCTGGAACCGATGCTGATGCTGCTGGTAGGGGGGGTGATCGGCTTCATCGTCACGGCGATGCTGCTGCCGATCTTCTCGATGAATATCGGCTAGACCTTAGCGGCGGCCGCGGTTGCGGTCGCCACGGTTGCGGTCGCCGTCATTGCGCCGGCGGTTGTTGTAGCCGCCGCGGCGCGGTTTGCCGCCACGGCGTCCGCCTCTGTCATTGCGCTCCATTGCTTCCATGATCTTGTCCAGACGCTGCTTGGGGACACCGATGTTCTGCGGCCCTTTGACGTTCATGTTCTTCATCAGAAGGGAGATGAGCTTGTAGGCGATCTGTGTCTGGTCCATGTCGTCGCAGAGCACGTTGAACAGCTCGGTCGCCTCTTCATAGATCTTCTGTTTTTCGATCTCGTCGACGAGACGGGACATCTGCTTGGACTGCACCTGCTGTTTTGTCGGGATATAGGAGTGGGCCATCTGGGTACCGACGATCTTGCGGATGCGCTGCAGCTCCTTGAACTCCAGCGGGGTGACCAGGGTGATGGCGACCCCTTTCTGTCCCGCACGCCCCGTCCGGCCGATGCGGTGGACATAGCTTTCGGGATCGAAAGGGATGTGGTAGTTGATGACGTGGCTGACATCGTTGATGTGGATTCCCCGCGCGGCGACGTCGGTCGCAACGAGAATGTCGATTGCATTGTCTTTGAGGCCCTTGATTACGGACTCGCGCTGCCGCTGTTCCATGTCGCCGTGGAGCCCTTTGGCGTTGTAGCCGACGGAGGAGAGAACATTGGAGAGGCGGTCGACTTCGCGCTTGGTGCGGCAGAAGACGATGGTCTTTTCCAGCTCTTCGGCATCGAGCAGGCGGATGATGGCGTCGTCGCGTTCATTCTCCTCGATGACGTAGTACTGCTGGGCGATGTCCTTGTTCGTCGTCTCCTCCTGGGTGATGGAGACAAAGGCGGGGTTGACAAGGATGCGCTCGGCGAGGGCTTTGATCGGCTTGGGCATCGTGGCCGAGAAGAGCAGGGTCTGGCGGTCCGTCGGCAGGAAATCGAAGATCGTGTTGATGTCGTCGAGGAAGCCCATGTCGAGCATCTCGTCCGCTTCGTCAAGGATGACGGTGGAGGGGGCGAAATCAGCAAGCATGTTGCGCTCGAGGATGTCCTTGAGGCGGCCCGGCGTGGCGATCACGACCTGTGCGCCGCGCTCGATCAGGCCGATCTGGCGGTTGTAGGAGCTGCCGCCGTAGACGGTGACCGTGTGAATGCCGAGCTTCTTGCCGTATTTGAAGAGCTCGTCGCTGACCTGGTTGGCCAGTTCGCGGGTCGGGACGATAATCAGCGCCTCGACGCCGCGGTCAAGGGCCATCTGGCTCAGCGTCGGCAGGCCGAACGCGGCGGTTTTCCCGGTCCCGGTGTGGGCCTGGCCGACGACGTCGCGCCCTTCAAGGACGAGGGGGATTGCCTGCTGCTGAATGGGACTGGGGACTTTGAAACCGGCGTAGCGGATGCTCTGGAGGATCTCCGGGCGGAGCCCGAAATCGTCAAAGGAGGCCGTCGGTGCGGCGACGGTATCGTCTTGTGTTTCGATGGGGGGTGTCTGCATTTTCTCTCTTGAAACGGACACGGCTAAACCATCGTTGCGACTGAAGTGAATCAAAAATTGAGTTGCATTTTCTGAAGCGGCTTAAAAAGCAGGAAGGATAGTTTGATCGGGCCCGGTAAATTTAAATGCAATTATAGCGAAATTTTTGCATTTTGCAGTGTGCGCGGGGTTACCGGGGCGGGGCGGCGCGTCCCTTTAACTTTTTTTGCTAAAATGGCTTCACTTTTTGGAACCCGTGTGGGAGAGAATGATAAAACAAACAATTGCAACCCTGATAACGCTGCTGGTCCTTTTCGGCGGCTGTACCAAAGAACTTGACGAATACAACAAACCGGCCGCGTACTGGTACGAGAAGATGGTCGCGGCCGTTTCCGACGGTAACCTCGACAAGGCGGACAACTACTACAGTTCCCTGCAGAGCGAGCATATCGGCTCTCCGCTGCTGCCCGAGGCGACGATGATCATGGCGATCGCGCACCTGCAGTCGGAGGAGTATCTGCTCGCCGAGCATTTTCTGACCGAATACATCAAGCGCTACGCGACCCCCGCCGAACGCGAGTACGCCGAGTATATGAAGGTCAAGGCCAAATACATGGCCCTGCCGAACCCGCGCCGCGACCAGGGGCTGATCAACGAGGCGATCGCGGAGGGCGAGCGTTTTCTGCGCCTCTACCCCCGTTCGACGTACGCCCCGGTTGTCGATACGATGGTCACGCGGCTTTACCTCGCCGAAGCGGCCCTGAACGAATCGATCGCCGAGCTCTACGACCGGCTTGACAAACCGAAAGCCGCAGCGTTCTACCGCGGGAAAAAACCCCAGCCGTGGATCGACTGGAACAAGGTGGACCCGGCGCAGACGGCGTGGTACCGGCGGATCTTCGAAGGCGACGGCCATGCGAGCTGGTACGCCTTCATCATCCCTGACACCCAGAGCGTAGTCTCCCGCCACAGCTACAATGATGTAGCCGATGAAAACCGAACCGATATGAAGGAAGAGTAATGCAACTGGACCATTATGCAAGTTTCCCGACCGAACTGCCGGTCATTTTTGAAGACGGGCTGTTCCTCTACCCGTTTATGATCTCGCCGTTGTTTCTCAAAGACGATGAGAATATTGCGGCGGTGACCTATGCGATCGAACACGACTCGCTTGTCATCGTCTGCCCCACGAAAGAGGGGCAGGAGGGCGAACGCACCTTCGAGAGCATTCATGATGCCGGGGTGATCGGTTCCATTATGCGCAAGGTTTCGCTGCCTGATGGCCGGGTGAAGGTCCTCTTTCAGGGGCTGGCGCGGGGCAAGGCGATGGAGGCGCGGGGCGAAGACCCGCTGCGGGTGCTGGTAGATACGATCGACCCCAAGCCCGTTAACGAGATCAAGATGGACGCGATCCTCGAGGTCGTGCGCGAAAAGGTGCGGGCCCTGTCGCAGGTGAGTAACTTCTTCCCGCCGGACCTGCTGCGCACCATCGAGGAGACCCAGGAGTACAACCGCATCGCCGACCTGATCTGCAGCACGGTCAAGCTCCCGAAGCAGCGCGCCTATGAGATGTTCGTCGAGGCGGATACGGAACAGCGCCTGCTGCTGCTCATCGACTACCTGATTGAGGAGATCGAAGCGAGCAAGCTGCAGCGCGAGATCCGCACCAAGGTCAATACAAAGATGGAGCAGATCAACAAGGAGTACTTCCTTAAAGAGCAGCTCAAAGAGATCCAGCAGGAGCTGGGCGTCGACAACCAGCGCGAAGAGGAGATCGCCGAGTACCGCAAGCAGCTCGAAGCGATGAAAGAGCATATGGGCGAGGACGCTTACAAAGAGATCTCCAAGCAGCTCGACCGCTATGCGCGCCTGCACCCCGACTCCGCCGACGCGGGGATGATCCAGGGCTACCTTGAGTGGGTGCTGGAGATCCCCTTCGGCAAACTCGCCAAAAAAGCCCTCAAGATCGAGAATGTCGAGTCCCAGCTCGATGCGGACCACTTCTCCCTTGAAAAACCGAAAAAGCGCATTTCCGAGTTCTTCGCCGTCAAGGAGCTGATGGAGCTTCGGGGCAAAAGCGCGCAGAAGGGTGGCAGCGCCATTCTCTGTTTCGCGGGCCCTCCGGGCGTCGGGAAAACCTCCCTGGCGAACTCCATTGCCACCGCCCTCAAACGTCCCCTGGTCCGGATCGCCCTGGGCGGGCTTGAAGATGTCAATGAGCTGCGCGGGCACCGCCGCACCTACATCGGCGCGATGCCGGGCCGGGTTGTGCAAGGGATTATCGACGCGAAGAAGATGAACCCCGTCGTCGTCCTGGACGAGATCGACAAGGTGGGGATGTCCCACCGCGGAGACCCGACGGCGGCGCTGCTCGAGATCCTCGACCCCGAACAGAACAGCCATTTCCGCGACTATTTCGTCAACTTCGACCTCGACCTGAGCCAGGTGATCTTCATCGCGACGGCCAACGACGTCGGCCGGATCCCGGCCCCGCTGCGCGACCGTATGGAGTTTATCGGGGTGAGCAGCTACACGCCCCAGGAGAAGTTCGAGATCGCCAAGCGCTACCTGCTACCGCAGGAGCTCAAAAAGCACGGGCTGAAAAAACAGGAGGTGACGGTCTCCGCGCCGGCGATGAAAGAGCTGATTCACAGCTACACCCGGGAAGCCGGGGTGCGCAACCTGCGCCGCCGCATCGCCGACATCGCCCGCAAGTCGGCGAAGATGATCCTGGAAGACCCTACGCTGGGCAAAGTCTCGGTGACGGTCAAGAACCTCAAGGAGTTCATGGACAAGACGGTCTTCGAGATCGAGAAGACCGACAACGTTAACCGCGTCGGTGTCGTCAACGGGCTGGCCTGGACCGCCGTCGGCGGGGATGTGCTCAAGATCGAGACGATCCGTATCAAGGGCAAGGGGCAGATGCAGCTCACCGGCAGCCTCGGCGAGGTCATGAAGGAGTCCGCGCGTATCGCGATGAGCGTCGTCAAGACCCAGATCGACAACGGCAAGGTCAAGGTGGACCACGCCATTATCCCGCGGACTTTTAAAGAGCAGGAGGAGCAGACGACGCTGGACGCCAGCGAAGTCTACAAGCGCTACGACCTCCATATCCACGTTCCCGACGGCGCAACGCCCAAAGACGGGCCGAGCGCGGGGATCGCGATGAGCACGGCGATCGCCTCCATTCTCAGCAACAAACCGGTCCGCGCGGGGATCGCGATGACGGGCGAGGTGTCGCTCAGCGGCAACGTCCTGCCCATCGGCGGGCTCAAGGAGAAACTGATCGCCGCGCACAAGGCGGGCATGCATACGGCGCTCATCCCGAAAAAGAACTATGAGCGCGACCTCGACGAGATCCCGGACGAGGTCAAGGAAGTCGTGACGATCGTCCCGGTCGAACGGATCGAAGAGGTGCTCAAACTGACGCTGCTGCCGGAATAAGCCCTCCCCGGGCTGCCTCATTTACGCTTTCATAACCATTTTTTCACTATAATCAATATCAAAATTCAGAATCTAAAAAAGCGCGTGCCTGTGGATACTATGACCCTTTACCAGATCGTTCCCCTTCTGATTGCCCTGCTGCTGGCGGCGGCTGCGCTGTACATGCTGCTGCTTCTGCGCCGACGGGGCGTGGCCCTGGCGGCGGCGCGGGAGGCCGCCGAAGCGCAGCAGGCGGTGCTTCAGCAGCGCGAACAAGAGCTTATCAGGCTGAACGACACGCTGGCATGGCGCGCGAAAGAGGAGGAGCGTCTTCGCGCCGGCGTGGAAGCGGGGACGCTGCAGCTTGAAAACGCCCGACAGGCCCACCAGCGCCTGGAACGCGACTTCGCGGTGCTGCAGACCCGCTATGAAGAGGCGCAGAAACAGCATACGGAGCAGCTCCGCCTGCTCGATGAGGCGAAACAGGCGCTCAGTGCGCAGTTCGAAGGGCTGGCGCACAGGATCTTCGAACAGAAGGCGAAGACCTTCGATGCCGCGAACCAGCAGCAACTGCAGCTGCTGCTAAAACCCTTCCGAGAGCAGATTGACGCCTTCTCCAAACAGACGCAGACCCAGTATGTCGAAGAGAGCAAGGAGCGCCACCTGCTCAAAAGCGAGATCGAGCGTCTCAAGGTGCTCAATGAACGCATCGCCGAGGATGCGCTCAATCTGACCAACGCCCTCAAAGGGGAGACGAAGACCCAGGGGAACTGGGGGGAGATCGTGCTGGAACGGGTACTGGAGAGCTCGGGCCTGCGGCCGGGCCACGAGTACGAAACCCAGGGCACCTACAAGGACGACAAGGGGAATATGCTCCGTCCCGACGTCGTCGTGTTTCTCCCCCAGGAGCGCTGCGTCATCATCGACTCCAAGGTCTCCCTCGTCGCCTACGAACAGTTTATGAGCAGCGACGATCCCGAGCAGAAAGCCAAAGCGCTCCGCCAGCACCTCGTCTCGATCAATGCCCATATCAAAGGGCTCTCCGAAAAACGGTACGAAAACCTGCCGGGGATGCGGACGCTGGATTTCGTGCTGCTTTTCATGCCGATCGAAGGGGCGTTCCACCTGGCACTGCAGAACGACAGCGGGCTCTTTAAAAAGGCGTACGATGCCCGCATCATCGTCGTAAGCCCGTCGACCCTGCTGGCGACGCTGCGCACCATCGAGAATATCTGGCGGACCGAGCAGCAGCAGCAAAACGCCGCGGAGATCGCGCGGCAGGCGGAAGCGCTGTATGACAAGTTCGTCGGATTCGTCGAGGACATGGAGCGCATCGGCGACCAGCTCGGCAGAACCCAGGGGCAGTGGGAGGCGGCGATGAATAAGCTCTCCAGCGGGAAGGGGAACCTGATCCGCCGTGCGGAACAGATGAAAAAGCTCGGGCTCAGTCCGAAAAAAGCACTGCCGGGCAAGGATGAGGGGACGGAATGAAACGCGACGGAGTGCTCCCCTGGCTGATTGCGACGATCCCTGTGCTCTTCGCCTTCATTGCGGAGGGCATTCTCTATACGCTGTATGATAGCGACCCACAGCGCGACATCTTGATCGTCGGCACTGCCTTTGTCGCCCTGACGGTCCTCCTCTCCACTCTTTTTTCCGGCTACTGGGGGTACACGCTGCTGTTGCGCTACCAGGAGCAGGTGCGCCTCCGCGACAACGCGCTGCAGGAGTTCAACGCGGCGGTGGATGCCCGGGTAGAGGATGCGGTGGAAGCGCAGCGCCGCAGCGACCGCCTGGGCATGCAGCGTTCGCTGACGAATGCCATGGACGAGACGGTCGGACTGGTCGCAAGCCGCTGGCGAGAGCCGCTGCAGCGGCTCGCCACGCTCCCGGGAAAAGGTGGGGACCGGGCGGAGCAGGCGGAAGCGGCGGCACTGATCGCGACATCGATGCTCGAAAGCCTGGGGGAGTGGCAGGAGTTCTTCCGCCCCGATACCGTCCGCGAAGCCGTGGATCTCTCCGAAGCCGTGCAGAGCGCGCTCTCCTTGTTGGCGCTCGAATTGGCCGAAACGGATATCCGGGTCGAGACGCGCCTGGAGTGCTCGATGACCCTCCCTCTTTACCGGAACGAGATCATCCGGGTATTGATCAGCCTGCTTCATAATGCGAAGGAGGCCCTGGTCGAACGGCGGATCGCACTGCCGCGCATCGAGATCGAGTGCTATGAAACGGGGCAGTTCGTCGTCATCCGCCTCTGCGACAATGCCGGCGGGGTGGCAGCGGACGTCGCCGACCGTATCTTCGAACCCTACTTTTCGACCAAGGGCGACAGCCGTGCCGCAGGTCTTGGGCTTTACATGGCCCGCAACATCGTCGAGGAGCACTGCAACGGTGAGCTGAGTTTTGACAATATCGACCGGGGGGCCTGCTTCTACCTGAAGATAGGCAAACACCAAACAGAGGAAGAGGCATGAGCAGCCTGCGCCTGCTGACCTGTTTTGTCAAAGAGACGCGCTGGGTACCGACCCGCCGGGAGGATGCCCTGCGGATTATCAGCGAGGAGATGGGCGGCGCGGACCCGGAGGGGATCCTCGATTATGTGCTGGAAGCGACGAAAGAGGGAAAGACGGTAACGGTAGGCGAGTGCCGGTTCCGGCAGGAGATTACGGGTGGGGGACCTTCACCGTCGAGTTGAGCAGCCATCCGATCACGACCATCGCTCCCATGACGATGTAGGCGTTGGTAAAGCCATAGGCGGCGGTGAGATAGGCCAGCCAGAGCAAAATGGCGCCGAGCGGGGTCGGGACGCCGGTAAAGTATTTTTCGACGCTCCCCTCTTCGGCATTGATGTTGAACTGGATCAGGCGGCGCAGGCCGCTGACGACGTAGTAGATGCTGACCGCACCCGAGAGCAGCAGCAGTGCGCCGTCCAGTCCCGTGTAGACCGCCTGGAAGATCAAAAACACGGGCACCAGCACGAAGGAGAGGAAGTCGGCGAAGGAGTCGAGCTGGATGCCGAACTCGTTCGAGAGGGCATATTTACGCGCGATTTTACCGTCGAAAATATCAAAGGCCCCGCCGATCCAGGCAAAGATGATTGCGGTAAAGAAGTTGTTCTGGCTGATAAAATAGACGGCCAGGAGTCCACTGGCGATATTGACCATCGTAAAGAGGTTGGCCAGATTGAAATGGTTGTCGGCGCGGTAAAGAAATTTCATGGCGGCATTATAACAGACGAAGCGGAAAAATCGGCGGTGGGGTAGGTATAATACGACCAATGGATTAGCAGCGCTAATTTAGTCTAAATTAATTTGATTTTTATTATCATTTAGAAACCAATCAGGACGGGACTCGGGTAACAGTGAAATTGACAGAGTGTATGAAAGGGTGCAGCGCTACCATCGTCAAGCTGCATGCCCAGGGGCCATTGAAACAGCGTCTTGTCTCCTTCGGGGTCATGAAAGGGGCCCGGGTGGAGCTGATGGGTTTCGCGCCTGCCAAAAGCACCGTCGAGATCAAGATAGGGCGGATGCGCCTCGCCCTGCGTAAAGAGGAAGCCGAACTGATCGAGGTTACCGCCGATGCCTAACACCGCCCCCGTCTGTCCCGTCACCGAAAAACATATCCGCATCGCCCTCGTCGGCCAGCCAAACGTCGGCAAGAGCATGCTGATCAACGCCATCAGCGATGCCCGCCTGCACGTGGGCAATTTCAGCGGGGTGACGGTTGAAAAATCCGAGGTCTTTTTCGACTACAAGGATTACCACTTTACCATCGTGGACCTGCCGGGCACCTACGCCTTTACCGACTACTCTATCGAAGAGCGCGTGACCCACGACTTTCTGTGCAACGAAGAGTATGACCTGATGATCAACGTCGTCGATTCGACGAACCTGGAGAAGAACCTGCAGCTCACCGCCGAGCTGATGACGATGAACAAGAAGATGGTACTGGCGCTCAATATGAGCGACGAGGCGGACCGGGAGGGAATCCGGATCGACTACGACTACCTCTCGACGCTGCTCGGCCTCACCGCGGTACGGGTCTCCGCGGCGGCCAAGATGGGGATCGAGACGCTGATCGAAGCGGTGATCGCCACCCACGAGACCCCCTATCAGGAGCCGAAGCTGATCTTCTCCCAGGCCGTGGAAGAGGAGATCGATATCATTGCCTCCTACCTTGACGAGCACCGCTTCAAGGCGGCGATCTCCAACCGCAACATCGCGATCAACCTGCTCCAGAACGAGAAGAAGACCTACCGCACCCTGCATGACCTGCCGCTCTGGACGGAGCTGCAGCCGCTGCTCATCGAAGCGGACAAGCATATCGAGACGCACCATGATACGGATGATGTCAAAGAGGTTTTCGCCGAGGAGTATGCCGCGTTCATCCGGGGGGTCATCACGGAAACGGTCCGCCAGACCGAACAGCCCATCGAGAAGAAGAGCCTCACCGAGCGGGTGGACGACCTGCTCATTCACCCCGTACTGGGGATCCCGATCTTCCTCTTTCTGATGTGGGGGCTCTTCCAGCTCACTTTCGAGATCGGCAATATCCCGATGGAGTGGATCGACGCCTTCTTCGGCTGGTTTGGCGAGACGGTGGGCGCGACGATCCCCAACGCCGATATCCGCTCCCTGATCGTCGACGGCGTCATCGCCGGGGTGGGGGCGGTGGTCCTCTTTACGCCGAATATTATCATCCTCTTTATCGGGATCGCCCTGCTCGAATCGACGGGGTATATGTCGCGGGTCGCGTTCCTGCTCGACGGCGTCTTCCACAAATTCGGCCTGCACGGGCAGTCCTTTATTCCATTGGTGACGGGGTTCGGATGCTCCATCCCCGCCTATATGTCGGCGCGGATTCTGAAGAACGACAGCGACCGCCTGTTGACGCTCTTTATCATCGGCTTCATGAGCTGCGGTGCGCGTCTGCCGGTCTACGTGCTCTTTACGGGGGCCTTCTTCGCGCCGAGCATCGCGGGCAACGTCCTTTTCGCCATCTACATCGCCGGGGCGATGATCGGATTGGTTGCAGCGAAGGTCCTCAAGCTGACGGCCTTCCGCGGCCAGGACGAACCCTTCGTCATGGAGATGCCGAAATACCGCCTGCCGTCGGTCAAGCTTATCTGGCACACGGTGCTGACCAAGACCCTGATGTACCTGAAAAAAGCGGGAACCTTCATCGCCGGGGCATCGATGCTGGTCTGGTTCCTGAGCAGCTACCCCCACTCGCATGAGATCGAGGCGGCTTACAGCGCGAAGATTGAACAGGCCGCAGACCGGAGTGCGGCGGCGCACCTGGCCGTCGAAGCGGATGCGGCCCAGCTCGAACAGAGCTACCTGGGACGCATCGGTAAGGCGATCGAACCGTTCTTTACCCCGATCGGGCTGGACTGGAAAATGGCCATCGCCCTGCAGACGGGACTGGCGGCCAAAGAGGTCGTCGTTTCGACCTTGGGGGTGCTCTATGCCGTCGGCGAGGGGGTGACGGAAACGGACAAAACCCTTATCAGCGCCATCCGCGCGCATATCCCCTTTGCTTCGGCCGTTGCCTTTATCGTCGTGATCATGCTCTACCTCCCCTGTCTGGCGGCCTCGGTCGTCTTTACCCGGGAAGCGGGCGGGATCAAATATTTCATCTATCTTTTCATGTTTACGACGGCGACGGCCTATACGCTTGCCTTTGTCGCCTACCATCTTACCCTCATGCTGACGGGGGCTGAGGCCCTGCTGCCGCACTAGGGGACCGTTAGCTAAAAGTTAATGCTGCTGGGATAAAATGCTCGCATGAAAAAGATACTGATGATTGAAGACGATCTGGAGCTTGCGGAGATCCTGACCGAGTACCTTGAGCAGTTCGGGTACGAGATCGAAACGGAGGACGACCCCTTCAAGGCGCTGAGCATCCTCAAACTCAAACCCTATGATCTGGTCATCCTCGACTTGACGCTGCCGGGGATGGACGGGCTCGAGGTCTGTGAAGCGATCCGCGAACGCCAGGACATCCCCATCATCATCTCCTCGGCCCGCTCGGACGTCACCGACAAGGTTAACGCCCTGGAGCTGGGCGCCGATGACTACCTCCCCAAACCCTACGACCCCCGCGAACTCGAAGCCCGCATCAGTTCGGTGCTGCGCCGGTATGCCGCGAAAACGGAAGCCAAACAGGCCCAGGAGCACCACAGCGATTTCAAGCTCGATGAGGGGGCGATGCAGATCAGCTACAAGGGGCGCGCGCTGGACCTGACCAACGCGGAGTACGGCATCCTCGCCTTTATGATCAAAAAAGAGGGGATGGTCGTCTCCCGCGAGGATATCATCCTCAACGTCAACGCGATCAACGAGGACTCCTCGAACAAGAGCATCGATGTCATGGTCGGGCGGATCCGCAACAAGCTCGGAGATAAATCCCTGATCGAATCGGTGCGGGGCATCGGCTACAAGCTTATCAAATGAGGCGCAATGCCGTCTTACTGACCATCCTTTTCGCTTTCGCGGTGACGCTGATCAGCGTCACCTTCGTCTTCTGGGAATTCTACAAGAACAACCGCGCCCAGTACATCGACAACATTTTCAACAAGTACACCGTCATTACGCAGATCTACCGCGAGCATATGATGAAGCATACCTCCGAGGCGATCCTGGAGGCAAACCTCGCCGTCTACGGCTTGTCGCACATCCAGGGTGACAAAGCGGTCCGGGCCGTTTTCGACAAAGCCGACGTCCTCAAGCGCGTCGGGTTCCAGGAAGTGGTGCGCACTATGCACTTTTCGAACGAGGCGATGCACGCCCTGGACCGGGTCAGCGACCTTCGGGCGACGATGCTGGAGTCGGAGGGGAAGATCTACTTTTTCCTGGAGACGCCCCAGGGGAGGTTCCTGCTGCTGGATGAACAGCTCCGCCCCTATTTCCCGACCCATCTGCTCAGCGCCTATCTAACGATCGTCTTCGTGATCGCCTGGGCGGTCTTCATCATCTGGCGCCGGATCCGTCCCCTGCGCATCCTGACAAAGCGGGTGATCCGCTACGCCGGCGGCGACAGGGACGTCGTGTTCGAAATGAGAGGGGGCAACGAGATCGCCATCCTCGCCAACGAGCTCGAGCAGGCGCGCAAGAATATCAATACCCTCATCGAATCCCGGACTCTCTTCCTGCGCAACGTGATGCATGAGCTCAAAACGCCCATCGCCAAGGGGCGGATCTCCGCGGAGCTGCTCGCCGAACCCAAGCAGAAAGCGAGATTCAACAATATTTTCCTGCGCCTCGAGCAGCTCATCAACGAGTTCGCGATGATCGAGGAGGCCTCCTCGGGCTTCGGCAACAAGAACATCGGGACCTACCGGCTGGTGGACCTGATCGACGAGGCGATCGACCAGTCCATGCTGGAGCCGGAGATGATCAGCGTCGATGTCGACAGCAGCGAGCGGATGGCCTGCGATTTCACGATGATGGCGACGGTCATCAAAAATATGATCGACAACGGCGTGAAGTATTCGCCGGACAAACGGGTGGCAATAAGCATGGAGGGCAAAGAACTCGTCTTCGAAAACAGGGGGGAGAAGCTGCGCCACCCGCTGCGCTATTACGTGGAGCCTTTCACGAAGGAACACCCGGCGCGCAACAGCTTCGGGCTGGGGCTCTACCTGGTGGATGCGATCTTGCACGCTCACGATCTGCAGCTGGCCTACGCATACGACGACGGGGTCAACCGCTTCTATATTACTGCGCTATGAGAGGTTATGCACCTCGTGCAGGGGTTTCGTTTTGCGCTCCTTCGTGCGGACGAGGCTTTTGTGGGTTCGGTGGTAGCGGAACATCTTATAGAAGATGACCGTCAGGGCGACGGCGGCGCAGACCTCGTACCCGATCGCCCAGACGGCGGCGAACATGGCGATATCGAGGGAGAAGAAGTTGTTGAAACTCCCCTTGGCGATAAAGATAAACAGAAAGAACAGCCCCGCGACATAGGGGATCGTGATAAAATAGAGTCCAAGAAAGAGGTGCTCATACCCTTCCGGCATGGGAAAGACCTTGGTGAGGTCGACTTCTTGTTTTGCAAAAGATTTCGGGACGTGTATATCCCCGTTATGCTGTTGTGTCATAGGCATGGGACGAACTCCGATCTCAGAATAAAATCAAGTTATACAAAATAATAATATCACAACCCATAAGGAAAAACAACGTGAAGCAAATTCTGGTCACCAACGATGACGGATACGAATCGGAAGGGCTGCTGGCACTGGTGGAAGCACTCCGGCCCCACGGCCAGGTGACCGTCGTCGCGCCTTCGAGCGAGAAATCGGCCTGCGGCCACTCCCTGACCCTGTCGCACCCGCTCAGTTTTATCAGCGTCGGCGACGATTTTTTCAAGCTCGACGACGGGACGCCGAGCGACTGCATCTACCTGGCGCTGCACTCGATGTTCGAGGGGCGAAAGCCGGACCTCGTCGTCAGCGGCATCAACAAGGGCTCGAACATGGGCGAGGACATTACCTACTCCGGCACGGCGGCCGGGGCGATGGAGGCGGTGCTGCACGGGGTGCCGGCCATCGCCGTCTCACAGGTGATGGACTTTGAAAAGCCCCTGCCGGATTTCGCGCTGGCGAAAGAAACTGTTTCCAACCTCGTGGAAAAGATCTTCGCTTCCGAATTCCCCCTGCCGCCGCGCCAGTTCCTGAACGTCAATATCCCGCCGGAGGTGACGTCGGCCGCAACGAAAGTAACCTACGCGGGCCACCGCTTCTACGCCAACGACGCCCACCTGCACCGCAACCCCCGGGGCAAAGAGTACTACTGGCTGGGCCTGCATCCTCTGGAGTACAAGGCCAGAGAGGGGCGCGAAGAGCTTTGCGACTTCGAGGCGGTGATGCGTGGGCACATCTCCGTTTCGCCGATCATGCTGGACCTGAGCGCCTACGCTTCCATGCCCACACTTGATGCCTGGCTGGGAGTCTGAGCGTGCGTTATGAACGTTCCCGTATGCTCCTGGGAGAGGATTTTGAGAAGCTGCAGGGAGCAAAACTGCTGCTGCTGGGCGTCGGGGGGGTCGGGAGTTTCTGCCTGGACTGTCTGATCCGTTCGGGGGTGAATGACATCACCATCGTTGATTTCGACACCTATGACGAGAGCAACCAGAACCGCCAGCTCTGGAGCGAACACCACCTCGGCGAGTCGAAAGTCAAGGCGCTGCAGACCCACTATCCGCAGATCACCGTGATCGAAACACGCATTGACGAGGCGTGGGTGGAGGCCTTCGACTTCGAGCCTTACGACCTTGTGCTCGACGCCATCGACGATACGAAGGCGAAGCTGGCCCTCGCGCAGAAGTGCTACAAGAAGCTGATCAGCGCGACAGGCTCCGCCAAACGGCTGGACCCGACAAAAATCGAGGTGGGGACCATCTGGACGGCCCACGGCGACCGCTTCGCCTCCAAGCTGCGCTACGAGCTCAAAAAGCGCCGTTTCAGCAAGAAATACCCGGTCATCTTCAGCAGCGAACCGCCGCGGGTGAAAGTCAAGGGGAGTTTCATGGGGGTGACCGCCGCCTTCGGTCTGACCATGTGCTCGCTGGCGGTACGGCGGCTCATCGGTTCAAAATGAGTGTCCGCGCCCCCGAGCTCGACCACGGCGCGTGGATCGCCGGAGGGCCGCTTTCCCTGCGCGGTCTGCGCCCCCGGGCCGTGCTGCTCGACTTCTTCACCTTCGGCTGCATCAACTGCATGAACAACCTCCCGATGCTCTCACGGCTGCAGGCCCGCTACGGCGACGGCCTGCAGGTCATCGGGGTGCACAGCGGAAAATTCGCCCATGAGAAAGATGTCGACGCCGTCCGTGCCGCCGTCGCGCGGCTGGGGATTACCTACCCAGTGTTGAACGACCCGGAGGGCGCCCTGGTCGATCAATACGCGGTCAAGGCGTGGCCGACGATGGTCCTGGTCAACGCAGAGGGGTACATCGCGGCGACGTTCCGGGGGGAGGCGCAAGGCGTCGCCATCGACCTGGCGCTTCAAAAGCTGGGCCTGCTCCCGCGGGAGGGCGCGGCCGAAAGTGCGATACTGAAGGGCCCGCTGCGCTTTCCCGAAGCCGTGCTGGTATCGGGTGAACAAACGTTCATAGCCAACAGCGGGGGCGGGGATGTGCGCGAATACAACGCGGCCGGGCGGCTTGTCCGCCGTTTTACCCCCTTTCGGACCCCCGCGGCCCTGGCCCTCTCGGAGGGGATGCTCTATATCGCCGACCGCGCCGGCGGCAGCGTCTGCCGCATCGATCTGCGCAGCGAGGAGCGGACGGTCCTGTTCGAGCAGCTGCGCGCCCCCTCGGCACTGCTTGTGGAGGCAGAGACGATCACGATCGCCGAGGCGGGGGCGCACACCGTCACGGTCTACGATAAAGAGACGCTGCGTCCGCTGCAGACCTACGGCAACCGCTTCGAAGCGCTGCGCGACGGGGCGGGGGATGCGGCGCAGCTGGCCCAGCCGATGGGCATGACGCGCTGCGATGACGGCATACTCTGGTTCGTCGACGCGGAGAGCTCGGCTCTGCGCTCTATTGAGAACGATCACGTGCAGACTCTCGTCGGTGAGGGGCTGTTCACCTGGGGGGACGCGGACAGCGACCCGATCCTGCTGCAGCATCCCCAGGGCATCACCTGCGGCCGGATCGGGGACGGCTGCGGCGGCGGGCGCCTCTTTATCGCCGATACCTATAACGGCAAGCTCAAGGTGTACGACCCTCAAAGCGGCCGGATGATGACACTGATGGAAGAACTTAACGAACCTACAGGATTGTGCAAGCAGGGGTGCAGCCTCTATATTGCCGAAAGCGGGGCGCACCGTGTCATCAGGTATGATTTGTCATCTATGTCTTTCGAGACCTATATCGCCTGAAACACGCGGAGGGGCATCATGGATATTTATGTGCACACGCTGAGCTCGATGCTGGTGCTCACCGGTATCATTCTGCTCGTCGCTTTTCTACGCCGCTCGGGCATGTTCAGCCCCGATCACGGCTCGCTGTTCGCCTCTATGATCACGCAGCTGACCCTGCCGGCGCTGATCTTTTATGCGCTTTCGCATGCCGTGCTGGAGTGGAAATACCTGCTTGTCACGGGCCTGATGCTGGCGGGAGAACTGCTTCTTTTCCTGCTGGCGTGGGCTGCCAGCAGAGTGATGGGACTCTCCGCGCCGAAAACGGGCAGTTTTATCCTTGCGGCCGTTTTCGGGAGTTCCACGCTCCTGGGGTATCCCCTGGTGGCGGAAGTCTTTGGGAAAAACGCGGCGGCGATGGCCGAAGCGTCGCTGGTCTCGGAACTGGGGGTGGGGTTGCCGCTGTTCACGCTGGGGGCGATGATCGCCATGCACTACGGCGGTAAAAAAGCGTCGGGTTCCGGCGGGAGCGGAGCGGCGGCCTTTTTCCGTTCGCCGATCTTTATTGCCATTGCGGCGGGGAGTGCCTGGAGCGTTGCCGGGTTGCCCGTGACGGGCATGGTATTCTCACCGCTCTTTGACGCGGTGCAGATCGTCGCGAAGGCCAATACGCTGCTGGTCACCCTGCTCGTCGGGGTTTCACTCGGATTCGACCGCCTCAGGGAGATCGCCGGTATCGCTGCCGTCGTGCTTGTCCTGAAACTGGTCGCTTCCCCTCTGCTTATTGCGCTGCCGGCCCACTATGTCGCGCTTGAACCGTGGCAGCTCCAGGTGCTGGTCATCGAGTCCGCCATGCCTTCGGCGATGCTGAGCGTCGCCTTCGCCAAGCGCTACGGCTGTGACGTTGCGCTCGCCTCACATCTGGTGTTTGCCACGCTGCTCGGCAGCATGGTGACGGTGACGGTCATGATACGTCTTCTGGGGTAGGGGGAAACGGCACCCGTACCGGTAGTCGATAGGGAGCGTTTGGTTGAGGTTCAGCTCTTGGCGGCCCCGAACATATCGATGTAGCAGGCTTCCGCCCAGCCGTAGATGTTACGGGCATTCTCCAGCCCCTCTTCGCCTTTCCAGTGTTCATCGGTGACCGGGGTGGCGAACTCGAACTGTTTGTGTTTCGGGTTGTAGGCGTATTCGGAGTGGATAAAGATCCCGTGCTCGGGAAAGGCGGAGACAGCGGAGATGCAGAGCGTCACCGGGGACATCCACTTGAGGGGGGCCTGTTTATTGATCTTCGCGGCGAGCATTTTCGCGACGTTCTGCCCTTCGCTCAGCGAAGTGTTCCCCGACTTGGAGAAGCCCGTGGGGCGGGCATCGCCGGTGATGTAGATGTTGGGATGGCCGCGGACCTCGTAGGTCATCGGGTCGATGTCCCCCTCGAACCGGTTGTAGACGGTATCCTTGGCGACCCCGCACACCTCGAGAAGCCGACCGCCCCGGACATGGGGGTAGAAAGAGGCGTCGTCGAAGGCGAAGGTGTCGAATTCCGTTTTGACCTGCTTCTTGTCGAGGTCGATCGCCTCGATGACGGCGTTGGGTTCGTAGACGATGTACTCCTTGTAGAGCTCCTCGAACGCCGTGTGGAAGCCGTGCGCTTTGATCGTGATGTCGTTGTTCTCGTCCAGCAGGAGCACTTTGCCCTTGATCCCGTTGTGCTTGAAATAGTCCGCGATCAGACAGGCGCGCTCGTAGGGGGCGGGCAGGCAGCGGTAGTTCCCGCCGGGGACGGTAAGGAGGAAAGTCCCCCCTTGGAAACTGTGGATCTTGCGTTTGAGCGTCATATGTTCCGAGCCGGGACGGAACGCCGCCGGGTACTCCTGGCGAAGGCGGTTCTCCACACCTGGGTCGTCGGTCCAGAAGGAGTAGTCGTAGTCGATGCCCGGGGCGAGGACCAGGTAGTCGTAGGCGATATCGCCCCGCGTCGTATACAGCGTGTTGTTGACTTTGTCCACGCCCGTCGCCGCGGCATGGAAGTAGGAGTAGCCGTGGTGCTGGGCCGCCTGGTAGTAATCGTGGGTGATAAACTCCAGGCCGACCTTGTCCACCAGCCACATATTGCTGACGGGACAGGAGATGAAAACGTCGCGCTGTTCGACGAGAACGACCTCGGCCGTCGGGGCGAAAAGTTTGGTGTACTTCGCCATACTGAGCCCGGACCACCCGCCGCCGACAACGACGACGCGGGGGCCTTTGGGAGTTGGCAGCGGGGCCGGGCTGTCGGCTGTGTCGGTTTTCGGGGTCGCCTCGGCGGCTTCGGCGGTACCGCCGGCCGCCATGGCGGCCGCAAGGGCTCCACCGAGTTTCAGGGCGTCTCTGCGGGAAAATTTCATGATAATAGCTCCGGTATATTGGGGTCGGGTAGAGACCGTTTGTTGGACGTTTTGGATACGCTTGAAACCAAAATAGTAGACAAAAAATGATTAACCCGCCGTTTCGTGCCGCGCGCTTGGTCTGGCAAGGGAGAGCGATGTGCGCTATAATTCCTCTAAAAACGAGGAATGATTTTGAGCCAGCCACAACCGATGACCCGCTTCGGATACGAAAAACTGCAAGCGGAGCTGAACCATCTTAAAACGGTCGAACGCCCGGAGATCGTCAAGGCGATCGAAGAGGCCGTGGCGCTGGGGGATCTGAAGGAGAACGCGGAGTACCATGCCGCCAAAGAGCGCCAGGGGCAGATCGACGACCGTCTGGGCGAGCTGGCCGAGATGCTGGGCAATGCGCAGCTCGTGGACCCCTCTACCCTGGAACACAGCCGCGTCAGTTTCGGCTCGACGGTCGTGCTGTGCGACATGGAGACGGACGAAGAGATGACCTACACCATCGTCGGCGGCTGCGAAAGCAACCCCGAGCTGGGGCTGATCTCTTTTGCCTCTCCACTGGCCAAGCAGCTGCTGGGCAAAGAGGAGGGCGACGAGCTCAAAGCCAAGCTCCCCGGCGGGACAAAAGAGTTCGAGGTCATCGAAGTCAAATACCAGGAGATCATCTTTGAGTGCCATGATTAACGTCGCGGTCATCGGGGCCAGCGGTTATACCGGCCTGGAACTGGTCAAAATTCTGGTCGGGCACCCCCGCTTTGAACTGGCATACGTGGCCACCAGCGAAGGGGGGATGCGTCTGACCGAGCTGCACCCGGCGATGCAGGGGATCTTTGACTGCGATGTGCACAAAGCGGATGCCGCGGCCGTTGCCGCTTCCTGCGAGCTGGCGTTCCTCGCCCTGCCGCATATGACGGCGATGGGGTTCGTCAAAGAGCTGATGGCGCTGGGGGTCAAAGTCGTCGACCTCTCCGCGGACTACCGCCTGAAACGCGAGACGTACGAGGCCCACTACGTGCCGCATACCGACCCGGAGAACCTCGAACACGCCGTCTACGGCCTGCCCGAACTCAACCGCGAGGCGATCAGATCCGCACGGCTCGTTGCGAATCCGGGCTGCTACCCGACCGCTTCGATCCTCGGCCTGCTTCCGTTCGTCGACTATATGGATGAAGCGTTTCCGGTCTTTATCGACGCGAAGAGCGGCGTCAGCGGGGCGGGCAAGAAGTGTACGACCAGTACCCATTTCGTTTCGATCAATGAGAACATCTTCGCGTATAAACCGTTCGAGCACCGCCATGAACCGGAGATCGGGGAGAAGCTCTATCTCAAAAGCGGGAAGACGTTCGATATCAACTTCGTCCCGCACCTGATCCCGGCGACGCGGGGCGAGCTGATCGACGCCTACGCCCTGCTCAAAGAGGCGATCGACCCGATCGCCGTCCTGAAGGCGTACTATGCCGACGAACCCTTCGTACGTGTCTTTGAAAACCCGGTCGATATCAAAGCCTGCTCGGGGACGAATTTCTGCGATATCTACGCCAAGGTCCGCGGGAAGAAGCTCTATGTCAACAGCAGCGTGGACAACATTGTCCGCGGCTCCTCTTCCCAGGCCGTTGCCAACGCGAACCTGATGATGGGACTGGAGGAGAACACGGGCATCCCGATCATCGCCTATGTCCCGTGACCCCTACGAGATCCTTCCCGGCGCCCTGCTGATCAGCGATGCCCACTACTCCGCAACACGCCCGCAGCTGCTCTCACTCCTGTTGGCGATCGATACGGGGAGGCTGGCGGTTCCGCAGCTGCTGCTGATGGGGGATATCTTCGATCTGCTCTTCGGGCAGATCAAGGTGACCCATGCGATGAACGCCGAGGCCGTTGCCGTGCTGCAGCGCATCAGCCGCCGTATTCCCGTCCTCTACCTCGAAGGCAATCACGACTACAACCTTGCCGCGCTCTTCCCGGAGGCCACCGTCGTGCCGCTCTCCTACCAGCCCTTTGCCTGCCGCTGCGCCGATCGTGCCGTGCTCCTGGCCCACGGCGATTTCAACCAGCCGCTCTCCTACAGGATCTACACGGCGCTGATCCGAAACGGCGCGGTACTGCGTCTGCTGGGTGTCATTAACCGCCTGACCGGCAACGGGATCATCGCGAAGCTCGAGGCCTACCTGGAGCGGAAGAACCACTGCCATACGATGGCGGGTTTCGAGACGTTCGTGCGGGCCCATCTCGCCCCGCTGGCCTTGGCAGACGTTGACATTTTCATTGAGGGGCACTACCACCAGGGGAAGCGGTTCGACGTGGACGGTGTGCGCTACTTCAATCCCGCCGCATTTGCCTGTAATCTTCACTATGCTATCGTTAGGAACGAGCAAAACGGTTTTACCCTGCAAGCGCAGGAGTGGAACGAGGGGTAGGAGCCATGGCGCAGCTGCAGATCGAAAAGACCGAACGCGGGATGACGGTACACTGCAGCGGCCCGTGGCACGCCATGACGCTTGACGCGGTCGCCGGGGCGATCAGCGGGGAGGAGCTGGCCCGTCTGAAGGAGTACGAGGTGCTCCTTGAGCTTTCGGCCATCGAACAGATCGACACGGCGGGGGCCCTGCTGCTGCAGCGGCTCCGGCGCGGCCTGGAAGAGGCCGGCAATGTCGTGGTGGTGCAGGGGGTGGACGCCCAGACTGAACGGGTGCTGGCGATGACGCAGCGCTACGGCCACCCCGATATCGATTTTGCCGTTCCCGTTCCCGGTCTCCTGGCGCAGACGGGACGGAACGCGGCGGAGGTGGCGGCCAACGGTGCGGGCATCGTCGCCTTTATCGGCCGGACCTTCCTGGCGTTTATGCACCTGCTTTCGCGCAAAGTAGGGTTCCGCTACAAAGAGACGGGCTACCAGATTATGGAGAGCGCCATCAAGGCCCTGGGCATCATCGCATTGACGATGTTCCTTGTCGGCGTCGTCGTCGCCTACCAGTCGGCGGTACAGCTGAAAACCTACGGCGCCAACATCTTCATTGTCGACGCGCTGGGCATCTCGATACTGCGCGAACTCGCCCCCATGCTGACCGCCATCGTCGTCGCCGGACGCAGCGGCTCCTCTTACGCCGCACAGATCGGGGTGATGAAGATGACCGAGGAGATCGACGCGATGCGGACGATGGGGTTCGATCCCTATGCCTTTTTGGTCCTGCCGCGCCTCTTCGCCCTGATCATCATGATGCCGATCCTCATCTTCTTCGCCGACGGGTTCGGCATGCTCGGCGGCATGCTGATCGCGCATACGGAGCTGGGACTTTCGGTCACGCTCTTTATGGACCGCTTTACCGAGGCGGTGGCCCTCAAACACTTCTGGGTCGGGCTGGTGAAGGGGCCCTTCTTCGCCGTGCTTATCGCTTCCATCGGGATCTACCGAGGTCTGAAGGTGAAAAACGATACGGAGAGTATCGGGATCAATACGACCAAAAGCGTCGTCGAGGCGATCTTTGCCGTGATCATCTGCGATGCGCTCTTCTCCATCGTCTTTACGAAGTTGGGGTTCTGAGATGGCGGCGGTCATAGAGGTCGAAAACGTCGTGACGCGCTTCGGAGAGCGCCTGGTGCATGACGGGGTGTCGCTGCACGTTAATGCCGGGGAGATCTACGGCTTCCTCGGCCCCAGCGGCTGCGGAAAATCGACGCTGATGCGCGAGATCATCCTTCTCGAGCCGCTTCAGAGCGGCAGCATCCGCCTTTTCGGCGATCCGCTTGACAGGCTCTCTTTCGACGCGGCACAGGCGCTGCGGCGCCGATGGGGGGTGCTGTTCCAGTCCAATGCGCTCTTCACCTCGCTGAACGTGGCCGAAAACATTGCCGTGATGCTCAAGGAGTACACGGCGCTCCCGGTCGCGCTGATCGACGAGATCGTTGCCTTCAAACTCGACATCGTCGGGCTCACGCCCAAAGAGGGGAAGCTCTACCCCTCCCAGCTCAGCGGGGGGATGAAAAAGAAAGTCGCCCTGGCCCGGGCCCTGGCTCTGGACCCGCCGCTGCTTTTTCTGGACGAACCGACCTCGGGGCTCGACCCCGTTTCGGCCCGGGAGTTCGATGCCCTGATCATGCGACTGCGGGACATGCTACAATTAACCGTAGTAATGGTCACCCACGACCTCGCCTCGATCGAGACGACCCTCGATCGTATGGCGATTATCGACGAGCGGCGCATCGCCGCCGAGGGGACGCTGTCGGAGGTCAAAGGGGTGCCGAGTCCGTTTATCCGTACATTTTTTGGAGGTGACGTGTCGTGAACGCCAAAACGAACGAGACGGTCGTCGGCATATTTGTGCTGCTCTCATTGGCACTGATGGCTTTTTTTGTGATCTGGATGCTTCAGCCGGCGAAAAAGGATGAGCTGCAGAGCTACCGTATCGAGTTCGGCGAGTCCGTGTCGGGCCTCAACGTCGATTCCCCGGTCAAGTTCCGCGGTGTGACGGTCGGGAAAGTCAGTGCCATCCGCATCAGTCCCAATAATATCGAGAAGATCGAGGTCATCATCGATGTGTGGAAGACGACCCCGGTGAAAACGGATACGATCGCCAAGCTCAAGTCGCAGGGTATTACGGGGCTGAGTTACGTGGACCTGAGCCGCGGGAGCGAGGCCGCCCCGCTGCTCAGATCCAAAGAGGATGAGGACGCCATGCCGACAATCCCCTTCGAACCCTCCTTTTTTGTCACCCTGGAGCGTACCTTCGGGTCGGCATCCGAGAACATCTCAGAGCTCCTGCTGCGCCTAAAGGAGCTGATCGGCGAACAGAACCAGGAGGAGTTGACCCGGCTGCTCTATCACAGTGCGAATATCGTGGAAAAGATAGACACCGGGCTGACCAAGGAACGGTTTGCGCATCTGGACGGGACCATTCGGAAGATCGGGAAGTTGGCGACGGCGCTCGATGCCAGGACGTCGTCACTCCCGCAACTGCTGCAGAGCAGCGACGCCGCGATGGGACAGGTCAAGGTCTCTCTGGCCTCTTTGCAGGAGAGTTTTGACTCCATGGCCAAGACGCTGGAGGTGATCAATGCGCGGAACAAAAACGGCGATTACAGCATCAAAGAGACGATGGGGCCGGGCATGGCGCAGTTCGAAGTGACGATGCGCCAGATGGAGCAGAGCCTGACCCTGCTCAACCAGATGCTGCTGCGCTATGGTGAAAACCCTTCGGATATGCTCTTTGAACATCAACCGCCGCAGGTGGGACCGGGAGAAGCGAAATGAAATGGATAACGGGAGTCCTGATGGCGCTGCTGGTCAGCGGATGCAGCCTGACGCGCGAAGCGCCGCCGGTACAGAGCTACCGGCTCAACGACGGGGCGCAAATCGTCGTGAGCAGTGCGGAGGGGTGCCGGGAGCGTGTGATCCGCATCGCCCTTATCGAAGCTCCGCAGTGGCTGGGGGGGACCGCGATCCATTACGCCGGGTCGGACCACCGCTTCTACCGCTATACGCAGGCGCGCTGGGAACAGTCCCCGGTGCAGCAGATCCAGCAGATGATCGAAAAGAGCGTCATCGAAAGCCGACTTTTCGTCGGGGTCGTGCCGTACAAATCCCTGGCCAAGAACGACTGGCTGCTTGAAGTGCGCATCGAACAGATGCTGCAGACGATCGGCGAAACGGGGGCGGGTGAAACGGAGCTGATGCTTTATGCCGTTCTCGTCGACCAATACAGCCGGCGTGTCCTGGCGCAAAAGACCTTCGCCTACCGGTACAAGAGCGCTGTTTCGGATGTGCGAAGCGCGATGGAAGGGTGGAGCGCAGGGGTCTCCGAATTTAAAACGGCACTGATCGCGTGGCTGGTGCAGCAGTGTGACGCGCAGGCAAAGGTCGACCGCAGCGATGTCGATCTTTGACCGCGTCACGGAGCGCAGCGGCGGCAACGCCGAAAAGTACGCTCTGCGTCAAAAGCTTTTCGGGACGGAAGACGTCCTGCCGATGTGGGTGGCCGATATGGATATCGAGACCCCCCAGTGCGTCCGCGATGCCGTGATGAAGCGGGCGGAACACCCCGTGTACGGCTACGAGGAGATGCCCCGTAGCGCCTTTGAAGCGCAGTGCGGCTGGATGGCGCGCCGCCACGGGGTGACGCTGGAACCGGAGGAGCTTCTGTATTCGCACTCCGTCGTCGCCTCCATCTCCGCCGCCATCGCCGCCTTTACCGCGCCGGGCGATGAGGTCGTCGTCCAGCCCCCGATCTATCCCCCCTTTGTCAGCACGATCAGGCACAGCGGCCGCAAAGTGCTCTCCAACCCCCTGCGGCAGGATGCGGAGGGAGTTTACCGTTTTGACCTGGAGGGGCTTGAGAAGCAGATCACGCCGAAGACGAAACTCCTGCTGCTCTGTTCCCCCCACAACCCCGTCGGCCGCGTCTGGGAGCGCGCGGAGCTCGAAGCTTTGGCGGCACTTTGCCTGCGCCACGGCATCAGGGTCTTTGCCGACGAGATCCATTCGGACCTGCTGTTTGCCGGCCATCGTCATACCCCCTTTATCGCCCTGGGGGAGGCCGTCCGCGCGATCACGCTGACCGCGATCGGCCCGGGGAAGAGTTTCAACGTCGCGGGACTGGCGATCTCGACCGTGGCGATGACGGATGCCGCGATGCGTGCGGAGTTCAAAGCGGTCTACGACACGATCCATTTCGCCCAGGGGACCGTCTTCGGCCATGCCGGCTTCGAAGCGGCCTACCGGGAGGGCGAAGCGTGGCTGGAGGGGCTGCTGGTGCACCTGCAGGGGAACATCGACAAGCTCTCAGAGCTGCTGGGACGCTACGAGCAGATCGGATTTCGTCCGCCGGAGGGGACCTACCTTGCCTGGCTGGATTGCCGGAAGATGGGGTTTGGCTCCGACAAAGCCCTGCGGGAGTTTTTCATCGCCGAGGCGCGCCTCGGATTGAGCCCGGGCATTTCGTTCGGCAGGGAGGGGAGCGGGTTCATGCGCCTCAACTTCGCCGTACCGACACCGACCATGGATGCGGCGCTGGAAAGGCTGGAGGGGGCACTGCGCGGTTTCGAGCCGATACCGGGTCTGTAACGGGACCGTAATCTCTTTTGTCTACACTTCGCGGAAAAAACGGGGGCGCTCTTTCGCGCCTCCACGGGGGTGTGAGAGGCATGATGAAAGTTCTTTTCCTGTCGGTTTGTATGTTTGCGGGTCTGAAGGCCGGCCTGTTCGAGACGGATACGCATGAGAAGGCGTCGCAGCGGATGGGTCTGCTGAAGCAGTTCAAGGAGAATGCCAGCGACGCCAGCGCGATCACCAAGCGCGGCGAATACGCGCTGATAAAGGGGCAGGAACAGAGCCTTGCCCGTATCCGGGCGGAAGTGCTTACGCTGGGCCTGCCGGAGCAGGAGCGCACAGCGCTTCTCAGCGATCTGGATACCTACAAGGAGACGGTCCGGGGCATCGGCACGCAGTTGCAGAAGAGCGCGCCGGAGCTTCATCAGCACTACCGCCGGCTTCTCGACGGCCTCGGTGAGTTCAACAGGCGTCTTGGCAGCATCGGACTGCGGGAGCTGCTGCACGGCTGGCGGGAGCTGAGCCGCGTCAAAGGGCGCTTTGTCAAGGAGCCGGATGCGCGGCTGGCTAAAACGTTCGATACGGCTTGGACCGAAGTCAGTGTCACCATCTCGGAACTCTATCTCGACGAGGAGATGGAAGCGCCCCTGTTGGAGTACCTCGATGCGTACAAGGCTTATTTCGAGGAAGTGAAACATGCCTATAAAGCAGTCGGTTATGCCGATGTCAGCAGTCTGAAACCGCTGACCTACAAGATCAAAATGCAGATGGAGATGATGGCGCCCCGCCTCGCCGAGCGCCACTGAGCCGTGCGGGTGTCGGCACACGATTCCGTTTACGGCTGACATGGTATCCTGACGAAATGCACCGGGCGTTTTCCCGGGTAGCGTTACCGAAGGAGCGGCCATGAAAAAAGTGATGATCCTCAGCGGTGCCGGCCTCAGCGCCGAGAGCGGTCTGCGGACCTTCCGCGACCACGACGGGATGTGGGAAGAGTACGACGTCATGCAGGTCTGCTCGACCGAGGGGTGGGAAGCAGACCGGGAACTGGTGACCCGTTTCTACAACGCCCGCCGTCACGATCTGGCGGACAAAGCGCCCAATGCGATGCACCGGGCCATCGCCGAATTGCAGCGGCGCTACTCCGGGCAGATCTGGAACCTGACGCAGAACGTCGATGACCTGCTGGAGCGGGCGGGGTGTGACGAGGTGATCCACCTGCACGGTACCCTGCGGGATCTGCGCTGCGAAAGCTGCGGGCACCTTTGGGATATCGGCTATGCCGGGCAGACGGAAGATGACTGCTGCCCGCGCTGCGAGAGCGCCGCCGTACGCCATAACGTCGTCATGTTCGGCGAGAGCGCGCCGATGTACCGTCGGATCTACGAAGCGGTGAACGATGCGGAGCTCTTCGTCGCCATCGGCACCAGCGGGCAGGTGATCGATATCGTCCCCATTGCCCGGGAGTTCGAACACTCCGTGCTCGTCAATCCCCGTCGCGAGGAGTACGTGACGATGTTTGGTTCCTTCGAACAGAACATCGACGCTTTCTTCTCCGACTTCCTCCAGATGGGCGCCGTGGCGGCGGCCGAACCGCTGACGGGGCTTGTGGAACGCTTTTTGCATGAATGAAGGCAGCGTTATGAAATGGAAATGAGACGTTGCCGTAACAGGGAGGAGATGAAACGCCATTATCATTGCGCCATCTTGCATCCGGAGTGAGCAATGAAAGAGACGACCTTTGAAATCCATCATCTGGAAAACGGTTGGGGCTGGCCCGATATCGACAGCGACGAAGTCGCGGTAGAGTACCTCTGCGAAGAGCTCGAGGTTCCCGAAGAGCTGATCAGCGAGGTTCACTGCTGCGAAGGGACAATGCAGCTCTCTCTGATCCCCGGCCGCGGCTATATGCGCGACGACTGGTATGTTAACCTGATACGCTGCGCCTGAGGGATGCGGCGCATTTTCGCGCTATAATCCCTCTATGCTATTACCTCTCTTCCCGGGGCGTCGCGATGCGCTCCGCCCTTAAGACCATCGCCGACTTTGTGCGGGGACATCATGTCCTGACCCTCGCCACGAGCCGCGACGGCATTCCCTACGCCACACCGCTTTTTTACGCGTATGACGATGCGCGCAACTGCTTCGTATTCGCCTCGTCGGAGGAGACGGAGCATACTGCCCAGATGAAAGCGAATCCTTCGGTGGCGGCAGGCATCGCATTGGAAACGGATACGGTCGGAAAGATCCGGGGGCTGCAGTGCCGCGGCCGGATCGTCGTAGGCGATGCGGCGGACGCGCGCTGCTACTTTGCCCGTTTCCCCTATGCCAAAGTGATGCGTCCGACACTGTGGCGGCTGGAGCCCTCCTGGATGAAACTGACCGACAACCGGCTCGGTTTCGGAAAGAAGCTCATCTGGGAAGCTACTCCCCCCTCTCCGGCGTCACCCCTTTCAGAAAATCCCTCTCCAGCCTGAAGGCGTCGGGGCGCGCGTAGTGGCCTGCGACGTCGAGGTTCCATTTCGCCCCTTTCTGGCGCATGGGGTCGATTTCGGCGTAGAGGATCCCCTCTTTCTGGTAGAGTGGCTCGGCGAGCACTTCGCCGTTCGGACCGGCGATCATGCTGTTGCCGCTGTTGATCCATTCGCCGCTTTCGCGGTAATAGGGCTCAAGCTCGGGGAGGGCGTCGAGCACGCTCTGCTTGCGCAGTATCATGCAGCAGCCGGCGATGTAGACGCGCCCCTCCTTGCCGATGTGGCGCATGCTTGCCTGCCAGGCGCTCCCCTCATCGTAGGTCGGTGCGGCATAGAGGGCGATGCCCCGCTCGTAAAGGCTCTGGCGCACGAGGGGCATATAGTTCTCCCAGCAGATAAGCCCGCCGAGCCTGCCCATGGGCGTGTCGTACACCTCCAGAGTTGCGGGGTCGCCGAAGGCCCAAACCGTGCGCTCGGCGAGAGTCGGAACGAGTTTCTGGTGGTGTCCGAGCACGCGCCCCTCCGGCCCGATAAAGAGCAGGGTGTTATAGACAGAACCGCCGCTTGCGCTGCGTTCGTTGATGCCGATTGCCAGGTAGACGTGCGCCGCTGCTGCCGCGTCGCAGAGGCTCTTTACCTCCGGGGAGGGGAGGGCGACGGCGGCATCGAGGAAACGGGCGTAGAGGGACTGGTTGAGAGCCATATTGCCCGGAGGGACCTGCCAGATCCAGTCGGGATAGCCCGCGATGAAGGCTTCGGGGAAGACGATGAGCTTCGCCCCTTTCTCCGCCGCTTCGGCGATGAGGCGGCACGCTTTGCCTATGCTCCCCTCCGGGTCGAGGAAAACGGGCTCCGCCTGGACGGCGGCGATAGTGAAGGTTGCGGAGGACATGGCAGACTCCTTCCGGTCCGCAGGACCATGCTTTCATTATCCCATCGATGCCTATACAGGAAACTTTTATCGCGCGGTTAGGGGCGCCGCTCTAAGGGAAGGGGGTTCGAATCGAATTCCCGGTAGAATGTCGTCAAAAATACGGAGTGTACCCATGAACAGAGCTTTACAGATGCTGCAGCTGCAACAGCAGCTTAACGATGCCACGAACGGAGCAGACTGGGAAGCGGGTACGACCAAGAACGGCAAGGCGATCAACTGGAAGCGCTGCATCTACATGGAGTGCGCGGAGATGATCGATTCATTCGCATGGAAGCACTGGAAAAACATCGCCGCCGACCCCGACTGGGCCAACCTGCAGATCGAGGTCGTGGACGTCTGGCACTTCGTCATGAGCCTGGTGCTGCAGGAGTACAAGCAGCGCGATCTGGGCAGCCTCGATGACGCGGCGAAGGCGATCGCGATCATGCCCTTTTACGAGATGCTCAACGACGCGGCGGAAGGATTTGCCGTCGAACGTCTGGTGATGGCCCAGGTGGAGTCGGTAATGAAAGATGCTCTCGACGGCAAGCCCGACCTGACCAAGCTGCTGGCCGACTTCTTCGAACTGGTCCGTATGAGCAACCTCGACCTCACGTCGCTCTACCGTCTCTACGTCGGCAAGAACATCCTCAACCGGTTCCGCCAGGACCACGGTTACAAAGAGGGGCACTACGTCAAAATCTGGAACGGGGAAGAGGACAACGTCGTGATGAAGCGGCTGTGGGAAGAGAAGGGAGATATGACGCCCGATGAACTGTACGAGGGGCTCGAAGCATCCTATCCGGGTGCCTAGCCTGGCACGCCGGCGGGAGGCTTCGCCGCAACACAAGCATCAAGAAATGTGCTTCAGAAAAGGGGGTGATGATGGCAAAGATCATGTCAACCATAGGACTCTTTTTCACGCTTTTCGCGGGGGCGGTGCTATGCGCGGAATCTGAAGGCGTGCGCGATATCGTCCCGGACGCTCCGAAAAAGGTCGAGATCGGGCTGATGGGGGTCGCGCTTTTCCAGGAGGGGAAGAACGACCCGTTAGAAGATCTGTTCCCCGGCGTGGGTGTGCGCGCCGCCTATCGCTTTTACGGCAGATGGTCGGCGGTCGCCGAGCTGTCGGCTGCGTTCGATGCCGCCTATGATCTTCCCGGACATGGGCATGTCAACGTGACGGATTATATGGCCGGCATCGATTATGATCTTTTCCCGGAGTCTGGCGCCGTGAAGCCCTACCTCTCGCTGGCCGTAGGGTACCGCACGATCAGCGGTGTCACCGGACGGGATCAGTGGCAGGTCCTGCCGGGCCTCGGGTGCAAATTTCCCCTGAATGACGCATGGCAGCTCGTCGTGGAAGCGAAAAAACGGTTCAATCTGGATGAGAATGAAACGGGATGGCTCGGGATGATCGGCGTGAGTTATCTGTTCGGCGCTGGTGACACGCAGAGCGCTGCGCACGCCGTCGAAGCTGCACCGGAGCCGGAGACAGTTGAACCAGACGCTGTACCTGTAGCGGCTGCCGCGGAGCGACCACAGGAGACGGACAGCGATGATGACGGGGTGCTCGATTCGGAAGATCACTGCCTCGGCACGAAGGGCGGCGTGCGCGTGGATGCGAAGGGGTGCCCGGTGACGATGGCACAGGTCGTACACTTTCCCTATGATTCTGCGGAGGTTTCCGCAGCGCGAAAAACGCAGATACATGTGCTGGTGCGCTTTTTGAATGAGAACCCCGCCTATAAGGTCATATTGAGAGGGTATACGGACGGTTCCGGTACGCCCGCCTATAACCAGAGACTTTCCGCGCGCCGTTCGGAGGCCGTCAAAACGCTGCTGGTGAAGGCGGGGATCGATCAGAAACGCATTGTGGCACTGGGCAGAGGCATGCGCGATCCGGTGGCGGACAACGCCTCAGAGGAGGGACGGGCAAAGAACCGTCGCGTCGAGGCGGAGTGCGTCGTCGAGTAAACGCCGGGGTCCTGCTGCTCGGCGGGAAGGGGCCGACACCCCGCACAGTCGTCAGTCGGCTTGTGCTATCGTATCAGCAAGGGCATTTTTACGCTCCATCAGCGTCAGCAGCGCCATGAAGAAAGCGGTGATGGCAGGGCCGAGGATCATGCCCCAGAAGCCGAAGCTCGTCAGGCCTGCGATGATGGCGAAGAAGATGATGAGCTCGTTACGCTTGCTCTCGGTCGTGGAGAGGCGGCTGTCGATGCTTTTGATGATGACGGGTTTGATGAAGGTGTCGGCGATGACGGAGATGACGATGATCGTGTACAGCGCGATGAACACGGCGCTGCCGACATCGCCGAGGGAGAGCTCGTAAAGGGAGAAGGGGACCCACATCAGCGCGCCGCCGATCACGGGGATGAGGGAGGCAAACCCGAAGAGAATGCCGAAAAGCAGCCCGTTGTAGCCCATAAAACTGACGGCGATGCCGAAGAGCGCCCCCTCCAGCGCCGCCGTGAGCAGAATGGAGTAGAAGACGATGCTCATCACCGAAGAGACTTCCGAACCCAACAGGCGGGCATCATCGGGCGGAAGGTTGATGATGTGTTTGAAATAGCCCGCCAGCCGTTGTCCGTAGAGGTGCGCGAAGAAGTAGAAGACGATGATCATGAAGGCGTTCTTGACGAACGACGCGCTGATGCTGCCGATGGTCCCGGCGTAGGCCAGGGCCTTCTTGGTCAGTTCGGCGGGATCGTACGAGGCGATAAAGTTCGAGACGTATGACTTGGAGTGCCCGGAGAACCCCGGCGCGCGTTCTATGAGCTCCTGCAGATAGTCCATGACCGATTCGAGGGTTGTGGGGTCGAAGTGCTGCAGATAGATAGTAATTTTGGCGAGAAAATAGCCCAAAGGGGCGAAAAAGAGCAGTGCCATCATCAGGGTGGAGAGGGCCGATGCCGCGAAGACCGAGCCGGTCCACTCCCGCAGACGCCGTTTGAACGAAAAGGTCGAGACCGCCAGCAGCGAAGCGATCAAGATGCTCATCAGGTAGGGGCTGTAGAGCAGGTACATCCAGTAGAGTGACGCCGCGAGCAGGATGGCAAAGATCGTCTGCGGTTTCACGCTGTACCTCCTAAAAGAGCCCGCTCTGTTCGGTGGGCGGGGTGAGCCGGAGCACATCGTAGCACTTGGGCGTGGCGACGCGCCCCCTGGCGGTACGCTCCAGGTAACCGTTGGCGAGCAGGTAGGGTTCCAGGACATCCTCGATGGTCCCCTCATCCTCGCTCAGCGCCGCGGCGATGGTGCTGAGCCCCATGGCCCGCCCCTTGGCCTGGACCAGCAGCTCCAGCAGGCGGAGGTCCATCTCGTCGAAGCCGTGGGCGTTGATCCCCAGCTCGTTCAGGGCGTAGACGGTGCGTTCATGTCCAATGGTTGTTTCGTCGGCGACGTCGGCAAAGTCCCGGACCCGGCGCAGCAGCCGCAGGGCGATCCGCGGCGTTCCCCGGGAGCGGCGGGCAATCTCGAGCGCGGCGTCGTGCTTGATCGGCTTGCCCAGCTTCTCCGCTGCCTGCATAATGATGCGGGAGAGCTCTTCGGGGTGATAGAAGTTCATGCGGAAGTTCATGCCGAAGCGGTCGCGCAGGGGGTTTGAGAGCATCCCCGCCCGCGTCGTCGCCCCGATCAGGGTGAAGCGTGGCAGGTCGATCTTCACCGTCTGCGCCGCGGGGCCGCTGCCGATGATGATGTCGAGGCGGAAATCCTCCATGCTGGGGTAGAGGATCTCCTCAACGGCGGGGGAGAGGCGGTGGATCTCGTCGATAAAGAGGATGTCCCCCTCTTCGAGGTTGGTGAGGATGGCGGCCAGGTCGCCGCTCTTTTCGATCATCGGGGCGGCGGTGACCTTGATGCTGCTGCCCATCTCGTTGGCGATGATCAGCGCCAGGGTCGTTTTCCCCAGGCCCGGAGGGCCGAAGAAGAGGGTGTGGTCCAGGGCTTCGCCCCGCTTTTTGCTCGCCTCGATGAAGACGCCGAGATTCTTTTTGATCTGTTCCTGGCCGATGTAATCCTTCCACCCCTCGGGGCGCAGGGAAGTTTCGACTGTCTCCTCGGCGCTGAATTTTTCGATCTCTACGATACGTTCCATCGTTACTGTCCCACCGGATATTGTTCCGCAGCTTTGTACTCTTGATAGGGCTGGTCGTGCTGCCCCTCGCAGGCACGCCGCTCATCGGGGCTGGTGATATTGCGGCAGTTCTGTTTGGCGATGTCATGCGCCATGTCGTAGCGCATTTCATTGGAACAGCCGCAGGCCAGTACCCCCAAGGTGATTACAAACACGGTTTGAGCGATCAATACGTATGCTCCTCTGCCGGGAAGGTGCGCGCCACGACCTCCTCTTTGTACTGCGTGACCGCCGCTTTGACCGCGTCGGCACCGTGCATGTACTGCTTGACGAATTTCGGTACGAAGGGCTCATAGAGGCCGAGCATGTCGGAGAAGACGAGCACCTGCCCGTCGACGCCGCTGCCCGCGCCGATGCCGATGACGGGGACGGAGACGGCTTCCGCGATCCGCGTTGCGACGTCGGCCTTGACCCCTTCGACGACCATGCAGAAGGCGCCGGCCGCTTCGACGGCTTTGGCATCCTCGATCAGGGAGAGGGCATTCCCCTCGTCCTTGCCCTTCACCTTGTAGCCCCCCTCGCCGCGCACCGCCTGCGGGAGCAGGCCGATGTGGCCGCAGACGGCGATGCCGTTGGCCGTGAGGTGGGCGATGATACCGGCCTTGTCCCGGCCCCCCTCGATCTTGACGGCGTCGGCCCCGCTCTGCTGGTAGACGGCAATCGCGTTGTCCAGCGCGCGCTCGGCCGTCGTATAGGTGCCAAAGGGCATGTCGCAGATGACAAAGGTGCCTGGCGCCCCGCTGCAGACGGCTTGGGTATGGTAGATCATCTGCTCGAGCGTGGCGCTCAGGGTGTCCGGTTTCCCGGCAAAGCTCATATTGAGCGAATCTCCCACGAGGAGAATGTCGGCAATGGGGTCGAAAAGGCGTGCGAAGAGGGCGTCGTAAGCGGTGATCATCATCAGCGGTGTCCCGCCCTTGGCCTTTCGGATGGCACCGACGCTCAGCTTATTAGCCATTGGTTGCTCCTGCGGGCATGCCGGAACAGGGGGAAAATCCCCTTTCCGGCGCCCTAGTCAATTGAGAGCGATTTTATCCAAAAATGCTACAATTGCGGATAAATATGGCAGGCCGCCGTCCCGTTGCTAAGGGTGGCGGCGCCCGAACACGGGCAGATCCGGTCAAAGGGTAATTGGTGGAAAAACAACTGGTGGGCTACATTACGACGGGCTATCCCGACAAAGATTTTACGATCGACCTGGCGCTCTCGATGGGGGAGAGCGGTGTCGATTCGCTGGAGCTGGGTATCCCCTTCTCCGATCCCGTCGCCGACGGTCCGGTGATTGAGGCGGCGAACTACGTCGCCCTGGAGAACGGGTTCCGCTTCAAAGACGTCCTGGACGTCTCCCGCGCCGTGGCGCCCCGCGTCGATACGCTCTGGATGGGCTACTTCAACCCTTTTTACCAGTTCGGGATGGAGAAGGTCCTTCGCGAGGCGAACGATCTCGGTGTCAGCGGCCTGATCGTCCCGGACCTGCCGCATGAAGAGGCGGCCCTCTACGCCGATGCCTTTGCTCAGCACCGCATCAGCAACATCGCCTTCGTCGCACCGACGGATACGGATGCGCGGGTGAAAACCGTCGTCAGCGCGGCGCAGAAGTTCATCTACCTCGTTGCCTACGCTGGGATCACCGGTGCGGGCAAAAGCGAAGATCTCGGCGAGGTCGTCGCGTCGATCCGCCGCCACACGCAGACGCCTGTTTACGTCGGTTTCGGCGTTAACGAAGCGACGGCGAAGGCGAAAGCGGAGGGGGTCGACGGGGTCATCGTCGGCTCGGCGTTCATCAACGTGCTGCTGCGCGAAGACCTTTCGCTCTCCGAAAAGATCAACCACTGCAGCCGCATCGCGAAAACGATCAAAGAACGCATCAACGAGTAGGGGGAAAGCCTCCCGTTTTTTAGCCCCTCTTTATGGCGTATCGGCTATAATTGTCTTCTAAGCCTGAGCGGTACGAGCTCTCGCATTTCAGGGGGTTCTACATATCTATTTTATGGACGGTGTAGCCGCTTCTGTGTGCCGGTGATCTTGCTTGAAGGCGCAAGCCTGAGGGACTGCCGCCTGAGGAAGCCCTCAGTCCGTATTATTTTGGCTTTGAGAACCAAAGCTATCTTGCGGAACGGCCGCCCGGGTTTAGATGCCGCTTTCATTCAAGAAGATGCCGTCTTTTTGAATGAAAACAGCAAGAAGGATCGGCAAAAGAATGAATGTAATGGTTATCGGCAGCGGCGGGCGCGAATATGCGATCGGGCGCGTACTGGCACAGGATGAAGCGGTAGAGAAGCTCTATTTCGCACCGGGCAACGGGGCGACGCCGATGCTGGGCGAGAATGTTGCGATCAAGGAGTACGATGCGCTGGCGGACTTCGCGATTGCCAACAGTATCGACCTCACGATCGTCGGGCCGGAAGCGCCCCTTACCGAAGGCGTTGTCGACATCTTCAAAGCGAAGGGGCTAACGATCTTCGGCCCCTCCAAGGCGGCGGCGCAGCTTGAGGGCTCCAAGGTCTACATGAAGAACTTCCTCGCCAAGTACGGTATCCCGACGGCCCGCTACATCGAAACGGACCATATTGAGACGGCCTTCAAGTTCATTGAGACCCTGCCGACGCCGGTCGTCGTCAAGGCCGACGGTCTCTGCGCGGGCAAGGGCGTCATCATCGCTATGAGTCACGACGAGGCGAAAAAGGCCGCTTCGGAGATGCTTAGCGGCGCCTCCTTCGGCGACGCGGGCAAAAAAGTCGTTATTGAGGAGTTCCTCGACGGCTACGAACTCTCCATGTTCGCCATCTGCGACGGCGAGGATTTCATCCTGCTGCAGGCGGCACAGGACCACAAGCGCCTTCAAGACGGCGACCAGGGGCCGAATACGGGCGGGATGGGTGCCTACGCGCCGACGCCGCTCGTCAACGACGAAATCTACGAGAAGGTCAAGGAGCGCATCGTCCGCCCGACGCTCGACGGGATGCAGGCGGAGGGCGCACCCTTTGAGGGGGTCCTCTTCATCGGCCTGATGATCGTGAACGGCGAACCGATCACCCTGGAGTTCAACGTCCGTTTCGGCGACCCGGAGTGCGAGATCCTGATGCCGCTGCTCAGCTCCCCGGCAAGCGAACTCTTCTACAAGGCCGCGACGAAGCAGCTCGATACCCTGGACGTGAAGTTCAAGGACGAATACGCTGTCGGCGTTGTCATGGCAAGCCGCGATTACCCCTACAGCAGCAGCGAACCGGCGGAGATCGTCGTCGACGAGATCGTTCACACCGAACTGGCCGAACACTCGCATATTGCCTACGCCGGCGTCAGCGAGAGTGACGGCAAGCTTTTCGCGACCGGGGGACGGGTCCTCGTCTGCGTCGGAACGGGCAAGAGCATCCGCGAGGCCCGCGACCGCGCCTACCTTCTCTGCGGCCAGGTGCACTTCGCAGGGAAAAAACTGCGGACCGATATCGCTTACCAGGCCCTCTAACCCGTGAACGAGACGATCGAAACGCTGCTGGATCGGCATGAACTGCAACTCGCTTCCATCCCGAAGCGCGCCGTGGCGTTCCTGATCGACGAGCTCCTGCTGAGCCTGCTTTTTACGATCATGCTCTGGGGGCCTATCTCCAAGGCGGAGGACATGGAGACCTTCTTGTTCATCACCAACGCCTATGCCCTGGAGTACCTGGGGATGAAGGTCTTCTACCAGACGCTCTTCGTCGCCCTCTACGGTGCGTCGCTGGGGAAGATGGCGATGCGCATCCGTGTCGCGGCGATTGAGGACGGGGGGATCCCGGGCTGGCTGCCGGCATTCAACCGCGCCGTCTTCCGCATTCTCAGCGAGATCATCTTCTACCTCGGCTTTATCTGGGCGATGTTCGATCCCAATAACCAGGCGTGGCATGACCGCACCGCGCGCACCGTTGTCGTCAATGCCTAGGTTCCTGCTGCTCCTTCTTCTTTTTGTATTGTCCGCGCTGCGGGCGGAAGAGCAGATTGAATTCTTCGCGACCCGGCTCGATTCGAACCTCAGCGTCGTCCATGCGAGCGGGGATGTCCTCGTCCTGTACAAAAGCTACTATCTGAGCGCCAACGAGGCCTATTTCGACCGCAACAGCAGTACGCTGGAGCTTTTCGGCAATATCGTCGCCATGCAGGGGTCGGAGTACTTCGCGATGGGGGATTACGCCAAGCTCGATGTCGCCAATAAGAGCCGGGAGTTCTCCCCCTTTTTCATGCTCGACCGCCATACGAACGTCTGGATGAGCTCCTCGCGTTCGGGGGCGGAGGACAAGGACTTTACGGTCGATGACGGGATGGTCTCAGGCTGCGATCCCAACGATCCCTTCTGGGTGCTTTACTTCTCCAGCGCCGATTTCGACAGTGAATCGCGCTGGATGAACGTCTATAACGCCTACCTCAAGATCTACGGCATTCCCGTCTTCTACTTCCCCTATTTCGGCTACTCCCTCGACAACCGCCGCCGCAGCGGTCTGCTGGTGCCCTCCTTCGGTGTCTCCAGTACGGAAGGGTTCTTTTTCGAGCAGCCTGTCTATATCGCGATCGATCCCTCCTGGGACGTTGAGCTGCGTCCGCAACTGCGCACGGAGCGGGGCGAGGGGGTTTACGGGAAGTTCCGCTTTGTCGATTCGAACGTTTCGGAAGGGTCGCTCCAGTCGGGCTATTTCCAGGAGAAATCCTCTTACGTCAACACCTATGACCTGGCCAACTCGAACCACTACGGCTTTGATCTTTTCTATACCAATACGGCGGTGCTGCAGCGCTGGCTGGGGCTAGACCTTCCCGGGCAGTCGGGTCTCTATGCCGACATCAGCTGGATGAACGATATCGACTATATCAACCTCTCTTCCAACGATACTGTGAACTACGCCACCTCCAACCAGGTGCTCTCGCGGGTGAACCTCTTCTACAACGAAGAAGATACCTATTACGGCATGAACCTCCGCTACTACCTCGACCTGAACAAACAGAGCAATGCCGACACGCCGCAGAACCTTCCGATCCTCCGTTACCACCGCTATATCAACACCTTCCTCGACGAGCACGTCTACTATACCTTCGATCTCCGCGGCAACAACATTTTCCGCGAAACGGGGAAACGTGCGGTCGAAGGGGAGGTGGACCTGCCTGTCACGCTGCAGACCTCCGCGCTGGAGGATTACCTGCTGCTCTCCTACAGTGCGCGCCTAAACGGTAAATACATCACCTTCGGAAACGAGCCGACGACCGTATCGGCCATCCCGACGGGCGGCGCGTATGAAACGGGGCTTTTCGGGCGGATCTACCATGTCTTCAATGCGGGGACACAGGTGACGAAAGCGTTTGAAGGTTTCAGCCACACGGCCGGACTGGACCTCGCCTATACCAAGGCCGGCGTTGATGATGCGACAGGCTACTACGAAACCCAGCAGACGCTCTGCAGCGGGAGCGATTCGGCGCTCTACCCCGAGTGCGACTTCTATGCCGTCAACGAGATCGAAGAGGCGCTGGATCTGAAGTTCAGCCAGTTTTTCGTCAATGACGTGGGCGAACAGGTGCTCTACCACCGTCTTTCGCAGCGCCTCTCCTTCGACCGGAACCAGGATCAGCTCAGCGAGCTGGAAAACGAACTGGACTGGCAGGTGACCCCGGAAGTCTCGCTCTATTCGGATGTTTTTTACAACTATGACTACCACCGGGTTTCGAAGATGCTCAACGGCGTCCGCTACAGTGACGGCGCGCTCAATATCGGAGCCATGGACCTCTATGAAGACCAGCCCGACGTTAACGGGACAAACCGGGTCAATTACCTGACCTTTGACGCCGCATATCGCTATAATGACCACTATCGCTATTTCGGCCGGTACGCCTATGATCTGGAGGCGAATGTGAAGAAGTTTTCCGAGGTCGGCTTCGACTACACGAAGCGCTGTTGGAAATTCGGGATGCGATACGTCGAGAACAACCGCCCGATCCTGACCAACGCCCAGGCCGACTCGCTTCTGGAGAAGTATGTCTATTTCACCGTCGAACTCCGCCCCATCGGGGGGACCGAGGTCAACTACAAACTCAGCGATGCATTGGATGGTTCGTGATGAAACTGTTTGAAGATAGAAAAGCGGCCGTTTCGGCGCTGAATGAGCTGCTGCCGCTGCCGCAGATGCAGCGTGAATCGTGGATACTGATCGCGCTCTCCGAGGGGGGCATCGCACTGTGCCAGGAGCTCAACGTCCGAATGAAGCTCAAGGTCGACTGGCTGCTGGGCGAATCGATTACAGCGCCCCAGAACCCGCAGTGCGAACTGGGGAGGGTGAGCGAGACGGAGGAGATCGTGATCAACGACGACCTCGTCAAGGCCTTCGGCATCCAGTATGACTACGTCTACGGCGAGGCGCACCGCAAGCACGAAGAGAAGATCCTCTCCCGGATCTACCACTATCGCAAAGGGCGCCCGCTGACAACCCTGCGCGGCAAAAAAGTGTTGCTTGTCGACCAAGGGGCGGAGAGCGGATTGAAGCTGATGTGCGCGATCAAAACCGTCCTTTCGCGCTCGCCCGATGCCCTCTATGCCTGTGCACCGGTGATGCCCAAGGAGGTCTATGCGGCCGTCGAACCGCTCTGTGACGCGCTCTTCTGCCCGCACGTGCTGGAGGATTATATAGAAACATCATGTTATTATTCAGAACTAGAAGATGTTTCGGATGAAATGATTATTAAGATACTAGGGGACTAAATGGATTATGATGTACTGGTAGCCGTCGAGAACAGAACGGAAGAGTATGCGCTTACAGGCGTGGCCCGACAGGCAAACGGAAGCGCATGGCTCAAGGCCGGCAACACGGTTGTCCTGGCCACCGTTGTCATCGACGAGACCGAATTCGTCGAAGAGGGGTTTCTGCCACTGACGGTGCAGTACATCGAGAAAGCGTACGCCGCGGGCAAGATCCCGGGCGGTTTCATCAAGCGCGAGGCCAAACCGAGCGATTTCGAAACACTGACTTCCCGTATCATCGACCGCTCCCTGCGTCCGCTCTTCCCTAAAGGGTTCGCCAACCCCGTCCAGATCACCGTGATGGTGCTCAGCGCGGATGAAGATGCCGACCTCCAGGTGCTCGGCCTCAACGCCGCCTCGGCGGCCCTGTATGTCTCCGACATCGACATTGACATCCCCGTCAGCGCCGTCCGTGTGGCGAAGGTTGACGGAGAGGTCTTGTTCAACCCGACGCTGCCGCAGCTTAAAAACAGCACCCTGGACCTCTTCCTCGCGGGAACGGAGTCGGACCTGCTGATGATCGAGATGCGGGTTCAGGGTTCGGTGGAGACGGAGCTGCTCGACACGATGATGGTCGACCCGCTCGTCGATCCGGCGCTTGCCGCCGAGACGATCGCCCGCTACCGCAGCAACGCGATGGGCGAGGATGATTTCATCGTCCTGCTTTCCGAAGCCCAGCAGCTGCTGGCGACGGCCAACGTCTCCTATGCGAAGGCGTTCGCCCCGTTCAAGAAAGAGACCTTCAAACTCACCTGCATCGCCGCGGAGCCGGATGAGCACCTGATGGCCTACGTCCGCGAGCAGCACAGCGACGATATCGCCGCGGCCATCGCTCAAATGGCGCGCACCGAGCGCTCCACGGCCCTGCGCAACCTGCGCAAAAAGATCCTCGATGCGGAACCGGAGTTCGACGAGCACGCCCTTAAAAAAGCGATCGAAGCGGTCAAGCGCGAAACGGTCCGCGTACAGATCCTGCAGACGCAGACCCGCGCAGACGGCCGCCGTCTCGACGAGGTACGCCCGATCAGCATTCTGACCAACGTTCTTCCCTCCGTCCACTCCTCCTGTCTCTTTACCCGTGGCCAGACCCAGGCCCTGGTGACACTGACCATCGGCGGCAACAAAGACGCCCAGATGTACGAGGAGCTTACCGACAGTTCGGCGCAGTACGAGAGCTTTATGGTGCACTACAACTTCCCGGGCTTCAGCGTCGGGGAAGCGTCGCCGGTCCAGCCGCCGCGCCGCCGGGAGCTGGGACACGGCAACCTCGCCAAGCGCGCCCTCGAACCGGTCCTGGAGGCCCCGGGCCAGACCGTCCGCCTCGTCTCCGAGATCCTCGAGTCCAACGGCTCTTCCTCCATGGCGACCGTCTGCGGCGGTTATATGGCACTGAAAGCGGCGGACCTGGAGACGACCGATCCGATCGCCGGCGTGGCGATGGGACTGGTCAGCGAAGGGGACCTGCACATGGTTCTGACCGACATTACCGGCCTCGAGGACCACGACGGGGATATGGACTTCAAGGTCGCGGGCTCCAAAGAGGGGATTACGGCGCTGCAGATGGACATCAAGCTCGGCGGCATCTCCCTGGAACTGCTCAAAACGGCCCTCTATCAGGCAAAGGCGGGGCGCGCCCACATCATCGATATCATGGCCGATGCAGAGAACAAGATCGAACTGAGCGAGGAGCTGCCCGGCAGTGACTTCTTCAGCATCGATCCCGACCGTGTCGCCGATGTCATCGGCCAGGCAGGCAAGACGATCAGAGAGATCATCGAGAAGTTCGAGGTCGCGATCGATATCGACAAGAAGGCCGGTAGCGTGAAGGTGACGGGCAAGAACCGCGACGGGGTCAAGGGCGCGCGCGAACATATCGAGCAGATCGTCTCCGTACCGAAGATGGAAAAACCCGAGTACCATGTCGGCGACATCGTCAAGGGGCGGGTCAAGAAGATCGTCGATTTCGGCGCCTTCATCGAACTGCCCGGCGGCGTCGACGGCCTGCTGCACATCTCAAAAATCTCCGATTCGCACGTGCGCAACGTTTCCGATGTTCTGAGCGAGGGGGACGACATAGACGTCGAGATCCTCGAGTTCAAAGGGACCAAAATCAGCCTCGGCCGCGCCCCGGCCGCCTAAGCCCTCCCGGGGCCGGACAGGCCCGTATACATGGAAACCACTTCACTTTCCGCACTGCTCTCTGGGCTACAATCCGGACAGAACCTCTTTCTCACCGGCGGGGCCGGTACCGGCAAAACGACCCTGACCCGCCAGATCATCGCCGCCTACGGTGCCGAGGGGAAAAAGGTCGCCAAGCTCGCATCGACGGGCATGGCGGCGGCCCTGATCGGCGGACAGACCCTGCACAGTTTTTTCGATCTGGGCATCGCCGATAGTGAAACGGACCTCGAACGCCGGGGGAAACTCATCCCCAAGAAGAAGATCGTCAAACTTGTGCGTGCGATGGACCTCGTTGTTATCGACGAGATCTCGATGGTGAGTGCCGAGGTGCTCGACATGGTCCGGCTGCGCCTGCTGCAGTGCGGGTTTGGCGGCGCACTCCTGGCCGTGGGGGATTTTCTGCAGCTTCCGCCGGTCACAAAAGGCACAATCCGTTTTGCCTTCGAGGCCCCGAGCTGGGAACAGTTTGCCTTTGAGACGGTGACGCTGACGCATAACTGGCGCAGTGAGGACACCGAATTCAACGGGGTCCTGAACGCCGTACGTCATGCCCGGGTCACGGAGGAGGAGCACCGCTACCTGCATGAGCTGATCAAACCGACGGGGGATGACCTCTCGCGTTACACCTTCCTCTACGGGACGAACCGTTCGGCCTTCGAGCACAACCGCGAGCAGCTTGATGCGGTCGAGGGGGATCTCTACGCCTTTGAAACCCAGAGCGTCTGCCACGACGCCAAGACACAGCCGCGGGAGGTGGAGCGTTTTATGGCGGATGCCCGTATCCCGGAAGTACTGGAGCTGAAGGTGGGCGCGCCGGTGCTCTTTACGCGCAACAGCTGGAACTACGTGAACGGCCAGCGGGGGATCGTCGTGCGGCTTGAACAGGACAACGTTCACATCCGCAAAGAGGACGGTACGGTCGTCAAACTCGAACGCGTCGGCACGGAGAAGAGCCGTTGGGAGGAGCGCACGGTCGAGAAGGAGAAGCAGATGGTCGAGGTGCCGCAGTTTACCCTCTACCAGTTCCCGATCGTCCTCGCATTTGCCATTACCATTCACAAGTCCCAGGGGATGAGTATCGGCGATCTGGTCATCGACACGACGGAGATCTTCGCCCCCTCGCAGTTCTACGTCGCCCTCTCGCGGGCGGTCTCGCCCCACAGTCTGATTCTGAAACAGCCGCGCGTGAACTGGGCAAACCTCGCTTTCGTCCACCCCAAGGCGCTGGGGTTTGGTCACGAATAATTTTTTTCAAAAAAAACTATTTTTTGTGATTATTTAATGCATTTGAATTTTAACAGCTAGTTATTTTCTCCGCCGTGAAGCGAAAGGCGGCGCGTTGTAAGATGGTTTTAATTCACGTTTTTCCCTGTCAAGAATAAGAAGGAGGGAGTGATGAAAACCATGAAAGAGAAAGGAATCGTTCTGCTTGCGGCGATCGCACTGATGGCCGGAGGCTGCAAGGTCAAGAGCGACACGGCGGATGCGAGTAGTGGCGGCGGTGGCGGAGGCGGGGGCGTTATCATCGCCGCCGCCTTCCCGACGGCCGCTGACGGATTTGAAGGCAGCGCCGGCGACAATACAAAAGACCAACCCAGCAGTATCTTGGTCGGGGGACTGCAGACGCGCACGATCTATCCGCAGGGGGACGAGGACTGGGTAAAGGTTGCCTTAGTGTCGGGCAACACTTACGAACTCTTCGCGACGAACCTGAACTATACGGCCGACACGGTGATCGAACTTTATAAAGCCGATGGGGTGACGCTGGTAGCGTCAAACGACAATTTCCTCTCCTTTGACAGCAATATTGATCAGATCACGATTACGGAAACGGGGAACTACCTGATCCATGTCTACTCGTTTTATGCATACGATATGGCCAGTTATCAGCTCGGCGTACGGCTCTTTGTCGACAGTGATAACGACGGCTACTCCGCCACCTTTGACTGCAACGACAGCAATAACGCCGTCTACCCGTACGCAAACGAAATCGCCGGCAACGGGATCGATGAAGATTGTTCGGGGGCGGATGCCCCGAGCGGCACCGACGGTTTCGAGCCGGATGGCACGTTGGGCGGAGCGACGACGATCTACAGCACCAAAAGCGCAGTCGGCGAGATCATCTATCAAAGTGCGCTCTACACCCTGGCCCATACGATCGATCCGGGAAACGACACCGACTACTACAAGGTGACGCTCCCGCCGCACGGTGCGGCCTATATCGTGGATTATTCACAGGGGCCAGCGGGGCTGCAGACCGCACTGCTCGATAACGGCGGGGCGGCCCTGGGGATTACCGATTCGAAAGGCCCGGGGGGCATTATCGAGATGAGCACGCCGGATGCCGGGGGGATTGCAACGACGCAGACCTATTACCTCGAGGTGATGTCGGAGAACGGGTCGTCCACGACCTGGTATGCTCCGGCCCTGGTCCCGATCGGCACCGACAGTGACGGTGACGGCTTCTATACCCAAGACTGGTCCCCTGACTGCGACGACACGAACGCACTGATCTACCCGGGGGCGACAGAAAGACCGCTGGACCCGAAAGACTGGGACTGTGACGGCGATCCGACAAGCTAGAGGGAGTGAGCGATGCGCTGGATTATTTTGGCCTCGGGTGTCATGACCGTTGCCTTCCTGGCGGCGGGACGGATGGAGGGGCATCCAAATGCCCCGGTTGACGGAAAACTCGCCGTGCCGACCTCGTTCGAGGCGGTGTCGCCACCACCATCGCCGGCAGCGGACGCCCTGCCGGAACAGATCGTATCTGACCTGCCCCCGGAGGTCCCCGCCCTCAGGGAAGAGGAGAGAGCCTATAACCGCATGGTCGCCGAAGAACGGCGTGCGAGCCGGCAGCGGGGCAGGATTGCATATATGGAAGCCCGGCGGGAGTGGCGCAAAGCGCTGAACAGCGCACGGAGCAGCGGAAACAATGAAGCGTTCAACCGTCTTCGGGCACATGAGCCCGAACGGGAACACTATTTCGGGGAGGAGTAAACGGCGTTAGCGGATACTAAAACCCGAGTGTACGAAACAGACCCAGCTCCCGCAGACGTGCTTTGAGGGCTTCGGCGGTGCGGCGTTTGGCATCGCTGAAACTCTGCGGCGACACGGCTTCCAGGAAAAACTCGTTTTGTGCGAGCCGCTCGCCCTTCGCGACGGATTCGAGCCGGACACGCATGGTCACGTTAAACACGCCATTGCGCCGTTCCTGCTGGCTGTCGGCATGCAGCAGAAGCAGACCGATACGATTGCCTGTCGGTGTCATCCCCTCGGAGCGCAGGGTCTGCTCCACGGTATCAACGTAGACGATCGCCTCCGCATCGCTGATGACGCTGATGGCTACGCCGAATTTCAGGGCGTTGTACGCCGCATCCGTTTTTTCCATAAACGCGTAGTAGGGTTTCGTGTCGGCCGCCGGGTCGGCCGTTTCGAGGAGCAATACCTCCGCCAGCAGCATCGGTTTCTCTTCATGGGCAGCGCCAAGCCTGCCCAATTGCTCGAAAAGCGGGGCGTCGTCGGAAGGCAGGTGCGCTTCGATCGTTTGACGGTGCGCTTTGAGCCGATCATCGATCTGTGCGGCGAAAACGCTGCGCGGCATGGTGATCAAGACCGCATGATCCTCTCCCATCTCCGCCTCTTCTTTGACGGTAACACCCGGATAGTCGATTTCCCGGAGTACCGTACGCATCGCGGCTGCGGTCTGGCTGCGCTCAGTGACATCCCGGACGCGCTGCTCAAGGGCCGGTTCCGCGCCCCTGAGCATGGTGGTAGCGATATTGCCGAGGGCGGAGATATGCGCCTCTTCTTTGCTTTTAGCAACGGAGACACCGTAGAGCGTTGTTGCCGTCGGCGGCGGCGGGTGTTCGACCCAGGCGGGGACTTCGGGGGTTGTCGGTGTCAGGCAGCCCGAAAAGAGGAGGGTGACCGTCAAAAGAGCCAAGAAATTCAAGCGCATAAAACTCCCTTTTCGTCATGGTAGCAATGCATGGGTAAAGGGGGGCTTTAGTGGTATAATGCGGCCATGTTTTATTACAGTTATGAGGCTTTCGAAGCGGACATGCGTTCCCTGCTCCCCGCCTGCCGTGCCTACGCGCCGGATATGATCGTGGCGCTTGCGCGCGGCGGCATGATGGGGGCGCAGCTGCTCGGATACGGCCTGGATGTCCGCAACATCGGCCTGCTGCGGGTGGCGTCCTACGATGACGCCTCCCAGCGCGAAACGGTCACCATCGACGGCGATTGCCCCGGCGGAACCTTCCGGCGGATCCTGATCGTCGATGACATCGTTGACTCGGGCAAAACCCTGCAGCAGGTGAAGGCCTACCTTCGGGAGCGCTATCCGCAAAGCACGATCAAATGCGCCGCGCCGTGGTCCAAGCCCACCGCCTGCGAGCAACCCGATTTCAGCTGCCGGGAAGCGACGGAGTGGATCGAATTTTTCTGGGACCGTTTTGATGGCTAAACTCCTGGCGTGGCTGCAGTACTTGCGGACGCTCGTATTGGCATTCCGGGTCATCGCTTTTGAAAAAATCGACGAAGCGGCATTTGTTGTCTGGGGAGCGTTGACGATCTTTGTCGCCGCCGTCGCTTTCACGTACACGGTGGCCGCCGGGGGCGTGGCGCTTCTTGGGATGGTCACACTCTGGTTCGGCGTGCGAGGATGGGCCCGCAAGAACCGTTGCCGTCTTATCCGCACCGCCGACCGGGTGGAGTTCGCGGATGTCGATACGGCGGCCGATGATTACCGGCAGGGATTTTCTACCGGGGTCGTTCTGCGCCGGATGGAGACCGAAGACGTCAAACGCACGGGGGAGTATGACGAGGCGCTGATGGCGGAGAGCCGGTGGTTTTATGTGGTCAGTGCGCCCAAAAAGACGCTGATCGTGCCGTGCGATCGGATCGTCGGCATCGAGATCGATGTGGAGGGAGATAGCGTATGGGATCACTGATTTTTTACCTGTTTGTGGGGCTCTTTCTCGTCTGGGTTTTCAGAAGCTATGGTCGCTACCAGTACCGGGCGGAAGCGACCGGGAGAGGTCCCGTGACCTCCGAAGTGGTGCGCAACTCCGAGCTGGGGCTTTTTGTCGCATTGATGGCAAAGGTGGCCAAAGCCGACGGCCGGGTTGACACCCTGGAGGCGGAACTGATCGGAAACACCTTCACGGATATCGCCAACGCGTTTCCGGACCCGCAGATGGTCCGTGAAGAGCTCAAATCGATTTTCAACCGTGAAAAGGAGCAGCGCTTCAATGCGGATGCGATTGCGCAGCGCCTGGCCTATGCGACCGTGCGCCACCCGCAGCAGCGTCTGGGGATGTTCTCATTTCTTGTCAATCTCGCCTTCGTTGACGGGGAGCTCAGCCGAAACGAAGAGAATCTGCTGACCAAGATCGCGGCGTTTTTGCAGATCGCACCGGACCAGGTCGAGGCGATCATGGCCCAGTTCGCGCAGATCTACAAAACGGGGCCGACCCGTACCACTCTGCAGGAGGCGTACACGCTGCTGGGCGCGGAAGAGGGTGAAGCGATGGAGAGTATCAAGAAGAAGTATCGTGCTCTGGTGAAGCAGTATCATCCCGACCTTATGAAGGCAAAAGGGGCGGATGAGGCGTATATGGCCGAGGCTACGCAGAAGATGCAGCAGATCAATGCTGCTTATGAAACGATCAAGGCGTCGCGGTAGTCGTGTGCCTTACACCGGCAGCACAATGCCGGATTTGTTAACAACCTCTGGTATAATCCTATTTATTTTCGGCGGCACTGCCGAGCACGAAAAGGGTACATCATGGATGCATCATGGCTTTATCCGGGGACAATCGTCGTTTTGTTGATTCTGGCGTACATGCAGTGGCAGACAAACTCTAAGAAAACAATGGTTTTGGTCCTTGTTGTTTTGGGATATATCGTCTACTCGCATGAAACAGGCCACTCCCTGACGGAGTTCCGTGAGCAGGCGGTCGACGATTTCGACGATGCCGTCGGGAACAGCAAATACAAAGAGCGGGTCGTCTCTCCGCAGATGCGGCCGGTCGAATCCAAGGCGATGATTGAGGGTAACGGGAGTATCGAATGATTTTAATGGCGGGTCCCTGTGTCATTGAGAGCGAAGCATCCCTTTTCCGTATCGCAGAAGCGCTGCGGCCCTACCATGAGGATGCGCGGTTCGACTTCTATTTCAAGGCGAGTTTCGACAAGGCCAACCGCACCTCCCTTGAGAGCTACCGCGGACCGGGCCTGGAGGAGGGCCTTCGGCTGCTGCAGAAGGTGAAAGAGCATTTCGGCTATAAGATCGTCACCGATGTCCATGAGTCCTACCAGGTGGCACCGACGGCGGAAGTCGCGGATATTATCCAGATCCCGGCGTTTCTCTGCCGCCAGACAGACCTGCTCGTCGCCGCGGCAAAAACGGACCGTATCGTCAACATCAAAAAGGGACAGTTCATGAACCCCGCGGATATGCGCTACTCTGTCCTGAAAGTCCTCAAGACCCGCGGCTGCGATGAGGTGGGGTATGAGAATGCGAAAAAGCACAAGGTGCTTCTCACCGAACGCGGTTCGAGTTTCGGCTACGGCAACCTCGTCGTGGACATGCGCTCACCGGTGATCATGCGCGAGTTTGCTCCGGTCGTTTTCGATGCGACGCACTCGGTACAGATGCCCGGCAGCGGCGGCGGAAAGACCGGCGGTGACAGCTCGATGGTACCCTATCTAGCGAAAGCGGCGGCCGCTGTCGGCGTCGACGGTTTCTTTTTCGAAACCCACTTCGACCCTTCGTGCGCCCTGAGCGACGGCCCGAATATGATCACGCTCGAAGGACTGAAGCAGCTGACGGAAACACTGCTCGCCATCGAGGCGTGCAGCCGTTAGGCGAAGCGGCACGGAAGAAAGTTAAACAAGGAGAAAGAAAGATGCAAGTAATCGAGGGAAAACTGCAAGTCCCCACGGACAAGAAAGTTGCCATTATCGCGGCGCGTTTCAACCACCTGATCACCGACCGCCTGGTCGAAGGCGCCAAAGACGCCTATGCCCGCCACGGCGGAAATGACGCGGAGCTGGATCTTGTGCTGGTCCCGGGCGCGTTTGAACTGCCGATGGCGACGGAACGCCTGCTTGCCACCGGCAAGTACGACGCCGTCTGTGCGCTGGGTGCCGTGATCCGCGGTGCGACACCGCATTTTGATTATGTCTCTGCGGAGGCAACCAAGGGGATCGCGACGGTGTCGCTCAAGTACGCCAAGCCGGTCGCTTTCGGCCTGCTGACGACCGATACGATCGAACAGGCGATCGAACGCGCCGGTACGAAGGCGGGGAACAAAGGTTTCGAAGCGATGACGACGGTCATTGAGATGCTGAACCTGTACGCGGAGATCGAGGCGTAATGGCGACACGTCACCACGCACGCATGGCGGTCGTCAGCCTGCTGTATGCCTATGACCTCGGTAACGGTGCGATTGCCGACCATACCGATGAGATTCTCGAAGAGAAGAAGATCCGCAACAAGCAGAAGGATTTTGCCCTGACGCTCTTTGACGGGGTTATGGCGCATCTGGAAGAGGTGGACGAAGCGATTGTCAAACACCTTAAGGAGTGGGATTTCGACCGTTTGGGTTCTATTGAACGGGCGACACTCCGTCTGGGAGCCTACGAGGCGCTTCACAGCGATCTGGACTCCGCTGTCGTGATCAACGAGGCGATTGAGGTGGCCAAAGCCTTCGGTACGGAACAGTCTCCCAAGTTCATTAACGGCGTGCTCGATGCGATCGCCAAAGAGAAAGCTGCATCCTAAGCCCTGCCTGCGCTTAAATCAATCTTTTTAAACGCTGCCGTTCCCGACAGGGGGGCGGAGCTGAATCCTTGAGCGGTATACTGCGGCCAAGGAAATATTGTACGAGGGAGTGGAACCACTATGAGCAGACTCACCAAAGAAGAAGCGGTTGACCTGATCCGCAACGCCGATCTCAAAACCCTCGGGAAGCTTGCCACGGCCCGCAAAAAAGCGCTGCACCCCAAAGGGGTCACGACCTTTGTCGTCGACCGCAATATCAACTATACGAACATCTGCTGGGTCGATTGCAAGTTCTGCGCGTTCTACCGCCATGAAAAGGACGAGGATGCCTACGTCCTTACCTATGACGAGATCGATGCAAAGATTGACGAACTGCTCGCCATCGGCGGAACGCAGATCCTTTTCCAGGGCGGGGTCCATCCGAAACTGAAAATCGAGTGGTATGAAGATCTCGTGGAGCATATCCATACGAAATACCCGCAGATCACCATTCACGGCTTTTCGGCTATCGAGATCGACTTTATCGCCAAGGTATCGCGCATCAGTGTGGAGGAGGTCCTGACCCGGCTGAAGGCAAAGGGACTCTCCTCCATCCCGGGTGCCGGCGCGGAGATCCTTAATGACCGGGTCCGTGATATTATCGCGCCGCGCAAGATCGATGCCGACGTCTGGATCGATATCCACCGCAAGGCGCACAAGCTCGGGATCAAATCGACGGCGACGATGATGTACGGAACGATGGAGACGGACGAAGAGATCGTCGAGCACTGGGATATGGTTCGCCGCTTGCAGGACGAAACCGGGGGGTTCCGCGCCTTTATCATGTGGTCGTTCCAGGGCGAGAATACCAAACTGCTCGAAGAGTTCCCCGAGATGAAAAAACATTCGGCCAACCGCTACCTCCGCCTGTTGGCAGTCTCGCGTCTCTTCCTGGACAACGTACCGAACCTGCAGAGTTCCTGGGTGACCCAGGGGCCTTATATTGGTCAGATGGCGCTGCAGTTCGGGGCCAACGACCTGGGCTCAACGATGATGGAGGAGAACGTTGTCCGCAGTGCGGGGGCGGGCTTCCGTATGGCCAAGGATGAAATGGTCCGCCTGATCCGCGATATTGGCGAGACCCCGGCGATCCGGAATACGGCGTATGAAACCCTGGAGCTTTTTGCGTGAGCCTCAAAGCGCTACTATTATTCATTTTTTTGACAGGACAGATTGTAATGGCTGAAACGACGGTGGAACAGGTAGAAGTAAACGGCATCAAAGTGCCGATGATATTTGAGCACGATTCCCGGTTACCGATCGTCTCCATGCAGTTGGTCTTCCGCCAGAGCGGTTCGATCGAGGACGGTGCGCTTGCGGGGCTGGCGAAGGTGAGTGCCTCAATGCTCAACGAAGGGACCCAAAAACGCGGCGCCGTCGGTTTTGCCGAGGCGCTCGACGCACGCGCCATCCATCTCAGCGTGCATGCCGGGACGGAGACGATGGTCTTTGAAATGGGCTCGCTCAAAGAGGAGTTCGGTGAAGCGGTCGGTCTGCTCGAAGAGCTGCTTACCGCTCCGAACCTCAGTAAAGAGGCTCTTCAGAAGGTGAAGACAACCATGGTCGGCGCGCTGAGCCGCAAAGAGAATGATTTCGACTATGTCGCCAACCGCGAACTGAGGGCAATGCTCTTCACCGATACGCCGCTGGCGTCCCCGGCGTCCGGGACGGTTGAAAGCGTCAAGGCGATGGAACTCAAAACGGTCAAAGCCTTTGTCGAAAATCACCTCCAGGCCTCTCGGGCCATTGTCGTCATCGGCGGCGATATCTCCAAAACGGCTGCAGAGGATGCCGCGCGCCGGCTGCTCAGTACCTTGCCGAAAGGGGCGTTGGAGAGCCTGGGGTACTACCCGGCCAGCGCGGCGGCACAGACGGAGCAGTTCAAGCGAAAAACGGAACAGGCCTATGTTTATTTCGGCGCTCCTTTTGATATGAAGGTAGGTGACGCCGAGCACTATATCAGCCGCGTGGCCATGTTTATTCTCGGCAGCGGGGGCTTCGGCAGTCGTATGATGGAGGAGGTCCGCGTCAAGCGCGGCCTGGCATACTCTGCCTACTGCCGTGCGAATATCGCCCGTTCCAACAGCTACTTCTTCGGCTACCTCCAGACGAAGATCGCTTCTCAAAAGGAGGCCCTTGAAACCGTGCGCGAAGTGATCGACACGTTTATAGAGAAGGGCGCGACCCAGGAGGAGCTTGACCAGGCGAAGCGTTTCCTGCTCGGTTCCGAACCGTTGCGGGTCGAGACCCTTTCCCAGCGCCTTTCGCGTACATTCCTGGAGTATTACAAAGGAGAGGGGATCGGTTCGTCTGCTCGTGAACTGGAACAGATCGAGGGACTTGATCTTGCCACCCTCAATGCGTTCATCAAAAAGCATAAAGAGATCGAGAAACTGACCTTCGCGATTGTGACGGAGGAGTAAAAGGTTTTTTCGTTCCCCTTCTTCTTTACTTGTGTAAAGCAGAAGCCGAACCGGGAAGAAGAAAGCACAAAGGGCTGACGCCTTCGGGACACTCCATTCCCCGGTGAGCCGCCTGACACGCTAACGACCGTTTTGGCCTTGACAACTCTGAAGCTGTCTCATTACTTATAAGTGCGATAGCGCTGCTTTGACTTCCCTCACGATCGCCTCATCCTCTGCCAGATCAGCCCAGAGGAACTTTTTCCCGCTTTGGATACTGCCTTTGAGTAGATCGCCGCTTTTACGGTACTTTAAGTCCAGTGCGGCGATGTCAAAGCCGTTGTCCGTTTGGCGGAAGGCGTCGAGGCGCTCGCTTTCCCCCAGATTCGTATAGAGAAAACACCACCCCTTGAGGCCTGTCCGGCTGACGCGTCCGCGCAGTTGGTGCAGGGTGGCCAGCCCGAGCCGTTCGGCGCCGACGATGACAACCGTCGTCAGGCGCGGCAGTGAAATGCCGACCTCGATGACGGTTGTGGCTAGGAGGATGTCTCCCTGCTCCCTGAACGTTTCAAGAATCGCCTCTTTCTCTTTGTCTTTGCCGTGGGTGACGTAGACGTTCTTGAAATGTTTTTCCCAGTAGCCTCTGGCCTCTTCAATGCTCTGATAGCCGAAATTCTCGCTCTCTTCGACAAGGGGGTAGACGATGAGGACCTGGTGTTCTTGTGCGATCTCCGCGCGGATGTGCTGCAGCAGGGCGGGGAAGTCGGGCTTGTGGATGACCGCGGTCGAGATGTCTTTTTTAAAGGGGGTCTTGGTAATGAGGCTGACGTCGATATGGGCGGAATCGATCATCGCCTGTGTACGGGGGATGGGCGTGGCGGAGAATTGCAAATAATGGGGGTGACGGGTACCCTCCGAGAGCAGTTTCTCCAGCCGGTGGCGCTGGGCTGTACCGAAGCGGTGCTGCTCATCGACCATGATGAGCGCGGCTTCGGGGAGGTTACGGTAGAGCAGGGCATGGGTGCCTATAAGGACATCGGCCTCCCCCAGCGGCATTTTTTTCGGCGTGGCATTCGTGATGAGCAGAATCTTTTTTTCCGGGAGGAACTTACGTGCCTCTTCGTATAGCTGGTTGGCGAGGATGGTCGTAGGCGCCATCAGGATGCTGCGGTGGGGGGAGGCCATCTGCATTGCCGCCAGTATCACCATCGTTTTGCCCGCGCCGACATCCCCGACGACCATCCGTTTGGCGGCATGGGGCTTTTTGAAGTCCGTTTCAATCGCCTCGATGGCTTTTGTCTGTTCACCGGTCAGGAGAAACGGCAGACGCATGGCCCAGCCGCGCCAGTCATTTTCCAGTTTTTTCAATGCATGGAAATAGCGTCGTTTCCCCTGGAGCGAACGCATATAACTGTAGAGCTCGGTGTATTTGAGGGCGTAGAGCTGTTGCGGTGTGGGTTCCTTCAGCGGAGCCTCTTTGGGGAAATGTAGACCGAGCAGTGCATCGGCGACAGCAGGGGGCAGCCCCTCATCCAGGAGATTTTTGCGGGTGATGTAGCGTGCGGCGAGTCGGGCCATGACGTCGGTACGCAGGGATGTTTTGTATTTGGGGGTGAGCGTCCCCGCCTCGGGGATACGCTGGGGGTGGCTCATCTGGCAGCGTCCCTGCCTGCAGTCGATACGGCCGAAGAAAAAGGTGCGTTCCCCTTCGGTGAAAAAACGCAGCATATAGGGTTTCGGGTTGAATAGGACCCCCTCGATGCGATGCCCGAAGTTGTGCACATAAAGGGAGATAGTCACGGTCCGCGGGGAGCGGTGTATCGATTCGACGGTAGCATCGATAGCCTGCTCGGTGCCCTCCTTGAGCCTGGGGTAAAGCCGACGGTCCTCAAAACGGACCGGGGTGTGAATGGCGAGCTCTGCGGCCGAGTAGACGCCGAGTTTTTTGAATTTTTCGATATCGGCCTGTTCAATTTGCATGGGATATTTTAGCGCGTTTGTCGCTCTACGGCTTGAAAAATGACATGTTTCCTGTGTTATAATCGTTGCCTACGACAATTCACACAGAGGGCGAGGCCCGGAAAGGTTCCATGATGAATATCTCACTGACCGGTAGAGCGATCGAGTTGACCGATCCCATTAAAGAGTATTTGCAAAATGCGATCGCATCGCTCTCGAAGTTCAACCTGGACATCATTTCGGCACAGGCGGTCTGCGCCAAGCGAAGCATCGGGAAAAAACAGGGTGTCTCGGTGGAGTTTACCATCAACCTTGCCGGCAAGAATACCGTTGTTATCAAGCAGAGCGACGATGATATGTACGCTGCAATCGACATCGCGATCGAGCGGGCACAGAAGGCGCTGCGCCGTATGCATGACAAGCTGAGCGATCATCATCATGAGAGTATGAACGATGCCAAGAGCGATTCGGCGGACGTCAAAGCGGCGGCCGAAGCACTGGAGGACGAAGTCATCCCGGTTGAACTGGAGAGTTACAAACCGAGGGAAGTCGCCGATGTGCTGGATGAGCTGAAAACGGGTGAAAAGCAGTTTGAGATCTTCCTTGATAACGACGGGAAGACTCGGGTTCTCTACAAACGAAACGACGGTCGTTTCGGTCTCTACTAATCGCGTAGGGCCACCGCCCCGCCGCGCTTCTGTTATCTCTTTTACAATTTTTGCAGCGTGCGCCGGTGAAACCGGATCGGTTCATCCAGATTCAGTGAAGCATGCGATGTAATATAAACGTCGATCAATGCGGAGCCATGCTGGGTATCGGTCGTCACCGTGGTCAGGATGTTGTTACATCCGGTGCCGCCGGGGATCATGCCGGTTTGCCAGATGTATTGGATCGTCACGTTGATATTGAACATGGCCGTGCCCGTTGAAGGGTAGGTGTCACTGAAGGAAGTGGTACAGCTCAGGTTTGCATCGCGGTTTTCTCCCGAGATGCGGTAGACGGCGTCTTCGGTGGCATTGAACGCCAGCAGCTGTGCCTGCTCGTTGAGATAGTCGTTACTGGTACGCGCAGAGACGTCGGTGGAGTACGAGAGCATCTTCAGCAGCATGAGCGTGATCAACAGCATCATGAAAACGGCGGCAATGACGGCAAAGCCGCCCCGTTTTAGAACACGATTTTTGTTTTGCATATTGAATACTCCCCTTCACCCATGAAATCATTGTTGCTGAGGCAAAGCTCGATTCTGATGATGTCCCCCGCTTTTTGCAGCGTAAAGGTTTTGACGTTATCCGTCAGCAGGTCACCCGTGCCCGTATAGATTTCAGCCTGCCACGGTTGATAGTCCTGGTGAAGATAGAGCTTATGATTGACCGTGTCGAGCACAAGCGCGTATGCACTGTCCGCAACATGATAGAACTCAAAGATCTCATCACCCGCCGTAAAGGGGTTGGTGGCAAAGTTGATGTTCTGCGATGTGACTGCGACGGCATCGTAGACATAAAGATCCTGGTGGCTGTTCGAAGAAGCATTCGTGTCGTGCCACCCAAAACTGTTCTGGACATTGACTTTCGAACCGATAAAGAGCAGGGCGCCGTTCGCCGGTAACGTGGTGGTCCCGGGACTGTGAAGCTGGGTATAGGTCGTATTGCCGTCATTAAGGTCGACGATGCCGCTGAAGTTGCCCTTATCCCATCCGTTGCTGTCCAGCCCGATCCATTCAAAGACGGTCTCGTTGCCGGTGACGCTGGAGAGCGGTACGAAGGATGCCGCCGGGCTGCTGCTGGCGATGATGGAATCTTTGACCCTATACGTCAGGCGATTGGCGATCTGACTGACGGCAGCCTCGGATTTGCTCAAGAGCGAGGCGGCGATGGTCGTCCGCGTATAGCTTTCATAGATCTGCAGGAAAATTTCCACGCCGAACTTGGCAAGGATACCCATAATGACAATGACGAAGACCAGTTCGATCATCGTAAACGCACGCCGTAGCCTATTGTAATACATTCTCATTGGAACGTCCTCTTGGCATAGTCGATTTCACCGATATTGTATGAATAGACCCGCATCCGGACAAGATTGGCGTTGCCGTTGTTCTTATCATTGATGGAGACAACGGTCATTTTAATGTCGGTGGGTCCTCCCACCGTTCCCGTAGCGAAAGCCGTGCCGATATAGCCGGAGTTGACGGCGACCTGGTAGGTGCGTTTGTAGCCGTGCTCATTGGTGATGTTGATATCCGTCGTACCATTAGGGACACCGTCAGGATAGGGTTGTGAGGAGGCGGTACTTTGGCTGTGGAAACGGCGGTGTTTGTCCTCGGCGATACCGCCGTAGCGCAGGACGGTCTGGATGTCGTCGGCAGCACACGGGACCGCATATTTTGAGCCAGTAGCCGTGTCGAGACAGGTGCGTTTGTGGTTGGCATCCCAGTTTGTATCGAGAATTTTTGAATAGGCGAGTTCGCTCGAGGTGTCTTTGGAATTAGGGTCCCATCGGTGCGAAAAGATCTTGGCTGCTTCCATGGAAGCCAGGAAGACCGCTTCTTGCGAAAGGGCGCCCTCCATTGTATTCCCGCTTCGCGTCATGATCTGCGAAACGCCGGCAACCGTGATGCCGATAATGATGATTGCGAAGATCATCTCAATCATCGTAAATGCGCGTTTCATTACCACCGGATTCTCCTATTTGAGTTGGCCGGACCGCTGTCCGTGCCGTCAAGGTTGCCTTCTCCCGCCTCCACGCCGATGGCGTTGAATTCAATCAGGAACGACGCATTGACGTCGGGGTTGGCGTTGAAACGGTCGTACTTGAGCCACCGATCCGTATGGAGATTGACGGAAGCCTTGTACGGATAACCGTCGCTGCCCCGGTAACCGATCCGCACATTCGAAATGCCGTTGCCCGGGGCGGTGATCGACGTGCCCTGATAGAGGGGGCTTGTCGAACTGTTGAGGTCATAGCCGAAGAACTTGTGGCTCAAATGGGTGACATTGCCGTCCGCCCCGGAATCGTGCTTGGTGTTGCGGAACCACATGATAGCATCTTTACTCCGCTCATTGTCTTGGGCATATCCTCTGCGCAGCGTCAGGTTGGAGTCGTTGTCCGCATAGAATTCAAAAAAGAGCTCCAAATTCTGCGACAGGCAGGGGCCGGTGACGACTGTACCGCAGTTGACGCGGTAGCGCGGTGCATGCCCCCGTCCATAGAGGAAGGTGGCCGTATCCGTCGAAGTATGAGAACCGGTCACGGTATAAGGTGATGGTTCACTGTCATTCACATAGACACTGTTAAGCGCGATTCGCACCGGATCGACAGGTTTGTTGACCTTCCGGTTGAAGTTGAGCCTGTATTCGATATGGGTCGTACCGTTTCCATCCACGGCATCATCCGGAAAGCTCGTCGTCGTGTTTTCAAGCAGAACCGATGTCAGGGTGCCGCCCGGCAGTGTGTACGAACCTTCGCCGCTGTTTGCCGTTCCATTGTTTTCCGCCGGGTTGTAATAGAGGAATTCGGTCACGGCACCGGCCGGTTTGATCTGGGTGCTGTGCATCTGCAGGGTAACATTGGTCTCCTTGGCATAGCAGGTCTCCATATAGTTGCTCGTGACGTTGTTGTCTGCACCCATTGTTTTGATGTCCAACATCAATGTCGCGGTCGAGACGTTGTAGTCGTCATACAGGTTCATGTCATAGAGGTAGGTATAGTCGTCGCCGTAGTCGTCAAGCGTCGCGTTGACCTCGAAATGGTCCGGAATAATGCGGAAGGAGAGGTTGAACGGTTCGATACGTCTGTCACTCCACGGTGTGTCATTCACATCCACTTTCGCAAACTCCGTTCCGTTCGTTTCGTGGATGCTGAAATTGATATCGCCGACATTGTCAAAACGGAAGAGGCCTGAATCTACGCCGTCAACAAAGTGGACTGCGGGGGTCATATTGATATTGGTTTGCGGGCAGACCTTCGTCGGATCACTGATGTTCAGGTCGATCTGGAACGTTGTGCCGTCGGTCAGGGTGTCTTCTATCTCATTATAGAGGAGGGTCGCTTCGGACGGATCGGCCGTATTACCCGTCAGCCCTTTGAACGCCAGAGCGTAATCCAGACCGGCTTTGACGGGGTCGCCGCCGCTGACGAGTGTTGTGATGTTTGAATCAAAGGCTTTGGGGCGGATGGCAAAGTTGTCTTGAGTACAGTAGCCGAGCCCCCCGACCGTACACTCGTAGCATCCGTATTCATGGTCGTATTCCGCATTGTAGCCGATACAGTTGGTATTGCCTTCGCCGCAGCTGTAGCCGTGATTGTTGGAATCGCAGGGACTGCCGTTCTGGCCGAAACAGCGTACGAATGCGGACGTTCCAAAGACGTTGAGATATTTATTGTTGTCAAGGCTTGTGGAACCCCCGGAGTTCATACATTGGGGCAGTCCCATGATATTTGATTGCGTTGTCGAGGTTTGTGTACACTTTTCATCCGAATCCGCGATTTTCGCGTTGATATCGACATATTTCATAATATAGCGTGCTTTTTTGAGCGCAATATTGCGCAGTTTGAAATCACCGGGGATACCCTCTGTACTCGTACCCGCATAACGTGGTGAAGTGTCGCCAGGTTCGAAAAGTGCGCTTAGCGGTGCCCCGCTCACGGCAGGATCGCTTGTGTAAGTGACATATGTCTGGCTTGCCTCCTCGCACGCATCGTTCGCGAGTCTGATGATGACCGTCAGCGGTATGGGGTTGGAACCGGCGGCAGTCGTAGGGTTATAGGCGGTCGGCGTGGCACTGTCGCTGCTGCCGTTGAGAAAGTAGGTCGGGACATGCATTTCACCCGTGGCGTACGAAGCGCTGGCTCTTCCGATCTGAGCGGCTACTTTTGTACGCAGCTCTGCTGTACTTCTGCCACCACTGAGATCGTTCTCGGAGATCTCGACGAGGCCCCCTTTCATGTAAACACCGCCGATGGCCCCGCCACCCGGTGCAACATCGTTCAAGGTGATATTGACCTCTCGACTTGCATGCGTGATGGAATTGTTGTGAAGGGTATTGGCGGCGTCTAAGTCGACGTTGTTCCATGTGCTGACGTTGACGTCGGCAGTCACGCCGGTATCAAGCGCACTGGCCGTGCGCGCGTTGATTTTCAGGTAGACGATCCCCTTGCCCATGGCACCGGTCCCGTCTGTCCCGACGTAGCTACACGTAAAGGAGTCACCTTTGACTGCGGGGCTGTTCGGCGGGGTACAGATCCAGCCGCTCGAAGTGTCATAGCCGGTGTAGTAGATGTTCGGGTCCATCTGGTCCCAGATCTGGACACCATAGGCATAGGCATTGTCGTAGTTGGTGATAAAGATGTAGTATGAGAAATCCGTATCCACCGGAATGGCTTCGGCTTCGGCATATTTTTCCACTTTCAGTTCGACGACCCCTTTGCCGTCGACAACGTCGACAGTTGACGAGGTGACGGCACTCTGTATCCCGTCCGTCATACTGGCATTGTTCGTGATCGTATCCGGGGCCGCTCCGGCGGAGAGCGTGACGTTGAAATCGACGATCGTATAATCCCCAGCAGCCAGTGCAGGGCAGCTACAGCTGAAGGTTCTCGTTGCATCCGGGGCTGTACAGGTACAGCCGCCGTCATTGATGATGTTGAACGTGGAAAGGTTTGCTTCGGAAGGGAGTTGATCCGTAATAGTGATGCTGCCGCTATCGAAAGCCTGGTTGTTGACCCCCATCAGTGAATAATCAATGTTGGTGGAGCTGTTCTGCAGGATCTGCCCGGGAACATTCGTTTTCACAAGGGAGAGCGGTGCCGGTACAAAGGTGACTTTTAGAATATAATCTTTTTGGTTCGCCGAGCCCGATTCGACTTTGACCATCAGATCCGTCGGGTTTAGATAGCTAATACTATAGGGGCTGGTGATCTCCGTCATGGTGGTACAGGAGGATTCACTGTAGAGAAGATCCAGGCTGGCGTTCGTCTCTAACGTAATGGTAAGTTCGCCCGGTATATCGACGGAGAAGTAGTAATAATCCCACTTCTCTGAGTCTCCCCCCACGTAGGTAGAGTTCGTATAGGAGAGATTGGACTGATCAAAAACGGCGGTATCTGTGACGCTGCTACAGTCACCCGGCACACCTGTGATAACTGCCGAGAGGGTTTGGGGAAGAAAAAACAGCATTGAAAAGAGCAAAATTGCGCTTGCTGTTTTGGCAAAATGAAAAATAACATTTCCAAACATCGTGGTCCTTTTACTGTCTGAAATCTTGGAAAAATACTTTAAATCAAACATTTCATACCTGTTACATCTATTGTATTTTGAAATAGTTTCATTTATTCTTAAAGCGAAAATATAGAAAAAATGGGACAATCTCAACGACTTGGAGTCGCCTGAATACCATTATGAAAAGCATATGATTCTGTTTTTCGGTCCGCAGTTGAGTCGGTAACGCTGCCACTGATCCACACTTTTTTTGGGTGCCATCAATGTTCTGTGGATGGCGCTGGAGAGAAGGAGAGCTGGGTGCTTGAAGATGCACTGTTCAGGAGGAACGCGCCTTCTCAAAAGCACGCTCCACGGCCTGGATACAGCCGTTTCGGACCCCGGCCTCTTCCAGGGCGCTGTAGCCGGCAGCCGTCGTGCCGCCGGGGCTCATGACGCCGTCTTTAAGCAAGGCGGGGTGTTCGTGCTGAATCAGCTCCCCGAAACCGGCAAAAAGCCCGCGCATCACGGTCATGGCGTCATCGCGCTTGAGTCCCTGTTTGACAGCGCCGTCGGCGAGAGCTTCGGCGATAAGCGCGAGGTAGGCGGGGCCGCTCCCGGCAAGCCCCGTGGCGATATCGAGCTCTTTCTCGCTGCCGAGCCAGAGCGTCATCCCGATCGCATCGAACAGGGCAATGGCTTCGGCTTCGAGGTGCCGGTCGCCGGTCAGCGTCGTCATGGACCTGCCGACGGTCGCGGCGAGATTGGGCATGGCGCGGACGGTCCCGGCGGCGGCAATGTGGCTTTTGAGGGTTTCAACCTTTGTGCCGGCAAGCACGGAATAGAGGGCTTCGGCTTTTCCCTGGAGTTTCCCGCCGACCTCGACGATATTGGCCGGTTTGACACAGAGCAGCAGGGTTTTCCCGGTGATGTCGAAGTCATTAAGGAGGTGCTTGGTGACGTCGGTGTCGACGGCGGCTTCAAAGGTGTCAAGGTGCGCGAGATCCCGGCCGACCACCTCGATGAGATAACGCTCTTTCAGGGTTTTCGCCATGGCGACAGCCATGTTGCCGTTGCCGATAAAGGTCACTGTTTTTTTCATGGCTCTCTTACTCCTCTTCTTCACGCATCATGTCGATCTCGTCGATGATGGCGCGACACTCTTCCTCGTCCAGTTCGCCGTTTTTGACCTCGTCAAGCAATAAGGAGAACTCCTTTTTCAGCTCCTGCAGTTCAGCCAGCTGTGTCTTGTCCTCTTCTGTCGCGTTTTTGGTTTCGGCAATTTTTTCATAAAGGTCGTCGATAAACGATTCGATCTCGGGGATCACGTCATTCTCCAACAGGTCGGTAAGGTCTTCGGCTTCGGTCATTGGGGGCCTTTCAAGATATTTATAAAACTATAACATACCTCTGCGGGCAGAGGCTTGAAGGTCAGCGCTTCTCGATCAGGGCGCTCTTCTTGGTGCGGGGCATCTGCTTGATGGCGTATTCGCGCTTCTGTGCACTGCTTCGGTCGGGGAAGCGTTCAGCGTAAACGAGGGTGACGGGGCGGCGCGCACGCGTGTAACGGGCCCCTTTGGCAGAGTGGTTATGCTCGTTGAGGCGTCGCTCAAGGTCCGTAGCGATGCCCGTATAATAGGTGCCGTCGCTGCATTGAACGATATAGACGCTATAGGGCATGGTATTTCCTCCGACAGAGGACAGCGCGGTAGGACCCGTAACAGGATTGATGCTGTCTTCGATAGCCCCATTGTCGCCTGCGGCATCTTTATACGGGCTGAAAAATGGGTGACAGGTCACTTTACCACATGATTCTTCTGTTCGAATTGGCCGGCCCGCTATCCGTATTGGGGACGTTGCCTTCGCCTGTCTTCTGGCCGACGGCATTGAACTCGATCATAAAAGAGCTGTTGACATCCGGATCGGTATTGAACCGGTCGTAGTTCAACCACTTTTGCGTATGCAGACCGATGGATGATTTGTAGGGGTAGCCCCTGCTGCCGTCATAACCGATGCTCACCGAGGAAGCCCCGGCTGCCGGAGTGCCGATGCCGCCGTTTTGATGCAGCGGTGCCGATGTCGTATAGAGGTCATAGCCGTTGTAGCGGTGGCTGAGCACGGTGATATTGCCCTCAAGCAGGGCGCTGTGGTCCGTGTTGCGGAACCAGAGGATCGCATCTTTGCTTCGCTCGTTGTCCAGGGCGTATTGTCGTCTGAGCGTCAGATTGTTATCGCTGCTGTAGAACTCGAAAAAGAGCTGCAGCGGTTGTGTCGACGAGCAGGAACTCAGCGCGGCGCTGCTGCAATCAATACGGTAGCGGGGTGCGTGTACCCGGCCGTAGAGGAAGGTGGCAGTATCGGGGCTTGGGCTGTTGTCAGAGCCGAAAACGCCGTCGGTATCCACAATGTCGACGCTGGACAACGAGAGCCGGAACGGATTGACAGGCTGATTGACTCGACGGTCGAAGTTGATCCGGTATGCGATCAACGTCGTCCCGTTGGCGTCCGGCGCCGTCCGGGACGGGAAACTTGCCGTGACGTTGGTAATGGGCAAGGAACTTAATAGACCGCTCGCGGGCAGGGCGGTTTTTCCTTCACCGCTGTTGGAAACATTCGGATCCGCTTCGGTCGGGTTGAAATAGAGGAAATAGTCCAGCGCCGACGGCGGGCTGATCTGTGTACCTGCCGTCTGCAGCGTGATATTGGTGTCCTGGGCATAACAGCTGTCGAGATAGTTGCTCAGGGTACCGATGCCGTTCGCACCCATCGCCGATACCTCTATTTCCAGGGAGGCGGTTGAGAGGTTGTAGTCATAACCTGTCTGGTTGACGTCGTTGTCTTTGTTCATGTCATAAAGATAGGTGAAGCCGCTGCCGGCGTTGTCGAGCGAGGCGTTGACGTCGAAATGGTCGGGGATGAAACGTTCGGATACTCTTGCCGTCACCAAACACCCTACGGGGTCAGGGGATGTCCTGTTCGAATCGGGGAGGCACTCCTGCCATCCGACTTTGTTTTGATCTACACCCGTCCAGTTTGCATCGGCCAGGGTGATATTGACATCGCCGACGTTCGGGTAACTGATCGAACCCGAGCCTACGCCGTCTGTGAAGCTGAACGTGAAACCGTGATCGCCGTAGGGGCAGTTGGTCGCGGCAGCTACAGGACTGAAAATGAAAGAGGCATTTTTGTCGTTGCTATTGTCAAGCGTCGTGGTATAACCGCTGGTCGGAGCCGTTCCCCCGCCGACGTAAAGGGCGTCGGATTCCAGCGTATAGGACATACCGGCGATTTTGGGGGTGGAGGAGTCGCTGAGCCCCAGGGTGTAGGATGATGGCCGGATGGCAAAATTGTCGCTTGAACAGGCCGTCACATCCGCAGCATTGTCAAGGATACAGGCCAGGCACCCGTAGGCGTGATTGTATTTTTCCGGCAGGATAAAGCCCTTGGAGCCGCTGTTGTCGTAGGCGGAGGAGCCGCACGGCTGCTGGTCGCCCGTTAAAAGCGGGTTGAGACATACCGTGGCGATATTGGGGTATTTCTCTATTAGTTCTTGAGAAATTCCGCTGCTGCTACCCAGGTTGTTCAGACACTGGGGAAGGCCGTTGAAGTTACCCTCCCAGTTGGAGTTCAAAAAACAGCTGCTGGCTGAGGCGAGATCGTTGAGCAGATCGCCCCAGTCGGCGTATTGGGCGAGTATACGGGTATTGCTGTTGGCGACGGAAGCCATTGTAAAGGTATTGGCGTCGGCATAGCTTGTGCCGCTTTCAATGTAGGCGATGACGGGTTCGCCCACGGGGTTCCCCGTCGTCGGCGCCGCCAGGGGAAGCTCGTCCGTACAGCTGCTGTCCGTGCGGTAGAGCAGGACTTCAAGGGGCGGTAACCATTTGAACTCTCCGCTGCTGTTGTAGACTTTGGGCTCATGCGTCGTCGGATCGAGGTAGACGACCGTCAGCGCGGTCTGCGGGTTCCCCGCGACCTTTGTTTTCAGAACCTGGCGGCTCGCAAAATTGGGATATTCGTCGGTGTCGACGATGTCCGCTGTCGAGGGGACGGAGGGCTCTCCGCTTCCTCCCCCTCCTGCGGCGGAACAGCTGGCGATCAGGCCGCCGAACGTTTCGCCGTTTTTAGCGTAGCGCCCGTACAGCAGCGGCGAAGAAGCGTTGCCAAGCAGTGCCAGAATATCGATGTTGAGTGTTGTCAGCGCGAAGACGGTGTGGTTCCCGTCCGCAACGGCCATGTTCGGCATGTCGTATACAATGGCGTCGCCCAGGAGATCGACAAGACCGAGGTAGCCCAGATTGATCTGCAGCGCGCTTTCGCGCTGACAGTTTCCGGGGTTCCCATCGACACCGCAGAAATCGACGAGCCCTATCAGGGATTGGAGCAGCGAATTGTCGGCGATGACCTGAACATCGGAAAGGTCACCGTCCATATTGGCGTGCTTGATCGGGATCGTGTTTTTTTGCAGGATCTGGATACCCTCTCCCAAATTGATCTGGATAAGCCCCAGCAGATTGATATTGATGGCATCCAGAATACTTTGGACAAGATCGACGACATCGCAGGCGATATAAATGACACCGTCGACGACGGTGTAGACGATTCCCTGGCTGTCAAGGATAGGGGTGAGGATGGGCAGGACATCCGTTGCGATATCAAGTACGCTGCCGACGACAGCATGTAAAGAACACTCCGTCACCGGCGTATCGTAACAGAGGTCCTCCTGCATGCCGGTTCTACAGACCCCAGCATCCGTATCCCAGGCACAATACCCGGTCCGGTTGCACTGATTGAGATTATTTTGATCTTCACACGCCGCATGACCATCATGGGAGAAAAGCACAAAGGTCGTGGCAGCAGCGACAAACAAACGTATGGATTTACTGCTTGTCATAATTTCGAACCTCGAATAGAGTTGATAACAAAACTGTTATTTTTTAAATATTTTCATTCAAATATTCCAAAGTATAGATCGAAATATTTTGATAAAACTTAAAAACAGAAAAAAATGAAAAGTTGCTGTAGAAAATGTTCATTTTGACAAAAAAATATTGAAATTGATATGGATTATTGAAAATGGAGAGATATGATAAAAGAAGGTGGAAGCGGGCTATAGACGATAGCAGTTTCCGTGGACGCTGAAAGGCAGATCGGAGGGCAGGGTGCGGTAGAGCAGGGGACTGTCGAGGTCGATCCAGGCGAAACGGTCGGGGTAGGCCGTGGCGAGGTGGAGCGCTGCGGTGATGGAGACGGGACCTTCGAGCATTGAGCCGAGCATGCATTGGGCCCCGTAGGTCTGGCAGACGTCCAGGATGGCGAGGGCACCGGCGAGACCGCCGCATTTCATCAGCTTGATATTGATGAGGTCTGCCGCACCGGCATCGAGTACGCGCCGGGCATCCTCGGCGTCGAAAACGGCTTCGTCGGCCAGGATGGGAAAGGGGGAGAGGGCGGTGATCTGCCGGAGCGCTTCAAGCTCCGGTGCGGGCACGGGCTGTTCGATCAGGGCGAGGGGCAGATCGGCACACGCATCGATGAAAGCGAGGCTCTCCTGCAGGTTCCAGGCCTGGTTCGCATCGACGAGCAGCTGCGCCCCGGGGAGGGCATCGGCGATCCCCCTAATGCGCTGCGCGTCCAATCCGTCCCCCCCGCCGACTTTGACTTTAAGAATGTCGTATCCGCACGCGAAAAGTTCGGTGGCTTTGCTCCGCATCGTTTCGGGTGTATCGAGGCTGACGGTCACGGCAGTGGTGACGGGCGTTGCTTCTTTCGCGCCGAGGTAGCGGTAAAGGGGGAGATCCACGCACTGCGCCGCCAGCATATGGAGTGCCATGTCGACCGCCGCCTTGGCACTGCTGTTGCCCGGCAAGGAAGTGGCGACGGTATGCAGCAGTGCCTGCAGTTCGAAAGGACGCCCCTGCAAAAGCGGAAGGATGCTGGTCTGAAGGGCCTGTTCGATGCTCTCAAGGGTTTCGCCGGTAATCGCCTTGGTCGCCGGTGCACTGCCGTAAGCGCGAGCACCGTTGTCCATGTGTAATTCGAGGACGACAAAGGTGACATCCTCAACACGCCGAAGTGCCGTGACAAAGGGAGTGGCGAGAGGGATGGATGCGCGATAGACGCGCGTACTGCTGATGGTCATGCGGCGATACTCTGCAGGCCGGAGGCGATCAGCAGGCCGACGAGGGTACCGATCAGATAGCCCATTACGGCCATAATGACGGCGGGGCCGATGAGCAGACGGTTATAGGCAGCCGCCAGAATGGGGGCCGAGGCGACCCCACCGATATTGGCCAGGGAAGCGACACCGATCGTGAAGAACGAGAGTCTGAAGAGCCGTGCGATCAGGAGCATGAAGAGGGCGTGAAGGATGAGAATGGAGGCGGCCGCAGCAAGGTAGCGCGGCACTTCGGTGAAACCATGCAAGGAGGCATGGGACCCGATCAGCGCCACCAGCAGATAGAGCAGGAAGGAAGCGAGCGTGCTGCTGCCTCCCAGGCGTCTCATCGGCGTGAAACTGCCTGCGACGCCCGCAAGTGTCGCGAGAAGTACGCTCCAGGTGCTTTCGGGTAAGAGGGGAAGCAGCGCGGCGATGTATCTGAGCGCGAACGCGATAAGGAGGGCGACAGCAGTGAGGATGAGGAAAGAGCGGAAGCCGCCTCTGCCCTCTACGGTTTCCGATGGGGCCGCTTCCATGGTTTTGGTCCCGTTCCAGCGGTCAAAACGGCGGGCAAAGGGAACGGCAAGCAGCAGGGCGCTGACCCAGAGCGTATAGAGCAGTGAGTCGACGACCAGCGCCGGCCCCAACTGGGCTTCGGAGATGCCAAGGGCCGCGGCGACGGCGAGCATATTGGCCGTTCCGCCGGTCCAGCTCCCGCCAAGCGCTCCGAAGACGCCGGCGGCTTCTGGTCCGAAGTCAAAGAGGGCAAAGATGCCGAAGAAGGCGCCGGCGATGGAGAGGACGGCAGCACCGTAGGCCAGTAGCAAGGGTCTGCCCAGCGTGAGGAATGCACGCAGGTCCAGCCGGAGCAGCATGATGAAGAGCATCATCGGCAGGAGCCAGGATTTTACCTCTTTATAGGCGAAGGTCTGTGCAGCGTTCTGGGCGAAGAGGCCGCTTTGAGAGAGCGTAATGGCAAGGAGATAGATCAGGACGATGGCGGGCAGCCAGGTAAAGAGTTTGAGAGGGGTGCGCGTCTCGATCCGCCAGAGTCCGCCGCCGAGTGCGAGCACAATACCGAGATAACCGAAGACACTTGATATCATGGGACACATTGTAGACACTTTTTGGTTAGTTACGGGTTTGCTATGGCACAATGACAGGATGTTTTATTCACTCCAGTTCTCTTTTTGGTACCTCTTTTTCGGAACGATTCTCACCTATCTCGTCTGGGGCTTCATTGTCTCCTTCGAGGTCAACCTGGCGATGGGGGGGTCGAAGATGGCACGGCGGTGGATCCGTGCGCACCACACCTATAAACAGCTCTATTACGAGGTCAAGATCTTCTACCCGATGATCTATGTAGGCTACTTTTTCCTCGAACTGCTGCCGCATCTGCTGTGGAAGACGCCCAAGGCCGTGTTTGATATGGAGCGGCTTTTCAACGAACTTTTTGACGAGGAGGAACGATAGGCATGGCGAAATTCGTATTGCTGGACACGGAGACGACGGGGGCAGGGGAAACGGACCGCATTATCCAGCTTGGATTCATTGTCCTGGAAGCGGGACAGCAGACGGAGGTTTACAACGATTTCTGTTCCGCGGAAGTGCCGATCGCGTTCGGCGCGATGGAAGTGCACCACATTACGCCGGAGATGATCGAAGGTAAACCCCTCTGTACCGAGACGGCGGCGTACCGGGCACTCATGGCGCTGAACCGGGACGAGAACTACCTCGTGATCCACAATGCCCCTTTTGACCTGGGGATGCTGGAAAAAGAGGGGTTTGCCAATGGCATGAAACTCATCGATACTCTGCGCTGTGCCCGCCATGTTTTCGAAGAGGAAGAGGCCCACCGGCTGCAGTATTTCCGCTATAAGATGGGGCTTTACAAAGAGGAAGCGGCGGAAGCGCAGAAACTGGGGGTCGAGATCAAGGCCCATGACGCCATCGGCGACGTCCTGACGCTGAAACTCTTTTTGAGCCGTCTGCGCGCGCGTGTCCAGGAGCGTTTTCCCGGAGAGAACCCTGTCGAGAAGATGGTCGCGCTGACGAAGGAACCGGTCTTTTACAAAGGGCCGATGCGCTTTGGCAAATACAAAGGAAAGACGCTCTTTGAAATCGCGGCGGATGATCGCGGGTATCTACAGTGGATGATGGATAAGATGGAAAACCTGGACGACGATATGCGCTATTCGGTCAATCGCGTTCTCTCAGGCGTGTAGGGGGAAAAGGAGGGAGCCCGGCCGATCAGAGGATCAGCTGGGAGATCTTTGCGCTGAGCTCTTTCTCACGCACCGGTTTCATCAGGAAGCCGTTGGCACCGGCTTCGAGGGCCTCGGCTTTTTTCGTCTCGTCCGTCGTCAGTACGATGACCGGCGGCTGCTTCAGGTTCTCGTCTGCACGCAAGACGCGAAGCATGTCCAGACCGCCCATGACCGGCATGATAATGTCGAGAAGTACGACGTCGATGTCCGCGGTATTTTTAAGCTCACCGATGGCGTCGGCACCGTTTTTGGCTTCAATGACTTCGGCGACATATCCTGTTTTCATCAGCATGGACTTGAGCAGCTTCAGGTTGATCAGGTCGTCATCGACGGCGAGTACTTTCAGTTGTTTGTTCGGCATTCAGTTTCCTTTAGAGTTTATACGTATTTTTCAAAGATCAGACGCAGAAGGTCTTTGTTAATGACGTTTTTGATGACGTCGTTCACGCGGCTGCGTGTGGTTTCATCGGGCTCGACACCCGGGTCGACCATCATGACAGTCGCGGTTTTATGCCCTTTGCTTTCCAGCGTCTTTTGCAGGCTTTCTAAGTCAAGCCCCTCGATCTCCTGGTCGAACAGCACGAGCTTGTAGGCCTTCTCTTCGAGGGCATGCATCATGTTTTCGGCACCGCTTTCGCTGTCGTACGTGAAGCCGAGATCGGCAAGAAGTTGCCCGAAAAGCTTGCTCTCAAGAATCCCTTTTTTCACCAGCAGGATATCGGCGCTATAGGTGATCTCCGGGGCAGCAGCGGCAACCGTTTCTTCCGGGGCTGCTTCTGCTGTGGTCGGGAGCGTCTCCTCGGCTGTTTCCGTTTGGCGGACATCGACGATCTTGTCGCCGATGAACTGGCTGAGCAGGTTGAGGATTTCGGTACGTACCAGCGGTTTGGTCGTATACTCATCCATCCCGACGTCCATAAACCGTTCGCGGTCCCCTTTGAGGGCGTTGGCCGTCAGGGCGATAATAGGCACGTGCGGCTGATTTTCGTCCTCTTCGAAGTCGAGGATCTCCATGGTCGCTTCCATCCCGTCGAGGACCGGCATCTGGATATCCATGAAGATAAGGTCGAAGTTGCCGTTTTTACGTTTCTCGAAGGCTTCGAGACCGTTATTGGCGATGGTGATCTCCAGGCCGAGCTCTTCGAGGGTGCGGCGGATCAGCTTCTGGTTGATGATGTTGTCTTCGGCGACGAGGACCTTCGCGTCGAAACGGCTGTCAGCGCTGACTTTTTTACGTTTTTTCTGCGCTTTTTTGACGACGTAGTCTTCGGCGTCGAAGGATTCGAGCACCGACTGCAGTTTCGTACCGTTCAGCGGCTCGTAGAGGACCTTGAACAGTTCGAGCTCCATACTCTCGATCTTCTTCATGTAGTAGGACTTGGTGATCAAGATGGTTGCTTCCGGCGTTGTACTGACCTGTTGCAGGACCTCTTCGTCACAATAGTCGAAGTCGGCGATCAGAATGTCGTAACTGCCCTTCTGCTGGAGCTGCTGCAGCTCGCGGAGGTCATTGAATGTCGTATGTTTGACGCCGTAGAAGTTGAGGTACTCGAGCAGGTATTCCGTCTGTGCCTTCTGGCGCGTTTCATCGTTCATAATGAGCGCGTTGATATTGGTGAAACTGTTTTGAAGCGATTCGTTAAGGGTCTCGATCTCTTCGAGTTCAAGGGTGAAGAAGAAGGTGGTTCCCTGTCCCGGTTCGCTTTCAAGGTCGAGTTTGCCGCCCATCAGCTCGATGAAGCTGCTCGAGATCGTCAGACCCAGGCCGGTACCGCCGTATTTACGGGTAATGGAGGTGTCCGCCTGACCGAAGGCCTCGAAGATGCGGGCTTTCTGCTCCGCGGTAACGCCGATCCCGCTGTCTTTGACATCGAAGCGGATGCGGGCGCGGTTTGGCGTATCGCACGCTTCGCGGCGGACATTGACGTTGATCGCGCCGCCGCTGTTGGTAAACTTGACCGCATTGGAAAGGAGGTTGATAAGGACCTCTTTGATCTTGGTCGGGTCCCCTTTGAGCGGACGTTCCAGGCTCGGGTCGATGAAACAGCCGAGGTCGATATGTTTTTCGGAAGCACGGACGGCATAGACTTCGACGGCGCTTTCGAACTCTTCGAGAGGGTTGAAGGCGATCTCTTCGATCTCGAGCTTGTTGCTTTCGATTTTGGAGAGGTCGAGAATGTTGTTGATAATTTCCAGCAGGTTCTCGGAGCTCTTCTCAATGATATCGATGAACTCGCGCTGTTCCTCCTGGAGGTCGGTGTCTTTGAGGAGTTCGGTAAAGCCGACGATCCCGTTGAGCGGCGTACGGATCTCATGGGACATGTTCGCCAGGAACATCGATTTCGCTTCACTCGCTTCCTGGGCGGAGACCTTATCCATCCGGGTCTGCTCAATGACCCCTTCAAGCAGGGCGTAGGCCTGCGCCGTACCCTTCGCTGTTTCGAGGTTGATATCGGAACTTTCGGTCTCGATACCCTCTGCCGCACGTTTCAGGACCGATTCGAGGTCCTTGATGTTGCGGGCGATATCGTTGGCAAGGAAGTAGCCTAGCAGCGCGATAATGATCGCGATGGCCCAGATGACGACGGCGGCGGTCAGGATCTCGAGGGCCTGGGTCTGGACGACGGCCGCCCGTTTGTCCATCGCCTCGATCAGAACAGTTTCGGCTTCGGAAAGAAGGTTGGTTTTTTCCGAGAGCATCGCGAACCAGACACCGGACTGTGTCGAGTAGAGCCCGTCGTTGATGGCCTGGATGATCTCGGCGCGTTCGGCGGTGATATCTTCAAAGAGCTCGACATTGTCCTCGCTCTTGAAGAGGGCATCCATGGCGGCTTTGAGGTCGGCGTCGAGGGCGGTATCGTAACTGATGGCGTCGGCCCGGCCGATCAGTGAGAGCCAGCGGTTGACCTCTTCCGTCTCAAGCGCGGTGGAGCGGGCGAGAATGAAAGAGATGAAGTCGCGTTCGGAAGCGGTATAGAACTCCGACTGGAGCAGATTGTAGTAGGCGGAGGCACTGGAGGAGAGCGCCTTGTCGTCGGAAATCTGGGTGATGTGCCCGAGAATATCGAGGATTGACGTCAGCAGGCTGCCGTAGGCTTCGGCATAAACGGATTCAAACTCTGCGTTGCCGGTATCGACGGCGTTGCGGACCTCTTCGATGGTGTTGGCCGTTCCTTGCAGCGCGGTGCTGTCCTGGGCGTTCAGCGTACTGCTGAGCTGTGCCAGGCCCTGGTCAACGATGTCCCGCTGGGCCAGCAGCGATTTTTTCGTCGCTTCGGAGTGGTTACCCATGTACATAACGGTCATCCCGCGTTCGCGGGAAATATTGGTGAACAATCCGTTGAGGTATTTGTTCTCAGCCAACTTCGTCTGCAGGACTTCCGCGGACTGGTAGTCCCTGAACGAGGTATAAACGTAGAAACTGGCCAGGCTCAGCAGGAGGAGGATCGGCAAAAGGCTGATCAGGCGTAACTGGCTTTTAAGTCCCAAATTCATATAGCTTCCTTTTTAGAGTTGTTTCAAGAGTGAATAAAAGTGTTCCGCTTCCTTTTTCAGGGCCGGAAGTTGCTCATGTCTAAGCAGCTTGGTCAGGCTGCGGGAGACGTCTTCGATGCGAAGGTTGTCTGAAAGGCCTTTGAATTCGAAGGCCACGGAGCGCACTTTCTTCAGGTTACCGTCATCGATCGCCTGCATGATTTCGCTTTTTTTCTTTTTGGCGTCTTCGACGAAATCTGTCACCAGACTTTTGACGAAGGATTCGCTCAGACCGATTTCGGCCGCGGCCCGCGTGAGGTCGTAATGGAGCTTGGTCTCCTCGGCACCGGACATCAGGGCGCTATCTTTTGAAGCCTCGCCGCTGAGTTGTCGGTAGTGTTCCCCCTCTTCGGCATCGTCGATCAGGTGCTGCTCCTCTTCGGGGATGATATCGAGGCTGAAAGGTTCGACATCCTCGACGGGTTCGCGGGGCTCCTCCTCGATTGCCGGGGCATTTTCATCTTTGATCGGCGGCAGTTCGATATCGTCGTCCATCAGACTGCCCAGCTCCAGAGACGCCGGCTCCTCCTCGACGGTCGGCGGTGCAGGCTCCTCTTTGGGGACCGGGGACTCTTCCGGCGCGGAAGTGCCCAGAAGGTCGCCGAAGTCATAGAGGTCGTCCTCTTCCGCCGGCTCTGAGACAGCAGGCTCGCTGGCCTCGGGTACGACGGTTTCGCTTGCCGGTGCCGCCGCTTCGGTCATTTCCGGAAGCGGTTTGCCTTCCATTTTGGCAACGATAAGGTAGAACTGCTTCAAGTTGGCTTCGATCTCGACCTGGTCACGTGAAGAGTTGACGACGCTCAGAACCTCGAAGGCGTCTTCGATCCGCAGGTTGGCCGCGACCCCTTTGAGTTTGTGCGAAAGGAGGTGGACTTCATCGAAATCCTCTTCATGGTTGGCATTGAAGAGCCCCGTTTTGAATTCGTGGGCCTGCTGGATAAAGTCACCGATGAACTCCTCGATCAGTTCGACGGGAAGACCGAGTTCGCTTGCAGCGATATTGGGGTCGAAAACGTAGTCATGATCCGTCTGAAGGTTGTCCAGATAGGCCTGCTCTTCCTGGTTGATATAATCGCCGAGCATCGGCCTTTCGGTTTTCGCCGGGGCGGAAGGCGGTTCAAAGGTTTCCGGCATATAAGGCTCTTCTTCCAGGGCGAAGGGCTCGGGTTCGTGGCTTTCGAGTTCAAAGCTCTCCGGTTCGCTCAGGGAGCCGTCAAGGTTGATGTCTGGCAGGTCGATCGCCGGGAGCTCCTCAAATTCAAACTCCTCTGCCGGTGCAGGCGGTACGATCGACGCTTCGGGTTCGGGGGAACGTACCGGGAGCTCTTCAAATGCCGGCGTCTCTGCCGGGGAAGGACGTTCAAAGGGCTCCATCGCCCCGCTGAGGGCCTTAACCTGTTTGAGATGAACGACATACCCTTCGTTGTCAGGGGCATCGGTCATGAAGATCGGCGACAGGGCCAGTGTGCAGGAGAAGTGGACCTTGTCGTTCTGGATAATGGCACGGGTGTCTTCGGCGTCGGCATGGAGGACGAAGTCGATCCAGGGGAAGTTCTGGAAGTTGTGGATGTAACCCGGTTTCTTGACAAACATTTCAGCCACATCCCTATGTTCTGCCAGAAATTCGGAAAGGGTTTTGTATCCGAGATGGTGTAGTGTTTCGTCGTCAATACCCACCAATTCTTTGTTGTGGTTGTAGATCAGCACAATGCCTCCTTCAGGTTATGATTCTGCTTCTTCGCCGCGCAGGCGTTCGTAAAGCGTTTCGGCCTCTTCGATGGCCGCTTCGCTGGCACCTTTGCGCGCAGCGGCATATTTGGTGATCGCTCCGGTATCGTCCTGGATCGGTGTGATCGTTGTTTCAACCCAGTAGTACCGTCCGTCTTTGCGCAGGTTTTTGACAAGACCGGTCCACACATTACCCTGTTTGATGGTATTCCACATCATCTCAAAGGCCTTTTTCGGCATATCCGGGTGACGGATGATATTGTGCGGCTGTCCGATCAGCTCCTCTTTGGTGTAGCCGGAGATTTCACAGAACTTCCGGTTGGCAAAGGTAATGATCCCATTGAGATCCGTTTCGCTCACGATCGCACGGCCTTCGAATTTAAACTCTTCATCTATCGGTTCTACTACCTGCATAGTCGGCCTTGTTTTAATTTGTGTCTGGATAAATATAGCATATTAACCGCAAAATGCAACTTATCGATAACTGTTTTTGATCTTTTTTGCATCAGCAATGTTGAGGAGGGCGGCGAGTTCCTCTTCGGGGGCTGCATAAACGGCTTCAAAGGTACCGAAATGGTTGAGAAGTTTTTTGACCTTGGCCTCGGAAATGCCCTTCAGTTGCAGGAGATTTGAGCTTTTTGCCTCCTTTTCTCGTTGCTTTTTGTGAAAGGTGATAGCAAAGCGGTGGGCTTCATCCCGCAGCCGCTGTACCCAGTGCAGACGGGGGTCGGTCGTCGGGAGTCTCAGGGTCTCCTCAAACGTATGGATCAGGTCGGCGGCTTTGCCTTTCGCGCGGTGTGCTTTGGCATCGATTTTTTCCTTGCTGACAGCGATGACATCGAGGTTGACCCCGGCGGAGGCGAGAAGGTCCGTCGCCAGCAGCAGCAGGGTGCGCCCTCCGTCGATGATCCAGAGGTCCGGCGGCGGGTTGGCGCCGAAACCCTCGATCCGGCGGGTCAGCATTTCGCGCATCTGGGCGTACTCGTCCCGTGAGTCGAGGTGGTAGTGGCGGTAGGCCTTTTTGAGGAACGTCCCCTTTTCGGCCACGATCATGGCACCGACGGGCGCGACCCCGGCGAGGTGGGAGTTGTCGAAGACCTCGACGCGTTCGGGGAAGGCGGAGAGTCCGCAGAGCTCCTGCAGGGCTTCCGCGGTCCGTTCGGCCCCCGTATGCCGCTGCTTCTGGAGCAGCTCCTCGGCATTGAGGCGCGCGGTATCGATCACTTTGCGTTTTTCGCCGCGCTGGGGGACATGGATCTGTACTTTGCGCCCCAGGTGTTTTGAGAGCGCCGATGCGACCCACTCGCGGGTATCGAAATCATCCGCAACGAGGATGGGGGCGACGATGGGGGGCTGGTCATGGACGTAGAACTCCAGCAGGGTACGTTCATAGAGTTCGCCGGGGTCGAAAAGCGCATTAATGCGGATCGTGTCGAACGCGGAGGAGACGATCTTGCCCCGTCGCATGAAGAGGCGGACGATGGCGGCATATTTGTCGTTGTGGGCGACGGCAAAGATATCGTAGTCCGCGGCGTTGGCCAGGTCAATCTTGGAGAGCTGTTCGCTGCGCTCGATCCGTTCGATCCGGTCGCGCAGTTTCGCCGCCTCTTCGAAGCGAAGCGATTCGGCGTAAAAAGCCATCCGCGCCTCCAGGCGGGAGAGCAGTTTCCGTTTGGAATCGATAAGGCTCTTGGCCTCGTCGATAAGGGCGGCGTAAGCCTCCGGCGTCACCAGTCCTTCGCAGGGGCCGAGGCACTGTTTCATCTGGTAGAAAAGGCAGGTCTTCCCCCCGCCGAGGCAGCTCTGCTTCTGCACGAGCGGTACGAGGTCGTAGAGAGAGTCGAGGATGTCCCGCGCCCCGACGGAATAGGGGCCGAAATATTCGATACGACTGCCGGTAATGACTTTGCGCGTGATCTCGAAACGGGGGAAGGGGAGGGCGCGATCGATGTAGATATAGGGGTAGGTCTTGTCGTCGCGCAGCAGGATGTTGTATTTGGGCTTGAGCTGCTTGATCAGAGAGTTTTCCAGGATCAGGGCGTCGTGTTCGCTTTCGACGACGATATAGTTCAGTGAAACGGTTTCGCCGAGCATCTTGCGGATGCGGGGGGAGAGGGTCGGGTTGGGGGCTAGCACGGGGGTAAAGCGGAAATAGCTCTTCACCCTTTTCTTCAGGCTCTTGGCCTTGCCGACGTAGAGCAGGTGGCCGCCGGCGTCGTAGTAGTGGTAGACGCCGGGACGGTCAGGCAGGTTCTGAATCTGTTCGAGCATGGATGTGTTCTCTGATCCGTTCGATAAGGCGGTGCAGTTCGGGGTGGTGCGTATCGTTGCCGAAGTCCCCTTCGGCGCGTTCGATATAGTGCGCTTCGCTGTCGCGTACCATCCCCGGGTCGTTGCTGTTCACCGCCGGGGCGCGGTGGGTGACGAAGGCGCGGATGTCCTCGGGAAGCTGCTCCCGGCACTCCGGCGGCGTATAGCGTTTTAAAGGGGCTTTAATCGACGCAATGATATTATCGAACTCCTGTTTGGCGCCCGGATGGCTGAGGACAAAATAGAGTATTTTGTTGTGAAAATAGCCGTACCGTACGAGCCGCTGCAGGTGCGGGGGAAAAAGCCCCTGGATGCGGCGGATGCACTCGAAGTGCGCCAATTTTGAAAACGACGGCTTTTGCCGCAGCGAAGCGAGAATATGCGAAGCATTTTTCATATGATGATTATAGCGGTTTGCCTGTTAAGCCTTTCTGGATGCGGCTACAAAGGTAATCCCTACTACGAAGCCCCGCAAAAGGTGCGCTGATGCAGTATGACGTCCTCATCATCGGTGCCGGGGTCGCCGGACTCTACGCCGCGCTGAACATTCCCACCGACAAAAAAGTGCTTCTGATCAACAAGACCCGCCCCTGGGAGTGCAACACCTATTACGCCCAGGGCGGCGTGACGACGGCGCGCAACGACGCCGACATCCCCATTCATATCAAAGACACCCTCGAAGCGGGTGCGGGCATGTGCAACGAGGAGGCGGTCCGGGTCCTGAGCGAAACGTCGCAGGAGGTGGTCCGGGACCTGATGGGGCGCGGGTTCAAGTTTGACACCGCCGAGGACGGGCGCCTGCTCTATACCAAGGAGGCGGCACACTCCGCCGACCGGATCCTGCACGCGGGCGGCGATGCGACGGGACGGCACCTCCACCACTTCCTGCTGCTGAACAACCCCCACCCCATGCTGGCCAACGCCACCGTCATCGATTTTCTCATCGAGGAGGGGCAGATCTGCGGGGTCGAGGTCGTTTACAAGGGCGAGCGCAAAGTGATCCTCGCGCACCAGGTGATCCTCGCCAGCGGCGGGGTGGGTTCGCTCTACCGTTTTCACACGAACGCCTACAGCATCAGCGGAGACATCCAGGGCATCTGTGTCGAAAAGGGGATCGCCCTCGAAAATATGGAGATGATGCAGTTCCACCCGACGGTCTACCTCGGCAACCAGTCCGTGCAGAAGCAGCTGCTCAGCGAAGCGCTGCGCGGCGAGGGGGCGCAGGTCGAGGATGAAGACGGTTACCGTTTCCTCTTCGATTACGACCCCCGGGGCGAACTTGCCCCCCGCGACATCGTCAGCCGGGCGCTTTTCGACTACCGCCGCAAGACGAAAAAGCAGATCTACCTCTCCTTCCGGGAGTTCGATCCGGCCTATTTCCACAAACGCTTCCCCAATATCAGCGCCAACCTGCGGGATATGGGCTTTGACGTCCCCAAAGACCGGGTGCCGGTCTCCCCGGCGTTTCACTACGCCATCGGCGGGATCAAGACGGACCTGGAGGGCCACGTTGCCGGTATCAAGGGCCTTTACGCCATTGGTGAAGCGGCGTCGACGGGGGTCCACGGCGCCAACCGTCTGGCCAGCAACTCGCTGCTGGAGGGGCTGGTCTTCGCCAAACGCGCGACCGCGGCGCTGCTGAGCGAAGCGGGGAGCCGCTGTTCCACCCCTTTCGCCCCGGGAGATGAGCCCCTGTTTGTCGAGGGGGACAAAGAGAAAAAGGAGCAGCTGCGCCGTATAATGTGGAAATTCGTTTCCATTGTCCGGACGACAGAAGGGCTCCAGGAAGCACTGGCCACGCTCGACGCCATGCTTGCTTCCCCGATCGGCCGGATGCTGAGATTGCGCTTGTTGACGGCGCACGAGATCGTCCGCGCCGCCCTGGCCAGGGAAGAATCGGTCGGGGTCCATTACCGCGAAAACTGAGTCATGACACCGTTGGAGGTGTGAAATATATTTCAATTGGGAGTTTTATATGCATGATACCATGCTTGACCTGACCTCGACGTGGGTCGGGATCGCCGTGCTGGCCGTCTTTATCATCGGCTATTATTTTATTGCAACGGAAGAAAAATATGAGTTGAACAAGGCCAAGCCGGCGCTGTTCATCGGGACGTTCTCGTTTATGCTGATCGGGATCTATTATGCGCTCAACGGGCTCTCTCCGGACCCGCTGCACGAGGAGATGCGCACGCTGATCGAGGAGATCGCGGAGATATTCTTCTTCCTGTTCGTGGCGATGACTTTCATCGAGACCCTGATCGAACGGGGCGTTTTTGACGTCTTGAAATACAAGCTCGTCTCCAAGGGATACAGCTACAAGAAACTTTTCTGGCTGACGGGCCTGCTGGCTTTCTTCATTTCGCCGGTAGCCGACAACCTCACCACGGCGCTGATCCTTTCGACGGTACTCTTCACGATCGACCGTGACAACCACAAGTTCCTCGTACCGGGGGCGATCAATATCGTCGTGGCGGCCAACGCCGGTGGTGCCTGGAGCCCCTTTGGGGATATCACAACGCTGATGGCGTGGACGGCGCAGAAGGGCGAATTTATCGACTTCCTTTTCCTCTTCGTCCCCTCCATCGGCGGCTGGGTCCTGACGGCATGGCTGCTGGCCCGTTTCGTTCCGGCGGGTGCACCGGCGTTTGACGCGAGCAGCGAAGCGGCACCGCAGATGCGCGACGGCGGGATGACGGTTGTTTACCTGGGCGCTGCAACGATCGTCATCGCGGTCCTGGGACACCAGTTCTTCCACTTCCCGGCGATGTGGGGCATGGTCTTCGGTCTGGCGCTGCTCAAGCTCTACTCTTTCCGCCTGACGAAGCAGAAGCGCGATTCGTTCGATATCTTCGTCAATATGCAGAAGATCGAGAACGATACGCTGCTCTTCTTCTTCGGAATCCTCTCCGCCGTCGGTGCGCTGCACTATGTCGGTTTTCTCAACTACATCCACGATCTCTACGGGGTGATCGGTGCGACGGCGTCGAACATCGGCGTCGGCTTCCTCTCGGCGATCGTCGACAACGTCCCGGTCATGAGCGCGATCCTCAAAGCGAGCCCGGAGATGGGGCTGGACCAGTGGATGCTCGTGACCATGACGGCGGGAATAGGCGGAAGCCTGATCAGTTTCGGATCCGCAGCCGGCGTCGGCGTCATGGGGCGTCTGCGCGGGATCTACACCTTCGGCGCGCATATGAAATATGCCTGGACGATCCTGGCGGGCTATCTCCTCTCGCTGCTGCTCTGGTACATCCAGTTTGAGATCCTCGGCCTCTACTAGGCGCCTCTTTCGGCGTTGCCTGCCGGGGCGGAACACCCCTCCGGCGCACCGCCCGACACTAACCCAAATCTAACCCCTTTTAAGCTATCCTTTCATTATCAATCAACCATTCATAAAGGTCTTACCGTGAAAGACGTCAGCATTATCGTACTGGATTTCGGATCGCAGTATACGCAGCTTATTGCACGCCGCCTGCGCGAGGAACGCATCTACTGTGAAATCGTTCCCTACTTCACCAAGGTCGAAGAGATCACCGCGAAAAATCCCAAAGGGATCATCCTCAGCGGCGGCCCGGCTTCGGTGTACGACGAAGACGCCTATGAAGTGGACAAGGCGATCTACGACCTCGGCCTCCCCGTGATGGGTATCTGTTACGGGATGCAGCGTATCGCCGTCGACTTCGGCGGTTCGGTCATCCGCTCCGATCACCACGAATACGGCAAGGCGGAGCTCTATATCAACGAGGAGCACGGCAACGTCTCCCCGCTGTTCGAATCATGCGAGAACGGCCGTGTCGTCTGGATGAGCCACAGTGACCGTGTTGATGTTCTCCCGGAGGGCTTTGCCCCGATCGCCCACTCCGACAACTCCCCCTTCGCGGCGATCGCGAACGAGGAGAAGCGCGTCTACGCTATGCAGTACCACCCGGAAGTCCAGCACAGCGAAGAGGGGTACCTCATGCTGCGCAACTTTGCCCGCAAGATCTGCGGCGTGACCGAGAAGTGGGATATGGGTCACTTCCTCAAAGAACAGATCGCGAAGATCAAAGAGCAGGTCGGTGACGGCAAGGTCCTCTGCGGGCTCTCCGGCGGGGTAGACTCCTCTGTCGTCGCGGCGCTGCTGTACGAAGCAATCGGCGACCAGTTGATCCCCGTCTTCGTCGACAACGGGCTGCTGCGCAAGGGCGAGCGCGAACAGGTCGAGGAGGTCTTCAAGGTCAACCTGAAAGTCCCCCTCGTCGTGGCGGACGCTTCCGAGCTCTTCCTGGAGCGCCTGGCGAACGTCACCGACCCGGAGACGAAACGCAAGACGATCGGACACACTTTCATCGAGGTCTTCGAAGCCGAAGCGAAGAAGCACTCCGGCATCAAGTTCCTGGCCCAGGGTACCCTCTACCCCGACGTCATCGAATCCGTCTCCGTCAAAGGACCTTCCGAGACGATCAAATCCCACCACAATGTCGGCGGCCTGCCGGACTGGATGGATTTTGAGCTGATCGAGCCGCTTCGCGAACTTTTCAAGGATGAAGTCCGCAAGCTCGGCCGCGAACTGGGGCTCCCCGAATCGATGATCAACCGCCACCCCTTCCCAGGACCGGGTCTGGCGATCCGTATCATGGGCGACGTCAACAAGCCTGACCTCAACCTGCTGCGTGAAGCGGATGTCATTCTGCTCGACGAGCTCAAGGCGAGCGGTTACTACACCCGCACATGGCAGGCGTTTGCCGTGCTGCTAAACGTCAAGAGCGTCGGGGTCATGGGCGACAACCGTACCTACGACAATACCGTCTGTGTCCGCGTCGTCGAGGCGGTCGACGGGATGACGGCGACCTTCGCGCACCTCCCGCACGACCTGCTCGAGCGCATCAGCCGCCGCATCATCAACGAAGTCGACGGGATCAACCGCGTCGTCTACGACATCAGCTCCAAGCCGCCTGCAACAATCGAGTGGGAGTAAGCAGCGCCCCTTAGGGCGGTGCTCCCGTATCAGCAATCCTTATCTCTCCTCCTTTTGTTTCCTCTTTGTATCAAATTGCTATCAATTTTTTTGTTTTTGTCATTAAGTATGAGATTTTGACGTGCTATAATGCAGCAAAATGACGTACTTCCCATGAAGTGAGGGGAAATTTCGTTATAAATTAAAGGAGAAACAATGCGCAAACTAGGCTTTTTCATGTCTGCGGTCACTGCTGCGGTACTGGCATCAACGGCTTCAGCAGGAGATTATGAAGTGACGGCGATAGTCGGTGGAGTGATCCCGGAAGGTAATCTGGAGATGAACAAGCAGGGGACGATCGGTGCAGCGGTCCAGTTCAATGCGATTTTTGAGAGTATCAAGCCCGAGCTTGAGCTGCTCTATTCGCCGGATGTCGTCTACAAAAAAGCAGGCGGCCAGACGACGATCACCCGTGTTATGCTCAACGGTGTTCACGAATACGGTCCGCTCGGGACGGCGATCCCCTATATGAAAGCCGGTCTGGGGTATGAAAACATGACCAAGCTGAAGTATGACAATGAAGACAGCGTGATGGCCGATGCCGGCCTCGGGTTTAAGTTCCCGATCGCCGAAGAGGTTGCACTGAAACTCGAAGCGCTCTATATGCTGAAATACAATGACGACCGCTGGGATAACAACCTGGCAGTTCTTGCCGGTGTGAATGTTGCTTTCGGCGCTTCCGAACCGGCGGCCGAGCCCGCACCGGAACCGGCACCTGAGGTCGCTGCGGCACCGGCGGACAGCGACAACGACGGGGTTGCAGATGACGCGGACAAATGTCCCGGCACGGCAGCCGGCGTGAGCGTTGATGCGAACGGATGTGCACTCGACAGCGACAACGACGGCGTGGTCGACGGGGCGGACAAGTGCCCGGAGACCCCTGCAGGCGCGACGGTCGATGCGATGGGATGTCAGCTTGACAGCGACCATGACGGTGTGGTCGATGCTTCCGACAAATGCCCCGGTACCCCGAAAGGTGCAAGCGTAGATGAGCTTGGATGTGCAGTGGACAGCGACGGCGACGGCGTCAGTGACCTGAAAGACAACTGTCCGAACACGCCGGAAGGGTTCAAGGTTGATATGGTCGGCTGCCCGGTCGTCAAGACCCTGAAGATCCGCTATGAGACGGCTTCTGCCGTCATCGCAAAAGAGTCCGAAGGCAAAGTCGTTGAATTCGCAGAGTTCCTGAAAGAGAGCCCTGCATACAATGTGAAGATCCTCGGCCATACGGACAGCCGCGGCAGCGACAAGTACAACCAGGGGCTTTCCGAAGCGCGTGCGAACAGCGTCAGAACACTCCTGATCGCCAACGGTATTTCCGAAGACCGTATCATCGCCGAAGGCAAGGGCGAGTCCCAGCCGATCGCCGACAACGGTACCAAAGAGGGCCGCGCGGCAAACCGCCGCATCGAAGTCTGGCTGCTGAAATAAGGAGCCGCTTCACACCTGCCGGTGCGCCGTTTTCTCCGGCGTCTCCGGAATTATGGTATAATTGAATGTTTACTTAAACACGGGGCTGACCTGGTTTCGACGGGAGCAGGTCGCCTACGGTTGCATGCCGGGCTGAGCATCCCGTTATACGGCTCAGATTGCATAACTGCAAACAACACAAATTATCGTCCTGCTTACGCTGTAGCGTAAGTTTTAACTAACCTTTAGGACTGCTTCGCCTTCCGACTCTGGATAGGAAGGATTTTGAAGTATCACCCTTCTCCAGATATATCTGCAGAGCGTCTCATCTGCAGAAGAACTTCGAGACTCGCCCGGTCTAGCTTTGCAGGTTGTGTGAAGCCCGGTTAAATCAAACAACCTCTCTAAGCATGTAGACGCCGCAGGTAGCTTGTTTTCGGACTGGAGTTCGATTCTCCACAGCTCCACCAATCTTTCACAATTACTTTTCATTTTCACCATACTGTTTTTCAACAATATCCATCGCATCGAGCTGCAAAAAAATTGTCAGCAATGCCGGATCGTGCTTGGTACCGTTTTCGCTTTGCATAATCTCAATGGCATCGTTGTGCTGCATGGCCGCGCGGTAGGGGCGCGTTTCGCGCAGGGCGTCGTAGCTGTCGAGGATAGAGAGCATCCGGGCGATGCGTGGGATCGCCTCGCCTGCAAGCCCGTCGGGGTATCCGCTGCCGTCAAAGTGCTCGTGGTGGTATCGCACATAGTCGGCAATCCTGTCGCCCTGAGGCAGCTGCATCAACCGGACGATCGCTTCGCCCATGGTGGAGTGCTGCTGCATCGTTTTGCGCTGTTCGGGCCCCAGGGCGTCCGGGTGCAGGAGGATGCTGTCGGGTATGCCGATTTTGCCGATATCATGGAACATGGCGCTGTAGAGCAGCTGGACCTGCTCGTCCGGGGAGAGGGCACAGGCACGGCCGAAGGCGTCTGCGAGCAGGACGACCCGTTCGCAGTGCTCGTGGGTCTGGATATGGCGCTGCCGAAGGCTTTCGCGCAGCCCCTTGATGCTGCACGGCTGGGCGTGGAGGGATTCGAAAAGGTTCATGGTTCCCCTTTGCATGCGCAGTAGTTTCCTGCGGGCAAGAGATCGTTTGGGAACCATTGTAGCAGAAGATAAAGTCGATGGAATCGGACGGTCGCCGTTGCGTAATGTCGCGGTAACCGCCCGAAGGTATCATCCGGCGATTTTTGCTGGAGGTACGACATGGACAGACGGGGCTTTCTGAAGCATTTTTCGGCGCTGGCAGCGGCCGGGGCGGCCGCAACGACGATGGCAGGATGCGGCGACAGCACGACGACGGGGAGAGCAACAGAGCCGGACGGCACGTTGCTCGGATTCGACCCGGAAAATATGAGTGAAACGGTTTTTCCCCAAAGCGTCGCATCCGGCGATCCGGCGACGAACGGCGTTGTCCTGTGGACACGCGTCTCTCCTGATGTGATCACGGACAGCACTCTGCCGGTCGGCTACGAGATCGCATCGGACGAGGCTTTTGAAAACGTGCTTTTGCACGGCAGTGCCGTTGTTAACCCGGCGGAGCTCAACCATACGGTAAAGCTCAAAGTGGCTTCCGACCTTCTGCTCCCGGCAACAACGTATTATTACCGCTTTGTCTATGCGCAGACGGCCTCCCGGACGGGACGTTTCAAGACCCTGCCGGACACGGGAGTGGCATCGGTACGCTTTGCCTTTTTGAGTTGCCAGGACTATACCAACGGTTACTATACGGCCTACGACCATCTTGTGCAGGAGGAGATTGACTGTGTCCTCTGGCTGGGCGATTACATCTACGAAGCCGTCGGCGACCCCTCTTATCAAAATAACCTTGTTCGGACGATCGCGCTGCCCAGCGGCGCGCTTTATGCCCAGGATCTGGCGGACTATTACCACCTGTACAATACCTATCGCAGCGACGAGAAGCTGCAACGGGTCCACGAACGGTTTACGTTTATCACGATCTGGGATGACCACGAGTTCGCCAACGACTGCTACGACGGCGACCATGCCCCCGACCACAACTATACCGCCGACGGGAATGCCGAAGGGCTGTTCAACCTTCGTCTGGCGGCAAACCTCGCCTGGTTCGCCAACCAGCCCGTCGACGTCTGGTACGATGCACAGAGCCCCACCCCGTTCAACATCCGCGTCTACCGCACGTTCCGTTTCGGCGAACTGATGGAACTCGTGCTGACGGACCAGCGTCTTTACCGCTCGGCCCATCCCTGCGGGGAGGGGGAGTACGGCGAGCGCTATGTGACCCCGGGATGCGATGCCATTGCCGACCCGGGACGGACGATGCTCGGCAGCGAACAGAAGCGCTGGTTCCTCGATACGGTACGCCGTTCGGGGAGACGCTGGGTTTTCTGGGGGAACGAGGTGACGCTAATGCAGATGAAACTCACCGGCATAGCCGGGCTGCTTGATAGCTATTTCAACCTGGACCAGTGGGACGGATTTCAGGCGGAGCGGCAGGAGATCATTGATGCCGTCGCCGTCTACAAGGCCGAGGGGACGCTGCAGAATTTCGTTGCGCTGACGGGGGATATCCACAGTTATATTACAGGGCATCTGACCAAAGACTTCAACAACCCGCTGGCCGAAATCATCGCACCGGAGTTTGTCGGGACCTCCGTTACCTCGTCGAACCTCTACGAGCTGGGACTGGGCCTTGCCAGCAGTGTCTCGGGTGACAGTACGCTCAGTGCACTGCTGCAGCCGCTTATTGAACAGATGGGGCCGGAAGGAGTTGAGGAGGCGATGCGCATTCCCAACCCGCATATCGGCTATTTCAACTCCCATCAGCATGGTTATGCGGTTGCCGAAGTAAGCGCCGAACGGGTAACGGTCTCTTTCAGAGCCGTTGCGACGATCCGTGAAACATCGGCAACCGCTGAGACGATCAGGCGTTTTGAAGTCGGTGACGGCACGCCCGTCATGAAGGACGTCACGGCGCTGTGAGCGGATTTTGTACAGAGATGTAACCTAATCTATACACCATTTCTACTATAATGGCGGCATAAATTATCCTACGAGGAAATTATTATGGCAATCAAAGTAGCGGTAAACGGAACGGGACGGATCGGCCTGATCGCGATCAAGATCGCGGCGCAACGCGACGATATGGAACTGGTGGCAATCAATACGACCGCCAAACCGGATATGCTGGAGTACCTGCTGAAATACGACTCCGTTCACGCGGGAATCGATACGAAAGTGATCGATGAAAATACCATCGAGGTCGGAGGCAAACCGGTCATGATGTTCAGCGAACGCGACCCCGAGTCTCTGGACTTCAGCAAAGCGGGCGCGGAAGTCGTCGTCGAGTGTACCGGCGTTTTCCTGACGACGGAAACCGCCTCCAAGCATCTCAAGGGCAGCGTGAAAAAGGTCGTCATGTCCGCACCGGCGAAGGACGATACCCCGACATACGTCATCGGGATCAATACCGACAGCTACAAGGGCGAAGCGGTCATCTCAAATGCCAGCTGTACGACCAACGCCCTGGCGCCGGTGACGAAGATCCTTGATGACACGTTCGGGATCGAGAACGGTCTGATGACGACGATCCACTCCTATACGAACGACCAGAATCTGCTTGACGTCAAGCATAAAAAAGATATGCGCCGTGCCCGCGCGGCGGCGGTCAATATGATCCCGACGACAACGGGTGCCGCCAAGGCGATCGGCCTGGTCATGCCGCATCTTCAGGGCAAGCTTAACGGCTACGCCATGCGTGTCCCGACGACGGATGTTTCCGTCGTCGACCTGACGGTCAACCTGAAAAAAGCGACAACGAAAGAGGAGGTGATTGCCGCCTTCGAAGCCGCCGCGGCGGGCGAGTATGCTGGCCGTGTCGAGGTCGACCACGACAAGCGCGTCTCCAGCGACTTCGTCGGTTCCTCCTACAGCTGCACCTTCGTCCCGGATATGCTGAGCGTCATCGACGGTACGGTCGTCAAGGTCCTGGCATGGTACGACAACGAGTGGGGTTACACCGAGCGCCTGATGGACATGGCAAAGTTTGTCGGTGAGCACTGAGGAGCGCGGATGAAAAGCATTATCGGTCACTGCAACAGCAGCATCGCGTCACTGAAACTCTCCGACGATATTCTTGACAAGAATACGCTGATTCTCGGCGAGGAGGGATCAGGCAAGACAAACCTCGCCTCGAAGATCCGCGAGTTCGTGATCGCCAGCGGTATTTCGACGCTCTACATGGACTTCTCGGATCCTGCCATCGATGAGGTTGAGGCGCGCTACAAAGACGAGCACTTCTTCTACATGCAGTTTGAAGAGAGCGATGCCTTCGACGCGGCGTTCGACGAAGCGGTCAAGGCCGGCAAGCACATCTACCTCGCCGTGAACCCGACCTATTTCTCAAACAAGCGGGATGTCAAAAGCCGTCTCTCGCAGACCATCTCCAAGCAGGAGCTGCTGGACAACTACTACTATTTTTTCCATGAGATTGCGCAGCTCGGCGGCTTTTACACGAAGTTCGAAGACTTCCTTATGTACATTTTCAACATGATCAACATGAAAAAATACGGGCTCACTTTCCTGTCGCAGCCCCACGAGATCTTCGAGAACGCCCAGCTCAAGCTGCTCTTTACCTTCCTCTTCCTCGGACGCTGTTCCAACGCGAACTACTACAACACCTCCGAGCTCAAGAACATGAAGCGAAACCAGTTCTACTATCAGCGCCGCATGAACCACAAGACCCTGCTGTTCAACGATATCCGGAGCGACGTCGTCACCGTCGACGAATAAAAAGGAGCGCACATGGCACTGGCCATCATGTGTTCGGGCGGCGATGCGCCCGGAATGAACCCCGCGATCAAGAAGTTCGTCGATTACGCCTTCAAGCGCGGGCAGAAGCACTACTTCATCCACCACGGCCTGGAGGGAATGATCGACGGCGAGATCACTGAAGCCTCCCACAGCGACGTTGCCGGGATCCTGCACCGCGGCGGCGCCATTATCCGCTCTTCACGCTCCAAACGCTTTTTCGAATACGAATACCGCAAACAGGCCTTCGAGAACCTCAAAAAGTACGATATTACAGGCCTTGTCGTGCTGGGCGGGGACGGCTCTTTCCGCGCGATGCAGCGTTTCAGCGAGGAGTTTCCTCTCAATTTCGTAGGGATCCCGACGACGATCGATAACGACATCTACGGCACGGACTACTGTCTCGGTGTCGATACGGCGCTCAACGTTATCCGCGACGCCCTGGATAAGATCCGCGACACGGCGTCGACCTTCAACCGCGCCTTCGTCGTCGAGGTGATGGGCCGGGAGTGCGGCTACCTCGCCGTGGTTTCGGCCATCTCCAGCGGGGCGGAGATCTGCATCATTCCCGAAGCCGATTTCAACATCAAAGTGGCGGAGAAGAAACTGCTTGAAGAGGTGGCCGGGGGGCGCGGTTACATTCTGGCCGTGGTCGCCGAGGGAACGGGGAAGACTGCCGAGATCGCCGAGTGGCTGGAGTCGACCATCGGCCTGGAAACAAGGGTGAGCATCCTCGGGCATATCCAGCGCGGGGGGAATCCGACGGTGACCGACAGGCTGATGGCCTTTGAGTTCGTTATTCATGCCATCGACCACCTCCTGCACTCCCGCGATGCCAACAAGGTCGTCTACTACCGCGACGGTGCCTACGGCCTTATGGAGATCGACGACGTCGTCTCCCACTCCTACACGATCGACAGCGAACTGCTCTCCACTATCAACCTGATCGACTGAACGCCGCAGCGCTTTTTTCCGGGGTTTCGCACCCCGAATATCTCCATTCGGTTGCAAACCGTTTTTTTTAATCGTTGTCTATAGTGCGTCGGAGTACAATGACTCCAAATGAGTCAATGAATCACTATAAGGAGCCGGGTATGTCACGGATCGTCATGGACGCCAACGAAGCGGTTGCGCGTGTTGCATTCAAAACCAACGAGGTGATCGCCATCTATCCCATCACCCCCTCATCCCCCATGGGGGAGCATTCCGACGAGTACGCGGAGAACGGGGAGAAAAACATCTTCGGTACGGTGCCGGACGTTATGGAGATGCAGAGCGAGGGGGGCGCGAGCGGCGCGGTTCACGGTGCACTGCAGGCCGGGGCGCTGACAACGACCTTCACGGCCTCGCAGGGGCTGCTGCTGATGATCCCGAACATGCACAAGATCGCCGGGGAGCTCACCCCGACCGTTTTCCACGTCGCGGCCCGTTCGCTGGCGGCGCAGGCGCTCTCCATCTTTGGGGACCATACTGACGTCATGCAGTGCCGCCCGACGGGGTTTGCGATGCTTGCCTCGTGCGATGCCCAAGAGGCGCAGGATTTTGCTCTGATCGCCCAGGCGGCATCTTTGGAGGGTCGGCTACCCGTGCTGCACTTCTTTGACGGTTTCAGGACGTCGCACGAGCTGATGAACGTCGAAACCCTCGACGATACGGTGCTCAAAGCGATGATCCCGACCGAGCTGGTCAACGCCCACAAGGCCCGTGCCCTGGACCCAGAAGCCCCGGTCCTGCGGGGGACGAGCCAGAACCCCGACGTCTACTTCCAGGGGCGCGAGAGCGTCAACCGCTATTATGACGCCTTCCCCGGCATCGTCCAGGAGCAGATGGACCGTTTTGCGGCATTGACAGGGCGGCAGTACCGCCTTTACGAATACCACGGCTGCCCCAACCCGAAAAAGTTGATCGTGCTGATGACTTCGGGTGCGAAGACGGTGAGAGAGACGGTGGATGCGCTCAATACACTCGGGTATGAAACGGGGGTGCTGATCGTCCGCCTTTTCCGTCCTTTCGATGCCGAGCGCCTGCTCGAAGCGATTCCCAAAAGCGTCGAGGCAATCGCCGTCCTTGACCGCACGAAGGAGCCGGGCGCCTACGCGGAACCGCTCTCCGCGGACGTGATGCACGCCTACGCCGAAGCCTTCGCCCAGGGACGGTGCAAGTCCATGCCCCGCATGATCGGCGGGCGCTACGGGCTCTCGTCCAAGGAGTTCACGCCGGCCATGGTCAAGGCGGTCTTCGACGAATTGAAAAAGGCGGAGCCGAAACCGCGCTTCACCGTCGGTATCACCGACGACGTGACCCACCTCTCCCTCGATATCGCTCCCTTCGAGACGCCGGGCGAGGGGGTGACGCAGGCGCTCTTTTACGGCCTGGGCAGCGACGGGACCGTCGGTGCGAACAAGAACTCCATCAAGATCATCGGGGAGGAGGGGCGGCATGTGCAGGGCTACTTCGTCTACGATTCGAAGAAATCCGGCTCCATGACGACCTCGCACCTGCGCTTCTCCCCGGAACCGATCCAATCGACCTACCTCATTGACACGGCGGATTTCGTCGGGGTGCACCAGTTCGTCTTTATTCTCAAGTACGATATCCTCAAACAGGCGAAGCCGGGGGCGAAGGTGCTCATCAATGCACCCTACGACGCCGACGAGGTGTGGACGCGCCTGCCGCGGATCGCCCAGGAACGGATCATCGAGAAGGGGCTGAAGCTCTACACCGTCAACGCCTACGAAGTCGCCAAGGGGTGCGGCCTGGGGCGGCGGATCAATACGATCATGCAGACCTGCTTCTTTCATATCGCCGGTGTCATCCCGCCGGAACAGGCGATCGCGAAGATCAAGGAGAGCATCGAGAAGACCTACGGCAAAAAGGGCGAGATGATCGTGCGGATGAACTTTTGCGGGGTTGACAAGGCGATCGAGAACCTGCACGAGATCGCCGTGCCTGACGCGGTCGGCTCCGGGGCGGACCTGCTGCCCGTCTACAAACTCGACGTCGCCGACCCGTTCTTAGAGAACGTCACGGCGAAGCTGGAGGCCTTCGAAGGCGACAGCGTCCCGGTCAGCGCCATCCCCGCAGACGGCACCTGGCCGCTGGGAACGACCAAGTATGAGAAACGCGAGATCGCCCTGGATGCCCCGGTCTGGGACCCGGATGTCTGTATCCAGTGCGGCAAATGCATGGAGGTATGTCCCCACGCCGTTATCCGTGCCAAGGTCTTCGATGAAGCACTGCTCTCCGACGCCCCTGAAGGCTTCAGCGCCGTCAAGGTGAAGTCGAAAACCTTCGAACCGAACGAACAGTTCACCATCAAAGTCTCCGTCGAGGATTGTACAGGGTGTTCGCTCTGTGTCGAGATGTGCCCGGCCAAGAACAAGTCCGATCTCTCCAAAAAAGCGATCAACATGGCGCCGATCGAGCCGATCCACGACGCGGCGGTGGCGGAGTGGGACTACTTTCTCTCCCTGCCCGAGGTCGACCGCAGCCGGCTTGATCGCACCAAGGTCAAAGAGGCGCAGCTACTGCAGCCGCTCTTCGAGTTCTCGGGTGCCTGTCCGGGCTGCGGGGAGACCCCCTATGTCAAACTCGCTTCCCAGCTCTTCGGCGACCGGATGATCGTTGCCAACGCGACGGGCTGCTCCTCCATCTACGGCGGGAACCTTCCGACGACCCCCTGGGCGAAGAACGCGCAGGGGCAGGGGACGGCCTGGTCCAACTCCCTCTTCGAGGACAACGCGGAGTTCGGTCTGGGGATGCGCGCGAGCATCGACAAACAGTCGCTTTTCGCCCGGGAGCTGCTCGAAGCCCTGCGCAATGAGGTCGGGGCTGACCTTGCCGATGCGCTGATAGGCAATGCGCAGAAAACGGAAGCAGAGATCGCCCGCCAGCGTGCGAACGTCAAGGCCCTCGAGGCGAAACTCGCCGGCATCGACCGGGAGGAGGCGCGGCTGCTGGAGGGGGTGAGCTCCTACCTGATCCGGAAATCCGTCTGGGCAATGGGGGGCGACGGCTGGGCCTACGATATCGGCTACGGCGGCCTGGACCACGTACTCGCTTCGGGACGCAACATCAATATCCTTGTCATGGATACCCAGGTCTACTCCAATACGGGCGGCCAGACCTCCAAGGCGACGCCGGTCGGGGCGGTGGCGAAGTTCTCGGCCGGGGGGAAACCCGCCGACGCGAAGGACCTGGCGCTGCATGCGCTCAGCTACGGCAACGTCTACGTCGCCCGGGTGGCGATGGGCGCCAACGACGCGCAGACGCTCAAGGCCTTCGTGGAGGCCGAAGCCTACGAAGGAGTCTCCATCATCATCGCTTACAGCCACTGTATCGCCCACGGGTATGACCTGCGCTACGGCATGCAGCAGCAGAAGCTCGCCGTGGAGAGCGGGCTGTGGCCGCTGATGCGCTACAACCCCGAGAAGATCGGCAGCGACGAGAACCCCTTCTCCCTCGATTACAAGGAGCCCAAGGCGCCGGTCAAGAGCTATATGTACAACGAAGCCCGTTTCAAGATGGTGCTGAAGATGAATGCGGAACGCGCAGAAGGCTTCCTGGACGCGGCAACGCAGAAGGCACAGCGGGACTGGATACGCTACCGCGACCTCGCCGACAGCGGGAACCTGACCTTTAGCAAGGAGATCGTATGCAAATGAGTATCGAATACCTCGGACTGACCCTCAAAAGCCCCCTGATTGTTTCGGCGTCGCCGATGAGCCAGCATACCGACCGCTGCCGCGCCCTGGAAGAGCACGGCGCGTCGGCCATTGTGATGCATTCGCTTTTCGAAGAGCAGATCAACGCGGAGCTGCATGAGGTCGATCATATGCTCTTTCACGGCAGGGATGCCTTCTCCGAAGCGCTGAGCTTTTTTCCCGAGGGAGCGTTTGAGAATTACGAGATGGAAAACTACCTGGGGCGGCTCCGCGCGCTGAAAACGGCCCTGGACATCCCCGTGATCACGAGCCTCAACGGGGTCAGTACCGGCGGATGGACGACCTATGCCAAGATGCTCGAAGACGCGGGCGCGGACGCACTGGAGCTGAACCTCTATTACCCGGCGAACAGGGCATGGACGTCCGCGGAGCAGGTCGAAGCACATTACCTTGAGGCGATCGCCTCCGTCCGGCGGGAGACGACCCTGCCGTTCGCCGTCAAACTGGCGCCAGCGTTTACCGCGCTGCCCCATTTTCTCAAGGCGGCGGAGGAGGCGGGGGCGACGGCCGCCGTGCTCTTTAACCGCTTCTACCAGAGCGATATCGACCTGGAGGCGCTGGAGTGGACACGCACACTCTCCAAAAGCTCCCCGGCCGATTTTGCCGCAGCCCTGCGCGCCGTCGCCGTCTGTTACGGCCAGAGCGCTTTGCAGTTCTGCGCCGGGGGCGGGGTGACCGAAGGGAGCGATATCGTCAAGGCCGTTATGGCCGGGGCGAATACGGTGGCGGCCGCGACGGTCTTCCATGAACGTGGGGAAGCCCATGCCGCCGTGATGCTTGAGGCAGCCGAACGCTGGATGACGGAGCACGAGTATGAATCGTTCGATCAGATGCGCGGCGCCATCAGCTACGCCAAGGCCCCCAACCCTTCGGCCCTGGAACGGGCAAACTACGTCGATCTGCTGCGCCACGGCGACGAATTGTGGTTTTAACGGCGTCCCTGCTGCTTCCTAATGAAACTTTTATCCCCCCGTGCGGCGGGGGTTTGCTTTTCTTAAAGCTCCTTTAAAGCGACTGTAAAATATAATTGCGGGATTTTATAAAGACACTTTTTGCGCGTAACAGGCGCCGCTGGTGTGAGAGAGGAGCGTGTTTGATGGGTCAAAAACGGGTGTTGGTTAAGTTTTCAGGTGAAGCACTGGCCGGTGAAGCCGGTCACGGGATCGACACCCAGATCCTCAACTACATCTCCCAGGAGATCAAGAGCCTCGTCGACGCGGGGATCCAGGTCGGTCTCGTCATCGGCGGCGGCAATATCATCCGCGGCGTGACGGCGGCGCAGGACGGGATCATCCGCCGTACGGCCGGGGACTACATGGGGATGCTCGCGACGGTGATCAACGCCGTGGCGATGCAGGAGGCGTGCGAACACGCCGGATTGAAAGTGCGGGTGCAGACGGCGATCAAAATGGAACAGATCGCCGAGCCCTACATCCAGCGCCGTGCCGTCCGTCATCTGGAAAAGGGACGCGTCGTGATCTTCGCGGCGGGCACGGGGAACCCCTTCTTTACGACCGATACCGCCGCGACGCTGCGGGCGGTCGAAATCGGGGCTGACGTCATAATCAAGGCGACGAAGGTCGACGGCGTCTACGACAGGGACCCGAACAAATTCGCTGATGCCGTCAAACTGGACGTCCTTTCGTATGATCAGGCGCTGCACGACCACATCAAGGTCATGGACGATACGTCCATCGCGCTGGCCAAGGACAACAAACTGCCGATTATCGTCTGCGACATGTTCAAGCCGGGGAACCTGCTTGAGATCATCGGCGGCGATTACACCAACTGCTCCATCGTACAGCAGTAAGCAACTTACCAAAGGAAAACACCATGACAAACCTTCGTCTTGAAGAGATCACTGCCAAGGCCCTCAACACTGCCGGCATCGACCGCTACCAGCTCGCGATTGCCGTTGCACAGCGTGCGAAAGAGCTCGAGAACGGTGCCCAGAGCAAGCTCAACCTTGACCTGAAGACCACCAAGTCGACTGACCTCGCACTGATGGAGATCGCGGAAGGCCTCGTCCTTATCAAGGGCTTCAAGCAGAAAGCCTGACCCCCCTCCCTGCGCCCGACGGGCGCTCCCACATCTGACCGCAAAGAGCAGCCATGGCAAACAATTTTGATATCAACCAGATCCGCGCCATCCGGGATATTGAAAGTGCGACGGCCCTGCTGCACGAAAATATCCCCTTCGATGAACAGATCGAGGATGCACTGCTCTTCTCCAAAGATGCCCATGCGCACCAGACGCGCAAAAGCGGCGAACCCTACGTTGTCCACCCAATCCTCGTCGCCGCGCTGGTGGCCTCCATTACCGGCGACCGGGCCATGGTCATCGCCGCGTTGCTGCATGACGTCGTCGAGGATACGCCCAACACCATCGAAGCGGTGGAACTGCGCTACGGCTCCGATGTCGCCCACCTGGTGCACGGCCTGACCAAGATCGACCTGATCCGTGACAAGGAGCTGATCCCGTCCCACTCGGATGAGAAGCTCGTCGTTTCGGCGCTGACGTTTAGAAAGATGCTGCTGGCCTCCATCAAAGATATCCGTGTCCTGGTCGTCAAGCTCTGTGACCGGCTGCACAACATGCTGACCCTCGACTCGCTGCCGCCGGCCAAACAGCGCCGCATTGCCGAAGAGACCCTCGTCGTCTACGCCCCGATCGCCCACCGCCTCGGTATCTCCTATATCAAGAACTTCCTCGAAGACCTGAGCTTCTCCTACGTGTTTGCGGAGGAGAAGAAGCGCATCGACGATTATCTGAAGGTGAACTATCACGACATCGAGCTACGCCTCAACGGCTTCCGCCAGAAGATCGCGAAGCTGATGGAGCGTCAGGGGATCATTCCGGGCAGCTACGAGATCCTTAGCAGGATCAAACACGACTACTCCATCTACCTCAAGATGCAGCGCAAGGGGATCAGCATCGACGAGGTACTCGACCTGCTGGCGATCAGGGTGCTCGTCAACGACCCGACCCAGTGTTACAGCGTCCTCGGGCTCGTGCACCTGCATTTCCAGCCGCTGACCTCGCGCTTCAAGGACTACATCGCAATCCCGAAAGAGAACGGCTATCAGACCCTGCATACGACGGTCTTCGACGACACCTCCATCATCGAGGTGCAGATCCGTACCTTCGAGATGCACAAGACGGCGGAGCTGGGGGTCGCGGCCCACTGGAAGTACAAGAGCGGCGGCAACAATATCAACCTCGATTGGCTGCAGAATCTGCAGTACCAGGAGGAGTCGATTGAGGATTTCTACGAACTGGCGAAGACCGATCTCTACAGCGAGGACATCAGCGTCTTCTCTCCCAAAGGCAAACCCTATACCCTTCCGCGCGGGGCGACGGCGCTCGATTTCGCCTACGCCGTCCATACCGAGATCGGCGACCGGGCGGAGTCGTGCCTGGTGAACAAGGAGAGCAAGAGCCTGCTGGCCGAGCTGCATAACGGCGATATCGTCCGGATCATGACCGCAGAGGAGAAGCTGCTGCGCTGCAGCTGGATGGATGCGGTCAAGACCTCCCGGGCAAAACAGCACATCCGCATCAACTGCCGCCACCGCATCCGCGACATCGACAGCCGGAGCGGTCTGCTGATCATGCGCGGCGTCATGCAGCTCAACGTGACTCGCATCCGCGAGTGGCTGCGCGAACACAACCGTCTGCAGAACGCCTGGATGATCGCCCGGGACGTGGACTACCTCAGAGAGGTGCTGCACCACTACCTGAAGGATCTGCGCTCGCACAAAAAGTTCGGCGCGTTCCTGGCGTCGCACCGCTTCAAGCTCAAACTCTACCGTTTCGGCTCGATCGAGCTCTTCTCGAACCACACGATCTCGGATGTCGTTTTCGATTTCTGTTGCCACCCCAAGGCCGGGGACGAGATCGTCGGGTTTGTCAGCAACGGCAAGGCGCACATCCACCACAAGATGTGCCAGCACGCCGCGACGCTGATCGAGGATGAGGAGCCGATGCTTTTCGTGCGCTGGAAGCAGGAGAGCATCTTCCACTACCACATGATCGTCAGCATGCAGAACGCCAAAGGGGCACTGGCGGATTTCCTCACGTTCCTGGCGAAGCTGGGGGCGGAAATCGTCAGCATTGAACTGGGCAAGGAGCGCCAGGAACACCAGCAGCTGTGCGAGCTGGAGTTCCAGAGTTCGGAAGCGGATATTAACCGCCTCCGCGCTAAAATTGAACAAAAAATTCATATCATACAGTTTATTCGAACGGACGACGCGTATCGGTCCGTGTGAGAGGTGAAGGGAAAGAATGACAGTAACAGAAGCATTGGCTGAGATCCGCCGCGGTACGGCGGAGATCATCGACGAGGAGCGTATCGAGACGCTGGTAAAAGCGGCCCTGGAAGAGGGGAAAACTTTCAGCGTCAAAGCCGGGTTCGACCCGACGGCACCGGACCTGCACCTGGGCCATACGGTCCTGCTCAACAAGCTGGCCGCTTTCCAGCGCATCGGCGGACGCGTCCAGTTCATCATCGGCGACTTTACGGCGCAGATCGGGGACCCGACCGGCAAGAGCGAGACGCGTAAAAAACTGCTCCCGGAGCAGATCGCCGAAAATGCCAAGAGCTACAAGGAGCAGGTCTTCAAGATCCTCGACCCCGAGAAGACGGAGGTCCTCTTCAACGCCGACTGGATCAACCCCATCGGCGCGGCGGGGATGCTGGAGCTCACCACCCTGATGAACGTCGCGCGGATGCTTGAGCGCGACGATTTCGAAAAGCGCTACAAGAGCGGTACGCCCATCTCCATCAGCGAGTTCATCTATCCGCTGCTTCAGGGCTTCGACAGCGTGCACCTTGACAGCGATATCGAGATCGGGGGAACGGACCAGAAGTTCAACCTCCTCATGGGTCGCCACCTGCAGCGCGCCTACGAGAAGGGCAAAGAGCAGGCGGTGCTGATGATGCCGATCCTCGAAGGCCTCGACGGCGTTCAGAAGATGAGCAAGAGTCTCAACAACTATATCGGCGTCGCCGACTCCCCGGGGGAGATGTTCGGCAAAATGCTGAGCATCTCCGATGACCTGATGTGGCGCTACTACGAACTGCTCAGCCACAAGAGCCTCGCCGAGATCGCGCAGCTCAAAGTCGACGTCGAGGAGGGCAAGGCCCATCCGAAAAAGGTCAAAGAGGCGCTGGCGATGGAAATAGTCGAACGCTTCCACAGCGCAACGGATGCCGAAGCGGCGAAGGCGGAGTTCGACCGGGTCCACGCCAAGAGCGAACTGCCGAGCGACATGCCCGAATTCGAGCTCGACGGACCGGTCTGGATCGCCAAAGCGCTACAGGATTGCGGGCTTGAGGCATCTACATCGCAGGCCCGGCGCGACCTTAAGCAAGGAGCCGTTAAAATGGACCAGCAAAAAGTGGATGACGAACAGCTTCAGCTCGAAGCCGGGGAGTACATCCTTCAGGTGGGCAAGCGCAAGTTTGCACGCGTAAAGGTGAAATAGATGAGCTTCGAACCGCTGAAAATCGGCAAATACACCATTGAAAAACCGATCGTTCAGGGCGGTATGGGCGTCGGCATCAGCTGGGACCGTCTGGCCGGCACCGTTTCCAAAGAGGGCGGCCTCGGCGTCATCAGCGCCGTCGGGACCGGGTATTACGAGCAGAAAGAGCATGCGCACAAACTCGTCTCCGGACGCCCGCTGGACGTGGAGAACTTCTACTCCAAAGAGGGACTCACGGCTATCGTCAACAATGCACGCAAGATCTGCGGCGACGCGCCGCTGGCGGCGAACATTCTCTACGCCATCAACGACTACGGCCGTGTCGTACGGGACGCCTGCGAAGCGGGAATCGACATCATCATCACCGGGGCGGGACTGCCGACGAACATGCCGGAATTCACCGAGGGGTATCCCGATGTGGCCCTGGTACCGATCGTCTCCTCGCCGAAGGCGCTCAAGATCATCTGCAAGCGCTGGGAGAAGCGTTACAACCGCCTCCCCGACGCCGTAATCCTTGAAGGCCCCAAGAGCGGCGGCCACCAGGGCTTTACCTATGAGCAGTGCTCCATGGAGGAGCATCAGCTCGAGAACCTGGTCGCTCCGGTCGTCGAAGAGGCGGCCAGCTGGGGCGAAATCCCGGTCATTGCCGCCGGCGGTATCTGGGACAAAAAGGACATCGAGGAGATGATGGCGCTCGGTGCCAAAGGGGTACAGATGGGGACCCGGTTTATCGGGACCTACGAGTGCGACGCCCACCCGAACTTCAAGAAGGTCCTCCTCGAAGCAAGAGAGGAGGATATCCACCTCATGAAATCCCCGGTCGGTTACCCGGCCAGAGGGGTGCGTACGAACCTGAGCAGCCTCGTCGAAACCCGCACGGGACCGGCGATCAAGTGTATCTCGAACTGTGTCGCCCCCTGCGAACGCGGGGTTGAGGCGAAAGCGGTCGGTTTCTGCATCGCCGACCGCCTCAGCGACGCGTATGAGGGGAATACGGAACTGGGCCTCTTCTTCTCCGGTACGAACGGCTACCGGATCACCGAACTCATCAGTGTCGCCGACCTGATGAAAAAGCTGACCGAAGGCGAATAGGTCGCAATGACGTTGAAGCGGCTCCGCGCAATCGTCACGGCTCTTATGCTGACCGCGAATACCCTCAGCGGTATGAACCTCTCCCAGGCGGAGACGGTGCTTCAATCCAATAAACAATCCGAAATTTTCCAGGCATATGATACGTTCAAGTCCGCCTATATGGACGCCACGGTTGAAGGGGACGCCGCTAAAAAACGGCGTGCACTGGAGGGGATCGTTGCCAGCGGAAACAAACTGCATATCGACGTCAGCGACTACCGCAACAAGCTCAAAACGCTGCCGGCGCCTGCAGCGGACGTCAAACCGGCCCCGGTCGCGGAGCCGGTCGCAAAGCCGGAACCGGCATCCAAAGGCAGAGCGAAAGCGCCGAGCATCAAAGGGCAGAACCGCCTGGAAGAGGTCGAATGGGACAGCGGTAACCTGGTATTCCGTTTTGAAAAGACGCTTTCGAACAAAGATGTCAACTTCTTCAAGCTGAAAAAGAGCGGCAAGCACGGCTACCGCTATGTCCTCGATATCCATGCGGTGCTGGACGAGTCTCATACGCTGACCCACCGTGACCTCAAGCGTATCAGCCTGACCCAGTACAAACCGCAGACCATCCGCCTGGTTTTGGAAAGTTCTAAGGCACTTCCGGTACGCTTTGCCAAAGCGGAGAAGACGTTGACGGTACGTGCCGGGCTCTCCGGGGTGACGTCGCCAAAGCACGTGCCCGTGACAAGCCCGGGCCAGGCCCGCAACAAAGAGCGGGTGATCGTGATCGACCCGGGCCACGGAGGCAAGGACGGCGGGGCCGTCGGGCACAACCGTTACAAGGAAAAGGAGATCGTCCTTTCCCTGGCGGCAAAGATGGCCTCACGTTTGCGCGAACGCGGCTACACCGTCTACATGACCCGCAGCAAGGACAAGTTTATCAAGCTGCGCAACCGTACGGGCTACGCCAACAAGAAGAAAGCGGACCTTTTCATCTCCCTGCATGCCAACGCCGTGCCCAAAAGCAAGGCGCGCAAAGCGTACGGCATCGAGACCTACTTTCTCTCCCCGTCACGTTCCAAACGGGCGACGAACGCCGCGGCCCTGGAGAACAAGGCGGAAGTCGAGGATATGGATTTCTACGGGAAAAGCACCTTCCTGAACGTCCTCAACTCCGAGAAGATCGTCGCATCGCATAAACTGGCAATCGACCTGCAGTCTAGCGTGCTCTCTTCGCTGCGGGCCCGTTACAAAGAGGTAAAGGATGCAGGGGTCAGAGAGGGACCGTTCTGGGTTCTGGTCGGTGCACAGATGCCGGCGGTCCTCGTCGAAATAGGCTTTATCACTCACCCTAAAGAGGCGGTACGGATTCACAGCAATACGTATCAGGATTATTTTGCCAGGGGCCTGGCGGAGGGTGTAGAGCGCTATTTCGCGAAAAACCGCTAGGGCCCTATTCGCTTTTCTGCGGCAGTTTCCCGGAGACGGATTCGCGTTTGGCGATCAGGGACTCGATCTGCGTTTTGACTTTGTCATAGCGGAACTGCTCTTTGAAGCCCTGGATACGTCCGCCGGAGGCGTTGGGGTGTCCACCGCCGCCCGCCCACTCCTTGGCGATGAGGGAGACATCGACCTGGTTGTTGGCGCGCAGGCTCATCGTCCCGCGGGGGCTGATGTCGACAATGAAGTCATACTCCGGGTAGGCGACGAGGAAGCCGTTGCCGATAATGGAGGTGTTGCCGACGGCATAGCTCAGAAAGCCGCGGTAGCCCTTGTAATAGATCGTCATCTCTTTGCGCTTCGCCCCCATCAGGGAGACGATGTACTTCGTCACCAGGTTGTCGAGGGTGTTGTTCTCATTCTCGCGGAAAAACCCCTTCTTCATCAGATGGATCTTCTCGTCCAGCACGATCGGGGCGTCGGGCAGCGCGATCATCGCCGCGGCTTCGGTCAGCAGGCTCAGTTTGTAGGCGCGGTCCTGCTCCGCGAAGAGGGTGCGTCCCAGTTCGCGGGTCTCGCTGACAAGGCGCATGAGCACCTTGCCGTATTCGAAATTCTCCGTTTCATGCTGCAGCCAGAGGTCGACGGCGTTGACGACGGCGACATAGGCTTCCATCCACACAGGCTCCTCCTGCAGCCACCCCTGTTCCTTGGCGAATTCGTAGGTGATCTTTGTTGCGCTGCGGTCGGTATCGAGCAGGTACCAGCCGTAGCGGGCCGCGCTCTCTTTGCCGCTGCCGTGGTGGTCGAGCAGCTGCAGGGTGATCTTTTTGCCCGATTCGTTGAAGCGCTTGACTTTGCCGTCGAGCCAGCGGGACTCGTCGGGGGTCAGATTCAGGTCGGTGACGAGGATCATCGCTTCGGATTCGTGTGTGATCGCCTCGACGATCTGGCGCAGGCGTTCGGGGACCTCTTCGCCGTAGTTGGCGTTGTAAAAGTGCATGGTATGGGGCGTGTGCTGCATGACAAGCTGGCAGCTGTAGCCGTCGAGGTCGATATGGGAGAGATGGTAAATGGTCACAATGGCCTTTCTTGGGTTACTGTTCGATCAGGTCGGCGAGGGTGAGTTTCTCGAGGAAAGTGTCGATCTTGTCCTGGAGCCGGTTGACGACGGGCCAGATCTGGCAGGTGGTCGCTTTATCGGAGGGGCAATCTTTTTGGGATTTGGAGCAGTCGAAAACGGAGGGGTTCTTCCCCTCGGCGGCGCAGGTAATGTCCCTGACGGTGATGTCGTGCATATCCTTGGCCAGGGCGAATCCGCCGTTGGCGCCCTTGAAGGAGTTGAGAATACCGTTGCGTGCCATCGACTGGAGGATCTTCGCGAGAAAGCTTTTGGAGATATCGAGTTCCTTCGAGAGGGTATCGGCATCGAGGGGCTTCTCGGCCTTGGCCAGGACGATGAGCGAGAGCAGGGCGTATTCGCTGGCACGGGTGATGAGCATGGCGTCACTTTCCGATCCCATGGTGCAGGAGATCTGGTTTAATTAAGAGAAATTATATCCGATTACCCTAAAGCGTAGCTCAAAAAAAACGACTATAGAGGAGAAGTTTAGTAAAAAGCGCCGGCGAGCCGTCCGGGAAGATTGCCAAAACAGAAAACATTCGCTATAATTTCGCCCTTGTTCGATTGTGAACGAAAAATTTATTATACCCTCAGGAGGCTATTATGGCTTTGGATGCGGCGAAAAAACAAGAGATTGTTAAAAAATTCGGACGTAACGAAAACGACACCGGTTCTTCAGAAGTGCAGATCGCACTGCTCAGCACACGTATCGCTGAACTGACTGAACACCTCAAAACTTTCAAGAAAGACCACGCGTCACGCCTCGGTCTGCTCAAGCTCGTCGGTCAGCGCCGCCGTCTGATGCGTTACTTCAAACGCACAAACCGCGTAGCATACGACAAACTCGTTGCCGATCTCGGTATCCGCGACAACATCTAACGAGCTTCTACTTTTCCGGCTTCGGCCGGAGACCTCTTTTTTACTTTTTCAATAACCGACATTACTTTTTGAACACTCTCCATGGCATATGCCCATGCAGTACGCTGGCGTTTCAGGGCTTTTAATCCGTGACGGATCCGTTTTATTGGACCCCAAAGATCTCTTTGGCCCGTTCCAGATCCTCCGGCGTGTCGATGCCGAAGCCGGTGCTGGCGACCTTGACCATGCTGATGGGAAGCCCGTGGTGGACGGCGCGGAGCTGTTCGAGCTTTTCGATGTCCTCGATCGGCGCGTCGTCGAGGGCGCAGAAGGCGTGGAGGCTCCTCTTTGTGAAGCCGTAGATGCCGATATGGCCGAAGTAGGTGGCCCCGCCGCCCCGGTTGTAGGGGATCATTGAACGGGAGAAGTAGATGGCGTCATGCTTCGCGTTCACGACGACCTTGACGAGGTTCGGGTCGTCGGCGGCTTCGGCGTTGACGGCGTTGTAGCAGCTGCCCATGACAAAGGGGCGCCCCTCCGCCTTGAGGGCAGTCAGGCGGTCGATCAGCAGGGTCAGGACCTCCGGCTCGATAAAGGGCTCGTCGGCCTGGATATTGATGACGAGTTCGTCATCGGGGATGTCGAGCAGCTGGGCGCATTCGTTGATGCGGTCGGTGCCGCTTTTGTGCGTCGTCGACGTGAGCATCGCTTTGACGCCGTGGGCTTTGCACACCTCGATGATGCTCTCATCGTCCGCGGCGACGACGACATCGTCGAGGTGGGCCACCTGACGTGCCGTGCGGACGACCATCGGCAGTCCGCCGATATCCGCCAGAACTTTTTGCGGGAAGCGGGTGGAGGCAAGACGGGCGGGGATGATGATCATGCGAATCCTTTCTTTTGGGCGAGAACGCCGCGGCACTGTATAATGACGGAAATTATATCGACGGGGGGACTAAATGCTGCTTTACCAGCCGCAGGAGGGGTACTGTTACAACAGCGACTCGATCTTCCTGTATGACTTCATCTCCTCTTTCGCGCCGCGGGGCCGTATGCTCGACGTGGGGGCGGGCTGCGGCGTCGTCGGGCTGCTGGTGGCCCGCGACAACCCGAAAGTGCGGCTCGAGGCGGTGGAGAAACAGGACGCTTTCGTGCAGTACGCTTCGAAGAATGCGGAGGTGAACGGGATCGACTACCGGGTCCACCACACGGATTTTCTCGCCTTCAAGGACCCGGAAGGGTTTGAGTACATCGTTTCCAATCCCCCCTTCTACCACGAGGGGGCCTCGCGTTCGGAGAATGAGATGGTGCACACGGCGCGCTACAACCTGCACCTGCCCATCGACGCGTTCATCTCCCATGCGGCAAAACTCCTGCGCCCCCAGGGGCACCTGCTGCTTTGCTACGACCCCCAGCAGTTCGCCCACCTCTGCGCCGCCTGCGAACGCGCCAAATTAAGAGTGGTTGATGTACAATTCGTTCATTCGAAACCGGATCGCAACGCGACCCTGGTGATGCTGCACGCCCGGAAAAACTCCCGTTCGCTCATGCGCGTCCGGCCGCCGATTTTCGCCTTTGACGAAGATGAGTTCTCCGCCAAGAGCCTGCAGGTCTACCGCGATGCAAGGACGCACAGTATAAAATGCACCCTATGATAAAAGAAGACGGCTACCCCTACGCGTTCGACCCCTCCGCCTGCGCCGGCTGCGGCGGACGCTGCTGCACCGGTGAAAGCGGCAATATCTTCGTCTCCCCCGACGAGATCCAGGCACTGGCCGCGGCCCTGGAAATGGAGGAGCCGGACTTCCGTCGTACCTACCTTGAAAAGCGCGGTTACAAGTTTTCGCTCAAGGAACGGATCGTCGGCATGTCGCACGACTGCGTCTTTTTCGACCGGGAGACGAACGGCTGCCGCGTCTACACGGCCCGCCCCGCCCAGTGCCGTACCTTTCCCTTCTGGGAGTATTACAAGACCCGCGTCGATGAGCTCAAGCGGGAGTGTCCGGGGATCGTCGATGTTTAAACGTATTACCTGCACGGCCCTTTTGCTGCTCTTTTTCGCAGGCTGCAGCCTGAAAGAACCGACACTGTCGCCGCAGACGAAGGCGTTCGAGGAAGAGGACGCCTACGCCCTGTTTGCCCTTGACGCGGAGGCGCACGGGCAGTACGCGACGGCGGCGCAGCTCTATGCGGTGCTCTACGAGAAGGCGCCGCGGCTTCCCTACCGGGACCACTTTTTTGAAAACCTGCTGCATGCGAAACAGTATGACGATGTGCTAGAAAATGCCCAGATGTTCGAGGAACAAGAGGGATTCAATGCCCAGATAGAGCGTTACCGGATCCGGGGACTGCTCGGCAAGGGTGAGGTCAAAGCGGCCGAACAGGCGGCGCTGGTACTGTTGGAGAAGACGAAGGCAAAGCAGGATTACATCGGGGTCTCGGAGATCTACGCGCGCCAAAAGCAGTACAACACGGCGCTGCGCTACCTGGAGAGCGCCTACGACCTCGATTACGACGAGGCGGTCCTCGACCGTATGGCGGTTATCCTCTACGTCAATCTCGACCGCCAAAAAGACGCCATCGCCCAGCTTGAAACCCACATCCGTCTCCACGGTTGTTCCCAGCGCATCTGCAAACGGCTTGCCGGGCTCTACAGCGAGCAGAACAACGTCGAGGGGATGCTGGGGACCTATCTGCGGCTTTACAGCAACTATCCCACCCAGGATGTCGCCGATGCGATCGCCCGCATCTACAGCTATCAAAACGACATGGTGCATCTCAAACAGTTCCTGGAACAGCACCATTCGGATGATGCCATGCTGCTGAAGCTCTATATCAACGCCAAGGAGTACACCGCCGCCTCCGAACTGGCACAGAAGCTTTACGAGCAGAGCGGCGATGCGACCTACCTGGGACAGAGCGCCATTTTCGCTTTTGAAGCGGCCGAGGACAAAACGGATCCGAAGCTGGTCGCGGAGATCGTCGACAAACTGAAGACGGCGGTCAAGAGCGAAAAAGACTCCCTGATGCTCAACTACCTGGGATACCTGCTCATCGACAACGACGTCGATCCCGCGGAGGGGATCAAGTATGTCGAGGCGGCCCTGCGGCAGGAACCGGGTTCGCCTTTCTACCTCGATTCGCTTGCCTGGGGCTACTACAAACTCGGCCAGTGCCGCAAGGCCGACGCCACGATGAAAGAAGCCCTTAAAGCGATGGGGGGCGAGCGTGACCCCGAGCTGGACAAACATGTCAAAGCCATTGAGGAATGCATGAAACGTTTACGTAAAACAACACAAGGAAAGCAATGATTCTGGATGAGATTATCGCGAAGACCAAAGAGGACCTCGCCCGCCGCGAAAAGGAGTATAGCATGGATTGGCTGGGGCGTTCCCTCGCCTTCAATGCTCGTGCGCCGCGGCCGGTCATCCCGCATCTGCAAGCGACGGAAGCGGAGCCCTACCGCATCATCTCCGAAGTGAAAAAAGCGAGCCCGTCAAAGGGCGTGATCCGCGAAGACTTTGACCCGGTGGCCATCGCGCAGGCCTATGAGCGCGGGGGTGCGAATGCCATCTCCGTGCTCACCGAACCGCACTATTTCCAAGGCAGCCTGGACTACCTCGCGGAGATCCGCCGGTACGCGGCCATTCCGCTCCTGCGCAAGGATTTCATCGTCAGCAAGTACCAGCTGGTCGAAGCCCTCGTCTACGGCGCGGATTTCGTCCTGCTGATTGCCAAGGCGCTCTCGCGCAAAGAGCTGAAAGAGCTGCTTGACTACACTCGTCACCTGGGGATGGAGGCGTTGGTCGAGATCCACGACAAGGCGGACCTGACCAAGGCGATCTTCGCCGGCGCCGACATCATCGGCATCAACCACCGCAACCTCGAGACCTTCGAGATGGATATGGAACTGAGCTACAAGCTTATCCCGCTCATCCCGAACAACAAGATCATCGTCGCCGAGAGCGGCATCTATGAATACGGCCAGCTCGAAGATCTCGGCAAAGCGGGCGTCGACGCCTTTCTTGTCGGGGAGTCGCTGATGCGCCAGGACGATGTCGAAAGTGCGTTGCGCTGCCTGAAAACGGGCGAGGGGTGCCCGAAATAATCCCCCTCAAATTCCGGTAAGAGCCGGATAGAAAAGATCCTGCTAACGTCTCAATGCATCATGCCGCTGACGGGCATGGTCGCCGTCAATGCCCCCCGCCCATCAACTCCGATGCTTCCATCACAACGACGACACCCGAAGGGTCATACGCCTGGACGATCTGCCGGACGCTCTGGACTTTATTGTTATCCACGATGAGCATCAGCAGCCGCCGTTCGTCCCCCGTGTGGAGCGTCGTCCCTTCGAGAATGACCCCGCCTTCGTGCCCCAGTTTGTGCAGGAGGTGGGCTTTGAGGGTTTCGGCGTTCTCCGAAGAGATATGCAGCACTTTTTTGGAGGGGCGGCCGGAGAGGATCAGGTTGATGCCCCTGGCGCTGATGTAGACGCCGACCAGGCTCCAGAGCATGCTGTCGAGTTTCGGGAAGACGAATCCGGCCGAGAAGACGATCAGGGCATCGAGCGCGATGATGAGATCCCCCTCCTTCCAGTGGGTCCTGTGGGCGATCATGCCGGCGATGATGGAGGGGCCGCCGGGCGATGCGCTGGCTTTGACGATCAGCCCCACCCCCAGGCCGATAAGCATCCCGCCGAAGACGGCGCCCAGCAGCGGTTCCTGTGTCAGGGCGGGGAGCTTCAGCATCTCCAGAAACATATCCGCCGACATGGCGATGACGACGATGGCGAACACGGTCCGAAATGCATATCCCCGGCCGATGAACTTCATGCTCATGAGCACCATCGGGATGTTGATGGAGAGCATGATCGTCCCGATGGAGATGCCCGTAAAATAGTTGACCAGGATGGCCATCCCGGGGGTGCCCCCGGAGGTGATATGGTTGGGCACAAGGAAGAGGGTGACCCCCGCCGCCAGTACCATACCGCCGATCAGGATCTGCAGGTAGCGTCTCAGCTCTTTTATGATTTTCGTTGTCATGACTTTTCCTTGGTGAACATACTATCGGACAGTGCTCGGAACTCTGGACGGCAGAAAGGTGTCGTGAAGAGAGGGTTGGGACCGCTCCGTCCGGGAAATGACGGAGCGGGAAAATTTATGAAAGGAGTGTTTTAACGCAGCTGCTGATGCGTTTGCCGTCGGCCTGGCCTGCGAGCTCTTTGCTGGCCATTCCCATGACCTTGCCCATATCTTTCATCGTGCTGGCACCGGTTTTTTCGATGATCGCCTTGACGGCGCTTTCAAGCTCGGCGTCGTCGAGCTGTGCCGGAAGGTAGGTTTCGAACACGGCGATCTCGGCCATCTCTTTGTCGTACAGCTCGTCGCGTCCGGCGTCCTTGTACTGGGCCGCCGCGTCGTTGCGCTGCTTGATCTGTTTTTGGATGATGGCGATGACATCGTCGTCGCTGAGCTCCTTGCGTTCGTCCACCTCGATCTGTTTCATGGCACTGTTGAGCAGTCTCAGCGCGTCGCGGCGCTGGACCTCCTTGGCTTTCATCGCTTCTTTAATATCGTTTCTGATCTGGTCTTTGAGCTCCATAAATTATCCTTTGCATGTGATGGCGACATTATACCCGCCTTAGATAAGCCTAAAAGAAGACGCCTTCTATCACGGCTTTTCATATTATTAACCCTTATGCTATAAAATGGGGACAATTGGAGTGGAAAGGAGTCCCGTGAAGCTTTTCAAGAAAGAGTATATGAACATCTATTTTGTGACGGCGGTGCTGGTGGCGGCGTTTGCTTTTATGGCAATCAGTACCTGGGACATCGTCGGCGACGTCAACGAGCAGACCAGTGCCGATCTCGCCATCGACCGGCAGGTCGACGCCTGCTGGGACGAGAACAACCTCGACAAGTAGCTCAGGCTTTCGTACGGCTGAGCATCAGCGTGCCGAGCAGGACACTGAGGGCACCGAGAAAAACGATGGTGTAGCCCGTCGGCAGGTCGAAGGTGTAGGATGCGGCGATCGCCGCGGCGCTGAATGCCCAGCCGAAGACAAAGGCGAAGCCCAGCGGCGGGAAACGCTTCTGCATGGATGCCATAAAGACCGGTGCGATCAGCAGCGTAAAGACGACGAGCACGCCGGCAAGCTGGACGGATGAGGTGACGGTGACGGCAAGCATGACAAAGAAGAGCAGCTCCTGCATGAACCCGTTAAGACGCGGGTAGAGCTGCCATATCAGAAGCCCCAGCAGGGCATAGACGCCGCTGCTGTAGAGCACGTGCTTCATCGGCGTGAAAAGGATATCGCTCGCCAGCAGCGCCTTGAAGTGCTCCATCCCCTCGGCGGAGTTGGCCAGGACCATCATAACGCCGCTGGCACCCAGGACGTAAAGAATCCCGATAAACGCCTCCAGGTGCAGGTTCCTGTGCGATGCGAACGCGATGAGCACAGCGCTGAACAGGGCGCTTCCGAGGGTGAGCACATAGAGATACTCCCCGTGAAAAAAGCCGAGGCTGACGGCGCTGCCCAGCGCCGCGAACTGTGCGATGGCGAGGTCGGTGAAGATGATGCCGCGCTCGAGCACCCCTTTGCCGAACCAGGCGTGAATCATGACGAGCACGAAGACGAGCAGCAGCGGCGGCAGGAAAATATCAATCATCGGTGAGGGCCTTTGTCAGATAGTCAAACAGGGCGGTGAGGGAGTCGACAGACTCCAGCGCCCCGATATCGTGGGGCATCAGGATGACCCTGATCCCGGTCTTGTCCCGGATGTATTCCGCGGTCTTGGTGGAGTGGTAGACGTCGTGCAGAATGCAGCAGGGATGCTCGGCGCGGATTTTCCCGATCACGTCGAGGGTATGACGCGGGGAGGGCGGGATGCCCGGCAGCGGCTCGATCGTGGCGATGTTTATGAGGCCGAAGGCCTTGTTGAAGTAGGCGAGGTTGTCGTGGAACTGCACGACTTTCATCCCCTGTTTCGGCGCCATGACCCGTGTCCAGCGCTCGAGATTTTTCCCCCATTCCGCATTGAAATTTTCCAGGTTCTTTTCATAAATGCTTTTGTGCTCCGCATCGATTGATGCCAGAAACAGCGCGATCTGCTTTGCCAAGAGCGGGATGTTGTGCGGATCGAGGTGAAAATGGGGATTGCCGGCAGGGTGGATATCCCCGTTGGCCCGGTCGACCTCGCTCGGTTTGTTGATTAGCTCGATCCCCTGTGCCAGGTTCAGAAAGGTCGGCGCAGAGGGGTTGACCTTGGGGTTGTTTCCGCGCCGGATCAGCGGCGGAAGCCAGCCGATCTCCAGCTGCCCGCCGTTCATGATCAGTGCATCGGCCCGGCGCATCTTGGCGATGAGGGAGGGGCGGGGAACGACGAAGTGGGGATCCCAGTTCCCCTTGGCCAGCACGACGGTCGTGACGTGGTCACCGCCGACCGCCCGTGTCAGTGCGCCGATGTAGGGGTAGGTGACGGCGATATTGAGGTGGGCAAGGAGCGCGGCGGGCAGTAGAAGGATAAAAAGCAGTTTTTGCATGTCAAACCTTAGTAATTAAATGTCGCCTCATACTAAGCGCCGAGGGCACGCGCCCGAAGGAACTCCCCTCGGAGGATGGGTCTCTCGGCAGGGGAGACCCGGTATTGACACTGCGGCCGGGAGACCACCCCTGTCGCAGCGTCAACGGCCTAAAAGTCGTGGGCCGCGTGCGCCCCGATGGCAATATTGGCCTGCAGCATAATCGTATCGACGCTTTGGCGGTCGCCATCCTCGTTATAGAGGGCCATGTTGTGATTATACTGAAGACGGAAACGGCTGAACTCGCTGGGGTGGTACTCCACCATGGCGCTGATCCGCTCAAAGCTGTTCTCCATCTCCTGGGCTGTACCGTTCTTCGTGACATCGTTTTGATAGATATTGTCGTAGCGGACGCCGGTGCGCCAGTTCATGTTGTAGGCATAGACGAGCTGGGTGTAGTAGCCTGCCTGCTCTTTGCGCAGGGAGACCGAGGTCGTCGTATTGGCATCGGGCTGCGCATACTGGGTGCCCTTCATGTCGCGCATCATCCACTCGCTCTGCCAGGTCAGGAAGCTGTAGGAGTCGAAGTAGTGTTTGACGGTCAGGTCGGCACCGTAGAGCGAACTCATACCCGAAAAGGCGTGGGGCGTTTCATCCTCGAAGTGGTCAAGCCGCGAGGTGCCGCGTGCGTAGGAGATGCCGGGCATAACGGTCGTCTCGCCGATATCAACGGCGGTTTTTGCATAGGCGACAAAGAGGGCGGGCGCATCGGCCGATTCGGCCAGCGGCGCGGCATCGGGGTCGGTCGCGGTCGGGTCGGCGATGCTGGCGGTGCCGAACATCATCTCGTTCTCGCCCTGGAGTACCTCGCCTCCGAACATCAGGTAGGTCTCCGTCGGAGCGACCCACTGCAGTTGGACCCCCTTCTCATTGATGCCGTGATCACCGAGGAAGGCCTGATAGACGAGCGGCATGTCCCCGAAATCCCAGTAGTGGTGGTGCTGAGAGTTGAGACGGCCGAAGTTGGAGAGCAGTTTCCCCCCGCGCAGACGCAGGCCGTAGGGGAGAGCGGTCGAGGTGAAATAGGCCTCTTCGATCTCGACGCCGTTTTCGCTGAAGTGGAAGGTGCCGTCAAGGGTGAAGTAGGGGTCGACGGAGCTCGAAAGCACCAGTTCGCCGTAGTTGAGATTAAAGCCGTTGTAGGCGTTGTAGGTGGCGTGGGAGTGCCCGTCGTGGGCGTGGGCCCCCATGATGCCGTGGGCGACACCGGGGATCTCGTAGTGGGCGATCTCGTCATCTGTCTTGTTGCGGGTGACGTAGGATGCATCGAGGATCAGAGAGATGTCCGGAATAAACTTGGACTGTTCGAAGGTGCGCTTTTCGACCGGGAGGATCGTGGCGGCATCCGCGAAGAGCAGTGCGCAGAAAAGGGGCAGGGAGATAAAAGTTTTTTGCATTATATAGACTCCGTTTAATCAGTGCACCCGGGTTGGATTTGTGATGGGTGCTGCATAGTGCTATGGTTTTTTTGTAGGGATTAAACGAAGCGGGGAGGGGCCCGGGCCGGAACGAAATGGAGGGCAAAGCTGCTGTGGGCTTCGGCGGCCGGGCAAGGCTCTTCAGTGTCATGGAAGAGGATAAACGGCTCGAACGGTTTGACGATATCGGGTGCTGCCGCGTGGGCGGCGACGGTACAGACGGGACAGTGACTCCCGTCATGGTGCGCACTGAGGGTGTGCAGCGCTTCGCCGCTGAGGGCGACGAGGAACAGCAGTAAGAGCAGCAGGCGTCTGGTTCGCATGCGGCATTATAGCGCACCGCCGATCTCCCCGAGGCGTATCAAATGTGATAAAAATGCTATATAACAATTATATTTATAAAAAATTAATATATCGGTGCTACCATATTGTTTATTGTTTTTAAAAAGAGTAAATATGAAAATTTTTCCGGCAAAAATCCTGGTCGTTGACGAGTCTCCGAAGCACATCGTCACCGTCAGGGAACTGTTCGCCAAAGAGGGGTGCAGCGTTTTGGGGGCAGAGAACGAAGACGCGGCAATGGCGATAGCGGGCGCGCTGAATATCGACCTGATCCTGCTTGACGCGACGGCGAAGAGTATCGATGGCTACGGGATCTGCAAGCGGCTGAAATCGGAAGCCAAGACCCAGGAGATCCCCGTCATTTTTACCGGGATGATCCCGGGGGCTCAGGAGATTAAACGCAGTTTTGAAGCCGGCGGTGCGGACTGCATCGTCAAACCCTTCAATCATTCGGAACTCTATGCGCGGGTCCGGACGCACCTGGAGTTGAGAAAACATCGGGAACGGCATGCTGAAGAGACGGAGGAGGATCTGATCTACACCCTGGCGTATGTCGGGGAGCTCCGTTCGCAGGACAAGGGACATCTCAAAAGAGTCGCGGGGTACAGTGCGCTGCTCGGCGAGCTCTACGGACTCCGCCCGGAAGCCGTCGAGATGCTGAAGATGGCATCGGCGATGCATGATATCGGCAACGTCATTGTTCCCGAGCGGATCCTGAACAAACCTCTGCCGTTAGAGGCCAAAGAGCGCGAGGCGGTGGAACACCATACGCAGTGGGGGGCCCACATCCTCAGCCGCACCAAGCGGCCCGTGCTGAGGGCCGCAGCGATCATCGCCGCCCAGCACCACGAAAAGTTCGACGGGAGCGGCTACCCGAAAGGGCTGAAGGGGGAAGATATCCATATCTTCGGGCGCATCGTCGCCGTGGCGGACGTGTTTGACGTGCTGCTGAGCAAACGCAGCTATAAGGAGGAGTGGCAGGTGAACAAGGCGCTGGCCTATCTCACCGAAGAGAGCGGCAAGCATTTCGATCCGAAACTGGTAGAGCTCTTTGTCGATAATCTTTGGCAGTTCCTGGATATACGCCAAAAACATGGGGCGTGATCAGAATTTGATCCAATCCTAACCGCTCCTCTGTTAAAATTCCGTCAATGAAATACATGGGCTGCAAGCCCGAAAAAAGGCGAAACGGAATGAAAAGAGCACTGCTGAGCGTCAGCGATAAAAGCAATATCGTCGAATTCGCGGCGTCCCTGGTGAAAAACGGCTATGAGATCATCTCAACGGGCGGGACGTTCAAGATGCTGAAAGAGGCCGGTATCGCGGCCATCGAGATCGATGAGGTCACCAAATTCCCGGAGTGTTTCGAGGGGCGCGTCAAAACCCTCAACCCCTACATCCACGGCGGCATCCTGCATCGCCGCGACAAGCAGTCGCACCTGGACCAGGCGGCAGAGCTGGGCGTCGAGCCGATCGACCTCGTCTGCGTCAACCTCTACCCTTTCAAGGCGACCATCGAGCGTACGGACGACTTCGAAGAGATCATCGAGAACATCGATATCGGGGGGCCGGCGATGGTCCGCTCCGCCGCGAAAAACTTCGACAGCGTCATGATCGTCACCGACCCCTCCGACTATTCGCTGGTCCTTAACGCCATCGAGAATGATGAGAACAGCGTCGAGTTCCGCCGCAGCCTGATGATCAAAGCCTACGAGCACACGGCGGCCTACGACAGCATGATCGCCAACTATATGAACAAGCGTTTCAACGACGGTATGGGGGCGAAGCAGTTCGTCGTCGGCAAGAAGGTGATGAATACGCGCTACGGCGAGAACCCGCACCAGAAGGGTGCGCTGTACGAGTTCGAGGAGCATTTCAGCAAGAACTTTACGACCCTCAAAGGCGAGGCGAGCTTCAACAACCTGACAGACATTAGCGGCGCGGTCAAGATCGCCGCGGCCTTCGGCGACGAAAATGCCGTCTGTATCGTTAAGCACGGCAACCCGTGCGGCTTCGCCATCCGCGACAGCCTGCTTGACGCCTATACCGAAGCGCTCAAATGCGACCCCGTTTCCGCCTTTGGTGGCGTCGTCGCCGTTAACGGTGTCGTCGACAAGGCGCTGGCGGAGAAGATGAACGAAATCTTCCTTGAGGTGATCATTGCCGGCCGTATCACGGCGGAAGCTCAGGAGGTGTTTGCGGCGAAGAAGCGCATCAAGCTTTTCGAATACGGCAGCGACAAGATCGTCCTCGCCAACGATGCCGTTGACTTCAAACACATCGACGGCGGGTTTGTCTTCCAGGATGCCGACAAGGTGGCAGCGGATGAGATCAGCAACGCCGAGCGCAAAAGCAAACTGAGCGCGGATGCGGTGGCGATGAAAGATGCGGAGATCGCCTGGAAAGTCGCGTCGCTGACAAAGTCGAACTGTGTCGTCTACGTCAAGGACGCGGCAATGGTCGCCGTCGGTATGGGGATGACCTCGCGCGTTGACGCGTCGCAGTGTGCGCTGAAAAAAGCTGAGGCGATGGGCCTGGACGTCACCGGTGCCGCGCTGGCATCCGAAGCCTTCTTCCCGTTCCGCGACTCCATCGACGCAGCGGCGGCCGCAGGCGTCAAGACGGTCATCGAACCGGGCGGCTCCATCCGCGACGACGAAGTCATCGCCGCGGCAGACGAGTACGGCATGGCGCTCTATTTCACGGGTGTCCGCCACTTCCTACACTAAACCCTCTGCGGCTCTGGCCGCATATGCTCTCGTAAACCTAATCCCTCATATACATCATGGTAATTTTTGTTCCCTTTCTTCTTTGCTCGCACAAAGAAGAAACCGAACCCGAAAGAAGAAAATGCGAAAGGCTGCCGCTTTCGGGATATGCCATGCCGAGGTGATCCGCCTGACACGCTAATGATCGTATCTGACTTGACAATAAAGGAGGATTATATGCTGTATTTAGTACGTAAAAATGCTTGATTTTTCGATGTTGTTTTGATGGATTTTTTCTGGAAATGTTTTAGGAAGAAAGTCTCTCGATGGTCGGGGTGACAGGATTCGAACCTGCGGCCTCTTCGTCCCGAACGAAGCACGCTACCAGTCTGCGCCACACCCCGAGGGCCGAAATTATACTACCGTAAACTTAAAAATTACCTAAAGCGCCATAATTCAAACCTTGATTGACATGGACTCAACTTATGTGCTATACTCCCTCTTAAAAAGAAAATATACAATTAGGTAACTGTCAATGAGTAAAAGTCTGTACGAGACCCTTGGCGTCAATGAAAACGCGACCGAATCGGAAATCAAAAAAGCCTACCGGAAGATGGCGCGCCAGTACCATCCCGATGTGAACAAGTCCCCCGAAGCGGAGGAGAAGTTCAAAGAGATCAACGCGGCGTACGAAGTACTGAGCGACAAAGAGAAGAAGGCGCAGTACGACCGTTTCGGCGACCAGATGTTCGGCGGCCAGAACTTCCAGGACTTTGCGCGCGCCCAGGGCGGCAATGTCGACCTCGACGAGATCCTGCGCCAGATGTTCGGCGGCGGGGGAGGCTTCGGCGGTTTCGGCGGCGGAGCCGGGGGTGCAGGCGGTTTCGGAGGCTTTGGCGGTTTCGGGGGCGGCGGTTACCAGCAGCCGGTCAACCTCGACCTGGAGACCTCCATCACCGTGCCGTTCCAGACGGCTATCCTCGGCGGCAAGCACCAGGTAAACGTGGAGGGGGAGAGCTTCGACATCAAGATCCCCGCGGGGGTCAAATCGGGCGAGAAGCTCCGCGTCCGCGGCAAAGGGCGCAAACAGGGCGGCAGCGCAGGCGATCTCTACCTCAAGATCAACATCGCCACCAACCCGGAATACGAGCGCGACGGCGACACGCTGATCAAAACCTTCGACGTCCCGCTCTACGCGGCGCTTTTCGGCGATAAGGTGAGCGTCAAGACGCTGGAGAAGGAGATTACCCTCAAAGTACCGCAGAACACGAAGAACGGGCAGCGTTTCCGTGTGAAAGAGATGGGGGTAATGAACCGAAAAAGCAACGTACGCGGGGACCTCTACCTTGTCGCGAACATCATCCTGCCGAACGTGGACGACCTTGATTCAGAGTTGACCGAGGCGATGAAAGCGCAACTACCTAAGGAGTAAGCCATGCATACGTACGACGAACCGGTCTACCTGATCAGCATCGTGTCGAAGATCCTCGACATCCATCCGCAGACCCTGCGCCAGTATGAACGTGAAAACCTTATCACCCCTTCGCGTTCGGACGGCCGGATTCGTCTCTACTCCCAGCGCGATATCGACCGCATCAAGCTGATCCTCCGCCTGACCCGCGAAATGGGCGTCAACCTTGCCGGCGTCGATGTGGCGCTGCGCCTCAAGGAGCAGATCGATACGATGGAGCAGGAGATTGCCGAGCTGCGCTACCAGCTGGCCCAGGCGAAGCAGAGCACCAGCGTACCGCCCGAGAAGGCGCTGGTGACGAAAAAAAGCATCTACGAAATGATCATCTTCGAAGAGAAGTGATCTCCCCTTTTCTTTTCCCTACTACTCTTTCAGGCGGGCGATGTCCGCACCGATCAGGCTGAATTTCTCTTCGAGCGCCTCATAGCCGCGGTCGAGGTGGTAGATGCGGTGGATGTTCGTCTCACCCTCTGCCACCAGCGCCGCCAGTACGAGGGCGCTTGAGGCGCGCAGGTCCGTGGCCATGACATCCGCGCCGAAGAGCGCCGAGGGGCCTTTGACGGTGGCGGTATTGCCTTTGAGTGTGATGTCGGCGCCGAGGCGCTGCAGTTCGCTGACATGCATGAAGCGGTTTTCGAAGAGGCGCTCTTCGACGGTCGACGTCCCTTCGGCCTGGGTACAGAGCGCGAGGAACTGCGCCTGCATGTCCGTCGGGAAGGCGGGGTACTCCATGGTCGTGATGTCAACAGGTTTCAGGGTCTGCACAGGCAGGACGGTGATCGTGTCCTCTGTCGTTTCGATCCCTACGCCCATCTCTTCGAGTTTGCCCAGGACCGCTTCGAGGTGGTCGGGACGGACATTTGTCAGGGTCAACGGCGAGCGTGAAATGGCCGCGGCGCAGAGGTAGGTTCCCGCTTCGATACGGTCGGGGATGACGGCGAAGGAGGCGATGTCGACGAGTTTGCCCCCGGTGCCCTCAATGACAAGTTCGGAACTGCCGATCCCTTCGATGGCGACCCCCGCATCGCGCAGGATCTCGCAGAGCTGGACGACTTCGGGTTCGCGCGCGGCGTTCGTGATGGTACTTTTCCCTTTGGCCAGAGCGGCCGCCATGACGATATTGGCCGTGCCGGTGACGGTGATCTTGTCGAAGAGAATGTGCGCACCCTTGAGGCCGTCGGGGGCTTCGGCGCGGACGTAGCCGGCATGGATGGTGATCTCCGCGCCCATATGCTCCAGCGCTTTGAGGTGCAGGTCGATGGGACGCTGCCCGATGGCGCATCCCCCCGGAAGGGAGACCTCGCAGTGGCCGAAGCGCGCGAGCAGCGGGCCCAGTACGAGGATGGAGGCGCGCATCGTTTTGACGATGTCATAGGTCGCCATCGTGTGGTTCACGGGGCGGGTATCGATGGTGACGCGGTTGCCGTCGAGTTCAAACGCCGCACCGAGGTTGGTCAGCAGTTTGAGCAGGGTCTTGATGTCGACGACATGGGGGAGGTTCGTGATCGTGACAGGGTTCTTGGCAAGGATCGTCAGCGCGATCAGCGGCAGGGCGGCGTTCTTGGCGCCGGAGACGGCAACGCTGCCCTCCAGGGTTTTCGGTCCGTTGATCTTGAAATAATCCATATCACCTCACAGGCGCAACGCGCCAAAGTTTTTGCTGATTATAAAGCACGGTTGGTTAAACTGCTATGATAATGCAGTAGATGGCTTGTGTGTCGAGCATCTTAATGTTATCGCTCGCGAAGGTGACGTTCTAAAAGCGCGACGGTGCGCGCCCGGAGGAAGTACCCTTGGGGTGCGGGCCCTCCGCCGAGGATGAACGAAGGAAATGCCGGGGCGGAACAAAGCGTTAGCGTAGGTACGGGGGCTTTTGCTCCCGGAGCGTATGATATGGAAAGGAGCGCAGACGTGTCAACGGCACTGGATCGTCTGAAAAACCTTACGGCAAAGATTTCAAGCTACGAAGTCGCACGCAAGGAGAACATGGCTGCGCTCGAATCCCTCTACCACGCCCTCGGCGTCGATGAAAAGGTGCCCGAATTCGCGGATCTTTTTGAATTCAAGGCGATGAACCTCGCCGGGATCTCCCTTGCCGAAGATACGCTGGGCACGCCGCACGAAGGCAAGTATGTCCAGATCATCGCCATCACCTACGACCGCGAGGCGAAAGTCAGGAACAAGAACAGTTCGCTGGCCTATTTCGGGCGCGCCGAAAAGCTCGAATCTTCCCAGCGTGACGCCGTCGTCGCCTTTGTGCTGCGCTGGCGCTTTGAGAAGAGTTTCCGGACCCTTGAACACTACCATACGCTCCTGCAACGGTTTTGATGCTCTGTTATCTTGACGTCGAGACGACCGGTGTCGAAAAAAAAGACCGCATCTGTTCGGTGGGGATAATCCTCGAAGATGAGGGCAGGTACGAGACGCTCTATGACCTGGTCCGGCCCCCGAAAAAGGTGCCGCCGGCGGCGATGGCGGTCCATCACCTGACCAACGAGATGCTCGCGGAGGCCCCTGAGTTCGATGCGACCGGCGCGGCGAAACGGCTCGAAGCCCTTAACACGCCCGAGACGATCCTTGTCGGTCACAATCTCGCGTTCGACCTCGAGATGCTCTCCAGGGAGGGGGTGACCTGGCAGGGGGGGATGATCGATACGCTCAAATGCGTCAAGCATCTGCTCGGCGGCGAGATCGAGCACTTCTCCCTGCAGTACCTGCGCTACGAACTGCGGCTCTACCGCGAAGAGCAGGCCCTTGCCGACGAACTGGGTATTCCCCTGAACGCCCACCATGCGCTCAGCGACGCCCTGCACACGCTGCTGCTGCACCGCTACCTGGAAGCGATGGCGGACAACGAGCGGCTGATGGCGCTGACGACGGAGCAGGCGCTGGTGCACAAGCTCACCTTCGGCAAATACGGCGGCAAATTCATCGAAGATGTCGCCCGCCGGGACCCCGGCTACCTGGAGTGGATGCTCCGCAGCCTCCCGGACCTGGACGAGGATCTGCGCTACAGCATTGAATATTACATGAACGAGGTGCGAGGATGAAACCGCTGACAAAGAAGATCGTGGGAGGCAAGTACAAGGGCAAGCTGCTGAAGCTGCCTTCCAAAACGACGACGCGCAGTTCCAAGGGGATCGTGCTGGAGTCCTATTTCAACACCCTGCAGTTCGAGATCATGGACAGTGTCCTCGTCGAGCTCTTTTCCGGCAGCGGTTCCATCGGCCTTGAGGCGCTGAGCCGGGGGGCGAAACGCATCATTTTCATGGAGCGCGACCGCGACGCCCTGAAGGTGCTGCGAAGCAACATCGCCCAGACCGATCCCGCGGCCTGCGAGGTGATCGCCGGCGATACCTTCGAGACGATCGCTCAGACGATGGCACGTCTCAAGCAGCTTAGCGCGCCCGCCTATTTCTTTATCGATCCCCCCTTCTCCATTCGGGAAGGGCACGAGGATATCTACGACAAAATGCTCGGCCTGATCGCGAAGCTGCCCCGCGAATCGGTCAAGCTGATCACCATAGAGCATATGAGCGGGCTCGAGCTGCCCGACGCGATCGGCTCCTACAGTCTGCAAAAGCGCAAGAAGTTCGGTAAGACTTCGCTGAGTTACTATCTGTAAATATAGTTGGCTATACTTGCGTCCAATCCAATAAAAGAGCCGCCATGGAGTACTGGAACCACATCTACGAACATTTCAATCCCGTCGCCTTTTCGCTTTTCGGCCTGCCGGTGCACTGGTACGGGTTGATGTACGTCCTGGCCCTGGTCGCCGCACTCTACGGGGCAAAATGGTACGTGCGCCGGGACGGGGTCCCCGTCGACACGCTGACGCTGGACGCCTATTTCATCTGGGTCGAGATCGGCGTCATCCTCGGGGCACGGCTGGGGTACATCCTCTTCTACGATCCCGACACGGCCTACTACCTGATGCACCCGTGGCAGATCTTCAACCCGTTTAAAAACGGCGAGTTCGTCGGCATCCGGGGGATGAGCTATCACGGGGCGGTCATCGGCTTCTTCATCGCTTCGGCTCTCTTCAGCAAACGCCACCACATCCATTTCGGCCTGCTGATGGACATCGTCGCCGTCGCCGTTCCTATGGGGTACGTCTTCGGGCGCATCGGCAACTTCCTCAACCAGGAACTTGTCGGCCGTGTGACCGAGGTGCCCTGGGGGATCTATGTCCACGGGGCGCTGCGCCACCCGTCGCAGCTTTATGAGGCGGTACTGGAGGGCATCGTCGTTTTTGCCGTCATCTGGCTCTACCGCAAACACCGCCGCTTCCGCGGGGAGCTGATCCTGCTTTACGGCTTTGCCTACGGTGCGATGCGTTTCGCGGCGGAGTTCTGGCGCGCCCCGGACCCGCAACTGGGCTTTATCTGCTGTGGCTGGATGACGATGGGGCAGCTGCTGAGTTCTCTGATGATGGCGGCGGCCGTCCTGCTCTGGCCGCTCTTCTATGCCGTCGGGAAAAAGCGGAGTGCCCGCTAAGAACTACGCTTCGTAGATCCCCTTGCTCCCGCCTTTCCAGCGGCGGTGGCACCAGAACCAGAACTTCGGCTCCTCCCGGATAATCCGTTCCATCACATCGGACTGGCGCTGCGTCGCGACGCGGATATCCTCTTCGGCGTTCTCCGTATGCGGTACGGGAACCTCCTCTTCGAAACGGACCGTAAAGTGCTTCTCGTCCTCGGTATGGATAAAGACGGGGATCACCGCCGCGTTGTATTTGCGCGCCAGGAAGGCGGGCGCGGAGGTCTGGGTCACCCGGGTGCCGAAAAAGTCGACGAAGATGCTCTCCCGCGGCCGGATGTTCTGGTCGATCATCAGCGAGACCGCTTCGCCTTTTTTCAGCGCCCGGGTCAGGTGCTTGACGGCGCCGTGTTTTTCGGCCATGTGCATCTGCAGGCGCGAACGCGATGCGAGCAGGTAGCGGTCGAAGTAGGGGTTGTTGAGCTGCTTGTGGATGCTGACGGTGGGCATGATCTGCGAGGCGATGGCCGTCGCTCCGAGCTCCCAGTTGCCGAAATGCCCGGAGACGAAGATGACGGGGCGTCCCGCTTCACGGGCGCGGTCGACGATGTCGCGGTTGGCAAAGGTGACCAGCTCCGCCTGCCGCTGCGGGGTCATGCGCTGGTTCTCGAGGACCTGCAGGAAATTCAGCAGCAGGTTACGGTAACAGTAGCGCGCGATCGTCTTCTCTTCGGCTTCTCCGACGTTCTTCCCGAAAGCGATTTCGAGGTTGCGGCGGATGACGGCGCGGTGCTGGCGGTCGACCGCGTAGGCGAGGGAAGCGAGGCCGGTAAAGAACGCTTTACGCAGGGCGTAGGGCAGGAGCATCAGGCAAAACTCGACGGCGCGGAAAAAATAGTAGAGGATCATAGCAGCTCTTTCGCTTTCTGGATTACCGATGCGGGGGGGATCGCCCCGATGCTCATGTCGGTCTTGTCGATACGGAGGATATCGACCTCCGAGTCCGATTCGACCGCGACGTTCAGAGGGGTCTCGAACATCATCCGCGGGGTCGTCGGGCCGTAGAGGACGACGGAGGGGCGGTTCAGCGCCCAGGCAAGGTGGGTCGGACCCGTGTCCCCGCCGATGGTCAGCGCCGCGTGGCCGATGAGGTCGCGCAGCGCGGGCAGGTCGATTTTCGGTGCCACACGGGCGTTGGGTGTTTTGGCCGCGATCGCCTCGGCGTCTGTGCGCTCCCCTTCGGAACCCCAGACGAGGATGCATTGCAGGGGCAGGGCGTCGCAGACGGCGGTCAGCTGCGCCGGCGGGTAGCATTTCGAAGGCCAGGACGCCCCGACGACCACGGCGATGTAGGGGGCGTCTTCCAGGAAGCCCGGTCGGGGGCCGACCGGCAGCGCCGGGGCCTTGGCGAGCAGCTCCGCATCGCTGACGGCGAAGCCAAGGGCTTCCGCAACGATGTCGCAGTTGCGGCGGATGATGTTGGCCTCGTAGGGGATGCGGCTTTTGGTGCGGTAAAAGAGCGCCGCGGCGCCCTCCCGGGCCGAAGCGGCATCGAAGCCGTGGACGTTCGGGCCGAGCAGGCGGGCGACGAGGGCCGATTTGAGCAGCCCCTGCATATCGATGATAACGTCGTAGGGGCCCAGCGCGCGCAGCTGAACGATCGTGTCGCGCAGCAGGCCGAAGCGCTTTTCGCGTTTGAGCTGTTTGAGGGGAATGCCGTGGACCCGGTCTAGCGCCGGGTGTCCCTGCAGCATGGGGGCGAACTGCGCCTCGGTGATCCAGTCGATGCGGGCCTCGGGGCGGTGTTTGCGGATGAACTGCAAGACGACGGCGCTGTTGATGATGTCGCCCAGGGCGCTGAGACGGACGATGGCGATACGCGGGTGATTCATGGCGCTATTATAGCGTCAAACCCTTGAGCCTTTTGGGTGCTCCCCTTCGTCCTTTAGCGCTTTGCCATCAGGGGTGCGGTATAATCACGTACTACTATTTGAGGACGGGAATGCCATGGTCGCACGCGACATACAGAACTTTTCCGAGATCCGCACGAAAGCGCGGGCCTACTTTTGCTACCTCTTCTCCAAGAACCTGCCCAACCGCCTGCCGTCGATCACCCCCGAAGCGATCATGGCGCGCATGCAGAAGATCATGGGCGATCTGCGGGATGCGGAGGGAATCTACCTGCTGGACCAGAAGGGCGTGCAGGTCACCCCGACCTTTCTGCCCGGGGATAAGCAGACGGACGAGGATTTCGGGCGCATCCGTTCGGACCGCGCCTACTACTACCGGGCGGCGCGGGAGAAGCGCTGTACCATCACCGACCCGTACCCGTCGCTGATCACCCAGGACCTTACCATTACGGCCTCGCAGCCGATCTTTGACGAAAACGGGACACTGCTCTATGTCGCCTGCCTCGACATGCCGTTGGATGCGGTACTGCAGATCGCGCACCCGATGGCGCTGCACTCCTTTTACGGACGCCTTTTCCGTTACGGCTACGCGGCCTTTACCTTTATGCTGGCCATGGTGGCGCTGCTGCTCTTCATCAAGGGGGTGACGACCTTCCTGCACTTCGGACTGGACGTGCGCAATATCGAGATCAAAGAGGTCTTCGAGTCGACGATTCTCCTGACCCTGGCCCTGGCCATCTTTGACCTTGTCAAGACCCTCTTCGAGGAGGAGGTCCTGGGGCGGCACAGGCAGGACAGCGGGGCATCCGACCCGCATAAAACGATGGTACGTTTCCTCGGCTCCATCATCATCGCCCTCTCCATCGAGGCCCTGATGCTTGTCTTCAAGTTCGCGATGACCGAGCCGGCGATGCTGGTCAACGCCATCTATATCATCGGCGGGGTCTCCATCCTGCTGGTGGCACTGGCCCTCTATATCAAATTTACGAAAAGAGCGATTGAAGAATGATAGGTATCTGTGACTACAACATGGGCAACCTGGCCAGCGTGAAAAATGCTTTCGCGCTGCTGGGAGAGGACGTGGCCGTCGAAAGCGATCCGGAGAAACTTGCCGGGTACGACCGGCTGATCCTGCCCGGTGTCGGGGCTTACGGAGACGCGATGGAGCACCTGCGCGAGCGGGGCATGGACGAGGCGCTGAGAGCCTATGCGCGCAGCGGCAAACCGATGCTCGGCATCTGCCTCGGTATGCAGCTGTTGTTTGAGAGCAGCGAGGAGTTCGGCCCGAACCCGGGGCTGGGGCTGATCAAAGGGAAGGTCATCGCCTTCGATACGGCGAAGTTCGACCATCCGCTGAAGGTGCCGCACATGGGATGGAACCGCATGTTCACTCGGGAACATTCCCTTTTCGCAGGGCTTGACGAGGCGCACTACCTCTATTTCGTCCACTCCTTCCACGCCGTGGCCGGCGAAGATGCGGACATCATCGGGGAGACGGAGTATGGCTACCGCTTTACGAGCGCCGTCGCCCACGACAACGTGATGGGTATCCAGCCCCACCCGGAGAAGAGCCACAAGAACGGGCTGCAGATCCTGAAAAATTTTATCAACCTGTGAGGAAGCAACGTATGACGATATTACCGGCAATTGACCTGAAAGACGGTGAGGCGGTCCGCCTCACCAAGGGGCTTATGGAGAGTGCGAAGGTGTACTCCTCCCAGCCCTGGGAGCTTGTCAAGCGTTTCGAGGAGCTGGGGGCTGAATGGGTCCACCTCGTCGACCTTAACGGCGCCTTCGCCGGAGAGCCGAAGAACCTCGAACAGATCGAGAAGATCCGCCAGAACTGCAGCGTCAAGCTGGAGCTGGGCGGCGGGATCCGCGACGAAGCGACGATCAAACGCTACCTTGACCTGGGCATCGACCGCGTCATCCTCGGCTCCATCGCCGTCAAGGACCCGGATTTCGTCAAAGCGATGGCGGCCAAATACCCTGTTGTCGTCGGCATCGACTCCATTGACGGTTACGTCGCCGTCGAGGGGTGGGGCGAAGTGAGCGAGATGAAAGCGACGGACCTGGCAAAGGCCTTCGCTGACGCGGGTGTCGAGGCGATCATCTGTACCGATGTCGGCCGTGACGGGACGCTCAGCGGCGTCAATGTCGATTTCACCCTCGATATAGCCCGCGCTTCCGGCATCCCGACGATCGCCAGCGGCGGGGTTCGCGACGACAGCGACCTGGCGGCGCTGGCAGTGACCGACGAGGTCGCCGGAGTGATCATCGGGAAGGCCTTCTATGAAGGGACGATCGACCTCGAAGAGGTGCTGAAGGTGTACGGGAATGGATGAGATCTACTATGAACTGACCGTCAACCCTTCGTCGCACCGGGAGCTTTTTGCCGATTTCCTGGCCGATACTCTCCCGGTCGGCTTTGAAGAGACCGACGAGGGCTTTATCGTCCGCAGCGAAGATGACCTCTCTACCCTGCAGTGGGGCCTGGAACAGTTTGCCGAAGCGCTGCAGAAGGCACTGGGGAGCAGCATCGACGTCGAGATGACCCTGGAGAAGAAACGGACCGAGGACTGGGTGCGTGCCTATCAGGAGAGCGTCACCCCCGTCGAGGTGGCACCTTTTTACGTTCACCCGACCTGGAGCGATCCGCATCCTGAACGGGTCAACATCGTCCTCGACCCGGCACTGGCCTTCGGGACGGGGCACCACCCCACGACGGCGTCATGTCTCGAAGCGGTCGGACGCTTCGTCGAACCAGGCGATGACGTCATCGATGTCGGCTGCGGCAGCGGCATCCTCTCCATCGCCGCCTGTAAGCTCGGCGCGAATGTCGATGCCTGCGACACGGACCCGGTCTCGGTCGGCAACACCCTGGAGAACTGCGAACTCAACGACGTGGACCTCCGCCACATCTGGGAAGGGTCGGCGGCCCAGGCGACGGCGACGTACGACGTCGTCATCGCCAATATCGTCGCGGACGTTCTCGTCTTCATCGCCGACGAGCTGAAAAAGCTGTTGCGGCCGGGCGGCAGGCTGATTCTTTCAGGCATATTGGATAAATATGAAGCTAAAATTGTGGAGGCTTACGCGGATATGGATGTCGCGGAGCGAATCGCAAAAGAGGAATGGGTCACCCTTGTCGTGACACCAAAAGGATAATTATTTTATGGCGCAACAAGATAACAATCAAGAGAACAATAACAAGAACTTTTTTAACCAGAACCCCCTGATCACCTTCGCGATCTTTTCGGTCGTCGTCATTCTGATCTTCAAAGCCCTTATCGGTGAGCAGGGCGGCAACGGCGTAATGGGTCAGAGCGTCAGCAAGACGCAGGAGGTCAGCTACTCCGAGCTCAAGGATCTTATCAAGAGCAAGAGCATCTCCAAAGTGGCGATAGGCCAGTCCTACATCCGCGCCTTGGGTGAGCAGAACGGTCAGAAGATCACCTATACGGCGCGCAAAGTCGCCAATGACGATACCCTCGTACCGCTGTTGGATCAGGAGAAGATCGACTACAGCGGCTTCTCCGAATCCAACTGGTTTACGGAGATGTTCGGATGGCTGCTGCCGTTCCTGATCATCATCGCCATCTGGATGTTCATGGCGGGCCGCATGCAAAAAAACATGGGCGGCGGCATTCTCGGCATGGGCAACGCCAAGAAGCTTGTGAACTCCGAAAAGCCCAAAACGAAGTTTGAGGACGTCGCCGGGGCGGAAGAGGCCAAAGAAGAGGTCCACGAGATCGTCGACTTCCTCCGCTACCCGGAGCGCTATGTCGAACTGGGTGCCAAGATCCCGAAGGGGGTCCTGCTGGTCGGAAGCCCGGGGACGGGTAAGACCCTTCTGGCCAAGGCTGTTGCGGGTGAAGCGGACGTGCCGTTCTTCTCCGTGTCGGGCTCGAGCTTTATCGAGATGTTCGTCGGGGTCGGTGCCGCGCGGGTCCGCGACCTCTTCGAACAGGCGAAGAAAGATGCCCCCTCCATCATCTTTATCGACGAGATCGACGCCATCGGTAAGAGCCGTGCCGCCGGCGGTATGATGGGCGGCAACGACGAGCGTGAGCAGACCCTTAACCAGCTGCTCGCCGAGATGGACGGTTTCAGCACCGACACACCGATTATCATCCTTGCCGCGACGAACCGCCCGGAGGTTCTCGACCCTGCGCTCCTGCGCCCGGGCCGTTTCGACCGCCAGGTGCTTGTCGACAAACCCGATTACGAGGGGCGTATCGCGATCCTGAAGGTGCATGTCAAAGGGATCAAGATCGACGAGGATGTCGACCTCGAAGAGATCGCGCGCCTGACCGCCGGTCTGGCGGGGGCAGACCTTGCCAACATCATCAACGAGGCGGCGCTGCTCGCGGGCCGTAAGAGCCAGAAAAGCGTCCACCAGCGCGATATCCGCGAATCGGTCGAGCGCGCCATCGCCGGCCTGGCGAAGAAGAGCCGCCGCATCGACGAGAAAGAGAAGCGGATTGTCGCTTACCACGAGAGCGGCCACGCTCTGCTGGCTGAAACGACAAAGGGGGCGAAGAAGGTCTCCAAGGTCTCTATCGTTCCGCGCGGCCTTGCAGCGCTGGGGTATACCCTCAATACGCCCGAGGAGAACAAGTATCTGGCGCAGAAGCACGAACTGTTCGCCGAGGTTGATGTCCTGCTGGGCGGCCGTGCAGCCGAAGAGGTCTTTATCGGCGAGATCTCGACGGGGGCGAGCAACGACCTCGAACGTGCCACCGATATCATCAAGGCCATGGTCCAAATGTACGGCATGAGCGACGTCGCCGGCTTGATGGTCCTCGAGCGCCAGCGCAGCACCTTCCTCGGCGGCGGGATGAGTCAGGCCCGCGAATACAGCGAGAAAATGGCGCAGGATATGGACGCCTTTATCAAGCAGACGCTCGAAGAGCACTATACGGACGTCAAAGCGCGCCTGGAGACCTACCGCGGCGCGATCGAGGATATGGTCTCCCTGCTGTACAAACGCGAGAACATTACCGGGGCCGAGGTGCGCGAGATTATCCAGGCGTTCGAAACGGCCAACGGCATGGAAACCCTGCTGGACGAAACGGCGGCGGCCAAAGCCGACCGTGAAGTCTCCGAAGATATGTCGCAGGCCTCTGCGATGCCTGAGGACGGCACGGAGCGGTCATGAACGCCCTGAGAGACCTGATCGTCAAAGAGGGATGGAAGCCAATAGGCATCGCCGCGGCTGCGGCCCTTCTTTGCGCGTTTTTCGATTGGGAACTCATGTCGTGGTTCTTCATTGCCGCCGCGGGGTATCTGCTGTGGAAATACCGCAAACCCGCCCGGACGGCGGCCTATTTTGAAAAAGGGAGCGTGACCGCGCCCTGCGACGGAAGGGTGACGGCAATCGATACCCTTCCCGACGGCAGCGTTTTGGTCGAGATCGAAACAGGCTGGTTCGATGCGGCACTGCTGACCGTCCCTTTTGTGGAAGGTGTACCCTCTTTCGAGACGGTGACCCGGGGGAGCCGGCTGGCACGCCGCTCTCCCCTTTTTGAAACGCTCAATGAACGGGGGGCGATCGTGTTTGAGGACGAAGAGGGTCGGAGCGTCACCCTGACGCATATCCTGATGCTCACCCCCTTTGCGCTCCTGATCGACACCAATCTTCCCGGGAAGCGCCGCATGCGGGGCGAACGCTACGGTGTACTGACCCATGGGGTGACACGCCTCACATTGCCGGCTTCGACGCGGGTCGCCGTCAACCCTGGTGAGAAGGTCTACGCCACCCAGACCCTGCTGGGGTATATGAGGTAATTCATGGCCGCACCGTCGCGCTCACTTGCTTTTCTGCTTCCGAACCTCTTCACCGCCGCAAGTATCTTCGCCGGTGTCTACAGCATGATAGCCGCCACGCAGGGACGGTTCGGGTTTGCCGCGTGGATGATACTCCTTTCGCTCATCTTCGACGGACTCGACGGCCGTGTCGCCCGCCTGACCAACACCTGCAGCCGCTTCGGCGCCGAGTTCGACTCCCTGGCCGATATCATCGCCTTCGGTGCCGCACCGGCGATGCTCATCTACCTCTATGCCGGGCACGAGTACGGGCGTTTCGGGGTGCTGGTGAGCGCGCTTTTCGTCATCTTCGGCGCGATACGTCTTGCCCGTTTCAACGTGATGACCGCCCAGACGGAACCCTCAGTCTTCATCGGGGTGCCTATTCCGACCGCGGCGACGTTTTCGGCCGTGCTCGTGCTGCTGTTCACGAAATACGGGGGGCATGCCGCCTACGGCTGGATCATCCTGGCCGGTGCCCTTGTCACGGCGCTGCTGATGGTCAGCAACATCCGTTACCCCAGTTTCAAAAAGATCGATATGCACGCGATGCACGTCAAGCGGGTCCTGGTGGCGCTGTTGGTGGCGGCTTCGCTGATCTTCCTTTTCCCCATCGAGGGCGTCGCCCTGATGTTTACGATCTACATCCTCTACGGACCGCTGCGCGCCACCTGGTTCTTCTACCAGCGCTATACCCTGCTGCGCAAATACCGGCACCGGCATAAAAAGTAGCCGGGTGTCCTGGCACCCATATTGCAATAGTGCCGTCATACCACCGACACTGCGGAGCCCATGAACAAAAAGATACTCTCCCTCGCGATCCCGAACATTATCAGCAATATCTCCGTGCCGCTGGTCTCGGCGGTCGATACGATGCTGATGGGGCACCAGGGGAGCGCCGAGCTGGCCGCACTGGGGCTGGTGAGCATGATCTTCGTTTTCCTCTACGGTTCGCTCAACTTCCTGCGCATGGGAACGACGGGCATGACCGCGCAGGCCTTCGGAGCGCACGATGCGCGGGGCATCTCCCTGACGCTCTACCGCGCGCTGCTCGTGACGCTGCTGTTTGCGGGACTGCTGCTGCTCTTTAGGGAGCCGCTGGCCGTGACGGCGTTTGAGCTGATGAACGTCGGGGCGGGGTACAGCGAGGAGGCGCGGCGCTATTTCGAGCTGCGCATCTGGACGGCGCCGGCGGTGTTGATGCTCTATGCGCTGACGGGGTGGTACTTCGGGATGCAGAATGCTGTAATCCCGCTCGCGATCACCCTCTGTATCAACCTTGTCAATATCGTGCTCAGCTACTACTTTGTCATGGAACTGGGCTGGGGGATAGAGGGGGCGGCGTACGGCACGCTCATCGCCCAGTACGCCGGGCTGCTCCTCGCGGTGGCATTTCTGTTCAAATACAGAGAACGGCTGCACCCCTACGGCATGGCGGCACTGCTCAAACGCAGCGAACTGGGGCGTTTCCTGCATGTCAACAAGGATATCTTCATCCGAACGACGGCGCTGACCTTCGTCTTTGCCTTTTTTTACTCCCAGGCGGCCAAAGAGAGCGAGCAGACCCTGACGGTAATGATCCTTCTGCTGCAGTTCGTCGTCTGGTTCGCCTACAGCCTGGACGGCTTTGCCAACGCGGCAGAGTCCCTGGTGGGCAGATATTACGGGGCAAAGGAGTGGGAAGATTTCCACCGCGTCATCCGATATCTTTTCGCCTGGGGGATCGGCTTCAGCCTGCTCTATATGCTCTTTTACGGGCTTTTCGGCGAGGCGCTGCTGCAGCTATATACGGACCAGCGTGCCATTATTGAGGCCACGCTGCCCTTTATACCCTACGTTGCCGCCGTGCCACTGCTGAGCTTCGCCGCCTTTATCTGGGACGGGGTCTTTATCGGGATGACGGCATCAAGGGCGCTGCGCAACGCCATCCTCTACTCCACGGCGCTTTTCCTCGGGCTTTTTTACCTGACGGAGGGGACTGATTTCACCTATGCGCTCTGGATCAATTTCATGCTTTTCTTCCTGTTCCGGGGTGTGGTTCAGAGCTGGATGTTTTTACGCAGAAGAGAGGAGTTGGTATAGCGGTCCCCGTTGTGGAAACCGTCTAGGATCAGAGGTACTTGTGCAGGACCTGGGGGATCTCGATGGAGCCGTCTTCGTTTTGGAAGTTCTCCATAATGGCGACCATCGTGCGGCCGACGGCGAGGGAGGAGCCGTTTAGCGTGTGGGCGAGGAGGTTTTTCTTGCCCTCTTTGTAGCGGATCTTTGCCCGGCGGGCCTGGAAGTCGCGGGTGTTGGAGACGGAACTGATCTCGCGGTAGGTGCTCTGCCCCGGCAGCCACACCTCGAGGTCGATCGTCTTTGCCGCGCCGAAGCCGAGGTCGCCGGTGCAGAGGGTGACGAGGCGGTGGGGGAGTTCGAGGGCTTTGAGCAGGTCGGAGGCGCAGGCCACCATCTCGTCGAAGACACGGTCGCTGTCGTCGGCCTTGGTGATACAGACGAGTTCGACCTTTCTAAACTGGTGCTGACGGATGATGCCGCGGGTGTCGCGCCCGGCGGAGCCCGCCTCTTTGCGGAAACAGGCGGTGTGCCCCGTCATTTTGATCGGCAGCGCCTCTTCGGGGATGATCTCGTCCTGGTAGAGGTTCGTCAGCGGCACCTCGGCCGTCGGGACGAGGTAGAGATCCTCCTCCTCGGTCTTATAAAGGTCCTCTTCGAACTTCGGCAGCTGGCCGGTACCTTCGAGCGCGCGGCTGTTGACGAGTTCAGGCACGCTCATCTCCGTAAAGCCGCGTTCGCGGTTGAAGTCGAGCATGAAGTTGATGAGGGCGCGTTCCAGGCGGGCGCCCATATCATTCATCACGGCAAAACGGCTGTGGGCGACCTTGACGCCGCGTTCGAAATCGATCCAGCCGTTGCTTTCCGCCAGCTCCCAGTGCTCTTTCGGCGTGAAGGCGAAGTCGCGCGGTTCAAGGACTCTGGCGATCTCGACGTTGTCGTCTTCATCCGCACCGTCGGGCACGTCGGCATCGGGCATGTTCGGGATCCCCATTGCGAGCGCGTCCAGGGCCGCCTCCGCGTCGCGCTGCGCCTCCTGGAGCTCGCCGATACGGGCTTTGTTCGCATCGAGCTTCGCCTTCAGTTCGCTGATATCCTTGCCCTCTTTCTTGTACTGCGGAAAAAGACGGCTCATTTCGTTCTGGGCCGCCTGCACCTCTTCAAACGCCGCTTTGGCCGTTTTGAGAGCTTCGTTGCGCGCTTTGAGTTCGCCGATCAGCTCCGGGCTGACCTTTTTGCGCATCAGTGCGGCACTGACGTTTTCGAAATCTTTCTGAAGCAGTTTGAGGTCGATCATCTGGGTCCCTGGTAGGTGGATTGTCCGGGCAGAAGCGGGCTGCTGCCCGCTTTTTACCCTGAAAAAGTTGTGCAATTATAGCGAAACGGGCTACAATTACGGCATGAACGAATTGACCTACAAACAGAGGCGCGACGGGCTGTTAGCACAGATGGAAGAGGGCGCTGCCGTGCTCGGTACCGCGACGCTGAAGACCCGCTCCAACGACACGGAATACCCCTATCGCCAGAACAGCGATTTTTTCTACCTGACGGGTTTTGAAGAGGATAATGCCGCCCTCGTACTTATAAGGGGCGGCGATGCCAATAAGAGCGTACTGTTTGTCCAGCCGAAAGTCGAGGAGATGGAGCTCTGGACGGGCAAGCGCACGGGTGTCGACGCGGCGAAGGAGCGTTTTGACTTCGACGAGGTCTATTCCGTCGAGGCGTTCGAGGAGAAGTTGCCCGAACTGCTGGAGAACCTGCCGCGGCTCTACGGCGATATTTTCGGGGCGGACGAGCGCTTTGAAAGCGCCCGGAATGCGGCGGACAAACTGCGCCACAAGCGGGAGACGAAGCGACCCGTGACGCAGATGATCGACGTTACGCAGATGGTGCGGCAGATGCGGCTGCTCAAGAGCGAAGATGAGATCGCCACGATCCGCGCGGGACTGGAGATCACGGCGGCGGCGCATCACCACGCCATGGCGGTCTGTACCCCCGGGATGATGGAGTATGCGCTCCAGGCGGAGTATGAGTACATGTTCACAAAGAACGGCGCCTACAGCGACGCCTACACGACCATCATCGCCGGCGGGGACCACGCCAATACCCTGCACTACATCAAAAACGATGCGCCACTCAATGCAGGGGAACTCGTTCTCATCGACGCGGGGTGCGAATACCGCCACTACGCCACGGACATCACCCGCACCTTCCCCGTCGACGGCCGTTTCAGCGAGGCCCAGAAAGAGGTTTACGAGGCGGTCCTGGAGGTGCAGGTCGCCGTTATCGCCCAGATCGGGCCGGGGCTTCTCAAGAGCGAACTGCAGAAAAACGCCGAATGGATGCTCTGCGAGAAGATGGTCGCGCTGGGGATCCTGGAGGGGGAGGTGGATGCGCTGATCGAGGCGAAAGCGCACAAAAAATATTTCCCCCACGGCATCGGGCACTGGATGGGGATAGACGTCCATGACCAGGCACCGTACCATGACGAAGCGGGCAACGAGATCGCCCTGGCACCGGGAATGGTGCTCACCATTGAACCCGGGATCTACCTGCCGGCATCGGACACGGCACTGCCGGAGCAGTACCGCGGCATCGGGATCCGGATCGAGGACGATATCCTCGTGACGGAGAGCGGCTGCGAAAACCTCAGCGCCGCGGTGGCCAAATCGGTCGAGGCGATCGAGGCGCGCTGCGCTCAGAACGCGTAAAGAGTGTCGTAGACGGCGCCGGCGGGCGTCAACGTGCTGCGCATCAGTTTTAACCCCCCTTCTATTTTCCCCGCAATGACCGCCTCGGCAGTCGTCTTCTCTTTTTCAAAACACGCCGTCTCGATCTTTTTGTAGCGCATCAGGGTGACGTGGGGGACGTAGTGCCGGTGGGGCTGCATTTCAAAAGCGCTGCTGAGCATCCGGTGCCCCTCCACCAGCGTCGGGTGCTCGCTCGCGGCATAAAGGATGCGGTTGTGCGAGAAGCGCTCAATTCCTTTGACATAGGCATCGGCCATGGGGAGATCGCAGCGGCGGACAATCTCGATGACCTGTTCGGGGGGGAAGCGGTCCCCCAGGAAGAGCAGCGTCGCGTGCAGGGAGGATTCCGGGCGCCACCGGCCCCGCATGCAGGGGGTGAAAACCGCTTGGATACCGGGGTAGTCGTAGAGCGTCGCCGCCTGGGCGAGAAAGAGGCGCATTTACATCTTGATCATGTTTTTCAGTGTCGGGAGAATCTCCGGCTCCAGCCCCAGCTCGTCCATCAGCAGGCGTACCGAGGCGGCGTCATCTTTTTCCAGGGCCAGGGCCAGGCCGAAGATCTTCCCGAGACGGCCCGAATGCAGCAGCAGGGCGTCTTCGATATGGTTGTCGACCGGCAGTCCGGAGAGCGCCGCTTTGAGCGGGAGGCCGAGGACCGGCTCCATCAGGGAGATCAGGGCCATGAGGCGTGCGCTGTCAAAGAGCTGTTCATCCTCGCTCTGCATGCAGCTGATGGTACAGTGCATGACGTCGATGCGCTGCTCCATCAGTTTCGAAAGGGGGCTTTTGCCCTCCTGGATCGTCTGGCCGCTTTTGGCGAAGATGATCAGCGAGAGCCAGTGTTTGAGCTGTTCGGTGCCCATTTTGACAATGATCTCCTCGATGGAGCGGTTGGGAAAGGGATTATTGAGGGAGTAGGAGTGCAGGTACTGCAGTAGCTGCATGGAGAGCTCGTTGTGGTTGCGCATCTCTTTGGCGATCTGGGCCATGGGGGTGCCGTCAAGCAGCATGTTGTAGATTTTGACAACACCCATGTGTTTGGGGTCGACACGGTTGTACTCCATCAAGACGGGGGCGCCGCAGGAGAATCCCTGGAAATAACGGAAGCCCTTTTCTCTGTAGGCATCGAAGACGTCGTCGATTTCGACGCGTTCGGCAACCAGCTGTTTCCCTTTGAAGCGATCGACGATCTTCGGCAGCAGATCGTTGTCGGTGGCGCTGGCGTCGATCTTGATGAAGTCGATAAAGGGAAGCAGAACGTCGTAAACGCCGGTGAGCCCCTGCTGCGTGTCAATGTTCTCAAGGGCGAAGCGGTAGCCGCTGTGATGCAGTTTTCTGAGGACCTCCGCCTCCCGGGTTCCCAGCTGCGCGTCGGCGGGGAGGGCGAAAACAAACAGCTTCGGCGGGACCGCCAGCAGGAGGTCCGTCAGCAGGACCGACGAATCGATGTTGATAAAGAGCGGGCGGTTCTCGGAGGCTTTTTGCAACCCGATCTGGTTGAGCAGCGCCACGAGCAGGGAGGCGGTTGCGGCCCGGGCGTTCTCGAAGCCGCTTTCGCCGACATTGTTGCGGTAATAAAACTCATAGCCGTAGATGTTCTTATCGGTATCCAAAATAGGCTGCCGCGCAAAAGTGTGTGTCGTATTCATTCTCAAGAACTCCCCTTCGCTATTTGTTTCTGTTGGTATCCTCAATCTTACCCCAAAATGGAACGTAATGTTCTTAAATAGGGTTCAGGTCTGCCTACGTTAAGATTGCACAGCCTATTTACGAGAAACGGAAAAAGCATGTCCCAACCCAAAACGATTTATTTGAAAGAGTATGAAGCCCCGGTATACCAGATCCTGAGTACGGAATTGACGTTCGAGATTTTCGAAGAGCATACCCTGGTGATTAACCGCATGGCGATCAAGCGCCGCGGAGACACTCCTGCGCCGCTGCTCCTGGACGGCGATGACCTGGAGCTGCTCTGCGTCAAGGTCGACGACGTCAAGATCCCCACGGACGCCTACGAACGGAACGAAGAGACGCTGACGATCTTCGACCCGGGTGCCGAGGCGACGGTGCAGGTGGTCACGAAGATCTATCCGGACAAGAATACGGCCCTGGAGGGGCTTTACCGTTCGGGGGGCATCTACTGCACCCAGTGCGAACCCCACGGCTTCCGCCGCATCACCTACTTTATCGACCGCCCCGACAATATGAGCGTCTTCACCGTCAAGGTGATCGCGGAGCAGTCCGCCTACCCGGTGCTGCTCAGCAACGGGAACCTGGAAGAGGAGGGGAGTTTCCCCGACGGGCGCCACTACGCCCTCTGGAAAGACCCCTTTCCGAAGCCCTCGTACCTCTTTGCCCTGGTGGCGGGCGACCTGGGCCGCATCAGCGACAGCTTTACGACGGCGGAGGGCAACGAGGTCGCTTTGCACATCTATGTCGACAAGGGTAACGAGCCGCGCGCCGACCATGCGATGCGTTCGCTTAAGGCGTCGATGCGCTGGGACGAGGAGACCTACGGCCGCAGCTACGACCTCTCCGTCTACAATATCGTCGCCGTGGACAGCTTCAACATGGGGGCGATGGAGAACAAGGGACTCAACATCTTCAACTCCCACTACGTCCTTGCCGACGAGGAGACGGCGACGGATGCCGACTTCCTGGGCATCGAGAGCGTCATCGCCCACGAGTATTTCCACAACTGGACGGGGAACCGCATCACCTGCCGCGACTGGTTCCAGCTGACCCTCAAAGAGGGGCTCACCGTCTTCCGGGACCAGAGTTTCAGCGCCGACATGCAGTCGGAAGTGGTGCAGCGCATCCGTGACGTCGACATGCTGCGCGAGCGGCAGTTCCCGGAAGATGCCGGTCCGACCGCACACCCCATCAAACCGGAACAGTACATCGAGATCAACAACTTCTACACGGCGACGGTGTACGAAAAAGGTTCGGAAGTGATCCGCATGCTTCACACGATCCTCGGGGAGGTGAAGTGGCGCGCGGCCATGGATCTCTACTTCGAGACCTTCGACGGCCAGGCCGTGCGCACGGAAGATTTCCTCTGGGCGATGCAGCAGCACAGCCCTATCGACCTCGCGCAGTTCGCGCGGTGGTACTCCCAGGAGCGGACCCCCTCGCTCTGCGCGGAGCACTCCTACGATGCGGCGTCGGGCCGGCTGACACTGAAGCTCGAGCAGATCGTCCCCGACGCGGTGGACGGCCGGAAGCAGCAGCCTTACTGTATGCCGCTGCGTCTCGCGCTGCTTGGGCATGCGGGCGAGGAGCTCCCGCTGCAGCTCGAGGGCGATACCGGGGCACAGCCGCTGCTGGCGCGGGGGATACTGCTCATTACCCACGACGAGGAGAGCTTCACCTTCGGCGGGCTGGCCTTGGAGCCCGCGCTGTCGCTCAACCGCCACTTTGGCGCCCCGGTGGTCATGGAGTATCCCCAGGAGGACGTGATGAACCTGATGCGCTATGATAGCGACGGGTTCGTTCGCTACGAAGCGGCCCAGTCCTTCGCGCGATCGACCCTGGAGGCGATGATGCGCGGGGAGGCGGTCAGCCCGCAGTTCCTCGAGAGCTTCCGGCATATTCTCGAGGATGAATCCCTCGATCTGCAGTTCAAGGCGCAGCTGCTCTCCCTGCCGACGGTGACGATGCTGATGCAGAGCCAGGAGACCGTCGACGTGCACGCCATCCTCGAAGCCTCCGACGCTCTGAAGCGCGAGATCGCCGTTGCCTGCGAAGCGACGATGCGCCGGCTCTACGCCCTCCTGCACCGTCCGGCACATATGGGGCTTGAAGCGGAGAGCATCGGGGCGCGCGCGCTGAAAAACCGGCTTCTCGGGTATCTGATGGCGCAGCAGGACGCCGAGAGCATCGACAGCGCAATGGCACAGTACGAAGAGAGCCATACGATGACGGATCGCCTGGCTGCGCTGCAGCTGCTGCACCACGGGGCTCCGGAGGCGGCGGAGGCGCCGATGCGCGACTTCTACGAGCGCTACAGCGCTGACATGCTGGTGATGACGAAGTACTTCAGCGTTATCGCCTCCTCTCCTCAGCCCGATACGCTTTCAAACGTGCGCGCGGCGATGGAGGATGAGGTCTTCAACATCAAAGTCCCGAACCTCGTGCGCTCCCTGATCGGAAGCTTCGCCCGCAACCCCTACCACTTCCACGCCTATGACGGCAGCGGCTACGCCTTCGTCGCGGAGCAGATCATCGCCCTTGACGCGATCAACCCGATGATCGCGGCGGGGCTGGCGGGTGCCTTCAAGACCTATAACCGTCTGAACGCGCACAGCCGTGCCCAGATGCGCGATGCGCTGGAGAGAGTGCAGGCGCACCGGGGCATTTCGAAAAACGTTTACGAGATCGTTGGAAAGATTCTGGCGGGATAAAGCGTTTAGTCTGCGCTGCCGTTGCGGTGGAAGAGGCGCGCGAAGAGGCGGATCACCCCCCGCAGCAGGAGCACGACAAAATAGACAAGCAGGGTATAGACCAGGGGATGGAGGTAGTTCCCCCTCCCGGTCATCTGCGAAAGACGCACGCCCGGATCGCTGAGCAGGTCCGGGTGCAGCAGCAGTGACAATGTGACAAGCAGCAGCGCGAAGATCGCGCCCTCTCTTATCATCAGTTTACGCATCTGCTACATCAGCCCCCGCATCATCAGGTACCAGTACATCGGTTTGAGCATGTACAGGTCAAAGGCCCACCACGCCCAGCGCTGCTCGCCGACGGCGAGCGGGAAGGAGGGCGCGGCACCGTCGTAGTCGAACTCGGCCAGGATGATTTTACCATACTGGGTTTTGAGGGGACAGACGGTATAGCCGTCAAACTTCTCTTTGGGTTCCTTGCCTTCCATCTGCGCCAGGAGGTTGGCGACCATGATCGGCCCGTGGTGGCGGGCACTCCCGCCCGTTTTGCCCAGCGGGATGCCGCAGACGTCCCCGATACCGAAGACATTGGGGTAGCGCAGGTGCTGCAGGGTGTAGCGGTCGACTTCGAGCCACCCTTTGGCGGAGCCTTTCTGCCACCCCAGCGGCGAGGAGGCGACGGCATCCGGCGCGCTCATCGGCGGGACGATGTGGATGAAGTCATAGGGCATCTCCACGCGGTCGACCTTGGTGATCATATCGTACTCTTCGAGGTCCTCGTCATACTCGCCTTGGACCTCGTACTTGTGTTCGAAGGTCGCGACTTTGCCGGCGGCATCGATGGCGACGAGGTTGTGGCCGAACTTGTTCGTGATGTTGCCGTAGCGCGGCTGCACCTCTTCGACCAGGGTCTTGTTTACTTCCGGCACGCCGAAGAGGCTGCCGCTCGTTGTCGCAAAGGTGAACGCCGCGCTGAGCTTGTCGCGTTTGAGGAAATCGTCGCTGAGGTAGAGGATCTTCTGCGGCGCGCCGCCGCACTTGATCGGCGTGCCCGGCTGGGTACAGATGACCTTCGGGTTCCCGGTTTTCGCCGCGGCTTTGAGGGCGTTGAACCACTCCCAGGTGATCGAACCGCCGTCGGCCGTTCCCTTTTCCGGGTCGTTCAGATAGACGCTGGAGATGCCGTTTTGGCCGATCATCTCCGCGCTCAGACCCTCGATCCATTCATAATGGTACTGCAGGCCCGTCGCGACGACGAGGTAGTCGTAGAAGACCTCCTCGCCCGCGCGGGTAATGACCCTGTTGTTGTCCGGGTCGAAGGTCTTGACTTCGTCTTTGATCCAGTTGACGTCGTCGGGGATGAACTCCCGGTTCTCTTTGACAATGTCGTCATAGGTGTATTCGCCCGCGGCCATGAAGACCTGCCCCGGCTGGTAGAGGTGTTTTTCGTTCGGCGCGATCAGGGTGATGTCGGGGTCGGAGAGGGCGCGGTGCAGGCGCGCCATCGCCATGATGCCGCCCGCACCCCCGCCGACGATGACGATTTTGCCCTTCGCGCCGGAGGCACGGGCTTCAGTGAGGCTGCTGCTTCCGGCGGAGGCAATGACCCCGGCGGCGATGGGGGAGATCCCCATCAGTTTGAGCGCCTCGCGGCGCGACAGGTTGACCGAAGGCGTTTTCGGCTCCGGGTTGTTAAACCGTTTTTTCATATTCATTTATTCCACTCCTTATGCTCCTGCCGTAAAAACGGCAGGGGTGTCGTTTAGACGGTATTGTCAGTATCGGTAGCTGACGGCAAAACGCAGGTCGGTCGCCGTAATGTCCGTTTCGACGGGCGCCACCCATCCGGCGCAGTTGATATTGGGCGTATAGTCGTGCTGCACATAGGTGTAGCGGATCTGCGACGGCAGGTACTTGACGCCGAAGAGGTCGAAGTTCCAGTACGCCTCATAAGCACTGCCGCGCACGGCGATTTTCGAGCCTATTGCCGTATCTTCCGCCCAGGTCATCGGCGTCCAGTACTTTGAACCCCGGTTGTATTCAAAGCCGAGTCTGCCGCGCTCGGTAAGCATGTCCGGAATGATGACCCCGGCCCAGACGGAGCTGCCGCTGCGACTGCCTCCGTCGGCGGAACCGATAAGCGTGTAGCCGTTCTTGGCGTTGTAGTTCGTGTAGGCACCGGAGACGAAGAGGGTCGTCTCGTCCAGGAAGTCGCTGATCTCCTCGCCGATGCCGGTGATTTTCAGACCGACGGAGAAGAGGTCCGCTGTCCCGGATGCCGCTTTGGGGATGTTCCCGTCGAGCTTCCTGCCTTTGGTATTGAAGATGTGCGCCCACTGGTACATCACCTGGTACTGCCCGTCATCATAGGCATTCCCCGGTATGACGAGGAAGTCGACGCTGGTGTCTTCGAGCGTCGTATTGACGTCGCCGCCGCTCAAGGCATAGGGCGTGCGCGCACCCGATACGTCGCCGTAGACGTCCTGCATCTCACCGCTGTGCGCGCGGCCGAAGACGAATTTGGTATAGGCGCCGTCAATGAAGCGGCCCCAGTCGAGACGGACCATGGCGCCGTTGACTTCCATATTGGTGATGTGCGCGAGCGGAGAACCGGGGTCGGTTTCGTTTTCCCGGACGTTGGCGAGGAAGCCGTTGGTGGAGGGGCGCCGGCCGATTGAGACGCTGATCGGCTGTCCGCCCAGCTCGTCGGAGTAGACAAAATAGGCTTCCTTGACGCGCATGACCGTATCGGAGGCTTTCGAACTGGCCGCCCAGTCTTTCAGTGCCGGGTCGGTCACGTAAAGATGGCTGCCCCAGGTCGCATAGACGGCGAGTTTGCCCTGGAAGGTCAGTCCCTTCATCGGCGCCGCGCCCATGGTGAGGTAGAGACGGCTGGAGAGCAAGGAGGGGTTGGTGGCATAGGTGTCGGCGTCGTTGTTGCGGTAGTCGATGACGTCAACGGCGTTCCTGAAGTCGATGCCGAACTTGATGTTGTCGTTGGCGCTCTGCGCATTAACCTGGCTCAGCTTCTTGTTGGTGCGCTTTTGCTGTTTCTCGAGTTTTTGCACTTTTTGCATCAGGGCGTCGATCTCTGCCTGCATCGATGCATCATCGGCAAGAAGCGCGCTGGAGAACAGCGTCAGTGCCGCAGTCGAGAGGAGGGTTTTTCGCATGGTTTTCCTTTTGGTGTTAAACGGGTTGTCGCGAGGGACCCGGAGGGCGTTACCCTCCGGGGAAAAGAGTCAGGCGATCAGCAAGAAGGGATGTTGCCGCTGTCGCTTGCAAAGTCGTGGACGAAGTCGTAGAGGTGCTCTTTGAATTTGCTTTCGAACTTGTCGCTTTCAAAAAAGTTTTTGCCTTCGGGGCAGGCTTCGGTCATCATTTCGGCGAGGTTGCCGTTCTCTTTGGCCTCTTCCCACTCCATCTGCGTATGTTTCGCCGCGAAGACGGCCCCGGTCATCCCGCAGCTCTCTTTGAGCTTCTTCTGGTAGAGGCGCTGGCCTTTACCCGCATCCGCTGAAAGGGAGGTTGTGAGGAGGCCGAGGCCCAGCAGTGCGGAGGTTGTGAGTTTTCCAAAAGTTGTCATTTTTTTCCTTTGACGATGAAATTGATGAAAATGAATAGTACTATCGTCAAAATTAAAATAAGATAAAATTAGAATAATTATAATTAATGATTATTTTATTCATTTCTTCGTCATTTTCCTTAAAGATTAAATGTAAATTTATGAAACATGTTGGAGAATAAGTTAAGCAGAACTTATCAAAGTGATAATTTTGTGACTCCAGGGTCGTAGAATTGTCATGAATGTATTTTTTTGCACTAAAATCTTCGTTAGTTTTTACGATGAGATGAGAAGGAGTAAGCATGGCAAGATTAGTCGTACTCGGCGGCGGTGTTGCCGGCCATACGGCGGCAACATTCGCCGCAAAGTGGTTGGGTAAAGAGCATGAAGTCGTCGTTGTGACACCGAATTCCAAATGGAACTGGATTCCGTCGAACATCTGGGTTGGCGTAGGAGAGATGACAAAAGATGATGTCACTTTCGATCTGGCACCGGTATATGCGAAAGCAGGTATCACCTATAAACAAGCGAAAGCGGTCTCAATCAATCCCGAGGGGGATGCGAATTCGGACAAGCCTTTTGTGACGATTGAGTATACCGGCCAGGATAAAGCCGGCGAGAATGAAGATGTCACTTTTGACTATCTGGTAAACGCCACGGGGCCGAAACTGAACTTCGGTGCGACCCCGGGCCTGGGTGAGGGCAGCGAGATCGGTGAGAACACCGTTTCCGTTTGTACCGCTGATCACGCCGTGCATGCGAGCGAAGAGCTGAACAAGATCTTTGAAAAAGCGAAAGCGGGCGAAAAGCAGAAGATCCTCGTCGGGACAGGGCATGGTATGTGTACCTGCCAGGGCGCGGCGTTTGAGTATATCTTTAACATCGAACACGAAGCGCGCAAGGCGGGGATCCGCGATAACGTAGAGATCAAGTGGATCTCCAACGAATCGTTCCTCGGTGACTTCGGTATGGGTGGTCTGCATATGAAAGTCGGCGGTTACGTCGTCAGCTCCCGTATCTTTACCGAATCCCTCTTTGCCGAACGCGGCGTCGATTATGTGATCGGTGCGCACGTCAACAACGTTGAAAAAGGCAAAGTTGGTTACGAACTGCTTGACGGTTCCACCGGCGAAGAGAATTTTGACTTCGCGATGCTGATCCCGCCGTTTGCGGGTGTCGGTCTCAAAGCCTATAACAAAGCGGGCGAAGAGATCACCGATACGGTCTTCGCGCCGAACGGCTTCATGAAGGTTGACGCGGATTACACGCCGAAACCGTATGAAGAGTGGAAAGCGAGCGACTGGCCGCGTACCTACCAGAACCCGACGTACAAGAACATGTTCGCCGCCGGTATCGCGTTCGCACCGCCGCATATCATCTCCAAACCGATGAAATCGCCCAACGGCACGGTGATCAACCCGACACCGCCGCGGACGGGTATGCCTTCGGGTATTATGGGCAAGGCCGTTGCGCACTCCGTCGTCGACCTGATGACGCGGGGTGAGAACGCGCACCTGCACGAAGCCTCCATGGCTGAGATGGGCGCAGCCTGTGTCGCCTCCGCCGGTAAAGGGTGGCTCAACGGCCAGGCGGCGGCAATGACCGTTTACCCGGTCGTACCGGACTTCGACAAGTACCCGGGTACGGGCCGCGATACGGACTACACCTTCGGTGAGATCGGTCTGGCAGGACACTGGATCAAGCATATCCTGCACTACCTCTTTATCTACAAAGCGAAGCTCAAGCCGGGCTGGACGCTGATTCCGGAATAAGAAAGGAGGAACATAGATATGAGACAAGAAGAAGTGAATTTCGCGCTGAACGACAAGTTTAACACCTCAATGATCCCGGGCCGTTTCGCCCGGATGATGCGTACGTGCAAAATCTGGCAGTTCATCCGCTTTGTGATCATCAACATCAAGATGATCATCGTCGTCCGTAAAAGCCACGGATAACACCTGCGGCCCTCGGGCCGTCACGTCAGTAACTCAACCACTTTAAAGAATCCATCAATGATCCAACCTCTGCTCAAATACCCTGACCCGCGCATACGTCTTATTTCCGGTAATGTCCGTTTTTTCAACGAGACCCTCAAAGACATTATCGCAGATATGACCGACACGATGGAGGCCAACGGCCTCGATGCCCTCTCCGCCATCCAGATCGGCATCCAGTACAACGTCATTGTCCTCAAAGAGGAGGACGCATACACCCCCTACATCAACGCCCGCTTTCTCAAAGAGAAGGGGAAAGCGGCCGCGGTGGAGCGTTCGACCTATTACGACTTTACGGCGGAAGTGGAGCGCTACACCTCCCTCACAGTCATCTACGAGGATGAGACGGGAGCGATGCATTCGCGCGACGTGGAGGGGGAACTGGCACGGACCTTCCAGCACCAGCTCGATTACGCCTTCGGCAGCACCTTCGTCGACCGCGTCCCCAAGGCGGTCCGGCAGCAGATTGACGCCTATCTGGATCAGGGACTTGTCAAAGAGAGCCGGATGCCAGGGGAAAAGAGCGGCAGCTGCCCGACGGTCTTTGTGCGCGACTACATCAAGAAAGCCTACCGGCTCGTGATGCTCGGCGTCCTGCTCAGCTTCATTGCGCCGTTTACCGTCGAAGCGGCGACGGTGCAGACCATTGCCGTGGCGGACATGGCCGCCCTCGGGCTGATCTTCGTATTGATCATTGCCTACTTTTTCTACGCCGAGTACGAGGCGAAAAAGTACAAGCAGTGCACCAGCTGCCAGACCGGAAATATCATCGGTACCGCGGGGATCGCGTTGGGGCAGCTCGCCCTGCTCGCCGTCGGCGTTTTCGCCTGGGTGCTCCCTTAGGCTTGACCGTTTCCCTCAATATGCTAAAATCAATTTTTTTCATTTAAACATCGCAGGAGGAGCGCATGCCGTCCGTTCCGCAGCTTCGACGGGTCATTGACCGTTTCAAGGAGGCCAAGGCGACGATTCTGCAGCGCTGGGTCTCCTATGAGACGGCCGAATCGGTGCTGAAGCGCCACGGGATCGAAACCGATTTTTTTATCCGCCAGTACGCCTCGGGGGTCTACGACTATTTCGAAATGGTCATCCGGGGCGAGATGCAGATCGGCGACTGCCCGGTCATGGCGGAACTGCTCGAATACCTCAAAGACAACGAGGTGACCTCTGACGAACTCTTTATGCTCTGCAGCCATTTCCGCCGCGCGATGGTGGACATCTCCTACGAGCTCGGAGTGAACTCCCAGGAGGTCTACGACGAGATCAGCTATGTTTTCGACCTCAACTTCTCCGGGGTGCTCAAGCGCTATACCGAGACGATCTACCAGAAAGAGCGGGAGATCGAGCGCAACGTCAAACTGCTCGAAGAGTACCGGCGCGCCATCGATGAGAGCGCCATCGTCGCCAAGACCGATGCGCAGGGGACGATCACCTATGCCAATGCGAAACTGACCCGTATCTGCGGCTACAGCCAGGAGGAGCTGGTCGGCAGCCCCCATACGCTGCTCTACCACCCCGATATGCCGGGGAACTTTTTCGACCACCTCTCGGCGGCCATCAGCGACGAGGGGGTGTTCAAGGGGACGATCAAGGGGCAGGCGAAGGAGGGGCGTACCTTCTATATCGACACGACCGTCGTCCCCATCACCGATACCCACAGCGCCGTTACCGAGTATATGGCGATCAGCTACGAGGTGACCGATCTCGTCGTGGCCAAAGAGGAGGCGATCGCGGCGGGGGAGGCGAAGGAGTACTTCCTCTCCAACATGTCCCACGAGATCCGCACGCCGCTCAACGCCATCCTGGGCTTTGTCGCCCTGCTCAAGGACGAGGCGCAGACGGTCAAGGACCGCCGCTACCTCGACATCATCTACAGCAGCGGCGAGAACCTGCTGAGCATCATCAACGACATCCTCGACTTCTCCAAACTACGCAGCGGCGAATTCACCGTCGAGCCGGCCCCTTTCAACCTGCACAGCACCATCAGCCACACCCTGGAGCTCTTCGTGCCCAGCGTCAACCAGCAGCATCTGACGCTGACAAGCTTCATCGATCCGCGCATTCCTTACGAGCTGATCGCCGACCCGCTGCGGATCCAGCAGGTGATCTCGAACCTGCTCAGCAACGCCATCAAGTTCACCCCGCCGGGGGGAGAAATCACCGTGGAGGCTTTCTACACCGAGGGGCGCATCAGCATCAGCGTCATTGACACGGGCATTGGCATCGCGGCCAAAGACCAGCACTACATTTTCGACCCCTTTTCCCAGGCCAGGAACGAGGATCTTCCCGGGGTGGGAGGCACGGGTCTTGGCCTCTCCATCAGCGCCCAGCTTGTGCGGCATATGGGCGGGGAGATCACGCTGCATTCGCACCCCGGGATCGGGAGCACGTTCACCTTTACCCTCCCCGTCATCGTGGGGGATGAGACCCGGCCGCTTCTGACGGACCTTGAGTGTATCCGCAAGCACCGGCTCGCTCTCTACTGCCCCGAACAGAAGTTTGATACGATGGCGGCCTCCCTGATGCGCTATCTGCAGAGCTTCGGCGTGAAAATCAAATCGGTCGAAGCGCTGGACGGCAGTTACGATCTGCTCTTTTTCTCGGAGCACTGTGTCGGAGAGGCGCAACGTAAGGAGCTTCTGGCGGAGGGGTCGCCAAAGGTGGCGCTGATGGATGCGCCCTACGACACCTATGAGAACGTTTCCGGCGTGACGCCGCTTGTGATGCCCCTGTACTGCTCCAAACTCCAGGAGGTGATCGAGACGGCGCTGATGGGGGATGCGGAGCCGGAGCCGAGGGCGGACACTGCCGGGGTGCGTTTTAATGCCCACCTGCTCGTCGCGGAGGACAACGAAGCGAACCAGGAGCTGATCGGCACGCTGCTGGGCAACCTCGGTGTCAGCTACGAGATCGTCGGCAACGGTGCGGAAGCGCTCAAACGGATGCGGACGGAACATTACGACCTTGTACTGATGGATGAACAGATGCCGGTCATGAACGGACGGGATGCCGTCCAGGCGATGCGGCACATCGAAAACCGCGAGGGGCGGCAGCACTTGCCTATCATCGCCCTGACGGCAAACGTGCTCGGGGGGATCGAACAGCGGCGCATCTACGACGACTTCCTCGGCAAGCCGATCCGGATGGCAACGCTGATCAGTTCGCTCGAACGTTTCATCCCCCGCGCGGAAGATGCCGCCGCCGAGGAGACGGCCCCGGAGACGGTGCTCCCAGAGCACAAGGAGCTGCGCGAGATCCTGCAGGTCACCGAAGCGCAGCTGCAGATGCTGCTCGGCGTCTACCGCGAAAAGATGCAGAGCAGTTTTGAGGAGCTCGAGGCGGCCATTGACGCGGAAGATCTCAAACAGGTGACGCTGCTTGCCCATTCGATCAAGGGTTCCAGCAGCAATTTCCGTTTCGACAGCATGACCAAGCTGGCCGAAAAAATGGAATGGGAGGCGCGCGCGGGCAACGCGGCATTGGATTATACGGGGATGCTCGGTTCGATGCGCGGCTGCTTCAATGCCTTCATCGGGGAGGGAAGCTGATTCGTTTCGAAACATTTTCATTATTTGGTGAATTCTGTTTTATGTGACACTTCTATGATAACTTTGTAATAAAGTCCTTTTTCACTATAATTATTTTTAATGCACTTTTTGAGGGGCATTATCGAGATTGTTTAAGGGTTGGGATGGAAAGTTACAAAGTCATGATCGTCGAGGACGATCCCGTTACAGCGATGAACCTGCAGATCGCTTTGGAAAACCAGGGATATGAAGTCGCTGCCACGGTAGATTCTTCGATCCAGGCACCCAATAAGATCAAGGTGTATGAGCCCGATATCGTCCTGGTCGATATCAGCCTGCAGGAAGATGCCGACGGTATCGAACTGGCGAAGTATATCCGCGAGAGGCATTGCCTCCCTTTCATCTACCTTACCGCCCACTCCGATGCCGACATCATCGACGAGGCGAAACAGACCGAACCGTACGGCTATATCGTCAAACCTTTCGACCCGGAGTCGCTGCATGCGACGATCCAGATGGCGATGTACAAGTTTCATGTCGAAAAGGAGCGCGAAGAGAACTTCGAGGGGTTGAAGAACGACAAACTCAACCTCGAGAAACTGCTTTACAACAAGAAGCTCTCCGACAAGCCTATTGTCCCCTTCGGAGAGGACTACTACCTCGACATCAGCGTCTGCGAGACCTTTTATCAGGGTAAGAAGATCAAGCTGACCAAGAAAGAGAACGCCTTCATGCGGCTGCTGGTGGCCCAGTTGGGCTTGGTGGTCAGTTTCGACCAGGCGATCAATTACGTCTGGGAGGAGAAGGGAGCGACGGAGAACAGTGTGCGTACCCTGGTCTGGCGTCTGCGCAACAAGCTGCCCACGGATATTATCCAGAACGCTTCGGGTATCGGGTACTACATCGAGGATTGAGGTGTAAAGGAGGGGGCGGCGGTTCTTAGAAGAACCACTGCGTCGTCAGCTTGAAGCGCGTATCGGTATAGTCGCCGAGATCTTTTCCGTAGGTATCCTCCTGGAACACGAGACCGACTTTGGTCGAGTTGCCTCTGAGGTACCAGTTCACCCCTGCCATTTTCGATTCGAGTTTCCAGTCCCCTTTCCCGTCGTATTTGTCCCAGTTTTCGTAACGGACAAAAGGTGCGAGGTAATTCAGCGCTTCGATGACGTACTCCCCGGTCACGTACCAGCCGCTGGATTTGCCGGTCTCGGCTTCGCCCCAGTTCTTGACGACACCGTCGAACTGGAACCACTCCGCCTGCACAAAGGCGCCTTTGTAGTGTGCCGACATCTCGAGGTTGATCAGCTCGTGGTCGATGGTCTGTGACACGTTGCTGTCGGCATATTCGATGCCGGGGCTGTTCCAGTAGGCGGCACCGATCTCGAAGTGCTTGCCTTTACCGAAGTAGGTTTCGGTCCGCTTGGTCTCTTCCCAGCCGTCAAACGGTGAGAGGACGACTTTCCCGCCGTAGAAGAAGCTCTTCTGGTTGAAAGCGTCCCCGTCGAAGCTGCTACCGCCCGCGTCTTTGAACTTGCCGGAGTAGACGCCGTCACCGAAAGCGACTTCGTAATAGATTTTCTTCTTCCAGTCCCCGTACATCTTCGCATTGGTTCCCCGGCGGTTGTGGGTGATGTACTGGGCCGCTTCGTCGGCGACGTGCGGGCGGTCGTAGTGCAGCACGTAGGCGGATTTGACGGTTTCGGTACGCGACACGTCGATCTTTCCGCGGTAGAGGCGGAAGTTCACGAGGGATGTATTGAAGGGTTTGCTGATCTTGAGGTAGGCATCACCGACGTTGAACTTCTGCTCGCCGTCATCTTGATAGTTGGCCTTGTCGTTGCGGATATCCATCGTGAACGAGACGTGCTTGCCGAAGCCCGCGGCGGCTTCGAAACGCGTACGGCGGAGGTAGGCGTCCCAGTTGTCGGTGTCGCTCTTCGCCGCGTCTTCGTAATCGCGCTGGTAGTTTTCAAACGTCCCCTGGATGCGAACCCCGAGTTTGAGCCACATGTCCGGATTGTCCGACGCCGTGAACTTCATGTTCGGCGCCGTCTCTTTGCCCAGCAGGAACTCCGGCGAATCGCCGTTTTCAACGGTCGGGCCCTGCAGCGTTGCCGTTTTTTCGTTGGCTTTCGCGCTTTCGGCAGGGATGAACTCTCCCATTTTGACGCGGTTTTCGCCCTCTTGGGTAAAGACCTGACCGGTGGTCGGGTCGGTGTAGAGTGTCGTGCTTGTCGCATGGGCAGCTGTGCTCAAAGCGACAACAGCCAAGGATGAAATCAATGTGCTTTTCATGATTGGGTTACTCCTCAAAATAGGTGGCGGCATTGTAGAGGCTAAAGATTACAAAAGGGTTACATTACTGTAATGAAAATGTTCTCAATACTGCGTCATCTGCTTCATGCAATGAAACGCGGAGATCGAGCTGCAGAAAAATGGGGGAGATAGCTGGAGCGTTAACCGTCCGCAGAGCCCAAAAGAGCTCCGGGAACTGTTCTGCCTCCTGGGGTAGTGTTGTCTGGCGGGATTTACCAGCTGACTTCTGCGGTCAGCATAACCGCGGTGAAGTCCTGGGTATAGCTGCCGGCATAGTTCTTCTTGTCGTTGGCGACATAGGTCTCGCCGGTCAGGAGCCATTTGAGGTTCTTGTTCTGTCTCCATGCCGCACCGTAGATGTAGTTCTCGGTGTTCAGATCCGGATTGTTGTCCATCTTTGCCGTCCAGTTGTCGTAACGGGCCAGCACTTCGAACTCGTAGGCGTCGCCGAAGCGGTATGTTCCGTTCACAGAGAAGCCCGAACCGCTCTTCTTATAGGTCGTGTCATTGTTGTTCTCCGCGATAACATATTGTGCAGAGAGCAGGAACGAAGGCATATTGTAGACGGTGTGGAAGCCGTAGAATGTATAGGTCTGCGCCGTTCCGTTCATTTCGTTGCCGTCGTTGAGCATATTGTACTGGCCGAAGAAAGAGAGATCCAGGTAGGTGTTCTTGGTCGCCTTGCGTTTCACATCGCCGTCTCCGAGCGCGGCAGCCGTGAGGCGCCATTCGATGGAGTTCCCCGTACCGATCTTGTCGTTGTTGCCCTGCGTCCCGTGGTAGCCTTCACCGTTGAACAGACCGATCTCGGAGGTGAAATAGGGGAGTTTGGTCTTGAAGTTGATCCCGGCATCCGCAGAGTTGGTCAGGTCGGCAGCCTGCGCCGATTCCACCATCGTTTTGGAGATTGAACGGTACCACCAGCCGTTGTGCTCTTCGTAGTCGATCCAGGGGCGGTGCGCCATACCGAATTCGACACCCGTATAAGGCAGGATGTTGTTGAGGTAGATGTAGGCGTACTTGACGTACATGTTCGCATAACCGCCGGTCGAGCTGTTGGTCGCGTCATAGGTCGTGTCAAGGGTGACGCGGAGGTAGCTTTTCGGATCGTCGAAGAAGAAGGCTTTGACCTGTATGTAGTTCCGTCTGAATTCGAAGTTCCCCGTTTGCAGCTCTTCGAGGTTGTCCTCGGGAAGGGCTTTTTTGTCTTCATAGGTGTAGCCGAGATAGTGCAGGCCGCTGAACTCGAGCTTGGATGATTTGGCAAAAACCGGTGTTTCCGATTCCAGTGCCGTTCTGTCCTCGGCCGGTTCGGTAAAGACCTGGCCCTTGCCGTCGACATAGAATTGGGTTGCGTTCGCAGCCGTGGCGCCCAGCAGGAGTGCGGTAATCGTCGTGAAAACGATCTGTTTCATTTTTCGGTTCCTCATAATAAGTTGCGGGAATTGTAAAGCAGGTAGATTACATAAAGATTACAAAGCTGTGTCTTTATGTAACCAAAGTGCGACTGTCATGTAACCGGATGCGGTTGTGCTGAGATGAACCGTATCGGGTTCAGTATAGCACAGGGTGCTTTCAGGCAGAAACGGTTGAAATAGTGTTTTTAGAGGAGTGAAGCGGCTCGCAGGGAGCGCTTTGAAGGAGAATCGGCGGCACGAAGCCGCCGCAAAAAAGAAGGGGAACCCCCGGGTTATTTGATGTTGGTCGTCCAGTACTCGCGGATCATCTGCTTTGTGCTTTCGGGCAGCGGGATGTATCCGAGCTTTTTCGCACTGTCGTCACCCTTTTTGAAGGCGTAGTCGAAGAAAGCGGTTACCTTCTTGTCCATAGCCGGTTTCTCTTTCGGCAGGAGAATGAAAGTCGCCGCGACGATCGGATAGGAAGTGTCGCCGGGCTGCAGGGCGAGCAGCGCGTAGAAGTTGTCCTCTTTCGTCCAGCTGGCGTACTTGGCAGCGGCTTTGAAATTCTCTTCACGCGCCGCGACCCATTTGCCGTTTGCCGTCTGCAGCGTTGCCGCGGCGAGATGGTTCTTCTCTTTGTAGGCGCTTTCGATGTAGCCGATCGTGTACGGGGTCTGTTTGAGGAGGTTGGAGACACCTTCGTTTCCTTTGCCGCCCATACCGACAGCCCAGTCAATCGCCTTGCCGGCACCGTAGTTGTTCGCCCAGTTTTCAGAGCTCTTTGTCAGGTAGTAGGTGAAGTTGTACGTTGTGCCGGAACCGTCGGAACGGTGGACGACGATGATCTTCTGGTTCGGGAGTTCCAGCCCTTTGTTCTCTGCCGCGATGGCAGGATCGTTCCACATTGTGATCTTGCCGGCGAAAATGTCGGCGACGATGCCGTTGGAGAGCTTGAGCTGTTCGTCGGCGATCCCCGGAAGGTTGTAGGCAACGACGATGGCGCCGATGACGGCCGGGAACTGAAGCAGTTTCGCTTTGTTCAGCTCCTTGGTCTTGAGGGGTTTGTCGGAAGCACCGAAGTCGACGATACGGTTCGTGATCTGCTTGATCCCGCCGCCGGAACCGATGGACTGGTAGTTGACGCGGCTGTGAGTCTCTTTGCCATAGTTGAAAGCCCAGTCATAATAGAGGGGGGCAGGGAATGAGGCACCGGCACCGCTGATCTTGTCGGCGGCAGCGGCAGAGGTCAGTGCAAGCGATGCAAGCGTGAGGGCAGTTGCAATGCGTTTGAGCATAAACGATCCTTCGTGTTGTGATGGCGGCATTGTAAAATCGTATGGTTACAGAATGATTACGCTTTGCGGCGGAGAGGGCGGATTTTTTGTAACCTTTATGTTACCAAGCCTCCGTATAATCGCGCCCGACATTTATAAATATATCGCATAGCACGGCCCGAAACGGTGATACCGCCGCAGGCCTGAATTGTGATAAACTATCTGAAAGAAAGTAAGGATAAGCATGCTTCCACGCTACGAAACGAAGTTGCGCGAGATTCAGGGGATGATTGCCGAGATCATTCAAAAAGAGGTCACGGCGAACCGTATGGCCCTTGAGGCGTACAGCGCCAAGAGTGCAGAAGGCTTCGAAGCGGCAACAGACACATTGAAGATGATCGAAAACGACGGCAACACCGTCGACAACGAGATCGTCAAGACCTTCGCACTGTTCGGTCCGGAGGCCCAGGAACTGCGGGGGCTGGTCGCCTACCTCAAGATGACGAACGAACTGGTACGCATCGCCGAAGGGACAAAAAAGTATGCCCGCCGCATCCGTGAGCTTCTGCAGAGCGACTGCGATCTCGAACCGTTTGACAACGCCATCGTGCAGCTGCACAAGAGCGTCGTCAACGCCCTGGCCTGCATTCACACCTGTGTTTCCGATATCGCGAACTGCGATGTCGAAGAGACGTACCGCAAGGTCATGGTCGAAGAGAGCAAGAACGATGATCTCTTTGCGATCCTGGAAAAAGATATCATGTCAATGATTATTTCCGAACACGAGCTTTCCGCCGAATATGTGCGTATGCTCGGAACACTGCGCAAGTTGGAACGGGTATGTGATCGTGCCGTGAACGTCGCCAACCTGCTGATGTTCGAACAAAAAGGCGGAAAACTTCAGAGCTATTGACAAGGGAGTGGGAAACGCAATGCATACGACGATAGTCATCGTTGAAGATGAAGAGGATCTGCTCGAACTCATCGAGTACAACCTGGAAAAAGAGGGCTTCGAGACGATCGGTTTCTTGAACACGAAGAACGTCCGCCGCGTGCTCGACGAGGAGTCCGTCGATCTGATGATCATGGACCGGAACCTTCCCGGGGCGGAGGGGAGCGAGTTTATCGCTTCACTGCGCAAGGAGGGGGTCCAGACCCCCGTCATCTATCTCAGCGCCAAGAACAAAGAGAGCGAGATCGAAGAGGGATTCCTGCGCGGCGGGGATGACTATATGACGAAGCCTTTTAATATGAAAGAGCTTCTGCTGCGCATCAACGCGATACTCCGCCGGACCAAGGGCAGCCCTTCCGAAGGTGTCGTCGCCTATCGGGACATCCTGCTCAACCTCGCTTCGCGTGAGGTGACCATAGAGGGGACGCCCATCGCGCTGACCAAGCTCGAATTCGATCTGCTGCATACGCTTATCTCAAACCAGAACGTCGTGCTCGACCGGGATTACCTGCTGGAGCACGTCTGGGGGGGCGATGAGGTGTACCAGGACCGCACCGTCAATGTCGCCATCAACCGCCTCAAAGAGAAGATCGACCCTGACAAAAGCAAAGAGTACATCAAAACGGTACGCGGAGTAGGGTACACACTTTGCTGAAGATCCACCACTCCTTTATCCTCCAATTTCTCGGCATCTTCACGCTGATGGGGCTTATCGCCTCCTTTGTGGGCTACTTTACCCTCAAAGAGTCCGTTATCAGCGACTACGAGGTACGTCTCAAGCAGGAGATCGGACTGATAGAGTCGACCCTGCAGTATGTCACGAACATGGACCGCTATATTGCGGAGACGGCGCCGCAGATCGGGAAGCGTATCACCGTCATTGCCGTCGACGGCACCGTGGCGGCGGAGAGCGATGCGAACCGTGAAGAGATGGAAAACCACGCCAACCGCGAAGAGGTGATGGCGGCGGCCAAGGGCGAGTACGGCCAGGCCGTCCGTTTCTCCCATACGATCGGCATCGATTTTCTCTATGTGGCAAAGCGTATCGTCTGGCAGGGCAGCACCTATACGCTCCGTCTTGCGGTCAGCCTTCAGAAGGTACTCGACGACTTCTACACGCTGCTCTTCCGGCTCGCAACCGTGCTGGGGCTGCTGCTGCTCGTCGTGGTCTACCTCGCCATACGGATGAGCCGCAAGATCCGTTACGACATCGCCCAGCTCTCGGCCTATCTCGAAGAGATCAGCGACAAGAACTACAAGGCGGTGGTGAAACCCCGCTACTTCACCGAGTTCCTGCAGATCTCGCTGCTGCTCAAAAACCTCGTCAAAAAACTGGCCAAGCGCGAGCGTCAGAAGCGCAAGTACACGGCGCGTCTGCGCCTGATCAACAAGCAGCGCAACGATATTCTCTCCGCGATCAGCCACGAATTCAAAAACCCGATCGCCTCGATCGTCGGCTATGCGGAGACCCTCTACGACGATCCGGAGATCGACGGCCGGATCCGCCAGCGCTTCTTGCAGAAGATCACGGCAAACGCCCAGAAGATCTCGACGATGCTTGACCGCCTGTCGCTCTCCGTCAAACTCGAGAACAACGACCTGGCCCCTTCATACAGCCGGTTTGACCTCTGTGATCTGGCAACGGAGTGTGCGAACAACATTACGAAAAAGTACACGGACCGTACGCTGGAGGTTTCCTGTGAATCCATCTTCGTCGAAGCGGACCGCACGATGATCGACCTGGTCGTCACCAATCTGCTTGACAATGCCATGAAGTACTCCGAATCGGCCGTGCTCCTTGAGATCAATGAGGGGACACTCTGGGTACACGACCGCGGGATCGGGATCGCCGCCAAGGAGATCGAGCGCATCAGCAGCAAGTTCTACCGCGTCGAAAAGAATACCTGGGACAATTCGATGGGGTTGGGGCTCTCCATCGTCAGCTATATCCTGGCACTGCACGGCACGAAACTTCAGATCAGCAGCGTGGAGGGAGAGGGCTCCTCGTTTGGTTTCGGCATCACTCCCCTGCTGCAGAAGCCGACGGACAGCGCACTTCCGGCGGGGGGACCCCTGGAGGAGTGACGGCCTTTTCCCCGGTCTTTTTACCCCCGTCGTAATTATTCTGTAACATTTGTGACTTACCATTGCGCCCACTATATTAAGGGCCTACAAACCCTATGAAGAGAGAAGAAAGTTTGACACTTCTGATTGACAAACTGTTTGCAAACGCGACCCGCATTATTGCCGTGGCCATACTGCTGCTCGTCGCCTGGATCTTTACCGTGCTTTTCCAGCACTCCACCGAAGCGTTCGCTGCTTTTGGCTTCGATTTCGTCCTGGGGGACAAGTGGGCACCGAACCTGGAGAAATTCGGCGGGTTCGCCGCGATCGCCGGTTCGGTGATCTCGACCTTCCTGGCGATGCTTTTTGCCGTGCCGGTCGCCATCGGGGTGGCGATCTTCCTGAGCGAGATTGCTCCGGCCAAACTGAAATCCCCCGTCGGCGTCTCCATCGAGCTGCTGGCGGCGATCCCCTCGGTCATCTACGGGATGTGGGGGCTTTTCTATTTCGTGCCGATTATCCGTGATATTTTCGGAGGTCTGGGCATTGGGATGCTCACCGCGGGGATCATTCTCGCGATCATGATCCTGCCGTTCATGGCGGCGGTGACCCGCGACGCGATGAATACCACGCCCGACATCCTCAAAGAGTCGGCTTACGCCCTCGGCGCGACGAAGTGGGACGTCATCAAGGATGTCGTCATCCCCTATGCGAAAGCGGGGATCATCGGCTCGCTGATCCTGGCCCTCGGGCGCGCTGTCGGCGAGACGATGGCCGTCACCTTCGTCATGGGGAACGTGCACAAGATCTCCCTCGACATCACCGCGCCGGCGACGTCGATTCCCGTCACCCTGGCCAACGAATTCACCGAGGCGGATACGGACCTCTACTTCTCAAGCCTCTTCGGATTGGCGCTGATCCTGATGGTGATGAGCTTCGTCATCATTGCGATGGCCAAGTTCTACTTTTTGCGCCGTACAAGGAAGGTAAAATGACCGCGATTCAAAAACGGCTGCTTATCAATAAAATCGTGCTGGGGCTCTCCAGCCTTTCGGCCCTCGTGGGCATAGGGTTTCTCTTCTGGATACTCTACGTCCTCGTCGCCAACGGCATCGATGCGATCAACTGGAACATCTTCGTCTTCGAAGGGGCCCCTCCGGGCTATGAGGAGAGCGGGCTGCGGCAGGCGCTGATCGGTCAGCTCATCCTGGTCGGCGTTGCGACCGTCGTCGGGGTGCCCCTGGGGATCCTGGCAGGGACCTACCTCAGTGAGTACGGCCAGAAGTCGAAGCTTGCCGAGGTCATCCGCGATATCTCCGACATTATGATGAGTGCGCCGAGTATCGTTATCGGCTCCTTTGTCTACGCGATTGTCGTGTTGCCGATGGGGCACTTCAGCGGCTGGGCCGGCGTCATCGCGCTGGCGATCATCATGATCCCGATCATCCTGCGCACCACCGATGATATGCTCCAGCTTGTTCCCTCGACCCTGCGCGAAGCGGCCTTTGCACTGGGGGCTCCCAAATACAAGGTGATCATGCAGGTCGTCTACCGCGGCGCGAAGGCGGGGGTGCTGACCGGCGTCCTGTTGGGGATCGCCCGTGTGGGGGGAGAGACGGCGCCGCTGCTCTTCACCTCGTTCAATGACAACTTCCTCAACTACGATCTCAGTGAACCGATGGCGTCGCTGACCGTGACGATGTTCAACTATGCTACCAGCCCCTACGAGGACTGGCAGAAGATGGGATGGGCTGCGGCGTTCATCCTCTCGATGTTTATTCTCGGCCTCAACATTCTGGGCCGTCTGATCCTACTCAAGAAAAAAGGGAGATAGCCTATGGCGACCGTTATCGACATTCCGTCCGAGAAGGCGATCGAAGTCAACAATTTCAGTTTCACCTATGCCGGTGCCACGTCACCGAACCTCAAAAACATCTCTATGCCGATCGCGAAAAACTCAGTCACGGCCCTGATCGGACCTTCCGGATGCGGGAAGACGACGCTGCTGCGCTCCTTTAACCGGATGCACGACCTCTACCCGGGGAACGCGTATGACGGCAAGATCATGTTCGAAGGGCGCAATATCGTCGAGAGCAAGGAGGATCTGATCAACCTTCGTATCAAGATCGGGATGATCTTCCAGAAGCCGACGGCTTTCCCGATGAGCATCTTCGACAATATCGCCTACGGCATGCGCCTGCAGGGACTGAAAAACAAAACGGAACTTGCCGACCGTGTCGAGAAGGCGCTGCGCGACGCCGCGATCTGGGACGAGGTAAAAGACCGTCTCAAGCATGACGCGAACGGCCTCTCCGGCGGCCAGCAGCAGCGCCTCTGCATCGCCCGCGCCATCGCCGTCGAGCCGGATGTCCTGCTCTTTGACGAACCGACCTCGGCCCTCGACCCCATCTCCACCCAGGGGATCGAAAAGCTGGTGATGGAGCTGCGCGACCGCGTGACGATCATCATCGTTACCCACAACATGCAGCAGGCCGCCCGCGTCAGCGACTATACGGGCTTTATGTACCTGGGCGAACTGATCGAGCTGAACAAGACCGACGAGATGTTCGTCACCCCGGCGGAAAAACTGACCCAGGAGTACATCAGCGGCAAGTTCGGTTGATCACCTTTTTCTTGACGGTATACGGGCTAAGCCCGAATTACCTACGCTAACGCTGTGTTTGTCCTCACGGCGTTGCGAAATTCCGCTGCGCTGCATCTTCAGCAGAGAGCTCATACCCGGAGGGTACTGCTTCCAGGGCGCGCGCAGTTGAACCGCGCTACCTTTCGTTTCACTTCTTGTCTAAAAATATTTTTTGATTTTTTTGTCGTTGTTTGCGGTGCGGGCGCACCGATTAGCGGATCATGTAGCCGATGCCGCGGACGGTTTTGATGTAGTCTTTGCTCTTGTCCGGGTCGATCTTCTCTTTGAGGCGGTTGATGGCGACGTTGACCGTACGCCCCTGGTAGCTGTCGCTTTTCCCCCAGACGCTTTTGAGCAGGTAGTCGCGCCGCAGCACGGTGGTGCGGTTCTCGATGAAGGTACGCAGCAGGTTGAACTCCAGCTTGGTCAGTTCAACGGGCATCCCGCTGATGAAGGCTTCGCGCGAATGCAGGTGCAGTTCGATGTCGCGGTAGGTGACGACCTGCTCCTCCTCTTCGCCGCGGGTACGCCGCAGCACGGCTTTGATCCGCAGGATCAGCTCATCGATTTCAAACGGTTTGGTGATATAGTCGTCACCGCCCCGCAGGAATCCTTCCTGGACCTGGGCACTGCTGTCTTTGGCCGAGAGAAAGATGACCGGGGTTTTCAGACCCTGGTAGCGCAGCATCGCGATATATTCGCTCCCCTCGACATCGGGAAGGTTACGGTCCATGATGATCAGGTCGACCGGTTCCTCGGTCAGGACCTGCTTCACGTTTTTCGTATTGGTGAAACCGACAACGTCGAAGCCCTCTTTCCCCAGCCTGTACTCCAGGAGTTCAAGAAGATCCGTATCATCCTCGACGACGGCGATAGTTGCTTTCATACCAGCATACCTTATAGATAGTATTTGAAGTCAGAACAGTATAGAAAGGATATTACGCTTGGGTTACATATATATTACGGAGAGATCAATCCGTTGTAATCATCCTGTTTCACTGCTGTATGGCGTCCGTAACACAAGCATCCTACACTTCCGGCAACTTTTCAACTTTGGAGTAAATGTATGGCGAATTTTTATAAAACTTCGACAATTGCCCTGAGCGCAGCAGCTGCTGCAGTACTCTCCTTTACAGGCTGCGGTGGCGGCGGTGGCGGTGGCGGCGGTACGACTGCCGTCTGTGACGCTTCTGTCATCGATGTGGTCCTGCCGGCCGTCATCGACGCAGACATGACCCTGGACAGCGCACTGACCTACGGTCTGGAAGGCAAGGTTAACGTTACGAACAACGCTGTTCTGACGATCCCTGCCGGTACAACGGTAGCGGGTTGTGCTCCGGCATCCTTTATGGTTGTCGAGCCGGGTTCCCAGCTTGAAGCTGTCGGTACGGAAGCGGCACCGATTACGTTTACTTCCCAGAAATTTGTTCAGGGACTCTCCAGCCAGAACGCTGCGGGCGAATGGGGCGGTCTTATCCTTGCGGGTAACGCTTATACACACTACGGTGTCGCACACTACGAAGCGGACGAAACGGTTGCTTTCGGTTGTGACGACGTAACGGTTCCTTGTAACAATACGCAGTCTTCCGGTCACCTCGAGTATGTCCGTGTCGTCCACACGGGTTACGAAGTCGAGAAAGACAAAGAGCTTAACGGTCTCTCCCTCGCGGGTGTCGGTTCGGGAACAATCCTGAAAAACATCGCGATCATCGGCGGTCTGGATGACGGTCTGGAGATCTGGGGCGGTACGGTCAATATCGACGGTCTCTATGTCTACAACGCCAACGACGACTCCGTTGACACGGACCTCGGCTACCGCGGTACGATCCAGAACGTCCTCGTTCAGCAGGTCAACGTCGACAGCACGAACGACCACGACTCTGCAGGTATGGAGTTCGGTAACGATAACAACACGATCGTGACAGACGATTCAAATGCGACACAGCCGAACATCATCAACTATACGGCTTACGTCAAAGGCGGCGGTTTCTACAACAAGTATGACGCCGGTTTCAAATGGAACAACGTCAAGTTCATCAGCGACAAGACGGCGGACGAAGCGCAGGTTCACTTCCGTGGCCAGGATGCTTATACGACGGGTGCAAAACACATCGACGGTCCGGTCTGTTTCAAAGATACGGCGCTCACACTGGATGACAACAGCACGTATACAAACCTCAACTCCAAAGATGCGACGGCAGATACTGCCTATGCATACTTTGTAACGAACAAGCTCTATGCGGGTGCCGGCACGATCTATGTTGACGCGAACACGACGACAATGGATACGGTCTGTACGGGTGCCGATGAAGCGACAATCTGGAAAGGTTCTGAAGGCTCTCTGGATCCGCTGGAGACTCCGCCGGTTATCTATACGGCGCTTCCGAGCGAGATCACAAGCGACATGACGCTTGACAAAACAGTCAAATATGCAATCGACGGCAAGGTTAACGTCAAAGCACCGGCGGTGCTGACGATCCCTGCGGGTACGACATTGGCCGGTGTTACGCCGAACTCTTTCATGGTCGTCGAGCCGGGCGCGCAGATGATCGCCATCGGTACGCAGGCTGAGCCGATCGTCTTCACCTCCAAGAAGGATGTCGACGGCAACTCCCATGACAACGCTGCGGGCGAATGGGGTGGTCTTATCCTTGCCGGTAACGCTTACACACACTACGGTGTCGCACACTACGAAGCGGACGAAACGGTCGCCTTCGGTTGTGACGGCGGTGTAACGGTCGCTTGTGACAACACACAGTCTTCCGGTCACCTGGAGTATGTTGCTGTCAAGCACAGCGGTTACGAAGTCGAGAAAGACAAAGAGCTCAACGGTCTCTCCCTGGCCGGTGTCGGTTCGGGTACGATCCTCAATCATATTGCGATCATCGGCGGTCTGGATGACGGTCTGGAGATCTGGGGTGGTACAGTCGATATCAACGGTCTCTATGTCTACAACGCCCAGGACGACTCTGTCGACACGGACCTCGGTTACCGCGGTACGATCCAGAACGTCCTGGTCAAGCAGGTCTTTGTCGACAGCACGAACAACCACGACTCTTCAGGTATGGAGTTCGGTAACGATAACAACACGATCACAACGGATGACACGAACGCGACACAGCCGACTATCATCAACTATACAGCGTACATCAAAGGCGGCGGTTTCTACAACAAGTACGATGCCGGCTTCATTTGGGACAACGTCAAGTTCGTCAGCGACAAAACGGTTGACACTGAGCTGATCTTCTTCCGCGGCGAGGATGCTTATCTGACAGGTGCGAAGCATATCACGAGCAACGTCTGTTTCAAAGACACGAACGTGGCACTGACAGACGCAACGACGTACTCTGACACGAACTCAAAGGACGCAACGGCCAACACGGCATACGCCTACTTTGTAACAAACGTCGGTACGACAGGTCTTGCAGCGGTTGACGCAGCCTACCTCAACGTCGATGACAACACATCATGCCTCGGTGTGACCGAAGCTGACGTCTGGAAAGGTAAAGCCGGCACCAACGATCCGCTGGAACAGTAACCTTCTCTCTCCCCCCGACCGGGGTTTCCCCGGTCTTCCTCCCCTTTGACACCCAAAAATGTTTCCGTTATGTAATCTTTCGGTGACGGTAGCGTAACACAAAAACTGTACCCTTCGCCTATCTTTTTTATGTGGGGTATGTATGGTACCGAATACGATAAAACTCTGGCTGGCCGGTTCGCTCATTGCAGCGACAACACTCGCAGCAAGTACCGAAGAAAACATGGCGTCATCGCTGATGAAGCTGCGCGCCGAAGTCGAACAACTGAACACGCAGATTCAGGAAGAAAAAGATGACACGAAAGCGACAATGCGTTCGCTCGTCATCGAAAAGAACGAACTTGATGCGACGATCGGACGCGAGAACCTGAAGATCAAGCAGATCGAGCAGGAGATCGCCAAGGTCCGTCAGCAGATCGCCGCGGCGAGCAAAAACAGCGAGGGGATCAAGCCCGTCGTTGTTGCCGCCATCGCCGAGCTCAAAACGCAGATCGCTTCCGAACTTCCTTTTAAAACAGCGGAGCGCCTTGACGATGTGGCACGTATCGAGTCGCAGATGAACGAGGGGCTTATCACGCCGCAGAAAGCGCTGGCGCAGGTCTGGAACAGTTACGCGGACGAAGTGCGCATGACCAAGGAGAACGGCCTTTTCAAACAGACGATCAAGCTTGACGGCGAAGACCGTCTTGCCGAGATCGCGCGCCTGGGCACCGTCATGATGTACTTCATGACGCCAGACGATCGTGTCGGCTATGTGGCGAAGGACGCCAGCGGCTGGTACTACAAAGAGTCCGTGAACAAGGCGGAGCAAGAGCAGATTATCGCGCTCTTTGACGCGATGCACAAACAGATCCGCACCGGCTACTTTACCCTGCCGAATGCCATTGCGACGACGGAGGTGAAATAATGAAACGTATTGTCCTTATCCTGATGATGGCGGTACTTTCCCTCTCCGCCGCGACAGAGACAGAACTGCAGCGCGCCTATGCCAAAGAGTTTGCGTTCCTGAAAGCCCAGAAAGAGATGCTGCAGCAGCGCCTTTCCCAGGTGAAAAAAGAGGATGCGGCACGTATCTCTTCTGCGAAAAAAGAGATCGCATCTCTGCAGAATGATGTTCTGGTCAAGACCCAGACATCCGACCGCCTCGGCGAACAGCTTTTCCGCTCACAGCAGAACGCGGAGAACATTAGCGACGATACGGCGCTGCTTGAATCCGTCGCCCTGCAGGGACAATCTTCCCTCGCACCGTACGGCATCAAGCTTGCCATCGACAAGAACGATTACCCGGCGACACTGAACCAGCTCTTCGCAGAGACGCTGAAGCTCAGCCGTGATCTCTCTTCTGTCAACGTCACCGAGGGGAGCTTCTACCTCAAAGACGGTACGGAGCAGAAAGGCAAGCTCGTCAAGGTCGGTAACATCGCGACCTACGGCGTTGCCGAAGGCGTTTCAGGTGTCCTGGTCCCGGCCGGCGGCGATAAGCTGAAACTGTGGGACGCACCGGCGTCCGCGGCGACGGCAACGGCGCTGGCTGCAGGTCAGATGCCGGCATCCCTGGAGATCTTTGTCTATGAGAACGTCTCCAAAGAGGTTGAGGACAAGGCGGACAAGGGCGTTATGGACGTCATTGAGTCCGGCGGTATCATCGGCTGGGTCATCGTCGTGATGGGCCTGTTCGCACTCCTGCTTGTCGTCCTGCGCGGTTTCTTCCTCAGCGGTGCCGCGTCCAAGACGCTGCCGGTAGCGAAAGAGACGCTGGTCGAGCTGCAGTCCAAGGGCGTTGAAGCGACCCTGAACTTCCTCAAAACCCGCAAAGGGGCGGCGGCCCGCGTTATGAAGGCGACGGTGCGTAACCTCGACCGCGACCGCGAACACGTCGAAGATATCGTTGCCGAGGCGATCATGCACGAGAGCGAACGTCTCGACCGTTACGGCTCGGCCATCATGGTCGTCGCCGCCGTCGCGCCGCTGCTGGGTCTGCTGGGTACCGTGACCGGTATGATCGCGACCTTTGACATCATCACCGAGTTCGGTACGGGCGATCCGAAACTGCTCTCCGGCGGGATCTCGATCGCACTGGTCACAACGGAACTGGGTCTGATCGTGGCGATCCCGCTGCTGCTGCTGGGCAACATGCTCAACGGCTGGGCGGAGCGCATCAAAGACGGTATGGAGCAGTCCGCGCTGCACCTGATCAACGAGTATAACAAGCAGAAATAATGCAACCGGCACTCCAAAACCTTTTCGATCAGTTCCTGGTCTACATGCAAAGCGGCGGCTTTGTCATGTGGCCGCTGTTCGTGCTGGTCATTGTTTTGTGGTACGCACTGGGCTACCGCTTTCACGCCATCAAGCGCGGGTCGCAAAAGAGCGTGCGGGTTTTGATCCGCAAGTTCGACTCCGGGAAGCGTGAAGTGCCCCGGGGGCTTATCGACGGCGCGATCGTTGATGCCCTCAAAATCGTCAACGCGGGGTACCGCGGCACGGTCGGGCGCGAACTGATCGAGGATGCGTTTTTTGAATACCGTCAGGAACTCAAGAAATACCGCAAAACCGTCAATACCATTGTCATGGTCTCGCCGCTGATCGGTCTGCTGGGAACGGTAGCCGGGATGATCGAGACCTTCGATTCGCTCGGGAGCATGACGCTCTATAGCCAGGGCGGCGGTATCGCCGGGGGGATCTCCCAGGCACTCTTTACGACGCAGCTGGGGCTCGTCGTCGCCGTACCGGGCCTGGTCGTCGGCCGTCTGATCGACCGCCATTCGAAGATCATGGAACTCGAACTGGAACAGATCAAAGATATCGTCTGTTCGGAAGAAGAAGGAAAGTAAATGCGTTTTAGACAGAAAAAAGAGCTGGATCAGGCCGTCGATATTTCGCCGCTGATCGACATGGTATTTATTCTGCTGATCTTTTTCATGGTCAGTACGACCTTTGTCAAAGACATGAAGCTCGACCTTGAACGTCCGGGAGCCTCTTCGGCGACGCGGGCATCGAGCAAGGTGATCAAGGTCTACCTCGACAACCAGGCGCAGGCCTACATCGACAACCAGCCCATCAAGGTCTGGGCGTTGCAGAGCAAACTGCGCGACATGCTGCGCACCTCGACGGAGAAGTCCGTCCTGGTCGTGACCGATGACACGATCGCGGTGGAGAAACTGATCGAAGTCGTCGACCAGTGCCGCCTCTCCGGCGCGAAGGATGTTGCGGTCGCCACGAACAAAGAGGTCGGATAAGGTGCGCAACGCTTCCCCGCTGAAAAAACATGCGCTGGCCCTCCTGTGGAGTGTCTTCGGCCTCTTTTTCGTCTTTATCGTCGTGATCGAGATGAACAACGAGGGGTGGACGGAGCCGCCGAAGAAGAAGATGGCTTCGGCGCAGTTCGATATGCAGCAGGTTGCCAAGCCCAAACCGAAGCCCAAGCCTAAACCGAAGCCGAAGCCGAAAAAGGTGAAGCCGAAGCGCAGCGCGCCGACGCCGAATCTCAGTTCGCAGCTCTCGGGCCTCGACACGGGCCTGGAAGCTTTCCAGGCCGATGATCTGCTCAGCGACGATGCGCTGCTGGGCGACGTCGGCAACGATATGGTCATGACCGACGATACGGTCGACCAGGCGCCGCAGCCCTCCCGCCGCACGCCGATCGAGTATCCGAAGAAGGCGCGCAAAATGGGCGTCACGGGGTATGTCCTGATGAACCTGCTTATCGACAAGCAGGGGCGTGTCGAAAAGGTCAAAGTGCTTGAGAGCGATCCGGCCGACACCTTTGACGATGTCGCCGTTGCGGCCGTCAAAACCTGGGAATTCAAGCCGGCGCAGTACCAGGGTCAGCCGGTCAAAGTATGGGCGAAGCAGAAGATCCGCTTCGACCTCAATTAAGGAGGAGAACCGATGAAACGTTTTTGGATTATAGCGGCATTGGTCGGGGCTCTCTCCGTCCAGCTGGCGGCAAAAACCGATGATGTCGACTATGTCGAACTGGGCGCGATGATGCTGCGCGACGGTCACGTCGAGCGTGCCAACGATGCGCTGAACATGGTCGATCTCAACGACACAGAGCTCGACCTGCCGCGCTATTACATGCTCAAGGGGCTGGTAGAGACGAAAAAGAGCTTTTACAAAGAGGCCAACGTCCACTTTTACAAGTCTATCGAACTGAACGAGGATACGAACGCGTCCAAACCGCTCTACCTCTACATCGCCCAGAACAGCTTCAAGCTGAAAGAGTACAAAGGGTGTATCGCGGCGCTGGACAAGGTCCCCGACCTTATGGCGCAGAACCCGAAACTCTTCGGCCTCAAGGCGGAGTGTTTCTGGCGCGAAGGCGACAAGGACGCGGCGCTGGCGGTCCTGCGGGATGTGAACAGTCGTTTCCCGGCGTATTGGGACGCCTACAAACAGCGCTTCTACTACCTCGTCTCCCTGGGGCTTTTCCAGGCGGCGCTTGATGATGCGCAGGTCTACTTGAAAAACGCGAAGGCGAACGAGACGATCCTGATCAACTTCATCAACGCCCTGCGCCAGAGCGGCCAGACGGAGAAGGCGATCGAACTGGGCGAGGAGGCGAACCTGCGCTACCCGAGCAGCGCCAAAGTGACGGTGATGCTGGCGCACCTTTACATCGACAAAGAGATGATCGGTGCCGCGGCGGAGCTCTTTAACGAGGCCTCCATCGAGGACGGGAAGTACACCAACGAGTCGGCGGAGATGTACCGCCGCGCCCGCGACTACGTGATGGCGCTGCTCAAGAACACGCAGATGCTCGACACGAAAGAGAAGTACAAGCAGCGCATCGCGATCTTCCTGGAGTACGGGGACTATGAACGTATCATCGTCACCCGCAAGGCGATGGCGCGCAGCGGCCTGATGGAAGAGGAGGGCATGCGTTACGCATTGGCGTACGCCTACTACATGGAGGGGGAGTTCGAGCAGACGGAAGCGCTGCTCGAGACGCTCTCTCAGCCTGAGCTCTTCGCCAAGGCCGTCGAACTGCGCAAGAAGATGGAAAAATGCAAAAATAATATATGGGAGTGCCAGCAATGACGCGTATACTTTTTCTGGTTTCACTGCTGACAATGAGCCTCTTCGCCGCAGGCGGCGAACTGGCGCTTTACGTGCTGAAAGACGGCAAACCGCTGCCGACGCAGGAGGTCTTGATCATGAACCTTTCCGCGGCAGAAGCGGCAGCGGCCAAGCCTGAAACGATGACGTTTACGACGGATGCCCAGGGGTATCTGGGAACGACCCTCCCGGAGGGGAACTACCAGCTGCAGCTTCTGGCAACGGAGAACGGCGCGCCGCAGGCCTTCGTCAAGAAGAATTTTGTCATCGCCTCCGACAAACAGACCCAGATCATTCTGTCGCTGAAATCGGACAAAACGCTGCAGTTTGCGGATGTCGAAGCGCCGGAAGGGAATGTGACGCAGAGCGATGCGAAGCAGGACGTGGTCAAGGTCAACGGGACCGTGGCACTGACGCTGCTCTCATCCGAAGATGAGAAACCGGTCGTAGGCGCCCGCGTCTTCGTACCGGGGATCAAAATCAATGCCGTCTCCGATGCACAGGGCCATGTCGTCATCGACCTGCCGGAGGGGAACCGGACACTCTCCATCATCCACACGAGCTTCTCCTCCCAGAACGTCAAGGTGACGGTACTGCCCAAAGAGATGGTCAGCCGCACGGTCGAGCTGAGCCCCGCGGCGATGGAGCTGGAAGAGTTCATCGTCCTGGCGCCGCATATCGAAGGTTCGGTCGCCGCCGCGATCACCGAAGAGCGCAACAGCGACGCGGTCGGGAACGTCCTGGGCTCCGAACAGTTTTCCAAAAGCGGTGACAGCAGTGTCGCCGCAGCCCTGAAACGTGTCAGCGGTATCACGATCGTCGGCGGGAAATATGTCTATGTCCGCGGACTCGGGGACCGCTACTCGACGGTCATGCTCAATGATCTGCACGTGCCGTCGCCGGAACCGACGAAGCGGGTCGTCCCGCTTGATATCTTCCCGACCTCCGTCGTCGAGAGCATCACGATCCAGAAGTCCTATACCGGGGATCTGCCGGCCTCTTTCGGCGGCGGTACGGTCCTGATCAAGAGCAAGGATATCCCGGCGGGCGACGAAGGGTACGCCTCTATCGCCGTCGAAGCGATCATGAACAGCAATACGGGCAACAAGGCGACGACCAACGGCGACAACAGCGTTCCGCTCCCCTCCAGCGCGCTGAGCGGCGGAAACAACGTCGGTGGCTGGGCCGTGACGCAGGATGTGCTGCACAGCCGTTCGCTGAACCGTGAATCGACGACACTGCCGCCGGGCGGCAAGCTTGAAGTCGCGGCCGGGAAGAGCTATGCCTTCAACGACGACCTCTCCGTCGGTGCCTCCGGGACGGTCTATTACAAGAATACGTCCGATAACGACAAGACCGAGTACAACAAGTTCTTCTACGATATCAATACGGGTTCGATCTACCACGACAACCATACGACGGCGGATGTGACGACCTTCAAAGAAGAGCTCTCAGGGATGGTCAATCTCGGCGTGAACTACCTGGAGAACCAGAAGTTCAAGTACACCTTTTTTGCGACGATGCAGACCAGCGACAAAACGACGCTCTCCTCCGTCGATTACACCGGAAGCAGCGAGGACCGCGAAAAGACCTACTACGAGTATGTCGAGACGGGCCTGACGATGCACCAGATCAGCGGCAGCAACGAACTGCGGTTCGGCAGCGGCACGGACGGCTATTTTGACAACCTCAAAATCGACTGGGCCTACGAGACGGCGGAAGCGTACCGCGACGAGCCGGGGACGGTGGAGTACAACTATCTGCACCAGACCTCCGGGCTCAACTGGGACCGCAAAAACTGGTACTACTACTTTATCCTCAACGATACGGTCGACAATGTCCGCGGCGACTTCACGCTGCCGTTCGAGTTTAACGGGAACGAGAACTATACGAAGGCGGGGGTGTTCGTCTATTCGAAAGAGCGCGACTTCGACAGCCGCCGCTTCAAGATGCTCAGCTCCAACTTCAGCGATATGCCCGAAGATATGGACACGATCTACCAGAAGTACGCCAACGACCTGGATTTCTCCGCCTCCTACCGCCTGACGGACTCCTACCGGGCGACCCAGGACGTGACGGCCTTCTACCTGAAGCAGCTGCTCTCTGTCACGCACGACTTCGACATCGTCGCCTCGGTCCGCCAGGAGGATTCGTCGCAGCAGCTCTTTGACGCGGCGGCAAGCTACGCGCCGCTGGAGACCTCGGACCTTTTCCCGAGCCTGGGGGCAACCTACCGTTTCGACAACGACGCGATGCAGCTGCGCTTTGCCTACGCCAAGAGCATCAGCCGTCCGGACTTCCGGGAGTTCAGTAACAGCCGTTACAAGGACCCGGTGACGGAGAACATCGTCTTCGGTAACCCGGGCCTGAACGCGACCTATATCGACCACTACGACCTCAAGTACGAGTGGTATATGGAAGCGGACGAGATGTTCTCGATGGCGCTCTTTGCGAAGATGTTCGACAACCCGATCGAAAAGGTCATCAAGCGCGATGACTCCCAGGACAATACCTTCCTGGAGACGTACATCAACGCCGACTCGGCGACGAGTTACGGCGTCGAGGTCGACCTGCGCAAACGGTTCGGTTTCGTCAGCGATTCGCTGAGCAACCTGCTTTTCGCGACGAACGTGGCGCTGATCCAATCAGAGATCAAGCTCCCCAAAACCGATGCGACCGATCCGTTTTACAGTTACATCAATACGCTGACCTCCAAGAAGCGTGCGATGCAGGGGCAGTCGCCCTATGTCGTGAACCTGACATTCGGTTACGATAACGCGGATACCGGCGACAGTGCGCTTTTCCTGTTCAACCAGATCGGTGAGCGCATCGTCTCGCTGGGGACGGAAAAGAACAAAGACGTCTACGAGCAGCCTTTTGCGAAGCTCGATTTCGTCACCCAGTGGAAACTGAACAACTACTTCTTCAAAGACAGCGACTTGATCTATTCGGTCAAGTTCAAGGCCAAAAACCTGCTCGACAGTAAGCTGGAGTACAAGCAGGGGAATCTTAAGACCGCCTCTACGACGCCGGGGCAGGAGTTCAGCCTCCAGTTCAAGATCGCCTACTAAGGCCTGTTTTATCCCCCCGCAAGCCCCTTGCGGGCATAATAGCATCTTAATTTTCCTTGATGGGACAGCGCATGCTAGATTTTGCAAAATTTACCAAATATTCCAGGCCGGGACCGCGTTATACGAGTTACCCGACGGCCCTGGAGTTCAGTACCGATTTCGCATACGAGACCTACCTCGAAAAGCTGAAGGGGCAGGATAAGAACCGCCCCCTTTCGCTCTATTTCCATCTCCCGTTCTGCCGTAACGCCTGCTACTTCTGCGGCTGCAACGTCGTCTTTACCTCCAAGGAGGATAAAAAGATCCGTTACATCGACTACCTGAAGCGCGAGATGGATATTCTCTCCCAGCACCTCGATACATCACGGGAGGTGATCCAGCTGCACTTCGGCGGAGGGACGCCGACCTTCTTCAGCGCCGAACAGCTCGATGAGATCATCTCCGCCATCAAGAGCCACTTCCCCAATTTCGCCGCCGACGCGGAGGTGAGCTGCGAGATCGACCCGCGCCACATCGACGAGGCGCAGATGAAGGTGATGAGCGATGCCGGGTTCAACCGGGTAAGCTTCGGTATCCAGGACTTCAACGAGAAAGTGCAAGAAGCGGTACACCGGGTCCAGCCCTACGACATCACGAAAAAGGCGATGGACCTGGCGCGTAAATACAATATGGTCAGCGTCAACGTCGACCTTATTTACGGTCTGCCGCACCAGACGCTGGCGACCTTCATGGAGACGCTGAAGCTCGCCGTGACGCTGAACCCCGACCGTTTCGCCGTCTTCAACTACGCTCACGTGCCGTGGCTGAAAAAGACGATGCGCAAGATCGACGAGACGACCCTGCCCCGGCCGGACGAAAAGCTCTCCATCATGCAGCAGACGATTGATTTTATGGAGAACAACGGCTACCGGATGATCGGGATGGACCACTTTGCCAAGCCCGAGGACGAGCTCTTCAAGGCGATAGAGAAGGGGGAGCTGCACCGCAACTTCCAGGGCTATACGACCAAAGGCGGGGCGGACCTCGTCGGCGTCGGTCTCACCTCCATCGGCGAGGGCGTGGACTACTACGCACAGAACTTCAAAGATATGCCCTCTTACGAAGCGGCGATCGACGCGGGGCAGCTGCCCTTCGAGCGCGGTGTCACCCACAGCGCCGATGACCTGATCCGCCAGCACGTCATCATGGAGCTGATGAGCAACTTCAAGCTCGACATCAACCGCTTCGAGACGAAGTTCGGCGTGAAGTTCGACGAGTACTTCGCCGATGCCCTTGATGAGCTGCAGCCGATGGTCCACGAAGAGCTGCTCGAGATCGCGCCGGAGAAGATCGAGTGCTCCCCGACGGGCACGCTGCTCATCCGCAACATCGCGATGGCCTTCGATGCCTACATGAAAAAACATGCCGGCAGCAAGAAGACTTTTTCGAAAACTGTCTGATTCGTATTAATGATCAAAAATATAAACGAATTGAAAAACATTCGCTAAAATTGCGCCATGACTAAACGGTATACGGAAGAGATTTTCAATTTTACGGCCACCTCTGATGCGTGCATCAAGTGCGGGAAGTGTATCCCCGTCTGTACGATCCACAACGTCAACGCGGACGAGGTCACGAGCCCCCGCGGTTTCATCGACCTGCTCGGCGCCTACGAGCGCGGCCAGCTGGAGCTGGACAAGACGGCCAAGGATATCTTCGAGAGTTGCTTCCTCTGTACCAACTGTACCGACGTCTGTCCCAAATCCCTGCCCACCGATATGGTCATCGAGCAGGTGCGCGCCGACATCGCCGACAAGTTCGGCATCGCCTGGTTCAAGAAGGCCTTCTTCTTCCTGTTGCGCCACCGCCGCCTGATGGATTTCTTCATGAAGTCCGGGTACGCTTTCCAGACCTGCGGGTTCAAGATCAAAGAACAGACCTCCTCCATGCAGCCGCGCTTCTCCCTGCCTCTCATCAAGAAAGAACGCCTGCTGCCCTCCATGGGCAAAAAGTCTTTCCTGAACTCCTACCCTGAGATGACGGACAATGGCGGCAAGCGCAAAGTCGCCATCTTCATCGGCTGTCTGGCCAACTACAACTACACCGGCATCGGCAAATCGCTGATGGAGATCCTCGAAGTGCTGGAGATCGACGCGTTCATCCCCAAAAAACAGCTCTGTTGTGGGGCGCCCGCCTATTTCACGGGGGATTTCGCGACCGTCGACCACAATGCGAAGAAGAACATCGAGTACTTCGAGAGCTTCATCGACGAGGTCGAGGCGATCATCATCCCCGAAGCGACCTGTTCGGCGATGATCAAGATCGACTACGAGCACTTCTTCCACGACCAGCCTGAGTGGAAAGCGAGGGCACAGAAGCTCAAACACAAGGTCTTTATGGCGACGGAGTGGCTGGAGCAGAAGACGCACCTCTCCGAACTGCTCGCTTCCAGGGGACGGCGCGATCTCACCGTCACCTACCACGACCCCTGCCATGCCCGCAAAATGCAGGGGGTTTACCAGGAGCCGCGCAAACTGATCGGCCAGAGCTACGCCATCAAAGAGATGAGCGACCCGAACGCCTGCTGCGGTTTCGGCGGGGTGACGATGCAGACGGAGAAGTACCACTTCGCCGAAGCGGCGGGCAAGCCAAAAGCGGCGATGATCAAAGCCAGCGGCGCCCAGGTCGTCTCCGCGGAGTGCTCGGCCTGCCGGATGCAGATCAACAACTCCCTGCACCAGGCCGAGGCGGAAACGGTCTTTAAAAACCCCATCGAACTCATTGCGGAAGCCCTGGCGCCGAACCCTTCCTGAACGGCCCCGGCCGCTCGCACTCTGCTCACACAGTTTCCCTATCATTTCGCTGATTTTATTCAAAGGAAACAGTATGAAAAAGCTGATGATTGCGTTCGGAATTGCCGGTGCACTGGCCTCAAGCGCCTTTGCGCACCACATGGCATATTATGAAGATGCGGGGATCTATATCCCGGAGTGGTCACCCCACCTGCTGATGGAGTTCTTCTAGGCGGCGAACGCCGCTACCGCTTTGAGGACGAGCTGCCAGACGAGCGCCGTGGAGATCCCCGCGAGCACGCCGGCGAGCAGGTCGTCGCCCATGACCCCGATTCCCCCTTTTGCCTCACGGTCGATACGGCCGATCATCGACGGTTTCTTGATATCATACAGTCGGAAAAATGCGAAGCCGAGCAGGCTCTGGATGACAAAGCCGTTCTCCCATGTACCGAGGGCTTCGGGGGCGATCATCATCCCCGGCGCAATAGCGAGGGCCAGCCACATTCCCGCCAGTTCGTCGATGACGATGCGCTGGTCGTCATGGGGGTTGCCTGCACGTTCATGGGCATCGATGGTTTTGACGGCGATCAACGTGATGAGGATCGTCGCCAGGAAGAGGGTCTGCGGGCCTAGGAAGAGCAGAATAGCCATGCCTACAGGCAAAGAGACCAGGGTGCCTACTGTGCCGGGGGCTTTGGGGGAGAGACCGCTGTAGCCGACGGTCAGAAACATCCAGTTGAGTTTCAAATAGTGTCCTTTCAATACCGTCTTAGGTCAGCGACGTCGTCTGGTAGAGTTCCATCAGTTTGATGTAGAAGTCGCGGTCGGTGTGCTCTTCGAGCAGACCGTTGACCGGCATGATGTCGTAGTAGAGCTTCTCGATATTCTTGATGCGGCCCGGGAAGAGGCGGCAGAGCAGGATCGCGGAGATCTCCTTGCGCATCAGCACCGCCGGCGGCATGAGGCCCGTCTTGACGAGCTCCAGAATGGAGTCGGCGTGATAGGAGATGTGGTGGTGGTTGCCGTGCGGGCAGGTCTGGGTACTGACCAGCGTCTTGCACTCGTTGCAGTAGACGTATTCGCGGGCGATGGCGACCTCGATGTCGATACCGTGCATGCGGTCTTTGACGGACTGGTTGCTGTTGTGGTCGTAGTACATGCCGACCCCGGCGTGGTTCTGGCCGATCATCAGGCGGTCGCAGCCGAAATTCTTGGCGACGATGGCGTCGATGATCACCTCGTTATAGCCGGCGAAGATGTAGCTGTACTCCAGCGGGATGATGACGACGCGGTTCCGGGGGAGATAGTTCTCGACGAAGTAGGTGAGCGCCTGCTCCCGGATCTCATAACTGAGGTCAGCCTGGTTGTAGGGTTTGAGTAGGAAGATGACGACGAGGTCGGTACTGTCCAGTGTCTGCCGGATAAGACGCTCATGGGCACGGTGCAGGGGATTGGCCGCCATCATGATGGCCGTTGTATGCTTGGCGCCGATACGTTGTTTGGCCTCTTCGATGTTCTGCAGGATCGGCGCGACCGGGTCGTTTTCCAGAGACAGCGCTCCGCTGACGGCCAGTCTGCCCAGCCGCTTCAGGGTAGAACTGACGCCCGGATGCGAGGGATTGTCCGTCCCGTAGATATGGCGGACGCGCTCATTGGGGTCGATTTCGAAGACATCCCCAACCACCAGCGTCCCGGAGCGTTCACCGTCGACGATCAGGTCCAGTGTCTCATCGGGCTTGGCGCTTGCAAGGATTTTTTCGTTCGTACTGCCGGCGGGGGCGAGAATGAAAGGGAAGGGGAAGGTCGTGTCATTGAAACGGCCCGTTGAGAGGACCTCTTTCATCTGCGCTTCGTTCATCAGTTCCGTGACCGGCGAAAGCATGCCCGCTTTCAGGATGCTGAGGGCGGACAGGGCTTCCTGGTCGAGAAAGAGGGCGTTATTTTTTCTTGATGATGCCATACTTTTTACGCTTCTCCCAGAGGCTTTTACGCGAGATTCCCAGTTTTTTGGAGAGTTCCGTATCAGGGAATTTATGCTGATAATTTAACACGATATATTTAACATAGTCCTCGATCGGGAGGATATCGCCCTGTTCGAAGACGGTGCTGTCACTTTTTATCTCAATCACCTGTACGCCTTCGAGATCGACGGAGTCGGTGCTGGAGACGATGACGTTGCGCGTGTTGATAAGTTCGAGGAAGGGTTTGCGGTCGGCTTTTTTCAGCGACTGGAAGTCGGTGATATAGAGCAGTGCTGCGGCGGGGGCTTTGGAGATGTCGTTAAAGGCGTTGCCGTTCTCCAGACTGATGTAGACCAGCTCCCGGCCGTTGGTTTTTGCGTAATCGAAGGCGAAACGGTCGGCGTATTTCTGGAAGTTCGAGGCGATGAAGACCGGCGGAGTGACGTTGTCGAGGTCCTGGGTGATCTTGACGCCTTTGAAGTGCTGGTCGAGGTAGCGCTTATAGGTCTCGTTAGCCAGTTTGAGGCGGTTGAACTCCTGGAAATGCTCGATTTTGCGGATCAGCTCCTCGATCATGAAGGGCTTGAGGATATAGTCTTTCGCCCCGGCGGCCAGAGGCTTGGTGACGGTGTCGTTGCTGATATATGATACCATCAGAATGACGACGGCGTCGCGGAACGCCTCGATGACGGGGTAGATGTCCTGGCCGCTGATATTGGTCGAGAGCAGCACGACGTCGTAGGCGACCCCTTTGAAAGCGTCCTGTATGGAACTGCTGATATCGCATTGATAGCCCAGTTCTCCCAGTTTGCTGGCGATACTCTGTGCCAAATAGATCTCATTCTCAATAATCAATACTCTCATAACTGTGTCCAATCCATATAGTTTATCGTTGCGGTGGCGATCACGGCGACCCCCTCTTTCCGGCCGACGAAGCCGAGTTTTTCCGTCGTCGTCGCCTTGACGCCGACCCGTACGGGCGGCAGACCGAGCAGGGTGCCGAGCCGCTGCCGCATGGCCTCTTTATAAGGTGAGAGACGCGGTGTCTGTGCCGCTATTGTGATGTCGGCATTGACGATGCCGAAGCCGTAGCGCTTTAAGCGCATGACGACCGTCTCGAGCAGCTCGGCGGAATCGATTCCTTTGTAGGTGTCGTCAGTATCGGGGAAAAGCATCCCGATGTCCCCCATACCCGCGGCGCCGAGCAGGGCGTCGATCAGGGCATGGATGGCGACGTCGCCGTCGCTGTGGGCCTTGAAGCCGACGGGATGGTCGATGGCGACGCCGCCGAGGACCATGCTCCCTTCGGTATCGAAGGCGTGGACATCCAGGCCGTTGCCGGTGAGCACGGTCGCCGCCGGTCCTTCGAAGCACGCCATTGCCCGCAGGTCGGCCAGCGTCGTCAGCTTTCTGGCGGCCTCGTCCCCCTCAACGAAGTGGCGGCTGCCGCCGGCGGCAACGATAGCGCTGCTTTCGTCCGTGTAGGTTTCATTGGTAGCCAGGGCGGCTTTGAGCACGTCCGTCTTGGAGAGTTGGGGCGTCTGGATACGCAGCAGTGCGCCGCGGTCGATCGTCTCGCCGTGGAAGGTGACGGTATCATGTACGCCAAGGGCCGGCACGATGCAATCTGCTTTGTCACGCTCCGCGATCAGCCGGGCAATGAGCGCCGCATCGATGCAGCCGCGGGCGACGTCCGTCACCATGACGTAGGGCGTCTTGACTGCGGCCAATGCATTGCCGAGGGAGCTCTGCCGGTCGCTGCCGCCGCTGACCACATGGTAGTTTCCGTGCAGGCGCATATAGGCGGCTTCTTCGGGGTGCGCGGTGATGATCACTTCTGCAAATTGTTTGCTGCGGATGAAACGATTGGTAACAAATTGCCACAATGGTTCATCGCCGATACGGAGCCACTGTTTTTTCACGCCGCATTGGAAACGGCGCGAATCTCCGGCAGCAAGCAGGATAAGCGTTAAATCAGACAAAAATTATCCTCTTTACGGAAAAATGTTACGAAATTATACAGGTCCAAAGCTTTTGTGCGCCTTGTGTAGAATCGTAATACTTTTTCTTTTCAGCCTAGCGATGCAAGCGGAAAATCGCACCGGATAATGTATGATTCCACAAATAAGATTGCTGCAATTCGGAGTAAATTTCTCTTAATTTATTTTGAAAGATTGTCGCTCGTTCGATATGCCGTAGGCCTTTTTATCGGCGGTGACTATATTACGCCAAAGAATTGCTACAGGAGTTCGCTATGAGAACCTCATGGGTAGAGAAACGTAAAAACGATCAAGTCCGTACGCAGATGTATTATGCCAAGCAGGGCATTATCACCGAAGAGATGGAGTACGTCGCCAAAATCGAGGATCTGTCGCCGGAGCTGGTACGTTCCGAGGTCGCCCGCGGCCGCCTGATCATCCCGGCCAACGTCAACCACACGAACCTTGAGCCGATGGCCATTGGGATCGCTGCGACCTGCAAGATCAATGCGAATATTGGCTCTTCGGCGATCGCCTCGGATGTCCAGGGCGAGATCGAGAAGGTTCAGGTTTCCCAACATTATAAAGCGGATACGGCGATGGACCTCTCCACCGGCGGGGACCTCGACGAGATCCGCAAAGCGGTTATCGAGAACTCCAAGATCCCGATCGGGACCGTGCCGATCTACCAGATCCTGCACGACGTCAACAACAAGATCGAGGACCTTACCATCGAGAAGATGCTCGAGGTGCTCGAACGCCAGGCGCAGCAGGGAGTGAGCTACTTCACGATCCATGCTGGCTTCCTGCTCGAGACGATGCCGAAGGTTGCCAAGCGCAAAATGGGGATCGTCAGCCGCGGCGGTTCACTGATGGCGGCATGGATGATGCACTACCACCGCGAGAACCCGTTTTACACGGCGTTCGACGAGATCCTTGACATCTGTGCACGCCACGACGTCTCCCTCTCCCTGGGCGACTCGCTGCGTCCGGGCTGTCTTGCGGATGCCAGCGACGATGCCCAGCTGGGCGAACTGAAAGTCCTGGGCGAACTGACACTGCGTGCCTGGGAGAAAAACGTCCAGGTGATGATCGAGGGACCGGGGCATGTGCCGCTCAACCAGATCGAGCGTAACATGAAGCTGCAGCGTGAGCTCTGCCACGAGGCGCCATTCTATATTCTCGGGCCGCTTGTGACCGACATTGCGGCGGGATACGACCATATCTCCTCCGCGATCGGTGCGGCCGTCGGCGGCTGGCACGGAGCGTCCATGCTCTGTTACGTTACACCGAAGGAGCACCTGGGGCTTCCGAACGCGGAAGATGTCCGCGAAGGGATCATCGCCTACAAGATCGCGGCGCATGCGGCGGACATCGCCCGCGGCCGCAAAGGGGCGCGCGATATCGACGACGAGATGAGCGATGCACGCTACACCTTCGACTGGGAAAAGCAGTTCGAACTGGCACTCGACTCCGAACGGGCCCGTGAGTACCACGACGAGACCCTGCCGCAGGACGTCTTCAAAGAGGCGGAGTTCTGCTCCATGTGCGGGCCGAAGTTCTGTTCATACAAGATTACACAGAACATTATGGATAACCCAGAAGCTATCGAAGCCATCGCCAGAGAAGCGGCGGCGGCACAGCATTAAACTTTAAAAGGAAACAGTTATGACAGAAGAAATTGTAAAATCGGCATTGTCTAACGTGACGTACCCGGGCTTTACGAAAGATATCGTGACCTTCGGATTCGTCAAAGAGATCAGTGTCAGCGGCAGCGACGTTGCCGTCACGGTCGACATCACCTCCAGCGCGCCGGAAGTCGCACAGCAGATCACTGACGAGGCAACGGCGGAGCTTAAACGTGCCGGCGCGGCCAATGTCACCGTTAACATCGCTGCACCGAAGATGCCGCGCGAAAGCTCCTCAAAGGGCAAAAATATCGCGCCGCAGGTGAAGAACTTCATTATGGTCAGCTCCGGTAAGGGCGGCGTCGGTAAATCGACCAGCTCCGTCAACCTGGCGATCGCGCTGGCGATGCAGGGCAAGAAGGTCGGTCTGCTCGATGCGGACATCTACGGCCCGAACGTCCCGCGTATGCTCGGCGTCGAGGATATGAAACCGGAGATCGAAGGCAACAAGGTCCTGCCGATCAAAGCGTACGGGATCGAAATGATGTCCATGGGCTCTTTGATGGAAGAGGGGCAGTCACTGATCTGGCGCGGTGCGATGATCATGAAGGCGATCGAGCAGTTCCTGCGCGACATCCTCTGGTCCGAACTGGACTGTCTCGTCATCGACATGCCTCCGGGAACGGGTGACGCGCAGCTCACCCTGGCGCAGAGCGTTCCCGTCACCCTCGGTGTGACGGTCACGACACCGCAGACGGTCTCCCTGGACGATTCACGCCGTTCACTCGACATGTTCAAGAAACTGCATATCCCCATCGGCGGTATCGTCGAGAACATGAGCGGTTTCATTGCGCCGGATACGGGTGTCGAATACGACATCTTCGGCAAAGGTACCACAGCACCTCTCGCGAAGGAGTTCGGTACGCATATCCTCGCCGAGATCCCGATCGAGCCGGCGGTCCGCATCGGCGGTGACGAAGGCAAACCGGTCACCTACGCCAAGCCGGAATCCGAAACGGCGAAACGTTATATGAAAGCGGCCGAGGATATCTGGGCGCAGATCGAAAAGATCAACGAAGAGGGCGGTGTCGACAATAACGCTATCCAGCCGAACACTCCTCCGGGTGTCTCCGCCTGCTCGACGGCTGCGGCCCCGCAGCAGAGTGAGCAGAGCAGCGGCGAAAGCTGCGGCACAGGCTGCGGCTGCCACTAAAATAGACGCCCCTGCGGCGTTTTCTTCATCAATTGTTAACCATAGTTTTCCTCTGTTTAGCTTGTTGTTACCATCTATAGACTATAATCCCCTCGCATTCTAAGAACGATCTGGAGTTCCCATGTCCCTGCGACTGTTTACGATTTTGACACTTTTTTCGCTGTTTGTGTTCAGCGGCTGTTCGATGAAGGAGTACCGCCTTTTTCAGGACGAAAATATTTCCGATGAAACGACGGCGATTTCAGCGAAGGAGTACCACGACGAAATGGTGTACGAGAACATTATTGCGCCCAATGACCGGGTGTCGGTGATGGTCTACAACCAGTCTTCGGCAGATTCGCGGCAGATGACCTCGATGGTCAGTAGCCGGGGGGGAGCCAGCTCCGCTATGTATGCTGGCAGGGATGAAACTTTGGGGCTCCTGGTAACCCAGGAGGGGACGATCCGTCTTCCCCTGATCGGCCGGCAGAAGATCACGGGGATGACGGAGGATCAGGCGGCCAGTTTCCTGATTACGCAGTATCAGAAGTACCTGCGCAACCCCTATGTGACTGTCGAGATCATGAACCAGCGTATCTTCGTGCTGGGTGAGGTCAAAGATCCGGGTGTCGTGTCAGTGACGAACGGGATGATGAACCTTGTCGAGGCCCTGGCCCGCTCCCATGACCTGACTGATTATGCCGATAGGACCAATATTAAGATCATTCGCGGGGATCTGCGTTCACCGGACGTGCGTGTTGTTAACCTTACGGAGATGTCGGCGATCCGTCTGACAAGCCTTTTCCTCAAACCCAACGATATCGTTTATGTACAGCCAAGAGCGATGAAAGGCTACAACATGGCCTTTAAAGAGATTGCACCGCCGTTCCAGCTCCTTGCGGCCATGCTGCAGCCGTTCGTCAACATCGTCTATCTTGATAAGAATCTTGGGAAGTAATATGGCACAGGACAACATGACAACTATTGAAGAAGATGAAATCGATCTGAAAGCGCTTTTCGCAACAATCTGGCGCCGCAAAATTGCGGTTATGACGTTTACGGTCGTTATCGCATTTGTGGCGGCCGTTTTCGCCTATATTACGCCAAATGTCTACCGGGTCAACACGATGATCGAGGTCCAGGAAGAGAGCAACAAGTTCGGCAATGGGTTGGGCAATATGGATATTATGTCGCAGGCCTTTGGGATAAGCGGCGTTAACCTCGATAATGAACAGCTAGTGATCAAATCGCGTTTTTTGCTGCAAAAAGCGCTGGGTTACCTTGATATCGGCACCCGGTACTTTACGGTCAAGCATTTCCGTGAATCTGAGCTTTACAAAAATGCGCCTTTTATCGTCACGACAACCTTTATCGATGAGGACGCCTACGGGGTCCGAATCAAGCTGATTCCGATAGATCAGGATCGTTTCGAACTGAAAATCGATCCACCATCGATGCTCAACCCTCGGGTGATTCTGCGTGAAATCGGTCTCTTGCCGCCACCGGAGCATGCGCCTGTCGTTTATGAGGGGACGCATCGATACGGCGAGATGATCACGTCGCCGTGGTTTAAACTCAAGGTGAACCGTATTACGGAGCTGACAGAAGATGAATACAGCTTCAGTGTCACGCCGAACCAAGAGATGTGGGAAATGCTCCAGGAGAACCTGACGACATCCCTGGCATCCAAAATGGGCTCGATCATGATCATTTCGTATGAGGATAACGTCCCGCTGCGTGCCCAGGAGATCGCCAATGCGGTGACGCGGGCTTACCTCGATCAGGAGATTGAAAGCAAAACGGCCGAGGCGGACCATACCCTCGCTTTCATCGACGACCAGCTCAATGCCATCAACAAAGCGCTGCAATCATCGCAAAAGAATCTGGAGCGTTTCAAGCAGAGTAACATCGTTGTCGATATTTCGCAAAAAGCATCGATCACGACGGATAAATTGAGCGAATACGAAAGCAAACTCCAGGAACTCGATATTCAGGAGAGCGTTCTCTCCAACTTGCAGCAGTATATGCTGAACAATGCGGATATCTCAGGAATTGCACTGGGATCGGCTGGCTTTGCCAATCAGGACCTTGTGGCGATGATCTCGGACCTCAAAGAGAAAATGGTACAGCGCAAAACCCTCTTGGTCGAATATACGGAGCTGCACCCCGATGTCATTAAGCTCTCCGAGTCCATCAGTTCAATGCGCAAATCGATCCTCTTCACCATCGACAGCTCTTTGAAGGTGATCCAGCAGCAAAAAGATGCCTTGACCAAGATTGTTAATGATTACAAGCGGTCGCTCGAAGCGCTGCCCGGACAGGAGCAGAAACTCGTCAACCTGACCCGGACAACGATGGTCAATGAGAAGATCTACAGCTTCTTGCTGGAAAAACGGGCCGAAACGGCGATCCTGCGCTCTTCGACGGTCTCCAAAACACGGATCATCGATTCGGCCCTGCTGCCGAAATCGGATGAACAGGTCAAACCGAAGCGCGCGCTTATTGCAATGGTCGGGCTGATTCTCGGCTTTATCCTCGGAATTTTCTACGCCTTCGTGCGTGAATTCCTTGACAACACGGTCAAAAGCCAGGAGGACATTCAACGTCTGACGAGTATCCCTGTATACGGAATGATCCCGACGGTCAAGGGGAAGAAGTTCAATTCGATCTTTTACGAAGCGTTCCGGGCCCTGCGTACCAATTTGGAGTTTATGCGCAGTGACAGTGCACACAAAACGGTCGTCGTTACCTCGACCGTTTCGGGGGAGGGGAAGACGACGGTCTCCGCGAACCTGGCGGCGATCTATGCAAAGAGCGGGAAAAAAGTCGTCGTGCTCGATCTCGATATGCGCCGGGCGAAACTGAGCGAATATTTCGATCTAAGGAACGACAAAGGGCTAAGCACCCTGCTGAGTCACCGTCATAACCTGGATGAAATTATTCAGCACTCCGAGCAGGATGGTGTGGACGTGATTGCCGCCGGTCCGGTCCCGCCCAACCCGTCGGAGCTGATTATGTCCGACTATGCCAAAGAGATGATGGAGACGCTGCGCGAACGCTACGATTACATCATCTTGGATACCCCACCGGTCGGCCTCGTGACGGATGCGGCGATCCTGATGCACCAGGCGGATGTGTCTTTGCTGGTGACACGCTTCGGCTATTCGAAAAAAGAGTTTGTCCGGGGGCTGGACCGTCTGGTGCAGGAGCACAAGATTGATCATGTCGGTATCATCTTCAACGGCGTAGATATTGAGAAAAACTACGGTTACGGCTACGGCTACGGCTACAAGTACGGCGGCGACAAGTACTATACGTAAACGCGCCCTCTAGAGGGTGTTGTTGCGGAGGGTATTGTTGCGCTGCACCTTGGCGACAACGTCGGCATGCAGTGTTTTGGTCAGGGCGTCGATATGGCGCCGGTGGTGCGTGTCGGATCCCAGGTAGCTGATCCACCCGTTGTCCATCAGACGGCGGGCGGCTTTCTGTACCGGTTTGGAGTAGTATCCTCCCAGGGAGTTGATATTGACCTGGAAGCGGACGCCCTTCTCCTTGAGGCGGGCGTAGGCCTCTTCATCTTTGTGCATATAGAGATAGCGCTCGGGGTGGGCGAGCACGGGCTGGTAACCGTGGCTCTGGAGCTCGAAAACGATGGTCTCCAGGTCGATGGGGGGGATCACATAGGAGAGCTCGAAAAGCACTTCATTCTCGCCGAAGGTGAGCAGCTCCTCTTTGTCGATCAGTTCACGGAAGTGTTCATCGACATAGTACTCGGAGGCCGCGTCGATGCTCACGGGGATACCTTCGGCATCGACTGCAGTGCGGAGCGTGTCCAGCCCTCGCAGGATCGTGTCGCGGGAGTTGGGAAAGCGGTGCATCATGATATGCGGGGTCGTGATCAGGCGGCGATACCCCAGGTCGTAGAGGGAACGCACGAGGCTCAGCGATGTTTCAAGGTCTTTGGCCCCGTCGTCGATGCCGGGAACAAGGTGGGAATGCAGGTCGGTCGTCAGCGGTTCTGAGTTCTTTTGTTCGGGCCGTATCAGGCGTTTCAGTCTCTCGTACATCGCGCAATCATAGCAGAAGCAGATTAATACTTCTGTAATACTTTTCGGTTAGGATACGGCATGGCACGTTCCCCGCAGGCATTTCTGGTTTCACTGTCGCTGCACCTGATGATCGGTATTCTGTTGCTGATCGTCGTACTGCCGAAAATTCCGCTGTCGGTTTCGGCGGAGGCCCCGCACTACTGTCTTTCGCTCTCACGGGTGGCGCCGACACTGCCACCGAAGAAGAGTGAGCAGGCAGTGTCGCCGGCGCCAGCTGCTGCAAAGTCTGCCCCAGTTCGGAAGAGAGAGCCGGAGAAGGTTGTAAAGCGCAGGGAGGTCGTCAAGCCTGCAGTCGTCATGAAAGCCCCCGCGGTCAAACCGGTACCGGTCGTCGAAGCAGAGCCGGAGGTGGAACCGGCACCGGTCATTGCAGAGACAGTGCCCGATACCCCGGCGGAAGTGATGGAGGAAGCCGAGCCTGTCGCGGCGGCCGAAGGAGAAAGCACGGCCGAAGCGCCCGCTGCAGCGCAGACCGGAGCAGCGGATAGTGCTGCGCAGCAGAGCAGCGAGAGTTACATGAATGAACACCTGGCGATCATTGCGCAGCTGCTGCAGCGCCACCTCTATTACCCGCGGATGGCGCGCAAACGCCATATCGAAGGGGAGGTCATCGCCAGCTTCAGGGTTGAAACGGACGGCACGGTCCATGATGTCTCGGTCACGCGGCATGCCCGCGCCATTCTGGACCGGGCCGCCATCCGTACGATTACGTCGCTTTCGGGCCGTTTGCCGCACCCGAAGCACGCGCTGTCACTGCAAGTCCCGATCCGCTTTGTGCTCAAATAAATCCGCGAAATGTTAGAATAAAGTATTGATTAAGACTTCAAGGATTTTGATGAAAACACATACGCTTTTAATGCCACTGGACATGCACCTCCACCTCCGTGACGGGGTAATGCTTGAGACGGTCGCCCCGCTCAGCGCCTACAGCTTCAGCGGGGCGGTCGTTATGCCGAACCTCGTCCCGCCGGTCACGACAAAAGAGGATGTTCATGCCTACAAAGAGCGTATTTTCACAGCCCTCGGAACGCCGCTGAGCGACGAGGACGATCTGTTTGAAACGACAAATGCGGACTATTTCGAGCCGATGATGACCCTTTTCTACCAGCATTATGAGCGCGATTTCCTCGAGGAGGTGCGCGACGACATCTTCGCCATCAAGCTCTATCCTGCCGGGATCACGACGAACTCCGAAGGTGGGGTCAGCAGTTTCGACCTTGACGCCATGCGTCCGACCCTCGAGGCGATGGCAGCCCTGGAGATCCCGTTGCTGATCCACGGCGAGACCGACGGTTTTGTCATGGACCGCGAAGCGGAGTTTATGAGTATTTACGAGATGCTCGCCTCCAACTTCCCCGACCTCAAAATCGTGATGGAACACATTACGACCAAGGCGGCAGTCGATATGCTGGACAAATATCCCAACCTCTACGCGACGATCACCCTGCATCACCTCCTCATCACCCTCGATGACGTGGCCGGCGGCCTGATGCGGCCACACCTCTTTTGCAAACCGATTGCCAAGCGCCCCGAAGACCGCGAGGCGTTGCTTGAAGTGGCGCTTGAGGCGCATCCGAAGGTGATGTTTGGCTCCGACTCCGCACCGCACCCCCAGCATAAAAAGGAGGCCTGCGGCTGTGCCGCCGGCGTCTTTACGGCTCCCATCGCGCTGCAGGCGCTGTGCGAGCTCTTCGACCAATACGGGAAACTGGAGAACCTGCAGGCCTTTATCAGCGACAATGCCCAGAGCGTCTACGGCATCTGCCCCGAGTTCAAAGAGGTGACCCTCTCCGACACCCCCTTCACCGTACCGGCCAAATACGGCGACGTCGTTCCGATGTTCGCCGGCGAAACGCTTGGCTGGAGTATCGAAGACGTGCTATGACGACGGCCAGCATCCTCCTGCTTGAAGACGATCTGCTGCTGGGCGAAACGCTCGGTGATCTGCTGGAGGATGAGGGGTACCGTGTACGCTGGTGCCGCAACGGCCAGGAAGCACTCGATGTGACGTTCGGGGAGAGTTTCGACCTCTACCTCCTTGATATCAATGTCCCGCAGGTTGACGGGCTGACGCTGCTCTCCGAACTGCGTTCCGCGTCCGATACGACGCCAACAATCTTCCTGACATCCCACAAAGAAAAAGAGAAACGCAAAGACGGTTTTACAGCCGGGGCGGACGACTACATCACAAAACCCTTTGACAACGATGAGCTGCTGTGGCGGATCACGGCGCTGCTGCGCCGAAGCGGCCGCCTCGAGGGGCTTTGCAACGGGCGTCTCTGTCATGATGCGGAACATCATACCGTCCTCTTTGACGGCGATCCTCTGGAGTTGACGCGCAAAGAGTACGACCTGCTGACCCTTCTGATGCGTCATTGCAACAAGACCGTCACGAAGGGGATGATCGAGGAGGTGCTTTGGAGCGCCGGCGAAGCGGGGAGTGAAGGGGCAGTACGCGTCTACATCAACCGGATCAAACAGCTGATCGGCGCGGAGATGATCGAAAATATTCGCGGGGTGGGGTATCGCCTTGTTTCGTAACTTTTTCCTGGCGATCGCCTTCTTCTATGTCGTCTCGGTGCTGACAATAGTCGCCGGGGTCTTTGTTCTCCAACTGCAGTTCGGGATCTTTTCCATTGTCTCGCTGCTCTTCATCGCCTTGCCCTTTGCCCTGCTGCTGGGGTGGATGTTCTCCAAGATCGCGATCGAGCCTCTTATCAGCCACTTTGAAACCCTGGAACGCTTTTCCAAGGAGACGCTGCACGAGTTGAACATCCCTGTCAGTACGATCAAGACGAACGCCCAGATGCTCGAGAAGGGGTGCACGGATGAAAAGTCGCGCAAACGGATCGGCCGGATCGCCTCGGCCTGCGAACTTCTGGAAGCCCGTTACGATGAACTGGACTACCTGATCAAAAGTCAGATGCAGCGTGAGCGGATCGACACCGTTGCGATCGCCCCGCTGCTGCAGGAGCGCTGCGAGGCGCTGCAGGAGATCTACCCGGGGGTCACGCTGGCGTGTGATTTAGAGCCCGTTAGTCTGAAACTCGATAGAATGGGCTTCATCAAAGTCGTGGACAACCTGATCGACAATGCGGTCAAGAACTCCCCCGGCGGGACGACCATAAGCCTGAATCTGAAAGCCAAGCGCCTTGAGATCCGGGACGAGGGGCGGGGCATGGATGAGGTCGAGCTCTTCAAGGTGTTCGACCGTTACTATCAGAGTGACGACTCTCTCCCGGGCTACGGGATCGGGCTCGATCTCGTCAAACGCTACTGCGACCGGCACAAGATCGGGCTCAGTATCGATTCGTCGCCGGGGCAGGGGACGACGGTAACACTTAATTTAGCGGAGGTAGCAGAAGATGCAGGGTAATTGGTTGGAGTTGGCAGAACAGTTGTTGGACTATGGAGTCATGGGGACATTGCTGGTGATGAGTGTGATCGCTCTGTGGCTTTTTATTGAGCGGCTGATGTATTACAGAGGCGTCGACGTCAACTCCTATGAGAGCAAAGAGCTGCTGGAGCTTGATCTGAGCGACAATCTCTCGACGATTTCGGCGATCGGTGCCAATGCGCCCTATGTCGGGCTGCTGGGAACGATCCTGGGGATCATGATCACCTTCTACGGTCTCGGCGAGATCGGCGCGGTCGATACGAAAAAAGTCATGACGGGGCTGGCGCTGGCGCTGAAGGCGACCGGTTTCGGTATCCTTGTCGCGATCCCTTCCATCGTCTTCTATACGGCGCTGCTGCGCAAGATGGAACGGCTGCTCACCTACTGGGACGTCAACACGCAAAAAGGGAATCAGCGGGATGCAGCGTAAACGCTTTGATCAGATCAACGTCATCCCGCTGATCGACATCCTCCTCGTGCTGCTGGTCATGGTCGTGACGACGGCGACATTCATCAAGCAGGGGATTCTGCCCGTGGAACTCCCCGATGCCAAGTCCGCGGACAAGAAAGAGGACCACAAAGAGATCGACGTCTACGTCACCAAGGACGGGAAGTACCACCTCGATAAGACGCCGATCAGCGTCGCGGAGCTGGAAAAGCGCATTGCGGAGATCCCCAAGGACCAGACGGTGGTGCTGCGCAGTGACAAGGACGCGACCTTTCAGAACTTCGTGACGGTCATGGACCTGCTCAAGAAGTACAACCACGAGCAGCTCTATATCGTGACGAAAGAGTAGGGCGACAGAGCAATGGCGGAGAAACCCAAAAGCAGACCGCAGGGGAAAAAGCCGGGAGGTGCCAGGCCTGCCGCTTCAAAAGCCGGCGGCAAGCCGAAGCCCACAAGCCAGAAGCCCGTAGCCCTCTTTACGGCGCCGGGCTGCTCCTGGTGCGATAAGGCCAAGAAGTACCTCAAGAACAAAGGCATCAGGTTCCGCACCATCGACATCTCCAAAGACGCCAAGGCGGCCAAGGACTGCATGCGCCACGGCTGCCGCGGCGTCCCGGTCGTGCTCATCGGCAACCGCTGGATCTGCGGCTTCGACCAGAAGAACATCGACAAAGAGCTGGGGCTCTCCTAAAGCTCCGGAGCTGATTCTGTTGCCGAGGGTACGCTCGTATCACCGGTATCACCAGTGAACGCGAAAGGAACCATATGGCGAAGACGGCAGAAGGCGTAGAAAAAAGTGCGGCAGACGCGTTTCGCAAGGAACACTGGGAGAACCTTTTCAGGTCAAAAACCTATACCGATGTCTTATGGCATCAAACCACGCCTGCCAAATCCCTAGCGCAGATAGAGCGATTTGCACAACCGGATGACGCAATCATCGATGTGGGCTGCGGAGCCTCCTTGCTGGTCGACAATCTTATCGCGAAAGGGTATCGCGACCTCTGTCTGTTGGATGCCTCCGAAGCGTCGCTGCAGATCGTGCGGGATCGGCTGGCGTCGGATGCGGACATCCCCGTCTATGTCTGTTCGGATATCGTCAATCTTAACCCTCAGAAGCAGTTCCGGGTTTGGCATGACAGGGCGATGTTCCACTTCCTGCAGGATGCGACAGAGCGCCGTCAATATTTTGAAATAATGCATGCCTCCCTGCTGCCCGGCGGCACCGCCGTTATCAACACCTTTGCCGCTGACGGGGAAACCGAATGTGCCGGTTTGAGTACGATACGCTATGATCGGGAAAGGATGGCGGCGGAACTCCCTGTAGGTCTGCAGCTTATCGAGGCCGAGGATTTTGTCCATACGACGCCGAAGAATACGGCACAAAACTACGCAGCTTTCTATATCAGGAAAACATGCTAAATAGGTGATGGCAGCATGCCAATGATGTAAAAGGGCACGCTTCGAACATAATCTGCAGTCTAGTAATTCGCATATTCAAATCAAAGGAAACTAAATGTCAAGTCATCATCAGAAAATACTCATAAGAAGTATTGAACAGCGTCTTCAGCATATCGACATGGCGTTTGAAAACCTGAACAAAATCGGCACGTACGATCGCGACGATTTCTATTTTGATGAACCGGAAATAAGAGAAAAATATGTCCAGGTGCGTGAGTCGTTAAAGGAGATACGCAATTATCTGAATGACGCTGTAATGAAACTTGAAAAATGAGAGAAAATAGGTATATACGATTTTGTAAAAAACACTAATGACGTTATGTCCTATGTCACATGTAATTGCAAGGGGATGAGAATGACCCCGAAGCACAAGACATTCGTTGACAAAGACAAACGGCGAGAGGAAGCAGCATTACTTCCCACACCGCATGTCGTTGACATGTGGCGACAGGAAAGATCTCATCAAACAATTAGAATGACTGCCAACCTGTTTGATATTCGTTATGATTGGCATCTTCCAGACGCATCCCCCAAGTTGCAAGCATCGAGATAGTCCAGGTGTACGATGTTTCGGGAGTATCTTGATTGGTGAAAGTAATCGTATTTCCGCTATAGGTAATGTAGAGGTGAACCGTCTCGTTAGAAGAACCATTCATTATCAATACATCTGCATTTTCCCCGTCAACGCTAAGGTGAAATTGAATGCCTCCTTCTATTGGTTCACCAGTATAAGAGACGCCCATCAATTCGAATTCTTTTCCTGCTAGTGATGCAGAAATAACATCGGAGTAAGCGTCCTCCTGATTCGTGAAGTAGAGTTTCCCCTGGGTTGTATCCATATAGGTGTCGGTGATGGCCAGTACCACAAAGGTTTTTGTTTCTTCCCCTGTAACGGTAAAGTACCCGTCACTATAGCCGATCTTCATCTTGCCGGACCACGACCCCCAATAATCAACACCGGACATTTTTGCACTTAACCCGTCCGCAGCGAAGATCCACTCCTGTTTTGAACTTGTTTCATCTGAACTAAAGTACAGCTCTCCATCCTGGATCAATTGTGCATACAGTGAGGGGTAAACAGTTTTACCCGCCAGAGCAGCTTTGATGTCATCGGCACTAAACTCATCGTTGGGAATAGCGGCATCCAGTGCACTCATTGCCGTCGTTTCGTCTACAATGTTTTTTCCCAGTGCAGTTGAGACGATAGCGTCGAAGTCGGGATCATCCAGTGCGACACTCAACGTCCCCATTGCGTCAAACATGGCACCGCTCTGTTCGATTGTTATTCCATTGGATACATCACCGTCCGAATCAAGGGTCTGCAACAGCTGGGCGATATTGGTGACGACGACAGGATCGGTACTCAGATCATAGGGCGTTAGCAAATTGGAAAAAGCAGTGGAGCCGATGCTGTAGCCATTAATGCTGAATTCGATTGTTTGATTGTCTTCTTGGCATGTGTACGAACCAACTGGATCGGTAAATGGCAATGGATCATCCAAACTGGTTTGAGACTGTGGATCAAAACAGGAGTAGGATAACCCAGCAACCGCAGGACCTAAAAATTTTCCTATGAAGATGGTTGCTCCATCTTCAGAATCTCCATCACCACCTGAACCTCCGCCAACACAGGCTGTCAATAGCATTACTATCGGTACTAGAACGATAAGACCTTGCATCATTTTCATGTGCGCTCCTTTATATTCTCTTTTCCCAATTGTATGCACTGCACGTCACATATGGTGTCACATGAGAGCAGGGTGGATAGTTTTAAATAATTGTTATATTATGATCAGGTATATTGTTTCAGTGTAAAAATATGAAGATCCATTATGAAAATATTTCTCCTTGTACTTGGTATATTGTTGTCAAGCCAAGCTTTTGCGATCGATGTCACAGAAGATGTAGGAACGATTGACGTACTCTCTCAGAGTCAGGTTTTTATCGATCATTCCAATAAGGTGGCTATAGATAGCATTGATCGCTATGAAGATGAATTCACTAGGAATGAATCTAACATCCTCCAATACGGCTTAGCTCCTGGGTTCACGGTATGGGTAAAATTCGAACTCTCCAATAACTCAGATGTTCCTGTCAAAAAGTTGTTGAAATACGCCAATCCGGTCACGACTAATCTCACTCTTTTTAGCGAGAACGAGGCACGGCATGAAGGGCTCTTTCATGTCGCGGATGATCGGATGACGACTACCCCTGTCTTTCAGATTGTTTTGCCCGCTCACACGCAGCGTACATACTACCTGAAAGCCTACTCTCTCATCTTACCGTTGACCCTGGGAATGGCACTTGACGATCCGCAATACTATTACAAAGAAGAGATGCGGCATCAGCGCAACATCGCCCTCTTTTTCGGGGGGATGGCCGTACTATTTTTGTATAACCTGTTTATTTTCTTCTTTACCCGGGACGTAAGCTATTTATACTATATTGGCTTTTTACTCGGCGCAGTACTCAACCAGGCCCATGTTACCGGTTACTTCTATCTTCTTTTCCCGCAAACTATTATTACCGTTATAGGCATTTACGGCATACCGTTTATCATAGCCCTGCTGGTTTTGACCAGCGCGCTTTTTGTACAGACTTTTATCAATACCAGGCAGTATCCCTTGCCGCATCAGATCTATAAAGTATTGCTGTACCCGGTGCCGTTCGTTGCGCTGTTGTTCTTTACGGGCAAATTGGCACAGCTCGACTTGTTCTATTTCCTGATCGTGCAGCTTTATACGGCGTTCATCACTCTCTATGCGGCAATTAGGCGCAACCGGCAGGCTTACTTTATCTTGGCAGGACAGGCTTGTATTGCTGTTGTGTATATTCTTGTCGTACTGGATTCTACAGGGATCTATTCTATTGCCAAAGTATTCAAGTACCCGGCTGAAACAGGTCTGCTCTTGGAAGCCCTGATTTTTTCTATTGCCCTTGCCGACCGTTTGAGACAGCTGCAGAAGCAGAAAAACAGACTCAATGCCCGACTGATCAACCAGCAACGTAGCGAAGAGATACGACTTAAATACCTGATTGAACAACGTACGAGCGAACTGAAGAAGGCTTTAGAAGAAAAGGCGTTGCTTTACAAGGAGATCCATCACCGTGTTAAAAACAATATGCAGCTGATACTCTCTTTCTTAAACCTACAGGGGAATATGACGCAAGAAAAGAGAGTACGCGATCTTTTGCAGGTCTCTCAGAGCCGTATAAAAGCGATGAGCCATCTGCATGAGCTGCTTTATATGCAGGAAAATATGACGCATATCGATGCACAAACTTATTTCGAACGGATCATCGCAGACCTGAAAAACGTGCTACAGGCTTCAGGAAAAGATATTACCGTTACCTACAGCATCGAGACCACTATTCCATTGCAGCAGGCAATCTATTGCGGTCTTATTCTCAATGAGCTGGTTTCCAACAGTATGAAACATGCATTTGATGGAAATAAAGGCAAAATAGATATCAGTCTAAAACGCGAAGGTGACTTGTATACGCTGATCGTTAAAGACAATGGAAAAGGGAATACAGCCAGAAGTTCCAGTACGTCGCTGGGGCTAAAGATTGTTGATATTTTGGTGACGCTGCAACTTAAAGGAAGTATCGATACCCAAAGCCGAAAGGGTGTGACCCATACTATTATCTGGAAAAGCAATGAATGAGTGCTCGATCCTAATCGTAGAAGATGAAGCTATTGTTGCGTTTGACCTCGCAGGGATTTTAGAAAAATTGGGATACAAGGTCACCGGTTACCTGTCAGAATTCGATGAAGTTGTTCGGCAAATCCAAAAAGAGCTACCGGACCTTGTTTTGATGGATATCAATCTTAATGCGTCGTATGACGGTATAGATATGGCCGAATTTTTACTTGAAAAGTACAATATCCCTGTTCTTTATATTACTGCCAATAGTGATGAATGTACCGTCGAGCGTGCAGCGAAGACACAACCGTTAGGATATATTCTCAAACCGTTCTGTGAGAATGATATCAGAACGAATTTGCAATTGGCGCAATACAAACTTAATAGACAAAAAAAGTATCAACCCGTTTCCAACTTGTTTCATCTAGGAGAAGGATACTCTTTTGACAGGGCAAGTGAAAAGCTCTACCACTGCAACGTAACTGTTCCCCTGGGGAAGAATGAATTGCAACTGCTTTTGCTTCTCATTGATGCCAACGGGGGGACAGTGACCTTCGAAATGATCGAAAATCTCATTTATCAAGACAATCCAATAAGCACATCGACTGTCCGGACACTTATATACCGGCTGCGTACAAAACTTAATTGCTCATGCATTGAAACGGTGTCGGGTATAGGCTGCAAAATCAGTCTAGAATGATGCTTTCTATGAATAGATACTGGGTAATATTGTACCCCTCACAAATATACCGAAAGAACTGCTTGAAGGCTTGTAGCTCATTGATGCCGAAGAACGAGAAGGCTTCTTATATCAGGAAAACACTCGGAGTAGATGCCGGTAGTATGCCGCTGGTGCGTCAAAAGAGCACGAATCGGATGCGTTTAAAATGCATAGGTTTGAAAGTCTGAAAAAAGGAAAATTGATTAGGATGGTGTCAAGAGAGAGACTTGATACCAGCACCATTTTTACAAGTGCCTAAAATAGGGACTTCATAAACTTTTTTATCTTCTACTATATGCTATCGGCACACATTTGGCATATACATTGGGCACGGCGTGCCCCGCCTCATTTCTTCTTTTCCTCCCCTTTATATTCCTCGTTTTCCTTTCCGCATTCCGGGCACTTCGGATAGCTGTCGATGTAGTGCGCTCCGCACTTGCAGAAGATGAATTTCGGGCCTTCGTTCACTGGCATACCCTCTCTGCTTCCCGGTGCGCCTCGATGCAGCGTACCAGCTCGATGACGACCTCGCTGTCGTTCATGTCGGCCATGTCATAGCACTTCGTCTCCTGGACGCGGCACGGGACCGGGACCTTCACTTTGACCGGCCGGTCGACGAACTCGGTGCGGATCTCCTGCTTGCAGGTGCAGCCGCTAAAGATCAGCGTGGCTGGCAGCAGTAATGCGGCAACTCTACTCATCGTCCACCTCCAACAGTTCTACCGTCTGACCTTTGAGATCATGCGAGCAGTCGTCAAGGTACTTCACCATTCCATCATTGATAAATGAGTGGCTTCGGTAGATTTTCATTTCAGGGCCCCAAGGAACAGGTCCAAGTAAAACACTAGGCTTTAGGGTTGGTTTTTCAGTGTCGCCGTTCCATGACCAATTTCCGGTATCCGCTCTAGACCCTCTCAACTGCACTGGGAGATGTGTTGGATATCCTGCCGGGTGGCACGGTAGCATCAACTTTACGTGCGTAGCTTCCTCGACTGGACACTTCACGAAGGTATGCATTCCCTCATCGTTTGGAATCAGCTTCATCGGTACTGCTTTCATAGTCCTGCCCCCCTCACGGCCTCGAGTACAGAGTGTGTCTCATAGCATTCCTCCTCTGATACGTTGTCGTCGCTGCGGACGATCTTCAGTTTCTCTACCACCTGCGTCACGGTCACGACCTTCACGTCCGGCGGCTTCTTTCGCCAGCGCTCGACCTCTGCGTTACTCTCGTCAATAGCAGCGTGGAGTGTCACTACGTTCGCATCGCAGTTGGCTTTTGCCGTATGCTCCGCGATGTACGCTTCATTCATCTGGATGATCGTTTGGTCCCTGGCGTCGATATCGCCATTGAGAGAAGCGATATAGATGCGCAGGAAGAACGCTCCGGTGAGAACAGCCGACAGGATTACGCCGCCGGCGATAAGCACAAGATTAAGCGGTACCATCACAGCACCTCCAGTCTTGACATCAGCTCTTCGGCCCTGGATGGAGTCTGGCGGTACCACCTGGAGTCTCTTCCGGCGGCCGCGGCTGCTGGGAAGTCTCCACGGCTGAGTGCGGCCCACATGTCTTTGAACTTCATGACGCCGCCGACGCCCATCTGGTACGCCATGTTGGCGATGATCTCTTTCGCGGCGTCCGGGAGCGTTTCAAAGACATCACCGGCCGATTCGAGTTGGGATATCTTCGTTTCGAGGCGCATCTTCAGTACCACGGTCGCCTCCTCTTTGCTCAGCGGGAGCTTGCATCCGTACCCGATGGTGGGGAACCCGAGGTGATCGTCATACGGATCCCCGCGGAACCCCTCATGCTCTTTCAGTTGTTCGATAAGGTTTTCTTTCCACATGGCCTCTCTCCTTCTGTATTACTTTATTGCAAAGCGCTGTCGTCAGCTGGCGGCTTTGAGAACCAGTTGAGCACTGCGGGCGCCACCGTTGTCGCTAACACAGCTGTTCCAAGCCATTCGACCTTTGACACATCAATTCCCTTGTAAAGAAGATAGAGAACGGCCATCCCGAACACAGCCCCGTATGCTAGAAGCCATTTGATGATCCGATAGCGGCGTTCGGTCTTTTCTGCTGCGGTTGCCATCATCTTCTCCTGTCAATCCGGTCAAGTGATTTGTTGAGCTGAGATAGCTGGGCCTTTACCCCGGCGAGTTCTTCCCTGGTATCCCTGACGAGGGCAATCAGTTCTTTGTTTATTTCAGATTGCGCCCTGTGGCTCTCTTTGCAGTCCTCGATCCTCTGTTCAAGTGCCGGAACCTTTGTCGCCTGTGTCCCAGCGTATGACATCGTCGCAACAATGATGAGGCCAAGTCCGCCAAGGAGCCAGTTCATGATGATCCCGGTGCCAATCTCCTTTATTCTATTTGGCATTGGTGTTGACCTCCGATTTTGATGTGGCGACTGTTGACATTAGGTGATGGCTCCTATATGAACATGGCAATCAGCTTCCAGATCGCCCCTGCAATGATCACCGGGATAGAGACGGCAGCGCCGCCGGCCATCCCTGCGATGAAGTCATAGATATCGACATGGCCCTCTTCCGTGAGCGGCCACCACGGTTTACTCGAAATGTGCTCGCGCCACCAGGAGAACCTTGTGAGCCAGTCGAGCACTCCTTTGAGCAACCCGGCCGCTGCAGCTGCAGCAAGACCAACGAGGCCGGCATCGATCAGGTCTACCGTTCCGGTACGGTAGAGACTCCGCACAATGAAAGCAACGACGGCGATGATTGCCACCACTGCCTCATAGATGAAGTGCTTCTTCTTATCCGGCTGGCTCATTTCTTCAAGGAGCATCATGTCAAACTCCTACTCCGACTGCTGCCAGCGCGTCACGCACAAAGATACGCTTGTGCGACAGCGCCGTGCTCCACATATCATCAAACGCGGCTTTTTTTGCCAACACTGCCAGGGCGAACGATTCCACCGTATCGCCCTCTGCATCGGCGAGCTTCTTGAGGTTCGGCGCATCGGCGTCGAGCCCACTGGCCTGGTATGCCCTTGCCTCTTCGAGCTGTGACGGCCATGTGTCTCGCTCTTCCTGCGGGTATCTGACTGACAGCGGTTCCAGCTCGCGTGCCATGAGGTCGGCTCCCATGTTTCGGATACGTTTGACCTGCGCGCTCACCTCAACCTGCGCCGCAAATTCCTCTGCCGTAATCTCCACAACTCCGATCTGCACAGGCTGATGCGCTATGAGGTCGGCGAACGCCTGCTCATCGGCATATTCGACCGACACGACCGGCACGCTGAACCTGTGAACGTTCGTACGGTCATCAAGCTCGATAAACTCGTACCGCGTAAACTCATCTTCGGCGGTGGTGTACGCTACATATTTAAACATTGTCTGCTCCTAGTTGGTATTGAATTGATATATCCGTTTCCGGCACTCCGTGATCAGGTCAAAGACGCGGTAGGCGTCTGCCGGATCTGAAGTGCCAGCCCTACAAGAAATACGAGGCGCGACCACCCACAGCGGCGCCCTGGGTCGTCCGGTAGTAGGACAGATCGAGCGCGAACACGCCGGTACTCGTATCGTAGGCCCAATTCCCGCCGACAAGCGGGGCCATTTGATTACTCCAGTATTCTCTGAAATAGTCGTTCCCGAAAGCGGTAGACCCCACAGAGCTCCTGCCGAGGGCGGTGGGGATGCCGACCGAAGTGCGCTTGTACGCATCACTGGCAGTATCGGTATTCATTTCGAAAACTGTCTCCGTTCCGTTTCCGTACCGACTTGCAAGGTCGGCCGCAACGTACCCGGTCAGGTCAAGCGCGTCGTACAGGTCGGGGTCGTATGCCCCTCCGAGCCCCTGGGTCGTATCGTCGTTGATGATGTCGCGGAGATCGACGCTGCGCTTGATGATCTTGAAGTCCGTTGCCGCCGGCACACCGACGACGGCTTCGAGCAGCGTGAAGCCTGATGCGACCTCCCACATGTTTCCGTTCAGGTCCGCGACGCCGCAAGCCTGCCCATTGTGCGTTGTTTTTGCGAACGGTATGCCGGACCCGGTCAGCGCACAGTTGCTGTAGCCGGATGCAGTGAACGTCACGCCGCTGTCATTCGTATCGGCCAAGGCGTTGTTATTGCATCCCTTCGGCGCGTACGGGAGCACGTCCATCCACGCCGCTTCTGCGGTCGACGGTACTGCATCGGCATGGGCCTTCGCCAAGTCAGCCAGCGCGCGGTACTGCATAATGCTAGGCACGTTGTATCCCGCACCGCGTGTCGCTACCGCGGCGTAGATGCCCCCGTGGCGATTCGGCGGTGCTCCGTTCAGGTTACTGATCGGGTTATGTGATGTACTTGTGCTGCACGGGTCGATCCCGGGGATGGAGCAGAAGATACCGTTGACATTTCCGCAGGTGTATTTGTCGATGATCATCCCGTTCATCTCTGTGCCTGCATTCAAAAAGGCGGGATGAACGACGAAGCCGGTTTTCGCATAGATGGCGGTTTCGAATATGTTATCGACATTGTAGTTTATGTAGAACTTCCCAATGTGAACCCCAATGCTCGTCGACCAATCAATAAGGTTGCCGTAATTCGGGCTCGTCTTGTCGTCATGCCCGTAGAGCTTGAACCATCCCGCTGGCACTTCGCTGTCGCGCAGCGCTGCGACGCCGTACCCGATTGTCCCTGCGTCGCCGATTGTGTAGATATCGCTGTAGTCGTCAGGGTCGAACGTCCGGTCGAGCTTCTGCGCCGCGTTGGCGAGATAGTCGAGGTTACGGCCGTCCGTCTCCGTGGCACACAGTGCTGCGACACGATCAATGACCGCCTGCTTCGCGGCGATCCACTCCTGCGTCTGCCAAAGGTCCTCCGCGACCGCATCGACTGCGTCGGCCATATAGGCGATGCTCTGCACCGTTGCAGAGGGTGCATTTGCAGTGATGGCGGCAATCGCCGCGAGTCTTGCATCAAGGGTTGTTGACATTTTGAACTCCTATAAGATTGATGTCGTAGATTTCAGCGAGGCCGATCCCGCTTGCGACGTCCTCGACGATAGCGCGGTCATCCGAGGCGGACTGGGCGCTTGCTGCTGCTTTCAAGTCGTGATGCAGCGCCGAATACTCCGCCGGGCTTGTATCGGTCGCGGTGAACGTCCCGTCGCCGTTCGAGGTGTATATCTTGACCGGGGCGTCTTCCGGCTCTGTCGCGTAGCTCTCTGCTGTGAGACGCTGTGCTTCCGACTCCCATGCTTTGAGCTGGGACGAAGTTGCGCTTGATGAGCTGCTGCTGCTGTCGGCTGCGGCCTTCGCTTCATAATGCAGCGCGGAGTACTCCGCCGGGTTTGTCGGTGTCGCCGTGAATGTACCATCGCCGTTCGACGTGTAGATCTTGACCGGGGTGTCTTCCGGCTCTGTCGCGTAGCTCTCTGCAGTGAGACGCTGTGCTTCCGACTCCCATGCTTTGAGCTGGGAGGAAGTTGCGCTTGATGAGCTGCTGCTGCTGTCGGCTGCGGCCTTCGCTTCATAATGCAGCGCGGAGTACTCCGCCGGGCTGGTGTCGGTCGCCGTGAACGTTCCGTCGCCGACCGAGGTGTAGATCTTGACAGGTACGTCCTCCGGCTCCATGGCATAGCTCACGGCCGTCAGGCGCTCCGCCATGGCCTCCCATGCTCTGAGCTGGGACGCTGTCACATTATTCCCAGTCTGCGTCACCTGCTCTGCCATCCATGTGAATGCCTGGTTGAGCTCCGTAATACCTGCGTTGTACTCCGTACCCATCGTCGGCAGCGCGCCGAGGAAAGCATCAGCCCTCGATTTAAAGTTCGTCTTGTCCGTACTCGACGGCGGTGTAGGTAGTGCCGTTATCGTCGTAGTCAAGGAAGGTGTTGGCATGTTTTCTCCTTTAGTAAAGTCCAGTCACTTCGAGTGACACTGTTGATTTTGATGGCCCTTGCAGGGTCACGCCGAAGGATGAAATGACACCGAAAATATTGACGGCCTCGTAGGTATCGCTCTCGTCGCCGATGATGGCGATGGGGGTATTTCTTACTGCCTCCAGGTCAGCGATCACCCTGGCGGTGGCATCCGTATCGACGATGGAGTCAATATCGATCAGCGGGAGGTAGACGGCCGTTTCCGTCGCCGTTGAACTACCATCGGTATTCTGCGTGACGACGGTGTAGTCGACACCTCCGCGGCGCACATCCCAGATAGAGACGGCGATGGGCTTGGCTTCCCCGATGATCATGACTCCGCATGCAGCATCATCCCCGCCATTTTCGATAGTGACGGCGATGACAACGTCTCTGACGATTGAAGTGCGCCAGTAGGTATAGGACACCATGCTTTTAGCCATCCATGTCCCCATGAAATAATCCAACCAGTTCTCAGGCTCGAAGGTGAGATCCTCCGTATGGCTTTCGATGAGCTCTTCCGTGACACTGTCATATACTTCAATGGTGATACTGTCTGCTTCCAGGTTTGAAAAGAAAAGTCCATCTATCTCATAGCCCCCGATGCCAACTGACAGATCCCCTGAACCATAGGTTTTTGTCGTGTTCTGGCTGTCGAACATCATGAGGCTGTTCGCAGGGCCTGTCTTGAGCCACGATACCGTGTCGTACTCCGGTGTCGGTACGGCCCAGTTTGTTGCATCAGTGTTCGGGGCATCCGCCGTAATTGCCGTGTTGACAACATACGGTACACCTGGTCCTGTCCCAAGGGTAACAAATGCATTGAGTGGGTAGAAGACGGAGTCAACCCAAAGTGTGGCGGGCTCCCAGTAATTCGTATCTGTCAGCGGCTGTCCGGTATTGGACTGGACACAGCGATATAGCTGTCTGAAAGATGGATACCACGAATCCTTCAGGACGATGTCCCCAACGCTGTACGCCGTAGTGTCATTCCATATGGTATATGTCTGTTGCGTATATCGCGCATCTACATCAGGGCGCGGGAGCTTGATATAGTCGCTGATCATGACATAGGTCACCGAAGAGTAGTCAACGCGGTCGCCTTTGGCGTATTGAATGTTATTGGCCCATGTTGAAGACGACGGTGTTGCTTCGACGCACTTGTAGTAGTAGCGGTTATACATCACCATGTTATTGAGCGCATACGTCTGCAGCGAATCCCATGCAGGGTACTTATCGTCGATTGCACTGCTGGCTAGGAGGTTGAAGTCTTTCGGCACAAGAAGTGTCATACGACAGCCTTTGTGCGGAGTGCGACGCCGTCCTGTGATGTACCGTCGAAGACGGCCCGGAACTGGTTACGCAATGCGTTCATGTCCCTTGACATATTGAACATCATAGTCCTCGTCTCGCTGTCGATCGTGGCATTGACACTGATGGCTGGCTGGTATGATACGGTCGGTGTATAGGTGTAATTATTCAGCGGAACCGTCGGTACGGTAAGGTCGTGGACCATGCTGAGCATGTTGTCTGAGAATTGCACCAGGCTATCCTGCACACTTGTATCTGCGGCAACTACCTCTTCAACTGCCGTCGTCGTTGCCATGAGCGACTGCTGATAGTTCTGCGCCGCGGTGTCGGCGGCGATGAGCATCTCTGCCAGCTGTGCCCAGGCGTCGATCATCTCCGGCGTCGGGCTGGTGGTGATCATCTGGTCATAGAGGTCATTGTAGGTCTGCAGTGTTACCCCCTCGGCACCGATGCTCTTCGCGTAGCGCTCAAGGTCAGCCTGTGCGTACTCCGACAACAGGCCGAGAGCTTCGGTCGTCGTGCTTCCGGCGTTGTAGACGTCTACGTAGCGCTGAGCGGTCAACGCTGTCTGAAGCGACCCAAGGATGGCGTCGATGGTCTCGACACCCTGTTCCTTCGCATAGGATTGCCACTCTTTGTAGAGTGCATCAGCGTTGGCGCCTGTGATGGACTCGAGCATCCCCTTTCCGAGTGCATCATTGAACTTCTTGACGGACTTATAAAACCCTGACGCCATCTCGAGCGGGTCGATGCCGGCCAGCTCCGCGCCCATGGAGTCAAACGCGATGAAGAAGCCGCGGACCTGCTGAAGCGCCTTTTCGTTGTTCCAGTCTGCCGATACTTTTCCGCCGGTGGTATACCCAGCAACTGAAGACTCACTGTATGCTGCCGTCATGACGCGCAGAAGCGTATCGGCCGTGATGATGTCGCCCCAGTCGCCGGATGCCCCTCCGCTGGACTTGACGGTCATCTTCCCTGCATTCGTACCGATGAGCCCGACACCGCTGCCGCCGCTGCCGCCGAAGAGCGCCCCGATGCCGAGCCCTGTCAGCCCGCCGGTCAGCCCTGCGAGCGCCGTGCCGATCATGCCGCCCTCGTAGCTTTTACCTCCAATCTGGTTACTGACGGCTTTGAGGATGGGTTCGTAGAGCTGTACAAGCGCCCCGGCTACGGCGCCTTCCGGCCCGAGCTTTGAAAGGCTCTGCGCGATGGAATTTGCGATGTTGTTGGTGAAGTTGCTGACATCGAACTCGCCGTTGAGCGCGAGCTGCATGGCGTTGGTGAATGTCTGCGCGGCATTCTCGGTCCAGACATCCTGCCAGCCGCCGCTCTGGGCGACGTCCTCCATGGAGCCTTCGGCCTCTTTCTGCCACGCGGCATAGAACCTCTGCATTTCGTTCTCGTCGAAGAGATCCTTGACTACGTCGTGCATGGCCATGTATTTGTCATTGATCTTGTCGACGCCCGACGTGATGACGTTCATCGCGGAGGATAGCTGGCTACCCCACTGGTCGAGCTCTGGGTCTTGCTGAAGTTTTTGGAGCGCTTCATATGCCCGGTCTGCCTCAGCTACAATGTAGTCAAGCTCCTCTTCTATGGTATCTCCAAGCGATTTGACAGAGCCATTCAAGTTGTTGACGCTTTGCGCGGCATCGCCGGCACTGTCCCCAAGAGGCTTCAGTGCATCTTTCCCGGCCTCCTGTAGGCGCTTCAGTTTCCGCTCTGCCTCCGCCAGTGCTGCCTGCAGCTGCTTCTGCTTTGCTTCTGCACCGCCGCTTGTTCCAAATGCTGCTTCCCAAAAGCTTGATATTCCCGCTGTGATCGCATTTGCATGATCGTTTTTGAGCTGAGCCTTGATACCTGCTATCTGTGCCTTGATGTCTTCGATGCTTTTAGATTTTGCGACGTCCTGGAGCCGCTGTACCTCGAGCCTGCTGTTATGGATGCTCTTGGTAAGATCGTTGAAAACGTTTGCAAGGATATTAGCCCCGTTTTTGGCGCTGTCGAAAATTGGCTTTGTAAGCTCTCCTGTCAGACCGTCCCAGGCGTCGCTCATATTTGACACAGAGCCTTCAAAGCTATCTGATACCTGGCGGCCGGCCGCGGCAAACCCTGATAGCTTCTCTGTCAGCAGCTCGTATAGCTTTCCTGACTCTCTTGCAGCTTTAACCTGCTCATTTGTAATGCCGATGTTTTTTGCGACAACGGAGTTGGCATCGATGGTCCCTGATACGACTGACCGCATCTCCTGCGCAAGCTGATCCATCGGGAGCCCCATCGCCCCAGCGGCCTGCGTCATGAGCTTGGTGTATTCCACGGTCTGCTTCAGACTCATGCCGGCCTTAAGCGATGGCCCTACCGCAGATTGGAACCCCTGGGTTAGCTGTTCAAGTGTCGCTGACGTCTCAAGATTGGCCTGCTTCAGCATGGTAATGACATCGCTGCTCGATGCCATTGCCATACGGAATTTTTCCTGCTGTGAAAGCGTACGCCCCATCTGGGTTTCATTATCGGAATTGACGGAAATGAGGGAGGCGATCCCGATCTGCATCGTTTCCAGCTGCGCATTGAATCTGACGCCGTTGTCAATGGCCTGTGCGACGGTCTCCTTGAGTGCGTAATACCCGGCGACAACACCTGCACCTAATGTGATGCTCTTCATAAACCTGGTGGCATAGTCTTCCGTACGGTTGAACTCCTGCCCGAGCTTGTTGACCTCCGTACGCGTCAGGAGCAGCTCTTTCGTATCAGAGTCGATTTTGATCTTGAGCGCGATTTGGTTACTCATTTTCTACTCCTGCATCCTCTTGCATACTTTTAGTGTCTCGATGAAGTCGAGCCCGTACTTTTCACAAAACCTGTCAACGACCATCGCATTGACATTGAGCCCGCCGAAGCCGTTTGATTCGGCTGACAGCATGTAGCAGTCAAGATAGGCCCAGTCCCATTCATCTTGAAGAAAGACCGTGCCGCGCGCAACAAAAAATTCCCGCTCACTCTTATCATAGTTCGGGTGCATTCCATTACTGTCTCGGAGCTGCTTGACATACTTTTTTAGCCTTTTTTCGCGCTCTTCTTCAGCTTTCCCAGCTCTACGTCGAGCATGGATTTGAAGTCATAGATATTTCCGCTGGATGTCTGCTCCTCAACGAGCTTGTCCACGGCACCTTCACCGCCTGATTTGAGGCAACCATGCATGACGGTTTTGATGGCCTGCATTCCCTGTTTTACACCTTCAGCACCAACGATACACTCCAGCTGTGCTGTCGTCGGGTCAAGATATGAAAACGTCTCTTTTGTGCCGTCGGCAAACTCGTATTCAAAATCGATCTTTTTACGGTCAAGCTTCAGTTTAAGCATGGTCTTCTCCGGTTTGATTTTTCGGGTTGATTTGTAGCGGCTCAAACCGAAAAGCCGCCGGCCGTTATGCGGCCGCGATGTCGCTGTAGTACTTCAGCGTGAAGTTGTCGTTTCCGGCGGTCGGCCGGCAGCGGTACTGTTTCTCGATGGCATAGACGCCGTCCGTGTTGTTACGGTTCGGCGTATTCATCACCTTGGCTTTCGGGATGCTGAGCCCCCAGAGCACTGTGTCGGAAGTGTCTTCGAAGTCGACCTGCACCGCGATCTCCGTACCGGAGACGATGGCGTCATATCCCTCTTCAAATTTCCCGGACGACAGGTAAGCGCTGATGGAGAGCTGGTGGTCAGCGTTGTTGATAATGTTCAGGATCTCCGTGAGTCCCCGGGCGTAGTTGCGGTCGATGTTCATGCCGAAGCTCACCGAAAGCGGGTCGACGATCTGGCTGTTGACCGTCACGCCGGTGTTGATGCCGTCGGTCGTGGTCAGGACAGACGCCTTCGGCTTGACCGGGTCGGAAAGCGTATTCGTCTGCCCGGTTGTGTCGCTCTTGACGACGCCTGTGACGTCGAACTTCAGCTCCGTCTCTCCCCCCTTGCTGACGCTGATGGAGACTACAGCATTGGCCTTTTCGATTACCACCGTGCGGTCGGGTGTCTTGACGGTCACCTCTCCTGCGCCCTGGCGTGTGCTGTTCGGGGTAAAGTCGAAGACCTTGAGCCCGCCGACCGGCGTGCCGTCGGCCATGGTGAGATTGGATATCTTCATCATATCGGCGACACCATCTGCGATCGTGTCGGTGACCGTCAGGCCGGTTGTGCCCAGTTTCCCAAGGACGGTCGTAAACGAAAATGCGACGGTCTTATTTGTCGTCGAGAAAATCGTATCCTTCTGGGCGAAGGTGTTGCTCATGGAATCGACGTCATTGCTTTCCAGCTCGAACTGCAGATCCACGTTGCGCTCTTTCTTGTAGATGGCGCCGTTACCAACAACGGCTGACCCGTCGTGCGTACACTCAACGGTTGCGTCGGCAAGAATCATCTAGGCTCCTTTCTATTGTTCATGTGCGTTGATGGTCGCCTTGACGAACATCACGTCGAAATCAAGGTTGTCGAGCTCTTTGCGTGTGCCGTCGAACTCGAGGTCCCCGCCGTTGTCTGTATACTCTTTGAGCATATCGGAGATCATCGCCTGGGTGATCTCGCCCTCCTTGAATATCGCGGCGAACCTGGCGACGTACTGCGTCGGGTTCAGCGGATCGGCATCTAGCCGCACCACCTTGTACACAGGGATATGCTGTTCAAGGACAGCCTTGATACGGACGATTGCCTGCGCTTCCGTCATTTGTCCACCCCTACGTAGATCTCGCTCCCGTCACGCGAAGGCTTCGCGCTCCGGATCGTCTTGTCGACCGTTCCGATCGTCAGCGTGTCGCCCGTATCGATCCCGGGGACCTTTGACGCGATCACGCGGTAGATATCGAACTCAGCGTACTCGACGAGCATGTCGTCGTCCGGGATGACCTTGACCGCGAACGGTTCCCCGCCCCCGATCGAGACCGACGCATCATCACCGAGCGTTTCGTAGAACGCATCGAGATCTCCGGCGGCCATATCCATGAAGCTCACTGCTCTTCCTTCTTGCTGCTGCGTGAAGGCGCCTTGGCAGCGATGCCCTGCGCGATGAACTCTTTGGCGATCGGGTCGGCGACGTCATAGGTACTGCCGGCTTCATACGTGATGCCTGGGTACTTTTTCGTCACCTTCATAACGACTTTCATGATCAGCCGCCACGCTTCGATGCGAAGAACGCCTTGAGCGCAGACCGGTAGTCGTCTGCGCTTTTTCCATCTGCATTAACGTCATGCTCTTTCATGAGCTGCTGCAGCTCTTTGTAGTCGAGACCATTGATTTCCTCATCGGAGATGATGGGGGCTCCTTCGGCCGCCGCGGCGTATGCCGCCGCCGTTGAAGGCTTATGTCCGTTGAGGACAAGGCGTTCGCCAAGTGCTCCTCCGACGTCGACGATATCGCCGGCATCGCGAACCTTCCCGCGCAGCTTCTCCTTGGAAGTAAGTTCAACATACATAGGTCACCGCCTTACGCCGCGTTGATCTTGATGTAGATGCTCCCGGCGGCCAGGGCCGCTTTTGCACTCAGGGCACGTCCGGCGCGGACCATAGCCGCAGAAACGGTGGTAAGTACGCGGTTCGTCGGGTCGAAATAGAGAAGGTCTCCGATCGCAACTGCATCTGCATCCGCTGCGGGGATCTCCCAGACCTTTTCGACTTCGAGTGCGATAACCTCGCCCGTCAGCCCGGCCGTACTCGCGATGCCGATCATAGATGTCCCGAGAGGGACGACTTCACCCACATCGACTGCAGCTGTACAGGTATAGTCGATGCGATCGCCTGGTTGGTAGAGGGTTGCTTCTTTTGCCATTTCTTACTCCTTTAGTGGCTTACCGGCTTAGGCGCCGGCATTTTTGTAAAGTCCGCGGTAGTCTTCCGCGTAGAGACCGAAGTCAAAGACACACTCATATGTCACCCCGGTGAGGTCACGCTGCTTTTCCCGGACGACCGGGCGGCGGTTTGTCCCCTGGAGATAGAGCACCTTGATGGTACGGCGGTCGGCTGCAAGGTACCACGGAGCCGCATCGAGCTCAGAATCGACGATCAGCGTCATCGAGTTGCGATGCGGGTTCGCGACGCCGCTGTTGGTAGATGCCGGATCTGCTTCGCTGGTGAGAAGCTGGCGACCGGCCGTCTCCTGCTCCGGCGGCACGAGGAGGAACTTCGGAGCGATATTGAGCTTGTTCCCCTTTTTGTCCGTCTGGCGGCGCATTTTCGTGCGGCCCGCCGTCAGGGTGGAAGAGGAAACCGCAGCGCCGGACGCATCGTAGTTTTTGTGTGTAGATGCGTCAAAGATAGCGACACCGTCACTCATGGTGTAGGATGCAAAGTCACCCTTGCCCTGCAGCAGGTCATAGGCAAGCCCGTTCGCTGTACGGCGGGCCATACGTCCGAACTCATCGATGATATTCGTGAACGCTCCAAGGTCATCGTTAATGAGCATCTGGCGTGTGACGCGGAATTCGTTTCCGAACGTCTCCAGCTTGAACACTTCGCCCTCTTCGGAGAACTCGATGTTTTTCAGCTCACCGTTCTCTGCAACTTTTTGCAGGCGTCCGCCCGCCTTCATCGCGACGGCTGTCCCCTGTTTGAAGTCCTTGACATCGATGGAGGTCGTCCAGGCGTCAAACGTCCCCATCTCCTCTTCGAACGCCGTCGCGAGCATTTTGTTCGCAACGTTTCCGAGCAGGACCGGGAAGTCGGACGTGCTCATCGCACGCTCGATCAGTTCTTCGCGGTTGAAGCCTGTATAACCGGTGATGGCGCGGGCGATCTCCAGCAGCGATGCACCGGCATAGTTTCCGGCATCGGGGTGCGGATCAACGACGGCGACGCCGAAGCGAACCAGAAGGCTGTCGGCGACGGCACGCTTGATGTCATCCTCCCCCGCCTGCTGGCCGCGCTGGAAGCCTACGTCTTCCTGATGCTCACGCTTTATGGCGAGCATAGCGCGAGCGACCGTTTCCGCCGTTTCTTTTTTATCACCGAGGAAGCGCTTCACATCTTCTTTGTCGAAGATGCCTTCGTTCTCATCGATGACAGCCTGTATGCCGGCGCGGCGCTGCAGGTCGATGTTCTCCTCGTTGACGCGTTTGATCTCGTCGTCGAGCTCCTTCTCTTTGCGGTTGATGTCTGCCTGGTCGGCATTTTTAGCCTTCAGCTCATCGAGCTGGCGGCGCAGTTCATCGAGTTTATTCATGATGTCTCCTTCATTTGAGTTTTCGCTACGACCGATCCCGGCAGACGGGTCGGCACCAATGTCCACGAGGGACGCCTCCTTGAACTCCCAGCGGATCACCTCGACGAGCGGCACGTCGCCGTCGCGCTCGGTGATGCGCACGTCGCGTTTCCTCCCGCCGACGGAGATCTCCGTCAGTGTCCCCTCCAGCACCATCCGCCAGAACATTTCAGCATCAGGGTTGGCTTCGGAAAAACGAGCTACCGCTCTAAGCTGTTTGCTTTCGAGACGAACGTTCTCAAGGGGCCCGAGCGGGAGTTCCCCGTATTTGCCCGACCCGTGCATCCAGCGCAGTTTCGCGGTGGCGGCCCGGGTCAGGTCGACATTTTCCTCTCCATGGAGCAATACTTCGTCGTACTGCTGCCCGCTCCAGTAATCGGTGCGGCGGATCGGCGTCTCCGTCGAGATCAGGATCTCGACGCTGCGCTGCTCCTCGTTGACCGAACCGGGGTCGATGACGGCACGCGCGAACTCGCTGCTCTCGAGCAGCTTCTTCTTTTCCAGTATCTTGCCTTTAGGCATTGGCTTCCTCCTCTGTCAAGATTCCTGCCGCTTTGAGCATTTCATTCTCCTTTTTGCGTTGTTCCAGTACTTCTTCAAGGTCTTTCCCCTTGCTCGCTACGTAATCACCAAGGTTGGCGCCGCCGAGGTTGTACTCCTCGATGAAGGCCTTGATGTCCTTGAGCGGATCGATCCACTCCCGCGCCGGGGCGATCCAGCGGGGCTGCACGAATTTCTTTTTGTCGGCGAAGTAGGCATCCGGGGAGAGGCCCTTGATATTTCCCGCCATCACGTTGGCATCGAGCCACGCCTCATACAGCGGGTTGAGCACATAGGTCGCCATGTGCCACTGCTCTTCTGAAAAGAGCCTGTGGTCCTCCATCCGGCCGAGTCTCCCTGATGAGAAGTTCACCTGGGAATAATCGCGGAACGCCAGCTCATAACTGACTTTTCTGCCGACGGCGATCATTCGGATGGCGGTGCGCATGAACTCTCCGTATTCGGTGCCGTTGATGCTTTGATCTAGCGATGATAGTTTTTCGCCCTTGTTTAGGTAGTGGACCATGACGCCGTTGATGTCATAGATTGGGTCGTATGTCGTTTCGCTCTTTGACAGGGCACCGACACGGCCTGAGACGTTGTCCGTCTCGATAACCATCGCAACGCCGGATCTCGATCGAATGGCCTGGATAAACGAAGAGTTGAACCCGGCGAGGTTCCGCAGGTCGATGATGACCTGCTTGTACTCGCTGATGCCACGGTACTGGGTGTACCTGTTCGCCATCTTGTAGTAGTGAATGACATCGGACGCATCGACCTTTTTTGTGCTGAACAGTCCGTCGCGCAGGCGGTACTTCTGCGGGGCACCGTATGCATCTACCTCGATACCGTCGACAACTTCCGCAGCGGAGTTGAACGGCATCGTGTCGAAACGGTCCGTTTCGAACATCTGCAGTTTCAGCGGGTGGCGTTTGTCGTTCGTCAGTTTCTTTTGGATCAAGATCTCACCGTCGCACATCCGCTGGCCGAGGATGAGTTTTTGCTGGTCGCCGTTGTGCTGACGGCGTGTGATGTCGCAGTTTTTAGGCTCACACCATTCCTGGTAGTGGACTTCAATTGCCTTGTCAATGTAATCGATGCCGGTTTTTGACTGAAAACGCAGGCCGTGCGCCCCGAGCGTGTTGACCTTGATACTGTGGTCGATGCCGGAGATGATACCGTTGTTCTCATGCAGCCATCGCGCTCGCTGTGTCATGACGGCACGGTCCGGAGACGCCGTATCCTCGAAGGATCCGCCGGCGTTTGAAAAGTCGTTGTTCGCTCCGCGGAGCTTCCCGCCTTCGTAGAAGCCGCGCTGAATAGCGAATGCATCACGAAACAGGCTCATTTTCCACCGCCTTTAAGCGATCCGACGACCATGGAGAACAGAACGAACCCCGCCAGAATAGCGCCGAGGATAATGCGCGTGACAATGGCCCATTGTTCCGGGTTGGCGGAAAGATGGATGAAGGCCCCCAGTACGTAGAGCAAGAGCGCGATCGTCATGATCTCTACAGCATAGATGCGGCCGACGAGTTTACGAAAAGCGGACAGGGACATTCATAATCACCGGTTCGGAATTTTGGCCGGGTATATAATCACGGCCGTGGACTTCGATCTTTTTGAGGAGGTCTGCTTCCTGTTTCTGGAGCAGACTGTAGGGGATGCGTTGCAGTTCTCGGTCGGCGATTTTGTAGCTTTGGCCGGAGAGAGCGAGGTCCATTGCGGTCTGAACGGCGTCGAGGCGCTGGCCGAGTGTCTTTGCCACTGTCGCATCCTTTTTTTGAAGTGATGCCAGCAGTTTCGCAGGATGTCAAAATTTACTCTAGGCCAAAAAACTTAGACCTAGCATTTTTTTTAAAAATTCGCTAGATGTGCAAAAGTTCGTAAAACAGGGGTTTAAAGTTCGTTGATTTAATTTTTTTAAAAAATGCATCTTGAAAAATGCCCGAAAAAATTCGCAAAATTTAAAAAAATTCGCATGAATTTGTACAAATTTCGCTAGGAAGCAGGGGCGATATCGGGGTAAATTACGCTGAGTTCCTCCAGGAGTTCGTCGTAAATCTTCTCTTTCATGATCTTTTCTATCGCCAGCCCGATGCCGATGGAGTACTTTTCCATGCAGTAGTAGATGACGCGCTCGGTGCGTCGCTCTACCGATGGCCTATTTTTGATATTTTCCCTGCCGTCCCAGAAGTTGCTCATCATTTCCCCCTTTTAAAAATTGTCCGTGTAGTCTCCGCCGGTGCTCGCTGGAGGCCTTCTGCGCTCTTCGCGTTTCGGCGCTATGGATTCGCGCTGCATGAAACGTATCCCGAGCAGCTCCCCTAGGAATGTGATGTAAACGGCGTCATCCCACTGGTGGTTATCTGCTTTCGGTGAGATCTTGCGCCAGTCCCACTTCTCGACGCCCGTTTTTTTGTTGACCTCGCAGTGCTTGTACTCGCTCGTCATCTGCTTCGCCCAGTCCTGGTCCGCTTCGGCGTGGACGCTGAGCAGGTTGTCGTGGGCCGTTTCCCCGCGCTTCGCCATTTCGATGGAGCGCTGGATCTGGGAGTGCAGCATGTCCTTGAAGTACTCCGTGTCTATGATATAGAGTTTAAGGCCGGTCGCAATGGTCCTGCCGTCGATATCGCGCTCGACGTTGCTGACGATCCACGGGCTCTTCGGCTTGCCAGACGCACCCTTGACCGGGATGCAGATTTCGGAATGCATGGCACAGAACTCATAAACCTCGTCACGTTTGAAGCCAGAGTCGACGGCACAGATGTTGACCATGCCGTATCCGCCGTTCTCGCCGCTCCATTGTGTGTAGAGCACACGTTCGACATCGGCCCATGTCTCAACCCTTCCATTGAAAAAGAAGTGCTTTCCTGCGCCGTATTTGAGCGCTGCAACCTGCACCCAGAAGTGGTCCAGCTGCACGTCGACGCCCATGGCAATGGTGTAGGTGTCGTTTGGTACTACCCCCTTCGGTGTGTCGTTACGGAGCAGGAGTAGGTCGTCTGGCGGCGCGATGTCTCGTTTCTCTTCCCACGGCAACCCGAGCACGGTGTTCGTAAATACCTTCTCTGCCTCGTCATCACCCATGGCGTCGAGCCACTCCTGGACGATGTCGGCCCATGTGAAGTGCGGGTCGTGAGCATAGGCTGACCAGATCCTGAAGGAAGCGCGACCTTTAAAAGGTTTAGAGGCGATCCATTCTCCTTCCAGGTCCATGCCGTACTTCTGCGACTCTCTGATCAGCTTATGGCATTCTATGCATTCAACGGCCACGGACTCTCTGATAAGAACGCTGTCGTCTCCGACTTCCCAGCGGAAGTTTTCGAATTCAAGCGTCTGCATGTGGCCGCAATACGGGCAGGGGAGAAACCGCTGGCGCTGATCTCCGGCCTCGAAGCGCTTGTGGACTCTCGATGCCTTCAATACCGTCGGCGTCCCGCCCGTGATGTTCTTCCTATTCCAGAACCCGCTGGACCGCTTATGGAGGAGGAGGACCTGGTCGCCCTCTTCACCGGCGGCAAGCTGCCAGCCGTCTATCTCGTCCCCGATGGTGACTCTCGTGGTACGGCGTCTGAAGTTCCTTGGAGAGTGGGCCCCGATGCCCTCCCATATCCCGCCGGGGTACATCTTCTTGACGGTCTTCTCTTTTTTGTTTCTCCCACGCAGGCTGTCAGTATTTATGAGATGCCTGATGACTTCGTTATCCCTGGTCATCGGTTCAAACTCGTCCTCGGCATACCCGCGGATCTCGTCATCCGTCGGCTGAGCATGGAGGATGGAACACGGGTCCTGGTGGATAAAGTAGCCCTGGGTGATGTTCAGCATCTTCGTGTATCCGACACGGGCAGACTTCTCGACGTCGACGAACGGTGTCGTTAGGTTTGTCATCTCGTCAAGTATTTCAACCTGCCACGGGTCCGTGTGCCACTTCCCAGGGCGGGAACTTGATTCAGGAGAGAGCCAGAAGTACCTGTCAGCCCACTGGCTTCCGGTTAGCTTCGGCTTCTCCTTGAAGAGCGAAAACCCGAACTCTATGACCTCGAGCATCTGCGATGAAAGCTTCATATTTCCCCCATAGCGCTGAAGTCAATGTCTTTTTTGATCCCATTGATGTGATCGATCAGCCAGGAGTACTGCTCTTCCGTCATGTCGTTGAAGTACGCACGCATTTTATGTGGGATCTCGTCTAGCCTGGTATTGACAGGAGCGAAGATGAATTCAACGGCCGCCTTCGCATCCGATATCGGTATCAGCTCTCGGCGCATTTTCTCTACCTCGAGTTTCGCCTTCTGCCCAAGCCAGTACTCCTTGTCGGCCTTATTCGCGGCGATACTGCTCCCTGGATGTTCATTATCCTGCTCGTTTTCGTCAGGGACGCCTGCGGCGAGCGCGGCCTGCTTTGCATCCTCCGCCTCCTGCAGCGTCCTGCGGTACTCTTCGAGCTCATCACTACTCATGGTTCCAAGCGTCTTGTACTTTATCTCCTGGTTGAACAGGTCGTTATCGTCCACCCGAGCCTTTGCGTTCGCCTCTCTCTGGGCATCGCGTGTCGGGTCTTTCGAGTCGTTGATGTCCTGCTTGACCTCTTCATACTTGAAAAATTTTTTCGGGCTGGGAGGCTTGTGGTGGTACCGGATCTTCCCGTCGGCAACCATCTGCGAAAAATACGATTTGCTGTACTGGATGCCGTCATTCTTCAAACGTTTGAGACACTGAGTTGCAGTTATCAAATCAATCACTTCACCACCTCGTTATTTGTTCAGTGAACGTTCCACTCTGGAATTGTTAAGCAAGTTTGAACCTCGGTAAATAGGGACTTTCCGGGGTTCACACTACCCGCAGGAGATACACTTTCCAGAAGGACCCGCGCCATCACCACCCCTTCGCATTTCTGATCGCCGCAGCTCGAGCGACAGCATCGGATAGGTGCTTTCTACCCATTCTTGCATAGACCTTCCGCACGGTGACCTCCATATCCAACCGCTTTCGATAGGTCGGCTTCTCCGAAATGCGCAGCATGCAGATAGGTTTATCATGTCCTGGCATCCTTGCGTAGACCCCTGGGGCCAGCGGCGACTTAGAACGCCCGGTGATGACGAAGTATCTCGCTCTTGTCTTCCTGCCGCCTTTCGCCCGGCTCGCCTGCGTCTCGTTAGCGTTGAACCCTGCCTTGTAGAACAGCTTGATCTGACTCATCATCTGAACGTACGCGCTCGGCCTGATCGTCACGCCTGGCGACGGGGTGAGGATCTCGTTCCGATGCATGAGACCGAGGTAGATCATCGCCTTCTCCATCCCCTTGCGCTCACGGTCCCCGCCGACGAAGTGATGGACCAGCACACGATACTGCCAGCTCCACTCATCTGCATAGAGCAGAGCATACGGCTTTGACTTCGTTGCTTTCTTCACGCGGAGTGCATTAGGTATCTGCTTCTTTTTGACGTTGAGGTTTCCTTTGATCTCATCACGAATCGATCCCATCGCATCGAAGGCAAGGTTATTCGTCGCCGTCATCGTGATGTACGGCACGTCCTTCCGTTCAACCGTTGTCAGCGCCTTTATCAGTTTGTCAAGCCCGCGGTATGCCCCGCTGAAGTCAGCCTTTGCCATCACGCCCCCTTCGCCGCATACTCTCCGAGGTACTCGACTGCCCCGGCCTGCAGCCGCCCCATGAAGACAGCCATCGCGATGCGCTTCACGACGTTGTCGTCGCCGACGAGCTCGTTCTTTGCCATGTCGTAATAGCCGACGTGCTCCCCTCCGTTCGAGTCGGTGATCTTCACCTTCGGGTTCATGTACGCCAGGAACTTCGACTCGGTCAGGAAACGGGCGAGCCCGAGGATGAATCCCTCGTGCGACTGCTTATCCAGAACATACATCAGGTACATCGCCGCGATATCCTTCCACCCAAGCGGGTTGCTGTCGGAAAAACCCTCCCACGCCTCTTTGGCTGCAGGTCTGTTTCCGACATTCTTCGGCGCGGCAGCCTGACACGTAAAAAACAGGTAATGAAACTCGCCGTCGCTTTTATTGTTATTGTCTTTATTAAAATCTTCCCTCGGTTGCTTCTGCTCGGTTTGCTCGGCTACTTCTTCAAACACACCTAAATCATGGGCTTTATCGCTGCTCGGTTTGCTCGGTTGCTTCTGCTCGGTTTGCTCGGTTTGTTTTACGGCATAGCTATAGTGTTGCTGATTTTTCAACTGCATCCCGGCGACATACCGCTCGCACTCATGGTGGAATTCGACGACCCAGTCATGCGCGGTGCTCCGCGAAACGTCCCACGAGTTCGCATAGAACGATTCGGAGTTATGCTCCCCGTTCTCCTTGTCATTCCAGTACTCCATGAATGCCCTTGACTTCTTACGCCCGCGCAGTCCGCGCTTGCTGTTGAGCTCGTTGATATAGTCGATCGGGTAGCTTCTGTAATTGAATCGCATCAGTTGATCACCACCATATTGATATTCCCAAGTTCAGGATCGGTTACATTCATATGACCCGTATACTCGACTTCGACGGCTGCCTGCCTCGGGGTCGTGTGCCTCAGTACCTTCCGGTGCCCCAGCAGCTTGATAGCCCCGTAGTTGTCCTTGCGAAGTGTGATCTCCCTCATATGAAGGTTGCTCTCGTCGAGGTCCTTTGTGCGCTGGTCGGCGTAGACGCGGTCCGCTTCATAGACGGCTCTGCAGGCATCCACGATCGCCCCGGCGCCCCTGGTACTCGCCGAGCCGTCGTCCGCGCCTTTCCGGCTGTGGTGCAGGAAGCAGATGACGATGTTCCGCTCCTTGGCCCAGTTCATGAACGGCTGCATGAATATCCGTGCTTCGGAGTTATCGTTCTCTTTCGCACCGTAGAAACCCAGCAGCGGGTCAAGAACGATCAGATCGTATACCATCAGCTTCCGCTTCATGCGGTAGAATGCCGCTTCATTCAGATCGCCGTTCTTCATCATATGCACCGGAGGAACGTCGATGATGTCCAGGTTAGGGAACTCGTCGAGTGCTTTGCCGAACATGATGCGTGCTATCTCTTCCGCGCGGGATCTCGACTCGAAGTCAGGGTCCTCGCTCAGCCAGAGCACGACACGCTTACCGGGATCCGCCATCGCATGCCGGATCCCGGCCTGGATCGCCAGCCACGTCTTCCCGGTGCCCCCGGGCGCCGAGATGATCGACAAGGTCCCCCGCGGCATCGGCAGCCAGTCTTTCAGGATGAACTCCGTCTCACCGTGTGCGACCTTGTACAGCGGCCGAATGACGATTCCGTCGCTCGCCACGTCCGTTTCCGCTATCTTCGCCAGCGTAGACTGCAGCGCCAGGATAGATGCCTGTCCGCTCTCGTGCTCCTCGACGATCTTCCGCTTCGACTCGTCGGCCGCGGCGATGACGTCACGGCGCATGGCGAAGTCGGCAACGGCCTCGATGTACGCCGCCAGGTTCGATATCGGCGTGGCAGACATCATCTCGAGCATCATCTGCTCGTTCATCTGCCCCATCTTCTCCAGCTCGGCCGCGACGAACTCCTCGCACACCGGGTTCCCGTTGTCGGCAACCGCCTCCATGGCCGCGTATGCACTGCGATGGAACGGCATGTAGAACATGTGCTGAGAAAGAAGGTGGCGGTACTCCATGAAAAGGTCTGCGTCGAACAGGATGGAAGAGAGGATAGCCCGCTCGAATACGGGGTTGAAGAGCTCTACCTGCATGGTTCATCCCCCGTATAACCCTTGCGCTTCAGGTGATGCCTGGCAACGGCATAGAAGCGTGCCTTGCGCGTATACGGGTACTTGCTTATCGACTTGACGCGTGCCCGGATATGATTGATGCGATCGATACTCATCAGTACATCCTCGCCCCGGGCTTCTGCTCGAACGGGCAGCCGGTCCCCTTGTAGAAGTAGCGGGCGTGAGTACCGGTGCGGCGCTCGTTTGGCTCGTCGTAGACCATCAATGGGCTTTCGACACCGGCCTCTTCCAGCTTGTTATGCAGGTCGGCAATCCGCTGGGCGATGTTCCTTATCTTGATCGGCTTCAGCTCCCTCGCCTCGTCGTCGGTAAGAGACCCACCCTTCATAAAGATTATGTGAAGGGTATACGGTGTGGAGTTCTTTTTGAATCTTAACGTCGGCATGCTCTACTCCTCTTCGTGGGGTTGTTTCGCCTGTTCGATCATATTTTCGAATGCCTTGATCTGCCGCCTGGCTTCGTAGGCAATCCTCGCGAGCTCTTCGGCTTCGAGGTCGTCGATGACCCCGTCGTTGTGCAGCGAGGTCAGGAACTGCTGTGACAGGTCGCCTGCCAGTGCCGCGATCTGCAGCAGCTCGTCGCGGACGTCGTCGTGCGATGCGGCCGCCTGGGCCTCTGTCACGAACACGCCGCCGGCCTTTTTGGCGAGCGCGTCCATGATCGGCCTGGCATCAGGCCCCAGCTCCTCGATAAGGACGACAAGCTGGTCGATTGATAACGGTTTAGGTTTATATGGGTTGTATGTCGTATAATTAAGTGCAGAAGAGAGCTGGATGTGGTCGTTCGGCCCGTTGTATCCGAGCAGCGGGGCAAAGTGCTGCCGCTCAGAAACAGAATGCCTCTTGCCGAAAAGCTGCATCGCTGCGATCACGGATTTGTAGATGAATGGGTGTTTCGGAAGTGCCATTTTTGGCTCCTTTGAGTCCCGATATCTGAAGAGCAGCACCTCAAAGGGTTTCCAACTGCTGCTCAGATAAGGGTGTTGGAATACATAATAATAGACAATTGTTTAGTCTATTGTCAAGTATATTTCATTTTTTGGAGGAAAATTGTATGGCAACATGCAAAAGCTGCGGCAAAGTAGTAAGTGTTCTTGATATGGTGGATGGGCTTTGCAAAGAGTGTCAGTCGCCGGATGTCTTCAACGAAATAGCGCTGAAAAAAGAGCGCGAGGCAGAGCTTGCCGCAAATGCAAACGCCGTAAACTCGATCATGCTCACAACCGAAATGGCTATCGCCGACCAGGTTGAGACAAGACTCGGCATGGTGACGGCGCAGCGCATCTACGGTATCAACATCATCAAGGATCTCTTTAGCTTTGTACGCGACATCGTAGGCGGGAGAATCAACTCGCTGGAGCGTGCGCTCTCCGACGCCAACAGAGATATTCATAAAGAACTGAGAGAAAAGGCTTATCTCGCCGGGGCCGATGCCGTCATAGCGGTTAAAATTGAGCATACCTACAACAACAGCAACGCAGGAAGCATCTTGTCAGTTTTTGCTACCGGGACAATGGTGAAGCTCAAAAATGACAGCTGAACCATGGTACGGATCCCCCTCGCCGACGCATGCCGTGAAGAGTATCATTTCAGAACGTAGGCTTGTAGAGGAGAAGTAGAATTATTGTTGCATTGCGCAGCTAGTGACAGCGTTTAAGCATTAATGATGGTAAATGATGACTATACTGTTTGTGTATCTATTCTACACTTTGGTATAATCACGCCACCAAAAAGGAGTGATCCGATGAGCATCGTAATCAACGTAAAAGTGGAAACCGGTGGTTTTGACTTTATTGGTTCTCGCGGTGCCGGTGAAATCATCAGGGAGAAAATGAAACCTGTGCTCGATGCCGGTGAAGAAGTTACACTTGACTTCGTAGGCGTCGACCAGGTGACACAATCCTTCATTGATGAATTTTTCGGGATTTTTATCCGTGCGTTCGGCATCGAGTATATCCGTGGAAAAGTGAAACTGGTCAATGCAAAGGATGGGATTAAAAATACCATCAACTTTGTAATTAAATACTCAAAAGAGCGTAGCGCCTAACTATAGAAGTCCTCGTCTTCCCCGAGGTCTTCCCCCCATAAATATGTGTTCCTGAAGTAATCCATATCATGGTTGATTTTCGCTTCGTCAAACTCGAAAGCGACAATGACGCCCTTCCACGGAACATCAAGATCAATCATGTCAAATTCCCCGTTATAGCGCATCATAGCCCCATTCGAAATGACGACAAACTTCCCGCCGGTTTCCAGCATGATCTGGAGCATTGCATAGAGACCAAATCCTGCATTTTTAGCAGCTCCATACATTGTCTGCCTGGTGGAAGTGACGCCTTTGTTGAACGCTCTGACTATCGCATCAAGCTCGCTGCTGACATCATCGTAATTTAGTCTCATATTTTCAAGGAAGCCAACACCCCTGTCGGCAACCACGAACTGGATATGCCTTCCGCTCGGAAAGTATTGCGCCATTGTGTACCCGCCGACAGCAGAGTGGGCATGGTCAGCAACATTATTCATCAGCTCTATAAAAAGGTACTGCAAATAATCCTTCAGGTCCTTTTTGTCCTCGGGCTTGAGCGACGGAAAATTTTTAAGCATGATATCAGTGGTGTGCAATGATATTTTCTCAATTCCTGCTCTTCCGATGATTGTTTCTATCGGGCTATAGGTAGCATTGGTACGATACTCGCCTGTTATCATATTCTTAATATAGTCGTTTCCGATTGTGACAGTCAGCCCGTTATCGTTCTGGTATGCCCGAATCATCGCCGCATAAATTGGTTCGCACCATCCCTGAAAGGGGAAGCTCGTATTTTGCCCCTGGAAGAGGTGTAAATGATGCTCTATATTATCGATCCCTATTCCCATTATGCTACTCTACCTCCTTCTTCATCATCTGTTCCATCTTCTTCCGCTGCACATACTGCACATACCGGTAAAAGAAATTCGCCTGCGCCCGGAAACGAAAGGTGATCGACTGCTCCCATGTTCTGACATCGCCGTTGTCATTTCTGATCTGGTAAAGCAGCACCTTTTTTTTCAATACCCCACCAAGCTTCACCTCATAAACGCTATCTACAAGGTCGGTCTCTACCCCCTTCATGGTCATAATGTTCTTCTCCAGTGAAACCTTCGTCATGGAATAATGACCGGCCAGCTTGTCGATTGCGAATATAGAAGACACGACACCCAACGACAGGAACAGTGGAAAGAACAGCATAAATGACAGGTCGTTCTCTATAGCCTTCGATACGCCCTCGGCCGCGTACACTGACGGGAGTACAAATGAAAATGCAAGCACGTAGTACAAGATCTCATAGAGCCTGTAGTTTGTGATGGCCTTGAAGTCCTTCATCCCCTTTGTGTCGAGGTGGGCCTCCTCAAAATAGGAGAAGAAATAGGCATTCCCATGCAGCTGGTTCACCGTCGGTCCGTTGTTCGTTGTCCCGTTCTGGTTGAACGCAGGCATCACAGCTTCTCAAAATGGCCGATGACGCGGCCGATGACTTTGCAACTGTCCATGTCATCCTCCCCGAGCTCGATATCATCGACATCGACGTTATCGCTGATTAGGCGCATTACTTTTGTGATGGGGTTGCGTCTGACGCGCTTCACCAGGAGAACATCGCTGCACATGATGACGTAGATGGCGCCGTCGTGTATCCGGGAACCCTCGTTCTCAAACGGGTTCACGAACAGCAGCTCACCGCTCATGATCGTCGGGGACATGCTGTCGCCGGTGGCGTTGATGATGTGCATGCCGGCAAACTGCTCCAACCCAAAATGACTTCGCAGAAACGACCGTTCAAATGCTATGGGGGTCGAAATAGCCGCCTCTTCATTGTAGGCCCCACCGCCTGCGCTGGCATACACATCGCCGAAGTAGTCCATGGCAACCATCCCAGTGCCGCTTTTCTTCAGTGTTTTAAGCATGCCGGTAGCATCTTCTTCGGCCATCATTGTACCGCCGCCGATATGAGCATCACCATTTATCTGATTGGCGTAATTGGCACCATTATTCTTGGTATCGTTCATTGTAAATACGGCACCGTTACTCACGCGCTCGCCCGTCTCAATGTAAATAATTTCCTTCGGTGTGAACAGACCCTGCAATTCCCTTCTGAAGGACTTCGGCATCTTCTGAGCTCCACCCCCACGTTCATAGCGACTGATCTGTGTTACATCCTTATCAACAGTCTGGGCAATTGTCTGCTGTGTGATCTCTTTTTCTTCACGCAGTTCGCGGAGTCTCTCGCCCCATTTTTCAGGATTGTTCATACTTTTCCTCTATAGCCTTGACAATTAACTTGACAATTGTCTATAATGGCTCTATTCGTTTACGTTTTCATAACGATAACAATTATAGCGAAGACAATGAAAGGTTTGCAGGAAATGACGTTTAACACCACGCTCAGCCTTTGGGAAAACATCAAGTCAGGACTCTGGGCTTCGGGGCGTACGCCCGAACAGATGGCCAACGAGCTTGGGACGACGCAGGGCAGCATCAAGACAGCCATCGGAAACCGGTTCAAGCGCAAGGGCAAGACCCCGCCGCTGCACAAGAGCGTCTTCGACTACCTGGAAGAGCACTGCATCGGCTTCAGAGAGTACGCCGAAGAGAACGACATCACCGTAGCTTCAATCGATCCGGTCTAGGCCGGTTCCGTTGAGCCTATGGCTCGCCCGATGATCCGGCGCGGTTGCGCGCCGCTTCGTCACCCAGGACAAGGATGCGTTATCCACGTCCGCCCGCGTCGCGAGACGCCACCACATCCACCGCGATAGCCCACCAGCTTTGACCGCGGGAAGATGCCGACCGGCACCAGTGCGGCCCTGGCTTGCAGCCGCAGCGTGAAATGAAGCAGCCCAAGTTATTCAATAATGGTTAACAACTGAGTATCTACCTGTGGGCGGGGCAAACGCCCACACCAAATACTCAAGGAACCCCATGAAAAACATCGATGATCTGACGATCGGAGAAGCAAAACAGTTGGCGGCCATGTTCGGCAGCCAGAAGAGCAGTGGCGGGCTCAAAGGCATGATTGGAGAGAAGGTAATCATTCGTACATACTCCGCAGGCGTATGGTTCGGCACCCTCACACAGAAAGCTGGCAACGAGGTGATCATCAAAGACGCACGACGCATGTGGCGCTGGTGTGCTAAAAAGTCTATCAGCCTCAGCGCCGTTGCTCTTTACGGCGTTCAGCAGGAGAAATCCAAGATCGCACCGGCACTACCGTCCGTCTGGCTTGAAGCAATCGAGATCATCCCCTGTAGCGCAGACGCAATCGAGTCTATCCAAGGATGTCCCGATGTCGAAGCTGAATAAACCAGAGATCGACGGCTACGGCTCCGGCTACGGCGACGGCGACGGCTACGGCGACGGCTACGGCGACGGCTCCGGCGACGGCTACGGCGACGGCTCCGGCGACGGCTCCGGCGACGGCTCCGGCGACGGCTACGGCTACGGCTCCGGCTACGGCTACGGCTCCGGCGACGGCTCCGGCGACGGCTACGGCTACGGCTACGGCGACGGCTACGGCTACGGCGACGGCTGAGAAGCCGGAGGCTTCAACCGTATACCATCTTGCAGAGCTTTCACCACTTCCGACGTAAAAGAAAACGAAACCATCACAAAGGAATATCCTTCGGTAAATATGAGTTCGTCGGAAGCGTTGAGAGCTCATGTGACCGTAGCTCAGCAGGATAGAGCACCGGATTCCTAATCTGGAGGCCGCCGGTTCGAATCCTGCCGGTCACACCAACACTGGCAGATAACTCAGCGGTAGAGTCCCCGGCTCATAACCGGATCGTCGCGGGTTCGATCCCCGCTCTGCCAACCACAAAGAGCTTTCCGAGAAACCGGCCAACCCACCAATATCGTGCTTTAAATTTTACACGGCGCGCGGACGGGCCGCCTGCCGAGGCCGCCGGCTTCTCGGAGAGCTTATTTACTAAGTACCTACCATCATCAAGCAAAGGAATACTATGCCAAGACTCACCAAGGAAATCAAAGAAGTCATCGTCAAAAAAGCAGTCGAGATGTCACCGATCTTCAAAGAGAAAGAAGCACTTAAAAAACGTCAGTATGAGCTTTATGAAAAGATCAGAGTCCACCAGCTTGGGGGTAAAGAGAAGGCAGCACTGGCGGAAAAAATTGAGTCTGAATTTATGGAACAGACGAAAGATCTTCCACGATCCTCTATTCAGAGCCCGTTTCACAAGTCGAATTCAATCCGTGTCTACTATAACGGGAATTCACACTACATCCTTGGCGCAAAGTCAAACATAACTGTCAATCAGCGTTTTGACCCTACTGGAAAATGGTCAACGATTATTGAGAACTATCTGTACGATGTGGAAGCCAATCGCAATGCGATCCTCAATCTCCAAGAAAGCGTTTTTAGTCTACTGATCTCTGTCAACACGACAGGACAACTTCTCAAAGCATGGCCCGAAGCAGAAGAACTGATTCCATTCGATGCAATGGTAAAGAAAAACGTCCCGGCAATTAAAACAGATGAGCTCAATACCGCCATCGGTCTGCCGTCAAAGTAAACCTATAGCATATCCGCCCCCAGCGGCGGCCAACCACGAACCGCAAAAAGAGACCATGGGAAACCCGCTTCGTTTCTCCTCCTTAACACACACTCAAAGCTGACCCAAAACCGTTACACCAGAGCATACCGTAACACACTCTCCCCGTGGTCTCCTTTTGCGGTTTCGCCATCACAAGGAAAAAGTCATGACGAAAAAAGAGCATAGAGAAAGCCTCCAACGCATCTATGAGTCGGTGCTTTTCGCATATGAACAAACTGTAAGAGATCGCAGATCTGCCTATCGCAGATATGTGAAATATAAGCATGGAGATACGGTCGATTTTGGCGAGTATCTGTCAAGTCGCAGTGCATGTTTCTGGCTGGTCAAGTCGCTCAAACAGATCAAGCGCGAGCTGGCGGCATGAAGCCCCGCCTCGTCACCCTGCTGGGGCCGGGTGGGGTGCCGGAAAAACCGAACGCGAAACGGCTCCCCATCCGCTTCGCCGCACAATCAAAAAAGAGGAAAGCATGACATGTCAGGCATTCAACATCATCAACAACGACATCAGGGCAAGAAGGGCGCTGCACCGCAGCATGGCCGCAGGGGAGGAAGCCGCGATGCGCAGGACGCTGGCGGAGACTACCGCCATGCTAAAGGCATGCGGCATCAGCTGTACCGGACCGACCGGCGCCCGGGGCTGAGAAAAGCCGGGAAGAGTCTGCCCGCACCCGCTGGGCCGGAACTGACGCTGCCGGAAGTCTGGTGGCTTTGATAAGGAATAAGTAATGGCTAAAAAGTGCTCCTACGATGGATTACACTACTATCCGTGCGATAACATCGGCGAGGCGATAAGGGGTGTAAACGGCGACTCGATTGGCCTTACAATTAGGGCCGTTTATAATTTTGAACACGAGCTTGAATACAACAGTGGCCTCATTCTAAAGTGGGGCAGGAAACGCACTGACATGGCAATCATTACATACTGTCCTGCATGCGGTGAGAACATCGTGCCAAGGTATAACGACTGCGGCGATGCATCGGAAGAGCATGCGTAGCCCTGCCATGACACCCCTCTACCTCACATGCCCGCCCGACCAGTTCGCCGCGGCGCCATGCAGCGAAGAGCACACCACCAACACCGCCGCCGTCAAACTCGAAGCCGTGAACTGCAAGGTCTGGCTCAACGACGCCGGCCGCTGCAGCGTGCAGCAGTTCGGGACCGCCCGGCAGGCCCGGGCCAAATATGAACAGATCAAAAAGGAGATCGGATGAAAAAGAAGTTACTCTACATCGACACAGAAACGACGGGGCTCGACCCGCAGCGCCATGGCCTACGCGAAATTGCCTGCATTCTCGTCGAGGACGGGGAGGTTGTGGACATATTCAAAACCATGGTGAACCCCGGCACATACCGCAGAGAGGTCGAAATCGACCAGCAGGCACTCGACATCAGCGGGAAAGACAGAGAGGAGCTGAAACTCTACCCGTCGAGCGATGAAGCCATGGAAGCATTCCGGGGCTTCCTCTCCAGGCATAAGCCCGAAGATGGAAGGCTCCAGATCGCAGGATATAACGTCGGGTTCGACATTGGCTTCCTGAAAGAGTGGTTCAAAGATTGCGAGCTCAACTATGACGACTTCTTCAACTACAAGCCCCTTGATATCTTTGCACTCGTAGGGGTCCTGCGCTACCACGGCCACATCAATACCAAAAGCGATAAGCTCGCAGTTGTATGCGAGGCGTTCAGCATCCCAATCGATGCGCATAATGCGCTCAGCGACATCACCGCTACGATGCAACTCCACCAGCTGCTCGCCGATCGCTTCATTTGCGAGAAAGAGATCGCCCAATGAAAGCAGCCATCGTAAACAAGGAGCTGCGCCGCATCGTGTCGACGCCGTCGACATACACTGCCGCCCAGTTCACACAGGCCGTCAAGGCGAAGTCATGAACATCGTTGCTAGCATCATACAGAAGCGCACTGAGCTTCTGTTGGAGCGTCTTGAAGAGAAGGCCGCCAGTCTTTCCGAAATTTCAACGGAGGGGATTACGGCCATCGTGTCAGCTACTAAAGATGACCGGTCAAAGGCTGCGCTCAAAGAGATTTTGGCTATCAAAACAGAGCTTGAAGTTCTGATTATGCTTGGGAAGGTAATGTCATGAATAAAGCCGTGAGAGCGCTGATCGAAGGGTACGTCACATCCGGCATAGCACCGCACTCGGTACGGATTGGCAAGCATATCCGTCTCGTCGGTGAAGTTGATGAGCAGAGATGCTATGCAGAGCTGCTTCAGATGTACGGCGGCTGGATGTTCGAGGACGGTGCGGCATGATCGACATCGCCGTTGCACTGGCCACCGTGGCCATCATCTACCTTGCCGTAAAGGCCGACAGGTGGCGCCGCGACAGAAAACGAGCGCGCATCGTCAAGCTTTACGGCGAACCGGAGATCAAGGAGCTTCCATGACACCGAAAGAAGCCTGGGACTCCTACGTTGAGTCCTGTAAAAAGGCAGGCATAAAACCGGGCCCCTACCGCAACCTCCTCGAGAACGAGGACGAACCAAAAAAGAAGCGCCGCGACGGCATCGCCGCGGCGAGCGCACAGAAAAGGAAAGAGAATATGGCAAAGCAAAAGAGACTCGGCAACCTCGAGATCGCCGAAGCCCTCGGCATCCGCATCGACCATGTGGGCCCTCTCAAGGATCTCGCCGGCATCAGCCGCCAGGGCCCCATCATGGAGAGCAGGCTCGAACAGCTCCGCAAGTACCTTGACGCCCTGCCGCCGATGCAGCAGGAAGAGGAAGATAACGGCATCGTCGACACCGAGGTAGTGGGAGACGGCACCGTCATCGGTGAAGGTGTTGTATCTGGCAAGGGGGAAGAGGCTTCGGAAGAAGAAGATCTTCCTGGCATGCCTCCTTTTACTATCCATGCCCCAGGAGATCCGGAAGAGATTTTGGGTGAGGAAGACGAGAAACCGGACGGCCCTGACCTCGGCGAGTACCTCGGCGGATTCGACCAGCACGAGTTCACCGATGACGACGTGCTGCGCACCATCCCGCAGAGCAGCCCCCTGTCAGACGCCGGGATGGAGAATCGCTTCACCCTCAGCAAACGCGCCATCGTCACCATCGCCAAAGCAGCCATGAACCGTGGCGCAGAAGAGGCCCTCCGCCGTGTCATCGTCGCGCCGGAGATCAGTGCTGACGATGTCCTGGGGGCGACGGCATGAAACGCGTCATCCTCATCGGCCATAAAAAGCGCCAGGGCAAGGACACGCTGGCGCAGATCCTCGCCGAGATCACCGGCGGGAAGATCGTACGCTTCGCCGACCCCATAAAGGAGATCCTCGCGGATACTTTCGGAGTACCTGTCTCTGAACTGGAGGATGCAAAAAATGATGAAGAGTGGGTGACGCATCCATTCCCGTCACGGTATGATCAGTCCTATCGTGACATGCTCCAGCGCTTCGGCCAGGCGATTAAAAAACAGTTTGAAGAGGATGTATGGGCCGGGCTGGCCACCGAGAAGGTATGGGACTGCGACACCGACATCGTCATCATCCCGGACCTTCGGTTCGAGGTCGAATACCTGGCAATGAAACGTGCCTTCCTCCCGGAGAACGTCACCACCGTCAACGTCACCCGCCCCGGGGCGGAGAGCCTCGACATGCACGAGAGCGAAACGGAGCTCGACGGCTTCACCTATGACCACGTCATTGTCAACGACGGCACCATTGAGGACCTGCGCGTAAAAGCGCTCAATATCATGGAGGGCATCGATGTCACAGCAGCAGTATAGAGAAGTACCGAACCACGAAGAGCAGACCTGTGCCAGCTGCAGGTTCTTCAAAGACAACAAATGCGTAAGCCTCGAGAGCAGCCGCAGCGGGATGTTCGTCCGCGAAAATGACAAGTGCAAAACCCACGAGCGCCCCGATATGAAGACCGGGTCGCTGTTCGGAGACTGACATGGCGACGAAAGACCAGTCCGTCATGATCCTCATGCTCATCGGTACGCTGATGGCCTATGTGAAGCACAGCGAGACGACCAGAAAGGTCGACAAGCTGCGCAAGGACATCCGCAAGGGCCTGTCCGCGATGTATCTGTACGACGGCGCAGAATATGACCGCATCGCCAAAGAGGCCGATATCGTCTGGGAAGGTGCCAAGAAAGAGCTCAACAACCTGAACTACACCATCAGCCTTATCGCGACATGCCGCGCGCTCTGGAGCATGCTGGACGACTCTCCGCATCAGCAGCTATGGTTTACCGAGCGCACTTTCACCGCGGCGATGCAGTCCATGGAAGGCGTATCTACCCGCAAGGACACCTACGACGTCGAACGCGACAGCAACATGCTGACCGACATCTTCGGCCGCCTGCTCGGCATCGAAAAGAAAAAGCCGCTGCGTGAGCTGTCGGCACGGATCCAGCTTAAGAAGAAAGAGCCGGCATATGCCGGCTAAAAGGATGAAGGATGAAAAAATTCTGTATAGGAGATGAAGTCGTATGGACATCCCAGTCCGGAGGCTTCGTAAAAAAGAAAGCTGGGAGAGTGGTTTTTATACTACAAGGAGATATATACCCAAGAAAGATAGCCATTAAGAAATTCCCGGGTCATAAGCGTATGTTCGACGGATACACGATACCTGAGAGCAAAAGCGGAGAAGCGTATCTCATCGAGGTATGGGATGGCAAAACTGACCGGGCTAAGCCAAAGCTGTACATGCCTCGTCCTGATACGCTCAAGGAGTATAAGGTATAAGTAGGTTATGGTGGGTCAATGTCTACTTGTAGATCGTAGCTTTTAATTAAAAAAATAAATGATAAAATCAGAGAAAGGATTTTATTTTGACTAATGATGATAAATTATATTTCTCTATTTTAGATGAGATAGTAAGGATACGAGGAAAAGGTGATATTCCTAAGTACATTGCAATGAGTATCGATTTTTATCAGGAACTATTAAACGAAAGTTCCTATGTAAACAGTCATAATTTAAATATTGGATCAATGATAGATGGCTATTTTCCATGCTGTGGATACCCAGTCTCGATTGAAGCAAATGTTGATGGATTTGAAATTCATTTACAATAAAACCACTCCGGTTTAGCGTACACGTACCGCAAAAACGTCCGCTCCCCCAGGAGCCTCCGGCGTAAAGCCCCCGCCATGATCACCGTCAGGCTGTACCTGGTCGCCACGGCCACCGCCGCCGCCTCGCCGTCCGGCGCGTCACCCCACCTTACCCCCGCCAGCATCCGCTCCCGCTGATGCTCCGAAATGTAGAACCGGCACCCGTCCGGGTCAAAGTAAACGTACCGCATCCGGTTGTGCCTCATGGGCACCCCGTAGGTATCCAACCTCCACACCCCGCGCAGCAGGCGCAGCTTGGTAGTAAGCACATCGTCGCCAAGCGACGGCAGGTAATCGCCTTCCAGTTTCATGCGTGCGAGTGTAGCTGTTTTGAAAATCAATCATAGGAAATCTGGCAATGACCCCTACCCATCGCCACAAAAGGACAGGCATGCTGCTCGCCTTTAAACGTTGCCACGGCAGCGTGTCTGTCTTTTTCGCCGTCGACGCGCAAGGTAACAAGCAGTATATGACCGGTGCGCTCAAGCGCTTCGAGAGACTGTGCATCACCAGGAACGAAAACGTAGAGCCGTACCGCCGTGCTCATCAACTGACAATGGAGCTATCATGACCGCAAAACCAACCCGCCCCCCGCTAAGGTACCACGGCGGAAAATTTCGCGTGGCCAAGAAGATCATCGAACTCATTCCGCCGCACCTCACCTACATCGAGCCGTTCGGCGGAGGGGCCGGGGTGCTACTGCGTAAAGCGCGGAGCAAGAACGAGATCTACAACGACCTCGACGGCGACATCGTCAACGTGTTCCGCGTGCTGCGAGATCCGGATCAGTCCAAGAAGCTGATCGAGCTGCTAAGGCTGACGCCGTTTTCGAGGGAGGAAATGAAGCTTGGATGGGAAGAGACGAACGATCCTGTCGAGCAGGCACGCCGGACTATCGTACGGTCACACATGGGGTTCGGGTCTGCAGGTGCGACAAAGGGAAGGACCGGATTTCGGGGACTCGACAGATGCGAGGCATCATTCAGCGCCCCGGCAAAGCAGTGGGCATCGCTGCCTGATCATCTGGTAGCCGTCGTCAACCGTATGCAGGGCGTCGTAGTCGAGAACATGGAAGCCGAAAGGCTCATAGAAAATACGGACCACACACAGACCTGCTTTTATGTAGACCCCCCATACCTTCCCGAAACGCGCTCTTCGATGGAGGGGGGCTGAAATACTACCGACACGAGATGGCGCCGGAAGACCACGAGCAGCTGCTAGAGAAACTGCTGCAGGTGAAAGGCATGGTTTTGCTTTCCGGGTACCGGTCGGAAATGTACGACGACATGCTGAAGGACTGGCGCATGATTACGTTCCCGTCGAGGGCATCATCGAAAGCGGGCACCGTCATCCGCGAAGAGTGCGTCTGGATCTCGCCGGCGGCTGAACAGCCGAACCTCTTCAATATCTCATAAAGACCCACCATGCCAAAACCCTACGCCTACTACAACGAATTCGACAAGGACAAAGCCGAATGGCTGCAGAACCTGATGGATGCAGGGCAGATCGCCCCGGGCGACATCGACACGAGGAGCATAGAAGATGTCCAACCAGCTGACCTTCTGGGATACACCCAGCACCACTTCTTCGCCGGTATCGGCGTCTGGAGCGCCGCACTCCGAAAAGCTGGATGGCCAGACGACAGCCCCGTCTGGACATTCTCATGCCCCTGTCCACCCTTCAGCACGGCGGGCAAAGGGCAGGAGTGCCCGTCATGTGGCGGCCGATCTCATCTGTGCCATCCTTCAAGAACCGGATATTTCATCTGCCTCGATTGCGGCCATAGTCACTTCGCCGACGCCAGGCACCTTTACCCTGAAATTTCAAGGCTCGCGCGCGAGTACCGTCCTGCAGCTTTCTTTGGAGAGCAGGTTGCAAGCGGCGACGGCCGGACGTGGCTCGCCACTGTACGCGCTGACATGGAAAACATGGGGTATGCCGTTGGGGGGACCGATCTGTGCTCTGCGGGCATCGGCGCGTTCAACATCCGCCAGCGGATCTATTTTGCAGGGTACCGGCTGGGCGACACCGGCGGCGAGGGACTGGAAGAGCGAATCTGGAACAGAGGAGTTCAACGAGAGGCGATGGAAACACACCAGGTGGAAACCGGTAAGCGCAGAAGTGACTCTTGCGGGATGGCCGACCCCAACGGCTACGGAGCCAAGCGAAGATCCCGAGAAGATCAAGGCCAGGAACGAACGCCAGAGAGAAAGGGGCATCAAGATCGGCACAGCGATGACGCTATCTGCACGATGCCAGATGGCCGGATGGCCGACACCGAAGGCAAGCAATGCAAACGGTCACGGAACCCATGGGGATGGCGGACAGGACCTGCAAACGGCCGCAATCAGTTTGTCCGGATGGGAAACACCTACGGTAAGCAGCAAGAAGAGGTCACAGCAGTTCATGCGGGATGCCCAGATGCCTCACGAGCTGACATGGACGCATGGACCGGCCAGGCTGACGGCGGCGGGCGACCTGCTGACTGGCTCTTCTGCCGCGATGGAAAGTAGCGGCCAGTTGAGCCCGGCACATTCCCGCTGGCTTCAGGGCCTTCCGGAGATCTGGGACGCGTGTATACCAGGTGGCGCCGCATTGGGCTTAAAGGCTACGGCGACGGACTCAACCTCGAAGTAGCGACGACGTTTATAAAGTCATCGATGCCGCTGCTGCAAAGCATAGATTAAACGAAAGGAGATGCCATGAGCGCATTACAGGAAATGCAGGATGATATTCGCCATCTCGCCGACGCATTCGATGCGTTCATGGCAATCCCCGAGTGGATCCCGCTGACGAAGGGCGTCGCTGAACAGTACGGGTACAAGACGCTCGACGGCCTCCGTGAGTGGTGCTACCGGAACCTCCCGCCGGACCTTTACCGGAAGAACGGAAAAGCGTGGGAGTTCCATCGGTCATCGTCATGGCGGATCAAACATAGGGTAAAATAACGGCGTGCCGATAGCGCCGAAAGGAGCTATTATGAGACGACGCGTCTATCTGAACCCAAACGGGGTGATCACGCTTGACAGCGATCTGTTCGGTAAACGCAAGCGGTTGTCTACCGGGCGAAAGCCGGGGAGCAAAAAAGAGGCCGAGAGGCTCATCGCCTGGTACCTGAAAAACTTTGACGATGAATACTCTGAACTGTACGGGGAAGGGAGGCCGACATCCGGCGTGCTGTTCCGGGAATACGGCGCCGACATCGTCTCCATCACCAGCGAGAACAGGAACAGGTTTTCGCAGGAGGAAGCCGAATCGGCGCTGGAGCGTCTGTGCGAGACGTTCGGCGATAAGTGCATTGACAGTATAACGAAAAGCGACTGCCAGCGGTGGCAGAATGAGATGGCCAAGAGCTACTCTAGCAATACCATCAATAAAAAGTGGCGCTCGCTGCTCAACGTCATTTTCGATTACGCGGTGTCCGACGGGCTGATCGATCGCAACCCGCTGTTCAAGCTGCCAAAGGCCAAGGGCCTGCCGGCGAAGGAGAAAGTGTTCCTTTACGAGAACGACTTCCCGAAGCTGTTTGCCAGAATGAATGAAGAGGAGCGCGACCGCTACGCCGTGGCGCTCTTCACCGGGGTACGCGGCGGCGAGTTCATTGCGCTGCGCTGGGATGATATCCTCTTCGACAAAGGAGTCATCAAAGTCGATACGCGGATCCGCGAAGGTGAAGAAGCAAAACCGAAGACGGAAGCAGGGGAGAGGGTGCTGCCGATGACACAGCACGTTTACGACGCCCTCAAGCGCCAGTACCTCCGCACCGGTCACCAGGAGTTCGTCTGGCTCACCTACATGGGCAAGCCCTACACGAACCATGCCGTCATCAGCACAAAGCTGAAAAAGATATCTGCGGAAGCAGGGCTCCCCCCTGTCACGCTGAAGGTATTCCGGGCGAGTTACAATACGTTACTCAAAAATAAAGGGTACCGCGACGACATCATCTTCCAGTGGATCGGACATACAGGTCCACAGGTAAATACGAACCATTACACCGGCACAATGCTGGCGGATATGGGACCGATAAACGAAGTGTCGATCGAGGCATAAAAGGGCACGATCAGGGCACGGTTAAAAATTTGAGTTGCTTTGAAGTCCGTAAGTTAGGGGTTTGAAGGATGGTGTCAAGAGAGAGACTTGAACTCTCGACCTCCGGCTTATGAGACCAGCGCTCTAACCAGCTGAGCTACCTTGACATCCGTTTGAAAGACCGAAATTATAGTTTCAGAGTCCTTAGATTTTCCTAAAACTGCTTCACTTGTTTTTGCAGATAGTTTAGCTAAACAGTTTATATGTTAATCGGCTAACTGTTCTTTAGCCAAATGCACTAAAGTTCTTGACAATTAAATGGCTATAAAGTAAAATTAGCGCGTAAAATTTTTAGCACATAGTGCTTTGTAAAGCAAAGGAGAACACATGAACTTTCAACCACTTGGTAACCGTGTGCTTGTCGAGCGCGTGGAAGACGCTCAGACCACCGCTTCGGGGATTATCATCCCGGACAACGCAAAAGAGAAACCTTCCCAGGGCAAGATCGTAGCAATAGGCGGCGACGTGGAGACCATTACTGTCGGCGATACTGTTGTCTTTGGCAAGTATTCCGGTAACGAGCTCTCGCTTGACGGTCAGGAGTATCTCATCATGGATGCAGACGACATTTTTGGAATTATCAAATAAATTTTAGAGGAGACAGAAAATGGCAAAAGAGATTCATTTTTCGGATGAAGCACGCAATACTCTCGCCGCAGGCGTACAGAAGCTGACGGACGCGGTCAAGGTCACCATGGGACCGCGCGGACGCAACGTCCTGATCCAGAAAAGTTTCGGTTCTCCGAACATCACCAAAGACGGTGTTTCCGTCGCCCGTGAGATCGAACTGAAAGATCCGCTCGAAGACATGGGCGCGCAGCTGGTTAAGCAGGTCGCCTCCAACACGGCCGACGAGGCGGGTGACGGTACGACGACGGCGACGGTCCTTGCCAACGCCATCTTCCAGGAAGGCCTGCGCAACATCACCGCAGGCGCGAACCCGGTAGAGGTCAAGCGCGGTATGGACAAGGCGACCGAAGCGATCCTCGCCGAGCTCAAAGCCATCTCCAAATCCATCAAGGACAAAACAGAGATCGCCCAGGTGGCGACGATCTCCGCGAACTCCGACAGCGAAATCGGCAACATGATCGCCGAAGCGATGGAAAAAGTCGGTCAGGACGGTGTTATTACCGTTGAAGAGGCAAAGGGTATCAGTGATGAACTCGACGTCGTCGAGGGGATGCAGTTCGACCGCGGCTATCTCAGTCCCTACTTCATCACCAACAGCGAGAAGATGATCGCGGAGATCGAAAACCCGTTCATCCTGCTCTTCGACCAGAAGATCAGCAACCTCAAAGACCTGCTTCCGGTCCTCGAGCAGATTCAGAAAACGAACCGTCCGCTGCTCATCATCGCGGAAGACGTCGAAGGCGAAGCGCTGGCGACTCTCGTTGTCAACAAACTGCGCGGCATTCTCAACATCTCCGCGGTTAAAGCACCGGGCTTCGGTGACCGCCGCAAGGCGATGCTGCAGGATATCGCTATTCTCACCGGCGGCCAGGTGATCTCCGAGGAGATCGGACGCACGCTGGAGTCCGCGAACCTTGCCGACCTCGGCCAGGCGTCCCGCGTCGTCATCGACAAGGACAACACGACCATCGTCGACGGTATCGGCGACAGCGCGGCGGTCCAGGCGCGTATCAACGAGATCAAGACGCAGATCGAAGCGACGACCTCCGAGTACGACAAAGAGAAGCTCCAGGAACGCCTGGCGAAGCTCTCCGGCGGTGTGGCGGTTATCAAAGTCGGTGCCGCGACAGAGACGGAAATGAAAGAGAAGAAAGACCGCGTCGACGATGCCCTTTCCGCGACGAAAGCCGCCGTGGAAGAGGGGATCGTTATCGGGGGCGGTGCTGCGCTGATCCGTGCCGCGTCCAAGGTGCAGCTCGACCTCGAAGGCGACCAGAAGATCGGCTACGAGATCATCCTGCGCGCCGTTAAAGCACCGGTCAAGCAGATTGCTGCCAATGCGGGCTTTGACACGGGCGTCGTCGTCAACGGTATCGAGACGGCTGCGAGCGAGAACGTCGGCTTTAATGCGGCAACAGGCGAGTATGTCGACATGTTCGAAGCGGGCATCATCGACCCGCTCAAAGTCGAGCGCGTCGCCCTGACAAACGCGACTTCCGTCTCCAGCCTCCTGCTGACGACGGAAGCGACGATCCACGAGATCCCGGAAGAGAAGCCGGCCGCACCGGATATGGGCGGCATGGGCGGCATGGGCGGTATGCCGGGTATGATGTGAGTTCGGAACAATAAACGCCAACTTCTTGGCGTTTATCCGAACGAAACCAGAAGCGATGTGCCGAAGGCACCGCTGGCGGCTTGAAATCAATAGCCCAACATTGCAAAAAACGTCAACTTGCTGTCAAAGAGTGATAGCTTCTACTTCCCTATTTCGACTTCACCGTTTTTATCTTTTCAATGATCAAATCAAAGATGACCGTTATACCGGCATGTTATGTCTGGAGCATTCGCGCGGAAACAAAGATGTAGAAGGGGGCTTGCTAAGGATATAAGTGTGTTGGGCTTCCGCTCCCATCGGAAGCAGAGGAGGGGAGAAAGGGTTACTTCAGCCCTTTGGCCGAGGTGAACGTCACCTGGTCGGAGATAAACTTGATATCGATCACGGCACCGTCGCTTTTCCACTGGCAACTGCTGATGCCGAGGGTCTCCGAACACCCCTTGGGTTTGCCGATCAGTTTGACGACTTCGTCGTAGCTCATGCCGGACTCGATTTTGTCGTAGTTCTCTTTGGTGACTTTGCTGCAGCCGCTGACGAGAACGATAAGGGCAGCGAGGATCATGAAGCGTTTATACAAGAGGATTCCTTTGTCGTGGTAGTGGCAAAATTATAACACGTTGGGGCCCGATAAGGGCAGGGGCCGCGTTAGGCCGTTTCGTATGCGTAGGTCCAGCCCGTCAGCTGTTTCTCTTTGACTTCCGGGAAGTTGTCGGAGTCGGCTTCGAAATCCATCACGAACATGACCGTCGAGGGGAGGCGCATTTTGTCTTCCGGTTTGAAGACGTGCAGCGGCATCGGCGTTTCCTGATTTGTCACGGCGAAGGCGACGCGGTCGGGCTGGCTGAAGAGGTCGGCAATATCGCGGAAACCGTACTGGTCGGCGAACTTCTCGAGGACGGCCTGCTGGATGTCTGCGGGCAGCATGTCGACGGTGTTGAGAAAAAGCGTGAAGTGGATCGGCGCTTTGGCGTTGTCGCGTACGGCGGGGGCTGCCATGACGATGTACTCGACGCCTTCGAGGTGCGCAGCGATCTCTGTCGGGTTGAGGTACTGTTCGGTTTTGAGGGCCGGGTGTTCCTGCGTCATCATCTTTTGCCTTTATTTCATCAGGGGTTCGAGCACACCGGCAATGCCCGTGTGCAGGTTGTAGTGCGCGATCGGGAAGTCGAGCGCTTCGTTTTCAAGGTTGACCGTGTAGCCGCTGAGGTAGGTGCCGAGCAGGGTCAGGTCGATCGGCGTATAAGCGGTGCACGCCTCCTCGGGCAGCGAGGTGCGGAGCAGCCGGCCGGCTTCGTTGCTTTTTTGCAGTGTGAACGCGAGGGTCTTGAGGCTGACCAGGTCGCACCAGCGCAGGACCAGCGACGGCGTGAGCCGCTCCTGGGGCTTGCCTTCGGGGTCGAAGAGCAGTCCCTGGTCGCGCAGCGGCACCAGGACGGAAAGCACGGCATGGGCCAGCGGGGTGACCTTTTGCGACCAGAACGGCGTCTCGTTCGCGTTGTTGAGCGCCACCTTCAGGGCACTTTCAATCGTGTCGATCTTTTCCTCTGCGAGGAGTTGGGCAAATGTTTTAATCATGGCGCGATTATAGCAAAGCGGCCATTTAGAGGCGCATTAACACTCCGGAAAATAAACACGCCTCAGACGGTCTTAATGGTCACTTCGCCGATATGGATGGTTTCGCCGGGGCGGATCTTCGCCCGTTTGCGGGTTTCGACCTCGCCGTTGCGGTAGACCAGCTCGTTTTGAATCAGTTGTTTGGCCTGCCCGCCGCTGTCGACGAGGTCGAGCAGTTTAATGAGTTTATAGAGTTCAATGTACTCGTCTTCGATCTTGTAAGTCATACGGAATTATAGCCTGAATCCGGGGCTTTCGCGGTGGCATGAGAACCGTTTACCCTTTAACGGTAGACTGTTCCAATACAAAATTAACGGCAAGGGAGAATGTATGCGACCGGTCATGACAGTTATGGGCTCTTTGATTCTGGCGGGTAACCTACTGCTTGCCGTACCGCTGCGTCCGAATGCGGTGACGGTCCGTAACGCGGAGCAGTCTGAACATGAAGTGCGAAAGGCCGTTGCCGAAGCACTTGTTGCCAAAGGACTCGAAGCACAGAGCGCCCAGCAGATCGTGGCGGAGCGCTTTGCGCCGGAGAGTGGCAGCTTTGCGGTCGTTTATGCCCATTTCCGGATGCTCTTTCCCGAATACTCCAGTGACGCCGTCCTTTCCGAAATGGCCAGACGCGTCCTGCACGGCGAACGCCTGACCTTTGATGATTACGATCAGCTCGTCGGGATGCTGCACCGACTCGAAGGGGTTGCTCTGACCCCTTCCCACTACGAGCGCGCCCGCCACTGCGCGCTGCTGAACCGCTACCGTTCCCAAGCCTAGTTCTTTGACGGCATTGCATGGTATGATGCGGCCTTGATTTGAAGGAGGACGCATGCAGTGTTATTGCGGCAGCGGAAAAACGTTTGAAGCGTGCTGTGCGCCGCTGATAGACGGCATTGCGACGGCACCGGGGGCGGAAGCGCTGATGCGCTCCCGCTACAGTGCCTACGTCGTGGGAGCGGGGGAGTACCTTGTAGCGACGACCGTTCCTGAGAAGCAGGTTCCCGAGGATGCTGAACTGATCCGGCAGCATGCGGAGGCGACGAGGTGGCTTGGACTGGAAGTGCTCGATGCAAAAGAAGCCGACAGTGCGGCAACGGTGAGCTTCAAAGCCTACTACCGCGAAGGTGACGGTCCCATCAGGGTCCACCACGAAAAGAGCACCTTCCGCCGCATGGACGGCCGCTGGTACTATGACGAAGGCACCCTCTATGAAGCCTCCGTCGGGCGGAACGATCCCTGCCCCTGCGGCAGCGGAAAAAAATTCAAAAAGTGCTGTATGGTATAATCGCGAAAAAATTACAGAAGCGACGACATAATGGTACAAGTAACAAACCTGACAAAACGCTTCGGCAGCCGCGTGCTGTTCGAAGGCATCAACCTCAAACTCGACCCGCATAAACGCTACGGCCTGATCGGGGCCAACGGCGCGGGCAAAACGACCTTTCTCAAGATCCTCAGCGGCCAGGACAAAGAGTTTGAGGGCGAGATCTCCATCGAATCGGGACTGAAAGTCGGTGTCCTCGGACAGAACCAGTTCGCTTTCGAAGATTTCACCATCGCAGACGCGGTGCTTTACGGCAACAAGCGTCTCTATGATGCCATCAAAGAGAAAGAGGAGCTCTACACCAACGGCGATTTCGAAGACGACGCCGTCAACAACCGCCTGGCGGAGCTGGAAGTGATCAGTGTCGAGGAAGACCCAACGTACGAGTATGATGTCAACATCACGAAGATCCTCGAGAACGTCGGCATCCCGGCAGAAAATCATCACGACCTGATGTCCTCGCTGCCGAGCGGCGACAAGTTCAAGGTCCTGCTGGCCCAGGTCCTCTTCCCGAAACCGGACGTCCTCTTCCTCGACGAACCGACCAACAACCTTGACATCGAAACGATCAGCTGGCTGGAGAACGAACTGCAGCGCCACGAGGGGACGATGGTCGTTATCTCCCACGACCGCCACTTCCTCAACGCCGTCGTCACGAACATCCTCGACGTCGACTACCAGAAGATCCGCGAATTCACCGGGACCTACGACGACTGGTACATCGCCGCGAACGTCATGGCGAAGCAGATGGAGATGGAGCGCGATAAGAAGCTCAAGGAAAAAGAGCAGCTCGAAGCCTTTGTCCGCCGCTTCTCGGCCAACGCCTCCAAAGCGAAGCAGGCGACGTCCCGCCAGAAGCAGCTTGAAAAGCTGGAGATCGAGGATATCAAGCCTTCCTCCCGCCGCGATCCGAGCATCGTCTTCAAAGCCAAGCGCCAGATGGGCGACGAAGCCCTGGACGTCCTTAATGTAAGCCACGACTACGGCGAGGGCCCGGTCCTGAACAACATCAGCCTCCATATCGAGCCAGGCGAGAAGATCGCGCTGATCGGCCCCAACGGTGTCGGTAAAACGACGCTCTGCCAGATTATCATGGAAGAGCTCAAGCCCAAAGAGGGGGAGGTGAAGTGGGGCGCGACCATCGAGCCGGGCTACTTCCCGCAGGATACGACCGACCGCATCAAGAGCAACGACACCCTCTATGACTGGCTGCGCGCTTTCGACCCGAAGGCGGACATCTCCGAGATCCGGAACTGTCTGGGGCGCATGCTTTTCAACGGCGAGCAGCAGGAGAAAGCGGCGACGAACATCTCTGGGGGTGAGAAGCACCGGATGATGCTGAGCAAACTGATGCTTGAAGGTCCGAACTTTCTTGTCATGGACGAACCGACCAACCACCTCGACCTCGAGGCGATCGTCGCGCTGGGCGAAGCGCTGTTCGAGTTTGACGGCAACGTCATCTGTGTCTCCCACGACCGCGAACTCCTCGATGCCTTCGCGTCGCGCATCATCGAGCTCAACCCTGACGGCACCTACAACGACTTCAAAGGCAGCTACGAAGAGTACGTTGAGGCGAAAGAGAATGGAAAACTTTAACGCCTACGCCGGGTTCGGCATCGCCGGAAACTTCGCCCTGCACCTGGAACAGGCCGGTGAAATAGAGGATTTCAAAAACCTCGAGGTCGCCGATGAAAACGGTCCCAAAGGGATCTTCCCTTTCTACATGCCGGGCCGCGACGGGCAGATCGGCGTCTACCCCCTCTCCTCCGGCACCATCAAACTGCCCGAAGACGCCGCGCTGAATGTCCAGGCGGAACCGGAAGTGGCACTGGAGTGCCGTCTGCGCTATGAAGATGGAAAGGTCGCTTCGATCACACCGGAGCGCTTCGCCCCCTACAACGACTGCTCTATCCGCCGCCCAGGGGCCAACAAGATCTCCGAAAAGAAGAACTGGGGTGCGATGAGCAAGGGACTCGGAGCGGAGATGACGCCCATTGACACCTTTGCCGAAGGCGGCGTGATGGACAGCTGGCACATCGCCTCCTTCCTGCGCCGCGGCAGCGAGCTGCACCGCTACGGCGAAGATGCCGCGCTCACAGGCTACAGCTATTTTCACGACAAGCTTACGGATTGGATCGTCAACCAGCTCAATACACAAACGGATACCGGCCCGCTGGAGCCGGTGCTCTCCTATCTTTCAGCGGCGGGGTACCCCGAGAAGATGATCATCAGCATCGGCGCGACGCGCTACACGGCTTACGGTGAGACGACTTTCCTGCAGGCGGGCGATGAGGTGATCGTCGTACTCTACGATACGCACTGCTGCGACGCCGACACCGTGATGGAGAGCATCGACGCGGGCGCTTACAAGGCGAACGGGATGCGTGTCCTCTCCCAGAAGGTCGTCGGTGCTTAAACCGGGCCGCTACCAGCACTACAAGGGGAACCACTACGAAGTGATCGGCGTAGCTAAACACTCCGAGACGGAGGAGGAGCTTGTTGTCTACCGTGCCCTCTACGGCGAACACGGGCTCTGGGTCCGTCCGCTTTCCATGTTTACCGAATGCATCCCCCACGAAGGCGTCTGCATCAAACGGTTTGAATATATCGGAGAAGCCCATGAGCCGCGGTAAGAAGCTCGATCTCTTTATCGGCGGAGACCTTGGAAGCGGCTGGTCGGAAGTGCAAGAGCGTGAGGCGGAAACGCCGCAAGAGCTGCTTGCACCCGAAAAACACTTTCTCGTCTTCAAGCGCGAAAAGCGGCGGGGAAAAACCGTGACTCTGGTTGGCCCCTTTGCCCTGGAGAAAGGCGATGCGGAGGCACTGCTGAAGCGGCTGAAGAAAAAGCTGGGCTCCGGCGGCGGCTACAAGACGCCGTGGATGGAGTTCCAGGGCGAATGCAGCGACAAGCTGCGCACCCTCCTCGAAGCCGAAGCCTTCCGCTTCAAAAAATAGTCTTTAAAGGGCACCTCTAAAAACCCTGTACGGTCTCAGCGCTGCAGAGAAAGTTATAATCAAGGCGACGCTTTGCACCCGAGGGCATTCCCTTTGGTCAAGGCCTGGCCTTAGCCAAGTCGAAAAGCGGCAACGCCGAGTATGGCTTTTCTCTGAAGCGCCCTTCGGGAGGGCTTTTGAAGCACGATCTTTCCTCCGTTTTCTTCTTGACTTAGCTACGGCTAGGCCTGCGCTGAAAACAAAGAAAATCTTACGCTTCAAAATCTCTCTGAGATCCATACAGGGTTTTTAGAGGTGCCCTTAATACAGTAACAGGTATAAAAATCCCCAGAAGAGAAAGACGATCAGCGCGATGACGCCGAAAACAACGGCGACCCGCAAGAGAATCAGCAGGGCGATTTTAAGCGGTTTCACTGATAGGGGACGATGGGAAGCCCCGCGCGGTAGGCGGTCATGATGCCCCCTTGCAGGTTGTAGACGGTATAGCCGTAGGTCTGCGCCAGGAAGGGGGCGAGCATCGACGTGCGGCTACCGGTGCGGCAGATCAGGGCGAAGGGTTTTGTCGTATCGACCTTGGCTTTGAGCTGAAGCATGAAGCGGTCGACGTTATAGCTCCCTTTCTCGTCGAAGAACATGATGGGGATGCTCCCTTTGACCAGGCCGGTCTCTTTCCATTCGCCGGGGGTCCGGATATCGACAATGGGGATCTGCTTGGCGAGAAGGGCCTGGCTTGCCGGTGCGTTGATGACCTCGGCATGCAGGAGCCCGGAAACGATGAGGCAAAAAAGAATCAGTTTTTTCATAGAGCGTTGCAACCTTATTAGAATAGGTATAATTATACCGTTTGAGCTCCCCCGAAAGGTGAACTATTGGCAAAAGCGTCGGCGAAAAAAGTGGAAGATGCCGCGAGGCTCCGCTATATCCGGGTACTCGAGCGTTTTACGAGCAGTATCACCAAGTATCTCTTCAAGGCCGAAGAGCCGACGCGGGAGCAGTTCGACAAGAAAGTCGACAACAACCGCAAATACCTCGACCGCATCGAGAAGGTCCCGCTCTACAAAGGGGACTATAACGACCTCGAAACCCTCGTGACAAAGATCCTCGCCTTCCGCGACGGCGATGCGACGATCGAAACGCTTAAAGAGGATATCCTCTACACGGCCAACCAGATCGAAAAGTCCATGAACCGCCGCCGCTATAAAAAGGACAAACACACCTCGGACAAGTTCAGGGATTGGGAATAATAGTAGCACTTCTTCTCTCTTCCGCATTTTTTTTCAGTGCATACCTTTTAAGAAAAAAGCCATTTTGAGCGCATATTTCTCGAAAAAGTATCAATTTTACCCATTTTTCTTAAGCCATCTATTCCCTGTGTCACGGAAGGTAGCAACATTTTTGTATTAAATCTTCTTAATAATTTTATTTAAAACGATTATCCATCGACCTTCAACGCACATTTCCTGTAAAATTCCACGCATTTTTTTGACGAGGAAGCTTTATTGAAACGTCTAGTGATACTTTTCTATGCCACGACCGAATTCCTGCGCGCCGCGCTCACGCCGGAACAGCTCTCGACACTGCAGACCGTGCGGGATGTCGCGCGCAGCATTCCCGACCGCAGCGGCGAGACGTACGAGAACACGCTCAGCGCCATCTGTCTGACGGAGAGCAGTGCCGGTCGGAATATCATCGGGGATTTTCATAAAGGGGTCGACATCACCAAGGCATCGCTGGGGCCGATGCAGGTGCAGGTGGCCACAGCCCGTTATGTGGCCGCGCGCGTCAAGACATTGGCATGGCTGAAGGCGCGCAGCGATGTGCAGATCGCCAACCTACTACTCACCGACCTCAAACTCTCCGCCGGCATCGCCGCGCACTACCTCGTCATCCTCAAAAACCGCCGCCACGACTATATGAAAAGTGTCAGCGGTTACAACGGCGGCATGGTGAACTGGCCCTATTTCGGACGGGTCATGAAGCATATGAAACTGGTCAAACGCCTGGTGGCATCGGGCGCACTGCAATAAAGTTAGAAAGAAAAAGTCACTTTTTAGATCGGTTTTTTTTGTTGGAGAAAAAAGGTTGGGAAGTGGTGACCCCACGGAGACTCGAACTCCGGTAACCAGAATGAAAATCTGGGATCCTAACCGCTAGACGATGGGGCCACTAAGGAGTAACAATGGTGTCCCGTGTTGGATTCGAACCAACGGCCACATCATTAAAAGTGACGTGCTCTACCAGCTGAGCTAACGAGACATTCAAACGTTAAGATAAGCTCTCTTCGTTTGTGGACGGGAATTATACGAAAAACGCACTTCAAAGTCAATAGTTTTTCGGCAGATATGCCAAAAAAATCAAAAAAATGTGCACCGGCACTTTTTCGGCGCCGAAACGGGATTTTTTTTCACCTTCCCTGCACGCATCCAACGGCATCGGGGCAGGGCAATCTATACCTTCAAAACGCTATAATGGCCCCATTGTCCTTATGAAGGTTTTTAATGTACTCCAAAATCGAAGCGATCAAGTCCGAGGTGGCCAAAGTCGTCGTCGGTCAGGAAAAGATGATCGACGGGCTGCTTATCGGCCTGCTTTGCGAAGGCCACATTCTTATCGAGGGGATCCCCGGGCTGGCGAAGACGACGACGGTGAAGGCGCTGTCGCAGAGTCTGGGGCTGCAGTTCAAGCGGGTCCAGTTCACCCCGGACCTCCTCCCCTCGGACATTCTCGGCGCCGAGATCTACGACCCGCAGCATAACGCGTTCAAGATCAAGCACGGGCCTGTGTTCACAAACCTGCTGCTGGCCGACGAGATCAACCGCGCCCCGGCGAAGGTGCAGTCGGCCCTGCTGGAAGTGATGCAGGAGCGTCAGGTGACAATAGGCGAGGAGAGCTTCAAGCTCGCACCCCCCTTCTTTGTTATGGCGACGCAGAACCCCGTGGAGCAGGAGGGGGTCTACCAGCTTCCCGAGGCGCAGCTCGACCGTTTCATGCTCAAGCTCAAAGTCGGCTACAACACGAAAGAGGAGGAGCTCGAGATCGCCCGCCGCATTGCTGCGGGCGTTTCCGAGACGATTAACGCCGTCATCTCCCATGAAGACCTGGAGGCTCTCAAAGCGGAGGTCAAACAGGTCCACATTGATGAAGAGGTGGAACGCTACATGATCGAGCTGGTCACTGCGACCCGCGAGCCCAAGGCGTACGGGCTCGATGACCTGGAAGATCAGTTGCAGTTCGGTGCGAGCCCCCGGGTGAGCATCGACATGTTCAAGGCCGTCAAGGCCATGGCCTACCTACGCGGCAAGGATTACGCCAGCCCTGTTGACGTTGCTTTCATTATCAAAGAGCTGATGCGCCACCGTATCGTGCTCAGTTACGAGGCCGAAGCGGACGGCGTCACGGCGGACGAAATCATCGACCGTGTGATTGAAGCGGTCCCGCTGCCGTAGGAGCCTTATGGGAACGGTTCAGCGCATCCTCGTCAAGGCCCGGCGCCAGGTCTTCAGCGAACTCATCGGCAACAACCCTTCCATCTTCCATGGGGAGGGGTACGACTTTATTGAGCTGCGCGAGTACATGCCCGGCGACGATATCCGCCATATCGACTGGAATATCACGGCGAAGATGCGCACCCCCTATATCAAGATCTTTCGCGAAGAGCGGGAGCTCAGCGTCGTTGTCGCGATGATGCTCGGCGGCAGCGTCCATTTCGGTCAGCACCGTTTCAAGCAGGAGGTGATGGCCGAGATCGCCGCGACGGTGGGTTACGCCGTGCAGTACAACAGCGACGCGCTGGGCTATATGCTCTTTGCGGACCGTCTTTACGAGGAAGGGCGCCCGACGAAGAACCGCTACGCCGTCTCCGAGCTGACGCAGAAGGTTGATGCTTTCGAGGCGGTCGGGAAGAAGAGCGATTACGACGCGATGGCCAAGACGCTCTACCAGCGCATCCGCCGCCGTTCGCTGCTCCTCGTCGTCGGGGATTTCTTCGAACTTCCCCAGCTGCGGCTGCTGGCAAAGAAGCACGAGGTCGTCTGTATCATCGTCCGCGACCGTCTCGAAGAGCATCCGCCGCCGTTCGGTTTCGCGTCGCTACGCGACCCCGAGAGCGGGATGCTGCTCGAAGGCGATTTCAACGCCCGGACCGTCCGCAATTATGAAGCGAAGGTCCGCGAGCATGATCATGCCCTCTACGAGCAGCTTCGCAAAGACGGCATCCGGTTTACGAAGGTCTACACGGATGATCATATCGGCGTCAAACTCCGGCGTCTGTTCGAGGGGTGATGATGCGTTCAGACGATATCCCGCTGCATGACATCAAGCCCCTGGTCGAGATCCATGACTACACGCCTTACTACCTGGCGGCTGCGGCGGCCGTAGTACTTTTTTTCCTGCTGCTCGTTCTCTATTTGCTGATTCGCCGTTATCGCGAGGAGAGAAGGGAGAACGGCCGTCGGACGTCTCTGAAAGCATTGGAAGCGGTCAACCTTGACGATGCGAAGCAGGCCGCCTACGCCATCACCCGCCTCGGCCGCCGTTTCGCGGAGGACTCCCCACAGCTTCAAGAAGCTTTTATGAACCTGGAGCAGCGCCTAGAACCCTACAAGTTCCGCAAGCGCGTGCCGCCCATCGACGAGGAGACCCGTGCGTATTTCAGGATCTATCTCGGGATGATCGATGTTTGAAGGGGTCTTTTTCGAATTCCCGAAAGTCATCTCCTTCCTCTTCATTTTTCTGGCCTGCGAGGCGCTATGCCGACTACGCCATCAGGGCTTCTACTTTCCGCATCTCGCCGCCTTCGCCGCGGTCACACTCAAACCCTCTTTCTGGCTCTGGCTGCTCAAATGGGCTTCAGTGATCCTGCTGCTTGTCGCATTGATGTCGCCGGTGAAAGAGCGGGTCTACCAACCCGTCAGTACCCCGGGGTACGCGATCAGCCTGGTGGTGGATGCCAGCGCCTCCATGCGCAACGGTGACTTTGACCCGGATGACCGCACCCGCAGCCGGTTCGAGGCGGTCCAGGAGATCCTGCAGGCCTTTGCGGCGCAGCGCAGCAGCGACAGCGTCGGCCTCGTCGTCTTCGGCACCCATACCTTTACGGCCGCGCCGCCCACGACCGACATGGGGATGCTTTCGCAGATCATCGGGCAGCTCTACGTCGGCATTGCCGGCAAATACACGGCGCTCTACGAGGCGATGGCCCGGGGGATCGTCTCGCTGCACGGTGCGAAGAGCGCCGAAAAGATCGTCGTGGTTCTGACCGACGGCCGGAACACGCCCGGCGCTCCGGTGGGCAGCGACGTTGCCCTTGGGCTGGCGGCCAAAGAGGGGGTGCGCCTCTATGCCGTCGTTATCGGGGAAGACCCCGCCCCGCAGGAGTCGATTCTTGAGACGCTCACGGCGCAGAGCGGCGGCGCGTATTTCACGGCAAGCGATAGTGCATCCCTTGCCGATGTCTACGCGCAGATCGATACCTTGGAGAAGTCGCCCCAGCGTCCGCCGGTGCTGATCGTCAATGAGTATTACTACATCTACCCGCTCTTTGCCGGCTTTTTGACGCTGCTGCTCTATATCTATCTGCGCAACCGGAGGGTGGCATGACCTTTCTCCACCCCGAGTTCTTCTACCTGATGCTGCCGCCGGTTCTGGTCCTATTCTACTTCATGCTGACCCAGAAGGAGCCGGCGGCGGAGCTCTTTGCCGGCCCTGTTTTCGAACGGCTCCGGGTGAACGAAAAACGCCTCTCCCTCCGTCAGCGCAACCTGATCTATCTGGCCATATTCGTCCTGCTGATTGCAGCAATGTCCCAGCCGGTTCTTACCGAGGCGACGGCCGTCGTGAAGGCGCCGGACGAGGCGTTGACGGTCGCCGTCGACATTTCGGCATCGATGCAGACGGAGGACGTCTACCCCTCCCGCGCTGCCGTTGCGAAAACGAAGATGCTTGCGCTGGTCGCGCGGGCGAAAAGAGAACAAATAGGGGTATTGGCCTTCGGCCGGGACGTCTATACCGTAGTGCCGCCAACGGCGGACAAAAGTGCGCTGACGGCGCTGCTGGAAGATTTCGCGTCCGACACCTACGCTGAGAAAGGGACCGATATCATGGCGCTGCTGGCCGCGGCGAGCGGCGTGATGGGCAAGACGGGGCGGAAAAATCTTCTTTTGCTCACCGACGGAGGCGACGGTCGCGACTTCTCCGAAGCGATCGTTTACGCGAATGCGCAGAAGCTCCACCTCTACATCCTTGGGATCGGGACGGCTGAAGGGGGCGTCTTGCAGCAAGACGGTACCCCTGTCCTGCGGGGGGAGAAGCCGGTCAGGACAGCGCTGAACCCTTCTTTGCGCTCCCTGGCCGAATCCACGGGCGGCGCTTATGTTGACACGACGGTGGGCTCCCGCGACATCGCCGCGCTGCTCTACGAGCTTCGCCGCCATGCCGAAGGGGGCGAGACGGGGGTCAAGGAGATCCGCCGGTACGGTCAGCTCTACATTTTGCCGCTGGGGCTGGCGCTCTTTTTGCTGCTCGTGGCGAACGCCTCGATGAGCCGCCGCGAGCGCGTGGCCGTTCCTCCGGCACTGCTGCTGGGGGTTCTGCTGTTCGGACATACGGCAACGCTGCGGGCGGAGTCCTTTGACTACGAACTGCTGGAGACGGCGCAGCACTATTATGAGCAGGGCGATTACGATCGCGCGGCCCGCGCCTTTTACCGCTACGGCGTACGTAAGGATAACGACCCCCAAGCGATGTACGACAGCGCCCATGCCCTCTACCGTGCGGGCAGATACGACGCGGCCGCGGCATTGTGGGGACGGATTCGCACCAAGGAGCGGCTGCTGCAGTTTGCAACCCTGCACAACCTGGGGAACGCCCGGGCGATGCAGGGCGGCAGGGAGAACCTTGAAGCGGCGATCAAGGTGTACCAGAAGGCGCTCTACCTCCAAAACGACCCGCAGACGCGGGAGAACCTCTCCATCGTCCGGGGGCGGCTGATGCGCCTGGTGCAGGCGGAGCGACGCCGCAATGCAGCGGCCGCAATGACGGAAGCGGGCGGGGAACACAGTGCCTCCGACGCTTCCTCTCCGGCAGGCGGCGCACAGGCCCCTTCCGCGCAGACGGAAACATCCGAGGGGCAGGAGGCAAAGCCCTCCGAAGCCTCGGGCGAAGCGAAGACGGCGGCGATGAGCGATTACGAGGCGGCGATGTGGCGCCAATCGCTGCAGCGGCAGACCCGGACGCACCTCTACAAGATCTCGCCGAAGCGCGCGGGGGGAGGCGACCATGTCGATCCGTGGTAAAGCGCTGGCTCTGCTGATGGCTGTCAATGCGCTTTCGGGGTACGAGCTGACGGTCGAGAGCTCCTCACGCCAGGTCTACCAGGGTGAACCGCTGCAGCTTGTCTACCGTTTTGCGCACACCGCGCCGGACAAGGGGGTCGATTTCCGTTTCGCGGCGCCGGAACTGGCGCATTTCCAGCTGCTGCAGAGCCATGCCGAGGAGCGGAACGAAAACGGGAAGGAGCTTTGGGAGAAGACGTACGTCGTCGCCCCGCTTCAAGGCGGGGAGCTCTCGAGCGGCACGGCGGCGATGAACGTCGCCGAACGCACCTATACGCAGGATGCGTGGGGGCAGTGGATGCCGTCGGTGACATGGCAGCAGCATCTTTTCGAACCCGTAACGCTCTTTGCCAATCCTGTCCCGGGCGGGGTGCAGGCGGTCGGCGATTTCGCGTTGAAGGCCGTCATCGACCGCAACACGACCGAGAGCGGCGGACCCGTCCGCCTTACCTTGTCGCTCTCGGGGTGCGGCAACCTGGCAACGGCACAACCGCTGCGGATGGCGGTTGCCGGTGTGAGCGTTTTTGACGAGGGGCATACCGCGAATGCTGCGTGGAAGGACGGCTGCTATTACAATGAAGTGAACCGGACCTTCGCCCTGGTCGGCGCGCGGGACTTTACGATCCCTTCGGTGCGTTTTCGCAGTTTCGACCCGGCGACGCAGCGCGTCGTCACGGCGTCGTCGCTGCCGATACCGGTCCACGTCCGTGCCGCGGTGCATTCACAGCAGAGAGAAATTCCAAAGGAGGAGACGATGACGATCTGGAGTCTGGCGGCGGGGAGTGCCGCCGGTTTTGTCCTCGGCGTCGCGCTGACGCTGCTTGCCGTGCGCCGCAGAAGCAAAGAGGAGCGGGTCCATGTCGACTCGCTGCGCACGGCGCTGGTGGCACTGTTCAAGCACCTGGACGATCCCGAAGCGAAAAAGAGCGCAGAGGCGGTAGAGAAGTACCTCTACGAAGCGGCGGAAGCTCCGGACAGCAGCAAGATTGCCATGTTGCTCGGCCGTTTGAAACGTGGGGAGCGGAAAGCGCGTTGAGGACATACTCATGCAGGTTTATTCGCTATACTTGTATGAACACGGAGGAGTAAAGCATGCTCGATTGGTTGAACGCAAACGTGGAGTGGTGGCACTGGGTGATCCTGGGGATGGTGCTGATAGGCCTGGAGACGATGGCGCTGACCTTTCTGCTGCTGGGAATCGGCGTCGCCGCGATCCTGACGGGTACGCTGGCCTATCTCTTTGATCTTTCATTTTCTACGGAACTGCTGATCTGGTCGATCCTCTCCACGCTCTTTGTCGTGGGGTGGTGGCGTTTTATACGGCAACGGACCGTGTCGGAGAGCGGTCAGCCCAATTACAGGGTCGACACAAAGGGGACCGTCACCGAGGGGATCGAACCGCCCCAAAGGGGAAAAGTGCTCTTTGATATCCCTGTCCTGGGCAACCGCGAATGGCCCGCTTTCGCCGACGAGCCGCTCGCCGTAGGCACCAAAGTTCGTATTGTCGACGTCAGCGGCCAGCTGATCAAAGTGACCCCCCTCAAGGAGAACTAAATGGTTTCACTCTATCTTATCGGCGTCTTCGCCCTGGTTATTATCGTCACACTCTACAAAGGGATCAAAGTCGTCCCTCAGGGCGAGGAGTGGGTCATCGAGCGGCTGGGCAAGTTCTACCGGACCCTCACCCCGGGGCTCAATCTCATTATCCCCTACATCGACGGCGTGCGCGAGCGGATGACGACGCGGGACATCATCCTCGACGTCCCGCAGCAGGAGGTCATTACGATGGATAACGCCGTCATCCTCACCAACGCCATCGCCTTCATCCGGGTGACGCGCCCCTCCGACGCGGTCTACGGCGTCGAGGATTTCCGCATGGCCATCGTCAACCTCGTTATGACGACGCTGCGTTCCATTATCGGGGAGATGAAGCTGGACGAGGCGCTTTCCAACCGCGATATGATCAAGGCCCGCCTGAAAGAGCAGATCATCGACGACGTCGCCGACTGGGGCGTCACCGTCAAGTCTGTCGAGATCCAGGACATCAGCCCGAGCCCTTCCATGCAAAAAGCGATGGAACAGCAGGCCGCCGCCGAGCGCGAACGCCGTGCCGTCGTCACCAAGGCCGACGGGAACAAGAACGCCATGATCCTGGAAGCCGAAGGGAAGCTCGAGGCCGCCAAGCTCGAAGCGCAGGCCCAGGTCGCACTGGCCCAGGCCTCTGCCGAAGCGATCGCCCGTATCTCGGAATCGATCCAGGAGAAGGAGCTGCCCGCCATGTTCCTGCTCGGCGATCGCTACATTGCGGCACTGGAGAAACTGAGCGAGAGCCAGAACGGCAAATTCGTCGTTTATCCCGCAGACGTTCAGCAGGCGGTCAAAGGGATGCTCGGCAGCGTCTTCAAATAACGCCGCTCAACCTGGCCAAAAGGAGTGACGATGAAAGGCATCACGGGGACAGCAGCCGTACTGCTGCTGGTAAGCGTGCTTGAGGCGGGGGAAGTGGGCCCTATGAACACCTTTGTCGCCAATACGCCGGCCCTCGCCGATGAGGTCAACGCCAACTTCGGCGAGCATACGACGTAGATCAACGACAACAACAGCCGCATCTCGGCCAACACCGCCGCCATCGCCGCGATCGGTCTGGTGGGATGGAGTACCCTGGCCGTCCCCCGGACGACATCCCCTCTTACCGGGACGTTTGTCGGGGAGTTCGTCAAAATAGGCGATATGGGGAGCTATGTCAAGCAGCAGGACGCATCGGTGCTCGAGATCCAGTACAGCGGCCGCATCTGTGTCGGGGTCATTGCCGACGATCAGGTCATTTTCGAACTGCGGGTCGACGACACACCTTCGTCGGCGGGACCTGCGCGTACGATGCTGCAGTATGGCGAAGAGGGGGTCTTCCTTCGCATCCGGCGACGATCACGGGGATCTTCGACGGCCTCTCGGCCGGCAGCCATACCGTCAGTATGTGGGTCAGAGCCGAGTCGTCCGGGATGGCTGTCGGGTCGACAAATGCGCTGTACAATCCTGCCGACAGCAGTGCGGATCATCTTGTCATCAAAGAGTTCGGTACGCCGTAAGCCGGCATTCTCCGCAAGGCTAGGTTCATCCGGTTATACTCCGAAATAGGGTTCGAGTTCGACATTGGCCATGCAGCCGGTGTCGATGTCCCTTAAATGCCTGAACAGCTCCCGCAGCAGCGCATGGCGTTCTTCGCCGGAGGACATGACAAACGAAAACTGCAGGTTCCGATACCGGTCCAGCTCTTCGTCGATGTACTCACCGGACACCTTTTGCTCGAGACTCATGCGGTCGACATCGGCGACAGCGTTGATCGTGCGGATATACTGCTCGACGATCCACCGGGCCTCGTCATTGATACGCGTGTCCATAATCCCGCCGAGATCGTAAATGTCGATGGTGAAGGAGCCGAGATACCTTTTCATAACACTCCTAGTACTTGCTTCTGCTGCAATTTTTACGCTTCATTATCATCTAAAAAGTGCATCCCCCTCTCCACTTTGCAGTACAGCGGCGGAACTATCGGCTTGGAATGAGAAAGAGGACGACAAAAAAGTGAAAAACGCTGCCGCCGAGGACAAAGAGGTGCCAGACGGCATGGTTGAGATGCAGTGAATCCCAGACGTAGAAGATAATCCCCAGGGTATAGGTGAGCCCGCCGGCAAGCAGGAGGGAGAGGGTGAGCGTGTCGACGTGGGCCAGCATCGGTTTGGCGGCGACGAGTACCAGCCAGCCCATCAGGGCGTACAGGACAAGGGAGAGGGTTTCGAAACGGCCGTGGTAGGCCACTTTCAGATAGATGCCCAGTGCGGCGACTCCCCATTCGACGCCGAAGATGATCCAGCCGAATGAGCCCTGGATGCCGAGCAGGGAGACGGGGGTATAGGTCCCGGCGATAAGGAGGTAGATGGCGGAGTGGTCTAGCTGCTGGAGAATCCGTTTCGCCATGGGAGCGGTGACGGCGTGGTAGAGGGTGGAGATGCCGTACATCAAAATAAGCGCGATGCCGAATACCAGGGCGCCTGCGAGCGCTTTGCCGCTGCCGCTCTGGGCTGCAAGCAGCGTCAGGATGCTCATCGCCGCGACGCTGAGCAGCAGGCCGAGCCCATGGGTGACGGCGTGCCAGATCTCTTCGGCGATGGAAAAAGAGTTGATATTCTGTTTGATTACGGCGCCTTTTGAGGAGGTTGTCACATTATACTCCAACAAAAATTTCCGTCTTATTACCGCCGGCGCGCTTGAAGATTACTGCGGGGTGGGGAGGGCGCCCAAGTGCCCGGCGAGGTAGCCGCTGGCGAAGGACCACTGCAGGTTGTAGCCGCCGCAGGGACCGTCGAGGTTCATCAGTTCGCCGCAGAAGTAGAGCCCTTTGATGAGTTTGCTCTCCATCGTTTCGGGCCGGATCTCCTTGAGGGAGACCCCGCCGCGGGTGATCATCGCCATCTTGAAGCCGTCGTGGCCGGTGACGGTCAGGGGGGTCCAGGCGAGGAGCCTGAGCAGGGCATCGCGCACCTTTCCGCCCAGTTTATTGAACATCGTCTGCGGGTCGGCGTGGGCGAGGGCGCAGAGTTGCAAACTTAGGGCCTCGGGCAGCAGGGTCATGACAAGGTCGATCGTGACGGCGTCGGGATGGTCGTTTTGGTATGCTCTGAAATGCTTGAGCAGGTCGTCCTCGCTCATCCCCTTCGTCATATTGATCAGCAGCGGTACTTCGCCATAGGTCTCCAGCAGCGGGGTGACGTCGCGGGCGAAGTCCAGCACGGCGGGCCCCCTGATGCCAGTCTTGGTGAAGATGAGGTCCCCGGTCGCGCGCAGTTTTTTCGCCTTTTTCAGGTCGACTCTGATGGTGACCTTGGGGATCGTATCGGCGCGGCAGTGCTCTACCCAGGTCTCTTTGGTTTTCAGCGGCATCATGGCGGGGTAGAGCTCGGTAACGGTGTGTCCCGCCTGCTGCGAGAGGGCGTAGCCGTCCCCTTCGGCGCCGAGCTGGGGGTAGCCGAGCCCCCCGGTGGCGAGTACGACATTTGGGGTGGCAAAGACGTCCGTTTCCGTCGTCACCCCGGTGACATGATCGCCGTTATGCTCGACGGAGATGACTTTCTGATTGCAGCGTACCTCGACCCCGAGGCGCTCAAGCTCCTTCTCCAATGCCGAGAGGATCGTCTCCGCGCTATGGGTAACGGGAAAGACCCGGTAGCCGTCGGGGGCGTGGGTTTTGACGCCGATCTCACCGAAAAAAGCGATCAGGGCTTTGTGGTCGAAGGCCTCCAGCGCCGGGGTCATGAAGCGGCCGTCGCGGCCGAAGCGGGCCATAAAGGCGGTGTTGTCGAGGGTATTGGTGAGGTTGCAGCGGCCGCCGCCGGTGGCTTTGAGCTTGGCGCCGGGTTTGGAGAGCTTTTCAAGCAGCAGCACCTGATTGCCCTGCCGGGCCGCGACGATGGCGGCCATCATGCCTGCGGCGCCGCTGCCGGCGACGATGACGTCGAAGGCGTTCATTCGACCTTTTCGGATTCCAGCTGCATCCGGGCATACCAGCGGTGCAGGGCAGGGGCGATCTGCTCCAGGTACTCCCAGAGGTTTGCAGGCGTATCGGCCTGCATCGTCAGACCGTAGGAGACCTCGCCGAAGAGCAGGGGGTCGTAATCGGTCGCGTTTGCGCGGGCCTCTTTGATCATCTGCTGCGGGTTGAAGGTACCGGCGAAGTTCGTGTCGAACTGCAAGAAGGTGTGGACGTCGTTCGTCGCGACGAGCAGGCCGTACTGGGTCATGGCGAGCAGGTCGTGGCAGTCGCTGTACTGCTTGTCGTTGTGCAGGTCGTAGCTGGCGGTGTAGATGTGGCGGTCGGAGCCGTTGAGGCGGAACTGGACGATACAGAGGGCGATGGTCTGCCCTTTGTAGTCGACGTTGAAGATGGAGGGTTTGAACTCGCAGGTGACGGCGTTGTCTTCGAGGAGCTTACTGTTATTGTCCGCGACCTTGACGGCGACGAAGGGGATCCCCTGCTGGGTCCCGAGCGGCACGGCCTGCACGAAGGAGAGGTTGGCAATGAGGTCCTGGAGATTCTGCGGGAGAATCGTATTGGCTTCGGTCACAGGAGGATCTCGTGCAGCTTTTTACCGGTCTCGAGGCGATTGTGCACCTCCTCCCACGCTTCATCCTTGATCGCCTTTTTCATAGCGTCTAGTTCGTTTTCGAAGAGGGTGATCGCTTCGAGGAGATGCTCCTTGTTCTGGCGGAAGATATCTTCCCACATATTTGGCGAACTCTTCGCCAGGCGGCTCATGGAGCGGAAGCCCCCCGCGGCCAGGGCGAGGATGTTGTATTTGTCCTCCTGGTTCAGTACCGTATTGGCCAGGGAGTAGGAGATGGCGTGGGGCATGTGGCTGATAAACGCGGCGTGGCGGTCGTGGTCGTGGGCGCGCATGTAGTGCAGCCGCATGTGTAGGCCCGAGAAGAGCCGGACGGCCGTCTCCTGCTGCTGCTTGCCCGAATCGGCCATGTCGCACAGGACGACGACCTTGTCTCTGTAGAGACCAGAGACCGCGGCCTGGGGGCCGAAGTTCTCGGTACCGGTCATAGGGTGGGCGGCGATGACGTTGCGGCGGATGCTCTCCGGGATGCTTTCGACGATCCGGGCCTTGGTACTTCCCAGGTCGATCACGGTCGCGTCCGCGTTGATGCGGCCGGGCATCTGCTGCAGGATGCTCATGATGCCGTCGACGGGGACGGAAAGGAAGATCGTATCGCACTGAAGGACGGTGTCGAAATCAACGACCCTGTCAACGAGTCCCAGTTCCAGCGCCGTGGCGCAGTGGGAGGCGTTGTGGTCGTGTCCGATCACCTCATTGACGAAGGGAAGCTGCCGCAGGTCCATTCCCAGCGAGCCGCCCATCAGTCCCAGTCCGATAATTCCCAGTGTCATCACACCTCCTTAATGTCGCGCTTATTGTAGCGCCCGCAGGATTAGAGGGGGCTTTTTACGTCCTATTAACCTGCGGGCTGGTAGAATCCTTGTTTCCAAAAAACAAGAAAATATGCATATAGGGTTCTGATGAAACAGTGGTCGGCACTGATAGCGGTGTTTTTGACGGCTTCGACGCTCGCGTTCGCCGCCGAAACCGTTGAAAAAGTACAATTCGAAGGGCTGGTCCATATCTCCGAGGGGGTGGCCGAACAGCTGTTGGTGCAGAAGGCGGGGACGCCGCTGGAGACGGAGAAGGTCGACAAGACGATCGAGCGCTTTTTCGGGCAGGGATATTTCACGGACATCTACGCGACGTACGACGCGGGTGTACTGACCCTTCATTTCACTGAGAAGCCGGTCATCTCGCGCATCGAGCTCAAGGGGTGGAAAGAGAAGGACGAGGATACGCTGAAAGATGTCGTCCAGCTGAAAAAGGGCACCCTCTACGATCCGAAAAAGCTCGAGGCGGCGAAGAAGCGCATCGTCGACAACCTTTCGCAGGAGGGGAAGATCGACTCCGTCGTCGAGATCGAAACGGAGCATCTTGATAACGGATCCGTCGCCGTCACCTTCGTCGTCAACGAGGGCGAGACGATTCTGATCAAAAAGCTGAATTTCAGCGGCGTGGAAGGGCTCGATCCCGACGTTTTCGATGAAAACATCGCCAACAAAGAGCATCAGTTCATGGGGTGGTTCTGGGGCCGCAACGACGGGAAGATGATGCTCGACCAGCTGCAGTACGACCCGATGCGCATCCGCGACACCTATATGCAGCACGGCTATATGGATGCGAAGGTCGATGCCCCCTTTACCCGGATCGACTTCGACGATTATACGGCCGAGATGAGTTACCAGGTCTCGGAGGGGCAGGTCTACATCACCAAGGCGATCGAGCTGCATCAGCAGACCCACGTCATTGACGATGCCGTCCTGCGTGACGTTATCACCCTCGAGACGGAGCAGCCGTTCAATATCAAAACCTTCCGGGAGGACGCGGAGCGGATCAAGACGAAGATTGCCGACCTGGGCTACGCCTACGTCCGGGTGCTTCCGGACCTGCGCAAGGACAAAGAACACGGCACGCTCGAGGTCGTCTACCGCATTATTCCGGGCGAAAAGGTGTGGATCCGCAACGTCGTGATCTCGGGGAACAACCGCACCCTCGACCGCATCGTCCGCCGCGAACTCTACCTGGGGCCGGGTGACCTCTATTCGCTGACGGACCTGAAAGATTCGCGCAACGCCCTGGGGCGTACCGGTTATTTTGACGCCAACACCATCGAGGAAAAACGGGTCGACGACCACTCCATGGACCTGGTCGTAAAGGTCAAAGAGGCGCCGACGGGCAACATCCAGCTTGGCGGCGGTTACGGCAGCTACGGCGGGTTCATGCTCAGCGTCGGGGTCAATGACCGTAATATTTTCGGTTCGGGCATCAATGTCGGGCTGCGTCTGGAGCGCTCCCAGCGTTCAAATAACTATTCGTTCAACATCTCCAACCCGCGCCTCAACGACAGCGATTTCAGCGGAAACTTCTCGATTTTCTATAGCGATTTCCAGTACAACGACTATACGACCCACTCCGATGGGGTGACGCTTGGGACGGGACACCGTTTCAGCCGTTACATCTCCGGATTCCTCAACTATACCTACTCCAACGTCAACTACCGGGACGTGAACCTGTCGCTCTATTCGCAGGATCAGCAGCGCTTTTTCGAGAGCTATGACAAGAGCGCCGTCTCGGTCGCGATGAGCTTCGACAATACGGATGACTACTATGTCGCGCGGAGCGGGTGGGCGATCTCGGAGAGTATCGAGCGGGCCGGGCTCGGGGCCCAGGCGAACTATGTCAAGAGCCGGACGGAACTAAGCAAATACAACGGGCTGGACGAGTGGCTCGGCTTTGACCTGATTTTCCGCTACAAAGCGCGTTACTACCTCGCACGCGATACGGGTTACCTGCCGCTGGCGGAGCGCTTCTACATGGGCGGGCTCGGGTCGGTCCGCGGCTACGAGTCCTACTCCATGCCGTACTACCGCAATACCGTCTCCGGCGACAACGTCCGCATCGGGGGGAAACAGACCTTCTCGCACAATGCCGAGCTGAGCTTCCCGCTGGCCCCGAAGGCGAAGATGCGCCTGACGACCTTCCTGGACTGGGGCTGGATCGGTACCACGTCGCTGTCGGAGTTCTCCCGCGGCGGATACGGTGTCTCTCTGGAGTGGTTCTCACCGATGGGACCGCTGCAGCTGGTCTTCGCCAACCCGATCAACCCGGAAACGGACGACCGGATCTCCCACTTCGAATTTACCATCGGGCAGCGCTTCTAAGCCGCCCCTTCCATCCTGCGATCAAATTTCATGCGGCATTGCTGCCGCAGCTACGCAATCTGAACCGTCAGCTCTTTCTCGATACCCAGCCGTGCGATCTGCTCTTTGGCAAGATAGAGGGAGCTGCCCTCTTTGGCCCGGACATGCAGGACACCTGTTTCATCGAGAGAGAGGTCGAAATCGATATTGCGCGGCCGGTGGGTCAGCAGGGCATCCGAGAGCGCGAGCAGCAGGTTGAGACGGTTGAGGGTTTTCGCCTTCGGGAGCAGACGCTGATAGTCGCTGTAAAAAGGTTTGGCGATTTTTCGCGTTTTGTGATAGCGCACCAGTGCCGCCACCGTCATGATCTCTTCGTGGCTGTAGCCGTACTCCAGGGCGCTTTCTACCAGGTACTGGCTGTTCTTGTGGTAGGAGTAAAAATGGACCGACGCGCCGACCTTGGCGAGCTGGGCCGCAATCTTGAGGAGACGTCGGGTCTCCTCGGGAAGGTGCATGGGGGCTTGCAGCAGGTCAAACAGGCGCATGGCGACGGTCGGGAGCTGGTTGGAAAAGCTTGTTTCGATCGTGTGGCAATCGAGGAGGTAGCGCAATGAGGGGTTGTAGCCCGCCGGGAAACGGTGGCGGTTGTGGCGCAGCAGGTCGGTGAGGTAGAGCCCCTCGCGTACCCCGGCGCCGCTTGTGACAAGGGTTTCGCAGCCGACATGCTGCAAAAAGCGCATCAGGATCAGGGTTCCGGGCCGGATGACGTCATAGCGCTCTTTTTTGACGCCGAGCTGTTTGAGCGCCTCGTCGTCGGGGGCGGCGAGGATCTTTTTCCCCAGCGCCATCAGCGCATCCGCGCCGAAGGTAAAAGCGTGCAGCTTCTTGATGGGGTGGGCCTGGTTTTTCTGGATGATCTGGGCCAGGGCACGGAAGGTGCCGCCGATACCGATGACAATGGGGCTCGTAACCGGCGGCATGGCGGCAAACTGTGCATCGATATAGGCGCGGGCGCCGTCGAGGTCGCCCCGGTCGCAGAAGAGCTCTTTGAGCCGGACGGTGCCAAGGTTGAGCGAAGCGCTCTGCATGACGTTCCCGGAGGCGATACAGGCGTATTCCGTCGAACCGCCGCCGATATCGATGGTGCGGGCGCTCATGGCCGGAAGAAGGTTGGCCGCGGCGACCCCGCCGAGATACGCCTCCTTCTCCCCGTCGATCACTTTGATCTGCAGGCCGAGCTCGTTACGGGCGCGTGAGAGGAAGAGGGCTCGGTTGGGGGCGTCGCGTACGGCGGAGGTGGCGACACAGAGGAGTTTGCGGCTCCCGTAGGCGCGGGCGATGCTGAGAAACTCGCCGAGGGCCTCCAGGGCGCGGTCGATGGCGGCACTCTGGAGGTTGCCGTCGTCGGCATAGGCTCCTTCGCTGATCCGGACGCGGCTCTTGGACTCATGCAGCAGCGAGAAGGCAAAGCGGCTGCTTTTTTCGAAGACCACCATTCGAACGGAGTTGGACCCGATATCGATGATCGCGGTACGCTTTGCCATGAAGTCCCTTGTGTCGGCATTGGAATAATGAAGGGATTATAGTCTTTGTCGTGTAAAAGGCTCCTAAGATAGGAGTGCATGGAAAGGGGGATTAAAAAAGATTGTGCCGTCGCATACAATGTGCGGCGACGGCGGGAAGAAGTAGCGGAATCAGTCCTCGTACTCGGCCATGATCTGGTCGTGTTTGAATTTCAGTTCGGCTACGGTTTCAACGTTGTCTTTGTCCGGGACGATACAGTCGACCGGGCAGACGGCGATGCACGCCGGTTCGTCATAGGTACCGACACATTCGGTACAACGGTCGGGGTCGATGATGTAGATCGGATCCCCCTCCTCAATTGCTTCGGTCGGGCACTCTTCTCTACAGGCATCGCAGGCGATACACTCATCATTGATCAGCAGGGACATACATACCTCGTTTGTGACGCGCTCGCGTCAGTAATTTAATTGCGAGTTATAGCAGAAGAAACCTTTGGCGAGTTTGAAGTGTAAAGCATTCGCCCGAAAGGTGTCATTCGGATTAGATTTCGTGATAAAAAGGGGGAGGAAGGGGCGCCCTATTTTTTCTTCTGCTGGGGAAGGGGACAGCAGAGTTTGGCGCGCAGCACCAGCCTCGCTTCCGTTCCGTCGACACCGTCGGTTCGGTTGCGCAGCGTGATCTCCGCTCCCATGGCGTCGGCGGCGCTTTTGGCGAGGAAGAGTCCCAGGCCGACGCCGGACTTGGTCCCGAGGCGTTTGAAGGGGGCGAAGAGGTCGACGCTGTCGTCGATCCCGCACCCTTCGTCTATCACCCGGATAACAAGATCCTCCCCCTCCGCTCGGCTGGTAAAGGTGACCTTGCGCCCTTCGGGGGTGAATTTGACGGCATTTTGAAGGAAGTTCTGCAGGATCTGGTTGAGCAGTCCCTCCTGGATCGTCGCTTCATACGATTCGGGCTGGAGGTCGTATTCGAGGGTTTTCTGTTCGGCCCGGGCCAGCAGCGCAAAATCCTCCCCCTTGCGCCGGAGCATGTCGATGATGTCCCGGCGCACCGGCGCTTCGAGCTGCGCCCCCTCCTGGCGGCCGATGTTGAGGATATCGGCGACGATCTTGTTCATCTCGTCGACGGTCTCGTTGGTCTTCTTGATCGCCTCGATATACTCTTCGGGGCTCCGTTGCTTGATCAGGGTGACCTGGTTTTTGAGTTTGATGACGGCCAGGGGCGTTTTGAGCTCATGCGCCGCACCGATGAAGAGCTCTTTTTGGTATTTGACGAAGTTCTGGATCCGCGCCAGGAGGCGGTTGATCGTGACGCCGAGGGGTTCGAACTCTTCGGGCAGATGCTCGACGCGGATCGGGCGGACAAGGTGCTCGTTCATATTCGCCAGGCGGTGGCTGAGCTGCCGGATGGGGATGGTGAGCATCTTGGAGAGGGCGATGGCGTAGAGGACGATGATGAAAAAGCCGATGGCGTTGATGATGAAGATCGAACGCAGGATCTTTTTGAGCAGCTTCTTCATCGTACTGATGTCTTTGGAGACTTTGAGATAGGTCTTTTGTGCCTGCTCGAAGGGGTAGAGGAGGACCAGGTAGTCGCGCCCGTTGTTGCTGTCGTCAAAAAAGTGCGGTTCGTCGCCGGAAGCATCGTAGAAGATCAGCTCCACGCTGACGCCCAGCAGGGCGTCGGTGTCATTGCTCATCGTATCGGAGAGGGACTGGAACTCGGTGATGTTCTTGGCGAACTGCAGCATCTCATGCTGTTTCTCGTCATAAATGTTCTGTCGGATGTAGAAGTAGAGAATAGAGGAGAAGATGATCAGCAGCGCCGCCGAAGCGACGATCAGCTGAATGAGGAAACGGTTCCTTATGCTTCTTTCGGAAAACAAAAACGGTATCCGCGGCGGCGTACGGTCTCGATGGTTGTGATGTTGAGGGGTTTGTCCATCTTCTGGCGGATCTGGTTGATCGCGACCTCGATAACGTTTGGCGTGACGAGTTCGGGCTCTTCCCAGATGGCGTCGAGCAGCTGCTCTTTGGAGACGATCTGGTCGCGGTGGCGGGCCAGGTGCGTGAGGACCTCGAACGGTTTGCCCTTGAGTTCGATCTCTTTCTCTTTGTAGATGATCTTCTCTTCTTCAGGGTTGATGATCAGGTCTTCGATCTCGATAATGTTGCTGCCGCCGAAGCGCAGGCGGGCTTCCAGGCGTGCGACGAGGACGTCGAAGTCGAACGGTTTACGGATAAAGTCGTCTGCACCGGCACGCAGCGCGGCGATCTCGCTCTCGTTGTCGTCGCGGGCGGAGAGAACGACAACGGCCGTTTTCGGTGTATTGGCCTTGATGTCGGGAATAATGTCGATGCTGTTACCGTCGGGGAGCATCCAGTCCATCAGAATCAGGTCATAGTTGCGGATATCGAGGTAATATTCACCGTCTTTGAGGGTTTCGACGACGTCGCTCTGGTATCCAAACTCTTTAAGCCCTTCGGCCAGAGTTTTGTTGAGTGTGATCTCATCTTCAATGATCAAAATGCGCATGCATTAATCCTCTAATTGTTGAAAATTTTCGCGAAGTATAGCACAGTTTTAGAAAATTTTAAACTTTTTTTCAATTTTCTTTAAAAATTGGATTTTTTTGTGACAGAGACCCTGCAGTCGGGGAGGATGTCCGGTTTGGCGACGGTGAGCGAGAGGCTTTTTATGCCCGGAAACGCCTTTTTCAGTGTAATAGAAAGCGCTTCAAGAGCCTCTTCAACGAGGGCGAACTTTTCCTGCCGCATCTGTGTCCTGATATGGTCGGCGACGGCGGCGTAGTCGATGAAACGCTCCGCCTCATAGTCGTAGTCGATGACCGCGTCGACAATGACGCGCTGCGGGGTGACCCGCTCGAAATCAAGAATGCCGATGATGCAGTCGAAGGTGAGGGCGCGGATCTCGATGGTCATCAGACGACGCGTTTCTCCTCGCCCCTGACGAGGCGGACGATGTTGGGAATATGTTTGTAAAAGAGGAGCACGACGATCAGGATGACCGGGGCGTGCGCCATCTCCGGATGGAGGATGAAGCTGGCCACGAGCAGGGCAAGGACGCCGCTCAGCGACGAGACGGAGGAGATCCGAACCGTTTTGGCCAGGATCCCCCAGACGGCGAGCGCGATCAGTGTCTCAAGCGGCAGCATGACGAGCATGACGCCCATACCCGTCGCGATCCCTTTGCCCCCTTCAAACCAGAGGTAGGGGCTGAAGCAGTGGCCGGCAACGGCCAGGACGGCCACGCCCCACTGGGCCGCTTCGCTCATCCCGAAGGCTTTCGCGATCAGCAGGACGACGACCCCTTTGAGGGCGTCAAGAAGGAGGGTCGCGATACCGAGTTTTTTCGCGAGCGCGGGGTTGGTCTCTTTGACGACGCGCAGCACGTTCGTCGCGCCGATGCTTTTCGAACCGCCCTCTTTGACATTGACGCCGGCGAACAATTTGGCCAGGACGAGTCCGAAGGGGATACCGCCTACAAAGTAAGCCAGCAGGTAGAACTGTACATTGGGATTGAAGAGGAAGTCCATAAAAACAGGGCCTTGAGAGTAGATATGAATTGTAAGGGATATGGTAACGACGCTTTGGTTATAATTCCATTAATATTCCGGGCGGCGCACCGCTGGCGGCGGCCCGATACCAGACAGATAGGGGAGATGATTTGACGGATAACACCGAAGAACTCAAAGCAAAGATCCGCGCGCTCAAGGAGAAGCTGAGCGTAACGGTCGTTGCACACTTCTACCAGCGCGACGAAGTCTTTGACATGGGCGACATTACCGGCGATTCGCTGGAACTGGCCAAGAAGACGATGGCGGACGACAGCGAGTTTGTCGTCTTCTGCGGTGTCGGTTTCATGGGACAGAGCGTCAAGGTGCTCAGCCCCGAAAAACGGGTCGTCATGCCGAAGATCGCCTGCTGTGCCATGGCGAGGATGATCGATAGCCTCTACTTTGACGAATCCGTCAAGAAAATGGAAGAGGCGGGCATCGCTGAAGCGAATATCCTGCCGATCACCTATATTAACTCCAACGCGGACGTCAAGGCCAAGGTCGGCAAGATGGGCGGGATGGTCTGTACGAGCTCCAATGCGAAAACGATCATCGAAACGGCGTTGAAAGAGGGCAAGAAGATCCTCTTCGTGCCCGACCGCTGCCTGGGGCAGAACATCGCCAACATGATGGGGCTCAAATCCGCCGTCATCGGGATTGATGACAACCTTGCCGATGCCGACATCATCTGTTACGACGGCTTCTGTTCGGTCCACCAACTCTTCAGCGTCGACGACATCCGTTTCTACCGCAAGAAGTACCCGGGGATACTCATCGCCGTCCACCCCGAATGCGATCCCTCTATCGTCGCCGAAGCCGATTTCACGGGCTCGACCTCGCAGCTGATCAAGTATATCGCCGAACTTCCGGAGGATCAGAAGGTCGCCGTCGGCACCGAGTTCAATCTCGTCAACCGCCTGCGCCCTAAGAACACCTACGTCCTTTCATCAACGAAGCCGGAGTGCCCGACGATGAACGAAACGACCCTCGAAGACCTCTATAACACCCTCAAGTCGATCGACGAAGGCGAACCGATGAACGAGATCCACGTGGACGAAGAGACGCGCAAATGGGCCAAGGTCGCCCTTGATCGGATGATGGCGCTGTGAATATCGAACACTTTATCGAAGAAGTGATGGCCGAGGATGTCGGCCGCGGAGACCTCTACGCACGGGTGTCGGAGGCGGTTGAGGCTTCGGCCAAGATCTATGCCAAAAGCGACGGTGTTCTGGCCGGCGTCTTGTACGTCGATACCCTGGCGAAGATGGAGAGCATCTATGTCAAGTGGTTCGTGAAAGAGGGCGAGCGCTTTGCCAAAGGGGATGTGATCGCCCACTTCAGCGGGGATTCGCACACCCTGCTGCGCTGCGAACGCACGATCCTCAATATGATGCTGCATGCCAGTTCGATCGCGACGCTGACCCGCCAGTATGTCGACCTGATCGAACCCTACGGCACCAAATTGCTCGATACGCGTAAAACGCGCCCGATGCTCCGCAACTTCGAAAAGTATGCGACGCGCATCGGCGGGGCCGTGAACCACCGCATGGGGCTGGATGACTGTCTGATGCTCAAAGATACCCACCTGCGCACGATCAAGGACCTTGACGCTTTCATGGCCGACGCGCGCAAAAGGATTCCCTATACCGCCAAGATCGAGATCGAGGCGGAGACATTTGAGATGGCGAAGAAGGCGATGGACGTGCGGGCGGATATTGTCATGTGCGACAACATGACCCCCGTGCAGTTGCGCGAGGTGGTTGTCTACAAAAACACGAACTACCCCTACATCAAACTTGAAGCGAGCGGGAACATCTCCCTTGAAACGATCGAATCGTATGCGGCCACGGGGGTCGACGCGATCAGCACGGGTTCATTGATCCATCAGGCGAACTGGATCGATCTCTCCATGAAAATGGACTGATGCGCGAAGCGATCGAAGCCGCGGAACACATTGCGCTGATTGCCCACGTGCATCCGGATGCGGATTCGCTGGGCAGCGCATGCGCCATGTATGCCCACCTGCTTCGGCTGCAAAAGCGCGTGACGCTTTTTTGTGCAAGCGAAGCCATCGATGAACGGTTGTTCTGTTTGCCATGGGCGGATAAGATCACATCGCGTTGGGATGAAACGGCAGACCTGGCCATCGCGTTCGACTGCGGTGATTCGGCACGACTGGGCGTACTTCCGAAATGTACGTTGATCAATGTCGACCACCACGGCAGTAACGACGGCTTCGGGCATATCAAGCTCATTGACAAGGAAGCGGTCAGTACCACCGCCGTCCTTTTGACATGGTTCAAGACCGAAGCGATCAAAATCAACGCCAAAATGGCGACGGCGCTCTACGCCGGGATTACCGAAGATACTCTGGGATTTATGAGCCGTCGGACGGACGCGGCGGTTTTCGAGATGGCCGCTGAGCTCGCCCGGGCCGGGGCGGAGGTCGTGTCGGTGAATCACGCGCTTTTCCTGCGCCGTCCGCTCTCGGCACTGCGCCTTAAGGCCTTGATGCTCTCAAGCCTTGCCCTGCGCAGCGATGCACGTATCGCTTTGTTGCAGGTGACCCGGGCGATGATGGAACAGAGCGGGGCGGACGATACGGTTTGCGACGATGTCCTGCAGGAAGTACTGGGTCTGCCGACGGTCTGCGTGGCCGTGATGCTCTGCGAGCGTGAAGCGGGTGTGCTCAAAGTGTCGCTGCGTACCGACGACGGGATCGACGTCGGGGTGATCGCGGAGGCTTTCGGCGGCGGCGGACACCATTTTGCGTCCGGGTTCACGGCAACGGGGACGGCGTTGGAGCGACTGTCAGAAAAAATGATCGACATTATTGAAAAGGAGTTGGAATGAGACGACGAAAAAAGGGATACGGCGGCGTGATGTTTTTGAGCATCCTGCTCGCGGCGATCGGAGGAGCGGTCTACCTGTACACCTCGGATGCGTTCGAGCGTGACGTACCGGATATCCGCATTGAAAACAGCGGTTACTGGAACGGCGAGGCCCCGCTCAAGGTCTCCATCGACGATCAGAGCGGCATCGTGGAGTACAAGATCACGCTGATGAGCGGCAGCAACCAGACGATCCTCTCCGAGGCGAAATCGCCTGCACCGGAGAAGTCGAAGCAGTTTGAGCTGCAGGTCCCTGCCCGCACGATCGGCAAGCAGACCGATGTCGTCACCCTCGAAGTCGAGGCGCGCGACGCCAGCCGCTGGAACTTCTTCGCCGGGAACCGCGCGGTCAAACGCGTCACCCTGAAGATCGACGCCCGTCGACCGAAAGTGGGGATTATCGCCAACTCCTACAAGATCACGAAGGGCGGTTCGGCCCTCGTGGTGTTTGAAGCCGAAGACGAGAACCTCGAAGAGCTCTACATCGAGACGAGCTTCGGGCGCCGCTTCAAGGCCGTACCCTTTTATGCGGAAAATTACTATGTCGCGCTGATCGCATGGCCGGTGACTGCCGAGCGTTTCCGGGCCTACGTCATCGCCGACGACGTCGCGGGCAATCGGGCAAAGGCCTACATCCCGCTGCACCTTCAGGAGAAGCAGTACCGCGTTTCGAAGATCAAACTCAGCGACCACTTTCTTAACGGAAAGGTTTCCGATCTCGCGCAGATGTACGGTGCTCCGGCCAACGCCGATATGATTGAGCGTTTCCGCTATGTGAATGAAACCATGCGCGCGCAGAACGAAGAGCTGATCCACAACATTACGTCGAAAGTAGGGGATGCCCAGATCGACCGGTTCGACCAGCAGCCGTTCTATCCGCTGCGCAACGGACAGGTGGTTGCCAGTTTCGGTGATCATCGTCTTTACTACTACAACGGCGCGAAGGTCAGCGAATCCTACCACCTTGGGCTCGACCTCGCCAGCGTGAAAATGGGCAAGATCAAGATTCAGAACCCCGCGGATATCGTCTTTGCCGACGAGAACGGTATCTACGGTAATATGCCGATCCTGGCCCACGGTCTGGGGCTCTATACCCTTTACGGGCACTGTTCGAATCTGAACGTCACCCAGGGCGAACACGTTGATGCGGGAACGCACATCGCCAATACGGGGATGACGGGTTACGCCATGGGAGACCACCTCCACTTCGGCGTTCTGGTCCAGGGCGTGGAAGTAAGACCGGAGGAGTGGATGGACAAGCAGTGGATCCGTCTCAATGTCAGCGATGTCATCAAAGAGGCAAAAAAGGTGATCGACCGCCGCCGTTAACAGGCGGAGTTATCACAATTTATTCACGTTTTTAGGCTATAATAGCGCCAATAACGAGCCTGTAAGGGGGATGCATGAAACAGACGACGATCGCAAAACCGGTGGAACTGGTGGGAATCGGCTTACACAAAGGTTCTCCGGTACGTCTCCGGCTTGAACCTCTTGAGGCGGACAGCGGGATCGTCTTCGTCCGCAAGGATGTCGGTGTTTCCATTCCCCTCAAGCCCGAAAACGTCGTCGACACGCAGATGGCGACGGTGATCGGAAAAGACGGCTTCGTCATCTCGACGATCGAGCATCTTCTCTCCGCGGTGTACGCTTACGGCATTGACAACCTCCGCATCATCGTCGACGCCGACGAAGTCCCCGTCATGGACGGCTCCAGCGCAAGCTTCTGCCTCCTGCTGGATGAGGCGGAAACGGTCGAACAGGATGCGCCGAAGCGTATTATGCGTATCAAGAAGGAAGTGACGATCAAAGAGGGGGACAAGTACGTCAAACTGATACCCTCGAACGACCTGCGCTACCACTTCACCATCCGTTTCAAGCATCCCGTCATTTCCGAACAGCACTTCGACCTCGACTTCAGCCGTGAAACTTACAAAGCGGAGATCGCGCGTGCCCGCACCTTCGGTTTTCTTCACGAGGTCCAGTATCTCCGCTCCAAAGGGTTGGCCCTGGGCGGCAGCCTGGAGAACGCCGTCGTCCTGGACGAGAAAAAGGTGCTCAACCCCGAAGGGCTGCGCTACAGTAACGAGTTCGTCCGCCACAAGATCCTGGACGCCATTGGGGACATGTCCCTTATCGGCATCAACTTCATTGGGGAGTACGAGGCCTTCGCCGGGAGCCACGACCTCAACCACAAGCTGACCCTCGAGCTGCTCAAAGACCCCGCGAACTACGAGGTTGTCGAGATCGCGACGGCGGAAGCGAAGGCGATGGCCAAAGCATATGCATGATGCCGTCGTCATTGCACTGACCACCCCGATCGTTGTCGGGATCTACAAAGAGGGGGAACTCGTCGAGCGTTTCGAGAGTACGAAACAGAGCTCCGATTCCCTCCCGGAACTTTTCGAGACGATTCTGAAAAAATACACCCTCGCACATCTCATTTACGCTAAGGGCCCCGGCAGTTTCATGGCCATCAAGATCGCCTACCTCTACCTGAAAACCCTCAGTATCGTTCTGGGAACACGCCTGCTCGCCGCCGATGCATTTTACTTCAATGGCAACCGCCCGCTCAAAGCCGTTGGGAAGCTCTATTTCGTTAAAATGGCGGACACAATCAAGACGCAAAAGTTCGAAACGCCGGTTGAGGCGGATTTCCGGCTTCCGTCCCACCTGGATCTCAATGATTTTTCCGACGATGCATTGCCCTACTACGGGATCGGAGCCGTCGGTTAAGGAGCACGATTGATTATCAGCGTTCCGGCGACAAGCGCCAACCTCGGACCGGGTTTCGACACCCTCGGTCTTTCCGTCGACCTGCGCAACAGGGTCGAGTTCAAACCGTCGCGTTTTTTCAGCGTTTCCATCAAGGGCGAAGGAGAGGGTAACCCTCGGCTGAAGGGCAATAATATGTTTGTCAGTATCTTCAACGAGCATTACCAACGCCTGACGCACAAAAAACAGAATTTCAAATTCCAGTTTTACAACAGCATCCCCCTTTCCCGTGGGCTTGGAAGCTCTTCGGCCGTAATCGTCAGCGCCATCGCCACGGCGCACGAAGCAGCGGGTGTACGTGTCTCAAAACGCCGGATCCTGAACCATGCCCTTGTATATGAATCGCATCCGGACAACATTACGCCGGCGGTCATGGGCGGCTTCAACGTCGCCACGGTGGAGAAGAACAAGGTCTTTTCGCAAAAAAAGCACCTCCCCGATTACCTGCGGGCGGTCGTGGTCATTCCCGACAAGCCGATCTCGACGGCGAAGTCACGCACGACACTGCCCAAGTCCTACAGCAAGGAGAACGCTGTCTTCAACGTCTCGCATGCTGCGCTGACGGTGGCGGCGTTCTTTAACGAGGATTGGGAGATGCTCAAGATCGCGACCCAGGACCGTTTCCACCAGAAAACACGGATGAAAATGATGCCGGAGCTCTTTACGATCCAGAAGGCGGCGTATGAGCAGGGTGCACTGATGAGTACGCTCTCGGGGAGCGGGTCAACGTTCTTCTCCCTGTGCTACGACGAAGACGCCGCAGGGCTGGCGGCGAGGCTTGAACAGCGTTTCCCCCAGTTTGCGGTCAAAATTCTCAACCTGGACAACTACGGCCTGACGGTCGAACGCTGAAACGCTCATTCAAGGAAACTTTGGATATAATGCGCCAAAATTATTCGGGCCCCGTTCGTATGTGCGTCAGCTGTCGGAAACGGGAAGCACAGAATCAACTGTTGAGATTGCAATGCGCCGAGCGTTCCCTGCGCCCCTATAGCGGGACGGGACGGAGCTTTTATCTGTGCCCGGAGTGTTTCACTGCCAAACAGACTGCCAAAGCGCTCGCCCGCCAATGCAAAAGCGGGGAGATCGAGCGCCTGCTGAACGAGTTAAAGGAGATCATCACGGATGTCAGATAAAGTTAGAGTAAGCGAGATTGCCAAAGAATTGGGTATCGCATCAAAAGAGGTCGTCGAAAAAGCCCAGACAATGGGGCTTGGCCACGTAAAAACGGCTTCAAACTCCGTTTCGATGGAAGAGGCGGAGAAGATCGCTAACTTTATCATGAGCGGTACGACGCCTGCGGCGCCGGCACCGAAAGTCCGTGTCGTGAAGAAAGCGACCGAAGCCAAAGAAGAGGCGGCTGCACCGGCCGAAGCCAAAGAAGCGGCGGCTGAAGCTCCGGCGGCGAAAACCGAAACACCGGCAGCTGCCGAGGCAGAAGCGGAACCGAAAGCGGAAGAAGCGGCGGCGGAGAAAAAACCGAAACCGGTTTCAGGAGCAGTCGTCCAGCAGACGGAACCGGCCCTGAAGCAGGTGACGCCGATCAAGCGCAGCGGTCTGCGGATCAAAAAGAAAAACCGCCCGTCCGCCCAGGAGACGGCCAAGGTCTCCAAAGAGACGACGAAACTCTCCAGTTACGGAAAACTCAATGCGGACGTCCTTGAAGAGCTTGCCCAGAAGAAAAGAGCCAAGAAAGCTTCCAAATCGACGCCGACACAGCGCAAAACCAGTGGGACTTCCCTGGATATCTTCGGTGGGTCCATGTCGGACGTCTCCATGGATTACGATGACGACGAAGTCGTACTGCTCGACCTGAGCGAAGCGACGCAGGACAAACCGAAACTGCCCGAAGAGCCGCAGCGCCCGCGCGAGAAGAAGCCGGTCGGCCGCGGCGGCGGTCAGAAGAAGCCCGGCGGCAACCGTCCGCGTCAGGTCGCTCGTAAAAAGCGCAGAAAATACACGAAAGAGAAGGGTGCGGAGGAAGTTATTACCCACGTCGAGATCCCTGAAGATATCCGCGTTTACGAATTCGCCGAGAAGATCAACCACCCGATTTCCGACGTTATCAAGGTCCTTTTCAACCTCGGCATGATGGTAACGAAGAACGACTTCCTTGGCAAGGACGAGATCGAGATCCTCGCAGAAGAGTTCGAGGTCGAAGTCACGACGATCGACCCGACAAACGCCTTCAACTATGAAGAGGAGTACGTCGAAGCGGAATCCGAGGAGCACCTCGAAGAACGCCCGCCGGTCATTACGATCATGGGCCACGTCGACCACGGTAAGACCTCTCTGCTCGACGCGATCCGCAATGCTCGCGTCGCCCACGGTGAAGCCGGCGGTATCACCCAGCATATCGGTGCGTATACGGTAGAGCAGCGCGACAAAAAGATCACTTTCATCGACACCCCGGGCCACGCCGCCTTCAGCGCGATGCGTGAACGCGGTGCCCAGGCAACCGACATCGTTATCATTGTCGTTGCGGCGGACGACGGCGTTAAGCCGCAGACGATCGAGGCGATCAAGCACGCCAAGGCGTCCGAAGCACCGATCATCGTCGCGGTCAATAAGATGGACAAAGAGGGCGCGAACCCGGATCTGGTCAAAGGACAGATGGCAGAGCATGAAGTCTCTCCAATCGATTGGGGCGGGGACGTCGAATTCGTACCGGTTTCCGCGAAAACAGGCGAAGGGATCGATGAGCTTCTGGATAACATTCTACTGACGGCGGAAGTGATGGAGCTTACGGCCAACCCGGAAGCGGCGGCCAAAGCGGTTGTCGTCGAGAGCTCCGTCGAGAAGGGCCGTGGCCCTGTCGGAACGGTCATCGTTCAAAACGGTACACTCAGCGTCGGCGACAACGTCGTCTGTGGCAAGGCGTTCGGCCGGGTCCGCTCCCTCATTAACGACCAGGGAGAGCAGATCAAGGTCCTGGGACCGAGTGAAACCGCCGTGGTTGTTGGTCTGAACGAAGTCCCGGCTGCCGGTGACATCATGATCGCGATGGAGAGCGACAAAGAGGCGCGTGAGTATGCACAGAAACGTGCCGAGTACGAGCGCCAGAAAGAACTCTCCGCCAGCACGAAGACCTCTCTGGATGAACTGACGGCCCTGATCGCGGAAGGGAAACTGAAATCCCTCAAAGTTATCCTGAAAACGGACGTCCACGGTTCGCTCGAAGCGATCCGCACCTCACTGCTTGCGCTGCGCAACGACGAGGTCAAGGTCGATATCATCTCCTCCGGCGTCGGCGGGATCACCGAAAACGACGTGGAGCTTGCGAACAGTTCCGAAAACAGCGTCCTGCTCGGTTTCAACGTTCGTCCGACGGGTGCGGTCAAGGCATTGGCGAAACAGCGCGGTGTCGAAATCCGTACCTATACGATCATCTACCAACTGCTCGACGACATTACGGGCATGCTGACGGGTATGATGGCACCGAAATTCAGCGAAGAGCACAGCGGCCAGGCCGATGTCCGCGAAGTCTTCAAGATCCCCAAAGGGATGGTTGCGGGCTGTCTCGTCGTCGACGGCAAACTGGTCCGCGGCGGCCCGGTCCGCGTGATCCGCGACGGTGTCGTTATCCACGAAGGTGAACTGACATCGCTCAAACGCTTCAAAGATGACGTCAAAGAGGTCGGTAACGGCTACGAGTGTGGGGTTGTCCTTAACGGCTACGACGATGTCCAGGTCGGTGACGTCATCGAGACCTTCACCCGTGTGGAGCAGAAAGTAGAGCTGTGACGCCCGCAGAGATCAAGCTTAAACGCACCGACGCGATCCTGCAGGAGCTTATCCCCGAGGCGATCTCGCAACTCGGGGATGCCCGTCTGCATGAACTCGACGTCATCGAAGTCCGCTGCGCCAAGGGGCGCAGCGACGCCAAAGTCTACCTTGACCCCCACGACTACAGCGAAGCGGAGCGCAATGCTTTTTTGAAACAGCTGCGCAAAGCGCGCCCGGTCATCGAAGATTACTGCATGAAAGACCAGGGGTGGTACCGCTGCCCGAAACTGGCATTCGTGTTTGACGATCAGCTCCAGAAGACACAGCAGATCGAGGCGCTTTTCAAACAGATCGAAGGGGAGAAACACGATGAGTCTTGAGACCGATATCAAGAACCTGGTCGAGTCGATCGGCCTGCACCTTTATGATACGTCTGTTGTTACTGAAAACGGTGAGACGATCTACCGCGTCAACGTTATCGGCGAAGGCGGCACGACGATGGATCAGTGCGTCGAAGCGACGAAGCTGATCTCTCCAATGCTCGATGTTACCCCGCCGGTTCAGGGCGAATACCGTCTCGAGGTGAGCTCGCCGGGCGTGGAGCGCAAGCTCAAAACCCTGGAGCACTTCCGCTTCTCCGTCGGCGAAAAGGTAGAGCTGACCCTGCAGGACAAAACGAAACTGCGCGGCGAACTCAAAAGTGTCGGCGAAGACGGCATTTTGAGCATCGAAACCGAGGCGGGAACCGAAGCGGTCCCCTTTGACAGCGTCGTCAAGGCCGCAACCTACTTCGAGTGGTAACACGGATGGCCCGGCCTGATCCGATGGCGCTGGCCGTCGATGCGGCGTGGGCTTTCCAGGGGTGTACGTTCCCGAACCCGGCCGTTGGTGCTGCCGTTACCGATGCTTCCGGCCGAATCCTTTCCGTCGCCGCCCATGAAAAAGCGGGCGGTCCTCATGCGGAAGTTCTGGCGCTTCAGCAGGCCTTTGCTCTTCTGACTTCTGACACTGCGATCCTGGCACTCACTGATTCCGGCACGATCCATGACTATCTTCTGACCCATCATAACGGATGTTTCGTTTCCTGCACGATCCACGTCACCCTCGAGCCTTGTGCCCATCACGGTAAAACCCCCTCCTGCGCCCGTCTGTTGGTAGGCGTGCGGATGGGGCGGGTCGTCTACGCGGCGGCGGATCCGAATGCGGAAGCGGCCGGCGGAGCATCCATTCTCAGTGAAGCGGGTATTCGTGTCGAGCACCAACCTTCCAAAGCGTCGGAAGATCTGCTTTTTCCCTTCGTACAGTGGCAGAAAAAGCCTTTTGTCACGTTCAAGTGGGCCCAGCGGCTCGACGGAACGATAGACGGAGGGACCATCAGCGGGAATGAATCGCGCCGATTTGTGCACGCGATGCGTGACGCGGCGGACCTGCTTGTTATCGGGGGCAATACCGTACGTACCGACCACCCGACACTGGATGCGAGGATGGTGGAGGGCAAGGCACCGGATATCCTTATTCTCTCCAAGCGTGACGATTTTGATCGGACGATCCCGCTCTTCAACGTCCCCGGCCGGAAGGTGATGATCGCGTCTGATCTCACTGCAATTGACCGGTACCACAATGTTCTTGTCGAGGGTGGTCCGGGGATGTTCGAAGCGGTACAGTCGCAGTGCGATATGTACCTCTGTTTTGTTGCGCCTTCAAGCGGTGGTACAATACGCTTTCTGCAAGAGAGAAAACAATTTGAAATCAGGCACCTGTCCCGTTCGGGGGAGGATGTCAAACAATGGATGGTGAATGGATAGACAGGAAAAAATCGTATCGATGTTCGACGAGATCGCGCCGACATATGACAAGGCGAACCGCGTCATGAGTATGGGAGTCGACCGCAGCTGGCGCCGAAAAGGGTGCGATAAGGCCTTCGGTTTCTATAACCGGCCGGAACTTGATCTCATCGTTGACGTCGCCTGCGGGACGGGAGATATGATGGATTACTGGCGACAGCGCGCCGCTGTCAAAAACATCAGCGTCAAAAAGATCCTCGGCGTCGATCCCTCCGAGGGGATGGTCGGTGTCGGCCGGAAAAAGTTCCCCGATTTTGATTTTGCCATCTCCAAGGCGACGGAGCTTCCCGTTGAAGCGAATACGGCGGATATGCTCAGCATCTCCTACGGCATCCGCAACGTCGTCGAGCGTGAAGAAGCCCTGCAGGAATTCAACCGTGCCCTCAAACCCGGAGGAATGGTTGTGATCCTGGAGTTCATGAAAAATGAACACCCCTCATTTCTGGGCAAGATCCGCGACTTCTACATGACGAAGGTCCTGCCGAAGATCGGCGGCTTTATCTCGAAGAACAAAGAAGCCTACGAATACCTGCCCAACTCCATCGAGGGCTTCCTGACAGTGGAAGGGATGCGCGGCGAACTGGAAGCTGCCGGCTTCGAGCCACTCTTCATCCAGAGTTTTTCCATGGATATCTCCACGCTGATCATCGCCAAGAAGGTGTAAAGCGTGCAGGCGGTCTCCGTATCGGCCCTCAACGAACAGATCAAGAACCTTCTCGAGACGACTTTTGTCCAGGTCGCCGTCGAAGGCGAACTCTCCCGAATTACCTATCATAACAGCGGCCACATCTATTTCACCCTCAAAGACAGCGGTTCGGCGCTCAGCGGCGTCATGTTCCGCGGAAACGCGGCCCATCTGCGTTTCCGGCTCGAAGAGGGTCTCAAAGTTGTCGTCCGCGGCGGGATCACGCTCTACAAACCCCGCGGCACGTACCAGATCAATGCCCAGATGATCGAACCTGCGGGGCAGGGGGCATTGGCCCTGGCCTACGAACAGCTGAAAAAACAGCTCTCGGAAGAGGGGCTTTTTGAAAGTGAACGGAAAAAGCCGCTGCCGCGTTACCCGAAAAAAATCGCCCTGATCACCTCTGCGACGGGAGCGGCGCTTCAGGATATGAAGCGGGTGGCGGCGCACCGCTGGCCCCTGACGGAACTTTTCGTCTATGACAGCATCGTCCAGGGAGCACAGGCGCCTTTTTCACTGGCGGCAGCACTGAAGGCGGCTGATGAAGCGGGATATGACGTCATTGTTCTGAGTCGGGGCGGGGGAAGCCTTGAAGACCTGTGGGGTTTCAACGACGAAACCTTGGCAAGGGGGGTTGCGGCAGCAGCAACCCCGGTCGTCTCCGCCGTCGGGCATGAGATCGACTGGGTGATCACGGACTTCGTCGCCGACCTGCGGGCACCGACTCCTTCCGCCGCAATGCAGATGATTCTGCCGGACCAGTATGAAATAATGATGAACCTCGATGCGCTCCAGGAACAGCTGGACCGCCGTGTTAGCGAAAAGCTGCAGGTGAACATGCAGACGGTTACCCATCTGTACGAACGTTATCGACAGCATTCGGTCGAACAGAAGATTAAAGAACAGGGCGAACTGCTGCTGCAACTGCAACAGCGGTTTGATCAAAGCATCGCATACCGGCTTCAGCAGGCGGCATCTATGCTGGAACCGATGTACACCCGCCTGGACCAGAGCGAAGTGCTCCTGCTGAATCAGAAGCAGTCGCTGCTGAATGCATTGGAGCGAAACATCGAATCCCAGGATCCGAAGCTCAAAGATAAAAAGGGATATGCCCAGGTTGTCAAAGAGGGGCGCCCCATTTCCCTTTATAATGTAAGAGAAGGGGATGAAATCAGTCTGATGGACAGCCGCTTTACGGCGGTTGCCGAGGTTAAATCCATACGCGAAAACAGCGCAAATAACAAGTAACAAATTTACATAAATTAGCAAATTCGAAGAAATTTCACAAAATTCGAAAATTTGCGCAGAAACCTCTTGACATTGCTTTAGGAATCCCCTATAATTCCCGTCCACAAACGATGAGAGGCATCGAAAGAAGCCGATCAGCCGGGTCTTCGAGTTGAAGATTTGGGAAGTTTGAGATCATTGAAAACTAAGCAAGTGGGATGGACAGATGCGAGTCTGGAAGTCTTACTTAGATAAGACACAATTTAACCGTCTATTACTATATAATAGTGATAGACACTATACAGCCAATGATTTTATATCTTGGGCTGGATCAGTAATCGTTTCTTCGGAAACGTCTTTTCAATTATGGAGAGTTTGATCCTGGCTCAGAGTGAACGCTGGCGGCGTGCTTAACACATGCAAGTCGAACGGTAACAGGGAAGAGCTTGCTCTTTTGCTGACGAGTGGCGCACGGGTGAGTAATGTATAGGTTACGTGCCCCTCAGTCTGGGATAGCCACTGGAAACGGTGATTAATACCGGATACTCCTGTTCGCAGGGAAAGGTTTTTCGCTGAGGGATCGGCCTATATTGTATCAGCTAGTTGGTGAGGTAAGAGCTCACCAAGGCGATGACACATAGCGGGTTTGAGAGGATGATCCGCCACACTGGTACTGAGACACGGACCAGACTCCTACGGGAGGCAGCAGTGAGGAATATTGCACAATGGGGGAAACCCTGATGCAGCAACGCCGCGTGGAGGATGACGCATTTCGGTGTGTAAACTCCTTTTATTAGGGAAGAAAATGACGGTACCTAATGAATAAGCTCCGGCTAACTCCGTGCCAGCAGCCGCGGTAATACGGAGGGAGCAAGCGTTACTCGGAATCACTGGGCGTAAAGGACGCGTAGGCGGGTTTTTAAGTCAGGTGTGAAATCCTATGGCTCAACCATAGAACTGCACTTGAAACTGGGAACCTAGAGTATGGAAGGGGCAGATGGAATTAGTGGTGTAGGGGTAAAATCCGTAGATATCACTAGGAATACCGAAAGCGAAGGCGATCTGCTGGGACATAACTGACGCTGAGGCGTGAAAGCGTGGGGAGCAAACAGGATTAGATACCCTGGTAGTCCACGCCCTAAACGATGAATGCTAGTCGTCGGGGCTCTTGTAGTTTCGGTGATGCACTTAACAGATTAAGCATTCCGCCTGGGGAGTACGGTCGCAAGATTAAAACTCAAAGGAATAGACGGGGACCCGCACAAGTGGTGGAGCATGTGGTTTAATTCGAAGATACACGAAGAACCTTACCTGGCCTTGACATTGATAGAATACTGTAGAGATACGGTAGTGCCAGTTTACTGGAGCTTGAAAACAGGTGCTGCACGGCTGTCGTCAGCTCGTGTCGTGAGATGTTGGGTTAAGTCCCGCAACGAGCGCAACCCTCGTCCTTAGTTGCCAGCAGTTCGGCTGGGCACTCTAAGGAGACTGCCTTCGCAAGGAGGAGGAAGGTGAGGACGACGTCAAGTCATCATGGCCCTTACGGCCAGGGCTACACACGTGCTACAATGGGACGTACAGAGAGTTGCGATACCGCGAGGTGGAGCCAATCTCATAAAGCGTCTCTCAGTTCGGATTGTACTCTGCAACTCGAGTGCATGAAGCTGGAATCACTAGTAATCGTAGATCAGCTAAGCTACGGTGAATACGTTCCCGGGTCTTGTACTCACCGCCCGTCACACCATGGGAGTTGATTTCACCCGAAATCGGGATGCCAAACTGGCTACCGCTTACGGTGGAATCAGCGACTGGGGTGAAGTCGTAACAAGGTAACCGTAGGAGAACCTGCGGTTGGATCACCTCCTTTCTAGAGTAACCGGGCCTCATTCGTTTGAGGGCCCGAAGAGAAAATCTCACACAGAGTTGTGTCTGTCCGCTTGCTTGCTTAGTTTTCAGTGATCTGTGTTCTATTGAATTAGAAATGCCGAGAAGGGGCCTATAGCTCAGCTGGTTAGAGTGCACCCCTGATAAGGGTGAGGTCGGAGGTTCAAGTCCTCCTAGGCCCACCAGGATCACTATGTGGGGAATTAGCTCAGCTGGGAGAGCGCCTGCTTTGCACGCAGGAGGTCAGCGGTTCGATCCCGCTATTCTCCACCACGGATGAAGCCTAATACGAGTACTTGATGAAGTATTCATATTAGACTTCTTAGTGTATAAGAGTCTAAATCGTTCATTGAATTATCATTGTTAAAGTCAACAAATATAGTAAGAAATTACTATATGCAACTACAATTGAAGATTACAGTCTTATTCATATTGAGTAAGGCAGTAAGCGCTAATTAGAATAAAGATATTAAGAGCTATAGGTGGATGCCTAGGCTGGTAGAGGCGATGAAGGACGTACTAGGCTGCGATAAGCCTCGGGGAGCTGCCAAGAAGCTTTGATCCGGGGATTTCCGAATGGGGCAACCCGGCACGGTGCGAATCGTGTCACCCTTCGGGGGGCGAACCAAGGGAAGTGAAACATCTCAGTACCTTGAGGAAAAGAAATCAACCGAGATTCCCAGAGTAGCGGCGAGCGAAATGGGACTAGCCCTAAAGCGTGTAGTGTGTTAGCAGAATCCTTTGGAAAGAGGAGCCATAGAAGGTGATAGCCCTGTAAGCGAAAACTATCTACATGTTATTCGAGTAGGTCGGGACACGTGTTATCTTGACTGAACATGGGGGGACCACCCTCCAAGGCTAAATACTACTACCAGACCGATAGCGAACCAGTACCGTGAGGGAAAGGTGAAAAGAACCGTGGTGAACGGAGTGAAATAGAACCTGAAACCTATAGCTTACAATCATTCGGAGCCCCATTCTTTATGAGGGGTGACGGACTGCCTTTTGCATAATGAGCCTGCGAGTTGTGGTATCTGGCAAGGTTAAGCGAACGCGAAGCCGTAGCGAAAGCGAGTCTTAATAGGGCGATTAGTCAGATGCTGCAGACCCGAAACTGAGTGATCTATCCATGAGCAGGTTGAAGCTGGTGTAAGAGCTAGTGGAGGACCGAACCGATAGGCGTTGAAAAGCCTCCGGATGACTTGTGGATAGGGGTGAAAGGCCAATCAAACTCAGTGATAGCTGGTTCTCTCCGAAATATATTTAGGTATAGCCTCGAGTTATTAGCATACAGGGGTAGAGCACTGACAGGGCTAGGGCTGCTCACCGCGGTACCAAACCCTATCAAACTCCGAATACTGTATGCCTAACCTCGGGAGTCAGGCGGTGGGTGATAAAATCAATCGTCGAGAGGGGAACAACCCAGACTAGCAGCTAAGGTCCCTAAGTTACATCTAAGTGGAAAAGGATGTGGAGTTGCTGAAACAACCAGGAGGTTGGCTTAGAAGCAGCCATCCTTTAAAGAAAGCGTAACAGCTCACTGGTCTAGCGATTCTGCGCCGAAAATATAACGGGGCTAAGATGTACACCGAAGCTCTAGACTTAGTTTTACTAAGTGGTAGGAGAGCGTTCCATTCAGCGTTGAAGGTATACCGGCAAGGAGTGCTGGAGCGGATGGAAGTGAGCATGCAGGCATGAGTAGCGATAAAAGCAGTGAGAATCTGCTTCGCCGTAAACCCAAGGTTTCCTACGCGATGCTCGTCATCGTAGGGTTAGTCGGGACCTAAGTCGAGTCCGAAAGGGGTAGACGATGGCAAATCGGTTAATATTCCGATACCGACTGTAGAGCGTGATGGAAGGACGCATAGGGCTAAACGAGGTCACTGATGGAATAGTGGCTCGAAGGATGTAGGTTGTAAGGCAGGCAAATCCGCCTTACATGAGACCGAGATCTGACAGGCTGTCGACGCTCTTCGGAGCAGAAACAGAATCGTTGATGCCGTCGTGCCGAGAAAAGTTTCTAAGCATATCTACAGTCGCCCGTACCGTAAACCGACACAGGTGGGTGAGATGAGTATTCTAAGGCGCGTGGAAGAACCCTGGTTAAGGAACTCTGCAAACTAGCACCGTAACTTCGGAATAAGGTGTGCCCGTTGTATGTGAAACCCCTGCGGGTGGAGCAGAAGCGGGTCGCAGCAAAGAGTCCCTCCCGACTGTTTACCAAAAACACAGCACTCTGCCAACACGTAAGTGGATGTATAGGGTGTGACGCCTGCCCGGTGCTCGAATGTTAAAAGGATCCGTTAGCTTTGCGAAGCGGTGAATTGAAGCACGAGTAAACGGCGGCCGTAACTATAACGGTCCTAAGGTAGCGAAATTCCTTGTCGGTTAAATACCGACCTGCATGAATGGCGTAACGAGATGGGAGCTGTCTCAACCAGGGATCCAGTGAAATTGTAGTGGAGGTGAAAATTCCTCCTACCCGCGGAAAGACGGAAAGACCCCGTGCACCTTTACTATAGCTTGACACTGCTATTGGGATATTCATGTGCAGGATAGGTGGGAGCCGTTGATTATATGACGCCAGTTGTATATGAGGCACCCTTGAGATACCACCCTTGAATATTCTGATAGCTAACTGCGCAGAGTTATCCTCTGTCAGGACAATGTCTGGTGGGTAGTTTGACTGGGGCGGTCGCCTCCTAAAAAGTAACGGAGGCTTACAAAGGTTGGCTCAGATGGGTTGGAAATCCATCGCAGAGTATAATGGCATAAGCCAGCCTGACTGTGAGACGTACATGTCGAGCAGAGTCGAAAGACGGTCATAGTGATCCGGTGGTTCTGTGTGGAAGGGCCATCGCTCAAAGGATAAAAGGTACGCCGGGGATAACAGGCTGATCTCCCCCAAGAGCTCACATCGACGGGGAGGTTTGGCACCTCGATGTCGGCTCATCGCATCCTGGGGCTGGAGCAGGTCCCAAGGGTATGGCTGTTCGCCATTTAAAGCGGTACGCGAGCTGGGTTCAGAACGTCGTGAGACAGTTCGGTCCCTATCTTCCGTGGGCGTAGGAGAGTTGAGGAGAGCTGACCCTAGTACGAGAGGACCGGGTTGGACGAACCACTGGTGCACCGGTTGTCCTGCCAAGGGCACCGCCGGGTAGCTACGTTCGGATGTGATAACCGCTGAAAGCATCTAAGCGGGAAGCCAACTCCAAGATGAACTCTCCCTGAAGGACGCATGAAGACTACATGCTTGATAGGCTGGGTGTGTACGCAGAGCAATCTGTTTAGCTGACCAGTACTAATAGTCCGTTCGTCTTTTTTCCCTAAAATTAGTGTCTTACTGCCTTACTGAATATGAGAAGCTGTAATCACTGTAGTTGCCGTTGACTTTAACAATGAAAACTTCCCGACACAGTCGGATCTAAGATCACTTCGGTGCTTTTAGATCCGATTGTCCAGGTGGCTATAGAGAGAGGGAAACGCCCGGCCCCATTCCGAACCCGGAAGCTAAGCCTCTCATCGCTGATAATACTGACCCTTGCAGGGTTGGGAACGTAGGTCGCCGCCTGGTTCTCGGAATTTCTTCACATTCAAACAATCACAACAATTTATTACCAACAATCTCTTAAGTCTAAACTCCGGCGGCTATGTTCGCTTTATACTACGTATTCGCTCTTCATCTATCTTACTTTACTCCTGTAAAAACGCAACCCCGTTGCCTTTTTTCATGAGATATCCTGGTTCTCGGATTTATCTTTCTTTTACTTACTTCCAAAGTATCACTAATCATTTATCCACAGTGTAAACTAACGATATTCGAAAATTACATCAACATCTATGATCATCTTCTTTGCTTAAATTCCTTTATCTGCTATTTTTCTAATGTTCCACAGTGCTGTTGGCAGAAGGAAACTGTCTCGTGCAAAAATCATTGTCAGCCTATAAAGTTACAAATAGTAACATTCTCACAATTCTGTCAAATATTTGACACATTTCTATCAAAATGAATAATCTGTATAAAAAATAACAGAAAATAAATAAAAATGCCCAGTATCATAACTACAGTATATAAAAATATTTTATTTCTTCCAATTTCCTCATTTTGCTTAAAATTATTATTAATACTCCTTAAATAGGGATGTTCGGCTTTAGATTCGGTTTATTTTGCAGGGCATATAATGATCGAAATCGGAAGCAAATACTTCCATTTGATTTTTATTCGTAGGAGAATAGATGACACGTACAATCCAACTGGCTCTTGCAGCGGCTATGGCGCTTGGGACAACTTCCGCATTTGCGACAAATGGTGATACGCTTATTGGGCTGGGTGCCAAGACACGCGGTATGGCTGGTGTCGGTATCGGTATGAGCCACGGTGCGGAATCCGCACTCGCCAACCCGGCGCTGATCTCATCTGTTAAAGATGTGGAAATTTCCTTTGGTGGCACACTCTTTATGCCGCATGTCAAATATGATGCGAATGTAGGCGCCGGTGCGCAAAACAGTGATGCGGATATGAATATGATTCCGGAAGTATCCATTGCGTACAAAGTAAATGACAACTTCTACTGGGGTATCGGTATGTGGGGTACAGCCGGTATGGGTGTTGACTATCGTGAAGCAGGCAATGCGGCTACAGGTGGCAACGGTACCCTTCAGATGGTGACAAATCTTCAGCTGATGCAGTTTGGTGTACCATTTACGTATGCCCGCAGTGGGTTCAGTGTCGGTGTTACACCTATTCTTCAATACGGTGCCCTTGGTATTAACTACAAGATGCCGGATCTTATGAACCAGAATAACGGAAATCCATATTCCATTGGTGGCGGTGTCGCACAAGATCTGAAATTCGGATTCAACATTGGTGCAGCCTACGATTTCACACAGGTTGGTGTAAAGGGTCTAACTCTTGGCGCTGTTTATAAAAGTGCAATCGAAATGGAATACAAACAGCAGCTCTCATCTGCAACGCAGCCATTTGTCGACTTTGGTATCTTCCCGGCTCCTATGGGTGATAAACTGGAACAGCCCGCCGAAATCGGTGTTGGTGTATCTTATTCCATCGCAGGAAACACCATTGCCTTTGATTACAAGCAAATTAAATGGGCGGATGCGACAGGCTACAAAGACTTTGGTTGGGATAACCAGAATGTCTATGCGATCGGTTACGAATTCGCTATGGATAACTGGGCAGTGCGCGCCGGTTTCAACTATGCTGAAAACCCTATCCAGGAGTTGCCGGATGGAACAGGTTTTGTTGACCCGAATGATCCGAACACCTATGCATACGCCGGCGGTGCTGCTTTGAACATGTTTAACCTTCTTGGCTTCCCTGCAACTGTTGAACAGCATTACAGCCTTGGTGGAACATATGGCGTTACTGACAGAGTATCAGTTGATGCTGCAGTGGTCTATGCACCAGAGAAGAAAACTGAATTCGGAACAGGCGGTCTTGCTGCACTCGGTATGGCGGGCCCAAAAGCGACGGTTAAGCATTCTCAAACCGGTGTAAGTGCACAAGTGAACTTTGCGTTCTAAGCGCATCGTGCACTAAGAAACTTCATTCCTCCGCCTTCGGGCGGACTCCTTCGCTTTACGCATCCCAAACACTTTCTTCTGTATACTACGTCGGACTCTATATACGGACGGTGCTATGCAGATTGACCCCAAGATCGACCCCTCCTGGAAGCAAGTGCTTTCCTCGGAATTCGAGCAGCCCTATTTCAAAGAGTTGAAAACTTTCCTTCTCGCTGAAAAGGCCGCCTTTCCCATCTACCCCAAAGGTGCCGATATCTTCGCTGCATTCAACCTGACACCCTATGAAAAGGTCAAAGTTGTAATTCTCGGTCAGGATCCTTACCACGGGCCGAACCAGGCGCACGGGCTCGCGTTTTCCGTGCAGCGGGGCATCGCGCATCCGCCTTCCCTGCAGAATATATTCAAGGAGCTGAGAGAGGACATCGGCTGCGAGGTCCCGCAACACGGGACGCTGGAAGCATGGGCGCAGCAGGGGGTTTTTCTGCTCAATACGGTCTTGACGGTCCGTGCGGGGCAGGCGCATTCGCACAAAGAACAGGGGTGGGAGCGTTTTACCGATGCGACGATCAAGGCTCTCAGCGACGGCCGGGAGAAGCTCGTTTTTATTCTCTGGGGACGGCCGGCCCAGATGAAAGCGTCGCTTATCGACGCTTCACGCCACCATATCATTACCTCTCCGCATCCCTCTCCGCTCTCTGCGTACCGCGGTTTTTTCGGTTCGAAACCCTTTTCGCAGACCAATGCCTACCTGCAAAGCGTAGGCATCATCCCGATCGACTGGTGCCTGAATGATGCATGATTTCCCGCGCAAAACACTCTTCTTGCTGGCAGTGATCGTCCTGGTGACTTTTGCGGGCGGCTTCTTCTATACGGCCGATCCCTATATGCTGAATGCCGATGCGATCCTTTCGGCCCCTTCATTCGCCCATCCATTCGGGACCGACCGGCTCGGACGGGACCTTCTCGCGCGCATTATGGAAGGGGGTAAGATCTCGCTTATTATCGGGGTCGGGAGTGCCTTGATAGGGACCTTCCTCGGGTTTATACTCGGTGCGATCGCCGGGTATGCGAGGGGAGTCGTCGATAAAGGGTTTGTCATTGTCGTGGACCTCTTTCTGACCTTCCCGACCTTTTTCCTGCTGCTGGCTTTGGTGAGCTATGTCAACGCTTCGGCGCTGGTATTGATCCTCATCATCTCCGTGACGGGCTGGATGACGACGGCGCGGCTGGTGCGTTCGGAAAGTTTCGCCGTGACGTCGCAGCCCTTTATCAAGATCCTCAATATTGCAGGGGTGTCACGGGCAAAAATCCTGCTCAAATACTACGCCCCTCTGCTCGCCCCGATTTTCTTTGTCAGCTTTACCTTCGGCGTCGGCGGCGCCATTCTTTCCGAATCGGGTCTGAGCTTCCTGGGACTTGGGATCGTCGCACCTCAGATGAGCTGGGGGACGATCCTGAGCAACGGGAAGGAGGTGATCGACATCGCGTGGTGGGTCAGTTTCTTCCCCGGACTGATGATCTTTCTCGTGACGCTCAGTCTGATGAATCTTGCCAACTATCTTCAGCAGCGCACCAATAAGAAAAAAATCCAGTCAGGAGCGTAGTCTATGGAGCAGACAAACCGTTTCGGGAACGTTTTTATTATCCTTGCCGCCGTTGTCATCGTCTTTGCCGGTGTCAAAGCGGCATCTGCGATCATTATCCCTTTCCTGTTGTCACTCTTCCTTGCGATCATCCTGATGCCGCTGCTGCACTTCTTGATGGATCGAAAAATCCCGATGGCACTGGCGATGCTGATGCTTATCGGTCTGCTGCTGCTCTTCTTTGTGCTTTTCGGCGTGATCGTCGGTCATGCCACGAATGACTTTATCGGTAATCTTCCCGGCTATGAAGCCGATCTGCGAAACCGTCTCGGCGGGGTGGCGGCATGGTTGACCGGGCAGGGGATAACCCTGCCGGAAAAGAACCTGCAGACGCTGCTCGATCCCAGTGCGGTTTTTGCCTATATGACCGGGGCCCTCAAGGGATTCGGATCGATCCTGACAAACGGGTTCGTCATTTTGCTGACAACGGTATTCATGCTTCTAGAGGGGGTGGCCTACCGTAACAAGATCGCCTATATCTACCGCCGGAACCACTCTGAAGGCCAGAAGCATCTCAACGAGATCCTGGCGAAGATCAACCACTACATGGCGCTTAAGGCATTGATCAGCGCCGGTACGGGTCTGCTCGTCTATCTGCTGCTGCTCATCTTCGGCCTGGATTACCCCGTACTGTGGGGTGTCGTAGCCTTCTTGCTGAACTTTATCCCCAATATCGGATCGATTATGGCTGCCGTACCCGCCGTTTTGCTGGCACTCATCCAGCTTGACCCGGCTTCGGCGTTCTGGATTGCGGCCGGGTATGTTGCAATCAACGTGCTGGTCGGTTCGATCATCGAACCGAAGGTAATGGGCAGAGGGCTCGATCTCTCAACTTTGGTCGTTTTCTTGTCGTTGATCTTCTGGGGATGGCTGCTGGGGCCGGTCGGTATGCTGCTCTCCATCCCGCTGACAATCATGGTGAAGATCGTTTTCGATTCGGAAGAGTCGACCCGCTGGATCGCCGTGCTGCTCGGCACGGGCGGTAACGGCCAGACGGCAGAAGCGTAACAGCAGCACTTCAAGTTTTCGGGAAAATAACTGCTGAACGGTTTGTTTTGAATGTGTTGCGAGCGCGGTTCATACCTGAAGGTACTTCCTTCGGTCGTCTGCGCGCGCCCTGAAAGAAGTACCCTTGGGGTATGGGCACCCTGCCGAAGGGAACAGAGCGTTAGCGTAGGCATCCGGGCTTCGCTCGGGTACCGTATAATTAGTGGGAGATACCGAGCGCTTTTTCCATATGCGTCAACGTTTCGCGGGGGTCGATGCTGTGGTTCAGGCGTGAGCTGAAGTTGCCCTGTTTGTCGAAAAAGTAGACGTAGGAGGTGTGGCCGACGGTGTAGCCCATTGCCTTGCTTCCCCCCTCGAGAATCGTGTATTCGGTCCCGTCAAAGCGTGAGACGACGTCGTCGATCTCCTGCTTCGTCCCGGTCGCGCCGATGTAGGTGGGGTAGAAGTATTCGACATACTCCTTGAGGCTCTGCGGCGTATCGCGGTTGGTGTCTACGCTGACAAAGATGACCTGCATCTCATTGGCCGCTTCGGGCGGCAGGAGTCTCATCGCCCCCGTGAGGTTGGAGAAGGTTGTCGGGCAGATGTCGGGGCAGTAGGTGTAGCCGAAATAGACGGCGACGGCTTTTTTACCCCGGAAGTCGCTGAGGCTGACCGGGCCGTCGGCACTCTCAAGGGTAAAGTCGTAATGTTTCCGTTCCATGGTGGGAATGACATAGAAGTAGGCCCCTACGGCCAGCAGGATGGGAAAAAGAATCAGGATCAGACGTTGGACCATGGTTACTCCGTCGAAAAGGTAAAATAGGCACCGATGCGCTTTGTCGGTTCTTCGGCAATAATGTTGGCGCGCCAATCCATCCGTCCGGTGCAGGTGGGGATCATCCCTTCGCCGCTGTAATTGCCATCGTCCGTGCGCGTCAGGATATAGCTGTATCGGCCCATATTCATGTTCAGACCGTAGATTTCCACCTTGAGTGTCTTGTAGGCATGGGGGGTCGAAAGGTGCAGCTGCAGCTTCTGCATGACCGGGATCGGACGGGGTGTGATGGCAAAGGTCACGGGCGTGCCGTCGCCCATCGTTGCAGTACAGGCGCTAGTCTGAAGGTCGCACTCTTTTGCAGTCGTGCCGAACTGTACGTCGCCGCTAAGCCATTTGTAGATGACGTCCGCATCGTAGGCAAGATAGGCAAAAATGAGCAGCAGGGCGATGCCAAGCTGAATGGCGAGAATCTTAAAAAGTTTTTTGAGACTCACCCGTCACTTACCGCACTTACCGCTGCCGCATTTCATTTTTTGCTGCATCATCATGCCGGCTACTTTTTTGACAGGCGCCTCAAGCGTAATGCTTTCGCCGTCGGAGAAGTTCAATGTGATCGTGACATTCTCCCCCGCCTTGAGCTTCTGTGTCAGGCCGATGAGCATGACATGCAGGCCGCCCGGCTGAAGCATCGTCGTCCCGCCGGCCGGAATGTCGATCTTCGGGATCTGGCGCATCTGCATCATGCCGTTGACGTTCGCATGTTCGTGGAGTTCGACCGTCTTGGCAGCCGTCGAGGTGGCACTTACCAGCGCGACCGGTTTGTCGGTGGCGTTCGTCAACTTCATAAATGCGGCACTGTTCGGCATATTCGGCGGGACTTCGCGGACATAGATGCCGGAGACTTCGACAGACTGGGCGGAGAGGCCGGCGACAAGGAAAAGTGCTGTGATCAATACGCGATGCAAAAGGGTCATGATGTTCCTTCGAGATGATAATAAACATTCCTGCAATTTTCTCAGACCACCTTTTCGTTGTTCTGACGCATTCAGGCATATCTATAGAGTATAGTGAAACTCTATAACAGAAGTGTTAAATCTATACCAAAGCGGGACGAAAGGCCCATCCTGACGTTACAATATCGACTGATAGTCTTCGCAATTCCCATCAGTTTCTCTCCTAAAACGGAGATTTTGATTTTAATAATTAAGTCGGAATCTACCGGAGGTGTTTCATACTGAAAAAAGTATGAAGGCTTCCGCCTTCGGGCGGTACTCCAAACGATAATCCAACCAAGGGAGACGAGATGGCTTTTATGATGGTACGACACAAAGTCAGGGATTTTAACGAATGGAAGCCCGGGTATGACGGGCATAAGGGGGCAAGGGACGCTGCCGGGTTGAAAGAGCTCTATCTGCTTCAAAACGCGGACGACCCCCAGGAGGTCATCGCGCTGTTTGAAGCCGCCGATCTTGAAAAAGCCCGTGCCTTTGCCGCATCCGAGGATCTCAAGCAGAAGATGCAGGAGGTCGGCGTCATCGACCGGCCGGATATCTATTTTCTGGAATGAAGCGTTTCCCCGGACAGCGTCCGGGACGCTCTCACCACTTTCTACGAAAGCATGTGCCCCACAAACTTGCTCATATTGTCCAGTATCTCGCCGCCGCGGCGGAAACCGAGCCCGCATGCCTCGTAGGCGAAGAAGACTCCCGCCTGGTAGCGGTTGCCGCTGCGGTCCTGCGGGAAGGGGACATATTCCTGGTAGAGCGGGCGATAGTTGCCGTAAGGCCCCTCCGTCGAGACGAGTACGCTGCCGTCGGCATCCATGATCTGCGTATTGGCCCCTTCGCGGCCGAAGACCCTCTTCTCCACCTGTTTCATGCCCGGAAGCGGCTCGAATGAGGTTTTGAGCAGGTAGGGGGAGTCCGGGAAGAGGTCGCAGAGGATCTTGAGCATCCCTTTGGACTGAAAGAGCAGGGTATAAGCGGGGTTCAGGATGATCGCCTTCTGGTTGGCCATGATCGCGCCGAGCAGGACCGCGAGTTCCGGTTCGTCCGTGGCGATGTCTTCCCAGGGGTAGAGCTTGAACCAGTATTCAAAGGGGCTGTCATCAGCATCAAAGATCCCCTCGTCATCGAAGCGGACATTCTGCAGGAATTCAAACCCCGTGGCAAAGCCTGCATCGGTCGCGATCTGGCGCAGCAGCTTCGTCGTCACCTCCTCCTCGTCATTGCCCTCGACGCTGCTGAAAAGGATTTTCCAGCCGTCGTAGAACTTCTCGAAATCGTCCGGGTCGTCAAAGAGGGTAATGAGGCGGCGGAAGTTTTGGAGCAAAGCTTCGTAGATGTTGTTGAACTGGCGCGCTTCATCGAGCCCGTTGTGCTTGAGCAGCGCCCACTGCAGCACCGCGCTCTCGTAGAGGCCCGTCGGCGTGTCGGCGTTGAACTCGATCAGCTTGATGGGTTGTCCGTCGATTCCCCCGGCAAGGTCGAACCGTCCATAGACGTGCCAGTGTACGTCGTTCTCCCAACTCTTCTTGATCGGATCGATCAGGTTGAAAGGGATGCCGAGATCGAAGAAAAGGTCGTTTTCGATGACATACTCCGCCGCCTGCACGTACATGTCATAGAGGGTATTGGCCGCCTCGTAGTAGGCCTCGGCTTCGGTATCGCTGACGAGGACCAGTTCGTCGGCGACATAGCGGGTGCCGTCGCTGTCGGTGTGCCAGGTAAAGCCGAGGGCGTCCAGGGCGTCGTTCGGCAGTGCCGAGACGGAATCGAGTCGGACCATCTTTTACCCTCCGTACGTCGTGGATGAGGTCGAAGAAGTCCCCGTTTTGGTGCCGCCGAAAAAGCTTTTCTTGCTGCTGGACGCTTTTGCCTTCTGCGTGGCGTGGTAGGCGCTTTTGTTGACGCGGTCGGCATGCTGGCGGTAGTTGGCGTTGTTCATCAGCGCGTTGCCGATCATGTTCCCCAGCAGGGAGCCTGCGGCGACGGCAAGGATCGTCCCTGCCAGTCCCATCCCCTCGCCCTGGGGCGGTTGGTTCAGTTCGCTCTGGCCCGCCTGCATTTTGTCATACTCCTGCTGGGCCAGCGCCTTCATCTCCGCTTCGTTCATGAAGCGCTCGGTCATGGTGCCGTTGGCGTCATACTCGCGGATGATGGCGCGGTTCGGACCCTCGGTCGGCATCTCTTCGACGACGACGTATTTGCCGCCGGCCTGCTGCTGGACGATGAGGTAGCGGTTCTGGTGTTCCTGCTGCTCCTGGACGCATCCGGAGAGGACGCTCATCATCGTGATTCCCGCCGTGCCGAGGTAGAGGCCCGAAGCGATAGATTTGACATGATTCATACTTATCTGATTCTCCGTTTTTTGCAATTATTCAGTTGATAGATTGTGGATGGTGTGTCTTCATAGAGTCCCCGCGCATCCTCGACGACGACGTCGGCCGTCTCAGCGGCATAGGCGGGCTCATATCGTCCCCCCGCCGCGTTGGCGGAGGTGGAGTAGAGCCAGCCGTAGGGGCGCAGCAGCTGATGGTAGCTGCCCTCGGGGACGATGCGGAAGGCCTGACCCCTGACAATGTAGGTCGTCTTTGTGCTGCAACGCACTTCGCGCTTGAAGCGTCCGGGGATACGCCCCGCCTGTTTGTAGGCTTTCATCGAGGCGAAGGTCTTGAGAAAGGGTTTGGACGGGGGGCGGCTTTTCGCGCGCGCAAGGGCCTCCGCGTTCTGCGAGACAAAACCGACGGTCGTGTCGGTCTGGACCAGCAGAAGCCGTGTCAGGCCAGGTAGTCTTGAAGGGCTTGCGGGGCGGTCCAAGCATCGTCCTTCATGTGGCCGAGCGCATCGATCGCGGCGCGGGCGGCGCTGAGCGTCGTGAAATAGGGGATGTTCATCCGCAGGACGATCTGTCGGATGACGATGGCATCTTTTTTCGACGTGTTGTTGTCGGAGGTATTGATTGCCATGGTGATGTCGCCGTTTTTCATCATGTCTTCGATGTTCGGGCGTCCTTCGGAGATCTTGAGGACCGGTTCGCACGGGATGCCCGCCTCTTCGATCACCTTCTGGGTGCCGCGGGTGGCGACGAGCTTGAAGCCGTGTTCATGCAGTCCGCGAGCGATCTCGACGCCGGCAGGTTTGTCCATCGTGATGAAGGAGAGGAAACAGGTTCCCGAAGTCGGGATACGGTTGCCCGCCGCCATCTGCGACTTGGCGAAGCTCACACCGAAGCTGGAGCTGATCCCCATGACCTCGCCGGTCGATTTCATCTCCGGGCTCAGGACCAGGTCGGCGCCGTAGAGTTTGTTGAACGGGAAGACCGCCTCTTTGAGGGCGATGTGGTCGCGCAGGCGCGGTTTGAGCAGCCCGTCGCCTTCGATGACGATATCGTAGCGGTCGTAGAAGGCCAGCGCGTTGCGCAGGGTGTCGCCCATCATGACGCGTGTCGCGACTTTGGCCAGCGGCATCCCAGTCGCCTTGGAGACGAAGGGGACGGTACGCGATGCGCGCGGATTGACCTCGATGAGGTAGACCTCGTTCTGGTAGATGGCGTACTGGATGTTCAGCAGGCCGATGACACCGAGGCCGAGGGCAATCGTTTTCGTCTGCTGCTCGACCTGTGCGAGCAGCGCATCGCTGAGGTTGACCGGCGGCAGCGAACAGGCGGAGTCGCCGGAGTGGATACCGGCCTCTTCGATGTGCTGCATTACCGAGCCGATATAGACCTCGCTGCCGTCACAGATGGCGTCGACGTCGAGCTCGACCGCCTGGTCAAGGAACTTGTCGACGAGCACCGGCGCGTCGTTGGAGACGGAGACCGCTTCTTCCATGTATTGGCGCAGCTCCTCCTCTTTGTAGACGATACGCATCGCGCGGCCGCCGAGGACGAAGGAGGGGCGTACGAGGACCGGGTAGCCCAGACGCGAAGCGACGCTGATCGCCTCCTCTTTGGTCGTCGCGATGCCGTTGTCGGGCTGCTTGAGGTCATGCTTGGTCACGAAGTCGGAGAACTTTTCGCGGTCCTCGGCGAGGTCGATCACCTTGGCCGGGGTCCCCGCGATCTGCGCGCCGATGGCCGTCAGCGGGTTGGCGAGCTTCAGCGGGGTCTGGCCGCCGAAGTGGACGATAACGCCGTTCGGTTTCTCGTATTCGATGACTTCGCGGACATGCTCGAGATCGATCGGCTCGAAGTAGAGGACGTCGGAGGTGTCGTAGTCGGTCGAGACGGTTTCGGGGTTACAGTTGTACATGATCGTCTCGATCCCCATCTCCTCGAGGGCGAACGCCGCGTGGACACAGCAGTAGTCGAACTCGATCCCCTGGCCGATGCGGTTCGGGCCGCCGCCGAGGATCATCACTTTTTTCTTGTCCGAAGCGCGCGTCGGCTGTTCGGGCAGGGTCGTGATGTTCGTCGTGGAGTAGAGGTAGGGCGTCAGCGCCTCGAACTCGGCGGCACAGGTGTCGACTTCGTTGTACTCGAGGTGGATGCCCATGCGTTTGCGCGCGTTGTAGACGTCGCTCTCGCGGATGTCGCCCGCACCCTGCTTGGCGATGAGCTGGGCGATCTTCTTGTCGCTGAAGCCGTTGGCTTTTGCCTTGCGCAGGCGGGCCGCGTCGTTGAGGATATCGAGGTCGACCGTCTGCTCTTCGGCGACGATCTCTTCGATCTGGTAGAGGAACCACGGATCGATGTTGGAGAGTTCAAAGAGCTCCTCGACGTCCATGCCGCGGCGGAAGCCTTCGGCGACGTAGAGCATCCGCTCGGCGTTCGGCCGGCGGATCTCGTGGCGGATGTGGTCCATGTCGCCCGCTATTTCGTCAAAGCCGGAGAGGCCCGTTTCCAGCGAGCAGAGCGCTTTTTGCATGGACTCTTTGAAGGTGCGGCCGACGGCCATCGCCTCGCCGACGGATTTCATTCCCGTCGTCAGGGTGTTTTCGGCTTCGGGGAACTTCTCGAAGGTGAAGCGCGGCGTCTTGGTGACGATGTAGTCGATAACCGGTTCGAAGGAGGCCGGCGTCCCGGTGATATCGTTGGTGATCTCGTCGAGGGTAAAGCCGACGGCGAGCAGGGTCGCGACTTTGGCAATAGGGTAGCCCGTCGCTTTGGACGCCAGCGCCGAGGAGCGGGAGACGCGGGGGTTCATCTCGATGACGATCATGCGCCCCGTTTTCGGATCGACGGAGAACTGGACGTTGGAACCGCCGGTATCGACGCCGATCTCGCGCAGAATCTCGAAGGAGGCGTCACGCATGCGCTGGTACTCTTTGTCGGTCAGCGTCAGTGCCGGGGCGATCGTGATGGAGTCGCCGGTATGGACGCCCATCGGGTCGAAGTTCTCGATGGAACAGACGATGATGCAGTTGTCGGCGCGGTCGCGGATAACTTCCATCTCGTACTCTTTCCACCCCAGGAGGGACTCTTCGACGAGGATCTCGGTGATCGGGCTCTCATCCAGACCGCGCTGGGCAAGCAGTTTGTACTCGTCGATGTTGTAGGCAACGCCCGAACCGCCGCCGGCGAGGGTAAAAGAGGCACGGATGATAATCGGGAAGCCGATCTCTTCGGCCGCCGCGAGCGCTTCGTCCATGTTGTAGGCGTAGCGCGAATGCGGCAGGTCCATGCCGAGCTTGATCATCGCTTCCTTGAACGCTTGGCGATCCTCGCCTTTTTTAATCGCTTCGGGATTGGCGCCGAGGAATTCGATGCCGTCGAGCATTCCTTTTTCGTACATGCTCATGGCGGCATTCAGGGCCGTCTGCCCGCCCATGGTCGGCAGGATCGCGTCGACGTTCTCTTTTGCGATGATCTGGGCGATGATCTCTTCTTTGATCGGCTCGATGTAAGTACGGTCGGCAAACTCCGGGTCCGTCATGATCGTCGCCGGGTTGGAGTTGATCAGGACGACACGGTAGCCGAGCTCTTTGAGCGTTTTGACCGCCTGGGTGCCGGAGTAGTCGAATTCGCAGGCCTGACCGATTACGATCGGGCCGGAGCCGATGAGCAGAATCGTTTTGATGTCATCGCGTTTTGGCATTTATACCCTTCAAAAAAGATGAAAATTTCAGAAGGATATTATAGTCGGGAGGCCCTTAAAAAGGGGTGAAAGGCGGGAAAAGGCTCCCCGCCGGCGTCACCGTTTTTCCGGCGGGTTAAGGACGGCTTTTTCTTCGCCGAAAAGGTTGAAGGAGTAGAGCAGGGAGAGCATGCCGCTGTACATGTATCTGGTCTCCGTCAGGGGACTGTCTGCGACGGGGTCGCCGAAGCGGTCGGCGCGGAGATTGCCGAGCAGGTGCCAGTGTGCGTTGATGTTGTACTTCACATAGGTCTGGACGGCAAAATTCAGCGTCGCGTCGCTGCGGTAGGCGGGCCGGCCGATCAGCAGATCCTCTTCGCTGTTTTTCACGCCGAAATAGTAGTTTGCAAAGGGCTGGGAGAGCCAGACGGCGAGGATGCTGGGAACAAAGTACCAATCTCCGACGCTGAAGCTCTGGCCTACTTCCAGGCGCAGTTTCGTACCGTTGTTCGTATCGGTAATGTCATGCAGCGCAACGAACTCCGCGAAAAAATCGCCGTAGGCGTAGCTGGCCGCGAGGCCCCCTTCCCAGCCGCTGTCGCGCTCACGCATTCCCTGCAAAATAGGCGTTTTGGAGCGGCGGTTGAGCTGGGTCAGCGCGCGGCTTTCGTAGTAGCCGATAATCTGGGGCTGCGCGGTGAAAGAGAGCCCCCAGCTCTGCGTCTCGCCGCTTTCGCCGTAGAAGTACATCCCGACCCGGGTCCATCGGATGTAAAAGAGGGAGTTGTCGAAAAAGATGACGGGCGTACCGAGAACAACGGGGTCGGCATCCTTGTAGGGCAGGGTCTGGAAATAGGGGCCGGCCCCGAGGAAGATATCATCTTTGGCTCCCAGGAACAGGGGCAGGAGCAGTAAAAGGAGTAATCGTTTCATCTGATGTCAGTGATCACGTGGAAATAATCCGGATCGTTTCCTTTGTAATAGGGTTCGATGACGGCGTTCTGGTAGCCGCCGGTGAGTTCGATGGATTTGACCGTGCCGACCTTGACCCCCGCGAAGAAGAGGTGGTCCAGGCCGGAGGTGACGACCTCGTCACCGACGGTAATGGCGACCCAGGTGGGAATGTACTGTACGAGCATGGTGTCGCTGTTGCGGCCGCGGACGATCCCTGGGGCCTTGTTGGGCCCGACGAAGACGGCATAGGTGCACTGGTAATCGCCGTTGAGCAGGGCCAGCGGTCTGCCGTCGCGCGCCGTGACGATCCCGGCGGCCGTCTCGTTATAGATGAGTCCGTAGAGGCGCGAAGAGTTGAAATCATCCATCTGCAGCCAGAGCTTGGTCATGTCGGCAAAGTTGGCATAGGCGATGGTACGCACGAGGGCGACGCGCGGGTCGTAGCGGAAGGTGGAGTTATTCTCGGCCAGAAGGGCGTTGAACTCGGTGGCCATCTCGTGCAGGATCAGGTGCGACTGTCGGTAGAGTTCGGCTTCTTTGCGCAGCGCCTGAATGGTCTCTTTCTGTTCGAAGTTTTCCTCGATCAGATTGCCAATACCGGTGCTAAAGGTGTTCCAGGAGCGGTTGATCGATTGCAGGACGGAGAGCAGGGGGGATTGCAGGGTCGTCGAAAAGTAGACGGCCCCCGCGAACAGCAGAAGCAGGAAGAGGAGCGCAGAGGCGCGTTTACTCATTTTCGAAGAGTTCCTGGAGCAGGTCGATCTCCTCCAGGGCGCGTCCCGTTCCCTTGGCGACGGCCAGGAGCGGTTCGTCGGCGACGAAGACCGGGATGCGGATGATGTCGGCCAGGAACTTGTCGAGCTGGCGGATCAGTGCGCCGCCGCCGGTGAGGATGATGCCGTGGTCGACGATGTCGCCGGCGAGGTCGGGCGGCATCTTCTCTAGGACGTCCCGCAGCGCTTCGGCGATCTCTTTGAGCGGCTCTTTCATCGCTTCGTAGGCGTCGTCGCTGGTGAGTTCGATGGTGCTCAGCATCCCTTCGACCTGGTCGCGGCCCGTCGCGACTTTTGTCAGACGTTTTTCCAGCGGCAGGGCCGTCCCGATCTCGATCTTGATCTCTTCGGCGGTACGGTCGCCGATGAGGAGGTTGTATTTGCGTTTGACGTAGTCGATGATCGCCTTGTCGATCTTGTCGCCGGCGGTACGGATGGACTTGGAGAGCACGAGGCCGCCGAGGCTGACGACGCCGATCTCTGTCGTACCGCCACCGATATCGACGACGAGGTTCCCCTGGGGTTCGCGGATATCCACACCCGCACCGATGGCGGCGGCCATCGGCTCCTCGATAAGGAAGACCTCCCGTGCGCCGGCGGAGAGGGCCGATTCGCGGACTGCTTTACGCTCGACCTGCGTCAGGCCGTAGGGGACGCAGATGATGATGCGCGGGCTGATCAGCGCCGAGCGGCCGTGGGCCTTCTCGATGAACTTGCGGATCATTTTTTCGGTCATGTCGAAGTCGGCGATGACCCCGTCTTTCATCGGACGGATGGCGCGGATGTTGCCCGGGGTCTTCCCGACCATCTCCTTGGCTTCGTGGCCGACGGCCAGGACGCGCTGCTGGCCGAATTTTTCCATCTTCACGGCGACGACGGAAGGCTCGTTGATGATGATGCCGTGTCCCTTGGCGATGACGAGGGTATTGGCCGTCCCCAGGTCGATGGAGAGGTCGTTGGAGAAGAGTCCGATCAATTTGTTCAGAAGCATCGTGTTCCTTTAAGCGCTTTTCTTGTCGTCTGTTTTGATGTAGAGGGGTTTCTCCCCCTCGGTGATACACTCGGCCGTAATGACGACCTCGTAACCGCTGTAGTCGGGCAGTTCATACATGATGTCGATCATCGTCTCTTCGAGAATCGAGCGCAGGCCACGGGCCCCGGTCTTGCGGGATTTGGCCTTGGCGGCGATAGCGCGAAGGGCGTCGTCTTCGAAGGTCAGTTTGACGTTGTCGATGGCAAAGAGTTTGGCGTACTGGCGGATCAGCGAGTTCTTCGGCTCGGTGAGGATGCGGATCATATCCTCTTCGCTGATCTCGTTGAGCGATGCAATGACCGGCAGACGGCCGATCAGTTCGGGGATCAGGCCGTAGTGCACGAGGTCATCGGGTTCGACGCTCTCCATGGTGACCTCCTGCTCGGCGGTACTTTTCTGCTCGTGGCCGAAGCCGAGCACGTTTTTGCCCGCTTTGCGCTTGAGGATTTCCTGCATGCCGTCGAAGGCCCCGCCGCAGATGAAGAGGATATTGGAGGTGTCCATCGCGATGAAATCCTGGTTGGGGTGCTTTCTGCCCCCTTTGGGCGGGATATTGACGACGGAGCCCTCGATGATCTTGAGCAGCGCTTGCTGCACCCCTTCGCCGGAGACGTCGCGGGTGATGGAGCGGTTTTCACTCATGCGGGCGATCTTGTCGATCTCGTCGATGAAGAGGATCCCCTGCTGGGCTCGTTCGACGTCGCCGTCGGCCGCTTGCAGCAGTTTGGTGAGGATGTTCTCCACGTCCTCGCCGACGTAGCCCGCCTCCGTGAGGCTGGTGGCGTCTGCGATCGCCAGGGGCACGTTGAGAATACGGGCGATCGTCTGGGCCATCAGGGTTTTCCCGCTGCCCGTCGGTCCGATCAGCAGCACGTTCGATTTGGCGATCTCCGTATCGTCGTCGAGGTCGTGCTGTTTGAATATCCGCTTGTAGTGGTTGTAAACGGCGACGGAGAGCAGCTTGCGCGCACGCTCCTGCCCGATGATGTACTCGCCCAGGAACGCGTTGATCTCCTTGGGCGTCATCAGATCGCCGACATATTCGACAAGATGCTTGTCCGCTTCGCTGAGGGCCTCCTCGTCGCCGAACATGATCTTGTAGGCGGAGAAGACGCAGTTCTTGCAAATATAGGCGTCGTTGCCCGCGATCAGGGGGTTCGCCTCGCTCTCATGGGTCCCGCAGAAGCTGCAGTGGCGCTGTTTCATGCTGTTTTCCTCTCAAAGGGGATTCCCCGTTTGGTTTTCAGGATAAAGTTACACAGGTTGTGTACGTAGTGGTTGTCGCTGCTCTCCACCAGCTCCGCCGCCGTCTCTTTGAGCGGCTGACCCGATTCGAAAAGGTCGCGGTAGGCGGACTTGAGGGCATCGATGTCGTTGCGCTCGCTGTGGCGGCGCAGGCCGGTAAGGTTGAGGCCCCGGATAACGGCGCGGTTCCCTTCGGCCATGCAGTAGGGCGGAACGTCCTGCGACAATGCCGATGCACCGGCGATCATCGCGAAGTCGCCGATATGCACGAACTGATGGATCGGGGTCATCCCCCCGATAACAGCGTAATCGCCCATCTCGACGTGGCCCGCGAGCGTCGCGGCGTTAGCCAGGATGCAGTGGTTGCCGATCACGACGTCGTGCCCGATATGGACGTAGCCCATAAAGAGGTTGTGGCTGCCGATGATCGTTTTGCCGCCGCCGCCTTTGGTGCCGGGATTGAAGAGGGTGAACTCGCGGATCTTGTTGTGATCGCCGATAATGAGTTCTACGTCTTCGCCGCCGAATTTCAGATCCTGCGGGATGGAGCCGAGGACGGCATAGGAGAAGATCTCGTTATGCTTGCCGATGGTCGTTTTCCCGTAGATGCAGGCGCCCTGCGCGATCGTGGTGCCGTCGCCGATGGTCGCTTCGGATGAGATGAAACAGAAGGGGCCGATTTCGACGTCGTTGCCGATGACGGCGCCCTCTTCGATGATCGCCTGCGGTGAGATTTTGCTCATCATACCTGCCTTACTTGTCGACGATCATCGCTTTGAGCTCGGCTTCGGAGACGAGCTTGTCGTCCACATAGGCTTTGCCCTCGAGGATCCAGATGGCGCCTTTGTGTTTGACGACTTTCATGCGGTACTCCAGACGGTCGCCCGGACGGACCGGGTTGCGGAATTTCGCGCCGTCGATGCTCATGAAGTAGACGACTTTGTTCGCCGCTTCCTCTTCGCTCATATCCATGCTTTTAAACGCGAGGATACCGCCGGCCTGCGCCATCCCCTCGAGGATCATAACGCCCGGATAGATAGGGTGGCCCGGGAAGTGGCCTTCGAAGATCTGTTCGCCTATTGTCACGTTCTTGTAACCGGTGAGGGACTCGTTCGGGTTGAGTTCGGTGACGCGGTCTACGAGGAGGAACGGGAAGCGGTGCGGCAGAATTTTCTGAATTTCGACAACATCGATCATAGTGGGTGGATCTTCCTTTTTATGTAATGCCCGCTTCCATAATCGAGCGGGTAGAAAAGTGAGTGATTTTATCGAAATTGTCGTTAAGGATGCATTATGGATCGAAACGCGCGGGGCAAAAAGGCCACCGTTATACGTCCGGCAACGCTGATGATGTTGCTAGGAGAAGGGGTGCTCCTGAGGCTTTGATCCCGGGAGTATGAGCGTGAAAATGGCCCGATCGTTTTCCGTCCGGGCGGCAATACTGCCTCCGAGGGACTCCTCTATGATCATCTTGGCCATATAGAGCCCAAGTCCGGTACCGTTTTTGTCTTTCTTGGTTGAAAAATAGGGCTCGAAGATATACGGTATCACGTCGTGGGGAATCCCGCCCGCATTATCGACGATTTCAATGCGTACACCATAATCGCCGAAGGGGGCAATATCGATAAAGATCTGACGGTCGATCTGCACTTCTTTCAGTGCATCAATGGCGTTGTTGACAATGGCAAGAAGCACCTGGCCCAGTTCCGATGGCAGGGATTCGATTTGCACGCGGTCAACGGCATTATAGTTTTTGTTCACGTCGATACGGTATTGTTCCAGCCGGTTGTCTATGATGCCGAGGGTTTCATCGAGGAGCACGGCAGGTGAAAACCGTTGGGTCGATTTGTCCTCGGCGAAGAAACTTTTGAAGTCGTCTATGGTTCTGGAAAGATACTGTATGGCGTGATCCGCTTTCTCATGCAGGGCACTGACGTCATCAGGGACCTCCGGGAGGGCAGCGATCTTTACATACAGGGAGAAGAGTGTCAGCGAAAGCGTGTTGAGCGGCTGTCGCCACTGGTGTGCGATCATCTCAAGCATTTCGCCCTGCATCGCCAGGCGGTTTTGGTGCATGATCAGCAGGTTCTGTTTCTGCTCTTTCTCCTCAGCCTTCACTTTTTCGCTGATATCCTGATGGGTTCCCCTGATCCCGATGAATACCCCGTCGTCGTCAAAGATGGAACTCTCACGTGCCAGGATATGTTTTGCTTCGCCGTCTGACGTCATGATCCTGAATGAATACATGCTGTCCGCGTGTTGTTCCATGTTGGCGTTGATGTGCTGAGCAAGGGTCCCCATGTCTTCGGGATGGACGCGTGTGAGAAGCGATTTGTGTGTTATCGTCTGCCCGGGTTCGATTTCCCAGATACGGTAGTTTTCTTCCGAAAAGATCAAGTGGTCCTGATCCAGATAGTCATCGAAACTCCCGATCTTGGCGATTCTCTGCGCTTCATTCAGCGTCGCCAGATTCTGGCTGGCCTGTACAAAAAGCTCATGGGCTTTTTGGGTCTTGAACGCAAGCTGTTTCGTCTTTTCACTCAGCTCCTGATTGGACGTTTCTAGTTCCTGCAGCAGTCTGTTCTTGTCTCTTTCGCGCCTGAAATCGAAATAGGCGAACCAAAGGATCAGCAGGACAATCACGACAAAAAAGATGAAAATCGACTCGATCAGATTCCCCAATTTGGCAAGTTCGCCCAAAATACTCCGCTGCTCGAACATCGAAAACTTGATGACGATGACGGCCTGAACTTTTTCGTGGCTGACGATGGGGGCATAATAGGTCGCCCAGACGTCTGCTTCGGAGGAGTCGACGACATACCGTGGTTCCCCGGTGTCATGAATCTCTGAAAAGATGGTCTGTTCGTTTTCGCTGCAAGCTCTGCTGGGTGACGCATTCCCGTCTGCTGCGATCATACACGTTTGAGAATCGGCAGGCTTTACCAGCAGACGGATATCTTTGAATTTGGTGGTGATAAACAGTTTCAGGTCGGCTTCGACGTAATCATGCAGGAGCGCGTTCGTCATGAGCTCATCATGAAAATTTTTGTCGACGATGCGCAGGATGTCTTCGCTGAGGTTTTGTGCAAGTCCCTGCACGTATTGCAGATTGAGGGCCTTGTTGATCTGGAAAATTTCATTGCGCGTGTCCTGGTATTTGAATGAGAGCAGGGTCGCAACGATGAATATTCCCAGGGCGATGGCGAGAAAGATATACGCCGCTTTGAGATGAGCAAACAGTTTTTTCATCGCACGGACTTTAGAACGTCATTTCGGCACGGAGATAGTAAAAAGTGCCGCTGTAGCCGTTGGGGGAGTAACGCGAATACGGCTTGATGCCGTCGTAGCCGTAGAGGGTCCCCGAAAGGCCGTCCCATTTGTTCGGGACGGCATCAAAAAGATTATGCCCTCCGACAGCGATCGTCAATCCGGAGTCGAATCGGTAGGCGATGTCGGCATCGAGTGTCCACATCGGGTCAAAAACGTACTCTTTGGCATCGACCATCTGGGAGTACGTGCCGAAGTAGCTGATGTTCGCCGTGGCATCCAGGCCGCGGTAACTGTAGTTGTTCAGCCAACGCAGAGCGTGCCTTGGCTGACCTTTTTCGATTCGGATCTTCTGTGTCGCATCATCGGCGCTTGAGTTGTCCGATCCGTTCCCGGAAATTTTGTTGATATTGTAGTTGTACCAGAGACCGGTTCTGAACATGCCGAAGCGCTCAATAGGGTAGCTCTTATTGAACTTGATATCGACGCCGTGGGTGGAGGTATGGGCCGCGTTGATGAAAAAACGGACCTTGGAAACGTTCGGCCAAAGGTCGGAGGTATTGTTGATGTCGTCACTGAGCATGATGCGGTCGTTGACTTCCACGTAAAAGAAGTCGACGGTGAGTGCCGTTTCGCCGTCGTACTGATAGACACCGCCCAGGGTGACATTCTTGGAGCGCTCGGATTTAAGCGGTTTGGCTCCCAGTGCCTCCGCGATCGGGTCGTCAACGCGGAAGGTTCCCTGGGTGTCGATGCCGTTTGCGCCGGCAAACGATGAGGTCTGAGCATAGTAAGACTGGGACAGCGACGGGGCCCTGAACCCGGTGCTGCCGGAGCTGCGCAGCATCAGCGACGGCGAAACCTGATACGTCAAGGCCACTTTCGCATTGGTGCTTTCGCCGAAATCAGAGTACTCTTCATAACGCACGAGGATCTCCACATTGAACCGTTCATTCAGATCGAAGACGCTGTCTGCGTACAGTGCATAGCTGCTGCGGCACTCATCAACCGCATTGTAGGGAGAGTATCCGGCGAAGCCCTGTGTTCCGGCAGTGACACCGCTGACAACGCCGTAGTCTGCGTAGGATGCCTGTTCACCCGCAAGAATCTTGTAGTTTTCGTAACGGTACTCGGCTCCGGCGGAGAACTTATAGTTCGATCGGCGCTGGGTGATATCGAAGTTGACCGTATTTTGCGTGAACTGCAGGCTCCCGTTGTCGAAACTGCGAAGCTGCGGATCGCCCTGGGTATAGTTGAGGCTGTCTTCAACCGTGTAGTGTATACGGTTGAGACCGTACGTATTGCTCAGATCCCAGGTGATGTCGGAGTCGTTGACCCCCTTGATGCCGGCGGTCACAGCATAGTCCAGAATGTCCGCGTTGATGATCGGCAGAAAGCCCGGGAAACCTTCAGCGGTTAGTTCAGGGCGGTAAAATGCCCCCGCCCGGCTATTGCGGTGGTGCAGGAATCCGTCAAGGTAGAGCGATGTCGTCTCTTCGCCTGCCAATTCCGCATTCAGTCCGATGGTGAGGCTGTCGCTGTCGGGTATGCCGACATGGGTGGTGAGCGCAGGAGGTGAGACACGGCGGTCCAGGCCCGCGCGCTGTGTCTGTTCCTGCCCTTTGGCGTCGATGGAAAGGTTGACAAACCCATCATATGGAAGCGCAATGGTGGCAAACGCGTTTCCAGCGGCCTGGTGACCGTCACCCGCCTTCCGTCCTCCATATAAGACTCCGGCTTTTGTGTCGTTTCCAATCCCTTTGAAGATGATATTGATTACGGCGGAGATCGCGTCCGAGCCGTATTGTGCCGATGCACCGTCGCGCATGATTTCGATCTTCTCGATCATGGCCAGCGGGATCGTATCAAGGTCGGCATGGCTCGATCCGCGTCCAATCGTCCCGTTGACATGCAGCAGCGAAGAGGTGTGCAGGCGTTTGCCGTTGATGAGCACGAGGATCTGATCGGGACTCATCCCCCGAAGCGTGATGGTGCGAACATGATCGCTGCCGTCGGCGATTGAGGTTTCAGGTGCATTGAACCCTGCGACGAAATAGCGCAGTATATCCGGGAGCGATGTCATGCCGCTTCGGGCGATCTGTTCTTGGGTGATGACATCGATCGGGATATTGGATTCCAGGTAGTTGACGGCATTCGTGCGCGAGCCGACCTGGGCCTTCAGCTCGGACTCTGTGGAAAGAATCCCCTCCATGCTTTTGGTATAAAGATTGTCCTCCGCCGACAGAATGGGAAGACTTAATAGGCTGCAGGTGAGGAGGATTCCGAGTTTTGTCATCAGTTGTGCTCCTTGACGATATCGACGAAGCGAAGCAGATGGGGTGAGGCTTTGAGTCCATGAGCTTCGAGCGCATCGAGGTTGACTTTCAGCCGCATGCGCTGGCCGGTGAAATAGATTTGCACCATCCCGCCTTTTTCGGCGAATCCCCGCATGTCGCTGACAGTCAGTACGGGCTGGTTTTTTAGGGTGTTGAGGATGGTCGGCAGTTGTCTCGCGTTTTTCCCGGATACATAAAGTACCTCTGGGGTTTTTGCGCGTGCAACGTCATCTCGTAGAACAATCCTGACCGGTTTTCCCTTGATGGTATTGTGCTTGTAGAAATCTTCAAAATGTGTCCCCATCTGGTTTTTGAGGATGGTGATCGTAAAGGAGTTCCGCCGATCATTTGGCCAGGTGATATACTCTGCGATTTTCCCGATGATGGCACTTTGGAGTTTCGCCTCTGATTCATAGGCATGCGCGTTTAGAACGAGAAGAATAAAAAACGCGATTCTAACGATCTGCATGCAGCCCCCACCCCTTTTGTCGCGCCATTATCACACAAGAGTTTAGAAATTAAAGTTAATTTGTGTTTAAAAGACAAAAAGTGTGTTGTCAAAGGATCTAGGGGGAAGAGCGTGTGCGGCTTCACAAGATCCGGAGTTGATAAAAAAACTTTTGGCTGGTTCGGCGGATTAGCGTAAGAAAGCTCTCAGACATGTGTGATGTGATTTGCGGTAACTGTGCGGTTCAATGTAAAAGTGAACCGTCGATAGCGGCTTTAGTCGATGATCAACCGCTCTTTGGTGTCCTCGTAGACCTTGGCGTCTAGGAAAAGGGTGTATTTGCCTTCGGGTTTTTCGTCCGTAACGATAACCGGGGTGAGGTCGAACGGCGTTTCGCAAAGCTGCCGGCGCAATGCCAGTTCGTCTTCGAACGCGGGCGGGTTGAAGATCAGTTCAGTCACGCTTGCGTACGACGTTGCCACTCTTTTATTGAACTCATCTATCGAGATGAATCGGATATCGTCGCGGTTGAAGTAGTGGATGCCGTGCTGCTCATACTCGATTTTTCCATTGGCGCGTTTGCGCGGCAGGGTCGAGTAGTGCAGGGCATACGCTGGCACGGATTCGCTTTTGCCCCGGGTGAGGCGGCAGGTGAACTGGCGGTAGTTGAGGAACTTCTGCTTGACGATGCGGTAGGTCTTTCCCGCATCCTCCAGGGCCATCCGCTGTTCGTACATGGTGAGGCGCTCCTCGATGGAGGCGGGCAGGATGCGGCCGTCTACGGGGGAGAACATCTCGTCCATCAGGCGATCCTGGTGCTCGCGCTGCATGCTCAGTCCGAAGAGACAGCCGCAGTAGTCCTGGCGGTAGAGCTGCTGCTCCTTGGTGACCCGGCTCTGGTCCTGAGTGCCGCCGGCGGCGCGGTAGTCGACGGCGATGAACTCGACGCCGTGCTCTTTGTGGAAGGCGTCGCCGACGCGTTTGAGCTGCTCCTGGGATTTGAGGGGGCTTACCAAAAGGGTCGTCGTCATCCGCTTTTTGCCCAGCTCCAGCGCTTTGTTCGCGCTCACCTCGAAACGGCGGTCGAAACAGACCTCGCAGCGCGCCCCTTTTTCCGGCTCTTTTTCCAATCCTCTGACAGCGTCCATCCACGTCTCGAAGTCGTATTCGCCTTCAAGCAGATCGATACCGAGCTTCTTGCACGAACGCTGGACGTCAAGGTAGCGCAGGCGGTATTCGGAATAGGGGTGGATGTTGGGGTCGTAGAAGAAGCCGGTCAGCTTCTCGTCGGGGTAGTCGTGCTGCAGTTTCTCAAGAAAGAAATGACTGTCAACAGAACAGCAAATATGCACTAACATAAATCATTCCTTTCTCGGTTGGCGGAAAGCGCCAAGGGCGCGCGGGCACCCCGAGGGCACTTCTTCCAGTGCGCCTGCTGCCGATGTAGCGGAGCGGAATTTCGCAACGCAGTGAGGGCAGCGCAACCCAGTGTTAACGCAGCTATCCGGGCTTTGCTCGGTTAGCGTTCCGCTAAAATCTCGACTTTCTCGATCTTGTCCTGGCCGGCAATGCTGTCGAGCACGGCCATGGAGTCTGCGTCACCGGCTTCGATGCCGCCAAAGACGGTGTGGACGCCGTCGAGGTGCGGGCAGGGGACGAAACAGATGAAGAACTGGCTGCCGCCGGTGTTCGGACCTGCGTGGGCCATGGAGAGGGTGCCTTTGACGTGCTTGTGAACGTTGTTGGCTGTTTCACACGCGATGCTCCAGCCCGGACCGCCGGTACCGGTACCGTGAGGACAGCCGCCCTGGGCCATGAAGCCCGGGATGACGCGGTGGAAGTTGAGGCCGTCGTAGTAGCCGTCTTTGGCGAGGAAAGCGAAGTTCGCGACGGTGTTCGGCGTCTCTTCGTTGTAGAGTTTGAGCCACATGACACCCTTGCTGGTGGTCATTTTTACCCATTGGAACGATGCCATCTCCTCGGCGCTGTAGTCGTAGGTCTTGAGTTCTTGTTTTCCGAAACCGAACATATGTAGTGCTCCCTGTGTAATGTAATCCGCATTATATTTGGGAAAAACTTAACGGGCGGTTTCTAAAGCGGGTTACTCACGGATAAGGGCGTAGGCCAAGGGAAGGCCCGCGCTTACGGAAGCGAAAAGCGGTAGCTGAGACCCGCACCGACGGATGTCGCGCTGAACGGCCTCTCCTCACGGTAGAGGCCCGCACTGTCCACGGAGATGATCTGGCCCACCTGAGCATAGAACGCAGCCCTGTCGCTGAGGGTGTAGCTTGTCCCGACGGAGGGTTTGAAGACGACGCCGTCGACGTTGGTACCGAGCAGCAACTGGAAGAAACTCTGAAACCGCGTGGAAGAGGTGTAGCGGTTCTGTACCCCGATTCCCGCCAGTATCTCCCCGTATCCCGGGTACTCCCTGAAGTCGTTGTAGGCGATGCTGGCCTGGGTCGCGAAGTACCAGTTCTGATGCAAGAGCACGTCGAGCTGTCCCGAGAGCATATGGATGTCGTGGTGGTCCGCGTGGGCGACCTTGACGTTGAGGTCGCTCTGGGGAAAGATACTGAGGCGGAAGCCCTTGTAACGCGGGGCCGTAGCCGAATCATACTCCTGGGTGTTTTTCCGTCCGGCCGAGAGGTGGTAGTCGAGGGCGGCCCCGACCGTATAGTTTCTAGAGCTGCCCGTCGGCGCGGCCAGGTAGCCCCCGGTGATGGCCAGGCCGATGCCGTCGTTCAGCCGGTACTCCAACGCGGCTTTGGGATAGACCAGCAGCCCGGAGCCGGTATCGATGAGTTCGGGCGAGTAGCCCCCGGACCCGACGCCGATCTGGCCGTAGAGGTGCAGGTGCGGGGTGAGCGCGAAACGGTGGCCGGCACCGGGAAGGATCTGGTTGTAGAGCGGGCGCCCCCTGTAACCGACTTCCGCTTCTATAAAGAGGTAGTTGGCGTCATCGAGGAAATGGGAGTACTGCAGCGCGAGGGTGTTGATAGTTTTCTGGTTCGTGCCTTGCGGGTCGATCTGAAAGATGTTGTTCATTTCGAAGGTCAGGATCTTCTCATGCGAAGAGAACAGATCGTAAAAGGCCGGAACGATCTTGCCGGCATCGGCATAGGAACCGGCGGTGTAATCGACGGATTTCTCGATAAAGAAATTGACCTGCGAGCTGTCGATCTGCGACGCTTTGAATTTGATGCGGGCGTAGTTTATTCCTGCCGAGAAGCCGTTGTCAAAGGCGTACCCCAACCCGATATAGCCGATGCCGAATCCCCCCGTACCGGAGAGCTCTTTGCTTTGCTCAATGCTGGAACCGCCGCCCCCGCCGCCGACGGTCGCCCCCGCGTCGATGAAGAGCCCTTCATAGAGGGTGTACTGGGCGTGGAGCGTGGCATCGAGGGTCATAAAGCCGCCGTAATCCCCCTCGACCAGGGGGGCATGGAAGCCGACCCCGAAAGAGAGCCAGCTGTTGAGCTGCTGGAGGTAGCGCATCCCGAACAGGTCGATCGTGCCGCTGCCCGTGAGGGGGATCACCTGGTAGTCGGCCACGATCAATCCGTGCTCGGTATACGGTTCGTGCTGTGCAACGAGGGTGTCGTCCGCGTTGGAAAGCGGCTGCTGCGGAAGATCAGATGCAAGCAGCACTGCTTGCGATGCGAGAAGCGCCAACAGCATGGTTCGGACGCTTTTTAATGTCTGGGAAGCGGCAGGCAGTGGCAAAGGGCGCATCTCTTCCTCTGGATAAATTTGGGTGCCGGCGAGTGTGCTTCCGTCGCAATGAAGGCTGTTCCGTCCATGACCGTAGACGGAAGAGATGCTTCTGGCTGGCGTGTTTGACTTCACATTATAACACCGGGAGCGTCGCAGGATGCTGTAGCGTCCCTAAAGAATCCTGCCAATATGTTTTCTGCCGTGATTTGTTCCGCATGAGATTTAGGATAAACTTCATTTCAGTTAATGGGGAAACGGAATATGAGACAGTGAAAAGAAAAGCATCGCACGGCCTGTGGCATACGATCAGCCTGGAGAAGATCAACTTCCTTGCCATTGTGGCACTCTTCTGCTTTGCGATGCTCTTTACGCTGCTGGTCATTTTCGAAGAGTACCGTGATTTCGACCGGGATGCGGCCCAGATGCGCGCAACCTACCTACAGCAGCAGAAAGAGCTGATCCGCGAGGAGACGCAGCGCGCGCTCAGTTTCGTCGAGCACGAGTACGCACGTTGGCACGGGCGGCTCGATGAGGCGGTGCTCCAGCGCAACATCATCGACGCGATCAACGCCCTCTACGACCGCGGCGACGGCAGCAAGTACATCTTTGTCTATACCCTTGAGGGCATCAACATCAACGACCCGAACAAGCCGGAAAACTACGGCAAGGATATGTTGGACATCGAGGATGTGAACGGAGTGAAGATCCTGCGCGAACTGATCGCGGCGGCAGGCTCCGGGGGATTCGTCCACTACGTCTGGGAGAAACCGACGACGGGCAAGCTCTCCCCGAAGATTGCGACGGCGGTGGCCTTTGGACCATGGCAGTGGCTGATCGGTACGGGGGTCTACCTAGACGATATCGATGCCCTGATCGCGGAGAAGAAGCTGCAAAAGCGCGACCAGCTTATCAAGTACGTGATGGAGATCCTCACCCTCAGTGCCATCCTCTTCGCCCTGGCGCTGAGCGGGATCAAACTGATCAACAAGGTACTGCGCGACGAGATCCGCACCTTCAGCGACTTCTTCTCCCTTGCCGCGTCGCGCTACGTCGTCATCGAACGTGAGCAGATCCGGATCGCGGAGTTCCAGACCCTGGTCGTTCACGTCAACGCGATGGTCGACACGATCCACAGCCGCAACCTCGAGCTTTCCGAACTCAACGCCTCTCTGGAGCAGAAAGTGCGGGACAAAACGGCCAAACTGCAGAAGGAGAAGGCGTTCAGCGACCAGCTCGTGCAGTCGCAGGACGCTTTTATCAAGCAGTCTATCCACGAGGTTAACACCCCGCTGGCGGTGATCATGACGCAGATCGACCTCTACCGCCACATGCACGGGGAGGACCGTTTCCTCGGCCACATCGAAGCGGCGGCGAAGATGCTCCATACGATCTTTGACGACCTGCGCTACATGGTGAAGAAGGAGCGGATCGACTACCCCTCCGATACGATCGACCTGGGGGCGTTCCTGCAGGCGCGGCTGGGGTTCTTCGAGAGCGTCATGGCCGCCAACCGGCTGAGCGTCGCCGCGAAGATCGCCCAGACGGTCCCGGTCTGCATGAATGACGAGGAGCTGCGTCGCATCGTCGACAACAACCTCTCCAACGCCATCAAGTACGCCTATCCCGACAGCACCGTCGACGTCGAGCTGGAGGTGGTGGCGCAGACGGCCCGGATGCGGTTTACGACGCGCTCGAACCCCATCGACCGCCCGGAGAAGGTCTTCGAAGCCTTCTACCGGGAAGCGGACGAGCTGAGCGGCTTCGGGCTGGGGCTGCACCTTGTCAAGTCTATCTGCAACAAGTACGGCATCGAGACGGAGATCAGTTCCGAGGCGGGGGTGACGGCCTTTACCTATATTATTGCGAAAGGGGGGTGCGATGAGAATTCTGCTGCTTGAAGATGAGGTGATGCTGCAAGGCGCCGTGAGCGAGTACCTGCAGATGCATAACCACAGGGTCGACGCCTTCGTCGACGGGGCGGAGGCCCTGGAGGCCATTATGAAGGGGGGGTACGACCTGCTGATCCTCGATATCAACGTCCCCTCCATCGACGGCCTGAGCCTGCTTGAACGTCTCAATGCGGCGAAGATCGCCGTGCCCGCGATCTTTACGAGTGCGCAGACCGACATCGCCGAGATCTCGAAGGCGTACGAGCTGGGCTGTTTCGACTACCTCAAAAAGCCCTTCCACCTGCAGGAGCTTCTCTTGCACATCAACCGGGTCATGCGCGACGTCCCGCCGGACCAGCGCAAACACCTGCGTCTCTCCAAACGCTACAGCTACGATATGCTCAACGAGACCCTGCTGTTCGACAACGAACCGCAGACGCTCACCCGGCGCCAGCACCAGATCATCGACCTGCTCGCCCGCAATATGAACCGGGTGGTCGATTTCGAAACATTCCGCATCTACGTCTGGGACGAGGCGATCATCGACAATGCTACGATCCGTGCCGAGGTAAACCGCCTGAAGAAGGGGCTCAAAGAGGATTTCATCCAGAATATCCGGGCCATGGGTTATATGATCACCTCACGCTGACCCCCGGCCACCACGGCCGGAAAAGTGTTACTTTTTTTCCACATTTTGCTGAAAATCCGTATTTTTTTCCGCCAGATTCCTATTGCTATGTTCGCGCTACGTTCCTCTCTTAATGTGCTGGGAGTACAAGGAGAGACTATGAGAAAAACGTTACTTTTGTCCGGCATCGCCGCTGCGCTCGTTACCGCCAACGCGGCCGACGATATCGCCGCGATGTTTGCAAACGGCAAAACAAGCGGGCAAATCCGCGCCTTCTATGTCGACCGGGACTACTCCGGCTACGACGGGGCACCGCATCGTAACGCAACGGCGCTGGGCGGGCACCTGGGTTATGAGACGGACGCGCTCGCAGGCGTGAGCCTCGGGGCATCGGCCTATACGACGAACCGGATCTTTCAGGGGCTCGAATACGGTTCCGCTTCCGAAGGGAAGGTCGATCCCTCCCTGTTCGGCAACGGCTACAAGAGCTACAGCATCTTCGGCGAGGCCTATGTCAACCTGAAGATGGGCGCGAGCAACCTGAAACTGGGACGCCAGTCTCTCAATACGCCGATGGCCGCCGCCGACGATGCACGGATGCTTCCGAGTTTCTTCGAGGCGTATGTCTATACGAACAGCAGCCTCGCGAACACGAGTTTCGTCGCGGCGCACATCACGAAGTTCGCCCCGGGCAGCTTCTCGAACATCTACACGGGCGGCGGGATTCTCGGCGCCACGTCGGGGTATTCGCCGATTGCGGCCAACTACCCCAAATACGGCGGCGACTTCGCCAATGTGGGGAGCTGGGCCGTCGGCGAGACGACGCCGGGCATCACGACGCTTGCGGCGGTCTATAAGGATGAGCATCTGAGCCTCCAGGTGTGGGACTACTACGCCTGGGACATTCTCAACGCCTTCTATGCCGAGGGGAGTCTGAGCTGGAAATGTCTGCTCAACCCGGAGGTGCAACCCTTTGTGAGCGCCCAGCTGATCAAAGAGAATAACGTCGGTGACAACCTGCTTCAGAACCTCGGCGGCGACGGCAAAATAGACAGCCTCTACGGTGCGGTGAAGCTCGGGGCGAAGTACCATGGTTTCAGCGCCTATGCCGCCTACTCGCAGACAACCGCGAACAGCGATGCCGATATCACCGGCACCCAGTCCTATGCCAATGCTGTGATCACGCCCTGGGGCGGGATGCCGGCATATACGCAGGGGATGGTGACGCGCCACCAGTTCATGGCGGGGACCAAAGCCTATAAAGGGGCGGTGGCCTACTCCTTTAAAGAGCAGGGCGTCAACCTGAGCGTGGCGGCCTACTACGTCGCATTCGACATGGACAAAAACAACGGTTACTCCGTTGTCAAAGACGTGAACGGCACCGTGACCGGAGGATATGCCTGGACGGCGGCGGAACCGGGCTTTGACATCCAGTACTACCCTGAGGCGGTGAAGAACCTGCAGCTGAGACTGCGCGGGAACTTCCCCGACAAGTTCTACGACAGCGCGGCGAAAACCGTCAATTGGGACGAATACCGGTTTATTGTAAACTATAACTTTTAATTAAAGGACGATCATGACGAACGAAATGGTTGAACATATTAAGAACAATCCGAAGTACCAGGAGTTGGTGAAGACGCGCAGCGCCTTTGCCTGGAAGCTTTCGATCGTGATGCTGGTGGTCTATTTCACCTTTATCCTCACCATCGCCTTTGACCCGTCGCTGCTCGGCACGCCGCTGAGCGAGACGGGGGTCACGACGGTCGGCATCCCGGTCGGTGTCGCGATTATTTTCATCGCCTTCGTCCTGACGGGGATTTACGTCAAGCGCGCCAACGGCGAGTTCGACGATCTTAACCGCGAGGTGCGCGCCGAACTCGAGCGCGACATGGCAAAGGGGGCGGAATGAAACGTCTTCTCCTTCTTCTGACGGCCGCAGCGTCTACGCTGATGGCATCGGGCGCCATTGAGGGTGCGGTGGAAAAACAGCCGCTGAACGTCTCCGCGATCGTGATGTTCCTCGTCTTCGTCGGTGCGACGCTGGGGATCACCTACTGGGCGGCAAAACGCACGAAAACGGCCAAGGACTTCTACACCGCCGGCGGCGGCATTACGGGCTTCCAGAACGGGATGGCGATTGCCGGCGACTACATGTCCGCCGCATCGTTCCTGGGGATCTCCGGCCTCGTCTTCCTCAAAGGGTATGACGGGCTGATCTACTCCATCGGTTTCCTGGTCGGCTGGCCGCTGATCCTTTTCCTCGTCGCGGAGCGCCTGCGCAACCTCGGCAAGTACACCTTCGCCGACGTCGCCTCTTTCCGTCTGAGACAGACACCGATCCGTACCCTGGCGGCTTTCGGCTCCATTGCGACCGTCACGCTCTACCTGATCGCGCAGATGGTCGGTTCGGGCAAACTGATCCAGATCCTCTTCGGTCTGCCGTACGAGGTCGCGGTCATCCTGGTCGGTGTCCTGATGATTCTCTACGTCACCTTTGGCGGGATGCTGGCGACGACGTGGGTCCAGATCATCAAGGCGGGGCTGCTGCTCTCCGGTGCGACCTTTATGGCGATCGCCGTTATGGCGCATTTCGGTTTCAGCTTTGAAGCGCTCTTCGCGAAGGCGGTCGAGGTCCACAGCACCCATGACGCCATCATGAGCCCGGGCGGCCTGGTCAGCGACCCGGTCTCCGCGATCAGCCTCGGTATCGCGCTGATGTTCGGTACGGCGGGTTTGCCGCATATCCTGATGCGCTTCTTTACCGTCTCCGACGCGAAAGAGGCACGCAAGTCGGTCTTCTATGCGACCGGTTTCATCGGCTATTTCTATATCCTGACCTTCATCATCGGGTTCGGGGCGATTGTCATGGTGGCGACCAACCCGCACTACCTTGATGCGGCGGGCACACTGCTCGGCGGTAACAACATGGCGGCGATCCACCTCAGCCACGCGGTCGGCGGGAACTTCTTCCTCGGCTTCATCTCGGCGGTGGCCTTCGCGACGATCCTCGCGGTCGTCTCCGGTCTGACCCTGGCGGGCGCTTCGGCGATCAGCCACGACCTCTACGCCAACGTCTTCCGCCGCGGAGAAGTTGATGAGATGCAGGAGATGCGCATCTCCAAGATCGCCGTCGTCGTCATGGGGATCGTTGCGATCCTGCTGGGGATTGCGTTTGAGAAGCAGAACATCGCGTTCATGGTCGGTCTGGCCTTTGCCATCGCCGCATCCGCGAACTTCCCGGTGCTCTTCCTCTCCATGTTCTGGAAAAGACTGACGACGCGCGGTGCCGTCATCGGCGGTTCGCTCGGTCTGGCGACGGCGGTACTGCTGGTGATCCTGGGGCCGATCGTCTGGGTCCAGATCCTCGGCAATGCCGAAGCGGTCTTCCCGTACAAGTACCCGGCGCTCTTCTCCGTCACGGTCGCCTTTGCTGGGATCTGGTTCTTCTCCATCACCGACAAAAGTGCGGACGGCGAGAACGAACGCGAAGCCTTCGAGGCCCAGAACATCCGTTCACAGACTGGTATCGGTGCCGAAGGCGCCGTCAGCCACTAAGGAGCAAAATCGTTGGAACATGAGTTGATTCCGGCCAAATCCGGAACGAATTTATCTGACCCGTCAGGGGCAAGCTTTTGTGCTCGCAGTGCTGTGCAATTCCGCTGCACTGCATGTACCTCAGCGGCGAGCGCAGCTCTCTGGGCTTTGCCCGGATGGCGTGTAAAGCAGAGACATCAATGAGCATATTCGACCAGAAGCAGCTTTTGGCGTCGATGCACCCCTTTGACCTGTTGTCATCGCGGGCGCTGGACAACGTCATGGCGCAGATGGACATCGCCTACTACCCCCGGGAGACGGTACTGGTCTCGCCCAACGTCCCCGCGGAGTGCCTCTACATCATCATCAAAGGCAGTGTGCACGAGTGGCTCGGCGAAGAGCTGACCGACGCCTACGGGGCGATGGACAGTTTCGATGCCGACGCCCTCATCTACGGCCAAACGGACAAACGCTTCGTCGTGGACGAAGAACTCATCTGCTACGAACTCCCCAAACAGATTTTCCTCGACCTGATCCAGGACCACGACGCCTTCAAACACTTCTACCTCGAAGACTTTGTCACCAAACACGAACAGCTCAAAATGCTCAAGCAGCAGAACGACCTGACGCCGTTTATGGTGGCGCGCATCGGCGATATCTACCTGCATACGCCCTGCATCGTCGCGGCGGAGACCCCGATTGCGGAGGCGGTGCGGCAGATGGAGGCGATGAAGAGCCCGGCGATCCTCGTCGAGAGGGAGGAGGACTACGGCATCGTGACCGATTCGGACCTGCGCCGCAGCGTCCTGATGGGGGCGGTCGAGGCTTCCGGCGCCATCGGCACCATCGCTTCCCGTCCCCTGGTGACGATTGAGAAACAGGATTTCCTCTTCAACGCGCTGCTACTGTTTACTGCGCACCATATCAAGCGCGTCGCCGTCACGGACGGCGGGCGCGTCGTCGGGATACTTGAGCAGCTCGACCTGCTGAGTTTCTTCGCCAGCCACTCCTACCTGGTGGCGATGCAGGTCGAAAAGGCCGACAGCATCGAGGCGCTTCACCGCACCGGCGGGGAGATGGTCAACCTGATCCGTTCCCTGCACACCAAGGGGGTCAAGGTCCGCTACATCACCAAACTGGTCAACGCCCTCAATGCGAAGATCTACCGCAAGGTGTTCGAGTTCTGTGTCGCGCCGGAACACCGTGACGACTGCGCCCTGATCGTGATGGGAAGCGAGGGGCGCGGCGAGCAGATTTTGCGGACCGACCAGGACAACGGCCTGATCATCCGCGACGGCTGCGGGAAGGATTTTGCCGACGAGATGGCGGCGATGAACGCCGCCCTGCGGCAGCTCGGGTTCCCCGACTGCCCCGGCAACGTGATGGTGACCAATCCGCAGTGGCGCCGTCCGCTCGGTGATTACCAGGCGCAAATCGACGGCTGGGTCGGCTCGATGGACGAGGCGGCGCTGCAGAACCTCGACATCTTCCTGGATGCCCGCTGCGTCGCCGGGAACGCCGAGCTTCTGGAGCGGGCCGAGCAGTACCTCTACGGACGTTTTGAAGGGCGCGACGACGTCCTGGCGCATATGGCGAAGGCGGCGCTCAGTTTCGAGACGCCGCTGAGTCTCTTCTCGGGACTGGTGGTCGAACGCAGCCACGGGAACACGCTGAACCTGAAAAAGGGCGGCATCTTTCCCATCGTGCACGGCATACGCGTCCTGGCGCTGCAGAAGAAGATCCGGGAGACGAACACTTTTGAGCGGATCAAACAGCTCAACAACGCGGGGGTCTTCGACAAGACCTTTTCGACGGAGCTGATGGAGGCCTACGACACGCTGCTCTCGATAAGGCTGCGGGCCCGCCTGGGGCACGCCGCAGAGGGGTGGATGCTCAACGAGGTCGCCCCGGGCGGGCTGGACAAGCTGGAGCGGGACCTGCTCAAGGACAGCTTCAAGGTCGTCAACGCCCTTAAAAAGCTGCTGACCTACCACTTCCACCTGAACATGGTGATGTGATGTTCAAGGCGTGGCGAAAGCAGCGGAACCGCAAACGGTTGAAGGATGAGGCGTACGCCTTTTTGTTTGAACCCTACGACGGCGACGAGGTCGTCGTTTTCGACACGGAGACGACGGGGCTCGACCCCAAAACGGACGAGATCGTCTCCATCGGCGCGGTGAAGGTGAAAGGCAACAGGGTCCTCACCTCGGAGACCTTCGAGGTCTACCTGAAAACGCAGAGGCCCATTCCGGCGGAGAGCATCGAGGTGCATGGCATTCGTCCCTGCGATCTCGAGCATGCGCTCTCCCCGCCGGAGGGGATTGAGAAGTTCCTGCATTTCATCGGCCCGCGGCCGCTGGCAGGGTATTACCTGGAGTTTGACGTGGCGATGATAAACCGCTACGTCAAACCCTGGCTCGGGGTGGAACTTCCCAACCCGAAAACAGAGGTCTCGGGCCTTTACTTTGACAAAAAAAATTTCGGAATACCGCAAGGAAACATTGATTTACGCTTCGATACAATCCTTGCCAACCTGGGAGTGCCCCCTATGGGGCGGCACAACGCCGTCAACGACGCGATCATGACGGCTATGATCTTTATCAAATTGAACAATACGATTAAACTCAAAACAGGAGAGAGAACATGAGTGATACAACAGTCAAACCGGTTTTCCAACCCAACCGCGAATTCGCCAAAACGGCACGCATCAAGAATATGTGTGAATACAAGGAACTGGCAACATGGGCCGAGGAGGATTACGAAGGGTTCTGGGACCACTTCGCGCAGGAGAAAATTGACTGGTTCGAGCCCTATGGCAAGGTACTCGACGACAGCAACATGCCGTTTGCAAAATGGTTCGAGGGCGGTAAGCTGAACGTGGCGCACCAGTGTATCGACCGCCACCTCGACTCCCGCAAGAACAAAGCGGCGATCATCTTCGAAGGGGACCGCGGCGACAAAAAGATCGTCACCTACCTGGAGCTCTACTACAACGTCAACAAAATGGCGAACCTCCTCAAGAACGAGTTCGGTATCAAAAAGGGCGACCGCGTCGTCATCTACATGCCGATGATCCTGGAAGCGGCTTACGCCATGCTGGCGTGTACGCGTATCGGTGCGATCCACTCCATCGTCTTCGGCGGTTTCTCCGCGGAAGCGCTGCGCGACCGCATCATCGACGCGGAGGCGAAACTCGTCATCACGGCCGACGGCGCGTTCCGTAAGGACAAGCCGTACATGCTCAAGCCGGTCGTCGACAAAGCCCTCGAAGAAGGGTGCGAGTGCGTTAACAAGGTCCTTGTCGTCCAGCGCAACGGCGAGGACGTCGACTGGAAAGCGGGCCGCGACTACTCCTACAACGAGATGATCGAGCAGCAGTCCGCCGTCTGCGAAAGCGAACCGATGGACTCCGAAGACCCGATGTTCCTGCTCTATACCTCCGGTTCTACCGGCAAGCCGAAAGGCGTTCAGCACAACACGGCGGGCTACATCCTCTGGGCACAGATGACGATGGAGTGGGTCTTCGACGTCAAGGAGAACGACACCTACTGGTGTACGGCCGACATCGGCTGGATCACCGGCCACACCTACATCGTCTACGGCCCGCTCGCGATGGGCGCGACGACGCTGATGTTCGAAGGGGTCCCGACCTATCCGGACGCGGGACGCCCGTGGAAGATGGTCGAAGAGTACAAGATCAACCAGTTCTACACGGCGCCGACGGCGATCCGCGTGCTGCACAAAACAGGGGCGGAAGAGCCTGCGAAGTACGACCTTTCCAGCCTCAAGGTCCTCGGTACCGTCGGCGAGCCGATCGACCCGCCGGCATGGAAGTGGTACTACGAGGAGATCGGCGGCGGCAAATGCGCCATCGTCGATACCTACTGGCAGACGGAAACGGGCGGCCACATGGTCACGCCGCTGCCGGGGGCGACCCCGATCAAACCGGCCTGTGCCACCTTCCCGCTGCCGGGCATCATGGGCGAGATCCTCGACCCGGAAACAGGCAAGAAAGTCGGTGCGGGCGAGAGCGGCTATATGTGTGTCACCAAACCGTGGCCGTCCATGATCCGCGGCGTCTGGGGCGATCCGGAGCGTTTCGTGAAGTCCTACTTCGGCGACGTCAAAAAAGACGGTCAGCCGGTCTACTTCACCGGCGACGGCGCCAACTATGACGACGAGGGCTACATCACCATCACGGGCCGTACCGACGACGTCATCAACGTCTCCGGCCACCGTATGGGGACGGCCGAGGTCGAAGCGGCGTGCAAGAAGCACCCGAACGTCGCGGAAGTCGCCGTCGTTGGCAAACCCCATGAGCTCAAGGGTGAGGGGATCTTCGCCTATGTTGTCCTCAAGGGCGAAGAGAGCATGGCCGAAGACGTCGAGATGTCCAAGGAGATCAACAATGTTATCAAGCAGGAGATCGGCAACATCGCCGTCTGCGACGACATCGCCTTCGTGCCGGGCCTGCCGAAGACCCGTTCGGGCAAGATCATGCGCCGCATCCTGCGCTCCATCGCCAAAGGCGAGGCGATCACGCAGGATACGTCGACACTCGAAGACCCCAGTGTCGTCGAAAAGATCCAGGAAGTCGTCAACGCCTGCCGCGTCTAAGCATCCACTGCATCTGAACAGCCGCGCTTCGGCGCGCGGCTGCTTCTCTTTTCACTCCTCCTTATATTTTTTACCGATATCCGCGCTTTTCACGCTGTCTATATCTCTGCACGGATGGATGATTTGTAGATGATGCGTATTGGAGAGATCAGGGGGATGGGAGCAGAGCGCTCCCGGTCGGCGCAGCTGCGCCTGAAAAACGTCAGTTGAGTTTGTTGACCGCTTTGATGACCGCGTTATAGTCGGGCTCGCTGGCGATTTCGGGCACGAGCTGTCTGTAGGTGATGACGCCCTCTTTGTTGACGACGAAGACGGCACGGGTAAAGAGGTCTTTGAGGAGCGGTTCGCCGATGTTGACGCCGTACTGCGACGCCCCCGCATGATCGGCGCGCTTGTAGGCCGATGCCAGTGTAATGTTGCCGATGGATTCAAAGCCGCAGAAACGTTTCTGGGCGAAGGGAAGGTCCATGGAGACGATGTAGAGGTCGACGCCCTTCATTTGTTTGACCTTGTCGTCGAAGGCCTTGGATTCAAGGGAACAGACCGGGGTGTCAATAGACGGCACGAACGCGATGATCTGCGTCTTCGGATGGGTGCCGCCGATGGTGACGACCGAGAGGTCATTCTTAACGGCGGTGAATGTCGGGGCTTTTTCGCCTACGCCGGGCATAGTGCCTTCCAGGGCGACGGGGTTTCCCTGGAAGGTGACGCTTTGGGCGAATGCCAGCGTAGCGGAGAGGGTGAGGGCGGCAAGAATACGCATTGTGATTTTTCCTTGTTTTTAGTTACGGCGGTTATGTTACTATAAAAAAAACAGATGACGATAAAGATTTTTCTTATTTTATATTTTAATATTGATTGAAGATTTCTAGACGGGAAGGCTCACCGCATAGCGGGAGCGGCGCAAATCAGGCGGAAACGACACTCTTGTTTCGCCCGCCAAGTTTGGCTTCGTAGAGGGCTTTGTCGGCCTCTTCAATGGCCGTTTCAATGTTGTGGTGGTCCCGGAGCTTGGTCACACCGGCAGAGATCGTGACACTGATCGTTTCGCCGTTATGCATGTGCGTCTGCATTTGTGCGACCCCTTCGCGGATACGTTCGATGACAGCGGCGGCAGTCTCGACATCCGTATGGGGCATCATGATCAAGAACTCCTCCCCGCCGTAGCGGTAGACATTGTCATAGGGGCGCAGATGCTGCAGGATATAGGCGGCGATGTTGGCAAGGACAAGGTCGCCTACCGGGTGGCCATGGGTGTCGTTAACCTTCTTGAAGTGGTCGACGTCCAGGATGGCGATGACCGTCGTATCCACATGGCGATCGATCAGGTCCATCTGCTTGCGCAGGTCGCTGAGCATACTGATACGGTTGCGTACACCGGTGAGAGGATCGCGGTTGTACAGGGTCTCTTCGAGTTCGTATTTGAGCGTCTGCAGATTCAGGCGCAGGCGTTCGACGGCATTGGCGAAGTTGTCGTAATCGATATAGGAGATGGCCTCGCCCCGGGAGGAGGTCTCAAGCAGCAGCTTCGCATTGGCATGTACCTGTTTATGCTCGCCGCGGATGGACTGAAAGGTCTTGTTTTCTTGCATCTCCTTTTCGGAACAGTGGTAGTACCACTGTCCGAAAGTGCAGTGATGGTGGGCGTCTTCGGCCATGTCCCGCTGGTCGAAGGGGAGATGGCAGACGATGGAACGGATGATGTTCTGGTACCACTGGCTATGGTTGTAGATGGCCTGATCCACTTCGCGGATGACGGCCAGGAGCTTCTCCCGGTTGATACGATACATCTGATCCCCTCCTGCCGGTAAACAACATTGCTGACGTCAAGCTTATCATATTTCCTAATAATTTTTAAAAAATATGTGCGGCCATCAGTTTTTAAGCGTAGTGTGCAGGGGAAACCGGATGGCCATGACTTCCGCTTTGTAAAAGGGGAAATACTCCCCGGTGCCGAACAGATTGCCCCCTTCAACCTTGAAGGGGAGGCGGTAGCCCGAGACGTCGCGGAAATCCGACAGGGTCCCGCCGAAGGGCTGCAGCCGGTACTGCTGTTGTGGGTTGGCGTTGCTCCAGCGCATCATGGAGACTTCGATGGGCTGCCTTTCATGACCCAGGGTGATATTCACCGATTGAGAAAGCTCTCCGCGGGTTACGGTGACGCGGGCGATGCTCTCGCTCACCTCTTCCCAGGCTATGCCTTCGCCGGGCAGCAGGGCCGCCGGGGTCCAGAACACCGCTTCGATGACGCAGCGGCCGAAGGCGGAACGAGTATGGTCCGCGTCGCCGCCCGCCCGGGCGACGGGAAGGAGCCCGAGTATCCGGAACCGCGTCCAGCTGCCCGTATCGGAACCGGAGACGGGCAGGCCGCCGCCGAGCCGCATTTTCCAGACAAAGCCGTGGGGCAGGGCGAGGATCTGCCGGGCATCCATGGGAAAGTACTCGGGCGGTTTGAGGCTGAAGAGACCTTTCATATCGATCTCGGCGACGCGCAGCAGCGGCGTGCCGGGGGCGATGGTGTAGGCGAAGTAGCGCCGTGCCGCCTCCGGAAGCTCCGCCACCATCGCCGGATCGAACCGTGCGGGGTGCTCGGGCTGTTCCGAGAGGAGCCGCCGCCACTCCCGGACTTCCGCACCGTGGTCAAAGTAGCGCAGCAGCAGAAGGAAAATGAGCAGTACGGACAGGATGCCGAGGAGCAGGGTAAGAAGGGTCATGAAAGGTATCCCGTGCCGTTGTAGCATAATGGCTATCATAGCCAATTCATGATGAGGCTTCGTTCAGAGGCGGTCGAGAAAGAAGTAGGGAGTGACTGCAGGAGGAGGGCGGCACCGTTTCGCCCAGATCAAAACGATCTGCCGCGCTCCATAACATAGAATTGAAGGTCAGCGCGGGTTTTTGAATCCGCACTCGTTGTAGCCGCCCGTGCAGGCCGACCATCGGTAGTCGCCCGTCGCGTGGCAGGTATAGAACCCGTTGTTGGTTTCGCCCGGGTCAAGGGTGGAGTCCGACCCGCAGGACCAGTTTCCGTTTTTCTTCTCAAGGCACATCTTGACATAGACGCGCTGGTTGCACTGGTTGGTGACTCTGATCGACAAAGAGTCTGAAGAACCGCAGTTGTCACCCCATCTGTCGTCAAGGTGTACACAGAATTTGGCATCCTGGGCAAAGACGTTTGTTGATAAAAACAGACCGAGGGCAAGAAGTGACCAGATGAATTTTTTCACGATGAATTCCTCCGTAATCTATACGTTGCAAGTAGCAGCAGCTGGGACTGAAATCGTGGCGATATGCAAGTAAAAAAACATTTGTTGCATCGAACTGCTCCCTTTATGGAAGCCTGCCCCAAGCCTACCAGACCGTTGGCGCGTCCTGTAAAGCGCGTTGATTATCTTTTGTCCAAAACGTGGGGAAAACGCTGCGGGGCAAAAAGTTGTTACAATGCCGCTTCATAACGGTACGGGGGGACTTTTTGAAAAAGTACAGCGTCTATATCCTTGTCGGCCTCTGCGTGCTTTTCTGGTCGGGCAACTTCGTGCTGGGGCGCTTCGTCCGTGACGATGTGCAGCCGCTGGAACTGGTCTTTTTCCGCTGGCTGCTGGTCTGCGTCATACTGCTGCCGGCGCTGTACTATGTCAGCCTCCGCAATATCATCCGGCTGATCCGCTCGCACTTCGTCGTCACTTCCGTCCTGGCCATTTTGAGCGTGACCTTCTTCAACACGATCCTTTACACGGCGCTGCAGACGACGACGGCGACCAACGCGCTGCTGATCAACTCCAGCGTGCCCATCATGATCCTGATTCTTTCGGCGCTCATGCTCAAGCATGACGTGACGAAGCGGCAGGTCGCCGGCATCGCCCTCTCGACCACGGGGGTTCTCTTTCTGATCCTCAAAGGGGAGATCGGCAACATCGCCGCGCTCAATCTCAGCCACGGCGACTTCTGGATGCTTGTCAGCTCGCTGGTGTGGGCGCTCTATTCGGTCCTGTTCAAACTGAAGCCCGCGGGCTTCAGCAGCGCGGAGCTCTTCATGGCCAATATGTACCTGGGGTTCGCCTACCTGCTGCCGATCTACCTGGCGCAGGGCTACACGTTTCATGCCGAACTGCTGCTGTTTGAAAATTACTGGACCTACTTCATCTACGTCTCGCTCTTCGCCTCGATCCTCTCGTATATCTTCTGGAACAGGGGAATCGACGTGCTCGGCGCGGCGAAAACGGGACAGTTTGCCCACCTTATGCCGCTTTTCGGCGCCGTACTGGCCTATATCTTTCTCGGCGAAACGCTGCAGTTCTATCACGTCGTCGGGGCGGTGTTGATCGGGGCGGGGATCTATACGTCGCTCTTTCTATCGAAACCCGCGGCCGCAACAGAGTAGCCGTTGCTCCGCAGCCCGCGTTAAAACTTGTACTTGAAGCCCAGTTCGTATACCTGGTCGTTTTGTCTGTCCAGGGGAAGTTTCCCGTCGGAATAACTGACGTAAAGGCCCTCGGCCTCAGGCATGACGAGCGCCACCGTAAAAAAGCTGTAGGTGTCCAGCCCCGCGGCTTTGACCGCACTGGAGGGATTGATCTCCTGGTAGTAGCGGTAGTTCGCCTCTATAAAAGCGTCGGCGTCATTGTAGGTCGCGGCGAGGGTCCGAAAACTGGCTTCGAACCGCATCCGCGTAAAAGAGGATTCATCCCCGGCGATGATCTGGCGCGGGGTGTCTGAATCCGGGTCTACCTGGTCGATGCCGATCAAAAACTCCGGAAAAGAGGAGCCTCTTGGTTGCCAGGTGTCATCGACGCCGCTGAGCAGACGCAGCAGCGCCGCCGGGTAGTCGAGGATATTGAACTGGGCCAGCACCGACGTTTCGGCATTCCAACCCTTCGCAATCATATTGGCATAAAGCCCGTAGTAATACTGCTTCGCTTTAAAGGATTGATCCGCTTCAAGGCCCCCTTTGACGGAGAGGTCGAAGTAGTACTGATCCGAGAGCTGATTCCGCACCGCTTTGGCGAGCTCTTTCCATGCGGACAACTGCCGGAGCTCCTCCGTCGTGTTGGCTTCGGCGGCGGCGTCTTCGAGCCTGTTCAGGAGCGCAAAATCCGGTGTCGCAGGCAGAACGCCTCCGGTCGAAAAGTAGTATCCGAACGAAAAGCGCGTGTCTGTGAGATTGCGCGGGTTGGCTTGTTGCTCAAACGCGACGTTGCCCGAAGCGCTGAAGTTCAGTGCCAGCCCGGTGTGCGTCGCCTTCTTTGAACGGAAAGCGTACTGGGCGATGTCTTTGGAATATTCATACTCGAAACCGAGCGATGTGGAGGCGTTGTCGTCGCTTTCAAACACTTTGAGCTTGATATCCGCGCCTTTGAGCACTGTTTCCAGAATGGAGTGCTGCGCCGCATCGGCGAGGGGCTGCCGTTCATCCAGCAGGCGGCTGACACCGGATTTGGATGCAGCGACGATGGTGTCGGTATTGATCTCTGCATGGGCCTGCGACGGGTTCATTACGAGAAAAAATGCACCGAGGACACCTGCGACGAGTGCGCACAGGGAGCTGCCTCTTTTCATTCGTCATCCTCGCCGTAGAAGTTGTAACTGATATCACACTTTTCCGCCAGGTCCGAAACGGTTGCCTCCGGTGTTGTCAGAACGTCGACCATCGCGTCGATAGCCTGCTCTCCCGTGATATCCTCCTCGTACGTCGCGCCGCGTACTTCGCGGAAAACATTGTCCATCTGGATCGCGAGTGTTCGGGCCGCGGCTTTGCGCTGATCACCGCTGCTGGTCTGATTGAAAAAGGTAAGCTCTTTGATCTTGAGTTCTCCGGCCTCACGAAAGACGGCGTTCAGCTGGTCCAGAAGCTTTAACGTGGACCAGGTCGTTTTGCAGGCGCGATTGTTTTTGCTCCAATATGCCATTAGACTCTCCTTTTGTGCGGGCGTAAGTGTCCCCCCGTGTTTCACTATTCATAATTTAATAAAAACAATATTTAATGAATCTTAGTCCATTTGGAAAAAACTACAACATTTCTAATTTCCGACGCCTGCAGGTCAGACTCCGTCCGGCAGCTTCGACCGCATCATCCGCTTACGGTCGAGCCGCTCGCCGTCGACAATAAACGTGCCGTCGCCGACGGCGTGAAGGGTCCGCTGTTCCTTTCGGGTAGGGTCGAACCAAGCGCACACGCCTTCGAGCACGATGATGTTGTGCTGCTCGATGATATCGACGACCGTGCACTCTATATTCGCCAGGCACTCTTTGATAAGCGGTGCTCTGACAAAGTCACCGTCAACCGGCGTGAGATCGAATTTCCCGAATTTGTCCGTATCCGAGCCGCTGCAGGTGCCGATGCCGACGACCGTGTCGATGAGGTCCACCGTCGGGATCGCAATGACGCATTCGCGCATTTGCTGCAGCGCGGCATAAGAGTAGTTCCACGGACCCGTCGTCATGGCAAAGACCGGCGTGAAATCCATCACCATTGTCCATGAGATGGTCATGACGTTGTTTTTTTCTCCGTCTTTTGTCGTTACAAGGACGACCGGGCCGGATTCCATCAGCGTAAAGGCTTTAGCGATCGGCATCTTTTCCATCATGGAACACGCTCCGAATGAGGTACATTTTTACCTATGATAAGCTTTTTTACTTGGTGATCCGGTAAGAAAATCTGTTTATCCTTTATGTCAGGCAAGCATTGCCGATTATTTGGACGCATACGTCGCACGGCAGCTGCAAAATACGCTATAATGTCACCACTTTCAGCGCACCACGGTCTGCGTCTGACTCCGTTTTCGGCATCCTTCGATTGCGCATAGCCATCCTTTGATTACCTTAACAATTTTACAACTCATAGATGAGCCTGGACCGGCGGCGTTTTCGGACGCAGGTAGGCCATTTTGACAGGAAAACATATGTCATTTTCTAACCTCGGGCTGTCAGAGCCCATCTTGCGTGCTGTCGCCGAAACGGGCTACAGCGAACCCACACCCATCCAGGCGCAGGCGATTCCCGTCGTGCTCGGCGGAAAAGACCTCCTTGCCGGTGCCCAGACGGGCACGGGAAAGACGGCGGGCTTTACCCTGCCGATGCTCCAGCTGCTCAGCAGCGCGGCGCCTGCCAAGGGCAAACGCCCCGTCCGCGCACTGGTACTCACACCGACGCGCGAACTGGCCGCGCAGGTGGGAGAGAGCGTCGAGACCTACGGCAAATACCTGCCGCTGAACTCGGCGGTGATCTTCGGCGGGGTCAACATCAACCCGCAGATCGGTCAACTGCGCCGCGGCGTCGACATCGTCGTCGCGACACCGGGACGCCTGCTTGACCATGCGAACCAGAAGAACATTGACCTTTCGCGCATCGAGCTGCTTATTCTCGACGAAGCGGACCGCATGCTCGACATGGGCTTTATCCACGACATCAAAAAGGTGCTCAAGCTCGTGCCGAAAAAAGCGCAGAAGCTCCTCTTCTCCGCAACCTTCTCCGACGAGATCAAGACACTGGCCGACGGCCTGCTGCACACCCCTGAGCTGATCGAGGTCGCCCGCCGCAACACGGCGTCCGAACGCGTCGCGCAGGTCGTCTACCCGGTCAAGCAGGACCGCAAGCGCGCACTGCTCTCCACGCTGATCAATACCAACGGCTGGGAGCAGGTCCTGGTCTTCACACGGACCAAGCACGGGGCAAACCGGCTTTGCAAGCAGCTGACAAGTGACGGCATCCCTTCCGAAGCGATCCACGGCAACAAGACCCAGAACGCGCGCACCAAGGCGCTGGCCGCTTTCAAAGCGAAGCGCGTCCGCGTCCTGGTCGCGACGGACATCGCGGCGCGCGGGATCGACATCGACCAGCTGCCGCATGTCGTCAACTTCGAGCTGCCGAATGTGCCTGAAGACTACGTGCACCGCATCGGCCGGACCGGCCGCGCTGGCAACGAAGGGGAGGCCGTTTCACTGGTCTGCGCCGAAGAGGCTGACTACCTGCGCAATATCGAGAAGCTGATCAAGGCAGCGATCCCGCAAAAGAGTGTCGAAGGGTTTGAGACCCGGCTGCCCGAAAAGACGAAAGCTGCCGCCAAGCCGAAAGCGAACGCCTCCGGCAAACGGCCGGCACGCAACGGCAACGAGCGTACCGATGCTAAGCCGCGCCAGGGGCAGCAGAACAAAAAGCGCAATGCGCAGGGCGACCGCCGCAAAGAGCAGCCGATGAAAGCGGAAGAGGTTGCGGCATATCTCGCGCAGATGAAAGCGGGCGTGCGTTAAGAGAGGGTGCCGCATCGGGGCGGCGCAGCGCGTCTTATTCGAAGAGGTTCAGCCAGGAACCGGGGGTGTAGAACATCAGCCCGCACACGATCCATTCGCTGCGTTCGCTGCTTTTCGAATAGAGCGCGCCATCCATCTGTTTGTATTTTATGCCCGTGACCGCACTGGTCAGCTCTTTTCCATCGTCCAGCGCTTTGAGTGCTGCTTCCTTGCTCTGCATCGTATTGTCCTCCGAAGCCATAGCGTAAAAGAGCGATCCTCTTTTGTGGGCATCTTTGAAAAACCTCCGGAGATCGAAGGGTTTTCAGAGGTGTCCCGGGGACAAATCGTGATGCCGGCGGAAGGTTCCGCCGTTGAAGGCATTACAGGGGAGTGACGTTCTCCGCCTGCGGGCCTTTTTGTCCCTCGCCGATCTCGAAAGTCACTTCCTGACCTTCCTGGAGCTCAACGCGGCCGTAGCCTGATCTGTTGACCTGGCGAAAGTGTACAAATACGTCTTTGCCGCCGTCTTCAGGGGAGATAAACCCATAGCCTTTTTCACTGTTGAACCATTTAACGGTTCCCTTTTTAAGATCTGCCAAAGCAAGTCCTTGTTGTTAATGTAGTCGTCGAAATTTAATGTGGAGCACTCTGCAAGGTATTGAAATGACCGGGGAGCACCGGGTCCCCAATCAATTAACTAACCAAGATGAAACTCTAAATCATCTTTCAATTGCTGAATGATACCTGAAAAACGGTTTCGTACGCAAGCCAAAGTGATGCATATATGGACTAGTGGAGAGAAAACTGGAAATGGTTACATATTATACACCCGTGTGAACCGCAGATACAGCCGGGGTGTTATACTGAACGCATCACTTATTTGTCACTTTTAATACCTCTGTGAAGTTTTCCCTTTTCAAGCATTACTATTGGCTTGCAAAGGGGCACTTATGCCGTACCGTGTCATTGACGTCAACCGAAAAGAGTATCTTGATTCCATCACGCAGATCGACGATGCGAAGAGCCGGGGCTTCGCCGACCAGGCGATGCGGTGGTGGGACCGCCACTACAGCTGGAATGCCGAGGGGAGCGTTATCCTCACGGATGATGCGGGGGAGCATCTTTGCTACCTCTTCTACAAGATCGACCGCTATCACGATTACCTGACCATCCACAATATCCTCACCCCACAGTGCCACCGGCGCCACGGCTACGCGCTGATGCTGTTGCACTGGGTGTTCGAACTGGCGGTGCACCACCATGTCCGGCGTTTCAAGGCGAGCTGCGTCCCCCAGGCACTGGAGTTTTACCTCTCGCTCGGCTTCTGTTTCTGGGGCTTGACGCCGGCGAAGTATTATTACTGCAATCTCCCCGTGCCCGCCAACGGGCTCGACGGACTGTGGGAGATGATCCATACGGATTCCGCCGAAACGCTTGCGGGGTCGGCGATGCAGAGCATCTACGACAAAGTAGCGGATAACGACACTGGACTGGATGTGCAGCAGCAGGAGCGGCATGACGAGCAGGTCGCAAAGCTGCAGGGAGCCTATATGCAGACGGAACTGATCGCGTGCGTGGAAGAGGCGAAGGATCGTGACAGAGGGAATAAGCCCGGGAAGTGAGCCGGAAAGGGCGATCGCGGCAGGCGCAAGAGAAAACATGCTATGATGGCTGCATGTTCTGCTCGCACTGGTGTAAAAGTTTTGTCCGTGACAATATCGACTATCCTGAAGATTCAATCGAGTATAAACGCTCCGTCATTGCAAACCTCATTACGGTCTTCGCGGTCCTGGTCCTCTCCCTGGACATCTATAACAACCTGACCCACGGTTTTAATACGCTTGCCGTCCTGGAGCTGTTCGGGATCGTAACCATTCTGATAAACAATATACTGTTCCGTGCCCGCAGGGTCAGATTGGAAACGACCTCCAGCATACTGGTCGGGGTGATTTCGGGGCTCGCCATCCTCTCGCTGCACATCGATGGGTTTGAAAAGGACTCCGCGCTCTTCTGGACCGCCTCCCTGCCGATTTACGTTTTTGCCCAGCACGGATTGAAGCGGGGGATCCGATGGAGTATCCTGAATATATCCGGTATCGGCGCCGTGCTGCTGCTGAGCGCGTTCAATATCGGCGATCCGATCTTTCCCGCGGGACTCATGATCCAGATGTTTATCGGCTATGTCGCCATCTCGTTCGTCGTCTACTATTTCGAACATATGCGCGTGGATTATGAAGTGCGCCTGGCGAAAACGGCACGGGAACGTGAAGTCATGCTCCGGGAGCTTCACCACCGCGTCAAAAACAATATGCAGGTCATCATGAGCCTGCTGTGGCTGCAGTCGGAGAAGATCGAAGAGCCGAAATACCGCAAATACTTCACCGAAAACATCGGCCGCCTGAGGGCGATGGCGATGGTCCATGAAAACCTTTACAGCGCAGAGGATTTTGAAGACATTGATATGCATCACTACCTGCAGATGCTGACGCTGAACCTCCAGAAAATCTCGGCGGTAAAGATTCATTGCGAATGCGAGAAATCCATCAGGCTGGGAATCCGAAATGCATTGTCGATCGGACTGATCGTCAACGAAGGCGTAACCAACGCCATCAAGTATGCCTATGACGGCACGGAGCACGGAGAGGTCTTGATCAAACTCGTTCAGCGCGGTCGTGGAAGCTACGATCTGATCGTGCGGGATTACGGCAAGGGGCTTCCGGAGCGTTCGGAAACGTCCGAAGGTATCGGTATGATGCTGATCACCGACCTTGTCAAAGGGCTGGATAACGGTACCTGCGATATCGCTTCTGACGGGGGCGTGACCATTACCATAACATTTGACGCAAAGGATGGGCAGGCATGATCGACTCCGTGATGGTGGTGGAAGATGAAGTGCTGACGGCCCGCTATATCACCAGTATTCTCAACGGGTGGGGGATCCGCGTCATCGGTGTGTTCGATAACGCCATGGCCGTTATCGCCGCGTTTGAAGAGGAGATCCCGGGGATGGTCCTGATGGACGTGAATATCAGAGGCAAGGTCGACGGTTTCGCGCTGAGCGATATGATCTGGGAGCAGCACACGGTCCCCATCGTCTACATCACGGCGTACTGCGATAACGAGACGCTGCAAAAGGCTTTCCGCCCTCTGGCATACGGTTACGTGATGAAACCTTTCGGCCCGGAGGAGCTCGAAACCGTCCTGCGGAGCGCTTACCGCCGCCACCAAAGCGAACGGTTGGAGGAGCACGATGCGGAAAAGGGCGAGGGTATCGTCCTCTCGCCCATCCATACCTACGACCTCGTCACCGCAACCCTCTATGCCGACGGGGAGGATGTGGCGCTGACGGCCAAACAGAACATTCTGCTGGAGCATCTGGTGCGGCACCGCCACCAGGTCGTCAGCTACCACGACCTTGAATTTGCCATCTGGGCCGACGAGGAGGTGTCATCATCCTCGCTGAAAACGGTCGTCTACTCCCTGCGAAAACGCGTTCCGGAGCTTCGGATCAAGAGCCTCAGCAAACAGGGTTACATCCTTTCGTAAAATCTGCTTCACCCCCAAACACTTTTTTTGACTTTTTTTGACTTTTTTCCTGTAGCTTTGTAGTAGGAAAAATTTTAGGAGTTCATAATGATCAAGATAAGCCAGGTCATGCTGTCTGTGGCTGCCGTAATCGCGATTGGCGGTTGCGGCGGTGGCGGCAGCAGTAATAATACGAGCAGCGCCAGCGGCGGCGGTGTGGTGGACGGATATGTATCGGGAGCGACCGTCTTTGTCGACAGCACCGGCGAAGGGGAGCATAACGATACGGAGCTGTCGACGGTGACCGACGCGAACGGCGACTTCGCCTTTGAGGCGACCATAATCGACGGAACGAGGATCTATGCCTACGGCGGTACCGATATCAGTACGGGCTACCCCTTTGAAGGGAGGCTCTCAACCGTCTATGACGCGACGCGTCCGGATATCGTCCTTTCCCCTTTGACAACCTATGTCGCGGCGATCATGGCATCGGACCCGTCGATCACGTTCGATGCTGCGGCCGATACGGTCGCGGCCAACCTCGGGGTGACTGCCGATCAGGTCAAAAACGACCCGATGCTCGACAGCGACAGCTTTATGGCGGCGCAGAAAGTGCAGAAGGTCGCCGAAGTACTGACCGCCGCGACAAAAAGCGACGGCGAATCGTTTGACGCTGCCTATGCGAAAGTGTTTGAATCGCTGGCAGCCACGACGTTCAGCAGCGACTTTAACGCGACCGAGCTGGCCGGCCAGGTCAGTGCCGATACGGGGGTGACGCTCGATCCGTCGATCGCGACTTTTGTTGAAACGCTCGCCGGGACGATCGATGCGCTCGCGGCAAACGTCACGACCGTCAACGAACTGGACGGTTTCGGCGAGACGATCAACACCTACGCCGAAGCCGCGGAAGGAGCGATCGAAAACGGCGATACGGCCGCCGTCACGGAGCTGACGACGACGTTGAACGACATGAACACGACCCAGGTCGCCGATGAGATCGAAACGGGAACCTATGTCGACCCGATGATCGCCGCGCTGGCAGAGGTTGAGGATGCCCTTACAAACAACATCACCTACCTCGGGACGAATACGGCCAATGACAGCATTACGGCCGATCTCGTCCTGAGCAGTCCCGCCGCGGCACCCTATGATACGCCGGATCTTAACCTGACATGGTCGGCGACCCCTGTGGGCGTCATCGATGTCGCGACCGGCGCCGTGACACGCAGTGCTACGGCGGACGTGGCCGTGACGCTCAAAGCGACGGTCGCGAACAGCCTGGTCACGAATAACCGTGTATTTGACCTTGTCGTCAAGCGCAACGAGTTTGCCCCGGTAGCGGTGGCCGACATTCTGACCCTCGACGAGGATACCAATGCGTCGCTCAATGTCCTGGCGAACGATACGGACCAAAACGGCGACATGCTCTTCGTCTCGGCAGTTTCAACCGCAGGCCACGGTGTGACGGCGATCAATCCTGACGGGACGGTGACCTACACCCCGGCCGCGAACTACAACGGCCCGGACAGCTTCACCTATACGGTCAGCGACGGCACGGGACGCAGTGCCGACGGCAACGTCAGCGTGACCGTCATTTCTGTGAACGATGCGCCGACGATCGGCGGGACGCCGGCAACGTCGGTCGACCAGGATGCACCGTACAGCTTCACGCCGTCGTCCGGTGATATCGACGGCGACACGCTGACCTTCAGTATCGTCAACAAGCCGACGTGGGCGGCGTTCGACCCGGCAACGGGGGCGCTGACGGGTACGCCGGGCAACGGTGACGTCGGTACGACCGCCGATATCAATATCTCGGTCAGTGACGGTACGGTGACGGTCGCCCTGCCGCTCTTCTCCGTGACGGTCGTCAACGTGAACGATGCGCCGACGATCGGCGGTACGCCGGCGACGTCGGTGAACCAGGACGCGCTCTACACCTTTACGCCGTCTTCGGGTGATATCGACGGCGACACGCTGACCTTCGGCATTGCCAACAAGCCCGCCTGGGCAACGTTCGACACTGCGACGGGTACGCTTTCGGGCACCCCGGGCAATGCCGATGTCGGCATCACTACGGGGATCGTTATCTCCGTCTCCGACTCGGTACTGACGGCAGCGTTGGCACCGTTCGATCTGGAGGTGATCAACGTCAATGACGCCCCAACGGCGTCGGCTGCAACGTTCCAGGTGCAGACGAATACCCAGCTCGACGGCGATCTGAATGCGTATGCGTCGGATATCGATGTCGGCGATACGCTGACCTTCACACAGGTCGGGACGCTTGCCGGGCTGACACTCAACAGTGACGGTACCTTCAGCTTCAGCAGTGCGTCCGAAGGCAACTTTACCTTTGATTATCAGGTCTCCGACGGCAGCCTCACAAGCGCTGCGGCAACGGTCACCATCAATGTCGTGGCCAACCTGTCGCCCGTCGCAGGCGACTTTGCGGCCAGTACCGATGAAGATACGGCGGTGCTGATCGACGTGGTGGCACACACCAGCGACAGCGACGGTTCGGTAGATGCCACGACGGTGACGGTCTCCGCCGCGACGGACGGTAACCTGAGCGTTGACCCGGTGACGGGCGTTGTGACCTATATGCCGAATGCAAACTTTAACGGTACAGACAGCTTTACCTACACGATTCAGGACAACCAGGGCGCGACCTCGCTTCCGGGGACGGTCACGGTTACGGTAGCGCCTGTTAATGACGCCCCGACGATCGATCCCATCGGCAATCCGCCTGCCGCGGCGGTCAGTTCGCCGATTTTTGAAGTGCAGGTCTCCATTGCCGATGTTGACGGCGATGCACTGACGCTGAGCGCGGTATCGTCCGATTCGGGGGTTGCCGCGGTTTCGGCGAACGGTACGACGGTGGCAGTCGACCCGACCGGTGTCGGTACGGCGACCGTGACGGTCACCGTCGACGACGGTGTTCTTAGTGCACAGGAGACCTTTACCGTAACGGTCGTTGCCGATCCGGTGGTAACCGATACGACGTTCTATGAGGGCATGACGCTCTACAGCTACTGGGTCGAAGATAACGGTACACCGGCATACGAAACCTATACGATGAGCGGCGGTACGATGAGTACGAACGGATACCTGTTTGACATAAACAGTAGCGCCTGGGTTTCTGCATCGTTCGGTACAAACTTTATGCTCAATACTGCCGACGGTACATGGACGACGGAGGCAGCCGTGTCGTCTACCTATACGATCAGCGCTGACGGTACGACACTCTCTTCTCCCTTTGCGGCGTACCAGATCGCTCAGGCGGAAGTGCTGGACGGCCAGACGGTTGATATCGACATCGGCGGCGGTATGACGCTGCCGGTGACCTTCCCCTCAGGCGCTCTGCACTATACGATGCAGAGCAAGTATCTTGTCGATACATACATCCTTGACTGGCGCCCGATGAATGTCAGCGTGCCATACGCTTTCATGGAAGATTTCATGAACAACAACTACGGGAACATGATCTACTGGGACGATAACAGCTCGACAGGGGCACGGCCGCAGATGAATGCCTCCTTTACTGCAGCGGTGGATGATACGGGTGCTGACGTCATAACGCTCAGCCTGGGAATGAGCGGCTACCTGGTCAGTGACAGCGATAACACTCAAATCGTTGGTACCTGGACGGTCGGCAATCTTCCGAATCAGGCAGAGCTGACGATCTTCACCGAACTCAATGCCAGTATCCCGAATTACGATGCATTGATGCGAGACGGCGATATCTTCGTGACGCTGTACAACGGCGAGGTCTGGCTGGGGGCGCACAATGCACCGACGGCTGGCTATGTGCTTGACAGTGACAGCAGTCTGATGGGGAATGATATCGCAATGGGTGCGATTACAACGGCACTCGAAAACTACACACCGCCGGTACCGCCGGTAACGGTGGATGAGTTCTACGCGTTGACCGAGATCCCCATCAGTCAGGCGGAGTGGGATGCCCTTGCCAAGGCCCAGGTCTCCCTCCTTGCCGATATGGACCTGTGGGGCGTCTGGCCCGACAGCAACGGTACGGCGGTCTATGCGGTCAATTCCGACGGGCTCTATGCCGACTCGAACGGTACGGTCATGTTCAAGGATATCAACGGCACGGTGACGGATAGTTTTGCTTTCACGATCAATCCTGCCGGTACGGAGCTCAATGTCTCTATTCCGCCGAGCGGCCATCTCTTTGCAAACCTGGGAGATGTCTATGACCAGGCGGCACTCGAAGCGATGTTCGGCATCACCATGCCTGCGGGCTCCGTCGGATACAAAACGGCGCACCTGCGCTTGAGCGACGAATACGATTTCTGGGGGATGCTGACATCTTATGATGTGAACTACTCCTCCATGACGTTCACGACGCTGGCGGACTTCGTCGCGGCCAACCAAGGCGGCACGGGCGGTTACGTCTTCAACGTCAACGGCACTACCGGTATCCAGTTCAATACCGGCGATGCTTATACGGATATCAACAGCAACGGGACGGTCGTGCTGATCGATTTCAGCGATATGCAGAACCCGCAGGTCGTGGAAAGCGGCAGCTGGCATGTCCAGAATGACGGCAACGGCGATGTCATCATCGTCGAGCTGCCGAGTATGAATTGGCCGTTCGCCGCGACGGTGATGAACGACGGGGGCGGCGATTATGTCGCCGAGGGCGAAATGCAACCGGCGTTTACGGGCGATATCGAGATCAAGTTCAATATCATCGCCCGCGATGCGCTGATCAATTACTTTATGAGTGGAGGGGGCAGCAGCACCACGCCTACGACCGCCAACGATTCGACGCTGGTCGGTGCCTGGGCGTTGGGCGGCATCACGACGATGGACGCCCTCCTGATCATCGCCGATAACGACAAGTACATGGGGGTTCAGCAGGTCCTGGGCACGAACGGTGTCATCGGCGGCGTGGAAGTCGGTCAGTACACGCTCGACGCCTCCGGCAGCTTCACCTCGGCCGCCCCGGTGATCAACACCAATGCCGGCGATACTGCCGTGGGAGCGACGGTGAGCGATAACGGCGATGATACGGCAACGTTGACCAGCATTGACGGTACGGTGGTATTAAACCGTCTGAGCAGTGCAATCAGTCCGGAAGCGGGGGCATGGATCGTCAACCAGTCGACGACCGGCAACATCAAATTTGTCATCATGGTCCTGGACGGCGCCGGCAACTATATGGTTGCCGACATTGACGACAGCCAGAGCTCCGATCCGGTCGGTTCAGAACCGGGGACCGTCGGGCGCTTTAACATGACCGAGTTCGGTACCTATGTGGTCGAAACGAACGGCACGGTAACGATGACGCCGGCTGCCCCGACGGACGAGAGCGCGGTCTGTACCGATACGATTACCTCCGGATGCGATACTATCGCCGGCGACACGAACATGGAGTTCGGCCTGACGGTCGACGATACGCTCGGGTCGCAGGTCCCGGTCAACATGACGGTCAGTTTCGATCCGACCAACAACTACATGACAGTCGACGGCAGCATGGTGTTCACCCGGGTCGTACCCGGCGGACCGACGATCTTCCAGTAAACCTGTCACTCGGGCACGTTTAAATCCATTTCTCCTGAACGGCCGGCATGGCGCCGGCCGCTCCGTAAAATCATCAGCCCGCTTTTATCCATTCCCTCTATAATCCAGGCCATGAAGCAAATCATTATCGGCGATGAGGTCAAGGGGAGCGTTGAAATGCCCGAGACTCCAAACGCCTACACCATCTTTCATGCCGTCAAAAAAGCCTATGAGCAAAAGCGGCCTCCGACGCTGTCACTGCTTTTCCCGCCGGAGAAGATCAAGGCGCTGGGGCGTTACCAGAAGGGCGGGGCGCAGGCCGAGCAGGCCGAACTGCAGCTCTTTATCGATATGGGAAAGGTGCTGGGGTTCAAGACGGCGGAGGCGGAGGCGCTGAAGCTGCAGATCGAGCTCACCAACGACAACGCCCATGTCCACCTCAACATCTCCAAGCGCCTGAAATTGCTCAACAAACAGCGGCGCACGCGTACGCGCGGTACCTACCTCTTCTGGGATATCGAGAACTTCGGCCCGATCGGGCCCATGTTCACCCATGTCATCGAGAAGTTCCACGTCCCCGACGACCGCATCTACCTGGCGGCGAACCCCGACTCGCTCTACCTCAAGCGGCGGGAGTGGGAGGCGGAGCTGTACGATTACGGCAAGCGGCTGGAGTCGTTCAACTTTACCGTTGTAGATCACGGCAAGAACGTGGCGGACGATTTTCTGCTGGGGGAGTTCGAGCGTTTAAAGCTCCGGCAGGCGGACGTTTTCATCATGACCTACGACCGGGAGCTCAAAGAGCGTTTCAAGGCGGCGTGCCACGGCAGCAACAACCTCTATACGCTGGGGAAATAGCGGCGCTTACTTTTTAGGTTCACTCTTTTTGAGTTTTTCTGCCTTGATACGGATCATCGGGCGTTTCGGCTTGTCCTTAGGGGTCTCCGTCTTCTTGGCCTCATAGGGTTTCTTCTCACCTTTGTACGGTGGTTTTTTCTTCGTATCATAGGGCTTTTTGCCGCCGCTTTTTTTGCGTTTCGCTTCCCACTCTTTTTTGGCGGCAAGGCTCTCCTCGTCGTGGGGCTTGCCGTCATAGCGGTGGTTGCGCTCGCCCGTCTTGCCCGAGAACATCGGCTTGCCGTTCTCATCCGTGCCGATGTAGCGGGAGACGCCGCTGGCTTTGGGTTTGCGCGGGGCGCCTTTGCCTTTCGGTTTGGCGGGGGCTTTTTTCGGTGCGTCTTCTTCGTAGAGACGGGCGGAGGGCTTCTTGTAGCGTTTCGGGCGCTGCACCGGCTTGGGGGCCTCTTCGGGGGCGAAGCCCTCCGGACGCTCCTGGGAGATGGCCCGGCCCAGCAGCATCTCGATGCCCATCAGGCGGGGACGGTCCGCCTCGCCCAGCAGGACGAGGGCCCCTTCGCGGGCGAGCGCCATACGATCGAGATAGCGCTGCGGCACTTCGGGCAGGTCGTAGCTGATGAGCAGGTCGCACGCTTCAGCGCCCTCTACAGCATCGTCGCCAAGGACGGTGACGGTGTCGGGGACGCTGATGGCTCCGGCATCGCCGGCGGTGACGACGCTGATCTTTTTGTCGGCGTTCTCCTCGAGCAGTTGGGCAAGGAGCTCGTTTTTACGGCTCTCTTCGCAGAGCAGAAGGCGGTGATTCTGGCGTTTGAACGCTACGGATGGGATGGCCATGATGTGTCCTTGGTAGTGCAGGGAAAGAGACGGATTCTTGGTACGCTCCGCCGCTGCGAATGATGGTCGAATTATAGCGTTTTTTCACTCGGACGGAGCAGGAGGCGTTTTAATCTTTCCGTTTTGTGAGCAGATTGTCCAGGGCATCGCCTAGATGCTCGAATCGGAAGGTGAAACCGGCGTCAAGCAGGCGCCGCGGCACGGCCCACTGGCCGCCGGCGATCACCTCTGCGCCCTCGCCGAAAACGAGGCGCAGAAACCAGTAGGGCAGGCGCATGAAGATGGGGCGGTGCAGCTTCGTTCCCAGCGCTTCGGTGAGCTCCTTGTTGGTCGAGACCCGGGGCGCCGCGAGGTTGTAGATTCCCCGCATCTTGGCATCGGTGACCGCGCGGGCGAAGGCCTCGCAAAGATCGCCGATGTGGATCCAGGAGAGGTACTGCTTCCCGTCGCCGACGACGCCGCCGAGGCCGAGCCGGAAGGCCGGGAGCATCCGTGCGAGCATCCCCCCGTTGCCCAGAACGATGCCCAGGCGGAAGATAACCGTTCGGACGCCGTGCGCTTTGACCTCCGTTGCCGCGGCTTCCCACTGCTGGCAGAGGTCGCCGAGGAAGGTGTAGGCGTACTCTTCGCTCAGTTCGTCATGCCATTTTTTCGAGGGGTAGATGCCGACGGCGGAGCCGCCGATATAAAGGGAGGGTTTGACGTCCAGCAGGCCGATCGCCTCGGCGAGGCGCTTCGTCGTGCCGACGCGGCTCGAGACGAGCAGCGCCTTGTAGCGGCGGCTCCAGCGGCGGTCGACGGGTGCGCCGGCGATATTGATGATGACATCGGCGCCGATGAGCTTCTCGGCCAGCGCTTCGGCCGGAAGCGCGAGGTCGCTGCGGCTGAGCGGAATGACCGCCCATCCTTCCGCTTCAAATCGTTTCCGCAGGTGTCTCCCGACGAACCCCGTCGCACCGCCCATGGCAATTCTCATTCCGCCCTCCGTTGTGAAATTATATTATCATTGTAGCGAAGGTGCCCGAAATTTGCACAGGGGTATAATGGCGGGGAATACTTTGCCGGAGAGGAGATGCCATGATCGCATGGAACACAACCCTGGCCGCCGTTTTCAGACGGCGGACGGAGACGCTTAAACCCATCGCCCGGATCGAAGCGATGCCGCTGGAGGCGCTGATCAATATCGACCGCCAGAAGGCGGCGCTTGTCGAGAATACGGAGAACTTCCTGGCCGGACGTTTTGCGAACAACGTGCTGCTCTGGGGCAGCCGCGGGACGGGCAAATCGTCACTGGTGAAGGCACTGCTGCAGGCCTACGCCGAGGAGGGGCTGCGGATCGTGGAGTTTTTCAAAGAGGATCTGCGCTATCTGCCCGAGGTGATCGACGAGCTGCGCGACGAACCCTACCGCTTTATCCTCTTCCTGGACGACCTTACCTTCGGCGAAACGGACCTCTCCTATACCTATCTCAAAAGCGCGATGGAGGGCTCCATCGAGAGTGCGCCGGAAAACGTCCGGGTCTATGCCACCTCCAACCGCCGCCACCTCGTCCCCGAATACATGAGCGAAAACCAAGGGGCAACGGTCAAAGACGGCGAACTGCATTACGGCGACAGCGTCGAGGAGAAGATCTCCCTGGCGGACCGTTTCGGGCTTTGGCTCTCTTTTTACCAGGGGACGCAGGACGATTATCTGCGTATGGTCGAGCACTATTTCAAAGGGGTCGACGCCGACCGGGAGCTGCTGATGCGCGAAGCGCTGCGCTTCTCGGCCGAACGGGCGTCACGCAGCGGGCGGACGGCGCAGCAGTTCTACCTGCACTATATGCAGCGGCTGGGTGCCTAGGCGATTAGGCGGGTTCAGTACCCTGTTGGAGTTTTGCGGGAGTAAAATCGATACAGAAACGGTGCCATCCGTTTTCGTAACGGTACGAAAGCGGATAGGCATGCCGCTCCAGGACCTTGGCCACGATGGAGAGCCCCAGGCCGAACCCTCCTCGCTGTCGGGAGTGTACCCCGCGCCGGAAAGGAGCCAGCGCGTCTGCGACCGGTGCTCTTAATGGCCTGCCCCGGTTGCAGACGCAGATCATTCCGGCCTCGGCCGTGACCGTCACCGGGTACGCGGTGGCGTATTTCAGCGCATTGTCTATAAGGTTCTTGAGGGCGATGGAGAGGTAGAGGGGATCACCTTCGAGGTTAAATGCCTCGTCAAGTGCAATGGAAACCTTCTCCTCGTCATCAATCATCATTTTCGACAGCGCCTGCAGTATGAGCGTTTCCGCGCGGATCGTCTCGACATGCAGCTCCCCGGTCACGGAGAGCTTTTCCACCTCGAGCAGCTCGCTTGTCATGGACTCCAGTTCCGCAAAGCAGCGCTGGAGCAGCACTTTTTCGTCGGAATCGGGGAGCTTCTCCGCGGCGAACATGCCGCGGGCAATGGGGGTGCGGAGTTCGTGGCCGATATCACGCAGGAGCGCTTCGCGCGCCACGATCGTATCCTGCAGGCGCTGGGCGAGGTGGTTGTAGGTCTCGGCGACGGCCCCGATCTCGTCACGCCCCGGAACATCGGCGCGGCTGTCGTAATCCCCTTCGGCAAAGGCCCGCATCTTGGCGGCAAGGTGACCCAGGGGGGCCAGCATAGTGATGATGACAAGAAAGATCATGACCAGAAGGACAATATCGAGCCCGACGAGCAGATGGGGCAGCCACCGTCCCTGAAGGCTCCCGTCGAGGGCGCTGTCCCGCAGCAGCAACGCGCTCTCCATGTAGCGGATGGAAAGCAGATAAGCGCCGTCGCGCGTCTTCAGGATCCGCATATCCCCGAAGGAGTGGGGGCGTTCAAGCAGGGGCTCGGCCCCGGTTGCCCGTGTGGCTTCAACCGCTTCAAGGCCCATGGAGGGGAGGGCAGATGCAAGGGCTTCGGTTTCAGTCGTCGCCAGCAGCCCGTAGAGCTTCCGGGCATCATCGAGGTACTGCTGCGTGACGAGGGCTTCCGTACGCTGCGTGTACATGGCGTCTACCTGATAGCCGATGGCCAGCATCAGCAGCAGGCTGGCGGAAAAAAGCAGGATGATTTTTCGGAAAATGGACATCGGATCAGCCTATGAACCGGTAGCCGATCCCCCAGACCGACTTGATGTAGCGGGGGGATTTGGCGCTGTCGCCTATTTTGAGGCGGATGTTGCTGATGTGCATGTCGACGGTGCGTCCCTTGGTCTCGGGTTCCAGCGAAGTAGCATGGACGATCTGCTCCCGCGAGACGTTGTTGCCGCGGTTTTTCAGCAGGAAAAGGAAGATTTCGAACTCCACGGGGGTGAGGTCGACGGGGTACCCCTCCATACTGACCGTTCTGCTCTGTTCGTCGACGGTGAAGTCCGAGACCTGCAGCTGCGGAGCGTTGCCGTAGCGGCGGAGCACCGCCTCGATACGCAGGATGAGCTCCCGCGGTTCGTAGGGTTTGGCAAGATAGTCGTCGACGCCGAGCTCAAAGCCGTGGATCTTGTTGCCGATGTCGCCACGGGCGGAGGAGATGATGATGGGGATGTCGCTGACGGCCTTGATTGTTTTGGCGGCGTCAAAGCCGTCCATGCCGGGCAGCATCAGGTCGAGGATGACGATATCGAATCCCTCTTTGTGCTGTTTCAATGCTTCGATGGCGCTGCGGGGGTCGTTAAAACTGCGGACGCTGTAGCCGTAATCGGTAAGGTAGCCGCCGATAAGCGCCTGCATGGCCCGGTCGTCTTCGATCAGCATCACCCGCTTAGTCACGTTCCCACTCCTCCAGGTAGGGGGTGAAGCGTTGTCGCTGCTGCGGGGTCAGAACGGCGTGGAGCGCTTCGAAAAAATCCGCCTGCACCCTGTCGTTTTCGGTCTGCAGCGCGGTGGTCAGTTCGAGAAATTTCGCCCGGTCGAAACGTTCGGCTTCGAAGAGGGCCCTGACGGCGTCACGGGTCTGCGCTTCGAGGCGGTTGAGACGGTGATGGGCCTTGCGGTAGTCGCGGGCGATCTTCTCGACGCGCTCATGCTGCTGCGGGGTGAGGTCGAGGTAGCTGATGTCCATCGGCATATGGTGCTCGCGGTGGTCGTCGTGGTCCGCTGCCAGCAGGGTGAAAAGCAGGGCAATCAGAACGATGAAACGCATCTCAGCTCCTTTCTCCGGGTATCGTGATGTTCGTATCCTCGAGCAGGCCGCGTTCAACATCGCTGTGGCAGGCTTTGCAGTTGGCCCTGCTTTTGACCGCGTCGCGCGCGAAAACGTCCGCAGTGATCCTGCGGTGGGTCTTTTTCCAGAACGGCGTCTGCGTCACTGCTATGATATCCATATTTGTCATAGAGGCCGATAGCTTGAACGCAGCCTCGGAGGTGGCGTGTTCCGCGGCATTGGCGACAAGGTAGGCCAGGATGCTCTGGGTATCGGCTGCCTCCAGCGAGGCATCATCGCCGAAATGGTTCTCCAGATCCGCCATCAGGCGCCGCCAGGAGCGGCCGGGCAGCAGCGCGGGGGGATAGAGGGTATGGCACGCCGCGCATTCGTTGGCGAAGAGCGGATGCACTTTTTCGAAATCGACGGCTGCCGTATGCGCGGCGGTCAGGGGGGTGTCGCTTGCTGTCAACAGGTAGATGGGGGTCGCGAGGGCGAGCCCGATGCCCAGGACGGCGATGGTCTTTTGGACAAAGGTCAGCCTGACGCTGCGGCCTTCAACGGGTTTGTATCCGCTGACGATGGAGCGCAGCGTGCCGTGGGAGGGGTGCAGAAGGCGGTCGAGCAGGACGCCCGCGATATGGGCCCCTATCAGGAGATAGAGCAGGGTCCCGAGGAATTCATGGAGTTCCTCGAACAGTTCCATCTTCTTGAAAAACGTGCCGTTCAGAAAAGCGAAGAGCCCGCGGTTCTCCTGGACACCATAGGTGAGCATGCCCGTCAGCACGAGCAGCAGCGTCACAGCGATAATACCGATCACGGCGAAACTGGCGGCGGGGTTATGGCCTGCGTACGTTGCTTTTGAGCTCAGCAGCGTCAGCATGTAGGTCTTCAACGAAGAGAGTTTCAGGTCGAAATCGGCGAAGCGCGAATGCTCCGGCCCCCAAAAGCCCCAGACGATGCGGAAAAGCAGCAGGGCCCCGACGGCGAAACCGAACGCCGCGTGCCAGAGCAGCCAGCGCTCCTCTTCGGCGCTCAGATAGGCGCCGAGGATAAAGAGCACGAGCAGCCCGTGGAAGAGGCGTGTCGGCAGACTCCAGATATAGCTATTGTTCATGGTTCACCTCCGGGTTGACGGGCAGAAGCGTCAGTCGTCCCAGCGCCCGTAGTTCGGGATGAAGATCTCCCGTTCGCGGTAGCTGCCGTTTTCGGCCTTCGCGTGGCAGGCGTTGCAGTTCGCAAGACTCTTCACATCCGCCTGGTCGATGAAACGCTGCGGAATTCTTCGGTGTTCTTTGACGAAGTAGACGGACCGGCTGATCTGCATCGGCGCATCGGCGGAGACGGATTTGGCGATCCGCGCCATATGTTTCGATGAAGGTGCGCTTCCGTAGGCGTTCGCGTCGAGATAGGTGGCAAGCTCTGCCGCATCAGCCGGCTCAAGGGTCGCATCGGTTCCGAAATGGTCCCCAAGCGACACCATCATACGTGTCCAGGAAGCACGGGGAAGCAGGCCGGGCTGGTAGGCCATATGGCACGCCCCGCACTCGTTTTTATAGAGACGCGCGGCGGTCGTTTCGACCCCTGCTGCACTTCGTTTTTGGCCGTCGGTCGTGACGGCATCCTGTGCAACGGCTTTTTCATGCCTCTGCTCACTGTGTTTTTCGTGATGGTCATCTGCCGCGAGGTAGACCGAACCGGCTGCCAGCAGCGCGCAAGTAATAACAAAAAGATGCTTTTTCATCGTAGACTCCTTAGCGGTATTGCATGATATAGGTGAGAACATCACCTTTTTCCTGGGCCGTTCCCTCGCGGTTATAGACATCCTTGAAGTTCCGGCGCAGCCATTTTGTGACCTCTTTGAGCGACGTGAGGCGATCGGGGTTGGCATCCGGTGAGAGCGGGTCGATGACTTTGCCGGTATTGACGTTTTTGCCGGGGCGGGTCAGGTCGTTGCCGTGGCAGCTGGTGCAGGCGATCTTTGTCCCTTTTTTGCCGATCTGTTCGGCGGTGAAGATCGCTTCGCCGCGCGCGGCATCAAACGGGGCCGGGGCTTCCGTCTGTAGCTGCTGCAGGTAGTTGTCGACTTCCGGGCTCGCCGCCATAAGGGCGGCGCTGCAGAAGAGGGCGATCAGAATGGATTTCATAGGTACTCCTTGTGTTCGGATGTTCACATGGTAGTACCATGATGTCAAGACGCCAAGGGGCGTTTCTTGACACTCTCTTTACAAAGTAACGTGATAAGGGGGGAGGAATCCGTGCCGGAATGGCGGGGTGACAGCGCGTACGCCCGAGCGCTTCCCGCCCGGCGGGTTGGAGTAAGGTATGGTTCAGCAGCGCGTGGCGGTCTCGCTTCTCAGCGGGACATGCCGCCGCACTTCATCCCTCCGCATTTCATACCGCCCTGCTGCATACCGCTTCCTTTCATACCGCTCTTTTGCATGCCGCCGCCCATGCCGCCGCTTTTCATACCACCTTTGATCATGTTCCGCTTGATCATCATCTTGACCATCGGTGCGGTGAAGGCGCGCTTGAAGAGGGGACGCTGTTCCGGCGTCAGCACGGTGTAGATGGTACTGAAGAGTTCGGTCATCGCAGCCATCTTGGCATCAAACTGTTTCTGCTGGGCCGCTTTAAACTGCTTGGCATCGAAGGCAGTGTCACCGAAGGCGTCGATGGGGAAGGTTTTGGAGGCTTTGCGCGTCATCATTTTTGCCTTAAAGGTGTTGATGGCATCGGTGACGGCCTGGGTCTGCGCGGTGCTCAGCCCCGTCTGGCTGACGGCATCGACGACTTTGCGGGCAAGGTGCATTTTGTTGTCGCTGCCGCCGTGCATGCCCTGCATGCTGCTCTGCGCGCTGCACGCGAAGGCCGATGGGACGCTGATGGCGAGGGTTGCTGCCGCGATAACGGCAATTTTTGCGAAAGGTTTCATCCGAAGAACTCCTGTAAGTGGTTGAATAAAAACCATTGTAGAGCAAAGGCATTAATTTACCGTTAACCTCCCGTGCCGTCCTCCCTGTTCCAGCGGCGTCTGAGATTGTGGATATAGACGATGAGCAGGAAAAAGAGCGTCGACGTGAGGCTGAGAACGAGCATCAGTCCCGTCTCCTCCGGGACGGTGTCGAGCAGGATGAGTTTGCGGATGATGACGACGAAACCGATCTCGAGCAGGGTAAGGGCATAATCGAATGCGCTGCGGATCAGGAAGGTCCTCGTAATGGCGATGACGATGAGTACGAAGAGGCCGTCGGTCAGGATCATCTTTATGGAGCGGAAATCGAGCGCCCCCTGGTCCAGGGTGAAGGAGACGATTTTGTGCGACAGGCTCAGGATGCAGACGGCCAGGTAGAGTACCATCACGGCGATAAAGGCGTATTTGAGCCCGGTGATCAGTTTGGAAAAGACAAGGTCGAGACGGGCTTCGATGGTTCGGTCGAAGGCCTCGAAGCGCGCGGCCATTCTCTCCGTAAAGGCGTGCGAAGCGGTTCTCATGCCGTGGCCCTGGCCACTCCCGTGATTTTCGAAACGATCTGTTCGCGGTAGGCATCGGCCATCAGTCCGACGCCGCGGTGCATCTGCGCCGGGTCGGTGTGGGTGAAATTGAGCCGGAGCTCGTCGAGCGCAGGCGTGCCGGGGTAGAACTCGCTGCCGGGGACGAAGGCGACCCCGCGCTCCAGGCAGCGGTTGACCAATGATTTCGTATCGTGGCCGGGCAGCCTCCCGTAAAGGAACATGCCGCCGCGGGGTTCGTCAAAAACGAAGTCGGGCAGCTGGGTGCGCAGTGCGTTGGAAAGTGCGTTTTTCTTAGCCCGGTAATGGATGCGCAGCGATGAGAGGTGGCGGTCAAGCCCCTCGGTCTCCCAAAACGCGTCGATCAGGCGCTGGTCCAGTGTCGACGTATGCAGGTCGATCGCCTCTTTGACGACGAGCAGCCGCCGCAGGTTCGCCTCGCTGGCCCGGACCCACCCGACCCGCAGGCCGGGGGCCAGGATCTTCGAAAAGGAGCCCAGGTGGAAGCTGCGTTCGGGCATGCTTGCGCTGATGGGCAGGGAGGCATGGTCGAAATAGAGTTCGCTGTAGGGTGCGTCTTCGATCAGCAGCGCGTCTGCGTCCAGCACCGCCTTGGCGACGGCCTGGCGTTTGGCGGCACTGTAGCGCAGCCCCGTCGGGTTCTGGAAGTCCGGGATCAGGTAGGCGGCCCCCGTCCTGGCGATGCTGCGTCTGAACGGTGTCATTGCGATGCCGTCGTGTTCCAGCGCGACCCCCTCCGTCTTTACTTTTGCCAGCCGGAAGGCGCTGAGGGCCCCGAGGTAGGCGGGCAGTTCGACGGTGACCCCGTAGGGAAGCATGCTCAAGGCGATGAGGTTGATGGCCTGCTGCGAACCTGTGGTGATGAGGATCTCCTCCGCGCGGGTCTCAAAGCCCGCGGCGCAGTAGCGCCGGGCGATCTTTTCGCGCAGGGGGGCGTATCCCTGCGAACGCGAATACTGCAGGCTGGCCGGCTCGGAGAGGACGCGGTCGGCCGCCGTTTTGAAGGCGTCTAGGGGGAAGAGGTCGGCGTCGGGAAGCCCTCCGGCGAAGGAGATGGTGTCCGCGGTGATAACATCCAGGATCTCCCGGATAAATTGGCGTTTCATGTTCTTATCCTTTTGTATGAACGCGATGATACGCCGATTCCGGAGATTAATCTTCAATATTTCTTGCATAAAACTATGCAGATCTTGCTAAAATTATCGTATGAAGAAAGAGACGCTGCGCCACCACGCCCACGTCGTTAACGACGCGCTGTATTACATCTACCGTCATATCGATTCACCGATCACCTTGGAGGTGCTCGCAGAGCGCAACCGCACGAGCGTCTACCATTTCCACCGGATCTTCAAGGAGGTGACGGGGCGCAACTTCTACGACACGCTGCAGTCCATCCGGCTGCAGAAGGCGGCGAACCTGCTCATCGTCAACAAGACCGAGAAGGTCTCCATGATCGCGCAGCAGTGCGGCTACAGCACGCATTCGGCCTTTATCCGGGCCTTCCGGCAGCGCTACGCGCAGACGCCGACGCAGTGGCGCGAAGGGGGCTATCTTGACTTTTCAAAGGAGAATATCCGCTACTCCGGCAACCTGCCGCGGATCGCGTCGGATCTGACCGGCCTCAGGCCCGAGATCGTCAAGATGCCCGCCATCCGTGTCGCCTACATGCGCCACCGCGGCTACAACCGCTCCATCGGCGACGTCTGGCGGCGGCTCTACGCCTACGCGGTAGAGCACGGCCTGGAGGCGTCCCGGCAGATCGGGCTGCACCACGACAACCCCTCGATCGTGCCGCTGGAGGAGTGCGCCTACGTCGCCGCCATCGAGATTCCCGACGGTTTCGAGGTCTCGGGCTCCGTCTCCAGCTTCGTCATCCCCTCATCGCTCTGCGCGCGCTTTACGATGCAGGGGCGCTACGGCGAGGTGCCGAACCTGATCCGCTACATCTACCATACCTGGCTGCCTGAGAGCGGCTTCGAAGCGAAGACCCTGCCGCCCTACGTCGTCTACCGCCGGAACCATTTTCTCGAAGCCGACGAGCGTTTCGACCTCGATTTCTACCTGCCCGTCAGCGTCATCTGACGGGTTCAGGCCTCTGTACGTTTTTTGAAGCCAGTGTTGATGCGCAGTTTGAGGCCAAGGTAGTAGCCCTTGGTGATCAGTTTTTTCAGCAGGTAGGCCGTGTAGCCGCTGACGCGGATGATGCCGAAGAGCTCGCCGACCGCGTAGTGGCCGCCCAGGGCGACAAAGACGCCGTCGACCTTGGCATGAAAAGGGGCAACGGGATCGCCGTTCAGGCGTTTGCGGATGGAGGCGGCGACGTACTCGGCGCTCTTCTCCGCCGTCTGGGCCGTTGGCGGCAGCAGGGTGCCTTTCGCGTCTTTGAGTTCGACGCAGTCGCCGACCGCGTAAACGTCCATATGGGGGGAGAGGCGCAAATAGGCATCGGGAACGATCTGTCCCAGCCGGTTCGTTTCAAGGGGCGCGTCGCTTTGCAGTGTATTGGCGATGATCCCTCCGGTAAAGATCATGAAACGGTAGGGGAGAGCCGTGCCGTCTTTGAGATGGATGGCACCGTCTTCGACCCGGTCGATAAAGGCGTTGGTCAGGATCCGGATTCCCAGCGATTCCAGGCGCTTTGCCGTGCGGTTGACGATATAGCTGCTCATCCCCGGCAGGATCGTGTCCGCCGCGTCGATAAGGGTAATCCTGATCTTCTTTGCATTGGTACCGAGGGTCTTGTGGTGTTTTTCGATGACGTCGGCCATCTCCGCGGCGATCTCGACGCCGCTGAGCCCCGCCCCGCCGATGGCGATCTGCAGCTCGGCCGGCGCCGGGTCGCGGTGCTCTTCGACCTTGGTGTAGACCAGTTGTTCGAAGGTCTGGCGGAAGGCGAAGGCGCGCTGGAGGTTCTTGACCCCGTAGCTGTTTTCACGCAGCCCCTTGATGAACGCGAAGAAGTTCGTGCGCGCCCCGGTGGCAATGATAAGGCTGTCGTAGCCGATACGCCCCTGCTCCAAAACGACCTCCCGCGCTTCGGGATCGACCCCGGTGATCTCGGCCTGCCTAAAGGTGACACGGTCGCCAAATCCCCGGCACCAGTTTGCCAGGTCTATCGTGATGTCGTGGATATCGAAACGCCCGGCGATATAGCCGTAGGCTTCGGTCTGCAGGTAGTGGTAGGGGTGGCGGTCGATCAGCGTGATGCGAAAACGCGGGTCGCCGGCGAGATGTTCGACGGCCCGCAGGCCGCCGTAACCGCCGCCGAGAATGACAATGTGCTCTTGGTGCATTTCTTATCCTTTTTTGACCAGAAGTCCGGCGGCGATGATCATGGCGATGCCGAGCCAGACGGCGGCGTCGGGGAAACCGTCGCCGAGCATGATGCCGAACCCGACGGCGAAGGGGATGTTCGTGTAGCTCACCGCCCCGATGATGCCCGCTTTGCTGAAACTGTACGCTTTGGTGAGCAGCCACTGCGAGAGGGTGGAGATGAGGGCCATGAAGGCGATCAGCCCCCACACCTTCGGCGATGTCGGCCAGAAGAACGCGGGAAAGAGAAAGGCCAGGGCATCCGGCGCGCTGACGAAGGGGGCGAGGGCGAAGAGCAGCAGGGGGACGAGGGTACCCACCCCCATGAACGAGAGGACGATGACGCGGGTGTCGTAGACGTGGCGGATCGTTTTGATGGTGGCATAGGCGGAGGCGGCGAAGAAACCGCCGAGCAGGCCGAGGAAGTGCTCGTACCCCATCAGCATCCCCGTCGGCTTGGAGATGAACAGAACCCCGGTAAAGCCGATGAAGAGGGCGCTGAGCGCGTAACGGTTCAGATGCTCTTTCAACAGGAAAAAGGCAAGGACGGAGACGAAGAGCGGGGAGGTTTTGTTGAGCGTGATCGCTTCACCCAGCGGGATGACGGTGATGGTATAGAAGAAGAGGATCATCGCGCTGAAGCCGAAAAAGCCGCGCAGCAAAAGCAGGTGGAGTTTGCCGCCGGGCAGGGTCGGGGGAGTGTGACGCAGCATCGCGAGAATAATAAGCACCCCGATGAGGTTCCGGAAAAAGACGATCTCCAGGGCACTCAGGTCGTCGCCGAGCAGCTTGGCGACGGCCCCGTTGAGGGCGGAGATGAGGGCGCTGAGCAGCATGAAGAGCACGCCGCGGTCGGTCTGGGAGAGGAACTGCTTCACTGGACGGGTCTTTTTTGACGGAAGTATACACTCTTTGGTTCCCCCGCGCCCGGGCGGTCTGCTTATTCTGAAGGCAGGCTTTATCCGGACGCTAAAACAATTTCCTTCCCATCCCTTTACCTCGATAAGTTATGATAATACAAGCGAGCCCAATCAAAGGAGCATAATATGGCATTTGAATTGATGAAGCTGCCGTACGAAGAGACGGCGCTGGAACCCTATATCTCTGCCGAAACGGTGTCATTCCATTACGGAAAACACCATGCCGGCTACGTCAACAAGCTCAACGGCCTGATCGAGGGGACCCCCCTCGAAGACGCGCCGCTGCTCAAGATCATCCGCGAAGCACAGAACGGTGTCTTCAACAACGCCGCGCAGGTCTTCAACCACGACTTCTACTGGCTGGGCCTCTCCGCCGAGACCACGGCACCGTCGGTGGAGCTCTCCGAGATGATCGAGCGCGACTTCGGCTCCATGGAAGGGTTCAAAGGTGCCTTCCTTGCTGCGGCGGCGGGGCTGTTCGGGTCCGGGTGGACCTGGCTCGTTCTCAGAAATGACAATACCCTCGTGATTGAAACGACCTCCAACGCGGATACGCCCGTACGTTACGGGCGTCGGCCGCTGCTGGTCTGTGATGTCTGGGAACACGCCTACTACATTGACCGCCGCAACGCCCGGCCGGAGTACCTGGAGAACTGGTGGACATTGATCAACTGGCGCTTCGTTTCCGACAACCTTGCCGCGGAGGAGAACGACCCCATCGCCGGCTACAGCCAGCCGTGCAATGAGGACAGCGAAGTCTGCGACTATGTCGATACGATGCAGGCAAACGAAACGACCGCCACGTAAGCAGGCGTGACGGCCTCCGCGAAAAGCGAAGCGAAAGGAGGAGGCCATGACACCGCGTGAACTTGCGGCCTACGACGGCCGCGACGGAAGACCCGCCTATGTCGCCTACAAAGGGAAGATCTACGACGTGTCGGAGAGCCCGATGTGGGCGGAGGGGAACCACCAGGGGATGCATCAGGCGGGGCGCGACCTCACGCCGATGCTTGAAGGCGCGCCGCACGGAGATGAGGTATTTGAACGCTACAGCGTCGTCGGCACGCTGGAGGCGGAGCCGGAACAGAAGGCCCGGGCCGATTCGCCGCCGCCGGACGCGAACAAAGAGCGCCGCCGGCGTTGGCAGGCGCTCTACCGCCGCTACCACCCCCACCCGATGACCGTCCACTTCCCCATAGCGCTGCACCTCTTTTCAGCGTTGATGGACCTGCTCTTTTTCGCCGTACCGACCGCGCTCTATGCCGCTGCCGTCTTTTATACTTTCCTGGCGGCGACGGTTATGGGGGTGGTTGCAATGGTACCGGGGCTGATCAGTTGGCGGATCAATTACGGCGGTACGTGGCGCCGTCCCTTTGCCGTCAAAATCGTGCTCTCCGTGGCGATGCTGCTGGCGGGGGTCGTCGCGATCATGCTCTATCTCGAAGCCCCTGGCATCGTCTACACGATGTCGGCCGAAGGCATTACCTACCATGCGATCGTCCTGTTGACGGGCGCGGGGGTGATCGTGCTGGGCTACTACGGCGGCAAGATCACCTGGGGCGAGAGCATGCCCTATCCCCAGGCGAAAGAGGCCCCCGTGCCCGCCGCCGTGAAGGCATCCGTGCCAACGCCTTTGCCGGAGATGAACGCGAAGCTGCCCTCGGCCGGGCGGTATGAGGTCCCTTTCGCCGCCGACCCTTCCATGCCGCCGCTGCAGCGGCATGTGCCGGCGTCCCCAACCCCGCCCGAAACCGGGCAGAGCCTCTCCATCCTGATCGGCGGGGCGGCGGGCATGGGGATCGACACCCTGGAGAAGGTGCTCAGCGACGCCTTTGTCCGCAGCGGCTACTACGTCTATTCGAGCAAGGAGTTCATGTCCCGGGTACGCGGGGGGAGCAATACGACGCTTATCCGTATCGCCGACGCCCCGCTGGAAGCACCCTGCTGGGAGGTGGACCTCTTTATCGCGCTTGACGCCCTGGCCCTGACCCACGCGGCGCCGCGCCTTAGCGCGCAGACGGTCGTACTGACCGACGAGCGTTTTGCGTCGGAGGCGCCCGGCGCGATTGCCGTTGCGATGCAGCGCGAGGCGCAGCGGCTGGGCGACCCGCGCTACGCCAACACCTATGCCGCCGGGCTGGTCTACGGGATGCTGGGCCTTGAAACGGAGGCATTGAACGCCAGCGTGCAGGCGCGTTTCGCGCGGGACGAGGGGAATGTTCACGCGGCGGAGGCCGGGGCCGATGTGGGCCGTACTCTTCAGCATCCCCCGCTGCCGCCGCTGCCGCACTCCCATCCCGAAGGGGCCGCCGCCCTGCACCTGATGGACGGCACGACCGCCTGCGGCTTCGGCTTCCTCGCCGGGGGGTGCAACTTCGTCGCTTCCTATCCGATGTCCCCCTCCACGGGGGTGCTGAACTTTATGGCGGGGATGTCCAAACGCTTCGAGATCGCCGTGGAACAGAGCGAGGACGAGATTGCCTCGATCCACCTCGTGATGGGGGCGTGGTACGCCGGTGCACGGGCGCTGACGACGACGTCGGGGGGCGGGTTCGCGCTGATGGGAGAGGGCATAAGCCTCTCGGGAATGACGGAGACCCCCGCCGTCGTCTACCTGGCCCAGCGGCCCGGCCCGGCGACGGGGCTGCCGACCCGCAGCGAACAGGGCGACCTGAACCTCGCGCTGCACTCGGGCCACGGCCCCTTCCCGCGGATCATTCTCGCCCCGGGTTCGCTGCACGAATGCGTTGAACTGGGCCATCTCGCCTTTGAACTGGCCGACCGGTGGCAGGTGCCCGTCATCATGCTCAGTGACCAGTACCTCGCCGATACGATGGCGATGACCGGCGACATCGATTTCGCTGCCTTCGAACAGCGCCGCTACATTGCACCGGCATCCGAAACGTACAACCGTTACGCCGACACCCCCTCGGGCGTTAGCCCCCGGGCCGTCCCGGGCGGCGGCGAGGGGCTGGTCTGCAGCGACGGGCACGAACACGACGCAAGGGGGCAGATCACCGAGGACTTCCGCGTCCGAGAGGCGATGGTCGCCAAGCGGGCCCGAAAGGCCGAAGGGATCGTGGCCGAGGCGTGGGCGCCGGAAGTGCGCGGTGCGGGGAGCATCGCGGTGATCGGCTGGGGCTCGAGCCGCGGCGCCGTTGCCGAGGCCCTGGCGCGTCTGGGAGACGAGCGTACCTGCCAGGTCCACTTTGCCTGGGTACATCCGCTTAACCCAGAACAGCTCGCCTTCCTGGAGACGTACGACTACCGCATCGTCGTCGAGAACAACGCCGACGGCGCCTTCGCGGAGCAATTGGCGCTGCACGGCGTCGGGGTCGACCGGCGCATCCTGCAGAGCAACGGTTTCGCCTTCTTTGCCGACCAGCTGGCGCAGGAACTCGGTGCCCAATTAAAGGAGCTCTCATGAAACCGTTTGAACGTGAAAATACAGATATCGGCTGGTGCCCGGGGTGCGGGAACTTCGGCATTCTGACGCTGATCCGCGAGGTACTCGATGCGTTGAATGCCGACGGGCGCAGCGTCGTCATCGTTTCGGGCATCGGCCAGGCGGCGAAGACACCCTATTACGTCGACGTCAATATGTTCGGGGTACTGCACGGGCGCGCCGTTCCCGTCGCGACGGCGGTCAAGGCGGCCAACCCCGAACTGACCGTTGTGGCCGAGGGGGGCGACGGCGATATGTACGGGGAGGGGGGCAACCACTTCCTGCATGCCGTGCGCCGCAACGTCGATATCGTCCATATCGTTCACAACAATATGATCTACGGGCTGACCAAGGGGCAGGCGTCGCCGACGAGTGTGAGAGGGATGGAAACGAAGGTGCAGGTCGACGGGGTCGGCAACGAGCCCTTCAACCCCCTCGCCGTGGCGCTGGCGCTGCGGGCGGGGTTCGTCTCCCGGGTCAACATCGGCAACCCCGAACACGCCAGGCGCGTGCTCAAAGCCGCTTTCCTGCACCGGGGCTACGCCCTCGTCGACATTTTCCAGCCCTGCGTGACCTTCAACAAGATCAACACCTTCGGCTGGTTCGGGGAGCATACCTATGAGCTGGACGCTTCCCATGACACGGCCGACATCGGTGCGGCGATGGCACGGGCGATGGAGGGCGGGCCGTTCCCGCTGGGCATTTTCTACCGCCGGGAAACGGAGACCTTTGACGAACGCGTCCGCCACGGGCAGCGGCGGCCGCTCTACCTCGCGACCCACGACGCCGCGCATATCCAGGCCCTTTTTGACGCCTACTGAGGCCTACTCGATCTCCGGGGCGCTCCCGCTTTTCCTGACGATGTAGATAAAGTAGGAGAAGACAAAAAAGAGCAGGGCCAACGCCGCGATCAGCGACGCCGCGTAGGGGAGATCGTGGTAGTTGGAGATGGAGATCTTGAAGACGACCAGCAGGGCTTCGATCATCAGGGCAATGAGGATGGAGACGGAGAAGTTGAGCAGGGTCTTCACCTTGATCCCCTCGTCGACTTTCTGGGTTTTGGGCATCACCTCCTGGTCGACGATCGTTTTGCCAAGGTCGTACACGGCCAGTCCCAGGGTGAGGGCAATGACGGGTTTGAAGAACATCTCCAGCGAGAGGACATCCTCGACGATAAGGTAGTGGCCGAAGCTGAAGAGTCCGTAGAGAACGACAAAGATCCCCAACAGCAGCAGCCCCCCTCCGATAATGCCGTAGAGGGTACGGTGGGTCATTTTGAGCCCACCGTTGTTCTCGATCAGCATGAAGCGCTCGAGGAGGTTGCGCAGCTGGAAATCCAGCAGGATATACCCCCCTTTGGCCGTTTTGTAAACGATGGTGATGCACAGATGCCCCGTCGTTGTGGAGAGGTAGGGCTCATGAAAATAGTAGTCGCCGACGAGCTTGCTCTCGTCGATGAGATAGCTCCGGTCCGCGCCGACGGCCGCCGTATCGCTTTTGTGGCGGCTGTAGTTGGCCGAAGTCTGGGCGAACCCTTCGTCGGTTTCATAGGCCAATTCCAGGCTCGGGAAGACGTTAAAAATGTGCTTGACGTTCTTTTCCGTCAGATGAATGAGTCCGATCCGCTGGATGGACGCAAGGATGAATTTCTGGATCAGGTCGGCATTCTCTTCATATATGGAAACAAGATTCTGCATGGAAACTCCTTCGTAAAATTGCCAAGTTCTCCGCTCCGGCGCAACCGCACCGTGGAGAGGGATAAGGAGAAAATAAAATGTCTGTGGTCAAATCGTATTCACGCCGGGCATTGTAGATGAGTTTTAGTGCAAAGTCTATGCCAGAATGATGAATTTTTCATCATTCTGGGTGGATAAAAGGGTATCAGAGCGGGACGCGGGAGAGGTCGGTGAGGATGCGGCGCGCATACCAGTATGTCACGACGGCGGCGGTGATGACGACGCCCCCGACGCCGAGCCATACGGAGAGGGCCGCAGGCGCAATACGGGCGAGGACCCAGAGGACGATCAGCGGGGCGACGACCTGCCGGGCGAGACTGATGTAGAAGATAAACGCGGGCCGTTTGACCCCCTGGAGCATCGCGACGTAGGTGAAGATGACGACGAAGGGGTAGATCAGGAAGGCTTCGACGCGCAGGTAGAGCACGCCTTCGTCAATGACGTCCGGGATGTCGCTGAAGACGCCCATCACCGTTCCGGCGCCCGCGAAGAGCACGATACCGCCGATCAGGGCGACGACGGCACCGTAGAAGAGGGAGCGGCCGACGGTCTCTCCGATACGTTCGAAACGGCGGGCGCCGCTGTTCTGGGCGACGATGGCGAGGACCGCGACGTTGAGCCCGACGGCGGGCATCAGAATGATCTGTTCGATACGCATGCCCACGCCGTAGGCCGCAACGACCTCCTGGCCGTAGGGTGCGGCGAAATAGGTAATGATGTAGATGCCCGCGGCCATCAGCGCCAGGTTGGCACTGGGGGGGATCCCCTGCCGTATCAGCTCGCCGAGGGCAGCGGGGTCGAAACGAAACGGCGCGCTGCCGCGGTAGACGGGTTTGGTCTTGAGGCGGTAATAGAGGTAGGCGGCGCTCATGGATTCGATGATGACCGTGGCCAGGGCGATGCCCGTGACGCCCATCGGCGCGACGCCGAACCCGCCGCGCACGAACCACGCGTCGAGCGCGACGTTGATCACAGCGGCGACGATGAGCACGTTGCGGAAGGAGACGGTGTCCCCGACGGCGTTGAGCAGGGCGTTGAGAAAGAAGGTGAAGACGAAGAGACCCGTACCGGCGATGATAACATTGATGTAGGCCAGCGCTTCGGCGAGGTAGGCGTCCCGGGCCCCGAGCGAGACCATCAGTGCCGGAGCGGCGGCAAACCCCGCGGCGGTCAGTGCAATGGCCAGCAGGCCCCCGAAGAGCAGTGCGTTGCGCGCAAGGTGGTGCGCCTGCGCCGTTTCACCCGCTCCCAGGGCATTGCCGACGAGGGCCGTCACCGCTTCGCTCATCCCTTCGGCAAGAGAGATGATGATGAAGAAGATCGGAAAGGAGAGGGAGAGGGCCGCCAGCGCCTGGGTCGAGATTGTCCCGGCAAAGTAGGTGTCGGTGATGTTGAAGAGGGTGTGGAAAAAAAAGCCGATGCATGCAGGCACCGCCAGGGTCCTGATATGGCTTCGGATACTGCCGCGGGTGAGATCTAGCTGCATACGCTACCGTCCGGATGGTTTTAGCTATAGTATAAACGCTCTCCCTTCGTCCTAAGACGATGTGTGTGGGGGCGTACACTTCCTTAAGCAGGGGGCAAGGCAACTTCATCTACGATACCGTTATATTTTTAAGAATATAACACTTTTGTCATGTTTTGTCGCATTTTTCCGCTTTATTCGTGCTTCTGAGCCAATTTTTAGAGAATAGACCTTGCAGACATCGTTATGTTTTATAGAAAATAACGCTACGAAAACAGCGTGACAAAAGGAGAGTCATTGAAAACGACAGGCTGGATAAGTGCCGTATTGACGGGGGTTCTTGGGGTTTCACTCCACGCGGCGGATACAGATGCCCCGAAACAGGCGCTGAATTCGAACTATACACTGGTATATAACGCTGTTCCGGGAGCGGCGGAGAGTTTTACAGGGATGTTCAGCGAGGGGGAGTTTTACGCCCGCCTGCGTTCGAATACGTTTTACTACAAGTGGCAGACAGAGACGGCCAAGCAGAACAGCCATCTTATCAGTGCCCTCGGCGGTTCGCTGGTCTACCGCAGTGCGCGCTACGGCGGCTTCGATTTCGGCATGGGGCTTTACTACTCCCAGGCCTTTTTCGATGACGGAAAAGATCCGGTCAGTACGCTGAAACCGGGCAAAGATGTCCTGAGCCGTTACGATTACGTCAATACGGGCAACAAGGGGATGGGCGCACTCGGCCAGGCGTACATCGCCTACAGCGGCATCCCCAAAACCCGCATTGCCGTCGGCCGGCAGCTGGTGGAGACTTTCTATACCAAGTCCAACGACACGAAAATGATCCCCAACACCTTTGACGGCATCGTCATCGATACGAAAGCGGTCCCGGCGACGGCGCTTCGCGTGGCCTACCTCGCCGAACAGAAGCTGCGCGACCATACGCAGGCGCACTCGGTTCTGATGTACGGCGACGCGAACAGCAGCAGCTCCGAGCGTCCGGAGTGGAGTGAGAATGACGACTCCGCGATGCATAAGGGGCTTACTTATACGCGGCTCAAAGCGGCGGGCAAGCCGACCGACGCGCCGCTGATCACGGGGGACCTGCACAATACGGCGATTGCCAATCTTAAACTCGACGCGTCATTCTATATCGTCCCGGAGCTCGTGAGCGAAGTGATGGCGGAGGCGAACTACAAGATCAGCCTCGGCAGCATATCGCTGACGCCCGGTGTGCGCTACATCAAGCAGTTCGACAACGGCGCCGGCAAGGTCGGCGGCGCAGCGTACAGCGGCAAACTGGCGGGCCAGAGCGGCGCGGCCGGCGGCTATGAAGAGGCCGATTCTCTCGATGCCCAGATGGTGGCCGCACGGCTCGTGGCGCAGCTGGGCAAGTACAAGCTCAACTTCGGCTATACCCAGGTCTTCGACGAAGCGGACCTGATCACCCCGTGGCGGGGCTTCCCGACGGCGGGGTATACCCGCTCGATGGCCCGCTACAACTGGATGGCCAATACGAAGAGCTACCGCGTCGAGCTGCAGCGCGCCGCCAACAAAACCGGGGTCTTTACCGACCTGTTCGTGCAGGCTTCTATTCTTCATACCGATGCGGACGAGTCGAAGGGGTACTATGACGAGAACTACTACTACCTCGGATTCGTGCAGAACCTGCCCATGCTGGCCGACCTGCAGTGGCGGCTGCGCCTGGGGTACAACGACACCGAAAAACCGGATGCCGACAGCCTGGATGCCCGCTTCGAGCTCAACTACCTCTTCTAAAGGACAGAGCATGATGATCAGTGCACGGAACCAGATCGATGCCGATATCGTCGCGGTGCGCCGGGACGGGGTCAGTGCGCTGCTGGAGCTCAAAACGGCGCAGGGGACCTTGATGTTCGCTTCGATCACCGGGAACGCCTCTGATACGCTCTGCGTCAAGGAGGGGGACAGGGTAATCGCATTTTTCAAAGACTCGCATGTGCTGGTCGCCACGGGATGGGCCATTCCCATCAGCGCGCGGAACCGGCTTGAAGGGACGATCGAAACCATCCACCGCGGCGTTGTCAATGCGGAAGTGCGGATCCGGCTTGGCGGCGGGGACCGCATCAGCGCGACCGTGACCGACGACGCCGTTTCAAACCTTGAGTTGCAATCGGGTATGCCCGTTGTCGCGATCATCAAAGCCTCGGACATGATGATCGCTAAACCTGCCAAATAAGAAAGAAGGAACAAAAAATGAAAATCAGTGCCAGAAACCAGATCGAGGCGGGGGTGCTCTCCGTCAACAAAGGGGCGGTCAACGCCAAGATCGCGCTGCGCGCGCCGAAAGGGACGACGCTCAGCGCCATCATTACGATTGAGAGTGTCGAAAGCCTCGACTTGGCCGTGGGGGATGTGGTCCGCGCCTTTTTCAAAGCGTCGCACGTTCTGATCGCGACGGGAGGCATGCCGAAGATCAGCGCCCGCAACAAGCTGGCGGGCCGCGTGGAGAAGGTGATCCAGGGGGCGGTCAATACGGAGCTCATCATCCAGCTGGAGAGCGGCGATCTGCTGACCTCCATCATCACCAACGAATCCATGGCCGAACTGGGCATCGGACTGGGCAGTGACGTGATCGCCATTGTCAAAGCCAGCGACGTTATGATCGCGAAATAAAGGAACCTGTTATGATGAAAAAGACATTTTTGTTACTGCTTTTGTCCTTCTCCGCCATTGCCGGCGAGATCAACATTGCCGTGGCGGCAAACGTCAGCTACGCCATCGATGAACTCAAGACGGTCTTCGCGAAGCACTACCCGGATACAAAGGTCCAGGTCACGCTGGGCAGCAGCGGGAAGCTGACGGCACAGATCAAGAACGGCGCCCCCTACGGGCTTTTCATGGCGGCGAACATGAAGTACCCCGCATCGCTCTATGCCGACGGCATCGCCGTGACCAAGCCGGTCGTTTACGCCCAGGGCGCCCTGGCGTATCTCAGCGCGAAACCGATGGATTTCTCCAAGGGGATCGCCCTGGTGGCGGACAACTCCGTGAGCAAGATCGCCATCGCCAACCCGAAAACGGCCCCCTACGGCACCGCCGCAGTCGAGGCGATGCAAAAAGGGGGCGTCTATGATGCCGCTGAAACGAAGTTCGTCTATGCCGAGTCGATCTCGCAGACGGTGACGTATGCCTTGACGGCGGCGGACGTCGGTTTCATCGCGAAATCTTCCCTTTACAGCCCGAAAATGGCACAATACAAGGAAAACGTTAACTGGACGAGTGTCGATCCGGCACTCTATACGCCGATCAAACAGGGGATTGTTTTGCTTAAATATGCGGGTGAGAGTGCGGAGTACAAAGCCTTTTACGACTTTATGCTGAGCGACGAAGCCAAGACGATCCTGCGCCACTACGGATACATCGTCGAGTGAACCGGATCGAAGCCTATATCACCAGGATCGAACGCCGGGACAACATCACCGTCGTCTCGTTTAACGCGGACGGTCAGCCTATGCGGATGATGGCCCTGGGGCTGACCAGTCCCATTGCCGTCGGCACGCGGGTGATCCTCGGGGCCAAGGCCTCCCATGTGGCCCTGGCCAAGCAGCTTGACGGGCACCTCTCCATCTCCAACCGCCTCGAAGCGGTGATCGAAACGGTTGAGACGGGGGCGCTGCTGTGCAGCGTAACGCTCCGTGTCGGCCCGGCACGGATGGAGAGCATCATCACCCGCGATTCCGCCGAGACGATGGCGCTGCATCAGGGCGACAGCGTCACGGCGCTGATCAAGGCAAGCGATCTCTCCATCCTGGAGATCGTTGAAAAAGGAGAGACATGAACCGGCTATCGGACCCGGAGCTCTGGGAGTACATCAGGGGGGATCTTCCCTATTTCGATCTGACGACGCAGCTGCTCGCACTGCCGCCGCAGCGGGCGACATTGAAGGTGTTGACGCGCGACGAGGTCGTCGCGGCCTGCACCGAAGAGGCGGTACGCATCGGCGAACTCCTGGGGTGCGAGGCGCAAAGCAGCTTCCCTTCGGGGAGCGTCGCGGCGCCCGGCAGCGTGCTGCTGGAGCTGCGCGGGGATCATGAGACGCTGCACAGCGCGTGGCGACTCTGCCAGATCCTGCTCGAATACGCCTGCGGCATGGCCACGCGCGCCCGGACGATGCTCTCAAGGGCGCATGCGGTCAACCCGCACTGCGAACTGCTTGTTACCCGCAAAAGTTTCCCCTTCGCCAAGCGCTTTTCCACCCGCGCCCTGATGTGCGGCGGGGCGATGCCGCACCGGCTCGGCCTCTCGGAGACGGTACTCGTTTTCGAACAGCACCGCGCACTCTACGAAGACAGCGCGGCGTTCGAGGCGGCGCTGCGGGAGCTCAAACAGCGCTGCGTCGAGAAGAAACTGACGGTGGAGTCCGAATCCCTCGACGATGCCAAGCGGATGCTCTCCCTGGGCGCGGACGTGATCCAGATGGATAAGTGCGGTCCCGAAACGCTGCAGGAGCTTGTGGCCTACAAACGCGAAAACCATCCCGGTGCGACCATCCTGGCCGCGGGGGGAATCAACCCGGCCAACGTGGCGGATTACGCCGCATCGGGCGTGGAGGGGGTCGTCACAAGCAGCCCCTACCAGGCGGGCATGGCCGACCTGACGGCGCGGTGGGAGACAGATGGAAGCGATTGATTTCGGCCCTTTTATCCTGTCGTTCAAACTGGCGGGTGTGACGACGTTCATCCTCTTTGTCGTGGCGCTGCCGGTCGCATGGTGGCTGTCGCAGACGGCGTGCCGCTGCAAGCCCTTTATTGAAGCCGTCACCTCCCTGCCGATTGTCCTGCCGCCGTCGGTGCTCGGGTTTTACATTCTCTACGCGCTTTCGTACAACTCGCCGCTGGGAGCCTTTTTCGAGCAGACCTTCGGCATCAAGCTCGTCTTCAATTTTACGGGGCTTGTCATTGCCAGCGTTTTTTACTCTTTTCCGTTTATGGTGCAGCCGCTGCAAAGCGGCTTCGAGGCGCTGAACAAGAACATGCTCGAAGCCTCCTACATCAGCGGGAAGGGAAAGGCGGAGACCCTGCTGCGCGTGGCGCTGCCCAACATCAAGCCGGCCTTGATTACGGCGCTTATTGTCACCTTCGCGCACACGGTCGGCGAGTTCGGGGTCGTCCTGATGGTCGGGGGCTCCATCCCCGGCGAAACCAAGGTCGCTTCGGTCGCCATCTACGAGATGGTCGAGGTGATGGATTACACCACGGCACATATCTACAGTGCGATCATGGTGGCGCTCAGCTTCGTGGTGCTGCTGGGGGTCTACCTCTTCAACCAGCGCCAGAACCGCCGGATCGGGGTGGCGTGATGATCGAACTGAACATCCATAAAATGCTGCAGGGCAGCAGCGGCGACATGCCGCTGGATATCGCGCTCTCCATCCGGGAAAAGAGTTTTGTGGCACTGGCGGGGCAGAGCGGGAGCGGGAAGACGACGCTGCTGCGGCTGCTGGCCGGCCTGGAGCGTGCGGAAGGGGAGATCAGCGTCGCCGGCGAGACGTGGCTGGGCAAAAAGACCATGCTGCCGCCGCAGAAACGGGGGATCGGCTTCGTCTTCCAGGACTATGCGCTTTTTCCGAATATGAGCGTCGAACAGAACCTGCTTTACGTCAACAACGACCGCGCCCATGCCGCCATCTTACTGGAGATGACGGGGTTGCTCGAGCTCAAAGAGCGTCTTCCGGGGACGCTCAGCGGCGGGCAGAAGCAGCGCGTTGCGCTCTGCCGCGCCCTGATGAACCGTCCGAAACTGCTGCTGATGGACGAGCCGCTCTCCGCACTGGACCCTGCCATGCGGCTGAAGCTGCAGCATGACATCCTTACCCTGCACAAGGCGTTCGGCACGACGACGGTGATGGTCAGCCACGATCCCAGCGAGATCTACCGTCTGGCGGAGCGGGTCGTGGTCCTTGAACACGGGCGTATCGTGCATGACGGGACCCCAGGCGAGGTGCTGCTGCGGACCAGCGGCAGCCAGAAGTTCACCCTGGAAGGTGAGCTGCTTGACATTATTCGCGCCGACGTCATCTACATCGCCGTCGTGGCCATCGGGCAGCAGATCGTCGAAGTCGTCTGCGACAAAGAGGAGGCGGCACAGTTCGAAGTCGGTCAAACCGTGCAGGTGAGCACCAAGGCCTTTGCCCCGACGATACAGCATGCGAGACAGGGGAGCGAGCGTCTCTGACGGCGGGTCGGATCGCTCCGTGAACACACCCCCGGACAAAGCACCGATTTTTTTGCTTCAATTTATACCTTTTTTCTAAACAGTTTGATTGAATTATAGGCATTTCTTCCGGCGTATCATTTATGGTGCCGATCCCAAGATTCAGGGATAAAGTGCCCTCACATTCCACTCACACTTCCCCATTACAATGCGCCATCACATATAAGGAGTTTTTATGATTAATGCGAGGCGCGAGTTTCTCGGTAAAGTGGCAAAAACGGGGGCAGTGCTCTTGGCAGGAGGCGCGACGGTGCTGCACGCAAACGGGAGTGCGAAGAGCGATACCGATCCGGTTTTGAGCGATGATCAGCGCGATACGCTGTTTTATATCTACCAAGAAGAGAAAGTGGCGCGCGACGTCTACATCACACTGGGGGAACGCTACCCGGAAGAGAGCACATTCGCATTGATCCAGCTCTCCGAGCAGAGCCATATCGAAGCCGTCGGAGCACTGTGTGTAAGCTATGGGATCGATATCTCCTATGTCGACCTTGACGCTGTCGGTGTGTTCGAGCTTCCGGCGCTGCAAAATCTCTACGACGCCTGTGTCGCGCAGGGGAATATCTCACGCTTGGAAGGGCTGAAAGTCGGCGAACTGATCGAGCTGACGGACCTGGACGATCTGGAATCGGCGGCCGCCGGGATGCCCGAGGATGTGGTGTCGGTCTTTGAAAACCTCAAAGAGGGGAGCGAAAGCCACCTCGATGCCTTCCGCCGGGCCATCGCCCGTCTCGAGGCCTAAAGCAAACCTCCTACAACACGCTCGTCCCGTCACATCATCTTGCATGTGAGGGGGCAAACGTGCTTCAAATTCCCTCAATAGGGGCGATCGAGAAAGTGCCCCCGAACCCTCCGTCCGTAGAGGCTCTCGAAGAGGACCGACAGAGCGATGAACCCCCCGAAGATTATGACGGCACGGCCGTTCTCCTCCCAGGTATGATAAAGCAGTATTGCCAGTGCGCATGCACTCAGCAGCAGGGCTGACAGGTGCAGAAAACGGTTGCCGCCGGTCGCCTCGGCCAGTTTCAGCGCCGCGGCGTTGACGAGGGCGAAGATCAGCAGAAAACCGGCGCTGCCGATGATGGCGATCTCGGTCAGGTCGAAGGTATTGGCGATCAGCAGTGCGGCGGCCATGGTGGCGAGAATGCCGATGAAAGGTTCGTTTCGCCGTTCCGCATCGAAGGCTTCGGGCAGACGGCCATCTTTGGCGAGGGTATAGCCCAGGCGGGCATTGCCGTAGATGGTGGCGTTGATGGCCGAGAAGGTCGCCAGCAGTGCGGCGACGGCGACGAGGATGAACCCTCCGTGTCCCAGTGCCGGTTGCGCCGCGACGGCCAGGGCGTAATCTTTGGCCTTTTCCAGCACCGCTTCGGGAACGGTGCTGACCGTCACCGCGGCGATGAGCACATAGAGGGCGATGACGATCAGGACGCTGAGTACGAAGGCGCGGGGAAGATTGCGCTTGGGGTCGGCAATGTCCTCGGAGGCGTTGGCGATGAGCTCGAACCCCTCATAGGCGACGAAAATGATCATTCCGGCGGAGACGATCGAGAAGAGGGGTCCCCAGTGGCGCGGCTCGAAAGGGGCCGCCTGGAGGTAGGGGAGACTGGAAACGATAATGACGGCGAGCAGCAGCATCTTTATCCCGACGATGAAGCTCTCCGAACGGCTGACGAAGGTGCTACTGACAAGGTTGATGGCCGTCGGCAGCACGATGGCCGCCGAGATCAGGATATGCCGCAGCAGCGGCGGACCGTCGGGAAAAAAGGTGTGGGCATAGGCGGCGAAGGCGACGGCGTAGAGGGCGATGGTGACAAGGTAGCTGAGCCAGAGCATGAGGTTGACGCTGCCCGAGGCGAGGGTGTTGCCGAACGCCTTGTCAATGTAGGTGACGGTTCCCCCGCGCCCGGGAAAGGCAACGGAGAGCCGTGCATAGGAGAGGGCGGTCAGCAGCGCGATGACACCGCCGAAGAGGAAGGCCAGCGGGGTGGCGCCGCGGGAGAGGGAGACTGCTTCGCCCAGTACGGCAAAGATCCCCCCGCCGACCATGCCGCCGATCCCGATGGCGACGGCGCCGACAAGACCGATACTTTTCCGGGACGTTTGCACTGTTGCCGCCTTGGGTTGGGATGTAGCTATGGTAACGCTTCCGCGGTTAACCTTTGGTTTGAAACGTCTGCGTCAGGTGCTGCCAAACAGTTTGAGCGACGGCACTTCGAGGGCGCTAAGCGTGCCGTAGAGATAGGGGCCTGTGTCGATGCGCGCCGCGTAATCGTAAAGCGTAGGCGTGCGAAAAGGGGTGTGTCCGAAGACGTTGTAGATGCCGGGGAGCGGCGCGGGGGGATCGCGGTTAATGAGGACGTCGCGGTTGAAGGCCTCACGGTCGCTTTGGCGCTTTGGCCAGATGCGTGACACGGAGGCGTGGGAGACGACGACCCGGCGGCCGGCCACGCTGCACCCCTCGAGCTCAAGGTAGTAAGGCAGCGTCTCCAGCCACGTAATATCGCGGAAAAAAGGGCGGAGCAGAGGGGTGCTTCCTTCCTGCCGTAACGAGGGATAGTCGTGCAGTCCGTACGAGGCGAGGGTCGCGTTGCCACCGTTTTGCATCCAGAGATGATAGGCATCGTTCGCTTCCCATCGCCGCCCGTTTTCGGGGCGCTGCGACAGCATGAACGTTTCGTGATTCCCCCGTACGCAGAAGTGTCCGCCTTCGCGTACAAAGGCGATGACCTTTGCCGAATCCGGCCCGCGGTCGATGAGGTCGCCGACGAAGACGAGCCGCGCTTCCTTCGGCAGTTGGGCGATGAGGCGCATCAGTTTGTCATAGTAGCCGTGGACGTCGCCGATGATGCAGTAGTGTAGCATTGGCGTGGGTGAGTGGTGCTGCCCCGGGAAAGGGGTCAGCGTACGCGTTTTTTCTTCTTCGGCTGCGGTTCGGGCTCGGGTGTGAGGTCGACGGCGTTCTCCATATTACCGGTACGGTACCGGATAATGAAGCGGATAGGGGTGTCCATGGGGGGAACGGGCATCTGCTTGTACCCCTCCATCACGACGAGTTCGCTGAGCCGGTCGATATTGCGTCGGCTGGCATGGTCAAGGACTCTGTAGCTGTCGGCAGTGCCGTCACTGCGCAGCATGAACTCCACGACGTTGCTGTCATGGATCTGCTGTGCACCGACCGTCTGGATCGCCTGGGCCTTCATAAGGCTGAGGATTTGGGTCTGGTTGTCCAGAATGTAATTCATCTGGTTTTTTGTCAGGGGAACCCCCATATAAAGGGCCTTGATATTCTGTCTGACATCGATCTCGGCCAACAGGGAAGCGGCGATCAGTGAGAGGATAAGGACGTATTTCATGCAAGCACTCCTTTGGCGCGAAACGTACCGCCTGATGAAAATCGGTATTTCCCATTGTTACAGGTGTTTTCTTATGTTTATGTAAATCCTGTGCGGATTTGGCAATAAAACACCTATTTGAAAGAGAGGCATAGCAAAGGAGACGATACCGAAGCCTACACACCCTCTTTCGATGGGATGACAATAATTATATCAATTTTATTGATGCATAAAAGACGATGCATGCGGGCGAAAGGCATTTTAATGGATATTCTGTCATCCTATGTCTATGAAGTGTATCTTTTGCCACCTGCCTGAAAACACGATCGTCGACGGGAACGACCTCGCGTTTGCTTTTTACGATAAATACCCGGTCACGCGATTGCACACGCTGATCATCCCGAAGCGCCACGTCGCGGACTATTTTGAACTGACGCAGGAGGAGATCGCCGCTATGCACGATCTTCTTCAGCACCAAAAAGCGCGCCTGCTTGCGTTAGATGAGACGATCAGTGGGTTCAACATCGGCATCAACGTCGGCGCCGACGCCGGCCAGACGATCTTTCATGTCCATATGCACCTGATCCCGCGCCGCCGGGGGGACATGGATGACCCCAAGGGCGGGGTTCGCGGCGTGATCCCCCGAAAACGGAAGTACTGACCGGCCACGCGCGTTTACATCAAAAACAGCCTGCGGGAATTTCTCAGTAATTAAATTACTCTTAAGAAAATGGCTCCTATACTTAAAGCACACAACACAAGGTGTGCCATATGACAAAGAGCGTACCGGACACGAAAAGAGTGAAACTGCTGGAAATGGCCGCGCAGATGTTGGAGCGTGAGGGTTTTCAGCAGTTCAAAGTAGCGGAGCTGGCCAAAGCCGGATCCGTTTCCATCAGTACTGTTTATGCGATGTTCGGTTCGAAAGAGGGCATATACCTTGCCTACATCGAAGCGAAAATCGCAATGCTCTTTGAAGGGATTGACCGTTTAAACGCGGACGATCCTGTCCTACAGTTGCAGCATTATGCCTCCATGATCTTCGAGATGGTGCAGCAGGGCAGACTTGTATTGGAAGAGGGGGTACGAAACAACCCGCTTTTTTTCAGTGCCCTTGGGAACGAGTTCCCGCAGAGTGCGCAAAAACTCTATGCTTTCCTGGCGTCATGTTTTTCAAAAATCAATCCAAACCTTGACCAACGGGCGGCCCAACTGTGCGCCTATGCCTTCAACGGACAGCTGCACGGTTACCTGCAATTCTGGGTGGTAGCAGGCGGAGACCCGCAGGCACTCGCCGAGCAGTTGTGCGATACCTTCATCTGCCAGACGAGAGGGTCTTACACGGACGCACAGCATAAAACCGCTGACAAAAAAAGGGGGATCAGATGACAACCGGATGTAGACGTTGGGGCGCAGTGGCGCTGCTTCTGTTTCCCGTTTTGGCTTCCGCCCTCAATGTGGGCATCGTCGCGGACCGTTACGATGAAGCATTTGCCCGGGACCGGGCGGCACTGGTGACGGAAGTGAAACAGCTCGCCCCTAACCCGTCAGAACTCCTTTTCCCGGAGACAATGCAGATGGAAGGAGGGGGCGACACTGCCCGTACCGCTGCCGCGATCGAACGCCTGCAAAAGGATTCGAAGGTCGACATGATCGTCCTCCTGGGTACGCTGGCGGGGGAGGTCGCCCTCTCAAAGGGTGCCATGCAAAAGCCGACGGTGATCCCCTTTGCGGAAGGTGCCGGCCTGCGGGGGATCGCACCGGAAGGGGACGGGAGCGGTGTCCGCAACGTCAACTTTGTCCTGGGCCATAGCACGTTCGGTGCGGCACTGGAGCGCTACCGCGAAATCGTACCGTTCGAGCAGGCATCGCTGCTGGTCGATGCACGTGTCCTTGCGCTCTTCCCGGAAATGGCGGCGCGTGCCGCGGAGCGGGCGGAAGCACAGGGGGTCAGGCTCGCGGTGCTGCCGGTGGCCGCCGATGGGAGCTACAGTCTCGCCGAAGGAAGCGGGGCGGTGCTGCTTGGGGAGATGTCGGGGCTCGCTGCGGCAGCACGCACGGCGCTGATGGATGACCTCCGCCGGGAGAAGCTTCCCGTGTTCTCGCTCGGTTTCGAACCCGGGGTGGGGTCGGGCGTGCTGGCCGATCTCTTCGTCCCCGATGAACGCCTGCGGCGTCTGCGTCGCAGTGCCCTGAATATCGTGGCGATCGCCGGGGGAGGGGCGGCGGAGCGCCAGAGCGTCGCTTTCGAAGCGCAGAGCGTGCTGCGCATCGATATGGCGGTCGCGCGCGCCATGCAGATCTCGCCGCCCTTCCGTGTCCTGGCACAGGCGCGCCTGCTGCATGAGTCGGCCGATGACGGCAAAGCGATGGACCTGGTCAGCGCAGCGGAGACGGCGCTCAAGCAGAACCTCTATGTGATCGCCGGCAAACTGGGGGTTCGGGAAGGGGAAGAGAGCATAGATGAGGTACGTTCGGTCCTGTTGCCCCAATTGAGTGCCGAGCTGCTCTACACCCAGCGCAACGGCGACAACGTCTACGTCGAAGGGGGGTTCTACGCCGAGAAGAGTACGGACGGTACGTTAAAGCTGCAACAGATCCTCTTCTCGGAGAGGGCGCTGGCCAGGCTGGCGGTGCAACAATCGCTGCAGGAAGGGCGCAGGGCGCAGCAGCGCGGGCTGGAACTGGAGGTGGTCCGACAGGCGACCACGGCGTTTTTGCAGACGCACGTAGCCACAACACTGCTCGATATCCGCCGGGAGAACGAGCGGCTGATGCAGGCCAACCTTGCGATGGCAAGACAGCGTGTCGATGCGGGGATGACGGACCTCTCCGACGTCTACCAGTGGGAGAGCGAGATCGCGGTGGCGACACAGGCGCGGTTGCGGGCCGAGGCCGATGTTGCCAGGGCGTATGAACAGCTCAACCGTATCCTGCACCGGCCCATCACCGACAGGTACGCATTGACAGAAGTGACCCTGGAAGATCCTGCCCTCGTGATCAGCGATAGCGGTCTGCTCGGACGTATCAGTAACGCCGTGTCGTTCGAACGGCTAAACGCGTTTTATGTCGCCGAGGCACAGAAGGTTTCGCCGGACCTGGATGCGGTCGAAGCGCAGCTTTCGGCGCAGCGCCGGCAATACCGTTCCGATCGGCGGGCCTACTGGTCCCCGGATATCGCGCTGTACGGCGAAGTGACCCATGTCTTCGACGAGACCCGTACGCCGGGTGCGGCGTTCAGCCTGGAGGATGAGACCAACTGGATGGCGGGGGTGTCGCTCTCCCTGCCGCTGTTCGAGGGCGGGGGGCGCAGCGCCCGTGCCGCACGCTCAGACTTGGGGGTCAGACGGCTGGAAGCGGACCGCCTCGAGCGGCTGTCGGCACTGGAACAGCGGATCCGGGGGGACCTGCATACGCTGCGTGCCGCGTACCCGGCGATAGCACTGGCGCAGTCGGCGGCCGGAAGCGCACGCAAAAGCTACAACCTTGTGCGGGAGAATTACGCCCTGGGGAACCGGACGCTGGCGGACCTGCTTGTCGCGCAGAATGCGGCCCTCTCCGCCGATTTCGGTGCGGTGAACACCCGCTACCGTTTCCTCGTCGATCTGATGCAGCTGCAGTATGACGGCGGGCGTTTCGATTTTTTCATGAACCCGGAGGCGCGCAGAGATTTTATCACCAGACTGCGTCATGCGCTCGTAACCCCGGAAGCGTACCCGCTCAAAAAGGAAACCTATGAATAACCCATTTTTCAAACGTGCGGGCATCGTTCTGCTGCTGGCCGCTGCGGCCGGTGCCCTCTATTTCATACTGCTCCGGTTAGAAGGGCCTTCCCTGCCGGAGACGATCGCGATGGGTAACGGGCGCATCGAGGCGACGATGGTCGATATTGAAACGAAACTGCCCGGAAGGCTTGACGAGATCACCGTACACGAGGGGGACATGGTCAAAAAAGGGGACCTGATGGCGGTGATGGACACCGACGAGCTTGATGCCCGTTACGCCCAGGCCCTGGCGCAGGTACGCCAGGCGGAGCAGCAGCGCAAACTCGCACTCTCCGTGGTCAAGCAGCGTGAGAGTGAACGGACCCTTGCGCGCAAAAACCTTGAACGCTCCAAGAATCTCTATGTTAACAAGAACATCCCGCTGGTACAGCTGCAGCAGCACGAGTCGGCCCTGAACGTTACCGAAGCTGCCCTGGAGGCGGCGCGTGCGCAGGTCGTCAGTGCGGAAGCCGCCATTGATGCGGCGCGGGCGCAGGCGGATACGATCAAGGCAAACCTCGAAGAGAGCCGGCTCTACGCGCCCATCGACGGACGGGTCCTCTACAGGCTCCGCGAACCCGGGGAGATCATCGGCGGTGGCGGAAAGGTGCTGACACTGCTGGATCTGACCGACGTCTATATGACGATTTTCCTGCCGACGGCTCAGGCGGGGCGCATCGACGTCGGCAGCGAGGCGCGGATCATCCTGGATGCGCGTCCCGATGTCACGATCCCGGCGACGGTGACCTTCGTCTCCCCGCAGGCGCAGTTCACTCCCAAAGAGATCGAAACGCAGAGCGAGCGCGAAAAGCTGATGTTCCGGATCAAGGTGAAAGTCGACGAAGCCCTGCTGCGCCGCTATCTTGAGCGGGTCAAGATCGGACTGCCGGGGAGCGCCTATGTCCGCATGGACGCGCAGACACCGTGGCCCGAGCGCCTGAACCGCCTGCCGGGGGATGATCCGACGCCATGAACAGTGTGGTCACCCTTGCAGAAATCTCCCACCGCTACGGCAAGACTCAGGCGCTCGAAGGCGTCAACCTGGAGATTCCGGCAGGCAAGATGGTGGGCTTTATCGGCCCCGACGGCGTGGGAAAATCGACGCTGCTCGGGCTGATCTCCGGGGTCCGGCGCATCGAAGCGGGGCGCGTGGAGGTGTTCGGGGGTGACATGGCCGATGCACGCTACCGCGCATCGGTCTGCCCGCGCATCGCCTACATGCCGCAGGGCCTCGGCAAGAACCTCTATATGTCCCTGTCGGTGTATGAAAACGTCGAGTTCTTCGGCCGCCTGTTCGCCCAGGGACGTGCGGAGCGCGAAGCGCGGATCACGGAGCTGCTGGAGAGCACGGGACTGGCCCCGTTCAAAGCGCGGCCGGCCGGGAAGCTTTCGGGCGGGATGAAGCAGAAACTTGGGCTCTGCTGCGCTCTGATCCACGACCCGGACCTGCTGATCCTCGACGAACCGACGACGGGGGTTGACCCGCTGTCGCGGCGGCAGTTCTGGGAGCTGATCGAACGCATCCGCTCCCACAGGGAGGGGATGAGCGTGGTTATCGCCACGGCTTATATGGAGGAGGCGGAACGCTTCGACTGGCTGGTGGCGATGGACGAAGGGCATGTGCTGGCCACCGGGACCCCCGATGCCTTGCGGAAGCAGACCGGTACGGAGACGCTCGACGAAGCGTTTATCCGCCTGCTGCCCGAACACAAACGCCGGGGGCATGAAACCCTCGTCGTCCCCCCGGGTAACTTTGCGGACGCGGAAGATGCCATCGCCGCGGAGGGGCTGACGATGCGTTTTGGCGATTTTACGGCGGTGGACCGTGTCAGTTTCCGGATCAAACGCGGCGAGATTTTCGGTTTCCTCGGTTCCAACGGCTGCGGGAAGACGACGACGATGAAGATGCTGACCGGACTGCTGCACCCCAGCGAAGGGGAGGCGTGGCTCTTCGGGGTCCGGAGTGAAAGCCACGATCTGGAGACCCGCAAAAAGGTCGGCTACATGACCCAGGCCTTCTCGCTCTACGCGGAGCTGACAGTGCGGCAGAACCTTGTGCTGCATGCCGAGCTTTTCCATCTGCCCGCGCAGGAGGTTGAGCCGAGGGTCAATGAGATGATCGAACGCTTCAAGCTCGAAGCCTACGAGCACAGCTACCCCGACGGGATGCCGCTCGGCATCAGGCAGCGCCTCTCCCTTGCCGTCGCCGTCGTGCACCGGCCGCAGATGCTCATTCTCGACGAGCCGACCTCGGGCGTCGACCCCGTGTCGCGCGACAGCTTCTGGGAGCTGCTGATTGACCTAGCGCGTCACGACGGTGTCACGATCTTTATCTCCACCCACTTCATGAACGAGGGCGAGCGCTGCGACCGTATTTCGCTGATGCATCAGGGGAGGGTCCTGGCCAGTGATACGCCGGCATCACTCATCCGCTCCCGGGGGAAGACGGGCCTTGAAGAGGCCTTTATTGATTACCTCGAAGAGGCGATCGGGGAGGGGGAGAAGGGGCAGAGCGCTGTGGAGCCGACGCCGGAGCCGCACCGTGTGAGGACGCCTAACCGTTTCTTCAGCCCGATGCGCCTTTTCGGCTACAGTTACCGCGAAACGCTTGAGCTGCTGCGCGACCCGGTCCGGCTCACTTTCGCCGTGTTCGGGACTGTGCTGCTGATGCTCACTTTGGGGTTCGGGATCACAATGGACGTCGAGGACCTCCATTTCGCCGTGCTTGACCGGGATCAGAGCCCCCAGAGCCGCGACTACGTCCAGAGCCTGGCGGGGTCGCGCTATTTTCTCGAGCGGCCGCCGCTGCATTCGCAGGCGGACCTGGACCGGCGCATGCGCAGCGGGGAGGTCGCCGTCGCTCTCGAGATTCCCCCGGGCTTCGGCAGGGATGTGACGCGGGGACAGCAGACGCAGATCGGTGTCTGGATCGACGGCGCGATGCCGTTCCGCGCCGAAACGATCCTTGGCTACATCCGCGGGATGCACTACAACTACCTGACGGAGCTGACACGCCGGACGCTGGGCTATGTCCCCGCGCTGTCGCCCGTCGACATCGAGATGCGCTACCGCTATAACCAGGACTTCAAAAGTATCTTCGCGATGGTGCCTGCGATCATCCCGATCCTGCTGGTCTTCATTCCGTCGATCCTGATGGCACTGAGCGTTGTGCGGGAGAAGGAGCTGGGTTCCATCACCAACTTCTACGCCACCCCGGTCACGCGCCTTGAGTTCCTGCTGGGTAAGCAGCTCCCCTACATCGCGGTGAGCATGGTCGGTTTTTTCGGATTGGTCATGATCGCCGTCCTGCTGTTCGGGGTCCCGCTCAAAGGGAGCCTGATGACATTGAGCCTTGGAGCGCTGCTTTTTGTGACGATCACGACGGGCCTCGGGCTGCTCATGTCCGCGTTTACCCGGACCCAGGTCGCCGCTCTGGCGGCGACGGCCATTCTGACGCTGCTGCCGACTATCAGCTTCTCGGGGCTCAGCGAACCCGTCAGCTCGCTTGAAGGGGCGGGGCGTGTCATCGGTGAGATCTACCCGGCAACCTACTTCATCAACATCAGCCGCGGCGTCTTCAGCAAGGCGCTCACCCTCAGTGACCTCTCCCGCGACTTCGCGGCCCTGGCGGCGGCGGTCGTCATCATCACGCTGCTGAGCATCGCGGCGTTGAAGCAGCAGGAGCAATAGATGAAAAAGCATCTTGCGAACATCTACCTTTTGGGCATCAAGGAGCTTCGCAGCCTGCTGCGGGACAAGATGATGCTTTTCCTGATCATCTACTCTTTTACCTTCGCCATCTATGTCAAGGCGACCTCCACCTCGACGGAGCTGGTCAATGTGCCCGTGGCCTTCGTCGACGCGGACCGTTCGGCCCTCTCCATGCGGATCATGGACGCCTTCTACCTGCCCCGGTTCCTTCCGCCGGACCTGATCAGTGCCAAAGCGGCCGACGCCGGGATGGAAGAGGGACGCTACACCTTTATTATCACGGTACCCCCCTCGTTCGAGAAGGAGCTGCTCCAGGGGAGGCATCCGACGCTCCAGGTCAACATCGACGCGACGCGGATGTCCCAGGCCGGCATCGGGGCCGGCTACATCCAGCAGATGGTCAACGACGAAGTCCGGGAGTTCCTCTACGGTCAAAGGACATCGGCAGCGCTGCCGGTGGAAGTCGTCACGCGCATGAAGTACAACCCCACGCTCGACAGCATCCGTTTCGGCAGCATCATGGAGGTGATCGGGCAGATATCGCTGCTCTCCATCATGCTCGCAGGAGCGGCGCTGATCCGCGAGCGGGAACACGGCACGCTGGAACACCTGATGGTCATGCCGCTGAATGCGGCGGAAATCATGCTCTCGAAGGTGTGGTCGATGGGCCTTGTCGTGCTTGCCGGTGTCACGTTCTCGATCGAGATCGTCGTGCAGAGAATTCTTTCCGTCCCCGTCGAGGGGTCGCTGACGCTCTTTTTGTTCGGATCGTTGCTGATGCTGTTTTCGACGACGTCGATGGGGATCTTTATGGGAACGGTCGCCCGGACGATGCCGCAGCTGGGGCTGATCATCATTCTTACGATCCTGCCGCTGCAGATCCTCTCGGGAGGGGTGACTCCCTTTGAAAGCATGCCGCAGGGGCTGCAGAACGTCATGCTGCTGATGCCGACGAGCCACTTCGTCAGCATGGCGCAGGCGGTGCTCTATCGCGGCGCCGGTATTGACATCGTCTGGCCGGAGCTGCTTGCCATCAGCGGGATCGGCGTCGTCTTTTTCCTGCTGGGGCTCTTTTTCTTCCGCCGCAGCCTGGCCAGCGCTTCATGAGGGTGCCGGTGCGGATACTCATCTGGCTGCTGTCGGCGGGACTGCTTCTGCCGCTTTTTGCAGAGAGCTGGTCGTTTTCGATCGACAACGACATGATCTTCGGGTCGGACGACAAATACACCGGCGGTTTCCAGGTCGGCTGGATGAGCGATGCACTGGATGCAAGTGAAAAGGGGAGTTTTCAGTACGGCTACGTCAAGGGGATGCGCGATCTTCTGAGGGCCGTTTACCCGTTTGACCTCTCCGAAATGAAGCAAAACGGGGCCATCAGTCTCCAGGGGATCGCCATTACGCCTGAAGATACGAATGAGACCGAACCCGTCTACGATGACGTTCCCTATATGGGGTCGACGGCCCTGACAGCGTCGCTGTTTATCTGGAATGAGCATATCTTCCACGAGGTGCTGATGACGCTGGGGGTCATGGGGCCCTCTTCGGGGGCGGAAGTCGTGCAGAAGGGTTTGCACCGGTTGTTACGGATCGATGAACCGCAGGGGTGGGACAATCAGGTGCCGGCCCGGCTGCTGTTCCAGGCCGGCTATGTGATGGGAACGCGCCAATACTCTGTCCGTGTCGCAGAACGTTACACCTTCGAGTGGTTCAACAGCCTCTCTGTCAATGCGGGGAGCAGCTATGTCGGAGCGGGCGGGGGCACGGCCGTGCGTATTGGGGAGAATGCTCCCAAAAACTTTGTCACGATCAGTGGGATCGTCAACCGTTCGCTTGCCCACCAGCTTAACCTGGAAACACGAAGGAGGACGTGGGGATGGAGCGTCAACCTCGCTCTTTTCGCCGATGTGATCGGCTATTTTTACATGCATGAGTACGCCAAACAGCACGGGTATGATTTCGAGATGCCGACGACGATTATCACGGGGCTGCTGGGATTCGATCTCTATTACAATAGGCTGCGGGCTTCGCTGGAGCTCTACCCCAGCCGTCCGATCGGGCAGTATGTCCGCTCCAACTATTTCGGGCGTTTGAACCTGGTGCTACAGGTACCGTAAGATGGCATCGTAGTTATTTTGCCACGATGCCCCGCAGCAGCCGCCCGAGAATGTCCGCCCCGGTGATAATGCGCCGTTCGGTTCCCCAGACTAGGATAATGTCCTGGTCGATGACGTCGTCTTCCATATGCTCCGGATCGACCTGCAGACCCGGCAGAATGTAACCGAGTGTCGTTTCCATATTGGTGATGATTGTCGGGCGGTGGCAGTGCTCCATGGGGTCGAAGGTGTCGAATTCGAAGAGGGCGGCGTTGATAAAGCCGTCGGCATCCATGACGAGGCGGGGGTTGTCACGCATGTCTGTCAGGATGATCCATGACTTGTGGGGTCTCTGGACCCGGCGCAAGAAGGGGTCTTTGGACGAGGAGGCGATTTCGGGGAACTGCGGCACGCTGCCCTCGAACTTGAGGGGAATGATGCTTAGCGGTTCGATGGGTTCGCCCTCTTCGCCGACTTTAAGGTCGTCCATGGCGAGGAAATTCAGTGCGCCGACCCCTTCGGTCCGCGTGATCTCGGAATCGCGTTCCTGGATATGCAGTTTGAGCATCTCCTCGATCTCGTTTTCGCGCAGGAACTGCACCGCCTCCCGTCCCAGCCAGAGGTCGAGCATCTTGGCAGAGGGTTTGGCCAACGGCCAGAGGAGCAGCTGGTAAAAGCGCAGCAGGGGGGTCAGTGTGGAGGCCATTTTAAGGGCGTTTCGGGAGAAATAAGCCTGGGGGATGATCTCGCCGAAGAGGGTGATGACGAAGGTCGAAAAGACAAAGGCGATGATGCCGGCCATCACGGAATTGGAAAGTAGGGTCAGCAGAACGTTGATGCCGACATTGCCCCAGAGGATCGTCGTCAGCAGAAAGTTCGGGTCTTCGCGCATGGCGTAGACCTTTGCCGCGGCAGCATCGCCTTTGGACATATCGATATGCAGTCGCATTTTGCTGATGCTGAAAAAAGCGAGGTTGAGCCCGGAGAACATCGCCGACTGCGTGATGCAGAAGGCGATACCGAGCCAGTTGAGCAGGTCCAAAGATGTAATCTCCATACGCAATTTTACTATGGAGGGCTTAAGTGCACCTCGGGTTCCTGTCGAAACGCACGGAGACGTTGCCCTGCATGGGAGAGGAGAAATTTTGCAGTTAATAGCGACTCCGTAGGCAGCTTGTCTCAGTCACTGCTTAACTGCGTATCTTTGATCTCTTCTTCGCATAGTTTGTTGTCAACAACTGTCAAGTGGGGTCTTCCGGCGATAAATCCGATACCGACCTCTCCTTTGATGCAGTACATTTTGTTCGGTTCAATATCAATCGTGACGGAGCTTTTGGCTTCTGTTTTGGCCCAGAACTCTTTTTCGCCCGGTTGACTGGTGTATTGGAAATAGCCGCCGTTTCTCAACGTGCCGATCACTTTGTCATTGCCATCCTGATCAGTCACATGGATATCATAATAGATACCGCCTCCTATAAAACTTGACGGGCGGTATATGTAGACAAGTCCCATGTCTTTTTCAGGCTTTTCGATTTTCGAAAAGGTCGGCCCTTTTGCGCCGCATCCGGACATGATGATTGCTGTACCCAGTGCCAGCAAGGTGGTAGTGGTAAGTTTAAATCGCATGATTACAGTTCTCCTTTTGTTAGACTTACTCTGACTTGCAAATCGATATTTTTTTTGACTTCATCCAGACATTTTTTTCTGTCTTCGGATAGGTTGGTGTTTTTAAAGAGGTTTCTGGTGCTTTTGGCGACACAGACAGCCTTGAAGGAGATCGTCGTTGCATTGGCATCGATCACATCGAGCTTCCCCTGTACGACAACGTCGGAATCACTGAGGGGAAACCCGACCAGTACCAGAGGATTGAACAGATTTAATGCATCGTAATCGATGTCCCCGTTTACATAGGTGACCTCATAATCGTAATGAAGCACACGCGTGGAATCCGGATCTGATTTGAGAGAAGACGGCAGATAATCCCTGTTCGTTTTTGCGTAGTCGATTCTGCCCTCAAGGTAGGCGGTGGCGTCAGTCTTGATGGTTTCTATTTTTGGTTCTGTAAGATATTTGGATGAACATCCCGCCAGTCCGAAAAACAATATGAAGACTATAGGCAGCGCGCTGATTTTCATGCAGATCTTCCTCCCCTCCGGCAGCCGGAGTGTTTTTAAGAAAATAAAATAGTTATCAACTGTTCAGAGTGTATCGCATGATTTATTAAAATAATTTATCAGTATGGGGTCGGCAATCCGGACAGTATTGTCTTTTGTATATGTATTCAAGAGGAGAGACTTTTTATTGCAGCATTTGACAGATGGGTGTCAACAGCTTAGAATAGAGCGGATTCAACGTAAGGATGCAGGTGATGAAAACGTTATGGGGACTCGTATGTATTTTAACGCTGTTCGGAGGCTGTTCCGATCAGAAAACGGAAGGTGACAAGAGCGATCATATGCTTCGGCAGGAGATCGACGTGATGCATGACGCACAAAGCGTTACGCAGACGATGAACGCGAAAACGAAAGAACAGGAGCAGCAGGCTGACGCTTTGGCCGGCCACTGAACTGGCTGATTGGGCAGGGCACCCTTTGGGAGTGAAACAATGGACGGTGCCATTTTCGCTCAGAAAAAGAGCGGGTACTAGAAGTCGTCGTCTCCGAACTCTTTCTCCAGCTCCCTCTGGTACGCTTCTTCTTTCTCTTTGATCAATTGCGATTCCGTCAAAACGGCTTCATGAAGAAACTCGCCGAAGAAGGTCTTGGGCTCCTCGTAGGCCAAAAAGGCGTAGGTGCCCACCAGGAAGCCGACGACGGTCAGGGCCGCGATCACCTTTTGGACCGGGTTGAACTTCTGGATCGGCTCTTTGATACGGAGCTCGCAGGTGCCGCCCGGACAGTGGACCGGGTCAATGCGCGTGAGCAGCTTGTAGATCATACAGCCGACGCAGATGGAGAAGGCGCTCTCCAGGAACATCAGCGACGCGCAGAGGACACAGATAAGTACTTTGTAGAAGGTGATGTCCCAGTTGATGACGAACCACCAGACCATCGGCAGGGAGATCAGCCAGCCCAGCGTCCACGCAAAGCGCTTCTGCAGTCCGCCGACATATTCCGGTTTCTGGTTCTGCACGACAAACTTGCCCAGCAGCAGGGAAGGGACGTATTTCGGACTGATCATTCTCAGCGTAAAATCTATAAATAAAAAGGCCAAATAGATTCTCGCTGCCATGATGTGGTTGAAGCCTATCCCGACGAAGATGATAATGGTCCCGAGGATTCCAAGGATCCCCGCCGCGGCTCTGGCTTCTCTTTCATTGACGACTCTGACGTCGTACCCGGGTACTTTTTCTCCATAATCCCATAAAAAACTCTGAAGGTTCAAAAAACTTCCTTTGGATGCGTGAGTGTATGTGCAAGCATTCCCTGTTTCTATAAACATCGTATGAACAAGGGATCCACGCTTTTGCATTGTGATAAAGTTTTGATGCGGGACGAATTATAACAAATTTTGAAAAGAGTGGGCTTCGAAAAATATGTTTTTTTCTTTATTCATTAGCTTTGTAATGAGCTCGTCTGATTTGACAAGGATGCGCTCGAAGCTTTCAGACTCCAATATTAAATACAGTATATATTATTTATAGTTGTAAGATATTTATATACATGTCAAAAATTAAGTGATATGTAACCTCTATGAATGTAGTATAGGCGATATTAAATATTGGGATATAACAATTAAAAACTATATTTTATCTATTCTTGTAGGTACTTTGGCCCTGGGCCTTGGCGGTTGCGGTTCTTCTGGCTCTTCTGGTAATTTTGGCGTCGGTGACATCAACGTCACCTTTGCAGATCTGAATGCTACGGGCGTGATGGGATATCACATTAATGTCGATCTTGATTTTGCTCTGGATACCTATGACGCCTCAAATATCGATTATTACTTCTGTACGGATGCAGTTGGAAGCTATGATTATCATGCGTATACACAAGATCGTGCTTACGGTTCCGAACTGCTTACGGTTCCGAACTGCTTGTCGATGACCCCGATTACGATTATGGTTACTTGACATATTCGATGCAGAGCGGCATTCTGGAGTTCACATCTGATGCAACTACGGGACTTTCATATGATGTTAATTCATCTACAGAAACCTTTAAAGTAGATGCTTCATACAATATCGATCTCTTTTCAGAGGCTGTACTTGTGACTTCAGGCACAGTGTATATCAACAGTATTTCTAACTTCGATTGTTCTGTAGCAGCTCCTGTTCTAGTGTTACAGTAATATATAGTCAAAACTCTCTAGGAGGGTTTTGGCGCTACGCTCTTTTTTACTCTCCAAGATACTCATCCCTGCTTCAGATGCCTTGATTGTTTCGCGATTGTAAATTGAACGTAAGAGCAGCGATTACGCAGGGGAGCTCATGCTGTTTTGTGTGCCGATGTTTTCAAAACGGCGTCAGAAGAGATGGGGTAGGAACATTTTGACAGAAATCATCGAGTGCTTGTGGAAATCGTACTATACTTGTTGCATAGGACAGCAAGGAGACGAGGGATGAGTGACAGTGACACAAAGATGATGATTACGGAGCGGTTTGAACTTAAAGAGCAGATCTGCGGCGCGCTGCGGCAGCGCAAACCGGAGTTCGGCTTTGGCGGTTTTGGGGAAACGACGTACTACCGAACTTACAGTCGGAAAATGGAGGACGGATCGCAGGAGCATTGGGCCGATACCGTCATCCGGGTGACGAACGGGGTGATGTCCGTCCGAAAACACCATTATGCGCTGAGCAGGCTGCATTGGGACGAAGGGTATTGGCAGTCGTACGCTGCCGAAATGGCCGAGGCGATGTTCGAGATGAAATGGCTGCCGCCGGGGCGGGGGCTCTGGGCGATGGGCACGGAGTATGTTTACACCCGGGGCGCCGCGGCGCTCAACAACTGTGGCGCGGTCGACACCGCCGACCTCGCCACCGCCGCGGACTGGACGATGGACATGCTGATGTGCGGCGTCGGGGTCGGTTTCAACACCGCATGGAAGGGGCGGGGTACGGCCGTGCCGGACAAATCGCGCCCGGTACCTTTTGTCATTCCAGACAGCAGGGAAGGGTGGGTCGCATCGGTAAGGCTGCTGATCGAAAGCTACACCAGGGGCGGGGCGTGGTTCACATTCGACTACGATATGATCCGGCCCGCGGGGGCGCCTATCAGGGGCTTCGGCGGTACTGCTTCGGGACCGGAGCCGCTCAAGACGCTTCACCGAAGGATAGAGAGCTATCTGGACGCTTTTTGCGCCGGAGAAACGGATGCGACGCGCTGCACCGCCGATATCTTCAATGCCATCGGCGCCTGTGTCGTGGCCGGCAATGTGCGCCGCAGTGCCGAGATCGCCCTGGGGTCGGCGGAGGATGAGAGCTTTCTCTCCCTGAAAGATTATGAACGTTTCCCCGAACGTGCCGAGATCGGCTGGATGTCAAACAACACCGTTGTGCTGAAAAAGACGGAAGATTTTGCGAAACTCCCCATCATCGCAAAACACATTATCGCCAACGGCGAACCGGGCATCATGAACCTGATCAACGTGCAAAAATACGGGCGCTACGGCAGAGAGTCCGAAGACCGGGCGTGGCTGGCAAACCCCTGCAGCGAGATACCGCTCGAGAGTTACGAGCTGTGCAACCTGGCCGAGGTCTTTCCGTCGCGATGCGCGGGGGAAGACGACTTCTATAGGGTACTGGAGTACGCCACGTTTTACGCTTCAACGGTCGCGCTGCTGCCGACGCATCGCCCCGAAACAAACGCGATCGTGGTCCGCAACCGGCGCATTGGGGTCAGTCTTTCGGGCATGGCGGACATGCTGGACCAGCTGGGGGCGACCGAATTGACAAGGCGGCTGCGCAGGGGCTACAAGGTGGTGCGCTCGGCAAACCGCAAACTGGCGTCTGAAGCCGGCGTACCGCCCTCCATCCGGGTGACGACGATCAAGCCCTCGGGGACGATCTCGCAGCTGGCGGGCGTGAGCTCCGGGATGCACTTCCCGACGTTCCAATACGCTTTGCGGCGGATGCGCGTCGGCAATGATACCGCGGTCTGCCGTCTGCTCAAGGCGGCGGGCGTTGCGCATGAACCCGACGTCTACAGCGAGAACACGACCGTTTTCGCGTTTCCGATCGACCAGGGAAAAACTCGAAAGGCGACCGAGGTTTCCGCCTGGGAGCAGTTCGCTTTCCTCGCCATGATACAGCGCGAATGGAGCGACAACATGGTCAGCTGCACCGTCTATTTCGATCCCGAAACAGAGGGGCACCAGGTCGAGCACATGCTCGCGCAGTTCGCCCCGGTGATCAAATCGGTTTCCATGCTGCCGCACTCCGAGAGCGGGGCCTACAAGCAGATGCCCTACGAAGGGATCTCCCGGGAAACCTACGAAGAGAAGCTTGCCGCCATGCCGCATATCGACTGGAACAAGTTTGCGGACAGCGACGGGATCGAAAGCCGTTTTTGTTCAAACGATACCTGCGAGCTGTGAGCGGATGAATTTTTCTAACAGCATGGTGTAAGGGAGGGCCGACTGACCGGCTTTTTGCAGCCGATGCATGGTGACGATGTGCGTTAAAGCCCAAACCCCCTAAAATACGTGCAACAAACTATGAGGAAACCTTCATGTCGTTTACCGGACTCGGACTTATCGGCGCGATCGAACGCGCATTGCGGGAGAACGGCTACGTCGAACCGACGCCCGTACAGCAGCGGGTGATCCCGCTGCTGCTCGAAGGCAGGGACGTCATAGCACGTGCGCAGACGGGCAGCGGCAAAAGCGCCGGGTTTGTGCTGCCGCTCCTGCAGCTCTGGTCGCAGCGCAAAGGGGAGGGCAAGGCGAAGATCAAGGCCCTGGTGCTGACCCCGACGCGGGAGCTGACGCTGCAGGTGGCGCAGGCGTTCGAGACCTTCGGCGCTTTCCTGCCGAAGCCGCCCAAGGTCGTCAGCATCATCGGCGGCGAGCGCATCGGCGATCAGCTTTACGCCGTGCAGCAGGGGTGCGATGTCGTCGTGGCAACCTCCGGGCGGCTCATCGACGTACTGAGCAAGAAGCAGATGAACCTCTCGCATCTGGAGTTCCTGGTCCTCGACGAGGCGGACAAGATGCTTGACCTCGGCTTTGCCGAAGAGCTGGATCTTATTCTGCCGCAGCTTCCCGAAAAGCGGCAGAATCTTCTTTTTTCCGCGACCTATCCGCCGAAGATGCAGGCTATCGCATCGCGCATTACGCAGGAAGCCGTGGAAGTGGCCTTTGCGTCGGAGGCACCGACGGTTCAGAGTATTGAGCAGCGGGTCATCGAGGTGGACCGCGAGAAGCGCGGGCCGCTGCTGCGCCATCTGCTGGAGAGCGAACCGTGGGAGCAGGTTCTGGTCTTTATGGCCAACAAGCGCGCGGCGGACAATATCGCCGCGAAGTTCCGCAAGTACGGCTTTTCGGCGGAGTCGTTCCACGGCGACCTCACGCAGGAGGAGCGCAGCGCGACGCTGGAGGATTTCAAGCAGAAACAGTTCCGCATCCTCTTCGCCACCGATCTCGTCGGGAGGGGACTGCATGTCGAGGATATCGACTGTGTCGTCAACTTCGACCTTCCGCGCTCCCCGGCGGATTACATCCACCGCATCGGGCGGACAGGGCGCGCCGGAAAATCGGGCACGGCCGTTTCGTTCATCGACCATGAGACGCAGGCGCATTTCAAGGTCATCGAAAAACGCGCGAAGATCCGGCTGCCGCGCGAGCGGGTCGCAGGCTTCGAACTGACCGGCGAAGCACCGGTTAAAACAAAAGGCCCTGCACCGGTAAAGGGAAAGAAAAAAAGCAAGAAAGACCGTCTGCGCGAACAGGCCCAAAAAGAGGCCGAAGGGCGCTAGGCGGCGAGTATACACTCTCAATCAATTTGCATTTAGATTATGAAAGAATTTTTCGAAGACGATTTTTTCTAAAATCAAGGCGGAACAGTGCGAAGCGTACTATTGTACGTGAGTGCTGTGACAACGAAGAGTTTAGGAAAAAGCGTCGAAGAAAATGGCTCCGGATACTGGATGCCCTTGAAAGAACTACACAATACCGCTAGACACCGAAACAACGGGGTTTCGTATTTTTGACTTTCCTCAATAAACACGTTTTTTTTAGTAATGAATGGCACCATAATGGCACCAGAATGCTTCGTCAATTGTATCATTTAGGAAGATCGCATCTTAAACTGCTGTCCAGTTTTTTAGTGGCAGTATAGATTTTTCTCATGACGGCAATCTGTGCAGCAGTCGAGTGTTTGCCGTTGGCTTTCAGACGTTCATAAAAAGCCCGCATCTTTCATCGTTCCTACGTTGTATAGACAAGGGAGCGAGAAAAATAGGCAAATGATTTTTCGAAGACGATTTTTTCTTTAATCGAGGCGGAGACAAGTGAAATGGAGATTCAACCCCTGGGGTATATTCTAACTCAATCACTTTTTACGTGAGCCCCGGCGTCAAACTACTATTGAAGCCAACGGCTGACAGTTGTTATACGTCTATCTAATTTTCACGACAAAAACGGCCCATCCATTGGTATGATTTATGCATATTTTTTATTCTTCCTACAAGCGTAACGGCAGCTATCTCTCTTGCGGTGCTTACACATAACTTGAACGAAGCAAATCTCGAATTGCATTGCAAAGATTTCTGAACGCGGAAGCAGAGATAATATTTCGTTCATTCATGACATTTTTACGATGGGTTCACACCAAGGAACTCCCATGGGAACACCGATCGATTACATCTACGACAACAAACTGGAGTGGCAGCCGGCGCTCAAGGGCGCGCTGGGCGTACCGGGCCGTTACGGCTACCGCGGGGCGCTCGTCGTCACCGAGGGCAAATCCAAGCCCCAGACAATGCTCAAACAGGCCATCGCCATTTCGGACGAGGAAAAGATGCTCTTTTTCGCCGGAGAGCTGGCAAGCTTTGACGACTTCGAAGCGGCCTTCGAACGCTACAAAAGCGTCCTCTCTCCTAAAACCCTGACGACACTCTTTGTCGGTGACCTGGCGAGCGATGCCGTTTTCGTCTACGAGGGCGTAACCGTCTACGCTTTTTCGCTGGACGAGAGCTCCGTATGGAACGAGCTCGTCGAATCCGCCGACATGGACAAGAAGGAGCTCAAGCGCATGGGCGCCGAGGAGAAACTCGACGCCCTTTACGACCAGCTCAAGGGCAGCACCCTGCGCGCGGCGCCCAAAAGCTACGAAGAGGCGTGCGCGCTCAAGTTCTAGGCCGCCGCTTCCTCCGAGGCCGCCGGGTCTCCCGCCGGTCCGCTTTTCATCTCGTTTTCCTTACGGCTCTTTTTCCGCATGCCGTCAATGGTCCGAAACGCCCTGTCGCACAAAAGCGCATGCATCCGCTTTCCGTTTGCTCATGCCCTTTCAGTTTGCCGTTTGACGATGCGGTCGATGAACTGCCAGTGCCAGGCGATACCGGCAATAATCGCGATATGGAACATCTCGTGCGGCCCGATCACACCCGGGATGACCGTAGGCCACCGCAGAAAATCCATATTGGCCCCGGCGGTATAGGCCAGGGCGCCGAATAACAACGGCCTGATGAACGCGAATCCGTACAGCCGGTACGATGCATAACCGGAAACGACCCCCAGCCAGCCGAAGCCGATGTACAGCGTCAATCCAACCCACTCCGACAGATCGTTGAAGTAGATCGTTTTCAGGGTCAGCGCCGTGACGGCAAAGGTCCAGACAAATGCAAGGAATCCCCATCGGAGGAAACCGCGGAACAGGATGGCGTGAATCGGTGTAAAGGTACCGGCGATCAGGACGAAAATGCCCGCATGGTCGAGCCGCTGCAAAACGGCACGCGCCTCGCCGCCTGTTTCAAGATAATGATAAACACCGCTCATCGATAACAAAAAAATGACAGAAAATACATAGATGCCGACGGAAATAACGCGCAGACGGGTACCGTGCGACAGCAAAATCAATCGAAAGCCGTACCAGATAAAAACGAGTGCCGCCACCATGTGGCTGATGGTGCTGAACGGATCATTATGCCCGGAATCAGAAACAGGATTCATGATGGAAAATTATGCTTTACACTTTATAGCCTTCGTATGCAATCAAACGGCGTTTGCATGATTAGACGGCCATTCCTTTTTTTATATTTTATACAAAGCAAATTATAGTTTGTTTATTGAAATACTACTCGTTTTCAACGTGATGCGGCTTGATGCGGAAGATAACCGGCGGGTGTTCGGTCCGCGCCTCCGTTATGTTTATGTAGGGTGAAAGTTTGGCGTACCGCATACCTGCAAATGATTTGTTGCGCGCTATAATAGAAAGTTCATGGGGTTCGGATGCACTGATGCTACTGATCAAATATAGAGCTTGATGGCGGCAATAATTGCCGGACTTAATCAAGAAGCCCATCCGCTACAAATGATGACGTTAAAAAGACGCTCGCAGTACTGTGAAGGATTGTTATGTGGTTACACGCCTCTTGTTTCCTTGAATTCAGCATTCCCGTACCGACACCGTTCCTGCTGATGCTGCGACCGCAGAGCGGGTGGCAGCAGTGGGTTTCCAGCGAACATTACGTTTTGACACCGAGTGTTCCGGTAGTGGAATTTACCGATACCTTCGGCAATCTGTGTCAGCGGCTGGTCGCACCTGCAGGGTATTTTACCGTGCATACTTCCGGCGATTTCGAAACATCGGACGTTTGTGATATTTCTGCAGGAGCTCCGTTTGTCGAAGTGCAGCAGTTACCCAGCGAGACATTACCGTTTCTTTATCCGAGCCGCTATTGCGAATCGGACCGTTTCACCGAAATGGCGAGATCGATCACGGCGGGCCGGGCTGCCGGATACGACCAGTGCACCGCCATCGTCGAGTATATCCGCAATACCGTTCAGTACGCACCCGGTATGGGGCAGCAGATCATCAGCGCCGCCGAACTCAACCAGACGGGCCGCGGCGTCTGCCGCGACATGGCCCATCTGGGCATCGCCTGCTGCCGGGCGCTGTCGATACCGGCACGCATGGTCGTCGGCTACCTGGAACACCTCGCACCGATGGACCTTCACGCCTGGCTTGAAGCCTTTGTGGGCGGTCGCTGGTATACGTTCGATCCGACACAAAGCAATCTGCGCGGAGGGCGCATTGCGATCGCTTACGGACGGGATGCGGCCGACGTTGCCATCTATACGCAATTTGGCGATCCCGTCGAACTCCTGAATATGTCTGTCAATGTCGAACGGATAGCTATGCCTTCCTCCGGTTAATCGACGTAGCCTTGCTATATCGGCGCGGTTCAGGTATACTGTCCGTATTGAAAGATGATTTAGAGTTTCATCTTGGTTTGCACATTATTGAAGACTATCGGTCGCAGTTTTATTCTCTCCTCTTAGATTACTCCACTTTACTTTTCGACAAACATACACAAGGATTTGCTGTGGCAGATATGATCAATGGAACCGTCAAATGGTTCAACGGTGAAAAAGGCTTTGGGTTTATTGCCCCTCAAAACGGTGGAGATGACGTATTCGTTCATTTCCGTCAGGTCAACAACAGCGGTTATGGCCGCGTAGAACTGAACGAAGGTCAGAAAGTTACCTTCAGTATCGGGCAGGGTCAAAAAGGTCCTCAGGCAGAGAACGTTACGCTGCTGTAATGTTCTGCCGGCAGCGTGTGCTGCCCTGAATGCGTTCAGCTAAGAGGGCTTGTGTTCTTTTATAGAGCGATTTCAAGGATCTACATGGATAGCAGAGAAGCCGTGTTAAAGGCATTAAAAGAGGGTAAACAGCTGACCAGTGTGATTACCGGCATCCGCTACAAGCTGATCGATGGTCACATCTACGCAAGAAACAGTGAATCAGAAATATGGATGGAAAGCGGATTGACTTTTCTAAATCCGGCTTCCTGGCTCAACCTCAGGGACTGAACGTAACCATTTCCCGCATCGCAAACATTTTTCAATCATATATTCATGTTCTTCAGCCGTTGCCGCGATGCCGGTTGGCGATCCATACATTTAAAGGATCACATATGTCACAGCGAGTAGAAGGAACCATCATTTGGTACAGTCTCGACCAGGGATACGGCATTATCCGACAAAAATTGAATAGTAAAACAATTACAATCGACCAAAGTCAGATTCACTACAACTCTATGAGGGAGGTTGGACCACTCTCTGTGGGACAGCAGGTCTCCTTTGTCATCGGTAACTCAACTGCACAGGATCTTTACATTTTGTGATCATAGGGAAAAAGTCGGATGTTTTCAAGCGACTAGGAAACGATTTACCTGATTAACTGCTATGAACCGGATTCTGTCTCCGACATTTTTACATCAGTCGGGTTTGTCTCCTCTTCCGCAATGTACACTTCCGGTAATGGCTCATATTCGCCATTTTTCTTCGCTTCTTTCTTCAGGCGCTTCGCCTCTTTTTTCTGTTGTTTTTCAATTTCCCTGCGGCGTTTTTCAAACGTCTGTGTACTGCGTCCCATCAGCGCACCTCCGCCTGCATCTGTCCGATGTATGAAGACATGTGCGTTTTGTTGGAGGGCTTGCGCCTTTGCTTGTGATGTCCGCGCTGGGACTTCTGCTCAGGGTGTTTGCGTGGCTTGTTCATTTCAGCCTGTACTTTGACTTCAGAACGTTTCAAAGATGGATTTGATGAAGCTTCGCGTTTTTTGAACACCGGCATGTTGAAACCTTCGACATCCTTGCGTTTGATCTCTGCCTTGATGAGCTTTTCGATGCTTTTCAAAAAAGGCATCTCTTCGGGGCAGACCAGTGAGACGGCTTCGCCTTCATTGCCGGCACGTCCGGTCCGGCCGATACGATGGACATAATCCTCCGGGACATTCGGCAATTCGAAATTGACGACATGCGGTAACTGGTCGATATCCAGACCGCGTGCGGCGATATCGGTGGCGACCAGAATGCGGACCTTGCCTTCTTTGAACGCCTTCAGTGCTTTGGTGCGGGCGCTCTGGCTCTTGTTGCCGTGGATCGCCTCCGCCGCGATGCCGTCATCGATCAGCTGTTTTGAGAGGCGGTTCGCTCCGTGTTTGGTGCGGGTGAAGACCAGTACCTGTGCCCAGTTGTTGTTTTTGATCAATGCCGAGAGCACAGCTCGTTTTTGATCCTGCCTGATAAGATGCACCGTCTGTTGAACACGATCGGAGGTCTTATTCCGCTGGGCAACTTCAATGAGTTCGGGTTTGTTCAGCAGTGAATCGGCCAGGGTCTGGATCTCTTTGGAGAAGGTTGCTGAAAAGAGCAGGTTCTGACGCTTCTGTGGCAGCATTTTGAAGATCTTCTTGATATCGTGGATAAAGCCCATATCGAGCATGCGGTCCGCTTCGTCGAGGATAAGCATTTCTACCTTTGAAAGGTCGATGTTCTTCTGATTCGCATGGTCGAGCAGCCGCCCGGGTGTTGCAACGACGATATCGACGCCGCTGCGAAGTGCATTCGTCTGGGGATTGATGTTCACCCCGCCGAAAATAATCGTGGAACGCAGCGGGAGGAATTTCCCGTAGGTTTTCACGCTTTCTCCCACCTGGGCGGCAAGTTCGCGTGTCGGTGTCAGCACCAGTGCACGGACGCTGCGTTTGCCTCTGGAGGTAGCTTTTGTGCTTAGCAGTTGCAGCATCGGCAGGGTGAACCCTGCCGTCTTGCCGGTTCCGGTTTGGGCTCCGGCGAGGATATCTTTGCCTGAAAGGACAACCGGGATGGCTTTTTGTTGAATGGGTGTGGGCTGTGTGTAACCGGTTTCGGCAACAGCGCGTAAAATCGGCTCTGATAGGCCAAGTGTTGTGAATGACATGTGTCTTCTTTTTGATTGAGCCTACCGAAAGTCCGAAAACAAGCGCCGGTCTAGGCTGAATGATGATAATTTAGTTAAGGCGATCAAAAGAGAGCGGAAAGCAATCGAAGGATAACAGAAACGGAGTCAGTCGCAGACCGAGGTGCGCTGAAAGTATGACATTATACTATATTTCTACGGTGTTTACATTTTCTTTTTGATTGAGTTGACAATATCAAAGATATTCAGTTTTGTCTTGTCGATTTGTGATCTGCTCGTGCGTCTGTGATGCTTATTTGAACAGTGAACAGGTTCTGGATGATTCATTGGATATTATACTTAACAGATCTTTCACTCTGCATTCATTTGAGGGGCCATTGTCCTTTTCCTGTGTCCATTGTGCACGAAAAAGGAAAAGTATGTCCATCTATCAACTGGTGCACCTTGACAGAGATGCCTATCTCGCGTCAATCGCAACGATCACGGATCCGAAAAGCCTCGGATTCGCCGAACAATCCCTTCGCTGGTGGGATCGTCATTTCAGCTGGAAATATGACGGCTGTATGGTGCTGTCTGACACGCAGGCGAATCACCTCTGTTACATCTTCTATAAAATAGACTGTTATGGTGACTATCTTACCATCCATAACCTTTTTACGCCAAAACCATTGCAACGGCACGGATACGCCAGACAATTGCTTAGTGACGTATTCGAGCATGCGCTGACAAAACACGTCCGGCGATTTCGCTGCACCTGTGTTCCCCAGTCACTGGAGTTTTACCTTTCCCTTGGGTTTGCTTACTGGGGGAGCAACACGGCAAAAGACTACTATTGCGACCTTCCCATGCCGTCAGATGGGCTTGAAGGGGTGGCTCGCATGGTGAATGATGCCGATGCCAAAGAGCTCATGGGGAAAAGTGAAGCCATCATTCGAAAAAAAGTATGCGGGCATTCCAATACAATGGGAGAAGAGTGTGATGGCACTTACAAAGATGACCTGAAAAAAATGGGGAACAGTTATCTGGGGGAAGCTCTTTGTCTTGAATAAACGACCTTGATCTTTTTTAGGACGAATGAAGAACTTTCTACATTTCTATTAGATTAGATAAGGTCAAAAATACCAGAGATTCACATTTAGAGAGAAGCTACCGAGCCGGTATGCATCAGCCAGCAGACACATTGTCAGACAAAAACCTTCGTTTTTCTCTGCCTAATGTGCTGTGGTTAGGGAGAAGACTCCCTAAGACCCTCTAAAAACTACGCAAATTTCAAAAAATTTGCATTTCTTCTCAAAAAATGTCTCCACATTTCTATAATTCCTTGAAACGCATTACGGAGTGTTTCATGGGAAAGAGCAAACGCATCACGATCCGACTTTCCGAAAAAGAACATGATGAGCTGATCCGCAAGGCGGCCGAGGCTGAAATGCGGATCAGCGCTTTGATCCGCGCCGCGATAGACAGTGCCCAAATCGATCCGTGCGATAAAAAGAACGTCCCGCTTCCGCTTCTTCGCGAGCTAAACGCGATTGGCAATAACCTCAATCAAATTGCTCGTCACCTGAATTTCGGTAATCCTGTCGATATTGCCGTTCTTTCCGGCCTTGCGGAAATCGAAGACGACCTTGTGGCACTGAGTGGACAGTATGCTGATTAAATTCTTCCCTCACGGTATAGGCGACGGAACCGCAGCTATGGAGTATTTGCTCAAAGACAGTACCAATGAACCCAAACGGGTCGTCCGTGGTAACAGCGGTCTTACCCTGGATATCATCCGATCGGTTCCGTTTAAACAGAAGTATAAGAGCGGCGTTCTCTCGTTCGAGGAATCAGAAATCGATCCCAATGTTGCAGAATCAATCATGGACGGATTTGAACAAACTATATTCAGTGGGATTGAGGACGGTGACCGTAACATCTTATGGGTCGAGCATCGGGATAAAGAAAGAGTGGAGTTGCACTTCATCATCCCTCGGATTCATTTGGGAAGCCAGAAAGCTTTCAACCCATTCTGGCATAAAGTGGACCTGACGCGCGTCGATACCTTTAAAGAACTGGTGAACCTTCAATACGGTCTCAGCGATCCGAACGATCCCGATAAAGAGCGCAGCCATAGCTATGCCTACAATCCCTCTGATAAACGCCTTATAGATGTTTCCAAGGATGAATTGGTCGAAACTCTCTACGAACTGGTGGAAGATGGTGTGATCAACAACCGCAATGAACTGATCGACGCGCTCAAATCAGCTGGATACGCAGTGCCCCGAATCGGGAAAAACTACATTTCCATTCAAGCGTCAGACTGGAAAAAAGCCAAACGATTTAAAGGAGGCATATTCAATGAATCATTCACAAGCGTTAGCGGCCTTGAAAAGGAAGCAAAAAGAAGAGTCAAGGATTATCAGCGAAACCGAAACAATCGTGAAGCGGGAATTGAGAAACTATCACAAAAGCTGGAACGGCTCAATCAACAAAAAGCTCTCTATCATACGCAAAGATATTCAAAAAATCAGCTGCCGTCCGGTGTTGACACTTCTGTCGGGAATACTCATCGGAGCAGGGACGATGTGGCTCTTCCTCTCCGTCGTTCATGCACCGAAAAACGAGACAGTTCAATACCCGACAACCCAACAGGAGCAGTAGATGAACAAGAAAAGTACATTGATCCAGTCGTTGATGGACCAGCTCGAAAACGAGCGAGAGGAGAAAGAGGCGTATCGGCAAAAACTCGACGAGATCGAACAAGTCGCTTTGAAGAGTTTAAAAACTCAAGAAAATCATTGTTTGAGCAAACTTTCGGAGCTAAGCGAGAGCGCCGATCTGCAATTGTTGAACGTGCAGATAGAGGACTTAAACAAGCAGGTAGGGAGCTTGCAGAAACAGCTCGAAGGATTGACGAAGCAGCTCAAATCGTTGGTGACATCATAGAAAAAAGCCAGAAAGGGCGAGGCGGTGGAACAGTTGGAGGAGGGACTAGATGAAAGTGGACTTTGAATCGCTCGAACGGCTACCATTGATTGAAAAAAAACTCGATCACATGATAAATCTCCTTGAGTCGAAACAACAAAAACGCTGGTTGAGTTCGAAAGAAGCAGCGCATTACATGGGCTATTCGGCAGATACTATTAGAAAATTGATCAAAAACGGCGATTTGCAAGAGGGTATCCACTATCACCAAAGATATAGAAAACTCGTATTTGATTCAGTGGCACTGGACCGATGGCTAATGGGTATTGAGGAAGACGAAAGTCCGGCAGAAATCGACGGTATTATCAGCGAAATCATCGCGGAAGTGAAATCCGATGCTTCTTGAAAATGCTATACTTGCTTCGGAAACCCCGTATTCGGTTTTAGCGGTTTTTTCGAAAGGAAAAAACTGATGAAACTATATGTCAAAAAGACAAAAACTAAAAACGGCGTGAGAGAGAGCTTGTGGGTCGATTTCTCCCATGGAGGAAAACGCTATCGAAAACCATTGAAACTCGACAATACGCCCGAAAATCGCAAGCTTGCGAAAACCAAAATCATTCCGCAGCTGATGCTGAAACTGCATAGCGGCGAGTTCTTTGAAAAGCGTATACCGACACTAAATGACTTCAGTGTCACATCCTTTGAAATGCACAGCAACTCAAGACGGGCTGTCACACAGACGGAGTATGCAAACGCCTACAGATTGCATATCGCTCTCGTCCTTGGAAAAAAGAAGATCGACACTATAAAACCTTCCGATATCCAGAGATGGCAAAACAATCTGCTGAAAACGCTTAGCCCCAGAAGGGTGCGCCATATCCGGGCGGTTCTCTCCGGTATTCTCAAAGATGCTATGAAAGACGAGCTGATCGAGAAAAGTCCATTGGCCTTGGTCAGTACTCCAAAGCTGAACAAGACGGATATCAACCCGTTCAGCGTTGAGGAAATCAATCTGATTTTGAACGGCTCATCCGGCCAGTTCCGCAACTTCTACGCATTGGCATTCTTCACGGGAATGCGCAGCGGCGAAATGATCGGGCTGAGATGGGAAGATGTGGATTTTTTGCGTGGTTCTATTAGCGTAAAGCGTGCGATCAAGATGGGAACAGTGACGGAACCGAAAACTGCTCAGAGTATTCGCCAAGTCGAAATGATCGATACGCTGATTCCGTATCTACAAGATCAGTTCAAACAAACTGGACAGAATGACAGCTATGTCTTTCTTAACAGAGATGGCGAACACTATTATGATATCAAACGCATCCGCGACACAGACTGGAAACGGACATTGAAAAAGTGCAGATTGGAGTATAGGCCGATCTATCATACCCGTCACTCATTCGCGACAATGATGCTGGAGCACAATGAAGATATCTTGTGGGTATCGAATATGCTTGGCCACAAAGACGCGACAATGACACTGTCGCATTATGCACGTTACATTAATCGCAAACGCAAAAAGAGAGCGTCATTTCTTGAAAAAAGCGTGGCACTGAATGACACCGTAATGGCACCGAGAATTTCAAAGAGTGCTTGAAAGATCGTAATTTAGGGGTTCTATAAGAAGTGGCTCCGGATACTGGATTCGAACCAGTGACCAAGTGATTAACAGTCACCTACTCTACCGCTGAGCTAATCCGGAATCGTTAAGAAGTGGCGGACAGGGAGGGATTCGAACCCTCGGTACGCAGGACGTACGCACCCTTAGCAGGGGTGTGGTTTCAGCCTCTCACCCACCTGTCCAAGTCTCAAAAATGAGAGTGAGATTATAATCATCTAGAAATAATATTTCGCTTAAAAAGCAAGGTGGAGCCGCTTAAAGTCGCTCGAGGATCTTTTCGACGACGGCGGCGGGGTCTTCGGCCTTGTAGATGGGGCGGCCGACGACGATGAAGTCGACCTTCTCCGTCTCTGCCGCTTCGATCGTGGCGACACGCTGCTGATCGCCCGCATCTTCGCCGAAGGGGCGGATGCCAGGCGTCAGGGTAATGAACCTGCTGCTGGTCATTTTTTTGATGGAGGCGCTTTCAAAAACGCTGCAGACGACGCCGTCGAGCCCCGCTTCGTGCGCATCCTGGGCGAATTTGTCTGCCGTCGCGGCGATGCCGGCGTTGTAAACGTCGCCGAACTCCTCTTCGCTGAAGGAGGTCAGTGCCGTGACGGCCAGGACGAGGGGGCGTTTCTCGTACGTCGAGAGGCGCTCCATAACGGTCTGCATGGCACGTTTACCGGCACTGGCGTGTACGTTGAACATGTCAACGCCCAGGCCCATGATGGACTCGGCCGCGTCGGCCATGGTGTTGGGGATGTCGTAGAGCTTGAGGTCGAGGAAGATCTTCGCGTCCGGGTTGATCGCTTTGAGCGCTTTGAGAAAAGGTTCGCCGTCGCGGATGTAGGCGCGCAGCCCGACTTTGAGCCAGACCGGGTAGGCCTTGATCTTCTCCACCAGTGCCAGGTTTTCTTCCATGCTCGGCAGGTCGAGCGCGACGCAAAGTTCCATACGTATTCCCCTCAATGAATAGATGACGGAAGTATAACGTCTGCTGCGTTAGAGGGGGCCTAAAGCGTGCACGCCGCGGCGATCTTGTAGTGCGAAAGCTCTCTGCCTTTGGCGTTGATGACGTGCACGGCACAGGCGAGACAGGGGTCGAAACTGTGCACGACCCGCAGCACTTCCAGCGGCGCGGAAGGGTCGGCGAGGGTAATGCCGACCAGGGACTCTTCGTAGGGGCCGCGCACACCGCCTTCATCCTTGGGCGAAGCGTTCCAGGTCGTCGGCACCACCGCCTGGTAGTTGGCGATCTTGGCGTCGTCGATGCGGATAAAGTGGCCCAGCACACCTCGCGGCACCTCGAAGATGCCGCGCCCCTGTGCTGCTTTGGGCAGGGCGGCAAAGTCGTACTTCGTCCAGGTCTCTTCGTCGTAGTACTTGATGTTCTCGATGAGGTCGCTGCAGAAATCAAAGAGGTAGTCGCAGCAGACCCTGGCCTCTACGGCACGGGCGGCGTTGCGCCCCAGCGTCGTCGAAAAGTCCATCAGCTCGAGGTCCGTCTCCTTCATGAACTGCTCCATGTAGGGTTTGATGACCGGGGAACCCTTGAGGGTGCCGATGATCATCCTGGCGAGCGGCCCCACCTCCATGGGCTTGCCTTTGTAGCGCGGTGCCTTGACCCAGCTGTATTTGCCCTCCGTCTTCAGCGTGCCGTCTTTGTTGAGGTTCGTATAGAAGGGCTCGGTCTTGCCGTCGTAGGGCGCAACCGGGGCGTCGTCGGCGTACCAGGAGCGCGACGCCTCTTCGGTGATGTACTGCTCGTCGAAGGGTTCGACGCTGCCGAAGTCATGCCCGAAAACGGTTCCCCCTTCGAAGAGCTGCTGCTCCTGTCCGAACTGGTAGCCGCCCACGGCCATAAAGTTGCCGCTGCCGCGTCCCGTGCCGGCTTTGATGTCGTCCCTGTAGGCCTCGAGCGCCATCTTGATATCGGGGAGGTAGGCGCGCTCAATGAAGTCGCGGGCGTCTTTGATGATGAACATGAAGTCGTTGAGGCGCTGCGGATTGAGCATGTCCGCAACGCTGGTGACGCCGCCGACAACGAGGTTCTGCGGGTGGGGCGTCTTGCCGGCGAAGATCGCCACCGCCCGGCTGAGGTCGCGCTGGACCCGCAGGGCTTCGAGGTAGTGGTTCATGTGGATAAGGTTCTGCTCGGGGCTGAAGCGGTAGGCATTGTGCCCCCAGTAACCGTTGGCGAAGAGTCCCAGTCGTCCCGCGTTGACGAAAGAGGTCAGCTTCTCCTTGACGGCGCTCATATGCCCCGTCGAAGTACGGTAGGGGTAATGATGATAAGTTTGTGCCACTTCTGCGGCCTTGTCGGGCTCGGCGGAGATGGCGCTGACGACGTCGACGTAGTCGAGGGAGTGCAGATGGTAGTAGTGGACGATGTGGTCCTGGACAAAGAGCGCGAGGGTGACGAGGTTGCGGATGCTCTCGGCATTGGGGGGCAGGGCGATGCCGTAGGCGTCTTCGACGGCGCTGATGGAGGCGCGGTAGTGCACATTGGTACAGACCCCGCAGATGCGTTGGGCAATGAGGCCGGCATCCCGGGGGTCTCGCCCTTTGAGGATGGTTTCGATGCCGCGGAAAAGCTGGCCGGAGGCCCACGCCTCTTTGACGGTGTTGTTCTCGTCGATTTCGACTTCGATGCGCAGATGCCCCTCGATGCGGGTAATGGGGTCTATAACGATTTTTTTAGTGGCCATGAATTTCTTCCTCTTCCCCTTCCGGCAGGGGCCGGTTGTTGGCGTACTTGTCAAAGGCGATCTTGCCCTGGCCGCAGGCGAAACAGCCGTGGCCGACCTGGACCGGCCAGCTCGTGCCTTCGTTGAATTTTACCAGCGAACAGTTTAGATCGGCATAGGGCCCTTTGCAGCCCATCTTGAAGAGGCACCACCCTTTCTTGGCCCCTTCGTCGCCCCATTCGAGGACGAATTCGTCCAGGTCGTAGTGGCCGCGGCGCTCGCAGTTGTCGTGGACCCGGAAACCGTAGGCCCATTCGGGGCGGTTCTTTTCGTCGAGCTTGGGCAGTTCGTCGAACATGATGTAGTGCAGCAGGGTCCCGACGATATTGATGGGGTTGACCGGGCAGCCGGGCAGGTTGATGATGTCGTTCCGCCCCAGCGCCTCGGCGACGCCGACGGCACCGGTAGGGTTGGGTGCGGCGGCGACGACGCCCCCGTCGAACGCGCACGAGCCGATGGAGAAGACGGCGGCCGCATGTTGTGCGGTGCGTTTCAGAAGCTCCAGCCCCGTTTCGCCCTTGGGCCCGATGCGCAGGAACTTGCCCTCCAGTCCGAGGGGAATGGCCCCTTCGACCATCAGGATGTAGCGCCCCTTGTCGTTCTCGATCACCCCGTCGAGGGAGAGCTCCGACTGGTCCCCTGATCCCGCCATCAGCAGTTCGTGGTAATCAAGGGAGATGTATTTGAGGATGAGGTCGTCCACCTTGGGGTGGGCGGATTTGATGAACCCCTCGGAGTTGCCGCTGCAGTCGGCGAGCTCGAGCCAGATGATGGGGATCTTGTTGAGTTGTTCGATACTCTGCCCCACCAGGGGTTCGTACTCGGGGTGCAGCCGCATATTGGCGGTGATCATGGAGACCCAGCGGTTGAACTCGCTGCTCATGTCGAAGGCTTTGAGCGCTTCGTCGAGGTTTTCGCTCTCGATGCGGTTGGCGGGGTGGAGCTTGTTGAACTTGTCGATGCGCCGCTGCACCTTCGCCATCTCCTCGGCTTTGGCCGCCGCTTCGCGCTCTGCCTTGAGACGGGCCGCCTCCTCGGGGTCGACCGGGGTATCGGCGATGAGCTTGACGACATCCTGCTTGCAGCGGCCGCAGACCCGCCCCGCTTCGCTCAGCGGTTTGAGGTCGGCGAAGCTCTCGATGCAGTTCTCCTTGATCAGCGCGACGAGGTCCTGTTCGTAGCCGCTGGCACAGCTGCAGATCAGGCGTCCGCGTTCGCTCACCAGCCTGTTGTCGTAGAAGAAAGCCGGGTCGACCGGTTTGTCCTCCTCCATCATCGTCTTCAATGCCAAGACGTCGATGTTGGTGTTGATCCCGATAAAACGCACGAGGCGGTCGTCGTTGATGATGTACTGGTCGATCCGCCCCTCTTTTTTGGAGGCGATGACGATGTCCTCGTTCGCTTCGTCCTTCGGGTTATAGGCGGTCGAGGTAACGTCGGCGAGCAGGAAGGAACCGACTTTGAGGCCGTCGATGGTGACAAAGTCCTGGAAACCTTCGTCTTCGACCCCGAGAATCGCGGCGACGGCGGCGTCGGCCTGGAGCGTACACTCCTTGACCCTCCCGGCGATATAGCCGTTGTGAAGCTGGGCCACTTCGCCGACGGCATAGACGTCGGGATCGGACGTGCGCATATGTTCGTCGACCAGGATACCTTTGTCCGTCTCAAGGGCACTTTTGGCGAAGGCGGCGGCGGGAGAGATGCCGACACCGAAGATGACAAAGGGGTCGTCGATGGTGTGCTCTTTCATGACGATCTTGGTAATCGTATCGCCTTCGATCACCTTGTCCGTGATCTCCTCTTCGAAGAGGATATGGACCCGGGGATCGGCACCTTCGTAGATGCGTTTCATGAGTGCCACGGCGGAGGGGGTGAGGGCTTTGTCGTAGAGGTGGTTTCCCCGCGAGACCAGATAGATATGCTCCGGCCCCTCCAGGGTGCTCAGCGTATCGAGCAGCTCCAGTCCGATGGGGCCTACGCCCATCATGACGACGTTTTTGCCGACGATCCGCTGTGCGATGCAGTCACTGTCGTCGGCGCTGCGGAAGGTGGCCACGTTGGTGAGGCCTGCCGTGTCGAAGAGGCGGCGCGGCTCGGAACCGGTGGCGAGGATGAGCTTGTCGTAGGCATAAGAAGCGGAAGCGGTAAAGATGCGTTTGGCCCCGATGTCGAGGCTGGTGACCTCGGCGTTCAGCTCCACCTGCACATCGGCAGGCAGGGGCAGGGCGATCTCGTCGATATCGGTGCTGCCGCTGACCAGCGCGCAGAGGTGGATGCGGTCATAGGGAGGATGGGCTTCCTTGGTGACAATAAGTACTTCGTGGGAGGGCGACTGCTCTTTGATGGCATTGGCGATATACGCGGCCGCGATGCCGCCGCCGACGATAACGATACGCATATCAAATTCCTTCGTTTTTCTTGGCGGCTTTTGCCGCTTTTTTGGCCGCCGCATACTCTTCGCGGCTCTGCGCACACTCTGCTTCCCAGTCGAACCAGCCACCGTTGACGTTGTCCGCTTTGACGGCGGGACGTGCCTTCGTTTCGCTCTGCCACAGCGCCTCTTCCGGTTTGGGGCAGGCCCGCACGCACTCTCCGCAGTAGATGCAGAGCCAGGCGTTGTAGCGGTACTCTTTTTGCCCGTCTTCGTGCTGGAAGAAGCGGATCGATTTGGGCGGACACGCCTTCTCGCATTTGTCGCAGAAAATGCATGCTTCCTCATTATACTCTATCAGCCCCCGCCAGGCCGGGGGCAGGGGCATCGGCTCGGCGGGATAGGGGTGGGTCCGGACGGGTCTGAAGAGGTTCGCAAAGGCGTTGAACATCGATCTGAACATGGCTTCCTCCTATTTCGCCGTACAGGACATGCAGGGTACTTCTAAAGTTTTCACACGCTCAAGGAGCCAAGCCCCTTGACCTACGTTAACACTGGGTTCGCTTCGGCGGCGGGCCCGCCCGGCTAGCCGGACTTTGCTGGACATCATGATTTGCTTTTCATGCATTTTCAACTCACTTCGCCGTACACGACATGCAGGGATCAAAGGAGGCGAGGATCGCCGGGGCGTCGGCGTAGCGGCTACCCTTGAACACCTCCATCATGGCAGGGATGCCCGAGAAGGTCGGGGTCTTGATCCGGACACGCTCGAGCATGTTCTGCCCGCCGCCGCGCACGAGGTAGAAGAGCTCGCCCCGGGGCGCTTCGACGCGTACAATCGCCTCGCCCTTCGGTTTGCCCTTGGCCTTCTCCATGATCTCCCCGGCGGGGAGGTTGTCGACAATGTTGCGGCACATCGCGATGGAGTTCATGATCTCGCGCAGCCGCACCCGGTTGCGGGCATGGATGTCGCCGCTCGTTTCAAGCATCATCTCGTAGCCCAGAGCCTCGTAGGGGAAGTCATCCGTTTCCACCCGCACGTCGGTGGCCAGTCCGGCGGCCCGGGCGAGGGGGCCAAGGGCGTTGTAGGTCTGCGCCTCCTCCAGCGAGAGCGCCCCGATGCCTTTGTACTTGAGCGAGAGGGACCAGTTGGATTCGAACAGCTCGATGAGGTCGAAGATCTTGCCGAAGAGGAGGTCGAGGTTTTTGTGCAGCAGGGCGACCATCTCGGGGGTAAGGTCGCGGGTGACGCCGCCGATGGCGATAAAGTCGAACTGGATGCGGTTGCCGCTGATAGCCTCCTGGATATCCATGACAAGCTCACGGTCGCCCATGATCTGCATAAAGAGCGCCTCGAAGCCGGCGTTTTCCGCCGTGTGCGCAAGGCAGAGCATGTGCGAATGGATGCGGTCGAGTTCGACCATCAGCATCCGCAGGTACTTGATGCGGTCGTTGGGGGTAAAGTCCAGCAGCTTCTCCGCGGCGAGGGTGTAGGAGAGGGAGTGGGTGATGGCGCAGAGCCCGCAGACCCGCGCCACGACGAAGCCGACCTGTTTGAAGTCGAACTTGGTGGTGCAGGCCTGCTCGACGCCGCGGTGCACGAAGCCCACATCGGCGTCGACCCCGACAATGGTCTCGTTTTCGCATTCGAATTTGAACCGGATGGGCTCGAGCAGGGAGATATGCTGCGAACCCAGCGGGATCTGGACGGTTTTCTTCATGCGTCCCCCCTGAGCGGATGGGGCTGGGAGTCTTTGTCGAGGTAGAGGCCGCCCGCGGTCCCTTCGACATTGAGCCCGAACATGTCGACGATCTCCCGTTCGCCCAGGAAGGCGGAGGGGATGACGGGCACGACGGAGGGGACGGGGGTGTCGTAGTCGCTCAGCGCGTAGTAGACGACAACGTCGTTCTTGGCGCCGTAGCGGGAGAAGATCCACTGTAGCTCGATCTTCCCTTCGCCCAGGTCGATCCCGTTGACGGTGAGGAAGTGCCACACTTTGGGATCGTAAAAGGCGCGGAGGTCTGCGAGCAGCGCGCCCAGGGTTGTTTCAATCTTCTGCATCATTCACCTTTTTTGCCATGCCGAGGCGGCTGAGTTTTCCGGCGACCGTTTCGACGGCGCCGAAAAGTTTGAAGGGCGTTTCGATCGCCTTGCTTTTGCGCTCCAGGATCTGCACCCCTTCGACGACGGCATCGATGATGAGCTGGGGCGAGGAGGCGCAGCCCGGAACATAGACGTCGACGGGGATGTAGCGGTCGATGCCGTCCTCGACGTTGTACATGCCGCGGAAGACCCCGCCCGCCGCCGTGCAGGAACCGACGGCGATGACGACTTTCGGTTCGGGGATCTGGCAGTAGAGCTCCACGAGCCGTTCGCGGGAGCGGTAGGTGACGGGGCCGGTCACGAGAAAGATGTCGGACTGCTTGGGGTTGCCGGTATTGATGACGCCGAAGCGCTCCAGGTCATAGCGGGGTCCCAGCGCGGCGAGGATCTCGATATCGCAGCCGTTGCAGCTGCCCGCGTTGTAGTGGAGGATCCAGGGGGATTTTTTCCGAAAGGCGCTGAAAAATTTCATAGGCTGATCCAGATGATATTGGCTGTTGCCATTATAAACGCCGTGGCATAGATAATCCTGACCATCTGGTCGGTTCTGACCCGCGCGGTGGCGTTGTCGACGAGATTGACAAGCAGGAAAACGGCCAGCACGAGCAGCGCGCCCCACAGCGGCGACGCCCCGGCAAAGAGGAAAACAAGGCCGTAAACGAAGAGGTACTCCAGGAAACGCGCCATGTAAAGGAACTCGTAAAAGAGCCCGCTGTATTCGACTTCGACGCCCCCGACGATCTCCTGGTGCGCTTCGACGGTATCGAAGGGGGACTTTTTGAGCTTGATGGGCAGGATGATCAACAGCGCGGCGAAGAGCAGCGGCATCTGTGCCAGGTAGCCGCCGTGTTCCAGGATCGCACTGACGTCGAAGCTGCCCGAGACGAGGTAGAAGCCGACGGCGAGGAGCACCAATATGGGCTCATAGGCGGCCAGGGCGGCGAGTTCGCGGTTGGCCCCCACCTGCGAATAGGGCGAGCGAACGCTGTAGCCCGCCAGGACGAGCACGATCAGGGCGAAGAGGTGCAAAAAGACGATGTAGAGCAAGTTCCATCCGGCAAAAAGCGCCCCCACCGCCAGCCAGAGCAGCAGGAAGTGTGCCACCGCCAGTAGGGCGTGGGGGGCGTGGATGATGAGGGTGCGCTTGTCCATCAGCTTGAACATGTCATAGAAGGGCTGCAGCAGGGGCGGTCCCTGACGGCGTTGCATCCGCGCACGCAGCACACGCTCCGCACCGTAGACGACGCCGCCGAGCAGGGGGGCGAGGAGAATCATGAGCCAGTTCATGTGAGCGCTCCCGAGAGGGCCACGGCGGCGAAGAGCAGGCCGAAGCCCCACTGCATTGCCTGTGCCGCTCCCGCCGAAGGTTCCACGTAAAAGAGGGCGCCGTCAAACTCGCTCTTCTCCCCGCAGCGGTAGGGCATGACGCGGTCGAAGCGCTGCAGGGAGCGCGTCAGCAGCGGCAGAAGGGCGACAATCAGTACGGGCAGCGCCAGCAGCCAGAGGAGGCTGTTGTGCTGCTGCAGCATGTAGCCGCCTGCCGTTGCGAGGCTGAGCAGGGTTAAAACGGTCAGCGGGGCGGCGAAGCCGGGGGGCATCATTTCGCGTTCGATGGGGAGGGTGTCCGGGGCGGCGGCGAGGAGTGCGGCGGCAATCTTGAAATAGAGCAGCACCAGCAGGGCGCTGCCGACGGCGATGCCCGTCAGCACCACGACGAACCACGGCTGCGTATGCAGTAGCGACGCGACGGAGGCGATGGCAAAGAGTTTCCCCATAAAGAGGCCGAAAGGCGGCAGGGTGAGGGAGAAGAAGCCGAACAACAGGAAACCGACGCTGCGGGGGGCGTACTGCAGCAGCCCTTTCATCTGCTCGACGTCTTTGAGGCCGAAATCCTTCTCAAGCGCGCCCGCGGCGAGGAAGAGCAGCGCCTTGGCAAGGGCGTGGAAGAGCATCAGCGCCATCGCGAGCTGCATGCTCTCAGGCGTGCCGACGGCGGCCAGGCTCATCATCAGCCCCAGCAGGGCGACGGTCGAGTAGCCGAGGATCTCCTTGAGCAGGCTGCGCGACAGCGCCAGGTAGGAAGCGGCGACGAAGACCAGGGCGCCGAAGAGGGCCAAAAGGGTACCGGGCAGGGTGCCTCCGAGCCCCGGGGCGAGCTTGAGGAGCAGGAAGGGGGCGATCTTGACCATCGTCGCCGAGTGCAGCATGGCGCTGACCGGGGTGGGGGCGACCATGGCGCCGAGCAGCCACCCGTCAAAGGGGAGCGAAGCCCCCTTGACCGGGGCGGCCATGGCGAGCAGGGCCAGGGCGGGCAGCAGCAGCCCGCCGCCGCCCTGCAGCAGGCCGCTGAAGGTCGCGCTGCCCGGCCCGTAGGCTGCGGCCAGGGCGCCCAAAAGCAGGAACACCCCGCCGACCTGGTTCATCCAGAGCGCGCGCAGGGCGTTCCGGCGGCCGGCAGCATCGCCGCGGAAGGCGATCAGGAGGTAAGAGGCCAGCGTCGTCATCTCGAAGAGGAAGAAGAAGAGCAGGATGTCGTCGGCGATGACGATGGCGTTCATGACGGCGAGGAAGAGCATCAGATAGGCGATGAAAAGGCGCTGTTTCCCTTCGCCGCTTTTTTCGCGGCGCATATACTCGACCGCGTAGAGGACGATGGCGCCGCCGACGATGTTGATAATGAGGAACATGAAACGCGAGAGATCGTCCACGACCAGCGCAGGGGCCTCTGCCGGGGTGATCGCAACGGCCCAGAGGTAGAGCGGCAGCTGAATCAACGCGAGCAGCAGAACCGGAGGGGAGCGGTGTTTTACCCCCTGGAAGAGGAAATAGAAGAGCAAAACGATGTCGGCGGCCTCGATCAGGGTGCCCATTCCCGGTGTAATGGCGAAGGTCTGCGCTTCAGGGTGCAGGAAGAGAGAGAGGGCCGCTACCGAGAGCACGCCGAACAGCAGCGTCGCCACGGCATAGCGCCCCCGCAGCGATGGGAGGGCAAAGAGTGCCAGTGCCGCAATCATCGGCGATAAAAGCAGTATAAAAACCATCATTTCTGCCAAACTCCGTTCGTCCGTGGTTTTTGCTATTGTACTCTCATTACATCACAAAACGACTACGGCAGGGGTAGCGCGGGTGTATAAAAAAGCGGCGGACTGTATAATAGGAAAAGCTTTACATTTAACAAGGAGTCGAGAATGGACGATCATAAACTGGAGATCCTGGACAAGATGGCGCCGGAGATCGAAGAGCGCATTCTGGATTACGCCTCCCACCCCGAGGGGGGACTGTTCGACCTGCTGGAGGACATTGTCTACATGAATGACCTTGAAGCGTTCGAAGCGGTATTCGAAAACGGCGGCAATATCAACCTGCAGAACAAGTACGGCTGGACACCGCTGCACATCGCCATCCGTCGCGACCGCCGCGACATGGTGGCGTACCTGCTTACCCACGGCGCGGACATCAACAAACAAGACGGCGTGGGCTGGACGCCGCTGATGGAGAGCATCATGGACGATATGCCCGAGCTGTGCAAAACGCTCCTCGACGCCGGGGCCGATACCTCCATCGCCAACGAGCGCGGCGGCACGGCGGCGATGCTGGTGCAGAAGTTCGGCCGCACCTCAATGATGGGGATGTTCTAGGACGCTATCGGTTGATGCAACGCGCCGCCGCAAGACGGCAAGGGTTTCGAGGTAGGCGGTTTTGAACGTGCCTTCGGGAAGCCCCTCCGCCTGCGCTTCCAGCCGGCGGCACCCCTCGATCATCGCACTGCGCAGGCAGGGCGAAGGGGCGTCCATCGCCGCGCGGCAGAGCTGCATCACTCCCCGGTACGCCCCCATCCTCCCCAGGCGTACGTCTCCCCGCTCGCTGCTGCCGTATTTGCTTCTGCCGTAAAGAAAGTAGGCGGTAAAAAAAAGGATCCGGATCTCTTCGGCGTCGATAGTGCGTTTCATAAGTGCAAGTCTATGGCACTTTGCGCGCAAAAGCGTAAAAGAGGGCAGAGCGCCATATGGCGGTACCGCTGTTCCTTTCTCCGGGCGCACGGCATTTTTGTGTTACACTTTTTACAGTGGCGCGGTGCGGAAAAGAGGCGCCCCGCGTGTTCCGAGGAGAGGGAGAGGCGATGAAAGCTATTTTGTTTTTGATGGCCATGATGCAGACCGTATGGGCTGCAGGGAGCATCGAGGTCAACGGCACCTCCTCGCTGCATGACTGGAAGTTGGCGTCGGACAGTGTCCGCGTTTACATGGTGCAGGAAAACGGCAGGCTCGAAACGCTGCAGGTCGCCCTGGTCATCGAAACGCTCAAAAGCGGGAACGAGGCGCTGGACAACGACGCCTATGAGGCCTTCGGCGTCGACCGGGAGTGCCCCGTCCTTTTCACGCTGCGGGCCCAAAAAGAGGACGGCACCCTGGAGGGGGTGATGCGCATAGGAAGCCATGAAACGCAGGTCGCCGCCACGCCGGACCGCATGGAAGATGGGGTGATTTCGGGGACGTTCAAAACGAAAATGAGCCGGTTCGGCATCACCCCTCCCTCGCTTTTCGCGGGGATGATGACGGTGGACGACACGGTCGGGATCCGCTACACGATCTCGGACGACGGGGTGCCGATGCCGCCCGTGCTGCTGCGATGCCTCTTCCCGCCGCAAAAGAGGATGGCGCCGTGAAATAAAACGGCCCGCCGCCCGCGTTTAGCCGTATCATGGCGGTATGATACTCCACCTCGACCTCGACAGCTTCTTTGTCTCCGCCGAACGTACCCGCAACCCCGATCTCGTGGGCAAGCCCGTCATCGTCGGCGGGCGGGGGGACCCGTTCATCTTTGACGCGAAGCCGGCAAAGGAGAAGAAGCTTGTCCAGTTGAACCAGGGGGCCTTCGTCCCGACGCTCTTTCACGCCGAGCACGACGCCTCGAACTACTTTTTCGACGCGGGGCGCATCCGGGGGATCGTCACGACGGCCAGCTACGAGGCGCGGGCCTGCGGCGTCAAGACGGCCATGACCATCCGCGAGGCGCTGCAGCTCTGCCCCCGGGCGATCCTCGTCCCCCCGGACCATCTGCTCTACCACACCCTGTCGCACGAAATGATGGAGATGCTGGCCAAGGAGATCCCGCTGGTGGAGCAGTACAGCATCGACGAGCTTTTCGGCGACGTTACGGGTTGGGTCGAGGAGCGTGACATGCCCGATTTTATCCGCTACCTCCAGGAGAAGGTGACGAAGGAGCTGCTGCTGCCCGTCTCCATCGGGGCGAGCAACGCCAAGTGGATCGCGAAGCTGGCGACGTCGACGGTGAAACCCTACGGCCTGCGGGTCGTCTACGACGAGGAGATCGCCGACTTTACGCGCGACGTCCCCGTCGGGGAGTTCCCGGGGGTCGGCAGAGCCTTCGGGAAGAAGCTGGCGCGTTACGGCATCGCCACCGTCGGCGAGGCGGTGGAAAGCCCGCATCTGTTCGCGAGCTGGGGGCGGCACGGGCGGGACCTCTATGCCCGCATGACGGGGCGTGACGGGGAGGGGATCAACCCCCGCCGCAGCCGCAAGGGGATCGGCATGTCGCGCAGCATGGACCGCCCCATCCGCGAACGCGACGAGTTCTACCGCCGCGTGCGGGTGATGGTGCGCCACTGGACCCATACCATTGCCCGCCTCGGCGTCAACCCCACGACCTTCTACTTCAGCATCGGCTACGAAGGGAGGCTGCGCAGCAAGAAGCAGTACACCGTCTACCGCTTTTTCAACGAGCGTTTTATCACCGCCTTCGCCCTGGAGAAGTTCCGGGAGCTTGACCTTTATCCGAACGCGGCCGTCACCTACATCGCCATGAGTGCAACGAAGTTCCTCCACCACGATCCCAAAGCGGTCGATATGTTCACCCTCGAGGAGGACCGGAAGATGCAGCGGCTTGACGGCGCGGTGATGAAAATGCGGGAGCGCTACGGCATGGATATCGTGCGGCGTGCCGCAGAAATGGGCAGTAAAACGTAACCGATTTGAAACGCCTTCACGGTAAGATATCGGTATGCTGGACAGAACTTTGATGCAATCGGCTCTCGATATCTTCGAAGAGCTTCGGAGCGACCTGCTCGCGGCCCGTCACGGGACCGACCGGAACCACCCGCACTACCGGAGCCTTCTCAACCTCAGGCAATATCTTATCCTCCGTTCAAAAGACTGGACGGAGCTGCAGGAGAAGCTTTTTCTGCTCTCGCTCTCCTCGCTTGGGCGCTCCTATGCCCACGTCGCCGCCAGTGTCGATACCCTCTACGACCAGCTCTCCTCGTCGCTGGGACGGGGGGAGATCTCCCCGGAGGAGACGGCGGCGTTCCACCACCTCGGCATCGCCGCGGCCCAGGAGATGATCGCGCAGAACAGCCGGGCCCTCTTTGGCGGGAAAGGCGCTGCGGACGCGGCGGAGCAGACGACGGCGGTCATGGTGACGCTCCCCTCCGACGCGGCCCGTAACGGCGGGGAACTGATTCGTGGACTCTCGGCAGCCGGGGTCAATATCTTTCGCATCAATACCGCGCACGACGATCCCGCCGTCTGGCAGGGGATGGCCGATGTCATCCTGGCGCTGAACGAAACGCGGCCCGCGGAGGAGAGGTTGAAGATCTTTGTCGACCTGGCGGGGCCGAAGATACGGACCGGGCGGATCCGGCGGCTGAAGCTTCCCATTGTCCTCGGCAGCAACAAGCGCGAAAAGACGATTATGATCCGGCCCTTGCCTGCACAGACCATCTCCGAGCGTACCGACCCCAATACCCGTGCGAGGATCCCGGGGCAGCTCGCACTGGAACGGCGTCTCTTCGACACGTTGGAGGCGGGCGGTGTACTGAAAGTGATGGACATCAACGGCCGGCACGCCAAGGTGAAGATCATGCAGCGCGACGGGGAGGGGGCAACGGGTGTCATCAGCAAGAAGGTCGCCGTCGACGAAAGCTGCATGGTGGCAGTAGGCGGCCGGAAGGGGTACGTGCGGGGTTGTGTCGTCCAGCCCGAACGCATCCGGCTTTTTGCGGGGGACACGTTGCGCATTACCGCGACGGATACGGAAGGGTGCGCCGCTTTGAAAGACGAGACGGGCAAGACGGTCGTACCGGCGCAGATCTCCTGTACGCTGCCGGCCTTCACCTCCTACGTCCTTCCGGGCGACCGGGTCTACATCGATGACGGCAAGATCGGCCTCTCGGTGCACGAAGTCGAAGCGGACGGCGTGCTCTGCCGGGTGACCCAGGCGAAACCGGGGGGGACGCTGCTCAAGGAGGAGAAGGGGATCAACCTGCCCGATACCTATTTGAACATCCCGGCCCTGACCCCGGCAGACCGGGAGAATCTGCGCGCCGTCAAACATTATGCCGATATGTTCGGACTCTCCTTCTGTCAGACGGACCGGGACGTCGCCGATCTGCAGGCGCTCCTGCAGGCGGAGGCGTGCGGCCATATCGGCATCGTGCCCAAGATCGAGACCCGGCACGCCGTCTACCGGATGCCGCGTATCCTGGAACAGCTGCTGCTGTGGGAGCGCAGCGGGGTGATGATTGCCCGGGGGGACCTGGCAATCGAAACCGGCTTCGAGAGCCTCGCCACGATCCAGGAGAGCCTGCTCGATCTTTGCAGCGCGGCGCACCTCCCCGTGATCTGGGCGACGCAGGTGCTCGAGAGCCAGATGAAGAACAACCTCCCCAGCCGCGCCGAGATCACCGACGCGGCGATGGCGGGACGGGCGGAGTGCGTCATGCTCAACAAAGGCCCCTTTGCGATCGGGACGGCGGGGGCGCTGCTGCGCATCCTGGAACAGGTCCACCAAAGCTTCCGGAAAAACCGGCAGCTCCTGCGCAAAGAGGCGCTCTGGTCAGTAGCCGACGCGCCGGAGGATGGCCTCTAAACCCGCCAGGTAGCCGCCGCCGAAGGCGCGGACATGTACAAGATAGGGGTAGAGACGGTAGAGGTCGGCCCTGTGCTCGAAAAAGCCCTCGGGGATGGGGCGATGAGTGCGGTAACGCGCGTAGAACGCTTCGCCGAACGTCTGAAACATCCCGATAAAAGCGAGCTCCATCTCAAAGTGGCCGTAGTAGCAGGCCGGGTCGATAAAGGCGGCCAGGCGGTTGTCACGGGTCAGGACGTTGCCGCCCCAGACGTCGCCGTGCAGCAAAGAGGAGTGTTCGGGCTCGTCCAGGAACTGCTCGAAATCCGCGGCCAGTTTCTCGATGCGCTGTAGAAGGCTCTTGTCGATCTGCCCCTCGTCGAAGGCTTTGGCGGCGAAGTCGAGCACCCGCATCTCCCGGTAGAAATCGACCCAGCGTATCCGCGGCCGGTTGCGCTGGCGGAAGGGGCCAATAGTCGTATCGGAGCCGAACCCGAAGACACCCTGGGCGGGGATACTGTGCAGGCGGGCCAGGGCGTCGGCGATCTCCTCTTCGCAGGCGCCGTTGCAGGCGGCGTCGTTGGGGATGTACTCCATGACCAGGCGCCCTGCGCTTTGCTCGAACACCTTTGGCACGCGCAGGTGGGGCCGGAGGTGTTCGAGCATCGTCGCCTCGGCCTCCAGGGCGAAGGGGTCTTCGGAGGATTTGACGATCCGCTGCGTGCCGTCTTCGGCCGTTTCCAGGTCGATGGTCGCAATGGAGTTGCTGCCGAGACGGATTGTTCTTACGCCCATGACTCCCTCGTGATTTTAAGCTGCCGATCCCGGTCGTCGCTCAGAAGCAGTTCGCCGTCCTGGATCAGCGCCTGGAGTTGCATACTCCGTTCTGCCATGGCCACGGCGTCGCCCTGCGCATCGAGCTGGATCACCTGAAGGTTGCCGAAACGCGCCAGTTTCGAACCGTTCTGGCGCCACCACGCGTCGGCCGCCCGGCGCGAATAGGTGTAGATGATCACCTCTTCGGCGCGGCCGCACGCCTTGCGTATGCGCTTTTCGTCGGGCTGTCCCAGGTCGATCCAGAGACGGATGGTGCCGTCATAGTCCCTGTTCCAGAGGTCGGGTTCGTCCTCCTGGACGATCCCCTTGGTAAAGGCGAGCCGTTCGTCGGCATGAAAGGCGAAGGCGGCCAGGCGCATCATCATCCGCTCTTCCGTTTCGGAGGGGTGGCGGGCGACGGTCAGGTCGAAGTCGTGATAGAAGTGGCGGTCGAGATCGGAGATGGAAAGGGATACTTTGTAGATCGTTGCGCCCAGCGCCATGCGAGAACCTTTTTCGTGGCATTATACCCGCCTGCAAACGCTATAATGGTAAAAAACGAAGGAAAGACGATGGGCGGATGGACCTGTTCGCATCAGCGTGGCGAGCTGTGCGATCTATTGAAAAAAGCCTGCGATCCGGGCGACAAAGGGTGCGTGCTTTACGGCAAGGCCGTTTTTTCCAACCCGGAAAACCCCTCCAACGCTGCCGTCGAGCGGCGAGAAGAGACGCGTAAGCGCAAAGGCCTGCGTGACGAGATGGAGGATGCTAAGTTCTTCTAGCGCCTCCCCGGCACACGCTTACCCTTTTTTCTTGTAGTGGGAAAGGAAATAGTGGTAGGAGTGGGCCAGGGCCTTGTTGGTCAGGACGACAAAGGCTTTTGTTTCGTCCCATTTGGCTTCCGTTTTGTCCTTGAAGGCGGCGTAACGCTCCTGCATTTCACCGTACATCTTCTCCAGTTCCTCCAGGCGTTTGTCGAATTCGGCTTTGACTTCGGCACTGTAATGAGTCGCTTTCTCTTTCAGCGCCTCGATCTCGGCGCGGTAGCCCTCGAGGGTTTTCTGACTCTCTTCGATGGTCTCTTCTTCTTTTTTATGTGCGGACATGGTATCGCTCCTTTCAGTGGGTTATAACTATTGTACACTATTTCCGCCGCCATTGGTAGTGCTGTTTCATTAAACGCATTATCCAAAATGAGTGTGTACAATGCGAGGCATGCGGATACTTACACTTTTATTTTTTCTTCCCCTGTTTCTTCTCTGTGCGACGGAGATTTCCGATGCCGACCTCAAAGCGAAGATCGGGCGGATGCTCATTGTCGGTTTTGATGCCGAAACGCTCGACGCCTCGGACCCTTTCGTGCGGGAACTGCGGCAGTACAAACCGGGCGGCGTGATCCTCTTTGACCTCGGCTACCCGGACCTGAAGCGGACGAAGAACATCCGTTCACCCCGCCAGCTCGCGGCGCTGACGGCCCAGCTGCAGGCCTTTGCCACCGCCCCGCTGCTCGTCTCCGTGGACCAGGAGGGCGGCCGGGTCGCGCGCCTGAAACACGCCTATGGCTTTCCCGTCGTTCCGTCGGCAGAAGCGGTTGGAAAGCGGGACGACCCGGCGTACGCGCAGCAGGTGTACGCACAGCTGGCATCGACCCTTGCCAACGCCGGGATCAATACGGACTTCGCCCCCGACGTCGACCTGGCCGTCAATCCCGACAACACGGTGATCGTCGGGCTGAAACGCTCCTACGGCAAGTCGCCGGAGAAGGTGACGCGGTACGCCGGGATCATGCTCGACGCCCTGCGGGCGAAGAATGTCGTCGGGGTGCTGAAGCACTTCCCCGGCCACGGTTCCTCCCTGGGGGATTCCCACAAGGGTTTCGTGGACGTCAGCGAAACGTGGACGCCCGAAGAGCTCGAACCCTACCGCCGCCTGATCGGTGAGGGCAAAGCCGACATGATCATGACGGCCCACGTCTTCAACCGCCGGCTCGACCCCGACTACCCGGCGACGCTCTCGCACAAGATCAACACGGGGCTGCTACGCGGCGAGCTGGGCTTCAAGGGGGTCATCGTCAGCGACGACCTGCAGATGAAGGCGATCTCGGAACATTACAGTCTTGAAGAGACGGTGCGCCTCGCCATCAACGGCGGGGTGGACATGCTGCTCTTCGCGAACCAGCTCGGCAGCAATATGCTCGGCCGGATCGTCGAGACGATCTACGCCGAGGTGAAAGCGGGGCGGATCTCCCGCGAACGGATCGCCGAGTCGAACCGCCGTATCAACGCGCTTTACGACACCTACGGCATCGGCGCGCCGAAAATCGTCGACAAGCCCATCGCTTTCGGGCCGCAGCGCATCGCCCTGACGAAGCAGTACATTAAAGAGCACTACGGCATGGACGTGAGTGACATTACGATCGATCCGAAAGTGATCGTGCTGCACTGGACGGCCGATATGGGGCTGGAGTCCTCCTTTACGCGCCTGCAGCCGGAGCTGCTGCCCGGAAGCCGCGGCGACATCGCGACCGCAGGTGCGCTCAACGTCTCCTCGCAGTTCCTCGTCGACCGGGACGGCACGATCTACCGCCTGATGCCCGAGAACACGATGGCGCGCCACGTTATCGGGCTGAATTTTGAGAGCATCGGCATCGAGAACGTCGGCGGGGAGGACAACGCCAAAGAGGACCTCACCCCGGCGCAGCTGCGCGCGAACATTGCGCTGGTGCGCTACCTCGCCGGGAAGTACCCGCACATTGAGTACCTTATAGGCCACCATGAGTACCGCCAAATGGAAGCGACCCCGCTGTGGCGGGAGCTTGACAAGGGGTACCGCACGGAAAAAAGCGACCCGGGCGACGCCTTTATGCGTAAAGTGCGCAGCGCCGTCAGTGACCTGCACCTGAAAGCCCCGCCGGAAGCGCGCTGATGGGATTCTCCCCCCTCGACTGGACCGTCTTCGGCGGCTATTTTGCCATCCTCGCCTTCAGTTCGTGGCTTTTTTCCCGCGTGAACATCCGTTCATCGCGCGACTACTTCGTCGGCGGCAACAGCGTCCCGATGCTCGCCGCCGCCGCCTCCGTACTGGCGACCTCGCAGTCGGCGGCGACCTTTCTGGGCGGCCCGGAGTACGCCTATCGCAGCAACCTCACCTTTGTCGGTTTCTACGTCTCGGCACTGCTGGCCGTGCTCTTCATTGCCAAGGTGCTCGTGCCGCGCTTCTACGCCATCCGCGCCGTCACCGTCTACGAACTGCTGGAGCGGCGCTACGGCGCGACGGCCAAACGCGAAGCGGGCGTCATGTTCCTTGTCGGGCGGGTCCTCGCCAGCGGCGCGCGCCTCTACATCGGGGCGCTGGCCGTTTCGATGATCGTCTTCGCCGACATCGCGCCGCTGCACCTCTTTGCCGCCATCCTCATGCTCGTGCTGGGGGCGCTGGCCTATACCTACTTCGGCGGGGTGAAGTCGGTCATCTACAGCGACGTCATCCAGGCGGTGACCTACATCGGGGCGGGGGTGGCCGTGCTGATCTACCTCTACAGCACGCTGCAGACGGACTTCGGGACGATGTACGACGTTTTGAATGCCGAGGGGAAACTGACCCTCATCGACACGGCCGGGAACTTCGGCATCTGGAGCCTGCTGGGCGGCTGGCTGCTGCTCAACATCGCGGCCTACGGCCTGGACCAGGATATGACGCAGCGCGTGCTGGCCTGCAAGAACGGGCGCGACGGCTCCCGGGCGCTGGTCGTCTCCATCGTCATGACGATTCCCGTCGTGCTTCTTTTCCTCGCCATCGGGCTGCTGCTCTACCTCTTTTACAACCACCCGGAACTCTCCGGCATCGGCGGCGGCGCCGTGCAGGAGTTCGGCGGAGAGAAGATCACGATTTTCATGACCTACATTCTCAATGAAATGCCCGCCGGGTTACGCGGCTTCGTGACGGTGGGGGCGATCGCCGCCGCGCTCTCCTCGACAAACTCGGTGCTCGCGGCGATGGCCTCGGTGGCCGTGGAAGACATTTACCGCCCCTGGAAGACGGCGCGGGGCGTGACGGCAGAAAGCCACTACGTCGCCGCCGCCCGTGCGGCCGTACTGCTCTTCGCGCTCGTGCTGACAATGATGGCCGTCGTGAGCTACTACTGGCAGCGGGCCACGGACCTGCCTTTGGTGAGTTTCGCGCTGGGGGTCATGAGCTTCGCCTACGCCGGGCTGCTGGGCGTCTACGCCTCGGCACTCTTTACGAAACGCGGCAGTGCTCGGGCGGTACCGTGGGCCCTTGGCGGCGGTTTTGTCACGGTCCTTCTCTTGCAACCCTACTGTTTCGGAGGGGCATTTTCCCTGGCCGATCAGCTTGTCGGGGGGACGGCGGTGGCATTTGTGATTATGCAGTTGGGGACAGAGGAAAAAGCAGTCGGCTAGTCCAATGACAAATTAATTTTTTTCTATTGGGTCATTTTGCAACTCATCCTCAGGGTTGACGGGACGAGTTGAAAGTTTTCTTCATAGTAGACTGTTACGTCCGCTCAATACTGCTTGGCGAACACAACGCGGTAGCCCATTGATGGTTTCCAGCTCCAGTTGCGATTGGACAGATTATTGACGGCATCCATTTCCGCGGCACCGGTTGATAGACCGAAGCCCATGCCGTAGGTTCGGCTTGCGGCACCGGTATAGTCCTTGCCGTCCCATACGACCACGACCAATGCGCCGACCTCGTCTTCGTCATTGTGTTTACAGCTTGGGGTGCCGTTGTGTTCGGCGGCATATTTCTGGCGAGCCACTCTGTCGGTCTTGAGTGGCGTAGAGTGCTGATCATAGGCGTAGTAGTAGCCAAGGTCTGTCATGTTATTGCTGGCATTGCGGCTCACAGCGACACAGATCGCAGCACCTCCGGGAGCATCTCTGGAAGGTTTTGCCTCAGGGGCCGACTCTGCGGACGGTGTTGCAGCGGTCGCGTTTGGAGCCGTGCCCGTAGTCGTTTGCTTTAGCTGTGCGGTTTTGATCTTTGACTGAGCGATAGCGTCTTGGAAACTGAGACGATTCGATGTCAAGCCACCAAGGTAGACCTTTGAATCCGCGGTAGTGTCGAGCGAGTACGACGGCATCGTGACCGGGGCGATGGTCACCGCGCTCGGTGCACTCACGGCCGGTTTATGGTTGGCAAAATAAGCGGCATTGCGTGCCTTGACATCCGCGATTTGGGCCTTGACGGCGCGGCGACTCTCGAGTATGCTGCGCGTCATCGAACGGCGTTCCGCCTGTTTTGCCGCCAGATCGGCATTCAGTGAGGCATGAAGCTTGTCCATAAACTGTGCCATTGCCGCCTGTTTCTTGGCCTCTTCCAGCCGGTTGGCCCAATAGTAGATCTCTTTTTTGCGCTCAACGGCTTGATCGTAGTAGGTGTCGTCCAACTGTTTCATAGAGGCCCTAAGATCTGCTTTGAAGCTCGTGAGCGCCGTTACCAGTTGGGTCATACGTTGAGGATCCGGTTGGCATACGCTATTGTTGACATCCTTGTAGCGGTTGAGGACATTGAGACGTTGGTCGATGTCCGTTCTCATACTGACCAGATCGTCCCAGACGAACTCCTCGAAATCGGTGACCGGCGTGTGCTTGGGGTTTCTGTCGATATTTGAGATGGCCTTGCCCATGTCAGCCCAATCCATCTTGTAGTAGTGCTCGTATTTCGCGAGACGCTCCTCGATATCCGGGTCGAAGTGCAGGGCTTTTTCGGCGTTGCTGACCGCCGTGGCCATCTTGTCGCAGACCTGACGGTCCTGGTTTTGGTTGGCAAAGGCGATCATTTTTTCCGAAAAGGGGTCGTCACCCGTCTCTAGGGCGGCAAGTGTGGTGTCGGGATCAACAGTTGTGTTCACCATAAAGGCATCGATGTTCCAGCGGTAGAAGTTTTGTTTTGGGAACTGGCCGCCGGTCAGCAGGTAGCTGCTGCGGCGATTGATGTCCGACCACACGTTAACGACAAACTGGTTGGTGGAGATCTGCGTCATCACGGTCAGTGGGAACACCGGCGACGCGGGGTCACACTGGCCCGTGAGTACTACCATGCCATCCGTTTTTCCCATGCACTGACGGTTGACGGAGAGCTTGCCGTTCATGACGATCTCTTTCAATGAAGGCAGTGTCAGCACCGGCGGCTTTTGGTACGGCTGCAGGTAGGTTTTCCCGGTCATCGGGCTGGAGACGAACGCCGACTGCCCGTGTGAAATCCAGGCATGATCATACTTGTGAATCTTGGATTTATTGAAGTTGTCCCTCAGCGAGGTTGGGCTAAACGGCTTCAGGAGCAGGTTGTCAGGATTGATTTTTTTTTGCCGGAGCAGGTCGCCCAGCGAGTAGGTACGTGTGAACAGCGCACGGTCAGTGCTGGGAAAATTGGCAGCGACCTGCTCTGGATGCGGCAGCACGAATTCGTACTGGGGCAGACCGGAGACCTCGGTGTAGACCGGTTTTTGGTCATGGCTAGCCGGTCTTAGCTGGATTTTGCGGGAAGTTTGTTCGCTATTGGTAACGTAATGCCATACGTAGTTGCCACTGTTGAATTGATACCAATATTCCCAATAGCGGTTGATCTTGTACGGCATTCTAAGTACCTTGCCGTCCGTGTCCCGAACCTCGGGAATACCCTCGACAAACTCTACAATGGTGTCGCGGCTGCAAAACAGGCACTGCTTGAAGCTGTTCCAAGCAAATGATCCGTAGTAGGACTCCGCGACGCCGTCAATATCTACGAATACCTGGCGCCCGATGTAGGGAAGTGGATTATTCCCCTTATTTCTTGCGCGCATCATGTATCCGCTGAACTGTGATACGTTTCGTGTGGCTTTGTGGTAGTTGATGCCGGACCAGCCCATTGCAGGCAATTCATAGGGGTACCCGGGTTTGGTCAGCAGGATATCGTAGTCGCCCTTTCGGGCAACCAGCAGCAGGCCGTTACCGGCGCTCTTGTATTGCGAAAGATCGACATCCCCGAGTGGCCGGTACATCGGGTCCAGGTCGCCGGCTGTTTTTGGCGGTGCGGATTTTTGGGTGGGCTTGGCCCCGGCAGAAGCGGATGGGGATGGGCCAGTGGCACAGGAAGTCAGGGAGACGGCGACAAGTGCCGCGAGCGCGTATCGTATCTGAATGAGCATGATTTATTGATTGAAAGTGCAACTCTGATGTGTTGCGTAATGAATAAATGGAGCCTCTATTCTAATGGCCATAGCGAAACCTTTTTTGTTTAATAGCACTGACTATTTTTTTCCGGATACCTTAGCAGTGAATGATCATGTTTGTTATTAAACAAAAAAAATATATTAATATTTTTAAATTTTTGTGAATTACTCTGTCAGAAGCTTTTTCCTAATTCTGTTTGTCCGCAAGGGTCACTGCCGTTGTACTAAACGCTCCCAGGCTATCATAATTGCCACCGGCGGCATCCCGGCGACGAGGCCACTTGCGAGTTCGGGCAGGAGGGAAGGGAGGAAAGCCAGGCCGTACTGCTCTTTGCACTCGTGCTGACAATGATGGCCGTCGTGAGCTACTACTGGCAGCGTGCGACGGACCTGCCGCTGGTCAGTTTCGCGCTGGGGGTCATGAGCTTCGCCTATGCCGGCCTGCTGGGCGTCTACGCCTCGGCGCTCTTTACAAAACGCGGAAGCGCCCAGGCGGTGCCGTGGGCCCTGGGCGGCGGTTTTGTCACAGTGTTGCTTTTGCAGCCCTACTGCTTTGGTGGGGCGTTCTCTTTGGCCGATCAGCTTGTCGGGGGGACAGCGGTGGCGTTTGTTATGATGCAGTTGGGTGGAAAAACGAGCAACGTTTAAAATAAGCAATCAAAAAGCCGCCCGCGGGTTTTTGATTGGTCTCTTTTGGTTTGTTAGGCATCTTATTTGTTCACTATTTCATAGAGTACGATGGCTGGAATGCTAAATGGCAACGCTACGGAAAGCCACTTTCCAATTCCATATGTAATTTTCCTAAAATGTTCCGGATCAACTGGCTTTAATAATCGCTCACTGATGGGCCCGAGAAAGAAAAATACATTTGCCAACGCTATGGCAATTAAATATCCTACTCCTTGGAACAGTATTGTAAATGCCGTAACTTCCGCATCCGGTATTACTTTTGGGAAAGAGAATATTAGTAAAGCATAGGCCATGAATGCAGATAGACCAGCAAAGACTAACCAACGGTTGTAATCTCGTCGCTTTGATCGCCACCAGTTCCATGTTCCTATAGTGTTCATTTCATTTGCCTAACGGGGGCGCGGGTCACCGACGCCCTGCGGAAAATTTCAATTTTCTGGAGGGTGATCGGTGCATCCGCTTGTTATCTGGCGCTATGCGACAGATGACCAGCGGGTGTTCAGCCCGCGCCCCCGTTATCCGGTCGCGTAGCGAGCGGATAACTATTTATTCAACGAACATACTAGCATTTTAATCTTGTATAGCATTATTAATTAACATAAAAAATGTGTTTTCATTTTGAAAAAAATTACATTATTACCATGAAAATTGGGTGTAAAGCTGCCTGGAAAGAAAAATTTTCATATGTGTTTAATGACGAAAAACGCGTTAAATGAACGAAAATGAGATTGATTTGTCGAAAAAAGCAATAAAAACACATTTTGTGTTTTTATTTTGAAAGGCGCGATCATTCCCGGTGCGTTAAAAGCTTCGACGCCGAGACAACAGTGACAAGGAATAGCCCGGCAGCCAGGCCGCTTACGAGTTCGGGCAGGACGGAGGGCAGGAATGCGAGGGCGTGGTGTAGCCACTCTAAGTGGTGGACGAAGATGCCGCCGCCCACCAGCAGCATCGCCACGGTGCCGATGTAGCCCAGCGCCTTGATGAGTTTCGGCATTGCCTGCACGAGCAGCAGGCCGGTACGTTTCAGCACTACGGCTTTCGTACCCGTGCGCGTCTGGCTGAAACCGACCAGGGCGAAGCCCATGTCGTCCATGCGTACCATCAGCGCAACGATGCCGTAGACCCCCACGGTCGCCAGCAGCGCGATCAGGGTGACGACGAGGATCTGGGTCGTCAGCGCTTCCCCGGCGACGACGCCCAGGGCGATGACGATGATCTCGATAGAGAGGATGAAGTCGGTGCGGATGGCCGATGTGATCTTGGCGGCTTCATCTACGGCGCCTTTTTGCTCTTCCCCATGATGACCCGGCCGCAGGTATTCCAGTACTTTTTCCGCCCCCTCGTAGCTGAGGTAGGCAGCACCCAGCATCAGGATGGGCACGATCGCCCAGGGGGCGAAGGCGCTGAGCAGGAAGGCGACGGGGAGGATGATCGCCTTGTTGCGGAAAGAGCCCTTGGTAATGGCCCAGAGCACGGGCAGTTCACGCGAACTGGCGTGGCCGGAGGCCTGCTCGGCGTTGACGGCGAGGTCGTCGCCCAGCACGCCGCCCACTTTTTTGGCCGCGACCTTGCTCATGACGGCCGTGTCGTCGAGCAGCGCCGCGATATCGTCGAGAATGGCGAAGAAGCCTCCGGTCATGCGTACCTCCTGGAGGGCAATTCTAATAACCCTGTACGGTCTCAGCGTCACAGAGAACAGTTAGAATCAAGGCGCTGCTTTGAAGGCCTGGCCAAAGCTAAGTCAAAAAGCGGCAACGCTGAGTATAGCTGTTCTCTGTGGCGCCCTGCGGGAGTGGTTTTGAAGCACAATATTTTCTCCGTTTCCATCTTGACTTAGCTATGGCTAGGCCTGCGACGAAAACAAAAAAAATCTTACACTTCAAAAACACTCTGAGATCCGTACAGGGTTATTAGAATTGCCCTTTGGGCATGGTCGTGCCCTGGATAAAGTTGCATATAGTACCATATCGGTAGGAATGAAAATGAGCTTTGATTCGAAACAGTGTTATATCGGTGTCATGTCGGGAACGAGCCTGGACGGGGTGGACGTCGTGCTCTGTCCCGTGGACGGGGAGGGCATCGAGCTGGCGGCGTCGCTGGCCTACCCCTTTGACGCGCAACTGCGTGCGGACCTGCTCCGCGTCATTGGCGGCAGCACGACGCTGGAGGAGATAGGGGAGCTGGATCACCGGCTGGGCCTGCTCTTTGCCGACGCCGTGGAAGCGCTCATCCGCGAGCATCACCTGGACACCGGCCGGATCGAGGCAATAGGCCTGCACGGCCAGACGCTCTGGCACCGCCCCTCCGGCCCCAACCCCTTTACGATGCAGCTGGGGGACCCCAATATCGTCTGTGCCCGGACCGGCATCCGGACCGTCGCGGATTTCCGCCGGAAAGATATGGCGTTCGGGGGGCAGGGCGCGCCTTTTGCCCCGGCGTTTCACCGCTTCCTTTTCGAAAAGCTCGAAGGGCGCACCCTCGTCGTCAATATCGGCGGCATGGCGAATATTACCGTCATCGGCAGTGAGTTGCTGGGGTACGATACGGGGCCGGGCAACGTGCTGATGGACGGCTGGTGCGCGGAGAAGTTCGGCTGCGCCTACGATGAAAACGGCACCATCGCACAGCGGGGGGAAGTAGACGAAGGCGTGCTGGGCGCGATGCTCTCCGACCCCTATTTTGCGCGCCCGGCACCCAAAAGCACAGGGCGGGAGTATTTCAACGCCGCGTGGGCGGAGCGCTTTGTCAAAGAGGGGATGCGCAGCGACGCCTTCCTGGCGACCCTGACGGAGCTGACGGCGCGCAGCATTGCGCAGGAGGCCGTGAAATACGCCCCGTCGAGACTGCTGCTCTGCGGCGGCGGGGCGGAGAACGTCTACCTGCGGGGGCGGATCGCCTCGCTGCTGGAGGGCGTCGAGGTTGTCCGCACGGACGAATACGGGATTCCCGGCGAATGGATGGAGGCGATGGCCTTCGCCTGGCTGGCTCAAAAGCGCATGAATGAAGAGGCCGTCGAGCTCTCCAGCGTGACGGGCGCGTCGCAAAATACGATCCTCGGGGGGATATATGCATAAAGTAAAAGCGTGGCTGGCAAAGACGCCCTACCGCGACTGGGAGGTGGAAGTCGCCAGTGCCGACGCCAGTTTCCGGCGCTATTTCCGGCTGCGCCGGGGGAGGGAGAAGCTCATTGTCATGGACGCTTCGCTGGAGAAGGAGTCGCTTGCGCCTTTCCTCGATGTGACGGGGAGGCTGCTCGGCGTCGACGTCAAGGCGCCGCAGGTCTACCTGGAAGACAGGGCGGAGGGCTTCCTCGTCCTGGAGGATTTCGGCTCACGCTCCCTGCTCAATGTCCTGAACGAGGCGAACTTCGACTCCTACTACAGCAGCGCCATCGACGAGATCGTCAAGATGCAGGCGGCGGATGCGGAGGGGCTGCCGCTCTACGACAAGCCCTTTTTGCACTTTGAGATGGACCTGATGAAGACCTGGTTCCTGGAAAAATACCTCGGGATGACCCTCAGCGAAGAGGAGGAGCGGATGCTCGCGGAGGTGCTGGACACGATCTCGGAGACGGTGCTGTCGCAGCCGCAGGGCGTCTTCGTCCACCGCGATTTTCATTCGCGCAACATCATGGTGACACCCTCGGACGAAACGGGGGTCATCGACTACCAGGACGCCATGAAGGGGGCCGTGACCTACGACCTCGTCTCCCTGCTCAAGGACCTCTACATCCGTTTCGAGCCCGAAGAGATGGCGGCGCTGGCGCTGCGCTTCCGGGACAGGGCGGGCATCGTCGCTGACGACGCGACTTTCCTGAAGTGGTTCGACTTCATGGGGCTGCAGCGCCACATCAAGGTGCTGGGCATCTTTGCGCGCCTCTGGCTGCGCGACGGCAAACCGGGCTACCTCGGCGACCTGCCGCTGACGTTGCGCTACACCATCGAGGCGGCGAACCGCTATGAAGAGACAAAGCCGCTCGCGGCGCTGCTTGAGCGGGTGACACTGCCGCCGCTTCCGGCGAAGGGTGAAGCGTAATAGAAACCATACGTCTAAAAAAAGGAGAAAATGAATGGATACAGCGATGATTTTGGCGGCAGGCAAGGGCGAGCGGATGCGCCCGCTCACCGAAACGATCCCGAAGCCCCTGCTCGAAGTCCGGGGCAAACCGCTCATTGTGCACCACATCGAACGCCTCGCGGCGGCGGGGTTCAAACGGATCGTGATCAACATCGCCTACCTGGGCTACATGATCCCCGAAGCGCTGGGCGACGGGTCAAAGTGGGGGGTGGAGATTTTCTACTCCGATGAGCAGCACGAGGAGCCTCTGGGCGTGATAGGGGGCATCGTCAAGGCGCTGGGGATGCTGGGAGACGAGACGTTTCTCATCATCAGCGGCGACGTCTGGACGGACTTCCCCTTCGACACGTCGTTCGAACTGCCCGCATCGCTGGGGCACCTTATCCTCGTGCCCAACCCCGAGCACAACCCCGAAGGCGACTTCGCCATCGAGGAGGGGCGCGCCGCCTGCGACGAGGATGAAGAGAACTACACCTTTTCGGGCATCGGCTACTATGCGCCGAAATTCTTCTGGGGACTGACGTACGGCAACAAGCCTCTGAAGATCACCTACTGTACGAAGATGGCCGGGAACCTCGTCTCGGCAGAACTCTACGAGGGAGAGTGGCGGGACATCGGGACGCCGGAGCGGCTGGCCGAACTGAACGAAGAGGGCTGAACGCAGCGATGAGGGGGAGTAGAAGATGATCGACACGCGGCAAGGCATCCGGAAGTTCGCCAACCTCGGGGGCGTCGAGAACCGGGCTGACCGCCTTATTCGCTTCGCCGTCTCGCTGATCGTGGCGCTTCTGGCGGCCTACCTCCCCGAGTACGAAGGGCTGGGAAGCGAAGGACGGGCGACCTTCTTCATTCTCATCTTCGCCGCCGGGCTCTGGCTGAGCGAGGCGATTCCCGCCTTTGCCGTCTCCTTCCTCATTATCGCGCTGGAGATCGTGCTGCTCGGCCTCGTTCCCGGCGGGGAGTGGGAAGCCTTCCTCTCGCCATGGGCCAGCCCCCTTGTTTTCCTCTTCCTGGCCGGCTTCATCATGGCCAGCGCGGCGTCGAAGACCCGCCTGGACATCTGGATCGCCAAACGGGTCCTTTTTCTGGTAGGCAACCGCCCCGAGCACATCATGAGCGGGATGGTCCTGGTGACCTTCACGATGTCGATGTTCATCTCAAATACCGCAACCGCCGCGCTGATCGTCTCGATCCTCTTTCCCATGCTCGCCACGATGCGGCCGGACAATCCCTATAGAAAGGGGCTGATGCTCGCCGTCACGATGGCCGCCAATATCGGGGGGATGGGGACCATCATCGGGACGCCGCCCAACGCCATCGCCGTAGGGCTGCTGGGCACGGAGGCCCCCAGCTTTGTCGGTTGGATGGCGCTGGCGCTGCCGCCGGCAGTGCTGCTGGTCATCTCGTTACGTTTTCTGCTGCTGTGGCGCTACCCCTCCAGCGAACCGACGATCGACCTCGGCCCGCTGCACGGGGTTGATCACACCGACGACACCAGCCATGTGCATGCGACGGTGCCGAGCGTACCCAGCTGGAAGAAGAGTGCCGTCGTCCTCACCTTTTCACTGACAATAATGCTCTGGCTGACGGGGCCACTGCACCACATCCCGACCACGGTCGTCTCCTTCCTGCCCATCGTCATCTTCACGATGCTGGGTATCCTGGAAGCGGAGGATATCCGGGCGCTGCACTGGGACGTCATCATCCTCATCATTGGTGGCCTTTCCCTGGGGAGTGCCGTGAGCAGCAGCGGGTTGGATGACTGGATCGCGACGCTCTTTGCCGAACAGACGCTGCCGCTGCTCCTGCTCGTTCCGATCTTCGCCTACCTCGTCGTGCTGCTGTCGAACTTTATGAGCAATACGGCCGCGGCGAACATTCTGCTGCCGCTGGTGACGGCCGTCGCCGTCGTCATCGGCAACAGCAGTCCGATGCTCGCCGTCGTCACCGTCGCACTGAGCGCCTCGCTGGCGATGGCGCTGCCGGTCTCGACGCCGCCCAACGCCATCGTCTTCGCGTCGGGGGCACTGAAAAGCCGGGATTTCTGGCTGATGGGAATTGTTTCCGGGGTGATTGGGCCTCTGGTGATCCTAGGGTGGATCTATTTGGTTTCCATGCTTTAATGACGAAAGCAACAGTTCTGTGGAGTTAAAATGAACAGTGAAACGATATCCTACAAGAGAAACTTCTTAAATCTATTAAGAATAGTCCTCATTACATGGGGAAGGAAGAACTCACTAGTTCATACAAATGGGGACAGAGTCTATAAACTAAATACCTACTTCTACTTTTTTGCACTGTTCTATCATTACTTTTTATATATTTTCTTGTTTTTTATTTTGGCGGGCTTCCTGCAAGAAATATATTATTCTTTCCTTTTTGCTACTTTCGGGTCTTTTTCTATTCTCTTTTTACTGGATGTTCTAATCGCATATATAGCACCATTACATGAAGTAGAAAATCTATAGCATGTAAGCGGTGTTATTGCCTACTAATGACGTTATTTAGCCCTGGACGACCCAGGTCTGTTCGATGAGCAGGAGCTCATCCGAGTAGACCCGCCCTACGAAGGTCTGCCCGGCCTCGTAGGTACTGACTCCCTTTGGCGTTCCACTCATGATGATGTCACCGTCCTCCAATGTCATAAACGATTTGATCTCTTCGAGCATGACGGAGGGTTTGTACATCATAAGGCCGTAGCCGGCGTACTGCTGCAGTTTGCCCTCCACGTGCAGGGTCATCCGCAGCGATTCCATCGATTCGTGAAAAGGGACGAAGTCGCTCAGAACCGCAGAACCGTCAAACCCCTTCGCCCGTTCCCAGGGCAGCCCCTTCTCTTTCAAACGGTTCTGGATACCCGCTTTTGTGAGGTCAAGGCCGAAACCAATGCCCGCGATCTCCCCCTTTTCAATGAGAAAACAGATTTCCCCCTCGAAGCGGCAGGTCGGCTCGACGTAGCGGAGGGTGTCGGTGACGGCGGAGTTTGGTTTGTTGAAGACGACCATCTGCTCGGGGATCTCGTTGCCGAGCTCCTCGATGTGTTCGACGTAGTTGCGGCCGATGCAGACGACTTTGGACGGCGAGACCTCGCGGCCGTCGAAAATGACCGCCCTCACTTGACGCTCTGGGTGATCGTGTGGGCTTCGCCCGGGGCGACGGTGACGGTGTTGGAGAGGGCGTTGGCCGTTTCGATGCAGACCATCGTGTTGTAGCCGTCGTCGGCAAAATCCTCCATGCGCGCCGCTTTGTCGATCCAGGGGTTCCAGACGACGGTGGAGCTGCTGCCGCTTTTGCCGACGATGACCGTGCGTCCCAGACGCTCGTCGAGAAGGATGACTGTGTCCTCAGTATCGAGGTAGACGCGGTCGGTCTCCCGGGTGATCCCGATGGGGGCGCCGGAGGATTTCTTGGCAAACCCGTCCAGGGCGTCGGCGTAGGTGACCCCCTCCAGCCCGACGATGCTGGCGGCGGCGATATTGCCGAGGCTGAAGTAGGTGTGCAGCGCCTCGGTGATCTCGAAGGGTTCTTCCCCCAGGTTCTTTGTCGTAAGGGCGAGTTCAAGCTGCTCGCCGATGGTGATGCGCATCGTCAGTTCGAAGAGGTAGGGAAACCAGCGGCGCTCGTGCTGTTCGAGCATCGTGTCGTCGAGCTTCAGGGTAACGACGGTCGCGCTCTCCTCCGCCTCCTCGACGCTCTCCAACCGCCACAGGACGGCGCGGGCGAAACCGTGCTGGGGCCAGTCGGGGATGTCGGGGTCCGAGCCGAACCAGGGCCAGCAGACGGGGACGCCGCCGCGGATGGCCCGTCCCGGCTCGAAACGGGCCGTCGGGCTCAGCCAGAGCATTTCGGGCTGGCCGTGGCGGGCGTATTCGAAAAGGTGCGCCCCCTGCAGGGCTATCTTGGCCGTGGCTTCGGTGTTGATGATCTCGAGGATTTCCAGGCCGTTTTCCGATGTGACAAGCTTATGCATGGGTTCTCCTTATGCTGTGGCCGGTGAGGGCGTAGTAGAAGATAAAGGCGTAACAGACGAAGCCCAGGGCATAGCCGTGGCGCAGGGTGCCGCCCATCTCCCCGATCTGGCCGAAGAGCAGCGGCAGCAGGGCGCCGCCGGCGATGCCCATGATGAGCAAGGCGCTCCCCTTGGCCGTCAGGGGACCGAGGTCCCTGAGTGCCAGGGGCCAGACGGCGGGCCAGACAAGGGCGTTGGCGAGCCCCAGCAGGGCGACGAAGGTGAGGCTGTCGGGCAGCGTGCCGATGCCGCTCCAGCCCCAGAGGATCGACGCGACCGTGTGGCTCTGTTCGCTGCTCCAGAGGATCCCGGCCGTAAAGACGAGACCGGCCAGGGCAGTGTAGCGCAGCGCCTTCTCCTGGGAGATGAACCTGGGGATCGTCGTCACGCCGATGAGGTAGCCCAGCACCATAAAGACCATCGTATAGGCGGTGAGCGCCGTCGCGTTTTCGATGCCGAGCGACTGGCCGTAGAGGCCGATGGTGTCCCCCGCGATGACCTCGATGCCGACGTAGAAAAAGAGGGTGACGGCGCCGAGCAGGAGGTGCGGATGGCGCCAGACGGAGTCGCCCGGGGCGGCGGGGACGGCTTCGAAGGGGAGCTTGGGCAGGGGCGCGAGACGGACAAAGACCGCCAGCAGCGCGAGGGCGGAGGCCATGGAGAGGTAGGGGCTGACAAGCTTTTGTGCCAGGGCCGCTTTCACTTCCGGCGTCGCGTCGGCCGAAACGGGGGCGGTGAGGTCGGCGAAGATGAGGGCGGTGAAGAGCAGCGGGGCGAGGACGCCGGCGCCCTTGTTGATGAGCCCCATGATACTGATACGCGCCGCCGCGCTCTCGTGGGGTCCGATGTGGACGATGTAGGGGTTCGATGCCGTCTGCAGCAGGGTGAGGCCCGCGCCCAGGGTAAAGAGACCGCCAAGGAAGAGGCGGTAGTCCGCACTCTGGGCCGCGGGGATGAAGAGGAGGGCCCCGGCGGCCATGATGCCGAGCCCCAGGGCCATCCCCTGCTTGTAGCCGGTGTAGCGCAGCACGATTGCCATCGGCAGGGCCATCACCGTATAGGCGATGTAGAAGGCGAAGGTGACAAGGAGCGCTTCAAAGGCGGTGAGGTCGCAGATGATTTTGAGAAAGGGGATGAGCGAGCCGTTGAGCCAGGTGACGAATCCGAAGATGAAAAAGAGCAGGCCGAGGATGCTCATGGGCAGGAGGGTGGAGGTTTTGTCAGGCATGGGCGGCCTCCTGCAGGTAGCGTGCGACGGCATCTTCGTCGTTGGTGTGGGGCAGCACGATGTCCGCGGCGGCTTTCACCTCATCCAGGGCGTTCTGCACAGCGCAGGCGGTCCCGGCGAGTTCGAACATTCCCAGGTCGTTGAGGCTGTCGCCGAAGACGGTGAAGTCGGCGGTATCGTGCTCCATGTATTCGGCGACCTTCGCCATGGCGTGGGCCTTGTCGCCGAGGGGGTGCAGGATGGTGAGGTAGTAGCCCCCCGTATACTTCTCCGGGGAGAGCTTGAACTCCAGCGCATCGCCGAAGAGCGCCTTGAAGTGTTCCGTGAGGGGCCGCAGGCGCGCCTCCTCGGCCATATAGACGATCTTAAGGGTTTCGTCCATCGCCTCCATACGTCCCAACCGTTCCAGGCGGGGATCGCTCCGGTAGTTCTCAAGCACCTGCCGCTGCATCGGCGTGACCTTTTCGGGGTAGCGGAACGCTTCGTTGAGGTCGCGGTCGGTGAGGCCGATGACAAAGGGCTCGATGTTGTCAAAGCGGCGTCCCGCCTCGATCAGTTCGTCCCCGATCTCTTTGCCGACCGTTTTGATGTCGATGAGGGTCTTGTCCGGCATCACGACCATGGAGCCGTCGAGCAGGATCATCGGCGCTTCGAGATGCAGGGCGCTGAGGAAATCGTGCGACTTGGAAAAACTGCGGGCCGTGGCGACGGTCAGGGACGTGTGGCGGGCAATGCGGTTCCAGACGTCGCGGGAGAAGGGGCTGACGCTCTGGTCGGAGCGCAGAAAGGTGTGGTCAAGATCGGTCAGAAAAACGGGACTATTCATAAGGCATAGTGTAGCACTTGTGCGCTTGGAAACGGGCTTACAGCATCCCCAGCTGCAGCCGCGCCTCCTCGCCCATCTTCTCCATCGTCCAGGGGGGATCGAAGACGAGGTTGGCTTCAACGACGAGGTCGGGTTCGTCGTCGATGAGGTAGCCGATGTTGCGCACCTGGTCGATCAGGCTCTCGGAGACGGGGCAGGTGGCGGAGGTGAGGGTCATCGTCACGACGCACCTGGTCGCCCCGCCGCTCTCTTTGGCGCAGTCGATACCGTAGATAAGCCCTAGGTCGTAGATGTTGACGGGGATCTCCGGGTCGTAGATGCCGCGCAGCTTTTCGGTGATCTTCTCTTTGAGGGCGTCGAAGTTCATCTCACTCCCCTTTGCAGGCCATGGCGTACCCGTAAATGACGTTCAGGAAGGCTTCGAGCCCCTGCTGGCGGACGGGGCTGAGCAGCTCCATGACCCCCATCTCTTTCAGTTTGTTCGGATCGAAGGCGAGTATCTCGTCGGGGGTCCTATTGTGGAAGATGCCCAGCAGCATCACGAGCATTCCTTTGGCGATGATGGAGTCCCCCTCGGCCTCAAGGAGGATCTTTCCCTTGTCATAGGCTTTGTGCAGCCACGCCAGGGAGGAGCAGCCTTTGATGATGTTCTCGTCGGTCTTGTACTGCGGGTCAAGCTTCCCCGCCTCCTTGCCGAAATCGAGGATGTACTCCATCTTTGCGTCTTTGTCGGGGAGGAGGGCAAGGTCCTCTTTGTAGAGTTGAACCTGTTCATCCATCGTCATGGTATCTCCTTTGCGGCGGGTGCCGTAAAATAGGCCGACCGGAAATCGGCGCGGATGCGTTCGGCATAGGCGTTGTCGCCGACACTGCCGATGAGGGCGTCGGCAAAGGCGAGGACGAGCATGCTGCGCGCCTCCTCCTCCGCGATCCCCCGTGAACGCAGGTAGAAAAGCGCGTCTTCATCGAGCTGGCCAATTGTCGCTCCGTGAGAGGCTTCGAGTTCGTCGGTATAGATCTCCAGCTGCGGCTTGGCGTACATATAGGCCTGCGGGGAGAGGAGCACGGCTTTGGTGTTCTGCCGCACGTCGGCGTCGCGCGCCTTGGCGTCGACGCGGATGAGGCCGTCGAAGATCCCGGTGGCCGCCCCGCGCAGAACGCTGCGCGCCTCCTGGACGCAGGTCGCATGGGGCGCGTGATGGATGATATGCACGACGTTGCCCCGGCGCGCCGTGCCCGACGCCATCAGCAGGTGGCCGGCGTCGCAGCGGGCATGGGCCTCCAGGTCGATTTTGTAGAGGTGCAGGGCCTGGGCGCTGCCGAAGTCGAAGGTCTTCAGCTCCAGTCGGCCGTTTTCAGCGAGATGGAAGCGGTGGGTGCCGATCAGCGCCGTCTCCTCCGCCGTGCCGCGCTCGTCCCTAATCCACCGCAGGGCGGCACCGTTTCCGATCTCGGCGTCGATGCCGTACAGTACGAGGCTCTCCGCGCTTCCTTCCCCCTCGAAGGTCTCGAAGATCTCCGCATGTTTTTCCGGCGCGACGGTGACAGAGAGGCGGTAGGGGAGAAGGGTCCGGGCATCACTGACGATGTGCCGGAGCTCAAAACTCGCATTTTCATCAATATGCAGTGCAATGACGGCGGGCGCCAGCAGGTGCGAGAGAAAATAGAGCGCGTCGTAGTGGTCCGGATCGGCCATCAATTCGGAGGGGTAGGAGACAGAGCAGTCCGCCGGGAGTTCGGTGACAACCCCGTCTTCGATGACGAGGCGTTCGCCGGTTTTCGGGGTGTGCGCCGCGGCCGTCTTGAGGGTGTAATCCCTGGTAAGCAGGGGCTTGACCGCAAAATGACGGTACTGCTCCGTTTTATTGCCGGGAAGCCCGAGTTGCTTCAGCCGCTCGAACAGCGGACCGGGGGAGTGCTCCCGGACAAGGTCAAGGCTCAGCGCACCCATCACGCATCCTCCGCGATCGCCCCGTAGCCCTCGGCTTCGAGGCGCTTGACCAGTTCCGGACCGCCCGTTTTGACGATTTTTCCGTCCCGGAGGACATGGATGTAGTCGGGGTCGATGTAGTCGAGGATGCGGCTGTAGTGGGTGATGACGAGGAAGGTGCGCTCCCCGTTCTTCATTCGGTTGATCCCCTCGGAGACGGCTTTCAGCGCATCGATGTCGAGGCCGGAGTCGATCTCGTCGAGGAGGATGACGTCGGGTTGCAGGATCTCCATCTGCAGGATCTCGTTGCGTTTTTTCTCGCCGCCGGAGAAGCCTTCGTTGAGATTGCGCGAGATCATGTCGGGTTTCATCCCCAGCTGTTCAACATGACTGCGCATCAGCCGCAGAAACTGCGCCGCGTTCGTCTCGGGTTTTCCCTCGTGGCGCTCCTTGGCGTTGAGGGCGGTCCGCAGGAAATAGGCGTTGTTGACGCCGGGAACTTCAACGGGGTTCTGGAAACTGAGGAAGATCCCTTCCAGGGCCCGCTCCTCCGGTTCCAGTTCAAGGACATTCTGCCCGTTGTAAATGACTTCCCCCTCCGTGACGTCGACATCATAATGGCCGACGACGGCTTTGGAGAGGGTCGATTTGCCCGCGCCGTTGGGGCCCATGATGGCATGGACTTTGCCTTTTTCCAGGGTCAGGCTGAGGCCTTTGAGAATGGTGTTGCCGCCGATGGCGGCATGCAGGTTTTTTATCTCCATCATCCGACACTTCCTTCCAGGGTGAGATTGAGCAGCTCTTTGGCTTCGACGGCGAACTCCATGGGGAGCTGGGCGAAGACCTCTTTGCAGAAGCCGTGGACGATCATGGAGACGGCGTCCTCTTCGCCGATACCCCGCGAGCGGAGGTAAAAGAGCTGCTCGTCGCTGATCTTGCTTGTTGTCGCCTCGTGCTCGATCTGTGCCGAGGCCTCCTGCGACTCGAGGTAGGGGAAGGTGTGAGCCCCGCACTCCCCGCCGATAAGGAGGCTGTCGCACTGGCTGAAGTTGCGCGCCCCCGCTGCGTTAGGCCCCACTTTGACCAGACCGCGGTAGCTGTTCTGGCCGTGCATGGCGGAGATCCCCTTGGAGACGATGGTCGAACGGGTGTTTTTCCCGATGTGGATCATCTTCGTGCCGGTGTCCGCCTGCTGGGCGCGGCTCGTGACGGCGACGGAGTAGAACTCGCCGACGCTGTTGTCGCCCTTGAGAATGCAGCTGGGGTATTTCCAGGTGATCGAGGAGCCCGTCTCGACCTGGGTCCAGGAGATCTTGGAATTTTCCCCTTCGCAGATGCCGCGCTTGGTGACGAAGTTGTAGATCCCCCCTTCGCCCTTGCTGTCGCCGGGGTACCAGTTCTGGATCGTGGAGTACTTTATTTCCGCGTCCTTTTTCGCGATCAGCTCTACGACGGCGGCGTGGAGCTGGTTCTCGTCGCGCTGCGGGGCGGAACACCCTTCGTTGTAGGAGACGTAGCTGCCTTCGTCGACGATGATGAGTGTGCGCTCGAACTGGCCCGTGTTCTGGGCATTGATGCGAAAGTAGGTGGAGAGCTCCATCGGGCAGCGGACCCCTTTGGGAACGTAGACGAAGGTCCCGTCCGTGAAGACGGCGGCGTTGAGGGCGGCATAGTAGTTGTCCGTCATCGGGACGACGGAGAACATATACTCCTGGACGAGCTCGGCGTGGTCGCGCATCGCCTCGGAGATGGAGCAGAAGATGATCCCGAGCTCCTGGAGGGTGTCGGCGTAGGTCGTCTTGACCGAGACGGAGTCGAAGACCGCGTCGACGGCGATGCCCTGGAGCATCTTCTGCTCTTCGAGGGGGATGCCGAGTTTGTCGTAGGCTTCAAGGATCTTCGGGTCGACCTCGTCGAGGCTGTTGGGGGCTTTTTTGGGGGCGGCAAAATAAGAGATGGCCTGGTAGTCGATGGAGGTGTAGTGCAGATGGGCCCAGTGGGGCTCTTCCATCCCTTCCCATTTGTGCAGGGCCTTGATGCGCAGTTCGGTCATCCACCCGGGCTCCTGCTTCTTGGCGGAGATGAAGCGGATAATGTCTTCGTTCAGCCCCGGGGGGACGGTGTCTTCTTCGATATCGACGGTAAAGCCGAGTTCGTAATCTTTGGCAAGAATTTTGTCTACTTCAGTCTGTGCCATGGCGGCTCCTTTTAAGGGCATCACCAAAGTCCCTGTGTGGAGCTCAGAGAGCATTTGAAGCATGAGATTTTTTTTGTTTTCATTGAAGGCCTAGCCAAAAGCTAAGTCAAGATGAAAACGGAAGAAAGATCGTGCTTCAAACGCTCTCCCGCAGGGCATAACAGTGAAAAGCCATACTCAGCGTTGCCACTTTTCGACTTAGCTAAGGCTAGGTCTTCAAAGCGTCGCCTTGATTATGACTTTCTCTGCTATGCTGAGACCGCACAGGGATTTTGGTGATGCCCTCGTGTCTATCCAGCCACTATAGGGTAAATAAGACAAAATCACTCTTAAAAAATAAAACAGGCAGAGATGCTATGGTGGAATAAAGTCAGTGTGTTCTGAAGGGGTTGGAAATAGGTTGATAAAAGGAGATTTGATTGTAAAAGCATGGCGCGGTGGACGTGAGAAGCGTCACAAAACGTGAACTGCTTCACGTTTTTAGCTTTGAAACCGGCGTGTTGTCGAACGGCGTGAGACCACGAAGGTGGTGTCATAAATAAAGAGCGGAGCGATACCTTGATAGCGAAGCGGGTGAGAGTGTATTGGAACGGTTGGAAATGGGTGGATAAAACGTGTTTTGATTGTAAAAGCATGGCGCGGTGGACGGGACTCGAACCCGCGACCCCCTGCGTGACAGGCAGGTATTCTAACCAGCTGAACTACCACCGCACATGAAGTAGAGCGAAAGTATACTTCGCTAACTTTAAAAAGAGCTTTTTGGGCATCTAAAAGCACCCATATGGCGACCCTTGAAGGATTTGAACCTCCGTCTCTACCATGAAGTGGCAGCGTCCTTGGCCCCTAGACGAAAGGGTCATCGTGCAAAAGCAGGGGAGGATTATACTGCGAAGTTACCTATTCTGTTATTAATTTATCGAAAATTGCCGCTTTGTCTTTGGTATGGAAATAGCGTCTACCTGTGAGCAGCGAAAAGATAAAATACGATGATAAGCCGAGAGGCATGAAAGGATGAAGTGTCTTGAAAGGGGATGTGCCGGCGCATGTACCGACACACCGTGTTGTTGACGGCTTAATGCGCCGTGATCAACATTTTCGGTCCGACTCCCACGGCATACTTGCTGATAGGTGTCAATGCACCTGTCGCGCCGATCTCGAAAGCACTTACATTATTATCGTCGTAATTTGCGACGTAAAGCGAGGTACTCTTGGAGTCGACGGCCACAGATTTCGGATGGCCGCCGGAGGCATAGGTGTCGATGTATGTCAGCGAACCGTTTGATTCGACGTTGTACGCATTGACGGAAGCATCGGATTTCGTTGTCACATAAAAATACTTACCGTTCGGTGTTACGGCACAGCTTTTCATACCGGAGCCAGTGGTCGTGACCGGGAAACCGGCCATGAGGGTGATCTCGCCGGTCTTCTCATTCACACTGAAGCCCTTGATTTCATTGCCGGTGGCATCGACCGTATAGAGGTAATCGCCGTTCGGGGTAATGGCCAGCCAGTTGTTGGCCCCTGTAGCCGCATAGGGCGTATTGGGCGTGCCGGTGTAGTTACCGTCATTCGTGATGACATGCCCATGGATTTGATTATTTTCCGTCCCGACATAGAAGAACTTGCCGGAGGGGTGCATGGCGATGGAGTGCGCCTCATACTCATATGTCGGTGAGAAGGGCTGTTCCGTCAATGCGCCCGTGGTCGTATTGATCTTGAATGAATGCAACTCATAGTCATTCTGATCGGTGACGTAGAGATATCTGCCGTTTGGTGAAATAACGGCGTTCAGGGCCATACCCACAACTCTGGTATTTGCAAGGTGCGACAGGGCACCGCTTGCATTGAGCTCCCAGGTATCGATACTGGCTGAAAGCGTGTTGTCCCAGTCGTCAACGTTCATCGAGTAGACGAATTTGCCGTTTGGATGCTGCACCAGGCCGGTCGGGTTGGAGCCCGCAGCCATCACCGCAACCGGTGTCAACGCCCCCGTTGTCGTATCACGGCTGAAAGAGGAGAGGGTATCATCTTCCGCATTGGCGGTGATGACGTATTTTGATTTCGGAACACTTGAACTGCTGCTGCCACATCCCGTGGACATAACTAATGCTGCTGCCAGTAATGACAGACCTATTAAACCGACGTTTTTCATAGCCATTCCTTTGTGTTGATAACACAGAATGGCATAACAAAAATTAGCAGTGGCTTAAGGGTTTTGTACGGTAAATAGGGTGTTATAGTGTATTTTATTATTATATATTTTTATATGTTACAGTGGTTTTGGCAGTGTGATCTTTCGATGTGCGGGTATATGCTGTTTGTGGCGCTGGCCACTTTGAGTTTCGGTGTCGATAAAGTTGGTTTTTTGTGATACAAAGAAAGTATTTCGGGAAATGGTGGGAACTACTGGACTCGAACCAGTGGCATCTACCTTGTAAGGGTAGCGCTCTACCAACTGAGCTAAGCTCCCAACCAAAATGTGGCGCGGTGGACGGGACTCGAACCCGCGACCCCCTGCGTGACAGGCAGGTATTCTAACCAGCTGAACTACCACCGCATCCGTAATAAGTAGGGCGAAATTTTACCGCTTAATCTTTAAAAAAAGATTAATGGTGGATCAATCTCATTTTGCAAAATAGATGGTGTCCCGTGTTGGATTCGAACCAACGGCCACATCATTAAAAGTGACGTGCTCTACCAGCTGAGCTAACGAGACATGCTCACAAATGCAAGGCCGAAATTATAGGGAAATATGCCTGATAAAGTCAAGAAAAACTCAATAAATTTTGAAAAAAGTTTTTTTATCCAGGAGCATCAGCATTTTGACCGCATACAGGACGGTCTGTTCCTGTATATAGTTGCGGTCGCCGCAGAGCTGCAGACGTGCCGTAGTCACTGCCTCGTTGCTGCGCACGGCGACCTGCACCGTCCCGACAGGTTTTTGCGGCGTGCCCCCCGTCGGCCCCGCGACGCCGCTGACGGCGATGGCGTAATCGGCGCCGGATACTTCCAGCGCACCGGCACTCATCGCCTCGACGACTTCGCGGCTGACGGCGCCGTGGGCTTCGAGGGTCGCGTTTTCCACGGCGATCCATTCGGATTTGAGGCGGTTCGAGTAGGTGATGAGCCCGCCTTCGAAGACCCCGGAAGCGCCGCTCTCTTTGGTAAGGTAGTAACTGAGCAGGCCGCCGGTGCAGCTCTCTGCGAACGTGACCGTCTTGCCCGCATCCTGCAGGACTTCGATGAGCCAGAGGGCGATATTGTCCGACGCGACGGCACTCGGGAAGCGGGTCAGAAGATGCTGGAGGGCACCGTCGACATCCCCGAAACGCTCCGCTTCCAGGCGGCACTGCAGCCAGCCGGGGATGGGCGCGGTAAGGGCGTAATCGACCCGGTAGCTCTCCGCGATCTGTTTCAGCACGGGCATTAACGCCGTCTCGTCGCTCTCGAAAAGGTGAACGACGGCGCTCTCAGACGGGGGGAGCGTCAACTCGGGGCTAGGGAGCTCGCCGCCGCTTTCGACCTGCATGACGTGCAGATGCAGGGTGCCGTCGTTGAGATGGTAATAGGTCGGAGCCATATTGCTGGAGCGGGAAGGAACGAGGCACTCATCGCGTATGATAAGGGTGTCGCCCGTCAGCGTGGCGATCTCCCTGGCGACGAGGGGGGCCAGGAAGGGATCGCAAAGGATAAAACAGGTCTCTGCCCTTTCCGTGTCGCCGGCGCGTTCCGGAAAAAAGCGCTGGGGCTCCCTGAACAGAAAGCGCCTTTCCGGGGTGATGCCGAAACGCGCGAAATGGCGGTCGATATAGCGGCACATCGGCTGGTTTTCGATCAGGCCGTCGCCGATAAGAAAAAGGGAGTACTTCATACCGTGAGTATAGCGCAAAACGCTCCGTTGCCGGTGAAGCGAAGATTGCGCCACGTTCGGCCCCGGGGCAGGAATAAACAGCTTTTTTTAATGGGTTTGAAGCTATAATGCACCAATTTTTTAGATTGAGAATATTCGCCCTTCTTGAAGGAAAATGATGGATTACAAAGCGACACTGCTCCTGCCCACGACGGACTTCGCCATGCGCGGCAACCTGGTCCAGAACGAACCCAAACGCTATGCCAAATGGTTCGAATCGGGTGTGTACGAGACGATGAAACAAAAACGCGAGGGGGCCCCGTCTTTCACCCTGCATGACGGCCCGCCTTATGCCAACGGCCATACGCACATCGGCCATGCGCTCAACAAGATCCTCAAAGACATTATCGTCAAGCAGCACTACTTCAACGGCAGCAGCGTCCGCTTTACCCCGGGCTGGGACTGCCACGGTCTGCCGATCGAGCAGCAGGTCGAGAAAAAGCTCGGCGGCAAGCAGAAGAAAGAGGCGCTCTCCACGGCCGAAGTGCGCAAGCTCTGCCGCGAGCACGCCCAGAGCTTCGTCGGCATCCAGCGCGACGAGTTCAAACAGCTCGGCATCATTGCGGATTGGGATAATCCCTACCTGACGATGGACTACAAGTTCGAAGCGAACATCTACCGCACCCTTTGCGACGTGGCGAAGAAGGGGCTGCTCGTCGAGCGCAGCAAACCGGTCTATTGGAGCTGGGCGGAACGCACGGCGCTGGCCGAGGCGGAGGTGGAGTACGAAGACAAAGAGGACTACTCTATCTTCGTCGCCTTCGAGCTGAGCGAGGAGTCCAAGGTCCGCCTGGGGATCGAGGGCAACGCCGCGCCGGTCATCTGGACGACGACCCCGTGGACCCTGCCGGCCAATACGGGGATCTCCCTGAACCCCGACGAGAAGTATGTCCGCAGCGCCGACGGCTACATTGTCGCCCAGAAGCTCTACGGCGCGCTCAAAGAGCAGGAGATCATCAAAGGCGAGGTCGTCCAGACCTTCGACGCGACGCAGTTCGAGAACCTGCACGCGGTGAACCCGCTCAACGGGCGCCGCTCGCAGATCGTGCTCGGCGAGCATGTTTTGATGGATAACGGTACGGGCTGCGTCCACACGGCGCCGGGCCACGGTGAGGACGACTACCGCGTCGGGCTCAAGTACAACCTCGACGTTATCATGCCCGTCGACGAGACGGGCTGCTACGACCAGAGCGTCGTGCGCGAACGCCTTATCCCGGATGCAGAAAGCTTCGTCGGGATGCATATTTTCAAAGCGAACGAGCCGATCATCGAGCTGCTGGGCGACAGCCTGCTCAAGGTCAGCAAGTTCAACCACTCCTACCCGCACTGCTGGCGTTCGCATACGCCGCTGATCTTCCGTGCGACAAAGCAGTGGTTCATCGCCGTTGACGAGAAACCCGAAGGCCAGAGCAAGACCCTGCGCGAGATCGCCCAGGAGGAGGTCGAAGCGACGACGTTCTACCCGGAGTGGGGCCGCAACCGCATCAAGGCGATGGTCGAGAACCGCCCGGACTGGTGTATCTCCCGCCAGCGCGATTGGGGCGTGCCGATCGCCTTCTTCCGCGTCAAAACGACGGGCGAGGTCGTCCTGGACGAGAAGGTCCTCAACTTTACCGCGATGGTCTTCGAGATGCACGGGACCGATGCATGGTACAGCATGCCGATCGAACAGCTGCTCTACCCGGGCTGCGCACACACGGCCGACGAGCTGGAGAAAGTCGACGACATCCTTGACGTCTGGTTCGACAGCGGCTCGACGTGGAACGCGGTGCTTAAATCCCGCAACTACGACGCGGGCAGCTACCCGGCGGATGTCTATCTGGAGGGGAGCGACCAGCACCGCGGCTGGTTCCAGAGTTCGCTCTTCCTCAGCGCGGCCGTCGAACACCGCGCGCCGTACAAAGCGCTGATCACGCACGGCTTTACGATGGACGGCAAGGGTGAGAAGATGTCAAAGTCCAAGGGCAACGTCGTCGCCCCGGACAAGGTGCTCAAGCAGTACGGTTCGGAGATTCTGCGCCTCTGGGTGGCGCTGGCCGATTACCAGAACGACCAGAAGATCAGCGATGATATCCTGAAGCAGACGGCGGAGCAGTACCGCAAGCTGCGCAATACGTTCCGTTTCCTCCTGGCGAACATCAACGACCTGGAAACGATCGTCACGTTCGGTGAGATGGGGGTACTGGACCAGTGGATCGTCTCCAAGGCCTCCCACGTCTTCGACAATGTCCACGCGCAGTTCAAGCGTTACAACTTCGTCGGCGGGATGAGCACGCTGAACAACTTCATTGTCAACGAGCTGAGCGGCATCTACCTCGATATCACGAAAGACCGCCTCTACTGCGATGCGAAGAACGATCCGCACCGCCGCGCCAGCCAAAGCGCGATGGCGATGATCACCCGCTCGATGCTGCTGCTCGTCGCGCCGATTCTCACCTATACGGCAGACGAGATCGTCGAGACGGCTCCGGCGGTGATCAAAGGCGACGCCGCGAGCATCTTCGACCTTGAATACGCGTCGATCGACGTCCCGACAAGCACCTTCAACGAATGTGCGCTGGTGAAAGTCAGAGAGGGGATGTACGAGATCGTCGACGCCCTCAAAAAAGAGAAGAAGATCAAGAGTACGCTGGAACTAGCCCTGCATACGGACGCGGCGATCGTCAAGGCGCTGCCGCAGATCGAAGCGGAGGACTGGTTCGTCGTCTCCGGCGTACTGCCGCTGGAAACGGCGGGCGAGACGCTGGGCGAATTCGAGGTGGACGGCGAGCGCTACGTGATCGCGGCGGCAGCGCTGCAGAAGTGTCCGCGCTGCTGGAAATTCCACGCCCACGAAGAAGAGACACTCTGTGCCCGCTGCGCGGAGGTGACCGGTGCCTGATCTGGCAGCCCCCGTACCGATGGGCTTCATCGCAGAGACGGTCCTGGTGATCTTCGCCGTGATTGCGATCGGTATCCTGGCCGTGCGCCGGGCAAAAAAAGCAAAGGATGAACATTGATGACGCTTAAGGAAGCTTTGAAACTTTCGCCGGAAGCGCTGGAGAGCCTCCGCGCCGAACTGAAGTCGAAGATCGAAGGCGACAGCGAACTGGGGGCCTACGTGGGTCTGGAGAGTGCCGGCAGCGGCGTTCCCATTGCGATCAAGGATAACATCCAGGTCAAGACGTGGAGCGTGACGTCCGGCTCGAAAATCCTGCAGGGCTACGTCGCGCCTTACAACGCGACTGTCGTCGAAAAACTGCTCTCGGCGGGCCTTTCGCCGTTCGGCCGTACCAATATGGACGAGTTCGCGATGGGCTCCACGACCGAGAGCAGCTACTACGGCAAAACGCTCAACCCGCGCAACCGCGGCTGCGTCCCGGGCGGCAGCTCCGGCGGTTCCGCGGCGGCGGTCGCGGCGGGCCTTGCCGTTGCGGCACTGGGTTCCGACACCGGCGGCTCCATCCGCCAGCCGGCGGCGTTCTGCGGCATCGTCGGGATGAAACCGACCTACGGCCGTGTCAGCCGCTACGGCCTCGGCGCCTACGCCAGCTCGCTCGACCAGATCGGCCCGATGACGCAGAACGTTGAAGACGCGGCGATCCTCTACGATATCATCAGCGGCTACGATCCGAAAGACTCCTCCAGCGCGGACGTCGCCTATGAGAGCGTCGCGGACAAGCTTGACCCGTCGCGCAAACTGACCGTCGCGATCCTCCCTTCCTACCTGGAGGGAGCATCCGACGCGGTCAAGCAGGGGTACGACAAAGCGGTCGAGGCGCTGAAAGCCGCAGGTCATACCGTCGTCGAGAAGTCGATGATGGACGCCAAGTACGACATCTCCGCCTACTACATCACCGCGACGGCGGAAGCCTCGACGAACCTCGCCCGCTACGACGGCATCCGTTACGGCAGCCGGGAAGAGGGCGAGAACCTCTCGGACCTCTTCATCAAGAGCCGCTCCGAAGGGTTCGGCGAAGAGGTGAAGCGCCGTATCCTGCTGGGGAACTTCGTGCTCTCCAGCGGCTATTACGACGCCTACTACGTCAAGGCGCAGAAAGTACGCCACCTGATCAAAGAGGAGTATGAGAAGCTCTTCGAAGAGGTCGACCTGATCCTGAGCCCCGTCGCGCCGGACACTGCGTACGAGTTCGGAGCCCTCTCCGACCCGCTGCAGATGTACCTGAGCGATATCTACACGATCTCGGTCAACCTAGCCGGACTGCCGGCGATCTCCCTGCCGGTCGACACGGCGGAAAACGGTATGCCGGTCGGGCTTCAGCTCATTGCCAAAGCCTTTGATGAACAAACACTTTTCGACGGTGCGCTCAGCCTTGAGCAGGCCGTAAACCTTTAAGAAGGAGTCCCATGAAAATCCGTAAACGTGCATTGACGTTCGAAGACGTCCTGCTGGTCCCGCGTTATTCCGAAGTACTGCCCAGAGAGGTCAGCCTTGAGACAAAACTGACTAAGAACATCACGATGAACATCCCGATGGTCTCCGCGGCGATGGATACCGTGACCGAGTACCGTGCGGCGATCGCCATGGCGCGCCTGGGCGGCATCGGTATCATCCACAAGAACATGGATATCGAAAGCCAGGTCAAACAGGTCAAGAAGGTTAAAAAGAGCGAATCGGGGATCATCATCGACCCGATCTACGTCTACCCGGACGCAACCCTGGCCGATGCCGAGGCGCTGATGCAGGAGTACCGCATCTCCGGCGTACCGGTCGTCGACCTCTACAACAAACTGCTGGGGATCCTGACCAACCGCGATATGCGCTTTGAAAAGGACCTGAGCAAACGCGCCGACGCCGTTATGACGAAGATGCCGCTGATTGTTGCGAACAAGGATATCTCCCTTGACGAAGCGGAGCAGATCATGCACAAAAACAAGATCGAGAAGCTGCCGATCATCGACGATGAGGGACACCTCCAGGGGCTGATCACGATCAAAGACATCAAGAAGCGTATCGAGTACCCCTCCGCGCTCAAAGACGGGTTCGGCCGTCTGCGCGTCGGTGCGGCGATCGGCGTCGGACAGCTTGACCGTGCGCAGGCACTCGTCGACGCGGGTGTCGACGTGCTCGTCCTCGACTCCGCCCATGGCCACTCCAAGGGGATCATCGACACCGTCAAGGCGATCAAGGCGCAGATGAATATTGACATCATCGCGGGGAACGTCGCGACGGCCGAGGCGGTTGAAGCGTTGGCCGAAGCGGGTGCGGACGCCGTCAAAGTCGGTATCGGACCGGGATCGATCTGTACGACGCGTATCGTTGCCGGTGTCGGTGTGCCGCAGATCTCCGCGATCGACGAGTGTGCCGAAGCGGGCCGCCGCGTCGGCGTGCCGATTGTCGCCGACGGCGGGATCAAGTACTCCGGCGATATCGCCAAGGCGCTTGCCGTCGGTGCGAGCTGTATCATGGCCGGTTCACTGCTGGCGGGGACCAAAGAGTCTCCGGGCGACCTGATCAACTACCAGGGGCGCCAGTACAAGTCCTACCGCGGTATGGGCTCCATCGGGGCGATGACCAAGGGGAGTACGGACCGTTACTTCCAGGAAGGGACGGCGGCGGACAAGCTCGTACCGGAAGGGATCGAGGGGCGCGTACCGTACCGTGGACCGATCGCGGGCATCGTCCACCAGATGATGGGGGGCCTTCGCTCCTCCATGGGCTACTGCGGTTCCGAGAGCATCGAAGCTTTCTGGCAGAACGCGGAGTTCGTCGAGATTACGAGCGCGGGGCTCAAAGAGTCCCACGTCCATGACGTCCAGATTACGGCGGAAGCACCGAATTATCATATCTGATCGGTATACTAACGGATAGCGTAAGCGTATTGCTTCACGCCGCTGCGCTACAACAGACCGCCGCTATCGGCGGAAAAAGCGGAGGGGCCCCGCTCCTCGCGCTGTAAAGAGGGGAAGTACACATGCATTTTCAGACCAAAGCGCTCCATGAAGGCTATACGAAGGATATGCAGGGAACGATGGCCGTGCCCATCTACCAGACGACGGCATATGAGTTCCGCGACGCGGAGCATGCGGCGAATCTGTTCGCGCTCAAAGAGCTCGGCAATATCTATACCCGCCTGAACAATCCGACGACGGATGTGTTCGAGAAGCGTTTCGCCAGCCTCGAAGGGGGTGCGGCGGCACTGGCGACCTCGAGCGGCATGTCCGCTATCTTCTACGCCCTTGTCAATGCGGCGGAGGCGGGCGACAACATCGTCTGCGCCGCGCAGCTTTACGGCGGCTCCCTCACCCTGACGGCCCACACCATGAAACGTTTCGGCATCGAAGCGCGTTTTTTTGACGTGCACAACCCCGCTGAAGCGGAGAAGCTCATTGACGACAAGACGAAAGCGCTCTTTTTCGAGACGCTGACGAACCCGAGCATCGACGTTCCAAACATCGATGAACTTGCCGCACTCGCGGACAAGTACGGCGTGCTCAGTATCGTCGATAACACCGTCGCGACCCCGGCGCTCTGCCGGCCGATCGAGCACGGCATCGACGTTGTTGTGCACAGTGCCAGCAAGTATACGACGGGACAGGGACTCGCCATCGGCGGGATCATGGTCGAACGCAGCAACCTCGTAGAGAAACTCCGGGGCAACGCGCGTTATCCGCAGTTCAACGAACCCGATGCGAGCTACCACGGCCTGGTCTACGTCGACGTGCCGCTGCCGACCTATACCCTGCGCGGGCGTCTCAGCCTCCTGCGCGACATCGGCGCCGTCGGATCGCCGTTTAACTCCTGGCTCTTTATCCAGGGGCTCGAGACGCTGCAAATAAGGATGAAAGAGCATTCGCACAACGCCCTGATGCTCGCCAAGTTCCTGGAGACGCACCCCAAGGTCAAACGCGTCAACTACCCGGGACTCTCTTCCAACAAGAATTACGCGAATGCGAGCCGATATTTTGACGGCGGCATGAGCAGCGGCCTGCTCAGTTTCGAAGTCGCCGACCTGGAAACGGCCAAGCAGGTCGTTGATGCAACGCAGCTCTATTCGCTCGTCGTCAACATCGGCGACTCGAAGTCCATCATCACCCACCCGGCCTCGACGACGCACCAGCAGCTCAGTGCCGAGGAGATGGACGCCTGCGGCGTTCCGGCGGGACTGATCCGCATCAGTGCAGGTCTTGAAAACGCGGAGGATCTTATCGCCGACATCAAACAGGCACTCGAGGCGGCATCATAAACCCGTTAAACCTTCAGACCCATACCGAGCATATTACCAATCCGCTCTATCTGGAGAGCGGGCGTATCCTCGAACCGTATGATATTGTCTATGAAACCTACGGGCACCTCAGCGAGACGAAGGACAACGTCGTTGTCGTCACGCACGCCCTGACGGGGTCACACCATGCCGCAGGCCTTTATGAAGGGGATAACAAACCGGGCTGGTGGGACGGCCTGATCGGGCCGGGCAAGGCGATCGACACGGACCGTTTCTTCGTTATCTGTTCCAACGTCATCGGCAGCTGTTTCGGTTCGACCGGCCCGATGTCGCCGATGCTTCCGAGCGATGAGCCCTATCGCTACAAGTTCCCCGTCATCACGGTCAAAGATATGGTTAAGGCGCAGCGCATCCTCTTTGACAAGCTGGGGATCCACCGCGTTCACGCCATTGTCGGCGGCTCCATGGGCGGTATGCAGGCACTGCAGTTCGCGGTGCACTACCCCAACTTCGCCGACCGTATCGTCGCCATGGCCTGTACCCATGCGACCCAGCCCTGGACGATTGCCTTTAACAAGATCGCCCAGGAGGCGATCCTGAAAGATCCCGATTTCAAAAGCGGCTATTACGACCCCGCGGATATTAAAGAAAACGGCTTGACAGGAATGGCGGTCGGCCGGATGGCGGGACACATCAGTTTCCTCTCGCCCCACAGCATGGAGCGGAAATTCGGGCGCGAATACAAACGTACCGACGGCCTTTACGAGCTCTTCGGGAAGTTCCAGGTGGAGTCTTATCTCGAGTACAACGGCTACAACTTCACCAAGTGGTTCGATCCGCTGAGCTACCTCTATATTACGAAGGCGATCAACATCTACGACCTCTCCCGGGGGTTTGATACCCTCGAAGAGGCGCTTTTGCGCATCAGAAGCCGCCTCTACCTGGTCAGTTTCGAGAACGACATGCTCTTCATTCCCGAAGAGATGCGGGTGATGGCGGACATTCTGGCGAAGGAGAAGACGACGCCGGTCGATTACCTGGAAGTCAAGAGCGATTACGGGCATGACGCCTTCCTGGTCGAACTGGAGAAATTCAAAGAGTACGTGCGCGAGGCGCTGGAACACGGTATCTAGCGTACCCATGCTGCACGCAGCGAAGGAGTGAGAGTGGAAGCGAACGATTTTGAAGGGCGCCTGGAAGAGGCGAAACAGATCCTCGAGAAGCTGATGAACCCCGAGATGACGCTCGAGGAGAGCGTCAAGGCCTACGAGTCGGGGACCAAGGCGCTCAAAGAGGCGCAGCGGATCCTCGAAGAGGCGCGCAAAAAGATCGAACAGATCCGCAGCGGGGAGGAGACGGAGTCGTGACGCTGGGCGTGCTGCAGCTTCCCTCGGTCGGCATGAGCACGACGAAGCTGTACCACTACGTCCGGATCGCCCACAAGCGCGGTGTCCGCGTTTTGCTGATGGGCGAGTACCTCCTGAACTCCTTTTTCAAAGAGCTGCAGCAGACCCCCGTGTCGATGCTGCGCGAACTCTGTGATCACCAGCTGGGCATTCTGCGTGACCTCGCCGCCACCTACGACATGACCTTCGTCGCCCCCCTGGTGACGGTCAAAGGGGGCACCCCCTTTAAGAGCATCGTCAAAGTCTCTCCCCGTTCGACAGCCTACTACCAGCAGCAGGTGCTGATCGACTATCCCCACTGGAACGAGGCCGCCTTCTTTGCCAACCCGGTCGAAACGCTGCATGAACCGCTCACTTTCCGCGTCGACAACGTCCGCTTTGGTATCCTCGGCGGTTACGAGCTGCACTTCGACGCGCTGTGGCAGAGCATCTGGGAGAAGCGGATCGACTGCATCCTGCTGCCGACGGCCTCGACTTTCGAGTCGCAGCAGCGGTGGCGTGAGCTGATCAAGATGCGCGCTTTTACGCACAACTGCTTCGTGCTGCGGGCGAACCGTATTGGCGACGTGAAAGACGACGGGCACCTCTGGCGCTTTTACGGCGACTCGCTCCTGGCCAACCCAGACGGGGAGATCGAAAGCACGCTGGGGGACACGGAGGAGCTGATGGTCGTCGAGATCGACCATGCGCAGGTGATGGAGTCGCGCCGGGGATGGAAGTTCAAAGAGGCGGTGGAGAAGCGGCGTGACTAAATGGAAGAAGTGGCTCAAAGAGTTCATTGTTCTTGCACTGCTGACGGCAGTCGGTGCCACCGTCATCGGCTACCTGCGCGCCCCCTCATTCGAGGGTGCCGCCCTGCCGAAGGTGGAGGTCTCCAAACTCTACGGGCTGGCGTATGACAGCAGTGTCAAACCGGACAAACCCTACATCCTGCACTTCTGGGCGACTTGGTGCCCCGTCTGCCATGCGGAAGCGGGCAACATCGACGCCCTCGTCAAGGACGAAAAGGTCATTACCGTCGCCGTCAAATCGGGAGGGCTGGAGAAGATCGGCGAGTACATGAAAGCAAACGGCCTCTCTTTTCCCGTCATCAACGACCAGAACGGCGCCATTGCGGAGGCGTTCAAGATCGGCGTCTTCCCGACAACGATCATTGTCGACAAAGATGGCAAAGTCTTCTGGGCCGAGAGCGGGTATACGACGACGTGGGGGTTGAAGCTGCGTCTCTGGCTTGCCGAGATTTTCTAAATAGACGATAGCGGGCAGCTCTTCAATCTACAATTTTGATAACACTCTTCTGCCACTTTTTTAGAAAAAGTAGCGCAAAAATCGGCCTTTCGCGAATCGCTCATCCCTCCCGGCTTTGTGCCTCCGGGATGGCTTATAAGGATCGCGCTCAAGGCCAAGAGTCCATTTAATTCATGCGCTTCGACGTGTCGAAGCTCTTTGTTTTTTGATTAGCTTCGGTTCCCGAAGCGCATATAATCAATAGGCAACCTGTCGTTAAGCGTGCCGTGAAAGCCGCCCTGGAGGTATAAGGGTATATCTATAACCCCTGTGCAGATTTCAGAGGGTTTTGGAAGCGTGAGGTTGTCTTTGTTTTTTGTGAAGGCCTGGTGTAGCCAAGTCGAGCGGAAAACGGAGGGAAAGTTGCGTTTCCAAATCCTCCCTTAGGGCGAAACAGAGAAAAGCCATACTCAGCGTTGCCGCTTCTCGACTTGGATATGGCCAGGCCTTCAAAACGTCGCCTTGATTATGTCTTTCTCTGCTTCGCTGAAACTGCACAGGGGTTATAGATATACCCTCAAGCCGGGAGCAGCGTGCGATTCGCGCAACGACGATTTTCTTTTGTTTCTTTTCTTATGAAAAAGAAAAGAATGAAGCAACGGATCGTATAGGCGCAAAAATGTACAGCGTCAGTAGACAGTGATGACGATCTTCCGGCTGCCGCCGTGGTCGCGGTGTTCGCCGAGGTAGATCCCCTGCCAGGTGCCGAGGTTCAGGCGGCCGTTGGTGACGGGGATAGTGAGCGAGGTGCCGAGCATGACGCTTTTGATATGCGCCGGCATGTCGTCGTCGCCTTCGTACGTGTGGACGTAGTAGGGCTTGGCGTCGGCGACATCGCTGAAGAAGCGCTCCATGTCACGGCGGACGGAGGGGTCGGCGTTTTCATTGATGCAGAGCGAGGCGCTGGTGTGTTTGAGAAAAAGGTGGGCGAGCCCGGTTGTGGCGCCGGATGCCGCGACGGCATTGTCAACGGCGTTGGTGATGAGGTGAAATCCCCGTGGGTAGGGGGGCAGGGTGACCGTGGTTTGGAACAAGCCGTTTACTCCGCCGCGAGCCTGTTCATCATGAAGAGGTAGAGCTCTTTGTTCGGGACATCTTTATCGATGGCTTCACGATAAAGGGAGGTTACCTCGACGTGGTGCTTCTCGTAGGCGAAGTGGGGGAAGTGATTCTGCCACGCCTCTTTGATGCGCTGGGTCGCCATCCGGTCGACGAGCCACTCTTTGAACATCATGTAGGTGCCGAAGAACATCCCCGTAAAGAGGATGGCGAGGATGATGAGCAGGTGGCAGTCGATCTTCTCGAGTTCTTTGTGAAAGAGGAGGCTCAGCGGCAGGAGGATGAGGTTCCAGAGGATGAGGAAGACGAGAATCGTTCGGCCGATCCGCAGTTTCAGCCCCGGGATCTTCCCTTCGAGTTTGAGGCCGTCGTCGTGGTTCTTGTTGATCTCGAGCAGCTCACGCAGCAGCAGCGGCTGGTCGTTGCTTCGGGTCACAAAGGGGATGATGGTCTTGTCGATAAAGGCGAGCACGCTTCCTCCTGCGGTTTTGTGGGCTTATTATAGCGGTTTTTACACATTTTGGCCGTTCGGATTGCCTAAAATGGGAGGGTCCGGGTGGATTTATCAAAAAGTTATTAAACTTTTTAATGTTACAGTGCGATTAGCTATTTGAGGAGGTGCGGATCATGATGCAGTATTTCCATCGTCAGATCAAACTCTGGGGTGAAGAGGTCCAGCAGTCGCTGCAGGCGAAGCGGATCGCCATCATCGGGAGCGGGGGACTGGGAAGCTCCCTTGCCTTCGCCCTGGGAGCAACGGGAATAGGGGAGATACACATTGTGGATTTCGATGAGGTGAGCGTGCACAACATTCACCGCCAGATCGCTTTCAAGACGGGGGACGAGGGTAAGAATAAGGCCGTCGTCAATGCGGGGATCGTCGAAGCGCGCTGCCCCTTTACGAAGGCGTATGCGCACGAGTGCGATTTCAACGGCTTCGCCAAAAAAGGGATCGATGTCGATCTTATCCTCGACGCGACGGACAACCTGCCGACGCGGGGGCAGATCAACGAATACGCCAAGATCAAAAACACGCCGTGGGTTTACGGTTCGGTGGAGGCATTCCACGGACAGGTCTGTTTTTTCGACCGCTCCTCTTTCAACGACGTTTTCAAGATCACGCTCAAAGAACCGGCGGGGATCGCCGCGCCGATTGTCATGCATATCGCCTCGCTGCAGGCGAACCTTGCCCTGCGCTACCTGGCGGGACAGCCGGTCAAAAAAGACTTCCTCTACTACCTCTTTTTCAACGACGAGGGCGAACTCGTGACACAGAAATTCGGTCTGCCGGTATAACGGCGGCTGTTTTACTCCCTGCTAAGCCGCGCACGCTATAATTTCATACTCAATTTGCCGTATGAAACGGCAACGATAATTACCTTTGGAGAATTGCGATGCGCGGTTACAAGATTTTTGCGGGAAGTGCCAGCGAAGAGTTTGCGAAAGAGGTCTGCAGCTACCTCGACGTTCCCCTGGCGAAAGCGGACATTAAACGTTTCAGTGACGGGGAGATCTCCGTCCAGGTTGCGGAGAGCGTCCGCGGACGTGATGTCTTCATCATCCAGTCAACGGGAGCCCCGTCCAACGACAACCTGATGGAACTGCTCATCATGACCGACGCTCTGCGCCGCTCCTCCGCAAGCTCCATTACCGCCGTCATCCCCTATTTCGGCTATGCGCGCCAGGACCGTAAAGCGGCGCCGCGTGTTCCGATCAGCGCGAAGCTGGTCGCCAACCTCTACCAGACGGCGGGCATTGACCGCCTTGTCACCATCGACCTGCACGCCGGTCAGATCCAGGGCTTCTTCGACATCCCCGTCGACAACCTCTACGGTTCCATCATCTTCCAGCAGCATATCGAGAGCAAGAAGCTTCCCAACCCGATCATCGCGAGCCCGGATATCGGCGGCGTTGCCCGTGCCCGTTACTTCGCGGAGAAACTGGGGCTCGAGATGGTCATCGTCGACAAGCGCCGCGAAAAAGCGAACGTGGCCGAGGTCATGAACATCATCGGCGACGTCGACGGTAAAGACGTTATCATGATCGACGACATGGTCGATACGGCCGGGACGATGGTCAAGGCGGCGGCAGCACTCAAAGCCAAGGGCGCAACTTCCGTCATGGCGTGTGCGACGCACGCGGTCTTGAGCGGCAAAGCCTATGAAAATATCGACAAGGGCGAACTGGACGAACTGATCGTCACCAACTCCCTCGATTCCAAACCGCACCCGAAGATCAAGGTGCTGACAGTCGCGCCGCTCTTCGGCGAGGTCATCCGTCGCGTTTACCACAACGAGAGCGTCAACTCGCTTTTTGCATAACGTAGCAGGCGTCAAACCCCTGATACGACGCTAACGCTGAGTTCGCTTCGGCAGCGGGCCCCGCACAGCTAAACCGCACTGACAATTTCGCAGTGCAATCATGAGGAATCTATGGATCTCAAACATATTCGCAACTTCTCCATCATCGCCCACATCGACCACGGTAAAAGCACCCTGGCCGACCGGATCATCCAGGAGTGCGGTTCCGTCACGGAGCGCGAACTCAAGTCACAGATGATGGATACGATGGACATCGAGCAGGAGCGCGGTATCACCATCAAGGCGCAGAGCGTCCGGCTTGATTATGTCAAAGACGGGGAGCACTACGTCCTCAACCTCATTGACACCCCGGGCCATGTCGACTTCAGCTACGAAGTGAGCAAATCGCTCGCCTCCTCCGACGGTGCGCTGCTGATCGTCGATGCGGCGCAGGGGGTCGAGGCGCAGACCATCGCCAACGTCTATCTGGCCCTGGACAATAACCTCGAACTCCTCCCGGTCATCAACAAGATCGATCTGCCCGCTGCCGAGCCGGAGCGCGTTGCCGAGGAGATCGAATCGAGCATCGGCATTGACGCCACGGACGCCCTGATGGTCTCCGCCAAAACGGGCGTGGGGATCCGTGAGCTCGTCGATGCCATCGTCGATCGCATTCCCGCCCCGGTGGGTGATCCGGTAGCGCCGACGAAGGCGATCATCTACGACAGCTGGTTCGACCCCTATCTTGGTGCGCTGGCACTGGTGCGCGTCTTTGACGGCAGCATCCGCAAAAAGCAGATCGTCAAGCTGATGAGCAACAACGAGCAGCACGAGGTTCTCGACCTCATGTACCCGCACCCGCTCAAAAAGATGAAGACCGACTCCATCGGCAGCGGTGAGATCGGCATTGTCGTGCTTGGCCTCAAAGATGTCGGGACCCTTAACGTCGGCGATACGATCACCGATGCGAAAAACCCGACGGCAGAACCTGTCGGCGATTACGAACCGGCCAAGCCCTTCGTCTTCGCGGGGCTCTACCCCATCGATACGGACAAGTTCGAAGACCTGCGCGATGCGCTCGATAAACTGCGCCTCAACGACTCTTCGCTCAGCTATGAGCCGGAAACGTCCATCGCGCTGGGCTTTGGTTTCCGTGTCGGTTTCCTAGGCATGCTGCACATGGAGGTCATCAAGGAGCGCCTGGAACGCGAATTCGACCTGGACCTGATCGCGACGGCGCCGTCGGTTGTCTACGACGTCTATCTGACGGACGGCTCGACACAAGAAGTGCACAACCCCTCAGAGCTGCCGCCGGTGAACCACATCGAGCGTATCGAGGAGCCCTACGTCAAGGCGACGGTCATCACGCCGACGGAGTACCTCGGCAACATCATGAACCTGCTTGTCGCCAAGCGCGGCCTCCAGGAGAAGATGGATTACCTTAACGAGGAACGCGTCCTGCTGGAGTACTCCGTACCGATGAACGAGATCGTCGTCGACTTCTACGACAAGCTCAAGTCCATCTCCAAAGGGTACGCGAGCTTCGATTATGAACCGACCGACTTCAGGGAGGGCGACCTCGTCAAGCTCGACGTTCGCGTCGCCGGTGATGTCGTCGACGCCCTCTCGGTCATCGTCCCGCGCGAACAGGCGGAACAGCGCGGTCGTGCCCTGGTCAAGAGCATGAAAGAGCTCATCCCCCGCCAGCTTTTCGAGGTGGCGGTACAGGCCTCCGTCGGCAACAAAGTCATTGCCCGCGAGACGGTCAAGTCGATGGGCAAGAACGTCACGGCGAAGTGTTACGGCGGGGATATTACCCGTAAACGCAAGCTGCTCGAGAAACAGAAAGCCGGTAAAAAACGGATGAAGGCGATCGGCAAGGTTCAGTTGCCGCAGGAGGCCTTCATGTCCGTCCTTAAAATGGACTAGGCGGCGGACTTTGCGTTGTCTACTCTGCGAATCGTGGTCACTGAGCCGCATTTGCAGGGCCTGCCGCGATGAACATCTCACCCCATCCCTTCACACCCGAAAGATCCTCGGGAAACTCCCCGTACACTCCTTTTACAGATACGACGAGATCGAGCCGCTGCTGCTGACGAAGCATACGGATATCGGACACCACCTTTACACGATCATGGCATCAGCTTCCTTCACACCGTATGCAAAGACATTGGGGTTGGACGATGCCGTGGCCGTTATCGCCGTGGATGACCATGTGCGGCACGGCTATTCGCATACGGCGATCCTGGCCAGGGCGATGAAAACCGCAGCATTGACACCGAGGCACACCGTGCTGCGCGACCGATCAGGGCACCGCTATTCCGGGCAGGACTTCCAGTACCGCCTGACGCACCCGCGGGCATTTGCAGTGAAGCCTTTTCCGGAAAAGAAAGTGATCCTTGTCGACGATATCCTGACAACGGGCCTGACGCTGACCCAGGCGGTGGAGGCGCTGGAGCGGGAGGGGAAAGAGGTGCTTTTCTGCCTGACGCTGGCCGACGCGGAACGCTGAAGGTTACGCCTCTGTAGCGGGGGGAAGCTGGGCTTCGGTCCGGTTCCCCGGAAGGTAGTCGACAGTGTTTTCGATCGTCGGGGATTCGGAGAAATCGAACTGGATCGATGCGGCGTTGAGGGCGAAGGCGATCTGCTCCAGTGTCGTACGGGCGGATTTCTGCACGTCGGGAAGCAGCTCGATCATCATGCCGTTGGCGATGGCGGAGACCTGCTTTTTCGCCTCCTTGATCAGGGCGTTACGGTCGTTTTCATCAAAGCCGTCACTGAAGACGCCGGCAATGAGATCGGGCAGCAGCCACGGCAGAAGTTTGCCGTTCTGTTCGTCGTAGAAACTGATGTCTTTGATACTGAGCGAATAGCGGCACTCGGGCATTTTGAAAAGGTACTGCCCCTCCCCGAGCTCCTCGATGCCGAAGCGGCTGTCTTTGAGGTTGTAGCTGAAATCGATGTCGAAGGTGAAGATCATCGCCAGTTTTTTCTTGGAGATGAGCCAGCGCAGGTACTTCTCACCGAAATTCCCGAAGATATGGTCGGAGGCCGTGACGATCTCCTTGGTGACAACCTTGTAGACGTTGAGGTTGCCCAGGGATTCCATTTTCTCTATGGTCGAATAGAGCGTGACGTTGGCAGGCCCCTCTTTTTTGGTGCGCTTCAGGTACCAGAGCAAAACGGCGATCCCTCCGGCGAGGAGGAGGCCGCTGAAAAACATAATGACATTATCCATGCTCTATTGTAGCTCAGCCGGGATAATAGCGCGCTATCGTCTGCTGTAGGGGAGTTTTGTCTGCAGGCGGAGGTCGGGAATGGCGTAGCCTATGGCCAGGTGGTAGAGGCTCTGAAAATCGTTCCCCTCCAACCCCAGCAGCCGGTGCATGACATCGTCGAGGAAGCAGCCGATGCCCGTGGCGCTGAGCCCCTGCGACGTCGCTTCGAGGTAGAGTTGCTGGCCGATGGCGCCGCACTCCCAGTAGAGGCTCTTGTAGCGCCCCGGCCCATAGCGCTCAAGCTGGGGCGAAAATTCGCAGAGCATGCCAAGCGAGAAGGCGCCATCAGATGCGATCTCCTGGCTGCAGGAGATGAACTTGGCCTGGGCGCGGAAGTCGCCCGCTTCAAGCAGATAGAGATGCTCCCCGGCCGGCCGGAAGAGAAAGTCACTGCGCGTGCGTGTTTTGAAGGATTCCAGGTAGCCGTCGTTCAGGAGGTAGAGGTAAAGACCCGGCTCCAGGGTCTCGACGTCATGGACGAAAAGGAGCAGGGAGGCCGCAGGCGTGAAACCTTCAACAGCGTTCCGCGCCGCCTGCATCAGCCGGGTGAACGATTCGAAGCCGATATGGGTACGGCCGAAATCCATCGCGCGGGCACTGCGGCGGGTGAGGATGACCTCTTCGGCAGCGGTACCGCAGTTGCTGCTGAAAGGCGCTGGTGCCATGTCGACCGGGAGGTTCACCGCGGCGGCCGTGGCCCGCTCAACGAGAGTGATCGCCTCCCAGGGGTGCTGGGAGGGGCTGAGACGGTTTGCCGTCCCCGCATACGCAGTGCGGCACTGGGCGAGAAGGGGGATAAGGTCGGGCGTTGCGACGTCTTTTTCAGGCGTCATGAGCAACAGAGCATCGGCGATCTCTTCCTCGTTCGGCTGGAAGCGGGCCGGCTGATCCAGCCCCAGCAGCGTGTCAAGGGTATCGGCCTCGAAAGCGTCAAAGAGGCGGGCGTGCCAGCCGTTAAGACGCGCGGAGATCTGGGCGGCGCGCAGGGCGTGGCCGGCGTCGAGCTGGGTGTAGCGGAAGGCGCGCTCGCCGTACTTCCACGCCTCGCGCCATACGATGGAGGTGAAGCCCATCAGCAAAGAGCCCTTCGGGAGTGCAGACCAGAAGTCCGTATCGAAGGCGTGCAGGAGCTCCAGGCTGTGGGTTAGCGGCGCGTAGTGCGCAACGACGCTTTGGGTGCTGACACCTTCAACCGGGGGGAGGATGACGTAGCCTTCGGTGGGGTGGAGGTTGCCGCTGGAGGCGTTGCAGCGCAGCGCCCAGCAGTCGCTGCCGATGCATTTGACGGCCGCAAGTCCCAGGCTGTAACGCAGCAGAACGGAGAGGGTATCCAGCGTGAGCGGTTCGGAGGGGCGTGCCTCAAAAAGGGCGGCGTAGGTTGGTTCGGGACCCGGGGAGGGCAAGGGGAGAACGACCCCCCGAGCCCCGTCGAAGCGGCGGTAGGGGTCGGGCTGCGTCGCCCAGTCCATATAGCCCAACGACGCCGCATAGCGGTTGGGATGGTGCTTGGTCTGGTCATGGTATTCGAAAACGGTTTCAAGGGTATGCATGCGGTGATTGTTCCTAAACTCTTTTGAAGGGGTGCTTGAATACGGTGTGCTGCGAAAATAATTAAGCGCTGTCACCGACTGGATGCATATTCCGTTCATCCGGGTGCAATGCGGATGACGGCCGGAGGCGCTGTATTACTCTATGCTTGCCGATTGTTCGGGCAGGAGATTCTCTTCGATGGACTGCCGGGTAGTGATCTTGGTGCTGATCAGCGCTTCAAGTTTTTTGACCGGCAGGGCCTTTTCGCACAGGAAGCCCTGGTAGTAGTCGCAGCCAAGTTCTTTAAGCATGCTCAGCTCCTCATCCGTTTCGACCCCTTCGGCGACGACGGTCAGGTCCATGCTTTTGGCAATGGCGATGATGGTCTTGACGATCATCAGGGAATTCTCGTTGTGCTTCAGGTCGGTGATGAAGGAGCGGTCGATCTTGATCACGCTGACGGGGAGGTGCTTGAGGTAGGAGAGCGAGGAGTAGCCCGTACCGAAATCGTCCAGCGCGACGCGCACGCCGAAGGCCTCAAGCGCTTTAACCTTGTCGATGGCGCCACGGGAGTTGTCGAGCATGGCGCTTTCGGTCAGTTCGAGTTCGATCATCCCGGGGGCGATTTCGTAACTGGTGACCAGGGCCCGAAGGTAGTCAACGAAATCGGGCTGGTTGAACTGGTGGGAGCTGACATTGACGGAGACGCGTTCGATGGCGTTGGCCGCGCCCGTCTGCTGCCACTGCTTGATCTGCTTGATGCTCTCCTCCAGCACCCATTCGCCGATTTTCACGATGAGTCCGCTCTCCTCGGCGTAGGGGATGAACGCCTCCGGCATTATCAGTCCCTTGTCGGGGTGATTCCAGCGGATAAGTGCCTCGACCTGGGCGATCTTGTCACTGTCGATGGCCACCTTCGGCTGGTAGTAGAGTTCGAACTCTTTCTCGTCAAGTGCTCTGCGAAGCTCTTTTTCCATTTGAAAGAGTTCTTGCTGGGAAGTTTCAAAAGATTCATGGTAGAGCTCGGCATGCTGGCGTCCGGTCCGTTTGGCCTGGAACATGGCGATATCGGAACGTTTGATAATGGCGTCAGGGAGCATCCCCTCTTCGCCGCGGAAGACATTGATACCGATGCTCGCAGACAGCGAAATAGACTCCCCGTCGATGCCAAAGATCCCGTTGATCGCGTCAATCAGCCCCAAGGCGATCTCCATCGCCTCCTGGGCCGCTTCGGTATAGTCATCCGAGAGGGTATTGAGGAGAATCAGGAACTCGTCTCCCCCGACCCGTGCGACGGTGTCTTCGGATCGAAGCTGTTTGAGCAGACGCTGACTGACCTGGTAGAGTACCTGATCGCCGATATAGTGGCCGTAATCATCGTTGATATGTTTGAAATGGTCAAGGTCAATAAAGAGCACGGCGCAGTGAAAGAGGTGGCGTCTGCTCTGTTCGACGGAGAGCTTGATCCGGTCGGTGACGAGACTGCGGTTGGGCAGTTTGGTCAGCGGGTCGTAGAAGCTGTTCTGCTTGATCAACTCCTGGGCCTCTTTCTCCAGCGTCAGGTCCTTGACAAAACAGATGGCGCCCTGGTGCAGCCGTTTTTTATCGATGACGGGGACGGTGGAGAGCTCGATATAGAGGGAATTTTCCGAGAAGGTCGAGTAGAAGGGACCTTCGTAGTGTCCCTGCCCGTCCTCCAGTGCCTGATTCAATGCCGGCAGGATGCGTTTGTCCATGAGGGTGCCGAGATCGTACCCGATCAGGGGGTCGCGCTCTGCCAGTTGAAAGATTTTGAGCAGCTGGTTGTTAAGGTCGGTGATATGCAGACTGCTGTCATAATAAAAGATCCCGACGGGGGCGTTGTCGAGGAGGGAGATAAGTCGCCCCTGCGTATTTTCGAGGGCCGACATGGCCTGGGACAGCGCGAATTTGCTGTAGATGGCATTGTCGATAACCGACCCGAAATGTTTGGCACTGAAAATCAGCAGGATACCCAGGGCACTGACGATGTAGGCGATCGTCTGGTAGAGCGGGTCTTCCATCCACGCCAGGCGGACGATAATGGGTGCGAAGGAGAGCAGGGCATAGGCGACGACCAGCTCCCAGGAGGCGGAGATGATACCGAGCGCAGTGGCGGTCAGGCCGAGAATGAACAAGACGACGACCATCTGGTAGAGGATCTCGTGCGGGGGGAAGAGCAGCACGGCGGTGCTGCCCCAAAGTCCTCCGCCGATAAGCACGTAGGTGTAGTAGCGGTGCAGCCAGAGGGTGCTTTGAGGCCTGAGCTCCTCTTCGGAGCTGTTGCTGTAGAGCAGGTAATGGTAAAAGCGGAAGAGCAGGACGATGACCGAGACGCTTATCCAGACTGCCAGGGCAATGTTGTCGACGTAGTGCCACATGAAGACACTGAAAAGAAGGACGCTGAAAAAGTGGATGATAAGAATGACCGGAACGGTACTGTAGAGGTACTTCAGTTTGTCAAAGTCGAATTGGCGCATTGTTGCTTATTCCCCAGAGAAACTTTCCTCACAGCTTTTTATTCTGTGATTGGATGTTAAGAGTCCCTATCATAGCATAAAAGTCCCCATAGCAGGGAAAAAAGAGCGGTTTACTTGAAAAGAGAATCAAATAGTTGCTGAACCTGTTTGCCGGCCTCCTGTTCGATGAGTTTCCCCGCGTCGACGGTGACGCCGGGGCGGGACATTTTCCCCCTGAGCCGGAAAGGGATAACGGCACCGGCGGCTTCGAGTTTGATATCGGCCCGGACGGTCTCTTTTGCGGTATCGATCTTCGCATGCTTGGTCTGCAGGGCGGCACGGTCGGAACGCAGCTGCAGATCCGCATCGATCATTGTATCGTCGAGGCGGGCGAGGGTCGTACCGTCGAAGCGCTCTTTGTAGAGGTCGACACTGGTGTATTGGCGCAGCAGATCGAAGACGTTGTTGCGGGAGAAGGCCCCCTCAGTAAGCTTGCCTTTGAGCTCGCCCTGTTTATTGTCAAGCCGGTAGTCGAGGGTTCCGTCGAAGCGGGCATCGAAGGTTTCGGGCTGGACGAGCATGTGCAGCGCCGCTATCGTACTGATCTGTTTGAAATCCGCATGAAGCGCCTCTCCCTTCAGGGTCGCGGCGATCGCCCCTTTCAAGAGGCTGCTGTTCGCATGCAGCATCAGGGCATCGTCGTAGGTGAGATCGCCCGAGATCTTTGCGCTTCCGCGCAGCGGGCGTTCGGCCAGGGAGGAGAGCTTGCTCAGGTCGGGGATCTCTGCCGTGTACGCCGCCGTCATGCGGCTTTGTTTGACGTTGTACTGCAGCGTATCGGAGCGCAGGGTGAAGAGGTCGGAGACGAAATCTGCTGCCGTAGCGACGTTCTCCCCGTTGAGGCGGCTTTGGGTTTTGAGCATGAAAGTACTTGCGGGGAAGGGGCGCCCCAGCAGTTTGGAGAGGGCATCGGTATCCGCGCTCCCTTTTGCCATATTAATGTCGATCGTTCCTTTGAGCGCCTCCGGGTCCAGGCTTGGCAGCACCGCATGCCCGGAGACGTCGGCATCGGCAACACGGGGATAACCGAGCATGCTCAGCAGTCGTGCCAGCCGGAGGTGCTGGGCGGTGACGTCGGCGGAAACGGGAGCGTAGGCTTTGAGGACGGCTGTAAGAGCGCCTTTGCCCCCGGCGAGCTCCCCCGAAGCCGTGGCGTCGAGATGCTCCCGGTCGCCTTTGAGCTGTCCCGCAAGCGAGACGGCCCCGTGCAGTGTCTGTCCCGTCAACCCCTGCAAAAGTGCGAGTTCTTTGATCGAAAAAGCGTAGCGGATATCCATTCCTCCGTTTTGCGGGGTCAGCGTCCCGTCGGAGGTGAGGTGCCCCAAGGCGGAGTCGGTTTTAACATCGTAGGTGACGGTGTCTGTTTGCAGCCGTGCCTGCAGTGAAGCGTTCAGGGCCGCATCGGGCACGTTGAGGCCGTAGGTGCTGCTGATCAGCGCACGGTCAAGTGTCCCCTGCGCCAGGACGGCATCGACCGTCCCGTCGAGGGCAGCGGGGTCGATGGAGTGCAGGAGGATCTCCGCATCGATGCTCCCGGAGGCCAGCGGCGCCTGGCCGGCGAGGGCCAGCAGCTGCTCCAGCCGGGCATGGCGGATCGTGGCGGTGAGGGCCCCCGGGTTGAAATCAGCCAGGGTCAGGTGGTAAGCGGTGTCACTCCCGGCGGCATCGGTGTGCCCGTCAATCTCAAGCAGCGGCAGGCTGCCTTTGACCGTTCCTTCGGTCTGCAGGCTCCCCTGCATCTTCTGCCCGCTCAGCGACGCAAGGTCCTCCACGTCGGCGCGGTAGCGGGCGGAGAGTGACCGGTCGAAGAGCGAATATTCTCCTTCCGCCTTGATACGGCCGGCGCTCTCCAGTAGGATGACGACGCTGAAACGGCGGAAACCGAGGTCGAATGTTTCAACATCAGCGGAGAGAGGCAGGGTTTCATTGAGTTTTTGCTGCACGATACCGGCAATGATCCGGTTGCCGGGCGGGGTGAAGGGGAGGGTGAGCACGATGGCGACAAGCGAAAGCAGGGCGATGAGCGTCAGGGTGATGCGTTTCATGTCGGTTCTTTTCATCCAAAGGTCTAAAGCTATTATAGCGCTGCACACATTTGCCAGTCGACGGTCGGCTATTCGGTGTAGGTGGAGAAAGCGCCCTCGACACTTAATGCGCTTTTGTAGCGTGTAGGGTTCAGCCGGACGGTTTTCGTTTTCAGGTCGCAAATGGCCAGACGGTAGTTCGAGCCCATAAACGGTTCGACGATACAGACGATCGTGTCGCCGACCTGCCGCGTCGCATGGATGGTCCCCTGGAGATTGTGAAAGAAATACTTCGGGTAGCTCAGCGGCGTGATCTCGACGATGTCGACGCTTGCTCGGCGGTCAAACGTCTGGGCAATGAGCTCCGCATCCTCGTAGCTCTCAAACTGGACGCACCAATCGTCGAACTCCTTGTTGAAGTGTTTCAGATCCTCATCCAGAAAACCTCCCGCCGGCGATTGCAAAGCAAAAATACTCATGTAAACGGCCTTTGAATGCGGGATTTCTTTTTACGGAATTGTACCATCTCCCCTGCCACAGGGCTCTGAAGGGCACAAACTGGGGGGAGAAATATACTTTAGTCTATTTGACTAAACTATATTGAACAAAGTGTTACAATCAGTACTTGACATAGATAGACTCATGTAGTATAATTTGGTCAGATTTCAATTCGAAAGGAGTCTGACAGTCGCTATGTCTCAGGAAGAAAACAAGCCTAATAATGAAGAAACTTTGCCCAATGATGAAGAAATGATTGAGGAGATGGTTTCAGAAGAGGCGGAAGAGGTCGGTTCCGACCTTGAACGTGTCCAAATGGAACTGGATCTGCTCAAAGATAAGTATACAAGGGTCCACGCGGACTTTGACAACATTAAAAAGCGTCTGGAGCGCGAAAAGTACCAGGCACTTGAATACGCCCAGGAGAAGTTCGCGAAGGACCTGATCCCGGTCGTCGACTCGCTGGAGATGGCCGTCAAGGCCGCTGACGGCGAGGGGATGGAAGCCGCCGAGCTTCTGGCCAAGGTGAAAGAGGGTGTCGAACTGACGATGAAGCAGTTCCTCAGCGCCCTGGAGAAACATGGCATTACGGCGGTAGGCGAAGAGGAACCGTTCGATCCGAACGTGCACCACGCGGTACAGCAGGTGGACAGCCCGGAGCACGAGAGCGGCGAGATCGTCAGTACCTTCCAAAAAGGGTACAAATATAAAGAGCGTACATTGCGCGACGCAATGGTCGTTATTGCAAACTAACTAAAAGAGAGGAACGACACATGAGTAAAGTAATCGGTATTGACCTTGGTACAACCAACTCCGCGGTAGCGGTCTATGAAGGCGGCGAAGCGAAAATCATCCCGAACAAAGAGGGTAAGAACACGACGCCTTCCGTCGTTGCCTTTACGGACAAGGGCGAGGTCCTCGTCGGTGACCCGGCGAAGCGCCAGGCGATCACGAACCCGGAGAAGACGATCTACTCCGTCAAGCGTATCATGGGTCTCATGATGAACGAAGAGAAGGCCAAAGAGGCGCACGACAAAGTTACCTACAAGATCGTCGACAAGAACGGTATGGCGGCGGTCGACGTTGCCGGCAAAGTCTATACGCCGCAGGAGATCTCCGCGAAGATCCTGACCAAGCTGAAAGAGGATGCGGAAGCGTACCTCGGTATGCCTGTCACCGACGCGGTCATCACGGTTCCGGCCTACTTCAATGACGCCCAGCGTAAAGCGACGAAGGAAGCGGGAACGATCGCGGGCCTGAACGTCCTGCGTATCATCAACGAACCGACGGCCTCAGCGCTGGCATACGGTCTGGACAAAAAAGGCGAAGAGAACGTTCTCGTCTACGACCTCGGCGGCGGTACGTTCGACGTTACGACCCTTGAGATCGCGGAAGGGACCTTCGAGGTCCTCTCCACAGACGGTAACGCCTTCCTCGGCGGCGACGACTTCGACAACCGTATCGTCGATTTCCTCGCCGGCGAGTTCAAGTCCGAAAACGGCATCGATCTTAAAGCAGACAAGATGGCGCTCCAGCGCCTCAAGGACGCGGCGGAAGCGGCGAAGAAAGAGCTCTCATCCGCCTCTGAAACGGAGATCAACCTGCCGTTCATCACGGCGGATGCAACGGGTCCGAAACACCTCGTCGTCAAACTGACCCGTGCGAAGTTCGAAGGGATGATCGACGATCTGATCAAAGAGACGATGACGCACATCAACGTCGCGCTCAAAGACGCGGACCTCGACAAAGGCGAGATCAAAGAGGTCATCATGGTCGGCGGTTCCATCCGCGTGCCGCTGGCACAGCAGAAGGTCTCCGAGTTCTTCGGCGGCAAAGAGCTGAACAAATCGGTCAACCCGGACGAAGTCGTCGCCCTCGGTGCGGCGATCCAGGGCGGGGTCCTGCGCGGTGACGTCAAAGACGTCCTGCTGCTGGACGTTACGCCGCTCAGCCTCGGTATCGAGACCCTCGGCGGTGTCGCGACCAAGGTTATCGAGAAAGGCACGACGATCCCGGTCAAGAAGTCCCAGGTCTTCTCCACGGCCGAAGACAACCAGCCGGCGGTCTCCATCCATGTCGTTCAGGGCGAGCGCGAGTTCGCCAAGGACAACAAGTCCCTCGGGATGTTCGAACTGACCGAGATCCCGGCGGCACCGCGCGGCGTTCCGCAGATCGAAGTTACCTTCGATATCGACGCCAACGGTATCCTGACCGTCTCCGCGGCCGACAAAGGTACGGGCAAGCGCCAGGAGATCAAGATCACCGGTTCGTCAGGACTCTCCGAAGAGGAGATCAACAAGATGGTCCAGGACGCCGAGTCGCATAAAGCGGAAGACGAGAAGCGTAAAGAGCTCGTTGACCTGCGTAACCAGGCGGACGCGATGATCGCCCAGACGGAAAAAGCGATGAAAGAGGCGGGCGAGAACATCGACGCCGGTGACAAAGCCAACATAGAGAGCGCGATTACCGCCCTTAAAGAGACGCTCAAGGACGAAAACGCGACCAAAGAGCAGATCGAAGAGAAGCTCAAAACGCTGACGGAAGCAAGCCACAAACTGGCCGAGCAGATGTACAAGCAGGAGCAGGGCGGTGCCGCGGCCTCCGAAGGCGCCAAGAAAGCCGACGACGACGTCATCGACGCCGAAATCGAATAAAACCGGGGCCTTCGGGCTCCGCTTCAGTACTCCTCCTTTTTTTCTCCATGACACTACGGCTTCCGTGATCAGCGCGGGAGCCTTGTTTACACTCCCGGTTCTTCCAGCACGAAACGGCGGGCAATCCAGCCGAAATAGAGCGCCGAAACGATAAAAGCGACCCCCAGCAGCGCCATGACGCTCTGCAGTCCCATTCCCCACTCCACCAGCACCCCGATCAGGAACGAGACGGCAGAGACCGTCAGCAGGAAGATCATATCGTTATAGGCGATGACGCGGCCGTAGTAGGCCTCCTCGGTATGGTGCTGCAGCAGGGTGTAGGTAAAGGACCAGATGACGGTCGTGCTGAGGCCCACAAAGACAGAGACCGCCAGCGAGAGGTAGAAGTGGGGCAGCAGGGCCGCCCAGAGGAAAATGGCAGCGGCCTGCAGCAGCAGAAGCAGCGGCAGCCTTCTGACGGTGATCCAGCGCCCCAGCAGCAGCGGGCCGCCCACCAGCCCCAGGGCCCGGAACGCGTGCGTAAGCCCGATGGCCAGCGGCGCGGCGACGGCCGGGAGGTAGTAGGCCTCCGCGGCAAGCGGGACCAGGCCGTCAAAGGCGGTAAAGCCGACGAAGGCGTGCAGGAAGATCAGGTGCAGGGTCAGGGGGTTGCGCTTCAGGTAGCCGACGCTCTGCGAGAGCAGTGTCAGATAGCGTGCCGTCTCGTGTGCTTTGTGCGGCGGGAAAACGGCGGGAAGGAGCAGCGCAAACGCGACGGCAAAGAGGGCGGCGTCGGTCACGAAGGCGGTCCTGACGCCGAGATAGTAGACGGCAATGCCGCTCAGGGCCATCCCGACGGTGTAGGAGACGGACCAGATGATGGAGTGGATCTCGTTGGCGTGTTTGAGCGCCGACGCCTTCAGAAAGCGCGGCAGCAGCGCCATCTCAAGCGTAAAATAGAAGCTGGAGGCCCCCATGCGTACGAAGACCAGCACGAAGAGCAGCCAGAGCTGCGCCGCATCGTCGACCAGAACCAGCGGCAGGGTCGTGACGATCTCGACGAGCAGCAGTGCCAGCATCAGCCGCTTCGGGGCGATCTTGTCGATCAGCGCGCCGGAGAAGGGGGCCTGCAGAACCCCGGGCAGGAAGTGCAGCGCCGCGACCGTGGCGATAATAAGGGGCGAAGCCCCAAGCTGCAGCAGCAGGGTAAAGATGGCGACATTGCTGAACCAGGCCCCGAAATAGGCGATGAGCTGGATCGAGGAGATGCGCCGCAGCAGCGGTTCGTTTTTCAACAGGGCGATGTAGTGTTTCACGCGAAGATGCTCCGGGGAAGATTGAGAGAGAATGGTAGCGTAATCGCAACCGAAGCGCGCCGTACAGCCGCCCTTTGGTATAATGGCCGCAAAAAGTGACGGAAAAGCGAGACGATATGAATGCATTTTTGGAAGAGGCGAAAGCGGCGAGCCGGGAGTTGATGCTGCTCAGCGGCGCGGAGAAGAACCGCCTGCTGCGGGAGATGGCGGGGGCGATGCGTTCCGCGACGATGGACATCATCGAAGCCAACGCCCTGGATATGAAAGCGGCGGAGGAGAACAGCCTGAGCCCCGCCCTTAAAGACCGCCTACTGCTGGACGAGAAGCGCATTGACGCCATGGCGACGGCCGTCGAGGAGATCGCGGCGCTTAAAGACCCTGTCGGCCGGGTTATCGACGGCTGGGTCACCGACGACGGGCTCAAGATCGAGAAGGTGAGCATCCCTATCGGCGTCATCGGCATCATCTACGAATCCCGCCCCAACGTCACCTCGGACACGGCGGCACTCTGTTTTAAAAGCAACAACGTCTGCGTGCTCAAAGGGGGCAAGGAGGCGGAACATTCCAATGCCGCGATCGCCAAGGTACTGCGCGCGGTGCTGAAACGCAACGGCCTGCCGGAGGCACTGATCTCCCTGCTGCCGGACGCGTCACGTGAAGGGGTGGCGAAGCTGATCAAGATGGACAAGTACGTCGACCTGATCGTCCCCCGGGGCGGCGAAGGGCTCATCCGCTATGTCAGCGAGAATGCGACGGTACCGGTCGTCAAGCACGACAAGGGACAGTGCCACACCTACATTGACAAAGACGCGGACATGGAGAAGGCGGTGAAGATTGCCGTCAACGCCAAGGTGGACCGTCCCGGCGTCTGCAACGCGATGGAAACCCTTCTTGTCGACAAAGCCATTGCGGCCGAAGCGCTGCCGAAGCTCAAAGAGGCCTTTGACGCGGCGCATACGGAACTTAAAGGGTGTGACGATACCCGTGCGATCATCGACGTCGCCGAAGCGACGGAGGCCGATTTCGATACGGAGTACCTGGCGAACATCCTCAACATCCGCACGGTCGACGGCGTCGACGGGGCGGTATCGCACATCGTCCGGTTCGGTTCGGGACACTCCGAGGCGATCGTCACGGAGAACTATACGACGGCGGAGCGGTTCCTCAACGCCGTCGATGCCGCGGCGGTCTACGTCAACGCCTCGACCCGCTTCACAGACGGCGGGGCCTTCGGCTTCGGCGCCGAGGTTGGCATCTCCACGAACAAGCTGCATGCGCGCGGTCCGATGGGCATCGAGGGGCTGACGACCTACAAGTTCAAGATCTACGGCAACGGCCAGATCCGCTGATGCAGGTTTTACGGGTTGAGGGGCTCTCCTTCGGCTATACGCATGAGCGGGCGCTCTATGACGACTTTTCCCTGACACTCGCAACGGGGGAGATCAAAGCGATCGTCGGTCCCAGCGGGGCGGGCAAGAGCACCCTTTTCGAACTCATTCTCGGCAACCTCCGTCCCCGTGCCGGCACGATCGAGGCCCTGCCGGCCTCCATGGTCTTCCAGGACCCCTACAGCTCATTCCATCCCACCTACACGGTGCTCAACCAGATCAGGGACGTGGCGGATACGGCGGGGATGGCGCGCTATCTGGACGATATGGGGCTGGACGAGGCGCTCCTGCACAAACTCCCCCACGAGCTCTCCGGCGGGCAGCTACAGCGCGCTTCCATTCTGCGCGCGCTGCTGATGAAGCCGAAACTGCTGCTGCTTGACGAGCCGACGTCCGCCCTGGACAACGTCATCCAGCTCGACGTGATGCAGCTGCTGCTGCGCCACCTGGGAGAGGTCGGCATGCTCCTGATCACCCACGAGATCGACCTGGCCAACTGGTGCGCCGACGAGATCGTCGAAATCGGCTGAGGAGGGCTCGCGCCTCCCGGCTCCCTCCGTCTTGTACGAAAATACCTACAGAAATGAAGCACGCGCTCCGCTACAATGCCTAAAAAATTACAAGGCATACCCAATGAGCAAACGTATTTTGATCGTGGATGACATCGGTTTTATCGTCGAATTCGAATCGAAAGTCATTGATGCCCTCTCCAAAGAGGTAAGCCAGAAAATCCTGATCGATTCGGCGAACTCTGTCAAGGAAGCGCTCTCGAAGATCGCGCAGAACGACTATGATGCCATGGTGGTGGATATGAACCTGCCGGATGGTTCGGGGATAGAGATTGCGAAGGCGGCACAGGAAAAAAACGCGCAGACACGCATTGCCGCTTTGACGATCTACCCTCAGAAGGTCGAGCAGGACCACACCTTCTTTGATGCCTTTTTCAAAAAGCCGATACTGCCGGCGACGTACAAAGAGAATATCCGCCGTCTGCTCCAACTGTAGACGCTGCCGCTTCGCCGCCTGGGGCAGAATGCATCCCCTCAGGCATGCCTTTTCCCTGACAGATCCTAATCCCCTGCAGCCAATGCCGCTTTGAGCATCCGTTTGATCTCTTTCTTGTTGAAGGGCTTCCCGACATAGGCGTCGAAGTGGGGATTGTCCGATGCAGCCGCCTTGGGATCTCCCGAAATGGAGACGACGTAGGCCGGCGGAAGGCTGTGCTGTTTTTCGATGGCCCGCAGCTCCCGGACGACTTCATTGCCTGAAATCTTCGGCATATTGTTATCGAGAAGCAGCAGGGCATAGGGCTGGTCGTCGAGGATCCCTTTGGCGAGCAGGTCGATGGCGCTTTGCCCGTCCTGGGCCGTTTCAATCTCACAGAACTCCTCTTCGAGAATCGCCTTGATCAGTTCGATGTTGATGCGGTCGTCATCGGCGACAAGGACTTTGGGGACGCCGCGGCTTGAAAGCATGGCGTGGAGTGTGCTTGCATAGTAACCGTACTGGGAGATGACATCAACCCCCGCGGCTTTCTGCGTTTTGGTCATGGAGAGGAACCGTTCTTCCATCACTGTAAGGGAGAGGTTGTTCTCTTTGGCGTACGCGCGCACCTGCTCGTCGTACCTTCTTTGGAATGCGATGAGGTGCGTGGCGTCGGAAGGCGTCTGGACGACGGAGCGGATCGCGATAATATTGGATTTGGGAAGGCCCATGCGCAGCAGGTAGCGCATAATGTTCTTGCTCGTCGGCAGGTTGGCTTCGTCCATGAGAATGGCGATCTTGCTGCCCGGGTTCTTGGGGGCTGCAAAGCTGGGGGCTGCATTGGCGCTCTGCAGCGGAAGGGTGAAAAAGAAGCGGCTCCCTTTGTCCGTTTCGCTTTCCAGTTCCAGTTTTCCGCCGAGATCGTGGACATACTGGGCACTGATGGCGAGCCCGAGGCCGGTGCCGCCGAACGTCGCGGCCGTCTCATCCGTGGCCTGCTCAAAGGCTTTGAAGATCGCCTGCTGGTGCTCCTCGGCGATCCCTATCCCCGTATCGGTCACCGCGATCTTCATGGTGCCGCCGTTTGGGTCGTACACGACGGCAAGTTCCACGGAGCGCCCGGTCGGGGTGAATTTGTAGGCGTTCCCGACAAGGTTGATAATGACCCGCTTGAGCTTGGCGGCATCAACGGTGATCTCCTTGGGCAGCGCGGGATCGATATAGACCGGGTAGGCGAGGGCCTTGTCCGACATGTTCGCCGAGAAAATAGCGGCGATATCGGCGAAGAACTTCGCCGAAGTGATCCGTACCGGCTTGGAGAGCGTCCGTTCCCGCTGTGTCGAAACGCGGTCGAGGATGGAGGTGGTCAGTTCGTTGATGAAACGGGCGCTCTCCTTGGCATTGCGGACGTACTGCAGAAGCCGGGCATTGTCGACCTGACCTTCGAGCAGTTCCAGGAAGCCGAACAGCGCGTTAGCCGGGGTTCGGATATCGTGGACCGTATTGGCCAGGAACATGAGGGTCTCGTCGGAGGTAGCCGGTGTGGGATGCGCATGTTCGTTCTCCTCGATCTGCCGGCTGATCGCGTGGGAGCTCTCTTTCAAACGTTCGCTGAGATAGATCTCGGGCGCTTCCTCCGTCTGCTTTTCCGGGTACATACGGTAGATGACGTTGATGAGGAAGGGCGCGACCGTTTCGAGCATCTCCATGTCATCTTCGTCAAAGTTCTGTTTGTGGCGGACCGAGGAGTAGGCCGTGACGATGCCGAGCAGCCGTTCGTCGTTGATCAGCGGCAGGATGATCTTCGATTTCATCCTGATCTCGTCGGGATTGTCGGTTTCCGGACAGTACTCTTTCTCGCTGGCGAGATAGTTGTAGATCCCCCCGGTCAGGGTGAGGAAGCTTTTGGCCAGAACGCCGCGCTGGTCGAGCATGGAGATCTCGCAGACCTGCTCCTCTCCGCGGGCGCGTCTGAGGGAAGCTTCCATCTCGTCAAAAACCCAGAGCGAAGCGAACTCGGAATCCAGCAGCGTCGTGACAAGCGTTTCGGCCGCCGCGTTGATCTGCCGGTTGCCGTCTGCGGCTTCGATCTTGCGCGTCGTATCCTGGAGTATTGCTTTGAGTTCGCTGCTGTTGAATTTTTGCATCGGTATCCCCTCTTATCTGCGCGAACGGGCGAACCCATCCTGAAACTTTGAGAGGGATTATAGTTGAAAGGGTGGATGAAAAACTGTAGGAAAATGCCTACACTTCGTGATACAATTGAGACAAAACATAAAAAGACACATTGAGAAACAGCACGATAGATGATACAGATCAACCATATTTACAGTGACAAAGAGGGGCTCGAAAAAGCCTTGGCGGAGACGGGTGTCGGTTTCGATAAAAAGACGGTGCTGGTTCAGATGTTCTCTTCACTGCAGGAGCGGGAAGCCGTCGCAGCGATCGCGGCGTCGGTACTTTCACTGCTGCCCGACGCCACGCTGATCGGTGCCTCCAGCGCGGGGGAGATCGTCGGCGGCGTGATGACGGAAGCACAGACGGTACTGGGGATCTCCGTATTCGAGAAAAGCGGCATCCGGTCCGTTTCGGAGGTCGATACGGCGTCGTATGCGCTTGGAAAACGGATAGGGGAAGCGCTCTGCCGGGAGGATGCGCGCTGCATCATCTGTTTCGCCGACGGGATCCGCCACAGCAGCGATTTCCTCGAGGCCCTGCGTGCCGCCAATTGCGACAATATTCCGATTGCCGGCGGCATGGCCGGCGACCTGTTCCGATTCGAGAGCACCTTTACCATTCACCAGGACAAGGTTTTTGAAGGCGGGGCCGTCGGCGTAGCGCTCACCGGGGAGGCGCTGGAGGTCTTTCAGGATTTTAACCTCGGGTGGCGCCCCGTCGGTAAAGAGATGACGATCACCCGGGCCCACAAAAACCGGGTCTATACCATTGACGGCAAGACAACGAGCGAGCTCTACCGGGAGGTGCTCGGGGAAGCCATCGTCCGGGAGCTCCCCGCGTCGGCGATCGGGTTCCCCCTGATCAAGCGCAGCGGCGGCATTCCGGTCGCACGTTCCATGATCGGGGCGTTCGAGGACGGGAGCGTTCTCTTTGCCGGCAATCTGAAAGAGGGGGAGCGCGTGCAGTTCGGCATCGGCAGTGCCGATCTTGTCAACAGCTACATCCCCGGGGACGCCATCCTTCGCGAAGAGCAGGCGCTGCAGGCCGCCTTCATCTACTCTTGCTCGGCACGAAAGCAGTTCCTCGGCAAGCAGCTTGAAGTCGCACTGGACAAGATCGATACCTTCGCCCCTTCGAGCGGCTTTTTTACCTACGGTGAGTTTTATACCTCCGCGTCTGGGGCGGAGCTGCTCAATATTACGTCGACGATTCTTTTCCTGCGCGAAGTCGGGACGGAGAGCAAACGTTTCAGCACTCCCCTTGGCGGGCGGAAACGGCAGCGGGCCGTCAATGCCAGCGAAGAGGGGGTGTTCCATCTGATCGACTACAATACGAAGGCCCTGGAGGAGCAGTCGCGGTCGCTGGCCAAGGCCGAAAGGCGGCTCAAAGAGCATATTGACGGCATCAACGACGTCCTGATCGTTTCCAAGACGGACCCCAGCGGCATCATCACCTACGTTAACCCGAACTTTGAACGGATCAGCGGCTATTCGCGCAGCGAACTGATCGGGCAGTCGCATAACATCGTCCGCAGCCCGAAGACCCCCGATTCGCTCTTTGAAGAGATGTGGCAGACGATTACCTCGGGGCAGATCTGGCACGGCAGTTTCGCAAACCGCCGGAAAGACGGAAGCGACTACTACGTCAAAAGTTCCATTATTCCCTTGCATGACGAGAAGAACAGGATTGTAGAGTTCTTCGCGATCCGCGAAGACATTACCGACCTGATCGAAACACAGCTGGCCTACAAGCGCGAGCATACTTTTACGCAGAAACTGCTCAACAACGATGAGAGCATCATTCTCATTATCCGTAACGGGATAGCGGAGAAGGTAAACCAGGCTTTTTTCAGGATCTTTCCCTTCAAAGATCTCGAGGACCTTCAGCACTCCAAGCGCTGCATCAATTCGCTCTTTATTCCCAAAGAGGGTTTTCTCAGCGCCGGAGGCGTTGCGCACCCGTGGTACCAGAAGCTCCTGGATGAACCGAACCGGATCCACAAGGTCCTGATGGAGGACAAAGAGGGGGTCGTCCGCACCTTTTCCGCCCGGGCACGGCAGGTGACCTTTGAAAATGATCAGTACATCTTCTGCTCGTTCAACGACGTCACAGAACTCGAGGAAGCGCGCGTGCAGGCGGAGACAGCGGAAGAGGCCCAGGCAACCTTCCTGGCGAACATGTCCCATGAGATCCGCACGCCGATGAACGGAATCCTCGGCTTTACCGGCATGCTGAAGAAGAGCGGACTGAACCCACAGCAGCTGGAGTACCTGGAGATCATCGAACGCTCCTCCGCAACCCTGCTCGATATCATCAACGACGTGCTCGATTTTTCAAAAATACAGAGTCACCACATGGTCCTGGAGAGCATCCCGGTCGACCTCTATTCGGAGCTCAGCATCGCCTTTTCGCTGATGCAGCCCGCCGCCCGCAAGAAGCGGTTGAACTACTCCAGCCATTTCGATCCGGCCATGCACGAGATCGTCCTGGGGGATCCGACCCGTCTGAAACAGATCATCATCAACCTTCTCTCCAACGCCATCAAGTTCACCCCTTCGTCCGGCGAAGTCAAGCTGCGCACCGAGGTCCTTGAAACCCATCCCCGCGACGGCCAGTGGGTGCGTTTCGTCATCGAAGACAACGGGATCGGCATCCAGAAGGAGAAGCAGGACCGTATCTTCAGCGCCTTTACGCAGGCGAACGAATCGACGACGCGGGAGTTCGGCGGCACCGGTCTGGGGCTTTCCATCAGCGCTTCGCTGGTTGAGGCCATGGGGGGCGAACTCAAGCTTTACAGCAAAGAGGGGAAAGGAACGGTGTTCTACTTCGACCTTCTGCTGACGCCTTATGATACTGCTATGACGGCCGCGGCACCGACGGAAGAGGCCCCGCCCGAAGAGGAAACCGACGAAGCGGCGATCAACAGCGATATGAAAGTGCTGGTCGCCGAAGACCTGGAGATGAACCGGCTGCTGGTCCAGCTGCTCCTCTCCAATTACGGCATCGATGCGGTCTTTGTCGAAAACGGCCGGGAGGTCCTCGAGAAGTTGGAAGCCGCTGCCTTCGATCTGATCCTGATGGATGTCAACATGCCGGTCATGAACGGACTCGATGCGACACGACGCATTCGGGAGGAACTCGGCAGCAGCGTTCCCATTATTGCGTTGACAGCGAATGCGATGGAGGGCGACCGCGAAAAGTTCCTGGAGAGCGGCATGAACGGCTATCTGACCAAACCGCTGGAGGAGAAAACGCTCGAAGCGGTGCTCCGGCAATACTCTTGACCCCCCGCCGGCATCCTTCGCGCCGGCAGAGATACTCCCCCACGCAAGTGTAGGATATTCCCTACATATCCCGACCGTACCTTTCCGTTAAGATTGCTCCGTGAAAAATAATATGGGAGCCAGACAATGGAAAGACCGACACCGACCGACGTTGAACATGAAGTAACCGATGTGGATATGATCGTATCCAAAGCGGATGCTGAAGGGAACATCACCTACACCAACCCGATTTTTATGAAAGTTTCCGGCTATTCGCAGGGAGACCTGCTGGATCAGCCGCATGCGATCCTGCGCCACCCGGACATGCCCAAGGCGATCTTCAAGTACCTCTGGGAGAACATCAAAGCGGGTAAAGACGTCTATGCCTTTGTCAAAAACCTCTGTAAAGACGGGGGCTACTACCTGGTTCTGGCCCAGGTCCGTATGGCAAAGAACCCCGACGGCTCTTTCAGAAACTACGTCTCGACGCGCCGCCGGATGACGCAGAAGGCCCGGGAGGTCATCCTCCCGCTCTACGCGAAGCTCCTCGAGATCGAAAAGAGCGAAGGGGTTGAGGCTTCGGAGAAAGCGTTGATGGATTTTCTCGCGGAAAACGGCCAGAGTGCTGACACATTCAACGACTTCATGCAGTCGCTGAACAAATAAGAAGAAGGATAGACAATGATCGATTTTGACAAATCCATGCAAAGACTCCGCGCGGTGAACGGCTACCTCGGTTCGGCTGTTTTGAACTACTCCGGTGAGACCCTCTATATCGACAACGACCATACGGGAACGGACATCCCCTATTCGGCCAGTATCTTCAATGACGCCTTCCGGATGGTGACCGAGTCCTCCCTGGACGTCGGTTTCAGCGAAGCCTCCTCCATCGAGGCGAAGACCCACGACGGTCACGTCTTTCTCATCAACAGCGCCGGGGAGTTCAGTCAGGACAACTTTGCGAAGATCAACGTCTTTGCCATTTTCCGCGATGACGGGAATGTCGCCCTGGCGAAGATGATCATGGACAAAGCCGCCAAGACCATGTCTCAGGAGCTGGGGCGCATTTAATAGCGTCCCCCGCATCAAAAGGGCGATACCATCAAAACGTTATATTTGATTCATCATGCGAAATCGGACTGGGAAGAACCGGGAGCGAGCGATTTTGAACGCGGATTGACCGACAGGGGATACCGGGATATCAACACGATCGGATCGTACCTGCTGCTGCGGGGGATCGTCCCGGACATTATCCTATCAAGCAGTGCGTTGCGCGCCCAGGAGAGTGCGGACAAGCTGGCCGCAAAGGTGGGTTTCGACGGACCACTGCTCTACCTGAGCGAACTCTACCTGACGCCCCCGGAGACGATCCTGGAAACGGTCATGCTGCAAGAAGACGACGCCGAGACGATCTTTGTCATCGGTCACAATCCGCAGTTGACCGGTTTTGCGAATATGCTGACCGATGAGCATGTCTCGAAGATCCCGACGATGGGAGTGGTGGCGATGACATTCGACATCGGCAGCTGGCAGGAGCTGGAGGAGAAAAAAGGCGCCATCGACTTTTTTATTTTTCCGAAGCAGTTCAAATACTACCTGCCGAAGCAGATCCGGGCCGTGCTGGACCGAAACGGGCCCGGCGTTCAGTAGACGGCGATGTCGTGCTCGAAGGCAAAACGGAGCAGCTCCGTCGTACTGGAGAGGTTCAGCTTCTCCAGGATGCGGGTCCGGTAGGTGGAGACGGTTTTGGGGCTGACGCCCAGTTCCGCGGCGATCTCCTTGTAGGAGAGGCCCCGGGCGATCAGGGAGAGCACCTCGAGTTCGCGTTTGGAAAGCGCGGCGGTCATCGCCGTCTCCTGCTTGTCCAGATCGGTGCCGTAGGGCATGGTCTCTTCCAGGGTGGGACTGATGTACTTCTTGCCTTTGGCCACGGTCGCGATGGCCCGTATCAGTTCGGCGCCGATGACGGCCTTGTTGAGGTAGCCCGAAGCGCCGGCCCGGAAGGCCTGAAGCGCGTAGGGGTCTTCGGGGTAGGCGCTGAGCACAAGGATCGGCAGATTCGGATAGCGCACGCTGACGCTTTCGATCGATTCCATGCCGTTTTTGTCGCCGAGGTTCAGATCGAGGATCAGGAGAGCGTACTCCCCGCTTGCGAGCAAAGCCATCAATTCATCGAAAGAGGAGGCGTTGGCGCTGACAGACATCTCCTCTTGCTGCTCGATCAGCATGATCAGTCCGCTGCGAACGATCTCATGGTCATCGGCGATAATGATATTCAGCATGGCACTCTCTTCCGTCTCATTTTTTTTTGTGGCCAATTATAATAAAAATGAGATGGAAAGCGGCTGTTGCACACGCTTTAACGCGATTTAATTCATCCTGGGGTAGCCTGTCCCCAATCAAACGGAAGGAGAGGAACATTTGGAGCAGCTGATTACGGAGACTTTGGGATACGCACGGGACCATTTCACGGCCTTCGGCCTGGAAACAGCGCAGGTGGATGCGCTGCTTGTCGCAGGGGAGCGTGACCTGCGCAAGGAGCTACTGCAGCTCAAAGCGTTGGCGGAAGCCGTCCCCATGGATAATGACAAAGTGGCCCAGTCGCTCCATGCGCTCAAGGGGCTTTTGATGAATATGGGCAATAACAGCGCGGGGCAGGTGTTTGCAGAGCTGGAAACAGCCTTTAAAGCGACCAGGGAGGTCGCAGGGATCCTGGCACTGCTGGCAGCGGGATGAGGTCGTGATCCTCTATCTTCACGGTTTCGCCAGCTGCGGCGACTCGACGAAAACCAGACTGCTGAAAGCGTATTTTGGCGAGGCGGAGGTACTCTCCCCGGACCTGCCGGTCGAGCCGGATGAGGTGCTGGCGTTTCTGCGTCGCTTGATCGGGCAGCATGACGTTTCACTGTTGATCGGATCATCGCTGGGGGGATTCTACGCGACGGCGCTGAGTAGCGAGTATGGGCTCGATGCCGTACTGATCAATCCCTCTGTCCATCCCTACCGGACGCTCTCCCCCTATGTGGGCACCAATACGTTCTGGTGCAGCGGCGAGCCCTTTGAGTGGAAAAGCGAGTACCTGCTGCAGCTGGCACGCATCGCCGAAACAATGCGGCTGCCCGATGCGCGGCTGCTGGTACTGCTGCAGACGGGGGACGAGCTTCTGGATTACACCGTGGCCGAAGCCGTCTACGGCGATTACGAGGTCATTGTGGAAGCGGGCGGCAACCACCGCTTTGAAAATCTGGGGGAGTATCTGGAACGGATCGAAGCGTTTTACGGCGATGCCTAGCGGACACCGCTGGGGAGGGTGGCAATCCTCTTTTGCAGCCAGCGGGCATTGTCCGCGTCGGTCCCGGCGCATTCGCTGAAGCGGGGCAGATCGCTGATCAGCGGCCAGAGTGCGCGTGCGGCGACACCCTCGGCATTGGTCGCCTCCAAAAAGGCGTCGCGGTCTTCGGGCGCTTCGAAGAGCAGGGCATTAAGCCAGCAGTTCGGCTCGCTCTGTTTTTTCATCCGGAAAAGCTGCAGCTCCTCATCCTCTTCATATTCCGAGAAAAACTCCCGGTAGCGGCGTGTCAGATCGCGCTGCTTGGTGACGATGGTGCGGATATGTTCCATCTGGGCGCAGCCGACCGCGGCGTTGAGGTTGGACATGCGGCTGCTGAAGCGGCCCTGGTCCGCACCCTGGGCATCTGAGAGATAGGGGATCGTCCCGACGCTCCTGGCCTGTGCAGCCATGGCCTCATCGTCGCAGACAAGCACGCCGCCGTCCCCGCAGGTGGCAATCTTGTGCCCTTCGAAGCCGTAGATGCCGCAGCGGCCGAAACGCCCGGCCATGGTCCCTTTGTAGGCGGAACCGAAGGCCTCGGAGGCATCCTCGATCAGCATAATGCCATACTCGTCGCAGACACTGCGGATATCGTCGATGCGGCAGGGAAACCCGAGGGTGTGCACCGGGACGCAGGCGGTGATCCGCTTGCCGGTATGGCGGTTGAAACACCCCTCCTCACGCAGTTCGGCATTGTAGGCGAGGAACTCCCGCAGACGGTCGGGGTCCATCCCCATCGTCTTGCGTTCGACATCGATGAAAATGGGCGCCGCGCCGAAGCTGTCGACGGTGTTGGCCGTCATCGCATGGGCAAGGGGCTGGGTCAATACCTCGCAGTCCGGGCCGGTCCCCGCCAGGACGAGGGCGGCACGCATTGCCGATTCGGTACTGTTGAAGGCAACGGCATGGCGGGCGCCGCAGTATTCACGCACCATTCCCTCGAAACGTTCGACGTATTCGCCCTCCGAGGAGACCTCCATACTTTCGATACAGCTGCCGAGGTAGTTCTTCTCGTTGCCGACGAAACGCGGCGCATGAAGGGGGACCGCCCCTGTGCTTCGGAAGAGGTTCCGGATATAGCGTACGGTGTTGCTGTGCATAGCCTTCCTTTCGATTAATAGTGGTCTGCGCTTACCGCAGCAGGGCCGAAGCGAGCCGATACCCTCCGCCGGCCATCAGGACGGTTCCCAGGGCATTCAGCCCGATGTTGGCGGCGGCCAGCGCTATATGGCCGCCGGTCAGCAGCATGACGCTCTCGATCGCGAAGGTCGAATAGGTTGTCAGCGCGCCCAGGATACCCGTCGAGAGGAACGATTTGACGTGCAGGGAAAAATAGGTCGTGTACATGAAGTAGGCGACGAGGACCCCCATGATGAAACTGCCGATCAGATTGACGCCGAGGGTGCCGAAGGGGAGGTCGTGGGGCACGCGGTGGGAGATGAGACCGTTGAGGTAGGCGCGCAGCACGGCACCGATAAAGCCGCCGCTTCCGATGGCGAGCAGGGTAGTAAAGCTCATACGTTTTCCTTTTGTACATAGCGGTCATAGGTTTCTTGCATCTGATGCTGCACGGTTTCGAGCCACTTTTTGTCGCTTTTGTCCGCGGTGAAACTCTCCAGGTAGATCGCGGTGATCATTCCCGGCGCGGCCGTCATGCGCTTGGTGCTGAAGAAACGGGCGGTATGGATCAGTACGACGGGCTGTACCGTCAGGCCGAGCTTGTCGGCGATCAGTTTCGCCCCGGGTTTGAAGCGGCGCATCCGGCCGCTTTCCGAACGTGTACCCTCCGGGAAGATACAGACGATTCTCCCCTCGTCGATGCGCTCCTTGGCCGCCTTGAGGAGGGCAACGAGGGCGCTTTTGCTCTCGCGCTCGAGGGGGATCTCCCGGGAGAGACGGACGGCGAGGGAGAAAAAGGGCACTTCAAAAAGCTCTTTTTTGGCCACCCAGGCGAGTTCGCGTTGCGTCGTACTCTCGATCACGCCGATGTCGAGTTCGCTTTGATGGTTGATGATATACATCTGCGCCTCGGGATCGGGCTCGCCGACTTTGCGGACATGCACGAAGATCAGAAGCCGGATGAACCAGGCGGCGATTTTGGAGGCGTAGGGACGGGGGACGAAGGGGTAGAGGAGGATCTTTAGCAGCAGACCCGTAAAGATGACGAGGGTGCTGTAAACCCAGTTAATCCGCGCAAGTATCTTCATTCTTGACCCAACCGATCTGATCGTTCTGGAGGCGAATCTTCGTATAGCCTTTGCTATGCCCTTCGGCATCGAGCTGGTGGCGCTGCGGCGTGATCTCGAAGACCGTCGCGTTGCGCATCGGCAGCAGGTAGATGGGCGCCCCCTCTTTGATACAGACCTGCTGCAGCGGGATATTGAGCCAGGCGGCATAGCCTCCCGCAGCGACGGCAACGGCGAGCAGCGTCCAGGAGCGTTTCCAGAGCGCAAGCACGAAGAAGAGCCCGAAAACAACGAGGAAAACGATAGTTTTCTGGGTGACATGCCCATGCTCGATCGGATTGATATCGCTGGTCGTCGAGACGAGATCGTCATCGACCTCGATTGGGATACTGATGCGTTCGTACCGTTTGTTTTGCAGGTTGAAGTACTGAAAACGGAGCACTTCGACGGTTTTGGGCAGGACGGCATAGTAGCTCATCGAAGCGAAGTGCGGGTTGATCTGCAGCGATTCAAAGTTCTGTTTTTCAGCCTCGGAGAGGTGGAAGTCTTTCAGGTCGCTGCGGTTGGCATCGGCCGAGATCACGATGATGTTGTGCCCCTTGTCGTAGACGGTGGTCTTGACATGGGTGATCGCGAAACGGTCCGCCAGGATGCCGCAGAAGTTTTTCGGAGGGTTGAGCACCGTCGCTTCGATGGCCCCGCCCTGGATAGGAGCGGAGCTCTCCTCTTCGCCGTACCCCAGCGTCAGTACCGGAGTGATGTCGGGCAGTAGGGCGCGTTTCCCTGTGACCTTGAAATAGAAACGGTCCAGGTAGGTGTGCTCCTGCCGTTGCCGTTCAGGGGAGTCGCTGAGCAGGGAGAGTCCGCTGCCGCCGCTGAAGCGGTAGGAGAGATCGTCGAAAAGGTCGGTCGTGATGACGGTCCGGATGACGATGGAGACGATCTCGCCTTTGAAGAGCCGCTCGGGCTTTTCGACAAGCGTGGCGTAGAGATGGCGGGTGTCGGGTGTCTCATTCTCCTCCTGCACGGCAAAGTCGGCGCTTTCGACCTCGGCCGCATCATTCGGCTCTTCGGCCTGCATAGTAAAGGGCATAACGGTTTCGGGGAGGTCGGTGACGATTGTGACGGCCTGCAGGAGGCCAATAGTACCGAGCCAGAGGAGCAGCAGGAGTGAACGCATCAGGAAGCGAAGAACCCTTCAAGCATCGCCTTGCCGTCCGCGGAGCCGAGAATGGCTTCCATGGCGCGTTCGGGGTGCGGCATCAGTCCGAACACGTTCTTGGCGGCGTTGCAGACGCCGGCGATGGCATCGACGGACCCGTTGGGGTTGCTGACGTTGCCCTCGGCATCGCAGTAGTGCAGCAGTACCTGGTCGTTGTCGTAAAGCGCCTTGAGACCGTCCGGATCGATATAGTAGTTCCCGTCGTGGTGGGCGATGGGGATGTTCACGACATCGTCTCTGCACAGCTTGTTCAGGAATGCGTTCTCGTTCCCGGCGATCTTGAGGTGGTGATGGCGGGAGATGAAGTGGAGGTGCTCATTGCGTTTGAGCGCTCCCGGCAGCAGCCGCGATTCTGTCAGGACCTGGAAGCCGTTACAGATGCCGAGGACCTTTCCGCCGCGATTGGCGTGGGCCTCGACCGCCTGCATGACGGGGCTGAAGCGGGCGATGGCGCCGCTGCGCAGGTAGTCACCGTAGCTGAACCCGCCCGCGACGACGACAAGATCGGTATCGTCGGCGATTTTGGTCTCTTTATGCCAGACGAGCTCCGTCGTCGCTCCCAGCTTTTCGAAAGCGTACTGCGTATCGTACTCGCAGTTCGTTCCGGGAAACTGAATAATGGAGACTTTCATGAGACGATCTCGATGGCGTAATCTTCGATAACGGTATTGGCCAGCAGGGATTCGCACATTTCGGTGACCTCCGCTTTGGCGCTCGCTTCATCGGCGGCGGAGAGATCAAGGACGATCTGCTTGCCGACGCGGACGTCGTTGACGCCGTCGAATTTGAGTGAGTCCAGTGCGTGGTGGACGGCTTTTCCCTGTGAATCCAGGACACCCTGCTTCAAAAATACGTTGACGATTGCTTTCATTACTTTGCTCCCAAAATACGGTTGAGGACCTCTTCGTAGGCCACTTTGAGTCCGCCGAGTCCCTGGCGGAAACGGTCTTTGTCCATCTTTTCGCCCGTTTCCATATCCCAGAAGCGGCAGTTGTCCGGGCTGATCTCGTCGGCGAGGATAATGTTGCCCTCTTTGTCCTTGCCGAATTCGAGTTTGAAGTCGACGAGGTTGAGCCCTTTTTCGGCAAAGTAGGGTTTGAGGATGTCGTTGACCTGGCGGGCCATGCGGCGGATCTTGTCAAGCTCGTCCTGATAGTCGACGAGGCCGAGGATCAGGGCGTGCTGGTCGTTCAGTTTCGGGTCGCCGAGTTCATCGTTTTTATAATCGAATTCGACGAGGGTGAAAGGGAGGACTTTCCCGTCCTCGATCCCGAGGTTTTTGCTCAGGCTTCCGGTCGCGATATTCCGGACGATTACTTCGATCAGGATGACGTCGACGCGCTTGTGCAGCATATGGTTGTCGTCGAGCATGCCCACGAAGTGCGTCGGGACGCCCTCCGATTCGATCAGTTTGAAGAGTGCCGTCGAGATCTTGTTGTTGAGCGCGCCTTTGCCCGCTTCACTCGATTTCTTGGCGCCGTTGAAAGCGGTCAGGTCATCTTTGAATTCGGAGATCAGCAGGTTCGGATCGTCCGTTGTAAAGAGTTTTTTTGCCTTGCCCTCATACAGCAGTTCGCGTTTTTCCATTAATGTGTTCCTTTCACGATGGTAAGTGCTTTGAGAATGTCAACAGCCTCTTTGAGCTGAATGTCGTTGCCGATCTGTTTATCGGTGATGATGTTGCTGTCCACCTTTTCACCCTCATCGGTTTTTGTGGTATTGCCGTCGATCTTCTGCAGCTCGCTTTTGAGGTGCATCTTCAGGTCGGCCTCTTTGATCGCAAATTCGTCGTCGTCGGTCTTCGGTACGGCACCGCGATCGACCAGGACGTCCGGGGTCACGCCGATCGCCTGGATCGTCCGGCCGCTTGGCAGGTAGTAGCGCGCGACCGTCAGCTTGATGGCCTCGTTATCGCTGATCGGGAGAATGACCTGGACGGAGCCCTTCCCGAAGGTCTTCTTGCCGACAAGCACGGCACGTTTGTGGTCCTGCAGGGCGCCGCTGACGATCTCGGAGGCGGAGGCGCTCCCCTCGTTGACGAGGACGACGAGCGGCTTCTTCGTCAGGGTGGCGGATTTGTGGGCGCTGTATTCGGTGTTTTCGCGTTCGTCACGCCCCTTTTGCGAAACGATGACACCCTTGTCGACAAAGAGGTCGACGAGGCCGACGGCCTGGTCAAGCAGACCGCCGGGGTTGTTGCGCAGGTCGAGAATGAACCCTTTGGCGTCGCCGTTATGCTGGCGGATCGCCTTCGAGATGCCCTCGACGACCTTTTGGTCGAAACTCGTGACACGCAGGTAGACGGTGTCGTCGCCGATGGTCTTGGCATAGACGGACTGGATCTTGATGATGTCGCGGATAATGTGGACCGGGAAGGGTTTGGTCTCGCCTTTGCGGACGATGGTGATGTCGATCGGCGTTTTCGGCTTGCCGCGCATGAGATGGACCGCTTCGTCGATGTCCATATCGATTGTCGGGGTGTCATCGATCTTGAGAATGATGTCGCCGGCCTGCAGACCGGCTTTGTCCGCCGGGGTGCCTTCGATCGGCGCGATGACGGTCAGGGCGCCGTCTTTGATGCCGACGGTGATACCCAGGCCGCCGAACTCGCCCTTGGTCTGTACCTGGAGGTCTTTAAAGCCCTTCTGGTTCAGGTAGGAGGAGTGGGCGTCGAGTTTGCCCATCATTCCCTCGATGGATTTGTTCATCAGGGTCTCGATACTCTCCTCGTCGACGTAATATTTTTCGACGATACTGAGGACCTTCGTGAATTTCGCCAACGCCTGGAGCCGGGAAGCTTCAACCGTCGGTGTACCCTCGGTGGGTGCGTCGGCGAGGAGGGCGGTGGAATAGGTCAGGGCTACGGCCGCCGTTGCCGTGAGAAAGCCCATCGCCATCATCTTTTTCTTTTTCATTTTCTGCTGCTTTCCAGTCTCGCAATTTTTGAGCGTCTATTATAGTCAAACAATAGTAAAATAAAAGCATGTAGACCGTGGCGTGCCGTGCAAAAAAATGCGGTATGATGGATGGGGTCGATAAAACTTTAGTCATTCTGTATCAAGTATAGTTGACAGTAATGGACTAAAGATGCTATAATCATTCCACTCAACAGCAGCTAATAAAGGACACATAAAATGAATACGATTTTTGAAAAACTGACCCATCAGATGACACAGACCATCGAATCGGCCCTTTCGCTTGGACTGCATAACCAGAACAACGAAGTGGAACCCGTTCATGCCCTCTGGGCGCTGCTCACGAACAGCGACAGCGTTCTGAATCAGGCCCTTAGGAAAATGGGCGTCGATAAAAGTGCGATCGAGCTCGACGTCAAAAGTGCGGCGGACAAGCTGCCCAAAAGCAGCGGGGTGAGCAAGGAGAACATGCGGATCTCGCGCAACCTCGTGCAGGCCCTTGAGCGGGGCGTCGGGGAGATGACGCGCAACGGCGACAGCTACATGGCCGTCGACAGTTTCATCCTCGGCAATCTGGAGAGCGAGCCCTTCGGAACGATCCTGGGGCGCTATGTCGACAAGATGGAGCTGCGCAAGACTTTTGAGGCGATGCGCGGCGGACAGAAGATCGAGAGCCAGACGGCGGACGAGAACCTCGAGAGCCTCTCCAAGTACGGCATCGACCTGACGGCGCAGGCGGCGGCGGGCGAACTTGCCCCCGTCATCGGCCGCGACGAAGAGGTGCAGCGCATGATGCAGATTCTGATCCGCAAAACGAAGAACAATCCGATCCTGCTCGGGGAACCGGGCGTCGGTAAAACGGCCCTGGTCGAAGGCTTGGCGCAGCGCATCTATAATAAAGAAGTGCCGCTTTCCCTGCAGAATAAAAAGGTCGTGGCGCTGGATATGAGCGCCCTCATCGCCGGGGCGAAATACCGCGGCGAGTTCGAGGACCGTCTCAAGGCGGTCATCGACGAGGTGAAGCAGAGCGGCAACGTCATCCTCTTTATCGACGAGATCCATACCATCGTCGGCGCGGGGGCGTCGGAGGGGAGTATGGACGCGGCGAACATTCTCAAGCCGGCGCTGGCCCGCGGCGAACTGCACACCATCGGGGCGACGACGCTCAAGGAGTACCGCAAGTATTTCGAAAAAGACGCGGCCCTGCAGCGCCGTTTCCAGCCGGTGACGGTGGACGAGCCTTCCATCAACCAGGCGCTGCAGATCCTGCGCGGGATCAAAGAGCGCCTTGAAGGCCACCACAATGTCACCATTACCGATGCGGCGCTGGTGGCGGCGGCGAAGCTCTCCGACCGCTACATCTCCGACCGCTTCCTTCCGGACAAGGCGATCGACCTGATCGACGAGGCGGCAGCCGAGCTGAAGATGCAGATCGAGTCCGAGCCACATGCACTCTCCGGCGCGAAGCGCAAGATCCAGGAGCTTCAGGTCGAGAAAGAGGCACTGAAAATGGACGAGAACCCGGCCAATGAGAAGCGTCTGGGCGAGATCGAAAAAGAGCTGGCGGACGCCGAAGAGGAGAAACGGACCCTCGAGGCGCAGTACCAGGGGGAAAAAGAGGTTTTCGAGCGCATCGCCGCCATCAAAGGCGAGATCGAGGCCAAGCGCCGCGAAGCGGAACTGGCGAAGCAGCAGGGCGAGTTCAACAAGGCCGCCGAGATCGAGTACGGCAAGATCCCGCAGCTGGGCGAAGAAGAAGTTGCGCTCCAGGAGAAGTGGAAAGCGATGCAGGGGGAGGGGACGCTGCTCAAAAACAGCGTTGACGAAGCCTCCATCGCCGGGATCGTTAGCCGCTGGACGGGGATTCCTGTGACGAAGATGCTGCAGAGCGAACGCGAAAAGATCCTCCATATCGAGGATGAACTCAACCGCGACGTCGTCGGGCAGGACAAGGCGACCCACGCCGTTGCCCGCGCCATCAAGCGCAACAAAGCGGGGCTCTCCGACGCGGACCGCCCGATCGGATCGTTCATGTTCCTGGGGCCGACCGGGGTCGGTAAGACCCAGACGGCCAAGACCCTGGCCAAGTTCCTCTTCGATAGCGAAGAGGCATTGATCCGTCTCGATATGAGCGAATACATGGAGAAACACGCGGTCTCCCGCCTGGTCGGTGCGCCTCCGGGGTACGTCGGCTACGAAGAGGGCGGGCAGCTGACCGAGGCGGTGCGCCGCAAACCCTACAGCGTCGTACTGTTCGACGAGGTGGAAAAAGCGCATCCGGACGTTTTTAACATGCTCCTGCAGGTGCTCGACGACGGACGACTGACGGACAACAAGGGGGTGACGGTCGATTTCACCAATACGATCATCATCCTCACCTCCAACATCGCCAGCGACAAGATCATGACGATGCAGGGGGACCCGAACCTCGAAGAGGTGGTACTGGGCGAACTGCGCGGCAAATTCAAGCCGGAGTTCCTCAACCGCCTCGACGACGTCGTCATCTTCAACCCGCTGGGCGAGGATCAGATCATCGCCATCGTCGACCTCTTCTTCGAGGCCATCGCCAAGAAGGTGGAAGAGCGGAACATTTCGCTCACCCTGAGTGAAGAGGCGAAACGGCTCATCGCACGGGCCGGTTTCGACCCGGTCTACGGGGCACGGCCGCTGAAGCGTGCGCTCTACGAGATCGTCGAAGACCGCCTGGCCGACCTGATTCTCGGCGGCGAGGTCGAAGAGGGGAACGGGGTCGTCTTCGATGCCGAGGGCGAAGAGATCACCGTGGCCGTCGATTAATCCGGACGCGCTACAATCCCGGTATGAAAATGCTCAAACGCCTTTTACTCCTCCCGGTAGTGATGCCGGGGCTTTTCGCGACGCTCTTTGCCTGTACGGGGGACTGCCTTACCTGCCACCCGAAATTGTTGCCGACGATCCAGAACGATCCGCGCCATAAGCCGATGCTCGGGTGCATCGATTGCCACAGCGCCGACCCCAATGCCATGGCCGAATGCGGCAGCGAGTGTTTCGCCTGCCACCCCGTCGAGAAGATCGAGAACGTGGGGGTAGAGGAGCACAAAGTGATCCGGGGCTGCCGGGACTGTCACGTGCAGATCAAGGAGGCCCTCAGCGATATCGCGACGCCGAAAGACCAGTCGGTCATGCCGCCGCTGAAAGATCTGCTCATCCCGCCGGCCGATACGAACGGCGGTTTTTGAGCCATCCGGCAGGGAAAAATGGCAGACTTTCTCTTATCCTTAAATAACTATTAAGTATGAATTAGGCATAATTGCGCACTAAATTTTCAGAGAGGAATGGTCATGAAAAGAACATACCAACCGCATAACACGCCTCGTAAACGTACCCACGGTTTCCGTGCACGTATGGCGACAAAAAACGGCCGCAAGATCATCAACGCACGTCGTGCCAAGGGCCGCAAGAAACTGGCCGCCTGAGTTCGTCCGCAGTGCTGAAACACAACCGCGAGTTTCAGCTGGTCTACCGTAAGGGAAAAAGCGCGCATTCGCCTGCGCTTGTCCTCTTCTACCTCCCCAATACCCCTTTTGTATCCGTCGGATTCACTGCCAGTAAAAAAGTCGGCAACGCCGTCAAACGCAACCGCGCCAAACGCCGCATGCGTGCGCTCTTTTACGGTCTTGAACCGCAGCTTTCCGCCGGCAGTTACATCCTTGTCGCCAAGGCGGCGACGGTCGAGACCCCCTACGCCGTGATGGAAAAAGCGCTCCGGAAAATGGCGGAGCGGGTCGGGGCGCTCCAGGCATGATCCGACGGCTGGTACTCGGGATCATCTGGATCTATCAGCGCAGCTTCACGCTGATCGGCCGGGGGAGCTGCCGCTACTATCCCAGCTGCTCGGAGTATACGCGCCAGCAGTTCGAACAGAATCCGCTTTTACATGCTTTTTATTATTCGACGAAACGCATCATGACATGCAACCAGCTGTTCCCCGGGGGAATAGATTATGTCGAGGTGGCGAAATTACGGCCGAATCCGCAAGATTTAACCATTAATAGGATAAAGTACTGGCTCGTTCCAAAAGCGGGAAACCGCTTTTATCTCATCAAGAATTTTTCGTTTAAAGGCTAACGTGTGTTTGAAAAAATGAGTCCCAACCAGCGGCTGATCCTGGCCGTGGTCCTTTCATTTGTCTTCTTTATTATCTATACTGCGATCTTCCCGCCGGAGATGCCGGAGAGCGCAGAACAGAACGTCACGCTCAAAGAGCAGGTAGGTGCCGAGGCGACGACCCCTGTGGTCACGGACAGCGGTGTCGGTCATACGGTGGCGGCCAGCGAAAAAGTGGCCAACCCCGACGCCACGAAGCTGGTGACGGTGGAGTCCTCCGAATTTACGCTCAAGATCGATACCCTTGGCCGGATCGTGTCCAAGGTACTCAAAGACAAGAAGTACTACGTCGATGACAAGCCGACGGAACTCATTGCCCAGGAGGGCGCGCAGCCGCTCTTCATCCGTTTTGCCGACGAGGCGGTCAACGCGGAGGCGCTGAAAGTACCGTACCGCGCGGATACAAGCACGCTGACACTGGACACCGCTGGGACGAAAACCCTGACGCTCACGCAGACTCTTTCACAGCTGACGGTTACGAAAACGCTGACCTTCTACGCCGACGGCCACTACGACATCAAGGTCTCCCTCTCCAAGCCGATGCGCTACTTCCTCTATGTCGGACAGCACGCAGAGCACAAAGGACAGATGATGATGGCCGTGCACGGCGTCATGGCCTATACGGCCGACGGTGTCTCCAATATCTTTGAAGACGGCGATGTCGAGGGGCGCACCGCGCTGCGCGACGTGCAGCTGCTCTCGGCCTTTGACCAGTATTTCGCCTCCATCTTCTACGGGCTCGATCCCGAGGTCATCGTCAACGTCGACCGTGACCGCAATGACAACCCGATCGCGTATCTCGAAGCCACAGACACCCTGAGCTTCAACGGCTTTATCGGTCCGAAGGACTACCGCCTCCTTGAATCGATCAACCCGGTGCTCGTCAATGCGATCGAATACGGCTGGTTTACCTGGGCGGCGAAACCGCTGTTCGGTTTCCTGCTGTTCCTGCACGGCTTCTTCGGCAACTGGGGCTGGGCGATCGTCGCGCTCGTCGTCGTGATCCGCCTGGTGCTCTACCCGCTGACCTACAAGGGGATGATCTCCATGCAGAAGATGAAGGACCTCGCACCGAAGATGAAAGAGCTGCGCGAGAAGTACAAGGGCGATCCGCAGCGCATGAACGCGGCGGTGATGGAGCTCTATAAGAAGAACGGCGCCAACCCGATGGGCGGCTGTCTGCCGCTGCTGCTGCAGATCCCCGTCTTCTTCGCGATCTACCGCGTTCTGCTCAACGCCGTCGAGCTGCAGGGGGCGCCGTGGATGTTCTGGATCGGGGACCTTTCGCGCATGGACCCGACCTACATCCTGCCGATCCTGATGGGGGCATCCATGTTCTTCCAGCAGAAGATGACGCCGAATAACTTTACCGACCCGATGCAGGAGAAAATCTTCAAATACCTGCCGGTCGTCTTTACCTTCTTCTTCGTCACCTTCCCGTCGGGCCTGGTCCTCTACTGGCTGACGAACAACCTGCTCTCTATCGGACAGCAGTACATGGTGAACAAGCAGTATGCGAAGATCAAAGCGGCACGCCATGAAGCGCACCTGACGCAAAAAGAGCAGAACGGGGGCGAGGCCTGACTATGAAGAAGATCGAAGCGCCGACGCTTGAAGCGGCGTACAGCGAAGCTTCCAAACAGTTCAGCTGCTCGGTGACGGAACTCGATATCGTCGTGGTACAGCACCCCAGCAAAGGGTTCCTCGGTCTGCTGCGGAAGCATGCCGTCATTGTGGCCCGCCCGAAGGCCGCGGACGAAGCCGAGGATGAGGCGGAGCTGCTGACGGAGGATGAACTCCCGGCACCGACCGAGCCGATCGCCTATCCCGAAGATGACGAGAGCGAATACGAAGAGGTCTACGCGGACGAGGATCACTATACGGAAGGCGACGACGATCTCGACGATATCGCCGAAGAGGTGGAGACGAAACTCAACGTCCTTTTCAAGACGATCTGTTTCAAACTCGAACCCATCCGCGTTTCCGTCTACGACGACAATACGCTGCTCGTGGAGTTCAACGGGGAAGACGCGGCGCTGCTGATCGGCAAAGAGGGATACCGCTACAAGGCGCTCTCCTATATGCTCTTTAACTGGATCAATGCCGAGTACCAGCTGCAGCTCCGGCTGGAAATCGCCGAATTCCTCCACAACCAGGAGGAGTCGGTGGCACGCTACCTGACGGGGGTTTTTGAGAGCGTCGACCGCGACGGCCATGCCCAGACCCGCGTCCTCGACGGGGTGCTCGTACAGATCGCCCTGAAGCAGCTGCGCGAGCGCTACCATGACAAGTACGTTGCCATCCGGACGACCCGTGACGGCGGAAAATACATTATTATCAACGATTACCACAACTACTGATTATGAACGATACGATTGCCGCCATTGCGACCGCGCACGGGATCGGCTCCATCGCCATCATCCGCATCAGCGGCACGCAGGCGACGACGATCGCCTCAAAGCTGACGGGGCAGCGTCCTCTCGAAGACCGGCGCGCCCACCTCTACCCCCTCTATAACGCCCAGAACGAACTTATCGACGAAGCGATCGTCCTTTTTTTCCGCGGTCCGCGCAGTTTTACCAGCGAGGATGTCGTCGAACTGCAGTGCCACGGCGGGCAGATCGTAGCAGAGGAGGTCCTGAAAGCGGCCCTGGCCGGCGGCGCGCGCCTGGCGACGCCGGGCGAGTTCAGCCGCCGTGCTTTCCATAACGGCCGCATCGACCTGACCGAAGCGGAGGCGATCGCCCGGCTCATCGAGGCCCGCAGTGAAGACGCCGCCAAGATCCTGGCCAAGCAGATGAAAGGCTCCTTGCGGACCTTCGTCGAAGGCAACCGGGACGCGCTGCTGGAGATCCTGGCCTATTCGGAGGTCTCCATCGACTATGCCGAGGAGGATTTGCCCCAGGACCTGATCGACCAGATCATCAAAAAGCTCGAGACGATCGCCGCCGCCCTGCGCCGTACCCTGGCGTCCAGCGAACGCAGAAGGGGGCTGATGCAGGGGTTCAAAGTCGCCATTATCGGCAAGCCGAACGTGGGTAAAAGTTCCCTGCTCAACAGCCTCCTCGATTACAACCGCGCCATCGTCAGCGATATCGCCGGGACGACCCGCGACACGATCGAGGAGCAGGTGCGCATCGGCAGCCACCTGATCCGGATGGTCGACACGGCGGGGATCCGTGAGGCCGGCGACGAGATCGAGCGGATCGGGATCGAACGCTCCATCGAGGCGGTGAGCGAGAGCGACATCGTTATTGCGCTCTTTGACGGCAGTCGCGCGCTCGACGGCGAGGACAAGGCGATCCTCTCGCTGATGGAGGAGCATCAAGATGAACGTGAGTTCATCGCCGTACTGAACAAGACCGATCTGCCCCAGCGTTTCGACGAGACGCCGCTGAAGGGGTACACCCCGCTGCGTATGAGCTGCAAGCAGGACACCTCGGTCCTGATCGGGGCGCTGCAGTCACGGATGGACCGGCAGAATGTCTCCGAAGAGACGATGCTCATCTCCCAGCGCCAGACCGATGCCGTCAAAGGGGCGCTTGCGGCGATCGATAACGCTTTTATGCCCCTGGAGGACCAGGAGCTGGAACTCTTCTCCTTCCACGTCGGCGAAGCGATCCAATCCCTGGCTTCCATTACCCGCCCCTTTGACAACGAAGAGATGCTTGACAAGATGTTCGGCAGCTTCTGCCTCGGGAAGTAGGAGATGGCGACACAGTTTCCTCTCCTGGGCATCGACCTGGGGCTTAAGCGGATCGGACTGGCCTACAGCGCGGACGGCACTGTCGTCACCCCGCTGGCGGCGGTCGAACGTAAAAACCGCAACCAGGCGTCGCAGGCCGTGCGCGACGTCATTGCGGAGTGGGGGATAAAACAGGTCGTCGTCGGGATCCCGATGGGCGGCTCCAGCGAGGAGGAGATGCGGCGCCGCGTCGCGCATTTCATGAACCTCGTCGATTTCGGCTGTCCCGTCGCCTACCAGGACGAAAGCGACAGCTCCCTCGAGGCCGAAGCGCTGATGAAGGGCGCGGTCCGCTACAAACGCGACGGCCGCGTCGATTCGCTCTCGGCGATGGTTATTCTACAGCGTTATCTGGGACAGTAACCCCGAAGAAGGCCAGTGCCTCCTCCTCGTCGTCGCTGAGCACGGCGCCGTGGTAGCTCTCATCCTCTTTTAGCAGCGTTTCGATCTTTGTGGCGCAGTAGTCAAAGCACTGTTTCCGGGCGCAGGCCATATCGTCGATAAATCCCATCCCGCTGAAGTGGTAGTTCTCCCCTTCATTTTCGATGCAGAAGAGGGTGCCCTCGCACTGCGCCTCGATCAGTTCGACGAGTTCGCGGTAGTTGATGCCGAACTCGGTCGCCTGCCACCCGATCTCCTCAAGCTCCTTGTCGGTGAATTCGGCGACGCCGTCACCGGTCGTATCGTCATAATCGGCGTGGCGGACGTTATAGCCGATGATCTCCTGCCAGTTGCGCGCAGCCTTGATGAGGATGCGGTCCTCGACTTCGACGACCTGCATGTTTCCGCCGAGCAGTTCGGCAAGGCTTTTGGGTTTTGTCGGCATCAGCGCGGACGGTGCAGGCCGGTCGACGCTGCCCTGGAAAATGTAGCAGCTCCGTGCATCATAGGGGGGATAGTGGATCTCCCCTTTGATCGTGATGCCGAAGGGCTTCCCGCCGTTGACGGCGGCCATCATGGCCGGTTTGTCGATCGCGATGATCTCTTTGACAAGGTTGAATTTTTTCATACGTTCTCTTCCGCAATTTTTCGGAAATTTTAGCATGCCCGGCGCGCGGGGCGATTAAGAAATCACCGTTTTCAAAGGCCTAAGCAGCACCTAAACTACTCTTTCACGACTTTTTGGTACAATGCGCAAAATTTTTGTGGTGCGGGGACCGCCTTGCAGGCGGGATGATCGTCCACAATCCAAGGGATTAACTGATGGCATTGAATGTGTACTATGACAAAGACTGCGATATCAGCATCATCAAGGGCAAAAAAGTCGCGATGATCGGTTTCGGCTCCCAGGGCCACGCACACGCGGAAAACCTCCGCGACAGCGGTGTAGAAGTAATTGTCGGTCTGCGCAAAGGCGGCTCCAGCTGGGCGAAAGCGGAAGCGAAAGGTTTCGAAGTCATGACGGTTGCCGACGCATCCGCAGCGGCTGATGTCATTATGATCCTTCTGCCGGACGAAAACCAGGCGGAGATCTACGCGAACGAGATCGCACCGAACCTCAAGCCGGGCGCGACGATCGCTTTCGGCCACGGTTTCTCCATCCACTACGGACGCATCAAGCCGGCAGCCGACATCAACGTTATGATGGTTGCACCGAAAGCGCCGGGCCACACGGTCCGCAGCGAGTTCGTCAAAGGCGGCGGTATCCCTGACCTGATCGCCGTCGGTCAAAACCCGTCCAACATGACCAAAGAGCTTGCGCTCTCTTACGCTTCCGCTATCGGCGGCGGCCGTACGGGTATCATCGAAACGACGTTCAAAGACGAGACGGAAACAGACCTCTTCGGTGAGCAGGCTGTTCTCTGCGGCGGTGTTTCTGCACTGATCCAGGCCGGTTTCGAAACCCTGACGGAAGCGGGCTACCCGGAAGAGATGGCGTACTTCGAGTGTCTGCACGAGATGAAACTGATCGTCGACCTGATCTTCGAAGGCGGTATCGCCGATATGCGTTACTCTATCTCCAACACGGCGGAGTACGGTGACATGGTCTCCGGCCCGCGCGTCATCAACGCCGAGTCCAAAGCAGCCATGAAACAGGTACTCAAAGAGATCCAGAACGGCCAGTTCGCCAAAGACTTCGTCCTCGAAGGCCAGGCAGGCTATCCGCGCATGAACGCAGAGCGTAACAACCTCAAAGCGCACCCGCTCGAAAAGACCGGTGCACGCCTGCGCGAAATGATGCCGTGGATCAAAGCGAACAAAATCGTCGACCAGGACAAAAACTAAAACAGCGGCGCATCTTCTGCGCTGCTGACCCCTTTCACCGTACCTCCGTACATTTCCCCATATGCCTCTTGCCGCGCTATCGTTTTTTCGCTTTTTGAGTGATCTTCTATATAATGGCAGCAATCAAAATAAAACGATCATCACATATCGATTAGGTATCCGTCAATAAAGGAGAATTAGGTGCAGGAAAAGCGAATCTACCTGGTCGGCGCCGCTGTCAGAGACACACTGATGGGCAGGGCTGCCGGCGACAAAGCGTATGTCGCCGTAGGGTACGCGCCGGCGGATTTCGCGCACCTGGAGCAGGTCGAAGGGACGTATCCGTACTTTGTGAGAGAAGACGGCAGCACGCTGACGCCGGCAGGCCCTGGAGAGAGCATCGAGGCCGTGCTGCTGCAGCAGGGGCTGACGATCGATGCGATCGCCTACGAGGAGCAGGAGGAGCGCTATGTCGACCCCTGCAACGGGCGGGAGGATATCGAGAAACGGATACTGCGCCACACCTCTGAAACCTTTGCGCAAGCACCGCTGAATGTGCTGCGGTTGGCGCGTCTGCGTGCAACGTTCGGCACGGGATGGAACATTCATGCCTCGACAAGGGTGCTGATTTACGGCATGCGCGAAGCGCTGACGCAGCTGCCGCCGGAGCAGGTCTGGGACGAGGTGCAGCAGGTGCTTGCGCTCCCGGATACCCACCTCTTTTTTGAAACCCTCTTCGAGCTGGGGGTACTGGATGCCGTGTTCCCGTCTCTTTTTGCCTTGACGACCTTCAAAGAGGGGACGAAGTACCACCGCGAGGCTTCACTCTTCGCACACGTCATGATGGTGCTTCGGGAGCTGAAACACGAAACCCCGCTGCTGAAGCTGACGGCGCTCTACCACGACATCGCCAAACCCTACTGTTTCCGGACATACGGCAACGGCACGCATCACGGGGACCCGGACAAGATCGCGCCGCGGATCGATATGGCGATCCCGGAGGCGATAAAAGCGCAGATCCTCTTTCTGAGCGAAATGCATACCAAGCTGCCCAAGCTCCCGCAGATGAGCATTTACCACATTACGGATTTCTTTGAGCGTTTTGACAAGGATGAAATGCTGCTTGAAGCGCTTATACGCTTCAAACGGGCGGATGACCAGGGGCGGTTCACGGATGTTCCCAGGCCTGCCATTTGGGACAGGGCTATCTTGAAGACCTTTGATGCCATTACCGCGTACGATCCTGCAAAGTGGATTGCGTCCCAGGCGGAAAAACCCGACGACAAAGCCATCGCCCTGCACATGCACCTGCACAATGTGGAGGTGGTCAAGCGGACCTTCTTCGCTTGATCTTACGGGGAATACAGCAGCCGCGCTACTGTATTCCCGGTCGGCACTAACCCCCTGACGTTATATTCACAAAAATTATAAAAAATACAGCACTCTTTTTTTAATATCCGCTTGTTGAAAAATGATGGATAATAGAGATTCACTGCATCCAAAGGAGTCTCCTATGCATCTGAATCTACCAAGCCTGCCATTTGAACCGCACGCGCTGGAACCCTACATCTCGGCGGAAACACTGGCGTATCACCACGGAAAGCACCATGCAGCCTATGTGAAGAAATACAACGACCTCATTACGGGCTCAGCGTTTGAAGGAAAACCGCTGCTAGACGTCCTGAGAACGGCGGAAGGGGCGCTGTTCAACAATGGCGCGCAGGCATTCAACCACGACTTTTACTGGAAATGCCTTACACCGGACGATACGGCGCCATCGGAGGCGCTGGCCGCGGCGCTGGCGGAAGCATTCGGTTCCGTCGAGGGCTTCAAAGAGGCGTTTACCGCGGCGGCAACGTCACTGTTCGGTTCGGGGTGGACATGGCTCATCATCGATCCGGAGGGCGCACTAATGATCGAAAACGGTTCCAACGCCTACACCCCGGTACAGACCGAAGGGAAACATCCGCTGTTGACCTGTGACGTCTGGGAACACGCCTATTACATTGACTGCCGGAACGCGCGCCCGAAATACGTCGAAAATTTCTGGCATCTGATCAACTGGGATTTCGTCTCGGAAAACTACAAGCAGAAATGCCGTGTCAGCCATCACTGCTGAACGGCAGCTGTCATGCCCTCAGGCAGACCGATCGGGAAAATGGCCGATCATCGCTTCGTAGCTCGTGTAGGTCTGCAACGCGTCGATGACTTCGGGCAGGGGCTCGGCGAAACGCCCAGCGACGTCATACTCGTTCGCGCCGAGGGCAAAAGCCAGCCGTTCGATCGGCGGGGCGAACTGCGCATTGACCCCCTCTTTGTTGCCGCGGGGATCGCAGCGGTACCAGCCGTACGCCTCCAGCCAGACCGCGTTCAGGCCGTGGAGGCAGTAGATGCCTGGCGTGTACTCCGAGCAGCTCAGCCGCTGGTAGCAGAGCGCCGCGGGGATGCCGTTGGCACGAAGCAGGGCGGCGAGGAGGTGGCTTTTGGCGTAGCACCAGCCGGTTTTCTGTTCCAGCACCTCGCTAGCTTTGATCGTCGAGGCTCCGCAGCCCGCGTCACCCGTATGGGCGATCGCGTCGCGGACGTACTGGAAACAGACTCGGGCAACGTCTTCTTTGGCGCTCAGTCCCTCTGCCAGCGCGTTCGCCTTTGCCATGACGGCGGGGTGGTGATAGTCGATATAGGTCGACGATGCCAGAAATGGTTCCATCTCGGACTCCTCCGTTGGTGTTCTTGGTGGCATCTTATTGCGTTTGGGTCAACGGCGCAAAAACGGCGGAGGACAGTGCCTGCAGGTCATCCGGCGAGAGCTCCAGCTCCAGTCCCCGTCGCCCCGCACTCACAAAGATGGTCTGAAACGCCTGCGCACTGGCGTCTATGAAGGTGTCGAGCCGTTTTTTCTGCCCCAGGGGGCTGACGCCGCCGAGCACGTAGCCGCTGATGCGTTCCACATCCGGGCCGTCGGCCATCCGGGCTTTTTTGGCGTTGGCGGCTGCGGCGAGGTGTTTGAGGCTGAGCATGCTGCAGACGGGAATGACCGCGACGGCGAAGCGGTGCGCGTCGATTTGCGCAACAAGGGTTTTGAAAACGCGCGCAGCGTCTATGCCCAGCTTTTCCGACGCTTCCGTACCGTATGACGGTGCGGCCGGATCATGGGTGTACGCATGCAGCGTATAGGCGATACGGGCCTTTTTGGCGGCATTGACGGCGGGTGTCATGACCTTCTGCTCCTTGGATCGATATGCCGTATTATAGAGCGCAACGGCGTTCTATTCAACCGGCACGTAGATTTCGAAGGCCTACTCCCATCTTGCGAAAAGGGCATTCTAGCCTTCCCTGACCGCCTTGATCCTCAGCCGAACGTAATCGACGCGCCACTCCTCCGCTGCAGTGTACAGTGTCGGCACCAACAGCGTCCGCACCTCCTGTTTAAAACGGGAGACCTGTTCGTTATCCAGGTGGGCGACGATGCCGTTGGCGAAAAGAGCGAGCCAGTGGGCGATGTCGTCTACGGGCGTCGGCCGCGGGATCAGTTCGGCGGAGGTGACCCTGAACCCTTCCGATTCCAACAGCGCCCTGTACTCGGCATCGGTCGGGAAGTACCAGGGGTTTTCAAAGGGGCCGAATTCGGGATGCCGTTCAAAGACCCTGGCCATCGCTTCGACGACCTGCGCCGCATTGCCGTGCCCGCCGAACTCGGCGACAAACCTGCCGCCGGGTTTCAGCGCCTGCCGGATCTGCCGCACGGCCGTGCGGGGCTCCGTGACCCAGTGCAGTACGGCATTGGAAAAGACCGCGTCGAAACGCTGCTCAAACGGGAGACGTGTCGCGCTCATCACATAGGCGTCGATCCCCTTGGCCTTGGCGCTTTCGACCATGTCGGCATTCAGATCGACCGCCACGACGTCGGCGCCGCGCTTTTGGATCTCCACGGCGAGGCTCCCTTCGCCGCAGCCCAGGTCGAGGATCGTTTCGCCCGCTTTCGGCGAGAGCAGTTCCACGACGGGGAGCGCCAGCGCCGAGACGAAACCGGCATGGCGGGCGTAATGCGCCGCACTCCAGCTGTTGGTCTCCGCGGGCTGCGCCATCTGCTCGTAGATCGCGCGCACTTCGTCGGCGCCGATCTCGCCGCCGCGCGCCTCGGAGCGCTTTTTCACGGCATCCGCGAGTGCCGTCTGCTCTGAGGCGGGGACCTCGATGCCGTAGCACTCCTTGAGAACGTAGGCGACGCCCCCCTTGCCCGACTGGGAGTTGATGCGGACGGCATCTTTATAGGTGCGTCCGATATCGGCCGGGTCGATGGCGAGGTAGGGGACCTCCCACGCATGCGTGTTGCTGGCGCGGCGGTGCTCCATCCCTTTCTTGATGGCATCCTGGTGGGTGCCCGAAAAGGCGCTGTAGATCATGGCGCCCACATAGGGGTGACGTTCGGGTACTTCGGTACCGGTGATCACCGTGATCCGTGCGAGGACCTCGTCAATTTTCCCGACGTTCAGCCGCGGGTCGATGCCCTGCGCGTAGTAGTTGAAGGCCATCGTGACCAGGTCAACGTTTCCGGCGCGCTCGCCGTTACCGAGCATCGTCCCCTCGACGCGCTGCGCACCCGCCAGGACGGCCAGTTCGGCGCTGGCGACGGCGCAGCCGCGGTCATTGTGCGGATGCACGCTGATAATGACGCTCTCGCGCTGCGCAATACGCTCCCCCATCCACTCGATCCGGTCGGCGTAGATATTGGGCGAACCGGCTTCGAGCGTATTGGGCAGGTTCAAAATCATCGGGGCTTCCGGTGTCGGCCCCCACGCGTCGATGACGGCGTTGGAGACCGCCAGCGCGAAGGGGAGCTCGGTCTGCGAAAAGCTCTCCGGCGAATACTCGAACACGACTTCGCCGTCAAATCGCTCCGCTTCGCGCCTGACCCACTCTGCGCCCTGCACCGCCAGGTCGATGATCGCCTTTTCCGTGCGTCTGAACACGACTTCGCGCTGGTTCTCGGCGGTCGGGTTGTACAGGTGAAAGATGATCCGCTTCGCACCCCGGAGCGCCTCGAAACTGCGCACGATATGGCGTTCGATGGCGGGCACGAGGACACCGACGGTAACGTCGTCCGGGATCATCTCCCCCTCGATCAGCCTGCGGCAGAAATCGAACTCGGTCTGCGACGCGCTGGGATAGGCGATCTCGATCTCTTTGAAGCCGAAATCGACCAGGGCCTGAAAATAGGCGACTTTTTTGGGGATATCCATCGGGTTACGGAGTGCCTGGTTGCCGTCGCGCAGATCGGTACTGGCCCACACGGGGGCAACGTCGGCGGTCTTGTCCGCCCAGGCTCTTTTCTCCATGGTCACGGCCGGGTAGGGCCGGTATTTGGTATACATAGCATTTTCCTTGACAATAAAAAAAGAATGCCTACATACGGGCGCAAGACGCCCTGGAAGGCAAAACAGAAATCAAAAATAAAAGAGGGTGTTTATAGAGAAAGAAGTAGGCGTAGGAGAAGGGCGCGGTTCATCGCTGTATGGGATGGTGATGCGTGCCGGTAAAATCGGTCGTTACTATGTGTCATAGTCTTCTCCTTTGTGAAATGATTTCACCATTATACATGAAATAAGCGGGGCTTGTATGGTGACATAGACATTTCGGGCCTTTCGGCCGCGTCTGTGCCGCACTGGGCGCGGCCTTACTCCGCGATGGAGATTTTGCCGCGCGACAGGGAAATACTCCCGGAAGCTTCGAGCTTTTTGAGGTTGCGGCTGACCGCCTCGCGCGAAACGCCCAGAATGGAGGCGATCTTGTCATGGGTGATATGCAGGGTGTCCTTCCCCTGTACATAGAGCCAGTTGAGCAGCCGCTGGTCGAGCTGGTCGAATTTGATCGACTTGATGAGGTCCATCAGGGTGCCGATCCGTCTGCCGCAGAGTTCAATCTTGAAGTTGCGGTAGCTCTCGGAGTTGTTGATCAGCCACAAGATCTTTTCCCTCGGCACCAGCCACCCCTCGATGGATTCGTCGACGACCGCGGACGCGAGCGCTTTGTCGGACGTGACGGTACTGAACGTATTGACCAGGCACTGTTCGCCGGGGGCGATATAGTACAGGGTCATTTCGCCGGCGGCGACGCTCTCCGGGGAGAGATAGACTTTCACCTTTCCCCGCTTCAAAAAGAGGATCTCCTCGCAGACGTCGCCTTCGTAATAGAGGATGGTACCGATGGGCAGTGCGACCGGTTTGGAAGCCGCTTCGATCATCTGCCGCTCCTGCGTGCTCAACTCCTTGAAAAATTCGTACTCCAGTAAATGCATCCCCGCTCCTTTTCGAAATTCATTTTACACTATTTGCACCGGTGAAAGCGTCTTTGGGCCTACAGGATACGGCAAGGGACTACCTTTTTCTGTGATTGTGATCACGCTGGTAGGATACAGGGGCGTGCAGCCACGCCTGTTTTCTGCCGAGTGCACGATAGGCCCGGTAGAAGAAAAAGAGCGTCAGTCCGGCCGTACACCAATGAATTGCCGCGGGAGGAAGTAAGGGGCTCATGTCGATCAGTACTCCGTCCCCGGGTTGGAGGCCGAAGCCGAAAAGCGCCGGCAGCCTGAAGCCGTAGTAGATGGATACTGTGCTTGCTGCGCTCAAAAGGTGCAGCGCGTTCCCGGGCAGCTTCAAGCGCAAAAAAAGATAGACGAGCGCACTGAGCGCGCCAAAAAAGAGCCCGGGGGTATAGACAGCGAACAGTGACGCCGCATCCACGGCATTGTGCATATCCGGGACGAAAAACCATCCATAGACAAATCCGGGAAAGAACCCGGCGAGTGCAAAGGAGGTGAGTTGAGCGATCCGGGAGCCCCGTCCGGCCGCGACGGCTGCACCCGGTGTCCGGTCCGGGCAGGGGGCGGTGCAATGGGTGCAGACGCGGCAATGCGCGTTCGTCGGGGGTGCGCAATTGTCCGTCGCGTATATTTTTTCCGCGGGGAACACCGGGCAGAGCCCCGAACACCATCCGCTTTTCCCATCAAAGAACCACCCGGCGGCGGCAGCCGCGATACCGGTCCCGGCCAGCAGCGAGAGGGTGGCGGCGGCATTGAGATCGAAAACGGCGTGCCTCAGCGGGATGACGGTCAGCAAAACGGCCACGGCGGAGAGACGCAGCCATTCATGCTGGATGCGCCCCGGTTTGCGGCGCTTTGAAGCGCCTGCATGTTTCGGCAGCAGCGAAAGGGTTGCCAGGGGGCAGACGTTGCGCCACGTTCCTATGGAGAGGAAGAGGATCATCGGTGCTGCCGGGATGAGAAGGTTCCAAAACAGGTCCAGCCCCAGTGCCGGGTGAAAGAGCAGGGCATAGATCAGGAGGAGGGCATAGGCCCCCAGAAAAGATTGCGCTATGCGCCAGCGCAGCAGGCCGGCGTTCATTTCTGGATGCTTCTGATGTAGTGCGCCAATCCCGACATCTGTATTTTCGAGAGCCGCTCCTTGAAGACCGGCATCGTCCCGATCGCTCCCTTTTTCCCGTTGCTCAGGACGGTCGCCACCAGGGTATCGCTGTAGGTTTTGAGGTTGGGGGCCACAAAGGCGATGCCTTCGCCGCTTTTATCATGACACGAGGCACAGACGGACCACCCTTTGGGCGCTTCCCCCTGCATTCCTTTTGCGACGAAGCGCGCGATCGCTTTCGCTTCACTCCCCTCGAGCAGCCCCGCCGGCATGCCCGACGGATAGACGCTCCTGAAGTTGTTTGAGCCGTTTTCGATGACGTACAGTACGGATTTTTCCGCGATGCGATAGGTGTGGTTCTGCGCTTTGCCGTTGTTGCCTTCCCCGTTTTTGCCGTGGCAGGAGGTACAGTGGATCGTGTAGAGCGATTCACCGATGCGGGTGAGCTGCGCTTCGCTTTTTTTCTTTCTGTCGGCGTGGAGATTGTAGTGATTGACATCGTCGATGTAAAAGGCCAAAAACAGCTTGGAGGCGAGGATGGTGAGCATCAACACGAATCCGGCTACGATAAATTTCATTTTCAGTGCTCCTTGGGTGGCATGGAGATCACAATGTACCCGCATCCGGTGCACCGATATGTGATTCGGATCACATAAGAAAATCGGCGGATCGAATAGGATTGTCCGTCAAGGAGTTGAAAGATGAAATACCTGATGATCTTCTTGCTGGCGCTGCATCTCATTGCCGGCGATGATGAAAACCTGATCCTGCTGGCGTATGAGAGCGGACTGCAGCCCGTACCGGCACGTTTTACGGGACTTATGCTCCTTCTGGATGAGGAGCCCGAAGCGTTTTCGGCCGAAAAGGTCGCGCTCGGCAAAAAGCTTTTTTTTGACAGGAATCTGTCGCTGGGACGGGATGTCAGCTGTGCGTCGTGCCACCGCTTCGACAGAGGCGGTGCCGACGGGCGTCCCACTGCCGTCGGCCATTTACGGCGTGAGAATCCGTACCATCTCAACACGCCGACGGTATTCAATACGGCCTTTTCGAAAAAACTGTTTTGGGACGGCAGGAGCGAGACGCTCGAGGATCAGGCCAAGGGCCCTTTGCAGGCTCCTTTTGAAATGGCCATTACCCCGAAGGCGGCGGAGAGAAGGGTCCGGGCCGACGGGGAGTATGCCGGGCGGTTCAGGGCGGTGTACGGCGGAAGGGGGGTGACCTTCGACACCATTGTCGACGCGATTGCCGCTTATGAAAAGACCCTTCAGACAAGGGGGCGATACGATGACTTTTTACTGGGGTATACGGATGCGCTGAACGCGGGGGAGAAAGAGGGGCTGAAGCTCTTCATCACCAAAGGGTGCGTGGGGTGCCACAACGGCATCGGTCTCGGGGGTCAAGCGGTGCGAAAGTTCCCGCTCTCCTATCACGGGATCTGGAGCTTGGGACGTCCGAAACAGATCGACAGGCTCAAGAAGAGGTACTCTTTTGCCGTCGAAGCGTTGCGCCGGAGGGCATTCGAAGATGACGCGGCGCGGCTGCGGTACCTGAAAGCGCAGTTGGGAGAGCGCGATCTCGTACTGCTCGAAAACGGCTTTTTTGACCGCATCGATGCGAACGAACGCGCAGCGGTCATGACATTGTCGGGGTGTTCCGCGTGCCACACGGAGGGGAGCCGCGGCATCAAAGAAGCGCTCCTACCGCAGATTGCCTTCCCTTTTGAGAACCGGGGAGGCTTTACGGGTGCGCCAAACAGATACTTCAGGGTGCCGCTGCTGCGCAATGCCGTCAAAACGCCTCCCTATTTTCACAACGGCAGTGTCAAGAGGCTTGAAGAGGCGATCAGGGTGATGGGAATCCACCAGCTCAGAACAAACCTGACCGAAAACGAGATCGGGAAGATCGTTGCGTTTTTGAGGGCCGTGGACGGCGCCCCGGTCACGTATGATATTGCAGCGCAAAACGACATGCGTAAACGGGTTCGGGGAAAGGAGAGTAGTAATACCGGACGCTAGGGGGCCTCAGAGGGAGATGCTGCCCGTGAGATACGTGACGGCGCGTCCGGAGATGAGCACCCTTGTTCCGGCCAGCTCGCACCGCAGTTCACCGCCGCGGGGGGAGACCTGCCTGGCATGGAGTGTTCTTTTGCCGAGCCGCTTGGCCCAGTAGGGGGTGAGCTGGGTGTGGGCGGAGCCGGTAACGGGATCTTCGTCGATGCCGAAGTTGGGGGCGAAGAAGCGGCTGACGAAGTCGTAGCGTTCATCCCGCGCCGTGATGCAGACCCCCCGTAGGTCCAGGGCGCGGAGCGCAGCGTAATCGGGGGTGAGTTTGGTCAGATCCTCTCCGTCGGGAAAGACGACGATATAGTCGCTGCCTTTGAGTACTTCGACCGGCGGCTTTCCGAACGCGGTAACGATCTCCGGCGGCACGGGGACGGCCAGGGGCGGTTCGGAGGGGAAATCGAGGGCGAGATATTCGCCTTTCCTAGTGACGTGCAAAGCCCCGCTGCGCGAATCGAAGGTGATGCTCTCTCCCTTGTAACCGAGGTGTTTGAAGAGCACATGGGCCGCCGCCAGCGTGGCATGCCCGCAAAGGTCTACTTCCGTCGTCGGGGTAAACCAGCGGATACGGTATCCCTGGGCCTCTTTGACGAAGAAAGCCGTCTCGGCAAGGTTGTTCTCCGCGGCGATCCACTGCATCATTGTATCGTCCATCCATGTCTCGAGGGGGCAGACGGCGGCGGGGTTGCCTTCGAAGATGTGCGCGGCAAACGCGTCGATTTGATAAAGGGGGATTGTCACAGTGCTAGGCCTTTGGATTTCATTGGTCCAAGATTATAGAACGAACGAACGTTGTTGTCAAAACCGGCCGGTTACTTTGTCGTGCCGGATGATGGCAAAGCGGTCGCCTCTTCGACGAGGAGGCTGGAGACCTCAAAGCTCGCATCGATGAAACGGGCGCCTTCGATGCTGCGAAGCTGCCGCCGTTCCGTCGGAGTGTCGATCTTCATAATGATGTCGGGCTGTGCGGTAAAGGCACGGACAGCCTCGCCGATCAGGCGTTTGTTGTGTTCGCTGTTAACCGTCAAAATCACGGCTTTGGCGCTGTCAACATTCAGCGATTCTAGTACCGGGCGTTTGTTGAGGTGGCCGAAGTAGGCCATGTAGCCGAGTTTGCGGGCATGCAGTACCTGCTTGAGGTTGTCCGTGATGACGATGAAGGAGACGCCCTTGGCCTGAAGGTCCGCGCAGACGATCTTGCCCAGTGTCGAAAAGCCGGCGACGACGATGTGATTGCTGCGGCCGATCGGGGTGATGACGTCGGATTCGTAAAACTCTTTTTCGAAGTAGGAGGAGAGTTTGTAGATGTTGTTGACGACGAGGGGGGTAAGGATCATGGAAATGACGCTCACAAGGATCAGGAAGCTGGCGGCTTCACTGCTGATGAGTTCCTCCGCCCCGGCCAGGGCGAAGACGGCAAAGGAGAACTCCCCGATCTGCGCAAGGGCAAGGGCGCTCTTGGCCGAGGTGTTCTTGTCGTTGTTGAGACGGATAATAGCGTAGATGACGGCAGCTTTGAAAAGCATGGCCAGGACGAAAACGAAAAGGATGAGATGGATATGCTCCAGGAAATAGAACAGGTCAATCTTGGTGCCGACGCCGAAAAAGAAGATGCCCAGCAGCAGGTCCCGGTAGCTGGCGATATCCGATTCGACCTTGACGCTGTAGTCGGTATCGGCGATGATCATCCCGGCGATGAAGGCCCCCAGCGAGTAGGTAAAGCCCATCCCGTGGGCAAGCAGGGAAGTGCCGATGACGATGGCGAACACGGCGCCGAGAAAGAGTTCATCGAGTTCCGTACGTGCGGAGAATTTCAACAGGGCATTGACGCTCTTCGCCCCGACCGTGAACATGACGGTGATGACGATGGCGGCCGACAGTGCCGTTTTGAGCAGTACCTCGCCGATGGAGAGGTCATGGTTGGAGAGGAAACTGATCAGCAGAAGGATCGGGATGACTGCCAGATCCTGGAAAATCAGGATGCCCATCGAGATCTGCCCGTAAGGGGTCAGGATGTCCTTGGACTGTTTGAGGTAAGTGAGGACGATCGCCGTCGATGAGAGCGAAAAGGCCAGGGCGACGATGAGCGAGGTATTGAAGTCCAGGCCGAAAGGAAAATAGGCGAGGACGAAAATCACGAGGACGCTGAGGGAGACCTGCAGCAGACCGTTGGTCAGGAGAATCTCTTTCATGCTTCGGATCCGCCCGAGGCTCAGTTCAAGCCCGATGGTGAACATCAAAAAAACGATGCCGAATTCGCCGACGACGTCGAGGGTAAGAATGCTCAGCCCGTTGAAACCGAAAAGGTAGCTGATGATCGTCCCCGTGAGGATATAGCCGATGAGGTGGGATATGCCCAGGCGTTTGAGCAGGATGCTCAGTACGGCGGCGATGGCAAGGGTAAGAAAGATTGCCAGTAGTAATTGGTCCATGCTGAAAGTATAGGCTGTATTTATTTTATTTGATCGAAATCCCTGTATAAAAATGGCGCATCTTCCGGTATGTTCACGTGCTGACCTATGTAAAATGGTGTGTAAAAATGAAATAGAGCGTTAAAAAAAATGGCAATATGCTAAATAAATTGATTGATTAACTCAAAATAACTATAATACACTGTATATATTATGATAAAGGGGTGCTGATGATACAAGAGCTTTATAGTAAATTGTCGGCAATGGATTGGAACTATCATGTGCTGCAAAAGCCGGAGTCGGGCGTCATAACGATGCGGGCCACTTCTATGGATCCGCAGGGGGTTCTGGAGGTGATGCGGATCCGGGAGATCGCCGAGGAGTTCCGGCTCTATACCAAGTGGGACGGTCAGGATATTGTCATCGGGCGCAAAGAGGAGTAGCGGCTGCGTGAAAGAAGGTGGCAAAGTGCCCTGTTAACCGCCCTGTTATCAGATTCTTATTACAATGTGCCGACAAGAATCATGAGGGATTTTAATGGCGCAACAGCGGAAGAAGAGTGCTCCTAGGAAGCGTGCGGCCGGGGGAAAGCCCCGGCGCAAAAAAAATACATTTACCTATACGCTGCTCAAAGGAGTGATCTTTTTGCTGATCGCCTTTATTCTGGCGGCGGGAGGCTATTTCTTCGGTTACCAGAAGGCGAAGCAGGAGCATCGCGGGGCGCTGCTGACGGAGCGTCAGCACAGCGCCGAACTGAAGAAGGCGCTTAAAAAGGCAAAAGCGAGAACGGCGAGCCATGAATATGAAAAAGCACCGCCGCGACCGGCAGCACGGGCTGAGAAAGTCGAACCGGAATCAGGGGAGAAACCGATGATGGCCATCATATTCGATGATGTCTCTTTCGCCCATGACGTCCGCAATATCAAAGCATTAAACCTGCCGGTGACGATGTCTTTCCTTCCCCCCTCCAAACGCCACCCCGATTCGGCTGCGTTGGCGGCCAAGCAATCTTACTATATGGTCCACCTTCCGATGGAGGCGGTCTCCTTTTCGGCCGAAGAGCCTTTGACACTGCATGTCGGGGATGACGAGACAGTGATCGATGAACGTATCCGGCAGATCAAGAACCTTTTTCCGAAAGTCGCCTTCGTCAACAACCATACGGGAAGCAAGTTCACCGCCGACCGGGATGCGATGGAGAGACTTCTTTATGCGCTTGACCGGGAAGGGATCACCTTCATCGACAGCCGTACGACCGGCAAGACGGCGGTACCGGCTCTGATGAAGTCACTGCACCGTCCCTACATCAGCCGCGACGTTTTCCTTGATCACGACCCCGATGTCGGCGCGGTGAAAAAGCAGGTGAGCCGTGCGGTGAAGATCGCGAAAAAGTACGGTTCGGTCGTCGTAATAGGGCACCCGCACAAACAGACGCTCCAGGGATTGGAAGAGTCCAAGGCGCTTCTCGAGTCGGTGCAGCTGGTGCGGATCGACACATTGGCGGCATACGAAAGCCATGAGTGATCTGCTTTCAGTGAAGGTCCCCGCCCTCGAGGCGATGCGGAAGTATCCGGAAACACTCTTTTTCGAGGGCAATACGGCGCTGCTCTCAAGGGTCAAGCTCTCCATTGTCGGCTCCCGGCGGGCGGACGGATATGCTCGCTTCATCACGTCGCAACTGGCATCGAAACTTTCGCAGGCAGGAGTCTGTATCGTCAGCGGCGGCGCGATGGGCATCGACGCGACGGCCCATGCGGCGGCGGGCGCGGCCAATACGATCGCCGTGCTGGGCAGCGGGATCGATGTACGCTACCCGGCGACGAACCGCGCCCTGCTTGACAGCATTGCGCACGAAGGGTTGCTGCTCAGTCCCTTTAATGACGGTTTCCAGGCGACGCCCTGGAGCTTTGTCGTCCGCAATGAGATTGTTGTCGCGCTGGGCGATGCTCTGATCGTCACCCAGGCCGATGAGAACAGCGGCAGTATGCGCAGCGTGGAGCATGCCCTGCGCATGGGAAAGAAGATCTATGTCCTTCCCCACCGTATCGGCGAAAGCGAGGGAACCAACCGTTTGCTAGAAGAGGGGAGAGCGGAGGCGATCTACGATATCGACGCCTTCGTGGCGCGTTACGGCGAGGCCACACGCTGTGTCGGCGACCCTTTTTTGGAATATTGCCGAACCGGACCGACCTACGAGGATGCCGTACGTGACTATCCCCAGGAGGTCTTCCGCTACGAACTCGAGGGGAAAATCGCCATTACGGCGGGCCGGATCAGCGTTCTTGTGTAATTGATGGGCAGGCAGGAACCCTCTGTCGCCATAACATTTTTTTGATGTGTTAAGGAAAGATTTAACCGCGATAAGCGTATGATGTGTAGATGTTTCTCTCCAAAGGATGGCAGATGCGCAGCACGGAATACGGTATCGACGACCTCTTTTTGAAACGGTTCTCCCCCAAACATTTTCTGGACAAACCCCTGGGAGAGAAGGACCTCTGTGCCGTCTTGGAAGCCGCGATGACGGCACCGTCTTGCTTCAATGAACAGCCGTGGCGTTTTGTTCTGGGGCCGAAAGAGGATTTCCTCGAGATTCTCAGCACGAAAAATGCCGATTGGGCCGTATCCGCTCCTCTGCTCATGATGGTCTGTTCGACCCAGACCTTCTCTTACAACCGAAAACCGAACCGATGGCACGCCTTCGACAGCGGCACGGCGATGGCTTTTCTGATCGTCGAAGCGTCCAAACGCGGCATCTATGTGCATCCCATGGGCGGGTTCAGTGCCGACAGGGCGAAAGAGCGTTTCGGGCTCATGGGTCTCGAACCCCATGCGGTGCTTGCCCTGGGCTACAGCGATGAGTCCCATACCATGACGCCGCGCCTCGGACTCGACGAGATCGTCATCGACTGTCGGGAGAGCTAACGGCTCAGTGGTTGCACATCGCTTTGAAACCGGTCCAGTAGAGTTTGAAGGGGTCGTATTTCAGTGCGACGAGGCGCGCGAGAATCGCTTCGCGGTCCCGGTCCTCCAGCACCGTGTCGCGGGCGAGGACCCAGAGGTACTTGCGCTGGGGGTCGCCGACGACGGCATAGCGGTAGTCGGCGGCAAGCATGATGATCCAGTAATCGCCGTAGAAGGGCCAGAAAAAGCTCACCCGCAGTTTGGCGTTCCCGCTCGCTTCGACAACACGGGCTTCTCCTCTCGCCTCATCCTTTAACCTCCCGGCGTCGTCATAGCAGCGGTTGACGACCGCGACATGATCCGCTTTCAGCCGGTACGTGGCCGTCGCCCCGACACACCCCTCCTCGAAGCGGTTTTCATAGCGGGCGATCTCGTGCCAGAGACCGCTGTAGCGCTCCAGGTCGACATGCTCGACGGTGGGGAGGAGTACAGGGGCTTTCTGCTGGCAGCCCTCCAGGAGGGTGATGAGCACTGTCAGTGTTAAAAGTGTCAGGAGTTTCGTCATGGTCTCGCCGTTTGATGGTGGAGTGTGCGCCATTTTACCATTTTCGCGCACATGCGCTCTGCTATAATCGATGCCACACTATGCAAAGGATGCTTATGAAAATCGCAACCGTCTTGGGCGTATTGACACTGCCCGCTCTTCTGCTCACCGCCGCCGACGTCGTCCGGATCGAGCGTATGGATCTCGGCCTCGCCTCGGAGATCGCCAAGCGTGCCGTCGAGGCCTGCCGGCAGGAGGGGTACTGGGTCAGTGCCGTGGTGGTCGACCGCAGCGCCAATGTCCAGGTGGTGATGCGCGATACCTATGCAGCGCGTTTTACGATGCAGATCGCCGAACAGAAAGCCAACGCGGTGATCATGGCGGGGACGGATACGACGACCTTTGTCGCCAAACGCAGCGACATCCGTAATGAGCTGAACAACATCGAGGGGCTGATCATGATGGAAGGAGGCTTGCCGGTCAAATCGGGGGATACCCTGATCGGTGCCGTCGGCGTCAGCGGCGCACCCGGCGGCAAGCTGGACGCTGCCTGCGCGGCGAAGGCCCTCGCATCGCTCAAGGAGCGGCTGGCGTTCGCACTGATGGATGACAACGAGTAGGGCGGGGCCTAGAGGATGAGCATCGCATCGCCGTAGCTGTAGAAACGGTACTGCTCCCGGATCGCTTCGGCATAGAGTTCGTGGGTCTTTTCCAGTCCGACGAAGGAGGCGACGAGCATCAGCAGGGTCGATTTGGGCAGGTGGAAATTGGTCAGCAGGTGGTTGACGCGCTTCGGCGGGTTGCCGGGGTGCAGAAAGAGGTTCGCTTCGCCCCCGGTCTCGTGGGTGCGGACGTAGTACTCAACCGTACGGGTCGAGGTCGTGCCGACGCAGAGCAGGGGAAGGTCGCCGTCGATGAGGGCCTTGGCATTGCCCGGGATTTCGTAGTACTCCGAGTGCATCGGATGGTCGGTGATGATCTCCGCTTCGACGGGTTTGAAGGTACCGGCGCCGACGTGCAGCGTGACGTAGGCGTGGGGGTGGTGCGCGCAGACCGAGGCGAAGAGTTCGTCGGTAAAGTGCAGCGAGGCCGTCGGCGCGGCGACGGCCCCTTCGTTTTTCGCGAAGACCGTCTGGTACTCCACGGCGTCTTCGTCGTTGTCCTCACGCTGGATATAGGGGGGCAGTGGCATATGTCCGATGATATCGATGATCGGTAGCAGGGCTTCGAAACGCAGCTTTTCTCCGGCACGCTCAAACGTGACAGTGCGGCTGCCGTCCTCATGCAGCTCCTCGACGACGGCCTCGAGCTCCTGGCCGAAGTGTAGACGGGTGCCCGCTTTCATCTTCCCCCGGATATAGACGCTGACCCGGTAGGCGTCGAGGGGGCGGTTGATGAGGAGTTCGACCTTTCCGCCGCTCTCTTTTTTCCCGAAAAGGCGGGCCTTGATCACCTTTGTGTCATTGAAGATGATGCCGCACCCTTCGGGCAGGAAGGCTTCGATCTTGTCGAAGCGCGTGTGGGCGACGGTGTCGGTTTTGCGGTCATAAACGAGCAGCCGGGCGTGGTCGCGCGGCTGGGCCGGGTGGACGGCAATAAGCGCCTCGGGGAGGGTGAAGTCGTAACTAGACGTTCTGAGGGGCAACGGCCTCTTCCTCGTCCTCGTCGTCATTCTCATCATCCTCTTTCGGTGCGGGATTGACCATTTTGACGATGAGGATGGAGAAGCCGTACAGCACGATCAGCGGACCGGCCATCAACAGCTGCGTCAGGACGTCCGGCGGCGTGAGCAGGGCGGCGACAATGAAGATGATGACGATGGCGTACTTGAAGAAGGCCGTCATCTGGCGATCGTCGACGAGGCCGAGCAGCGCCAGGAAGTAGGCAAAGACCGGGAGTTCGAACGCCAGACCGAAGCCGAACATGATCTTCGTAAAGAAGCCGACGTAATCCTCGATGTTGATCAGCGGGGTGAACTTGAAGCTACCGAAGGTGATGAGGAAGTCGAACCCGAAGGGGGTGACGATGTAGTAGGCGAAGGCAACGCCAACGACGAACATCGTCGTCCCGCCGAAGACGAAGGGGAGGATCATCTTCTTTTCGTTCTCGTAGAGGCCCGGCGCGATGAAGCGCCAGACCTGCCAGAGGATGACCGGCAGCGCGCCGAGGATCGCCGCAAAGAAGGCGACTTTCAGGGCGACGAAGAAGGCCCCGCCGACCTGGTTGGTCGTCACCATTCCGTTGGCCGCGTTGACGGACTTCTTGCCGACTTCGAGCAGGGCGTCGTTGAGGGGGTGGATCATCCATTCGAGCAGCGGCTCGTGGAAATAGAACATGATAAAGAACATGCCGATCAGCGTCAGGACGGAGATGCCCAGGCGTTTACGCAGCTCTATAAGGTGGGGACGCAGTTCGTCAAACATTCTCTTCTCCATTAGCCGCTGTTGCACATGCAGCGTCAGCGGAATTCAGCAGCGTAGCGAGGACAGAACAAGTAAAACGGCTTGCCCCGGCCAGGGCAGAAAGGTTACGCATTCTCATTGTCCTCATCGGAACTCTCTGAACTTTTTTTCTTTTTGCTGAAGGTGACGACTTCCGGTTTCTTGGCATCCGGGGCGGCTTCGGCTTTAGGTTTCTTTGGAGCGGGGGATTCTACCGTCGTCGTATCGCCGGCCATGTCGATGACGGCATCGAATTCATCGGTCAGTTCGGTAAAGGCGCTCGCCTGGCTCAGTTTCTCTTTCTCTTCGAGCAGGTTGTCCTTGTAGCTGTTCACTTCCCGCTTGATGTCGTCGACATGCAGCTCCTCCTCGATGGAGGCTTTGGCCGAGGCCAGCGTCCGTTTGGCGCTGCGGAAGAAACGGGCGATATCGACCATGGTCTGGGGCAGTTTGTCCGGTCCCAGAAACAAGATAGCGATAATGGCGATGATGAGGATCTCCGAAAATCCCATTCCGAACATGGCGTTTCCCGTCAGGGCGCCGCCGCAGTTTCGCGGCGGTTCTCCCCTTAGTTAAATTTATGATCGGGATTATAGCACAGGAGGTTTAAGGGGAAGCGACTGGGCGGGCTTACCCCTGAAGGTAGAGGACGATCTCGTCGCTGAGGAGGTAGTCGGTATTGAAAAAACGGCCCCCCTCAAAACGGAGTTTTCCCTCCGCTGCCAGCCAGCGGGCGCGTTGCAGCTCCTCTGCTTCGAGAAGAGACTCGGGGATGCCGACGACGGAGCGCAGGCCGAGAAAGAGGCGTTCGGTTTTGACCGCGTCCGCATCGAGGGGCTCGGTCGTGCGGAAAAGGGGGGCGGCAATGTAGGCCTCGACGTCGCGGTGGGGGTAGTAGCGGACGGTGTCGATGCACCCCACGGCGCCGGCGCCCAGCCCGATATAGGGCTTGTACTCCCAGTAGCCGAGGTTGTGGCGGGAGCGGTAGCGGCCGAAATTGGAGATCTCGTACTGTGCGAAACCGTGCGCTTTGATGCGTTCGAAAAGCCACGAGGTGAGAGGGAGCTTTTCATCGGCGACCTCCGGGGTAGCGGAGAAGGGGGTGCCCTCTTCGATGGTGAGGGCGTAGGCACTTAAGTGGTCGACCGGGAGGGCGAAGGCCTGTTCCAGGTCGTGTTCCAGCAGGGCTCTCGTATCCCCGGCGACGCCGTAGATAAGGTCGATGGAGAGGTGCTCGAACCCGGCGCTGCGTGCCGCCGTGACGGCGCCTACCGCCTGGTCCGGGGTGTGGGCACGTCCGAGCCTTTTGAGTTTTTCCGGGTCGAAACTCTGCACACCGAAACTGATGCGGTTCACCCCCAGCGCTTTCATGCCTGCCAGCCATTCGGGTGTCGCGCTGTTGGGGTTGGCCTCGCTGGTGATCTCCGCACCGGGTTTCAGATAGGGGCGCAGGCGCGCAAAGAGCGGGGCGTAGAGCTCCGGTGCGACCGTCGAAGGGGTGCCGCCGCCGATAAAAAGGGTCTCGATACTCTCCGGTGCGGGGTTCAGCCGTTCGATCTCGCCCTCCAACTGCCGGAGGAGCGCCGCCATGTAATCGCGCCGCAGCGTGAACTTGTCGACATAGGAGTTGAAGCTGCAGTAGTGGCACTTGCTGTCGCAAAACGGGATATGAACGTATAAAAGCATGCCGCATTGTAATCCCTTGGACGTTAGGCGCCGTTGAGATGTGCGAAAAACAAGCACGATTTAACCGCGCTTGCCCTATAATACGCGCATTGAAAACAGCGGGCACTTCTCATAACCCTACCCGGGCTGCGCTGGGGTTATTAGAGGTGCTTCAAAACGAGTAAAGAGGCCCATGGAATCCGTCAAACCCTACCGTCCGAACGTCGCGGCGATCATCGTTCCGCCGGAGTACCCGGAGGTCAAGCAGATCTTTATCGCCGAACGCAGCGATATCAGCGGCATCTGGCAGTTCCCGCAGGGGGGTATTGACCGGGGGGAGTCTCCCGAAGAGGCGCTGCTCCGCGAGATCGAAGAGGAGATCGGTACGAAAAAGGTGGAAGTCGTCGCCGAGTATCCCGATTGGCTGGCCTACGATTTTCCGGAGCACGTCGCGGAGCGCATGCGCCCCTACTGCGGGCAGACACAGCGCTATTTTCTCGTACGCCTCAAGCACAAGGCGAAGATCAACCTGGAGACGAAACATCCGGAGTTTATCGATTACAAGTTCATCGAGATCGATGCACTGTATGACTACGTTGCACACTTCAAGAAACCGATCTATGAGAAGGTGATCGGCTATTTTAAAGCAAAGGGGTATCTGTAAGATGCTGATTGTTCAGAAATACGGTGGTACGAGCGTTGGCGACCTGGAGCGCATCCAGAACGTCGCCAACCGCGTTGCCAAAACGGTCAAAGAGGGGAATGACGTCGTCGTCGTCGTTTCGGCGATGAGCGGCGAGACCAACAAACTGGTCGCCTATGCCGAGCACTACAGCGACAACCCCCAGCGCGAAGAGGTGGATATGCTGCTGAGCTCCGGCGAACGGGTGACGGCGGCGCTGCTCTCCATCGCGCTCAATGAAATGGGGTTCCCGGCAGAGTCCATGAGCGGCCGCAGGGCGGGGATCGTGACCGATACGGTCCATACGAAAGCGCGGATCGAGCATATCGACCCGACGCCGATGCGCCGTGCGCTGGGCGAGGGCAAAGTGGTGGTCGTCGCCGGTTTCCAGGGCGTCAACGAGCTGGGGCGTGTCACGACCCTCGGGCGCGGCGGCAGCGACCTCTCCGCCGTGGCGATCGCCGGGGCGCTCGAAGCGGACCTCTGCGAGATCTACACCGACGTCGACGGGATCTACACGACGGACCCCCGCATCGAACCGAAGGCGAAGAAGCTGGAACAGATCTCCTATGACGAGATGCTCGAGCTTGCGTCGCTCGGGGCGAAAGTCCTGCAGAACCGTTCGGTCGAACTGGCCAAAAAACTTAACGTCAACCTCGTCACCCGTTCGAGCTTTTCGGATGCCGAAGGGACATTGATCACAAAGGAAGAGAACATTATGGAAAAACCATTGGTTAGCGGTGTGGCGCTCGACCGTAATCAGGCGCGTATCTCACTCGGAGGCGTTGTCGACCGTCCCGGTATCGCTTCCGATATTTTCGGCAAGCTGGCATCGAACAATGTCAACATCGACATGATCATCCAGACCCTGGGGCATGACGATTCGACCAACATGGACTTCACGGTCCCGATGAACGAACTGGGTGACGCGAAAGCCGTCGTCGAAACCTTTATCGAGAGAGGGGAGATCACATCGGCCAGCTATGACGAGAACATCTGCAAGGTCTCCATCGTCGGCGTCGGGATGAAGTCGCACACGGGCGTCGCGGCGAAAGCGTTCGCCTCTATGGCGGCGGAGAACATCAACATCATGATGATCTCCACCTCCGAGATCAAGGTCTCCATGGTCATCGACGAAAAGTACGCCGAACTGGCGGTACGTGCGCTGCACAACGTCTACGAACTGGAGAAGTAAATCCCTATGCAGTCGTTCATGAAATGGATGCTCGAGACCATACGCTCCGAGGGGGCGTCGTTCAACTGGGTCGAAGAGAACCGTTTCGAATGGACGGCTTCCACCATGCTCGCCGTGTCGCAGATCGTCACGGGCAAGACGATCGTCCTGGTGACCGACCGCAAGCGAAAATGGTTCCAGCACTACATCTCCTCGACGATCAACCAGCTCTCCAACGACCGGCCGATGGTACCGCTGATCAGCCTGGACCGGATCTACCCGGAGTTTGACGAGATGACGAGCGGCGACGCGATGGATATGCTCGCGGATATGCTCGACCTCTCCTTTGCGGGCAACTACTTCTTCTGGTACGTCGGCAAGGGGAGCGATCCCCGCTCCGAGATCGCCAAGCGGGCGGACAACAGCTGCCTCTGGCTCCTCGACGAAGAGTTCGGCCACGCGATGAAGCTGCGCTCTTTCGACCCCTACCTCGATATCAAGCTCCTGCAGCTCTACCGCCTGTTCGACCTCTCGCTCAACGCGGTCCTTTTCGGGGAGGTCGACGCGGATGAGTAGTTTCGAACGCAGCCACATCATCCTCGCCGAGGAGATCGAGGAGCGCTTCGAGGCTTTCAAGAAGGCGGTGCACCCGAGCCGCGTCGTCGGTTTCGTACGTGACGATTTCCTGATCGAGGACGCCAAAGCGGTGATCGCCGAAGCCTATATCAGCGAGGCGTCGCTGAAATACGTCGTGTTGGCGGCGAAACAGTTCAACGTCTACTCCCAGAACGCCCTGCTCAAACTGCTTGAAGAACCCCCTACCAATATCGCCCTCGTCATTATCGCGCCGAGCAAGTCGGTGCTGCTGCCGACGGTGCGTTCGCGCCTGCCGATTCTCAACGAACTCTCCGGCGAAGCGCCGCAGGGTGTAGAACTGACACTGGGATCGCTCGACCTGGGGGCGCTGTACGGGTTCGTCACCTCGGTGGGACGGATGGACCGCCACGAGTCCAAGGCGCTGATCGAGCGGCTTTTCTACCAGGCGAGCGTTGTCGAGAAACTGCCGCTCAGCACGGAGCAGCTTGACGCTTTCGCACGGGCATTTCGCCTTCTGGAAGTAAACGCCCGGCTGCAGAACGTCCTGTTGACGGTACTGATGCCCTTTCTGCCGGAGCAGCGTCGTGCGGGTTGAACGCCTCTCGACGCAGAGCGACATCCGGGCGCTGCTGGCGCGTCTCGACGTCGACGCCGGGGGACGGAAGATCCTCGCGGCCAAGGCGGCGCTGCACTTCATTTACATCCGAGACCTGCATGTCGGCGCGGCCAATATCCTCAAACAGGATGCCCTCTCCGTCGGGGCGGACCTGGCTGTGCCCAAGGGGACGATCCTGGCGCAGACCCCGCGGGTCGATGCCCTGCTGCTGGCGACGACGCGGCAGCTTGAAGAGCTCGCACGCAAGGAGCTGGCCCAGCCTTTCGGGCTCAAAGAAGTGGCTCTTGAGCTCAAGCGTTTTGCCGGGGTGAAAAAGCCCGCAGCGGCAAAGATTATGGGGATCGTCAATACCAACGAGGATAGCTTCTTCTCGGGGAGCCGTTTCAAAGACGCGGCCGCGGTCGAACGGATCGAAACGATGATCGAAGAGGGGGCGCAGATCATCGATCTCGGCGGGGTCTCCTCCCGGCCGGGGTCCGCGGCGATACCCGCAGACGAAGAGCTTGAACGGGTGAAACCCGTCATCGATGCGGCCTACGCCCACCGCCTCTACGAGCGTGCAGACTTCAGCCTCGACAGCTACGCCCCCTCGGTGCTCTCCTATGCACTCGAACGCGGTTTCAATATCGTCAACGACATTACCGGCCTGGCTGACGACGCGGTGGCAAAACTTTGCGGCGAATACGGCGCCACGGCGGTGATCATGCATATGCAGGGCACCCCGCAGACGATGCAGGCGCAGCCGCAGTACGATGACCTACTTGGGGAGCTGAGCGACTTTTTCGCAGCAAGGATTGAGAAGGCAAAGACATACGGGGTCGAAGCGATCGTGCTCGATGTCGGCATCGGCTTCGGAAAGCGCCTGGAGCACAACCTCAAACTTGTCCGCGACCTGGCGCATTTCAGACGCTTCGGATACCCCCTGCTCGTCGGGGCCAGCCGTAAGTCGATGATTGCTAAAATTGTTCCCTCCGAACCGTCCGAACGGTTACCGGGAACGCTGGCCCTGCATCTCGAATCCGTGCGCAACGGTGCAGAGATCATACGGGTGCATGACGTCAAGGCGCATGCACAGGCGCTGAAGATTTACGAGGCGCTGTATCACTTATAAACATCAATTGGGGAGAAACGATGGATATTAGAACCGTCAAAAAAATGGAGAAGAAGGCTGTCAAAAGCTCGAAAAACGATTTTACGAAACTGGGGCTGGCCCTCTTTTTCATGGTCGGTGTACTCTTTTACAGCTCGGTAACACACTCGGGCGTTACCAACAGTCTCTTTCTGGCGATTGCCGCGCTCTTCGGTGCCTACATGGCGCTGAACATCGGGGCGAACGATGTCGCCAACAATGTGGGGCCGGCCGTAGGTTCCCGGGCACTGACGATGGGCGGCGCGATCATTATCGCCGCCATATTTGAAGCCAGCGGGGCCCTTATCGCCGGCGGCGACGTCGTCGGGACGATCAAAAAGGGGATTATCGATCCTGCAGCCTTCGTCGATGCTTCCCAATTTATCTGGGCCATGACCGCGGCGTTGCTGGCCGGCGGACTCTGGCTGAACCTGGCGACGACGATGGGCGCGCCGGTCTCAACGACGCACTCCATCGTCGGCGGCGTCATGGGGGCGGGGATCGCCGCTTCCGGTTTCGGTGCCGTCGCCTGGGGCACAATGGGGACCATTGCCGCCAGCTGGGTCATCTCCCCGCTGCTCGGCGGGGTGATCGCCGCGCTCTTCCTCTTCACCATCAAGAAGACGATGATCTACAAAGAGGACAAACTGAGCGCCATGAAGAAGATGGTCCCGCTCTATGTTGCTGTCATGGGGTGGGCCTTCGTCACCTACCTGATGCTCAAAGGGGTCAAGCATATCATCAAAATCGATTTTCCGACGGCATTGGGGATCGGGTTCGCCGCAGCCGTGGCGATCTACTTTATGGTCAAGCCGATGGTCGCCACGGCAGCCGTGTCGCTGCGCAACCATCGTGACGACGTCAACAAGCTCTTCACGATTCCCCTGATCTTCGCCGCGGCGCTGCTCAGCTTCGCCCATGGTGCGAACGACGTCGCCAACGCCGTCGGTCCGCTGGCGGGGATCGCCGATGCCGTGCAGCATAGCGTCATCAGCACCAAAGCGAGCATCCCGATGTGGGTCATGCTTGTCGGCGCCATCGGGATCGCGCTGGGGCTGGCGCTCTACGGTCCGAAGCTGATCCGCACCGTCGGCAGCGAGATCACCGAGCTCGACCAGGTCCGCGCCTACAGCATCGCGATGGCGGCGGCCATTACGGTCATCGTCGCATCACAGCTCGGCCTGCCGGTCAGCTCCACGCACATCGCCATCGGCGGCGTCTTCGGCGTCGGTTTCCTGCGCGAATTCCTCTACCATACGAAAGAGGAGGAGCTGATCCGCGTCGAGCGCCGCCAGCTGGCCGAGGATGAGAAGCTCCTGAACGCCCTGAACGCCGAGAAGGAGACCCTGGAGGCGAAAGAGGGCAAAAGCCAGGAGGATTACGAGCGTATCGTCCAGCTGTACCAGATGATCGAGGAAGAAGAGGAGAAGATCCGCATCGACAAGAAGCAGCTCAAGCGCGCCGAGAAGATCAAATACGTCAAGCGCGATGCGATCAAGAAGATTATCGCGGCCTGGGTGATCACGGTTCCCGCCGCCGCCGTGCTTTCCGCCGCGATCTTCTACACGATCCGCGGCATGATGCTCTAAGCGCCGTTACTCGGCGACGCTCGCCTTGAGGATCGTCTGCGCTTCCAGCGGACGGTCCTGTCTGCCGGTACGAACCCCTTCCAGTTTATAAACGACATCCATCCCTTTCACAACATAACCGAAGATCGTGTAGCCGCCATTGAGCCAGGGGGCCCCCGCCGTCGTAATGAAGAACTGGCTGCCGTTGGTGTTGCGCCCGGCATTGGCCATGGCGAGGATACCCGGCTTGTCGAAGATGACGTTGGGTGCATACTCGTTTTTGAAAGGTTTGTGCCAGATAGACTCGCCGCCGCGGCCGGTACCGGTCGGGTCGCCGCCCTGGATCATGAAGCCCTTGATGATACGGTGGAAGATGATTCCGTCATAGTAGCCTTCTTTGACGTGGGTGAGGAAGTTTTCCGCCGCCAGGGGGGCAAGGTCTTCACGGATCTCGAGTTCGATCGTTCCCTGGTTCGTTTTCAGAAGGACATGGGGGTGTTTGGCCGGCACGCCGAAGAGGACTGCTGCAGCAAGAAAGAGGATGGTAAAGGCGAAAAATTTTCGCATAGGCTCTCCTTTTTTTACGCCATTATATCTCATGGTGCTATAATGCCGGCCATAACAATAAAAAGGACAAAATGATGAAAAAAATTGGATCAATCGCAGCAGCACTGCTGCTCACTTCTTCACTCTATGCCCAGCAGCAGGGCAGCAACGGTTTCTACGTTGGTGCGGGCATCGGTCTCGAAGCGATGCCGAAACATGTCGACGACGGCGTCGGTCTGGCGATCAAGGGCGGTGTCGAGCTCGACAACGTGCTGAAAAACCTTGGCGTGGAAGCGGAACTGAGTACATCACTGGTGGCACCGGAGATCAGTAACAGCAACAACAAGATCGATGTCACGACGCTCGGTGTTTATGCGACCTATACGATCGATATCCCGGGTTCCGCCTTCAAAGTCCGCCCGAAATTCGGTCTTATCCTCCCGAACCTCGGCGACGAGCTTCACTCGCGCGGCGATCTGGCGATCTCCGGCGGCATTGCCGGGATGTACGAGCTGAACAACCAGCTGGACCTCTACGTCGAGTACGTCAACACGTCCGAGGCGATGAACAACTATATGATCGGCCTGGCCGTCAACTTCTAAATTTACCCCTCATCGAAGGTCAGGCAGACGGAGTTGATGCAGTAGCGCAGCCCCGTTGGTTCCGGACCGTCGGGGAAGACATGCCCCAGGTGCGCGTCACAGCGCGCGCACCTTACTTCCACCCTCGTCATTCCGAAACTCGTATCTTTGATCTCGACTAGCGCCTCGTCGCTGTAGGGCTCGAAATAGCTCGGCCACCCCGTCCCCGAATCGAACTTCGTATCCGATGTAAAGAGCGGCGCGTCGCAGCAGACGCAGCGGTAGACCCCGTCGCCTTTGTGCTGGTAGAATTTTCCGCTGAAGGGGGCTTCCGTACCGTGCTCGCGGCAGACGTGGTAGGCTTCCGGCGAGAGCTGCGCACGCCACTCCTGTTCCGTTTTGGTCACTTTTTCCATTGGGCGCCTTTGCATTCATGTTTATGGACATGAGTGTGCCAGAAGAATCCTGTCTGAAATGGGGTATGCGGGGATTAGAATCAGAAGTTAATGGTTGTGTGGGGAAAAGCGGCCGCGGACGGCGGCCAGGGGTGAGGAGTTATTTGCCTTCGGCAACGCGGTCTTTGAGACCTTTTCCTGCTTTGAACTTCGGAACCATTTTGTCCGCTGTAGTATAGCTTTTGTCCGTACCCGGTACTGTACCGCTTTTACCTTTTTGCAGGGCAGATGTAAAGCTACCGAAGCCAACAAGTGTGACATCTTCTTTTGCTACAAGTGCTTCTGTTACCGCATCTGTAAAGGCTTTGATCGCAGCTTCTGCTTCTGCTTTTGTTTTGTAGTCACCGTGCTTCTGAACCAGTTCGACAAACTGTGCTTTGTTCATAAAACGCTCCAAGTCATTGAAATATAACACCTCTTGGAGCACGCAATTTAGGGGATTGGCGCTCTCAAAGCTGTTCTGACGGTTACTTTATAGTCTGTTTGCTTAAATTTATCTTCAAGTGATTGATTTTGGGGGGAAATGGGGGGATTTGTCCCCCGGAAGTGCCTATTTTTGGTAGGAAACCCGTTTTTTCAGCAGATGGTGGAAACGGGAATGAATATAAAGAAAAATAATATTCTTTATACGGCAGAGTTTGGCGCCCCGCGTCGGTTCGTTATCGGAAATCGAATTGAAAACGGACTGCAGATCTTCACGCTCTTTTTGTGTCAATGTCGTCATGAGGCTTCCTCCAATCGGTTGATTTTTCGCACGACCCTGATGATGTCGTCGTCTTCGAGCTTCCCCAGCATCTGCATGACAGCCCTGGCAGCCTGCGGCTTTGCATTGCCCAAACGCCAGTCCTGATAGGTGCGCATGGAGACCCCGAGCAGCGACGCCATCTCTTTTTGGGTGATCTTCTTGCCGTTGCCCTGGGCTTCCACCGCGTTGTGCAGAATATTGAAAAGATCGGAGTGTTCCATTGCTCCATTGTAGAAGAAGGATTCTTAAATAAAGCAAAAAACCGTATATAAAATACAATAATAGTACATTTATAGAAAATAGAGGTATATAAAGTCAATAAAATAGATAAATATGATATTAAAATGTATATTTTATACGGTATTCCGTATAAAACTGATTGCTTGGAAGAGGATGGGTGAGGGCAGATATATAGTTTTGGACGCTATTGGAAAGACGGTGTCCCGGGGGTGCGCTCAGCGCGCCAGGAGATCGCTGTAGTCGTACTTGGAGAAGTCGAGGATAAATTCGCCGTTTTGCTGGATGACGCGGATATCGTTGCCGTACGCTTTGGCGAAGCGCTTTTTGACCGTTTTCGTCTCTGAAGAGGAGAAGTGCTTGGACTCGAGGTAGCGGAACAGCTCTATCTGTTCGGACAGGGGCTGGGCTGCCGGGGCCTCACCGAAGGGGACCGTCTCGGTCGCTTCCGCATGCGAGGCGAGTTTGAGCCCCTCCTGCACGAGTTTGGCGTTGACAAGCTCCAGGAAGGATTTGAGCTGTTCGTCCCGCGAGACATAGATGCTCTCAATACGGTCGCGCTCTTCGCGCAGCATCTGCTCCTTGTCCCCGATAAGGCGGTCGATCTTCGTCTCGAGCTCCTCGATCTTCCGCTTGAGCTCGGCATTCTCTTTTTGGTACATCATGATGACGGCCCCGGCGGTGGTCCGCTGTGGAGTGCTCTGCCTGGGAGCGGTCGCGGCCGGCGCTTCAACGGTAATGTAGGTCGTGCCGTCGATGACGGTATGCGGCAGTCTGCCCGCACGCAGTTTAGCGCGGATCATCTCTTTGGACATTTTGAAGCGGTTGGCATATTCATCGATCGTTATCTGCATGGGGGAAGATTTTAGCGAAAGTTGCTTGAAGATGCCCTCGATAGGGTCCCGGCGCCGTTTTTCCTTGCATCGGCAGAAGTGCTATAATGCCCACCATGAAGCGATTATTTCCTCTAATGACACTGCTGGCGCTCCTGACGCACTCAGGCTACGGCGCCGATACGAAACAGGTACTTGCCCTCTACCGCGACGGCGACTATCTGCAGGCATGCAAATCGGGACTGTCGGCCTATTACGCCGGCAGCCGTGAAGCCCACTTTGCCGCGATGGTCGGTATGGCCTGCGCCAAAAGCGACATGATCAACCCGCTGGGTGACCTGCAGCGTCCCCTGGTCAAGACCTCTTCAATGCGCAGCACGGCGACCTTCTTTGCGACACTGCTGCTGGCCAAGCGGCTGCTCTATCAGCACCTCGTCGACGACATGCCGATCGAAGGGTTGACCCTACCCAAATACGATCATGTCCTCAGCATCGTCTACGATCACGTCAGCCGGAGCGACTACAAGACGTTGGAGCACGGGGAGCTGCTGATCGTCGACGGACAGCGCAATATCATCGTCACCCTTTCGCGGGGGACGCCGCCGCGGGTTCTGGTGGACGAATACGAATCGGGGCGGCGTATCCGGCGCCACTGGTACCAGTGACCCGCCGCTTTTTAGCGAAAATAGTGTAAAATCCCGGAAAATTATAATCTAAGGGTATATGATGGCAACAATCGGAATGGGTGACATCAAGAAAAACGTGCGCCTCGAAATCGCGGGCGTTCCTTACAAAGTCGTGGAATTCCAGCACGTCAAACCGGGCAAGGGTGCGGCATTCGTGCGTATGAAAGTGAAGAGTTTTCTCAACGGCAAAGTGATCGAGAAGACGGTCCACGCCGGTGACAAGTTCGAAGTGCCGAACATGGAACACAAAACGATGCAGTACCTTTACGACGACGGCGAAATGCTGCAGTTCATGGACAACGAAAGTTACGAGCAGCTGGGCCTGCTGTATGAGCAGTGCGAAGATGCGATGAAGTGGCTCAAAGACGGTACCAACGTCGAGATCGTTTTCCACAACGGCCAGGCGATCTCCGTCGATGCGCCGGATACGATGGAACTTGTCGTTGCCGAAACCCCGCCGAACTTCAAAGGCGACACGTCAAGCGGCTCCAAGAAGCCGGCGACACTGGAGACGGGTGCCGTCGTACAGGTCCCCTATCATGTGCTCGAAGGCGATACGATCAAAGTCAACACCGTTGACGGCGAGTATGTCGAAAAAGTAAAATAATCCCGCCTCCCCGGCATGCTGCCCGGGGATTTTCCTCCCTCTTTTTTTCTTCCGTGCTACAATTATCCTATTAAGCTGATTGAGGAGTCTCACATGCCGAAAAAAGTATTGGTCCCGCTGGCCGAGGGATTTGAAGAGATCGAAGCCGTTGCCGTCATCGACGTGCTGCGCCGCGGCGGAATCGACGTTCTCGTACGTTCATTGGACGATGCGATGGAGGTCGAAGGAGCGCATGGCCTTGTCGTCAAGGCCGAAGCGCCCATTGGAACGCTGGGCGCAGACGATATCGATATGATCGTCCTGCCCGGCGGGGGCGGCGGCACGAAACGCCTTGCAGAACATGCCGGTGTTCAGGCGCTGCTGGGGGAGATGGATGCCAAGGGCAAGCCGATCGGTGCTATCTGCGCGGCGCCGATCGCCCTCAATGCCGCCGGTGTGCTGAAGCCGAATTATACGGCCTATCCCGGTGTCGAGAAAGAGATACGGACGGAGGGGTTTCAGGGAGAGCGCGCTGCGGTCGTGGAAGATGCGAACGTCATGACGTCGCGCGGTCCCGGGACCGCTATCTGTTTCGGTCTCGAGATCGTGAAGAAACTGGCGGGGGAGTCCGCCTATGAGAACGTAAAACGCGGCGTGCTCGCCGATTACTGCGCCTAGGCGCCGTTACGCGTCGAGATAGGTGCAGCAGTAGTCCGTGATGCTTTTGACACGGACCTGGAACTTGCTGTCGCCCCCGACATTGAAACTCTGGCCGCCGTGGATCGTCTGCCACGCGCTCTCGCCCGGCAGCAGGATATCCAGCTCCCCGTCGTAAATCTCCATCAGCTCCGGTTTGCCCGTGCCGAACTCATATTCGCCCGGCAGCATGATACCGAGGGTTAAGACGCTGCCATCAGGCAGGGTAAGCGTCCGGCTCGTGACGTTCCCTCCGAAGTAGACGTTGGCCTCTTTCTGGACACTGACATTTTCAAATGTAGACATGAATCCTCCTTCATTTTTGCGTCATTGTAGCCAAGAATTGCTATGCAATTACTGCGTTCAGAGCGCGGTGAGGCGGCGGTAGAGCTGTTCGGCCATGACGTCGTAGGAGCGTCCCGCTCCGAGCAGCCGCTCCAGCCCCTGTTCGCGGACCAGGGCAAGATGCGCGGCATCACTGCGGATCAGGGTTTCGAGCTTCGCGGCGATGGCGGCGGCATCGAAAGCGCAGAAGAAGGCTTCATCTCCGTCGCGCAGCCGGTCGCGGTTCTTGGGGGTGTCGGTGAGCAGTGCCGGTACGCCGGCGGCGTAGTAGTCCATCACCTTTGCCGGAAGGGTCATGGCAAAGATCGGCAGGGCGGGCATCATGGCCAGGCCGACATCGCAGGCGCCGATCTGGCGTCCCAGCTCCGAAAGGTTGGCCGCCTGCAGTATCCGGAAGCGCCCGGAGAGCATCGGGTACTCTTTGAGGATTGTTTTGAGATAGGTGGGGTCGAAGGTGGAGATATCCAGGGACCACTCCAGGTGGGTAAGCGCGGCAAAGGCGTCGAGCAGCGTTTCGAAACGACGTAGCGGGTCGAGGGAGCCGACGTAGATAAAGCGCCGCGGGGCGGCAGCGCCGTTTTTGGGGCCCGCGACGCGCGCCGGATCGATGCCGGCGGGCAGGGGGAACGTCGGCAGCGCCAGGGCAGGGTAGAGCCCCGAGGCCAGCATCGCCGAAGAGGGGAGGAAAAGATCGCAGGCTTCGATCAGTTTCCGCTCCCGGCTGCGCTTGTACTTCAGGGCGAGGGAGGGCAGGAGTGCGCGTTTGTATTTGGCCATCATGGCGGCGTAGGCTGTTTCGTTCTTGGGGAAGGAGAGGCGGAAACCGACCCTGTAGCCGTAGCGCGCACGGTGGGCGAGCACCCTACGGAGAATATCGAAGCGGTTGCGCACGAGGATAAAATCGAAGCTACCGACATCCACCCCCTCTTCGTCGAGGTAGCCGATGATCGAATGCAGCTTCTCCTCGGGGACGATACAGTCGTCGCCTTTGTACTGGAAGCTGTCCTTGTAGCGGGTGTAGTAGACGATCGAGACCTGCAGGTATTTTTTGAGATAGTGTCCAAAGAGCGGGGCGATGGTGCCGTGGTCGGCGTACTCCTGCTGGTCCGTGATGTAGAGCAGCTTTTTCATGGACGGTCTCCTTCGGTAAGTTCCGCATCGAAGCGGGCGCGGTCGAAGCGGCGGCCAAGATAGGCGCAGACCGTCTCCACGTCGCGCCGGGCATTGCCCAGGCAGCTCGTCGCCCCCGGGGAGGGGGTCATGTTGAACACGATCCCCTCCCCGGTATCGATACTCGCCTCTCCCAGCAGCAGTTTGCGCTGTTTTTTGTCGAGCACCTGGGGGCGGACCCCGCCGAATCCGGAGGCGTACTCGATGTCGGAGAGTTGCAACGAGGGGACGATCTTTCGCGCATCCCTGACAAAGAGGCGTTTGTTCAGCCACGGCACTTCGAAGAGGAAGTTGCGCAGGACGTAGTTTCGGATGTCCCGGTCTTTGAGCAGGTCGTAGAAGATGCTTGCGATATTGTGATCGAATCGGAGGGTCCGAAGAAAATCGAGATAGGTCCCCCGCTTGTAGCGCTCCAGTTTGGGCAGCATCAGGGCCGTGGGGCCGAAACGGGTGAGGCCGCCCAGCAGCAGGTCCGGGTCGCCGTGCAGGGCGGCGAAGGGGAGTTTGGGGTTTTGGACCATGTAGACCTTGCCGTTCAGGATATGCCTTGTCGAGCGGTAGAAGCTGCCCGCCATCGGCAAAATACCGAAATCGAGCCCGTACCCCATGCGGTGCGCGAGGAAGAGGCTGTGGGCCCCGGCGTCGACGACGACAAAGCGGGCGTAGTAGGTGCTGCCGCCGGTGCGGACCTCGTACAGCTCCCCGCGTTTTTCGATCTGCATGACGTGTTGGTTGAAAAAAAACGTCCGTGTGGGTCTGCTTCCCCCGCATGGCGTTTTCGACAAAGGAGTCGCTGAGGCGCTTGAAATCGACGGTGGTGTACTCCCCCTGTACCCCAACACCGACGATGGGGTTCGGACGCTCCATGCCGTCCGCGTCGTAAACGACGGCGGGTTCGATCCGTTTGAGCGTTTCGCGGTCATAGATCCGCAGGTAGGGGTAGAGGCTGCTGAACTCCTCATGGCGCTTCGTCATAAAGTTGACTTCGTCGTAGCCAACCCCCAGGGCCATCTTCTGGTGGGCATGGATGATGTCGTTCTCGTAGCCGTGCTGCAGGCAGTATTTCTCGACCATTTTGGCGGTCCGTTTGACCTTGGCCGCCTTCTCCAGGGTGTAGTTCGTTTCGATATCGCCACAGTGCAGGGTCTGGGAGTTGGAGGTGGCGCTGGAGTTCAGCGTGGCGAGAGCGCCGTATTTTTCGAGGAGGCAGAGGCTGCCCAGATCGCTGTAGCGCTCCAGCGCATAGAGCAGCGCTGCACCGGAGATGCCGCCGCCGACAATGAGGACGTCGTAGGTTGAGAGGTTCACGTTGTCACTCCGCTCGGACCCGTCGGGGTCGTGGTGTTTCAAGTATAACGCAAAAAAATACGTCAGTGGTAACAGGGATGCCTATTTTTTTTCGGGAAAGTGTTCCCAGGGGGCCTGCCATTCCTGCAGCAGATCGCTGAACAGGGGTGAGAGAAAACGCTCCCCCTCATCGGGGGGAAAGGTGAAACGGTAGGGTTCATCATTGTAGGTAAAACGCAGGGCGTAGGCGTGCAGGTAGCCGCGCTCCTCTTTCTCCGCCTCCGCCTTGTCGGCGTAGCGCACGTCGCCGGCAATGGGAGAGCCCAGGCTTTTGAGCGCCACGCGGATCTGATGGGTCTTGCCGGTGTAGGGTTTGACGAGGAAGGCGCGTTCCCCTTCGCGCAGGGTGGCGGAGATGAAGCGGGTCACCGCCGGGTTCTCCGTTGTTTTGAGCAATTTCCAGTCGCCGCGGCGCGCTTTGGCCATGTCCCCCTTGATCCACCCCTGCTTTTTTTTCGGTTTACGCAGACTGAGCGCGAGGTAGTACTTTTCGATTTCGCGCTTTTCGAACAGCGCCGTAAAGGCAGCGGCCGCCTCGCTGCTCTTGGCAAGGATGACAAGCCCGGAGGTCATCTTGTCGAGGCGGTGGACCGGGTAGAGGGGGCATCCGGTAAGTTCAGCGGCCCGTACGACGAATCCGGCCCCGGTTTCGCTGTGAAAGCTCATCCCCGCCGGTTTGGCGACAACGGCAAAATCGCGATGGTCGAAACAAAGGGTCAGGGGGCTCATCCGTGCCGCCGGTTGACATAGAAGATCAGTGCGACGAGCAGGCCGGTCAGTACGAGTACGGCGTTCGGGCTTTGCAGCATCAGCCAGCCGAACAGGAAGTAGACCGCCGCGAGCAGCCCCGTGGCAGTCAGCAGAAAGATAAAAGCGTAGAGCCAGAGCACGGGCCTGCCGTATCGCTCGGCAAGCCGCGCCAGGAGGGGTTTGAGACGCTTGATGAAAATCCTTTGGAGGCGGGATGTCTGACACATATTTTACCATGCACGAAGGGGTGTCCGCTGTTGCGATCTTGCCGCTTTCGCCCCGTGATCGGCGTGTGAAAATCAGGATAGTATATATTTAACAAATAATTAACAGTTAAAAGTAATAATCACTAATAATTTATAAATAATATACCGGATCGCTTCCGCGTGTGCACAGACAAGGTGTTGATGGAGTACTTCTCTTTACTGCTTATCGGTCTCTCTTACGGCGTGACGGCCTGTATGTTCAGCTGCATGCCTTTTCTGAGCCCGCTGCTGCTGACACAAAACGGCCGTCCGGGCGGAGCGCTTTATGTCGTTTCCATCTTCAGCCTGGGGCGGATCGTCAGTTACAGCCTGATCGCTGTGGGGGCCTCTTTCGGCGCAATGGCAGTCAAGTCGCTGCTCGACGATCCCGCGCTTTCGCAGAGCCTGCTGGGCATCAGCACTGTTTTTGTCGGCGGCGTGCTGCTGTACCGGAGTTTCGGGCAGCGCCGTTGCTGCAGCGTTTCGGGGGGAAAGCAGGGGGCGACCGGGAGCGTCGGCTACTTCGCGATGGGCTTTGCGATCACGCTGAACCCCTGCGCCCCCGTTATGTCGCTTATCGCCGTGGCGGCGGGGAGCATCAGCGCGGCGGATGCCCTGGCGATGGGCCTGGCCTTCGGCCTTGGGGCGGTGAGCGCCTCCTGGGCCCTGTACGGGCTCTTCTTTTCCCAGGTCGCGCGTGAAGCGGTGGCGCAGCTTGCGCGTTACAAGACGGCGATCGAGAGGATCGCCGCGCTGTTACTGATGGCCGTGGGCATCGCAACCATCAATGGATTGAGCCATTTATAAGGAGGAGGAGATATGGTCAAATATTTGATCGCCGTCGTGTTGACGGCGGTGACCGCACTGGCGGCGAGGCCCGAGGGGATCCCGCCGAAAGCAGCGTATACGAAGGCGCCGCAGGCCAAGGCGTTCTGTGCCCCCCTGTGGATCAGCAAGGAAAACCCCAATGCGGGGGCGAAGAAGTGGGGAGGCATGGGCACCGGCAGTGGATACGGCCGCCCGGAGGGACGCACGAAACTGTGGCTGGTGACCGGCGGCAGAGGGGGCACTCCCCGCACGCTCGGCAGCGCCGGCGGGACGGCGGTGGCCTTTGACAACGAGCACCGGGGCGTTGAGGCCAATGTGTCGGTGAAACGGGGCAGCGCGTCGCTCAGCATCGCGACCCGCACCCCGGGACGCTACGCCGTTTACTACGCCGAAGATAGTGTCAAAGAGGGCGTGCGCTGCACGAACAGCGCCAAGTACGAGCTGACCTACGGCCGCCACGGGGACAAGGTGGAGCTCAACCGCTCAAATGAGACGGCGCTTCCGTTCGAGATTGTCCGCGTCAAAGAGGCGGAAGAGGGACTTTTCACGCATTTCGTCTCCGGCGACACCCTGACGTTCAAGACGCTGTATAAAGGCGTACCGAAGGCCGGAGTGGCCGTGACGATGCGCACCGGCGAGGGGTGGAGCAAACGGGCTGTTTCCGATGCGAACGGTTCGGTCTCGTTTACGCTGATCAAAGCGTATTTTCCGGCCTGGAACGAATTTGACAAACGCCACGAAGAGCGATTCGTCGTGACGGCGGCATGGTCGGAAGAGGACAACGGCACGCTGGGGGAGGCGTCGTACGGCACACACCGTTACGTGACGACCTATCCCGGCCGTTTCTTCCCGGAACCGGGCAGCTACAAGTCCTACGCTTTCGCGCTGCTGTTCGGCACGGCGGCGCTGCTGCTCACCGGCATCTTTGTCTACATCTACCGGCGGCGGAGGGTGAAGCCGTATGCGGAGGTCCGTTTCGATGAAAAGGATTAGGCGATTCCTCGATCTGGGCAACCTGCGCCGTTTCCGCGCGATCGTCCAGCTGGTCACCTTTGTGCTGTTGATCTACGGGGCCTATTTCGCGATCGATCTGGGCAGTAATATGCCGGTGCTCTCCTGCGGCTATGACCGCCAAAACGGCGGCATGTGCTACCTGCTGCCGCTGCAGCACCAGCTCGGCCGTCCCCTGGGCATGCTTTTCAGTATGGCGAGCATCGGGATCCTGGTTGGATTTGTCACCTTCCTGCTCTGGTTTATCGTCTTCAATAAGGCGTGGTGCGGTTTCGTCTGTCCGCTGGGAACGATGCAGGACTGGCTCACCTCGCTGCGCAAGCTTTTCGGCATCCGCTACAGCAGCTACAACCAGACGCAGTTCAACCGCCTCAAGGTGATCAAGTACGTACTGCTCGTTCTGCTGCTCTTGCTGCCGGTGGCGATAGGCGCGGGGCTGATCGGGGGCGAATGGCGGGCGGCGTTTTGCCAGATCTGCCCGGGACGGATGATCACGCCGCTCTTCGTCGGGGATTTCTCGCAATGGACGATCGACTTCTCCAGCAAAACGACGATGATCCTGACGGCGCTGGGAATGGTCATCACGGGGATGTTCCTCGCCGGCTCCTTTGTGAAGAAACGCTTCTTCTGTTTCTTCTGCCCGATGAGCGCGCTGCAGTACTCCTTCAGCAAATTTTCCATCCTGAAGCTGAAGAAGGACGGCGGCAAGTGCACCAAGTGCGGCGACTGCTACACCGTCTGCGACATGCAGATTAAGGATATCGCCGATGACGTGCAGAGCCGCGACATCCTGCGCGACGACTGTACGCTCTGCATGAAGTGCATCGCCGCCTGCCCGGAAGAGGGGTGCCTGCAGGCCGATATCGCCGGCTTTACCATTTTTCAGTCCACCAAGGAAGGATTTTCCAAACGTATGCAGATTGACAGACCCGGAGGCGACGATGAACGCGCGTAACGACCATACGATAGAGACGCCCAGAGAGCGGCAGGGACGCCACAAGGCGATGGAAGCGGTAAAGGTGCTCGACACGCTGCGCGAATACGCCGTCAACCCCCCGGAGGCGATGGAGTACTTCTACGAGCTTCACCGGCGCTACCACTGCGACATGACGCCGATGCACGAGGGGAAAACGAAGGTGGGGACGATGTGCATCCAGGTTCCCTACGAAGTGATCGACGCCCTCGGCGCGGCACCGGTGCGGCTCTGCAACGGCTTTTACACCGACGACGAGATCGGCGGCGAATACCTGCCGTCGAAATCCTGCCCGCTGGTCAAGGCCACGGTGGGGGCCTTCGCGACGGACCACTTCGCCGATGCGCCGGACCTCGTCGTGACGCCGACAACCTGCGACCAGAAAACGAAGGCGACGGGGATCGTCGAGGAGATGGGCTACCCGGTGTATGAAATGGAGTTTCCCCGGGTCAAGGAGAGCGAGGAGAGCCGGGAGTACTGGCGCCGCAGCGTGCGCAACTTCACCAAGACACTCTCGAAGGAGCTGAAAACGAAGTTGACGCGCCGAAAGCTCAAGGCTTCCATCCAGAAGGTCGGCTACGCCCAGACGCTTTACCACCGTCTGAGCGCCCTGCGTAAAGCGGAGCTGCCGCCGATCTCGGGCAACGATATGTTCCTTGTGACCAACGCCTTTTTCTTCGACAAGACCGAGGCATGGAGCGCGGCGGTGGAACGGCTGCTAATAGAGATGGAGGCGCGTGTGAAGGAGGGCATCGGTGCCGCCCGCAAACGCAGCCCGCGCATCGTTTACACCGGATCGCCCCCGATCTTCCCGAACCTGAAGGTGCCGCAGCTCATCGAGATGGCGGACGCGGTGATTGTCGCGGACGAGAGCTGCTCATCGAACCGCCTCTTCAACGACATGGTCTCGGTGGATGAGTGGTTCCTTTACGACATGGTCGACGCGGTCGCGGACCGCTATCTGAAAGGGTGCACCTGCCCTGTCTTTACCCGCAACGACGACCGGATCCGCCGCATCGTCGAGCTGGTGAAGGAGTTCAGCGCCGACGGCGTCGTTTACCAGGCCTTCGCGGGGTGCCAGGTCTACGAGATGGAGCAGCGCTCCGTTCTGGCGGCGATGGAGAAGGAGGGGATTCCCATCCTCTACCTTGAGAGCGACTACAGCCCCAGTCAGCTGGGGCAGCTCACGACGCGGGTCGAGGCCTTCGTCGAATCGCTCAAGAGCAGAAAAAGGAGACAGTAATGGAGTATTTTGCAGGGATCGATATCGGGTCGACGGCGATCAAGATCGCCATCGTCGACGGGATGGGGAGTCTGGTCGGGCACCGCGTGAGTGCGAGCGGCAGCATGTTTTACAAATACGCCCAGGAGAGCCTCGCGCAGTTGATGGCGGAGGTGGGCGTCACCCCGGAGGCGCTGCGCTATACCGTCGCGACGGGATACGGCCGTAAACTCTTCAAGGAGGCGGACGAGAACATCAGCGAGATCACCGCCAACGCCATCGGCGCGCGGGCCGCGGCGCAGGGCCATGGCGAGATCAAGACGATCATCAACATCGGCGGGCAGGACTCCAAGGCGATCGCCATGGACAGCGACGGCAACGTCGTCAATTTCGCGATGAACGACCGCTGCGCGGCGGGGACGGGAAAGTTCCTCGACGTCGTCGCCCGCAACCTGGAAATCGGCGTGGACGAGCTGGGGGAGTACCACTTCAAATCCACCGGCACGCCGCTTTCCATCAACAGTACCTGCGCCGTTTTCGCCGAGTCGGAGATTATCGGCCTGCTGGGGAACAACCACCGCGTCGAGGAGATCGTCAGCGGGGTGCACTACTCTATCGCCAAACGGATTGTGAAGCTCGTGAAGCGGGTCGGCATCAACGAGGGGATCTACTTCGACGGCGGCCCGGCGCTCAACAGCGGGCTGGTCAACGCCATCGAGAACGAGCTGGGCAAACCGATCTTCGTGCCGGCCTTTCCGCAGATCACGACGTCGCTCGGTGCCGCCGTCCTCGCCTGGGAGTCCTACGCCTACGAAAGCGGCGAAGCGGTATAGGCACTGCCCGCGCGGTTGCCTTATCGTCCCAATTTTTTGGAATTTTTTAATTCTTCTTCATGAAACCCCTCTATTTAACACATCTGTAACACCCCTTTCCTAGAATTTGGTCTTAATTATTAAACTCAATATTAAATATATATATTTATTTAATATTATGCAGAGAGGGGGAGAAATGAAAATAAGTGTTGCGGCGGCGGGTGCCGTTCTTTTTGGAGCGTTCAGCGCGCTTGGAGCGGCGGATAACTATACGATGGAGACGATCAGCGTGGAGTCGTCGACGATCACCAACGAGGCGGCCGGGAAGACCGAAGTCTCGACGGTGAACTACATCGATCAGGAGCTGATCGAGCAGATCAATCCCAAGCAGCTCAACGAGGTGCTTCAGACCGTTCCCGGCGTGACGGCGGACTATATGGGCAACGAAGTCGTCGAGATCCATATCCGGGGGATCAACCAGCAGGAGTTTATGTGGGAGGACACGGGGGTCGCCATTATTGTCGACGGTGTCCCCGTCTACGCGAAAAGCGGCAAATTTCGTCTCAATATGAGCGATATCACCAGCATCAAGGTGATCAAGGGGAGTGCGGCCTATCTCTACGGCAACCGCGCGATGGCCGGTGCCATCGTCATAACGACCTCCAAGCCCCGGGGCGGCGACGACGCCTATTCGGTCAGTGCGGAAGCGGGGAGCTACAATGCTCAGGATTACGAAGCGACGGCCCGCATCAGCCGGGAGAGCTTCGCCGCCAGTTTGAACGCGAACTACCGTAAAAGCGACGGATACTGGGTCGATTCGGCCTACTGGAACAAGTCACTCAGCGGTAAGGTTTCGTACTATATCGACGATACGAGCGATGTGACGCTGGGGATCGACAAGACGCTCAAGTACGAGGAGCAGAAACGCGCTTCATCGACCGGTGTCACCGCGGCGGACGCCAATCCCCGGGGAACGGAGGCGAGCGGCTTCCAGAAGGACAACGAGGTCGACCTGGACAAGTACATCCTTACCTATACGAAAGAGTTCGCCAACGGGGGGAACCTGCTGCTGAACGTCTACGACTACATTGACGAATACGATTACATCTCCAGCCCGCAGGATACCGACGGCGACGGCATCGGCGACACCTACGCGCGGCATACCCTGGAACACAAAAAACAGAAGGGTGCCAAGCTGGAGTTCAAACAGGAGCTGGCGGATTTTGCCTATCTTGTCGGCTATGAGTTCGGTGACCGCCAGTACCAGTCGGGCAGCGAGACGCTGATCGACTACAACTCGACGGACGTCGAGGGGAATCCCGTCGCGAACTATGCCGGGGAGCTGACACACACCAATGACGACCAGCGTCTGCACGCCTTTTACGGTGAGCTGAAATATGCCATCACGCCGGCATGGACGGCCGTAGTCAATATGCGCCACGATATTCAGAAAGATATGTACAAGGTTGTTTCGCACGACTACAACGGCACCGACTGGAACAATGAGAAGCTCTACGAGGATCACACCTATAACGAAAACGGCTACCGGGTCGGAGCAACCTATGCCGTGAATGCCGATACGACCCTCTACGCCAACATCTCCACCGGCTACCGTACGCCGACAGTGGACAAGATGGTCACGAACTACGAAAACCGCAACCGCACGGACGGCGTGGCCGTGCCCATCGACGTCGAGCGCAGCATCACCTACGAGGTCGGCGCGCGGGGGAATATCGGGGGGCATCTCCTCGATTACGAGCTCTCCGTTTTTCAGATGGATACGAAAGATATCATCGGCTACCGTTTCGGGACCTACTCGTTCGCGACCAGCGGCGGCATCACGGACAATATCGGCGATGCGCGCAACCGTGGGGTGGAACTCTCCCTCAAGAGCGATCCCTCGCGGCGCCTCTCGTTCAACCTCGCCTATACCTATCTGAAGGCGGAGTTCACGAAACATGACCCCGTGAAGATCGCCTACCGCGGACCAGAGTATGACATCGTCGGCAACGAGCTGCCGAGAACCCCGAACAACATCTTCGACCTCTACACGACAATCAGGTTCTCGCCGAACCTGAAGGTGATCGGCCAGGTGTACGCGCAATCGGAGTATTACGCGGACGAGACGAACATGATCAAGATGCCGGGATACGCTTTTCTGAACCTGCAGGCACGCTACACGATGCACGTCGGCGGCAACGAACTGGAGTGCTACGTCAAGGTCAACAACGTTTTTGACGAACACTACTACCAGACGGTCTACTTTACCGGCGACAAGAGCGGGGACGGTACCTTCGACCGCGAGGACCCGACGATCACGGTCGCACCGGGCAAAGAGTACTTCGCCGGGCTCATCTACCGCTTCTAGGCGCGCAACTTTCGCTCCTCGCTTAATGCGCGCTCCGAATCCCGGGCCGGGTACTCGGGGAGAGCTTCTTTTTACCCGCATCCCACTATAATAAATTCCTGATTACCGAATACTTTTTTGAAGGCCTACGATGAGCGTCCAACCCTTTACCCACCTGCACCTGCACACCGAATACTCCCTGCTCGACGGCGCGAACAAGATCAGCAACCTGGCCAAACGCGTCAAGGAGCTGGGCATGACCTCGGTCGCGATGACCGACCACGGCAACATGTTCGGCGCCATCGATTTCTGGCACCAGATGAAAGGCGAGGGGATCAAGCCCATTATCGGGATGGAAGGCTATATTCATAACGGCGAGACCCTCGATGACAAGAGCACACGCCAGCGCTTCCACATCTGCCTCTACGCGAAAAACCAGAAGGGGTACGAGAACCTGATGTACCTCTCCTCCATGGCCTATATCCACGGCTTCTACTACTTTCCCCGCATCACGAAGCAGGAGCTGCGCGAACACAGCGAGGGGCTTGTCTGTACCTCGGCCTGTCTGCAGGGAGAGGTGAGCTGGCACCTTAACACCAACAGCGAACGTAACGTCAAATTCGGCGCCGGCGGCTACGACGAGGCGAAGCGGGTGGCGCTGGAGTACAAGGAGATCTTCGGCGAGGACTTCTACCTGGAGCTGATGCGCCACGGCATCGCCGACCAGCTCTTTATCGACGAGCCGCTGCTCAAACTCTCGCAGGAGACGGGCATCAAGCTCGTCGCGACGAACGACACCCACTACACCTTCCCCGACGATGCACAGTACCACGAGGCGTTCATGTGTATCGGGATGAATAAACTCTATGACGACCCGAACCGTCTGCGTCACTCGGTCCACGAGTTCTACGTCAAGAGTCCGGAGCAGATGCAGCGGCTCTACGCGGACGTTCCCGAAGCGCTGGAGGCGACCCAGGAGATCGTCGACAAGTGCCAGCTCGAGCTCGAACTTGGCAACCCGACGCCGCCGAACTTCAAGTTCACCCGCGAATACGCCGCCAAAGAGGGGCTCAATATCGACCACGCCGACGATGCGCCGCTGGGGCAGAACGCGACGGCGGACGATAAGAAAAAATGGATGGGCGCCGCCGACAAGAACGACGCGGAGTTCTTCATCCACCGCTGCCGCCTGGGGCTGGAAGAGCGTCTCAAACACGTGCCGCCGGAACGCCACGAGGAGTACCGGGCGCGCCTGGAGTACGAGATGGACGTCATCAACTCCATGAAGTTCCCCGGCTACATGCTCATCGTCTGGGACTTCGTCGCCGAAGCCAAGCGGATGGGGGTCGCCGTCGGTCCTGGACGGGGTTCCGCGGCGGGGAGCCTCGTCGCCTACGCGCTGGAGATCACCGACATCGACCCGATGAAGTACGACCTGCTGTTCGAGCGTTTCTTGAACCCCGAACGCGTCTCCATGCCCGATATCGATATGGACTTCATGCAGGCGCGCCGCGGCGAGGTGATTGACTACGTTGTGCGCAAGTACGGCCGCAACCAGGTGGCGCAGATCATCACCTTCGGCTCCCTGCTGGCCAAAGGGGTCATCCGCGACGTCTCCCGCGTCCTCGACATGCCGCTATCGCAGGCGGACAAGATGGCGAAGCTCATCCCCGAAGAGCTGGGGATCACCCTCAACGGCAAGAAGAAGGGCGACGACTTCAAACCGGGCGCTTTCCAGAAAGAGCCGAAGATCAAGGAACTTATCGACACGGACCCGCAGGCGAAGCGCGTCTGGGAGTTCAGTCTCAAGCTCGAAGGGCTCAAGCGCAACGCCGGGATGCACGCGGCGGGGGTCGTCATCAGCAACGAAGAGCTCTGGAAGAAGACCCCCATCTACAAGCCGCCGGGGGAGGAGACCTTCGTCACCCAGTACTCGCTCAACTACCTCGAGGACGTCGACCTGATCAAGTTCGACTTCCTCGGCCTGAAGACCCTCGACGTCATCGACAACGCGATCAAGCTCGTCAAGACGCGCTACGACAAAGTGATCGACTGGAATACGATCAATGTGGACGACCCGAAGGTCTACGAAGTGATCCAGTCCGGTGCGACGGTCGGGATGTTCCAGATCGAATCGAGCGGGATGCAGGACTTGAACAAGCGTCTAAAACCCTCCAACTTCGAAGACCTTATTGCGGTCCTGGCGCTTTACCGCCCGGGACCGATGGAGTCGGGGATGCTTGACGACTTTATCGAACGCAAGCACGGGCGCAAGAAGATCTTCTACCCCTTCGAGGAGGTCAGCTTCGACATGCTCAAAGAGACCCTGGAACCGACCTACGGCATGATCGTCTACCAGGAGCAGGTCATGCAGATCGTCCAGACCGTCGGGGGCTTTAGCCTCGGCGGGGCGGATATCGTCCGCCGTGCGATGGGTAAGAAGAAAGCGGACCTGATGGAGAAGTACAACCGGGAGTTCTCCGAAGGGGCGCAGCAACAGGGTCTGGACTACAAGAAGGCCTCCGCGCTCTTCGACCTGATCGAGAAGTTCGCCGGCTACGGTTTCAACAAATCCCACTCGGCGGCCTACGCAATGGTCACCTTCCAGACGGCGTGGCTCAAGACCTACTACCCGCAGGAGTTCATGGCCGCACTCCTGACGTCGGAGAAGGACAACACGGACAAGGTCGTCAAGTACATCGATGAGGTCAAGCGGATGGGCATTGAACTGAGCCCGCCGGATATCAACGATTCGCAGCTCGAGTTCAGCGCCACCCGCAAAGATGACCAGGACCACATTCTCTTCGGGCTCGGCGCCATCAAGGGGGTCGGGACCTCCGCGGTCAAATCGATCCTCGAGGTGCGCAAGGACGGCGAGTTCACGGACCTGCAGGACTTCGTCAACCGTATCGACCCGCAGAAGGTGAACAAGAAGGTGCTCGAATCCATCGCCAAGGCGGGGGGCTTCGACCGCTACCAGTATTCGCGCCGGGCGCTGCTTGAACAGATGGAGACGGTCATCGAGACGGCCAAGGACTCCATGCAGGCGCGCAAGAACGCCGCGGGCAGCCTTTTCGGCGACGACGCCGACGTCACCACGGTACAGCTCAGGCTCGAAGATGCGCCGGAGTTCGGCCTTAAGCAGATCCTCGAGTTCGAGAAGGAGACCCTGGGCTTCTATGTCTCCGGCCACCCCCTCGATGACTACCGCGAGGAGCTTGACCAGCTCGAATATACCCTCTCGTCCGACCTGGAGAACATCGCCGACGGCTCCTATGCCATCTTTATCGGCAAGGTGGAGGAGATTACGAAGAAGATCTCCAAGAAGGGCAACCAGTTCGGCATCGTCAACATCATGGACTTCCACGGCAACCTCGAGGTGATGCTCTTCAGCGACAAGCTCGAGGAGCTCGAGGCGATGAACCTCGACGAGCCTATTGCCTTCAAGGTCAAGGTGACCCATACGGAGATGTTCACCCGTACGAGCGTGACGAAGATCATGAGCCTCAAAGAGGTGAAAAAAGAGAGCAAGAAGGTCAGTACGAAGATTCGCGAGGTGCCGCAGGAGCCGCTGACCCTGCGCCTACACCTGGACAACGGCGTCGAGCGCCTCGAAGAACTCTACCGCCTTGTCCGCCGCCACCCGGGTACGCGCCCGTTGAAGCTCAACATCGTCTCCAAGCTGCAAAACGTCGTCATCGACTCGGCCATCCGCGTCAACAACTCCATCATGGAGGAGCTGGCCGGTCTCTCCGACGTCGACGTGGCATAACGCGGTCACGGCAGTAGGCAATGCAGACGATCGCACCCGAAGCGCTGCGGACGATCCGATCGCTTGTCGGCGACGTGACGCAGGAACAGCTGCGTTTTGTCGACGCCTATGTTTCGCCCGAGTTCTGCGCCTTCATCCCCGTCGGCGGACAGTGCGGTTATGCCGTGACGCCCGAACATGCCCACCCCGCCTATATGTTCGTGATCCAGTACGACGAAGCGACGCAGGTCGTCCTGGACGGAAGGCGTTTGACGCCGAAGCCCCGCCATCTCTTCTGCCTCTCCCCCGGCATTGCGCACCACGAGGTGCAGAACTACCTTCCGCCGCGCTACTGCGCCATCTTTGTCGATGCCGACAGCTTTGAAAGCGTCTACGGAGAGTACCGCGGTGATCCGGCGGCATTCAACGGCGAGATGTTCGGCCTGGACGAAGGGATCCAGCCGCTGCTGCAGCTCTTTATGCAGTCGTGCCGGGAAGAGGCCCGTCCGCTGGCCGCCTCGCTGGCACAGAGCCTGACACACCTGATTGTCCGCAATACGCTCGCACCGTTCCCGGCTGAGCGCGAGAGCGTTTCGCTGCAGGGGCGCATCAATGCCGCGGTCGAATATATCCACCTCCATTACGCCTATGAACTGGAGCAGCGCACGCTGGCGGAGGTCGCGGGCCTCTCCGTGTCGCATTTCGGGCGGCTTTTTCGTTCCGCGCTGGGGATGAGCGCGGGGGAGTACCTGCTGCGCGTGCGGCTGCAGCATATCAAAAAAGTGCTGGAGTCTGGGGAGACGAGCGTGACCGATGCCGCGCTCGGGGCGGGATTCAACTCCGCCTCCTATATGGCCCGCCGTTTCAAAGCGGCATTCGGCGAGACCCCCTCCGAGTACGCCTCGCGGTTCAAATAGCCGAATCGTACGCTTTTTCAGCGTGTTTGTACTCGCAAACCTTCCGCACCTTTGCCTATACTGTGCCGAAAAAAGGAGTAGTTTATGCCTCCGGAAATTCTGGCATTCATCACACAAAACCCTGTCTGTACCCTGGCGACCGCCCAGGTGGACCAGCCGCATGTGCGCGGATTTTTAAGCAACATCATCGGCGGGAAGCTCTATTTCACTTCGTCGACCGCCAAAGCCGTCGGGCGTCAGCTGCGGGCGAACCCGAAGGTGGAGCTCTGCTACCTGTCGCAGGACTTTGCGACAATGCTGCGGATCCGCGCACACATGAAAGCAGTGGATGATCGCGCCATCAAGCAGCAGCTGATCGAGACCCGGGAGTACCTGGCGCACTTCAGCGCGGACGATCCCTCCTTTATGCTGCTGTCGCCGATAAACGGGGAGGCGTGGTTCTGGACGCTGGCGGACAACCTGCGCGAAGCGGCGATCGAAAGGGTGCCGTTTCAGCCCGAATCGTAAAGCCTCCCGTCACTCCGGATAGATCATCTTTTTCGTCACACCGCCGTCGACAACGAAGTTCTGGGCCGTAATGAACTCCGCATGATCGCCGGTGAGGAACCAGACCATTTCCGCAACATCCGAGACACTGCCGACCCGTCCCGACGGATGGAAGGTGTGGTCAAAACCATGCAGGGATTCGGGGGCGGCGTGTTCGATCCAGCCGGGGCTGACGGCGTTGACGCGCACGGGGGCGAGGCTCATGGCCATGGCGTGGGTGAGGCTCAGCACTCCCCCTTTGCTCGCACTGTAGGCTTCCGTATGCGGTTCGCTCATCAGGGCGCGGGTCGAGGCGATATTGACGATGCTGCCGCCGCTCGCAGCCAACAACGGCGCCGCGGCACGGCTGAGGAGGAAGGGAGCGGTCAGGTTGACGTCGATGACCCGTTTCCACTCCGCTACAGAGAGGGTAAGCGGGTCGCCGTTGGCACTGGTTGCGGCGTTGTTGACGAGGGCGTCGAGGTGCGGCAGCGACGCTACCGTTTCTTCAATACTTTCCGGGTCGGTGAGGTCGCAGACGAGCGGTTCGAATCCCCCCTTGAGGGCTGCGGCAGCGAGACGGTCGCTCTGCACATCAAGGCCGTAGACCTTCCAGCCGCGGTCGGCAAAGAGGGTGGCTGTCCCCAGACCGATCCCCTGGGCGGCGCCGGTAATAAGGAGTGTTTTCACCCTTCATGCTTTCGGAAAAGCTTGGCGACGGAGGCGAAATCCTCGCCGCTGAACCCTTCGGCGAAGGTGCGTGCATAGAGCTCTTTGACCATACCGGCCGTGTACAAGGGCTGTTCGAGGCCGTAGGCGAGGTCCTGCAGACAGTGCAGGTCCTTGTAGATCAGGGCGTTGGAGAAGTGGGGCGTGAAGTCGTCATCGAGCAGTTTCTGGCGCTTGGCGTCGAGCACGAGCGATTTGCCGCCGCCGACGGCGAGGATCTCCAGGAGCGTTTCGCGCTCGATTCCGGCTGCTTCGCCGATGCCGACGGTCTCGGCCAGCACGGCCATGATGCCGCCCAAGGCGAGGTTGTTGACGAGTTTCATCTTTGTCGCCCGCCCCGGTTTGCGCAGGTAGAAGAGGTGCGCGCCGATGGATTCGAGGATGCTCCTGGAACGTTCAAACACCTCTTCCTCTCCGCTGGCCAGTACGGTCAGCGCTCCGTTGGCCGCGGGGACGACGCTGCCGAGGACCGGGCATTCGAGGTAGGCAGCCCCTGCCAGGCGGCAGCGTTCGTGGAAACCGGCAACGGCGTCGAAATGGTTGGTAGTCAGGTCGATGACGGTTTTGCCGGAGGCGCTGGCGCCAAGCAGGCCGTTCTCGCCGGAGAGGACGGCATTGACCGCGGTGCTGTCGAAGAGGCAGAGCAGTACGACGTCGCACTTTTCGATAACGTCGCGCGGATGGTCGCAGAGGTCGACAGCCAGTCCCTCCGCCCGCTGCGGTGTACGGTTGTAGACGCTCAGCGTATGTCCGCACTCCAGCAGCCGTCCGGCGACGGCGCGGCCGAGGTGTCCGAGCCCGATAAATCCCAGATGCATGTGTACTCCTTTTTTCTGTTTGGCGTATTATGCCCTTTCTTCCGGGATATAGGCCCTTTCACGGCGGATTTCGAAGAAGAGGGCGATGCCGAGCATCAGGGTGAAAACGAGCGAGGCCCCGATGGTGCCGAATGCTACGCCCCCGTCGTCGGCGGATTTGGTCAGCAGGTCGCCGAATGTCGCGCCGAAAGGACGGGTCAGGATGAAAGCGATCCAGAAGAGCAGGATCGGCGAAAGGGTGGTGACGTAGTGCAGAAGCGCCGTGAGGGTCAGAACGCCGCCGATGAGAAGGGCGCTGTACATGAAACCGATCTGAAGGTCGTCGGCGAGAAAATCGCCTGCCGCCGTTCCCAGCGTGTTGGCGATCAAAAAGGCGAGCCAGTAGTAGGTCTCCGCCGGGACGGAGCTGATCTGTTCGACCGAGAGCGAACGTGTTTGGGCACGCCACAGCAACAAGACACCTGCAAGCAGAACAAGCAGGAGCATTGATCCCGCAGCATAACCCAGTCCCAGCGTACGGTCGATAAAATCCGATATCGCGGTTCCGGCGATGGCGGAGGCGGTAAACGTCAGCCAGTAGAGGGCCGGATCATAACGTTTCATCGCGATTTTGACGGAGGCCAGCAGGATGAACAGGGCAAGGAAAATGAGAATGGTGCTCCCGTAGCCGATCTCAAAGGTCATGGAAAACATATCGGCGCCGGTTTCGCCCAGGGTGGTCGAAGCGATCTTGATGATCCAGTAAAGCAAAAGGATGTGGGGAACGCGTGAACGGGTCATGACTGATACCTTTCGGGGGTGTATAAACGGGATGATACTCCATCTTTCTAAACGAAACAGCGCTCCGTATCAGCGGCAAAAACGGCCGACGGGCACGGATTTTGCACGCCCTCCGGCAACACTATATTTACGGAGCCAAAGATGGACACTCTCAAGATCGTATGCCCCCACTGCCAAAGCGTCAACAGCGTCGTCAACGAAGTCGAAAAAAAAGAGGTGCTCTGCAGCAGCTGCGGCCAACCCCTGACGGACACGACACCCGTCACCTGCGACGCGGAGGCGTTCAAGCTCCACATTGCCGAAAACGACATTCCCGTCATCGTCGATTTCTACTCCCCCGACTGCGGTCCGTGCATGGAGATGGCGCCGGATTTCGAAAAAGCGGCCTCCTCCTGCCCCCTCGAAGTGCGCTTTTTGAAGGTCAATACCCTCAACGACGCGCCGCTGGCCCTGCAGTACGGCGTCAACGAGTTGCCGACGACCATTGCCTTCAGCAGGGGGATGGAGATGAACCGTTTCACGAGTAAGCTCTCCAAAGACCAGCTCAGCATGTGGGCGGAGAGCCTGATCCAGATGACGCTCTGAGAGACGGTCATGAGCGCGATCACAAAACAAGAGGCGATCAAGGGGGCGTTTTTCGGTGCGATTGTCGGCGATGCCCTCTGCCTCGGAAGCCACTACGAGTACGACGCCCAGAAAATCTACCTGGCCTACGGCCGCAAACCGGTGGACCGCTTCATGTCCCCCGGCGAGATGATGGGGGGGCAGACCCACGGCATCGGCTGGGGGGCGCAGAACTACCACCCCGGCAAAAAGGCGGGGGGGACGACCGACTACGGCGATTACAACATCCTCTTTCTCGAACACCTTGCCAAGACGGCTGAGGCTCCGCGCCCGGTCAGCGTCCCCGAGCTTATTCCCCACTGGATGCACCGGCTGGAGAACGGCTGGGGGTCGTGGATCTGCACGATGACGAAGGAGACCTATGCGCAGGTGAAACGGGGCTTCCCCGTCGAAAACCTGGGCGGCATCTCCAACGCGATGGCGATCCGGCACGTCGCGGCGCACGGCTACTATGATACGGAAGAGGCGGTGGTTGACGCGTCGCAGAAGGCGATGTTCACCCACCGCAACGCCGAGGCGCTCGGCGGCGGGGAGTACTTCGCCCGTGTGACGCACCGGGTACTGGGCGGGACGGCTCCCATCGATGCGATCCGCGCCGTCGGCGAGCAGATGGGCGGCTTCTTCCAGGCCAAAACCCTCCAGGCGATCGCCAAGTTCGAGGAGGCGACGGACCCCGAATCTCCGCTCGGCAAAGAGAAGTTCGTCGACGACCTGGCGCTCACCAGCATGGCCCGGCTGTGGGATATCGGCCGCTCCGAGCCGGTGCGCGTCGGCAAGGCGAGCCCGACGGAAGGGACGCTGCCGGGTGCCGTCTACTTTATCCTCAAATACGGCAACGAAACGGACGGCCTCAAAAAGGCGCTGCAGGCCAACGCGATGGTCGGCGGCGACAACGCCTCGCGGGCCATCGCCATCGGGATGGTACTCGGCGCCCTCTACGGTGTGAACGCAATCCCGGAGAACTGGAAGCGGTCACTGGACCAGTGGGAGTACTGCGAAACCCTGCTCGACAAGCTGCCGCTGCTGCAAAGCGCGTAAGCCGCCGGCGGCAAGGGCGCAAAGCGGCATAAAGATCAACCGTTTTGCGTTCAAACGCCCGGAAGCCTCAGCATGTGGTGTATCATTATGTCTTCTTGAATATAACGATTTTGTGGGGTTTTGTCACTTTTGCTCCTGAAATATAGGCTGACACGGCAATTATTTGGAATATGTATTGTATATATCGTTATATATTTTTAAATATAACGTATTGGGCCGATACAGAGCTGCGGAAAATGTATATGCAAGTTCCGCCGGATTTGTGATCGGGCTTCCATAACCTTATCCAGGAGAAACGAATGAAAATGATTCCGACGGCGGCAGCGACTTTGGCTGTGATGATGAGTGCGCTTTGCGCCGAGACGGGCGAGACGCTTTTTGACGCCAAATGTGCTGCATGCCATATCAAGGTCAAGCCGACGCAGGCTATGAAAAGGGAGTTGGTCGCGCCGCCGGCGCCTGGGGTGATGTTTCATGTCAAGCAGGCGTTTGCCGGAGACAAGAAAGCGGCGACGGACTTTATCGCCGCGTATGCGCTCAAACCGTCCAAGGGTGTTGCAAAATGCCGGCCCATGGCGATCAAACGTTTCGGTCTGATGCCGTCGCAGCAGGGCGCGGTCACGACAGAGGAGCTGGCGCTGATCGCCGATTACCTCTATGAGAACTTCCCCTCCAAAGGGTTCACTCCCGGTATGTAAATGCACACCTGTGCCAGCGTGGAATCTTCGATTTTTCAATCCTGACACGTTTGTCTTTCCCCTTTTTGGGGACTAAACGACGTCAGAAACGGGTTGAAAGGTTGGCATCCATCTTCGACAGGGTGTCATAGAGTGACTGAAGCGCCTCGTCGTCGATGCCGTGGAGCAGTCCGCCCTCTACTGCGCTGCTAAGGCCGATCAGCTCCTGTTCGATTGTCCGGCTTTTTTGTGTGGCATGGACGAGGTAGGCACGCGGTTCGTCGGGATGTTCCGTTTTCTCGACATATCCCTTGGCAATGAGACGCTTGAGCGTGGTCGAAAGATTTGAAGGTTCCATGGAAGTCAATTCGCATAGCTGTGCCTGTGTCATGGCGCCTTCGCGGCAGAGCGCCAGCAGAATGGCGCGCTGTTCGGCAGTGATGCCATAGGGTTTGAGCCGCTCGTTCATCCGACGGCGCATTTTGTTTTTCACACGCGCGATCAGCGGTCCGAGCATGGTAGGCTTGCCCATTTTGCCCGATGCTGTACTCATGCAGATTCTTCTTTCGAGGCGATGCGTACTGCCAGTTTGCGCATCGCCGGAAGGATGAGCAGCAGGGTCGGGAAGGCGATGGCAAATGCGATGAGCCAGGCATGCATCCAGATGCCGATGAATCCTTTGACCAGACCGAGATTGATCCATGATATGGCGAAGGACATGACAAAGGTCATAAACGTCGCTATGAGAAAGGTTTGAACCAACTGCAGATATTTCATGGGGACCATAATTGCTCCTTCGGATTGAACTATTTTAGAGCAGTATAGGGGAGTCGTGCTTAATAGTTATTTAAATAATTATGTAAATAACTATTTTTGCTTATCTGCCGATATAGGATTGTACGAATATTGCATGGGCCTGAATAGGCTAAGCGGAGCTGATCGGGGCAGACGCTATAATGAGACCTACAATCAAAACCTATTTTCTGCGGGATTTGCAATGACAAGAGAAGATTTCAACGACGGACTTTTGGGCTTTCTGGATGCGTCGCCGACGCCGTTCCACGCGGTAGGCAACGTCACGGGAATGCTGGAGAACGCCGGGTTTACCTATCTGGACGAGCGCGGCGAATGGTCGCTGGAGGCGGGCAAGCGCTACTACACGACGCGCAACGCCTCCTCGGTGATCGCCTTCACCTATACGGGCGGGAACGACTACGTTATGTTCGGGGCGCACACGGATTCGCCCAACCTCAAACTGAAGCCTTCCCCGGTACTGAAGGGCAGCGGCACGGTGCGCCTGGGCGTGGAGCCCTACGGCGGGCTGCTGATGAACCCCTGGTTCGACCGCGACCTCGGGCTGGCCGGGCGGGTCGCCTACCGGACGAAAACGGGGGAGCTCAAAGAGGCGAATATCGACACGGGTGACGCGGTGGCGGTGATCCCCTCCCTGGCGATCCACCTCGACCGGGAGGCGAACCAGAGCCGTTCCGTCAATCCCCAGACGGACCTGCCGGCACTCATCGGCTGCGACGAGAGTTTCAATTTTGAAGCGTGGGTTGGCAAGCAACTGGAAGCTTTCGGCGTGGCAGACTTCGAACGGCTGCTGTCGCACGAGCTGAGCCTTTACGATACGCAGAAGGCCTCCTATGTCGGCGTCGCAAAAGAGTTTATCGCCTCGGCGCGCCTGGACAACCTGCTGAGCTGCTACGTGGCGCTGCTCACTATCTGCAGCGTCGGTAATGACCGCCCCTACCTGATGATCCTCTCCGACCACGAAGAGGTCGGCAGCGAAAGTAGCAGCGGGGCCGCGGGACCTTTCCTGGAAAATACGCTGCAGCGCATCACGGGGAGCTATGAAGCCTTTGTTCAGCTCTGCCAGCGTTCCTTGATGGTGTCGTGCGACAACGCCCACGCCCAGCACCCGAACTACGCCCACAAGCACGACCCGGAGCACGCCCCCTACATCAACAAGGGGCTGGTGCTGAAACTCAACGCCAACCAGCGCTACGCGTCAAACTCGCGCACGGTCTCCCGCTTCGTTCTCGCTTCGGAGCGCGCGGGCCATCCGCTGCAGGAGTTCGTGACCCGCAGCGACATGGGGTGCGGCTCCACCATCGGCCCCATCACCGCGACGCGGCTGGGCATAGAGACCCTCGACGTCGGGCTGCCGACCTACGCCATGCACTCCATCCGCGAGCTGGCGGGAACGAAGGACGCCTTCGAACTCTACGAGATGCTGCTGGCGCTTTAAGGCGTCAATGCTAAAGAAAGTGTGAGGAGCTTTCACTGACGTAAGGAGTGAAAGGGGATGTGGTTGGGTCGCCCGGACTGCGTCCGGATGAAATGATTTAGGCCAGGGCCTCTTCGATCTGGGCCAGGGCGAGTTTCTTGCCGTTCTCTTCCTCTTCCGCGCTCCACCAGTACTCGATGATCTGCTGTTCGATTGTACCCAGCAGGTCCATCGGCAGGTTGGCGAAGACCTCGAAGGAGCTGATGTCGTCTGGGCTCACCCCTTTGGATTTTGCCAGATCGGTAATGAGTTCACGGATTGATTTTTCGATGTCGGTGGGTTCGGGCAGCGGTGTGTCGTCGTCTGTCGGCTGCGGGATGATACGGGCGTAGTCGATCCAGGTTTTGATCTCGCCCTCCAGGTAGTCGTACCCCTGGACCTGGTAGCACAGAACCCGGTTGTCGCCGTAGAGGATCTCATCACTGTCATCGAGGACATCGGAGGTCTTGGCAATGCCGTCGTGCAGGTAGACTTCGATGCGCTCGTTCTCTCGCAGGGTGGAAGCGGTTTCAAAAGCGTTGCGTGCGTGTTTGAGAAGTTCTTCTTTGATGGTTTCTTTATCCATGGTTAACCTTTCTGTTCAATTCAATTCATGTAGGGGATATCGAGGACGGCGTCGCGGTCTTCGGCATCGTACTCGAAGGTTTCGATCCGCGCAATGTTCGCGATCTTGCCGGTGATGGCCAGGCGCTGCAGCGGATGCAGTTTACGGGAATCGACGCTCTCTCCGATGGCGTCGCAGTAGTGGTTCGTAACGATGGGGTGCCACTGTCCGTGCTGTGCCGATACCATTTCGGCAAACGTTTTGAGCGCTTCGAGCTCCATGGCATCGAGGCGCGGGAGTTTGCGTACGAGGTTGCGGACAAACTGCTTCGTGAAAAAGGGCTCGCCCAGCTCCAGGAGCCGGGAAGCGGCGTCGATGCTCGCTTCGTTCTCGCTGTAACTGTAGGCGTAGCGGAAGTGTTCACAGACCCACTCGATATAGCGGGGGTAGTGCTCCAGCACCATGACAAGCTCGTGAAGGTTCTGGTCGATGAGGACCTGGAAAAGACTGACGGTGTTCTTGCTGATACGCCGCCAATGGGGCTCTTCGGGTTGGAAGTTATCTTTGTCCAGGATGATCCGGTAGCGGTCGATCTGCGCTCCCGCGGCCCTCAGCCGCCCTTTTTCACTGTATTCAGAGGTCTCATCAGGCACGCGGGCCTTACTGGCCTTGCTGTACTCCGGCATACCTTACATCGCCTTTTTCTGCACAGGTTCGGTGCGGGCGTTGTGGAAGTCCCAGAGCTGCTTGTAATGCGAATCGAGCTGGGACAGGACGCCGTCGACGGCGATCAGGTCCTTGAATTTGCCGAAGCGTTCGTTGGGGAAGCGTTCGTACCACTCCTGCATCTCCGCCTTGAGCGCATTGCGCTTGGCGACGGTCTGTGCAATCAGGCCGCGGATTTCATGCATCTCTTTGGTAATAATCTCAGTCATGGCTGCATCCACATCCGCACTCTCCCGACGCTGTGCCCGGATCGAGGTAAGTCTGCGCGTTTTCAGAGATAACCTTGACGAAGTTTTCCGTTGCCAGCCCTTCGACGATGGTTGAGAGCGCCAGCGGCTCTTTCCCCAGGTAGTAAACACCGATGCCTTCCGCTTCCAGGACGCCGTAGGGGCCGTTACCCATGAAAGAGTAGACGACGGAGGTTACGGAGTGATCGGCAAGCAGTTTGGCGGTTTTGACACCGTCCCCTTGGCCGTCGTTCGGAATGAAACGGAATGCCTTTTCATCATTATTATAAAGGGCGAATGCCTGAACATTTCCGAAAAGTTTCGATGACGTGGCATCCATTGACGCCTTGTCCACCGGTATAGCGATCATGTCGCCTCCTTAGATGATTTTTCCTTATATTGCAAAAAATGTTCCAAGCTTCTGGAACGTTCTTTGCATAAGGCTGGCTATGAAAAAGTATGCACTTGATTATTTCGGTTTTTCCAACGAGGAGGGGGACGGCTGCGTCGCCCAGTTCGTCGAGTTCCCGGAGATCAAAGGAATCGGCGATACCTTCGAGGAGGCCGAAGAAGATGCGTATGAACGGCTCGAAGCCTATTTTCAAAGTCAGGAGGAGCAGAAAATGACGACATTCGAAGCAGGAGTCAGTGCCTACGAGGCGAAACAGTATAAAGAGGCGTATGACCTCTTTGTCGATTCGGCGTCAAAAGCGGATGCCAATGCGATGGTGAACCTGGGCGTCATGGCGATGCAGGGCAAAGGGTGCGGACGCGACATCGAAGCGGCCAAAGCGTGGTTTGCAAAGGCGGCCGAACAGGGCAGCATGCATGCGATGATGAGCCTGGCGCAGATCTTCGAAAAAGGGCTCGACGGTACGCCCAATGAGAAGGATGCGCTTACCTATTTCAAGCAGGCAGCCGATATCGGGCATGTCGACGCCCAGTTCAAAGCGGGCATGCTCCTCAAAGAAAAAGGGGAGAAGGCCGAAGCGATGCGCTACCTGATTACCGCCGCGCACAATAACAATGTGCGGGCGCAGGAGGTGGTCACCTACGTCAGCAACAAGGAGCTGGCGACGGTGCTGAACAAGCCGTTCCGCAGTCTGCCGGTGGAAAAACAGATTACGCTGGTCATGCAGGTCATCGACCAGAAGATCCGCCCGACACTCGAAGCCGACAGCGGCGGGATCGAACTGCTCAACTACGTGCCGGGGGAGACGCCGCAGATCTGGTTGAACTACCTGGGCGCTTGCTCAGGCTGTCACCTCGGTTCAACCTCGACGGCGGATATGCTGCTCGACGCTTTCGAGGAGCTGATCGACAAAAATGTCGTCCTTTACCTGATGTAGGGAGCGCGGGATGAACAAGATTGCCGCAGTCGTCAGCGATATCGAAAGCACGGACATCGTCACGTACATCACGCTGCTGTGCAACGAGACCCAGATCCGTCTCATCAAAACCAAGACTCCGGTCTGGGCCGCGGTGGGCGAGAAGGTCTTTTTTACCTTCCAGGAGGCATCGGTCTGCGTCAGCAAAGAGTGCCCGGGGAAGGTCTCCATCGAAAACCGTATCCCCGGCACACTGAAAAAGATCCGCAGCAAGGATTCGCTCTGCGAGCTTACCTTCGACAGTGATCTGGGCACGGTCGTTTCGCTGGTCACGGAGAAAGCCTGCCACGAACTGGGGCTTGAAGTCGGCTGCGAAGCGACGATGCTGCTGCGCGGTGTCGATATCCATCTTGAACCCGATGTGGTCCCGATGACGGTCGAGAGCTTCAAGAAGCGTGCAGGAACGAAAGTTGCACCATAAAAAGCATACTTTTTACAGGAGAAACAAATGGCAGTAATGATTACGGATGAGTGCATCAACTGTGACGCTTGTGCACCGGAATGCCCGGTCGCAGCAATTTTGAGCAACGGTGACGAAAAGAACCCCTACGACGATGAGCGCTTCTATGTGAAGCCGGAGACGTGTGTTGAGTGTGTCGGTCATGCGGATGCGCCGCGTTGTGCGGAAGCGTGCCCGACCGAAGGTTCTATCGTATGGGATATGCCTTTTACCGTTGATTTCGAAGAGTACTACTCCAAAGGGAATGAAGACGGTACCTACAAGATCCGTGAACACAAAAAGAAAGGTCTGATGCTTCCGTCAGTCAAAGAGCAGAAGTTCATGGATGAGATCGGTATGGACGTGCGCGAAGGCCACGCCAACGTCTCTGACTCGTTCTAATTCGTAGCGTCCAAAACACGACGTTAACACCGGGTTCACCTTAGAGTGAACCTTGGTCTGTCTCAGCTTTCATGTGTCAAGCACCTTTTCGGCGGGAGAGGGTGTTTGACACATGAAAGGCACTTTACGGTGAAGCGGATAGCTTCCTCTCGCATCATACATAAAAGGTAGAAATCATGAGAATCGCATTTGCTTCATCCACGGGCGAAAAGATCGATCAGCACTTCGGCTGGTCCAAAACCTTCCATCTGTACGAGGTCGATAAGGAGAGCGCGACGCTGCTCAAAGTTATTGAAAGCTCGGACGAGCCCGAGGAAGAAGTGGCGAAACTCAACTACAAGATCGGTACGATCGAAGAGGCGGACATCCTGTACTGCACCCAGATCGGTCCGAAGGCATCCAAGATGGTCCAGGCTGCGGGGATTCACCCCGTGCAGGTCAAGGAGGGTGAAGCGCTTCAGGGCGCGATCGACCAGATCCACGAGATGCTGAATACGCAGCCGCCCCTGTGGCTGCTGCGCATTTTCCACAAAGGTGCTCAGCGCAGCGCCTGAGGCTTTGCTTCTTCTAAAACCCCCGGGATGACGGAGGTTTCACAAGGATCAAATCCACAATAAACCTTAAAGGATAAATTATGGCTGTAATTATTGATGACAAATGTATCACCTGCGACGCCTGTTTGCAAGTCTGCCCGGTCAACGCTATCGTAGACGATTCGGACAACCCTACCGGCGAAAAGCGCTACTACGTTCAGCCTGAAAAGTGTGTCGAGTGCGTCGGTATCTACGACGATCCGCAGTGCGCCGCGATCTGTCCGAGCATCGGTACGATCACTTGGGACATGCCGTTTACCCCGGAATTCGAAGAGCATTTCCTCAACGAAGAGATCTACAAACTCGGCGAAAAGAACGGCAAGCTCAAAACACCGTCCTTCCGCAAAAAGAAATTCCGCGAGGACATCCCGGTCGAAGACCGCGGTGTCGGCAGACTGGTCGAGGAAGAGCCCGAAGAGCTGAACGAGGCGGGTTGAGGCACTGCCAATGGCCGTAAACCCCGTGCCCATTCGGGCCTTTCACCAGCGCGAAGAGCGTTATCAGGGACTGCAGATCGAATTTGACGGTTCCGAGAGCGTGAAGTCACGGATTCTCGATACGATCGACTCCGTGTCGCAGCAGCGTGGTATCTCCCCCAGCCTAAACCACTTCAGCGATGCATCGATCTATATCGAGTTTCATGACGAGTATGACCGTGACGGCGGTGAGTTCTTCGCCGACCTGCTCAGCCGTCTCGGTATAGCAAAATGCGAAAGCTGCTAAAGGAAGCATCGGATGCCTTATGAACTTTGATAAAAACCGCCTGGCTGAAATCGCCGCCGCGCTTTCGCCATTCGAAATCGACTGCGCCATTACGGTTGCACTGAAAATCTCGGATGATACGTGCAAAATGGGTACGGGACAGCGTGCGCTGTTTATGGCGCTCTACGACCTTGTGCCCGATAAAAGCAGTGCGATGTTCACTGAAGACGTGCACGCGCTGATCCTCCAGGGACGCTCCGCACTGAGCGATGAGATCGCCGCGGCGATCAAACCGCTGCGCGAGTCGGCCATGGATGCGATCACGCGTCCGAAGATGAAAGCTTTTAAAGCGTCGATCCGCGCGCGGCTCTCTGCCGACGAAGCGGCGTAGGCGCACCCCGGACCCTTCCACAGGGCCTTTTGGCCCTTTACCACTACGACTACAGCCTTCAGAGCCACCACCTGCCAGGCGGTGTTCTTTCCTTATTGCCTAAAAAATAATCACAACAAGAGAGCAAAAAGCCGACAAAATTGTATACCATTTTCATGAAACTTCCGCAGCCGAGGCTGCGAAAAAAGGATTAACCAATGAAGAAGTGGCTTTTGTCCATGATGATGCTTCTGCCGACGCTGGCGCTGGCAGAGGATACGCTCGATACAGGTGATACGGCCTGGATGATGGTGTCAACAGCATTCGTACTGCTGATGACGCCGGCAGGTCTGGCACTCTTTTACGCCGGGATGACACGTTCAAAGAACGTGCTTAATACCTATGCAATGGTCATGGGTGCATTTGTCGTTGCCTTTGTGGTCTGGGTCATTGCAGGCTACTCCATCGCCTTCGGTGCAAGCGAGAGCGCGGCACTGCAGAACGTGTTCGGCGGCTTCGGCAACGTCTTCCTTTCCGGTATCAACTGGTCTGACCTTTCCGGCAGCTACCCGACCTTCGTCTTCATCGCCTTCCAGGGTACGTTCGCAGCGATCACCGTTGCCATCGCATCCGGTTCCGCGATCGAGCGTATGAAGTTCTCCACATGGATGCTCTTCGTTGTCCTCTGGGGCCTGGTCGTTTACGCACCGATTACCCACATGGTATGGGGCGGCGACGGTGCCTACCTCTTCGATGAAGGTGCCCTTGACTTCGCCGGCGGTACGGTTGTCCACATGAACGGCGGTCTGGCCGGTCTGGTCCTGGCGATCATGCTGGGCAAACGTGCCGGTTACCCGAAATCTCCGATCAAGCCGGTGAGCATCATCCTGACTGCTGCCGGTGCAGCCCTGCTGTGGTTCGGCTGGTACGGCTTCAACGGCGGTTCCGCATTCGGTGCGAACGCCATCGCAGGTCTCGCGGTTCTGACAACAACGATCGCTACGGCAGCTGCGGGTGTCACCTGGATGCTGATCGAGTGGTTCATGTTCAAGAAACCGACCCTGCTCGGTGTCGCTTCCGGTATCGTTGCCGGTCTCGTTGCGATCACTCCGGCAGCCGGCTTCGTCGGCGTCGGCGGTGCCTTCATCGTCGGTATCGTCGGTGCGCTCATCGGCTTCTTCGGTGTGGCTATCCTGAAAAAGAAACTGGGCTACGACGACAGCCTCGATGCTTTCGGTATCCACTTCCTCGCAGGTCTGTGGGGTGCGATCGCAACGGGTATCTTCGCGCTGAACGATCAGGACCTCCTCTGGGACGGTCCGCTCAAAGCAAGCGGCGATCGTATGGGTCAGCTCTTTGTGCAGTTCGAGTCTGTCCTGATCGTCGGTCTGTGGACCCTGGTCGGTACGGTCATTGTCTACCTGATCTCCTCTGCGATCACCGGCGGTGCACGCGTTGATGAAGAGACAGAGACAATGGGTCTGGACGAATCCGTTCACGGCGAGCGCGGGTTCAACCTCTAATTGAACGGCTCGGGAGCCTCGGCTTCCGAACAGTGTTACAATACAAAGCACAAAAAGGATTGTCAGAATGAAAAAAGTAGAAGCGATCATCAAGCCGTTCAAGCTTGAGGATGTGAAGGATGCACTGGCTGAGATCGGTATTACCGGTATGACGGTCAGCGAAGTCAAAGGGTACGGGCGCCAGAAAGGGCACAGTGAGCTCTACCGCGGTGCGGAGTACGTCGTTGACTTCCTGCCGAAAGTAAAAATGGAGATGGTCGTCGAAGCGGCGTCGGTCGACCAGGTCGTCGATACGATCGTCGAAGCGGCCCGCACCGGCAAGATCGGTGACGGTAAGATCTTCATCAGCGATATCGAAAAAATTATCCGTATCCGTACCGGCGAATCCGGCTCCGAAGCGGTATAACCTTTTCACCGGCGGGGAACTCCCGCCTTTTTCCCTCTCCACTCTTTTAGACATACCTCCCCTTTTTTAGCCCCTTTTCACCTCAAAACCGATAGATTGTCCCCATCATATTCCGGGAGTCAATCGTGAAATCATTAACAGGGAAAAGAGCCTTTGTCAGCGGGGCAACATCGGGCATAGGCGAGGCGTGCGCTCGGCGTTTGGCCGCGGCGGGTGCGGACCTGGTGCTGCACGGGCGCAGCCAGGAAAAGCTCGATGCGCTGAAAACGACACTGTCCGAGCACGGCGTCACGATCGATACCGTGACATTCGATGTCCGCGACCGGCATGCAGTCGAGGCGGCCATGGGCGCCCTGCTGGAAGAGAGCGCCGTCGATATCCTGATCAACAACGCCGGTCTGGCGCTCGGGCTCTCCCCTCTGGATGAAGGGGATGCCGACGAATGGGAGGAGATGATCGATGCGAACGTCAAGGGGCTGCTCTATGTCAGCCGCGCCGTCATCCCGCAGATGCGCCGTCGCAATGGCGGGCATATCCTCAATATCGGCTCTATCGCCGGAAAGATGACCTACCCGGGCGGCAATGTCTACTGTGCGACCAAGTCGGCCGTGCATGCGTTGACGGAGGCGATGAACATCGACCTAGACGGAACGGCCGTGCGGGTCGGCAACATCGCACCGGGGGCGGTAGAGACGAATTTCTCCGCGACCCGTTTCGGCGGCGATATGCACAGGGCCGATGCCGTTTACGAAGGGTATGAACCGCTGCATGCGGACGATATCGCCGATCTGGCACTCTACATCCTGCTGGCACCGCCGCATGTGAATATCCAGGACGTGCTCATTATGCCGACGGCACAGCGCAATCCATATGTGTTAAGCCGAAACGGGTAGGGTAATATCTGGGGGAAAAGATGAAAAGGGGATGCCCCGGGGGGCAGCGCGATCAGACGGCGCCGAAGAGGACTCTGCCTTCGCCGCTCTGTGCAGCTTTGACGTCGTCATAGCTTTTGTCGGCGATACGCAGTGTCGTGCTTTTGATCTCGTCATAGACGGTATCGATCTTTTCGCCGGCGCTGAGTTTTTTCAGGTCGCCTTTGGAGAGATCTGCATGGTCGAGCAGTTCGTTCCATACGGAGCTTTCGTCCAGGGAGAAGGCGTAAAAAGTGAAGCCCTCGTACTCGAACTTGCCGTCGGCGTCGAGGTCGGTGACGAAGAGAATATAAAGACCGTCGGTGGAGAGGACCTCTTTGTACTGTTCAACAAACGGTTCGAAGAAATCGAGGGTTTCGAGTTCGCAGGCGATGAAATCGATTTTGTCGCTGTTGCTGACGAGGATTACCTGAGTGGCGGTTGCTTTCGGCGGGAGCTGCTTGTCGGCAGAGAGTACCTTGCCCGGTGTAATGACGAGGCTGCCGCGGTAGCCGTAATCGTATTTGTCCGTTTTCTCGCTGAAAGAAGCCTGCCATTGCAGGTTGTTCCCGTAAATGAAGTCCTTTACTGTTGACATAGGGAGTCATCCTTATATTGTGATATGGCCGTCGTGATGCAAGTTGTGTTCTATGATTTTGCGGCTAAGATTATCTCTCTCCTGTTGACGTTGATGTTCGGATCACTCTGGGATTCCTTTCATTACTGAAATTTTCTTTCTAATTTAGTAATTTATGTAAATATAAAAAAACCAAATTTAGCGCATCTTAAAATGTTTGTCGCTATGCTGTTGAGATATCTATACTGCAACGGGAGCGGGTAAGCTGCGAAAACCCTGCGGTGTCTCTCCCTCTTTTCAACCCGTTCCCCATGCCCCAGTGAAAGGGAACACGCCTATGCACCCGGATAAAGTGAAGCGCGAAACGACGAAAACGTTGACGGATCTGCCGAACATCGGATCTTCGCTGGCCGGCGATCTTCGCCGGATCGGGATCAACCGTCCCGAACAGCTTATCGGGCAGGACCCGGTTGAACTCTACGGCATACTCTGCGAGCTGACGGGTTCGGAACAAGACCCCTGTGTCCTAGATGTTTTTATGTCGATTACGGATTTTATGAACGGGGGAGAGGCAAAAGTGTGGTGGGCCTATACGCCGCTGCGCAAAGCGATGCAGAAGCGCGACTGATCACTCTTCGCCGAAGATCCCGTAGGGGTCGGCGTTGACCAGGGAAGCGGGGTCAATCTTGATTTCATCGACAATAAGCGTCTCGCGCTGGTGCGGAGGAAGACGGAGCAGCAGACGCTCTTTGGCCTGCGTCTCGTCCGCCGCCTCGACGGGGTAGGTGCGCTTTTTCGTCCCGTCGACGCGGACGTTTATCAGGTAGCGCATTTCTCAGCCCGCTTCGCTTTTGTAGCCGTAGGTTGAGGAGATGGAGCGCAGGCGCTCCGCCGCTTTGGTGAAAGCGTCGATGACGTAGTCAATCTCCTCTTCGGTCGTGAAGCGTGAAAGGCTGAGGCGGATGGCGGTATGCGCCAGTTCCGGGTCTTCGCCAATGGCGCTCATGATCGGGTTGGCTTCGAGGGACTCGGAGGCACATGCAGAACCGGTAGACGCGGCGATGCCGGCACGGTTGAGGTCCCAGAGCATCGCTTCACCTTCGATCCCGCGCAGGGAGATAAGCACGGTATTCGGTGTGCGGTTGTCGCGCGGCCCTACGATGATGGTGTCGGGGATTTTTGCCAGGGCGTCTTCGAGTTTGTCGCGGAGACGGCGGACTTCCGTATTCATCTTATCAACGTGGCCCGCGGCCTGTTCCATCGCCAGACCCATCCCGACGATATAGGCGACGTTGAGCGTACCGGCGCGTTTACCGCCCATCTGCTCACCGCCGTGCAGCAGGTTGGGAAGCTGCTTGCCTTTTTTGACGTAGAGTCCGCCGACCCCTTTGGGACCGTGGAACTTGTGCGCGGAGAAGGTGAGGTAGTCGACGTTGACCTTTGTAAGGTCGACCGGCAGTTTGCCGATAGCCTGGACGGCATCGCTGTGGAAGAGGATGTCGTTCTCTTTGGCGAAGGCGCTGACCTCTTCGACCGGGAAGATCATTCCCGTTTCGTTGTTGGCCCACATCATGGAGATAAGGACGGTTTTGTCGGTGACGGCCGCTTTGATCGCTTCGGCGCTGACACCGCCGTTTTCGTCCACGTCGACGTAGGTGACATCGACACCGTAGTCGCTCAGGAAGTGGAGGGTGTCGAGGATACAGGGGTGCTCGACGGAGGTTGTGACGATATGGTTCTTCTCCGGGTTTTTCAGGATATGTTTGAAATAAACCCCTTTGAGTACGGTGTTGTTGCTCTCTGTCGCACAGGAGGTGATGAGAATGTCATCTTCGTCCGGCACATTCAGGGCGTCGTACATTTTCCCCATCGCTTTGTTCAGGTGGGGGCGGACTTCCATCCCGTACTGGTGCAGGGAGTTCGGGTTTCCGAAGAGGTCCTCGAAAAAGGGCTGCATTTTGACTTTGACCAGGGGGTCGATCTTGGTAGTGGCATTGTTGTCGAGATAAACGCGCATTGAATGTTCCTCGTAATTTTGGGTGTTAATACCCGGTAGAATGCAAAATCCGTTCGAGAAGAGGGTTCAAAAGCGTTCGCTACGCAAAAAGGGGGATTTTTTTCGTGTCAACGGGTCGATAGGCCGGCGTAGTTGCGGTCCGTCCCCCGACTCTGCTATAATAGATATATTATGAGAACAAAAAATAATCTTTTTATTATTTTAAGTGAAATCATGATGATTGGTATTGTAACGGCCATCTTCTATAAGGCCGGGACACTCCACGTGCGGATGGAACAGGAGATTCTTGATGCCAAACAGATGTTGGTCACCGCCGACGAACTGCGGCAGACCTCCGACGACCTGACGCATTTCGCACGCTCCTATGCCGTGACGAAAGACCCCGAATTCAAACATCGCTACTACACGACCCTGGATATCCGCAACGGCATGGCACCCCGACCCAAAGGGTATGCCAACGTCTATTGGGACCTGGCGAAAGAAGACAGAGAGCGCAAGCATCCGCTGGGTGAGAAAAAATCCATGGATGCCATCATCGCGGAGCTGCCTTTCACCCCGGAAGAAACCGCCAAACTGACAACGGCGGAAGCCAACTCAAATGCGCTGGTCAGCCTGGAGGTCGAGGCGATCAACGCGCTGGAAGGGCGTTTCAAGGATAGCGAGGGGATGTACACCGTCCGGGCGAAACCTGACCAGCAGCGAGCTATTGCGCTGTTACACTCCAAGGCCTATTATGAGGCCAAACAGAAGATCATGAACCCCATCGACGACTTTCTAAGCCTGCTCAACGACAGGATCGAGGGGATTTTCAACGCCCTGAACGCCAAACTCGCCTTTTTTGAATATGTGATGTTCGGGGTCATTGTCGGATACATCTTTATCAACCTTTTTATCTACCGCTATCTCGTCAAACGCAATACGCTTGACCGGCAAAAACTCGAGTACCTTGTGGAGCAGCGTACCCAGAACCTTGAAGCCTCCCAGAGCAAACTGCAGGAGGCGCAGAGCCTGGCGCACTTCGGCAGCTGGGAACTCAACCTTGCCACGAACGCTCTGACGTGGTCGGATGAAGTGTACCGGATTTTTGAAATCGATCGGGACGATTACGACGTCTCCTATGAGCTGTTCGCACACTTTATCCACCCCGACGACAGGTCGTTGGTCGACCGGACCTACCAGGAGTCGGTCAGCCATCATGCGCCCTACAGAATCGAACACCGTCTGCTGCTGCGCGACGGCAGGGTCAAATATGTCCTCGAAAGCGGCGAAACCTTTTATGATGCAAAGGGCACGCCGGTCCGTTCCATCGGGACGATCTATGACATTACGGACCGCAAACAGTATGAGCAGACCCTGAAAGACCGAGAGGCGCTGTTGAGTGCGGTCGTGGAACAGAGCATGGACGGGATCGGTCTGGTGGACAGGAGTGGGCACTTCGTTATGGTCAATAACGCCTATACGGAACTCGTCGGGTACACGAAAAGCGAATTGAGCCGGATGCATGTGTTCGACCTGCTGCCCCCTGGCCAGGAACCGGAGATGTTCCCCGGGATCATCAGGACACGCCAACCGTCCCGGCGGGAGAAAAAGCTGCGGCGCAAAGACGGCAGTGTTTTTTTGGCAGAGATCTCCGCCACTCCCATCATGATCGGTGAGGAGGAGCGGGTGCTTGGGATCGTCCGCGACGTCACGGAATACCGGCGGATGGAACGGGCGCTGGAGTATTCGGCGCGGCACGATGCCCTGACCGGGCTGTACAACCGCCACGTTCTGGAAAAACAGCTGAATGCCGAGGTCGGCAGGGCGGAACGCTACAACCACCCGCTCTCACTCTTTATGCTCGATATCGACCATTTCAAGAAGATCAACGATACCTTCGGTCATCAGATCGGGGATATGGCGCTGCGTAAGGTGGCGGACATTTTGAAAAAAACGATGCGCAAAACCGACATGACTGCCCGCTACGGCGGCGAAGAGTTCGTGATCATTCTGCCCGAATCTTCGTATGATGAGGCGATGGAACTGGCAAAGCGTCTTTGTGGCGAGATCGCAGGGGAACCCTATATGACGGGGGGTGAAGGGGAGTTTTTCCTGACAGTGAGTATCGGGGTCGCCAGCCTCACGAAAAGCACCGGTAGTCCGGTCAAACTGCTCGAAGCGGCCGATGCGGCCATGTATGCCGCAAAGCGCTCCGGCCGCAACCGGGTCGTCTCCGCTTAGGCTCTTTTCTCTTTTATGAAGGTGCCCATCGGTTCGACCGCCGGATTGTTGTGGAGGGGTTACCTGGCGCTGAGATGCGCAAAAAGCTTACGGTCCTCCATGATGCGCCCGGCACCCAGGGCGATCTCCAGGAGGGGATCACGGCCGAGGACGGTTTTGAGCCCAAGCGCATTTTCGAGGTGACCGCTCAGACCGCCAAGCAGTGCACTGCCTCCGGTCAGGTAGAGGCCGTTATCGCGGAGACGTGGGGCGAAATCCGGGGGGAGGGTACGCATGAACGTTTTTACGAAGCGGCCAAGACGGAGGATACTGGGTTTCAATGCCTCCCGTACTTCGCACTTCGGGATCTGCAGGACATGGGGCAGGGCATTGTCGCGGCTGAGGGCATGGACCTCCGTCGTGTCACCTCTGTCATGACGGGAAAGTTGCAGTTTAAGCAACTCGGCATCGCGCGATGAGATCCTTTCGCGGTGCACGCTGTCGAAATGGTGAATGATGTCTTGCTCAAAGTCCCATCCGGCAGAGCGTACGGAGTGCGATGCGACGATACCGCCGCAGCCGAGCAGGGAGATCTCGGTGACGCCGCTGCCGATATCGAGCAGCAGGGCCCCGTCGGGGGAGTGGAAGTCGATGCCGGCCCCGATGGCCGCCGAATAGGGGTCTTTGATCATCACGACGCTGCCCGCTCCGCTTTGAAGGCCGGCCGATTTGACGGCGTTGCGTTCGTAGCGTGTGAGGTCGAAGGGAACGCTGACGGCGATCGCGGGACCAAAAAGGCTGCGTTTGCGCATCAGCATTTTGATGAGATGCTTCAAAAAGAGCACCGTCGCATCGAGATTGGCGATGGCGCCTTGCGAAAGAGGGCGGATGACGGGGAGGTGCGGCGGTGTCTTGCCCAGCATCTTTTTGGCCTCGTGTCCGATGCAAAGCGTTTTGCCGCTGCTTTTGTTCAATGTGACGCAGGTCGGTTCGTTAAAGATGATGCCGCGCGAGGGTTCATAGACGATGGTATTGTCCGTTCCTAGATCAATGGCATAACGGTTTTTTGAAAACATGCGGTTCCCCTCAATATTTGAAGAGATTCTACATCATACCCGTAAACGTTCGGCTACGTGAATAAGTAAGAAAGGCGTGTTTGGGGATGGAGGATTGTAGGATCTGCTCCCGTAAAGTCATCGGGAGCAGAGAGGGATTACGCCTCGGCGCTCTCGTCCTCTTTTTTGAAGGTGTAGATCGGTTCGGTTGTCGGATCGGCGACGACCGCCTCGGTGATCGTGACACTTTCGAGGTTGTCTCTTGAGGGGCAGCTGTACTGCAGCGGCAGCATCGCCTCTTCGATGATCCCGCGCAGACCGCGGGCACCGACACCCTTGTCGATCGCCTGCTGGGCGATCGCTTCGAGAGCCTTGTCTTCGAACTCGAGGGTGATACCGTCCATCTCGAAGAGCGCCTGGAACTGCTTGATCAGGGCGTTGTCCGGTTCCTGGAGAATCTGGACCATCTGATCCTTGGTCAGTTCGCGCAGCTGCGCGATGACGGGGATACGCCCGATGAACTCGGGGATGATACCGTAGTGGACCAGGGCGCGCTGGTCGACTTTGAAGTCGGCAGCCATCTCGCTCTTCTGAACCTTCGCGAAGCCGACCTTATTGGTACGCTTCGTATGTTTGTCCGGCACGAGGCCGACAAAGGCGCCCCCACAGACGAAGAGAACGTGCGTCGTATCGAAGAGCACCGTCTCCGTCGTGGAGTTTTTGCGGCTTCCCTTGACCGGGACGTAGACTTCGCTGCCTTCCAGAATCTTGAGCAGACCCTGCTGGACACCCTCGCCGGAGACGTCGCGGCCCATCGTGGCACTCTCGCTCTTGCGGGCGATCTTGTCGATCTCGTCGATGTAGATGATCCCGCGCTGGGCGGCTTCGATGTCGTAGTTGGCCGCGGCGAGGAGGCGTGAGAGGATGCTCTCGACGTCTTCGCCGACGTAGCCCGCTTCGGTCAGGGCCGTGGCATCGGCGACGGCGAAGGGGACGTTCATGATCTTCGCCAGGGACTTGGCGAGCAGCGTCTTACCGCTCCCCGTCGGTCCGAGCAGCATAATGTTCGATTTTTCCAGCTCGACATTATTGTAGATCGGGTTTTCGATCCGCTTGTAGTGGTTGTACAGCGCGACGGCGAGAACTTTTTTCGCGTCCTCCTGACCGATAATGTACTTGTCGAGGAAATCGACGATCTTCGCGGGCTTCGGCAGCTCCTGGTGCAGTTTCTCCTGCTGTTCGTAGCGGACTTCCTTTTGCAGGATGTTCGAACAGGTCGTGACACACTCGTTACAGATATTGGTGTTCTCCGAAGAGAACATTTTTTTCACTTCGCTCTGCTTACGCCCGCAGAACGAACATGTTTTTTCTTCTTTGGTACTCATCAGACTTCCTTTTTCGTAATAGCATTGAGGATCTGGTCCGCCAGACCGAATTTGATAGCATCTTCGGCAATGAAATAGTTGTCACGGTCGCTGGCTTTCTCAATGGTTTTGACTGTCGCGCCGGTGGCTTCGGAGAGGATCTTGTAGAGACGTCTTTTCAGGCTGATAATATGGTTGGCCTGGATCTCGATGTCGCTGGCCTGGCCCTGTGCACCACCGAGGGGCTGGTGGATCATCACTTCGGCGTTGGGGAGTACGTAGCGGTGTCCCGGTTCGCCGCAGGTAAAGAGAACGGCTGCCATGGAAGCGACCATCCCGAGGCCGTAGGTGTAGACCGGTGCGCTGATCAGCTGCATGGTGTCGAGGATGGCGAGGCCCGCCATCACCGAACCGCCCGGAGAACTGATATACATGTGAATCGGCTCTTCGGAATCTTCGGCTTCAAGATAAAGCAGCTGGGAGACGATAATCCCCATCATATGGTCATCGATCGGTTCGGTGATCATGACGACACGGTCGCCCATCAGTTTGGAAAAAAGGTCAAAATAGCGTTCGCCCCGGGGGGTTCTGTCTTTTACGGTTGGTATGTATGGCATAAGTTTCCTTTGTGTGGCTTCGCCGCGTCATCCCGCTAAGCGATCGCTCGAGATTGAGTATCGTTTGCCCCGCATGGGGCAGGTGTATATTGTTTAGATAAAGGCCTCGGTGAAGGCTTCGAGCGTCATCTCGATCACTTCGAGATTGTGTTTCTCGACGAATTTCTTCTCTTTTTTACCGAGCTCCTGGTCGGTGATGAAGTAACCGCCTTCGAGGTCGTGTGTCAGCTCGTTGGCGACCATACGGTCGGTATCGCGGTCGAAATAGGTGCCCATGAAGAGGTACTTTTTCGTCTTGCGGTAGGTTTTGAGGACGGACGGGACGGCATAGCCGCCCATCGCTTCGGTCAGCCAGTCGACATAGTCGGCGTCGGAGATGACGAAGCTCGGGTCCGGCAGCGGGGAACCCATCGGCTTGAAGAGGATCTTCTGGGCGTCGTCGAGGGCCTCTTCGTCGACCTGGAAGTACTTCTTGTTCTCGACATCCCACTCGTAGATCTCGTAGCGGTAGTCGTTGTCAAGGATACGGGACTTCCCGATGATGAACGTGTGCGGTTCGAATGCGAGCATCTCCTGCAGCTTGGCATCGCGGTTGGTGTCGATGATGTAGCGCGGCGACATGTTCAGGATCGCCTTGTGCAGCGGCGTCGGCTCGAACTCCTTGGTGTAGATCCAGTTGGTCATCTGCTGGATGTAGTCGACGCCCCGGCGCTGCTCCAGGTGCATGGCGGCACGGGAGTATTCGAACATCAGGCGCGGGCTCATGGCGCGGCCGTTGTTCATCATCAGGATCATCGAATCCGAGTCAAAAGGCATCTGTTCGCCCTCTTTGGTCGTGATGCCTTTGAAGATTCCCAGTCCGAAATAGGGGACGGTCGTCTGGTTGCGGATCTCTTTCTTGATCGTTTCGATCAGTTCACTGTAGTCTTTGGTCTCTGTTGTGGTCATTGTTTCGCTCATTAGTGGCATCCTTTCCCGGTATAGCATTCTTGCGCAGCGTAGACTTTCCGTACGGCCGTTTCGGCGTTGAACGGATCATGCAGGTTCTTGGCAAATTCATCGTAGTAGAGTGCACCATCCTTGGAGATGATGAACAGGGCCTTGGTCAGCTCCCCATCAAGGGGCTCACCGCTGAGGCGGACACCGTACCAGTCGGCGAACTCTTCGTCGCTGTCAAGCAGGAAGCGGAAGCCTTCGACTTTGGGGTCCTCGTGGGAGGTTGCGGCGACGATCAGCGACGCGGTGACATCGTCGGCTTTCGGAAGGGCCTTGCCGATAGCTTGCAGTTCGGCGATGCAGTTGTCATCTATAAAAGGGACCGTCACGATCAGGTGGGTCTTACCGTCCTGTCCCCCGACACTCTGTGACGTACCGTCCGGGGCTTTGAGCGTGACCTTTTCGGAAGCGTATCCGATGTCAAGCGGCTGCTCTTCAAGACGCATAGTAGACGTGTTCAACTGTATTTGCAAGCGAAGCTCCTATGATGAAATTTTTGATGGCGTTCTCCGTCGTACGGATGACAGAGGGAAACTTGAACAGATGGATGCCGCCGTTGGTCAGTGCCCGTTTGGTGTTGTCGCAGAAACGGTCGGCCAGCAGGTAGCTGCAGCCTGCGAGCACTTCAAGCAGGGCATAGTGTTCGGTGATATGGCGGATGTCTTTTTGGCGCTCTTCATCGCAGGTACACGTGGTCGAAGAGGTGTCAAAGAGGCCGCACGCCGTTTTGCACCAGGGGTTCATCTCGACGCTCAGCAGTGAGATACCGACCCGGCTCTTTTCCATAACGATTTCATAAATACCGAATTTCGGGGCGGTCGAAGGGTTATCGCGATAGAGCTCAAGCTGTTGACTGAACGGGACAGCGATCTTCATGGGTTTTCCTTTACCGTCGCCCGGAAGCAGGCGTACTTGCAGCGTAAATTGCAAGATGCGTTCCAGTCGGGAGTTCCCGGCCCGCCGGGGATTAGACGGAAATGCGCCTTTGTGTATGAGTTGCTATTTAATAATGTTGCAGTGCAATATGGTGGGGAGTGAGGGGACAAAATTGTCGAGATTGTCGGTGGTGGTAGCCCCAACACGCGGAAAAGGGCTGGAATAGGGTTTGCAACATTGGCAGCAGAATATGATTGTAGCTACATGATGCAAGGTCAGGTTCGTCAAACCTATACATCTATAAAAGGAGCTAAAATGAGCTGCGGTTCAAGCCCAACAGAATCAGCATTGCCAGCTGATATTGCAGAAAAGGTCCACGATCACCCATGTTACTCTGAAGGAGCCCACCACCACTACGCACGTATCCACGTTGCGGTTGCACCGGCATGTAATATCCAGTGTAACTACTGTAACCGTAAATACGACTGTTCCAACGAGAGCCGTCCGGGGGTTACAAGCGAACGCCTGACGCCGGAAGAGTCCGTCAAGAAGGTTATGTTCGTCGGCGGTGAAGTTCAGCGTATGAGTGTTCTTGGTATTGCCGGACCGGGAGATGCCCTCGCCAACCCGGAAAAAACATTCAAGACGTTCGAAATGGTCCGCGAAAAAGCGCCTGACCTGAAACTTTGTCTCTCTACGAACGGTCTCGCCCTGCCGGACTACGTTGATGAAATGGTCAAATACGACATCGACCACATTACGGTCACGATCAACTCTGTAGACGAAACAGGTGAGATCGGTTCGAAAATCTATCCGTGGATCTACCACAACAACAAACGTATCTACGGTAAAGAAGCGGCGCGCATCCTGCTCGAGAAACAACTCGAAGGTATGGCGAAGTGTGTTGAGCACGGTATCCTCATCAAAGCGAACTCCGTTCTGATCCCGGGTATCAACGACAAGCACCTGCCGGAAGTTTCCAAGAAACTGAAAGAGATCGGTGTCTTCCTCCACAACATCATGCCGATCATCTCCGAGCCGGAATTCGGTACGAAATTCGCCCTCGACGGTGTTCCGTCTGCGACTGACCAGCAGCAGATGGAAGTGCAAGAAGCGTGCGGTATGGATATGAAACTGATGCAGCACTGCCGCCAGTGCCGCGCCGATGCCGTCGGTCTGATCGGTGAAGACCGCGGTGCGGAATTCACGAAAGAACGCTTCGCTGAAATGAGCTTCGATGCCCTCGAAGCACACTACAACGTTGAAGGACGCAAAGAGGCGCACGCCAAGATCGAAGAGTTCCGCTTCTTCCTTGACAGAGCGAACGAGCGTGTCCGTAAAGAGAAAGCAGACCTCAGTTCTGACGGTCAGACGATCCTCGTTGCCGTTACGACAGCGGGCGAAGGTATGATCAACCAGCACTTCGGTTCTGTTAAAGAGTTCCTTATCTACGAAGCAGGCGACCTCGGTATCCGCTTCATCCACCACCGCAAACTCGACTATGAGTACTGTGCAGGTCCGGATGGCACGAACCCGATCGACGCGATCGTTGAAAAACTCAAAGACTGTAAGCTGATCCTCACGGCGAAGATCGGCGGTTGTCCGCAGGATGACCTCAAAGCAGCCGGCCTCGTCGCCGACATGAGCTACGCTTATCAGCCGATGGAAGCTTCCGTCCTGAAAGCAACGCGTAAATACTTCAATCTCCCCGAGGAGATGGAAGCGAACTAAGCAATCGCTGTCCCCGCTTCGGCGGGAAACAGCAAAAGGCCGCTAAGAAGCAGATAAATGCTTTCGCATTTGCGTCAGATGAGACGAATTGACGAAGGTGAAGGATGGAAATGGCTTTTATCAACGACACGACGTTACGTGACGGTGAGCAGGCGCCCTATGTGGCGTTCAACACCGTTGAAAAGATAGCGATCGCCCGCGCGCTTGATGCGTGCGGCGCCGATGAACTCGAAATCGGCATTCCCGCCATGGGAACGCGCGAACAGGAAGACATCCGCGAGCTTCTCGCCCTGGGGCTGGGGGCGCGGATGATGACCTGGAACCGTGCGACGATGCGCGATCTCGAGGCGTCGCTTGAATGCGGCGTGCCGGCCGTTGACCTCTCCATTCCCGTTTCTGACATTCTGATCGACGTCAAGTTCGGCGGTGACAAGGAACGGATGCTTTCGCAACTCGAGGCAGTCATCTTGGCCGCGAAACGCGAAGGACTCTATGTCTGCATCGGAGCCGAAGACAGCTCCCGTGCCGATCTCTCCTTTATTGCCGAAGTGATGCAACTGGGCCATACGCTCGGTGCTGACCGTTTCCGCTACTGCGATACCGTCGGGATTCTGACACCGACGCGCACCTATGAAGCCATCAAGGCATTGGTTTCCCTCAATCTCCTTCCGATCGAAATGCACACGCACAATGATTTCGGTCTTGCCAATGCCAATGCGCTCAGCGGACTCGATGCCGGTGCACAGAGCGTCAATACAACAGTTATCGGACTGGGCGAACGGGCGGGCAACGCCTCCTTCGAGCAGATCTCGATGGCCCTCAAGCATCTCTACGGCGACGCGCGTCATATCGACGCGATGCAGATGCGTTCGCTCATTGCCATCGTTGCCGAGGCGGCGGGCGTGACCATCGCGCCGAATGCTCCCATTATCGGGGAGCGCCTCTTTGCCCATGAGAGCGGTATTCATGCCGACGGTATGATGAAAAACAGCCGTGCCTACGAACCTTTTGATGCCGAAGAGGTCGGGGGGCTTCGCGCATTCCCGATCGGCAAACATTCGGGAACGGGCACGGTCATGTACCATCTCAAACAGCTCGGTATTACTGCCGAAAAGAGTGCGTTGCACTCATTGCTGCCACGGATCCGCGAAATCGTGACGTCACGAAAGCAGGTCCTTGACGACATGGAGCTCGTATCTCTTTACAGGCAGAGTCAATGTTCATAGGATGGCTCAAATTTGCAGACGTCAGTGAACTGGTCAAGATTGCCGATACGGTAGGCTGGCTCGCTGACGGCTACCATATCAAACTGATGATGATGCACTCTCCGCACCTTTGTTATGGCGCCTATGAAGACGGCAAGCTTGTCGGGGCGATCATGTCCATCGGCTTCTCCGAAACGGCGCAGATGAAATATTTTATGGTGCGTCCGGAATATCAGAAGAAGGGAATAGGCACCCGCCTTTTCAAGACGCTTCTGACGGTACTGGAGAACGATTTCCGCAAAATCTATCTCCATGCCAACCCGGATCTCGTGCCGTTTTTCAAAGCCCACGGCTTTGAATCGAACATGGAAGTGGGCCGTTTCATTAATGTCGGCAAGGTGCCGCCGTTCAACTTTACCAATGCGCACGCGAAGGAACTGGACGGCGGCAACTTCGAGTCCGCCATCTCCGTCATCGACCATGAGACCTTCGGCGAGAACCGTCTGGAGTTCCTCATGGACGAGATGGAACGCACAAGCTCGCTCAAGTTCACGCTGCCCAATGCGTTCCAGCACTCCAGCGTCGTGAACGCACGCCATGTCTATCTGGGCCCCTGGCAGGTCCGCGAAGGGCATGAGGACGAAGCGGAGAAGATGATGAAAGGGGTCCTCTATTTCCGGGGGCTCAAAAAGGTCTTTGCCGATGTCCCACTCGGGGTGAAGCCGGTCGTGGATCTTTATGAGAAGTACCACTTCAAACAGCAACAGACGTTCGTCCATATGAGCAAGGGCGGCAACTCGGTTAAGTTCGAGAACATTTACGCATTTTCACTTTAAAGGAGCCCGAAATGTGTTTACTGCAGATGAAAGTCGGTGAAATAGCAGCGGTGGACGCTATCAATGTCCACGGTGCACTGCGTGCGCGCCTGCTGGCAATGGGCCTGATGCCGAATGCGCAGATCAGCATTAAGCATTTCGGCTGGTTCAAAAGCACCGTCCAGGTGATGATCAACCGTACCCTGGTCGGCCTCCGCAAAGAGGAAGCAGCCCTCATCGAGGTCCATAAAGTGGCCTGAGGGCCTCTTTGCAAAGACGATTTCGGTCGTGTTTGCAGAGGGGCCTGAACCACCTCGAACAAGGAGATAGAATGTCAGCTGATGCAAAAGAACTGAAAAAAGAGTTGGCCAAGCGCAAACGTCTGGCGGTAGAGATCGCTTCTGAGATCCACGATATCGTCGAAGACACACTCTGGACCGATTACGTCAAAATGCCGGAACTGAGTGAAAAACTTCGCGTTGCCGTCGAAGAAGCCAACACGTTCAAGACTGAAAACGGTCTTTGATCCCTCCCGCCCAGGACTCCCGTCCCGCGGAGGCTAATCATGCGCAGTAAAGAAGAGATCCTGCAGATGGAGATCTGCGAATGCGGCGAAAAAAACGTGGCCGAGGCCATCGACATCTTTCAAAACACCTCCCTTCCCTTTAAAAAAGCAAAAAAACTCGTGACCGAATGCAATAAGAGCTGTTGCCGTGCGGCGCTGGTAAAATTGTACGACATGAACCAGTTCGGTACCTATGATTTTGAAGAGATCGAACACCTGATTGAACAGCGCCTCGAGCGGATACGCCGTCTGGCGGAAGGAGAGTGAGCATGACCGAACCGCAATGGGAGACCCTGCGTGCATGGTTGATGGAGCAGCGGGCCATTTCATCGGAGATCAAAGCGCCCACGGAGGTGAAGCGTCTCGATCTCAGCAGCCGTGCCCTGGCGCAGCTGCCTGAAGCGTTCGGACTGCTCAGCGAACTGGTCGCGCTCAACCTGGGCAACAACAAGCTTTCATCCCTGCCGGAGTCCATGGTGTCGATGACGAAACTGAGCAACGTCGATCTTCGGCGCAACGCCTTCAGTGCCGTACCGGCGCTCCTGGGCATGCTTCCGGTCCGTTCGCTCAATCTCAGCGGGAACCGCATCAGCGACGTTTCCGAACTGACCCGTTTCACGACGCTCCGGGTGCTTGATCTCAGCGGTAACGTTCTTGAAGGCTTTGAGCGCTGTCTGAGTGTTCCCAATGAACTCCGGACCCTCAACCTCGCGACGAACTATATTAAAGATATATCCGCGATGCCGGCCCAGCTCACGTCCGTCGAACGGCTGAACCTGGAAGGCAACCTGATCACGTCCATTCCCCCGGAGGCGGCGTACCTTAGTTCCCTGCTGGAACTGGACCTCTCCGACAACCGTATCGAGACCATCGACAAGGCCTTTTTCACCCTCGGCGTCGAATCGGTCAATCTCGCTTCGAACCGTATTCGTCACATCGCCCTGCACGGGCTGGACGAGCTCGAGGTACTGACCCTCGACGACAACGCGCTCTCAACCCTGGAGATCGCGGATGATTTCGCCCCCTATCTGCGGGCGTTCTCCTGCGACGGCTGCGGGCTGACGGCGTTCCCGATGCTGCCGTCGAGCGTCCTGGGGTCGCTGTGCTACTCCTCCAACGCCATTGCCGAGCTGCCCGAGTCGATCAGCCGCTATGAGGAGCTCTACGAACTCGATATCGACGGTAACGCCATTGTCGACCTTCCCGAAGCGCTGGCAAATATGAAGAACCTGAAATCACTCTATATAGGAGACAATCCTCTGAATGAGCATGCGAAGCTGGTGATTGAAGTGCTCCACCCGGAGATCTGCGACATCAATATGAAAACGGGGATCACCATCGAACCGGCAACGGAGGAGGACCTGCCGCATATGGCCGGACTGCTGGGCGTGCTTTTCGCGATTGAACAGGATTTCGAGATCGACTTCGACAAGCAGCTCTCGGGGATCGCAAAACTCTACGCCCACGAGGGGACCGATCTGCTTGTCGCGCGTCACGAGGGGAAGGTCGTCGGCATGCTGACGATGCAGCGTCTCATCTCCAGCGCCGAGGGGGATTTTGTCGGACAGATCGAAGACCTCGTCGTTCTACAGGAGTACCGTAAGATGGGGGTGGGCAGCCGTCTCATCAACAAAATGCGTTTCATGGCACAGTCCTACGGCTACAAACGCATCCAACTTGCCGCGGATATCGACAATGAAAACGCACTGCACTTTTACACCCGCCGCGGTTTCCGCCGCACCAATCTCACCGTCTTTCATTTTAAAAATAATATTTAAGCTTCAAAGCCCCAATCCAGGGGGCTTTCCGGCACTTTGTCGTATTTGCGACAATTTTTGTCCTCTTTGCGACAATTTTGAAGCCCGGGTGTCGCAGCTGATTTTGAGAATTCCTTTCAGTAGCAAAACCCTTCAAACCCCCTTGTACAGGTACTTTGGAGCGTTTTACGACAAAATGTTGGGAGTGCTGCAAATCCTATTCTTACAATTTTGTGCATTTTTCCTGTTGTTGTCCGACTTTTTTAGAAATGTCAGGAATTGTTACTCAAAAAACCGGGAACGCATCATGCATCAACTACGGCGAAGTACATCTACAAGGAGAAAAAAATGGCTGAACTTCGTCAAATCGCATTCTATGGTAAAGGTGGGATTGGTAAATCTACTACTTCCCAAAATACTCTGGCCTCTATGGCTCACTACTTTGATAAGAACATCATGATCGTTGGTTGTGACCCGAAAGCGGACTCAACTCGTCTGATCCTTCACGAGAAAGCACAGTCTACAATTCTGCAGCTCGCTGCTGAAATGGGTACTGTTGAGGACCTCGAACTCGAAGATGCAATGAAACCGGGTGCAGGTATTTTTGCTCCTGACGCACCGGGCGGTTGGATCAACTGTACAGAGTCTGGCGGACCAGAGCCGGGTGTTGGATGTGCAGGACGCGGTGTTATTACTGCAATTAACTTCCTCGAAGAAGAAGGCGCTTACGAAGAAGAAGGTCTTGACTTCGTTTCTTACGACGTTCTCGGTGACGTTGTTTGTGGTGGTTTCGCTATGCCGATCCGTGAAGGTAAAGCTCAGGAAATCTACATCGTTATGTCTGGTGAGATGATGGCAATGTACGCTGCTAACAACATCTCTAAAGGTATTCTGAAGTATGCAAACACTGGTGGCGTTCGCCTTGCTGGTCTGGTTTGTAACGCTCGTATGACTGACAAAGAGTATGACCTTGCTATCGCACTGTCTAAAGACCTCGGAACTCAGATGATCCACTTCGTACCGCGTAACAACATCGTTCAGCACGCTGAACTTCGCCGTATGACGGTTGTTGAATACAGCCCGAACTCTGACCAAGCTCTTGAGTACAAAGAACTTGCTCGCAAAATCATCGCGAACGACATGAAAATCATCCCGACTCCGCTCGAGATGGACGACCTCGAAGACCTTCTGATGAAATACGGTCTTGAAGAAGAGGCTGACGAAGAAAACGTTGGTAAGGCTGCAGAAGCGTAATCGCCTTTGGCTTTCCTTGGTTGAAAGATGCGTTTTCCCCTTCGGGGGAATAAAAATTCTCATAATGAAAAGAAAAAAACAGACAAAGAAGGAGAATTATTATGTTTATTCTTGGTTTCCACTTCCCAGCAGATATGGGGAATTCAATCCCGGACGAAAAAGTTGTTGAAAAACTGGATAACTCAGGCGTTGATTTCGGCAGCGTCAGCGAAATTAAAATGATGATGGAAAGCCGTGAAGGTCAAAAAGAAGAGCTTTCTTATACGAACAAAGATACGTTCATGTTCAAAGCACTTGTACACTACGCTACAACGGCTGAGTCTGACTACATGATCTATACAAACCGCTATCAGATTGCAGAGCTCTCCAAGCGTCTCGATGCAGGCGATGACGAGACTATGGCCCTTTGTAAGAAATTCGACTCTATGGCTCAGTTCCGTATTACGGCAGCGTAAGCAAACTATTAAATTATAGATTCTTTAAAAGACATAGAGGAGGATATTATGGGTCCAGAATCATTGGAAGCAAAACAAAAAGCAGCGATTGAAGAGGTACTCAAGGCGTACCCGGAGAAAGCTGCAAAAAATCGTGCTAAGCACCTCGGTGTAGGTTCACCGGAGGATGAAAGCCAAAAAACTTGCGGTAACGTTCGTTCGAATAAGAAAACTGTTCCGGGTGTCATGAGCCAGCGTGGTTGTGCTTATGCCGGTTCTAAAGGTGTTGTTTGGGGTCCGGTTAAAGATATGGTTCATATCTCTCACGGTCCGATCGGTTGTGGTCAGTACTCACGTGCCGGCCGTCGTAACTACTACATCGGTACAACCGGTGTCGATACATTCGTTACGATGAACTTCTCTTCCGACTTCCAGGAAAAAGACATCGTCTTCGGCGGTGACAAGAAACTGGCTGTCTGTTTCGAAGAGATCGACGCACTGTTCCCGCTGAACAACGGTATCACTGTCCAGTCTGAGTGTCCGATCGGTCTGATCGGTGACGACATCAACGCGACTTCTAAAGTTTACGCGAAAGCGACTGGTAACACGATCGTTCCGGTTAACTGTGAAGGTTTCCGCGGTGTTTCTCAGTCCCTGGGTCACCACATCGCGAACGACACTGTCCGTGACTACGTTTTCGACGGCAACGTTGAAACACTGGGTGACGCTATCGAGCCGACTGAGTACGACGTTGCGATCATCGGTGACTACAACATCGGTGGTGACGCATGGTCAAGCCGTATCCTTCTCGAAGAGATGGGTCTGCGTGTCACGGCTCAGTGGTCAGGTGATGCGACGCTCAAAGAAATGGCACAGACGCCGAAGGTTAAACTGAACCTCCTGCACTGCTACCGTTCTATGAACTACATCTCCCGTCACATGGAGAAAGAGTTCGGTATTCCTTGGGTTGAATACAACTTCTTCGGACCGACTCAGACGTACAAGTCACTGCGCAAAATCGCTGCATTCTTCGACGAGAAGATCCAAGCGAAATGTGAAGAAGTCATCGCGAAGTATGAGCCGATGATCAACGCTGTTGTTGACAAATACCGCCCGCGCCTCGAAGGCAAGCAGGTAATGCTGTTCGTCGGTGGTCTCCGCCCGCGTCACGTTATCGGCGCTTACGAAGACCTCGGTATGGAAGTTATCGGTACGGGTTACGAATTCGCACACGACGATGACTACAAGCGTACAAAAGACGAGATCATGCGTTCAACTGTCATCTACGATGACGTTAACGAATACGAGCTCGAAGCGTTCGTCAAGAAACTTCAGCCGGACCTCGTTGCTTCTGGTATTAAAGAAAAATACGTCTTCCAGAAAATGGGTCTGCCGTATCGCCAGATGCACTCTTGGGACTACAGCGGTCCGTACCACGGATTCGACGGTTTCGCGATCTTCGCATCCGATATGGACCTCGCGATCAACTCTCCGGTTTGGGGATATAGCAAAGCACCTTGGGAAACGGAAGGAGAAGCGTAATGCAGAACGTAGATAAAATCGACAACGGTAAAAACCTTTTCCAGCATCCTGAGTACCGGGATGTCCTGGCAAACAAAAAACAGTTCGAGGGTGCCTGGGGCGCCATCGACAAAGAAAAAGTCGCTGAAATTGCTGAGTGGACGACTACGTGGGATTACCGCGAAAAGAACCTTGCTCGTGAAGCGATCACTGTCAACCCGGCAAAAGCATGTCAGCCCCTCGGTGCTGTCATGGTTGCTCTCGGTTTCGAGAACTGTATGCCGTACGTTCACGGTTCACACGGTTGTGTTGCTTACTTCCGTTCATACTTTACACGTCACTTCAAAGAGCCGACACCGTGTGTTTCCGACTCTATGACTGAAGACGCGGCGGTATTCGGTGGTTTGGTCAACATGAAAGACGGTCTGAAAAACTGTGCAGCAGTTTACAAGCCGGACATGATCATGGTTTCCACAACTTGTATGGCAGAAGTCATCGGTGACGACCTCTACGCGTTCATTACTGCAGCGAAAGAGGAAGACGGTGGTGTTGACCTTCCGGAATCATTCCCGATCCCGTATGCGCACACTCCGTCTTTCGTCGGTAGCCACATCACCGGTTACGACAACATGATGCACGGTACAATGCAGCAGCTCACTGAAGGGAAGAAAACTGAAGAGGTCAAAGACCGCATCAACATCATCCCGGGCTTCGAAACGTACATCGGTTCTATCCGTGCGGTCAAAACGATCGTTGAGAAGATGGGTGCAGACTACATCATGCTCGGCGACCACTCTGATCAGTGGGATATGCCTGCAGGTGAGTACAACATGTTCGCCGGCGGTACTAAACTGGAAGATGCAGCTGACTGTATCAACTCCAAAGCGACAATCTCTCTGCAGAAATACGCGACTCCGAAAACTATGAAAATGGTTCAGAAGCGCTGGAAATCCAAAGAGAGCACAACATGTAACCCGGTAGGCCTGAAAGGGACTGACGAGTTCATCATGAAGCTTTCCGAGCTGACTGGTAACGAAATCCCGGCAGAACTGAAGATCGAGCGCCAGCGCCTGGTCGACGCAATGCAGGATAGCTACCCGTACATGCACGGTAAGAAATTCGCGATCTGGGGCGACCCTGACTTCCTGATCGGTGTTGTTTCCTTCCTGCTCGAAATGGGTGCGGAACCGACACACGTACTGTGCCACAATGCACCGCGCGGTTGGGAAGATGAGATGCGTGCGCTTCTCGACACTTCACCGGCTAAAGACGATCTGAACGTCTGGGCAGGTAAAGACCTGTGGCACATGCGTTCATTCCTCTTTACTGAGCCTGTCGATTTCATGATCGGTAACTCTTACGGTAAAGAGCTGATGCGTGATACGGGTACTCCGCTCATCTACATGGGCTTCCCGATCTTTGACCGTCACCACCTGCACCGCTACTCACTGAGCGGTTACGAAGGTGCGCTCAACATGCTCACTCAGATTACGAACAAAGTTCTTGATCAGCTCGACGAAGAGACGAAGGGTATCGCTACGACGGACTACTTCTTCGACCTTATCCGCTAAATCTCTTCCCCCGGGGAGAGGGATACCTGTTTTTTTGAGATTGCCGCGGCCCCACGGCCGGTTCGGACCGCTGGGGCGGCACCGGGGCGTCTTCTTCGGACCCCCGACTTTCTCTCTCCTCAATTCATGTTGCTCCCTTCGGGGAGCACTCCATCCCACTATCTTTCAAGCACGATTTTTGCATAAGTTGCGGAAAAAAGGACACATGTATGGCCGTTTCCGACAAGATCAAGGAAAATCTGATGAAAGAGATCTACACCAACATCGACAAACTTTATGATTTTATGGAGCAGCACTACGCGCTCAGCGATGAACACCACGATCTCGTGATCCGGGAACTTAACAAACTCAAAGATCAGTTTTACCTGATCTCCAACAACAGCAAACTCTCCTAGGACGCCCCGTATGCCTGCGCAGTACCACGTCGTCATTGAAAAGCTCTGCGGCTGTGCGAAGAAGAGGGATCTCGAGCAGATCCGCAGCTTCTACAGCCGCGAAGAGGCGGAGGAACATGCGTACGAATGGGCCGATACCCTCAACAACAGCTTCTGCGGCAAACACGGTTTCGACGTCAAGGAGACGGGCGACAACTTTGTCATCTCCGTTGAAGAGGGCGGTTTCGTTGAGGCGTGCGAACTTTACTAGCCGTAGGCGATCTCCGCCAGACATTCACGATATTAAATGCTTTTTCTGATAACATAAGAGCCCTTTACAGGGTGCCTGCCCGAGAGGATCAAGGATAATCCGAGGAGTTGTGTGATGGAAAATCAACCGTATATGGACGTGGCAACCGTCGAAGAAGTGCCGACGGAATCTAAAGAGGAGCATGCCCCCGGCATCCACTACGATGATGCGATGCTGGGTGCCTTCGTCCAGAAGCCGGAGAAGTTCGCCTGGTACAAGCGTACCTTCGCCAAGTTCAACCGGAACGGCGTAGACGGTTTCGCCTGGAGCTGGTCCTGGTGGGCCTTCTTCGTGACGTTCTGGTTTCTGCTCTACCGCAAAGCTTATCTTGCGGCCATCGGCTATTTCGGTGCGGCGCTGCTCTTTTCATTCCTGTCACTCGGGCTTATTGGCACACTGATCTTCATGATCATTGCGGGGGGAACTGCTCCCTATTTTGTCTACAAAAACTACCGCGATCTGCAGCGCAGGGCTGAAGCCGTTTCGACGGATACCGAGGTGCGCATCGCGACGATGAGACAGCTCGGCGGCTACCATACCTGGGTTGTCGTCGTCGCTGCAATCATCAATACCCTTTTGCTGATCGGCGTCTTGCTGGGATTCGTGGCCCTCGGCGTCGTACTGACCAGTACCAGCCAGGGATAATTGCCCACAAGAATATGCCTTAGAGACCCCGCTGTGCGAAGAGGGCGATCGTCATCTGCTGTGCGGCGAGTATTGAAGCCTGCACGACGGCGATGTTCATGTTCATCGACTGCTGGGTGGAAACGATCTGATCCGCCTGCAGTCCGATGTTGTCGGCCATGGCCAGGATGAGATCGGCCTCTTCGAGGATGCGGTTGGCCATCACCCCGATATCGGCGGAGAGCTGCAGCATACTTTTGAGTGACGCGTAGAGCGTGGGATCGGAGGTCATGGACTCCATGCCGCTGATCGCGACGACATAGCCGTCCACTGCCGTGGAGAGGGAGCGGAGCATCACCGCGAGACTGCCCAGGTCGACCAGGGTGTCCGCGGAGACGTAGAAGCTGTTATGGACCGAATTCGCCGTGATATCGCTATAGACGGATTCGACTTCGCCCAGATACTGACGAACATCCCAGGAGACGGCTTCGAGCTCCATGGACATTGTCCACGGTGTCAGGCTGACGGCATCCATGCGCTGCGCCAGGAAGTCGCCGCTCGATTTCAGCCCTTCCAGTTGATTGTTGAAACTGTTCGATTGCATCACCGATACCATCGCAAGCATGTTTTTCTGCGTCTGCAGCAGGGTAGACTGGGTGAGGGCGACGTTGTCGTTTTGCAGCTGCTGGGTCTCGAGGATGCGGTCGGCCATCAGGCCGATGTTGTCCGACATGATCAGGATCTTGTCCGCCATCTCGCCGATACGGTCGGCCATCGTTCCGATGTCGTCGGAGAGCTGGAGCATGGCCGTGATGCCGTCGTTCAGGGTGGCGGCGTTCATGGAGGAGGAGAGCATCTGCAGGTCTGTGGAGAGATGCAGGGCTTCATTGGCGAGGCCGAGGACCGTCACGGTGTACTGATCGAGCGCCGTCAGCACGTCCGCGTCCACCTGCAGCGGGGCGGCAAGGCTTGCGTCGATACGGCTGATCTCGTTGACGAGATCGCGCGCCGCGTTGTTCGCCTGAAGCAGGGGGGCGCAGACGCTGTCGCTACCGAGGTTGATCGCTTCGAGCTGGCTCTTGAAGGTGACGACGTTCGCATCGGCGGTTTGAAGATCGCTCAAAAGCGCCGCGTTGAGCGGGAGCCAAGCGGCCAGCACGGCGCCGAAAAGCAGCAGGGTTTTGAATGGGTTATTGAATGTTTTCACGGTGCCTCCTTAGGGGTTCATGGACTGGAACAGGGTGATCATGGTGCTCTGCGCACTGAACATGGAGTGGAACATCGTCTCAAAGCTCCCCTGCTGCAGCTCCTGGGTCTGGCGGATGCGGTCGGTCATGATGCCGATGTTGTCGGCCATCACGATGATTTTGTCCGACATCTCCATAATGCGGTTGGACATGGTGCCGATGTCGTAGCTGAGCTTCAGCAGGCTGGCAATCGCCGCTTTCAGCACCGCGGAATCGGTCTGATCAGAGAGGGTTTCGATGGCGGTGGCGAAGGTATCCAGGCTGTCGCCCATGCCCTGGTGGATCTGGGAGAGGTCGCCGAACATCGTCAGGGTATCGTCGCTGGGTTCCATGACCGCGAGCTGGTTGTTTTTGGCGGCCCACTCGTAGAGGTTCTTCGTGGAGATCATGAGCCGCGAAGCGTTGGCTTCGAGCCCTTGCAGCTGGACGTCCATCGTCGTCTCCGAGAGGGTCGTTGCCGCCATGGCGTCGGCAAGTGCCTGGCTCTTGGTGATGAGCCCGGACAGCGTGGCGTCATAGATCTCCGGCGCCAGGGCGTCGCTGAGACTGATCATATTGTTCTGCGTCTGCAGCACGGACGCCTGTGTCAGGCGGACATTGCTGTTTTGCAGCTGCTGGGTGATGAGGATACGGTCGGCCATGATGCCGATATTGTCGGCCATGACAAGGATGCGGTCCGCCATTTCGAGGATGCGGTCGGCCATGCTCCCGATATCGTCCGAGAGGCGAAGCATCGCTGCCGTCAGCAGTTCGAAATTGGAGCGTTCATAGCAGCTGCCGCTCGTCTGCAGCCCCGTGGAGATACGGAAACTGTTCTGGGCCATCTGCAGCGCCAGCGCCGAGAGGCTGTCGAGGGAATCGAGGTCGTCGACATTGACCGAGTAGGGCGAGGGGATATGGGTGTACACCATCTGGATAGAGGCGATATACTCCTTGACGGACGTATTGAGTGTCCCGAGTTCGCTGCAGGAGCCCTCCTGGGCAAAGCTGAACGCGGCGAGTTCGCCGTTGAGGGTTTCGCCCTGGGTGACGAGACCCTGCAGGTCCGTTGTCGTCGACGCCTGGGCGCTCTGCCACAACAAGAAAAGCATAATCATGAGACTTTTTCGAATCAAAAGTATTCCTTGAAAATTGGTATTTTGGGGCGGAATATTATCGTAAATTATATTATGTATTTATGTTGATCCCATGCTAAATCAGAAAATCAAGAATAGAGGTGAGCGGAAAAAGGGCTTCTGGAACGGGGTATGCAGAAGGACGGAAACTCAAAAAAAGGATTACAGATGGAATACCATGTTGTAGTAGAAAAAATGTGCGGATGCGCGAAGCGCAATAACATGCCGCAGATCAAGACCTTTGATGACAAAGAGAATGCCCTGATGGTTGCCCGCGCCTGGGCGCAGCAGCTTAACGAATCTTTCTGCGGGAAGCATGAATTCAACGTAATCTCCGTCGACGACAACTACGTCATCTCCGTCGGTGAGGGCAGCTTCTGATGGAAGAGGAAACGTTCTTCTACTGCCAGGAGTGCAACGGGAAAATCACCTTGGATCAGCTGGCACTTCTCAATGAAGGCAAATGCCCGCACTGCGGTTCGCTCGCCGGTTTCTCCACCAATCCGAAAGGGACCGAGGACGGCTTTGAGAAAGCGAGAGTCCTCAACGATTCGGATTTTCTTAACGGGAACTTCTGATACGGAGTTCCGGGAGCCTGGCGCCCGCTAGGGGCGCGCACGCTTCCACCCGCCTCCCAGGGCTTTGTAGAGGGAGATCTGGTTCGTGATCCTTGCGGCACCGAGCTGCACCAGGTTCAGCCGCGAGGCCAGCAGGGCCCGCTTGGCGTCGATCACCTCCAGGTAGGTGCCGTAGCCGCTGTCGAAGCGGCGCTGCGACAGGGACAGCACCTTCTCATACGCCTGGTTCGCCTCCTCCTGCGCGGTGAGCTTCTCATCGGCCGCGCGGATCTTCGCCAGCGCGTCGTACACCTCTTTGAACGCCACTTTCACCGTCTGCGCATAGACCATGACCGCTTCGTCTTTTTTCGCCTCCGCCTCGTTGACGCTGTTCTCGATCCGACCGAAATCGAACAGGGGAACGTACAACGCGGCGCCGAGTCCCCACATCTGGGCCGAGGCGTTGAGCAGGTTGTCAAGTTCGCTGCTGCTGTAGCCGGCGGTGCCGGTCAGCGAAATGGTCGGGAAGTAGGCAGCCTTGGCCACGCCGATCGTCGCGTTGGCCGTACGCAGGCGCGATTCGGCGGCGAGGATGTCGGGGCGCCGCTCGAGCAGGCCCGAGGTGAGGTCGGCCGGGACAGGCTGCGGGTCGGGCAGGGCGCTCATCGTGGCGTATGCCGCTTCGAGCAGCTCTTTGGGGGAACGCCCCAGCAGGATGCCCATCGCGTTTTCGGCGAGGGCATGCTCCTCGCGCAACCCGGCGAGAGAGACCTTCGCCGTGGCATAGAGGGCGTGCGACTGCTGCAATGTGAGCTCGTCGATGGCGCCGTGCTGGAACTGGCGTGAGCGGTACTCGTAGCTCTCCTTGTAGGCCTGGACCGTCTCCTCGGTGACCGTGATCTGCCGCCGCAGGGAGACGAGGTTGAAATAGAGTTCCGAGACGCCGGCAATGAGGCCGATGCGGACGGTCTCCCGGTCGGCATCGGTGGCAATCAGCTCGCCGCGCGCCGCCGCTTCGAGGTTTTTGTATTTACCCCAGAAGTCCAACTCGTAGGCCGCCGTGACGGAGAGGTCGAAACTGTTGTAGATAAACCCCGAGAAGGGCGAAAGCGTCTCCCCGCTGGTCTTCTGGCGGTTCGCCGACGCCCCGCCGTCGAGGGTGGGATAGCGTTCGGCGCGGCTGTAGCCCAGCGATGCCGCTGCCTGGGCGACGCGGCTCGCGGCGATTTTCAGGTCGTCGTTGTTGCGCAGCGCTTCCCCGACGAGGGCATTGAGCATCTCGTCGTTGAAGGCCTCCCACCACGCCGCGCCGATCGTGCTGGCATTGGCATCGGCCGAAACCGCGCTTTGTGCCGGCAGTTCGGGCGGCGTGACGGTGAGCTTCGGCGCCATGGAACATCCGCCGAGCAGCCAGAGGGCCGCCGCGAGGGAGAGGAGCTTAGTTGCGTGCATCTTCGCCTCCTTTGTCGGTGTAGAATTTGGCCCGCAGGCGCATGATCAGGTAGTAAAAGAGCGGGATGAAGAAGATCGCGACCACGGTCAGCATCACCATCCCGCCGACGACGGTCGTCCCGATAATATGGCGGCTGTTCGCCCCGGCCCCGCTGCTCAGCGCGAGCGGCAGCGTCCCGCCGATAAAGGCGAGCGACGTCATGACAATGGGGCGGAAACGGATCCGCGCCCCTTCAATCGTCGCCTGGTAGAGGTCAAGCCCCTCGCGCAGTTTCTGCTGGGCGAACTCGACGATCAAAATCGCGTTTTTCGCGGTGAGGCCGACGAGGGTGACGAGCCCGACCTGGAAATAGATGTCGTTCTCGAGCCCGCGGAAATAGACTGCCAGTGTCGCACCGAGCAGGGCGAACGGGACGGTCATGAGGATCGTGAACGGGATCATCCAGCTCTCGTAGAGGGCTGCGAGGATCAGGAAGATGAAGACGATGGCGAAGATAAAGGCGTTGTTGCCTTTGCCCGCCACCTGCTGCTCCTGGTAGGAGGTACCGGCCCAGGCGATGGTATAGCCCTCGGGCAGGACCTCCGCCGTCACTTCCTGGATGGCGCGCATCGCGTCGCCCGAACTGTAACCCGGGGCGGGCTGTCCGGAGAGCTGCGCCGCCGTGAACATGTTGAAGCGCTGGACGACGCTCGGACCGACGATGCGCTTGGCGTCGACGAGGGAGCTGATCGGGATCAGCGCGCCGCTGGAGGAGCGGACGAAAACGTCGCGGTAATCCTCGACGCTCTCGCGGTAGGAGGGCTCGAGCTGGACGTTAACGTGGTAGGTACGGCCGTAGAGGTTGAAATCGTTGGCGTACCCGGTCCCGAAGGTCGAGCCGAGGGTCGTGTAGATATCGGAGATCTGAACGCCCAGCGCCTTGGCCTTGTCCTCGTTGACGGTGATGCGGTACTGCGGCACGCCGGCGTTGAAGGTCGTGCGGACCCGCGTGAGCTCCGGCCGTTCGTTGGCCTTTGCGACGAGCTGCTTCATCACGCCGTCAAAGGCGAGAAGGTCGCCGCCGGTGCGGTCCTGGACATAGAGCTCAAAACCACCCGTGGCGCTCATGCCGCGGATCGGCGGCGGGTTGACCGGGATGATCATTGCCTCTTTGTTCTGCATCATCTGCATCATGAACTTGCCGGCCATCGCGTCGGCGCTCTGGCTCGGATCGGGGCGTTCGGACCAGTCGGTGAGGTGCGCAAAGGCGACCCCCGCGTCGGATTTGAAGGCGAAGGTCGCGAGGTCGATCCCGCTCATGGCCCCCAGGGATTCGACAAGGGGGTCGGCCAGAAGGGTATCGGCGACCTGGTCCTGAACTTCGACGGTGCGTTCAAGCGAGGCCCCCGGCATAAGGTAGGTAAGGACCATCAGAACCCCTTTGTCCTCGCCGGGGACAAGGCCGGTCGGCAGTTTCTGCGACAGCCACGCGCCGGCGCCGATAAGGACGCCGAAGATCAGCAGGTTCATGAGGGCCAGTTTGAGCGTCAGGCGTACCCCGCGGTTGAAGCCGGAGGTGAGGCGCGCGAAAAAGGTGTTGAAGAGACGGATCGGCAGGATCGGCGTCGGCTCTTCGCGGCGCAGGAAGACGTTACAGAGCGCCGGTGTCAGGCTGAGCGCGACGATACCGGAGATGACGACCGAGATGACGATGGTCATGGCGAACTGCTGGTACATCACCCCGCTGAAACCGCCCATGAGCGAGGCGGGAATGAAGACGGCCGAGAGGACGAAAACGATCGCGATGACCGGTCCCGTGATCTCGCGCATCGCCTCGATCGTCGCTTCGCGGACGGTGAGCTCCTTGCGCTCGTGCAGCAGGCGTTCGACGTTCTCGATGACGATGATGGCGTCGTCGACGACGAGCCCAATCGCGAGGATCAGGGCAAAGAGCGTCAGCAGGTTGATGGAGAAGCCGGCAATGTAGAGCCCGGCGAAGGTCCCCACGATGGAGACGGGGATTGCCAGGACTGGAATGATCGTCGCCCGGACGTTGCCGAGGAAGAAGTAGATGATCAGAACGACCATCACGATCGCCTCGGCGAGGGTCATCAGTACCTCTTCGATGGAGGTCTTGACGAAGGTCGTCGTATCGTAGAGCGTATGGTAGCGGACATCCTCGGGGAACTTCTGCGAGACCTCTTCGAGCACCTTCGTCAGTGCCGCATCGACCTCGAGCGCATTGGCGCCGGGCGCCAGGAAGACCCCGGCCACGGCCATCGGCTCCTTGTTGCGGGTGCCCTTGAGCATGTAGCGTTCGGCGCCCAGTTCGACCCGTGCCACGTCTTTGAGGCGCAGCGAAGAGCCGTCGGGGTTGGTGCGCACGAGAATGTTGCCGAACTCATCGGCGGTCTTCAGACGCCCCGGGGTTGTGACCGTGTAGGTATAGGCCATCTTCTCCACGGCGGGTTCGCCGCCGATCTGTCCCGCGGCGAGCTGGACGTTCTGGCTGCGGATGACGCCCAGCACGTCGTTAACGGTCAGGTCATAGGCCGCGAGGCTGTCGGGTTTGAGCCAGACGCGCAGGGCGTACTCTTTCGAACCGAACAAAAACGCGTCCCCGACACCGGGAATACGCTTGATGTCGTCGATGACGTTGATCAGGGCGTAGTTGTTCAGCCACAGCGCGTCATGGACGCGGTTTTCGGAGGTGAAGGCGATGACGCGCAGCATGTCCGGGGAGCGTTCGCGCACACTGACCCCCTGACGGCGCACCTCTTCGGGCAGCTTGTTCAGGGCCACCTGGACGCGGTTGTTGACGTCGACGTTGGCGGCGGAGGGGTCCGTGCCGGTGGCGAAGGTGATGCTCATGGTCAGGATCCCGCTTGGTGAGGCGGTCGAGGTCATGTAGATCATATTCTTCGCGCCGTTGATGGCATCTTCGAGCGGGGCGGCGACGGTGTTGGCGAGGGTCTCGGCATCCGCACCCGGGTAGACCGCCTGGACGTTGATCTGCGGCGGGACGATACTGGGGTACTCCTGGACCGGCAGTCCCTTGATCGCTACGACCCCCGCCAGAATGACGATGATGGAGAGGACCGAGGCGAAGATGGGCCGGTCGATGAAAAATTTTGAAAACATAAACGGTTACCTTTATTTCCCTTCCGCATCGACGGTTTTGTCGATAATGACCGGGGCGCCGGGCTTGACACGGAAGAAGTTGTTCACGATGACCTTGTCACCTTCGGCGAGCCCTTTGCGCACGACGAAACTGTTGCCGACGGGGTCGCCGAGGACGACGGGACGGACGGCCGCCTGCCCCTCCTGCTCGACGAAGACGATGGTGCCCATCGGGTTCTGCAGGACCGCTTTTTGCGGGATCATGATGACGTTGTCGCGGCTGATCCCCTCCAGTGTCACGCGTCCGAAAGTCCCCGGCAGCAGGAGGTTGTCGCTGTTTTTGAAACGTGCGCGTACACTGATGCTGCCCGTCTGGGTATCCGCCGTCGGCGCGATAAAGTCGATGTCGCCGCTTACCTTGATGCCGTCAACGTCGAGGGAGGCTTTGAGACGCCCCTCATTCCCCCAGCTCCAGCGCCCCTCTTTGTTCTCCACGCGCGCTTTTTGCAGATCGCCCGAAGGGATGGAGAAGAGGGCGTAAATCGGGTCCGTTTGGGTGATTGTCACCAGCGGCGTCCCGGCGTTGACGACGTTGCCCACGTCGGTCTGCTTGATGCCGGCGATCCCGCTGATGGGGGCTGTGACGTCGGTATAGCCAAGCTCCAGCTCTCTGGTCTGCAGCTGCGCCTTGGAGGCATTGACCTGCGCGCGGGCCGTTTCATAGGCCGAGAGCGCGGCATCGTGCTCCTGGACGCTGATGGCGTTGTCCTTGTAGAGGGCCTGCGCCCGTTTCCAGTCACGCTCGGCTTTCGTATAAAGCGACTCCTGCAGGATGACGGAGGCCTTCTGTTCGTTGACCGCCGCCTGGTAGAGGTCGGGCTCGATTTTGTAGAGGCGGGTGCCTTTTTTGACGTAGTCGCCCTCTTTGAAACGCTTCTCAAGCAGCACGCCGGTGACGCGGGAGACGACGGTCGCGCTGCGGATGCTTTTGAGGCGGGCGGGGTAGTTCAGGACGACGTCGCGTTTCGCGACGGCTTTGACGACATAGGCGTCGGCGTGCGGGGCCGGGGCGGCGGGGGCTGCCGTTTCGGCGACGAGGCTGCTTCCGAACAGCAGTGAGGCTGCGAAAACGAGCGGGGCGTAGGGGGGGCGTTTCATTCTGATGCTCCTAATTGCTTGGTATGGGTTTCGGAGGTGTCGACGATCGTATCGAGGACACGAAAAAAAGTCTCTATCTCTTCCGGGGTAAGCCGGGCTTTGATGGCATTGTTGAAGGTCAGGGCTTTGGGAATGACTAGGTCAAGGATCTCCTGTCCCTTCGCGGTGAGGTGGATCGGTTTGATCCGACGGTCTTCGCTTTTGCGTTCGCGGACGATCAGCTCCTTCTTTTCAAGGGCGTCAAGGGCCCGGCTGACGGTCGGTTTGCCCTTGGCAAGGATCTCGGCGATCTCGGACTGCGTGATTTCGCCATCCTCGCTGATGATCTTCAGTGTCGCAAACTGTTCGGGCGCGATTCCGAAGGGTTCGATGCATTTCGTAAAACCGGCATGGATAATATTGGCCGTGCGGTTGAGACGAAATCCGATTGAAGTATCCAGCAGATATTCCATAGGGCTCCTTTAATTACCTATGCAACTATTGCGTAAGCAACCTTTTTATACGCTTAGCATCTGAGGTTAAAAAGCGGGAGGGATGCAGGGCCTAAGAGCCCGGCGTTTAAATCAGCGCGACGGCGCTTTGGAGGGAGGGGGCGAAGGTGACGTTCTCGAAGCGTTTTTCGTGGTTGAAGCGCATCAGCTTCTCCGTGAAGGCTTCGGGGGCCGCGATGATCACCTTGACCCCGTCCTTTTTCAGTTTCTCGATCAGGTCCTTGAGGGTAAAGATCGCTGTGATATCCATGAAAGGAACGTTCAGAATGTCGATGATGACCGTTTTCGTATCGAGCAGGTTGTTTGCCTGGTGTTCGAAGAAAGTGCTCGAACCGAAGAAGAATGCGCCGTTGATACGGATAATGCGCGCGTTCTCCCCGTCGAGGTCCGGCTGGCTGCCCGCACCGGCGTTTTCCAGTACGATCTGCGTCTCTTTGGTGATACGATAGACGATGAGCAGCGATGCCAGGACGATGCCGAGACCGACGGCAGTGATGAGGTCGACGAAGACGGTGACGAAGAAGACGGTCAGCATCGTCATCAGGTCGCTGCGGGGGCTCTCTTTCCAGACCTTCAAGAAGCGGTAGTCCAGGATGTCGACACCGACCTTGATGAGGATGCCTGCCAGCACCGCGAGTGGGATCTTGGAGGCCAGCGGGGCAAGGAAGAGGACGATGAGCAGCAGCACTACGGCATGGATCATGCCCGAGAGACGGTCGGTGCCGCCGCTTTTGACGTTGATGACGGTCCGCATCGTTGCCCCCGCGCCGGGGACGGCCCCGACGAGGGCGCAGAGCGCATTGCCGATCCCCTGGCCGAAGAGCTCGCGGTCGGGGTTATGTTTAGTCCGGGTGACGGAGTCGGCGACAATGGAGGTCAGCAGCGAGTCTATGGTGCCCAGCACGGCCAGTGTAAAGGCGAGGGAGAGGATGATCGTGTAATGTTCCAGCGTAAAGTCCGGCAAGACAAGCTTCGGAAGTTCGGCGGGAATCGTGCCGATCGTCTCCACCGGCAGCTGCAGCAGCGCAGAGATCGGAGTGAGCACGACAAGGGCGATCAGCGGAGAAGGGACGACTTTGGCGAGGCGCGCCGGGGTGAAAAAGACGATGGCAAGGGCAGCGAGTGCCAGCAGGAGGGCCCAGGGGTTTGTCTGGGGCAGCAGCGAGGGCAGGGTGACCAGCAGGTGCAGGACGGCGGCGTCGGAGGGGAGCCCCAGCAGGGGGTTGAGCTGCAGCAGGATGATGATGATGCCGATCCCGCTCATAAAGCCGGAGATGACCGGGTAGGGGATGAAGCGGACAAATCGTCCCAGTCGCGTGAAACCGAAAACGACCTGGAAGATACCCGCCAGCAGTACGACGGTCGCGACCAGCCCGACGTCGCCGCCCAAGGATGCGACGGCGGCGGCCACGACGACGGTCATCGGCCCCGTCGGGCCGGAGATCTGGGTGCGGGTGCCGCCGAACAGCGCGGCGAAGAAGCCGAGGATGATGGCGCCGTAAAGACCCGCCGCCGCGCCGAGACCGCTGGCGACGCCGAAAGCGAGCGCGAGCGGCAGCGCGATGACGGCCGCCGTCATACCGCCGAAAAGATTACCGCGAAGATTGGAAAAGAGAGACAACTGTGGGCCTTTGCATGACGGCACCGGGGCCGCCGAAAGATAAATGGCATTGTATAGCAGATAGGGTGAAATGCGGATGACAAATTTGTCATCCACAGTCGCGGGTTAGCCCTTGAACGCTTTGATTTTGAAAAGGCCGATCGTAAAATCGGGAAAGACGATCACATCGTAGGCTTCGCCGGGATTTGGAAGCGGAATGAGAATCGTTTCGGCGCCGTAGCTGACATTGATGTCTTTCTCACCCGTAAACCCTACACCCGGGAACTCTTTGACAGCACAGGCATTGAAGGTCTCTGTATTACCGTCGGCCGTGACGTCCAGGCTGTAATCTGTGATATTGACGACGCTGAGCGTCCCCGGAGCCGGCTGGTGGATAATATGATTCTTGTCTACACTGCCATTGTTGCAGTTTGCCGCAATATAGGCATTGATTAGATCCCCGCTGTGTATGGTCTCCACCCCGATTTTTGTTGACGTGTCAATCGTCGTCGTATACCAGACGTCGGGGGCTTCAGATACGGCTTCGAAATCATCATCTTTCTGTGTTTTGGGCGCAATGGTGTAGAAGCTCTTGTTGAAGAGGTGTCCTACGATATCGGCGTCAGTCGCGTTGATCATCGTGATGAAATTCAATCGCGGCTCAGTGGAACTGTCCTCGCCGCAACCGGAGAAGGTCAAAGCGGCCGCGGCAGCCGCGGCCAAAAGAAGCGGGCGTATTTTCATATTATTCCTTCGTCAAAGCAATCGGTTTGGGGCATTGTACTGTATGCGGAGCAACGGGTCAACACCCCTGCTTAGGGACGCTTGTCCGCTCCCAGCCAGTGAGTAAACTCTTCGCGGCTGTTGTAACCGGCGACAGTGTGGTACCCCTTCAAGGTCACGGGGTCGATAAAGTGGACGACGGGGGTGAAGGAGATGTTGAACTCCGGCGGGAACGCGTCTTTCTCCTTGTTGAGGATGACAGGGACGTATTTTTGGTGTACGAGGGCGTTGACATCCTCCTTGCGCAGAACGAGCTCTTCGAACTTCCGGCACCAGGGGCAGTAGTTCGCGACAAGGACGAGCATGACGTTTTTGTGCTCTTTTTTGGCCCGCTTAACAGCATTGTCGAAGTTTGTTTCATACCCCAGCGACGCCGCGAGGCTCCCTTTCTCCTTGACGCGTTTAAGCGTACCGCGTTCCTGGGCGTACTGGTCGGCGAACTTGGCCAACAGCTCGTCGACGCTGTCTTCGAGGTTCTCCTCGACCGTGTCGCTGTCATAGGGAAAGGTGAGAGCGTTCTGGTAGGTCAGGGCGAAGACTCTGTCCTTCGAACCGGTGCGCTGCACCTGCTCGCCGATCACGAGCCGGACGCTGATCAGCACGCTTTTGCCGACATACTGTTCCGCGACGAGCAGGGCGAGGGAGCGCCCGCTGTAGCCCTTTGTGTCGATGCCGAGCTCCCCGGTCATGGCGTCGAGGGCTTCGCGGAGGTAGGTTTTGCTGCTTTTAGGCACCTTTTCGCCGGAAATGTCAACGACGGGATAGACTTTGTCGACGCCGCGCAGGGTAAAGATGGACTCCGCGCCCAGCCAGGTTGCCGCGAAGAGTAAAAGAATAAATAGACGGTTCATAGTTTCAGCTCCAGAAAAAAATCTAACGCGCATTGTAACAGCCTTTCTTACGATCCGCGTTAGACGGCACTTTGGATAGCGGGATCAGCCGATGCGTTCGGCGAGGGCAACCCCTTCGGGCGTAAAAACTGCCCGGTAGATCAGCACTTCGACGCCTGCGTCGCTTGCCTGCGCCAGAAGGGCGGCGTAGGCGGGGTCGATATGTGCCGCTGCTTCGACGGCGTCCCCCTTCGCGCAGCACGGCGAAGAAGAGCACGGCGCGGTCACCTTTCTCTTTGACTTCCATCAGCTCTTCAAGATGCTTCTGCCCCCTCGTTGTTACGGCGTCGGGGAACATCAACGTGTCGCCTTCGCGCAGGGTGACGCTCTTGACCTCCACGAAACACTTTGCATCCCCTTTTTCGAGGAGCAGGTCGATCCGGCTGTTTTGGCTGCCGTATTTCACTTCCCTACGGAGGCGGTCGTACCCCTGAAGTTCCGTGACGACCCCTTCGCGGACCGCCTCTTCGGCCAGTGCGTTGGCCCGGGCCGCATGGACCATCACTGTCTCCCCGTCGGCATCTTCGACGAGCTCCCAGGTGTAGCGCAGCTTGCGTTTGGGGTTGTCGCTCTCGCTGAGCCAGACACGCAGCCCCTCCTCTTTGTACCCTTTCATGGAGCCGGAGTTTGGGCAGTGGGCCGTAACGATACTGCCGTCTTCGAGCCTTATGTCGGCGAGAAAACGCTTGTAGCGTTTGATGAGGGTTCCCGGAATGAGGGGCGTCTTGTACCGCATTACGCCTCCTTCTCCGCATCATTCGTTTTGGTGTCGCGGAGATGGTCATAGATGGCGGGAATGGTCCCGGTGTGGGGGTAATGCAGGTAGTAGCGGCGCAGCAGCTGGTTGAGCTTGTTCTGGTTGAAACGCCAGTAGTGCTCTTTGTCGAAGGCCTCGTGGCGTACGATGTATTGGAAGAGTTCCTGTTCGCTGAGCGGCGCCTCGTGGCGATGCTCCTTTTCGATAACCTCGAGCATCAGGGTTGTCAGCTCCTCTTTGGAGGCTTCATTGCTGTCGTCGTCGGGCAGCGGCTTGTTGGGCAAAAAGGCATAGAGTTTCCAGGCGGCCAGCACGGTGGCGGCGGTAAAAGCGATGATCATAATGGTTTGAATAGACATTTCGGGCATACTCGCGACAAAAAAGTGTCGTATATTGTAGCCCCGGGGGGCTGAAGGCTAGGAGTTGAAGATGACCAGCCCGCGTCCGAAGGGGACCTTGGCCGGGCGGGAGAGGGCCCAGAGCACCTCGTACGGCGGCGGGATACGCGGGAACCAGCCGTCGCCGTCGGTGAAGTAGAGCAGCATCGTCGTCATCGGCAGCTCGGCCTCGATGAAGTCGAAGACGGGACGGTAGTCGGTCCCGCCGCCCCCTTTTAGGGGGAAGTCCAGCTTCTCGCCGCCCTGGAAGGTGTAGTGGCCGTGGACCTTCGCGTCGGCGATGATCAGCTCGATCCTAATGGCGGGGAAGATCGTCATGATGTTTTTAAACTCCTCCGTAAAGGCCCCGAGCAGCGCCTCGTTGATGGAGCCCGAGGTATCCACGGCGACGCAGAGGCTCAGCGTGTCGCTGGCCAGGGAGGGCAGCGCGATACCGCGGTAGATGTGCTTCTTGTTCGGCGGCATGAAGGCATAGTTGTTGCGCATGTGCTTGTTGACGGCGTTGTAGAGTTCGAAACGCCAGTCGACATCGGCGGCCTTGACCTTCTTGCCCAGCCGGTCCATGCCCGAGGGCATCGCGCTTTTGCGCTGGGCGACCTCCTGGGCGACGGAGGAGGCGTACTGCCACTCCGACTCGTTCTGGGCGTCGAGCTCCTCCTCGATATTGCCGAGGTTGGAAAAAGCGCCGCTGTCGTCCTCCTCCTCTCCCCCTTCACCGGCACCGCCCGGCATACCCGGCGGAGGCGGTACGTCGTCCTCGCCGCCGAAGGCGTCATCAATATCGCTGTAATAGCTCTCTTTGAGGGCGTCGTAGATCTCCTCGGCGTACATCCCCTCGAATTCTTCATTGTAGTTGGCCCCCTGGGGGATTTCAAGGCCGTTTTTGTGCAGGAGGTTGTTGATGGCGTAGTCTGTTGCCAGCTGCCACAGTCCCCCTTTGCGTCCCAGCTGGCGCTGCTGGTGCGACAGGACGTGGTGCATGACACAGTTCGTGAGGATGAACATCACCTCTTCGATGCTGCGGCGTCCCATGAACTCCGGGTCGTACAAAAAGCGTTTGCCGTTGCTGGCATAACCGCGCAGTCCCTCTTTGGGCTCCTGTTTCAGGCGGGAGGCGAGCATCCCGAAATAGGGGTGCTTCATTGTCAGTTGGGACTTGGCTTTGGTCAGTAAGTGTTCCGGGGTCAAAACAGGCCTTTAGCGCAGCAGGTTGTTGAACTGACGCATCCAGAGCGTCCAGCTGTCGACGTGGTCGAGCTCGATCTTGCGTTCACGCAGGTCCTGGATGATCATGACGGCGAATTCGCCCGGCATCTTCAAAGTGTAGGTGATGAGGTTGTTGAGCTTCTTGCTGCTGGTCCCCTCGCCTACGCGCATAGCGAGGGCGGTGCTGAGCATATGCAGGGCCGCCGGTTCGGACGGGACGGCGGAGACGCTGCCGTCAAAGATGCCGTCGAGGTCGGGGAGCTCGCCGGCAACGACCTTGAAGCCGAGGAACGCGGCAGCCAGGTCTTCGCCGATGGCGCCGGCGACCAGTGGCATGATGAGGTCGGGTTCGGGTTCGGAAGCGACGATCTCGTTGACGTACTCCCAGGTCCGCGGTGTTGCGAAGGAGCGGCTGTCGTCCTTGCCCTGTCCGAAGGTGAAGAGCGCGTCGGGGCGGTAGGAGATAAAGGCGATGATGGCCGGATCGATCCCGGCACCGACGGCCCACTGTTTCCAGTCCTCGACGCTCGCTTCCATCTCCAGGTGCACAAAGCGGTTGGCCAGCGGCGCGGCCATGCGGAAGACGACACCCCGGTCGCTTTCGCGGTTACCGGCGGCGACGATCGCCCAGCCGTCGGGAAGCTTGTACTCGCCGATCTTGCGGTCGAGGATGAGCTGGTAGGCCGAGGCCTGTACCATCGGAGCGGCGGTGTTGAGCTCGTCGAGGAAAAGGATCCCCTCTACCTCGCTGCCGTCAGGCAGGAAGGAGGCGGGGGCCCAGACGGCTTCGCCCGAATCGGCGTTGAAGAAAGGGATACCCCGCAGGTCGGTCGGGTCGAGCAGGGAGAGACGAAGGTCGATGTAGGAGATCTTTTTCTCCTTGGCGATCTGGGCGACGATGGAGGATTTGCCGATGCCCGGAGGCCCCCAGAGGAAGACGGGTACCTTGCGGTCGGTGAGGTGGGTCAGGGAGCGTTTCGTGCTTATCGGGTTCATGGCGGTCCTTGCAATACTATATAGGTTTCGCCGACGCCTTTGCAATTTTGATACGAACGGGTCAAAAGAGATAAAAAGAGTCTGTTTAATGACAAATATCAGGGTTTTTCTGACAAATATGACAAAATTGTCGTGATAATTATATTTTAGTATGAAAATTGCATACATTTGGAGTGAAAAACGAGAACACTAATTGTATCAAGTAGGTAAATTTGGAGCCCAAGCGGTTCTGCCATAAAGGATACAAAATGTTTGAATGTGAAATGATCGAGCTGGAAGATTTTAGTTTTAACCACCTGCTGCATCACTATGATGACTGCAACTGTGAAGATATGCACTTCAATGAAGAGTTTGACTGCATCGACGCCCTGGCGGACTGCTGCGAAGAGATCCTCTGGGACTGACCGCTTCTGCGAGGGTACCCCTGAAGCCCTTTGTTCCAACGGCCTGAGGGGTGCCCTTTTAAGACTTCGGAATTATTTGGGTATTCGCACCACCCCGGCGGCGCATTCTCCTCCATATTATTCGCCGCCACTTGACCTATGTTTAAAACACGTACCGGGGCTCCCCGGTACGCTCCTCCTAAAAAATTGACAATCCCGTTTTACTGGTAAAGAGCTCCAAAGCCTTCGTTCCCGCCAGGGAGTTCCCCTGTTCGTTCAGTGCCGGCGACCAGACGCAGATCCCCATCACTTTCGGTATGACGGCGACAATGCCCCCGCCGACACCGCTTTTGCCGGGAAGACCGACGTGAAAGGCGAAATCGCCCGAGGCGTCATAGTGACCGCAGGTGAGCATGACGGCGTTGATCCGTTTGGCCTGCTGCGGGGTGATGAACTTCTTGCCCGTGATCGGGTCTTCGCCGTGGTTGGCGAGGTAGAGCATGGCGCGCGACAGCGTGCGGCTGTTCATGGCGATGGCGCAGTGCTCGAAGTAGGTATGCACGACCTCCAGGACGTCGTTGTCGAGGTTGCCGAAACTCTTCATCAGGTTCGCCAGCGCACGGTTGCGGAAGCCGTGCTGCATCTCCGACTCCGTCACCTCTTTGTCGCTTTCGATCATCCCGTCGTCGGCGATCTCGCGGATAAAGGTCAGAATCTCCTTGGAGCTGCGGGCGACGGAGCCGTAGTGCGAGATCAGCGCGTCGGTGACATTGATGGCGCCCGCGTTGATGAAGGGGTTGCGGGGGATACCGTGTTCGTACTCGAGCTGCACCAGGGAGTTGAAGGGGTTGCCCGAGGGTTCGCGGCCGACGCGGCGGTAGAGGTCATAGCCGTAGGCGTCAAGCGCCAGCGTAAAGGTGAAGAGCTTGGAGATGCTCTGGATGGAGAAGGGGGTATCGGCGTCCCCGACGCTGTACTGCGTCCCATCGAAGAGGGTCAGCGTCATCCCGAACTGCTGCGGGTCGACCTCGGCCAGGGCGGGGATGTAGTCGGCGACTTTTCCTTCTCCGATATAGGGTTTGATCTCCTCGGCGATCTCGTTCAGTACGGCCTGGTAGTCCATTATTTTCCTCCTTGCTTTTCCATTTTCAGTATCAATGTGATGTTGAAGTCGCAGTTTTCGGCTTTTAGCTCATCATCTTGAACTGGAATTGGATAGTTACGACCACTTGATGCTGCATTGAATTTCATATATGCTCGCATGCGATCTCGAGTATTTATGTAGTTATTTTCCATAAAATCAACAGAATCCCTAGGGACCCTTATATTTTTAAAAAAACGGAGGTAGCCCCTACATGAATACTGAGTCCAATATGCATTCTGCGTTTCTTCCGAGACTGCGGACTGCTCCGGGTTAATAAGGCGCTTCTGGAAGTTTTTCGCGAACTGCATCATGTAAGCCTGGTCGATTGGGCGATGATACGTAAAATATATTTTTCGCTCCACATCATCGCGTACGCCGTTGCTGTTCACATCCACGCCGAGCGGCGTCGCACTGTTGACTTTGGGATCGGGCTCGGGCGGAAGCCGATGCCCGTTGATGACAATGGAAGAGTCATCGGCGAAACAAAGCGACAAGAAAGGGACGGAAACCGACACAAAAAACGGACATATACGTTTGATAATATACCCTTCCGCTTCAATCTGCTATATCATATCACATTACCGACAGAACAAATTGATCCCGGAAAAGGTATGGAAGTACGGTAAACAGGCAACAATCCCCTTTTGGGAACTGTTAATGCATGTAGTTGATAGTATTTATCCTTTAGTTACAACCCATATCACTAATCATTAAAGGGGACCCCATGAAAATCGGTGTGCCAAAAGAAGTTAAGACGGAAGAGTACCGGGTGGCGGTGACGCCTTCGGGGGTCAAGGAGCTGGTCAAAAACGGCCATACGGTCTACGTGCAGACCAGCGCGGGCGAGGGGAGCGGTTTCAGCGATGACGACTACAGCGCAGCCGGTGCCGAACTGCTTGAAGGCGCCGCGGCCGTGTTCGACGCGGCGGAGCTTATTGTCAAGGTCAAGGAGCCGATCGCGCAGGAGTACCCCCTGTTCAAGGAGGGACAGACCCTCTTCACGTACCTGCACCTGGCGGCCGACGAAGCGCAGACGAAGTTCCTGCTGGAGAAGAAGATCAAGGCCTACGCCTACGAGACGCTCAAGGTGGACCGTCGTCTGCCGCTGCTTGAACCCATGAGCGAGGTCGCCGGGAAGATGGCGGCGATCATGGGCGGCTTCTACCTGGGGCGCTACCAGGGCGGCCGGGGCATCCTGCCCGGCGGCGTCGTCGGGACGGAAAAAGCCAACGTCCTGATCCTCGGCGGCGGGGTCGCCGGGATCTCCGCGGCGCAGGTTGCGGCGGGGATGGGGGCGAAGGTGACGATCCTTGACATCAATCTTGCGCGCCTGCACTACCTCAACGACGTCCTTCCCGCGAACGTCAGCACCCTCTACAGCACGACGGACGCCATCGAGTCGCTGCTGCCGACGACGGACGTCGTCATCGGCACGGTGCTCATCCCGGGGGCGAAGGCGCCGAAGCTGATCACGAAAGAGATGCTCTCCATCATGCGTGAGGGGAGTGTACTGATCGACGTCTCCATCGACCAGGGCGGCTGTTTCGAAACCTCCAAGGCGACGACGCATACCGACCCGACCTATGTCGTCGACGGGGTGGTGCACTACTGCGTCGCCAACATGCCGGGGGCGTACCCGCGCACCTCGACGATGGCGCTCACCAACGCGACGCTGCCCTACCTGCTCAAACTGGCGGAGTTCGGCGGCGAGGAAGCCTACGCGAAATTCCCGCTTCTGCACAGTGCGCTCAACACCTACAACGGCAAACTGACCAACCTTGCCGTCGCCGAGGCGCACGGGCTCGACTACTGCGAACTGTAAACCCGTCGCAGCACCGGCGCATCAGCGCGCCAGCCTCTGCGCGATCTCCCCAACACTGGAAAACATCAATGCCGGGGCGTGCTCCATCAGCGCTTCGTCGCGCGTATAGCCCCAGGAGACCGCGCCAAAATCCATCTTGACAGTGAGGGCGGCCTCAAGGTCCCTGAGCTCGTCACCGATATAGATGGCTTCTGAAGGATCGATGCCCGTTTGGCGCAGGATCTGTTTCAATTTCGCCGCTTTTCCGAACATGTGCGTACCGTATTGCGGATGGATCAGAAGGTCCGTGTTCGCCTGTCCCAGAATTTTTCGGACATTCTCATGGGAGTTGCTCGTCACAAGGCTGAGGATGATGCCTTGCTCCGACAGGGCGTGAAGCATCTCCGTTACCTCCGGGAACATCGGGATACGTGCGACGCTTGCCGCCATGTTTTTCCTGAATGCGGCGGCGACCATCGGGACTTTCCACAACGGTATATGCAGCTGATGAATGATGTGTTTCGCGTCGTAGTGTCTGAGGGCCTCGACCTGCTCCGCGTCGATGCGCCTGAAACGGTGCTTTTCGGCCAGGGCATTGAGCGCGGTCAGGAAAAAGGGGAACGAATCGGCCAGGGTGCCGTCGAAATCGAAGATGACAAGCTTGTATTTCACGGGGCCTCTCCGTAGGGTTTTTTGATCTGCACTCGGTACGGCCCATTATACTATGCGAGGCGTAGCTGCCGGAGAGGGTGGGGTATAAGACAGAGAGAAAATGGAGGGGAGGGAAATCCCTCCTATTTTTTCCGCAGCAGGCGGAGGATCTTCGGGGTGACGGCGAGGTCGAGGGCCGTAAAGTCGTCGGGGTTCTTGATGGAGACGTCGGCGCCCGCGTCCACGAGCATCTTTACCATCGCCTCTTTGCCGCTGGAGGCGGCGTACATCAGGGGGGTGACGCCGTTGACGTTCGCCGTGTCAAGCTCGATGCCCGCATCGATGAGCATGGAGACGACCTCGGGGTTTTCGCCGAAGCAGGAGAGCCACAGCGCCGTGTTGCCGTCGACGTTTTTAAGCATGATGTCTGCGCCGGCGTCGAGCAGTTCGCGCACGATCGCGGCGTTGCCCTCGCGGGCGGCTTTCATAAGTGCCGTATTGCCGTAGCTGCCCTGCAGGTCGAGGCTCTTGGCGTCGTAATCGTTTTCGGCAAGCCAGTTCATTGTCATATCGGTCATAAGCTGCTCCTGACTATTTTTTCAGGCCCGCAAGGGAGAGGGCGTGCTTCGTCGCCCGGGCGATGATGCTGTGCTCGGGGCGGAACATCGCGTCCGAGATCGTTTTGACCGCCGGGAAGATCTCGTCGAAGCCGTGGTCGGGGAAGCCGCTTTGCAGCATGATCTTGTCCATGGAGAGGCCGGCGAGGACCTCATGGTCGAAGGCATTGACGTTGGAGGGGCCGATGGCGACGAAGAAGTGCTCGAGGTCGTCGTGCGCCTGCGTGGCGTTGAGGATGACCCCCTGGTCGCCGCGCTCGATCAAAAGCGCGCGCAGCGCGTCGTCCAGGTCGGCTTCATCCACGAAGAGCGGTTTGCCCGTGACGGAAGAGGCGCGCAGTTCGTCGGTGCCCTTGACGCGGTAGCCTACGCATTTCGCATCGCTCTGCTCCCCCGCAGAGAGGGGGGCGGTGTAAAAGAGGGCCGTGTACTCCTCGGCCTCTTCCTTGGCTTTTTCAAGCGCGGCTTCATCTTCGGGCTGCAGAAAAAAGATCTGCACCATCGTATCCTCGATGATCTCGTCGATATCGTCGAGAAAATCCTCATTGGTTGCTTTAACGTTGACGTCAATGGTCATAAATAGAAACTCCTCGTTAGGGCACCTCTACAGAGGTGTCCTATTGTGCGGGGGAGGATATGCAAGTCCGGTTCCGGGGTTTTTCAGAGGGTGACCTCGGCGAGGGAAGGGAAGACGGCATCGGGCGTGATGCCGCGTGTGAGGTCGGCGGGGGTGTATTTGCCCGTTTCGACGAGAATGCCCCGCAGTCCTGCCGCCTGGGCGCCGCCGACATCGCTTTCGATATCGTCGCCGATCATCACCGCCGCTTCGGGTGCGAGCCCCATCTGCGCGCAGGCGAGGCGGTAAAAGTCCGCGCTCGGCTTTCCGATGACCGTCGCCGTTTTGTCCGAGGCGTATTCCAGGGCCGCGACGAATCCGCCGGCGTCCATGCTGAGCCGGCCGCTATGGTCCTTGAAGTAGCGGTTTTTCGCCGCGGCGAGAAGTTCGCCGCCCTCCATGAGGGTCCGGAACGCCGCGTTGAGGCGCGCGTAGGTAAAGTTCTCCTGGGCATCGCCGATGACGACGCAGCGGCAGGGGGCGTCGGGGAGGTCGTCGAAAAAGGCTTGGGCACTGTCGGTGAGAAGGAAGGTCGCCCGGCTGTGGTGCTCGATCAGGTACGCCTTGGTGACATCGAGGGCGGTAATCACCTCCGACGCTTCGATGCGAAAGCCCATCCGCTGCAGTTTGGCAACGACATCCGCGCCCCTCTTCTGCGTCGTATTGGTCACAAAGCGGACGGGATAGACCGCTTTGAGCCGTGCAATCGCTTCGACGGCGCCGGGGTAGGGGGTGTCGCCTTCGTACAGGACACCGCCGATATCGCACAGGATGCCTTTAATGGTAGAGGTGGTCATAAAATGTCCTCTTTTCCCGGTCTGTTTTCATAGTATACCCCAACGGCGGCTTCCAAGCGTGCCTAAAAAGCAGGCAGCACACCAGCGGATAACGCCCCCAGTGATGTTACAATGGGGACATGATAAACATGCAAGGCAAAGCGAATGTCTGATTCGCTGCACTACATCGTTTTCACTGACCTCGATGCCACACTGCTTGACCACGAAACCTACTCGCATTCTGCGGCCCAGCCCGCGATCGACTACCTGATACGTGAAGAGATCCCCTTGGTGTTCGTTACCAGTAAAACGCAGCCCGAAGCCGTCAAACTCCAGGAGAAGATGGGGCTCTGCGCCCCCTTTATCGTGGAGAACGGCGGGGCGATTTTCATCCCGCGCTGCTGCAGCCGCTTCTACGGCGCAGACCACGAGGCCGACTACGAGGTGATCACCCTGGGTGCCGCCTACGACGCCTGTACGAACCTGCTCGACAGCCTGAAATCCCGTTTCCGTCTCCGCGGCTTTTCGCATATGCACCATGACGAGGTGGCCGAACGGACGGGACTGCACACCGAAGGGGCGGTGATGGCCAAGACGCGCTACTGCTCCGAACCCTTTATTATGGAGGACGAAAGCCTGTTCGACGAACTGGTCGCCACCGTCTCGGCCGAGGGCTTCACGGTGACCAAGGGGGGACGTTTCTACCATCTCATCGGACGCAACCAGAGCAAGGGCAGCGCGGTCCAGGCACTGCTCGAGCGCGCCGAAGCGTCGACGGGGATCCGTTTCAGTTCCATCGCGCTGGGCGACAGCGAGAACGATTTCTCGATGCTGCAGAGCGTCGACATCCCTGTACTCATTCCCAAGCACGACGGCAGCTACGCTGCCATCAACCTTCCCAATCTCATCAAGGCCCCCTATCCGGGCCCCCGGGGCTGGAACGCCGTTTTGCAGGAGATCTTCGGTGTTGCCTGAACTGGAATCCCTCTTCGGAGCGGCGGTTGACGCGGTGATGCCCCAGCGTATGCTGCCGGGCCGGATGCGGCTTCACGACGGGGTGCTTTCCGTCGGCGGCGAGCAGCTGGACCTGGAGCGCTACGGCAACCTCTATCTCTGCGGCGCGGGCAAGGCCGCGCTGCCGATGGCCGAGGCATGCGAAGCCATTTTGGGGGAGCGGATCGCCGGCGGGGTCATCGTCACCCCCGAAGCGGAACGTCCGCTCGGCTACTGCACCTACGTCCACAGTACCCATCCCCTCCCCTCCGAAGAAAGCGTCGAAGCGGCCGAGCGGCTGATGGAACAGTTCGCCAGGGCGGGCGAAAGGGACCTGATCCTTTTCCTGCTCAGCGGCGGCACCTCCGCGCTGATCGAAAAACCGCTGCCCCCAGTCACCCTGGCGGCGATGGCGGAGACGACCCGTCTGCTGCTGGAAAACGGCTGCAGCATCGAAGAGACGAACAGCGTGCGCAAGCACCTCTCCATGATCAAGGGGGGACGGCTGGCACAGATGACCCGGGCGACGGTCCTCGTCCTGGTCGTCTCCGACGTCATCGGGGATGACCTGGAGACCATCGGCTCGGCACCGCTGTATTGCGACCGGAGCACCTACGCCGACGTGACGGCGATGCTGCGGGGCAAGGGGCTGATGGAAGCACTGTCCGAGACGGTGCGCGATGTATTGACAAAAGGGGAGCGCGGCGAGGTTCCCGAAACCCCGACGGCTCCGCTGGCGACGGTCAAACATCTGCTGATCGGCAGCAACAGGCAGGCCCTGGAGGCCGCGGCGGCCTGCGGTGTGGAACACGGCCGCGACGTGCGGGTGGTCGAAAGCCCCATCGAGGGGGACGTCGCCGAGGCGGCCGAGGCGTTCTGCAGCCGTTTCAGGGCGCTGCCTCCCGGAACGCTGCTCCTGCAGGGGGGCGAAACGACGGTGACGGTCTCCGGCAACGGGCGGGGCGGCCGCAACCAGCATTTCGCGCTGCTCTGCCTCAAGCATTTGGGGGCGGCGTGCAGTTACGATATCATTTGTGCAGGCACGGACGGGATCGACGGCAATTCGGATGCGGCGGGGGCGCGCATTTCCGATGCGCTATTCCGGCGCTGCAGCATCGCGGAGATCGACGACGCCCTGGCGCGTTTCGACTCCAACACGTTCTTCGCAGGCAAAGAGGCCCTGATCGAGACCGGCTACACGGGGACCAACGTCATGGATGTGGTATTAGCTTACAAAGGAGAGGATAATGGCTGACTTTTTTCAAAACGGGGTGATCACGTCACTGCAACGGGTAGGGGATAGAAGTCTCGAGGAGATGGAAAAGGACCTGGAACACATGTCCGAACGCCGCAAGATGGTCCTGCTGCTGCCCGCGCTCTACAGCGAGTTTGAAACGCCGGCGATGCATACGATCATCGAGGAGCTGAAGCATGTCCGCTACCTGCACCGCATCATCCTTGGACTTGACCGCGCGACCCACGAGCAGTTCCTCGAGGTGAAGAAACTGATGGTGCAGCTCCCCTGCGAAGTGGACGTCCTCTGGAACGACGGCCCGCGCATCCAGGAGCTTTACGCGGAGCTGACCCGCGAAGGCTTCCCCTGCCTGAAAGACCCTGGCAAGGGGCGTAACGTCTGGACGATGATCGGCTACGGCCTGACGGGGGAGGAGAACTACGCCTTCGCCCTGCATGACTGCGACATCGTCAACTACTCGCGCGAGATCGTCGCCCGCCTTTTCTACCCCATCGTCCACCCGGCCCTGGACTACGAGTTCAACAAAGGGTACTACTCCCGGGTGACGAACAAGCTGCACGGCAGGGTCACGCGCCTCTTCTACACCCCGCTGATCCATGCGCTGGAGAAGGTGATGGGCAAGAACCGCTACCTCGAATACATGGACAGCTTCCGCTACGCGCTTTCGGGGGAGTTCGCCTTTATCCGTTCGCTGGGGCGAGGTATCGCCATTTCGCCGACCTGGGGCCTGGAGGTCTCGACGCTCAGCGAGGTCTACAAGAACACCTCCAACCGCCGTATCTGCCAGACGGAGATCATGGATACCTACGAGCACAAACACCAGGACCTCGGCAACAAGACCGAAGGCGGCGGCGTCTACAAAATGGCCGGCGACATCGCCAAGGCGCTCTTCCGCGTGATGGCGCAGGAGGGGATCGTCTTCACGGAGTCGCACTTCAAGACCCTGCTGGCGACCTACTTCCAGGAGTCGCGTTTCGAGATCTCCAAGTACGTGGCCCTCTCCAAGCTCAACGGCCTCGAATACAACCGCGAGAAGGAGATCGGCGCCGTCGAAGCCTTCCAGGACGCCATCGAGGAGGCGGCCAGTGAGTTCTTCGAGAACCCGCTGGGAGTGCCGTCGATGTCCCCGTGGATTACCGTCCGTTCGGTCCTGCCGGAGTTCTCGGAAAAATTCGCCCGTGCCGTCGCGTTGGATGCGCAGGAGGCGTAGCGGATGATCCAGTATGAACCGCACTCCATACGGGAGCGTCTGTCGGTCCTTTACAGCTCTGACGACGCGGACGAAGCCTACACGGGCATACGGGAGCTGATCAACACCTACCGCGAGCGGATCGATTCCCATCCCTATCAGCTCAGCGAGAAAGACGCCATTCTCATCACCTACGGCGACCAGGTGCAGAGCCCGCCCGAACCGCCGCTCAAAGAGCTCAACGACTTTCTCTTTTCGCATATCGACGGCCTGGTCAATTCGGTCCACCTGCTGCCGTTTTATCCCTACTCCTCCGATGACGGTTTCTCCGTCGTCGATTACAAGGCGGTCGACCCGCACTGCGGCTCCTGGGGGGAAGTGGAGCTGCTCGGTACCCACTTTCGCCTGATGTTCGACGCGGTCATCAACCACGTCTCCCAGTTCTCGAACTGGTTCAAAAAGTATCTCGAGGGCGATCACGCCTACGCCGACTTTTTCATCGATGCCGACCCCACGCTGGACCTGAGCCAGGTCGTGCGTCCCCGGACCTCGCCGCTGCTGCACGAGTTCAAAGATGCCGAGGGACGCATCCGCTATATCTGGACGACCTTCAGTCGGGACCAGGTTGATCTCAACTACGCCAACTACAAGGTGCTGCTGGCGGTGCTCGATGCGCTCTTCTTCTACATCGAAAAGGGGGCGACGCTGCTGCGCCTGGACGCCATCGCCTTCGTCTGGAAGGAGATCGGGACCCCCTGCGTTCACCTGGAGCAGACCCACGAACTGATCCAGCTGATGCGGGAGGTGCTGCACAAGGTCGCGCCAGAGGTCATCATCATCACCGAAACGAACGTCCCGCACCAGGAGAACGTCTCCTATTTCGGCAGCGGGGATGACGAGGCGCAGATGGTCTACAACTTTGCGCTGCCCCCGCTGCTGGCGCACGCGGTGCTGACGGGGAACCCGACCAAACTGCTCTCCTGGGCACGGACGCTGAAGCTGCCCAGCGACAAGGTCTGTTTCTTCAACTTTACCGCGTCGCACGACGGGGTGGGGCTGCGGCCCGTGAGCGAAATCCTTAGCGAGAGCGAGATCGGGGTCCTCGAAGCGGCCGCCAAACATTCGGGGGGACTTGTCTCCTACCGGGCGAATGCCGACGGCACGGAGAGCCCCTACGAGCTCAACTGCAGCTACATCGACCTGCTGACGTCGCCCGAGGAGGATGACGCCGTCCGGGCCAAACGGATGCTTTTAACCCAGGCCGTGGCCCTGGCCATGCCGGGGGTGCCGGGAATCTACTTCCATTCGCTGTTCGGCTCGCGCAACTATCTCGATGGTGTCAAAATGACGGGAATAAACCGCTCCATCAACCGCGAGAAATTCAACTCCAACTGGCTTGATGAACAGCTGCAGAAGGAGGGGAGCCTGGAGCGGCGGGTCTATCTGGCGTACAAGCGGCTGCTTTCCATCCGGATCAACGAGACGGCCTTCGACCCCTTCGGTCCCTTTGTATTCCTGAATCTGCACCCCTCGCTCTTCTGCCTCCAGCGCGAGAGCCGCGAAATGGACAGCCATATGCTGGCCGTGCATAACTTCAGCAATGAGACGGTGAATTTCCGTCTGCCCGATTACATCGAACTCGCCGCAACGGAGTGCATCGGTAACATCCATGTAACCTCTGAAACGCTGCAGATTGAAGGTTACGGCGTGATGTGGATAAAATGCCGCATCGATGTCGAGGCGTTCGAAGCGTGCTGCAACAGCGTGTTGCCCATCATCAATGAAAAGGAGTTTGAATGATTACAAAATGTCTATTTCCCGCGGCCGGATACGGCACACGGTTTCTTCCCGCGACCAAGGCGATGCCCAAAGAGATGCTGCCGATCCTGACAAAGCCGCTGATCCAGTATGGGGTTGAAGAGGCCAACGAGGCCGGCTGCGACGTCATGGCCGTCATCACCGGCCGCGGCAAGCGCGCCATCACCGACCACTTCGACATCAGCTATGAGCTTGAACACCAGATCAAGGGCTCCTCGAAAGAGTCGCTGCTCAAAGATATCCGACGCCTGATCGACAACTGCACCTTCACCTACACGCGCCAGAACGAGATGAAGGGGCTTGGCGACGCCATCTACAAGGGGAAAGTCCTTGTCGGCGAGAGCGACCCCTTTGCCGTCATTCTCGCCGACGACCTCTGTATCAACCCGGCGGGTGACGGGGTGCTCAAGCAGATGGTGGACCTCTACAACAAGTACAAGTGCTGCATCGTCGCCATTATGGAAGTCCCGAAAGACCAGGTTTACAAATATGGCGTCATCGCCGGCCGCGAGATCGAGGACGGTGTTTTCATGGTCGACGACATGGTGGAAAAACCCGATAACGACAAAGCCCCATCCAACCTCGCCATTATCGGCCGCTATATCCTGACACCGGATATCTTCGATGTGATCAAAAACACCAAGCCGGGCAAAAACGGCGAGCTGCAGATCACCGATGCCCTGCTGACCCAGGCGAAAAAGGGGATGGTTCTCGGCTACAGGTTCAAGGGCAAGCGGTTCGACTGCGGAAGCGTCGACGGTTTCGTCGAGGCGACGAACTACTTCTACGATCTTGAGAAGAAAGCGGAGGCGAAAGCGGCAAAGAAGTAGCCGCATCGCTTCATAACCCAGCGTTTCCTTCCCCGTGACGGCCGCTGCGGTCGGCACACTCTCCTGCCGTTTTATGCCAAATTTTCTATGCAGTTTCAGTTGTAAATGTTTTTTTGAGAAAGGTTCGCGGTGACAGCAGCACCGCGAATGCAAGGGAGTAGAAGAACAAAAACGTAATGGCGGCTCTCAAAGAGAGCCTTTACAAATCAATCGCATCGGAATGCTTACCCTTTTACGGGTAAGAACAGTATAGGACATTTTGGAAACAGCATGAACAACAAAATGATCAACTTTTAATCAATTGAATTCAGGTGCTGTCTATTATTGAAAATCCCTGCGCGAAAGGGTGCGGTGCGTCAGGAGAGAAGCAGGCGGTCGATCGCCGCGATCTCCTCGGGTGCCAGGCGGATATCCGTGACGTGCAGGTCCTCTTGCATATGCACCGACGAGGTGGTGCCGTCCAGGGGAGTGATCCCTTTGGCGATCAGATAGGCGTAAAAGATCTGCGGCGTGCCGACACGGCGCGCCATTGCCGCGCGGATGACCGGTTCGCTCCCGAGCAGGTGGGGGTTGGCGGTCAGGCTCCAGAAACTCTGGTAGCGGATGCCGTTGGCATCGCAGAAGGCGCGCAGCTCGACGTCGTACCCGGAATCGGCATAGAAGCGGTTCTGCAGCACGGCCGGTTTGATTTCCGCTTCGTCGAAGAGCCGCTGCAGGGTACGCAGTTCGTAGCAGTTGCTGATTCCCAGCTGCCGCGCACTGCCGTCCGCGGCGATCGTTTCCATCGCCCGCCAGACGGAGAGGAGGCGCGCAAACGGGAAGAGGGGCGAGTGCAGGACGTACGAATCGACATACCCGGTGCGGAGATTGTCCAGGGAGACGCGGAACGACTGCGCTACCTGCTCGGGGAGCGGGGCGTTGCGATCGTAGGGGGTGTTCTCCGGGTCCTGTCCGTCGACGGGGGTGAATTTCGTCTGCAGAAAGACTGCTTCGCGCTCGAGCCCTTCGCCGCGCATCTTCTCCAGGGCCTCGCCGACGCCGGCCTCGTGGTAGTGGCGGGGCTGGCAGGCCGTATCGATCCCCCGGAAGCCGCAGCGCAGCGCCGCTTCGACGAGAGGCGCGGTCTGCTCCTTCTTCCAGGCTGTACCGTAGATCAGCGCCGGCATCTGCACGGCGGCGCGTGTGGGAAGGGTCTCAGCCATGTGCCGCCTCCGTTTCGAGGCTTTTGAGAAACATCGCCAGCTGGGAGTCGATGTTGATGATATGGCGCCGGAACTTCTCATAGGCGTAGTCGTCGATATAGGAGCGTCCGAAGGGGGGGAGCTTACGTGCCTTCTGCAGGAAGTAGCGCATCTCCGAGAGCAGGGTCTCGTGTTCGTCCAGGTGCTCCTGCAGGCCGTAAAAAGCGAGCGAACGCATCATCTCCTCTTCCATGGCGAAGTGCGTCTCCGTATGCTCGACAAGGGCGGAAAATCCCTCTATGAAGGCGTTTCCCGTCGCCTGTTTAACGGCATCGAGCTGACGAAGAAAGTCCGCGTGGGTTTCATCCATCGTCGCGACGCCGAGCGTCAGTTCTTCCATCGCTGTCTCCTTCGGTACGCCCGGGGCGTTGGCGAGACGAGTGCAACTTTCATACGATGCCCGCCATCGCACGGAATATGCAGTCACAGAGCGACACGCCCGCCACTGGGCGAGAGGAGGTAACGATGTTATCAACGTTCAATGCACTCAAATCCGTGTACGCTTCGCGCGAGATATCCATGGAGGATCTTGACGTCCTGCAACAATACGACTTTATCCAGTTTGAGAACCGCGGCATCAGCCGTTCGGAAAAGGATTGCCTGCTTTGCGAAGTACGCTGCGAACCCTTTGCCGCCTTTCTGACGGCGATTACCGCCGCCGTTTTCGATTCGGCGGAGGCGCTGCGCGATCTGGTACGAAGTACGGGACTGGGACTGTTGGAGGAGAAGAGCGAGGATGCGGCACTGCTCAGTTTTCACAGCGAGGATAAGATGGTGGAGATCATCGCCAGCGTCGCTGATGACGGCAGGGTCAGTATCGATCCGGAGGATCTGGAGGTTTTACCCTTTTTTCAGGTGTTCCTGCGCGTGCAGCACTGAGGCACAGACGCCTTAGTGGTGCTCGTGGGTGCCGCAGCCGCAGCCGCCCTGAAGCATCCCGATGACAAAGTGGTCATCCACTTCGGTCACGTCGAAGTGGTGCTTGCCGCAGAAGCTGTTTTTCATGAGCGACAGCTGGGCGTCCGCCGCGCTTTTTGCGCTCTCTTTATTGTCGTAGGTGACGATCTGGTCCAGCCCTTTTTTCTTGGCGCAACTGCAAAGTTTTTCGATGATGACATGGTATTCCATAGCGGATTCCTTACACGTAGATATAGTGCCTGAACGGATGCATCTGCCGTTCCTGCGGGCTTCACATTCGCTTCATGATTGTATGAGATACTCTCAAAAAGATAAAGGAGCGATTATGAAACAATTTATTCCATGGAGCGCTGCGGCCCTCGCTGCGGCGACCCTTTATGCCGCCGCGCCGCTGGCGCCGCAGCCGCCCCAGGTGCGCGAGATCGTCCGGCTTCACGCCCACCCCGAGGCCGTGGCGAAGCCCGAAGCCGTCCCGGCGGGTGTCAAACCGGCGAAAGATTTCGGCAAGCTGCATGACCGCGAACTGCCCAACATCTTCTATCTCCCAAAGCCGGAGGTGTCCGATGAAGCGCAGTAAGCTGATGCTCCGCTTGGCGGTACTGGCGATGCCCCTGTGGCTGTTGTCGGGCTGTTTCATCTATGTCGAGGACAACCCTTCCCATCTTCCCTATGTGCCGGCGACGCTCGTGATCCACAACGATGAGAGCTCCTGGGGCAGCATCTGGTATGCCTATGCCGCTCCCTCCCTGGCTTCGAGCTGGGGCGAGGAGCTGCTGGGCGCCGATGTGCTTTACCCGGGGGACGATCTTGTCGTGGATATCTACGAATGCGACCAGAATTACGATATTCGGGTGGAGTATGAGGACGGGTACGTCGTCGAGCGAACGGGTGTATGGGTGCCGTGCGACATGACGACCTACACCATTTTTACGGATTACTAGGCGGGGGCTTACCCCTCGATAAGCTGTCCGCGGAAGTAGAGTTTCTGCTTTGTCCCGGTCGTTTCGGGTTTCGGCGCGGCGGGTGCTTCAGGCGTCGGGGCGACGATCAGTTCGTCAAACTTGGTCTGCGGGGTGGCGAGCATGACGCTCTCGAAGGCCCGCAGCCGCTTGAGCAGGCTGTCAGAGGCGGCCAGAAGCTCTTCGTAGTAGTTCTGGGCGAGTTTCAGGTCACTGGCACTCGCTTTTTTTGAACCGAACACCCCCATCAATCCCCCCGATTTCCCGGCGAAGAGCGTGGCATAGATCTTGAGATAGATGTCGTAGCAGTTGGTATGGAGCTCGATCATTTCGTCAATGACGCTTTTGGCGTTGGACGTCGAAAACACCATCGCATCGTCGTAGAGCCATCGGCTGAAGTCACTGTCGGACTGGTTGACGGGCACCGCATCCTTTTCACTGCTGACCCCGGAGACTATCAGCTTGATCTGGTTGACCCATTTCAGCTGATGGGTCCGTGCATTTCGGATGTTTTGGATGTAATTCTCTTTTGATGCCATAATGACCTCCGCATAAGATACGGAAGTGTACGACAAGGCAGAGGGAAATGTTGACGGTTCTATGGATAAAAAATAATCACTCGATGCAGATAGGTGATTATCAAAAAATCATATTAATCCACCGGATGCTTCCGCCGCACGGAAGCGTGGCGCAGTGCCAGGGAGCGTGCGTCCATTCCGACCTTCAAAAAGAGCAGGACGATGAGAGCGGCGAGGGGCTGGCCCAGTGCCGCGACGAGAAAGCCGCCGCCGATCAGTCCGATGTGCAGGACGGCAACCCGGCCGTAGGGGGCGCCCATCCAGTCCGAGAGGGTGGTGCGTTCGTATTCGCCGCTGCGGACATAATCGACGTAGAAGGAGACGGCGTGGCTGACGATGAGCAGCGTCAGGGCGGTGAGAATGCCGTTGCCGAACAGCACATCGCGGTGGTAGATGTAATCGGCGAGGCCGAAGACGTTCAGGTGCAGGGAGTCCGGCGCAAAGAGCGCGATAACGAAGATGCCGTGGGCGTAAGCGAACATGCCGTAGTGGAAGATGAAAAAAGGGACGAGGAAGAGCTTGCCGAGATTGCCGGCCAGCTCCTCGGGACGGTTGGCGATCATCTTGAGCACATTGAAAACGCCGATGACGACGTTCTCCATCCAGTACAGAAAGATCAGCTCAAAGACTCCCCAACCCAGTTCCAGGACGCCATAAAGCGGGTAGAGGTTCGCTGCGAGCAGGACAAAAAGGGGCAGGGAGGCGTAGCGCCGAAGCACGGTAAACAGTACAGCCATCAGAGGGTTTTCGAATCGATCATGAGGGTCACAGGCCCGTCGTTCGCGATGCGCACATCCATGTGGGCGCCAAAGACGCCGTGCCGGACCGGGACGTTCCGGGACGCCTGGATAATGAAGTGGCGGTAGAGCCGTTCGGCTTCCGCCGGCCGTGCGGCGGCGTCGAAGGAGGGGCGCCGCCCTTTTTTGACGTCGGCGGCCAGGGTAAACTGGGAGACGATGAGCAGCTCGCCCCCGACGTCAAGCAGGGAGCGGTTCATCTTTCCCGCCTCGTCGGCGAAGATACGCAGATGGAGGATCTTGGCCAGCAGCTTCTCCGCGTCCGCCTCCGTATCGCCCTCAAGCACACCCAGCAGGAGAGTGAGCCCCTGCCCGATCGCGGCGACTTCGCGGCCCTCCACGCTGACGGAGGAGGCCGTCACCCGCTGCACGACGGCCAGCATCAGTGGTGATGGTGCTCGTGCTCGAGGAGTTCACGGACGGCCGCTTCATCCAGGGGCTGAATCTCCTTGACCGTTCCGTCGAAGACGAGGCTGCTGCCGGCGAGGGGGTGATTGCCGTCGAGGACCGCTTCGTCGCCGCGGATCTCCTTGACGGTGTAGATAATGATGTCGTCGGGATTGGACTCGAGGTGCCCCTCTATTTCCATGCCGACCTCGAGATCGTCGGGAAGTTCGGAGAGGGCCTCCTCGACAAGGAGGGAGCCGTCATACTCCCCGAAGGATTCGGCGGGGGAGAGGACGACGTAGACGTCGTCTCCGACCTGCTTGCCTTCGAGCGCCTCTTCCAGCTTGGGGAAGATCTGGCCGTAGCCGCCGTGCAGATACATCAGTTCCGTGTCGTCGGGGTTCAGCAGCGTGCCGTCGGCGGTCGTGAGTTCATAGTTGAGGGTAACAAGGGTGTTCTTCGTGATCTGCATGGTGCGGCCTTAGCGGTGGGATAGGGAAATTTTACAACGAAACGGGGGAATAGGCAAACGCGCCGCTCTTAGTCCCCGAGCGTTGCGGCGAGGGTATAGCGCCAGCCGTGACGGATGTCGGTGTCGGAAAACCCCCGCTGACGCAGCAGCGCGGAGAGGGTTTCCGGCGGATAGAAGTGGCCCGGTTCGCCCAGCAGCCTTTCTGCCCGCTTCAGGGCGCCGCCCAACAGGGTAGAGGGATCGAAGTCGTAGATGAAGAGAAGCCCGCCGGGTCTGAGCACGCGGACGATCTCGTCGAGGGCCGCTTCGGGGACGTCAAAATGGTGCAGCGCCTCGCCCACCACGACGGCGTCGAAACGGTCCGCCTCGAAGGGGAGGGCCTCGGCCCGGGCCGTAAAGCGTTCGACACTGTCGGGAAGGTAGCGCAGCATCCCCTCGGCGGGGTCGGCGGCGATGGGACGGAGATCGTCCCGGCAGCCAAGCGCATAGTTGCCCAGGGTCCCTGTTCCCGCGCCGAGGTCGAGGAGATCGGCGCCGGGAGGAAGGGATCGAAGGGAGGCACAGAGGTGGGAGACGGCGGCCGCGGGGTAGACCGCCGAGCCGAATCGGCTGAAGACCCAACCGAGATGGTTGAAGGGGATCATGCGCCCCGCTTTACGGCGTCACGACGATATAGACAACACGGTCGCCCTGGATGGCCTGCATGAAGTAGGTATTCGCATAGCGGTAGTACTGCGCCCCGTTGATCGTAACGCTGTAGGCGCCGTCGGGGAGGTAATCCAGGACCTGGCCGGGGGCAAACTCGACGTCATAGTAGGTCACCGGCGGTCTGACGACGCGGTAGGCGTTGCGGTAGGTGTCCCAGGTATAGTAGACGTCCGCGTAATAGTAGTAGGTAAGCCCGCTGTGCACAAAGACGGTGTAGCCCACCGGGAGGGTACGGACGACCAGCCCAATCGGCGGTGCGGCGACGATGAAGCCCCGGTCGTGGTGGCGGTAGTAGAGGCCGTCGGCATAGTAGAAGACGAGGCCGCCGAGGCTCAGCGAGATGGCCACGCGCGGCAGGCTGCGGACGACGTAGCCCGGGCGCTGGTAATAGGTCAAAGGACGCGCGCCCGGCGGGCGGTAATAGTGCTTATGCTTGTCGATATGGACGACACTCCCTTTGGCGGGCGGAGCGACCCGTTTGCCGTCGTAGCGCTGGTCCCCTTTCTGCGGGCGTACCGTACGCTGTTCGGTGTAGCGGTTCTCCTCGCGCTGGTTGGGCCGGACGACCGGCGCGGGTCTTACCGGGTGCGGGGTGTATTTCTGGGGTTCGGAACGGCGAACCTCTTCACGGCGGATCTCACCCTTCGAGGGCTGGGTACGGTCGCGGCGTATCTCCTGCCCCAGGGTGTTGCTTCGGCTGCTTGAACGCTCCTGGCTGTAGGAACGGTCCTGCTTATCATAGGAACGCTCCTGTTTCGAACCGCCTCTGTCGTTATCCTTCCGGCCGTCATGGTCGGGGGCCGCATGCAGCCCGGCCGAACCGATGAGCAGTGCCGCTGTCATTGAGATGAAGTTGCTGTATCGCATGGCATCCTCCTTGATTGATAGGTCCAGTATAACGGGAAATCGTTAAATAATCGTGAGAGGTGTGCGCTCAGCGGCGGGAATGTTCGCGTTTCAGGGTTGTCAGCGTTTTGAAAAAACAGCCCTGGGTGAAACGGTACTGCGTTTCATCTTTTTTGAGTCCGCGGCCCTGCTGGAGGACGAGGCGGATGTCTTCGGGTCTGACCCGGTAGCTCTTGGCACAGTGTTCGCAGTAAAGGGTTTCCATTACCGATAGATATGCAAGCGGCGTTCACGACGTGGCGAAAAACCAGGATGTTTTTTTTTGTGGTAAAATAAAAAGAAAGGGGGCGTACATGCACAAGATCATCCAGGGCTTTATCGCGCTGCTGAGTCTCCTCTCCTTCACGGCCTGCAATACGGGGGGAATCGAGTGTACCACCGATATGTCGCCGACGATCTACTCTGTGCCGCCGACGACGGCGACGGCGGGGTACAGATACGTTTACTATGTGGATGCGCTGTATACCTGCTTTCCTTTCCACTGCAACAGCATCGACGGGGTGAAGCTGCCGGAGGGGGCTACGGTTGACGACTACGCCGATTCGGTCTCCTGGACACCGTCGTCGGATCTGATCGGGAAGAAAGTCTACTTCAAGATCGCAACGGAACCCGACAGCTGCGATCGGCGTACTGCCCAGGCGTGGTACGTCACCGTCTATGCAGCGCCGGCCATTGCGAGTTTCTCGGCGAACCGTACGGCCGTCGGCCCCGGTGAAAGCGTCGAGCTTGTTGCGACCTTTACGGGCAGCGGAAGCATCGAGGGGATCGGCCCCGTGAGCAGCGGCGTCCCTGTTGTGTCGGACCCTCTGACGGCGACGACGACGTTTACCCTGACGGTTGCGAACGACGTCGGTGCCGTGAAGACGGGCACAGTGACCGTAGAGGTGCAGGCGCCGCCGGTCATTGACAGTTTCAGCGCCTCCCCGGCCATCGTGACGACGGGCGGTTCGTCGCTGCTCTCCTGGAGCAGGTCAGGCACCGTCACCTCCATTCAGCTTGATCCGGGCGCTATTGCCATCCCGACGAACGTCTATCAATACACGGTGACACCGGCCGCCTCGACGCTCTACACCCTGACACTCTCCAATGACACCGGCAATTCGACGAGCAGCTCGCTCACGGTGTCGGTCGTGCCGCCGCCTTCCGTGACGGCATTGACGGCATCGCCGACGTCAGCGACCCTTGGCGGTTCCGTGACGTTGACGGGGAGCTTTACCGACGGCAGCGGCGTGATCGAGCGCAGTGACGGCGGCGGCTTCTACTCCGTCGGGGCGATCGCATCGGGAGGGAGCGTTGATTCGGGCGTCCTGATGCGCACGACGACCTTCCGGCTTAAGGTGACCAATGATGCCGGTGCCGTCGCGGTGCAGACCCTGCTGGTACCCATTACCGGTCCGGCGACTTTCCAGCCGGCGCTGCACCAGCCCCTAAACCCGACGCGCAGTGCGCATACGGCCACGAAACTGCAGGACGGGCGGGTCTTTATCGCCGGGGGACGCATCGACGGCAACTCCACGGTATCGACGGAGCTTTTCGACCCGGTGACCGAGACCTTCACCGCCGGGCCGGACATGCATGTCGCGCGCCGCAACCATACCGCGGCGCTGCTGCAGGACGGACGGGTGCTTATCGTCGGAGGGTATACCTCGCTGTCGCACCGGCTATTCAGTGCCGAGCTTTACGATCCCGCCGCCGGGACGACGGCGTTCCTGGGCGATCTTAACGTCAGTGACATGGTTGCACCGGAGTCGGTCACCCTAGATGACGGGCGGGTTCTCATCGTCCACACCTCTTTGGGACAGGGGAGCGAAGTCTTCGATCCCGTAACCGAAACCTTCAGCGCGGTCGGTCCGATGCTGATCAGCCATGGCTGCATTTCCCTGCAGCCGCTCAATGACGGCAACGGTACGATTCTGCTCGTCGACGGCTATTACACGAATGCATCGTCGCTTTTCTCGCCGAAGAGCGACACTTTCACGCTGACCGGGGCCACCTCCTATTACCGCTGCTACTTCGCAACGGCGGCACTGCCCGACGGCCGGGTCCTCCTTGTCGGCGGCGATGATCCCGCCGAGGTCTATGATCCCTCGTCGGGGACCTACCGCGATTCGAATACGACCCTATACAATACCTATTTCCCCCGCGCCGTGACGCTGGACGATCACCGCATCCTCGTCGTTGACGGCGGGCTGCCCTGGGCGGAGATCTATGACGCGACTGTGGACGGTTTCAGCCTGACCGGAGGACTGCGCGAGGCGCATACGGAGGCGAGTGCGACCCTGCTTGACGACGGAAGGATTCTGGTCGTCGGAGGATGTTACGACCCCTGTACGGCGGAGCTTTATACGCCGTAGGAGGATAGCGGAACGTTTCGTCGAACTTTCTGGTTCCCGCCGGGGAATAAGGTCAGTGGGTGCGTTTGCGGAAGAAGAGCATCAGCGCCGCGCCGCCGAGCAGCAGTTCGGCGAGGAGCAGCGTGACGATGGAGGAGAGCATGGACTCGTCCGATGCTTCGGTGTCACCGGTCACCTCGAAAGGGGTGGTACGGTGGAAGGACTGAGTCGTCGGGATATGCTTGGCGGCGGCCTGATTCGTCACAGCTGTTTCCGCCGGGGTGGTGGCGTTGTTACTCGCGGGTTCTTCCACGACCCGGGGCTTCGTATCGGGGGCAGGTACCGCCGCTTCGGCTTTCGGCGCTTCCGTTACCTTGGCCGGTGTCTCGGCCGGCGTTTTGGCGGCCGCCATGACCTGCGGTTCGAGCGGTTCGGTAATGACCGGCTGCAGGGCATTGAGGTCCTTCGCGATGTAGGCGTTGGGATGCAGCTTCCGGATGCTTTTGAGGACAGTGTTGGCCTCGGCGCTGCTGCGGAACTGCTCCAGGACGGCAAGAAAGTTCTGCGCTCCGCCGCTGACGGCATAGGCGAAGGCGTGTTCGTTCTGCAGGCTGCCGGTGTCGGGGTTGTGCTGCAGGTACCAGTGGAGTGCCTCGTTGCGCTGCTGCGCTTCTACGTGGCTTTGGAAAACGCCGGCAACGATTTCACCGCCGTCGCTCATGTAGGCCTTGGGATGCAGTTTCCGGATCGTATCGAGGACGATCTTGCGCTCCGCGCTGCTGCGGAAATGATACAGCACGGCCAGGTAGCCCGGCGCGGCGTTGCGTACGTTGTAGCTAAAGGCACCCGTTTGCTGCAGGGGACCGACGTCGGGGTCCTGCTGCAGGTACCACTGCAGGGCCTCGATACGCTGTGCCGCATCCTGTTCCGTCTGGAACGCCCCCGCAATGATAGTTTCTGTTGTCGCGGCCGCAAGCGAGACCGCCGACAGAAACAGTAAAAACGATAGGGTGGCCAGACGCATGCAACTCCTTTAATGAATATGGCGCCCGCTAGCGCCAATGAGAGAAGGTTATTTTAGCATTCGGAACTTTGTCTAACTTTTTTTTGCGGTAAAAATACTGTGCTTTGCCGTTTTTTCACATGTTTGGAGGATAAAAACCATCGGATTCGGTTGTAACACGGCTGTGATACTCGGGGTGTATAGTGTGCTTTTATTGACGCTTTCGGGAGGAAAATGTGATGACAATGACCCCGGCATATCGAGACGCAGTGCTGCGTAGAACACCCGTAACGGCATTGAAAGCGGCGGCGCTGCCGCGAAGAGATGAGACGCCGGATGCACCGCGGCTCACCGTGACGCACGACGGCATCCACCCGGTGCTGGCCCGTTTTATCCGCCAACGGCTGCGGGTGCCCGAAAGCTACGCGCATATCGGGACGCTCGCCTATGCCGTCGGGCAGAACCTGGGCGTCATGACGACTTTCTCGGCGCTGAACTACCGGGGGGAGTCCTGTACCGTGCACCTCTCCGCCCTGATCGCACCGGGCGGTGCGCTCCTCAGCGTCAAACAGCTCTGAATCACCCCTGTACCGGCTGGCGTCTGCCCGCAAAGAGCAAAATGAACGCCGCGCCGCCCAGGAGCTCCGCGATCAGCAGCGGCAGAAAGGACGGCCCCGTCGTTTCCGGGGTGATGGAGGCCGCCGAAAGCGACCCTGGGGTTGTTATCGCCGTGACCTCCGTGCCCGGTACCGTCTCCACGACGGTTGTATCCGTCTCTGTCATGACGCTTTGCGATGCCGGAGCGGCTGCCGGTTCGAATACAGCCGCTTCCGAGGCCGCCGTGCGCGCTGCCGGAGCGGCAGCGCCGAGGGGCCGTGTAAAGTTCATGTTGTTTTTGACGTAGGCGTCGGGATAGATCTTCTTGATGCTGTTGCGTACCGTCAGCAGTTCGTCGAAATTGCGGAAACGGTAGAGCACGGCAACGTAATAGGGGGCCGCGCTGCGCACGCCGTAGGTGTAGTGGCCGGCGCGCTGCAGGGCGTAGCTCTCCGGCTCGTAGCGCAGATACCCTTTGAGCGTATCGACGCGCTGCTGCGCCCCTTCGGGGGTATGAAACGCCCCGACGACGATGACCTTGGTGGTGGCGGCCGCGAGGGACGCCGCCGTGATTAACAGTAGTAGTGTCGCGATGATCGGTCGCATGGTTCTCCTTCTCGACGACACCGAGGGTCGGTGCCTGAAAATAATTTTAGCATTAATAACTTTATTAAACATTTTTTTAAAAAAATTTAAAAGGTTTTTAGTCGGGGAAGGGGAGATAGTTCGGAAGCGGGAGGCGGAGGATGCGTTTCACTCCTCCTGCTTCCGGAGTTCGGCATTCAGGGCGTCGAAGAAGGCTTTGGCCTCCTGTTCGAACCGGTCGCGCCACTCGATCCACTGCCGTTGATAGCTTTCGAGGGTCTCTTCGTCGAGCATCAGCAGTTTCTGCTGGGCCTCGAGGGCTTTTTCCGTCCCTTCGGTGACGTTATCCGCGTCCGGTTCGGAGAGCGTGTCGCTTTGGCGCTCCATCTCCCCGGCGACGTCGTCCAGCGTCTGCTGCTCCTGCGGTGTAAGCCGCTTCCCGTTCGCATCGAGCGCTTCACGGGCCGACGCGGCCAGTTCGTCGATGCGTTCGCGCAGGACGCCGCCGTAACGGCCGATGGATTCGGACATCTGCCGGTTGAGCGTCTCGGCATAGGCGTCCATCTGCCCGCGCATCGTCTCCAGCTGGCGCTGCAGGTCGCCGGAGGTGCTGTTCAGCCGTCCGACCAGGTCCTGAGTGATCTTGGTGAGCTCGGCAAAGAGGGCGGTGAGGGTGTTGCCGCGCATCCCCTCCGCCGTGCGCGCGTAGTCGACGAGCCACGCCTCGTCGCGCTGGACGAGGTAGGTCGTCACAGTGGCGGGCAGATCGCTCCCCTCCGGCGCGGTGATCTTCGAGACGATCTGCGCCTCTCTCCCCTCGATGACGACCTTTTCAACCGTCGCATCGGCCCCCTGCCAGGAGCGTCCGAAGGCGTCGAACGCCGCCTTCTCCTCCAGGGTGGAGTATTGGACCGCATCGCCCGCATCGCTGCGCTCCACGGCGCTCCAGAACGCCGCTGCCGCCTCCTGCGGGGTTTCGGGTTCGAAACAGGCCGTGAAGACGAAAAGCGTGGCGATAGAGAGTGAAAGCCGGAGAAAAAATGTTTGCATCCAGGGAACCTTTTATAGCGGGATAAATGGTTGCCATTATAGCGTGCAGGGAAAAACGGGACGGCTGGGGGAGTCCGGAGACCCGGGGAGATCGGGCTCCCGCAGTTTACTGTGTGATTTCGTAGAGGACGGTCGATCCGCTGACCTCGTTGGAAACGATCAGCAGGTTTTTGCCGTTGGGCGACTGGTCTGCCGGCACGAAGAGCATCCCTTCGGGACTGACGTCCCCCTCGGTATGCGTGACGACATAATCGACGTACACGGGCTGCATAGGGTCGCTGATGTCGTAGATGAGGATGGCGCTCTGACGCTCCAGGCCGACGAAGGCGTAGGTTTTGCCGCCGATGGAGCCCAGGGCCAGCGCTTCGGGCTCGCCGCCCTTGTTGCCGCTGCGGCCGTCCATCTCGCCGTCGTCCTGGTTGAAGAGCGCCGGTTCGATCTCGGCGATCTTTTTGGAGATGGCGTCCCCGCTGTCGAAGACGAGGTCGCCGCTGCTGCTCCAGATGCTGAAGCTGCGCGCGCCGTAAGCATAGAGCTTTTCGTAAACATCGTCGCTGTCGCTGTCGCCCATGTCGGTGACGACTTTCAGGTCGTTCTCGTTTGCGTAGGCGTCGGCGATCGCCGGGTCGAGGCTGAGCTTCTTGATCTTCTCCTCGTCGACGAAGCAGTAGCTCTCGTCACCGTTGCACCATTCGCGGCCGTCGCCTTCGTTGGCGGTGACGAAGTAGGTCTCCCCGCCGGCAGTGTACGATGCGATGGTGTCGGGCATATAGAGGCCGAAGAGTCCCGGGTAGGATTTCATCGTGATGTTGCCTTCCTCCTCGATATCGATCGTATTGCCGCTGCCGGGTTCGTAGCTTTTGGCCCCGAGGGATTTGACCCAGGTGAGCGTCGGCGTCGCACCGGAGATGTCGACCTTCGCCACCGCGTTGTTCTCCTGCAGGGTGACGTAGGCGTCGCTGCCGCTGACGGTGATGTACTCGGGTTCGATATCGAACGCCTTGTCGTTTTTCGGCGTACCGCCCAGGCGGACCGGTGTGCCGTCCGCCGCTGCGCTCAACGCCGCCGCGCTGAAATCAGCCTCGGCGTAGCCGGTGGCATCATCCGCCGCCGTCGTCTGGGCGACGGTGATGAGGCCGACGGAGCCCTTGGCGTCCGCGTAGCTGCCGCCGGAGGCATCGGGTTCGCCTTCGTTGGCGACGAGGATCTTTTTGCCGTCCCCGGTAAAGGTGACCATGTCCGGCAGGTAGCCGACGCGCGTCTGGGCGAGGAAACCGCCGTCGGTGTCGAAGAGGAGGACTTTGCCTACCGTGCCGACTTTGTCGGCACTGCCGACGGCGACGGCGACCTTGCCCTTCTTGGTGCTCACGCTCTGCACGCCCGCACCGTAGGCGGAGAGGTCGACGGAGGTGACCAGCGCCGGAGCGGCAACGTCGGCGACGCTGACGATGTCGAGCCTGTTGTCCGCGCCGTTGGTGATGAAGAGCCGCTTGGAGGCGCTGTCATAGGCCGAGATCTCGCTGCCCCCCTCCTTGCCGGTGTTATAAGAAGCGAGTTTGTGCAGGGTCATGCCGCTCAGCTCCAGGTCATGGACGACATAGAGGGTGTTGCCGTCTATTTTCGTCTTGGCCGCATCGAGGTATTTCTGCTCCAGCACCCCGCCGGTTGCCCACATGGCGAAGTCGTCGTCGTTGACGATGCCGAGGGTGTGCTCGTCGAAGACGATCAGCCCCTCCATTTTGTCATGCGGGTACTGGACCGCTTTGATCATGTCGACGACGAGCTCTTTCTGGACCGGGACGATCCCCTTGGCCGCCAGCGTTTCCCAGCCGTCCGCCTGGATCGCAACCTCTTCGAGGGTCTGTCCGTCGAGCAGCAGACCGCCGTCGGCGTCCTGCGTCAGGTTGGCGTCGGGGGCGATGCTTTCGAGTTCCGTGCCGGTGGTGAGCTTGATCTTGTAGACGTGCTTCTGTCCCGCCGTCGTATCTTTGTAGAAGCTGCCGTCGCGCTCGATGACGAGGAAGACGTCGTTGCTGAGTGCGGTGATCTCGGAGTTGGAGTTTTTCGCTTTCTCCTGCTTGTAGAGGTACTGTTTGACCGTGCCGTCTTCGAGGCTGACGGTCACGATGCGCGTCAGTGTGCCGCGCACGGCGCTGCTGGGGTTGTCCAGGGTGGACTGCATGATCCCGACGAGGCTCTTCTGGTCCGGCGTGACCGTCAGCCCCTCCATGCCGCGGTTGGCCCAGCGGCGGCCGAACTCCGCGGGCAGCGTGTAAGTGTTGCGGCTGTCGCCGGCAAAGGGGTTGATGCGCCCGATCTCTTTGCCGTTCTTGTCGAAGTGGACCATGTGTGGACCGTATTCGTCGCTGACCCAGTAGGTGCCGTCTTCCATGACGGCGAGCCCTTCGCTGTCCAGGCCGAAGTCGTCGGTTTTGATGCTGCCGTTTTCATCCCGGATGGCGTTACCGTCGGTATCGTAGGGGATCTCGCCCGTGCCGCCGAGCGCCGCGCTGTTGGGGAGGCCGGAGATCGGCTGCCCCGCGGTGTCTTTGAAGAGGATCTCCTTGACCATCGTGACGTTGCCGTCCGCGCCGACCTCGAAAAGACCGATGCGCGGGGTGTAATCCGGCGTCGGGAAGATCTTGCCCTTGCCTTCGGCGCCGCTGTAGGTGGCGTTGGGACCCCGGTCGGTCATGGCGTAGAAGCGGTTTTTGTTTGTCGGGTCGGCGGCGGCCGCCGACCCGAAGCCGCCGTTGCGGATCCCGAAGGTCTCGCCGGGGTTCGCGCCGTCTGCGAGGTTGTCCATCAGGACACTGTAGGGCAGCAGCGTACCGGCGTCGGGGACGGCGGCGACGTTGTCCGCGCTGCTGTTGCCGCTCTCGCCGCAGGCGCTCAGCAGGAGCGCCGCCGTAACGGTGGAGAGGAGAAGGGGATAGAGGTGACCGATCATGTGAGACTCCGGAATGTGAAAATTCCGCAGATGGTAGGGAAGCAGTATTACACTGCCATTACCGCAGGGTTGCAGGATTGAACATATTCCGGTATCACATTTGTAATGTGGCGGCGGTCAGTAGAGTTTCCCGAAGCGTTCCATGTAGGTCAGGTAGAGGCGCAGGTCGAACTCCAGCTGGTGGTAGCCGGGGGCCATATGCTCGCAGAGGTTGTAAAAGGCCTTGTTGTGGTCGCGCTCTTTGAGGTGGGCCAGTTCGTGGGCGACGATCATCTGCAAAAAGGGTTCGGGGACCTTTTTAAAAAGGGAGGCGATGCGGATCTCCCGCCGGGAGCGCACCCGGCCGCCGTGCACCTTCGAGATGCGGGTGTGCATCCCCAGGGCGTCGTCGATGACACTGATCTTCGTGTCATAGACGACCTTGTGCAGGGGCTGGGAGTTGCGCATGTGTGTACTGCGCATGGCGTCGGCGTAGTCGTAGAGCGCGCTGTCGGTGGAGAGGGCGTGCGCCTCGGGGTACTTCTGCAGCAGAAAATCGCCGAGCTTCCCGCCCTCGATGAGGCGGCGCACCTGTGCCTGGAGCGTCTCGGGGTAGTGGGCAAGATAGCGCAGTTCCGTCGTCATGCTCTCTCCGAAGATGTTTGCGCCATTGTAGCATCTGTAGCGGCCGTTTTTGAACTATTTATGCGCCGGGCGTATAGTGTTAGAAAAGGCAAAAGCGCCCGAAAAGGAGCGACGATGCAACGCACACGATATGAAAACCGGCCGCTGCGCGAAGCCGACGTGACCGACGAGGCGCTCTTCGACGCACGCCGGAAGTTTCTGAAGCTGGGGGCGGCGACCCTGGTGAGCACGGCGGCGGTGCTGGAACTGGCCGCGAAAGAGCAGCTGCCCGCCGCAAACCTCGACTATGCCAAAGACCCCAACGCGGGAGGACTCGAGCTCAACACCTACGAGCAGATCACCTCTTACAACAACTTCTACGAGTTCACGACGAGCAAGGAGGGGGTCAAGCCCCTCTCGAAGCGCTTCAAAAGCGCGCCGTGGAAGCTGACCATTGACGGGATGGTCGAGCAGCCGCTCGAGCTGGACGTCTGGAAGCTGATGAAGCAAATGCCTCTGGAGGAGCGGATCTACCGTTTCCGCTGCGTGGAGGGGTGGTCGATGGTCGTGCCGTGGATCGGGTTCGAACTCTCCAGGCTCATTGCCATGGCCAAGCCCCTCTCCTCGGCGAAGTACGTCCGTTTCGAGACATTGTACGACCCCGAGCAGTTCCCCGACCAGGACCGCGGCCTCCTGGCGACCCTGGACTACCCCTATGTCGAGGGGCTGCGCATGGACGAGGCGATGCACCCGCTGACCCTGATGGCCGTCGGCCTCTACGGCCACACCCTCCCGCCGCAGAACGGCGCGCCGATCCGCCTCGTCGTGCCGTGGAAGTACGGCTTCAAAAGCATCAAGTCGGTCGTGAGGATCACCTTTACCGACACGCAGCCGCGAAACACCTGGAACGTCTACGCCCCCCGCGAATTCGGCTTCTATGCCAACGTCAACCCCGGCGTCGACCATCCCCGCTGGTCCCAGGCGCGCGAACGGGTGCTGGGGCACTTCTTCAAACAGCCCACACTGATGTTTAACGGCTACGGGAAAGAGGTTGCCCACCTCTACAAAGGAATGGACCTGAGGAAACAGTTTTGAAAAGAACGCTCCTTTTCCTCCTCTGTCTCTCCCCGCTGCTCTTCCTGCTCTACCGTCTCTTCGCCGGCGGGGCGGAAGACCCCGTCAAGGCCATCTACAGTGTGACCGGCTACAGCGCTTTGACACTGCTCTACGCGGCGACGACGATCTCCCTGGTGCGGAAGAAGATCCGGCTGCTGCGCTACCGGCGCATGGTGGGGCTCTTCGCCTTCTTCTACGCCCTGCTGCACTTTTCCAACTTCCTCATCCTCGACATGGAACTCGATCCCGCCGCCGCCTTTGACGAGACGCTGAAGCGGCCTTTCGTCTATCTCGGGGTGAGCGCCTTCGCCATTTTGCTTTTCATGGCCGTCACCTCCCTGCCGAAGCTCTTCGCCAGGTTTTACAGATATCACCGGCTCATCTACGTCGCCCTGCTGCTGGTAACGGTCCACTTCGTCATGGCGCAGAAGGCGATCGCCTACTGGCAGTGGGAGATTCTGGCGGTGATGGCCGTCATCGGTGTGCTGAAAGTGCTGCAGAGAACCGGGCTCGCGAAGCTCTGAACGGCACCGCACGGCAGCCGTCACATAGTCGCTGCTGCCATCTTTTCGCCGCCGCGCCCGGCTACGCGCTATAATCGCGCCATGGATGCCGTCAACGCCAATGAAGTCCTCGCGCTTCTCAATGCCATCACCGCCGACGAAGCCCTGCTCGAAGAGCAGCGCGACAACCCCTTCATCCCCCGCCGCCTGACACGGCGCCGCAAGCAGTTGTGCGACTACTGCAGCGGGGGCGACGACGAAGGCTATGTCCGGCAGGCCTACGCGGATATGACCCCGCGCCAGCGCCGGGACCGTGACCACAAGAGCTTCCTCGCCAAGTACCGCAAGCTCCGGCCCGCCCCGGCGTCGAACGAGGCCGAACTGCGCGAGGCCGCCGAAACATTTTTGCGCGAACGCTACGGGGAGGGGACACATATCATCCACGAGTTCTCGCAGTGGACCATCAGCGTGCGTCCTGACCTTTACGCCCTGACGGAAGAAGAGACACTCGTCGCCGTCGAGATCAAGAGCGACAAGGACAACCTCGACCGCCTCTACCGCCAGCTTGACGGCTATTCCCGTTTCAGCAACCACGTCTACGTCGCCCTCGACGAGCGGTTCCTGCCTAAGTACCTGCAGACCTTCGGCAACCGCTTCGAGCATGTGGGCATACTGCTCTACGGCGAAAGGGGCCTGGGGCTTTACAAGGCACCCGAACCGCTGCTTCCCGATACGCTCGTCGCCATGCTCCGCGCCCCGGAGCTGAAGCACTACCTCTCCATGCTGAACAACCGCAGCCGCCTCCCGGGCAGCGACTACAACACCTACCGCGACGTCATCGATGCCGTCTACACCCAGCGCGAACGCGAACTGGTCGCGCGTCAGCTCTTCGTGACCCGTCTGCGGGGCGGCAGGCCCGATGATGTTAAGATGGTGAACTACGTCGACCCGCTGGAGAAGCAGCTGCTCTTCGATGAACTGCTCAAACCGTCCTACTGGGACGCGGGGCGGATGCACAGGGCGGTGAGGCTTCCCGGCGTGCTGGAGCTCTACCGGCAGCTGCGGCAGCCGACACTCTTTTGACGCGGGGTCGAACGGAAATTGCTTTGTCATAAAAAAAGCATGACAGCAGAGAGAGGAGCAGTGCAGTGAAAGTGGGGCCGATGCCGGCGGAAAAACATTGGTTCGAGTACGAAAACTACCGGAAGCATCCCCGTTACCTCAGTCTCTCCGGGGAGGAGAGGGCCATAGTCGACCAGTTCAACGCGGACGGCTGCTACCTCTACAGGGGAGCAATCGGCGACAAGACGGTCGAGAAGGTCAACGACGCGCTGGACGACTGGACGATTGCCAACGTCAAAGCCCTGGCGGCGAACAAAAAAGCCGACGGCACCTACCCGCGCCTGATCGGGCTGCACGATGAAATTCCCGAGATCAATGCCCTCTTCGCGGAACGCACCATCGTAAAATTGCAGGAGCTGCTGTTTGGCCTGGGGCCGTCGCTGCGGACTTCGATCACCTTTTTGCAGGGGAGCCAGCAGCCGCTGCACCGGGACATCCCCGTCTTTCATGTGATGCCGGGGGAACCCTATTTTAGGATCTGGATCGCCCTGGAAGAAACGACGCCCGAAAACGGTACGCTGACGGGGGTCAAAGGCGCCCACCGGGTTGCGGCGGAGCGCTACGGGCTGCCGCACCGATTCTACGAACGTTTCGATACAATGCCGCCACAGGATCCAGGCGCATGGCGCCGGTACCAGGAGACGCTGAAGTGGCAGTATGAAGCGGCCGGATTGAAAGAGGAGGCGTTCGCCTTCCGCAGCGGCGACGCCCTTATCTGGCACCCGCTTTTCCCCCACGGCGGCAGCGTGATAGAGAACAGACGCTCCAGCAGGCGCTCCGTCGTCCTGCACGTCTCGGCCCTCCCGCCGCGTTAATACCCATCTTAACCATTGCCGCACCGATAGAGGGTGCAGGCAGGAAGCAATGCAAATGAACCCGAAACCGTCCCGCTCCGTATTGACGTCTCTGCGGCCCAATGCGCGCCTGCGCGAGGTGCTGCGGCTGGCGCTGCCCGCGGCTTTCAAACACCTCCTCGACGTCCTGCAGATCCTCGTCGACATGCTGATGGTAGGACTGCTGAGCGTCTCCGCCCTGGCGGCGGTCGGGACAAGCATGCAGTTCATCATGGTCGTCAACGTCGTCATCACCCTTTACGTCGTCGGGGGCAACGCCGTGACGGCGCGGCTCGTCGGCGCCCGGCGCCGCAAAAGGGCCAATGCGCTGCTCTTTACCCTGGGGGTGTTCGCCCTGCTGCTCTCGCTCCCCTTTACCGCGGCGGGCACGCTCTTTGCCGACGAGTTTTACCGCCTGCTGGGCACGGGGGAGGACGTCGTGCACTACGGCGGCGTCTATTTCGGTGCGCTCTCTATCGGCTTCCCTCTCATCTTCCTCGACGCGCTCTTTTACAACCAGCTCAGCGCGGCGGGTGATACGAAAAGCTCGCTGTACATCAAGCTCGCCTCCGCCGGGGTCAACGCCCTGCTGGACTACCTGCTCATCTTCGGCCACTGGGGTCTGCCGGCGATGGGCGTCGCCGGGGCGGCTTACGCGACGGTGGCCGCCTACGGCCTTAACATCGTGCTCTACCTGCTGTTGCTGCGGCGGCGCGACGCGCGGCTGCATTTCCTGCCCCTTTGGAACCTGCCGGACCTGAAGCGCGCGCTCAAGGTCGGCAGCCACGCGGCGCTGGAGCGGCTCATCACCGTCAGCTCCTTCCTGCTCTTTATCTGGGTCATCGCCTCCTACGGTACGGCGGCATTGGCGGGGTACCAGGTGGGGCTGCGCGTGGAGGGGCTCGCCTTTATGCCGGGGTTCGGCTTCGCCGTCGCCGCTATGGCCATCGTCGGCCAGCAGCTGGGGGCGAAGCGCCCCGAGGAGGCCTACGAGGGAGGGCTTTACAGCCTCAAAGTCGCCGCGACGTTCATGGGGCTGCTTGGGCTCGTCATGGTCATCTGGCCGGAGCTTTTCGTGCGGATGTTCACCCACGACCCCGCAACCGTGCAGCAGGCGTCGCTCTACCTGCGGCTCGTCGGCCTCTCCCAGGTGCCGTTGGCCGTGCTCTTCGTGCTCAGCAACGTCCTGCGCGGCGCGGGGGACACCCGCACGCCGCTGAAGATCAACATCGCCGCCCTCTGGCTGCTACGGGTCATCCCCTCCTACATCGCCATGAAACTGGGCTTCGGCATCATCGCCGTCTACATCATCATGACGCTGGAGACCTTCATCAAGGGGTTTATCTTCTGGAAAATCTTCCGCAGGCGCGCGTGGCTGAAGACGAAGATATGATCTATTCCTCTCATTATTTAGACTGACAATTGAACAGTAGTCTCTTTGCCACTTTTTTAGAAAAAGTAGCATAAAAATCGGCCTTTCGCGAATCGCTCATCCCTCCCGGCTTTGTGCCTCCGGGATGGCTTATAAGGATCGCGCTCAAGACCCAAGGGTCTATTTTATTGATGCGCTTCGACGTGTCGAAGCTCTCTTCCTTCTACTAGCTTCGATTCATCGAAGCGCATTGATCAATAGGCGACTTGTCGTTAAGCGTGCGCTTCGCGCAACGACGATTTTCTTTTGTTTCTTTTCTTTGTAAAAAGAAAAGATAGAGAAGAGTATTTCTTTGCCACTTTTTTAGAAAAAGTAGCGCAAAAAGCGGCCTTTCACGAATCGCTCATCCCTCCCGGCTTTGTGCCTCCGGGATGGCTTACAAGGAGCGCTCAAGGCCAACTTTCAATTTGATTGAATGCGCTTCGACGTGTCGAAGCTTGTGTATGAAAAGATGTTGGCTAAAATGTTTTTACTATGCGTGGGTGCATAGAGTCAAAAGGATCAGCGTATGAAAAAGAGCGTATTTGCAGTGGCTTTCCTGCTCTATGGCAGCCTGGCCTTCGCCGTCAGCGTCGGCGTTATCGTCCCTTACGAAGAGGAGGAGAAGCCCGCTCCGAAAAAGGAGCTGACCGCCGAGCAGAAAAAGCAGGAAGCGGTTTTCAAAGAGCGGCTACGGCAGCGTGACGCGGAGCGCGAGAGAGCAAAAGAGGCGCAGGAGAAGTTCCGGCGGGAACTGCAGGAGAAACGGCAGAAGGATTAGAAGCTCTCCCGGCTGCAGCGCTTCAGCGCATTAATAGTGGTGTCGATTTCCTTATGAACTAATAGTTGTGTTATATGATATAATTATTGTATCAAATAAACAATATTATAAATCAAAGGAGCCCGTATGCTGGAGGCACTTTTTGGAACGAGAAGCCGCGAAATGGTTTTACAGTACCTGTTGGCTTTCGATGAGGGGTACGCCAGGGAGATTTCCCGTTATCTCGACGTGACGCTGACCTCCGTCCAGCAGCAGCTTGCCAACCTGGAAGAGGGCGGGGTACTGCTGAGCAAGATGTCCGGGCGGACAAGGGTCTATTTCTTTAACCCGCGATACGCCTTTTTGCCGGAACTGACGGGCTTACTTGAAAAGGCCCGTACCTATTACCGACCCGAATTGCGGGAGAGGTTGGTGATGCAGCGCAAGCGCCCCCGCCGCCCGGAGAAACCGCTGTGAAAACGATAGCTACGATGAGCATGCCGGAACTTGCGGGATTCCTGTGTGAAGCATTGGAAGCAGTGGATATTCCCGTCGTGCTCTCCGGCGGTTCCTGTGTCGAGATCTACAGCCGGGGCGAATATACTTCGTATGATATTGACCTGATCAACCGCTATAACGAACAGTTCAAGAAGATCAAGAGGGTAATGGAGGCGCTCGGTTTCAGTGAGAAGGAACGCTATTTCGTTCATCCTGACAGCCATTTTTTCATCGAATTTCCCTCCGGGCCTCTCGGTGTAGGCGATGCCCCGGTGGAAGAGATTGCGGAACTCGATACCGATGCCGGCGTTTTGCGCCTGCTGACCCCGACGGATTGCATCAAAGACAGGCTGGCGGCATATTATCACTGGAAGGATGAGCAGTCCTTACAGCAGGCGGTCTGGGTAGCACAGCAAAACGCTTTTGATCTTGAAAACGTGCGCAAGTGGTCTGAGGCGGAAGGTGCACTGGAAAAGTTCGGCGACTTTGAGAAGATGGTTACTTCTGTAAAATAGCTTTTTCCGTGCGCCGCTGCTCTAAGCTAGGGCTTTCAGCGCGTCGATGTCGCCGCCGGTAATGACGTCGATGTGCTTTTCGATCTTCGCTGTCGGCCACTCCCACCAGCGGATGGCAAGGAGCGTCGCCGTGACCTCGTCGTCGAAGCGTTTGCGGACGGGGCGTGCCGGGTTGCCCGCCACGACGGTGTAGGGCGCCACGTCTGCAGCGACAACGGCATGGCTGCCAATGATGGCGCCGTCGCCGATGGTCACCCCCGGCATGATCGTGGCTCCCAGACCGATCCAGACGTCGTTGCCGACGACGGTGTCGCCGCGATTGCCGGACTTTTCGAACATGGCGACAATGTCCGCGCCCGTCGTCTCCGCGTTCATCGTGAAGTTGTCGAAGGGGTAGGTGGAGAACCCGCCCATGGCGTGGTTGGCCGAGCTCGTGATAAAGCGCACCCCGTGGGCGATCTGGACGAACTTGCCGATGATGAGCCTGTCGAGGCTGAGGGGGAAGAGGTAGGGGGCGAGATAGCCCGCGTAATCCTCCAACGTTTCAAAATTGTGGTAGTAGCTGAATTCACCCACCTCGATGCGGGGGTGGTCGATGACCGCCCTCAGGTGGACGACCTGCGGGACGGCGGTGCCGTCGGGCATCACCATGGGGTGTTTTTTTGCCGGGTCCAGCATAGTGCTCTCCTTAGTTTAGTTTTGCCGCGATCGCCATGCAGGCGTCGATATCGCCCGTTTCCAGCGGCGAGAACAGGGTGTCGAGGGTTGACTGCACCGTTGCCAGGGCGTCGGTGGACTGCTGTACCCCGGTGTCGGAGAGCTTGACGAGGCTCACCCGCGCGTCCCTGGGGTTTTTCTCTTTCTGCACCAGCCCCAGCTTCTCCAGCGGGTTCAGCGCCCGGGTGATCCCCGAGGCGCTCATCCCGACCTCTTCGGCCAGGTCGATGCGCCGCATGGCCCGTCCGGGCTCATTTTGGAGCCGGTGCAAAATGTAAAACTCCGAAAAGCTGATGCCGTGGACGCTGAGCGCCCGGTCGACCTGCTTGAAGAGTTTCGCATGCGCGGAGGAGAAGGCGAAGAGCCATTCCAGTTTTGAAGCCATGAAATATCCTTGCAATATATTTGAGTACACAAGTATATTGCAAATATCTGTGATAGTCAAGGGATGAGTATTAGGTATTAGGTAGTGGGTAGTGGGTAGTGGGTAGTGGGTGCGCGGGCGGTGCTGCTTAGCAGCACTCCAGTTCGGCGCGCTTCAGGGCATTGAGCCCCTCCTCGTCCTCTTCGTTCTCAAAGAGCTCTTCGAGGTAGAAGACGTTGGAGCAGACAAGGTAGAGCAGGGCCTCTTTCTCGTCGGCTTTCGGGTCGCGGTCGTAGTAGGCCTGGGGGATCGTCGGGATGATCTTTTTCCAGTAGAGGTTGACGTGCTCGGCCTGGCCGGTGACATAAAGGAGGCGGTCGATGACAAGGCATGCGTTCTCGAAGCAGTCGATGTTCGCAAAGGAGACGTAGCGTTCGTCGATGCGGATTTCATTGTTCATTGGGCGTGCTTTTCGGAAGGGAGGAGGGGCGCGGCGGTGCGGAGGGTCATTGGTTTCCTTAAAAATATTTGTGGAATATTATACTCTTTGTATTTTAAGAAAAGTGGCTGTGAAAAGGCCGTTTCTCCGGGAGTCCGCATGCTGCGCCACGGCAGGATGCTCTATATTTGTCCAGTGCGGTCGGAGGGATGGTTACGGTAGATGCAGGCGGAAAATCGCATCTCTCCCGGGCGCTACTTCTCCGCCGCCTCGAGGTCTGCGGCCGTGTCGCGCCTGAAATCGCGGGTCAGGTAGTCGTGCGTCATGGGGAGGGAGAGTTCGAGGGTGTGGAGCATCTGCACCTCGACGGTAACGCCGCGGGTGCGGCACTCCAGTAGGTGGCCGCCGCGGCGGCGATCCTGTGTAAGAAAGTGCAGGTGCAGGCCGGGCACGTTGAGCGACGCCATGAACGCGGGCGTGTAAAAGCCGGCGAGGCACCCTTCCGCGTCCTCGAAGCGGAATTCGTGCTGTTCGGCGGTCGCTTCACTGAGCGGCCGGTAGTTGTGCTGCTTGGGGACGGAGCGCGCCCGGACCAGGTCGAAGCGGCCGCGGATGCGGAGGGCGTAGAAGAGGTTGGGCGAAGGCAGCAGGTCATCGAGGCGCGCGAGGAAGGCATCGTACTCCATCGCCTCTTCGAACGTCACCCTGAAGGTCGGTTCGAAAAAGGTAACGACGGCAAAGGGGGTGTGTTTGGTGTCGGCGACGCCGTGGGCCTCCCCGTCGGCGGTGATCTGGTAGACGTCGCCGTCCAGCATCACCATCTCCCCGTCCAGGTCGTCGAAGGTGCCCAGGCCGAAGTCGCCGTGGCGCTTGATCTCGGCCAGGGGGATGTTCTCCTCGTAGATCCCCTCCACGAGGGCGTTGACGGGGGCGCAGAGGTAGAGGGGGTGCGATGAAGCGGTGCGTTCGGCGGGCATTGGATTCTCCTTTCGTCTGTCGGTGTCGCGGACGGTCACCCTGCCGCAGTGATCATCCTAGCGCCTTCCCGCAAAGAAAAAGCGCAGCAAAACGCCGAAGATTCGCAGCGGGACAAGGCGGACCCTTGCGCTGAAGCGCCCTTCGAAGACGGCCTCCTCGTAGTCCGCGACAAGGCTCACCTGCCGTGCGGGTAGCAGGAGCGGTTGCAAGAGACCCATCAGCATCCCCGTGCAGGCAGGGTCGCCCAGGCCGATTCGGCCGTGAAGGCTGAACTCACTGACCTGAATGCTGTGCAGGAGGCCCCGCAGAAGCCGGGCGACCCTCTGGGGCGACACACTCCCGCCAGGGAACTTTTCCCTGTGCGCTTTGCGCTTTTTCCGCTTCTTTTTTTTCGCCTTTGCCACTTTTTTTGTCAGCCCGGTCAGGTCGACGGAGACAAGTCCGAAAAACCAGTGCAGCCGGGCTTTGTAGTCGAAGCGCTCCTCCTTCTCCAGCTGCAGGCTCAGCTCGACGGGGAGGGCGAGCAACGCGAGCAGGCAGAGGAGCAGAAAGGTGATGAGATAGAGAACTGTCAGCATGGTTCAGCTGCTACTCGTCGTCTTCTTCCTCTTTCTCCTTCATCGCCTTGGCGAGGGTCTCGCCGAGGTGTTCGAAGACGCTGGCCATCCCACTTTTGATGGGTTCGACCCTGACGCCGTCCTTGTTGATGATGACGAGGGCCACCGGCCGGATGCCGCCACCGCCGCCCGTGCCGGCACCCACTCCGCCGTCACCGCCTTTCTTGCCGCCGATGTTGCCGCCGGCACCGAACCCGAACCCGATGCTGATGAGGGGGATGAGGGTATTGCCCTCAATGACGAAGGGCTCCCCGACGACCGTTTTGGTGCTCAGCACCCTTTCAAGCTCCTCCAGGGAGGTCTTTAACACTTCTTGAACATGTTCCATCGCGCTCTCCTTGCTTGCTAATGCAGATATGCTGCGATTGATCCGGACGGGCATTGTATCCGGACGACAATGTTTTACTCCTTCACTGATTGTAGCAAAAAGTGACAATGGGGAACGAAAGGGTTTGAAAGTAATGTTGCGGGGGATGGGTCAGTACATCAAGTGGAGGCGATGTACTTTCCGAGCATCAGCAGACAGACGGCGATGACAAAACTGCGCAGGTACTGCGGGTTGATCTTGTAAAGTAGATGCACTCCCAGCCAGGCGCCGATGGCCTGGCCCAGCATCATCACCAGGCCCACGTGCCAGACGACGTTGCCGAAGAGGATGAAGACCAGGAGGGATGAAACGTTGGTGGCGAAGTTGAGCGGCTTGGCCGTGGCGGTGGCCGCCACCAGTTTCGCGCGCCGAAGAAGCACGTTCGCAAAGCTGAAGAAGGAGCCCGTCCCGGGACCGAACATGCCGTCATAGAAGCCTATACCGGGAACGACGAGCCAGGTGAACTTTTTCGCACTCACTTTGATGCTGAAGTTAGCGGTTTTGCTTGGGTTGTAGAGCGGAAAGTAGCCGATGATCAGCACGAGGACGACGGGGATGACCAGCGACAAAGAGTGCTGGCTGATGAACTGCACGACTACCGTGCCGATGACCGAACCGACAAAGGCGGCGATGAAGAGGGGCCGGATGTGCCGCCACCTGATCTTGGATTTTTTGAAGAGTAAAAAGGTGGCCACACCCGTGCCGACACAGCCCTGCAGCTTGTTCGTGCCCAGCGCGTTGATGGGCGACAGGCCCGTGAGCATCAGCGAGGGCAGGGTAATAAGCCCGCCGCCACCGACCATCGTGTCCATCGTGCCAGCGACGATGGACGCGGCAAATAGGAACATGAGCATTTCGATTGATATTTCCATGAGTATCATCGTTGCTTTTTCTGTTCTATCAATATCAGTTACATCAATCCAAGGCCAAAAGGGATAATTACTATTTATGTCATTATGTTTACAAAAGCATTTATAAATTTATACATGATTGGTACAATCACCAACTTTCGATTAAAGCATTTATTCGCGCAAGTAAGAGGGAGTATTTTTCAATAGCTAAAGTCTGATTGTTGTTGATAAATGATTCATTTTCTTTTCTCAGTACATTGTTTTTTTGATCAAAAATGAGAATTGACAATAAAAATGATCTGAATCCAGTTAATTTATTTAACACTTGATCATTATAAAAATCATCAAATGTATATCCTTTAGGAGGATATTTAAATGGTAGTGAATAATTAAACAATTTATTCATTATGTAAGTAGGTTTATAGAATGAATTACCTTGTTTGTATTGCTCGCACATATAAATCAATTTGAAAATAATCGAGATTTTTTTGTTAGACAATCTTATCTCACCATTACTTATTACATATCCATTTAATGATAATGTGTGTTTTTTCATAAGCTGTTTTTGTTTATTTAACCTAAAATTATTATGGGCCAAGTATTTAGCAATTTGTTCTAAAAAATTTTCACTAAAAATATAATCCGAATTTTTTGGGAGTGAAAAAAGCATGTCGTCTGCATATCTCGTATAAATTATTCCATGCATATCACACAATTTTTGTATACGAATGTCTATTGGTCTAAAGACAATATTTGAAATTACTGGTGATGTTGTGAAACCCATTGGGAGAATTTTTTTCCCATGATAGTATTCATTCAAGCTGGATTCAGGAATATCGAGCATTACAAGGTTGATAAATGCGTCAATGATCTTCTGATTTGTATCAGATATTTTTTGGTCAAAAAAATATTCGTTTAAAACGTAGCGAACGTCTTCTTCTCTAATTGAATGGAAAAAAGATCTTATATCAAGACGGGTGAAATGATAATTAGCTTTATGTGGTAACAAAAAATCAAAATATGAATATCCTTTTCTATAAGACGTAACTGAGTTATTGAGATCAATTTTCTCTTGGAGAAATTTTGAAATAGTTTTTTGTAATTTTTTTGTTTTATCAGCAGTCAACGAATAGAAAAAATTTTTTCCAACTGAGAACTCATTAATATCACTGAATATAATTGGTTGCATCTCTTCTTGCATGCCAATTTTTGAAAAGTAAGAAGTAGAAATTTTATGCATGATTGTTAAAACCCTCAATTGACACAAACAAAGGCATAAGTCACTCTCGGTGAAGCCGCGGTGTACTGCTAGCCTCGATCACTCAGCTAGTAAATTTAATCTATATGGTGTGTCTAGCACACAACTATCACTCGGACAGTTATCTATCAACGTCAGGTTTTAACTGCCTCGATTATATTGTATAGTTCTTGAAATATTAAACCAAATTTTTTTCTCATACATTGTTGGCTTTTCTTTATTCTTTCCAACTTATCTTTCATTGCTATATGCTCATTCTCACATTCATTTATAATCATATGAACAGAATAATTTAGAAATAAACTCACCCAGTTACTTGTTTTCCCTGCAAATAAAGGTTTCAATATAGATAAAAATTGATCTGTCTTGTGATATTTAGAAACAATAATATTATCACTTATAGTATTTATTTTACTCTTTTTCAAAAAAGTAGGGGTTTTACCATTGAACAACAGTACGAAAATATAAGGCAATGTTTCATCATCGATATTGTCTTGCAAATCTTTAACGAGTAAATTGAACATTTTTAATTTATATTCTTTGATCTCATTTAGATAATTTTGCTGTTGCGTTGAAAAATTATGCTCTATATTTTCCGGAAGGTACTGATAAAAGTTTTTGAAATGAATTTCTTTTTGAATTCTATTATAATTTACAGGACGAGTTTTATAATGTTTGATTCTTTGATATGTCTCTTTAGTTTTTCTTTTTTTGGCTAATTTATATTTTAAACCAATACTATTTTTGAATACTGTCTTATGTATATTCCAATTTTCTTGAAATTGTTGTAAGTCAGAAATATTTTTAAAATATACGTGTGTATTTTTTTCTAATTCATAGAACAACCATGAAATAAATGTATTTATACTTTGCTCATTTATTAAACTATTTTCAATAGTTGTAGTTGTGATCAAAATATTTTCTTCTTTCAGGATATCACTCAAAAATACAAAAAAATATTCGTAAGGAATATATTTTTTGAATCGTAAATTTGCAATATTGAAATTCGTATCTAGACCAATTGAATTAATAATGACTTGATTTGGTGTTGTAAACTTGAACTTCAAAGTATTCCTATTTGTCAACAAAGTGATTAATTCTTTATGAATTGGAATTTTGTTTGTAGAAAGATTTGTTTTTTCTGGGAATCTTTTTTTATATTTAGTCGAATAAAATGGGAAATCGAAATATGTCTTATCAAGTGTTATGTGCTTCTTACTTATGTCTATATTTTTGAAAATCTTATCAATATCATATAGAATATAATAAGGAATATCAGCTTTTGAATAAGAAGGGTTAATATGTTTAATCTTTTTTAAATCTGCAGTCTGATAGACATCTATATTGTCTATATGTGGGAAAATATGTGCTAATGCACGATTGCCAAATAACTCTAGTTCAGTTTCACCTTCTACAAAAAGAATTGATTCACTAAAAAATAGTCTTGCTTCATTATCAGTAAAGCGATGTAAAAAAGAAGGATCTTTATATGTTGATTTTAATTTAGAGATTTTTGTATTTTTATCTTTTGATAGATGTAAGATTTGTTGTTCTTTTCCAAATAATTTTATGATCATTTTTAAAACATTTGATGAGTGAGTTGAAAAGAAAATTTTCGGACTCGGTGTTTTATATTTCTTATTTTCTGTTTCGTAAATTTTGTATAGTCTTGAAATTATTTCTTCTGCCTTCTTTGGATGTAACCCAATTTCTGGTTCATCAATATAGACTGAAGGAGTTATATATTCTCGCCTTGAAAGAACAATTAATAAAGCTAAAAATATTTGGATAAAACCAGACGAATTTGTACCATCAGATTGCAGACCAAGCTCATTCCCATCAATTAAAAAAATATCTCCAGCCAAACCTGATTTGAGGTAATTTAATACTTTTTGTTTGTAGCTATATTTTGACAATCCTAGATTGTAATGACTAGTCACATCATTTATTTTTTCTATATTGTCTGAAAAAAAATTACTTTTAGAAGAAGCGTATGTTTCTGAAATTTCATTATCGAAGAAATCAATAATATTTTTTTCTTTTACACTACTGGCTTTTACAGATTTTATTGAACCTACCATATTCCATAAATAACTCCAATCATATAAATCGATATGTCTTGTATCTATGAAAAAAAATGGATATAAATATCTTATGAATTTTAATATTTCTTTATCTTTTGTAGACCATTCTGTTGATTCATCACTATAAACTTTTAATGATAACGTGTAGAACTCTCGATCATTTACAAAAAATGGTTCAACATCTGAGTCAAGAAAAGCAATGTTTTTGAAAAACTTTTTATATATCGGCCTAAACAATGGGCTCTTGTCAAAATTCGTTCTGGACTTCACAATACTTTTAATTCGCCTCATATCATACGTGATTGATATTTTTCCATAATGAGAATAATTTGAATGGAGGGCTAAAGCTAATCTTCTTTTATTATCTAATTTGTCATAGAAATATTGAATTGTTTTTAATAAATTAGATTTTCCAACATTGTTTTTTCCGACAACACAATTAATGTCTTTTAGTTCTTTGATTTCAATTGAATGAAAAGAAAGTAGATTCTCTATTTTGATTGAAGAAATTGACATTACATTCTCTAAATACTGGAATTAATTTATTAATACTACCTTTTTAACACTTGATTTGCAGGAATCTATTTTTGCGAATATACACAAGCAATGATACTTTGTTCTAGTATGAAAGAGAGGTATTCTTCTGGTTATTTCATTCTTCTTCATTTGAAGATAGTATTCCTGAAACGTTATGGTCCGATAGTTAGTACAATTGTATATTAAAAAAAATATCATCTATTAGCTAAAATATTCTCAACCTAAAAAATTAGGAGACAACTTGCGTCTAATACATTATCTTGAAATTGAAAATTTTAAACGATTTGGAGAAAAACAAAGAATTGATCTAGATCATCCAAGTGTAATTATTGGCCCAAATAATAGTGGAAAAACAAGTAGTATTCAAGCAATAGCATTGTGGTCTCAAGCAATAAAAAGTTGGTATGATGCAAGAAAAGGTTCATCAGCTACAAAGCGGACATCTACTCCGATTAACAGATTGGAAATTGTTTCAGTTCCAGTGCAAACAACAAAATATTTTTGGTCGAATACACAGACAAGAAGTGGTAATCAGGAAATATATCTTGAAATAACACTAGGGATAGAATGGAAAGAAGAAGTTATCCCAGTCACGATGCGGTTCAGGAATCAAGGCAATGAATTAGTTTATGCAACACCTGACGAGGAAACGTTGAAAAATCATGACTTATTAGAACATTTAGTCAAATTGAATGTTGAGTTGTTATACCCAATGTCAGGTTTAGAAACAGAAGAACCTATTCTACAACCTTTACATATTAATGATTTGATGGGACAAGGTCGTACGGCCCAAGTTCTACGGAACCTATGTTTGATGGTTTATAAAAATAGTAAAGATGACTGGGGAAAAGTTTCAACTTTGATAAATAGATTATTTCATGTTGAACTTGGGATACCCAAAGAGAACGCAAGAGGTAAGATTGAGCTTTTTTATACCCAGTCTGAATTGAAAGAACCACTAGAAATATCTATGTCTGGTCGTGGATTTCAACAAATGCTATTGATGTTTGCATACTTGTATTCTCATAAAAATAGCGTATTATTGGTTGATGAACCAGATGCTCATTTAGAGATTTTGCGTCAAAAACAAGTATACGTATTACTTCGAGATATTGCTAGCGAAAACAATAGCCAAGTAGTCATTGTTACGCATTCAGAAGTTATTTTGGATGAGGCACTTGATAATAACCTTACATTGTTGATTAGTGGAAAAAGCGATGATTTAGCAGCAAAGTGTGATATAAAAAATACATTAAAGCACTTTGGTACTGAACATTATATTAAGGCTCTTGAACGGGGATATGTATTTTATGTTGAGGGGAGTACTGATGTCGATATGCTTAGGGCATTGGCAAAAAAGATTGAACACCCAATCAACAATATTTGGGATGAGCAGTTAAATGTTTATTATGTACAAGATAATTATCCAGTATCGTCAAATTCAAAAGAATTAGAAAGGGTAGAAGGTGGCTTTGGAATTACCCCTAAAAAGCATTTTTTTATTCTTAGAGAGTTGATTTCGGGACTCAAAGGTTTGGCTATTTTGGATAATGATGGTAAAGGCCGTCAAAGCTCGAATGATGGTGGTTTAAATGTACAGTATTGGACAAGATATGAGGCAGAAAACTATTTTATTACTCCAAAATTACTGAAGAAATTTGCAAGAGAAAAGTATGCTGATACGGAAGAAATGGGCCTTTTTGCATTTGAAGATGATGTTCTCATTGATACAATCATGGATGACGTCATTCTAGAAAAAGTATTTTTGAATAATCAGATAGATTTTAACGCATATAAAGGATTAGAAGATAATGCGGCAAGATTAGTCTGGGAAGCTAAAACTGAGAAGATCAAATTGAGCAGTTTTGCAGAAGAATATTATCGTAAATTGTCAGCTGCCATGAATGCACCAATATTGCTTAGAAAAGGAGAATTCCATCTGTTGGTTGAAATGATTGATGCTACTTCCGTAACAAAAGAAGTAGAAGAAAAATTAGATTTGTTGATGAACTTGTTCGAATAAGTACCTATCATTTCTTTGTTAATATCTTGTAGTAAATATGATTACATCGGTATAGGTGTAAATTAATCTGACGATTTCAACCATGTAATGCACGTAGTCAACGAACTCATTCTGATCAATCGCGTCTAATTTGTTGCTATGTAGGAATGTTGATTATGGAAACCAAACTTGAGTACGATACAGAAATCATTGCAAGTTAATTTAACAAGCCTTCCTGTTTTTATACTAAACGACAACGGTTGTTCATGACAGGCATATAAAAAGGCTTGGGTGTTTGGGTGGAATGAGAACTATATGATTAAGTCCTACTGCTCTTCAACCGAACAGCGCATAGGGAAGCCCTCTTTGCGGGCCTGCTCCCGAACCATGAAAGCCTTTGTCTCTGCGATCTCGTAGGTGTAGATGCCGCACAGGCCCTTGCCCTTGGTGTGGATGTCATGGGTGATGGCGTCCGCTTCCGCGATGGTTTTGTGAAACACGGTGTTGATGATCTTGATGCAGAACTCCCAGGTCGTATAGTCGTCATTGAGCATGAAGACGGCGAACATTTTCGGTTCGCCGGTGGCGAGTTCAGTCTTGCTTTCGAATTGTGTCGACATGGCGGAAGTCTAGCATATTAAAAGATTCAATGGGATTGCGTCCCCCTCAATGAGCTTCAGTTCTGGAATCGCAAAACGATTAGAAGTCAGTTTATATTCATGCCACTTTTTTAGAAAAAGTAGCGCAAAAAGCGGCCTTTCGCGAATCGCTCACCCTTTCTCGGCTTTATGCCTTCAGGGTGGCTTTCAAGGAGCGCTCAAGGCCAACCTCCAATTTAATTGAACGCGCTTCGACGTGTCGAAGCTCTCTTCCTTCTACTAGCTTCGATTCATCGAAGCGCATTGATCAATAGGCGACCTGTCGTTAAGTGTGCCTTGAAAGCCGCTGCGGAGGCATAAAGCCGGGAGCAGCGTGCGATTCGCGCAACGACGATTTTCTTTTGGTTCTTTTCTTGTTAAAAAGAAAAGAATGAAGATAATAGTTCTTTGCCACTTTTTTAGAAAAAGTAGCGCAAAAAGCGGCCTTTCGCGAATCGCTCACCCTTTCTCGGCTTTATGCCTTCAGGGCGGCTTTCAAGGAGCGCTCAAGGCCAATTCCTGATTTAATTTGATGCGCTTCGACGGGTCGAAGCTAATATGGGGGAGGGGCATAGAGGCTTATTGTCGGGCTGTGCTTTTCCAAGAGATGACCATATGAATCCATCAGCGGCTCCGCTCGCTTGCTTTTAATTGTGTCCCGCATGTAATGTGACACGCTATAATGAAAAACCGGTGGGACAGGGGTGCAACACCACTTGTCACATTGCGAAGGATTGTCATGTGGTTACACGCATCTTGTTCCCTTGAATTCTCCATCCCGGTTCCGACGCCCTTCCTGCTCATGCTGCGCCCACGGAGCGGATGGCAGCAGTGGGTCGCCAAGGAACATTACGTTCTGTCGCCCAGTGTGCCGGTGGTGGAGTTTACCGACATGTTCGGCAACCTCTGCCAGCGGCTGGTTGCGCCGGCGGGCTACTTTACCGTTCACACCTCTGTGGACATTGAAACCGCGGAGGCCTGCGACACGGCACCGGGTGCCCCTTTTGTCGAAGTGCAGCAGCTGCCTGACGAAACGCTGCCCTACCTCTACCCCAGCCGCTACTGCGAATCGGACCGTTTTACCGAGATGGCCAGGTCCATCACGGCGGGCCGGGCCGCCGGTTACGACCAGTGCGCCGCCATCGTCGAGTATATCCGCAATACGGTCCGGTACGCGCCGGGCATGGGGCAGCAGATCATCAGTGCCTCCGAGCTCAACCAAAGCGGCTTCGGCGTATGCCGCGACATGGCCCACCTGGGCATCGCCTGCTGCCGGGCGCTGTCAATCCCGGCGCGCATGGTTGTGGGCTACCTGGAGCGCCTCGAACCGATGGACCTTCACGCCTGGTTCGAAGCCTATGTAGGCGGCCGGTGGTACACGTTCGACCCGACACAAAACGACCTGTGGGGTGGGCGCATCGCGATCGCCTTCGGACGGGATGCCGCCGACGTCGCCATTTACACGCAATTCGGCGACCCTGTGGAGCTGCTGTATATGTCGGTCAATGTCGAACGGATGGTCTCGCCTCCCTTCGACAGTGCGTTATGAAAACAGATTTCTATTTGAATGAAGGCACTTTGTCGCGACAAAGCTCTTTTTACTAATAATAGCTTCGGTTCCCGAAGCGCATTGATCGATAGGCTCAGGGTCGTTAAGCGTGCCTTGAAAGCCGCCCTGAAGGCATAAAGCCGAGATAGGGTGAGCGATTCGCGCAACGACGATTTTCTTTTGGTTCTTTTCTTATGAAAAAGAAAAGAATGAAGATAATAGTTCTTTGCCACTTTTTTAGAAAAAGTAGCACAAAAAGCGGCCTTTCGCGAATCGCTCATCCCTCCTGGCTTTGTGCCTCCGGGATGGCTTATATGGGTCGCGCTCAAGGCCCAAGGGTCTATTTTATTAATGCGCTTCGACGTGTCGAAGCTAATTGATATGAGGGGAGGGGGCGAGGCTTACTGCTGCGCGGCCGCTTCCTGCTTTGCAATTGTTTCACGGACCATGTCCATGTCGAGCGCCTGCGCCTTCTCCGCGATATCCAGCAGCTTCTCGTGGAAGAGAACCCCCTCCTGCTGGAACACGACAATTTCGTCTTTCATGACCACCGTTGTCGGGATAGAGCGGATCTGGAACTGCGCGGCGAGTTGCTGCTGCTCGTCCGTGTTGATCTTGGCGAAGGTGATGTCGGTCACGTTCTCCGCGATGCGTTCAAATATGGGTCCGTACTGCTTGCAGGGGCCGCACCATGTTGCCCAGAAATCGATGATAACGATTTCATTGTCCGCGATTGTCTTCTCAAAGTTCTCCTCTGTTAGTGCCATTAGTGCCATTCTTTCTCCTTGGTTGTTTTACGCTGCTATGCAAATTAGATTCAAGGGGTGATTTTAGGGGAGTTTTTGTGGTGAAATACCCCCTGCATGTATAAATTTTGCAACTCGGCCGGCAGCTAATGGATGATGCAGACTGTTCATTGTGTTGATAGCAGATTTTTTCTAAGCGAGGTGAATGATGATAGTACACGTTGAAATGTATAAGTTCAAACACGAACTGAGCAAGATGGCCAACATGGTCAAGGCCAAAGAGATGCTCGAAGAACTGCCTGCAAAGGTGGAGTGGCTGCAGACGATGCAGGTGGGGATGGACTTTAACCACGGGGCGCACTCGTATGACCTCTGCCTCTACGCGACCTTCAAGACGAAGGAGCACCTGATGTGGTACAAGGTCGAACCGGAGAGCCTGGAAGTGCTTAACTTCATAAAAGACAACACAGAAGAGATGCATGTTGTCGATTACGAGGTTGATGAAGAGGAGTAGTGGGTATGCTCATTTGATGCGTACCTTCTGTTGCGACCAGGCTCTTTATACTCTCAGATTAGCTTCGGTTCCCGAAGCGCATAAATCAATAGGCGACCTGTCGTTAAGCGTGCCTTGAAAGCCGCTGCGGAGGCCCAAAGCCGGGAGCAGCGAGCGATTCGCGCAACGACGATTTTCTTTTGGTTCTTTTCTTTGTAAAAAGAAAAGATAGAGAAGAATGTTTATGCCACTTTTTTAGAAAAAGTAGCGCAAAAAGCGGCCTTTCGCGAATCGCTCATCCCTCCCGGCTTTATGCCTCCGGGATGGCTTACAAAGAGCGCTCAAGGCCAACCTTCAATTGATTGAATGCGCTTCGACGTGTCGAAGCTCTCTTTCTTTTACTAGCTTCGATCCATCGAAGCGCATAAATCAATAGGCGACCTGTCGTTAAGCGTGCCTTGAAAGCCGCTGCGGAGGCACAAAGCCGGGAGCAGCGTGCGATTCGCGCAACGACGATTTTCTTTTGGTTCTTTTCTTATGAAAAAGAAAAGAATGAGGGGCCTATCTCTTTGCCACTTTTTTAGAAAAAGTAGCACAAAAAGCGGCCTTTCGCGAATCGCTCATCCCTCCCGGCTTTATGCCTCCGGGATGGCTTACAAAGAGCGCTCAAGGCCAATTCCTGATTTGATTGAATGCGCTTCGATGTATCGAAGCTAATTTGTTTAGTGGGCGCCGCGAAGTTTATTGCTGGGCTGCCGCTTCCCGCTCCGCAAGCTTTTTGCGTACCTTCTCCATATCTGGAACCGTGATCCACTCGTCTTGTATGTTCACATGCCCCTGTGGATGTTTTCCGTAATAGTACGGAACCGTTTTTGCATAGAGCATAGGCATTAGTGCGCTTTTAAAGTGTGCCGGACCCCTTGGTGCCATCCTCGCTTGAACGAATCTCATCGAACCTGCAAAAGCCTTGGAAGCCCGTTGAAGCGTGAAGGGGTCAATACGGAGTGACGCGTCAAGCAGAATAAGGTTTCCAATAAAAAGCAACTTCTCCCTTGAGCCCGACAACGCTATTCTCTCTGCAAGACGGTGTACAGAGGCCTTCAGATGCGTGCAGGAACAGATTTTCTAATCTTTGTCAGTATTACCAAATGTTACATATTCTTATATTTTATGTCCCTATAACAAAAAAAAATACTGTTATGGCTTGTGTTGAAGTAACGGTGTGATAAAAAATTATCTTTTATCGTCAACTGGAAAGGATTAAAATGAAATATGCATTAACAAGTGTAATACTTGTCATCTATGCACTACTGTTTTCTGCCTGCGGAGGAGGCGGAAGTAACTCGGGAGCATCAGCGGATGCTCTGGCGCCGTCAACACCGGTTCTGGTCTCGTTGAACTCGCCGTCACAGGTCGGCGTGACGCTGTTTTGGCTTCCGGCTACCGACGACGGCACGGCTGCCGACGAGATTGTCTATGAAGTCCACATGGACACCGCCGAAGGCTTTACCCCTACGACAGCCTCGCTTAAAAAGACAGTCACGGGTGTCGCGGAGGCCGATATAGATGGGCTGCTCCCCAACACGCTTTACCATGTCAAAATCAAAGCCATCGACAAAGCCGGCAACTCGGTGATTTCCAAAGAGGAACAGATCACGACCCTCGAATTTGGCACGACAGTCTCATCAGCTTACAAGATCATCCCGGTCGCAGATCTTCACGGTGTGAATGTAGTCGTCAACGATACGAACATCACATTCACCGAGACGAACACGACACTTTATCCAGCCTATGGAGATGTCATCGTCGGAGATTTGGAGCATATCTTTTACCGCAAGGTTGTGGGGCTCGGCAAAACTGGTACGACCATTGAGTTGCAGACGATCGAGGCCAGCGTCGATGATATCTTTGTACAGACGCAGTTCATTTCAAACACCGTCTTGTTTGACGCTGCTGAGGTCCCGGCAGTCATGAGCAGCACATTGCAGCGTACTACGGCATTCAAAGGCGCCTCAAATACACGGGAAACGACCTGGGCATCGGGGCGCTTCAAGGCGACTCAAACGGTAACGTCTCATGCGACGCCTGCTTCCGCTACGGCACGATCCGTGGCGTATAGCGCTTCATTTGGCGCCTTTAATGTCACGATGCCGACAAACCAGATTGCGGTTAACGAGGGAGAGACCCTTACTGCTACGATTATTGCGAATCGAACCGATCCGGAGTATGAATTCAACGGTATCCGCATTGAGAAGGTTACACATGGCGGTACGGTCGTTGACCCTGCAACCCTGGGAATGACACTGACCAGAAACGGTACAGACCCCACGTTTATCAGCGCCGAGCTCAAGATGCTGGCTACCAGCCAGATGGTGAGCGAGGATCCTTATATGGTCACGTTTGAACTGCGTGCGGACGAAGTGATCTGTGACAATGCTGCAGACCCCTGTGCAACGGCAACGGAAACGGTCGAACTGGAGATCCATGTCGTACCCAAGAGTCAAGAGATCAGCTTTGGAACAATCAATGCCAGCCTCTCGACGCCAGATGGGGTGCTCTCTGCAGGGATGAAAGTGGAGTTCGCCCCTCATCTGACATCGCAGGTTGTAAAAACAGGCACCTTCTCGATCGATAAAGCCGAAATGTATTTGGAAGGTGACGTGCACTTTGATACCGAAGTACTGCTGAACTTCGAAGCGGCAAAAACCATAGGTGTCCGTACCACTGACGACGGCGTTGCCCCCCTGTGGCAACGTAACTTTACTCGGGTGTTTTTAGTGGCGGGCGTACCGGTGCTAGAAGAGATTACGCTCAGGTTGGATGCGGAGCTGACAGCAAACGCTGCCGGGGCCATCAAGGCGTCCACCAAAATGAACAATGTCATCCCGATCAAATCGGGTTTCCGTTATGAGAATGACAGCTGGGAAGCCATCGGTAGCAAGGAGGAGCCCACTCCCACCTATACGGCATCGATCAGCGTTGAAGGCAAGGCGGATGTCACCTTCAAAATCATACCGAGTGTACAATCGAAGACATGGAAAATCATTAAAGGCAGCGTGGCCGTGCCGCTTTGGGCCCAGGCGGCCATCGCTACCGAGGGCAGCATCCAAAATGCATCTGCCGATTATCGCCTGACGGATTTGGGCGCAACGCTTGGGGTGGATGTCACGTTAAAAGCGGAATTGGGCTTGGATTCCATGGAATACTTACATATGGGCTGGACGAAGAATTGGTCGATGTACCATGACGGCATTTTTTCGTTACCAAAGCTTGGCGTGAAAGCCACTACGCCTTCTGATTACGGCGAGGTGACAGTGGTCGGGCTTGTCGAAGACGGGATCAATAACCCGTTTGAACAAAAGTATGTCGACTGGAAAGTCTTACCCGAAGAGGGGGTGTATATCACCTATCCCGATGTCAACAATCGGGAAATCGCGAAACTCCAGTTCACCCAGCCGGGTGACTATACGGTCTACTTTATCGGCGGCAGCCAGAAGCTGAGTCAGAGTTTCGGTCGTCAGTACGCGACTGCAAACGTGAGTGTGACCGATATCAAGACGGCAGTACCGGCCAACATCGCGCCGGTCGCCATTGCCGGTGCCAACCAGCTGGTCATGGCGGGCGAGACGGTGACGCTGCCCGGATGGAACAGCGTTGACAGCGACGGCAAGATCGTCAAATACAGTTGGTATGACAACGGAACCCTGATCAACGAGAGTACGGCGAAGAGCTACGACTACATCTTCGCCCCGGGGGATCATACGGTTAGACTGGTGGTGACGGACGACAAGAATGCGACTGGCGAGACGGAAATCCTGGTCTCGGTCAAGGATGTCGTGCTGCCGACGGCGGGGGAACTGCCTTCCATGGCGACGCTTCCGGCGGAGTATCAGGGCGAAATCTCTCTCAACGCAGCTTCGTATACAACGCTTTGTCCTAAATACAGAGCGGAACTGGTTGACTCACCGGCATACGCAGATAATGTGGATACTTTTTATGTCGGGGCTTACAGATGTTCCTATCAATATGACAAACTCATCACATCGCAGCAACACATTAACGATGTTCCAAACGGGCTGACGCTGCATTTTGGAAACGATTTCAGGATCAGTCATGTCGAGAGTTTCAGTAACGGCGAGCCTGACGGGGCGCAAATCTATTTTGATGCCTTGGAGAACGTCCGTGCACTGTACTCATATGCCAATGGTGTTGAACACGGTCCCTGGTTCACAGAGAGCGAGTGGGGCTATCATCTGAATGGTCTGCAACACGGTGCATGGCACAGCGTCGATAGTGTGTTTGCTCCGGAAAGCTCACAATATAATCTTGTGTATGCGGATAGAGTTACCGATGCCGTATGGGACAACGGAAACCTGGTGCAGCGCACTGTTGCCATCAACGGTGTCGTGACCGAAGAGTACAATACGCTTAACGGTCAGCTGGACGGGCGTCAATACACGCTCGATCTCTATGACAACAATACGACGAACATCGAGGAGTATGCCGCCGGTGTACGCAACGGCGTTTACTATACGAAACGCACGGATACGAATGGGGATGTCTACGAGTTCACAGCCAACTACCAAAACGGTACACTGCACGGGACGGTACAGCTTCTGCGCAATGGCGCATTGTTGCTGGATGGAACGCTGCAAAACGGGTTGTGGAACGGAACGGTGACAGTCAAAGAGGGCCAATTCAGTCTGGAGTATGTCAACGAAGATCTGCGCACACTCATGGAACCGGTGCAGCGCATCTGCGGCTACACGTCTTGGGGAACTCAGTATTGGCGGGCTGCTTCCATCCCGTTCGTTAACGGCATTGTGGATGGGACGGTAGATTATGGCGGTACCAGGGCTGTTACCTATTCAAACGGTATTATGCAGGCGCAGACCTACTACGGTGCGACGACCTACAGTGAGACCATTTATCAGTCCGAAACGGTGGCGCCGCGCTTTGACAGTGATTACAAACCGGCGACGTGGACCCTTTATGATACAGCCGACAATCACGTCATGGAGCAAAAAATCTACAACAGTGCAGGTGAGCTCAGCCTGTACATGGTCTATGATCAAAACGGTCTTTTGGCCGAGAAAATCGTCTATCATGAAGACGGCTCATATGTACGTTATCTCTATACGGCGGGTGAACTGCGTTTTGAGTACCCCTATAACGCTTCGGGACGCAATGACGGTGTGCTGAAGACCTACCATCCGGGGGAAATCCTGGAGTACGAGATGCCGTATACGGATGGTACGCGTCACGGTGTCGAAAAATGGTACCTGGCAGACGGGAACCTTTCACTGGAACGGCCCTATGACAACGGTCTGCTTCAGGGGATGGAAAAGCGCTACTATGACAATCGTATGCTGCATATCGAAACGCCATGGGTCGCAGGGCAGCAGGAGGGGATAGAGACTGAATACTGCGAAGACGGCACGACGGTAAGGGGTTTGCGCCCCTATGTTGCCGGCAAGCTGAATGGGGTGGAGAAGGTCTATTTCGACTATACGACGCAGCTCGCTTCCGAGACGCCGTACACGGACGGCCAGAAGCATGGGCTTAGCAAAACGTACTCGTCAACGGGCATCATCTTGAACGAAACGCCTTACAGTTATGGCAAGCTTGACGGAACGCAACGGTTCTTTAATACAGATGGCGAATTATACTTGGAACGCGTATGGGCGGCCGATGTTCTCGTGAGCGAGATGACGTATTGTACCTCGGGGTATTACATGGATGACAATGGCACCTGTGTTGCCGTTGCTGTCTGTACAGAGAGTGAAAAACTGGTAAACAATACCTGTGTTCCGCTGACCTGTGAAGCGGATGCCTATAACTGTCCGAGCTGTACCGTCAACCAGGTGTTGCGCTATTATCCCGACGGCAGTGGCTATTGTGAAGACATCGTCTGTGCCGATTCGGAAAAACTCGTGGACGGGCAGTGTGTCCCGATGACCTGCCAAGCGGACGGTTACAACTGTCCAGTATGTACCGATACACAGCTGCTTGTGTATAACCCTGATGGAAGCGGGAGCTGTGAGGATATTCTCTGCGCTGAAGGTGAAAAGGTTGACGGCGGAGTCTGTGTGCCGATGACCTGTCAAATGGACGGCTACAACTGTCCGACGTGCAGCAGCTTTGAAGTGCTGATGTACAACGCCGACGGCAGCGGTTACTGCGAGATTCCCACGGGTGCCGTGCTCGACTACGCAAGCTATTTCCCCAATGCTCCCGGTTTCTATCCATTCTGGATGGACATCGATGCTCAGGATAATATCTGGATTCTGAATAGCGACTATAACAACCCATATGACGCTATCAAGTTTGATGGCAGTACGGTAGAAACATATGTCTGTCCGACCAGACTGGATATGATCGAATGGACATGGGTTCTGCCCGATGGAAGTTTCATGATCCAGGGGATGATGGGTGATTACTGCGTCGTAGAGAACGGCGTGACCCGCTATCCGACGACGACCGAAATACAGTATGCCGAAGATCCGACGTCAGGCAGTGGATCGGCTTCCTGTATGCAGGATTCTACAGGGGCGACATGGTGTATATCAGGCATCGATGGCTCTGTTTTGACAAAAAATTAAATCTATTTTCTTTCATCTTCCAGAAGAGCGCGAGCGTGTCTGCGCTCTTCCAGTCTGTTGTTATCATGAATTCGATGAGCCAAAGCGATCGTAAATTAGCGGTCGGGAAGTGTCAGCCTAACCGGTTTGATGTCGCCTTCCGCCGGCTGCGGTAGATCTCGATAAGTGTACGTAGAAATGATAATGCGGCCGTGGGAATAGCCGAAGATAAGCAGCGCAGAGCTTTGCTCGAATACGCTTGCAAAACCTGCCGCTTGCTGCGCCTCGCTACTACTGCTGCGCGGCCAGCTGCTGCTGGTCGTCCGTGTTGATTTTGGCGAATGTGACGCCGCTCGTCTCCTCCGCCACCTTTTCAAAGATGGGACCGTACTGTTTGCAGGGGCCACACCATGTAGCCCAGAAGTCGATAATGACGACCTCATTGTCCGCGATGACCTGCTGAAAGTTCTCATCTGTCAGCGCCAATAGTGCCATGTGTTGTCCTTGTCTGTTTCACGGGGCTACTCATATTGGGTTCAAGCAGGTTACATTTATCTGTTCAGGCATGATTTTTGTATATAGACAACGAAATACCAGGCGGACACGCGTGTCTGCGCAGTAAAGAGGGAAATCAATGTTAAATTTCGGACCGTTCAAGTCGCTTTCGACGAAGGAGTTCCAGCAGAAGCTGGAGGAAGGCTTCACCGTCATCGACATTAGAAGAGCTGACGAGTGGGAGTACGACGGCATCATCGAAGGAAGCCATAAGATCACCTTTTTCGACGCGATGGGGGGCTTCGACATCGACACCTTCCTGGAGTCATTTTCGAAGGTCGTCACTGACAAAGAGCAGCCTTTTATCATGGTCTGCGCGCATGCCAGCAGGACAAAGCAGGCGTGCGAGATCATGGGTTCGAAACTGGGCTACAAAAATGTCTACGAACTCGACGGCGGGATCAACTGGGGTTGGATCGACAAGGGTCTGGAGACGGTGAAGTAAGTAAAAGCAAAAGCAGGAGAAAAAATAGATGCTCGAACTGACAAAAGAGAATTATGATATTACCGTTGACGGCAGTGAGATTGTGATCATAGATTGCTGGCAACAATTCTGTGCACCGTGCGCACAGTTTGCCCCTATCTTTAAAAAGACGTCTGAAAAATACCCCGAGATCACCTTCACTAAGCTCAATTCCCAGGTGGAAACGAGTATTTCGGATCATTTCTTTATCTCAAGCACGCCGACAACGGTGATTATGAAGGAGAAAACAGTCGTTTTCAAAAAACCGGGCGTATTTTCGGAGGAGGAGCTTGTCGAGATTATCGACAAGATAAAAGCGATGGATATGGAAGAGTTCCGTGCTGCAAAAGCGGCGGAAAAAGCAGCGAGAAGGGCGGCACGCCAGCAAAAATAGCTGCGTCCCAAAATTCCACTCTCACACAAGCTTCGGTTCCCGAAGCGCATTCAATTGAATTGAAAATTGGCCTTGAGCGCTCCTTGAAAGCCGCCCTGGAGGCATAAAGCCGGGAAGGGCGAGCGATTCGCGAAAGGCCGCTTTTTGTGCTACTTTTTCTAAAAAAGTGGCATAAACATACTTCTCTATCTTTTCTTTTTACAAAGAAAAGAAACAAAAGAAAATCGTCGTTGCGCGAATCGCACGCTGCTCCCGGCTTTGGGCCTCCGCAGCGGCTTTCAAGGCACGCTTAACGACACTCTGCCTATTGATTTAATGCGCTTCGACGTGTCGAAGCTCTATCGTTTCCCACTATCGTCGAATTACCTTCCTACGAGCATTGCGCTCACCGCGGCGCACCGTCCATGCGGTTCAAAATTTCCAGCGTCTTCGTGACGTCGTAGATGGCGCTGTGGTACTGCTCCTCGTCGAAGTCGATGCCGTAAAAGGCGCAGGTCTCTGCGAGCTTCGGGTTTTTCAGCCCGCCCCTGACGTTTTTGGCGTTGACGATGCGCTTGTTTGCCTGCATGGTGCAGAAGTGCTTCTCAAAAGCGACAAGGTCGCCGAGATGGCGCAGTTCGAAAGCGATGTTGTGTGCGACCAGCGTCGTCGCGCCATTGCAGAAATCGGCGAACTCCCGATCCTCGTCGAAATGCTCCGGGTACGATGCTTCTCCCCGAAGCGCGATCAGGCGCGAGGGGGAGAGCTTATGGACGGCGAGGGAGTGCGGATTGACCGGGTAGCGTGAAAGGTAGTAGCGGTGGAAGGTTTCGGTAACAATGTAGCCCGCCGCAGTCTTCGAGACGCGCAGCGCGGCGACTTCGATGACGTCGTGGACGTTGTGGGAGTTCGTTTCGAAGTCGAGGAAGATCACCCCTCCAGCTCCGCGAAGCGCTTCTCGTAGCTTGCCATGAGCTCGTCGAGCTTCTCCTGCGCTTCGGCGAGGCGTTCGAAATCCGCCTCGACCGCCTTCTCCTCTTTGGCGACGGTCTGGTGAAGTTCCATCACCCTGGAGTTGTCCCCGCTGTTTGAAGCAGCAACAAGCTCCGCGTGGAGCGTGTTGATGGTTGATTCGCTTTCCATGATGGCTTTCTCCAGCTTCTCTACCGCTTTGCGCAGCGGCGCGGTCGCCTTGGAGCGTTCGCGGGTGAGCGCGTTGATCTCTTTTTTGTTCGCCTTGTAGTTGTTCTTGGGGGCGGTTTTGACCTTTTCTACCTGGTCCTCCTCGCCCCAGCCGATCTTCGCCAAAAAGTCGTCATAGCCGCCGTCGAAGTACTCGGCCCCGTTTTTGGAGAAGATGATGAGCCGGTCGGCGACGCGGCGGAGCATCTCCTCGGAGTGGGTGACGATGATGCAGGAGCCCTGGAAATTCTCGATGGCGACCATCAGCGCCTCGATGGAGTCGATGTCGAGGTGGTGGGTCGGTTCGTCGAGGAAGAGCAGGTTCGCCGGGCGCGCGAGGATCTGGCCGAGCATGACGCGGCTCTTCTCACCGCCCGAGAGCAGGGAGACCTTCTTCTCGGCGAGGTCGCCGCTGAACATCATGCCGCCGCAGATGCCGCGCACGACGGCGGCGGAGAGTTTCGGGTTGGCCTCGTAGATCTCCTCCATGATGGTCTGGTCCGGGTTGAGGCGCGAGATGTTCGTCTGCCCGAAGTGGCCGAACGAGGTTGATGGGTGAAACGCCACTTCGCCGCTGAGAGGGGTGAGTTCGCCGGCGATGTTGTTGAGGAGGGTCGATTTACCCGAGCCGTTCTTCCCGATGATGGCGAGGCACTGCCCCCTCTCCAGTGTGAAGGAGACGTCCTTGAAAAGGAGGTGCTCCGGCGTATAGCCGAAGCTGAGGTCCTTGACGTCGAGGAGCACCTTGGCCGGGGTCTCCTTGAAGTTGAAGTCGAACGTCAGCGTCGCGTCGAAGCCGAGGTCGTCCATCTCCCCCATCTTCTCAAGCTGTTTGACCTTGGACTGGGCCAGCGCCGCGGTGGAGGCGCGCGCCTTGTTGCGGGCGATGAAGTCCTCGAGCTCCTTGCGCTTCTTGTCGTCGGCGGCCTTCTGCTTCTCGTAGAGCTCGTCGTTGGCCTTGAGCTGGTCGTAGAACTTGTGCGTGTCGCCGGGGATGACAAAGAGGCTGCGGCGCACGAGGCCCATGGTGTGGGTGACGATGGAGTCCATGAAGTCGCGGTCGTGGGTGATGAGGATCACCTCGCCCTTGAAGTTGCGCAAGAAAGCCTTGAGCCAGCGCAGGGAAAGGATGTCGAGGTAGTTGGTCGGTTCGTCGAGCAGCAGCAGGTTCGGTTCGGTCACCAGCAGCTTGGCGAGGTTGATGCGGATCTGGTAGCCGCCGGAGAAGGAGCCGGGGGCCTTGTCGAGGTCCTCCTGGTCGAAACCGAGGCCGAAGAGGATCTTCTCGACCCGGTAGAAGTCGTACTGCATCTCCTCGCTGAGGGCCAGCGCCGCCTCTTCGCGAAGGGTCGGTTCGGTGAAGTGGAGGTACTGCTTGAGCGCGCCGATGCGGTAGCCCTTGGGGGTGATGACTTCGCCGGTGTCAGGGCTCTCCTCGCCGAGGATGATCTTGAAGAGCGTGGACTTGCCGCTGCCGTTGCGGCCGACGAGCCCGACCTTGTTGCCCGGGTTGAGCTGGAAATTGAGGTTACTGAAAAGCTCCTGGCTGCCGAAGCTTTTGGAGAGGTTTGAAAACTGTATCATGGGACTCTTTGGACGGGTGAAGAATTTCGCGTATTATAACAGGTTGCTACCGCTGGGGAAAACGACTTGTCGAAGCTCTTTTCTCAATTAGCTTCGATGATCGAAGCGCATCAAATCAATCGGCAGTTGGTCGGCGCGCGTGCCTTGAAAGCCGCTGCGGAGGCCAAAAGCCGGGAGCAGCGAGCGATTCGCGCGACGACGATTTTCTTTGGTTTCGTTTCTTTGTAAAAAGAAAGGAAAGAAGACATGTCTTCTCTTTGCCACTTTTTTAGAAAAAGTAGCACAAAAAGCGGCCTTTCGCGAATCGCTCACCCTTTCTCGGCTTTATGCCTTCAGGGTGGCTTTCAAGGAGCGCTCAAGGCCAACTCTAATTTGATTGAATGCGCTTCGACATGTCGAAGCTCTTTTTTTCACATTAGCGTCGGTTTCCGAAGCGCATAAATCGATAGGCTAAGTGTCGTTAAGCGTGCCTTGAAAGCCGCTGTGGAGGCCCAAAGCCGGGAGCAGCGAGCGATTCGCGCAACGACGATTTTCTTTTGGTTCTTTTCTTATGAAAAAGAAAAGAATGGAACAGGCCAATTCCTGATTTGATTGATGCGCTGCGACGTGTCGAAGCTCTATGGATTTCGTAAAGCGTATATTGACGATTTTTACACAGAATTTATACTTATGGAATATCCTTGTCTGAAAAAAGGATACATTCATGCACCGACTGCTGCTGACCGCTCTTTTCCCATTATCAATATTAGCCGTCACCCTGCCCGAAAAAGCGCTTTACCTGGAAGGCTCCGTCGACAAAGGGATCATTCTCGCGCACGGCAAGGGGATGCATCCCGATTTCAAAGTCGTCGGGCCGTTGCGAAAGGCGCTGAACGAAGACCTGGATTTCCATACCCTCTCCTTGCAGATGCCGACGAACCACGAGGACTACGAAGGGTACGAGGCGGAGCAGCCGCGTGTAAACGCCATGATCGACCAGGCCATCGTCTATTTGAAAGAGCATGGGGTGAAGACGATCTACCTCATGGGGCACTCGCTGGGGGCGGGGATGACCTCGAGCTACCTTGTTTCGCACCCCGATACATCCGTTGACGGCTACATCGCCGTGGGGTGCCGGGGCAACGGCAGCAAAGTGATCTCCTGCAACGACAACATGCCGAAGATCAACGTGAGCGTGCTGGACGTCTGGGGCAGGGCGAACGGGGAGGACGAAGGGTTCGCCGCGACGCGAAGAAAACTTGTCGGACCGAACTATAAACAGTACGGCATCGACGGCGCGAACCATGTGCTCGACGGCGCTGAGGGGTTCTTTGTCGACGAGGTCGAAACGTGGCTTGAAGGTCAGGAAACGGAATAGTGTAATCGGTACGGAGTCAGAGGGGAGGGGTGTGGACTATTTGACCTCTGCACACTGCAGAGGCCCGGAAAAAATGAAGGCTGCTTAGTTGTACCCGATAATCGGGTCGTCCTCTTTGGCTTCCCAGTTCTCGGAGACGAACGTCCAGTTGATGAGTTTCCACCAGTTCTCCAGGTAGGCCGCGCGGTTGTTGCGCTGGTCGATGTAGTAGGCGTGTTCCCAGACGTCGCAGACGAGCAGGGGGCGCAGGCCGTCTTTGATCGGTGTTTCGGCATTGCTGTACTTCTTGATGGCGAGGCTGCCGTTTTGGTTGACGAGCCAGACCCAGCCGGAGCCGAAGAGGCTTGCGGCGGCGTTGAGGAAGGCGTCTTTGAAATCCTCCATGGAGCCATGGTCGTGCTCGATCTTGTCCATGAGCACCGTGGAAGGAGAAGTCTTCTCCGTGCTCAGGCCGTACCAGTAGAAGTCGTGGTTGAAGACCTGCGCGGCATTGTTGAACGTGGGGCCCTTGGATTTGCGGATAATGTCGAGCAGCGACGCGTCCGCGTATTTGCCGCCTTCGATCAGCTTGTTGAGATTGTTCACGTAGCCCTGGTGGTGCTTGCCGTAGTGGTACTGAATCGTCTCCGCGGAGATCATCGGTTCCAGTGCCGCCTCTTCAAAAGGCAGTTTCATCAGTTCGAATGCCATTACTTTTGCTCCTTGTTGCATTGGTGTTCTTCTGTTTTTGTTGCATAAGCTCTTTTAATGTGCAAAAATGAATCTCATCGCACGGCCGGGCGCCTTGCAACCCAATGAGACCGCCGCCATACCCGCGGAAATTCCTTTGGCATTCGCTTGCTACTTTTGAATGTTTCAGGTATAATTAAGGCATTGAAAGATGATCTAGAGTTTCATCTTGGTTTGTGATTATTGAAGCGTTCCTCAGTATTTTCTATTCCTCGTTTTACTCCGCATTATATTTTGACAACAATTCAACATGAAGGTCTTGCAATGGCAAATCTTAAACACGGAACCGTTAAATGGTTCAACAGCGAAAAAGGCTTTGGGTTTATCGCCCCGAATGAAGGCGGCGACGACGTATTTGTACACTTCCGCCAGGTCAACAGAAGCGGCTACGGCCGTGTCGAGCTCAACGAGGGTCAGGAAGTGACCTTTGAGATCGGCCAGGGGCAGAAAGGCCCGCAGGCGGAGAACGTTACCGCCCTGTAATTCCGAGCGGCGGAGCTTTCCGCCGTTCCAGGCGTTTGATTAAGAGAGCACTGCTCTTTTATAGAGCGACTAAAGGACCCTGATGGACACGAAAGAAGAGACACTCAAGGCATTGAGTGAAGGCAAAGAACTGACCAGCACCGTCACCGGTCTGAAATACAAACTCATCGAGGGGCTCCTCCACTCCAGAAACAGCGAACGCGCCCAGTGGCAACGCAGCGGGCTGGATTTCCACAACCCCGTCTCCTGGCAGAACCTGCAGCACTGACAAGCGCGCCGAAGCCCGCAACCTCTACACCCCTCTGACCAAGCCCCCCGCCTCCCCGACTGCCGGGGAGGGTATTACGCTTCCGGCAGCAGCGCGTGCAGCGCCACGATGTAAAAGGGGACCTTCTCCCTCATCGTCATGTCGGTGAACCGCTCGCAGGCGGCCTGGACGGCGGCCACGATGACCATGTAGTACTCCTCGATGATGGAGTGGTCCAGCTCCAGGATGTCGGCGATCTCGTTGCAGGCCATCCGTTCGTCGTCCTCATCCATGTTGGGCGCCCACACACGCTCCGGGTCGCGCAGGCAGACGTAGCCGTGATCGTCGATGAGGTAGTAGAGTTCGGCGATCTTTTCATTGTCAAAGCCATGGAGGCCCTTTTCAAAAAAAGCGTCCTGCACCTCCTGCAGCGTGATGATCGTCCCTTTTTGCACATGGACTCCTTTTAAGTGCTTTTCTCCGTGGCTTAATGCAGGAAACGGGCGCGAAATTCGGCGCCGTTTTGTGCGTGGAAGAACAAAAAATGTAGGTCCGGGGAAAACCACAAAGGAACCGACCTATGATTTTCAACCATGAACTGCCAGCAGAAGTACAACAAGCCATCCTCGCCATGGACCCGGGCGATGCCCTCCCTCTGGGAATCGAAAACGACGAGCCCATGATCCTGCTGCGTCTCAGCGACGGGGCAGAGGCGCTGCTAGACGCCCCCGAGCTGGAGTGCGACTTCAAACCGACATTTCTGCTGATGCCCTATGACGGCAAGACCATCGGGGTCTGTATTGTCCAGTTCCGTCTGAACAAAGACGACAACTACATCTTTACGACACACTACGACATTACTGACCCAAAAATGTACGAATCCCTGAATGCATTGCTGAAAATGGACAAGTACAACGTCATCATCGCCACCGTCGCGAACCATACGGGGATGCCGGTAGAGACGCGCTTTGTCAGAACGTTCGATCCCCAGGAAGTACTGCAGAAGGCAAGGAGCGAGGCGCAAAATGAAGCCGGAGACGGCATGGCCTACCACATCTTCAACGGGATGATCGCGCAGATCGGCGACTACCCCACCGTCTGGCACACGCTCGAGGAGCTCGCCCCCGCGCGCAAAGAGTGGCTGCTGCAGGCGTAAACGCGCCCGCTTAGCACTGCTTGGCGGCGCGGATAAAGGCCCGCATCTTTTCGCGGTCCTTTTTGCCCGGTTCGCTCTCGACCGCGGTGCTGACGTCGACGCCGTAAAAACCGTAGGGGAGGGCCTGCTCGACGTTTTCGGGCGTCAGATTGCCCGAGAGGATGATCTTCGAGCACTCTTTTCCATCAAACCAACTGAGATCCAGGCTGCCGTCCGCTTTGAGCGTGTTCGCGCCGAAAACGTCGACGATGCGGTAGCGGTCGGCGAGGTAGTCGATATCGGTCTCGCGCTGCGCGCGCACGACGCGCAGGTGCGGCGCGACAAGGGAGCCGTACAGGGCGTCCGTCGCCTCGAAGTGGATCTGGGCGAGGGTAATGCCGCTCAGCGCGATCGCCTTGTTGATGAACTTGGCATCGCTGTCGACGAAGATGCCGACCTTCTCGACGAAGGGGGGCAGCTGTTCGACGATCTTGAAGGCCGCCTCGGGAGTGATGAAGCGCCGGGAGCCCTGGAAAAAGATAAAGTCGATGGCGTCGGCGCCTTCGTCCACGGCGGCGAGCGCATCCTCGAGATTGGTGATGCCGGTGATTTTTACGCGCATCTGTCCTCCTGTCATATGTAAAGATGGTGCGGCCTCCGGTGCGTGTCGCAGACCTACTCACCCATTGTAATGCAATGCCCGTTCATGCTGACCTCTGCCGTTTTTCGAAACCCTCCGTTTGCTCCGGGAGGAACAGAAATTGTAAGGGAGAAATAATCGCCTAAAGGAAAAGATATCATGACCTTGCAAGACATACTACTCAAACTCGCCCGCGCGGCGATCGAGGAGAGATTCGGAAAACCGTTCAGTTTTTCAAAAGAGATACTGATGGAGCAGTTTCCGCAGCTCTCCGAGCAGCGCGCGACGTTCGTGACGATCAACATCGACGGCGATTCGCTGCGCGGCTGTATCGGCTCGCTTCTGCCCCACGCCACCCTCTTCGACGACGTCATTTACAATGCCAAGGCCGCGGCCTTCAGTGACAAACGTTTTTTCCCGCTGAGCGAGAGCGAGTACCCCTATTGCAGCATCGAGATCTCGCTGCTGGGCCTTCCCGAAGAGCTGGAGTACAGCGACGCGGAGGATCTTAAAACGAAAATACGACCCGGAATAGACGGGGTGATCTTGCAGCAGGAAGACCGCAGCGCGACCTTCCTGCCCCAGGTGTGGGAGGAGTTCCCGAGCTTTGACCACTTCTTCGGTCAGCTGGGCGTCAAGGCGGGCATCAGAGGCTTCGCGCTCGACCATCATCCCCGGATCTATATCTATCAGGTCGAGCGTTTCGAGGACAGGGCGCTGGACGACGAGGAGGCGCTTCCCGAGGATGCGGCGGCTGCCGAACCGGCACCCGCGGCCTCCTATGCGACCGCCCAGGACGCTGAGGCGGGCTTCTACCGGGCGTTGGAGTACGGGGACCTGGACGCGATGCTGGGCGTATGGGCCGATGACGATGCCGTCGTCTGCATTCACCCCGGCGGGGAGCGCATCCAGGGGAGCGCCGCGGTCAACCGGAGCTGGCGCGAGATGCTCTCGGGGCAGCCCATCATGCGTTTTGAACTTGAAGAGGTCCAGCGTACGGGGGACGCGCAGCTCAGCGTCCATACGCTGCGCGAACGCATCTTCGTCGGCAGCCAGCTGGCCGGGGTGGCGCTGACGACGAACGTCTATAAGCAGGAAGAGGGGGGATGGCGGATGCTCATGCACCACGCCTCCCCCGATCCGGTGGTGATGCGCTAGCCTCCGCCGGCGCGGGAACGGTTAGAAAACCGGTTCGGTGATGTTCATGCGGTAGAGGAAGACGCCGTCGATGACGACGCCGTTGATCTCTTCGCGGGAGAAGTTGATGCCCAGGATCTCGTCGCCGGTATTGACGACGGAGTTGAGCAGTTCGAGGATCGGCGCGTCGTCGAAGGCGAGGCCGATGTCGGTGAGGGCAAGTTCGGGAAGTTCCGTATCGTGCAGGGCCATGAGCTCCGCGACTGCCGCATCGAATGCGGCGTCATCGATGGTGTCGACGTGCCCGACCAGCAGCTGCCATGCATCTTGTTCCGGGTTGTAGATCCAGAACGCCGCTTTGGGCTTGAGACCGCTCTTGTCGAGCAACTCGACAAAGCGTGCCCCGCTCGTCATCATGTTTTGTGTCAATGCTTTCATTGGTTTCCTTTGGTGTTAGGATGGAGTTCGGCCACGCCGATCGCCTGCGCGTTTTGGGGTGTATTGCACTTTACGCTCCAACGCCGGGGCGGGCTGGGCAAAACGGGGGTTTTCCATTCGCGGCGAATTACTGTAAAATCCGCTAAATGCTCTAAAGGCCCAATACCATGCAAGCTTTCGGAAAATTCGCAACCGAGTACGACCTGGAGTACCTCGTCGAACACTACCTCTACTTTAATGCCCCGGACGAGGCGATCACCGCGGAGGACCTGCCGCGCCTGCTCAAGAAAAAGAACAAAACCGTCGCGGGGACGATCTTCCTCTACAATCCCGCCATGGCGCCGGAGGGGTACAACGTCGATTCGCCGTTGGCGGAGCAGGGGTACGCCTTTGACGGCAGCTATACGCCGCTGCAGTTCAACAAGCTGATGGACATCTTCCAGTCGCGCATCCACGGTTTCGAGGGGAAACTGATCGAGGTGAAGTACCTCTTCAACTACAACCGCCCCGACATCGAACCGACCTCGGTGCTGGAGACCTTCAACGAGGACATCGAAAAGCTCCCCTCGTTCCAGCTGACCCGTTTCAGCCGCGAGCTCAACTACCACGACGTCAGGAACATCCGTCTCAGCGGCAAGTTCGTCTTTTTTGCCTGGGGCAACCGCTTCGACCGCCACCACCCCAATATCCTCGCTTACGCCAAGTCCATTTTCGATCAGAGCGCGAAGATCGGCAAGGAGCGCGCCTACATCTACGACCCGGGGCTGCGGCAGCAGATGAGCGAGGAGGGGGCGCGGTTCCTCCACCCCGTCGCAGCCGGGAAACTTAAAACGAAGGTGACCGAGGCGCTGGCCCGGGCCTTCGACACAAATCCGCCGCTCCCGACGCCGTACGAGGTATAATCGTACGATACTCATACTTCGCTCATAGTGCGGGCGTACCATTTGAGTATCCCACCTGTAAAAGGAGCACGTCATGAAAAGGGTAATGACATTAGCGGCAGCACTATCGCTGCTGGCGGCGACGGCACTGTTGGCGCAGGGCCCGGGCGGCGGGACGATGCAGAAGTCCCAGTCGCAGATGCAGACGCAGCAGATGCAGATGAAGCAGAGCGGTATGATGATCCAGAACCAGACCTATCTGCAGACGCGGGACCGGACGAAAGACCAGCTTCTCGACGCGACGAAGGACCAGGACAAGGACCAGACGCGCGATCGCCTGAAAGATCAGATCGATGAGCCGGATCAGGACCGCCTGCAGGACAGACTGCACGACCGGGTCGATGTGCCGGACCAGGACAAGGACCAGACGCGTGACCGCCTGAAGGATCAGATCGACGAACCCGACCAGGACCAGATACGTGATCGCCTGAAAGATCAGATCGACGAGCCGGATCAGGATCGCGACAGAGACCGCATCCACGTCGAGAGCGACTAACGTTCACAGGGCAGACGGGACTTCCCGGACTGCCGCCTCTCTTTCTTCCCCTCCGCCAAACCACCGCTTCATCATAAAACACATTAAACAATGGATACAATACATTATTGCGCTGTAAGCGGCGGCGGAGTGTCGAAGCTCCCCGGCGTATCCGGCACGCTGCTCGGCGCGGACAAACCGACAGGAGGAAACACGATGCCATTGCCTACCGATGTGAATGCCACCCAGGACATCAATACGAGTCTGTACTGTACCCTTCAAACGATGGGAACGTCCGATCTGGACAATATGATTGTCGGAGTAGGTTTGCTGCTCTTCTTTATCGGCATGCTTGTGTTCAGGTACCGGGCGATCATCTCGCCGTCGATGATGCGCCTCGAGTCCGAACTGCAGTCGCTCCGGGCCCAGGCCCTCGCTTACCCCGACACCCCCGCGCAGAGCAAATTGGTCGCGGAGCAGAAGCGCATCCTTGAGATGATCGAACAGAAGGTCGTGGGGGTGAACGCCCTGGATAAATGCTTTATCAGTTCGGGCCGGATCATCTCGGGCTGGCGCATGCTGCATAATGCAAAAAACATCATCATCGACGAGATTGGTGACATCAACGAAGAGCTGGAGGTCACTCGCCTGCGCCTTGCCGAACTGGATTCGGCGGAGGCGAAGAACCTGGCCAAACGCATCGAACTGAACCTCAAAAAAGAGGAGGCGACGGAGAAGAGCCGGAAGCAGCTCCTGGTGGAGGGACGGCGCGTCTATTACAGCTACCGCGACGACTATTTCGAAATGCTCGCCGACTGGCAGAACAAGACGATGTGGCTGACCTATATTACCCTCCTGTTCATCGCGATGCTGCTCTGGGTCGAGCAAAATGCACTGCTGCTCGTGGCAGGGGGAATAGGCGGTCTGCTCAGCAAGCTCAGAAGCGTTATCCAGAAACCCGATATCCCGAATGATTACGGCTTCTCATGGTCCACGCTCTTCCTGACGCCGATGATCGGGGTGCTGACGGGGTGGGCCGGGCTCTATCTGGTGATCGTGCTGATCGAGGTGGATATCTTCGGGCCTCTGTTTACGGAGATCCTAAGCGGATCGCAGGGGTGCCCCTCCGCCGCGTTGATGATCATCGCCCTGGTCTTCGGCTACTCGGCCGGTCTCTTTGAAAAAATGATCACCAAGGTCGAGACCTATGCGACGAAGGAGAAGAAGAAGATCGACGTGACGGCAGCGAGTGAGGGCAACGAGGGGTGATGCGCCGCGGCTAGAGGGCGGTCTCGGTGATGGCCTCGTCCACGACGACGATGTTTCTCCCGGACGCCTTGGCCTCGTAGAGGGCTTTGTCGCTGCGTGCGATGGTGGTTTTGAGGTCGTCCCCCTCGTGGTAGATGGTGACGCCGAAGCTCGCGGTGATCTGCCCGACCTCCGCGAACGCCGCGGTTTCGATACGTTCGCGGACTCCCTCCGCAATGGCGGTCAGGCTGTGGAGGCTGTCGACCATCATCAGCAACAGGAACTCCTCGCCGCCCCAGCGGATGATAAAGTCCTCCTGACGGATGGCGCGGCGGATAACGTCGACGAAGGTTTTGAGCACTTCGTCGCCGCGGTTGTGGCCGTAGGTGTCGTTGACGCGCTTGAAGTGGTCCAGGTCCACCATGATGACCCCCAGCAGTTTCTGCTGTGCGTTGGATGAGTGGCAGAGCTTGTGGAAGGAGCTGTCGAGGAATTCGCGGTTGTAGGCGTGGGTCAGCTTGTCCCGCGAGGCACGTCGTTCGAGCTCCCGCTGGTTGAGGATGGTCAGACTAATGTCGGTGAAGACGACAATGTAGCGCTGCCCGGGGATGGGGTTGATCGTGACGGTGTAGACGCGGGGGGTCCCCTCGCGGTCGAGCATCTTGACGATCCGCCGCGTCGCGGGGGTCTCCATCAGCGTTTTGACCCACTGTTTGCCGTCGGGGACCTTGCCGAGGTGGAAAAAGCGTTCGTCGGCGATAAAGAGCTCGCAGATGCACTCGTGCTCCTTGAGGAAATCCTCGAGGGAGTCGTAGCCGAACGACTCGAAGAAAAAGCGGTTGGCGAACTTCAGTTTATGGCCGTCAGTGAGGATGACGACGTTTTTTTGCAGGTCGATAAGCGACTGCAGCTGGCGCTTGTCGATTTCGATGGCACTGCGCTGCAGGTTGGCGCGGTAGAGGAGGTAAAAGAGCAGGGCCAGGAGGGCCACGACGACGCCTGCCATGACCTTGTACTGAAAGAAGCGGGCCTGGAGGTCGCCATGCCTGCGGTCGATGATGATGTAGGCAACGGTTTTGCGGGAGATGGCATTGACGACGGGGACGAAGGTGATTGCGTAGAGATTGCCGTCGTTGGTTTCGAAGAAGTTGAAGGTGCGCCCCCGGGCGAGCATCGCGTCCAGGGAGCCGTTCTGCCGGATGTACGCGCGGATCAGCGCCGTCGTTTTCGAAGCGTGCCGCGGGGCCAGTACCTTTTCGGTCATGTAGTTCTCAAACAGTTGCGAGGGCACATAATAGCTTTGTTCTTCGGGAAAGACTTTCGATTTTACCGTGTCGGCGAGAATGATAAAACCGGTCTCGGCATGGATGGCGTGGCGGATTCTTTCGAGGATGGTCTGCATCGAGATGGAGAGTTCGACGCTGCCGAGGTAGTCGTTCCCGTCAAAGAGAGGATAGACGAAACGGTAGCCGTTGAAGATGCGCCCCTCCTCGAAGCCGCTGACGGGCTTGTGCGTCTTGTTGACATAGGCGACGCTGTCGCGTACGCCGGTCAGGTCGTCCCCGAACCGCCCGGGGCGGTGAAAGCGCAGAAAACTCTCGTTGTTGCTGAGATGGAAATGCATCTGCTTGAGGTGGTAGAGGCTGATATTGCGGTAGACGGGAAGCAGGAGCTCGTAGAGCCGTTCGCGGATCGCGGCGCGTTGCGTCTCCGATGCCGTCGGCACCTGCTTGTAGAGATCGATGACGTCTTTGACGTTGATGCGGTTGTAGAAGATGATGTCGGCCTGGGATTTGAACCCGCCGATGATGCTCTGGTAGGTCGACTCCGTCAGCTCTTTTTCGGCGGAGAGATGCCCCTTCACGCGGTCGGACAGAATGTCGTGGCTGAAGAGGAGGATCAGCAGGGCACTTAACACAAAAAATACCAGGTAGGTCAACGCCGGTGCAAGATGTAGTTTCTTGTGGTAAATGTTCATATTTACAGTATATAGAAGGGATGATTAATTTATTCCCTTGAGGACGGACTTTACCTGCCGATATCGAACACCCTCAGCACGAACTTGTAGAGCAGGAACAAAAACAGCAGCGGAAAGACGACGGTCTGGAAAACGAAGGCGATGATCAGCCGGACGATCTGGTCGCCGGCGGCGTTGGCCTCGGCTTTGTAGTGCTCGACCTGCTCCGTGTAGTAGCTGGTGCTGAAGAGGCTGTGCGAACTTTTTTTGAACCCCTCGATGTCGTCCGAGATCGCCGTGACCCCGCGGTCGAGTTCGACAATATTGTATTCGGGTTGGACAAAATGGGCGTAGACGAGGTCGTTGGCGAGGGCCATCAGCGGCACGCTGAAACGCAGAAAGACCATGATCACTGTGATCTTGAACAGGAGTGTACGGGGTTTTTCGTCGCGGGCAAAACGGACAAAGAGACAGAGGTTGTAGGCGAGCACGAGCGCGAGCAGCAGGTAGTTGAAAAGGGTGTCCGTGACGATGTTCATAAAGATCGTCTGGATTCCCAGGGAGGTGATGGAAGCCAGCATGATCCAGGAGAAGCGTTCGATGAGGTCGTTGACGGGGTCGAGCACCTCCCCCACGGCGAGGGTGACGCCGGGCGGTCCGACTTCGGTGCCCTGTATGACGGAGATGACGGCGTTGAGGGACTTGGCCGTGCCGAAGACGACAAGGGCCTGTTTAAAGGAGCTGTCGACGATCGCGCGGCCGGGCCTATCAAAGGTGCCGGCGAAGGAGAGCAGCAGCACCAGCAGCGACAGCGCGACGATAAGCAGTTGATTCCGGCGGCGGCGCAGGAAGGGGGCGGGCGTTTCGGATTCGGGCATGGGGGCTCCTTGGGTCTTGCCATATCTTAGCGAAACTGTGCATGATCTCTCACACTCCGCTCACTCTCCTGCTTTACAATTTCCGCATTCCAACAGAAAAAGGACATAGGATGAAAAAGACAATCATGGCATTGACAGCGGCGGCACTGGTCGCTTCCACGGCGGCAATGGCGCAGCAGGGCCCGGGTGCGGGTGCAGGTGCGGGCACGGCAACGATGCAGCGCGGTGCGGCGATGATGCAGCAGCAGATGCAGAGCCAGATGCGCTACCAGTACCAGGTCCGCAATATGACGCAGGCGCAGCACCAGTACGCGCACCAAAACGGCATCGAAGAGACGGTCACCGAGACGGAAGTTGTTGAAACGACCGATCCCGTCGCCGACGCGGAGTAATTCGCCGGCATCCCGCCGGGCGCGCCCGGCATTGCTACGGCTACGGCCACCCCTCTAACTGATAACCCCTCCCAAAAAACCGCTACAGGCACATATATTGCATATCGCTTTGACAAGAAAATCTATAGCGAAAAGCAAGCGGATGAGCAGCTTTCTGACTATGAAAATTCCATAGGAAGGATGACATTATGGCAATGGTAAACCGCGCAAAGATCAAAGAGTTGTTGAACGAGAGTGCCTGTTCGCACAGCAAAGACAAAAAACCCGGCGAGGGGTGCGACAAGCCCAAACCGGGCCTTGCGGCAGGAGGGTGCGCCTTTGACGGCGCGCAGATCTCGCTCTTTCCCTATGCGGACGCCGTCCACCTCGTGCACGGCCCGCAGACCTGTCTCGGGGCCTCCTGGGAGACCCGCGAGAGCCTGAGTTCCTACAACGGGCGCAACCACACCTTTATGGGCTTCACGACGGGGATCACGACGAACGACGTTATCTTCGGCGGGGACAAGCGCCTGGAAGACTCCATCGACTACGTTGTCGAACACTACAAACCCGAGGCGATCTTCGTCTACTCCACCTGTGTCACGGCGCTGGTGGGCGACGACATCGACATGACCTGCAAACTCGGCAGCGAGAAGCACGGCGTGCCGGTCGTCCCGGTACATGCGCCGGGCTTTGTCGGGGGCAAGAACCTCGGTTCGCGTCTGGCGGGCGAGGCGGTGCTGGAGCACCTGATCGGCACCAAGGAGCCGGAATACACGACGAAGTACGACATCAACCTGATCGGCGACTATAACGTTACCGGCGATATGTGGCAGTACATGCCGATGTTCGAAAAGCTCGGCATCCGCGTGCTCGCCTCTATGAGCGGCGACGGCCGGGTCGGCGACATCCGCACGGCCCACCGCGCGAAGCTCAACGTCATCGTCTGCGCCAAGTCGCTCGTGACGCTGGTGCGCAAGATGAACGAGAAGTGGGACATCCCCTGGGTCTCCGTCTCCTTCTACGGCAAACGCGACACGACCTTCGCCATCCGCGAGATCGTCAAGGGGCTCGGCGACCCGGAGCTGATGGAGAAGGCCGAACGCCTGATCGACGAGGAGGAGGCGAAACTCGACCTCGCCCTCGAGCCTTACCGTCGCTTGTTCAAAGGCAAAAAAGCCGTCCTCAACACGGGGGGGAACAAGGCGTGGTCCATCGCGTCGGGCCTGCAGGATCTCGGTATCGAGGTCGTGGCGACCTCCATCAAGAAGTCGACGGCGGACGATATCGAAAAGGCGCGCGAATACCTCGGTGAGGACGGCGTGCTGATGGACAAACCCGCCGCGCAACAGTCCAAGGTCATCGACGAACGGGGTGCCCATATCCTCCTCGCCGGGGGGCGGAGCCTCTATACGGCGATCAAGAAGAAGATCTCCTTCATCGACGTCAACCAGGAGAAGAAGACCTCCTACGGCGGCTACAACGGCCTCATCAATCTCGCCGAGGATCTGAAGTCCGCCTTCGCGAACCCGGTGTTCGCCAATGTATCGGCCAAAGCGCCCTGGGAAGTCGGCTGATCCGTCATTAGCGAGACAGCCTTTACGCTTCCGATCCGTGTCACGATTTTCGGCAAAGGTTCTCCGGGAAGCATAACGTTTCCCGGGAGATTAAGTTGCTATCACATTTTTTTGCTATAATCCTTTATTCACAAAATATATTGAAGAAACTCTGATAAAAGTTGTATGTTTGTCGTTATAATGAATGACACAAATACAATATTGGTAAAGGTAAGACTGCAATGAGTGAAACAGCTCAACGCTTTGAAGTGCTGATAAAAAAACACTATTATATCTATGAACGCTACGGCGTCGATGTGACCTTCGCGCTTCTGCACCACAGCGAACCGTTGGACCTTCAGACCCTCGGCGGTTTTTTACGGCTCTCGGACCACCTTGAGAAGATTGATGACAATCACTACTTTATTGTCTTCGACTTTACGGACGCGGCCCGTGCCCACAAGGCGAGCCAGAACCTGCTCTGCAAGCTCGACGATCATTTCCGCAATGACACCACCTACATCGCCATGGACAGTTTCGATACGTCGAAAAACGCCCAGATCGTTCTCAGCCGCCTGCAGCAGATCCTTGTCGAAATTCGAAAATCCCCCCGCAAACGCATCGACAACGAACAGATCCTCGACGGCCGTACCTAAACGGTTCTTCCACTCTTTTTTCCGGTCACAGTGAATCAGCGCCGCCCGTGCGCTATGCGCCGAGGTCGGCGAGCGCCTTGAGCCCCTTGGGGGTTAGATAGGGGCGCATTGCCCCCTGAACATGCGTGAACATTCCCTCCACATTGTGTTCATCAAGCGGCGTGCCGAGGGTTTCGAGGAAGGGGATCCAGAACTGCGTGGCCAGCAGGGTCGTGTCGGCGAGGTGCTCGAGGACGTTGGCATACGGCGCCTCCAGGCAGCCGTTTTCCACGAGGTTGGAGAGCACGCGCACGATGCGTTCGCGGTGGGCCAGGTTGTCCCGGACATAGAGGGCTTTGAGCTCCGGATCGCGCGAGAGCAGGAAAAGCAGCTCGCGGTGGAAAAAGCGGTACGCCCAGTAGACCCGGCCGAGGTGCAGCATGTGCTCATGCAGCGCGCCGATGGAGCCGGGAAGGGCTTCCGCGGCCAGTTCCGTCTGGGCTTTCATCTCCTCGTAAAGGCGGAGGATAATCGCTTCGCGGTTTTTGAAGTGGTAGTGGAGGTTGCCGGGGCTCATCCCGAGCGACGCGGCGATATGGTTCGTCGTCGCGGCCTGCGTATTGCCCTCGTTAAAGAGCTTCAGCGCCCCGGCAAGGATTTTCTTTTTCGTTCCCATGGCGGCATTATACCGGCTTGGCGATCCCCTCGAGCTCGATGGTGATCTTCACCTTGTCGCTCAGTGCCACACCGCCCGCTTCGAGCACCTGGTTATAGGTCAGCCCGAAGTCGCTGCGTTTGATGCTCCCCTCCAGAATGATACTGCTGCGGGTCATGCCCCACGGGTCCTTGATGGTCCCCGAAACTTCCGCTTCCAGGGTGACGGTACGGGTGACACCGTGGATCGTCAGCTCTCCCGTCACACTGTCGCCGTCGAAGCTGGTCATGGTAAAGGTGATCTCCGGGTACTTCGCCACGTCGAAAAAGTCGGCGCTGCGGAGATGGTCGTCGCGTTTGGCGTTGTCCGTATCGACGCTGGCGCTCTTGATGGTGCCGGAGAGCGCTTTGAGCACTTTGCCTTCCAGGTCGTAGTTCCCGCTGAATTCGGCAAAGCGTCCGTTGACGTTGCTGATCATCATGTGGCGGATCTTGAAGCCGACGTTCGAGTGGGTCGGATCGACGTCGTACACGGCGCCAAGGAGCAGGGAAGTAGAGAGGGAAAGCGCCGCGGCGGCTCCCAACATGCGAGTGTAGATTTTCATTGCGTATCCTTTTTGGCATCTCCGGGCTCCGCAGAGGGGTCTTGGAGGTGTCTTTTAGTGTATTTACTCTAAAACTTTACTCTCTTTTTTCAAACATGTCAAGAGCAATTGCACTAACTTGATAATTTCTATCGAAAAAGGGCTGCAAGAACGCGAAATGCAGATGCTTTCCTATATTAAGGAGGGGCCATGTCTCAAGAAGCCGACTTCGAACTCAATAGGAAAGAACACAAGCCGCTGCAGGTCAATCCGATCAAGCATTCGCAGCCGATGGGGGCGGCGCTTGCCTTTATGGGTATCCGCAACTGCCTGCCGCTGATGCACGCCTCGCAGGGGTGTGCCTCCTATACCAAAGTCTTTTATACCAAGCACTTCAACGAGCCGATCGCGATGTACAACACCTCGGTCAGTGATATTACCGCCGTGCTTGACGGGGGAGATTACTCCATTCTGCTTGCCATCGACAATATCACCAAGAAGAGCAAGCTCAAGCCTGAACTCATCGGCCTGCACACGACGGGGCTGACGGAGACGAAGGGCGACGACGTCCGCGGGGTCGGGATGCATATCGAGATCCCCTACTGCTACGTCAATACGCCCGACTTCGAAGGGGGGATGGAGAGCGGCTGGGCCCTCACGGTCAAGGCGCTCGTCGACCAGCACACCGAACCGGCGACGGAGTGCAAGCCCAACAAGCTCGTGCTGATGCCGCATGTGGGCATCCAGCCCGGTGAGATCGAGAAGATCAAGGAGATGTGCGAGAACTTCGGTTTCGAGACCCTCGCGTTCCCGGATCTCTCTACCTCCCTCGACGGCTACCTCAGCGAGGGGCAGGGCAAACTGGCCACGGGGGGCATCGGCATCGACGATATCGTGGCCCTCGGCGATACGGAGACGGTCATCACCATCGGCAGCTCCATGAAAATAGGTGCCGAGGCGCTGCAGAAGAAGAACCCCGCCGTCTGCCACATCCATTTCGACCACCTGATGGGGCTGGAAAATAATGACAATTTTGTCGCGGAACTGATGAAGATAAGGCAGATCGATCCGCCGCCACTCGTGAAGCGCTGGCGCGGGCGCCTGCAGGACGTGATGCTCGACAGCCACTTCCTGGTCGGCGGCGCCCGTTTCATCGTGACCGGGGAGCCCGATGCGTGCATCGGCATCTGCGAACTGCTGCAGAGCGTCGGCGGTATTATCGATACCGTTGTCGCAACGACATACAGTCCGATTCTCGAGAAAATCGAGGCCGAACACATCTTCGTCGGGGACCTTGAAGACGCGGCGCAGCACTTTAAAAACGCCGATCTCGTCATCAGCAATTTCCATGCGGAACGATTATTGCATATGGATGACAAAAGCCATGCCGGGTTGATGCTGCGGGGCTTCCCGAATTACGAGGAACTCGGCAATCAGCTCAAGAACGATCAGCTTTACGAAGGAAGCTGTTTCTTTCTTTTCGAAGCGGCGAACACGCTGCGTCATGTCCGGCACGGCGAACACTAAACTGAATTGAAGGGGTCATGATGGGTGAAAGTACGAAGATCAGCGTCGAGAGCACCGGCACACTTGAAAACGCGATGAAAGTCGCCTTTGCGTCGAAGGATATGGAGACGGTCAACGCGCACTTCGGCGGAGCGAAGGAGTTTGTCGTCTACAACGTTTCCAAGGACGGCTATGAGCTCAACGGGGTGATCAAATCAGATACCAGCGGGCTGACGGGCGACGATAAGACCGACTTCAAGGTGCAGTGCCTTGCGGGGATCAACATCATGTACGTCGAATCCATCGGCGGTACGGCGGCGGCGAAGGTGATCCGCGCAGGCATCAACCCGATGAAGGTCCCGGACCCCCGCGCTATCGAGGAGATCCTGGACGAACTTGTCAAGATGATCAACGGCAACCCACCGCCGTGGGTCAAGCGGATCATCAACATGGAAACCGTCGAGGACCCGCGCCTGGCGCGCTGGGCCGTCGAGTAAACGGCACCAATACCAAAAAATTTCAATCTAAACGAAGGAAAACTATGACCGATACGGCACTTGAAATCAATGCATTCACCGAGGAGCTGATCCGTCAGCTGCGCGCGACGGACCAGTTCGGTAACTGGGCGAAAATGAGCGACGAAGAGTTGCTGACGAAAAAATACGTCAAGACGAAAGAGCAGCTCAAGGAGATCCCGATCATCGCGGATATCGACGAGATGCTCATCGGTGAGATCAAGATGATCTACAAAGCGATCGCCCTGCAGTTCGAACGCAAGACGGGTGTTATGTGCAATGTCGTTATGGAGATGAGCCACGAGGGCTTCGGACGCTGTATCGTCATCGCGGACAAGATCGTGCTGGTGGACAAGTACTTCAAAGATGCGCACCGCTTCAGCTACCGCACCCTCGACAAGCTGTACGAGGACGGGCAGAAACTGCTGGACAAAGCGTTCGACATTTTTGAACAGTACAAACCCTGCAAAGACAAAGCTTAATTACAACAAGGAGAGAGACACATATGGCAAACGTAGGTATTTTCGTCGGTAGCAGTACCGGTGCGACACAGGAAGTAGCGGAACTGCTCGAAGAGCAGTTTGAGGGAGCAGAGCTCATCAACATGGAAGAGGATTTCGACGATCTCGAGCAGTTCGACGATTTTGACGTCCTGCTGATCGGTTCTTCCACCTGGGGTCAGGGTGACCCGCAGCGTGACTGGGTTGACCCCATGATGGAGCTCGAGAGCGAAACGCCGGACTTCAGCGGCAAAAAAGTCGCCTTTTTCGGTGCCGGCGACCAGGACACCCACGGCGAGGAGTTTGTCAGCGCCCTGGTGAAGTTCAAAACCCTTTTCGCCCAGCTCGGTGCCGATACCGAATTCGGATACTGGCCGACGGAAGGTTATACCTATAAGTTTTCCGCTGCCGAGAAAGACGGTAAGTTCGTCGGACTTGCGATCGACAAGATCAACCAGGAAGACCTGACCGAAGATCGTGTCAGCAGCTGGGCCTCTCAGCTCAAACAGGAGATGGGTCTGTAGGACAAAGTTGTCCCTGCAGGCTCTCTTAAACGATTCTGTTGTCTAAAAACTAAAGAATCAAAATTGCAAATCACTTAGAAAGGATGAATGATGGGTACGCTTGAAGAGTTTCAATCGTTGACTGATGCCGAAGATTACTTTGATTTTTTCGATCTTGATTATGACGAGCGTTTGGTGTACGTCAAACGTTTCCATATCTTGAAAGAGTTCGGAGCAATGATGGATCGCGCCATCGGTAGCGAACTCGAAGGCGATGAGAAAATGCTCGAATACTATAAGTTCGCACTCATCACCGTGTATAAGAATTTTGAGAACGGCTATGCACCGTCCGCTGCGGACGTGTGGGATATGTTCGGAAAAGAGAGCGGTTGTGGCACGTGTTCAACGTCCGACAGCTGTAGCGACGTCGAGGAAGTGAGCAATGGGGTTCACGCCTGCACAAGCCAGGCGGATCTTAGCTTCAACTAACGAAGCCATTTTCACGTTTTTCCGGATTGCCACGGGTAAATTGCCAAAAGCGGTCCGTCATAACAGTTCAAAATATAGGAGGTAAGCCATGGATGAAAATAAAATGTCGACTGCTGACAGCAAAATGATATCCCCTTCAAAGAAAGATGCCATTCTTCCGGTTTTCCGGATCGGCCAGCGGGTCAAAATCACGAAGGCGATCCGTAACGACGGGACGAACCCGTTCCACCCGCGCGACGGTATCCTGATCGAACCTGGCGCCGAGGGTTACGTCACGAATATCGGCGATTTCCTCCAGGTTATCCGCGTCTATGACGTCAAGTTCATCGAGGAAGGCTCTACCTTCGGCTGCCGCGAAGGCGAACTGGTCGCCGTCGAAGAGGAAGACGGTTACGACGAGGTGGAGGACGAGCTGCGCTGGATCCGCGAACACCGTGCCAAGCGCGAAGCGGAAAAACTCGCCAAAGCTGCCGCAGAAAAAGAAGCTGCCGAACTCGCCGCCAAAGGGGCGCAATCCCAAGATGAAGGAGACATCGCCTGAATTTTGGGTATTGACGAACTTGATGCATCAGCCATGATGTAGCGAGGGATTAAACGAAGGAGAACAACATGGCAAACGTCATTTTTTGCGGATTTGGCGATGGCATGGACAAGCGTGTACAAGCCCGTACGGGCGACGTGCTTCTGCGTGTAGCGGAAAGTAACGGCGTGAAGATCCCGACCGAGTGCAAGGACGGGACGTGCGGAAGCTGTGCGGTAAAGATCGAAGATCTGAGCGTCGAAGAGACTATGAACCCTACGACCGAAGACTATGATGCGCATGCCCAGTCTTACTATATGGAAGACAAAGAGCTCGAGACACTGGTCGAGATGGCTGCGATCACAAAGAAAGAGGCGGAAGTTGCTCAGCAATTCAACCGTCAAACCCCTGTTCGCCTTGCATGCCAGTGCATTGTAAGAAGCGACATTATTGTTAAACCGTTCGAGTAAAAAAGGAGTATTGAATGACAACACGTGTAGAAATTATGAATGACTTCCTGGCGATCAACGTTAAGCCGGGTAAAACGATTCAGGACATTGTTGAAGCGTCAGGTTCTGCCCTGCCGTTTGGTTGCCGCGACGGCGAATGCGGGACCTGTGTGGTCTTCGTCGAGTCCGGTATGGACTTCCTCAGCGACATGACTGACAAAGAAAAAGCTGTCATGAAAACACTGAACGAAACCAGCCCGAAAGCACGTCTGGCTTGCCAGATGAAAATTGCTCAGCCGAACGGTCTTGTCCGCCTGAAGTACTAATTCTCCCGAAGGGTTTTCCCCTTCGGACTCCTTCTCTTCCTACATTTTCGAAATCCTTAGAACGCAAATTGCATTTTTTCGGCGATATGCACAAATTTTAGCCACATTTTCGTATCACATTTTTAGCAGCAGAGGTATGATTAGACGATGAAACAAGCTTTAAACCTCAAACAGAAACAGCTGCCGCGCCTCTCCATGCAGACATGGCTGCCGCTGTTACAGTGTTCGCTTTCGGACCTGGACAAACACCTGCAGGTCATCTCTAGCGAAAACCCCTGTCTTGAAGTTTCGTCGGGATTCGAAGTCTCTGAGAGCTCTTCGGACCGATCGCATCGCGCCTACATGGAGTACCAGAACCATGTCTCAAACGCCTCCAGCGACGAGATCGAGTGGCTGAGCGTCTCCGCCCAGTCGCTGTATGAAAAACTCGACGAGCAGATCGCCGCGCCGCTCTTTCCGACGCCGATCTCCCAGAAGATCGCCCGCCAGATCATCTACTACATCAACGACGAAGGCTACTTCGAAGGCTCCATCAAGGAGATCGCGCAGCAGTGCGATACCGATCCGCAGCAGGTGGAGAAGGTGCGCCAGCGTTTCGCCTACCTCGAACCCTCCGGTGTCGGTGCCAAGGATTACAAGGAGTCGTTCCTTTTCCAGCTCAACGAGGTTGAGATGGATGACGAACTGAGCATCCTGGTGAGCGCGATGATTACCCGTTTCGAGTCGATGGAGAAGTTCGTCAACCACCCGCGCCTGGGCGATGCGAAAGAGGTGATCAGCCACCTCAAGAACCCGCCGGCGCTGGAGTACATGGAGAGCGAACCGCCGGTACTGCCCGACCTTTATGTCGCGTTTGTCGGCGGGGAGTTCATTATCAAGATGAACAACGCTTTCTACCCCGACCTCAAAGTGACGCAGATCGACAAATACGACAATTTTGCCAAACAGAAATTCAAAGAGGCGCGCGAGCTCGTCAAACTGCTCGACCTGCGAAAGGCGACCCTTTACAACGTCACCCTGGTGCTGCTGGAGAAGCAGTACGCCTTCTTCATGGGCGGGGAGCTCCAGCCACTGAAACTTCAGGACGTCGCGGACGAGCTGGGCTTTAACGAATCGACAATCTCCCGGGCTATCAGCGACAAGTATCTGGAGACGGAGCGGGGGGTGTTCGCCTTCAAAGAGTTTTTCTCCAACGCCATCGGGAACGTTTCAACGGCGGAGATCAAACACTTCCTGGAGCGGCTGGTCAAAAGCGAGGATCATGACAAACCCTTCAGCGACAAGATCCTCCATGAGAAGATCGAGGCGCGTTTCGGGATCTCAATGGTGCGGCGCTCCATCGCGAAATACCGCCAGGAGCTGGAGATACCGCCCTTCAAAGAGCGGCGCTTTCTTTATAAGCTGGCCGAGAGCTGAGGCTCAGCTCGCCGGCGTATCGATGGCGGTGTAGTAGCTGTCGAAGTGCAGGGCGCGCTCGTCACTGTCGTTGTGGCGGAGGGCCGCTTCGTTGGTTTCGCCGGTACGGATCCGTTCGACTTCCAGGACCGGGGTGACCCACATCTTGCCGCTTCCCTTGCCGAGATCGCGGGTATTGCATCGGATCGCCTCTTTGGCTGCCTCTTTGAAAAGTTCGTTCGAGACGACGATGTCGAGACGGATGTTCTCATCGAGCTCGACCGGGCCCGCGTCATCGAACGCGACGCCGCCTTTTCCGATCACCTCACTGATGGTAACGCCCTCGATGGCGCGCTCTTTGAGCTCCAGTAATACGTCACTGAGGCAACTGCGGTTGAAGATGGCAGTCAGTTGGTACATGGCTGATCCTTTCATGGGGATTACTATAAACCCTGCATAAGATGTTCCCGATGTTACAGGGTGACATTTTTGTCATTTAAAATGTTTTTCGGCGGGGGGGCTCAACTGGAACGCCATTTGCATAATGGCCGGTAGAAATCTTTTTCAAAAAGGGGTCACAAAATGGCTAGAGATGATTTGATCGGCGGAGCACTCTGGGAGGAGTACTCAACCGAAGTACAGCGTAGAATGAACGATCCTATTAATATGGGTGAGCTGACCGAGGCCGATGCCGGCGAGGACAAACTCGTTATCGCCGATTTCGGTGCAGAGAGCTGCGGCGACGCCGTGCGCCTTTACTGGCTGATCGATCCGTCGACGGATACGATCAAGGTCAGCAAGTTCAAAAGTTTCGGTTGCGGTACGGCGATCGCCAGTTCTGATATGATGGCCGAACTCTGTATGGGCAAGACCGTCGACGATGCTCTGAAAATTACGAACATCGACGTCGAAAAAGCGCTCCGTGACGATCCGGACGTGCCGGCGGTGCCGGGACAGAAGATGCACTGTTCCGTTATGGCCTACGACGTTATCAAAAAAGCGGCTTCCATCTACAAGGGTGTCGACATGGAGAGCTTCGAGGATGAGTTCATCATCTGTGAATGTGCCCGTATCACTCAGGATACGATCATGGAAGTCATCAAGCTCAACAAGCTCAAATCCGTCGAGGAGATTACCGATTATACCAAGGCCGGCGGTTTCTGTAAATCCTGTGTCAAAGAGGGCGGCCACGAGAAGAAAGACGTCTACCTCGTCGACCTGCTCGAGCAGGCGCTCGAGGAAATGGCTGCCGAAGAGAAGAGCCGCAAGATCATCGAAGCAAAAGGCGACGGTACTTTCGAATCCATGGGCCTTGTCCAGAAGATCAAAGCGGTCGAATCGATCCTCGAAGAGTATATCCGCCCGACCCTCAAAGCGGACGGCGGCGACGTCGAACTGCTCGACATCGTTGAGAACGAAGGCAAATGGGACGTCCTGATCAAGTACCAGGGCGAATGTATGAGCTGCTCCATGAATACGACGACGACGCTGGCGGGTATCGAAGACATGCTCAACTTCAAACTCAAAGCCCCGATCAAGGTAATCGTTACTTAATGGCCTCATACGCGACCAAAGAAGGAACATTCGGCTACCTGAAACAGTTCCCGAAATTCAGTCGGGACTTCTACCGCTTCAACGGCGAGGCTTTCCTCTCGTCGATGGGGCTCGGGACCTTCCGCAAAGAGCCCTACCGCGAAGAGAACTATGTTCTCAACTATAAAGACGCGGTGAAGACGGCGGTGCAAAACGGCATCAACGTCATCGATACGGCGATCAACTACCGCTACCAGATGAGCGAGCGTGAGATCGGCGAGGCATTGGCCGAGCTTTTTGCAGAGGGCAAAGCGACCCGCGAACAACTGTTTATCACCTCCAAGGCGGGATTTATCCCCCTGGATTTCCCTTTCCCGGATCCTTACGAGTGGATCAACAAGCATATGCTCGAAGCGGGCCTCGCGACCAAGGACGACATTGTCGTCGACCAGCACTGCATGAGCCCCAAGTTCCTGCGCTGGAGCGTTGAGACCTCGCTCAAGAATCTGGGCATTGAGACGCTGGACGCGCTCTTCCTCCACAACCCCGAGACCCAGCTCGGCTACGTGGATTACATGACGCTTCGCCTGCGCATCGCCGAGGCGTTCAAGCTCTTTGAAGCGCTGGTGGCAGAGGGCAAGATCCGCCACTACGGCATTGCGGCGTGGAACGGCTTTTTGTACGAGGAGGGGCACACCGAGTACCTCAGCCTCAGAGACATCGTCTCCATCGCCGAAGAGGTCGGGGGTAAGGAGCATCACCTGCGCTTCCTGGAAGTGCCGTTCAACCTCGCCAAAACACATGCGTACAGCTACGCCAACCAGAAGGGGCCGGACGGGCGCTACTATACGCTGCTGCAGGCGGCTTACGGCTACGGGCTGCAGTGTTTCGCGGCGTCGTCGCTGCTGCAGATGAACCTTTTCAAAGGGAAGTTCGACAGCCGTCTCCGCGAGCTGCTGGGCACCGGCGAACTCACGGATATTATCAGCGCGCTGCAGTTCGCCCGTTCCGGGGGGATCCTGAGTGCGCTCTTCGGTGCCGTCGATCCGCAACACGTCGAGGACAACCTGCTGCTCGCCTATGTGCCGCAGCTGCCTCAGGAGACGGTGCAGCGTGTCGTAAAGGGTGAGTATGCTGTATGATGTGATCGTCGTCGGAAGCGGGATCGCAGGTTTGCATGCAGCACTTTTTGCCAAACGCGCGGGCTGTCACGTCGCGGTCCTGACCAAGAGCAACCCGTTCCGCTCCAACTCCGCCGTCGCATCCGGCGGCATCAATGCCGTCATCAACGTCAACGAATACGATTCGGTCGAACGCCATGTCAGCGATACCTATGACGGATCCGACGGCCTTGCCAATCTCGGGAATATCCGCAAAATGTGCGCCCAGGCCCCCGAGATCGTACAGGAACTCGGTGAGATGGGCGTCGGTTTCGATACGGACGAATCGGGGGCGTTCGCCCAGCGCCCCTTCGGCGGGGCCAGCGCGAACCGTACCTGCTACATCGCCGACCGGACGGGTTCGGCCATCGTGCAGACCCTGCTGATGCAGTGCCGCAACGAGGAGGTGCACATCCTCGCCAACCACAAGTTCCTCAACATCTGCAGTTTCAAGGAAAAGCTCTCCGGCGTCACCGTGCTGCGGCGCCGGGACTCGCAGGTGATCGCTTTCGCCTGCAAATCGCTTATTCTTGCCGGCGGCGGGTACGCGGGGATCTTCCGCGGGCACTCCACCAACGCCCAGGAGAGCTCCGGTGACGTCATTGCGGCGGGGCTGCGGGCGGGCCTGCGCCTCTCCAATATGGAGTTCGTGCAGTTCCACCCGACGACGCTGGCAACAAATGGTTCGCTGATCAGCGAAGCGGCGCGGGGCGAGGGGGCCTACCTGGTCGACGAGACGGGCACGCGCTTCACCGACGAACTGCAGACCCGCGACAAGCTCTCCCGCGCCATCACCGAGCACATGCGCGAGGGGCATACGGTCTACCTCGATTTTCGCCATCTCGATGAGGCGCTCATCGATGCCAAGCTCCCTTCGGCACGGAAAATGGCCCTCAACGGTGCGGGGATAGACATCACCACCGAGCTGCTGCCGATCACCCCGTCTGCGCACTACACCATCGGCGGTATCTGGACGCGCGACGACACCTCAACGGATATGCCGGGGGTCTTCGCCTGCGGCGAATGCGCCGTGACGGGGGTCCACGGGGCGAATCGCCTCGGTGGAAACTCCCTGCTGGAAGGGGCCTACTTCGGCCGCATGGCCGGGATTGAAGCCGCACGCTACGCCCGCCGCCGGGAGTTCCGGCCCATCGACTACCGGGATGTGGACAAAGAGAGCCGGCGCGTGGAGCTGATCCTCGACGGAGACAACCTCTACAATATCAACGCGATGCGCAAGAACCTCGGTGCGTCGCTCTTCCGCGACGCGGGGGTTTTCCGCAGCGAAGAGACGCTCTCCAGCGCGCTGGAGTACTCCCACTACTTGATGGGTCGAAAACACGGGCTGCACTGCATTCACAAGGAGCGCGACAACAATGTCGAGCTGGCCTCCATTTTGGAGTTCGAGAATGCGCTGACCATCGCCGAGGCGATGATCCTTTCGGCGCTCAAACGCAAGGAGAGCAGGGGGGTGCACTACCGCGTGGATTACCCCGAGCGCGACGACCGCTATTTCAATGCGGCCTCCTACATCAAACTGATCGGGCGCGATTACCTGAAGATCTCTTTCGAGCGGGTCGTGCGGGGCGGTTTATGGCATCATACTAAAAAGGTTCTGGCTTCCATCAAAGTCTGAGATCCATCTAACAACAAAGGAAAAACAATGGCAAAAGTAATGTTAAGAGACAACGGGGACGGTCAGATCCTCTTTTACGTGGCAAAAAAGGACATGGAGGAGATCATCAAGGAGCTGGAGTTCGACAGCGATGAGAAGTGGGGCGGGAACGTCAGCCTGACCAACGGCGACGTATGGTACATCAAGCCGGGGCCGAAGAACCTCCCCGACGAAGTCGACGCAAAGATCATTACCCGCGGCGAGGACTAATTTCCATATTGCGGGCCTAGTGCCCGCCGAACGCCCTCTTCATGCGTTTGATGCTCGACTGCTTTTTCTTCAGCAGATCCACCGTACACTCTACCTTACCGGCATCCATTTCTTCATACAGGTCAAAACTGCCGATATGCTGCGAGAGCAGGTCGTTGATGCCTTTGTCGCTCTGCGCATCTTTGAGTTTGCTGCAAAATGCCGTGTCGGCACTGTCAATGAACTGAACTTTTCCGTCGGAAAAGATGATTTTTGTGGTCAAGGAACACCTCGTTAGTAAGATAAACACGCAAAATATTACCACATAAAAAAGTAAATTGATCAAATAATATACAAATTAATTTCTTCACATTATAAAAAATATGCTATAGGGTTTTACGCCCCGGGGGATAGGGGCGTCTTGCGCTTGTCAGTGGCGGATGGAGAGGTTGTTCTGCTTGATCGTACCGATCAGCTTGTTGATCTGATCCATGCGCTCCTCCTCTTTTTTGATGCAGTTGATCGCGTCGAGGTTGAACTTGTCCAGTTTCTCGTCCAGGTACGCCGTTGTGAAACGCCCGTCGATGAAGTCCTGGTCGCGGACGATCGCCTTGTGCAGCGGGATGTTCGTCGGCAGCCCGTCGATGTAGAACTCGTCCAGGGCGCGGCGCGCCTTGCGGACGGCCCCCTCCCAGTCCAGCGACCAGATAATGAGCTTGCCGATCATGGAGTCGTAATCTGGGGGGATGACGTAGCCGGCGTAGAGGCTCGTGTCGAGACGCACGCCGGGGCCGCCGGGGGCCATGTAGTTTGTGATCTTCCCGCAGGAGGGGAAGAACTGTTTCTGGGGGTCTTCGGCGTTGATGCGGAACTCGATGGCATAGCCGCGGAAGATGATCTCTTCTTGCAGGAAGCGGAGCTTGTCCCCTGCGGCGATCTCGATCATGCGCTGGATGATGTCGATGCCGGAGATCAGCTCCGTCACGGGGTGCTCAACCTGGACGCGGGTGTTCATCTCGATAAAGTAGACGGTATCCGCTTCGTCGACGAGGAACTCGATGGTGCCGACACTTTCGTAACCCAGCCGGAACATCGCCTTGGTGGAGATGCGGAAGATCTCCTTGCGGACCGCGTCGTTCAGACGGGGGGAGGGGGCGATCTCGATCACCTTCTGGTGGCGGCGCTGGATGGAGCAGTCGCGTTCGCCGAGGTGCACGACGTTGCCGTACTTGTCGGCGATGATCTGCACCTCGATATGGCGCGGGTTCTCGACGTATTTTTCGATAAAGACGTCCCCCTTGCCGAAGAACTTTTTCGCTTCGTTCGTCGCGGAGTCGAACAGTTCGTCGAACTCCTTCTCTTTGCGCACAATGCGCATCCCGCGCCCGCCGCCGCCGAACGCCGCCTTGATGATGACGGGGAAGCCGATTTCCGCCGCGACCTTCGCCCCCTCTTTCTTGTCGGTGATGGCCGTCTGGGTCCCCTCGATGACGGGGACGCCGATCGCCTTCATCGCCGCTTTGGAGGCCGTTTTGTCGCCGAAGAGCATGATGTGCTCCGCCTTCGGGCCGATAAAGATGATCCCGGCACGGGTGCAGGCGTCGGCGAACTCGGCGTTTTCGCTGAGAAAACCGTAGCCGGGGTGGATGGCGTCGCAGCCCGCTTTCTTCGCCAGCGAGATGATGCGGTCATACTCCAGGTAGGCCTGCAGGGCATTACCCAGGATGGGGTAGGCCTCGTCGGCCTTGCGGACCCAGATCCCCTCAGCGTCGACTTCGGAAAACATGGCGACGCTGGTGATGCCGAGCTCTTTGCAGGCGCGGATGATGCGCAGGGCGATCTCGCCGCGGTTGGCGACCAGGATTTTCGTAATCGATTGCATTGTGACTCCGTTTCGGACGCCTGATGGCATCCCGTTTAAAAAAGATGGAGACATTTTAGAGGGTTCCGAAAATTATTTCTTTCTATTTCATGCTTTTTTCTTTTGCAATTGATGTGAGTTTAATTATTATTAATTGTCAGTAAAATTGTCTATTATTGCTATAATGTAGCCATGAGAAAAGAGACGCTGCAAAAACATACGAAGATCGCCAACGATATTCTCTACTACATCTATACCCATATCGAGACCCATATCGACCTCGAAGAGCTCAGCAGGGACCTCAAAATCAGCAAGTTCCATATGCACCGGATCTTCAAGGAGATGTTCGGACAGAACATCTATGAAAGCATCAAGTCGATCCGGCTGCAGAAAGCCTCGAGCCTGCTGATCACCAACCGCTATTCGACGATCTCCGAGGTGGCGTCCCTGTGCGGTTACAGCTCGCATTCATCGTTTATCAAGGCGTTCAAGATGCGGTTCGGAAAGAGCCCAAAACGGTGGCGGGAAGGGGGGTATAAAACCTATTCGGACCGTCTGCTGCGCCGCGCGGGGATAGAGACGGCGAAACTCTCCGAATTCGACGGCATGGAGCCCGTCATCGAAAAGCGGCCGGAGCTGGAGAGTTACTATATCCGGCACAAAGGGTATGACAGCATGATCAAGCTGACCTGGCAGAAACTGCAGACCTGGGTGCTGGACAACAATCTTTCGGAGTACCGCCAGATCGCGCTCTTTCACGACAACCCGACGGTCACGCCGCTGGAGGAGTGCCGCTATATCGCTTGTATCGAAACGGACGAGAAGGTGCAGAGCGACCGACTGCCGAAGTTCAAGATCGCGTCGGGTATCTATGCCCGTTTCGACCTGCAGGGGCGACACGAGGATTTTCTACGGTTCATCCACTGGGTCTACCACGTCTGGTTGCCGCGCAGCGAATACGAAACGACGACGAAGCCCTCTTATGCCGTCTACCGGAAGAACAACTTCCTCTCGGAGGACGGCACCTTCGATCTCAGTTTCTATATCTCGATTCGGTACTGATCAGACCCCGTAGATGAGGGCGGCGGGGGCGCTGTAAAACGCCATGGTCGCGCCACAACCGTTGCAGGCGAGCCGGGCGCGCAGTGCGCGAAGCTGTTTATGATAGTAGTGCATTGCCATTTCTAACTCCTTGTTATGAAGGAGATTGCAAACGGCGTTCCAGGTTTTTTTCAGCGCTGCGGGACTACGGTTTGCGCCCGAGGAACCAGCTTGGTTTTACCTCGCGGCAGACGGCGCCAACGCCTTTGCTGCTCTTGTCGCAGCCCTCTTTTTTGCGTCCGAGAAACCAGGTGTCGTAGGTGGTGCCGATGGCGGGTGAAACGCTCGGGTTGTCTGATGTCGCGTGTGCCATGATTATGCTCCTTGGATGGGGTGGGGCATCTAGATGTCGATGCCGTACTTCTTGATCTTATAGCCGATCTGGCGCGGCGTCATGCCCAGCTGGGCCGCCGCCTTGGTCTGGATGCCGCGGTTCTCGATCAGGGCCTGGATGATGGACTCTTTCTCCAGCTCCTGCAGGGTCGCCTTGGTGACCGGGTGCGATTCGGCGTTGGCCGGCGCCTCCTCGATCGGCGGTGGGGCGACAGGGGCCGCCGCCGCGGGCTGCGGTGCCGGCTCCGGCGTGGCGGGGTTGTAGAGCTTCTGGTAATTGAACGGCAGAACGTGGTTGAGCATCTCCGGCTGGACTTCGCCCTCGGGGCAGATCAGTACGAGGCGCTCCATCGTATTTTGCAGTTCCCGGATATTGCCCGGCCAGGGGTAGTCGAGCAGCAGCTCCAGGGCCGCCTTGGAGAGGACCATGCTCTTGTTGTGCTCTTTCATGAACTTCTTCATGTAGTGTTCGACGAGCAGTTTGACGTCTTCGTAGCGCTCGCGCAGCGGCGGCAGGTTCAGCGGAATGACGTTGAGGCGGTAGTAGAGGTCCTCGCGGAACTCCCCTTTTTTGACCATATCCTCGAGGTTCCGGTTCGTCGCCGCGACGAGGCGGACGTTGGTCTTGATCGTCTTCGTACCGCCGACGCGTTCGAACTCCTGCTCCTGGAGGATACGGAGCAGTTTGACCTGCAGGGCCGGGGTGATGTCGCCGATCTCGTCGAGGAAGAGGGTACCGCCGTCGGCCAGCTCGAAGCGCCCTTTGCGCATCTCTTTGGCGTCGGTAAAGGCGCCCTTCTCATGACCGAAGAGTTCGGATTCGAGCAGGGTCTCGCTGATGGCGGCACAGTTGAGCTTGATGAAGGGGCCGTTCTTGCGCTGGCTGAGGTTGTGCACGGCCGTCGCGATCAGCTCCTTACCGGTACCCGTCTCGCCGCGTACGAGGATCGTCGCGTCCGTCGGGGCGACGGTCTCGAGCATGCTGAAGATCTGGCGCATCTTCGTACTGCGCCCAATGATGTTCTCGAAGCGGTGCTCGCTGAGCATCTCCTCTTTGTAGTACATCTTGAGCTGGTTGAGCTCCTCTTTCTCTTTGAGGTAGCGCTGCTGGATGGCGAGTGTTCCGCTAAAGAGCGAACCGACGATGGTGAGCATGCGCACGATCTCGTCGAAGTTCAGCGGCGCGTTGGGGCCGAGGTTGGCGGAGATGACGCCGGTGACGGCATCGTCCTGGATGACCGGCACGGCGACATAGGAGACGGATTTGCTGTTGACGATACCCATTTTGTTGAGGTAGTCGATACTGTTGTGAATATTTTCGATCACGACCGGTTCGCCGCCCTGCGCCGCCAGTCCCGTCGCGCCCTCGCCCATACGGTAGGTCGCCATCAGGCGCTGCTGTTCGGTAAGGTCGATCGAAGCGTACAGGTCCAGTACATCCTCTTCGTTGAGCAGGAAAAGTGCACAGCGTTCCAGGTAGTTGTGACGCTTGAGCAGGCGCATGCCCTGTTCAATCGTCTCCTTGATGTCCGTCGAACTGGCCAGGATGACCGCGATTTCGTAAAGCAGTTCGATCTCTTTGTAGGCAAAGGTCAACGAACAGGTCTTACATTCGGGCCTGTCGGGGATCACGGGGGAGTCATACATCATTACGTTTTTTCTTTCTTACTACAGTTTATAGCGGTTTCAATCGCCTGGTTGAACCTAGATTCAGTCGTTATTATAGTCCATGCCTACACCAAAATGCGACAAATATGTAGTATAAAAAATAGGCACCCGTGCGAATTTCACAAGAACGTTTTTTGCATTGTGAGCGGAAATCTCACAGAGGATATGTTATGGAAATTACGGTACACGGCACCCCGACCCCCCTTATCGGAAAGCAGCCCACTCTGGGCGGAGAAGCCCCGGCGGCACGCATTACGAAACTTGACGGTTCACAGAACGTCATCGGTATGATCGCTCCCAATACCCAGTTGCTCATCGCTATTCCTTCGCTGAAGACGGAAGTATGTTCCCTCGGCGCAAAGAAGTTCAATGATCTTCTCAAAACCTTCAAAAAGCTCAACGCCGTCATGGTGACGACGGACGATCTTGACTTTGTCAAAGACTTCGCCGAGAAAGAGTCCATCGACGCCGCGGAACTTGTCGTCGACCCGGACCGCAACTTTGCGAAAAAATACGGCCTGCTGATCAGCGAGGGCAAACTCAAAGACCGTATGGCCCGCGCCGTCTACGTCATCGACCGTGACGGTCTTGTCGCCTACCGCGAGATCGTTCCCGAGATCGTCGACGAAGTCAACTACGATGCCTGTATCGAAGCCGTTGACAAACTGGTCAACGAGAAGAAGACCGGTCACGGCCATTCTCACGAAGAGTGGATGAGCGTCTAAGCCTCTTTTGATCAAGGAGTTCGTTATGGCAGAGAACTATATTGCGTGGCTGCTGGCACGCGGATTTGACCCCAGCGACCTGGAATCCCGGGCCTTCAACGGTAATACTCCGCTGCTGCAGGCGGCGCTGGAGGGTAACGATATGATGGTCGAGCGCCTGCTGGAAGCCGGCGTGGACCTTTATGCGGTCAACAACGACTTCAACGGCGTTATCTTCAACGCCTGTTATGCCGACAGTGCCGCGATCATTGCCCGCCTTTTCACTGCCGGTGCGGACATTGACGACATCAATGAGAACGGCGAAACACCGCTGATGTACGCCGTCTCCGCTTCCCGTCTTAATAGCGTTAAATCGCTTCTCTCCCTCGGCGCCGACAAATCCATGCAGAATATGGACGGCTACTGCGCCATCGATTTCGCCGTTAACCGGGACGTCCTCAATCAGCTGCGCTATGCGTGAGCTGTATGATGCCACGGCGCTGACGCCGCTGCGTGTCGCCCGTTCCGGCGGCTACATCGACTGGGCTTCGCAGCCCTCCCTTTTCAAACGCTACCCGGAGTTTCTCTACCGCATCGGTTTTGACGCCCATGAAGAGCTCGCTCCGCTGGCGCTTTCGCGCTGCATCACCTTTGAGGGTGACGTCGGGGGCAAACCCTACCTGCGCCTCAATACCCCCTCTGCCGGCAACCTCCACCCCGTGGAGCTTTATGTACAGGTACGGGGGGTCAAGGGGGTGCTGAGCGGTACCTACCACCTGGACGCCCTCAAAGAGGAGATGGTCCTCATCCGCGAATGCGGCGCCGAGGGGCTGGAGCACTTCGTCGGGATGGAAACGCGCTTCGACGGGTTCATTTTTGTCGTCAGCGTCGTTCCGTTCCGTTCCGAATGGAAGTACGGCCACCGCGCCTGGCGCTACTGCTACATGGATGCCGGTCACCAGATCGGCGCGCTCTGCGCCGCGATGGAAGCGCACGGGCTTGAAACGACGCTGCTGGGCGAGGCGGATTTCTCGGCGCTGAACCACATGATGGGGTTCGGGCAGCAGGAGTTCGTCTGCGCGGCCATGGCCGTGGGAAAGGCGGGCGAGAAACCCGTCAAGCTGCCGAAAACGCCCCTGATGCAGGTGGCGCCCACGGACTACGACGAAAGCGACGGGGTCGTTCCCGGCTGGATCGTGCAGCACCATCCCGTCGGCACGACCCTGCCGCCGCGCATGGGCGGCAGCGCCGACGAGGCCCTGCAGCGCGCCCGCCGTTCCGCCCGGGTCTTCGCCGGGAAGACGATGCCGGCGGATGCATTTGAACGCATTATGCATACGCTCACGCGAACGCCGGAGTGGCTGAACGCCTACGCGATCGTGCTCCGGGATGATCAGACCCCGGCCGGTGTCTACCGCGGGGGCAAACGGATAAAGACGGGCGACTTCGCCGAGTCCATCGCCGCGATGCTGGTCGATCAGCGTTTCGTCTCAAACGCGGAGATCGTCATGGTCTTGAGCACGCCCGAGTACAGTGCGGACCTGCAGATGGCCTCGGCCGCCTTTGCGCACGGCCTCTCATTGGAAGCCGCCGCGCGCGGGGTAGGGTACACGGCCATCGGCGCCTTTTACGATAAGAAGCTGCAGACCTTTTTGGAGACGCCGGAAGACATACTCTATGTCGGCGTCTTCGGTCTGGAACGTTAGGGTATATGGAGGTGCCCTTGCTATGAATGTCAAGAAAATGAACAAAGCACACAGTGCCGAAGCACAGAAGATCCTGAACATCTACCGCTTTTACCAGAAAGACGGAAATCTGTACCTCACGGCGGACGACGAAACGCTCGATGCGATCTTTGAGGCGGTCGTCGACGCCATCAACGACTGCGGTCCGCTCAAGGCGACGCTCCCCTACAACGAGTTCGTCCATCCGAGCAAGATGACGGCGGAGGGGGACCCGGGCTGGGTCGGGCATTTCGAGGAGCGGGACAACCGCCGCTTCTTCCTCAGCGACATTCACGACTATCTCTATCTGCTCTACGGCAGACAGTAGAACGGTATTTGCATGTTGATGAGTTATATTCAAGGAGACTCCATGACAGCTATCATGCCGCCTGAACATGTCAAAATGTATGAAGATGTCAAGACACTCCTCTCCGCGTATGCGGTCAACTACTACGCCAAGACCGTCCTGGCGCCCCTGGTCGCGCAGAAATCGCTGCTGATGGACCATCTCTACGAGGATATGGGTTTCCACAGCCGCACGGAGATGGGTCAGTTCATGAAAAAGAACTTCCCGAAGCTGGCGGCGGAGAAGCCCAAAGAGAAGCTTTGGAAAAAATACATCTATGACCGGGTCGGCTCCATCGCCCCGGCCTGCGCCACCTGCGATGATCAGCTCACCTGCTTTAAATGCATGGTCAAAGAGCTGAGTGTCTGATTTTTCAGGCACGCGACATTAATCACTCCCACGAAAGGAACGCTACCCTTCAATGACAACACCCTCGATCTCGACCACGGAACTTTACGACCATATCGATACGCTGATTAAGACAGATACCCCTCTGTTCATTCACGGCAGCCCGGGCATCGGCAAATCCTACATTGTTGCCGATGTTGCGGAAAAGAACAAACTGGAGCTCGTCGACGTGCGCCTCTCCCAGATGGACCCGGTCGATCTCCGGGGCGTCCCGGCGATCCGCGACGAGCAGACGGTCTGGATGCCGCCGGTCTTTTTCCCGAAAGACCCCGACTCCGAGGGTATCCTTTTCCTCGACGAACTCAACTCTGCGCCGCCGTCGGTGCAGGCGGCTATCTACCAGCTGGTGCTTAACCGCCGCATGGGCGAGTACGACCTGCCCAAAGGGTGGCGGATCATCTGCGCCGGTAACCGCGTCAGCGACCGCGGGGTCGTCTTCCGCCTGCCCACCCCGCTGGCCAACCGGATGGTGCACCTGCATGTCCAGGCCCGCTTCGACGACTTCAAGCTCTTCGCGCTCAAATCGAAACTGCACCACTTCGTCATCGGTTTCCTGGGCTTCCGCCCGGACCTGCTCTCGACCGAACCGGTCGTCGAGGACGACGCCAACCCGGCGTTTGCCACGCCGCGCAGTTACCACATGCTCTCGAACATCCTGAAGTCCAATATGGACATCGGCAAGATCGCCCCGGTTATCTACGGCACCATCGGCTACGCCGCCGGGATCGAGTTCGTCTCCTACGTCAAGGTCTACGAGGAGCTGCCGGATGTCGCGGCGATCTACGAGGGGCACTACCCCGAGACCCCGAACCAGCCGGCGCTGCTCTACGCGCTTGTCTCCGCGCTCGTCGAGTACTACAACGGTTCCGACACCCACAAAGACCACCTCTTCGCCTACAGCGAAACCCTCCCGACGGAGTTCGGCGTCATGCTCGTCAAGGACGTCATCGTCAAGGACGAATCCATCGCGACCCACGGCGCCTTCGACGCATGGCTGGCGAAGTACGGGGAGTATATTCTCTGACATGCGTATGCAGCCAATAATATATTGGCCCCATACCCCTCACTATTTTTTATCAATGCGCAAAACAATGACAATTGATCATGTAGCACACTCTTTTAATAGTCCAGGAATCCGATAGAATTGGTAATATAGTTTTAGATGGACAGAAATGCTTGATATTACTGGAAATGAAATTAGTGAGCTAGATGACGAAGATTTAAGTACGTTAATTGGTCGTCTTTGTGAAGCTGAACTCCAAAAACTAAACCTCTCAACTGCTGGTATCACTTATGGGGGGCACCATAATGCACCGGATGGTGGTATTGACATAAAGATATACATTAAAGAACTTCCTAATAATGACGGTTATATCCCACGACCGAAATCTATAATTCAAGTGAAAAAACCGGATATGCCACCTGCAAAAATAATTGCAGAAATGAAACCGAAAGGTGTCATACGTGATTTTTTTGCTGACCTTGCGGATTCTAATGGTGCATATATTATTGCAAGTTCAGGCGCTTCAATACCTGACCCCAATTTACAAGAACGTATTAAAACGATGCACGGTGTGTTATCTGATGTCCCAAATGGCTTAAATATTAAAGTTGATTTTTACGATCGTGAGCGCATAGCGGCATGGGTACGAATGTTCCCAGCTATGACGATCTGGGTGAGGCAAAAAATTGGGAGGTCATTGCAAGGCTGGAGAGGTTATGAAAACTGGGCTAAATGTCCAAAAGGTATAGATGAAGAATATCTTTTTGACGATGCGCTTCGATTGCATCACGGGAGTGTGAAAAATGATGGTGAAGCGTCACTTGACGGATTGAACCATTTACGAAGAATATTGGAGAAACCTCAATCATCCGTCCGATTAACTGGACTCTCCGGAGTAGGGAAAACTCGTTTTGTACAGGCACTGTTTGATAATAGAATCGGAGAGGGGTCATTGAGTAGTACAAGTGTTGTGTATACAGATTTGTCAGATAGTCCAGAACCTTCTCCCACTACTTTTGTAGAACAACTTCGGGCTATGGATAAGCGGATAGTTGTAGTTATTGATAATTGTGGTCAGGAATTGCACAAAAAATTAACCAACATATGCAATCGACCAGAAAGTCAGTTGAGTCTACTTACAGTTGAATATGATGTTCGTGAAGATTTGCCGGAAGAAACAGAGGTTTATCAACTTGAAGCAGCATCTGCTGAATTGATTAAAAAAGTTTTATTACTGCGTTACGAAACACTTGGGGAGATAAATGCACATACTATTGCGGACTTTTCAGGTGGTAATGCCCGAATTGCTATTGCATTAGCTCAGACGGTTGAGCGGGGAGAAAGTCTTTCGCATTTAAAAGATGGTGAACTATTTGAACGACTCTTTCACCAACGAAATACACCTGACGATAAGTTGCTTGCAACTGCCGAAGTATGTTCTCTTGTTTACTCATTTCAAAGTGAAGCAGGTGATGAACCTTGGGAACTTGACATTTTGGCGGGATTAGTGGGTTTGTCTTCTTTGGAGTTATACCGTCATATTGGTGAACTACAGCGGCGTGGTTTAGTGCAACAACGGAGTATTTGGCGGGCTGTCCTGCCTCATGCAATAGCGAACAGATTGGCAAAAAGGGCTTTGCAGAATATCCCAATTACTTTAATTGAAAAACAGTTTTTTCAGCATCCTAGACTTCTAAAATCATTTTCAAAACGACTCGGGTTCTTGCATGATAGCCTCGAAGCCCTAGCCATTGCCCGGAAATGGCTCTCAGACAATGGTATTTTAAAAGATATTTCCAGTCTCAACGACTTGGGTATGGAACTGTTCAGAAACATTGCTCCAGTTGATTTAGAGTCGACTCTACACGCTTTTGAAAGAGCTGTAGATACTATGACTGACAAGTCTTTTATTTCTAAAAATAATTACAACTATGTTGTTTATACCCACATACTTCGTTCTTTGGCTTATAATCCAGAATTTTTCAAACGCTCAATATCAGTTTTGATTATTTTTATTCTCGAAAATGCATCGGAGAATTCCAAAGAGAAATTTGATGAAGTGTTGGTCTCTCTATTCCAACCTAAGTTATCCGGGACACATGCGAAGGCGGAACAGAGGTTGGAGATCATTAAAGACCTATTTGATTCAAGTGAAGAATTCAAAACTGAATTGGCCTGGGAATTATTAAAGGCATCGCTCAAATCATGGCATTTTGTATCCGGTCACGGTTTCGATTTCGGTTCACGTCCTCGTGATTTTGGATATGTACCACGATCAGATGAAGAAATACATGACTGGTACAGCACATTCTTTGACTATCTTGTTGAATTACTCAATCAGGCAAAATTCACAGATAGAGCGTTGAACCTTTTAACAAATGAGTTCAGAGCACTTTGGAGGAATTGCAAATTATATGATGAATTAGAATCTGTAACTCAGAGAATTCACGACGATTATGCCCTTAATGAATTGTATATAGTAGTAAATTCAACTATCCATTTTGATGGCGGGATGATGGATGAAGATGCATTGGAACGTTTAAAGGTGCTTTCGGAATTGGCTAAGCCGACAACACTAATACGACGGGCTAGATTATATGCGCTTACTGATCGGAATGGCTATCTAAGTCTTGAAGAAACGATAGAAGATACCTCAAGTGGTTCTGAAAAGTATCATAGGATTAATGAAGAAACGTATGAGTTGGCCAAAGAAGTCATTGCTGATGAATCTGTTTTCAATGCATTGTTACCAGAACTGGTTATGGCAAAAAATTATGGTCGTCTCTACTTTTTTGGACAGGGGTTGGCTGCGGGAACTGTAAAACATATGGAACTTTGGGGAAAGTTTATTAACGAACTTTCTAATATTCCTGATGGTGAATGCCAAATCCAGATGCTGGAAGGGTTTTTGAATGAATTACAACGGATCGATATCGATGTGTGCAATCAGCTCTTGGATAATGCGGTTTATGATGAAACGCTTTGCAGGTATTTTCCATGGCTACAAAATAGTATTGAATTAGATAAAAAAGCTGTTGAAAGGTTTTGCGATGCTCTTGAGTTTGAACATGCAAGTATAATGTCGTACATTGGCATTGCATATGGAAGAAGTCATGAGAGCATCAATGACAGTGATTTGTGTACATTGTTGTATCTAATGGTTTCAAAAAAAGACGGGCTTTTACCTGCGATTACAATATTGGGCATGCGCGTTTACTCTTCATCGTCTGAAAAAAAATATCTTTCGGATGAAATCAAAAAACTTGCATGTAAACTTGTACCTGAATTTGATTTTATTAGGGATGATTATGTCCGACATGATAACTATGATCACGAGATAGCAAGAATTATTGAAGCTTGTTTTGTTGAAGAGTATGCAAAAGAGGCTGCTATCAAAGTCTGTAATAACCTTCTTCCTATATTGAAGGATTATTGGTCATATCAGACTAACTACTACGCAACACTCACAGCACTTGCTATTACGAAACCTCAAATTTTCTTGGATTCATTTGTCAGTTTCGACTTGGAAGCAGGCATAGAATATCAAAGTGACATGAGGGATAGGGGAACACCGTTAGAGGAGATCGATGATGAAATCATCAAAGCATGGTGTGAGATAGAACCAGCAAAACGGTTTGAACAAATTGCGGGAACAATTAGACCATACAAAAAAGATAGCAATTCTGAGGAATTAGTGTGGAGTCCATTGGCGTTGTATATTATTAGGTATGCTCCAATCCCGATTAACGTGCTTGAGAAATTTGGGGATATTTTTTATCCAAACAGTTGGAGTGGATCACTTTCTAGCATGATGGAATCTCGATTGACTTTAATCACATATTTGAAAAGTCATGAGCTCTTAGAAGTGTCAGCATGGGCAGAAGAAAAAGAGAGTTATTTAAGAAAATCGATTGAAAAAGAGAGGGAATGGGAAAGAGAAAGAAGTAGAAAAGACAATGAGCGATTTGAATAAACAAGTGTTGGAAAAGTAAGTATTTTTAACTTTCTCAAAAATTACTATTCGACAGAAAGTATTATGCCTTTGTAGCTTCCATACGCGGTCGTCTCAAGTTACATTATTTTCTCTCACAAACGACTCATGAAATTTCCCTATGCTTTCTGAAAAGAACGACTAAAGGATAAACGATGCGATACCTGTTCATATTGCTTATTGCACTTCTTTTCAGCGGCTGTGTCGTCCGGGTGCCGGGGCCGCATCATCACGGTCCGGTCATCTACTATGACATCTATCCGTACGGCGGCTACCATAGGGGACACCGGTACTGAAAATGGTGCGGCACAAAGCTGCAATACCCCTCTGCCCGAGAGGGCTCCCCGCGTCACGATCCCCCCACGATTTTTTTCTATGCTTTTCCTATCAAACGAAAAAGGATAGAAGATGCGATACTTACTGCTTGCACTCATCCCACTGCTTTTTAGCGGCTGCGTCATCCGTGCGCCGTACGCTTACAGAGGTGAACCAGTCATCTATTATGAGTCCGGATACCCGTCAGGCTATTACGAAGAAGGCCGTACCGTCTATAAACGCGGCAACGGTCATGGGCACGCCTACGGACACCGTAAAGAGTACCGCCGCTAATATCTCCCTGGGGCATTTTGCCCCACCTCATTCCTTTCTTTCTGTATTTTATAGTTATGTTATGTGTTAAGTTGATAGATGGTATATTGATCCGCATCTATATACGAAATGTATGATTAACACGATTTTTCAATGGATAATTGAATATTTTGTTGATTGAATAAAGAGTTAGGGTACACATGAAAGTATGGAAATTTACCAGAAATATTTTGGCAATGATCGGAGTTGTCTCTTTACTTGGAATGAGTATATACTTGATATTGGCAGGAAAAGTCAAGAAGGATCTTGACGTGTCAGTTGTCAGCAAACACCCTAGCCCCAATGGAACTGTAATTGCTGTTCTTGAACGGGGTATTTCTACTGAAACTAATACGCTCCCCATATACTATTTGACTCTCCAGACTCGAAAAGACCCCGATAAATGGGGAAATCACTGGCAAGTCTGGCATTCACAAGTGCATGAAAGACCTACGATAGTTTGGCTGGACAACTTGAATTTGGAAATATCTCATAAGCCTTACAAAATATGGGAATACGAGCCATCAGTAGAAGTAAATAATGATGTTTACCATATCCACCTAAGCTTATTCGGAGAGAGCCCTAACAAATCAGAGGAGCCAATCAAAAACCCGCGGGCGGCTTTTTGATTGCTCATTTTAAACGTTATACATAAAGAGTAGCCGTGACAAAGTTTAGATTGTATGTGGATTCACTGCCAGAAATCAATGAGATTCCTCACATTTGGGATGAATCGAATTTAAAGGTCATCTTTCTTAAATCCGACGAAGGTGGCTTTGATATATCTGTGAGCGATGATGGCGACGACATTATTGGAATCGAAACAGACATGGGAATTCATGATCATATTCATATACAAGAAGCTGAGTCGTATGAAAAAGCTCTATCCTTTGTTTTTGGTTTAGTAAGAGATATGCTTTCTGAAAATATGAGGATACGTGAAATCACAAAAAATGAAAAACCTGTAAAATGGATCTTAGAAAATTATCAAGATGGTAAATGGTTTGAAGAACATACTGTTGGTTTACTGTTATTTAATTATTTTGGAAAGAAGAGTGAAAAAGTATACTCAAATCATACATTGCCACCACGGAAAATTGATGATTCAAGGATGTATAACAAATCAGAGGATACTAATCAAAAAACCGCGAACAGCAGGAGGCCATAGATTACATGGATGAAAAAATCATTAAAATCATAACTTTCATTGATCCGAATAATACGCTTGTATTCAATCCAGTTCATATGATCTTTTGGGCTTTAATAGCATTCCCGATCATTCTAATTTACTGGAGTGCACACCCAATATTGATGAGCATATTTGCATTTGTTGTAGCTGTACAATTCATACTCTTTTTTCTAAAGTTGTTGGTCCAAGATCATTATGCTGCAGAAATTAAAGAATTCAAACAAAGTATTCCCGACTTCAATATCTTTCATATCATAATGTTTGGATTGATAGCCTCACCAGTTTTATTTGTCGTATATGGAGTCATATCTGCTTTATTTGAATAGATATAACAAATCAGAGGAGACCAATCAAAAACCCGCGGACGGCTTTTTGATTGCTCATTTTAAACGTTAGGTAGAGAATGGAAATACTAGGTATCGTTGTTCACTTTGGCCTCCTCGCTACTATCGTATTAGTTCCGATTTTTGTTGTATCGAAAGGTTATGATTTTTTATGGACAAATGCCATTTCACTTCCCATAATCTGCTTCTTTCTAGTGTTAATGACTTATTGGCCGCATTTTTATACTGACTTTAGGCTTGAATTAATGGGGTTCAACTTCGATGCAACGAGTGACGCAGAAAGAGTTAGGAATGTATTACCTGAACTCCAGGAAAAAGCGAAAGCTCTCTATTGGTCAAATATGGGCATTGGTTGGCCCTTACAGGCAATTTTTGGCATGGTTTTATTTGCTCCATATCCAACTGCTATATGGGGATGTGGAGCATTGGTTAAGTACGCAAGGCGGAAGCGTAATAATGAGACTACCTAACAAATCAAGAGGAGACCAATCAAAAACCCGCGGGCGGCTTTTTGATTGCTCATTTTAAACGATATAAAGGATAGTGCTAAATGAAACTCACGAAACCCATACTGGCTTTTTTATTGTTCGCAATAAGTTTGTTTGTTGCCGTTAACACTATGGCATGTACAAGGGTAGTCTATAAAGGGCCGGCTCAAACCGTGCTCACCGGCCGTACGATGGATTTTTCCATCGATATTCCTGCCAACCTCTGGATCTTCCCCCGCGGCATGAAACGAAACGGTCAGGTTGGACCGGCTTCCATCACATGGACTTCGCGCTATGGCAGCGTTGTCGCCAGTTCCTGGGATATCGCTACGCCGGACGGGATGAATGAGAAGGGATTGGTTGCCAATCTGCTTTGGCTTGTGAAATCGCAATATCCTCCGTTTGACACAAAAGGACAAAAGAAAGGATTGACGATCGCAGCCTGGGCGCAGTATGCGCTCGACAACTTTGCAACGGTTGCAGAGGCGGTAGAGGCTTTTCGAAAAGAAGAATTTACTATTGTCACGGATTTTATTCCCGGAACGGACAAATTCACGACGGTGCACCTCTCGCTTTCCGACCCGTCGGGAGATAGCGCGATTTTGGAATACATCAATGGCAAATTGGTCATCCATCATGATCCGGCATACCAGGTGATGACCAACGATCCCGTGTTTCAGGAGCAGCTGGCGATCAAAGGCTACTGGGAACAAATTCCGGGAACAACTTTCCTGCCGGGAACGAACAGGGCGTCGGACCGTTTTGTGCGCGCTTCCTACTACATCAAGGCCATTCCGCAAACCAGCGACCCTCGCATTGCCGTGGCAAGTGTGTTCAGCGTCATCAGGAATGTCTCCGTGCCGTACGGCTTATCGACACCGAACCAGCCCCATATCTCCAATACGCGCTGGAGGACAGTGGCGGATCAGAAACATCTTGTATACTATTTTGAAAACGTCCTGACACCGAATGTCGTCTGGGTAGACCTCAAGAAAGCGGATTTCAGTGCCGATGCACCTGTAAAGAAACTCAGCCTGGATCGCGGCCAGGTATATGCAGGTGAAGCCAACAGTTTTTTCGAAGTATCCAAACCGTTTGTGTTTAAAGGTCTATAAATACTTCATAACAAATCAGAGGAGACCAATCAAAAACCCACGGGCGGCTTTTTGATTGCTCATTTTAAACGTTAGCAGTGAAGATAGCAATGAAAAGATTTTCAATACTTTCCTTTTTAGTCTTAGTGTCTATGAATCTTTGGGCAAACCCGTACGAAGGTTTTCATTGGACTTTCATCGATGGCAAATCTACCAAGGTAAAATATTCGACAGTAGTATTGGAAACTGATACGCGAAGGCTTATTCCAGTGGCAAAAGCACTACACAAAGCAGCTGTTGATATATATTCCGGCGAGCCTAGCCAAACCCAAGAAGAAAGTTATTTGGCTGCATTTCCGAAAAAATTCAAGGTATTCCTAGACGTTCTTCATCCGAAGGGTTTGGATCAACTTTATGATGGCCATATTTATATTCATATACTTTCCAAGCTGTCAGAAAAATATCCTGAGAGAGTCGGTGAAATCTTTTTATCGTTGTCATCGGAAGCATGTTTAGATGCTGATGCTCCAAATCATCTTCGACATGAATTGGAGCTATTTCATAAAAATCATTCGCGTATCTATGACGATCTATATAGCAAGTTAAGTAAAAAAGAGAAAGCCAATCTACATTTGTTTTTGAACGCTTCACTTCACGATATGGGGGCCGGAACATGTCGCTATTAACAAATCAGAGGAGACCAATTAAAAACCCGCTAGCGGCTTTTTGATTGCTCATTTTAAACATCATATATGGGATATGCATGCTGACTAAGTTTTATAGAGTATATATTCAGAAAGCGCCAAAAAGTAGAATTTCTCGGTATTTGTATGTCTTGTCTTTGATATTTTTAGTCACTGCCTATTTCCAGTGGGAAAGGTATATTTTGAATCCACTATTGAAGCTTGAAGAGATGCACTCTTCGCATGGGGTTATCCAAGCTGTCTATACTGGCAAGTTTCGCTCGCTGGTCTTTAATAATGAAAAGTTCGGTGTCGCTTTATCAGGGCTGGACCGAAAGGCTATGGTCAATCAAAATGCCAAAGTATGGTACCAAGTTCTAAAAGGTATTTTTGGAAAACGTAAAATTATTTATCAGATCCAAATTCGCGATTGGCTGCTGAGAGATGATTATGCTGAATACTATAGAGAGCAAGCAGAGTATCAAAAATATGCTATACCGAACATAGTATTTTATATAGCCGGAATTGTTGCAATATTTGTCATGATTTGGATTCGTCACAAAGATGAAGTCTATGACAACGAAGTTGAGCCGATCAACAAGCCGAGGTAAAATCCATGATCTTTCAGTGTAGTCGCCAGAAGCCTGCAGAATGACATCAGAAACGATTAGCGAAACACTAAAGAATCTTGGCGACCCCGACATCGCCGAACATTCGCAGCGCTTTTTCAAAACGGGCGAGGGAGAGTATGGAGCAGGGGATAGATTCCTCGGTATCCGCGTCCCCGTGTTGCGAAAGCAGGTATCTGCATTCTGGTTGGCGCCGCTGCAGGAGGTCGAGAAACTGCTGCACTCTCCCTATCATGAAGAGCGCCTTTTCGCCCTGCTGCTGATGGTCGCGAAGTATGAGCGTGGCGATACAGCAGAGAAAGAGGCGGTTTACAACTGCTACATGGCCAATACCGCCCACATCAACAACTGGGATCTTGTTGACAGCTCCGCGCCTTACATTGTCGGCGAGTACCTGATAGCGAGGGAGAAAGCGATCCTCTATACGTTCGCACGTTCAGAAAGTTTGTGGGAGCGCCGCATCGCGATAATGGCGACGTTCTACTTTATCCGCAACAGCAGGTTCGACACGGCGCTGGAAATAGCGGAACTGCTGCTGCGTGACACCCATGACCTTATCCACAAGGCCGTCGGGTGGATGCTGCGGGAGGTCGGGAACCGCGACCCGGAAAGAGAGCGGGCGTTTCTCGCTTCGCGTTACAAGACGATGCCGCGGACGATGCTGCACTACGCCATCGAGAAGTTCCCCGAAGCGGAGCGCAAGGCTTACCTGAAGGGGGAGGTGTAGCCGCCAATTGATAGAACGGCGATTGCATATTTTCCGGCATAAACCCAGGGTAGAGAGAGGGCCATGCCAGAAGAACAGAGCGATTTGCAGCGCCGGCTGGAGAAGATCCGCGTCCAGTTTCTATTTGACCACCCGTTTTTGAGCGTATTGGCACTCTCCCTGCCTATGCGCTACCGCAAGAACCCCCACGAAGCCTTCGAGACCGACGGGACGGCCATCTACGTCGATACGACGATGGCCGAGACCATTCCCGAACCGCAGCTCAAGTACATTTACGCGCATACGCTGCTGCACATCATGCTCAAGCACCCTTTCCGTATGGGCGGGCGCGACCACAAAACGTGGAACCGCAGCAGCGACGTCGTCATCAACCTGCTGCTCGATGATTTCGAGCGGGTCGGCGAGCGGCCCGAACATGAAGTGATGATGGAGAAGTACCGCGACCAGAGCGTCGAAGAGGTCTACAACACGCTGTACCAGGAGAACCCCGAGGGCGAAGGCACGCCCGACGACGAGAACCCGCAGGAGCAGAAGCAGGACCTCATAGAAAGCGAGGGCGACAGCGAAGCGGCGATGGAAGATATCGACGCGCTGATCGTGCAGGCGATGGGGGCGGCGCAGAAGCAGGGGAACATCCCGGCCTCCTTCCTGGAAGTGATCCGCGAAGTCACCCGTCCCAAGATTGACCTGGCGACCCTCCTGCACACCTATATGACGGAGAGCTTCTTCGACAAGCAGAGCGACTTCTCCCGCCCCAACCGCCGTTTCATCTACCAGGAGCTCTACCTGCCCGGATACCGCCAGGAGAACAACCGTCTCAACCTCTACATTGCGCTGGACCGCTCCATGAGTATCAGCCGAGACACCTTCTCGAAGTTCCTCGGTATCATCGACGGGGTTTTGCGCCTCAGTACGGACTTCAAGGTGACGGTCATCCCCTTCGACGATGAGGTCGACAAGGAGAAGATCGTCACCTACGACGCCCAGGCGCTCAAACCGGAAGTGGCGTTCGAGAAGGGCAACGGCGGGACGCAGTTCGCACCGGTACTGGAGTACCTCAATACGGCGGACGAGGCGGCGGCGACGCTGATGGTACTCAGCGACGGTTTCTTCAAGATTGAAAAGGCCTCGCACCTGCCGACGCTGTTCCTGGTGAGCGAAAAGCGCAACATGAAGCGTTTTGAGCCCTACGGCGACGTCTTCTACTTTGATCTGTAAGGAGGTATACGGTGTACGACCTGAGTTACAAGGAAGAGATCGAAGCCCTCAAGGATGAGCCGGACTTCGAGACAAGAGGCGACGAGCTCTACCTCTACCACGAGGATGATGAGGCGCGTCTGGAGTGGGCCTTCTACCGCCCCTCCGGTTCGCACCCGGAGCAGGTCAGTGACAAAAACGTCATGGTCTCCATCATGGCCTTCAACCACTCGCGCCTGGGGGCGTACGAACGGTTTACGCGGCTGCATCCCGACGTCATCGCCAACGACCGCCTGCGGGTCAAGGTACGCAACCGGAGCCGGATGCTCTTCCGCGCGATGGTCGACAACGACTTTACCGAGCTGGTGCAGGTGCTGGAGTACGCGCCGGTCTTTATCGACATGGCCTGCGACCAGGTCATCAACGGCCGTATCTGGAACGAGCACTACGCCGACCTGGGGGCCGCGACGGCCTTTCTAACGATGGCTGAAGACTTCCTGGACGACAAGCTCGTCGACGGGGTAAAGCGCCGCCTGCAGCCCGTGCGTAAGTTCAGCTACGACGAGGCGAAGGCCTACCTGGAGACGCTGAGCAGGCAGGCACAGAATTTGCACCCATTGCTTAAAGCGCACTATACCGAGGCGTATGAAACATGGGTGGAAAAGACGCAACTGCATCCGCTGCAGCGGATCGCACTGCAAAAACAGATAGCGGCTTTGAAGGAGTAAAAATGTCTGAAGAGAGTGTTGAGATGTCCGAAACTGGTATGGACATGTCCGAACCGATTAGCAAGACGCGGATTCTCCGCAGCGTGATGAAGGCGATCTACAACCTCGCCGACGAGGAGAACTACAGCGTCTACGAAGCCGAGGACATCGCTTTTTACCTCGGGCTTGATCAGAAGCTTGTCGACGAAGCGATCGAGACCCTGTGGGATGCGGGCTGCCTGAACCACTGCATGACCGAGGACGATGACGGTACGACGACCTACTGCCTCACCGACAAAGCCATTGATATGGTTGAGCTGGGATGACGCTGGTCCTCTTTTACGAAAAACCGGGCTGCGCCACCAACGCGCGTCAGAAGAAGCTGCTCTACAAGGCGGGATGCACGCTCATTGTGCAGGACCTGCTGGCGCTCAGTATGAGCCCGGAAGAGCTGAAGACCTACCTGGACGAACGTCCCGTGGCCGAGTGGTTCAACCCCAACGCCCCCGCTGTCAAAGAGGGGCGGGTCGACCCCACGGCTTACAACGCCGAAGCGGCCCTTTCCATGCTGCTGCAAGACCCCATTCTTATCCGCCGTCCCCTTATCAGCGTCAACGGCCACCGCATGTGCGGCTTCGACCAGGCGAAAATCGAAGGGATCATCAACACGCCGCTGGGCACGCCCATCGACAACAGCTGCTCCTCCGAAAACGGCGAATCCTGTCCGGAACCATAATTGCAATAAGAGTGACAATCAAGGCACAAGGAGAAACGATGCACGCTTTGGACAACTATTTTCGTACGAAGTTCAACTTCATGGCAATGGTCTATGTCGGTCTGATCGCCGTTGCCGTCTACGCCAAACAGTTCTAATCGCTTCGGGACGTCCCGCCGTCCTGGCAAGCAACTATCCCCCTCTCTCTTTTGATACCGTTCCCATCCTCTTTGCAGGCACACCCTGTTTTCTGCCTATTTTTCATCTGTGTGAAGTGTTGTGCCTGAAAAACGATGATGCAGAAGAAACGTAATAATATTGTTTTTTAACGTGGTGAATCAACACTTTAGGTAGCATACCGTATCATGCAGTGTATGATAAAAAAATATGAAAGAATGTGGTCATAAAGTATGAAACGCTCTTTGCTGCCGTGGATACTGCTGCCGGTCTGTCTATCGGCGGAGATATTCTCGGCGAGACTCGGTTTTTTTGATACGGCATTGGAAGCGGAGGGGGCAAGGGCGCATCTCTCGGCCGGTCTCGCGCCCTACTGCGTGACCTACGCGGAGGCGGGGGATTACACGGTGCGCTGCCTTGTCGGCAGCAGCGACGCCGACATCCGGCAGATGGCAGCAGCGCTCGGCGTCGGTGGTTTTGAAACGGTGAAAGACGATCCTGCCAAGATCAGGCAGCTTTTCATCGACCACCTGTATGAAACGGCCCGCGCGCAGGGCGCGCCGGCGGCCTGCGAGGCCTCGCGTATGCTGGCCGAAGCATTTCCCGGCGACGGGGCCGTGTTGAAACAGTACGCGACGCTGCTCTTCTGGTCGGGACGCACCGGGGAAGCGGCCACGCAGTTCGGGAAACTCGTGTCGCTCGATCCGGCCTACGGAAACGACCGGGTCTACCTGCAGGTGCGGACGACCCTGCTGCTCGAGAAGGGCGAGGCACTCCTGGAGAAGGCGCCCGCGGAGGTGCCGGCGCTGATCGACGGCGAACCCGAAGCGGTCAGGAACGCCTACGATGTCATGCTCCTCCGGGTCCGCGCACTGATCAGGCTGGGGGAGTTGCCCAAAGCGGAAGCCGCCGACCGCGCGCTTTTGGAGCGCTACCCCGCGAGTGCGGAGGCGGAGGCGATCCTGACGGACCTGCTGCGCTGGCAGGAAAAATACACCGAAGCCGCCGAACGTTTGCAGCAAAGTTATACACGCAATGGGAATCGCGAAGCGGGCAAAAAACTGGCGGCGCTCTATGTGGAAGCGGGAGAGCCGGGCAAAGCCGAAGCGCTGCTTGAAACGCTGGTCGCGGAGCAGCCCGGAGACCTGGAAACGACACGGCTGTATGTCACGGTGCTGCTGCAGCTGCATGAAAAAACCAAAGCGGGGGCCGCCGTGTCGGCGTTGGACGGGCAGGTGCAGGAGACGTTCCGCAAAACCTACCCGCAGCTCTACTGCCGCACCCGGGTCCACGCGTTCGAGGCCGGAACGGAGCTCGCCGGCTACAGCGACAACAGGGACGACGACGGGCGGGTCTACGTCGGCGTCGAAGTGCCGATCGCACGCAGTGTGCTCGTCGCTGCGGCTGAGCGGGTCTGGCGCTACGGCCTCTACGACACGAATGTGCGCGGAGAGCTTTATGACGCCTTCGGGAACGGGACATGGGGCTACCTCTCATTTTCCGCCGCGCCGGATGCGGATTTTCTCCCCCGGTACAGCCTCGGGGGGCACCTGTACAAAGGGTTTGGGCATTTTGAGTTCGGCATGGGGTACGTCTACAGCCACTATAAAGATGCCGATACGCATCTGCTGGTGCCGGAGTACTCCCTCTATTTCGGCGACCGTTACACCTGGAACCAGAAGTTCTACTGGATTCCCGAGAGCGGCAGTTACGCGCTGCTGAATCTGCTGAAATACGAAAGCGCCTGCCGCTGGGAGGCCATGCTCTCCTATACACGGGCCTCCTCGTCGGAAAAGGTCGACATCGGCAATGTGTTCAGCCATACGGACGCGGACATGTACCGGGGGGAGGGGAGCTACCGGCTGACGCCGGCATGGATGGTGGGCGCGGCCCTCTTTTATGACCATTACCGCACTGATACCGCGACATTCGATCGCCGGGGCGCGAGCCTCTACGTCAAAAGGTACTGGTGATGCCGGAAAATATACTGCAGATTTGGCTGACGTTTCTGACCGATAAGCTCCCGCTCGTCTGGGACGTGACAATCGTGTTTTTCCTGAGCGCGGTCGTTCTGCTCATCGTCTTGTCGGTTTCGCAGTACTCTATCGAACGCAGAAGGCACATCGTGCTGCTGCGCAAAGAGCAGTATGTTCCGCAGATCAACCGCTACCTTGCATCGGGGCGGAACGAACTCGCGGTGAACGGCAGGCTCGATTACTATGCCCTCGCCGACGCCTTGACCGAGGTCAACAGTTTTCTCCCCGTCGAGGAGCGGAGAAAGACGCGCGACCTTGCCATGAAAATGGAGGTCGATACCTACCTGCTTCACCGTTACCGCACCAGCTGGTCGGAGGTGAAAAAGAAGTTCTTTTTCACGAAGATGCTCTTCCTCTATTCGCCGCGTCTGAAATCTTTTTTCGAGCGGATGATCCAAAAGCATACCGAGTTCGAGATGATGGTGTACTCCGTGTACGGTTTTGCGAAGCTCGCCGAAACGGACGAAGACCTCGAACACATCACGGATGTGCTGCAGGGGGCATACAACAGGGGGATCAGCCTGAAGTTCAGCGAATTCGTCTATATGCAGGCGCTCGTAAACATCCCGTACCGGGAACTCGAGGTGTTTCTGAACGGGGTGCTGTTCCGCGCCGCGCCGATGGTGATGGTCCGCAGCGTCGTCGCGGCGATGGGGGACACGAAGAACCCGGCGTACGCCCCGCTGCTCAAAAGCCTGTTCGAACGCTACCGGGAGGATGAACAGTTCGTCATCACCTATATCCGCAGTTTTCACAAGATCGGGGCCATGGAGTGCGACGTGATCGCGGCGTACTATCAAAGTCACGACCCCGTGACCCGCATCGTCTGCTCCAGGACCGGGCTCGACCTCTGCGGCAGAGACGCGCTGGCTTTTCTTTACGTCTACTTTTTCGACGAAAACTACTACGTCAGGCGCAACATCTTCGAAACGTGCAAAAAACACGGTTTCGGGCGCGCGGAGATCCTGGAGATCGTCACGCGCAAAGCCCCCGGCAAAATCAACGATGCCTTTTTCCTTGACGGCCTGAACGCCTTCTGCCCGGTGTTGGAGTACGGCGATGAGTGAATACCTGATCTATCTTTTTCTGCTGCTTCAGGTGCTCTACCTGATGTTCCTGGTGATGACGAACATGACGACGACGGTGTTTATCCTGATCTCGCTCAAACAGATCATGGGCTATTTTTTCTCGGCCAAGAACGTCATCGTCAGCCGGATCATCAACTCGAACAACTACCGTCCGATATCGCTCCTGGTTCCGGCGTTCAACGAAGAGAAGACGATCACGGCCTCGGTCCACTCCTTTTTGAAGCTGCATTTTCCCGAGTATGAGATCATCGTTATCAATGACGGCTCAACCGACGGCACGCTGACGCGCCTCAAAGAGGAGTTCGCCCTGGAACCGAGCAACGTTCCCGTACGCCTGAACGTCCCCCACGAGGCGATCCGGCAGACCTATACCTCGCCGGACTATCCGAACCTGATCGTCGTCGACAAAGGCAACGGCGGGAAAGCGGATGCGCTCAACTGCGGCATCAACGTCTCGCGGTATCCACTTTTTTGCAGTGTGGACGCGGACTCGCTGCTGGAGTTTGACGCGATTCTCCGGAGCATCGTTCTTTTCTCCCTCGACAGGAGGCTGGTGGCTATCGGCGGCAGGGTCAACGTGATGAACGGCTGCGACGTCGTCGAGAAGCACGTCTTGCGCCGCGCGGTGCCGAACACGCAGATCGAGGCCTTTCAGGTGCTCGAATACACCCGGGGCTTTCTGGCGGGCAGGATCGCCTGGGAACGTTTCGGCGCCTTGCTGATCATCTCCGGCGCCTTCGGCGTTTTCCGCAAAGACATGGTCCTCTCCATCGGCGGCTACCGCCACACGGTGGGGGAGGATTTCGATCTGCTGGTGCGCATGCATCGCCACTGCTACGACCACGGCATCGACCATACCGTCCGCTTCCTCCCCGACACGATGTGCTGGACGCAGGTGCCCACCGATTACAAATCGCTTCTGCGTCAGCGCAACCGCTGGCACCGGGGATTGATCGAAACCCTCTACTACAACCGGGACATGGTTTTCAATCCGAAATACGGCAAGGTGGGAATGCTCGCAATGCCCTATTACCTGTTGATCGAGGGGGTCGCGCCGCTGGTGACGTTCCTGGGCCTCGTCTCCATCATCACGCTTTACGTTTTCGGCCTGCTGAACAAGGAGGCGCTCGTGGTCTTCTTCCTGCTGGAGTTCACCTGGGGAACCGTCCTCAATATCGGCGCCCTCTCTTTAGACATGTTCGTCAAGCGCCGTTTCACGAAGTTGAAGGATATCTATCGGCTGCTGGTGCTGAGTTTCCTGGAACCGTTCTTTTACCGGCCGATTCTCAAAGTGGAGGGGTTCCTCGCTACGTTCAACTTCTTTAACCGCTCCTGGGGACAGATCAAAAGGAAGTCGATTTGAAACGGTTTGAGAACTTCCGCTTCTGGAGCGTGCGCTTCTTGTTGCTGCTGACGTTTTTAAGCTACTACTTCCTGATGGTACTGACACATTTCGACAAGGTCGAAGCGTATGCCAACCCGCTGCAGCCCTTTAAGGGGAGCGTCTATTTCGTCGGCACGAATCTTTACGCAGGCCCTTACCCGGACCCGGCGGCGTTGGAGCGGCTGCAGCGCCACAACGGGATCCGGCGCGTGGTTTCCGTCTTGAATCCGGAGACGCCGTTCGTGCGGGAGCTGGTATTGAGCGAAGCCGAGGCGTGCCGGCGCCTGGGGATGGAATACATCGTGCTTCCCGATGCGGAGACCCCGGAACTTGCCGGGGCGTTGACGCCTTCGAAGGTCAAGACCTACGTGCACGGCTATTTCATGACATCCGGTTTCAGCCAAATGGTCAGGGAGGTGGCGACGCACAGCGTGAAGTGAAATTTGGAAAGATCAGATAAGAAAAGAGCTCGTTTTGGAAAAAAAGTTTGATTTTTGAGTTGAAGGTTTCGATTGGTTGCGGGAACAGGATTTGAACCTGTGACCTTCGGGTTATGAGCCCGACGAGCTACCGAACTGCTCTATCCCGCGATCGTTATGAAAAGGTGGATGGGGTAGAGGGATTCGAACCCCCGAATGCTTGGACCAAAACCAAGTGCCTTACCGCTTGGCGATACCCCAGTCCGTTTCTGCAACTGCTCTGTGTCAGTTGAGGCCGAAATTATAGGCAATCTATACCGGAATGTCAAGGGTTTGGGGGAGAAATTTGCGAAAAATTTTTATTGGCTATAATTGCAACTATTATATACGGCATTCACAAAACAACGATGGATACCGGAGCATTGTTAGGGAGAGAAATGACACCGATCGAACGGGTAAAAAAAGCGATAGAAGCGATCAAGCGCGGCGAAATGGTCATCATGATGGATGACGAGGACAGGGAGAACGAGGGGGACCTCGTCTACGCATCGGTCTTCTCGACACCCGAGCATGTCAACTTCATGGCGACGCACGCCAAAGGGCTCATCTGTGTGGCCCTTTCCGAAGCCACGGCAAAGCGGCTGGAACTGGCACCGATGGTCACCTCCAACACCTCGGCGCACGAAACGGCCTTTACCGTTTCCGTCGACGCCACGGAAGCCACGACGGGGATCTCCGCGGGGGAGCGCGACCTTACCATCCGCATCCTCGCTGATCCCCTCAGCCGCCCGGAACAGCTGGCGCGTCCGGGGCACATCTTCCCGCTTATCGCTAAAGAGGGCGGTACCCTGGTCCGCACGGGGCATACGGAAGGTTCCGTCGACCTCTGCCGCCTCGCGGGGCTGAGCGAGTCGGCCGTCATCTGCGAAGTGATGAAAGAGGACGGCACCATGGCGCGCCGCGACGACCTCGACATCTTTGCCGAGAAGCATGCGCTGCAGGTCGTCTACATCTCCGACATCGTCGAGTACCGCATGGCCAACGAGACCCTGGTACACAGCACGGAAGAGGCGGACATAGAGTTCTTCGGCGTCAAAGCTAAGCGCCACGATTTCGAAGACCACGAAGGCAACCGCCATACGGCCGTCGTCTTCTACAACGTCAACGAAACGGCCAACGTCAAGGTGCACAACGTCATCCCCGACCTCGACCTGCTGCTCAACCAGTGCAAGTACAACCGCCTGATCGAGAGCATCGAGTACCTCAAGCTAAACAGCGGAGTGCTGGTCTTTATCAACAACCCCGACGCGACCGGCGGGAATATGAAAGAGTACGGCATCGGCGCGCAGATCCTCAAGTCCCTGGGCGTGAAGCATATGCGTCTCATTACCGACGCCCATGCCCCTTCCTTCGTCGGTTTGGGCGGGTTCGGCCTGGATGTCGCCGAGGTGATCCACCTGGATGCCGATGAATGACACCGGAAGCGAAGGCGGCGCTGCGGCAGACGCTTGAAGCGGCCCTGGCGAAGACGGCCGACGAGATCGCGCTGCTTGAACCCCAGCTCGAGCCGATCGCCCCGGACTGCTGTCTGGGGGAGCTGACGCGCGCGGAGCTGATGGGGGAGCAGGAGGTCGCCGCTAAAGCCTACGAGGCGGCTGTGAAACGCAGGAACCGTCTGGCGTACGCGCTGTCGCACATCGACGCCGAGGATTTCGGGGTCTGCGAAGCGTGCGACGAACCGATCGCGCCGGGGAGACTGGCGCTGATGCCCGAAGCGACGCTCTGTGTGGCGTGCGCCGAAGCGAGGGGGGAATGATGGAAGACAAGGTATTCAACAAACCGATCGAGAAGCAGTTTGAGTTCGACGAGCAGATCGCCGCGGTCTTCGACGACATGCTCAAGCGCTCCGTCCCCTTTTACGAGGAGGCGATGGCGTTGACAAAGCGTTTCGCGCTGGCGTACCTTCCCGAGGGCGGGCGCCTCTACGACCTGGGCTGCTCCACCGCCTCGACGCTGCTGAGCATCGAGCGGGAGCTGAAAGTGGGGGCCGAGCTCGTCGGCATCGACAACGCGGCCTCCATGCTAGAACAGGCACGGCGAAAGCTCGCCGTCTTCGGCTCGAAAATCAGGCTCGAAGAGGCTGACATCATGAACTTCGACTACGAGGCGGCCGACGTTTTCATCACGAACTACACGCTGCAGTTCATCCGCCCGCCGGTGCGCGAGACGCTGGTACAGCGCGTCTACGACACGCTGAAGGCCGGCGGGGTCTTCATCTTCAGCGAAAAGGTCGTCAGCGAGGACAAGCGCCTCAACAAGCTCCTGATCGACGGCTATTACGACTTTAAAAAGGCGCAGGGGTACAGCGAGTACGAGATCATGCAGAAGCGCGAAGCGCTGGAGAACGTCCTCATCCCCTATACCGAGGCGGAAAACAGGGAGATGGTGACGCGCTGCGGCTTTGCCCACTGCGAGACGATCTTCCGCTGGGGCAATTTCGCGACGTTCATCGCGCTGAAAAAATAGGAGGGACCATGACCGTCATCGAACATTTCAAAGCGCTCTGCGCCATCCCGCACTGCAGCTGCGATGCGGCGCAGATGCTCGCCTACCTGCGCGAGAAGGCGGAGGCGTACGGCTATACACTGCATACGGATGACGCGGGGAACCTGCTCTGCAGCCATCCGGAGGCGATGGTGACGCTGCAGGCACATTACGATATGGTCTGCATCGGCAAGGCGCCCTCCCTTGAACTCTACGAGGAAGCGGGATGGCTGTACGCGACGGAGTCTACCCTCGGTGCGGACAACGGCATGGGGATGGCGATGATGCTTGCCCTGATGGAAGAGGGGCAGGCTGTCGACTGCCTCTTCACTTCCGACGAAGAGACGGGCCTGGTCGGGGCACGTGAGCTCGCCGTCCCCCTCAAGACCCCCTACCTGCTCAACCTTGACAGCGAAGAGGAGGGGGAGATTACTGTCGGCTGTGCGGGCGGGGTGGACCTCAACGTGACCCTGCCGCTGACACGCAACCTAAGGGAGCTGGAGTGTTACGAAGCGGTGGCCGAGGGGTTCCCCGGCGGTCATTCGGGTGTCGACATCGACAAGCACCTCCCCAATGCCATCAAGGAGCTTTCGGCAACGCTGTACGGTCTGGAGGCGATGGTCGTCTCCGTCGAAGGGGGCGAGCGCCGAAACGCCGTGCCCAGGCGCGCCGTGGCCACGGTCGCATTTGAAGCGCCCGTGGAGGATGCGGCGCTTCGTCCATTAGGGAAACAGCGCTGCTCCGTCATCGACCGCTCGCCGCTGCCGATGCTGCATGCCTTCGCCCACGGTGTGCGTGACTATGATACGGGGCTGGGGCTGGTGCGTACCAGCATCAATCTTGCCGAGATTGCGACGAGCGACACCGCGATCACGATCAAGCTCAGTGCCCGCTCGATGATCGAAGCGGATCTGCGCCGCATCGAAGCGGAGACAACGGCCTACTTCGAAGCGTTCGGCGCGTCGGTGCAGAGTGAGGGGTTCTACGCCCCGTGGGAGCCGGAGCAGGAGGGTTTCATAGACCGGGTGAAAGGGGCCTACGAAGCGCACCTGGGTGCAGAGGTAAGCATCGGCGGGATCCACGCCGGGCTGGAGTGCGGCATCATCAAGACGCATTTCCCGCTGATGCAGATGGCCTCCGTCGGTCCGACGATTACCCATCCGCACTCCACCCGCGAGCGTGTCGACCTCGGGAGCGTCGAGCGTGTTTTCGCGGTCGTCAAAAAGGTTCTGGCGGATATCGGGGAATAGGCAGCGGGTAGCAGGCGCGCATGCGCAACGCCTCCTGACAACACCGTGCTGAATATCTGCGATTGAAAAAGCCCTCAGCGGGCTTTGAACCCTTCGGTACTTTTGCAGTACTCCTGCAAGAAACACTCCGTCTCGCATTTGGGGTTTTTTGCCGTGCAGATGTAGCGGCCGAACAGGACCATCCCCTGGTGCAGGGCGTGCAGGTCCGTCTTGAACTTCTTGACCAGGGTCTCTTCGGTTTTCAGCGCCGTTTCGTCGTCGCTGAGCCCCAGGCGGTGGGCGACGCGGAAGACGTGGGTGTCGACGGCCATCAGATTTGCCCCCGTGTACTCGATCATGACGACGTGGGCCGTCTTCTGCCCGACGCCCGCGAGGGTGACAAGATCCTTTTCGTTCATCGGGATCTCGCCCCCGTAGACCTCCATGACCCGCTGCGCCATTTTCACGATATTGACGGCTTTGTTGTTAAAGAAGGAACAGCTGCGGATGATCGCTTTCACGTCGTCGACATCGGCGGCAGCCAAGGCTGCGGGGTCGGGGTACTTTTCGAAAAGCGCGGGGGTGATCAGGTTGACCCGCTTGTCCGTGCACTGCGCCGAGAGGGCGACGGCGATAACGAGTTCGTAGGCGTTGCGGTAGTCCAGCTCCGTAACGGCCTCGCTGTAGCGCTCCATCAGGGCCGCCTTAATGGCTTCGATCTCTACTTTGGTGGCTTTTTTCACTTTTTTCATGGGTGGCATTGTAGCAAAGCGCACCGGATTACGCGTTTGAAATTTTGATATAAGTGTAATAAATGTAAAAGCTTGGGCTGGCTACACTATGAAACTTAACATTGTGAAAGATTGTGAAAGGAGCGCCCGATGGGATTGATTAGCTGGCTTTTCGGGAAGCGCACGGATGCGGGAGACCTCCCCGACGACTACATCAGCAAGTCGCTGCTGTTCAGTTACCTTGATGCGCAGAGCGCCACGGTAATGTTCTTCAGCCCGGCAAAGGGATGGGTGGGGGCAAACCTCGCCTTTTACAACACCTTCGGTTTCAAGAATATGGAGGAGTTCCGCGCGGAGTACGACCGGATCGCGGACTTCTTTAACGATCCGAACTACGAGATCTTTGCCGAGACCGACGAGCAGTGGCTCCGGCAGCTGGAGCGCGAAGCGGAGAAGCCGCCGCAGGTCCACATGAAGCTCCCCAACGGCCAGATAAAGGTCTTCGCGCTGCGCAGCAGGGTCTTCAAAAGCGGCCTGAACGGTCTGTCGTTCCTGGAGATGACGGACGTGACCGAGCAGGAGCGGGCGCGCCAGGAGCGCGAGCGCGCGGAGACGGCAAAGCAGCAGTTTCTGCACAATATCTCCCATGAATTCCGCACGCCGATGAACGGCATTATGGGCTTTGTCGAGCTGCTGAAATCTTCCCACCCCTCGGCGACCCAGCGCGACTACATCGAGATGATCGAACGCTCTTCGCAGTATATGATGAACAACATTGAGTCCCTGCTGGACCTCGCGCAGATGCAGACGGGCCGTCTGAGCCTGGAGGTGACCGAGTTCAAACCGATGGGGGAACTCGAAGCGCTCTTCAAGCACTACGAGTACGAGGCGCGCCAGCGCGGTATCGGGCTTTACGTCTTTATCGACCCGGCCATGCCGACCTATATCGAGGCCGATCCGCGCAAATTCCGCCAGGTGATCTCCCTGCTGGTGGACAACGCGGTCAAGTTCACCGAAGCGGGCGGGCGGGTTCATGTCGACATCCGCGTGCTCAAAAAGCATGCGAACGACCTCTATACCCTCCACGTCAGCGTCAAGGATACGGGCGTCGGCATCCAGCCGGAGCGGCTGGCTTCGATCACCAAACCGTTCGAGACCGGCGGCCATTCGGACAACCGTCTGGGCGTCGGGCTGACCCTCACCGAGGGACTGCTGCAGATGATGGGCACCTGGCTCGACGTCACGTCCGAGGCGGGGCGCGGTTCGCACTTCTCCTTCAACCTCGACGTGACGGGCACGACCGTGACCAGCTTCGACCCCATCCGCGACCACAGCGCGAAGGTGCTGCTCTTTGACGACGACCGTCTTTTCGACGGCAACCTGCTCAGCCGCTACCTGCAGTCTTTCGGGCTCTCGGTGACGAAGGTGCATTACACCGAGCACGTCGACTGCGGCGAGACGGATATCCTCTATATCGTCGCCCCCAAGGAGAACTCCGGCTGGCTGATGCAGCTGGGGGCCTTCGAGTCGCATCCGTGCCGTTTCGTCATGCTCATCGACGAGGACGAGGAGCTGCCGGAACGGGTGCGCCAGGTGGTCGATTACACCCTCAAAAAACCGCTGCTTCCTTCCCGGATTTCGAAACACCTTACCCAGGTGCTGCAGCTGCCGGTCAAGGCGGTCGAGAAGCCGCAGGGCTCAGAGCGCAAGGTCAAAGCGCTGGTCGTCGAGGACAACATCATCAATCAGCGCCTGACAAAGCTGCTGCTTGAAGAGTACAACCTCTCTGTCACGACCGCTTCGAACGGCTCTGATGCGGTGGAGCTCTGCCGCAAATTCCCTTTTGACGTGATCTTCATGGATATCGATATGCCGGTCAAGGACGGGATCGCGGCGACGCAGGAGATCCGCAAGCTTCCGCTCTTCCGCGAGCACCCCGCACCCATCGTCGCACTGACGGCCCTCGTGATGGAAGGGGACCGCGAACGCATCCTCGCCGAGGGGCTGGACGACTACCTCGCCAAACCCCTGGGGCGCGAAAAACTCGAGGGAATTCTCGAACGCTATCTGAGCAAACCCGCCCTCTCCTAATGCGGCCGCCCCGGCCGTTGGGTGTCTGTTTAATATTCATAAATACAATACTTTCACATTAAACAAAGGTGAATGAATGAAGCTTATCATCAAATCATTGATGGCGGCGGCGCTGATCAGCGTAAGCGCCTCTGCGGCAGTGTTGGCAACGGTCAACGGTAAAACGATCACATCCGAGGAAGTGAATGCGGTTCTGATGGAAGGAACGCAGGGTCGTTTTACCTCACTGCCGAAAGAGAAGCAGGATGAACTGCAGCAGCGCGTCGTCGAGGGCCTCGTCATGCAGGAGCTCGTCTACGAAGAAGCCAAGAAAGAGGGTGTCCTCGAATCCGCAAAATATAAAAAAGAGTATGACGATATCGTCGCGCGCATCGAGAAGCAGCTCGCGGCGAAAGTCTGGCAGGAGAATCTGCTCGATGGCATCCAAGTCAGCGACAAAGAGATCAAAGCCTACTATGATGGCCACGGCGACGAGTTCGAGCAGAAAGAGAAAGTCCATGCGCGCCACATCCTTGTGAAAACGGAAGACGAAGCGAAGAAGATCATCAGCGGGATGAAGAGCCTCAAGGGCGACAAGCTCAAAGAGAAGTTCATCGAAGACGCCAAAGCGAAATCGACAGGCCCGAGCGGTCCGAAGGGCGGCGATCTCGGCTTCTTCCAGCAGGGACAGATGGTACCGGAGTTCAACGACGCCGTCTTCAGCATGAAAGTCGGAACGATCACGCCGGAACCGGTCAAGACCCAGTTCGGTTACCACGTCATCTATCTCGAAGAGAAGCAGGCCGGCAAGAAAGCGACACTCGACGAAGCAAAACCGTTCATCGAACAGCGCCTGAAGCAGGAGAAATTCCAAAAAGAGATGGAAGCGAAGACCAAAGCGCTCAAAAACGCTGCAAAAATCACCTACAGCAAATAATTTGCACCTTTCACCCGCACCTTTCGAACCCTTCCGGTTTGAAGAGCGGGAGCTCACCCTCAAACGCGACGACCTGATCCACCCCCTTTTCAGCGGCAATAAATACCGAAAACTTTACGCCCTGCTGCAGATTCCTTCCAAAGCAATCGATACGCTGGTCTCCTACGGCGGCATCCAGTCCAACGCCATGCTCTCCATCGCCGCGCTCTGCCGTCTGAAAGGGTGGCGGTTCGAATACACCGCGAAGAGGGCACCGCACCATCTGAGTGCGGAGCCGCAGGGGAACTACAAACATGCCCTGGCGCAGGGGATGGCGCTGCAAGAGGTGCATCCGACCGTGTACGATGCGGCGGTAGAGGCGCTGAAACAGCGCTGCGCAAAGCAGGAACGTACGCGGCTAATCCCCCAGGGCGGGGCCGACCCGGCCGCGGAGGAGGGGGTGAGGGCTCTGGCCGAAGAGATCAGGGCGTGGCAAAAGACAAGGGGCATTGAACGTCTCAATGTCGTGACGCCTTCGGGCACGGGGACGACGGCGGCTTACCTGGCAAAAGCTCTGCCCGAATGCCGCGTGGTCACCGTGGCGGCGGTGGGCGATCCCGCATACCTGCAGCGGCAGATCGAAGCGTTGATGCCGCTGCCGCCGAACCTGCTGATCCTCGCCACGCCCTACCGTTTCGGCAGCTTGGATGCGGCGCTGCTACAGACGTATGAAAAACTGAAAGCGGCGGGCGTAACCTTCGATCTGATCTATGCCCCGGTAATGTGGCTGGCGTTGATGGAAGCATGGGATGATCTGGAGGGGGATGTGCTGTATGTGCACTCGGGCGGCGTCAGCGGCAACGAGACGATGCTCGCGCGCTACGCGCGGCGCACTTAGTTGCGGTTCATGGCGTTGAGGTCGGCGAAGGCCTGCTCGACGCGCGCGACGAGGCTCTCCTGACCGGCGCGGAGCCATTTGCGCGGGTCGTAGTATTTCTTGTTCGGCTTGTCCTCGCCCTCGGGGTTGCCGATCTGGCCCTGCAGGTAGTCGTGGTACTTCGCGACATAGCCTCTGACCCCGTCCCAGGTCGCCCACTGCGTATCCGTATCGATGTTCATCTTGATGACGCCGTAGCCAAGCGCTTCGGTGATCTCTTCGGGGGCGGAGCCGGAGCCGCCGTGGAAGACGAAGTTGACCGGTTTTTCAGCCGTACCGAACTTCTCGGCGATGTATTTCTGCGAGTTGTCCAGGATTTTCGGCGTCAGCACGACGTTGCCGGGTTTGTAGACGCCGTGAACGTTCCCGAAGGAGGCCGCGACGGTAAAGCGCGGGCTGATCTTGCTGAGGATCTCGTAGGCGTAGGCGACGTCTTCAGGCTGGGTATAGAGCAGGGCGTTGTCGATGTTGGTATTGTCGACACCGTCCTCTTCGCCGCCGGTGACGCCCAGTTCGATCTCGATGGTCATCCCGATCTTGTCCATACGCGCCAGGTACTCGGCACAGGTGGCGACGTTCTCTTCAAGGCTCTCTTCGGAGAGGTCGAGCATGTGGGAGCTGAACAGCGGTTTGCCCGTGCGGTCGAAGTGCACTTCGCCGGCCTCGAGCAGCGCGTCGATCCACGGCAGGAGCTTGCGCGCAGCGTGGTCGGTGTGCAGGATGACCGGCACGCCGTAAAGCTCGGCCATCATATGGACATGCTGCGCCCCGCTGATCGTTCCGGCGATGGCGGCCTTTTCGCCGTCGTTGGAGAGCCCTTTGCCCGCATAGAACTGGCCGCCGCCGTTGGAGAACTGGATGATGACGGGGGAGTTGACCTTCGCCGCCGCTTCCAGGACGCCGTTAATGGACTCCACGTTGACGACGTTGACCGCCGGAAGGGCGAATTCGCCCGCTTTCGCCGCTGCGAACACCTTCTGAACGTCGTCTCCGAAGAGGACGCCGGGTTTGACCAGATCGAGAATACCTTGTGCCATAAAAAGATCCTTGGGGCAGAAAATTTCTAATGCGGATTATAGCGCTTTTCGCTATGATAACCGTTAAATACGTGCGTATTTATTACGCGAAGGTTGCATGTCATGGCATTTGATCTCTCTTCGGTTTTGGTGATCGGCATCTCCTCGCGGGCGCTCTTCGACCTCGAGGCCTCCAACCGCATTTTCGAGGAGGAGGGACTCGAGGCGTACCGCGCCTACCAGCTTGAACACGAGAAAGTCCCCCTTGAAAAGGGGACGGCGTTCCCCCTCGTTGAGGCCCTGCTGGGTCTCAACGTGAAGGCGGGGAAGCAGGTCGTCGAGGTGATCGTCATGTCGCGCAACTCCCCCGATACGGGACTGCGCGTCTTCAACTCCGTCGAACATTACGGGCTGCCCATCACGCGGGCGGCGTTCAGCGGCGGGACGTCGCTCTCGCCCTACCTGGACTCCTTCAAAGTCGACCTGTTCCTCTCCAAGTCCGAAGAGGACGTCCAGCAGGCCGTTGACGGCGGGGTGGCCGCCGCCGCGCTCTACGCGCCGCCGCAGAGCGCCGGACACCATGACGACCAGATCCGCATCGCTTTCGATGCCGACGCGGTCCTCTTTTCCGAGGCGAGCGAACTGATCTACAAACGCGACGGCATCGAGGCGTTTTGGGCGCACGAGAAGGCGCACGCGGACGAGCCCCTGGAAGCGGGACCCTTCGCGAAGCTGCTGATCACCCTTTCCTACCTGCAGCGCCACTTCGCCCCGGCACCGTCGCCGGTGCGCATCGCCATTGTCACGGCGCGCAACTCGCCGGCCCACGAACGGGTCATCCAGACCCTGCGGCGCTGGGGCGTGCATGTCGACGAGGCTTTTTTCCTGGGAGGGCTGGGCAAGGAGGCGATCCTCGAAGCGTACGGGGCCCACATCTTCTTCGACGACCAGGAGGTCCATCTCGACGGGGCGTCGCGGGTCGTGCCCTCGGGCAAGGTCCCTTACAAAAGCGATTCGCCGATCCGGACGCTTATCCCCGAGGAGAAATAGGTATGGCATCGGAGCAGAAGATAGAGCAGCGCTATGTCAAAGACATCAAGTCCTCCGACGTCTGGTCGGTATTCAAGATCCTGGCCGACTTTGTCAAGGGGTTCGACGAACTGGGCGATCTCGGCCCGGCTGTGACGATCTTCGGCAGTGCCCGCGTGGACGAAACGCACCCCTGGTACGCCAAGACCGTCGAACTCTCCGGCAAGCTGGCCGCCTCGGGTTTCAACGTCATCAGCGGCGGCGGCCCTGGCATCATGGAAGCGGCCAACCGCGGGGCCTACGAATACCGGGAAGCGGGGGTCGAATCGGTCGGGCTGAACATCGAACTCCCGATGGAGCAGCGTCCCAACCCCTATACGACCAAGGAGGAGAATTTCGACTACTTCTTCTCCCGGAAGGTGATGCTCGTCAAATACTCCACGGCCTACGTCATCATGCCCGGCGGGTTCGGCACCCTCGATGAGCTCTTCGAGGCGTTGACGCTGATTCAGACCAAGAAGGTCGACGGGGTCTGCGTCTTTTTGATGGGAGAGGCCTTTTACGCCCCGCTGCTGGCGTTTATGCGAAGCTCGCTGCTCGCCGAGGGGATGATCGACGAGGAGGATCTGGCGAAGCTGACGCTGACGGATGACGTGGATCTGGTCGTCCAGGAGATCCGCGAATCGCTTGATGTGCAGCTGGGGTCGCTCAGGGCAAGCGGCCTGGCCGACACCCCCTACTACAAGAAGCTGCAGCAGTTCTTCGAGGAGCGCGGCTTCGGCGAGGATCACGATACGCTGCTGCGTTAATGAAGCGTTTTTGATGAACGGGTATGCTGGATGAGAGTGAAAGGATGGCCCGTGGAAGCGACCCGCTTGCTACTGATCGAAGACGACGTCCAGATGGCGGAACTGCTGGGGCGGTTTCTGCGCCAGGAGGGGATGACGGTTGCACACGTGACGCGTCCCTCCCAGGCGATGAAAGCGCTGGATGCAGAACCGTTCGATCTCGTGGTGCTCGACCTTTCCCTGCCGGAAATGGACGGGCTGATGCTCTGCCGCAAGATCCGCGAACGCTCCGATGTCCCCATTATCATCTCCAGCGCGCGTACGGACCTCGACGACAAACTGACGGGACTGGAAAACGGGGCGGACGACTATCTGCCCAAGCCCTACGATCCCCGCGAACTGATGGCGAGGATCAAGACCGTGCTGCGTCGCCGGGGACGGAGCGAGACGGAAGCGGAGGAGCCGCAGAGCCGTTTCCGGATCGACGAAGAGGGGACGCTGATCTATTTCGACGGCACGCCCCTGAAGCTGACCCTGGCGGAGTACGAGATCCTGAAACTGATGCTGAAGCACCCCAACCGTACCATCTCCCGCGCCGATATCGCCAACAGCATCGAGTCGCACCGTTTTGACAGCGGGGTCGAGAGCATCAATATCCTCGTCGGGCGCATCCGCAAAAAGCTCGACCCGGAACACTTTGACACCTTCATTCAGACCGTGCGCGGCATAGGGTACCGGTTTGACGAACATTAACCCCCGTTCGATCATCTTCGCCGCCCGCCTTGTCGGCGCCATTACGGCCCTGCTGCTGATTGCCGCGACGCTGATGGCGCTCTACCTCTCCATCCAGCTCGACAAACGCAACGAGATCCAGCGCGCCGTCATGCTCTACGACCTGCTTTTTATGACCAAGCCGACGCCCGAAGCGTTTGCGCGTTACCTCAAAGAGCATAAGCTCACCCCCGTCGGCGGGGAGGTGATGAAACGCATCCGCGAAGAGGGCAAACCCTTCATTGAAGACCCGCTCTTGCGGCGGACCTTCCAGTCGGGGAACATCGAGATTTTTGTCTATGACATGCACTGCTATTACGCCTACAAAATGCACGACATGTATTACTACCGCAGCGACAAGGAAATGACGCCCTACATGCTCTATATTCTCATCGCCGCCGCACTCGTCCTGGCGACGGTGATCTTGCTCTACCGCTACATGTCGGGTTCCATCGAACCGCTGCAGAACCTGCACCGCCAGATCCTCCGTTTCGCCGACGGGGAGAAGGGGATCGACACGAAGGTCGAGGGGAGCGACGAGGTGGCGCAGGTAGCCAACGCCTTCCACGACAGCGTCCAGAAAATCGAAGCCCTGCAGCGCAGCCGCTCGCTTTTCCTGCGCAACGTCATGCATGAGCTCAAAACCCCTATTAGCAAAGGGAAACTGCTGGCGCACCTGTTGGAGATCAATCCGAAGGACAAGGCGATCCTCGAAGCGCTTTTCGAACAGATGCAGGGACACCTGAGCGACCTGGCGAGGGTGGAGTCGCTGACGGCGCGCCACCTGCAGCTTGACATCCGCTCCTACGCCTGTATCGACGTTTTGGACCAGGCGATCGACCTGTTGGACGTGCCGCGTTCGGAGTTGGAGATTACCGTCGGCAACGAGAAGATCATGGTGGATTTCGACCTCTTTGCCTATGCGCTCAAAAACCTGATTGATAACGCGGAAAAGTACGCTTCACACCGGCCGGTGTCCATCGCCTTCTCGGAAAATTGCCTCCGTATTGCCAATGCCGGGGAGCCGTTCAAGGAGGAGTATACCCACTACCTCAAGGCATACCAGCGCGATCTCTCCCAGCACTCCCTTGAGGGGATGGGGCTGGGGCTTTATATCGTCAACGAGATCGTGACGCGCCACAGCTATGCGCTGCGCTACGCGTACGAAGGAGGGCAACACGTCTTCAAGATCTGTTTTGATAATGCCCCCCGGGCGGCGCGGTTGCCTGAAACGTAGCGTTTGGGAAGAAAATATTAGGTTTAATTATCACATTGCTGTTACAATTGCGAAAAAATGCTGGAAGGGTAATGGAAAAGAAAAAAGTGCTTATCGGGATGAGCGGCGGGGTGGACTCGACGGTGACGACGATGCTGCTCAAAGAACAGGGCTACGAGGTCGAAGGGGTGTACATGAAGCTGCACTCGAAACCGGGATACCATGAGATCCACCAGGCCCGCGCCCAGAAAGCCGCGGATTTCGCCGGGGTGAAGCTGCATGTCCTCGATCTGCAGAAACAGTTCAACCAAAACGTGTTTACCCCCTTTGTCGAGACCTACAAAGCAGGCCGCACGCCGAACCCATGCGCCCTGTGCAATCGGACGATGAAGTTCGGCGCCCTGGCGGATTTCGCCGACGAAGTAGGGGCCGATTTCCTGGCGACGGGGCACTACATCAAGACCGACGGTCACTTCCTCTACCAGGCAGAGGACGATACCAAAGACCAGAGCTATTTTCTTTTCTATATCGACAAAAAGATCGTGCCGCGTCTCATTTTCCCGCTGGGCGAGCGCAAAAAGACGGATATCAAAGCCTACGCTGCCTCTGTGCAGGGGCTGGAGTCCTTTGCGTCACAGGCGGAGTCGAGCGAGATCTGCTTCGTCGAGACGACCTATGCGGACGTGCTCAAGGATTACGTGAACATCGACCAGCCCGGCGAGGTGCTTGACAGTGAGGGCAACGTTGTCGGAGAGCATAAAGGGTACATGCACTATACCATCGGCAAGCGCAAGGGGTTCACCGTCCATGGCGCCCATGAACCCCACTTTGTTCTCGAGATCAAGCCCGAGACGAACCAGATCGTCGTCGGCAAGAAAGAGGATCTGGAGATATGGGATGTCACCATCGGCAACATCAACCTCTTCGACGAGCGCAGCGAATTCGATACGACGGTGAAGCTGCGCTACCGCACGAAAGCCGTGCCGTGCCACGTCACGATCGAAGGGGAGAAGGCGCAGATCAAGCTGCAGGAGCCTGTCCTGGGCGTCGCGGCCGGACAGGCGGCCGTCTTCTATGACGGCGACAAGCTGATCGGCGGGGGCTGGATCGAGTAACATCGATGCTCAAAGCCTTTGCTTCTCTTCTTCTTCTGCTGTTCCTGACAGCAATCTATCTTATGAAATCGGTTCCAGAGGTTACCCCCTTGCAAACAGGCGACACGATTCTCGCATTCGGCGACAGCATCACCCACGGTTACGGTGCAGCGGCCCATGAAAGCTATCCTGCCGTGCTGCAGACGCTGACCGAATTCCCGGTGACCAATGCCGGCGTGAACGGCGAGACGACAGCGGAGGGGCTGGCGCGCCTTCCCGGCGTGCTTGAAGACGACACGATCCGGCTGATGCTGCTCTGTCTGGGCGGGAACGATATCTTGCAGCAGCGTTCGAAGCGCCGTCTGAAAGCAAACCTCAAGCGCATTGTACAGATGGCAAAAGCGAAAGGGGTCGATATTGTATTGATCGGCGTTCCGACGTTCGGGGTTTTCGGTATGACGTCGCTGCCGCTGTACAAGGAGATCGCCGAGGAGGAGGGCATACCCTATATGCCTTCACTCCTGCCGGATGTCCTGGAAGACCGGGCACTTAGAGCAGATTATGTTCACCCCAACGCGGCGGGGTACCGTGTCATCGCTGAAGGGCTCACGGAACGACTGCGCTCCCTGGGATATACCGAATAGCCCTTTTACCCCATTTCATTCATAATCTTGATGACGAGCTCCTGCTCGTCCTCAAGGATGCGCAGCGGTATGCCGTAACGGCGTGAAAGACGCTCTTTCTGCCCTTCGGAGGTGGCGCCGAGGGGAATGCGGTAGGTCGTGTAGTTTTCGCTGTGGGCGACATGCATATTGAACGAATAGACTTCATCCTGCGTCGGTGCGTTGTGGACAAACTTGGTCATGCCTTTACTCCGTAGAGCGCTGCGCGCCGCAGAATCATCCGCGCCCAGGGCAGCTGCGTCGGTTTCTCCACCATCATACCACGAAAGTTCGAAACATTGCATGATGCGGAAACGATGGCTTCCGCCTGCGCCAGATCCGCCGCATCGACCCTGCAGGCGTGCTCGACGGCCGCGATCTGGGAAGGGTGGATGATCGTCTTGCCGAAAAGCCCCTGCTTCAGATCCTCTTCCAGCTCCTTGGCAAACCCTTCTTTGTCCTTGAAACATTTGTAGACGCCGCCGCAGAGGCTGAAGCCGCGGGGTTTGAAAACGGTGAGGAGCGTCGCGATGATTTGCGCCGGGGCGACGAGTCCGTACAGCGGCGTATCGCAGTCGCGTACCATCCCCAGTTGGCGCAGCATATCCTCGAGCCCGAAACGCAGCGTCGGGATGCGCTCGCGGTAAGGCTGCAGCCGTTCGGCGAGGGTATGGAGTTTCGTCTGGGAAAAGAGGTCGCTGCCTTCGATGGAGGGCATGATTGCGAATGCGTTATCGTCCAGAAGTGCCAGCCATGCATCGGCATTGTCGCCGCCGAATTTCGGCAGGACGAACCCGTCGAGCTTTTCAATCCCTGTCATACGCAGCAGCTCGGAGAGCATCTCCGGCGACGATGGGCGTAGAAAACGGAGCAGGGGCGTGTCTGCAAAACGGGGCAGAAGGGTTCGCAGATGCTGAAGGGCTGCGTCGCGCTCGTCCGCGTCGATGCCGTCTTCGAGATCGATGACGCAGCTGCGCAGCTGCGGGTATTTCTTGCCGCCCAGCACGGCGGCGAGGCCGGGATGCGTCGCGGGGACGAAGAGGGTTGCGCCCAGTTCGGCGGGATGGATGGGCTCAGATCGCATGGAGCCGTTGGGGGACGTTGCGCTGCTCGGATCTTTTCATGACGATCTCCTTTCCGATGGGACCATGCTACCGCAAACTGCCGTATGAACGCATGAATAAACTACAGCCCCGCCTGCTTCAGCTTGTTGTAGTATTTGCAGCCGAGCGTAGAGCCACCGTTGCAAGCCTTGCCGTACAGCAGCGCTGCTGCCGCACTGTCGTGCTTGGTGCCTTCACCGAGCGCGTACATGTTTCCAAGGTTATAACACCCGCTGGCGCTGCCGTTGTCGCAGGCCATTTTGAAGTACTCGACCGCGGCGGCTGCATCGCGCTGCACGCCTTTGCCGGAACTGTACATGTAGCCGATGTTTGTGCAGGCGTGGGCATTCCCGAGCTCACAGGAGACATCGAAAAGCTTAGCGGCCTGAGTATAGTCCTGCTCCGCGCCCCGGCCGTCACTGAGCATATTGCCAAGGTTAAAGCAACCTGCTGCTTCACCGGCGTAGCACGCCTTGTGGAAGAGCACAACGGCATGGGATTCATTTTTGGCAATGCCGCGGCCGTGTTCGTACATGCGGCCGAGGTCGGTACACCCCGGAGCACTCCCCGTGTCGCAGGCCTTTTTGTAATAGCCGGCGGCTTTGGCATGATCCTGACCGACCCCATGGCCGTTGTAGTACATGATCCCGAGGTTGTAGCAGGCAGCTTCCTCACCGAGGTTGCAGGCTTTTTCCCACTGGATAGCGGCTTGACGGTAATTACCCTTGTCGTAGGCGAACTGACCCTCGTTGAAAGCGTCGCCGAACATCGGCACGGTTGCCAGCAGCAATAGCATTGTTTTTTTCATGATTTATGTCCTGTGGATTGTGATTTATAGTATGTGAATAAGGCAATGAGCCGCCGCATGGTAGCGAAGCAGGCTTTGTCCACTCTTTGCTCCTGTTTTAGGGGCCTTTTACGGCCTGAATTATCAGTTTGGAGCGCTCAGTCAGCAGAAAATTTCACAGGAAACGGCATAGTTTACTGCCCGATCACGGACGATACCGGCGGCAAAGAAAGCGGGTTAAATTTGATGAACGGCTGCCCTGTGCGTTGCATCATGCAGCCGTGATGTCTGCGCGGAAAGAAGAGAGCTTTATGGCTGTTTGGGTGGTTGGTCTAAAATGGGGGGAATCGGGATGGATAGCTACGGATGATTGGCAGGTGTGGGAAGACCTGCCGCGTCACAAAGGCTTAGATCGCTTTAAGCCAGTAGGGGACGTTGCGCTGCTCGGCCTTGATCGTCGTCGGCGCGCCGTGGCCGGGGTAGACTTTCTTGTCATAGTCGATCTGCAGGAACTTCTGGAGGCTCTTTTTCATGTCTGCGGGCGAAGAGTAGGGGAAGTCGACGCGGCCGATGGAGTTTTGGAAGATGAAATCCCCGCTGAAGACGGCGTCACCGATCTCGATCATAGAACAGCCGGGGCAGTGGCCGGGGAAGTGGCGGAAGGTCACTTCGATGCCGCCGATATCATAGGTCTGGTCCCCCTCGACCTCGACGTCTGGGTAGGAGGGCGGGAGGTCCGGCATCCAGCCGCTTTTCTGCAGCAGCATGACGTCGCCTTTGGGGGTGTAAAGGGGGATGTCGAACTGCTCTTTAAGCTCCTGGTTGCTCCAGACATGGTCGAAATGGCCGTGGGTGTTGAGGATGGCCACGGGATTCGTCACGTTGGCCTTGACCCATTCAACCGCACCGACGCCGGGATCAATGATGATGTCTTTCCCGTTCTCCGTGACAATGTAACAGTTGGTCTGGTAGGGCCCCATGGGCTGCTTTTTTATCTGCATACGCTTTCCTTTGGTAGAATTATACATGCAATTTCACACGACCCTTCAATCGAACATCATGACCGCGGAGCCGGCGGCGAAACTGGCGGCGTTCCGTACCTTCTATGCCGCGTACCAGGCGGGGGGAACCGTTTTCGACGAGGGATTCACTCCGGTGCAGTTCGACGAACCCTCCTTCGCCTCCGTCTGCGAGATCGTCCCGCCGCAGGACGTCCCCCGGCGCAAGAGCCCCGTGACCGTGGAAGGGCAGATCCTGCTGCTGCACGCCATCACCCACATCGAGTACAGTGCGATCGACCTGGCTCTGGACCACGCTTACCGCTTTACGGGAATGCCAAAAGCGTTCTACGACGACTGGCTCGAGGTTGCCGACGACGAGTGCCGCCACTTCGAGATGCTTCATACCCTGCTTGAAGCGCTCGGCAGCCGTTACGGTGCCCTGCCGGTGCATGCGGGGCTCTTTGAGGCCGGACAGAAAACATTGACCCTGCTTGAACGGATGGCGGTGGTGCCGCGCTATTTCGAGGCGAACGGTCTGGATGCAACGCCGCAGATCCTGGAGAGACTGCTACCGATCAAAAACGACCCTATGATCGGCCGGATCGTCGACGCACTACAGGTGATCTTGAAAGAGGAGGTGGACCATGTCCGCAAGGGGGACCGCTGGTTCGATTACGCCTGTGAAGCGGCGGGGGCGGAGAAGTCGGTCTATTTCGACATCGTCGAACAGTGCTGCCCGGGCAGCTACCCCCGGCAGAAGTACCTCAACGTCGATGCCCGCAGAGCGGCGGGGTTCAGCTGCAGCGAACTCAACCGTATGAGTACGGAAAAGATCTGTTGACGAAAGAAAGCTAATTTGTTACAATAGAATTACATAAAGGTAACAAAAGGGGAACAAATGGATTACGCTTTCTTCGCGCAGACCCAGACCGTCGTCGCTTTAGCGGCACTGGTCATTTTCGGCGCCTCGGTGCTGATTCGCACCGGAGGCGTAAAGGAGCGCTGATCAGCGCTCTTTGACAAAGCTGCTCTCTTCGACGATGACCGGGTAGAAGTATCCGTACCCGAAATCCTTGTCCGTCTCTACTTTTCCCGTCGCAACGACAATATCACCCGCTTTAACATTCGCAACGTCATTGGCCGTGAACACGAGGTCGTCCGTCATGGTATTGCCGGTCCCGTCTTCGAGGTGGACCCAGTTGCGCTTCATGATCTGTCTGGAGATCTTGGTGACCTTGCCGCGCACTTTGATCGTTTTGCCTTTGAGGCTCTGGCGCTTGGTAAAGACCTCGGAGACGCTGTAGCCGCCTTTTGCTTTTTTCAGAACCTCTTTCGGCGCGCTCTGCGGCTGGACACGTTCGGCGGGCGCCGCTGTTCCCGGAGCCATGGAAGCGAACAGGATCTTGTCAAAGGTACGGTCGAGGGCGCGGCTTTTAAAGTTCGTCATCCACATCTGCTCGGTGAAAGAGACGTTCTCGCCCACCTTGACTTTTGCCGCCGCCACCGCGACCCAGTAGGGCGCTTTGCCCTCATTGACTCTCATATAGGTGTAGCCGCCGGCATCCATCGTCTCCACGACACGGGCGGTGTGCTGCACCGGCGCATTCGGGCCGGCTGCCCAGAGGCCGTAAACGGCTACTATAAGAAAGAGTAATGTCTTCATTCGGATTCTCCTCGTTTATTCGGTGTCCGCATCATATCAGACTGTTGCCCAACGAATGGAAATTTGCGAAAAAATATGATCTCAATTATAAAAATTATCGTTTGCGAAGGAAAATTTGATATAATTTTGATTGTTAAGGCTTCTCTAAAATAATACTTTGATACCATGGAGGAAAGAGAAGCGGGAAAATCAAGATTTCGAGGAACGTCGGATGGGCAAATACGCAATGATTACCGATTTTTTGACGAAGTTCCTCATTGACGAAGTCGAAAAAACCGGATTGAAACATGTCGTCGTAGGGCTCAGCGGCGGGATCGATTCCGCCGTGGTCGCCGTACTGGCCCACCGCGCCTTCGGGGACCGTCTGCTCTGCGTGAAGATGCCGTCGCACTACTCCTCGCAAAACAGCCTCGATGACGCCGACGAGCTCTGCGAACGCTTCGGCATCCGTGCGGAGACCCACAGCATCGAACCGATGCTCAAAGCCTACGAGCATGAGGCGATGGACAATCTGCGCATTGGGAACTTTTCGGCACGGATGCGGATGGCGACGCTCTTTGACATCTCGGCGAGGGAGAGCGCCCTGGTGCTGGGCACGAGCAACAAGAGCGAACTGATGTTGGGCTACGGGACCCTTTTCGGGGACCTGGCCAGCGCGGTCAATCCCATCGGGGATCTCTACAAAACGGAGGTCTTCGAACTGGCGGCGCACCTGGACGTACCGCAGAGCATTATCGGCAAACCCCCTTCGGCGGATCTCTGGGCGGGGCAGAGCGACGAAGCGGAGCTGGGGTACAGCTACGCGCAGATCGACGCCGCGCTGCGCCGCTACGTCGAGGAGCGCGCCAGCAAAGCGGAACTGATCGAAGAGGGGTGCGACGCCGCGCTGGTGGAGCTGATCTTGACCCGGATCTACCGCAACCAGTTCAAGCGCAAAATGCCCGTCATCGCGAAACTGACCTCGCGGACGATCAACCATGATTTCAACTATCCACGCGATATCACTTTATAGGAGAAAAGGATGAAAGTACCGTTTTACCGGCCGGAAATCGGTCCCAAGGAACGTAACAAGGTCGAGCAGGTACTGCAGGGCGATGCCGAATTCGCCGTGGAGGATCTCGAAGCGAACTTTGAGAACTATATCGGCTGCGGCTATGCGCTGGCAACCTCCCACGGCACGGCGGCGCTGCACCTGGCGATGCTGGCCATCGACCTCAAACGCGGGGACAAGGTGCTCTGCTCCGTCAACGCCTTCCCGGCCGTGCCGGAAGTCGTCCGCCACTTTGACGCCGAACCGATCTTTATCGACGTCAACGAGTGGACGATGAACATGGATATCGACAAGCTCGAACGCTACCTCGAAGCCAACAGCGCCAAAAAGCTCAAAGCGGTCATCGTCTCGCATATCGCGGGGCAGCCGATGGACCTTGACCGGCTCTACAACATCGCCAAGATCTACAACGTCAAGATCGTCGAAGACGCTTCGGACGCGCTCGGCGCGACCTACAAGGGGAAGAAGATCGGCTCGACGGGGGCGGACATCACCTGTTTCAGCTTCAGCCCCCACATGAAGCAGACCATCAGCAACGGCGGGATGCTCGTCACCGACGATGCCGAGATGATGGAGCGCGCGACCCTGCTGCGCAACCACGCGATGGTGCGTGACGAGGAGGGACTGAGCTACATCTACGACGTCGTCGACATCGGGAGCAAATACACGATGAGTCCCATCGAGGCGGCTTTCAACGACGCCTTCATCTCCCACCAGGACAAGGTGATCGCCCGTCAAAAAGAGGTGGCGGCGCGCTACAGCGAACGGCTCAAAGGGGTCTATCACATCACCCCGCCGGAGATCCACGGAGACCACGCGTTCAGCAACTACATCATCAAGATCGACAAGAACCGCGACGGGTTCGCCCGCGACCTTCTGGCCAAAGGGATCGAGACGGGGCTGCACTACATCCCGCTGCACCTGATGGCGTACTACAAGAACAAGTACAACCTCCGCATCAACGACTTCCCGATCGCCCTGCGTAACTACCAGCAGGTGCTCTCCCTGCCGATCTACGGCTCCATCACGGACAAAGAGGTCGATTACATCTGCGACGCCGTCATCGAACTCGCGAAAACCCGCGTGTGAAACCCCGCCTCGTCGCCTGGGGGGAGCGTTTCTTCTACGCTCCTTCTGCCTTCCAGCGTCTGCTCTCCTACGCGCTCTGGCCCCTCGGTGCGCTCTACTGCCTTATCATGCACCGCCGCTACCAAAACAGCGTGCCGCGTCACCAGGGGATTCCCGTCGTCAGCATCGGCAATCTGACCGTCGGCGGGAGCGGAAAGACACCGTTGACGGTGGCGCTGGCGCAGCGACAGGCGAATCCCGCCGTCGTATTGCGCGGCTACGGGCGCCAAAGCAGCGGGCTGCAGGTCGTCTCAGACGGCCAAAGCGTCCTTTGTGACGTCACGTGCAGCGGCGACGAGGCGATGCTTTATGCCCTGCAACTGCCCCACGCCGTTGTCATCGTCAGCGAGGAGCGCGAAGCAGGTATTGCCAAAGCCAAAGCGATGGGGTGCGGTTGCGTCTTCCTCGACGACGGCTACGGCAAGCATTTTATCGCCAAGTACGACATCGTCATCGACGTCGCGGCCGCCAACGGCTTCTGCCTTCCCGCCGGCCCTTTCCGCGAACGGCTCTGGCCGGGCAAAGCGGTACGCCTTGTGCGGGAGGGGGAGGATTTCACCCGGCGCGTCACGATCAGGGGTGCGGTACCGAAGATGGCGCTGGTCACCGCCATCGCCCGGCCCGAGCGGCTGGACCCCTTTCTGCCCGACGTCGTTGCCAAAGCGACCTTTCCCGACCACCACTTCTTCAGGCGCGGTGAACTGGCCTCCATCCTCGAAAAGAGCGGGGCGGATGCCTTGCTCGTTACTTATAAAGATTACGTTAAAATTCGCCACTTTGACCTGCCGCTCGCGCTGATGGAGCTCCATCTGGAGCTTGACGACGCGCTGGCCGCAGACGTGGAACACTACATCAGGACATACGATGAAAACAAAGATTGATACCGTCAAGACCCTCCTGGAGGCGCTGCCGTTCATCAAGGAGTTCAGAAACCAGATCGTCGTCATCAAGTACGGCGGGGCGGCGCAGACTTCCGAAACGCTCAAGGCGAAATTCGCCAAAGACGTGTTGCTGATGTACCTTGTCGGGATCCGTCCGGTCATCGTCCACGGCGGGGGGCCGCGCATCAACGAGATGCTCTCCAAACTGGACATCCCTACCGAGTTCATCGACGGGCAGCGCGTCACGACTCCCGAAGTGATGCGCATCGTCGAGATGGTGCTGTGCGGCGAAGTCAACAACGAGATCGTCGCGCTGCTCAACTCCCACGGCGCCAGCGCCTTCGGCGTCAACGGCAAAGATGCGCAGTTCCTGCGCGCCCAGCCGAAAGATTCGGGTAAATGGGGCCTTACCGGGGTCATCGAGGATGTCAAAGCCGACGTCATCCACCGCCTGATCGACGAGAAGTTCATCCCCGTCATCGCGCCCATCGCATCCGACGGCGAGACGGGCCATCCGGGCTACAACATCAACGCCGACCTGGCGGCTTCCAAGATCGCCGGGGCCATCGGGGCGAAGAAGGTCGTCTTCATGACCGACACCCCGGGCGTCCTCGACGGCGAGGGCAAACTGCTCTCTTCGCTGACCGAGGAGAAGGTTGAGGCACTCAAAAGCGACAAGACGATCCACGGCGGCATGGTGCCGAAGGTCGACGCCTGCATCGAGGCGATCGAGCGCGGTGTTCAGAAGGCCCACATCATCGACGGCCGCATCGAACACGCCATTTTGCTCGAACTCTTTACCGAAGAGGGTATCGGTACGCAGATCACACTGTAAGGGGCGGGGCAGACACCATGCTCAACGGTATAGCGCTCCTGCTTTTCTGCCAGCTCTGTGGCGAGGCGCTCGTACGACTCTTCGGCTGGCCGGTTCCCGGTCCCGTGATCGGGATGCTGCTGCTTTTCCTCTGGCTCCGCTACCGGGGCCGCTCCTCCCACGACCTTGACCTGACCGCCGACGGACTGCTCAAATATCTCGCACTCCTGTTCGTGCCCGCCGGGGTAGGGGTGATGGTCTATTTTGACGCCCTGGGCGGCACCTGGCTGAAGCTGGGAGTGACGCTGCTCGCCAGTGCCGTGATCACGCTGGTGGTGACGGGGTGGACGATGGAGTGGCTGCTGCGGCGTCAGAAAACGGAGCACACCGATGGTCTTTGACAGCTTCTGGGTCTACCTCGCCGCGTCGCCGCTGTGGTGGCTGACGCTGACCATCCTCGTCTACCTGGCGGCGCAGAAACTCTTTTTAAAAAGCGGCAGCATCGCGCTGCTGAACCCCGTGGCCGTCTCCATCGTCGCTTTGATCGTCCTGCTGGAGCTGAGCCGGACTTCCTATGACGCCTATTTCGCCGGGGCGCAGTTCCTGCACTTCCTGCTGGGCCCCGCGACGGTGGCGCTGGCCGTGCCGCTTTTTAGGCAGATGGCCCGCCTGCGCGCCATCTGGTTCCCCGTGACGGTGTCGCTGGCCGTCGGTGTGCTCGTAGGGGCCTTCAGCGCCGTGGCAATCGGTTATGCCCTGGGGCTGGACCGTGAGACGCTGATCTCCCTGGCCCCGAAATCGGTGACGACGCCGGTGGCGATGGGAATAAGCGAGGTGCTCGGCGGCATCCCGGCCATGACGGCGGCCTTCGTTGTCTTCACGGGCATTACGGGGGCGGTGATCGGACTGCGTATCCTGAAAGCGGCGGGGGTGACCGATGAGAGTGCAGTCGGCGTGGCGATGGGGGTGACGGCCCACGGCGTCGGGACGGCGCGTGCCTTTGAAGCCCACCCGGTCAGCGGTGCATTCGCCGGCCTTGCCATGGCGCTCGCCGCATTCCTGACGGCCCTGCTGCTGCCGCCCGTGTTCGAATGGATGGGATGGCTCTGATCAGGGGCGTTTTTTTCCAAAGGGTAAAAGCATAGGCACCTCTTCGCGGTAACGGCGGTAGGCGCTGCCCAGCGTCTTGACAAGATCCTTCTCTTCGTACATCAAGCCGATAAGAATATAGAGCGTCATGCCCGAAGCAAAGAGCAGGTGTCCGGTGCTCATCACCGGCGTGGCCCAGAGGCCGATGACGGTGCCGGTCTGGATGGGGTGGCGCACATACTTGTAGAACCCTTTTTTCTGGAAGCGTACTTCGGGTTCCGGGATTCCCCGCAGGGCGCGGTACCCCTGGTGCAGCCCGAAAAGCTCGAAGTGGTCGATCTGGAAGGTCGCGACAAAGGCCATGCTCCACCCCAGGACGTAAAGCAGCGTCGTCAGCCAGAAAAACGAGCCGGATTCGAAGGCGTAGAGCGGGGTTGGCATCGGTTGCCACAGCAGCACGATCAGCAGCAGGCAGAGGGCGGAGAGTACGGTGTACGTCGAGGTGCGGAAGGCGACGGGCAGGGTGCCGAAAAGCGCCTCTTTGACGACGGGCCGTGCCATGACGGAGTGCTGCAGGCCGAAAAGCGCGATCAGCGCGAGATCGACGGGCAGGGCAAAGCTGCCGCCGCTGCCGCTGTCGATATTGATCGGCATAAACGACCATGGGTAGACCCAGAGGATCAGCAGCGAGACGGAGACCATCGCCGACAGGTAGGCGAACAGAGCGTAGATAAAGAGAAGAATTTGTTGCATAATGCATTATATTTTATGATAGCTGTTCTTTTTCTGCGCACTCCGGTTTTTCCAGAAGCGTTATAATGAAGCTATGAAAACAGAATCGATTATCGTTTACTGCACCTGCCCCGATCCCGTCAGTGCGAAAGACATCGCCGAAGCCGTGGTGAAAGAGCGGCTCAGCGCCTGTGTCAACCGCCTGCCTGCTGTTATGTCGCACTACATCTTCAAAGGCGAATACTGCGAGGACGAGGAGGTGCTGCTGATCATCAAGACGACCGCCGATGCCTTCGAGCGTCTCAAAGCGCGCATTGAAACGCTGCATCCCTACGACGTACCCGAGATCATCGCGGCCCCCGTCGTCGCCGGCAACAGCGGTTACCTGGCGTGGCTGCAGGAGAGCGTGCAGTGAGCGGCACCCCTTTCCAGCGGGCCGTCTGGGACGCGCTCAAACGCATCCCCGAAGGAAGGGTGACGACCTACGGGGATCTGGCGGCGCATCTCGGCACGCGGGCCGTTCGCGCCGTCGGGACGGCCGTGGGCAAGAACCCCGATGCCCCGGATATTCCCTGCCACCGCGTCGTCCGCAGCGACGGCCGTATCGGCAGCTATTCGGGCGAGGGCGGGGTGAAGCGCAAGATTTCCCTGCTCGCTTCGGAAGGGGTGCAGGTAGGCGCGGGCAGGGTCATGGATTTTGCCGAAAAACGCCACCGCTTCGTTTAGGGCGCCTCTAACTACCGCTTCGCTATAATTGCGAAAATTTTTTCAAAGCGAAGATGATGCAGTTTATCGAGACACGTGGAAATGACGGAACCCATCCTTTAAAAGTGACCTTCTCCCAGGCTATTTTGAGCCCGATCGCCTCTTTCGGCGGCTTGTACGTCCCCGAAACCCTGCCGGAACTGGGCGAAGCGTTCCTGCAAAAGCACCTGGACAGCAGTTACAAGACGATGGCGAAGGATATGCTCACGCGTTTTGCGATCGACATCGACGAAGCGGTCATCGACGAGGCGCTTGCCCTTTACGACGCTTTTGACGACCCTTCCAACCCCGTGCCCGTCGTCAAGGTACGCGAAGACCTCTATGTCAGTGAACTCTACCACGGCCCGACTCGCGCCTTCAAAGATATGGCGCTGCAGCCCTTCGGCATTGTCCTCTCTTCCATCGCCCAGGCGCGCAACGAGAACTACCTTATTCTCGCCGCCACCAGCGGCGACACCGGCCCGGCGGCACTGGAGACCTTCAAAAACCGTGCCAACGTCAAGGTTGCGTGTCTCTACCCCGACGGCGGTACCAGCGACGTGCAGCGCCTGCAGATGGTCACGGAGGATGCGGAAAACCTGAAAGTCATCGGCATCAAGGGGAGCTTCGATGATGCACAGGGCGCGTTGAAGCAGCTGCTGGCATCCGAGACATTCAAAGCAGCCCTCAAGGAGAAGAGCACCTCCCTCTCCGCGGCGAACTCCGTCAACTTCGGCCGCATCATCTTCCAGATCATCTATCACATCCACAGCTACCTCGAACTGGTGCGCCAGGGCGAGATCACCATGGGCGAAAAGGTCTACCTGGACGTACCGAGCGGCAACTTCGGTAACGCCCTGGGCGGCTACTACGCCATGAAGATGGGACTGCCGGTCGAGAAGATCATCATCGCCTCCAACGAGAACAACGTCCTGACCCGCCTCATTACGACCGGAAAATACGACCTGCGCGACGCCCACGTCGTCGCGACGACCTCTCCGGCGATGGATATTCTCAAATCCTCCAACGTCGAGCGCGTCCTTTACGACCTCTTCGGCGAAGCGCGTACCAAAGAGCTGATGCGCTCCCTGGACGAGGAACACAACTACGAGCTCTGTTTCATGGAACTGGACAAACTCCAGGAGTTCTTCGCGGCGGATTACGCGACGGGCGACGAGGGCAAGGCCTATATCAAGGCGGCGTTCGCGGACGGCTACCTGATGGACCCGCATACGGCGACCTGTTTCAAAGCCTATGAGCACTGCGCGAAGAAGGAACTCAAAACCATCGCCTACTCCACGGCGGAGTGGACGAAGTTCTCCCCGACGATCGCGAACGCACTGACGGGCGAAGTCGATACGCACGACATCGACGCGCTCAACGCCATCGCTGCCGAAGCGAAGATCGGTATCCCGGCAATGATCAAGGCCCTCTTCGACAAGCCGGTCACCCAGAAGACCATTATCGAAAAAGAGCAGATCGAAGCGGAGATCCTGAACTTTATCTAACTCCCCTTTGCGGCCTTTTCGGGCTGCAGGGCAACGCTGCTGTCGAATTCGGCGATCATCCTGTCCGCCGAATAGAGCGTTTCTTTGTCCGTCTTCAACGTCTTCTTTCCGATCTTTTCCGAATAATTAATCTGTTTCAGTATGTGTTTGATGCAGTTCAGCCGCGCTTTTTTCTTCTTGTCCGCGTGGATGATCGTCCAGGGGGAGTGATCGGTGTGCGACGCCATGAACATGGAGTATTCGGCGATGGTGTATTTGTCCCAGAGCTCCTGCGAGCGGAGGTCGATGGGGGAGAGCTTGTAGTGTTTCAGGGGGTTGTTCTCGCGCTCTTTGAAGCGTTTGGCCTGCTCTTTTTTCGAGACGGAGAAGTAGAACTTCACGAGAATGATGCCGGCATTGACGAGCATCCGCTCGAACTGCGGGACTTCGTGCAGGAACTCCTGGTGCTCGTCCTGGGTACAGAAGCCCATCACAGGCTCAACCCCGGCACGGTTGTACCAGCTGCGGTCGAAGAGGACGATCTCGCCCGCACTGGGGAGGTGCTCGACGTAGCGCTGGAAATACCACTGCGTCTTTTCGACGTCCGAGGGCTTGTTGAGCGCCACGACGCGCGCGCCGCGGGGGTTGAGGTGTTCGGTGATGCGCTTGATCGTCCCGCCCTTGCCGGCAGCGTCGCGCCCCTCGAAGATGAGCAGCAGTTTCAGTCCCTGCTCTTTGACGTGTTTCTGCAGCTTCAGCAGTTCGATCTGCAGCTGCTTGAGCTCATCTTCGTAGTCAATCACGCTCTTGCGGATCCAGACGGCGACCCGCTTTTTGCCGTTCTTGTTGTGTTCGCGCCGCTCCCGCTCAAACGCCTCGCCGCTTTCGATCCTGCGGTCGTCGTGGACAATCTCTTTGAGGATCTCCCCTTGTTCCAGTTCCGTTCCCAGCATATCGTGCTTCGTGCCCATACACGCTCCTTTGGCTGATTATAGCACGGAAATTTAACTGTGATACAATGGCTCAAAAACGGTTGAGGAGGCAAACATGGCTAATCCGACAGAGCAAAATGGCATGTTCAGCTGGTTCGAGTTGGTGACAGACGACGTGGAAGGTTCGAAAGCATTTTACGGTGAATTGCTAGGCTGGCAGTTTGAGACCAATACGTCAACAGGAATGGAATACACATTGGTAAAGATAGACGGTGTCCCGCAGCCGGTGGCTGGAATGTTCGATAAAAGGCATATTACAGGTGAAGAGACGGATCGCATTCCGTCACACTGGGGGAATTACATTACTGTCGATGATGTCGATGCCGCTGCGGAGCGTGTCGCCGGACTCGGAGGCACCATTATTGTTCCGCCGAAAGATATTCCAGGCGTTGGACGCTTCGCGGTCATTCAAGATCCCCAGGGAGCCATCGTCTCGATCATCACTTATGCATATGTACCGATGGATTAAATCGCTGAGAACTTCTCCTTGATGGTCGGGGCGATCTCGTCGGCATTTTTGAGCTGCGCGAAACAGCTCTGTACGCCGCAGAGCATATAAGAATTGTCGTCGGTGGCCTTGACGTGGAGGTAGGGGTAGGTGACCGTTGAGAGCTCGCCCGCAGCGGAAGCCAGCAATTTGGCGTCGGCTTTGACAACGAGGTTCTCGAAGAGGTAGCGCAGCGCCTGGTTGAAGAGGTAGGGGAAGTAGATGGGCGTCTTCGCCAGGCGGGCCGAGTAGTACTCCAGGGTCTTGAAGGCGAAATGGCGGTACTTCTCTTCGACGAGGATACCGAGGCTCAGCAGCAGGTCGACCATGACGCCGACGGAGCCGGGGTAGGAGCTGTCGGTCGGGTCGGCGTCAGTGATGAACTCGCCCTTGCTAAAGTACCAGCGTCCGTTGTCGTAGAGGGTCTCTAGTGCGCGGTTGGCCATCTGTTGCGCCTGCATGAGGTAGGTGTCGTCGTAGGTCGCTTCGTAGGCCTTGACGAAAGCGGTCCCGAGGTAGGCGTAATCCTCCAGGAAAGCGCCTATTTTGGGCGTACTGTGGATGAGGGCCGTGTGGTAGAGCGTGCCGTCCGGCATCAGGAAACCCTGCAGGGCTTTGAGGGCCGTCACCGCTTTTTTGATATAGACAGAGTCGCTCTTGCCGAGCTCGAAGAGGCCGCGGATCATCATCGCGTTCCAGGAGGTCTGGATCTTGCGGTCGATAAAGGGGTATTCGCGCTCCGTACGCAGACGGAGGAAGACGTCACGAACAGGGGCGAACCACTCGGGGCGTTCGACGGGTTCGGAGAGCCAGAGGATGTTCTTGCCCTCGAAGTTGCCGCCCGGTGTGACGTGGAGGGTCTCCAGGATCGCATCGGCGTCATCTTCGGCAAACCCGTCCTCGATGAGTGCTGCCCTGGCGACGTCGTACGCGGTGATGAAGTAGGTACCTTCCTCCCCCTCGCTGTCGGCGTCGCTGGCAGAGTAGAAGAGGCCGTCTTCTTGCATCTTCGCTGCCATGAAGTCGGCGATCTCCGTAGCTGTGCGGGTATAGGAGGCATCATCGAACATCCGCCCGGCCCGGGCATAGAGCTCGCAGAGCAGCCCGTTGTCGTAGGCCATCTTCTCGAAGTGCGGCACCAGCCACTGCGGGTCGACGCTGTAGCGGCAGAACCCGCCGTCGACGAGGTCGTATATCCCGCCGCGGTGCATTGTGGAGAGGGTCTGCAGCAGCATCTTCTTCGCGTCGGCGTCGTTTTGCAGCAGCACAATGTCGAGCAGGGCGTTCAGCGTGGAGGTGTGCGGGAATTTCGGCTGTTGGGAGAAGCCGCCGTAGGTGCTCTCGAAGTTGTGCAGCGCCTGTTTGACGAAACCGGTGGCCAGGGAGGGCTTCAGGACCGTCGCCTCTTTCGGCCGCGCTTCGGGTTTCAAGTAGTTCTGGATCTCGTCGGCGTTCTGGAAAAGTTTCTCGTCCCCTTCGGCCACCTTCGTCGCGATGATCTCCGTCAGTTCCGTAAAGCCAAGCATCCGCTCGCGCGTGGTCGGCGGGATGTAGGTGCCGGCATAGAAGGGTTTGTTGTCGGGGGTGCAGAAGATGGAAGCGGGCCAGCCGCCCGCACGGCGGTTGAGCAGCTGGTGCACTTCCTGGTAGTACTTGTCGAGGTCGGGGCGCTCTTCGCGGTCGACCTTGATGCTGATGAAGTGCTCGTTCAGGTAGGCGGCAATGGCCTCGTTTTCGAAGACCTCGTGTTCCATGACGTGGCACCAGTGGCAGCTGCTGTACCCGATGGAGATAAAGATCGGACGCTTCTCGTCGCGGGCACGCCTAAAGGCCTCGTCGCACCAGGGGTACCAATCGACGGGGTTGTTTTTGTGCTGCTGCAGGTAGGGGGAGTCTTCGTTGGCGAGTCTGTTGGGCATGGGCGGTCCGTCTCCGTTGGATTAGTGGGGCATTATATACAATCTGCTGCTTAATTAAAAAAAGAAGATCAATGGAAATTATTACATTATGTTTCTGTAAGGTTGAAACGGGCTATAATCCTTTTAAGGACAGTTTCAATAACTGGCAAATCAAGTGCAAAGGATCGACGATGAAACATAAGGGAATACTTGGGATTCTGCCTTTCCTACTGGCAACGGCAGGTCACGGATTGACATTGGAAGAAGCGTATCGGACAGTGGTGGACACCAATCCGGAAATCCGGCAGCGCATTGAGGATTACCGTGCCGTCGAAGAGGATAAAACGATCGCATTCGCTGATTACCTCCCGGTAGTAGATCTGCAGGGATCCGTCGGTTTAAAGCATGACGAAGGTTCCATCGGGCCAATCGGTCCCAATGTGGACTCAGACACCTACATGCATACGGAAGCGTTCGTCCGGGCGCGCGAAAACCTTTTCCGCGGTTTCTCGACGATGCACGACGTCGCACAGCAGGATGCGAGACTGCTCTCCGCGGAGTACTCGCTGATGGAAAAAGTGAGCCAGCTCGGCCTTACCATGATCGAAAGCTATCTGGGCGTGCTGAAGCAGAAGCAGATCCTCGCCCTGACGCTGGAGAACCGCGACACGCACCAGCGCTACTATGACATGATCAAAGAGCGTCTCGAAGCCGGCGTGGGCGCACAGTCGGATATGGAACAGATCTCCGGCCGTCTCGCACTGGCCGAGTCGAACGTCAAGGTCGCCATCAACAATTTCGAAGATGCGCAGACGAACTTCAAGCGTATCTACGGCGAAGCGGTCGACCCCGAGGATATGATGGAAGCGAAGGTCAACGCTGCGTTGATGCCGATGAGTATTGATGCGGCGGAAAAAACGGCGCTTCAGTATTATCCGACCCTGATGGCCAGCCGTAAAAACATCAAGGCGGCGCAGGAGGCATACAGCCAGGCGGCTTACACCTACTATCCGAGCGTCGACCTGGAGGTCAAACAGTCCCATGTCAACAATGACAGGACAGGTGATTACGCATGGCGCACGGATTCGGGCGACGAGAACGAATTCAGCGTGCAGCTGGTCGCATCGTGGAATATCTATAACGGCGGTGCGGATGTCGCCGGCCGCAAAAAAGCGCTCGCTTCCGCTTTCAACGCCTCCGAAAAAATGATGGAGAACCAGCGCCTTGTTTTTGAGCGTCTGAACTACTCCTGGGCGGCCAAAACCCGTATTACGGAGCAGCTGGCATATCTGAAAGAGCACCGTGACTTCACACAAAGGACCCTGCAGGCGTACAACGAAGAGTTCCGCCTCGGACGCCGGACGCTTCTGGACGTGCTGGATGTCGAGAACGAGTACTACACCTCCCGCAAGGCTTACGTCTCTACCCTGTACGATGAGCAACTGGCCGAATACCGGGTCATTGAAAACGTCGGGAGCCTGCCGCTGGTCGCGGAGGTGAAGCCCGAAGAGGTCCTGGCCCTGAAACGCGATGCGATGGCACCGACTGAGGTCCCGGCGTCTGAATAGACGCGGGACGGTCAAAGGCGGTTTTTGATTTGCTCAGGTATTTCGCACTTCTTTCGCTCCTTCTAGGATGTGCAGGACAGGGTGCCACGCAGACTCCCATCGGGGAGAAGGCGTCGGCAGGGCATGCAGCCGTCAACGCGAACGAACAGGATTATTTCGCCCGGAAACGCTTGGAAGCGATGGAGCGAATGCTCAACGGCCTCCGGGACAAGAGTGAAATGGAAAAGCTCAAAGGGGTCAACGACTTCTTTAACCGCGTCCGTTTTGTTTCCGACATCCAAAACTGGGGTGTTGAGGACTACTGGGCGCGCCCGAGCGAATTCCTCGCGCGGGACCAGGGGGATTGCGAGGATTACGTCATCGCAAAGTATTTTGCCCTGAAACGGCTCGGTGTCCCCGAAAAAAAGCTCTTCTTTACCTACGTGAAGGCCGTCAAGTTCAACCAGGCGCATATGGTGCTGACCTATTACGCAGACCCGAAAGCGGTACCGCTGGTCCTGGATAATCTCAATTACCGCATTTTCCCGGCAACGAAACGCAAAGACCTCGTCTATGTCTACAGTTTCAACGCGGAGTCCCTCTTTTTGAATACGCAGCAGGGAAGAGGCAAAACACTTTCAGGCGGGAAGTCGCGCAATAAGGCGTGGGCTGCATTCCTGCAACGCATTGAAAAGGAGGGATTGTGACACTCTTTAAAGAGATCACGCTGGCGATGTCTATTCTGGTGATAGCGCTGCTGGCGATGACGATGTTCAGCAACTACCGGACGAACGTCCGTTTCATCGAGGAGCAGCTCTATACCAGTGCGCGCAACACCGCTTCGTCCCTGGGGCTGGCGATCAGCCGGGCGTCCGACGGCCAGGATGTCGCGATGGCCGAAACGATGATCAACGCGGTGTTTGACAGCGGACTTTACGAAGCGATCGTCTACCGCAACGTCGATGGAAAGGTGCTCTACGAACGCCATACGCCGCTGATCCTCGATGACGTGCCGACATGGTTCGTCGACAGCATCGCTCTGCCGCCTGCGTCCGCTTCCGTGCCCGTGGGCAGGGAGTGGATGCAGGTCGGAGAGCTTCAGATCGAAGGACACCGCGGCAACGCCTATACCCAGATGTGGGATGTACTCAAAGAAGTGCTCGTCAGTTTCTTCATCCTGAGCCTGCTGGCCATGGGCGGGATCTACTTTATGCTGAAGATCGTGCTGCGTTCGCTCGATGCGGTCCGCGAACAGGCGGAAGCCGTCTCGGGGAACCGTTTTATCATCCAGGAGTCGCTGCCGAGAACCAGGGAGTTCCGGGATGTGGTCCAGGCCATCAATACCCTGGTGTTTAAAGTGAAGGAGGTTTTCAAGAAGGAGGCCGACGCCGTCGCCCGCTACAATACGCTCCTGTATGAAGACCGCCAGACCCACCTGAAAAACCGCGATTTCTTTATGATGAAACTGGGCAGCCTGATGTCGGGGGAAGACCGCTTCTCCGCCGGCTATGTCGCCGCGCTGCAGCTGTGCGACCCCGACAAGGTGAAACATGAAGAGGGAGGATACGTCCTGCAGAAGGTGCTCTCCTTTATCGGCGACATTGCCCGCGGCATCGTCAACGGGGTCGAAGAGGGGGTCGCCTGCCGGGTTCGCGAATTCGAAGTGATCCTTATCCTCCCGTCGCTGGAGGAGTCGGATGTTTCGGCGCTGCTCACCTCGGCGGCTGAGAGCTGCAAGGGGGCCGGCTACTGCGTGACGATCGCCGCGGCGGCGTACCGTACCGGCGAAACCCCTTCTGACCTCCTGAGCCATCTCGATTACGCGCTGATGCAGGCGGAAGCCGGCGGGGCCGTACCGGTTCTCTACCGCGAAAAGCACGATCATGTGCCCTCATGGGGACACGACGAGTGGCGGAAACATCTGCGCGATGCGATGCAGTTCGACCGTTTTGTGACCGTGTACCAGCCCGTTGTCGCCCGCAGCGGGGAGACGGTGCAAAAAGAGCTCCTGCTGCGCCTGGAGCTCGAAGGCGAGCTGCTCAACGCCGGGGCATTCATTCCGGTCGTTTCGCACCTCGATCTGCTCGAAGAGCTTGACCGTTACGTCCTTGACAAGATGGGCAAGACCTTTCATGCCGTCGAGGTTGCGGTGAACGTTTCGGAGGATTTTATCGCCCACAGCTCCACGATCGGATGGTTGTCCGCCAGAAAAGATGCCTGGGACGATAATACGCTGGAACTGGCGTTCGAGGTCTCCAACAGCACGGTGCTGAGCGCGCCGGAGCCCGCGGCGGCTTTCTCCATGTTCGTTCAGAAGCAGGGATGGCGTTTCGGCATCGACCACTTTACGGTCGAATCCGAAAAAGATCTGACCTTCCTGCAGCGTGTCAAACCCTCCTACCTGAAGATTGACGCGGCGTACCTGCTCTCCCTGGTCGGTTCCGAGAGCAAACGCGAATCGGCGCTCTTTACCATTGCCAGGCTGATCGACATCGATTTGATCGCGACGGGAGTCGACAGCGAGGAGACGGCAACAAGCCTGTACGAGCACGGCATCGAGCGGCTGCAGGGCTTCTGGATCGGCAAACCGGACAAGGGGGCGGTGTAGATGGGCGAACACAATCGTTCCGGGCTGCTTGATGCCCTGTTGGCCGTTGCAAAACTCTATCACCAGGAAGTGACCGCGGAGATCGTCCTGGCGGGGTTGCCGGTCGACCCGGAGGACCCGAAACTGTTCGAGCCCGACCCCCAGCGCTCCCGTTCGCTTTTTAGCCGGGCGGCGGAAAAGGCGGGCTTCGCCAGTACCCTTCAAAAGAAATCCCTGCGCAAAATCGCACAGCACCTGCTGCCGTGCATCCTCATTCTGAAAGAGGATCGTGCCTGCGTGCTGCTCGAGTTTGACAAAGAGATGGAGTATGCGAACGTGCTGCTTCCCGGCGTTCCCGAGCAGGAGGGGTGGATTCCCATCGAACACCTGGAAGCGGAGTACCTCGGGTACTGTTTCCTGATGAAAAAGAATTTCGGGTTCAGCCTGGAAGCGCAGGAAGAGAAGGAAGAGGACGACGAAAGGCACTGGTTCTGGAGTACGCTGTCGCGCACGAGAACGATCTATATGGACATTCTGGTCGGCTCCTTCCTGGTCAATCTGTTTATTCTGATATTGCCGCTGTATATGCGCAACGTTTTTGACCGGGTGATCCCGAACACGGCCCTCGATACGCTCTGGGTCCTCACCTACGGTGTCGTGGCCATCTTCGTCCTCGAAGCCTTTTTGCGTTTTTTGCGGAGCTACTTTATGGAGATCGCGGCGAAGAAGAGCGACGTGATCATGTCTTCGAAGATTTTCGAGCACGTCATGGATATGAAGCTCTCCGAGCAGATCGGTTCCGTCGGCGCGTTTTCAAGCGACCTGAAACAGTATGAGAGCATCCGGAACTTTCTGACCTCGACCGTCGTGACGACCCTCGTCGACCTCCCGTTTTCGATTCTTTTCTTGTTGGTGGTTTACTGGGTCGCCGGCAATGTCGTCTATATCCCGCTGATGACGATCGTCCTTATCGTCGTGTACGCCTACCTTATAAAAGGACCGATCCGGACGAGCATCCGCAACTCCAACCAGGCATCGGCGGTGAAAAACAGCATTCTGCTCGAAAGCCTCAACGCCATCGAAACGATCAAGGCCTTCAATTACAACAGCGTCATGCAGTGGAAGCTGGAGGAGGCAACGGGGAACATCGCCCAGCGGGGGCTCAAATCCCGCGTCCTCAACGGCTCCATCGCGACGGCGACCTCCTTTCTGATCCGCGTACAGACGGTCGCCGTGATCGTGGCCAGCGTCTACATGATCCACCAGGGTATCCTGACGACGGGGGGATTGCTGGTCGCCTACATCCTTTCGTCGCGGGCCGTCAACCCCGTCGGAAAACTGGTGATGCTGATTTTGCAGTTCAACAAAGCCCGCGCGGGCTTCCGCGCAATCGAGAAGGTGATGGGAAGCGCCGTCGAACACCCCAAAGAGCGGGAGTTTATCAGCGCCAGCCATTTCAAGGGAAAGATCGATTTCGTCAATGTCGATTTCGCCTACCCCGATTCGGCACGCAATGCCCTGCATGACGTCTCGTTTACGATCGAACCCGGCGAACACGTCGCCATCATGGGAGAGATGGGCTCGGGCAAGACGACCATCATCAACCTGCTGATGGGCTTTTATGCCCCCAAGGAGGGGATGATCCTCGCGGACGACGTCGAGATGGATCAGTACGCCCCGGCGGAGCTGCGCAAGCAGATCGCCTACGTTCCCCAGGAGATCGTTCTGCTGCAGGGGACGATCAAGGAGAACATCGCCCTGAAGCATCCCGGCATCGATTCGCACGAGATCGTCGAGGCGGCGCGCCTGAGCGGCGCCCTGCGCTACATCAATCTCAACCCCGACGGCTTCAATATGAAGATCAAGGAGAAGGGACAGAACGTTTCGGGCGGGCAGCGTCAGAGCATCGGGATCGCTCGGGCCCTGATCGACGATTTCTCCTTGGTTCTCTTTGACGAGCCGACCTCGCACCTGGACGAAGAGAGCGAGCGTATCGCCATCCTCGGGATCTCCCAGAAGATCAAGGGGAAGACGGCGCTCTTCGTGACGCACAAAGACGCCGTTTTGGAACTGGTCGAGCGCATCATCCTGCTCGAGCGCGGGGAGGTCGTGATGGACGGTACGAAGGCGGAGGTCCTCGCCTACCTTAAAAAGTCGGAGGTGCACAGTGCTTGACAGTTCCATGCTCTCCAGCCGGCCGCCGAAGCGGCCTTCCGACAAGAGTGATCTGCGTCCCCGGGTCGTTTCGGAGGAGGAGCTGGCCTATCTCAACAGCCGCAGCGCGGCGGTGCTGGAGCGTACGGCCCTGCATTCGCGGCTTTTTCTCTGGATCATGCTGCTGACAGTGGCGGTTTTCATCGTCTGGGCGGATCACGCGATGATCGACGAGGTCGTCAAGGGCAACGGCAAGATCGTGCCGAGCAGTCAGATCAAGCCGATCCAGAACCTCGAAGGGGGGATCGTCAAGGAGATCCTCATCAAAGAGGGCGACCTGGTCAAAAAAGGCGAACCGCTGCTGAAGATGCAGGACATCTACTTCAGTTCGACGGTGGAGAAGACCCGGCTGGAGTATGACGAACTTTATGCCCGCGCGGTCCGTCTGCGGGCGGAGGCCCACGGGACGGCTTTCCTCGAACCCGAGACAAGCGACCCGGCGCAAAAGGTGCTGATCGAGAAGGAGCGCAGTCTTTTCACGAGCAACCGGAAACAGCTCAAAAAGAGTATCGCGGTGCTCGACGCGCAGATCGTCCAGCGCAGCAGCGAGCTCAAAGAAGCGCGGGAGCACTACGTCGAGCTTGAGCGGGAGATGGAACTGGTCCGGAAGGAGATCGAGATCAACAAACCTCTGGTCGAAAAGCGGATCGTGCCCGAGGTCGACTATATCAAGCTGCAGCGCGATGCCAACAACGTTCAGCAGTCCCTGACGACGACAAGACACCAGATTACGTCGACGCGGGCGATGATCGACGAGGCGAAGAGCAAACGCGACGAAGCCGAGCTCGCCTTCCAGAACCGTGCCAAGGAGGAGCTCAACGGCATCGAGGCACAGATGCAGCGGATCAAGGAGTCCCAGGCGGCACTCGAGGACCAGGTGAGCCGGACGTTGGTGCGCTCGCCCGTCGACGGGATCGTCAAGCGCCTCTATGTCACAACGATCGGCGGGGTCGTGACGCCGGGAATGAAGATGATGGACATCCTGCCGACGGGGGATTCGCTGCTGGTCGAAGTCAAGGTCCATCCGCGCGATATCGCCTTTTTGTACCCCGATCAGCGCGCGGTGATCAAGATTACGGCCTATGATTTCGCCATCTACGGGGGACTCAGCGGCCGGGTCGTGCGGATCAGCCCGGACTCCATTAACGAAGCCGACGGCAAAACCTACTACCAGGTCTGGATCGAAACGGACAAAACCTTCCTCGGCACGGTGGAAAACCCGCTGAAACTGATACCGGGGATGGTCGTCAACGCAGAGATCGTGACGGGGAAGAAGAGTATACTCGACTACATTCTCCGACCGCTGCTGCACACGAAAGACAATGCCTTCAAGGAGCGATAGGATGAAACGACTTTACCTCTATTCAAAGCGTGATTCGGTTCTGAAGCACTGGAAAAGCGGGATGTCCCGGCTGTACGACCTGCAGGTGTTCCAGGAGCTCGGGGCGCTCTACGGCGCCCTGGAACAGGCACAGCCTGCGGCGGTCCTGTTCGATTACGACGGCAAAGTCGGGGAGATCGAGGAGCTGCTGCAGTTCCTCAAGGGCTCGAAGAGCGCCGTGATGGCGATGAACAGCAGCCCGGTCTATTCGGATGGCATCGTACTGCTCAGGGAAGGGGCCCGCGCACTGCTCAACACCTATGCCTCCCCCAACAACATCAACCAGGCCGTCAAGGCGGTTATCGGCGGCAATATCTGGCTCTACCCGGAGTTTATCCAGATGATGATCCGACAGAACAGTATGATGGCAGCCCAGCATCACGAGGCGCTTGACCCGCTTTCAGCGCGGGAGCGCGAGCTGGCGGAGATGGTGGCACTGGGGATGAGTAACAAGGAGATCGGCCAGACGGCGGACATCACGGAACAGACGGTCAAGACCCATTTGAAGACGGTGTATGAGAAGCTTGGCGTGGCCAGCCGGCTGGAGCTGGCCATTATGGTCAATAACGCCAGGCGATAACAAATTCATACGAAAGTAGTATTGAGCTGTGGGACGGTTAATGCCTATAATACAGCTAAGATACATCAAAAGGAGATGAGATGGCAACTGCAATCGGAATGGTAACGGCAATTGAAGGCGTTGTGAAAGTGATTGGACCGGGCGGCCACGAAAGGATCGCTGTATCCGGGGATATCATCCACGAAAATGACATCGTGATCACCGGCGATGGCGGGATCGTCCTGAGTCTTGATAACGGCCATACCGTTGAGATCGGCTCACACGAACATGTCGTACTCGACAGCAGCGTAACAGTCGATACGGCGGAAAACGATGCGCTGATCGGTGATGTTACCGCCCTCGAAACCGCCCTGATGGGTGGCGATATGGGTGCGACTGCAGCAGGTCAGGGCGGTGGCCAGGGCAGCGGACTGAGCAACGGCGCCATCTATGAACAGCGTGATGACGCGCGGGGTGACGTCGGTGCCGATCAGGAGGGTGACGAAGTGGGTGCCCGTGGTTTTGCGAGCGCAGATATCGGCAATCCGGCGGATGCCCGTCCGGCGGCTGATACCGATACGGATACAGACACTGACACCGATACGGATACAGATACAGACACCGATACTGATACAGACACGGATACAGATACAGACACCGATACGGACACTGACACCGATACGGATACAGACACCGATACGGATACAGACACAGACACCGACACTGACACCGATAACGATGATGACGATGACGACGATGACGATGACGATGGCAACAACGGTCACGGTAATGACGATGACCACGATGACGACAGCAACCCGGGTCAGGGCGGCGGCGGCCATGGTGCCGATACGGACGATGATTCCGACGATGACGATGACGGCAACAACGGCCACGGCAACGACGATGACCATGACGACGACAGCAACCCGGGTCAGGGTGGCGGCGGTCACGGTGCCGACACGGACGATGATTCCGACACGGATACTGACACGGATATAGACACCGATACGGATACCGACACTGACACGGATACAGACACCGATACGGATACCGACACTGATACGGATACTGATACGGATACAGACACGGATGACGATGACGGCAACAACGGCCACGGCAACGACGATGACCACGACGACGACAGCAACCCGGGTCAGGGCGGCGGCGGTCACGGTGCCGATACGGACGATGATTCCGACACGGATACTGACACCGATACGGATACAGACACAGACACCGATACAGACACCGATACGGACACAGACACCGATACGGACACAGACACCGACAGTGATACTGACACTGACACCGATACGGACAGCGATGACGACCATGATAACGGTCACGGCAACGATGAGGACCATGACGACGACAGTAACCCCGGACAGGGCGGCGGTGGCCATGGTGCGATGGATGCGGAGGACTTCGACCTCTTCGACGACAGCGATCTGGACGATCTGGATGTGGATCCGGATCCGGACAGCGTTGTCTAAGCGGCGGGCTCGTCCCGCTCCGCTTTTACCAAAGGGTGCCTATCTGGCATTTTTTTGTAAGAGCTGATAACAGCATGGATGCCCGAGGGCATGTGAAGGAGAAGGGATGACGGTACCGCACGCGGTCTCCGGCGTGGAAACAGCAGATGAGATGCAGTTTTTTGGGGCGCTTCGGAAGATGCTAGCGGGAGAGCCCTCGGAATTTCTGCTTCCCAAACGGTTTGCACGGAGCTTTGATCCCTCCTGCTCGCAGCTTTATGTTACGCTTTTCCAGCGCGGCGAGAAGCCGTTGCGCTGGGGATCGCGGCGCCGTTCGCTGGCGGAGGGCATACGCCGCGCCGTGGCGGGAGTGCGCAAACGCAAAGGCTTTGAGGCCTTCCATGTTTCCGACCCCTCCGTCTGTCGGATCATGGTCGAGATGGTGACAGAGGAGGTGCCCTGCCGTCTGGAAGAGCTGACGTGGATGGAGGTGTCGCCGGCACGATATGAGCCCGGGGTGACGGGCGTGCGCTGCGTGTATGAGGGGAAGGTGCGTTACGTCATGCCCTCCGATGCCGTGACCCACAGCATCATGAGCGTGACGCAACTGCTGGACTTCCTTGCCAGGCGTTTCGGTCTGGCACAAAAGGGGCAGGATGAGGAGCAACGCGCCGCGATGATGCGCGGAGTGCCGCTGCAGTGCAGTCTCCTGAAAAGCGTTGCCGTCATCACCTATGAAGAGAAATCCCTTCCACTGTACCGGGGGCTGCCGGCGCCTTTTGCCCTTTCGGCCGGCGCCGTGGAGAGCGTGCTGCGCGAGAGCATCGGCTGGCTGGCGGACAATATGCGGCGCGACGGACGCTTCCTCTACTATTACGATCCCTTGCGCGACAGCGAAGCCGATTTTCAGCACCCGAAGAACCCGGCGTATTACAACATTCTGCGCCACAGCGGCGCGACGATCACCCTGCTCGAGGGGTATACGCTCTTCAAAGAGCGCCGTCTGCTGGAGGCGGCGCGCCGCTCCATCGATTATTTCGTAACGACGCTGCAAGAAGAGGAAGATGCGGAGGGGTATCGCTGCTACCCCTTCTATAACAAGAAGTCCAAGCTCGGGGGTGCCGGCATAGGGCTGGCCGCCCTGATGCGCTACCGGCATCTCAGCGGCGACGGGCGTTACGGGCGCTATGAAGAGGGACTTGTAGGGCACCTGCTCAGCCGCATCGACGGGGAGGGGGAGTTGATCGGCTACTACCGCCATCCGCGTTTCGGGAAGGGGGCGCCGCTGGTCGGCATCGATGACAAGACGAAGCGGGGCCTCTTCTCCTTTTACTACCCCGGCGAGGCGCTGCTTGGCCTGGCGCTTTTCCATGCATACGGCGACGGGTCGGATGAATTGAAAGCGCGCATCCGGCATGAGAGCCGCCGGGCACTTGATTTTCTCATCCATATCCGTCCGAAGCGCTATGCCGATCTCTTCGAGCCGCTGCCGGCGGACAGCTGGCTGATGCAGGCGATCGAAGCCTGGGACGGGATCGAAGGCGTCGTCACCGATGCCCACCGGGCCTTCGTATACGGGGACGCGGCTCAGATGATCCGCCATATGTACACGCCTGATGATGCGCTCTGTCCCGATTATGCCGGCGGTTTTTACTACCGTTTCGGTGACCACGTCTACCATGACGGTTCACGCTGCGAAGGGCTGATGGCGGCCTTCCGGCTGGCGCGGCAGCGCGGTGAAAAGGCGCAGATGACGCACATCCTCGGTCCCATGCTCCTGGCGGCGCAGGGGCTGCTCGCCACCTTCAATACGCCCGAATCCGCGTACGCCCACCGCTACCCCGAGCGCAGCGTCGGCAGCTTCCGTTTCAAACTGACGCGCCAGTGGATCCGTGTCGATGCCGTGCAGCATGCCGCCTGTTTCTACGCCCGACTGCTCCCGATCCTGAAGTGACATGCCCGCGCTGAAAGCTTAACCCCCCGCAGATGGGGACGTGTTACTGTTTTGTTTTTGCTTCTTGCGCTAAAATGTGGGCCAATTTCGTCACAAAGGCTTTCTGTGAAACGGTTCCTCGCGTTTTTTACCCTGCTTTCGGCGACGCTCCTCTTCGCCTTTCAGAGCAGTTTCCTGATGCCCGAAGAGGCATTCAAGCCCAAGGCTTCCCTGCTTGACAACCAGCACATCGCCATCGACATCGAACTGGGCGAGGGCATCTATGTCTATGCGGACAAGCTCGATGCCAAAGTCAAGGCGCCCTCTGGGGTCTCCATCTCCGAAGTGAAGGTCAACAGCGTTGCGGAAGAGCATGACGGCGACATGGTCCACCTTCACAACGTACCCGTCGAGATTATCCTCACATCGTCGCAGAAAACGGGCATAGTCCCCGTCACCGTCGCTCTCGCGTTCCAGGGCTGTTCGGAGCGCGGGCTCTGTTACGAGCCACAGAACAAAGAGTACACCTTCGACGTCGACCTCGCCAAACTTGGATCGGCGGCTGCCGAAGCACCTGAAAAGCCGAAGGCTCCGGCCGCCGCGCAGGGTGAGAGCGAAACGGACATCATCGTCGATACGCTCAAAGGCGGCAGCCTCTGGGCGATCCTGGCCCTCTTCTTCGGCTTTGGACTTGCACTTTCGCTGACCCCGTGCATCTTTCCGATGATCCCGATCCTCTCCTCCATTATCGTGTCGCAGGGGGAGAGGCTGACGGCCCGTCGCGGGTTCACCCTTTCGCTGGTTTACGTCCTGGCGATGGCCTTCGCCTATACGATCGCCGGGATCATGGCCGGCCTTTTCGGAGAGAACCTGCAGGTGATCTTGCAAAACCCGTGGGCCATCGGGGCATTCGCGCTGATCTTTGTTGCGCTGGCATTTTCCATGTTCGGGTTTTACGAGATCGGGCTCCCGGCGACGCTGCAGACGCGTCTGTCGCGTTTTTCGGACAAGGCGGGTGAAAAGGGCGGATTTACCGGCGTCGCGGTGATGGGCTTTTTGAGTGCGCTTATCGTCGGCCCCTGCGTGGCCCCCGGCCTGGCGGCGGCGCTGATTTACATCGGCCAGACGGGCAATGCGGCTCTCGGCGGCGTCGCCCTCTTTGTCATGAGCCTCGGGATGGGGGTCCCGCTGCTGCTCATCGGCCTGGGCGCCGGCAGGTTCATGCCGAAACCGGGCGGCTGGATGAACATTGTCACGGAGGTCTTCGGCGCCGTGATGATCGGTGTCGCCATCTGGATGGTATCGCGGGTGATCCCGGACTGGATCACGATGATGCTCTGGGCGATCTACTTCATCGTCGCCGCCGTCTACCTCGGGGCTTTCGAACCGATCCACGGCGGCGTCCGCCGTTCAATGCACTCTTTTATCAAGGCGATCGGCATCGTCTTCATGCTTTACGGCACGATCCTGCTCGTCGGGGCGCTTTCGGGGGGGACGTCGATGACACACCCTCTCAAAGGGTTTGAAGTCAAAATGTGCACGCAGGACACCGCTGCTGCGCCTGTCGCTGCAACAGAGGTGGCCTTCGAGGTGATCCACTCCGAAGCGGAACTGGAGCAGGTCATCGCCGCCAACAAAGGGAAAAAGGTGATGCTGGACTTTTCCGCCACGTGGTGCGCGGCCTGCCAGGAGTATGCGGAGATCACCTTCGCCGACCCGCGTGTCGTGGCGGCTCTGCAGGATTTTGTCCTGGTGCAGGCGGACGTGACGGAGAACAGCGACCCCGAACGGGCGCTGACGAAAAACTTCGGACTTTACGGCCCTCCGGGCATCCTCTTCTTTGATGAAACAGGGAAACTGATGAAGGAGAAGACGCTGATCGGCTACAAGCCGCCCGAAGCTTTCCTGGAACACCTGCGCTCGCTCTAACGCACAGCGCCTAGAACTGCTCCCAGAGCCATTCGGCCACTGCCTCTTTTTCAGCGTTCGTCAACCCTTTGACGGGCGTCATCACCCCGAACTTTTCCACCATCTCCGGCAGACACAGAACGTACTCTTCGTCGGGATCGTCGATGTACTCCTTGACAAAGGCTTTGACGACTTTGCGCTGGATATCTTCATCCTCGTTGTGGATATGGATCATCATCTTCAGCCGCATGGCGACCATGCGCATCGTCGGCGCTTTCATCTTCGCCTTCTGCTGGCCGCGCGCCGGTTCTTCAAGCGGGAGCATGACCATATGGCAGGAGGCGCAGTGCTGCTCGTAGATCTTGTAGCCGTCCGCGCCAAAAAGCGATGCGGCGAGGAGAAGAGGCAGGATTATCGGTTTCATCGGCACTCCTTTACACGGACGTTATTTTTCATTATGCCACTGTGTTGTTAAGGGAAGATCGGGAGTAAGAAATTAAAAAATATTATTCAGCGTCCCAGCCGAAAGCGGTGAGAATGCTCGCGAAGACCTCCCCGACGGTGGCCTCGATACAGAGCGGCTCCCCGGTGACGGGGTGGGGGAGTTCGAGCTTCGTCGAGGCGAGCAGCAGCCGGTGGCAGCCGAAATGTTCCCGGAAAAGGTTGTTGTGCTCTGTCCGGCCGTATTTGGTATCGCCGACGATGGGGTGCAGCAGGTGTTTCATATGGCGCCGCAGCTGGTGTTTACGCCCCGTTTCGGGCCGCAGCCGTACCAGGGAGTAGCGGGCGGTCTGGTAGCGCCCGACGGGGATGGGAAGCTCGACGGTCGCGAGGCGTTCAAAGAGCGTGACGGCTTCCTGGGCCTCTTTGTCCGTGCGCGCCTTCGCGTCGGTCATCTTGTCGAGCAGCTCTTTGAGCGGGTAGTCGATGCGGCCCCCTTCGTCAATGTAGCCGCGCACGACGGCGAGGTACTCCTTGCGGACGCTCCCGGCTTCGAAGATCTCGCCGACTTTGCGGGCCGTATCGGGATCGAGGGCGAAGAGCAGCACGCCGGAAGTAGGCTTGTCGAGGCGGTGGACGGGATAGACGTACTGCCCGATCTGGTCCCGGACGAGCTGCAGCGCGAAGCGCGTCTCGTCCTTATCGATCCAGGAGCGGTGCACGAGCAGCCCGCTGGGCTTGTTTACGGCTACAAGCCACTCGTCGCGGTAGAGGATCTCGAGGGATTCGTCCATGCTGCATCGCCTTTTTTGGATGCGATTATAGCGTCAAATGCGGCGCGCACCTCGCTGACGGCTTCGACCATGTTGGCCAAACTCGGTTTAACCTCCTCCCATTTGCGGGTTTTCAGGCCGCAGTCGGGGTTGATCCAGAGCTGCTCTTGGGGCAGTACCTCCAGCAGGGCGTTGATCTGCACGACCATCTCCGCCACCGGCGGGACGCGGGGAGAGTGGATGTCGTAGACGCCGGGACCCACCTCCTGCTTGTAGCCGACCTCCTTGAAGATGCGCAGCAGGGCGTTGCCGCTGCGGGCGGTCTCGATGGAGATGACGTCCGCGTCCATCGCCTCGATGGTATGGATGATGTCGTTGAACTGGCTGTAGCACATATGCGTATGGATCTGCGTTTCGCTGCGCGCACAGGCGACGCTGCGGCGGAAGGCGTCGACGGCCCAGGTCTCGTAGGCGGAGATGTTCTCGCGGCGCAGCGGGTACCCCTCCTTGAAGGCCGCTTCGTCCACCTGGACAATGCGTATGCCGGCATTTTGGAGGTCGTCGACCTCGTCGCCGATGGCCAGGGCGATCTGCGCGGCCACGTCGGCACGGGGCAGGTCATCGCGGACGAAGGACCAGTTGAGGATCGTGACGGGACCGGTGAGCATCCCTTTGACGATCTTGGAAGTTTTGCTCTGCGCGTAGGTCGTCCAGCCCACGGTCATCGGCAGGGGACGGCTGACGTCGCCGTAGATGAGCGGCGGCTTGACGCAGCGGCTGCCGTAACTCTGGACCCATCCCCTGGCGCTGAAAACGAAGCCGGCGAGCTGTTCGCCGAAGTACTCGACCATATCGTTGCGTTCGGGCTCGCCGTGCACGAGTACATCAAGGCCGATCGACTCCTGGAAGGCGATGCAGTCGTCGATGTAGGCTTTGATGCCCGCGTCGTACGTCTGTACATCGATGTCGCCACGTTTGAAGTCCCGGCGTAGCGTACGGAGTTCCGGCGTCTGGGGGAAGGAACCTATCGTCGTCGTCGGCAGCAGAGGGTAGCGCAGCGCTTCGCGCTGGGCCTTGATCCGTGTTTCATAGGGCTCGGTACGTTCCGTCCCCGTCTGCGATGCAACGCGCTGCTGTACGGCGGCGTCGTGGATGCGCGGGGAACATTGCCGTGTGTGCACCGCTTCCCGGCTGAGTTGCATCAGGCTCAGTTCCGCATCGTCCAGCGCCGCCCCGGTAAAGCGTTTGGCGACGACGTTCAGTTCGGCCAGTTTCTCCTTCGCGAAGGCGAGCCACTGTATGACCTCCGCATCCAGTGCCGTTTCCGCTTCGAGCGAATAGGGGACATGCAGCAACGAACAGGAGGTGGCGGGAACGATGAGGGATTTTGGCACCGTCTGCGCGATCGTCTCGAGGGTGTCGCCGACGGCATCGAGGTCGCTGCGCCAGACGTTGCGACCGTCGATCACCCCGGCGATGAGCGTTTTGCCGCTTTGGGCGACGGTGCCGAGCGCTTCCATGTTGCGCGGGCCGTGGACGAAATCGAGGGCGATCCCGCTGATGGGTGTATGGGCGAGCACTTCGACGGCTTCGCAGGCGTGTTCGAAATAGGTCGCGACGATGATCTCCACCTGTGACGCGGTGCTGCCGAGCCGGTCGTAGGCCCGTTTGAGCAGGCTCAGGGTCTTGGCATCCGGCCCGGTGACGAGGAGCGGCTCGTCGATCTGGACGGTGACGAGGTCGTCGAGGGTGCTGATGGCCGTAAGCACTGCTTCGTAGCAGGCGACAACGGCATCGAAGTGGGCGTAGCGGTCAAAGTTTTTCTCAACGCTTTTGCCGAGGCCGAGGAAGGTGAGGGGGCCTATGAGGTTTATTTTCGGGGTGATGCCCGCCGCCTTCGCCTCTTGGTATTCGGCGACGATTTTCGATGCGTTCGGTGCAAAGGCGTCTGTGGCCGCGAACTCAGGGACGATGTAGTGGTAGTTGGTGTTGAACCATTTGGTCATCTGCATCGCGGTGCGCTGGCTGTCGCCGCGGGCCATGGTGAAGTAGCGGATGGTGTCGTCTTCGATATTGCGGAAGCGGGCCGGGACGGCGCCGAGCAGGACACAGGTGTCGAGCATCGCGTCGTAGAAGCTGAAGTCGTTGCAGCTGATCGTGCCGATGCCGGCGTCTTGCTGTTCCTGCCAGTGGCGGCGGCGCAGTGTCGATGCGCACGCTTCAAGGGCGGCAAGGTCGCTTTTGCCGCTCCAGTAGCTCTCCAGTGCGAACTTGAGTTCGCGGTTCTCCCCGATGCGGGGGTAGCCGATGACGTAGTTTTTTGACATGGGTCTGTCCTTTGATATTTTTCTTTTTTCGATTGTTGTTAAGGTCGGATGGAAAAAATCAGAGGTACGGCGGATGGACCCCGGTACGTCGGAAGCTGTAAAATCGGCAGTTGCAGGTACAGGCGGATGGTTTGCGGCAGGTGCGCAGGGTCAGGAAGGTTCGGCGTCTAAAGTAACAGTCGCAGTGGCAGGGCTTGTCGCTGGCAAAACAGGTGAGGGCCTCCAGGGGTTCTTCCGGTGGCGCCTCGTCGCTTTCACGGTCGTGCTGCAGGACGGTGGCGTAGGTTTCGAGGCATACACGCAGGGCGTTTTGCGCGGGCGCGACGCTGTGCGCCTGGATGGAAGCGAGGGTGAAATAACGCTTGCCGAAGCCTCTGGGTGTTCTCAAAGAACCTCTCCTGTTCAAAAATCTTGCGCCATTATACTGCGATCAATCTTTGCGTACGGCAATCGCCTGTTTGCGCATGCGGTATTTTTCGTGCGGTTCGTTCCAGAACTCTTTGTACTCCAGGACGCTGAAGCCCTCGCCGAAGAGCGATTTGAGTTCCTCTTTCTGGAGCAGGAAATCCGGGTTGGAGTCGGGCTTCTCGTTGCCCGCATCGGCCATGTAGGTCTCCAGGACCATGATACCGCCGGGTTTCAGCGCCGCTTTTGCCCGTGCGATCAGGCCGCGGTCGAGGAAGTTCGTTTTGACAATCATGTCGTAGGTTTCCGCGTCGGGGACGAAGGTGTCGAGGTCCGCTTCGATCAGGTTGATCTTGTCAAGGTCCGCCTTCTCCCGCAGGGCCGCAAGGGCGACGGTCGAGATGTCGACGGCATCGACGCTAAACCCTTCGTCGGCCAGATAGAGGCTGTGGCGCCCGCCGCCGCAGGCGAGGTCGAGGGCCCTCGCTCCAGGGGCTTCGGCGGCATGTGTACTGACCAGTTCACTCGGTGGCCTGCGTTCGAGCAGCCCCTCCATCTCGGTGTATTTCTTATCCCATTTCTCTTTGTCTTTTTGCGCCAATGTGTCTCCTTGTCGTATGTCTCTGTTCTCCCGGGTATGCAGAAACAATGAAACCGATTATAGTCCCAAACGGCTGATGATACGATGTCTGGTGTTTTCACAGAAAACGCGGCAGCGGCAGCTTAATCACTCCCTCAAGCCGCTTTGTTTATACTGGGTCTCCATAAAGGAGTTGCATGGAACGGGTCAGAATCGGGGCGCATCATAAAACGAAGTCTATGTGGAAAACGGTGCCGGGCGCGGTGCTGATCTACCTGCCGATCCTGGCGGCGATCCCCTTCGCCGTCCTGGCGGTCATACTGGTGCGCTGGCACCTCAGGATCATGGGGGCGGAGAACCTGAAGACCTACCGGGAGTTCGTCCCCGACTGGGAGAGCCACCGCTATACGCGGCGTGACCAGATCACTTTCACGACGGAGACGCCGCGATGGCACCTCAGCCGTTTCCGCTTCTTCTGGCTCTTCAACTGCAAACTCTACTGCCCTTTGAGCGTGGCGCTCTTTAGCTACCTGGCCTATCTCGTGAAAGTTGTGGAGAATTGGTGGTGTCCCTTCTACCATGACAAAAAAGCAGCCTATGAAGAGGGGGCGATAGATGCCTCATTTTGGCATATCTACCCGGAAGAGAAGGCGAAACTTCATCCCGACGACCGGGACAACCCTCTCTGGAACGAAACCTCCCCGGAGCGCTAATAGCGTTTCCAGAAATCCCGGGTAAAGAGCAGCACGACGGTGAAGAACTCCAGCCTGCCGATGATCATGGCCGCCGAGAGGATCATTTTGTCGATCCCGCTGAAGAAGTGGAAGTTCTCCGAGGGGCCCGTCATGGCGAAGCCCGGCCCGATATTGCCGACGCAGGCGATCGAGGTACTGATGCAGGTGACCGCATCGTAGCCGCGGGCAAAGAGGTAGAAGGTGAGCAGGACGTTGGTGGTGATAAAGAGGAAGAGGAAACCGCTGACGCTGCCGATGACTTTGCTGCTGACGGGTTTGCGGTCGACGAAGACCCCCACGACGGCATTGGGGTGGAGGATCTGTTTGAGTTGGGACTTCAGGTTCTTGAAGAGGATGACGTAACGGATGATCTTCATCCCCCCCGCCGTCGAACCGGCGTTGCCGCCGAGCAGCATGGCGATGAGCAGGAGCGCGACGGGGACGGCGCCCCAGAGCTCGTAGTTGATCGTCGCGAAGCCCGTGGTGGTCAGCAGGGAGGCGACGGTGAAAAAGGCGTGGGTCGTACTGTAGACGATGCTGTCGCCGCTGTTGGCCAGGTGCACCAGGGTGAGGACGGAGGCGAGCAGGATGAAGAGTCCGAGATACCACCGCACCTCTTCGGCGCGGAAACCGCTGAAGTCGCCCCGGGCCGCTTTGAGGTGGGCGAGGAAGTTGATTCCCGAAAGCATCATGAAAAAGGTCGTCGTCCAGAGGATGACGGGCGCGTCGTCCCAATAGCCCATTGAGAGGTCGCGCGTGGAAAAGCCCCCCGTCGAGATCGTCGAAAAGGCGTGGTTGACGGCATCGAAAAGGTTCATCCCGCCGGCGAGGAGCAGCACGGTGTTCGCCGCGGTAAAGAAGAGGTAGAGCCCCCAGAGCCGCAGCGCCGTATCCCTGATTTTCGGCGTCGCCTTCTCCAGCTGCACACCGGTGGATTCGGCCCGGAACATCGTCATGGAACCGGTCGGGTTGATGAGCGAAAGCAGGCCCACGCCCAGGACGATGATCCCCATCCCGCCGAGCCAGTGCATCAGGCTGCGGAGCATCAGGATGCTTTTGGGCAGGTGCTCTATTTCCGTGTAAATCGTCGCCCCGGTTGTCGTAAAGCCGCTGATCGCTTCGAAAAAAGATTCGGTGAAGGTAGCCTCGGTGTAGATGTAGAGGGGGACGGCCCCGGCGATGCCGAGCAGTATCCAGACGAGGTTAACCGAAAAGATGGCGCTTTTGACCGTCATCCGCATCCGCCGGCGGTAGAGGGCGGCGAACAGGACAAGGTTGAAGAGAAAAAAGAGCAGGTCGAAGCGGATGAAGGGCGCCATGTTTTCGCCGTACACGATGCCCGTGCCGATGGGAATGAGAAAGAAGAGCGCCAGGCCAATGCCGATGGCACTGATAAACTTGGCGCTGTTGATCAGAGTGTGTAGATCCACTGTTTGATCTCCTCTTCATTATCGGCATGGACGAAAACGAACAGGACGTCTTCGCGGTGCAGCTGCAGTTTCGCCACCCAGGGCAGCAGGATGCCGTCGCGGAAGAGAAAACAGCGGCATCGTTTCGGGTTCGGCGGTTTGACCATCTTCTCCAGCAGCGGCGAATCGGGGAAGATCTTGCGCGAGTAGATCAGCCCCTTGCCGCCGCAGTAGTGGCGTTCGGAAATGATGGAGCTGGAGCTGATCTTCTCCAGGATCGTGTAGTAGGCGCTCGATTTCGGGCCTCGGATGGCGGTGATGCCCAGGGAGTGCATCAGCTGGTAGCGTTCGAGGTCGTTGTTGATCGCCACCGTCCGCGTGATGCCGCGCTCTTTCGCTTCGAGGGAACGGATGATGTTCTCCTCATCCTCCTTGCTCGTGAAGATCGCCATGTCCGCGCGCCCGACGTGTTCGTTGTCGAAGAGGGTGTGCTCAATGTAGTGGCTATTGATGACCATCGCCTTCTCCTGCAGCAGCTCGGAGGCGTGCTCGCACTTCTCGATCTGGTTGTCGATGATCTTGAGCTGCACCCCCTTGGGGATGAGCGCCTTGGCGATCTCCAGCCCCAGCAGGTCGGCGTCGAAAATGGCGACGCGGCTGATCCGGTCGGGGAGGGAGGGGTTGAGCCTTGCGCAGTAGGCGCGAAGGGTGTCGGGGGCGCCGAAGAAGTAGACGAGGTCCCCCCGCTGCAGCATGGTCTCTTTGTCGGGGAGGATAAAGCGTTTATCGCGCTCAAGCCCCACGACGACGGAGCTTTCATGGATAAAATGCGACACCGGAATGCCCGCTTCGGGGGCGTCGTCCACGTATACGGAGATCATAAGAAAGGAGGTATAGATGAAGGATTTGACGTTGTTCGCCTGGGGGAAATCCAGCAGCGCGCTGATGGACTTTGCCGCGGAGGAGAAGGGGAAGACGGCTGTGCTGATCCCGAGCTTCCCGGCGATGGTACTGTCGGCGAAGAAGGGGTTCTTGAGTCGGATGATCTTCCGGTCGGCGACGATCACGTCCCCGGCGATGAGGGTGGAGAGGATGTTCGCCTCGTCGCTGTCGGTGACGGCGATGAAGATGTCGAAACGGCGGTTTTTCAGGGGGGCGTAGGTGTCGGGGTCTTCGATGTTCCCAGCGATGGTGAAGACATCGATGCTCTCCTGCAGCTGCTGCAGCGCGGAGGGTCTCTGGTCGATGATGGTGACGTTGTGGCGGTGCGAAAGGGTACCCGCCAGGCGGTAGCCGACCCGTCCCGCACCCGCAATGATTATATTCACGCTGTGTCCTTGAGGTGCATTTTAGTACACAGTTTCTTAAGGGCTTCCGGTTTGTAAAAGAAGGGGCTGAAAATCGTCTGCGGAGGTGAAAACCGTGCGCCGGGTTCGACCTGGGGATTATTCGTCGTCGTTGCGCTGTCTTTCGAGGTACCAGGCGAAGGCGACGAGGCAGATGATGACCCCGGCCCAGACCATAAAGCCGGGCAGGGCGGCGGTATTGAGATGGCCGGCACTGTCCGGCGGAAGGTTCGGAGGGCCCACTGTCAACTCCTCGTGGTTGTCTTCAGACCATTATAGCCTGAAATCAGCGGTGGTTCTCCACGGTCGGCGGAACGACGGCGCTGTCGGCCTGCATGGTGAGGGCTTCGGGATGGGCTTTGTAATGGGCGCGTACCGCTTCGGCCAGGCGCGCCTTGACCGGCTCGTCGACCAGGACGATCTCGTCCGCTTCGGGAAGGGCGTCGATAATGGCCTGCAGGAGCGCATCCTGCGGGGAAGCCATCTTCGGCAGCCAGCTCTGCAGCAGCGCTTTGTCGACGAACTCGGGGATGGAGCCCATGATGCCGACGTCGTTCTGGTCGTGGATCAGCAGCCCCGAGGTCGTGCCGCGGTCGAGGGTGAGGACCTGGAAGAGGTAGAGTGTGTGGTAGGCGAGCTGTTCGGCGACATCCTCTTCGCTCACCTCCGTACGCTTGGCCAGGGCGTCGGCGATGATGGAGACATAGACGTCGATCACCTGCTCGGCAAAATATTTCGCAAAACCGTAGTCCGTCCCGAAGTCGCCGCTGTTATGGTGCTCCAGGTAGAAGTGCGCGACGCCGCGGTGGCGTCCGAGGACGGGAATGTTGAAGTAGCGGTCACCCTGTTCCGCGCCCCGCTCAAAGAGGTCGGGGGTGATGAAGTTGAGGTGTTCGATAAAGCGGTGCTGATCCTCTTCGTAGAAGATGGAGGGGTTCAGGTCCGCCATGATGCGCCAGTAGCCTTCGCCGTCCTTCATACGGGTATAGCTGATATGCATATGGATCGAGGGGACATGGGGGTTACGCGGGTGGATGATGGTCGAGATGGCGCTGGCGGCGTCGAGTTTCTTTTCGGGCATATCCTCGTAGTGCACCTGCGACACGTTGACGGAGGCGCGGTTGAAGAGGCGCTCGTCGCGCCCTTCGTAGCGCATCCCGCCGCCGTGGCGTCCCTCGTCGCGGAACCACTCCACGGCTTCGAAGGGGACGTTCCCGCCGAAGATCTGGCTCAGCCCGCCCAGGCGGTTGACGAAGTAGAGCTGCAGGTTCTCCATCAGGGCGATCGCCGCCTCCGACTCCGCCGTTTTCGAATAGATTCGTTCCATGACTTATGCCTCCCTGAGCGCTTTTTTGATCAGCCCCGTCGAAGCGAAAAAGAGCAGTTCGAAGAGCGGGTCGATGCGCGCCGTGTTCGCGTCGGGGGCGTCGACGGCCTTGAAGGTGAAGGGTTCGCCCTCTTTGGGCGTGATGGTAAAGGTGACGGGGAAGAGGGTCCGCACGGCGTTCTGCTCTTTTTTCGAGCCCTTTTCCAGCAGGTTCTCCATCGTGTCGTGCTTCTTGATCATCTGCGCGATCGTCTCGACCTTGTCGGAGAACAGGACTTTGTTCCAGCTCACCTTGCCCTGCTCGAAGTGAAACGATGCCGTTTTGTTCTGCAGGGGCGAGGGCTTCATGCCAAGGATTGTCTCCACCAGGCCGAGCAGGCGGCCGGTACCGCCGAGGGCTTCGGCGCAGGCGTTAAGCTGCTCGCGGATGGCCGCGAGGGTGTCGTTGTCATAGGTGTTGAATTGCAGCATTTTTTTCTCCTCAGGCGCAGCGGTGTGCGGCGATGAAACCGGTAAAACGTTTGGCCTGAGGGTTCTCGAGGGCCTCGCTCATTTCGGCGGCGGTGTGTGGGTCGAACTGTTTGTGCAGTTGGCGGAAGCAGCGGCGTACGCTTTCGATGTCCTCGCGGTCCTCGAAACGGCGCCGCATCCCGATCAGGTTGAGTCCCCGGACGGTGGCGGGGTTCCCCTCGACGAGGCAGAAGGGCGGGACGTCGTATTGCAGGTTCGACGCGCCCCCGACCATCACGCCCGTGCCGATGGTACACTCGGCCGCCACGGTGCTGAGACCGCCGATGATGACGCGCTCCTCGCAGCGGCTCCTTGCCTGCATCGTCACGGCGTTGGTCAGGATGCAGTTGGCGCCGAGGGTGACGCCGGGGAAGAGCTGGACGTAGGCCATGATGAAGTTCTCTTCGCCGATGGCGACGGCGTCGGCGGTGTCGTTCTGCGTTGCAATCTGGCAGAACTCGCGCACAAAAGTACCACGCCCCAGGGTCACGGGGGCGAGGCCGTTGCCGATCTTGACAAAGGAGAAGAGGCGCACGCCCGCTTCGAGGGTGACGGGGCCTTCAAGGACGACGTGGGCCTCGAGGCGCACGCCCGCACCGATCACGCAGTCGGCGCCGATGCTGCAGAAGGGCCCGATGTGGGCGTCCGGGGCGATAACGGCACCCGGCGCGATGACGGCGGTAGGATGGATCATGCTTCGGTTGCCACCTGCAGTGTGATGATACTGTCTTCGATCGTTGCCAGCGAGCCGCGCTCGCCCGTTTCGAGGTAGGTCACGAAGGCTTCGACCTCTTTGAGCAGCGGCTCGTCCTTTTTGATGTGGCAGCCGCGCACGACGTAGGAGTTGTTGACGTGGAAGTTCGAGTACTCCGTGAGGTTCTGCGTGATCAGGTCCGCCTCGAAGTAGGCGTCCTTGCAGGCGACCTCGATGGTGCGCTTTTTAAAGGGCGTGAGCCAGTTGGTGAGGATCTCGCCGACGATGGCGTCTTCGAGCTCGAAGCTCAGTACCGCGTTGTCCTCGTGGTGGTTGTGGATCTTGCGGGATTTGAAGATGTTCTTCTCCAGGATGTTGCGGTGGGTGATGAAACGCATCAGGTCGATGTCGTGTACCGAGAGGTCGGTCAGGACGCCGACGTCGGCGATGCGCGGCGGGAAGGGGCCGACGCGGGTAATGGACATCGTGTAGATCTCCTTGCCCTCGAGCTCCTCTTTGAGCGCCTGGACGACGGGGTTGAAGCGTTCGACGTGGCCGACACAGCTTTTCAGCCCCGCCTCCTGGACAGCCTTGGCGATCAGTTTCGCGTCTTCGATCGTCGAGGCCGCCGGCTTTTCAATAAAGACGTGCACCCCGCGCTCGATACACTTGAGCGCGACCTCTTTGTGCAGGAAGGTTGGCACGACGATGATGGCGGCATCGGGCTTGGCGGTGTCGAGCATCTCGTCGACGTCGGTAAAGAAGGGCTCGGCAAACTCGCCGTTTTTCACGACGTCGCAGAGCGCGACGATCTCGACTTTTTCGCCCAGGGCGTGGAGGATGCGGTAGTGGTTACGGCCCATGGAACCCAGGCCGATCAGGGCGATCTTTATCATGCGTTCTCCTCCAGGGCGGTGACGATGAAGTCCTGCTGCTCCGCGGTAAGGTAGGGGCTCATCGGCAGGGACATGATCTCTTCGCTGACGCGCTCGGAGACGGGGAAGTCGCCGGGTTTGTAGCCCAGTGGTGCGAAGGCTTCCTGCAGGTGCAGCGGCATGGGGTAGTGGACCGCCGTCGGGATTCCTTTGGCGTTCAGGGCCGCGGCGACAGCTTCGCGGTGCTTGACGCGGACGGAGTACTGGGCGTAGACGCTGGTACGTTCTGCCATGACGGCAGGGGTAACGACGTTCGCGTTGGCGAGCTTTTCGCTGTAGGCCGCACCGATGCGCATCCGCGCCTCGACTTCATCGTCGAAGTGGGCGAGCTTGACATTGAGGACCGCCGCCTGGATGGCGTCGAGACGGCCGTTGATGCCGATGTACTTGTGCTTGTAGCGCTCGTTCTGGCCGTGGTTGAGCAGCATGCGGATTTTTTCCGCCAGAGCGTCGTCACTGGTAAAGACGGCACCGCCGTCCCCGTAGGCGCCCAGCGGTTTGGACGGGAAGAAGGAGGTACAGCCGATCGTGGAGAGGTTGCAGGACTTTTTGCCTTTGTACTCGGCCCCGAAGCTCTGGCAGGCGTCCTCGATAACGGGGAGGCCGTGTTTGGCGGCGATGGCGTTGACGGCGTCCATATCGGCGCACTGGCCGTAGAGGGAGACGGGGATGATCGCTTTGGTGCGTTCGGTGATGGCGTCTTCAATGAGTGCGGCGTCGATGTTGTAGGTCGCCTCGTCGATGTCGACGAAGACCGATTTGGCGCCGAGGAAGGCGATCACTTCCGCCGTGGCGATGAAGGTGAACGGGGTGGTGATGACCTCGTCGCCGGCTTTGATGTCGAGGGCCATGAGGGCCAGCAGCAGGGCGTCGGTGCCGCTGCTGCAGCCGATGGCGTGCGCGGCGCCGGTATAGGCGGCCAGGTCGCTCTCAAGCTTTTGCAGTTTCGGTCCGCCGATGAACTGGGCCGATGCCATGACCTCGCCGACTTCGCGGTCGATCTCCTCTTTGTATGCCTGATACTGCGCCTGCAGATCGATAAAATTGATTTTCATTCCTGTTCACCTTCGATAAGATGTGCCACACGCGCGCTGCTGCCGTGTTCAAGATACCCCCGGAGCGCCTTGGCGTCTTCGACAAACGCCGGACGGTCGAGGGTCTGCATCGCGCCCAAAAGCGCCTCCGCCGTCACGTCGTTCTGGATCAGCTCCGGGTGCAGCGGCCGCCCTTTGAAGCGGGAGAACATGATGTTCGCCAGGCCGATGTAGTCGAGTTTGACGAGCGTCTTTGCGATCAGGTAGTCCAGCGGTTTCGCCACGTAGGCGAGGACGAACGGGGTGCCGATCAGGGAAGCCTCGAGGGTCGCGGTGCCGCTGCAGATAAAGGCGAAATCGCTCTCGTAGAGGGCCGCATGCGCATCGTGTGCCACAATAAACGGTGATAGGTTACCGTAAAGATCATTCAGCTCTTCTTTCGCAAAATGCTTCGGCACAACGATCACCGCTTCGGCATCGAGGCGGGAGCGCAGTTCCCTGAACACCGGCATCAGACGCCTGATTTCGCTTTTGCGGCTTCCGGGCATAAAGGCGACGCGTTTGAGCACCGGGGCGGCCTCGGTTTTGAAGTGCGCAATCTCGTCAAGCAGGGGGTGGCCGACGTACTCGATGGGGGCCTCCGGGCTGTAGTACTCCTTCTCAAAAGGGAGGATGGAGGCGAGGCGGTCAATAGTGCGCTCAAGCACGGGGATCCGTTTCTGTTTCCACGCCCAGGCCTGGGGGAGGATGTAGTAGATGATCTCTTTGTCGGGGTAGCGCTTCTTGATCTTTTTGGCCAGGGGGAGGTTGAAGCCCGAGGAGTCCATCAGCAGCACCTTGTCGGCCTCGGCGGCGAGCGCGACCATCTCGTCGGCGAGCTTGAAGAAATAGCGCAGCTTTTTAAGCGCGTCGACGAAGCCCATGATCGCCAGGGAGCGCAGGTCGACGATGGGCTCGCCCAGGGCGCTGTCGAAGATGCCGATCAGCTCGATGTCGTCGCCGAGTTCGGCTTTGAGGGCCTTCAGGTGGACGTTGGCGGAGTGCTCCAGGGCGGAAACGAGCAGCTTCATGATCCGCCGTCTCCCCACTGCTGGAAGGCCGGGTCGTAGCGATCCGTCTGGGCGTCGTGGAAGTCGTGCAGGAAGGTGGTGATGGCATCAATGTCCGCGTCGCTGAGTGGCGACGCAAAGCCGATCATCATCTCCTGCATCGGGGTATCGGCGACCCCTTTGCGGAAGGTCTGTAGTTTATAGGCCAGAAACCCTTTGGCCCGGTTGGCGAGAGAAGGGTAGTTGCCGGTTCCCTCCGCGCGGGAGCCGTGGCAGTTGTTGCAGCCGTTTTGAAAGTAGAGGGTCTTCCCCCGTTCGTAGGTCTCATCGCTCTCTTGCGCCGCGAATGCAACGGCTGCGAAAAGAATCAAAAGAAAAAAACGCACTCTAACCCCTGGCTTATTGGTTTTGCAATACAATGTCGACATTATAGCATCCGGGCCTTCCTGCACGCTTGCGGGGCCCGGGAGTGAGGACACGGGCATGATTTTTGAAAACGTGACGATTTGCGACTGCGACGGCGAACGCGTCGCTTCCGTTCGCATCGAGGAGGGGCGCATCACCGAGATCGCCGAACAGATCGCCGGCAACGAGCGGGTCGATGCCACCGGCAAGGTTCTGCTGCCGGCGCTCGTGGACACGAACGTCCGTCTCAAGGACGGACGCCTGACGGGCCGCCACCTGGTCGACCTGGCCAAGGCGGCGCGCAAAGGGGGTGTAGGGACGGTCGTGCTCTCCCCGGACTCCACGCCTTCGGTCGACGATGCGATCTCCCTGGAGTTTGTCCAGAACCAGCGTGACGGATGCGAAGGGGCGCGGATCGAAACGACCATCGCCGCGACCATAGACGACGAGCGTTTCAGTAACATCGCCATTCTGCTCAAGCGCGGGGCGATCGCGCCTTATATGACGACGTCCATCTCCAACCACCTGGCCGTGCGGGTTGCCGAGTACGTCAAGATGTTCGGCGGGACGCTTTTTTGCCGCGCCTACGACCGTAACCTCTCCGCCAACGGGGTGATGAACGAAGGGGCGGTGGCGCAGCGCCTCGGCCTGGTCGGCATCCCCGCACTCGGCGAACCGGTCCACGTGGCGCGGATGATCGAGATCGCCCGCGAGTTCGGGATCGCCATCGTCTTCAAAAGCATCGCCTCCCCGCGCTCCCTCGAGATGATCTCCGCCGCCAAGCGCGAGGGGGTGGACGTGCGCTGCGAAGTGAGCCTGCACCACTTGCTCAAAAGCGATGCGGCGTGCGAAGGGTTCAACACCGTTGCCAAACTCGACCCGCCGCTGCAGTCCGAAGCGGACGTGGCAAAACTGCGCGAAGCCTTCGAGGCCGGGGCGGTCGACATGCTGACCCTGCTGCACCAGCCCAACTCCCCGGTGAATAAAGAGGTCGCCTTCGCCGACGCGGCCTACGGCTGCGAAAGCATCTCCGATGCGCTGCCGCTGCTCTACACGAAACTCGTCGCTTCGGGCTGGATCGGCTGGGAGCGGCTGATCGCGCTCTGCGTGCGCGAACCGGCCCGCAGCATCGGGCGCGACGCCGGCACGATCGGCGTCGGCAGCACGGACCTGGTGCTCTTCGACCCGCGCCCTGTCCGCATGCTGGAAAACCGTCAGTCGCTCTTTGATGGCGAAACCCTTCATGGAACGGTCGAAAAACTCTTCACAATCTCCTGAAAAGCCCTGAATATAGGGCTTTGATCCCGGTAACTTTTCTTTGTTATAATCTTTGATATACAGTAAATAACAAGGAGCTCTGAATGAAAAGCTTTTACGCAAGTATCGCTGCGGCCGCTGTGCTGATGGCCGGGATCGCCGGTTGCGGCGGCAGTTCATCCAACAGCGGGACGCTGAATGTCGCCCTAATGGACGCACCGGCTGATTTTCAAGCCGTCTATGTGACCATTGACAAGGTCATGGTACACCGCGCCGACGAATCCAACGAGTCAAACGCAACCTGGCTCACCGTGGCGGACGTCAACGGTACCTACGACCTGCTGAAACTGCGCGACGGCAACGTCTCGATGATCGGCGTTACGAACATCCCGGCGGCCAAGTATACGCAGATGCGTCTGGTCCTCTCCGCAGAGAGCAACGACTCTACGGTCCATCCGTTCGGCAACTACGTTGTCATCGACGGCAACGCCAGCGAACTGACGGTCCCTAGCATGGTCATCAAAGAGAGCCACAACTTCGTGATGGCGGCGGATGGAAACATGACGATGACGGTCGACTTCGACGCGAACAAGTCAATCCACTCCACCGGCAGCAACAAGTGGATGCTCAAGCCGGTCCTGCACGTCGATACGAAGTAACCGCTTCAACCTTTCACGCGGGTAAACGCGGGGGCACTGCCTCCCCGCTTTACGTTCCATACACCCTCTATAGTCTATAATCCCTCCATGCAAGAAATGACCTGGCGCACGCTGCTGCGCGATACGAAACCCTTTCGCAAGCGGATCACCCTGGGGCAGCTCGTCGCGGTGCTGGCCGTCGCGATCTCCCTCCCGGTCCCGCTGCTCTTCCCGCTGCTCGTCGACCAGGTGCTGCTCGAAAAGCCCGCACAGCTGACGGGGCTGATCGACCTGCTGTTCGCGCCCGAACATCCCTGGGGCTACATCGTCGTCGTGCTGCTGACGACGCTGTTCCTGCGCATGCTCTTTGTCGTCGCCAACGTCTTCCAGTCCCGCCTCTTTACGATCATCTCCAAGCACCTCGTCTTTACGATCCGCCGGCGCATCCTGGAGCACCTTCGCCATGTCTCCGTCTCCGAGTACGAAGCCCTGGGCGGCGGGGGCGTGAGCGCGCGGCTGGTGACGGACATCGACACCGTCGACGCCTTCATCGGGGTGAGCATCGGCCGCTTTTTCGTCTCGGCCCTCTCCCTGATCGGCGTGGCGCTGGTACTGCTCTTCATCAACTGGCAGCTGGCCCTGATCATTTTGCTGCTCAATCCCGCCGTCGTCGCGCTGACGACCTGGCTGGGCAAGAAGGTGCGGCGGCTCAAACGGACGGAGAACCAGCGGATCGAACGGTTCCAGAACCGCCTCTCCGAGACCCTGGACCTCTTCGTACAGATCCGTACCTACAACCAGGAGCAGCGCTACATCGACAGCATGATCGACGATGCCCGCTCCATCCGCGACGCCTCGACGCAGTACGGCTGGAAGAGCGAGGCGGCGGGGCAGCTCTCTTCGCTGCTCTTTCTGAGCGGGTTTGAGTTCTTCCGGGCGAGCTCCATGCTGATGGTGCTCTTCTCGTCGCTCTCCATCGGCGAGATGTTCGCCGTGCTGGGCTACCTCTGGTTCATGGTGACGCCGCTGCAGGATATGCTGCAGATCATCTTCTCCTACCAGAACGCCACGGCGGCGCTCGAGCGCCTCAACGCGCTGCTGCGGCTGGAGAAGGAGCCCCGGTACCCCCATGAGCAGAACCCCTTCGAGGGGAGAGAGACCAACGGCATCTCCGTGGAACACCTCAGTTTCGGCTACGGTCAGAAGCGGGTGCTGCACGACATCTCTATGAACATAGAAGCGGGCAAGACCGTGGCGCTTCTGGGCCACAGCGGCAGCGGCAAGACGACGCTGGCACAGCTGGTACTGGGGCTCTACGCCCCGCAGGAGGGGAGCATCTGCATCGACGATATCCCCGTCCAGAAGATCGGCCTCGACGTCATCCGCGACCATGTCGCCCTGGTGCTGCAGACGCCGAAGATGTTCAACGACACCCTGCGGCAGAACCTGACCCTCGGGCGGGACCTCCCCGACGACAAGCTTTACGACGTGCTGCACGTCGCGCAGCTCGACGACGTCGTCTCCAAGCTCACGGAAGGGCTGGAGACGATGATCGGCAAAGACGGCATAAGGCTCTCCGGCGGGGAGCGTCAGCGCCTCTCCATCGCCCGGATGCTGCTGCACGCACCGAGCGTCGTCATCCTCGACGAATCGACCTCGGCGCTGGACGTGCAGACGGAGAGCCACCTCTTCACCTCCCTGCGCGACTACCTCAAGGGCAAGACGACCCTCATCATCGCCCACCGCCTCAGCACCGTCGAGCACGCGGACTACGTCTATTTCCTCGACGACGGGCGCATCGTCGAGGCGGGCACACCGGAGGAGCTGCTGCGGCGCGAGGGGTTCTACCAGCGCTTTGTGCAGAAACAGCTCGTGCATTGACGCCTTTGGTGACCTAGGTTACTGACGGCGTTTGCCCGATTTGTATATACTGAACGCATCCAAGTTTTCTATACCAAGGAGAATATGATGTGTGTCAATATGGGAACCGTCGATAAGGTCATCCGGATCATTCTGGGCATCGCCCTGATCGCCTACGGGCTTGTCGCCTCGAACTACATAGTTGCCGTGATCGGGCTCGTACCGCTGCTGACGGGAGTCTTCGGCGTCTGTCCGCTGTACATTCCGCTGAAGCTCAATACGGGGTGCAAGCACGAAGAGAAGAAAGAGGAAGCGGAGTGATCAGCACCTTTCAGTGCTGAAATAAGTTTTAGCGTCGATATCCGGGCTTGGCTCGGATGTCGTTTTATGCTTTGTAAGCAGTAAAGAGGAAGACCGGGTAGTTCTTCTCCGGTTTTTCAATCGTCAGTGCGGTCGTGAAGGCCGCATCGACGAATCCGCATTTTTGAGCCATCTCCGTCAACTTTTCCCTGTCAAAACCGAAATGAAAGACCCCTTCGTTCCCGTGGGAGTGGAAGCTTCCGTCCTCTTTGTCGAGGTCCGCAACGGCGATGAAGCCGCCGGGGTTGAGGTGGTCATAGAGGGTCTTGAGGAACCCTTCGGTGTCCTCGACGTGGTGCATCGCCATGGAGCTGATGATGCCGTCGAAGGTTTCGCTCAGCGGCATCTGCGTGATGTCGCAGCAGGCGGTTTTGATAACGTGTTCCGGGGTGCTTTTGCTCTTGAGCACGTCGAGCATCTTCTCGGAGGTGTCGACGGCGGTGACGGAGCCGACATGGGGGGCGACGCGGTAGGTGAGCAGCCCCGTCCCCGCGCCGAAGTCGAGCAGGGACATGGTGTCGTTCAGGGGGATGGTGCCGATGACGGCGTCGGCGGTATGCGCGGCGATCTGCTGGCGCAGGTCTCCCTTGTCCCAGTCGGCGGCCGCGGCGTCAAAACGGGACATTTACAGGTCCTTCGCGTTGCGCAGTTCGGCGATTTCCGTCTCGACCATCTCGTCGATCATCAGCTTGTAGAGGTCGGCGACGAGGTTGGGAGAGAGGTCGAGGTCGAGGGCTTTGCGCCGCAGGCGCTGGATGACGGCATCGATGCGGTCGGGGGCTTTGACCTCGTCGATGGTGTTCTTGAAGCGGGCGGCCTGCTTGATGTACTTGTTGCGTTTGGCGATGAGCTCGACGATCTGATCGTCAAGCTGGTCGATCTCGTCGCGGACTTCTGCAAGGGAGTTGCACTCTTTCATAGGGCGCTCCTGTAGGGATTATAGAGGTATTTTACCGCCCCTTATTTAAACCACCCTTTTACTTTTTCAAAGGCCGACTCGAAGACGCTTTCGTGGGGTTTCGATTCGATGCCGAAGCTCTCCTGGAGCTGTTCGAGCAGGGCTTTCTGGTCGTCGTTGAGTTTTTTCGGGTAGATGAGCTTGACCTGGGCGATCAGGCTGCCCTTGCCGTGGCCGTGGACGTCTTCGATCCCCTCGTCGCGGAAGCGGTACTGCTGCTTGTCGCGGGTTCCCTGGTCGAGGTTGAGCTCGATCTCGCCTGTAAGCGACGGGATGGTAATAGTCTCGCCGAGGATCGCCTGAGTGAAGAAGACCGGGACTTCGACGTAGACGTCGTTGCCGTGGCGCTGGAAGGTCTCGTCGTGCTCGACCTGGAAGGTGACATAGAGGTCGCCGCGGCTGCCGCGCTTGCCGACGTTGCCCTTGCCGGAGACGCGCAGGCGGTTGTCGCTGTCGACGCCCGCGGGGACCTTGATGGTGATGGTCTCTTCGACCTCTTCAAAGCCCGCGCCGTGGCACTCGGAGCAGGGCTCGCCCGGCATCGTGCCCGCGCCGTGGCAGACCGGACAGGTCTGGGAGAAGGTCATGAAGCCCTGGCGCACGTAGACCTGGCCCTTGCCGCCGCACTGCTGGCAGGGGGCGAGCTTGCCATCTTTGGCGCCGGTGCCGTCGCACATCGCACACGCCTTTTTGTAGCTGAAGCTGATCTCTTTGTCGCAGCCGAAGACCGCCTCTTTGAAGCTGAGAACGATCTCGACGCCGAGGTCGAGGGGGTATTTGTCCATGTCCGCCGGGTTCTGGCGCGAGCGGCGCCCGCCGCCGAACATCTCTTCGAAGATCTCGCCCAGGTCCTCAAACCCGCCGAAGCCGCCGCGCGCACCACCGCCGGCCATGCCTTCGAGCCCCTGTTTGCCATAGCGGTCGTAGATGCTCCGTTTTTCGTCGTCGCTGAGGACCTGGTAGGCCTCGTTGCAGAGCTTGAATTTGTGTTCCGCTTCCGGGTCGTCCGGGTTGGCGTCGGGATGGTACTTCTTGGCCATTTTGCGATAGGCTTTCTTGATCTCGGTCTTTTCAGCGCTCTGGCTGATCTCCAAAATTTCGTAATAGCTCATCTCTTCCATACAAATCCCTTGTTATACTGTTTTTTTTGATCGGCACAATGAAGTGCCCCGAAAAAATTTTCGGAATTATACCATCTTGAGTGAAGTGATATAAAGTTGTACATTTTTCATTCCCTTTTTACCCTCGTTTTTCTGATCTTTTTGGGCGGCTGTGCGCAGAAAGAAACACACCTGAATCTGAACGGTGAAGCGGACAGCAGCGGCGTCTTTGTCCCCTTCGACGCGCTGCCGCAGTGGAACGAGCAAAGAGCCGAGGCAGGGCTGGCCGTTTTCAAAAAGCAGTGCGGCCTGAACAAGGTGCCTGCATTGCAGACGCTCTGCGAAGAGGCGGAAAAAAGCGCCGACGCCAAAGCCTTCTTTGAAGCGAACTTTCGTCCCTTTATGCTGACGGAAAAGGGGAAAGAGGAAGGGCTGATGACGGGCTACTATGAACCGCTCCTGCACGGCTCGGCGAATCAGAGCGCCGCTTACCCCTATCCTCTGTACGCGCCGCCGAAGGACCTGCTGCGCGTCGAGCTCGCCTCGCTCTATCCCGACCTGACCCACCGCTACCTGCGCGGCAGGCTCCAGGACAACCGCGTGGTGCCTTATCCCTCACGGGCGCAGATCAACGCCGGGGACATCGACGCGCGGCCTTTGTGCTATGTCAGCAGCGACATCGACCGCTTCTTTCTCCATGTCCAGGGTTCCGGGCGGGTCCTGCTCGATGACAACACGACCCGCTACGTCGGCCATACCGATAGAAACGGCCACCCCTACCACTCCATCGGGAAGCTGATGGTCGAGGAAGGGCTCATCCCCAAAGCCGAGATCTCTCTGCAGACGATCCGCGCCTACCTTCGCAGCCACCCGGCAGAGAAGAAACGCATTCTGGAATCGAACCCCAGCTACATCTTCTTCGGCCAGCGTACCCAGGGGGCGACGGGAACCCTCGGCGCGGAGCTGACGCCGATGCACTCCGTCGCCGTCGACCGCACGCGCATCCCTCTGGGCTACCCCGTTTACGTCGACGCCGTCGAACCCCTTGGGGGCGAGCCGCTGCAGCTCCTGGCCATGGCACAGGACACGGGCAGCGCCATCAAGGGGCAGGTGCGCGCCGACCTCTTTTGGGGCTACGGCGAACACGCGGAGGCCGAAGCGGGGCGGATGAAGTCGCCGCTGCGACTTTGGTTATTAGTGCCGAAAGCGGAGTAGGGAGCAGATGCTGACGTTTACAGTAGAACCCATGGTGGAGATTTTGTCTCTGCTCGAAGCGCATGTGGCACAGCTGCGTGCCGGGGAGATCGTCGAGTTTTCCGTTCTCGACCCCGACCTGGGCGCGGGCAGCTACGCCGGAGCGACGATTACCGTTGACAGTGCGGTGTACCTCTACCGGGGCTACAAGGCGTGGACCGACCTCGCGGAGCTTCTGCTCTGCCGCATGATGACCCCCGAACGGCTCGAAAACGGTACCGTCCTCCTGCGTTTTATGAAGCTGGACACGGCGTCGTCCTTCCACCGGGAAGAGGTGGAAGAGAGAACGGAGAAGTACGGCTCGGCTTCGCCCTTTGCGGCCATCAACAAGAACGAGGAACCGGCTTTTCTCTGGGCCTACCGCCATTCACTGGAGCGGGTAAAAGTGGGGCAGCGGAAGCGAGGGCTTAACCTCGGCATCAACAGCGGGGAAGAGTTCGAGCTGATCCGCCGGATGCTCGGCGACTCTTTTGGTGAGATGGAACTCGTCGGAGTGGACCACTCGGCGACGGCCATCGCCGAAGCGCAGGCGAAATTTCCCGAGTCCAACGTGAGCTTCCACGTCCATGATATCAACGACCTCGACAGCCTCAATCTCGGCCGTTTCGACCTCATTATGAGCATAGGAACCCTGCAAAGCCCCGGCGTGGAGTTCAAGCCGCTGTTTATGTCCTTGATACAAAACTACCTTGCTCCTGGCGGCAGCGTCATCCTCGGCTTTCCCAACAGCCGCTGGATGGACGGGGAGCTCATCTACGGTGCCAAAGCACCCAACTACGCATTCTCGGAACAGTCGTTGCTCTACAAGGACGTCTATTTCTGCAAGAAGTACCTGCAACAGAAGAAGTTCCGGGTGACTCTTACCGGTAAGCCCTATCTTTTTCTTAGTGCGACACCGTTCGAGTCTTCCCACCAATCGTAAAGTGTATTTGGATTAGCTCTGTATATTTCTAATTGCGTCTTTGATATTACCAAAGCTACATTTATTGGGTTCGAGTTTCAAGAGAGAAGATAACGTTATCGACTTTTGATGGCCAACTTTTTCATTGAGTGTACTTGTAGGAAGTACATAAAATTCCCATTGCGATAAGTTCAGGGGGTCAATAGAGTTTTGGTCTTTATGTGCCAGTAGACAAAAGACATATACATCAGCTTGTCTTTTAGGAGTTTGACTTCTTGTGGTGTCATTTTCCCAAATTATTGTTGGCTGGATTCCGAAAGAAATAGTTGATAGTTTGGACTGTTCCCAACTTTGAATATAACTTGCAGATTTGACTTCAATTTTCCAACCTTCCGGTGTTAATAGATCATAAGCATCCCATTCTTCTCGAATCTCATAGGGGCAGTCAATATCTTTTGCAACAATATATTCAGCTAAAACACCTCTAAGAGCATTTCCCAATATTTCAGAGCTTGACCATTGCCAAAAGGATAGTAAATCAAAATCGAGACTTTTCCCTTCGATGTGAAAGGACTCCTTGCCAGTCATTTTAGATATTTTGACTTTGCCCAGTTCCAATATGTTCTCCTTGTGTGAAACGTTTAAAATGAGCAATCAAACGCTGCTCGGGGTTTTTGGTCTCCTTTGATTGGTGAGGCTTTATAGCCACTCACCATTAGTCTGTTTCACTCTAAAGGTTTTTACAAAATCCAAAATAAATTCATTGTTTGTTAATTGAAGCCAATTATTGAAATTCTTAGAGAGAAGGGTCATCGTGTCTGCATATTTATCAAGATATTCCGAATTAAATTCATAATAATTTAGCAAGTCAGGGACATTCCCGGGATAAAAATCTCCAACATTATGAACTTGACTTTCTTTTTCGTTGATTTTTTTCATGAGGAAATATCTATCTGAGTATGGACTATTATGTGTAACTTCTGAGCTATTTATAACATGCAGTCTGTCTTCGGTTTTTTCGAGTTTAATCAAGAGGTTTGAAAAATATTTGGAACGCATATCGTTGTATGCTGAGAACCATTCGTAAATATCGATTAAAGCATTTAGGATCTCACGATTATAGTATTGTGAACCCATTGCTTGATTTATAAAAGTATTAAATTTTTTTTCATGCTCATGAAAACTCTTTAGCAGGTAGAAGCCGATAGTCTTTTTATTTTTGAGTATCTCAATGATGTCTTTTTTTTCATAATTTAGAAAAGCCGTTACATCTTCAAGGAAGTCGGTTTTTTCACTTGATTTGTTTATGAATCGAACCAGATGTGTTATTAATATTAGCATCTCTTGGTCAATTTCTTTTTTTAAATAATCAAGGATTTTATCTGTCAATATGCCTTTTGAATGCATTTCCATTACTGCTTTTTTTATACCATTAGACACTTCTCTTTTTACATCGGATTTATTTTTGTCTTTCAAGCTGTAGGTCATTATTCTACGATTTCGCAAATCGAAAGGCAGATTGGTTAAATCACCAAAATCAGTATTACAAATACAGATTATTTTTTCCCACCCCAAAGTTCTTGCGGCATATCCAAGTTCAATTAATACATTAGGGTTAGGTGTTTTTCTTCCATTGCTCGTTCCATTGACTATAGATACATCTGCAACAAAGACGCTGCTATTTGTTATCTTCGTAAATATTGATTCAGTTATGTCCGGAGATCCTGTATCTTGTCTTGTTGCTCTGTCAATATCAATCACAATTGACACCGGTTGAATTTTTTTGAGTTCTTTAGTAGCTGAAGACAAGCACGTTTCAATAAATGACCAATTTGTATTATTAGGTAAATCAGACTGCCATGAATAAAAGATTGTTCTTTTCATTTTATGACTTCCTTTATTGCCTAACGTTTAAAATAAGCAATCAAAAAACCACTAACGAATTTTTGATTGCTCTTCTCTGGGTTGTTAACTGCTTTAACCTGCATACGCTTTAATGATTGCCCCCAGTACAACACCTAACAAACCAATTACACCCGATATCCACCATCTGGAGTCTTTTTTGTTTTCGATCTCTCTAGAATGCAAATTAATGGCAGTGTTCACTAAGGTTGAAATATCGGAGTTCGTTAGAGGAATACGTGAAATTCGCTCTTTTTGATCAGGAGTGAGAGCATTATAATCTTCCCGAGTAATCTTTTCTTCTTTGTCGACATCATATAGTTTTTGATAATTGCGTCGCCAAACAAGGGATGCTTTTCCTCGGCCATTATCGAGTCGAAAAAACTCAGGGTGTTGTTCGAAGATATGTTTCCAGTATTCACCTTTTGATTTATCCCCACTGATGCGATCTGACCAAGTAGCAAAGTCAAGCTTGTAAAATTTATAAGTACCCATTACTTGAATTGCTGCGATTACATCAGCCAAGCGTCCTGAGTTCTTTGTGTAAGGTGTTTCTATTCTCATATACTTCTCTTATCTATTATCTTTCTTTGGCAATTTCTTTTGCTTTTTGCTTTTCTATAGACATCTTTCTTAATTCTGTAAAAGCTAAACTCATTAAAGCACCTCCAAGGACCGAAATGAATACCATTAACATCTGACCTATATACTTCATTGCTGTATTGTTTAAGGTGTCACCATCCATTGTTAATCCAATTGCAGGGACGGCACCATACATAGTCAATATAATAGTTCCAAAAAATAAAGCCCATGGTCCGCGTTTATGAAGATCTATTGCTAACCAAGCTAAAAGCATAATCCATGTTCCAAAAACGAACAAATACATCATGAAATTCCTTTAATACTTAAATATTAAATCAAAACGTAGCTATAAACTATAGAATTTTTATCATTATAAAAAGCTGCAAATAAAAACAATTAAACATAAATATATGTATACTTTGAGTTTGAAAAAATATATGTCATATTAAAGCGGCTATAGCGGCTTTCGGTAAGTTGCGAAGAAGTGCGGCACCGGTGGAGTCTGGTCGTCGTCGTAGGCGACGAAGCTCTCTTCGTTCAGGCCGGCACGGACGAAGCCGCCGATCTCGTCGCGGTCGAGGGGGAGGGGGATGGCGTCAGTTTGCTCCCCGGCCAGGCGGCTGCGGCATGAGACGAGGATGGTGCCGCCGGGGGTGAGGAGTGATACCATGGCGTCGCGGGCCATGATGCGGTACTTGCCCGGGAGCACCTGGATGGTGTTGCACTCGTAGACGACGTCGTAGGCCCCACGCCACGCTTCGGGGTAGTCGAAAAGGTCGGCGATGAGGTACTCTACTTTGCTGTCGGGATAGCGGTTCTTGCAGAGCGCGATGGCGCTGGGGGCGATGTCGAAGGCGGTGACGTCGTAGCCGTAGGCGGAGAGCTCCTCGGCGTCGTCACCGACCCCGCAGCCGACGGCAATGGCCCGCTGCTTTTCCCCCGGTGCGAGGGGGTGCGCTTTGAGCCAGCCGGTCAGGTAGGGGTTGGGGGCGAGGTCGGCCCAGAAGACGGCGGTGTGGTCGCCGTTGGCGCTGCTGTAGATGCTGTCGAACCACCCCAGCGGGTCCTCGCGCTCCTGGTAGGAACGGACCATCTGCCTGTACGCTTCGGGGTCAAACTCTGCCATGACGCTGCTCCTTCTAATGCCGTAATCTTTTATTCTAGACCGGAACAGGTAAAGGTTTTCTATCATCGCCGTTCCCGGCGAAATTGCTGAAAAATCTTTCAGGCGGCAGCGCCTCACCGGGGCGGCTTTACGCTAAAATAGCGCTATGAAACACAGCCTTGAGAAGTTTACGCGCCTTGTCGACGCCCTGCAGGAGCTCCCCACCGTCGGGCAGAAGTCGGCGACGCGCCTGGCCTACCACATGCTGATGCACGACAGCTTCGGGGCGATGAAGATTGCCCACGCCATCGAGGATGCCGTCGGCAGCATCAAAAAGTGCCGCTCCTGCGGGGGGATGAGCGAGGACGAACTCTGCGGCGTCTGCTCCGACGAGGGGCGCGACGTATCGCTGCTGTGCATCGTCGAGAACGCGAAGGACATCCTTACCATTGAGGAGAACGGGCTTTTCGGCGGCCGCTACTACGTCCTCGACGCACTCGATCGCCTCGACATCGACCACCTGCGCGCCACGGCGGGCAGCGGCGTCGAGGAGATCATCTTTGCGCTGACGCCCTCCATCGCCACTGACGCCGTCATCCTCTACATCGAGGACAAGCTGCAGGGGATGGACGTGCGGTTCACCCGGATCGCCCAGGGGGTCCCGACGGGCGTGAGCCTGGAGAACATCGACATGCTCTCCCTCGCCCGGGCCCTCGAAGACCGCGTCAAGGTCTAGGCAAAAATGACCGAGCGCGACCACGACCGGCTGGTGCGCAACCTGCTGCAGACGCTGGGGCAGCCGGAATCCTCCCTTATCCAGACCCACATCTCCAGCGTCATCATCGCCAAAGACGTCGTTTACAAGTTGAAAAAACCCGTCGACTTCGGCTTCCTGGACTACTCTACCCTGGAGCGGCGCAAGCGATTCTGCCAGGAAGAGGTGCGCATCAACGGCCGTTACGCGCCGCTGCTCTACCTGGGGGTCGTCGCCGTGACGGGCAGCATCGAGTCGCCGGAACTGGACGGGGAGGGCGCGGCCATCGAGTACGCCGTGAAGATGCGCCGCTTTGATGCCGGGGCGCAGCTCGACAACATCGCCGCTGCGAGAGGTTTGACAGACGAAGAGTGCGACGCCGTCGCCGACACGGCCGCCGCCATGCACGACGGCGCGCCCATCGTCGACGCCGAGAGCGACTACGGTACGCCCGCGAGGGTCATCATGCCGATGCAGGAGAACTTCGACCTCATGGCCTCCCTGCACCGCGACGGCGACCTGGCCGCGGAGGTCGCGGCGCTGGAGCAGTGGACGCGGGTGGAGCATGCACGCCTGACCCCGTTGCTGCAGCAGCGACGCGATGACGGCTTCGTGCGCGAAGTCCACGGCGACATGCACCTGCACAACATGGCGCTCTTCGAGGGCAGGCCCATGCTCTTCGACGCCATCGAGTTCAACCCCTATCTCAACCACATCGACGTCATCAGCGACCTCGCCTTTTTGCTGATGGATCTGGAGTACAGGGGACTCTCATGCCAAAGCCGCCGCATCCTCAACCGCTACCTTGAACATACGGGCGACTACGCCGCCGTAGCGCTGCTTCCCTTTTACAAGACCTACCGGGCCATGGTGCGGGCCAAGGTGCTCGCGCTCCACGCCGCGCAGGAGATTGCGGAGGAGGAGCGCGAAAGCGTCGTCGACGAAGTACGGGCTTACATTGCGCTGGCAAAAAGTTACGGGGAGAGGGGCGAGCCTTTTCTGATGATCATGCACGGCGTCTCGGCATCGGGCAAGAGCACCCTGGCCCTGGAAGCCGTCGAGGCGTTCGGGGCGCTGCGGCTGCGTTCGGACATTGAGCGGATGCGCCTTTTCCGCAGTGAAGGGGATGAAGTGGACATCTATACGGCGGCGGCGACGGCGGCGACCTACGGCAGGCTCGAAACGCTGGCCGAAACAGTGCTGAAAGCAGGCTGCAGCGCCGTCGCCGATGCGACTTTCCTCTCTGCGCAGCAACGGGAGCCCTTCGCGGCGCTGGCCGCGCGTCGGGGCGTTCCCTATGTGATTTTGGACATTGAGTGCGGTGAAGCGGAGCTTCTGCGCCGCATACGGCTGCGCGGCGAGAAGGGCGACGACGTCTCCGAAGCGGACGAAGCGGTCCTCGCCATGCAGCAGCGCAGAGTGAAGCCGCTTTCACCGTCGGAGCAGGCGAACCGCTTTGTCCTGCAGTGCGACGCGCCGCTGCCGGTGAAGGCGCTGGCGGCGTTTATAGAGGAGCAATAAAGTTAGGGCTTGGGGATGCGGTAGGAGACCTGCCATGTTTTGGTCTCCCCCGCCTTCAGTGTCGGTGAGAAACGGATGGTGTAGCCGTCGCGTCGCTCGTAGGAGAGCGTGCTTTTGATGGTCGTTTTGCTGTCCGAGGAGACGCCGGGCACGAGGACGTCGACGCGTTTGGCGGCGTCGGAGCGATTGGAGAGGCGGTAGGAGACGGTAAGGTTCCAGTAGCTGCCCTCGTCCTGGCGCTTCACCAGCGTGCTTTTGGCGACGATGTCGAAGTTCGTCCCCAGGCGGAGGGTGACCGTCTCGTTTTTCGGGGTGTTGTCCAGTGGGCTTTCGCCCAGCAGGATGGTCGTGCCGTCCGTCTCGGCGTAGGTGCGCACCGTGCCCGCGGGCAGCGGGATGTCGAAGCCTTCGAGGTCGACGAACTGGCTGACGGGGCGTTTGAGCTCCGCGCCGCTTTGCAGGGGCGCGGGCATGGTCACCTCGTAGCGCCTCTTTAGCGCATGCGACGGCCGGTCGATAAAGCGTATTTGCGTCTTTTCATTGTCGGCGAGGGTGACCTCGAAGGGGACGCTGTAGAGGTGGTACCCCTCGACGGCCTGCTCCGCCACTGGCGCCGCCGCGGCCTCCATCATCACCTTGCCGACGTAGAGACGCGGCTGGGCAGGCCTGTTGATCTCCCCCGCGAGCAGGTGCAGCTTCGTGTTCTCGAAACGTTTGCCCGAGCGGTTGTCGACGGTGATCCATCCCGTCAGGTCCCCTTTGTCGCCGTCCATGGTGAGGGTATAGTCGCTTTTCCACCGGATGCTGCCTATGAGGTAGTCCAGCGCCATCTCCCCCCGGACCCGCTTGGAGGCCTCGACGTTCCAGACGAGGGAGGGCTTCATGATCAGTGTGTCTGGGATGGCGTCGAAGATGAAATCCTCGTTTTTGATCCCGCTCTCGATGCCGCGGTCGGTCCGCACGACGGCGGGCGACGCCGCCAGAAGCGTTCCGCCGCCGATGCCCGGATGCTCGGCGTCGCCGGTTTTGAAGCGCACGCGCTTGCCGATGTTCGCCTCGATGATCTTGGCGAGAGTGATCTTGTCGAAGCGGTACTGCTGCGAGTAGAGCGTTACGCCAGAGGGCAGCTTCACGCTGACGGCGTCGGTCTGCACGGTCGTCGCGACGCCGGGGTAGACGACGCTCTGTTTTCCCTTCTCGACGGTGAGCTGCCGTTTCTCATGCACCAGCCCGATGCCGGCGTTGTAGATGACGAGGGCCGTCTCCGTCGAAGCGGGCGACAGGGTGGCGGCGAGGAGGAGGGGGGAGGCGAGCAGCGTCAGAAAAAGCGGACGGGTCGGGTGCATGGCGGCTCCTTGGTAAGGGGTGGATTTTCTGCTGTCAGTGTATCAGTTTTTTGTAACGTACCGTCTCAGGGGAGGAGACGGCGGCGGAAAAAAGCATATTTCATCTTTTTTGGTCCCAAAACGATATAAGAAATGATTTCGTTTAGTGCGGCTTTAGTGATCCTTCTTTAAGATGCAAGTGAATAATGATTCATTTTAATCAGCATGGGCTGATCGGGAGGCATGCATGCATAGACTTTTTCTTCTGTTGGCGATGGCGGCAACGCTCGCGGCGCACGAGTACTGGATTGACGCGTCGGGGGAGCTGCAGCGCGGTCACCTGGGCGCAGCCGCATCGGAGCATATGCACAAGGACGAAGCAGTGAAGCAGTACCCCTCGGAACGCTACTGCCGCCAGAGCGGCGGCGTGGACGAAGTGAAAGGGGCGTTCGGGGTCTCCGAGCGCGTTGGTGCGGCCTGCGACACCATGATGGTGATATTGCACCTGGGCGACTACGCCAAAACCCCCTACGGCATCGTCGCGGCCTCAGAGGCGAACCCGGCGATGGTGATAGGGAGCTGGGAGAGCATCGAGAGCGTCAAGCGCCTGAACAGGCTGTCAGATTTCGCACCCCTGGGCAAAGGGTTCGAGCTCAGTTTCAGCCGGGACCCCTCCGGCCTGGAAGCGGGAGACAAGATGCGCGTACTTGCGACCTATGACGGCGCGCCGAAAGCCGGCGCGGTCGTCGCCTACGAGGGGCGGGTCGTCGGCACGACGGATGAAGCGGGACGCATCAACGTCCGTATCCGCCATGCGGGACTGCAGCAGATTCGGGCCACCCTGCGGCAGCCGCTGACAAACGCACCCGTCGCCGAGCGCCTTTACAACGCGACGCTGAACCTGGAGGTGAAATGATGCGTGTGTTCCTCGCTCTGTTTGCCCTTGTGTCGTTACTTGGCGCCCACGACCTTGTGCACCGGGTGTTTCACTCGGAGTGCATCGCCGTCTCCTTTGCCTACGCCGATCAGAGCGACTTCTCCTACCAGGCGTATGAACTCTACGCCCCGGGGGAGACGATCCCCTACCAGGTCGGGCGGACCGATAAATCCTCCTCGCTCTGTTTCCGGCCGACGAAGCAGGGGGTATGGACCCTGAAAGCCTTCGGCGAGGACGGGCACGGCGCGGCGGTGGAGATCACCGTCGATGAGCATCTGGCGCTCAGCGGGTATGCGCAGCCGCTGTACGAGAAGTTTCAGAAGATCTTTGTCGGGCTGGCGCTGATCTTTGCGCTGTTCTGCACGCTGTATCTGTATAAAAAAAGGAGGAGTAAATGAAAAAGGTATTGGGGGGTTCATTATTGGCATGTGCCGCGGCATGGGGGCATCACGGCGTACCGTCGATTAGCCTGACAGGGGTCGACGGGCCGGGGGCGCCGCTGGAGACGACCAGCTCGTCCACCCTTCCCGAAGGTTCCTTCCTGGGGTACCTGAAACTCGACCACGCGAAGTATAAAACCTATACGAGTGCCAGGGACGGCGAGATGGATCGGACGGACTACTGGCTCTACGGTCTGGGCTACGGGGCGACCCCCTACCTGAGCGCCTATGTCTTTATGCCCTACTATACAAAGGCGCTGGACGATTCGACGATGGTATCGGGCTTCCATGACGTCAATTTCCAGGTCGTTCTCGGCCTGGTCTACGACGAGGGGTTCAAACTCGCGCGCAAAAATGAAAGCCTGGACGACATGGAGGATTGGCACTTTACAATTTTTGCCAACGGTACCCTGCCGACGGGCAATTCCGAACGCAAGGACGCCGGCGGTGCGCTTATCGACCCGGGCATGCAGACAGGCTTTGGCGAACCCTCGCTGATGGTCGGTGCCAGCATGACCAAGTGGTTCGGCAACGCCTTTACCTTTGTGGGCGACTGTTCGTACAATACCTTTTTCGAACACACTTATGATGACGGAACCAAGCTGCGGTTCGGGGACGAGATACGCGTCAACGGTGCGGTGACGGCAAGGGTCTACGAGGTGCCGAAATCGCGCCTTCGGGTCGACGCGTCTCTTGAGGCAAACTATCTCTATCTCGGCCGCGACGAGGAAGACGGCGTCGGCGCCGAAGCGACGGGCGGGTCTATCCTCTACACGACGCCCAGCCTGCGCGTGACTTACAAGACGATCTCTGCCGCGATGGGCGTGAAGCTGCCGACGGCAACCGACCTGAACGAAGAAGATCTTCAGCAGGGCTCCGAGGGCAAGGAGCGCTACCGCTTCATCTTTACGTTCTCGACCCTCTTTTAAAGGCAAATAGATGCACATACCCGACGGATTTCTCTCCCCGGCCACCTACCTCCCCGCCACGGCCGTGGCAGCGGGGCTGATCATCCTGGCCCTGAAGCGTGCCGAGCTGGATGCGGACAGGATCGCCGGCGTCGCGGCGATCAGCGCCTTCAGTTTCGTCGCGATGCTCTTTGCGATCCCTATGCCCGGCGGCACTTCGGTGCACCTGGGCGGGGTGGGGCTGATGGCGGTGCTGTTCGGACCCTGGACGGCCTTCGGCGCGCTCTCCCTGGTGCTGCTGGTGCAGGCGCTGCTTTTCGGAGAAGGGGGGATCACCGCTTACGGGGTGCACGTCATCGCGATCGCCTTCGCCGGTACGCTCTCCGCCTACGGCATCTACCATTTCCTCAAACGCGTTTCGGAGTCCATTGCCCTTTTTGCGGCAGGCTGGATAGGCCTCGTCGTACCGGCGGTGATCGTCGCGGCGGTGCTGGGCATCCAGCCTCTCATCGCCCATGATGCCTGGGGCAAACCGCTCTTTTTCCCCTTCGGCCTGGAAGTGACGCTGCCGAGCATCGTTATCCCGCATCTGATCGCGGGGCTCGCCGAGGGGGCCGTGACGGTGATGATGGTGCGTTTCGTGAAGCGCTACTTCAAAGGGGTATTTTATGCAGCGTGAGCGTCTCTGGCTCTTCGCGTACCTGGCCGGGATCGTTGCGCTCGGCTATGTCCATGACCTCCGCGTGGTCGGCGCCGTCGTGCTCGTGCTTGTCGCGCTGGGCGGGCGGCGGCGCTGGCTGCTGCTACGCCGGGCGGTCGCGGCCCTGCTGCTCTTTAATGCAACGGTGACGCTGACCTATCTTTTGGCCCACTATTTTTTCGGCCTCCCGGAGGCGGCACTGCTGCTGATCAACCTGCGTGCCCTCGCGATGACGTTGATGACCTTTACACTGGTGTCGCGCGTCAACATGGCCCGGGCGCTCTCCTTCTCAAAGACGCTCTCGCTGCTCTATACCCTCTGTGTGTCGCAGGTCATCGCCTTTATGCGCAGTTACGCGGCATTCTCCGAGGGGTTAAGAAGCCGCCACGCGGGACGACAGCGCGGCACGAGGCTGCACGCGCTGCTGGCCCAGCTCTATTTTTTCATGTACAAGACGCTGTCACTGTCGCAGGAGAATGCGATGGGAATGCGCTCGCGGGGGGTGATGGATGATTGAGTGCCGTAACGTCTGTTTCGACGCGACCGATTTCGAAGGAGAGAAGTTCCCGCTCCTGCGCGACGTCTCATTCTCCATAGGAGAGGGAGAGAAGATCGTGCTCTTCGGGATCAACGGTTCGGGGAAATCGACGCTGCTCAAACTCCTTAACGGGCTGGAGTATCCCAAAAGCGGCGAGATCCTCTACGGCGGTGCCTTGATGGACAAGCGTTTTCTCAAGACGCACAAGGCGGCTTTTAGGCGGGAGAACGTGCTGCAGATGCAGGACCCAAACAGCATGCTTTTTAACACCAGCGTCTACGAAGAGATCGCCTTCGGGCCACGCAGTTTCGGCTTCGACGACGTCGATGAAAGGGTCCGGCACTTCGCGGAGCTCTTCGGGGTGACTAAGCTGCTGGAACGCGCCCCCTACCGGCTCAGCGGCGGCGAGAAGCAGCGGGTGCTGCTGGCCTCTTTGCTGGCCGTCGAGCCGAAGTTCCTGATGATGGACGAGCCGACGGCGCACCTGGACCCGCCAACGACGGGGTGGCTCGTGGAGCTGCTGCAGGAGATGAAGATCACGACGCTGCTCTGCACCCACAATCTCAGCCTCGGCCGCGAACTGGGGACAAGGGCCCTGGTACTGGGGCCTGATCATACCCTGCACTACGACGGTCCGGTCGAAGCGCTGTTCGAGCGCCTGGAGATCCTGGACGAGGCGAGACTGCTGCACCGCCACCGCCACACCCACGGTGGCAAGGAGCATACCCACGCGCACCTGCACGACTGGGCATAGGCCATTTGAAACATCGCTACGCGAGCGGTACCCTTGTTTTGCCCGGATACCGTATTATTTGTTTAAAAGAAGGTGGGCGTCGTAGGCGAGCCGCAGCACACCGACGGCGTAGTTGCTTGAGTTGTTGTAGCGCATGATCTTTTTGACGTAGCCGGCGAGGTCATCCAGTTCCGGTTTTTTGCAGGCGAAACAGTTGTAGGTATGGCCGTTGCGGCCTTTGTCGAAGGCGAACGAGGCGTTGTCGTTGGCAAAATCGTAGTCGTACCATGCCGACTCCACCGTCGGCATCTCCGGGAACTTCTTCCAGTCGATCAATGCTTTAAACGCGGCGTTTTCGTTCAGGAAGCGCGCCGTGGAGAGGATGGCGTCCTCCATCCGCTCCAGGTCGCCCGTCCCTTCGCCGTAACGCTCGATGAGATAGAAGTTCTGCGGCATAAACTGGGGGATGCCGACGGCCCCGGCGTAGGAGCTTTTGAAGCGGCACTGGGCCGGCGCGATGCCGTTGGCGTAGCAAAAGTCCATCAGTGAGACGATGTTGCGCTCGGCCATAGCGAGGAGCCCCTTGTTGCGCGGGGTATTAGCCGGGAGTTCGCGTACGAGCGTGTTAAAGACGGTAAAGGCGTCGTGCTTTGAGCCGAAACGTCCCAGCCGGGTCTCTTTGGCGAGGATGGCGGCGATGACCTCGCGGTTGACGTGGAAGCGCCGTTCGGCCTCGTCGTAGACGGCCCGATACTGCCGCAGGTTCTCGACCATCGTCGGCACGAAGGTGACGAGGGCATTGTTGGCGCGTTTTTCGTTGGCATGGTGCACCGTGATCATCTTCGGGCTGAAGAGGCGCAGGCTTTTGCCGTCGCGCAGGGCGGTCTGGGGGTCGAGGAGGTAGCGGTTGGCGTAGTCGATGCTGACACCCTTGGAGACGGCCTTTTTGCAGATGGTTTCGTAGGCGTCCAGTCGGAAGGCGCAGTCGCTGTAGGCGAAGAGGGTGCTGCCGAGCAGGGGGAGCAGGAGGGCGGCAGCGCGCTTAGAAGTCAAAACTTTCACGCATTACCTCTTCGATGGACTCGGCACTGTAGCGCTCTTCGGTGAAGAGGCGGTTGGCCAGGACCCCCTGGCCCAGGAGCATCTCGGCGCCGTCGATGGCACTGAGGCCGTTATCGGCGCAAAGCGCCAGGAAGGGCGTTACCTTGCCGTAGATGGCGTCGGCCCCGTAGCGGCTCTGCTGCAGCAGCGGGAGCAGCAGGGCTTCGGGGGCGGGGAGGCTGTCGTCTTCGAGCCCGGCCGAGGTCGTGTTGACGACGAGGTCGTAGCCTCTGGGGGTGAAATCGTCCCAGGTCATCGTCGCGAAGCCGTCGTCGGCAAAGGGGGCGAGGCGTCCGGCGGAGCGGTTGAGCACATGGACGCTCTTGCCCTCCTGTCGCAGCCGCGAGGCCAGCGCGCGGGCCGTGCCGCCCGCGCCGAGGATCAGCACGTCGTTGACATTGTCGAAGTTGCGGATGGCGAAGAGGAAACCGTCGGCATCGGTGTTGTAGCCGATGAGTTTCCCGTTTTCGTTGATGATCGTATTGACGACGCCGACCTCCCGGGCGAAACCGCGGATCTCGTCGCAGGCATCGAAGGCGGCCTCTTTATGGGGCACGGTGATGTTCGCGCCCCGAAGCCCCAGGTCGAAGAAGGTCTTGCGGAGTTTTGCACCGTCGGAGAGGTGCACCCGCGTATAGCAGCCGGGAAACTCCAGGCGCTTGAAGACGTGGTTGTGCATCAGCGGTGAGCGGGAGTGGTGGACGGGATCGCCGAAGATGGCGAAGAGGGCGGGGGTCAAAACTTCAGGTCCTCCAGGGAACTCATGAGTGCTCCCAGTTTGTTCTGGACTTCGAGGTATTCAAGCTCGGGCTGGGAGTCGGCGACGATGCCCGCGCCCGCCTGCAGGATCACCTCGCCCGGTTTGACGAGGGAGGTACGGATCGTGATGGCGCTATCCATGTTCCCGTCAAAGCCGAAGTAGCCGATGGCGCCGCTGTAGAAGCCGCGCTTGAGCCCTTCGAACTGTGCAATGAGCTCCATCGCGCGGATCTTCGGCGCCCCGGTCATGGTCCCGGCGGTGAAGGTCGCCATAAAGAGGTCGAACATATCTTTGTCGTCGCGCAGTTCGGCCGTGACGTCGCTGACGATGTGCATGACGTGGGAGTAGCGCTCGATGTGCATCATGTCCTCGACCTTGACTGTCCCCGTCTTGGCAACACGGCCGATGTCGTTGCGTCCCAGGTCGATGAGCATCAGGTGCTCGGCCAGCTCTTTGGGGTCTGCCAGCAGCTCCTCTTCGAGTTCACGGTCGCGCTCTTTGGTGTCACCGCGTTTGCGGGTACCCGCGATGGGGCGCAGCAGCAGTTCGTTCTCCTGCAGGCGCACCATGACCTCCGGTGAGCTTCCGACGATGGCGAAATCCTCGTACTCCATCAGGAACATATAGGGCGAAGGGTTCTTGGTGTGGAGGATGCGGTAGAAGCTGAAGGGGTCCACATTCGCTTTACGGGTGTAGCGGTTCGTCATCAGGATCTGGAAGACGTCGCCGCTCTTGATCATCTCCTTGGAGTCCGCCACCATCTCGAAGAAGCGCTCCTTCGTAAAGGCGAAACTGCCCCCTTCGTCGTTATGCATCGGTACGAGCGGCGTGTAGTCGTACTCGCCCTTGATCTCGGCCTCGAGGGTGCCGAAGCGCTCCGCCATCGCATCCAGGGTCGTCAGCAGGGTGACCTTGTGGTTCTGGTGGGAGTAGACGACGACGAGCTTGGGCAGGATCAGGTCGAGGTCGGGTACCTGCATCGGGTCGTCGAGCTTCTCCATGTAGCTTTTCAGTACCGGTTCGAACACCTTGACCATGTCGTAGCCGATGTAACCGATAAAGCCGTCGGCGTAGCCGATGTCGAGGCTCTTGCAGACTGCCTTGTACGGGGCGGTGTCTATTGCGGCATAGTAGGATTTGAGAAAATCAAAGGGGGAGGTCGCCGACACGTCGGTTTCGCCCGCGCCGTTCGTGTAGCGGGTCTCGCCCTCGCGGTACTGCAGCCGCTCGCGCGCGCCGATCAGGATGATGCTGTTCTTGCCGCCGCTGCTTCCGGCACTCTCGAACAGGAAGGTGATCTCGTCCGCGAAGGCGTTTTTGAGTTTCTGGTAGAGCGCGATCGGTGCGAACTGATCGAGCATAAACTGGGTATGGTGGAACATAACTCTCGCTTCTTACGGTTTGATGGTATAGATAAACGCGCCGGACTCGATCTTGCGGCGGACGTCCTGCAGACGCGCCTTGGCGTCGCTGCGGCTTTTGAACGGACCGACGAGAACCTTGTTGACCGCAGCGCCGTTGATGACGACGCGGTGAAAGGTGTACTCAAAGCCGCTGCGCTTGATGTTGTCCAGGAAGGTGCGGTTGGGCTTGTAACGGCTGAACGATCCGACCTGGATATAGATGTCGCCCGGTGCCGGATGGCCGGCGACTGTCGGTGTAGGCGTCGGGGTCGGTTTGGGCGTTGCGACCGGTGCGGGCGCCGGTTTCGGCTGCGGTGCGACTTCGGGTTCCGTTTCGTCGATGACGATGATGTCGCTTTGTTCGATCGGCACCGGATTGGCAACGTCGGGGGCGGCGGCCGGTTCGTTGACGGCTGCCGGGAGTGTGGCCGGTTCAGGCACCTCGGCTGTTTCGGCCGTTGCGTTGACGGATTCCGGAGGTGTTACCGGTTCCTCAACGGGCTGGGAGACAACTTCGGGGTGGGCCACCTGCACGGGCGAGGAACCGCTCATGCGCCCCATGATGACAATGATGACGATGGCGACGACCACCAGCGTACCGACTCCGATAAGCATCTTCTTACGGGTACCGTCCCGCGCGCTCCGGTTGAGGATGATATCGTTGAGTTCGTTGTGGTGTTCGTCAGGCATGCTGAGCTCCTTTGCTGCCGCCGGGTGTAAACAGGGCGTAGGGAAGATTGATGATGTTGTAGGCGTCGGGCAGGGTATCGGTCGGGAAGACCCGCCATTGCCGGTTCATTTTCTCTTCCAGTTTTTGGGAAATGATTTTACCCATTTCAACGGCCTGTTGTAAAGCGTTGCCGCAGGGAATGTAGAGGTGCAGGTGCTGCGGGGTGGCAGAGCGGAAGGTGACAAGGTCTTCGTAGCCCAGTCCGGCGAGGACCTTTCCCGCATGGTGGTAGAAGTGCTTTGCCGCGTCGCCGTTGTAGTCGATCACGATAAAAGGGACGTTACCGTCATCGTCGACAAGGGGATGGGCCAGGGTGAGCTGCCCGGCGCGGTGCGCGTTGATCAGCGCATCGCTCAGCGGGGCGGCGATCTGTTTGTATTTTGAAAAGAAGGTGCGGTTCCCGAAGGGGATCTGCTCGGCCACTTCCGGCATCTTCTGCCAGTAGTGGGTCCGGACGATCCGTTCGAAAAAACGGGCCTCTCTGTCCATCAATACGTCGGCTGGGAGTAGATGACGAACTGTTGGGCGAGGGCTTTGAGCTCTTCTTTGATCTCGGCCTGCTTGGCTTCGTTCTCGATATCGTCGAGGACGTCGCAGATGCGGTTGGCGATGATCTCGAACTGCTCCTCTTTCATGCCGCGGGATGTCAGCGCCGGGGAACCGATACGGATACCGGAAGTGACAAAGGGTGAGCGGAACTCGCCCGGGACGGTGTTTTTGTTAACGGTGATGCCCGCACGCCCCAGTGCCGCGTCGGCGTCTTTACCGCTGAAGTCGCGGTCGAGGAAGGAGACGAGGACGAGGTGGTTATCCGTACCGTCGCTGACGACCTTGTAGCCGCGTTTCATGATGACGTCGGCGAGGACGCTTGCATTGGACTTGACCTGTTTCGCGTAGGCTTTCCACTCCTCGGAGAGGTTGTATTTGAAACCGACGGCTTTGGCGGCGATGACGTGGACCAGCGGTCCGCCCTGCAGGCCCGGGAAGATCGCGGAGTTGATCTTCTTCGCAATATCTTCGTCGTTAGTCATGATGAGACCGCCGCGCGGGCCGGCGAGGGTCTTGTGCGTCGTTGTCGTGACAACGTCCGCGTACGGGAACGGGCTCGGGTGCTCACCGGCGGCAACAAGGCCGGCAATGTGGGCGATGTCCGCGAAGAGGATCGCACCGACTTCGTCGGCGATCTCACGGAATTTCTTGAAGTCGATCTCACGGGCGTATGCTGAAGCACCGCAGACGATGATCTTCGGCTGGACGATGCGCGCGATGTCCATGACGCGCTCGTAGTTGATGCGGCCGTCGAGTTCGACACCGTAAGTGAAGCTCTGGTAGTTCTTGCCAGAGAAGCTCGGCTTCGCGCCGTGGGTCAGGTGACCGCCGTGGCTCAGGTCCATCCCGAGAATCTTGTCGCCGGCTTTGATCAGCGCGGCGTAGACGGCACCGTTGGCCTGGGAACCGGCGTGGGGCTGGACGTTGGCAAACTTGCAGCCGAAGAGTTCGCAGGCGCGGTCGATGGCCAGCTGTTCGACGGCGTCAGCGAATTCACAACCGCCGTAGTAACGTTTTTGCGGGTAACCCTCGGCATATTTGTTCGTAAATACGGAACCCATCGCCTCCATGACGGCCGGCAGGGTAAAGTTCTCGGAAGCGATCATCTCAAGGTGGTCGGTCTGACGCTCCAGCTCTTTTTCACACAGGGCATAGACTTCGTTGTCAAACTCTTGCAGAAAGCTCATTTTTTTCCTCTTTTGTTTTGAATTAAATACGGCTTCGGAACAAAGTCCCGCAGCCTACGTTAACACTGTGCAGACGACCGAAGGAAGTACCTTCAGGTATAAACCGCACTTACTCTTCCTCATCTCCATCGCTGGATTGATTGGTTTCGTGTTTCAGCGGCTTCATCGCCGGGAACAGGAGCACGTCGCGGATGGAGTGCTCGTTGGTCAGCAGCATGACGAGACGGTCGATGCCGATCCCCTGGCCGGCGGTCGGTGCCATCCCGTAGCTGAGCGCGCGGACAAAGTCCTCGTCCATCTCGTGTGCCTCTTCGTCGCCGCCGGCTTTGGCTTCGAGCTGCCCCTCGAAACGGCCGAGCTGGTCGATGGGGTCGTTGAGCTCGCTGAAGGCGTTGGCGATCTCGCGCCCCGCGATAAAGAGTTCGAAACGGTCGGTAAGCGCCGGGTTCGCGTCGTTGCGGCGCGCCAGCGGGGAGATCTCGACCGGGTACATGGTGATAAACGTCGGGTTGATCAGTTTGTCCTCGACGAAGGCGTCGAACATCTCGCCCTGGAGCTGGCCGACGTTGAGAGTGTCGCTCACATCAAAGCCGTTTTCACGCAGGTAGACGAGCATCTTCTCTTTGTCGTGGACGATGATCTCCGGTACGCCGCCGATCTGGCTCAGCGAGTCGACAAGCGGGATCTCCGTGAACTTGGAGAAATCGACTTCCAGCTCGCCGTAGGGCAGCAGCGTCGGCAGGTTCAGATGGTCGAAGAGGTACTCGAAGTACTCCTTCGTCAGCGCAATGAGGTCCTTGTAGGTCTTGAAGGCCCAGTAGAACTCGATGGAGGTGAACTCCGGGTTGTGCGTCGCGTCCATCCCTTCGTTGCGGAAGTTGCGGTTGATCTCGAAGACCGCCTCGAAACCGCCGACGATGAGGCGCTTGAGGTAGAGCTCCGGGGCGATACGCAGGTAGCGGTCGACGCCCAGCGCGTTGTGGTGTGTGACGAAGGGTTTGGCGTTGGCGCCGCCGGCGATGGGGTGCATCATCGGCGTTTCGACCTCGAGGAAACCTTTGTCCTCGAAGAAGCGGCGCGTGAGCGAAATGATCTGGCTGCGGATCTTGAAGGTCTTGCGCACTTCGCTGTTCATGATCAGGTCGAGGTAGCGCTGGCGGTAGCGCATCTCTTTGTCGGTGAGGCCGTGGAACTTCTCCGGCAGCGGCGCGATTGCCTTGGTCAGGAGTTTGAGCGCGTCAACGTGCAGGGAGAGCTCACCCTGTTTGGTAACGAAGGGGAAGCCCTCGACCTCGATGATGTCGCCGACCTCGATCTGCTTTTTGAAGACCTCGTTGTAGAAGCCCTCCGGCAGGTTGTCGCGGGTGACGTAGATCTGCAGCATCGCACTCTCGTCTTCGATCTTGACGAAGCTCGCCTTCCCCATGACGCGGAAGAACTTGATGCGTCCCGCCACGCAGTAGCGGCGGTTCTCGTCGCGTTTGGTTTCGCTGTGCGCCAGGTCGGAGTTGACGTTCAGGAATTTGTCGATGGTCGTATTGCGGGCCGAGTCGTTGGCGTAGGGGTTGATGCCCGCCGCCTTGAGCGCTTCGGCTTTTTCGATACGTTGCTGGATATATTTGTTGTCAAAAAAAGACAATAGCGATCTCCTCTGTTAGATGTTTAATTTTTTCCGGCATTCGGCGCAGACCCCGTAGATCTGCATGGAGTGGTCCTTCATCAGGAACCCAAGGGCGTCGGCGATGGCGTGCTGCCGCTTCTCGATCTCCGCGTCGACGAACTCCGTGATGGAGCCGCACTCGGTACAGATCATATGATCGTGGTGCTCCTTGGCTCCCAGTTCGTACTTTTTGCCCTGGGCGCCGAAGGAGAGGGAGGTGACGATATCCTCGTTCTCCAGCAGCCCCAGGGTGCGGTAGATCGTCGCGATCCCCGTTTTGAGGTCCGGATAGTTCTCCTGGATCTTCTTGTGGAGCGCTTCGGGGGTCAGGTGTTCGTCGGAGTTGTAGAGCGTCTCGAGGATCACTTCGCGCTGGATCGTGAACTTCAGGCCGTTCTTTTTCAGCAGATGTTTGAAGTCCTCAAGGAGCTGTTCGTACTCGATCGTTTTCGCGGTAAAGTCGTTTTCATGGCTCATTGCGTCTTCTCCTTCAACTGCGATTTTACCGTATCGATGATCTCGCCGGCCTTTTCAAGCGAGATCCCGGTGTCGTTCGTCTCGTTTGCCGGGGCGGGTTCGGGCTTCAGGCTCTCGGTGTCGAGGTGCATGATATAGCTGCCCGTCTCAACGAGGATCGGGAAGAGGATGCTCCCCTCGAGGGGTTCTTTGATGTTGTCGCGTATCGTGACGACGTTGTTGAGCGCGTAGGCGATGACGGCCGCGATCAGGAAAAACTTCCCGCTCCCGAAAACGAAGCCGGCGATGCGGTCGAGCGCCCCCAGCCCGCTGGCGGCACCCAGGCGTTTGAAAAGGTGCCCCAGACCGACCATGACGAGCCAGAAGAGGGCGAGGGTGAGGAGGAAGCCGGAAAAAGCAACAAGTGACGGGCTGTCGAAATGAAAAATATTGTCGTTGAGGAAGGTGCCGACCTCGCCGCTGACACGCGAAGCGACAAAGATACCGCCGATGATGCCGATCAGCCCGAAAAGCTCTTTGAAGAAGCCGTTGAGAATGCCTTTGAGGCCAAGCAGCAGGATGATGACGGAGACGACCAGGTCGAAGTAGTTGAAATCCATTCAGAACGCCCGTTTTGAAATTGAGAAGAATTATAAACAACTCTCACTAAAAAAAGCTTGACAAAGTGCCCGGAGCGCGTTATTAACCCCCTGTTAAAGCTTCCTGATGTATGATTCCCACCCAAAATTGATTATAAGGTATAGAGAGCTATGAGCAACTGGTCACCATCGAGCTGGAGAAGTTTTCCGATCAAGCAGCAACCGACATACCCCGATCAGGATCATCTGAAACGGGTTGAAGCCGAGCTTCGGCGTTATCCCCCGCTGGTGTTCGCGGGCGAAGCGCGCAATCTCAAGGCCCAGCTGGCTCAGGTCTCCGACGGTAAGGCATTCCTGCTCCAGGGCGGCGACTGCGCCGAGAGTTTCTCCGAGTTCCATGCCGATAATATCCGCGACACCTTCAAGGTGATGCTGCAAATGGCGGTTGTCATGAGCTTCGCCAGCGGCCTTCCGGTCGTCAAAGTGGGACGCATGGGCGGGCAGTTCGCCAAACCGCGCTCCTCGGACATGGAAACCGTCGGCGACGTCACGTTACCGAGCTACCGCGGCGATATCATCAACAGCATCGAGTTCACCGAGGCAGCGCGTATCCCGGACCCGGAGCGCATGATCCACGCCTATCACCAGGCGGCCCCGACGCTCAACCTGCTGCGCGCCTTCGCCTCGGGCGGGATGGCGGACCTGCACCAGGTGCACAAATGGAACCTTGATTTCGTCAAGCAGACGGAGATGTCCGAGAAGTACGAAGCCTTCGCGGGGCAGATCGAGCAGTCCCTGCGCTTTATGGAAGCGTGCGGCGTGACGTCGCAGAGCTACCGTACCCTGCGCGAAACGGACTACTTCACTTCCCATGAAGCGCTGCTGCTTAACTACGAAGAGGCCTTTACCCGCCAAGACTCCCTGACGGGCGACTGGTACGACGTCTCCTCGCACATGCTCTGGATCGGCGACCGTACCCGCCAGGTCGACGGCGCGCATGTGGAGTTCCTGCGCGGGGTTAAAAACCCGCTCGCCTTCAAGGCCGGTCCGTCCATGACGACCGAAGACCTGCTGACACTCTGCGATACGCTCAACCCGGAGAACGAAGCGGGACGTATCAACGTCATCGTGCGCATGGGAGCGGGCAAGGTCGGTGACCACCTGCCGGAGCTGATCCGTGCCGTCGAGCGCGAAGGCAAAAAGGTGCTCTGGAGCTGCGACCCGATGCACGGCAACATCATCAAGTCCGGCAACGGCTACAAGACCCGCCGCGTCGACGACATCCTCACCGAGATGAAAGAGTTCTTCCAGGTCCACAAATCCGAAGGGACCTACGGCGGCGGCGTTCATCTGGAGATGACGGGCAAGAACGTCACCGAGTGTCTCGGCGGGGCCTTCCAGATCACGGAAGAGGACCTCAACAGCCGTTACCACACCCACTGCGATCCGCGCCTCAACGCGGACCAGTCCCTCGAACTGGCGTTCCTCATCGCCGATACCCTCAAAGCAGCCCGCGCGTAACCTTACGCGCTGCGGCAACCTTCATATACTAGACAATTTCAAGAAAAGTAGTTAGTGATTTTTCCCCGAGCGGGGATGTGCGGAGCAGTGCGCTTAGAGCGCGGCGGCGTCGAGCGCCTTGATAAGTTCGTCGGGGCGGTTGGACCACTGGATAGCGTCCTGCTTGGAGACGACGCGTTTGCGCACCAGGTCGAAGAGCTCCTGTGTCTGGGTGACCATGCCGGTCTCCTGCTGGTTGAGCTGCATCTGCGAGTAGAGCTGGTGGACCTTGTCTTCGCGGATCAGGTTGGCGATCGCCGGGATGTTGATCATCAGCTCCTGGGCAGCGACACGGCCGCCGCCGAGGCGCGGCAGCAGCGCCTGGGCGATAATGGCAATGATGGACGTGGAGAGCTGGGCGCGGATCTGCGGCTGCTCGTCCCCGCTGAAAACGTCGATGATACGGTTGATCGTCTGCGGCGCGGAGTTGGTGTGCAGGGTACCGAAAACGAGGTGACCGGTCTCGGCGGCGGTGAGCGCCGCGGCGATGGTCTCCTTGTCACGCATCTCCCCGACAAGGATGACATCGGGGTCCTCACGCATCGCGTATTTGAGCGCGTTGGCGAAGTTGGCGGTATCGGTCCCGACGTTACGGTGGGAGAAGAGACACTGTTTGTTCTGGTGGACGAATTCGACCGGGTCCTCGACACTGATAATGTGGCGGTTTTCCGTTTCGTTGATCTCGTTGAGCATCGCGGCCAGGGTGGTGGACTTACCGCTACCGGTCGGGCCGGTGACGAGGATCAGCCCCTTTTCGCGTTTAATGATTTTTTTGAAGATAGGCTTGGCGTTGAGATCGTCCAGGCTCGGGATCTCGATCGGAATGATACGGAAGGCGCAGGCGATATCGCCCATCGTCTTATAGTAGTTCGCACGGAAACGGCCGACTTCGGGGAGCAGGATCGCGAAGTCGAGTTCGTTATGCTCTTCGAACTCTTTCTTCTGTTTCTCGGTCAGCAGGGAGTAGGACATGTCCTCAATTGTTTTGCCGTCGAGGATGGGCAGGTTCAGTGCGACAAGGCGCCCGTCGATACGGATCTGCGGTTCGGAACGGGAAACGAGGTGAAGGTCCGATGCATTGTAGGCAACGACGCTCTTTAACAGTTTACGGATATCCAGGGTCTGACTCATGAGAGAAATTCTCCTTCGTAGAGGGGTTCATTGAAACCGATTATAACATGATTTCCGGTTTCGACAACAGGGCGTTTTATTAACAGGTTTTCTTTGGTGAGCCAGGTGCGTTTCCCGGCATCATCCAGGTTCAGCTCTTTGAGTTTCAGGGTGCGGTAAGTCGTGCCCCGGGTGTTGAAAAGCTGCTGCATTTCGGCACCCTGCGACAGCCAGCGGCCGACGTCCGATTCGCCGACGGGATCCGTTTTGAAATCCACGAAGGTGTAGTCGATGGCGTGCTTTTTGAAAAAGGCGAGGGCCTTTTTGACGCTGTCGCAGTTTTTGATGCCGTAGACCGTGATCATTCGATAATCTTCGGAACGATAAAGAAGTGCTCGTCGCTGTGCGGAGCGTGCGCCAGGATGTCGTCGTTGACGGCGGTGTCACAGTTGGGAACATCTTTGCGCAGTTGCGTCGCATTCGCGGTCATGGCGAAGGTGTCGGGAACGTCTGTTGTGTCAAGCGCGCTAAGATTGTCGACAAATGAGACGATCTCGCTGAGCTGGCCGATCACTTCCTCGCGATGGGCCTCATCGATTTTGAGCATTGAGAGTTTTTCCAGACGGCTTAACAGGGCGTCGTCGATTTGCATGGCATACCTTTTTTGACGTAATGATATTAATTGTAGCGAAAAGATACTTAGAATCTGAGGGCTGCTTTGACCCTGCAGCAGGGAGGATTGATTAAATTGCAATCACTTTGTAATCTGTTTTGCATACTATTTTGTAGTAAAATCCTTTACGCACATTTCAAAACATAAGAGGTGGGTAATGATCAGAAAAAAACAAAACGGACAAAAGGTCTGGGTTACGTTTACGGTGTCTCCTGAAACGGAGATGGAAACGGTCGCATTGTGCGGCGCCTGGAACGGCTGGTCGGACGAGCCGATGAAGCAGAAGAAGAACGGCGAGTTTTATCTGACAAAGGTCTTGCCCGCCGGCACCTCATTTGAATTCGGTTACAAAGGCGGCGATGGCGTCTGGATGGCGGAGAGCGACTGTACCTGCGTCCCTTCTCCGTTCGGCAGCGACAACGCTTTGCTGGAGCTTTGAATGCCCTTTGAATTATAATGCACTAAGGACGACGTAACTGCCTTACCGGTCGTTAAACGGAGGGGTCGATTTAATTGTGAGGAGAGTGTATGAAAGCCGTTGTAATGGCAGGTGGGTTTGGAACGAGGATCCAGCCGTTAACCCATTCGCGTCCGAAGCCGATGCTGCCGATCGTGAACCGTCCGATGATGGAACACACGATGTTGACCCTGAAGGAGCTCGGGATCACCGAGTTTATCGTACTGCTCTACTTCAAGCCCGATGTCATTCGGGACTATTTCAAAGACGGCAGCCACCTGGGCATCAATATCACCTACGTGCTGCCCGACGACGATTACGGGACGGCGGGGGCGGTCAAGCTGGCCGAAGAGCATATCGGCGACGACAACTTCATCATCATCAGCGGCGACCTGGTGACCGATTTCGATTTCAAGAAGATCTTCGATTACCACGCGCAGAAAGATTCCAAGCTGACGATTACGCTCACGTCCGTCGAAAACCCCCTGGAGTTCGGGGTGGTGATCGCGAATGAAGAGGGGCGGATCGAGAAGTTCCTCGAGAAACCGAGCTGGGGCGAGGTCTTCAGCGACACGATCAATACGGGGATCTACGTCATCGAACCGGAGATCCTCTCCTATATCCCAAGCAACGAGAACTTCGACTTCGCCAAAGATCTTTTCCCGCTGCTGATGCGCGAAGGGGTGCCCCTGATGGCCGGGAACGCCGAAGGGTACTGGCGCGACGTCGGTAACCCGGAGAGCTACCGCGATGTCTACGAGGATATCCTCGGCGGACGGGTGGAAGTCAAAATGCCGCCGGTCCGCCAGCAGTATCCCGACGGTGTGCTCTACAGCGAAGCGCCTTATGAACTCGACGACAGCGTCGAGATCATCGGGACGGTTGTCCTGGGCCAAAATGTCACGGTCGGCAAAGGCACAAAGCTCAACAACGTCGTCGTCGGCGACGAGTGCGAGATCGGCAAAGAGAGCAAGATCCGCAACAGCGTGCTGTGGGAACGGGTCAAGGTCGACAAACGCGCCCTCTTTGACGGCTGTGTCATCTGTAACGACAACAAGATCGGCAAGAACGTCACGGCGAAGGCGGGGATGATCCTGGCCGAAGAGTGCGAGATCGGCCAGCTGGTTACCGTCGAAAAAGATGTCACGATCTGGCCGCACAAGGTGATCGAGGACGCCGCCATCGTCAGCCGCAGCGTCATCCTCGGGAGCCGCTACAAGAACTCCATCTTCGAGAACGGCTACGTTATCGGGAAATCCAACGTCGAACTCTCCTGTGAGATGGCGACGAAGCTTGCCGAGGCGTTCGGCGCCCAGCTGCCTATCGGTTCGACGGTCGTTATGGCCCGGGACTATAACAAGGGATCGCGGATGCTCAAGCGCGCCTTCGTCGGGGGCCTGCTCTCGTCCGGCGTCAACGTCAAGGATTACAACGGCATTCCCTCCTCGGTCCTGCGCTGCAGTCTCTCTATGGACAATGGGGTCGTCGCCGGCGTCTACTTCCGCCAGCAGATCGACGATCCGACCAGTACGGTTATCACCTTCTACAACCATGAAGCGCTGCGGATCAACAACGAGGTGGCAAAGAAAGTGGAGAAGGCCTTTTTCAAAGAGACCTTCCGCCGGGTGGACTTCTCCCAGATCGGCCAGATCTTCGAGTCAGACCACGCCAAAGAGTATGCCGCTTATCAGAAGCAGATGGAACGCCTCTTCGATACCCACCTCTTCAAGCGCGGCGGGTACCGGATCGCCGTGGACGTGATGCACGGGATGGGGTACGAGGTCTATCCGGACATCCTGCGGGACATGGAGGTGGATAACATCATCTTCAACGCCTATGCGGATGAGAAGCGCCTCGCGAACATCAACTCCCTCGTCAAGCGCTCCGTCAGCGACCTGAGCGCCGTGATCACCTCTATGGAACTCGATGCGGGCTTCCTGGTCTACCCCTACGGCCAGCGTCTGGAGATCGTGTGCGACGAAGGGAAGGTGCTCGAGAAGCAGACGGCACTCTATATTGTACTGACGCTGCTGAACATGGAGGCGCGCGAACGGGGCGAGAAGATGAAAGTCTTCCTGCCCACCTGGGCGGCGGACATCGTCTACTTCGACGCGTTGGAGATCGAACGGGGGCAGTACGCGAACTTCAAATCCGAGCAGATGCGCCAGTACGACCTGGTGGCGACGGGGGAGGGGAACTTCGCCTTTACCGCCTTCGCGACGCACCGCGACAGTATGTTCGCGACGTTGAAGATCCTGGAGCTGATGATCAAATTCGACGTCAAACTCTCCGACCTGATCGCATCGCTGCCGAAATTCTATTACCGCGCGGCCCAGGCGCCGTGCAGCCAGTCCCACAAGGGCAGGATGATGCGCCGCTTCCTCGAGGATGCCAAGGGCAAAGACGCGTCGACCCTCGACGGGGTGAAGATATGGCTCGATGCCAACGACTGGATCCTGATGATCCCGGACCAGTACAACGACAGTCTCAACCTCTATATCCAGGCGGAATCGGATGAACGCGGCGAGGAGATCCTTTCGGAATATACCGCCAAGATCGCGGAGTGGGCCACAGTCTAATGCGCAGAGCATCGCTGAACCTCGCATTCATCTGGCACATGCACCAGCCCGACTACCGGGACAGCAGCGGTGTCATGACGATGCCGTGGGTTTTCCTGCACGCGATAAAAGACTATTACGAGATGCCGTGGCTGCTGACGCGGTTCCCGGGGCTCAAGGCGACGTTCAACGTCACCCCTCCGCTGATCGAACAGCTGAACCTTTACAGCGACCCGCTCGCCAATGACGCCTTTTTGGCGCTCTGGATCAAACCGACGGAGCAGCTCGAGGAGCATGAGCGTGCCTGGATGGTCAAGATGTGCAAATCGACACAGTTCGAGACGATGGTCCGTCCGCTGCCGCGCTACGCGGCGCTCTTCCACCGCGACGATTACAGCCACGCCCAGCTGCTGGAGCTGCAGCTGCTCTTCATGCTGGCATGGTGCGGCAACTACCTGCGCCAGCACAGCAGCGTGGTCAAGAAGCTTTTGGCGCAGAAGGATGCCTACTCCCAGCGGGACAAGCATGCGCTGCTCGAGGAGCTGACCTCCTTCGTCGCAACGATCCTCCCCTTTTATGCGCAGCTGCAGAAGGCGGGGACGATCGCCGTCTCGACGACGCCGTACAACCATCCCATCCTGCCGCTGCTGCTCGATGTCGGGAACGCCAAAAAGGCCAATCCCCACACGCAGCTGCCGGCCAACCCGCTCTCGCTCGAGGGGGACGCGGTGGAGCAGGTGCGGCGCGCGATCGCCCTGTATCAAAAGACGTTCGGTACGGAACCGGTCGGGTTCTGGCCGGCAGAGGGCGCGGTGGACGAGCGCAGCGTCGGCATCTACCGGGAGCACGGTCTCAAATGGATCGCGACGGACGAAGAGATCCTGTTCCGTTCGCTCAAAAACAACGAGCGCGGGAACCTCTACAGCCCCTACCGTTTCGACGGCGTCACCATCGGCTTCCGCGACCACGGGCTCAGCGACCTCATCGGCTTTACCTACCGTTTCAAACCGGCGGACGAAGCGGCGGAGCACTTTATCCGTTCCGTCGGCGGCATCGCTGCGGGAAAAGCGGAGCGCACCGTCTTCGTCATCCTGGACGGCGAGAACGCCTGGGAGTTCTTTGAAAACAACGCCTACGACTTCTTCACCGCGCTCTATGCCCGACTGAAGAGCAGCGACGGCCTGCAGACGGTGACGATGAACGAGGTTGCACTCCAGCCCGATCAGCCGACACTGCCGCATCTGGCGCCGGGAAGCTGGATCTACGGCAACTTCGACACCTGGAGCGGCCACGCCGAAAAGAACCGCGCCTGGGAACTGATCTACCAGACCCGCCGCGATGCCGACCATCACGGGGGCGGGGTTGACCCGGAGACGGCGGAAAAGATCCGGTTCCATTTCCTGGCCGCCGAATGCAGTGACTGGTTCTGGTGGTACGGCGACGACCACGCGACGGACTTCGCCGAGGAGTTTGACGCGCTTTTCCGCGACCACCTCATCGCCATCTACCGTCTGCTGGGGATGCAGCCCCCGGCCGATCTTTTCGAGCCGATCATCACCCAGAAGGGGCGCGATGCCTTCCTGACCTACCCGCAGAGCGCGGTCTCGCCGATCATCGACGGGAAAGAGTCGAGCTTTTTCGAGTGGCTGGGCAGCGGCATGGTCGACGAAAGCAAGGGGTACTCGACAATGGACCGGGTCCGCGGCCCCATCGAGAAGATCCACTACGGACACGACGAGGAGCAAGTCTATCTCGCCTTCGAAGGGGACACCGAGATGCTGCGCACCAAGGGGTGCATGCTGGTCGTGACAATCGAAGAGAACGGCCAGCGGGCAGTGGTACCGATGGCGAAGGCCCTGCAGGACAAGCGGCTCGCCTTCGCCTTCGACGAGCGCCCGGAACTGGCGCTCTCACGCGAGGGGTTCATCGGGCTCGATGTTTTCCACTTGCGTTTCGAGATCACCCACGGCGACGAGATCATCCAAACGCTGCCGGGGTACGGATCGCTGCATATCGATATGAATGAAACTTACGCGGAGCACTGGTTTGTCTAAGAAAAAAGAGCACATGGCACACGATCTGATGCAAAGGGGCGGCAATGTCTGAGATCCGGTACGACAAGCTGCACGACGTCCATGTCCTCATCGCCCCCGAACGGCTCCACCGTCCCGACTGCATCCCCAAACGCGTCAAGGCGTTCCACCATGTGGCCAAATGCCCCTTCTGCGAGGGGAACGAATCCCTGACGCCGCCGGAGATCTTCGCCCTGAGAGACGAGGGGAGTTTTGCTAACGAGCCCGGGTGGAAGACCCGTGTCGTTCCCAACCTCTACAAGGCCGTACAGATCGAGACGCCCCACCGGCACCATTACGGACTTTTTGAATACCACGAAGGGTTCGGGGCCCACGAAGTGATCATCGACACGCCGGAGCACCGCACCTCCATGACGCAGTGGAGCGAACAGGAGGTCGTGGACTGGCTCCTGACCCTGGGGGCGCGGGTGGCGGACCTGCGCCGCGACATCCGTATCGGCTATATCTCCCTTTTCAAAAACGAGGGGAGTGATGCGGGGGCGACCCAGCCCCATTCACACACCCAGCTCATCGGCCTGCCGATCCTCCCGGAGGCGCAGCGTGCCTATTATGAACGCAGCGCCCACTATTTCCGCGAGCACGGCACGCCGCTGGTCGCGGCGATCATCAGCCACGAGCGCCAGGCGGGAGAACGCATCATCGCCGAGCAGGGGGGCTACACGGCATACTGCCCCTTTGCAAGCGCCTACCCGTTCGAGGTGATCATCGCCTCGGAAAAACGGCGCGGCCAGATCGACACCCTCGGCCCGAAGGATTTCGAGCCCCTGGCACCGCTGCTGCTGGACGTCCTCTCGAAGCTGGAACGGCAGCTGGGATGCCTGGCCTTCAACGTCGAGATCGCCACGCCCCCGTTCCATGTCCCCGAGGGCATGGCGCCCTATGCGACGACGGACGATATGTTCCGCTTTACCCTCCGGATCCAGCCGCGGCTCTACCGGCACGGCGGGTTCGAGCTCTCGACGCAGGTCATGATCAACCCCGTCGCCCCCGAAACGGCGGCAAGACTGCTGAGGGGTGAACCTGATGCGTAAGCAGAGTGTACTCTTCGCCGCGAGCGAGGTGTACCCGTTCGCAAAGACCGGCGGTCTGGCGGACGTCGGCTACAGCCTCCCGAAGGCTCTCTCAGACGCCTTCGACGTGACCGTGGTGATGCCGCTCTACGATACGGTGGACCGGCAGCGCTTCGGCATCGAAGGGCCGACGGACTACTTTGACGTCATGCTGGGCAAGGAGCGCCGTACCGTTTCCGTCTATGAGAGCCGCTTCGAAGGGCGCGCCTATTTTTTCGTCTATGAACCGCAGCTCTGCGACCGCGATTACCTCTACGGCCCGCCGGGCGAGGGGTACGACGACAATGCGCAGCGTTTCGGCCTTTTCAGCTATGCGATCACGGAACTTGCCCGGCGTCTGCAGAGCGACATCGTCCATCTCAACGACTGGCAGACGGCCCTGGCGGCACTGATCATCGCAGAGGACGACACCCTGAAGGCTGCCACCGTCTATACGATCCACAACCTCGCGTATCAGGGGGAGTTCCCGAAAAGTACGCTCCCGGCTCTGGGGGTGGATAAGCGCCACTTCACCCTCGAGGGAATCGAATTCTACGACCGGATCAACCTGATGAAGGCGGGAATAGGGTACGCCGATGCCGTCACGACGGTCAGCCCCACCTATGCCGAGGAGATTCTCACCCACCAATTCGGCTGCGGTCTGGAGGGGTATCTGCAGCACCACCGAGCCAAAGTGACCGGCATTGCGAACGGGATCGACGCGGAGCATTTCGCCCCGCAGTCGGACAGCAGCCTTTTTCGGCCCTATAAAACACCGCGGGGCAAGCAGGCAAACAAGAAGCACTACCTGGCGGAAGTGGGCCTCAGCGAAGCCGAACTCCCGCTCTTTATCTTTATCGGCCGTTTTACCTGGCAGAAGGGGATAGACCTGCTCCTCGAGGCACTGCCGCAGATGGCGTCGCTGCCGTGCAATATCGCCGTTCTGGGAGAGGGAGAGCCGCAGTATGCCCCGCGTTTCGAAAAGGCGGCGGAGGCACACCCGAACATTCACCTCTTCTTCGGCTACGACGAGGCGCTGGCCCACCGCATGTACGCCGCGGCGGATTTCCTGCTGATGCCCTCCCTGTTCGAACCCTGCGGGCTGAACCAGCTTATCGCGGCCCACTACGGCGCCGTGCCGGTCGTGCACCGTGTCGGCGGGCTTGCCGATACGGTGGCACCGGTTGCCTACGTCCCCGAAGCGCAGAGCCCCTGCGGGATCGCTTTTGACGCCGCAACCCCCGAGGCGCTCCTGGACGCCTTTGCGGCGGCCCTCCGGCTCTTCAATGACGCGAAAGGGTGGGGCCGGGTCGCGGCGCACAATATGAAAGCGGACGTCTCCTGGCGCCGGAGCGCAGCATCCTACACCGCGCTGTACCGGAAAATCAGCGGGAGCGCGTTAAAATGAGCTCCTTTATCGTGTTCGGGGCATTTCGTATTCCAACAAGAGGCAATGTATGACATCCTTCAATATTCTTCTGGCGGCCTCCGAAGCCGTTCCTTTTGCCAAAAGCGGCGGTCTCGCCGATGTTGCGGGCGCGCTTCCGAAGGCGCTGCGCGCGTTGGGACACGATGTACGCGTTGTCATGCCGCGCTACTACATCGTTGATATCGAGAAGTATGGGCTGAAAAAGCTCAACGGTTCCCTCGGCGTGCCGATGGGAAGCATGGGCGAAGCGTGGGCGGCCGTGTACGAAGGGGTGCTGCCCGGCAGCGACGTCCCCGTCTACTTTATCGATCATGAGGGCTTTTTCGGCCGCAAGGGGCTCTATGACGAGGGCGGCCAGGCCTACGGCGATAACGACAACCGCTTCATTTTCTTCTCCAAGGCGGTGTTCCAGCTGGCCAAAATGCTGCGCTTCAAACCCGACGTCATCCACGCGAACGACTGGCACACGGCGGCGATCCCGCTGCTGCTCAACACGACCTACGCCTTCGATCCCGACTTCGAGAACACCGGGACACTGCTGACGATCCACAACCTCCAGCACCAGGGCAAGTTCTACAAGGGGGCGATGGATGTGCTCGGCGTCGGCTGGGAACACTACAACGCCGACGAACTCGAAGAGTTCGGCGGGGTGAACCTGCTCAAAGCGGGCATCGTGCACGCCGATGCCGTCAACGCCGTCAGCCGCAAGTACGCCAACGAGATCCGCACAGCGGAGTTCGGCTGGGGGCTGGAGGGGCTCATCGACACCAACGCCCATAAGCTCTACGGCATCCTCAACGGCGTCGATTACGACGAGTGGAGCCCGGCGGTCGACACGCTGATCCCGAAGACCTACGACGTTGACGACCTTGCCGGAAAAGCGCTCTGCAAACAGGAGCTGCAGCGCGAATTCAACCTCCCCGAACGCGAGGACGTGCCGCTGATCGGCCTGGTCGGACGGCTCGCGGAGCAGAAGGGCATCGGCCTGCTGGCCGGGGCCATCTGGAACCTGATGGAGCTGGACATCCAGATCGTGATGCTGGGCACGGGCGAGACGTGGGCGGAATACTTTTTCAGTGACGTGGCCGCCAAGTACCCGGACAAATTCGGCTGCTACATCGGCTACCGCAACGACCTGGCCCACCGCATCGAGGCGGGCAGCGACCTCTTCCTGATGCCCTCCCTGTTCGAACCCTGCGGGCTGAACCAGATCTACAGCCTCCGCTACGGCACCCTGCCTATCGTTCGTGCGACGGGCGGACTGGACGATACGATCCGGAATTACGGAAACGACCATCAAAGCGGTACCGGGTTCAAGTTCGACTTCGCGACGCCCGATGCGCTGAGCAATACCGTCAAATGGGCGGCGGAGATCTGGTACGGGGACCCGGACGCCATCGACCAGATGCGTCTCAATGCGATGCAGCAGCGTTTCGACTGGGAAGTCGCCGCCGAAGCCTACGGCGACCTCTACTGCCGCATTATCGGCGGGCGGCGCAGCAGCCGCCACCAATAAACGGAGCCAACATGACGATCCACTACGATATCTCCCGGTTCAGTGACATGGACATCTACCTCTTCAAAGAGGGGACCCATACCAAGCTTTATGAGAAGATGGGGGCGCACTTTATGGAGCGCGACGGCGCGCGCGGCGTCTATTTCGCCGTCTGGGCGCCCAACGCGGAGCGCGTCAGCGTCCGGGGGGACTTCAACGATTACGACACCCAGCGCCACCCGCTCCGGCTGCGCGAAGACGGCTCGGGGATCTGGGAAGGATTCATCGAGGGGGTCGAAGCGGGCCTGACCTACAAGTACCATATCGTCTCGAAGTTCCATAACATCGTACACGACAAGGCGGACCCCTTCGCCTTTTACGCGGAGGTGCCCTCCAACTCCGCGTCGCGCATCTGGGAGTTGGACGGCTACGGCTGGAACGACGGGGGATGGATGCAAACGCGCGCGCTGCACAACCGCCACGACGCTCCCGTCAGCGTCTACGAGATGCACCTGGGCTCCTGGCGCCGGAAGGTCGAGGAGAGCGACCGCTACCTGACCTACCGCGAGCTGGCCGACGAGCTGGTGGCCTACCTCAAGGAGATGAACTACACCCACGTCGAGTTCATGCCGCTGACCGAGTACCCCTATTACGGCTCGTGGGGCTACCAGGTGACGGGCTACTACAGCGCGACGGCGCGCTACGGGGAGCCGGCGGATCTGATGCACCTGATCGACGCCCTGCACCAAAACGGCATCGGCGTCATCATGGACTGGGTGCCGTCGCACTTCGCCGTCGACATGCACGGGCTGATCAACTTCGACGGCACCGCTTTGTACGAGCACGCCGATCCGCGGCAGGGGTATCACCCGGAGTGGGGCAGCATCATCTTCAACTACGGCCGCAACGAAGTACGCGCCTTCCTGATCAGTTCGGCGCTCTTCTGGCTGGAGAAGTACCACATCGACGGGATCCGCGTCGACGCCGTCGCCTCGATGCTCTACCTCAACTACGCCCGCGAAGAGGGCGAATGGGTCCCGAACGAGCACGGCGGCAACGAGAACCTCGAAGCGGTCGCCTTCCTGCGCCAGCTCAACACGGCGGCCTACGGCGCGCACCCGGATATCATGATGATCGCCGAGGAGTCGACGGCCTGGCCGATGGTGACGCGCCCGATCGAGGTCGGCGGGCTCGGGTTCGGGTTCAAATGGAACATGGGATGGATGCATGATACGCTTGCCTACATGCACCGCGACCCGGTCTACCGCCAGCACCACCACGACCAGCTCACCTTCAGCATGTGGTACGCCTTTGACGAGAACTTCATGCTGCCGCTGAGCCACGACGAAGTGGTCCACATGAAAGGCTCCCTCATCAACAAGATGCCCGGCGATACGAACCAGAAGTTCGCCAACCTGCGCGCGCTTTACGGCTATATGATGGCCCACCCGGGCAAGAAACTGCTCTTCATGGGCGGGGAGTTCGCCCAGTATGCCGAGTGGGCCTACAGGCACAGCCTCGAGTGGCACCTGCTGGAGTTCCCGCTGCACCAGGGGCTGCAGAAGATGATGGCGGAGCTCAACCGTCTCTACCGCAGCGAACCGGCGCTCTACCTGCACGACGTGGAGCGCAAGGGGTTCGAGTGGATCGACGACGCCGACTACAGCCACAACTGCATCAGCTTTATGCGCAAGAGCGAGAACCCCGACGAGACCGTCTACGTCGTCTGCAACTTTGCCGACGAGACGCGCGAGGGGTACCGGCTGGCGCTGCCCGAGGGAGGAGAATACGTGGAGATCTTCAATTCCCAGGCCAAGGCCTACGAGGGGTGGGAGATCGGAAGTGAGGGTGTGCTCTATGCCGAAGAGACGCCGCTGTACGGCCGTCCCTTCTCGCTCGCGATAACGCTGCCCCCGATGGGCGTCGTCTACTTTAAAAAGCTGATTGCACAATAGTCGCGCAGTCAGGTGGTGATTTTTCGGCCAGAATGGGGCTATACTAATATGAATAAGAATGAGGGGAATGAATAATGTTACGTTTTGATCGCGATTTTACGTTTGAGGGTTCAGAGGCACAGCACCGGGTGATGGAGGAGGCGTTTGCCGTCGTCACCGAAGAGCACAAGGGGCGGATCGGCTACTACGACCTTCCGGAGGGCTCCCAGACACTGGTGGAAGCGGCCAAAGCGCTGGAGACGCAGAACAGCCTGCTGGCATCGGGCGCGATCACGGACATCGCCGTCATCGGCATCGGCGGCTCTTCGCTGGGGATCAAGGCGGTGGATTCGCTGCTGGATTCCCGGGGCGACAAAACCCGCGTACTGCACTTTTTTGAGAACTCCGACCCCATCGACATCACTCGCACGATGGCGAAGCTGACGAAGGAGAAGACGCTCTTCGTCGTCATCTCCAAGTCCGGCGGTACGATCGAAACGACCTCCATTTTCAAGACGCTGATCGCGCATTTCGGTCTGGAGCTCGACGGCGCGGATCGGGAGCGGGTTTTCGTCATCACGGACGAAGGGTCAAGCCTGTCGCAGTTCGGCGACGCCTACGGCCTTGGGCAGTTCAACATCCCCGATAACGTCGGCGGCCGCTTCTCCGTGCTCAGCGCCGTGGGCATCATTCCGCTGACGCTGGCGGGTTACGACACGGCGGCGCTGCTGGCGGGAGCGGGAAGCTTCCTTGGCTCCTTCTTCGAGGGCAAAGAGCAGCACCTGCTGGAGAAGGCGTGTTTCATCTACGAACATGACAGACAACATACCGTCAACGTCCTCTTCTCCTACGCCAACGACCTGGAGAACTTTACCAAGTGGTACGTCCAGCTCTGGGGCGAATCGCTGGGCAAGGTGGATGCAATGGGATCGCACGTCGGCATGACGCCGGTGGGGCTCATCGGTTCAGTGGACCAGCACTCCTTTTTGCAGCTGCTGATCGAAGGACCGAAGGACAAGACGGTCACCTTTATCAGCATCGAGGATTTCGGCGCACCGCTCGTCATCCCCGAGATCTCGCTCAAGCACATCGAAAAGACCGATTTCATCAACGGCAAGAGCTTCAATACCCTCATCAACGCCCAGTGCGCCGCCACCCGCGAAAGCCTCGTGCGCAGCGGCGTGCCGACGGACGGCATCGTCATTGAACAGATCGATGCCGCGAGCGTCGGTACCATGATCATCTACTACGAACTGCTGACGTCCCTCGTCGGCGCGATGCTGCTGGTCAATACCTATGACCAGCCGGGCGTCGAGCTCGGCAAGGTGATCCTTTACGAAACATTTACAGACAAAGGCTGATCGCAATGATCCTGCATGATTACGATTTTGATCCCAAGTACGCCAAACCCGTCGCCTACTTCTCCATGGAGTTCGCCATTCACCAGGCCCTGAAGGTCTATTCGGGCGGCCTCGGGTTCCTGGCAGGTTCGCACATGCGCAGTGCCTACGACCTGCGGCAGAACATGGTCGGTGTGGGTATTATGTGGAGCTACGGCTATTACGACCAGGGACGGCACGAGGACCGCAGCCTCAAGATCAACTTTATCCGCAAACACTACTATTTCCTCAAAGACCTCGGCATCTGCGCGACGGTGAAGATCCACGGGGAGGAGGTCTATATCAAGGCCTACTACCTGCCGCCGGACATCTTCTCCTCGGCCCCGGTGATCCTGCTCTCGACGGACATCCCCGAAAACGACTTCCTCGCGCGCACCATCACCCACAAGCTTTACGATGCCAACGAGGAGACGCGTATCTCCCAGGAGATCGTCCTGGGCATCGGAGGCGTCAAGGTGCTGGAGTCGCTCAAGCACCATGTGGATGTCTACCACCTCAATGAGGGACACTCGCTGCCACTGGCTTACGAACTCTACAAACGCTACGGTTCGCTTGAAGAGCTGAAGCAGCACGTCGCCTTCACGACGCATACCCCCGAAGCTGCCGGCAATGAGGAACACAACATCCACCTGCTGCATCGATTCGGCTTCTTTAACGGCCTGGAGATGGACGAAGTGCGCAACATCACGGGCGAGTACGGCGAAAACTTCAACCTCACCGTCGGCGCCCTGCGGGCGTCAAAGATGACCAACGCCGTCTCCAAGTTCCATGAAGAGGTGGCAAACCGCATGTGGGCGAACTGCAAAGGGCGCTCGGAGATCATCTCCATCACGAATGCCCAGAACCGCCGTTTCTGGACGGACAAGGGGATGCAGTCCGCTCTGGACAGCCACGAGGATTACGAACTGCTTGCCCGCAAAAAGCACCTTAAGCGGCAGCTTTTCAATATCGTTGCCGACCAGACCGGAAAAATGTTCGACCCGGACGTGCTCACCATCGTCTGGGGGCGCCGTTTCGCCGAGTACAAGCGTCCCGGACTGCTCAAGCTCGATTTCGAACGTTTTAAGGCGCTCATCGAGCGGACGGAACAGCCCATCCAGGTGATCTGGGCCGGGAAGCCTTATCCCTTCGATACCAGCGCGGTCAACCTCTTCAACGAGCTGATCCATATCAGCCACCAGTTCAAGCGCATGGCCGTACTGACGGGATACGAACTGGAACTCTCCGCGGTGCTTAAAAAAGGGAGCGACATCTGGCTCAATACGCCGCGGGTCTCCCGGGAAGCGAGCGGGACGAGCGGGATGAGTGCGAGCATGAACGGCACGCTGCACCTCTCCACCGATGACGGGTGGCACCCCGAGTTCGCCATCAACGGTATGAACGCCTTTACCATCCCGCCGATCGATCACAGCACCCCGACGGAGGTACAGGACCGTGAGGACAACAAAAACCTCATGGATATGCTTGAAGAGCATATCATTCCCCTCTATTATGAGCATCCCGATCAGTGGACGCACATGATGAAGCGGGCGATGTCCGATGTTATTCCGAAGTTCGATTCGGGCCGCATGGCCCACGAGTACTACGAACTGATGTACAAGTAACACGATGACGTTACGCGTCTATTATGAAGATACGGACGTGGGCGGGGTCGTCTACTACGCGAACTACCTGAAGTTCTGCGAGCGCGCCCGCAGCGAGCTCTTCTTCTCGAAGGGGGAGTCGCCCCTCTTTGAAGGGGGCCATTTCGTCGTGCGGCACATCGAAGCGGATTACCTTGGTTCGGCGGTGCTAGGGGATCTGTTGGAGGTCTCCGCGGAGGTCGTGTCTGTAAGGGGTACGGGGTTGCAGATGCATCAGAGCGTACGGCGCGGAAACGAACTGCTCTTTACCCTCGATGTCCGGCTGGTCTACCTCATGACCGACGGGCGGGTCGGGCGGCTCGATGCCGCCAAGCGGGAGAAGCTCAAAGCCCTACTCGAAGAGTGATCCCTCGTCTTCCTCCTCTTCATCCAGCAACGCAAACTTTGATATCCCGGCGCGGTAGAGCGTGACGGGGTAGGCCACCTGATGATCTTCGATGGGAATCGTATATTCGCGCGGCGTTCCGGCAGCGAGGGAGTAGAAGTAGTCGACGCCCAGCGTCGTGGCGTAGTTGATCCAGTCGTATTCAATGTCGTTCTGCAGCAGCTTGTTGCTTTCGACGAGGACCCCGTTCTGCTTGCCGATGGAGTTGGCGACGAGCATGTGCTCGCGGTCCTGGGGCTGGGTGATGTCGAAGAGCATGGAGTTGTAGCCGATCTGCGTTGCAAGTACCTGGGTGGCGTTGGCATCGTAGAGGGTCAGTTGCGACATGATCATCGCGCTTTTGATGAGCGGGGTGTTGAGCAGGAAGGTACCGTGCTGGAGCCGTTCATTCTGGTCGAGAATGTGTTTCAGGTTCGTGGTCCGCTTGTCGATGGGGTAGGCGTAAACGGCACGGCCCGCCGCCTCGTAACTGAGGGGGTCGTCGTCCGAGAAGCGCTCCATGTAGGCGGACTCCGCCGCGTTTTTCAGCTCTTCGCCCAGGGCGGATTGGTCGTAGAAGATCACCAGCGGCGGCGTGGCGTTCTCCACAAGCTTTCCGATCTGCGCCCGGTAGTCGATCCCGCCGAAGTAGAAGTGTCCGTCGTCCTCCTCGAGCTCGGTGGCGTTGACGTCGGCAATGTTGACGGTGGGAAGGTAGACGTTGCAGCGCGGGCGGAGCTGTACGAGGGTTTCGGCGCCCTTTTTGGTGAAGGGGGCGATGACGTAGTGGAAGTGCTCCTGGCTGACGGCGCTGAGACCGGCACGGATGTCATCGGGGCTTTCGGTCCCGATATTGAAGGTTTTGAGCTCGAAGTCGCGGTTTTTGCCCAGCAGGTAGGCCAGGACGCTGTTCGTCGTGGATGCGGCGTAGCGCCCGATGACGCGTTCGGGCAGGAGCAGTGCGAAACGTACCCCGGTGCCGATGACGGCCCCGTCGATATTGAACAGCGCGACGTAGATGAGGCGCTGTTCGTTCAGCTCCTCATCCTCGATCGGTTCGGGCATCTGCGCGAGCAGGGAGAAGAACTGCTCGTGATCGACGAGATCCTCGAGGCAGTCGGTGTCGCATTCGTAGGGGTCGAGGTTGAGCACGTAGGTCTTGGGCAGGGGAACGCCGGAGACGATGCCGCTGCGGGCAAAGAGCAGCACGGGGAGCAGTAACAGGGTAAGCAGAAGGGTTTTCACAGGGCAGCCTTGATATTTTGAAGGTCAAAGAACGTCACCTTTTTGAGCGACGGGTTGCGCAGCAGGTACTGCGGGTGGTACAGCGGCACGAGAAGCGTGCCTTTGTCATAGTCGATCTTGTGCCCGCGCACCTGTTCGAAAGGGGTGCTGTCGTCGGTGACGATGCGGTAGGCGTCGGGCCCGAGGGTGACGATGACCTTCGGGCGGAGCAGTTCGATCTCTTTGCGCCAGTAGGGCTTGCAGCTGCTGCACTCCGATGGCGTCGGCTTCTGGGTCCCGGCCCCTTTGCACTTGACGGCATGGGTCAGGTAGACCGACGCCGTAGGGCGTCCGAGGACGTTGGTGATCATGCTCTCCAGCGAGGCCCCGGAGCGGCCGGCGAAGTAGTCTCCGCTCTCGTCCTGGGCCATGGAGACGTAGGCGTCGATGATCATGAGGTCCGCGCCGCCGCTGCCCGTACCGACCATGCTCTGGCGGCGGATCTTGGCCAGGTCGCAGAGGTGGCAGTTCGCGACGATGCGCTGCAGGGAGGCAAGATCGTCGGGGAGCTCCCCTTCAACGTTGCGCGGGTTGACGATGACCGGGTCGCAGTAGTCGAAACCCAGGGCTTTGAGCCGGTAAAGGTTCTGCAGTAGCGCAGCGTTCTGGTACGATTTCATGAATCAGAGTATAGTGAATGCGGTGTTAAAAGGGGATTATAAGAAAACCGCCGCAGAGGCGCGGCGGGAGAGGGAAATCAGTCTTCGACTGTGACTTCGACCGGCTCGTTTTCCCAGAGGCCGTGTTTTGTACAGTACGCCTGCGCAACCAGCTTCATCTTTTTGCTCGGGATGATGTTGAAAGTCACTTCTGCGTGACCTTTCATATCCTGTCCGCCGAGCATGCCGGAAGTGAAAGAAGCTTCACCGAGGAGTGTTTCGCCGTTGAAGAGGCGGATGCTCTCGATGAAGTGGTCCGGATCGTCCGGGTGAGTGTACTCGTTACCCATTTTGACCGTTACCGGGAATTTTTCACCTTTTTTCGCCGTTGCGTCACAGTGGATGAACGGAGAGTGGCGGTCGATGTAGTCTTTTTTTGCTTCGCGCTCGACAGTGTCGATGTCGACATAGCGGTTGATAGTTGGCATGGCATTTCCTTCTGTTTTTGATTTACGCGAGCATTGTACACCTGCAAAGATTTAATAAAACATAAATAAGAGAAATTATATCTGATTTAATAAATACATAAGGGCCCGGAAAAGCGGGGCTACAGCTGCGGTGCGATCAGGCGCATCAGGTTCTCCCCGAGCCGCCGGAACCGCCCGGCGGGGCGGATGCTGGTGGTGGAATTTTCCAGCAGTTTTTGCATCCACGATTCGGTCTCGCCGATGATGCGTTCGGAGTAGGCGAAACTGACGACTTCGTAGTTGAGCAGCAGGCTGCGGTTGTCGATATTGACCGATCCCAGCATGGCGCCGAGATTGTCGAAAAGGATCGCCTTCGCATGGAGCATCGGCCCCTCGTAAAGGGCGACGTGGATGCCGGCCTCTTCGAGCTCGCGCATGTAGCTGCTGCGGGCGAGATCGGCGAGAAGGTGATTGGAGTCCCGCGGGGTGATGAGCTTGACGTCGACGCCCTTGGTGTTGGCGATGGTGAGCGCCTGCATCAGCGAAGCGTCGGGGACGAAATAAGGCGTGACGATCCAGATGCGTTCGCGGGCGGCGTAGACGGCGCTCAGAAGCGCCTCGAAGAGGGCGTCGCCCGCCACATCGGGGCCGGAGGGAACGACCTGCACGTAGGCATCGCCGTCGGTATGGACGGGGGTGCCCGGCGCGGGGGGCGCCGCTTCCGAGGCGTAGGCCCAGTCGGCGGCGAAGATCTCCGCGTAGTGGTAGGCCGCCGGCCCTTCGATGCGAAAGAGCAGGTCCTCCCACCGTTTCGGTTCGACATCGGGGCCTATGTATTCGGCGGAGAGGTTCATGCCGCCGGTCAGCACCGTGGTGCGGTCGAAAAGATAGATCTTGCGGTGGTTGCGGAGGTTGATGTAGTTGCGAAACGGCATCCGCAGGATCGGCATGAAGAAGCAGACCTCCACCCCGGCGCTGCGCAGGGCACGAAGGGGAAACTGCCAAAAGTAGAGCGGCCAGGAGCCCAGGGCGTCGATGAGGAGCTTCACCTCGATGCCCTCGCGCCGTTTGGCGATGAGCGCTTCGAAAAGCGTCGCCGTCACCGCGTCATGCTTGAGAACGTAGGTGCTCAGCCAGATGCTCTCCCGCGCCGCACGGATCTGCTCCAGGAGGGCGCTGTAGGCCTCCGTCCCCTCGAAGAGCATGGTCAAACGGTTACCGGAAGTCGCCCCGGGGATGCCGTTACTGCGCAGGATGCCGTCGATGGGGTTGGCCTGGGTAACGGCGGCCTCGGTCTCGCGCATGTCGAAGGCCGTCTTGAGGTAGCGCGATCGGCGTTTGCGCGACCCCAGGACGAAGTAGAGGGGAACGGCTGCATAGGGCAGCAGCACGATGGCGAGCATCCAGGCCATCATGCTTGCCGGGGTGCGCCGCTGGTAGACCATATGCAGCAGCGAGGCGATGACCATCAGTTCGCCGAGGATGACAAAGGTGTGAAAGAGCAGCAGGTGCAGCCAGTCGAAATTCATATCACCCCTTTGCGTTTACCGACAGCATAGCGTGATTCACCCCTTTTTGTGCCCGCCGCCGCGGCGGGGGAGGAGGGTCTCCATATGCTCCCCGCCGAGGGTATATGCCTCGCCGAAACCGAAAACGGCTTCCCCGGCGACAGGGATGAATTCGTAAAGGTTGAAGTCCTGCATCTGCATCAGGCCTGAGATCAGCTCGGGGTTGAAAGTCTCCTTGAAACGGGACATGACGGCGTCGAAGCGCTCGGTGGCGCGGGGGATGATGCGCGTTTCGCACTGCAGCGAGACCCGCTTGCGGGCAAAGAGGTTCGCGGCATTACATTCGTCCTCGATAAAAAAGAGCGAAGCGCGTCCCTCCCGGCGGAGGTTGGCCGCATGGCGGGCGATGTCGCTGATAAAGACGTAGCAGCGGTGATCGTCCCGGATAAAGGGGGCGTAGGAGGAGAAGGGGAAACCGTCGGCGTCGACGGTCCCGATAACGGTGCTTCGGAAGGCGGAGAGAAAATCGAGCATAGGTTTAGGCCTTTTCAATGGCGAAATGTGTCCCTATTATAGGGTACCTGCGTAAAAAAACGGTGGGAGCGTGCCGTTTTAACGGGCAATGGCCCCCGGGCGGGGCATCTATCATCCGCTTTTAACCTGCCACGCGCTAAAATCGCGATACTTTTTATTCGACGGGATAGATATGCTGAAGACACTATTGATCGAAATCGGGGTAGAGGAGCTGCCGGCGGTACCGCTGCTGAGCGAGCTTGCAAACATCGAGAAGAAGTGGGCGAAGGTGCTCGAGGAGAATGCGCTGATGTGCGAGTTCGAGTTCTACTACACGCCGCGCCGCCTCGTACTGTGGCACCGCGAGTTCAAGTCCGCCCAGGACGACACGACCGAGGAGCTTTTCGGAGCGCCTATTGCCATTGCCTATAAAGACGGTGAACCGACAAAGGCGGCCGAGGGGTTCGCGCGCAAATGCGGCGTGTCGCTGGACGAGGTCGGCCGCGCGGAGAAGGGCGGCAAAGAGGTCCTCTACTATAAAAAAGAGATCAAAGGCCAACCCTCCAAGGACCTGCTCGAGGGGATGATCTCCCAGTGGCTGCGTAGCCTGAGCTTCGGCAAGTCCATGCGCTGGGGCGCGCTCGAAGAGAGCTTCATCCGCCCGATCCGCTGGGTCAACGTCATGATGGAGGGCGAGAACGTCGACATGACGCTTTTCAACGTCAAGAGCGCCCCGGTCACCTACGTGCACCGCATGCACAGCTTCGAGCCGCAGATGGTCGCGGACGAGAAGCAGTATTTCGAGCTGCTCGAATCGGGCGCGGTCACGCTCTTCGCCGACGACCGCCGCAAGACGATTCTCGACGCTTTTGAAGCCCTTGAAAAAGAGCACGGCATTGCCATCGAGGTAGATGCCGACCTGCTCGACGAGGTTATCGCCATCACGGAGCACCCGACGCCGCTGCTGGGCAGCTTCGACGATACCTTCCTGCGCCTGCCGCCGGAGGTCATCATCACCTCCATGAAGGAGCACCAGCGCTACTTCCCCGTTTTCAAGGACGGTAAGCTCGTCAACCAGTTCGTCGTCGTCTCCAACGCCCTGACAGAAGACTTCAGCAAAGTCGTCGAAGGCAACGAGCGGGTCCTGCGCCCGCGCCTGGCCGATGCGCTCTTCTTTTACGACAACGACCTCAACAAGGGGCTCAGCACCGAGGGGCTCGAGAAGGTCGTCTTTATGGACGGTCTGGGAACGCTGCGCGACAAGATCAACCGCGAGCATGACATCGCCGACGCCCTCTTTGAGCGCTACGGCGACCTCGTGACGGCGGAGAACAGCCTCTCCTACGAGATGAACCAGGAGCTGCTGCAGCGCGCCGTCGAACTGGCCAAGGCCGACCTGATGAGCGAAATGGTCTACGAGTTTACCGAGCTGCAGGGTCTGATGGGCTACTACTACGCGCAGGCCCTGGGCGAAGCGGACGAAGTCGCCCTCGCCATCAAAGAGCAGTACCTCCCCGAAGGCGAGGACTCCCCGGTACCTTCGACACGCTTCAGCGCCCTCGTGGCCCTCGCGATCAAGCTCGACACGCTTCTGGGACTCTTCAGCGTCGACCAGATTCCGACCGGCTCCCGCGACCCCTTCGGTCTGCGCCGCGCCGTCAACGGGATCGTCCGCATCGCCCTGGCACACGACCTGCCTTTCGACATCGCAGCGACCCTGCGCGAACTCGGCGCCAAATACGAGGGGATCGACTTCGAAAAGCTCGAATCCTTCTTTATCGAGCGGGTCAACCAGTACTACAAGGTCAACCCCTCCATCGTCGCGGCGGTTCTCGCCTCCGGCGAACGGGAGATCCTCTCCCTCGACGCGAAGATCAAGGCCGTCGCTAGCTTCGTGGAGTCCGACAGCTTCTCCACGATGTTCTCGACCTTCAAGCGCGTCGCGAACATCACCAAGGACTTCGATGTCAACGGACCGCTCAATATCGACCTCAGCCGTTTCGAGGCGGTGGAAGAGGGTGCGCTCTACAAAGCCTTCAAAGCCGTCGTCGACGCCGAGTACGACAGTTACGAAGCGGAGCTTGACGCGCTCTTCGGCCTGAAACCGCAGCTCGACGCTTTCTTTGACAACGTTATGGTCAATGCCGAGGACGAAGCCGTCCGCTACAACCGCAAAGCCCTCGTCGCCTCCGTCTACAAGACGCTGCTGGGCATCGCGGACATCAAAGAGATCTCGATCTAACTACTTCTCGCCCTCCAGGCGCCCCCTGGCCGTCGTATGGCGGCCCTCCGCTTCGACAAAACCGAACGCCTTCGCCAGCCCGAACTGCGGCATATTGTGATAAATGTTTTCATACTGTCCCGGCCGAACGACATAGGTCTCGTGCCAGATGCCCACGTCGCCGCTTGAACCCACGCGCTTGTTGAACTGCGCCCATGCGGGCGGGTGCTCCCCGTCTTTGAGCCCCGCGAACTGCTCCAGGTGTTCGAAAGACTTCCAGTACTGTACCAGGATGATTGTGCGCCCAAACCACTGCTCGTAATGCAGCAGTCCCAGCTCCGGGTCCGCCTGCAGCTCTTTGAGCATCCGCGGCATCGCCAGCGCGACGGGCAGCCACTTGTGGACTTTCCACGGTTTGTTGATGCGCATCCCGATCAGGAAGACGACGAACTCCTCTTCGGGTCTGGCAGTCATTCGCTTTTCGTGGATTGTTGGCATGGATTTCCTACTTTGAATTTCTTTCTTATAATAATTGATTACGTATAAAATGATCAATCAAAAACCTATGGATAGGTTTTTGATTGGTCTCCTTTGGTCTGTTAGGCTTAGTACTGTCAGTTCATCACTTAAACTTGATATTAGATGGCCAAATGTTTTTACACGGAACCATGGAAGATTCCACATTTGATGGATTGAAGTTTACTGCACTAATCATCCATCCAGATTCCTTTAATCTCAAAATGATTGTTTGCCTAATGGTATCGGCTTGTTCATATTGATTTGCACAATTCCCACTGTCTATTGAATAATATGCACAGTTCCATACCTCAGTGACATCTACATATGCTAAATCCTTATCTTCAAGAAAGTTGACATTATGGAACTTTCTATTATTTACTTCGCATACCGGAAATAATCCTTGTCTTTTAAATTCTCCTATAATAAATTTCTGGTTTTTCAGGGCTTCTCCAACATAATAACCTTCTAATATAGATATATCGAGATGACGCTTTGCACTAATTTCCCATGTACTGGCATATTTGATTGCCTGTCTAATATTATCTTCAGATCTATACTGCTGAAGATTTTGGTTCTTCTGATCTTGTACAGAGAATTCATTAGAGGTTGTATCTTTTTGGTGCTGATTAGAGTTTATTTTTTCTTTTACTATAGATTTTTGTTGATCACCATTCAGTGTGCTCGAACTTGGTACCACAAACATCGCGATACCACCAGTAAGTAGAATCGAACCAATTAATGCCGCCGTTTTTTGCCTATTAGGCGGTATAGAAAGATTAGCCCCTACTTTTCCAGCTACAGCCAACAATAAAAATATGATGCCGGATATAACTAATACATTTGGTATAGGTGTATCACTCAACTTTGAGAATAGATCAATCATAATATCCACCTCCTTAAGATCAAAAGAATAACTTACATTGATCAGTTGAAGTCGATCAAAGTAAGAATATCGTGCATGTAATAAAAAACTTTCGTGTGCCCTACGTAAAGTGTTTTCCGTATGGCCTAACTACTTATTGGTATACATTCTAGCAGAGTATTGTCAGTATTTATATTATATTAAACAGAGTTAAACGTTTTATATTTCTCGTATTACAATCTCTCTTTGCTATGTAGGTGGAAAAGATTGGAATCTGAAAATGCTATGATGGTTATCGAGTGGATATAAGCATTTTCGGTCAATAATGCAGAATATCTTCGTAGAAAAAGTGGTTATGGAACGAGTTTTAGTGGGAGTTCGCGCGCTTTTTTTAGTCAAGCACTCTTACAATATCTCACTTGTCGCAGCGAATCGAGATGGAACCGCCGTACTCGATTTTATCGAAGCTCGTACATAGATGGAGCAATTTCCCTTCAAATGCGTGTGCAGGTAGCCATCAGTCTCCTAACAGAGATTAGTCGCCTTCCCCCTGCATTCCCGGCTTATAGGTTACCACACTGTTTCGCCCTTTGGCTTTGGCGTTGTACATGGCGATGTCCGCGCGCTTGATAAGCTCGTCCTCCTGTGCGGCATCCTTGGGATAGATGGCCACCCCGATGCTTGAGGATATGTTGATCATCTGCCCCACGATCTTGAACGGCATCGCCAGCGCATGTCTGATCTTCTCTCCGATCGCAACGGCGTTGTGTTCGCCACCGACGTCGGAAAGCAGCACCACAAATTCGTCACCGCCGATACGCGCGGCGATATCGGTTTGACGCAGACAGTCGACAAGGCGACCGGCAACCGCCTTGAGCAGCATATCGCCGATGTCGTGACCGAATCGATCGTTGACGGGTTTGAACTTATCCAGATCGATAAACATCAGGGCGAGGTCGGTACCCTTGCGCTCGGCACCAGCAATCGCTTTATGAATCTGGTTGTGGAAGTGCAGACGGTTCGGCAGGCCGGTCAACATATCGTGGAAGGCCTCGTGCTCGACTTCATCTTCCTCCAGTTTGCGATCGGTGATATCGTAAAACCATCCAAGCACTGCCGGTTTGCCGTGATATTCCATCGGGAAGTAGGAAGCCAGGACCCATTTGGTCCACGGAGACGACCCGGGTGAGCGGAGTTCTATCAATCTGTCGACAACTTTTTCCCCCTTGGTGACAATGGCATCAATATCGGAAAGCTCTTCCGGATGGGCGTAGTAGCGGGAGGGTTGTATACCGATGACCTCTTCCGCAGGCAGTTCGAGCAGGGCGTTGTAACGACTGTTGGCGAACACCACGCTGTTACTGACCAGATCCGCGATGCGCGTCGCAATGGGGCTGCTCTCCAACATTCGCAGCAGCCTGGCCTCATTTTGAACGGCCTTGACGCGCAGATGGAAATTTTCTTCGAGCCTAAGCCCGGTTTGGCGGGCGCTGATGACCAAAAAGAGCAGGAACAAGGAGAGCATCACACCCATCCCCAGAGAATCAGTATCATCCGCGGCTACAAGCGGCACAATCAGCGATAAGAGAACGGGGAGGATAAAGCCGACCACGGATTTGCGGTCAATGGCCAGTACTGTGGCGCTGCCGGCACTCAGTCCGGCAAGGGTGAATGCAACATAGACCTGATGGGAGATACTGTCGGCAGGGACCAGCAGCACGCCGCCGATCCCCCAGACGATGCCGGTGACAATGAGCGTGAACCGAAACCGCAGCAGCCAGCGATCGGCGTCAGCCGGGGAAATGGTGCCTCCCGCGCGTCTCCAGGCGAACAGCAGGCCCACCCGGCTCAGCAGAACAGCGCACAGGAGCGCCAGCCAGCCATACCGTACACCGGGTGCAATGACGGGCGCCTGCAGCATGACAAGGATCAATGCGAGCATGGCACTGACGGCAAGCGATGAGGGGAGATGGGAGTAGAGCACCCGCATCTGTTCCATCGCCAACGTGTCAGACCGATAATCGCTTGTTCGAGAGGCCGGTACCTGCCGTTTCATTCCGATCCCGCCGCGTCGTCAGTTCGTTGATTCATGATAGTCATCTCCCGCGCTACTGTGCTCTGCGTCGTATAGACCAGATGCCATGGCGCAGGGAACGCAACATGGAACCTGTGATACTTTGCTCAACGGCATTTGATTGATAGATTATCTACTCTCATTGTATTTTTTCCATTCGAAAAAAATTAGTAAGAGATAACAATATAACATAATTTATTGATATTTATTTGAGTGAAACATGTAATTTAATCGGTATCATCCACTGTGTTGGTGGACGGATCGGTATTGCCTTAGGAGATGAACTCGAGCAGGAGGTTGCGCGCTTCCGTGATCTGGACAAAGAGCTCGTGGCTGCCGCCGACGTCGGGGTGCGCCTCTTTGGCACGGCGGCGGTAGGCGGCTTTGATCTGTGCCGCTTCGAGCTCGCCGTCGACGGGCAGTTCCAGGAGCTCGCGCATCTCCCGCTCGTTGAACTGCTGGAAAGGTGAGCCGTGGCGCCGCTTGTGCCGGTTGCGCCGTGCCAGGTCCTCGAAAATCTTCTCCTGGTTTTTGCGGCGCCGCTCCATGGACTCCTGCAGCAGCTGGGTGCGGTCCGTGTTCCACTTCTGGCGGGACATGACGACACAGGCGGCGAAACTGATGCAGCCGGTGGAGACGAACTCGTCGAAGTCGAAGGGGCCGACCATCTCGTAGGGCTCTTCCAGCCAGGCGACCCGGCGCCCTTCGTCGCCTTCGACGCGGTCGATCATAACGAAGTCGCGGAGACCAAGCGCACTGTTCCAGATGATGAATTGCTCCTCTTCCCACGAACGCTCTTGCATGACCTGTCTCCTTGCGTGTTCGGCAGGAGATGCAATATACGTACTACTGGGAGCCGATCAGTTGTCGTTCTGGGGCATTCTGAGCATTTCGACGTGGGGGATGCCGTCCTCATCGTAGGGGGTGGAGACCGTTTCAAAGCCGAAAGCGGCATAAAAGGGCTCTAAACGCTGCTGCGCGGAGATGCGAATGGACTCCTTCTGGAAAAGAGAAGGGATACGTTCTATCGCTTCATGGATGAGCGCGCTGCCCAGGCCTCTGCCGCGCAGCGCCAATGGGGTGATGACGCGCCCAATGGAGGGTTCTTCAAACTTCCTGCCCGGGAAGACGACGCGCAGATAGGCGACGAGCCGCTTTCCCTTCGAATCCTCTTCCCACCCCGTAAGGTGCCACGAAAACGGATCAAGATCGTCTGCATCCTGGTAGGCGCATGCCTGCTCCACGACAAAGACGGCCTGCCGGAGTTTCATAATCTCCAGAATTTCCCAGGGGGAGAGTGTTTCAAACAGTGACCATTGCCATCGCATCAGTTTTTTTCCTGAATATTGGTAGTTGTCGTTATCATGGTCGGGAATCTGCAAAAAAGATGCCAGGTAATTGTCGTCCGAATGCGGACGTTGTGTCGCGTTACGCCTCCGGCTGGTAAGGGCTTTCGTGGCGCGACGCCTGCAGGCCGTAACGGACGAACATCTGCAGGGTGTCGTCGTGGCGGTGGATAATGCCGACGACAGCGGGATCGTCGGAGGTAAGGGTAACCTTGATGCCGTCTTCGAGCATCTCCCATGCCAGCGTCATGGCGTCGCGGTTGTCGAAGAGCTCGACAAAGAGCGGGTCCCAGGAGCGCACGGCGCGGCCGCCGTCGTAGCGCTTCTTCATCCCGACGACGTGCTCGTGCAGAATGGTAACGAGCTTGGCGTCCCCGGAGGTGACGCGGGTGACCGTTTCGATCCCTTCATCCGTTTTCTGCGTCGTGCGTTCAAGCTCGCCGTGGCGGACGAGCAGCTCGTGGTAGAGCGCCTCGTCGGCCCGGTGCGCCGCGTCACTTCCCCCGCGGCCTCTGAGGAAGACTCTGTCCTTGTGCGTTTCCATGGGACTCCTTTTGCCGTATTGTGCCGCATCAATGCAAAAAAAGCTCCCGGAATGGCGATGACTATATAGTATATTAATTAATATGTAACCTGGTGGATTCAGTCGTCCGCAGGAACGGGGACGCGCTGCATCGTTTCGCGGCCGGTGCGGCGCACGACGGCAAGCCCGGCGGCGCCGAGCAGGGCGAAGCCCCCGACGAGGGCGAGGATACCGCCGTCGTAGAGGCGGCCTATCGTCACGCCGATGGGCAGGGCGATGAAGGTCGAGAGCGAACCGACAACCGCGGCGCCGATACCGGCAATGTGTCCCAGCGGCTCCATCGCCATGGCATTGAGGTTACCGAAGAGCAGGCCGAAGCAGAAGAAGGTGAGCAGGCCGTAAATCATAAAGCTCCAAAACGGCGGCACGCCGTTATGGGCGTAAGCATAGGCGAAAAAGAGGAGCGAGAGGAGGGTGAGGGCCGCGAGCGCCGAGGCACTGAGCGGACGCATCCCATAGCGCATCACCAGCCGTGCATTGAGGTAGGAGGCGAGGCCGATAGAGAGAGCAAAAATGCCAAAGTAGAGGGCGAAGAGCTCCCCGGCGTCGTAGGTGTCGCGGAAGATCTGCTCGGCGGAGCTGAGATAGCCCATAAAGACGCTGAAGACAAAACCCATGGCGACGGTATACCCCAGCGCGGTGCGGTTCTTGCAGGTTTCGACGACGCCGGTGAGAATGTGCGCGGGCGAGAGCGGGATGCGCCGCTCCTTCGGCAGGGTCTCCGGCTGGCGCAGGCTGAACCAGACCAGCGTCACCGCGGCGACGGCGATAAAGAGTCCGAAGATCGCCTGCCACCCCCAGAGGTAGAGGAGCCCTTCGCCCAGCGCCGGGGCGACGGCGGGAACGAAGATGAAGATGCTCATGACAAAGGACATCACCCGTGCCATCATGCGCCCTTCGTAGAGGTCACGGATCAGCGCCACGGAGACAATGCGCGGTCCGGCGGCACCGAGGCCCTGCAGAAAGCGGCCGAAGAGCATGACGGTCAGGTTCGGACTGAGCAGGGCGATGGCGGAACCCGTGATGTAGAGGCCGAACCCGACGTAGATGGCGCGCTTCCGGCCGAAGCTATCGCTCAGCGGGCCGTAGAGCAGCTGCCCCAAGGCCATCCCGGCAAACAGCAGGGAGATGATCAGCTGGCGGTCGTTGTCCGTCTGCACCTGCAGGGCCGTGCCGATGGTGCTGAGCGCGGGCATGACGGCGTCGATGGCCAGGGCCGCCGCGGCGGTCATCAGGCTCATCAACAGGACGAACTCTTTAAAGGATGGTTGGTGTGTCTGCGGTTTCATCATAAACCTTTTTAGCACGGATCGGCTTCAGGATCGGCCGGTGTGGGGCAACGGGGGAACGCTTTCAGCTTCAGGCATCGTAGAAGGCGGCGAATGATTCCAAGGGGACGCGCGCCGTCCGATAGCCGTTGATCGGGGCCGTCTTGTCCTCATAGCCCAGAGCCATGCCGCACAGCAGGGTCTTGTCGCTGCCGATGCCCAGCACATCGCGTACGATGTACGGGTATTCGGCCAGGGCGGCCTGCGGGCAGCTCCCAAGCCCCAGGGACGTTGCCGCGATCATCACGGACTGCAGGAACATGCCGTAATCGAGCCAGGAACCCTTTTCCAGCGCGGCATCGATAAAAAAGTAGAGGACGACCGGGGCATCGAAGGCCCTGTAGTTGGCTTTCCACTGTTCGGCCTGGGCCGCTTTGTCCTCTCTGCCTATCCCCAGGGCTCTGTACATCTGCAGGCCCGTCTCTTTGCGCCGGCTCCGGTAAGGTTCCTCCCAGTGCGGCGGGTAGTAGCGGTAATCCATGCGGGCTTTTTCGCCCGCTTCGAAGGCCTGGATAACCTTCGTTTCGATCCGCCTTTTCATGCTGCCGCTGACGATGCAGACGCGCCACGGTTGCATGTTGACGCCGGAGGGTGCATGCTTTGCATGTTCGAGGATCGCCATGACGGTCGCGTGGTCCACCGTTTTGTCGAGGTAGGCCCTGACTGATTTTCGTTCCAGGAGTGCGTCAAGTGTTTTCATCGGATTCCTCATGCTGCGCGGTTTGTGACAGCGGGTATGCTCTTGGCGGCAGTATAACACTCAAAGACCAACATTGATCCTGCTCCGGCGGGGGGAGTGTACGAGTTTTGAACCGGAGTTGCGTTACACTAAGCCAAACGAAAAAGGAGTCTTTTGACCTACGACACGGCCATTATCGGCGCCGGAATCAACGGCTGCGCCACGGCGTATTTTTTGACGCAGGGGGGCGAGAAAGTCGCCCTGATCGACCGCGAAGGGATCGCCGCGGGCGGCAGCGGGGCGGCGGGGGCCTTCGTCTCACCCAAGTTCTCCAAGGGCGGCCCCCTCAAGGCGCTGATGGAGGAGAGCTATCTCTTCTCCCTCGATTTTTACGAGCGCCATTTCCCAGACCTGATCCGCGTCGCATCCCTGATCCACTTTGCCAAGTACGAGGACGAGAACGAAAAGGTAAGGGCGTTCAGGGAAACGACGGCGCTGCCGATGCTCTCAGCGATGCCCGAGGCGCCGCTTATGAGGGAGACGGAAGCCTTCGAGCGTGTCGTATTGGCCCGGAGCGGGCTGGTTAACGCCCAGGCAGTATGTACACGTTTGGCGGAAGGCTCCGACTTTATATTGGATGATATTAATATTATAAAATATGAATCTGGCTTCTGGACGGTCGGCGCGATCCGTGCAAAACGGGTCATCCTGGCAACGGGGGCTTATAGGCCCGTCGTTGCGATGCCGCATATTACACTGCGGGCCGTCTGGGGGCACCGTGTCGATATCAAGACGACGACACCGCTGCCGTGCCACCTGCACCAGTACGTCTCCATCGCCGCGACCGGCGAGAACGGGGAGGGTGCCATCGGGGCGACGCACGACGTGCATTACGATCCGCTGACGGCGACGGAGCCCTATGATGTCGCGCAGGGGCGGGCGGAACTGCTGGAGAAGGCGGCGCGGACCGTCAGGCTGGAGCATGTCGAAGTCGTGAAAGACTATACGGGTCTGCGTTCGGGTTCCAACGACTACTATCCGCTGGTGGGCAGGGTCGCCGACGCCGAGGCGTCGCTGCGGGCGTTTCCGGGGCTCACAAAGGGCGTCAAAAGCGACGCCGCATCGCTTGTCTATCATCCCGGGCTCTACATGATCAACGGCACGGGCGGCTACGGTTTCGTCATGGGCCCGCTGCTCGCACGCACCCTTGCCGAATCGCTGCTGGAAGGCAAGCCCCTCCCCGAGGCGCTCGATCCGACCCGTTTCCTCTACCGTTGGGCGAAACGCGCCGGGAAGTGATCTGCTACAATAGTCGTATGAAAACGCTCCTTCCGTTCGTCGCGGCGGCGATGCTGATGCAGGGGTGCGGGAGCAGCAGCTCCGCCGACGCCTTTCATCAGCCCTCTGCCGCGCTCTGCGACGCCAGCAAGACCCTCGATGACGGGACGCTGCTCTGTGCCGTGCGTCCCTCCCGTCTCGATCCCGCCGCCCGCGATCAGTTCGGCACGGCGACGCTTCTGGACCAGCGGCTTGGGTTCGGATACCACAGTGTCGTTTTCCCGCCGGAGGGGAGCAGCGTCAAAGGGGTCTACGTGCATATGGTCGGGACCTTCGGCCGTCCCTACAACCAGGAGAATGGACAGTTCTCCTCCGAGACCTTTATGCATGAAGCCGCGCAGAACGGTTTCGTCGTGCTGAACGTCGCCTACCACAACCGCTACCTCGTCAACGGCACGACCGAGTGCGGCGGCCACCCCGAGGTGGACAACTGCGCCGGGAAGGTGAGAGCGGAGAAGCTGACGGGCGAAGAGCTCTCCTCCGTCGTTGACGTGCCCGCGGCCGATGCCGTTATCCCGCGGCTGCAGCAGCTCGTCGCATATTTTGAAGCCAACGGCTTTCACTTCCCGGTGAAGGTCGTCGGCACGGGCGGCGTGGCATGGGGGAACCTTTACGCCGGCGGCCACTCGCAGGGAGCGGGTCAGGCGCTCTACCTCTCCAAGTATTTCGGCGCCGGCCACGTCTGCATGCTCGCGGGCATCTACGACGTGCCCGATGACGTGCCCGTCACGGGGACCGTCGCCGACTGGATCACCGATACCCCACCCGTACCCGACCCCGCGCGCATCCGCGCCGTGACGGCGACGGACGACCCCTCCTACAGCGATTTCGTTTACGCCTACGCTCAAATCGGCCTGACAGAGGGGGTGCAATGGAAATCCTTCTATGCCGCGACGTACCACGATGCCGAAGGCAGTGCGATCGGCGCGCACGAGGCGGCGGTCGACGATCCCGCTTTCGCGACGCTGCGGCAGCGCGCCTGTTTCGAGACGGGCAGTTTCGAGGGGCTTTAGTGAGGGTGCGATGGCGGTTGTCCTGACGGTACTCGGTGCGATCCTCCTGCTCTGGGGTATTCTTTTGCTTGTGTGGCCCCGGCTGGTCTTCGCCCCCGTCTACTACCCGAACCGTGACGCTTTTCACCTGCATCCGGAGCGGTTCCGGGGGGTTGAACGGGTGCGCGGCGGCAACGTCGTGCTCGAAGGCGTCGTTTATGAGCCGGAGTCGCCCCGCTGCACCGTCTTCTATTTCGGCGGCAAGGAGCAGGACAGCGTAGCGCTGGTCGGCAAGCTCAGCGAGCGTTTCCCCGACTGGCGCATCATCGCCTTCAACTACCGCGGCTACGGGCGCAGCGGCGGCAGACCCGGCGAGCGCCTCCTGCTTGAAGACGCCGTTGCCCTGGTGACATACGCCCGGGAACGTTTTGGTCCGCTGATGCTGATGGGCTACAGTCTCGGCAGCAGCGTGGCCGCCTATGCCGCCTCGCGCACCAGCGTGACACAGCTGATCCTCGTCGCGCCGTTTTACGACGTTCCCTCCCTGGCACGCCTCAGGATTCCCTATCTGCCCGCCTGGCTGATGCGCTGCCGATTCGAGACGGCCCGTTACCTCGGCGGCGTTTCGGCACCGGTGAGCATCTTTGCCAGCCGCGACGACGAGATCGTGCCGATCGAGCAGAGCCATGCACTCAAGGCGAAAGCGCCGCGGTTAGCTGTCTATAAAGAATACAGCGGGTACAATCATGCAGAAATACTCGGCAGCGATCGTTTCATCGCCGACGTCTCAAAGGTGTGCTGATGGCCAAAAATGCAGTCATATTGCTTAATATGGGAGGCCCGAACGACCTCTATGAGGTCCAGACCTTCCTGCATAACATGTTCAACGACCCCAATATCCTGACGATGAAGAGCGGCCTGCTCCGGCGCTTCATTGCCAGCGTCATTACCTCCAACCGCACGAAGAGCGCGCAGGAGGTCTACCAGAAACTCGGCGGTAGGTCTCCGATCGCCGGCATCACCAAGAAGCTCGTCGCGGCACTGCAGGCGAAGCTGGGCGAAGAGGTTATCGTCGATTTCGCCATGCGCTATACGCCGCCCTTCGCGGACGTTTCCATCGCCCGACTGAAAGCGGCGGGGGTGACGCATGTCTACCTGATCCCGCTCTACCCGCAGTACTCGACGACGACGACAAAGTCCTCCCTGGAGGATTATGAAGCGCGGATGCATGCGCTGGGATTGAAGGCCCTCGTGACGGAGATCAAGCACTTTTACGCCAACGCGGCGTACAACGCGGTCATCATCGACCGTATCCGCGAAGCGATGGCCGGCGCGGACGCGGGGGCGTTTGAGCTGATATTCTCCGCGCACGGGCTGCCGCAGAAGATCGTCGACAAAGGCGACCCCTACGAGCACCATGTCATCGAACACGTCGCGCTGCTGAAGCCGATGCTCGAAGCTGCGGGGCTCTCCTTTGCCAACATCCATATCGCCTACCAGTCAAAAGTGGGCCCGATGAAGTGGCTGGAGCCCTCCCTGGAGCAGAAGCTTGAAAGCCTGGAGCGCAAGAAAGTGCTCGTCTTCCCGATCGCCTTTACGATCGACAACTCCGAGACCCTCTACGAACTCGATATGGAGTACCGCGAAGTGGCGGAGGAGCTTGGATTCGAAGATTACCGTGTGGCGGCCTGTCCGAATGACCACCCGCTCTTTGTGGAGGCGCTGGCATCGCTCTACGGGAAGATGCGTACCTGAACGTTGGAAAAGAGCGAATGCGATAGTGGGGAAGGCGCCCGGGCGCCTGGGGTGACCGCTTAGAGAGTCGTTTTGAAGCTGTCGATGGCTGCCATCGTTTTGTGCAGGGTAGAGGCAAAGGCGTCGGCGAGCTTAGTATACTCTTCGACACGGTTGATGAGTACCGCTTCGCGCAGGGTCTCCGCGGCTTCGGCGAGGGCGTCGGCGCCGATGTTGGATGCGACGCCTTTGACGTCGAGCATAAAGGCGACGAGCCTTGCGTCGTCATTGGCTCTGATATAGGTTCGGACCAGGTTGTCCGCCTCGTTGTAGGATGCGACGAACTCATCCAGGATCTCCGCATACATCACCTTGTCACCGGCGCAGATGTCCAGTCCGACGGAGGCATTGAAGACCCCATCGTATTCGTGGGTCTTCAGTTCCGGAAGCGTTTCATCCTCCGCTGTTTCGGCCGCTTCCGAAGCGAGGTTGAGGTACTGGTACATCACTTCGTACAGGGCATCGACCCGCAGCGGTTTGGCCAGCTGCTCCTCCATGCCGGCTTCGCGCATGTTGCGGATATCGTCCGCCCCGACGTCCCCGCTCAATGCGACAACCGGCACGGCGTCAAAACGGGGATCCTGACGAATGGCCCGTGTCGCTTCAAAACCATCCATGACCGGCATGTGCGCGTCCATCAGTACCATGTTGTAGCCGGGGTCCGCGTTGAGCATATCGAGGGCTTCCTGGCCGTTGTTGGCGATGACGATCTCCATCCCGCTCCCTTCGAGCAGGCGGGAGATTACCTTCTGGTTGATCAGATTGTCCTCGGCGATAAGCAGGCGGTTACCGGCGAATTCGGCCAGCCGCTCCTTGGTGACGGAGCCCAGGTCCGCCGGCAGGCCGCGTTTTTTGCGTGAAACGGCCTCCGCCGGAGCAGCGGCAGGTGCCGCCGGCGTTTCGGGAAGTTCCTCTGCCGTTTCCGGGATCGTCTCGGCCGGTGTCTCTTCCGGGGTTTCGAAGACGACCGGTTCCGGTTCGGCGGCCGGCTCCTCAAAGAACGGCGTCTCCTCTATCTCGACCGTCGGTTCGGGTTCGAAGTGCTCTTCAGAGGGCACACTTTCTACTGCTTCGGGCTCCTCAGGAGCCGTTTCCGCTTCAGGGGCATGTGCCGTGGTTGAAGAGGCGGCGAATTTTTCGGCAAGCTCTTCAAAGTCTTCCTTTTCATGTTGGGGGAAGAAATCGCTGGAAGTCCGTTTCCTGCGGGCGACGTAGAGCAGGATCAGCAGGGCGACGGCTGCGAGGAGGATGCTGTACAGCAGCATCGAAGAGGTACCGTCCAGAGGCGGTTCAGGCAGGTCGTTGCTGGCGGTGACTTCGGTGGAAGCGGCGGGGGCAGGGAGCTCGTCCACGGCTGCGGTTTCCGGGGTGACCTTTTCGGGCGCAGAAACGGGCGCGGGAACTTCGGCCGCTTCCGGCGCTGCGGCAAGGGGGGCTTCCTCGACGACAGCGTCCGTTTCATCGACGACGAAGACACCGTCTTCCTCCTGGACCGGTACCGGTGCCGCCGCTGTGTCGCTTGCGGCAGTAGTACGGCTGACATAATAGGCGTCGGGGACGATACCTTTGACGCGCTCCATGACGACGGGGAGATCGCCGGCATCCGCGAACCCTGTCAGTTCGGAACGGTAGAGCCCTTTCACCTGTTCGACGGTGAAGCTGAAGCGCTCTGCGGCAATGAGCGCAGCGACGGCCTCATCCTGCATGAGATGCTTCTTGACCTCTGCAATGCGTGACTGGGCGGCATCGGCGTTGCTGAAGGCACCGATGGAAATAGCCTGGTTGAGTGCGGCAAATGCTCCGGCGGCCAGGAACATAGCGGCAAGAAGAAGACGACGTAACTTAATCATGATCCATCCTAATGGCACAGGGGACGTGAGCCCCCCGGTAGATATTGTTACTATTGTAGCGTGTTAATTTTAATTGACAACTTTTTTCGTCACCTGTCCGAAAGGACGCAGCAGCAGGATGAGCTTCGGTAGCAGCATGAGGTCCGCGACGATCGCCATAAACATGACGAGCACGGTCAGAAGGCCGAAGTAGATGGTCGGGATAAAGACCGAAAGCACGAGGATGACGAAACCGATCATGATGGCCGCAGAGGTGTAGCTCATGGCGTAACCGATACTCTCGTGGGAACGGTGCATTGCCGCGACATAGTCGCCGTCGCGCGCAAGTTCGATCCGGAAACGGTGGATGTAGTGGATGGTGTCGTCGACCGCGATCCCGATGCTGATGGCGGCGATGGTGATGGTCATCATGTCCAGGGGGATATTGGACCATCCCATGACGCCAAAGACCGTCCCGACGGGAACGAGGTTCGCGATAATGGCGACGACGGCTGTGAGGAAGGAGCGGAAGAGGGCCCAGAACATCAAGAAGAGCAGAACGGCCATGACGCCGAGGGTGGCGATCTGCGACTCGAAGAGGCTCTGGAGCATATTATTGTACAGCACCATCAGGCCGGAGATGTGCAGATGTTCCGGGGGGATGCCGACCACGTTGATCAGCCCGTCATGCAGCTCTTTGAGAAGGTCGGCACGGCGCAGATCGGCATCGGAGTCGATGATGCGCAGGGCGAAACGGGCCTGGTCGTGCTCGATGCTGACGTAGGGTTTGAGAATGATATCGGCGAATTTCGCGGGCATCTCGTTATAGAGCAGCGCGAGCTCGAAGTTGTCGAGTTCACGGCCGTGGTTGAGGGTGCGGCCCACTTCGAGCATCGTCCCGAGCGAGAGGACCTTTCCGACATGAGGGACGCTTTCCAGCCACTCGTGGACACGGCGCACAACCTCCATCCGGTTCTCCGTAAACCAGTACTGGGCCCCTTTCGCCTCGGCATTGAACTCCTCGGCGAATTCGTCGAATTCGTCGAAACCGGCCGCACTGTCGGCAGCGGGTTCGGACGGGCTTTCGGCTGTAGGGGGCTGGGGGAGGTCGATGGTGATGTCCAGCGGCGTCGTCCCGCCGAGCTGGCGGTCGATGACGGACATCCCCTGGAAGATCTCCGTGGAGGGTTTGAAGTAGTTGATAAAACTGTTCTCGACGACGAGCCGCTGCGCGCCGGTGACGGAGAAGGCGATCAGCAAGACGGTGGCCATAAGCGTCCATGCGCCGTGACGTTCGGTGAAGGTCGCCAGGATCTTGGTGACGGAGAACTCTTTGTCGAAGGTCGTTTTCGGCTGTTTGCGCTTGAGCAGCACGTTGACGGCCGGAAAGAGCAAGTAGGTGACAATCAGGGAGACGCTGATGCCGATACTCATCATCCAGCCCAGGGCGATGACCGGCTTGATCCCCGAGAGCATCAGCGACGCGAAGCCCGCGATCGTCGTGATGATGGCGAAGAAGGTCGGTTTGGACATGGAGAGCGTACTCTCCAGGACCAGGGTGCGTTCGTCGGCCCCGGGGTTGGTGAGGGCGAGTTCCCGGTAGCGCACGATCAGGTGGATGATGATGGAGATCGTGATGATCAGCTGCAAGGAGATGAAATTGGACGAGATGACGGTGATCTCGAAACCAAGCATCCCCAGCAGCCCGACCGTAATGCCGATGGAAAGGGCGGAGATCAGCACCGGCAGGGCGACCCAGCGCTTCTGGCGGAAGACCGTCCAAAGCACGAGGATCAGCAGGGCCAGGACGGCCACGCCGTAGGTTTTGAGGTCGCGTTTGACGAAGGTGACCATGTCGTCGGCGATCATCGTCACGCCGCCGAGGAAGAGCTGCCCCGCCGCCTGATGGGTGCGCAGCGTATCGCGTACAGCGAGGATCATGCGGTGGTCGCGTTCGCGGGCAACGTCGCGGTACGCTTTGAAGACGGCCGTCGCGTCGGCAAGCTCGGTCCTGCCCTCTGCGGTGAGCGTGCCGTTGTCGTCGGCCGCGCGCAGGGCGTTGAGGCGGTCAAGCAGCTCGTAGTAGTGGTCGTCGCGGACGAGGTTGACCTGCAGAGCCGTCGTTTTGAGGTCCGGACTGACAAGGTTGGAGACGTAGAGGGGATTGTGTTTGAACTCTTCGCGGGCCAGGGTCAGGTTCGCGTCGCCCGCTTCGATGGAGGGGATCTTCTCCAGCAGCTCCTTGACGGGTTTCGGAGGACTCTCCAGGAGCGGGACGTTGAGAATGGAGTTGACGGAGTCGATCCCGTCGATCTTCAGCAGCGCCGCGCTGAGGGTCCGGATATTGTCGAGGGTCTGCGGGGCGAGGAGGTCGGCGTCGGGGGTGTAGGTGACGACGAGGAAGTCCTGGCCGCGGTAGCGTTTGGCGACGAGGCGGGTGTAGGCGAGGTCCTTGTCATTTTCAAGCAGCAGGGTCTCGGCGGAGGCGTCGACGCTGAGCTTCACCGCCTGGGTGCCCAGCAGCGCCGCTGTGAGCAGCACTAGGGCGATGACCGTGCGGGGGTACCGGAAAACGAAGCCGGTATAGAAGCGTTTAAGCATCAGGCTGTGGTTGACGCAGTTTGATGAGAAGCTGTTCTATCGAGCCCTTTTCGAGCTCGCCGGCGAACTGGCTGCGGTAGGACTGGATGATGCTCACGCCCAGCACGTCGACGTCGTAGATCAGCCACCCCTCTTTGGCATGGTAGAACTTGTAGAGCACCTCTTTCTTCTCGCCCTTTTCGACGATGTAGCTGTTGAGATAGATACGGTTCTTGACCTGCCGCGGCGCTTCAAGGGTGATGGCTTCGTCCTTGTAGAGGTCGAGTTTGCTCATATAGAAGTCCTTGATCCGGCGCTCGAACAAAACGACATACTCTTTGCGCTGGGGAGGGGTCGCCTCCTGCCAGCCGGTTTTGCCGAGACTGAGCTTCGCCATCAGCACAAAATCGAAATAGGGGTCCATCTCCTGCTCGATGGCCGCATTGCGGTCCGTTTTGCTTTTGTTGTGATCGTTGAGGATCTCCAGGACCGCATCGACCTTCTGGCGCATCACGCTGCCGATCTCGTTCGCTTCGAGCGCCGCGGCCGAGAGGGGCAGCAGCAGGGAAAGCAGGGCAAGATAGAACAGTTTTTTCATGACATTACTCCGATATCAGTTTGTTGCGGTTTTGCTCGTAGGCATCGCGCATAAATGGGTAGAAGTCCAGGGCCTCCTCGCGGATCTGCAGGTACTCCTTCCGGTAGAGGGAGAACTTGTTGAAGCGCTTGTAGCCTACCAATCCCCACCCTTCATACGTATCGCGGGGGATATTATACTTTCTTGGGTCAACATAATAGATTGGGTTGACATAGAAATCGATCAGATCCCCCGTGATGTCGCGCAGGTTGCTGGGGCCGAAAAAGGGCAGGACGATCGGGAAACCGTTCCCGACGCCGTAGTGCCCCAGGGTCTGCCCGAAATCCTCCACATGGGGCTCCACCCCTATTTGCATGGCGGTGTCGAACATCCCGGCGAACCCGAAAGTGGAGTTGATAATAAAGCGCCCCGTCTCGGTCAGCGCGTGGTCGAATTTGAGCTGGAGCAGGTTGTTGACAAGGCTGACGGGGTAGTAGAGGTTGTTGAAAATATTGTTGATCGAGACCCGGATCGGTTCGGGCAGGATAAAGTCATAGGCGCTGAACACGGGGTTGAGGATGTAATCGAAGAGGGTATTGTTAAAACCGGTCATCCAGCGGTTATACCCTTCAAAAGGGTCATAGGCCGGTTTGGCGTCGTCCGTAAACTCCTCCTCGAAACCGGCATCGTCGAAGCCGCTGTCGTCAAAAATCTCGTCTTCGGGACCGGAGAGGTGGGCGAGCGGACCGACTTTTTCCGTTTCAGAGGGTGCGGGCACGTCTCCCGACTGGGCGTGAAGCAGCGTAAACCCGAATGCGATTGTCAGAATGAGTCTCTTCATGAATGTCAGGATTGTACCAAAAATGTTTAAATATTTCACTGCAAATTGTCACAGGAAAATCACAATATGACGCATCTCATGGCGCTTTGCTATAATAGCGCGAAACTGCCTGCGGGGAAGAAAACCATGCGTATTGTGATCTTTGACATGGACGGAACGCTGATCGATTCGCAGCACGACATCACCTGCTCGATCAACCACGTCAGGGCGGCGAATCATGCCCTGCCGCCCATCGACAGCGGCACCGTCGTCGCATGGATCAACAGGCCCGTGCGCAATCTGCCCAAACTTTTTTACGGGACGGAGCATTACGAGACGCGCGACCGCGAGCTCTTCGAATCGCACTACCATGAGCAGTGCATCCAGAATCCCGTACTCTACCCGGGTATCCGCGAGACGGTCGAGACGCTTCACGCTGCGGGCGTCAGGCTTGCCGTTGCGACGAATGCCCCGAGCACCTTTGCCGCAAGGATGATCAGGCATCTCGGCATCGCGGACTATTTCGACCATATCATCGGCCCCGACATCGCCGGGGCGTCAAAGCCGGATCCGGCGATGCTCCGCCTGATCCTCGACGCCCTGGGGTTTCGGCCGCAGGAGCACCGGGCCTGGATGGTGGGCGACAACAGCAAAGATATCGACGCCGCGCGCCTGGCCGGCATTACGGGCATCTTCTCCACCTGGGGCTTCAGCGCCGAGGGGGAGGGCGATATCGTCATCGGGCACCCTGCCGCACTGCTGGACATTGTCTGAAATGAAGCTTCTGCTCTCCCTGCTGTGTCTGCTTGCGTCGTTGCAGGCGACGGAACGGACCCGTGTGATGATGGGGACCTTCGCCACCGTGTCGGTCCCGGACACCGCCGCAGGCTGCATCGACGGGGCCTTCGCCGCCATGACCTCGGTCGAGAAGGCGCTTTCGTCGTACGACCCCGCCGCGGAGGTCTACCGCCTCAATCATGCGGGGGCGCTGGCGATCTCGCCGACGCTCTATGACGCCCTGCAGAGCGCGGTGCGGTACTACGTGCAGAGCGACGGCTACTTCGACATCACCATCGGTGCCCTCAGCCGCGGGGCCTACCATTTCGGCGAAGCGGAAAGAGTGCCGGGCAGGGCGGAAATCGCCGGCCTCCCGATCGGCCTGAACCTGCTGGAATTCAATGCGACAGCCGCGCGGCTCGCACCCGGCGCGATGCTCGACTTCGGCGGCTTCGGCAAAGGGGTGGGTCTCGACGCTGCCGCCGCCGTGCTCCGTCACTGCGGGGTTACGGAGGGCACCGTGGCACTCAGCGGCGACATTCGCTGCCTCGGCCGCTGCCTCCTGGCGATCCAGGACCCCTTTTCGGAAGGGACCCTCATGACCTTCAAAAGTCTGGCCCCGCAAACGGGAATGAGTACGAGCGGCGACTACCGGCGGTTTGTCGGGGACAAAACCCATAACCACCTGATCGATCCGAAAACGCGGGCATCGGAGCGCGCGTTTGCTTCGATCACCCTCGTCGGTACGGTACGCAGCGGCGATCTCGACGCCTGGACGACGGCGGCGGCCGTGATGCCGCCCCCCAAAGCCGTTGCGTTTCTGCGGACCCTGCCGGTAGGCTATGTGCTGATCTACAGTGACGGTACCGTCGTCAAAAGCGCGAACCTGTCGCACTACCTTGAAGTATTGGAGGGGAACCATGAAGATGATTGAGAAGATGCTGCACCCGGAGGAGACGATCCTTGTTGCCGCCGAGATATCAAAGACATTCTATAACGGCATCCTCTCCCTCTACGGACTGGGTGCCCTGCTGCTGTTTATCGGCTACGAGTACGAGATCGGGGTGATCGGTCTGGTGCTCATCATCCGCACCTTTTACATGCATCTGCAGGAGATCCGGGAGAAGAAGCATTACCACTGCGTGCTGACGCCCGAACGCCTCATCATCCACAAGGGGTTCAAAAACCGGGAGATCATACCGATCAACCTCGAGGAGATCCGGACGATCTATATCAAGCCCTACAGTGAACGGTTCAAGAACCACATCGACGTCGGAACGCTGGAGGTCCTGACGATCTCCGGGGGGCGCTATGTCATCAGCCATATCAAAGCCCCCTTCGCATATCACCGTGCCATCATCGGGGATGTCGTTGCCGCGACAAGCTATGCCAAAAAGCGTAGTAGATCAACTGAAGCATGAGCAGCGTCCCCAGCAGGCTCAGCAGCAGGTATGACGCCAGTTTGATCCAGACCCAGAGGGTGCTCCCGGAGGCGATGAAGTAGCCGCTGACGATGTCGAGGAGCGCCGCGGCAAAGAGCGTGAGCGCGAGCCGGATCGCACGCCGTTTGGCGGTATCGGTCGCGAAAAGCAGGAAATGCGCCCCCACCATGATAAAAAGCCCCATGGCTCCCAGGTGCGGCACAGCGGTCTCCAGCAGTCCGTAAGCACTTTTGCCCGGGACGGTGTCGCTGCCCAGATAGTAGAGCTCGATGCCCTGCACGGAGAAGCCGATCTTGCTCGCGAAGAGGGCGGCGGCCGATGCGAGCAGCAGCAGCCCGAAGAGGGCGAAATAGACGACGGCGAAACGGTAGGCGCGCTGCATCAGGGCTTCTTGAGGACGTTCAGGTAGAGCAGCGAGGCGAAGGCCATGAAAAGGGCCGTGCCGTGCCAGAGCCAGAAGGCGCCCAGCCACGGCAGGAGATAGGCTTCGCCTTTGTAATAGGCAAGGGCAAAGAGGACGACGTCGGCGGCGGCGGCGATCATGGCGATATTGATCACGACCGCGGCGACGCGTTTGAACGGGCAGAGGCGCGCATAGACGGCAGAGAGGGTCAGCAGGGTCATCATCATAAAGAAGATATCGCTGTGTAGGAGTTCAAGCACGAAATGTTCGCTGACGGGGTCGATGAACTCCGCTTCGTTGCCGTAAAGGGTCGCAGAGAGGGTGGCACGGTCGAGCCCGATATGGTCGCGTTTGAGAAAGGCGTCGGCAACGAGAAAGGTGCCTGCAAACAGGAGTAGTCCGTTGAGCAGCGGACGCATCAGCGCGTCGCTGCGCAGGTCTTTGACGAGGGTGAAGCGCATCAGTGTTTCCTGATCACGGTCTCGAAGAGTGCCAGGGCGAGGCGGGCACCGTCGGTGACGTTGCGCGCGCTGAGCGTCGCCCCGCTGACGGTGGGGATGTCTTTGCCGACGCGCAGGGTCGCGTTCGCGTCCTTGCCCTTGAACTGTTCGAGGTAGGTGTGCTGGGGCATATACTCCGGCGGTTCATTGAAGGCGACGATCTCGATGGCCCGGATCGTGCCCTCCGGCGTGATCATGTAGAGCACCGTGGCATCTTTTTGGCGGACCTGGCGCGTCACCAGCACACCGTATCCGACGGCTTTGCCGTCAATGTCGGCGGTGTAGAAGCGGTAGATTTTCGTCTCCAGTTTGAGCTTGGCGCGTTTGGTGACGGCCGCAGCCTGCTTGCTGCTCAGCAGGGTGTTTTTCTTCGTCACTTCGCTCTGCGCCCCGAAGGCGTGCTGCATCGCATCGATCGGCGAGATCAGCGGGGCGGCTGCCGCGCCGACACTCAGTAAAACCAGGGTCACTATCAACTTTTTCAGCATGGATCTCTCTTCAAAACGGATTATCAAATCCCCGCCGCTGCGGGTACTTGAGGATCGGTTTTGTATAAAAATTATAACACACGGCGGCGGAGCGGGAAGGAGAAGGAACGCCCGCCGGGCGCGCGCGGGAGGCGTCTTAAAAGACGAAGCCCATCCCGATGCTGAAGACGTTGTAGTCTTCAAGCGCGCTGTCATGGAAGTCGGTCATGACGTAGTCCGCCTTCAGGACGACCTGTTCGTGAGGGAAGAAGTTCATGCCCACGGTCGTGTTGGTCTGCTCGAGGTCGGGACGGGTACCGCCGGCGACGGAGGAGACGGGATCATAGCTCTCATACTGTGCGAAGATCGGCAGGCGGTAGCGCGTCGGCAGTGTCGCCAGCAGGTCATACTCCGCGTTGACGTAGTACCCTTCCGCGCCGTCCGCCGCTTCGGCGAAGATCTTCTCGGCATTCGAGACGGTGATGGCCGTGTAGAGGCCTTTGAGCTTGAAGCCCGCTTTTTCGTACTGGCCGTAGAAGTCGTACATAAAGGCGTCTACACCGCTCGGGCGCCCCTGTGTCGCGGCGCCGTAGTAGGCCGATGTTCCCAGGAGCAGACCGCTGATACCGCGGTAATCAAGGCGCCCGACAAAGCCGACGCGCTGCATCGGGCCGTTCTCTTCCGAACCGATACGGCCGCTGCGGATCCATTTCTTGTTGACGGAACCGGGCATATTATTGTCGTTGTTGAGCGCCAGGGCGTTGATGATCCCTGCCGTGTAGCTAAGACCGATATCGCTGAAACTGCCGTAGGCGAGAATCCCGGTCTCATGCCAGGTCGAAGGGATCAGGTATTTCTCAACGTCCGGGCGCTGCACCGTGTTGAAGAGCGTCGGTTCGTGGCGCTTGTTGATCAGACCCATCGGCACCAGGAGGTTTCCGACCTGGAGGTTGAAGGCCTCATGCAGCAGGAAGTCGATGTACATGAATTCGATGGCGACCTCTTCGCCACCGTGTTCGAACTCCAGTTCGGTATTGAGGACGATGTTGTCGCTGAACTTGTACCCGATATAGGGAACGAAGCGGTAGACGTCTGTATAGGCGTCCCCGGCGGCACCGTCGCTGTCCGGAGAGGACCAGTACATTTCACCGTAGCCGCCGATGGAGAGCGGGGACTTGGAGTAGTAGACCTTTGAGGCTGCAGGCCCCATGCCGTTGACAGAGGCGTTCGCATCGACCGTCGTATAGTTGAATCCCGTTTTCAGGTCCGACGTTTCGTCGATGAGGGCATCCGTTTTTTCCTGCAGTTCGGCGATCTGGGCTTTCAGTTCGCTCAGTTCGTCCGCGCAGAGTGTCGTACCGGCCAGCAGGGCGGCTCCCAGTGAAAGTGCAATGTGCTTCATCACCTATCCTTTTGTTATGTTTTCTATTTTTACGATTTCAAGAATCATTCCCAAAATAATGGGTGAAGTATAGGTGATATGAGCCGAAAAAGTCAATAGATATGACAATCATTATCAAAAATGAAGGAGAAAAGACATTTTTGTCACGTATGGTAACTTTTTGAGAGTTGGTATCAATTAGCGGGCGGGATGCCGGAGGTGACCTCCTGGGGCTCCTTTCCTTTATCGGCATCGTCGTCGGCGCCGCTGTCGAGTTTTTTCAGATAGTGCAGCGGAAAGTCGAGGGTGCGTTTGAGGATATTGAAGGGACTGACGATGATGTCTTTGGCGATCGTGTTCTCCACCTTGGGATCGTTCAGCGGGCCGTTGATGCTCAGTGTCGTCAGGACGGATTTGTCGTCACCGACAAGAATATAACCGACCAGAGGAATCTTGCGAATGTTCTCTGCGGCCCGTGTCTTGACGCTGAGCTGCATCTTGATGCGGTCTTTGTTGTAGTCGATGGTTCCCTGGCCGGCGAAATCAAGCTCTTTGCTGTCTATTTTGATGTTTGATGCCGTCAGAACCCCCTTGTGATAAGCGAGTTCGGCATAGGCGGATTGCACTTTGATCCCTTTGGTCTCATAGGAGGGCAGTGAAAAGGTGACCAGGGCGGGGACGGTATTGATAAACGCGAACAGGTTGTTGAAGAGCACATAGTCGTAGACGGTCGTGTTGTTGATCTTTGCCAGCCCCTTAAAGTCGTCCTTTTCTCCAATCATGTAAAAGTCCAGCGTCCCGCCTTTGACTTTTGAGAGGTTGAAGAAATGGTTCATGAAGTCGTCGTCGAGGCGGTATCCGAAGAGGTAGAAGGTCTCTCCTTTGACGTCGAGCTTGGCACCGCCGCCCCCTTTATAGAGCTGCGCGAGAATGCGGTTGGGGCTGTAGTCGATGGTGATGCGGTCGGCTTTGGCCTGACGCTTGCCCGGGAAAAGAATGGCGGTATCGTTCGCATCGATAAAGACCGAGGTGTTCGATTCGCTCGCATTGTCTTCGGTATTGAAATGGTGGTCGCGGTAGAAACGGGTCAGTTCGGGCTGGCTGAAGTCAACCCCGTTGGAGCGGATGCGGATCGTGTCGCCGCTGCGGACCTTGATACGGTCGTTGATCGAACACTCCAGGGTGCCGTTTTGTTCGATACTCCCCTGAAAACGGTAGGTGTTGACCGGCGTCCCGTTGACGGCGGTCAGGGCATAGGGGTAATCGACGATCCCGTTGAAGGCGACGGGATAGTTCCCGTTTTCCGACCAGACGGAGATGGTGCTTTCGGTGAGGTTGTAGTCGCGCAGCAGCGGGGAATGTTTCGTCAGGGCATCCAGGGAGAAGAAGTGCAGCCGCCAGCCCCTGCCCAGGGTGGAATAGACCATATTGATCGAGGGGATGACGATGTCGTATTCGTCGTCGATGGGGACGATATAGACGCTGAAGCGCTCCATATTCTGGAACAGCCTGCCGAGCCCCTCGTCCTCGAGGCGGAATTTGGAGACGTTGAGCTCGGTGGCCATCGTCGCCGGTTCAAAGACACCTTCGACGGAGCCGGTCAACTGGTGTTCGATCGAAACGACGGCCGGGGAGAGGCGGAAAATGCCGTTGTGTTTCGAAACGGTAAAAGGCGAGACGGAGAGGGGCGTCTTGTCCATGGACCAGTGGGTGGTGGCATTGCTGACGACGGAGAGGTTCTCGTCGGCCCGGATATGGAAGAGGGTGTGCGCCTGCGCAGTGGAAAAGGTACCGGCGTGAAGCGATGTTAGGTCCAGCAGCAGGGTGGCGGCGGGAGGGGACAGGGAGATCTCACCCTCCACGTTGGCCCGTGCCGTCCGGTCCAGAGTGACGGCGGTTTTGGGGACGTTAAAGCGCACCTGCTTGAGGTCAAAGGGGGCCGTAAAGGCATCGCATGTGAGATTGTGCTCCATATAGTGCCACCGCGAGGCGTCAAAGCGGAGGGTGTCGCCTTTGGGATGAAGGCGGTACTCAAAATGCATCGGAACGCTTTGCGGAGAGAGGACGATGGGTGCATTGCCGACAGGGTAGCGAACGTCGCCGAGATTGAAGCGGATCGTCCCACGATGTTTGGCCGGATTGAATGCCCCGGTGACGCTGCCGGTCACGTTGCCATCAAAGAGCGAAGCATCGACGGAGCGGAGGGTGACATCCGAACCTTTCAGATCGACGGCGGCCCGGGAGACGGTGATGGGGAGACCGGCGAGATCGATGCGGCTCTTTTCCGTCTTGAAGGATCCCTGGGCGGTCGTCTGCGCATGGCCGAGGTTGACGGTCAGGCTCAGGTTGGTATCGGTGACCCCGCGGGTCTGGGTGAAGGGGAGGTCAATGCCGTATGAAGCGGTCAGACGCTGCAGCGCCGGCGTGAACCGTGCGGTCGTCACAATGGCCAATTGCAGCAGCGGTTCCTTGCCGCCAAAATCGATCGCGACGCTGGTCTCTCCCCCCGGTTCGCCGTAAAAGGTGGCATTGTGCGGCAGGATCTTCAGGACCTTATGCTCAAAGAGGACGGTGACCTTCTCCGCGAGAGCAGGCTCAAACGCCTCGGGGTCATTGGCAAAACGGTAGCGTGCATTATGAAAGGTGAGCTGGCCGAAGAGATTGTCGAAGGCTTTTGCCGGGGAGGCAAAGGGGAGGGTCGTCTGCAGGGTGTGCAGCATGACCGGCCCGCCCTGGGCCCGTGCGACGATCCACGGCTCGACGTGGTCGGAGAGGTGCAGGGGTTTCACGATCGGCGCGACGCTCGCAAACGGTTCGGTCGAGAAGGTGTTCAGGGTGACGGCGTCGCGGGTGGCGTGCACGCCCAGGCGCAGATGGATATCCTCGGCGACGTCGATGCTGCCGCCCAGGTAGAGTTCGCTCTGCTTGGGCTGCAGAACGCCCTCGAAACGGAAGGTGCCGCCAAACTTGCTGCTGTCACCGTATAGTTCCATTTTGTAGGCGTCCGCGTTTCGCACAGGCAGAAGGGTCATGGAGATGTGCCCCTGGGCGCGGGAGGCGACATGCAGGTCGCTACGGCGGCGTGGGTCGAAGAAGAGCGAGGCGCTAAGATCGTTTCCGAGCCGGATGCGGTCGATGCGGAGGCTGCCGATCCAGCGGTCGTCCAAGTGCTTCAGCGCCGCGGAGACACGCCGCTGGAGGCTGAGGAGGTCGGTGGGTTCCTCGGGCGCGTCGGAAGGGGCGAGGGCGATCGTGCCGATCTCGACCTGAAGTGCATCGTCCCACTTCAGGTATAATTTCTCCGCATAAAGGCGGCCGAGTTTGAGCTTGCCCAGATGGACACCGCTTGAGAGGGTAAGGTAGAGAACAGTGATGAGGGCCAGACAGAAAGCAATGACCGCGACGATCGTAAAATGGGTATGTGCAATCGCTCTGTTGATGGCGTTGTCGTTCATCTATTACCTGAATATGGGGCTCACGACATCGAAGGTGCTCTATATTCCCCAGGGATCAATTCGCAAGATTATAACACACCTAGAAACCGCCAACCCGCAGCTTAACCGCCTGGACGCCTTTTTGCTGCGCTTTGTCGGCCGGCCGCAGCACGGCTGGATCGACCTGGGAAGCACGGCCATGACCCACGGCGATTTCCTCTACCGGATTACGACCTCCAAAGCGGCGATGAAACCGGTCACCCTGGTCCCCGGAGAGACGACCCAGGTCTTCTTCACACAGCTTGCCGAGAGCCACGGGCTCGACCCGGTACGGCTGATGGAGGCGTTCCGGGAGCAGAGCCCCTATGAGGAAGGGGCGATCGTCCCTGATACCTATCAGCTTCCCATAGGCATTACCGAACCCGACGCCGTGCAGCTGCTGCTGCGCTACGCCGAGGCGAAACAGCGCGCCTGGTCGGAGAAGATCTTCGGCCTTTACAACGAGCGCAAATGGTACCACTATATAATCATCGCCTCGGTGATCCAGAAAGAGGCGGCGGACAATGCGGAAATGCCGCTGGTCTCCTCCGTCATTGCCAACCGGCTCGCCAAGGGGATGAAGCTGCAGATGGACGGCACACTCAACTACGGTCCGTACTCCCATGAAAAGATCACCGCCGCGCGCATCCGATCGGACAAGAGCGGCTATAACACCTATCTGCACAGCGGTCTGCCGGCCGCCCCGGTCTGCAACGTCGGCTTCGATGCGATCCGTGCGGCGATCTTTCCGGCCAAAACGGAGTACCTCTATTTTACGAAAGGCGCCGACGGAAAGCACCGCTTCACACGTTACTATTCTACACACTTACGCAATATTAACCATGTTACTAAATGATACAGTAATCCAAATATTCTCCCCTGTTTATTCTTGATTTGGCATGAAACACGATTGAAGTGATATGATGACCCTGTAATTTTCAGTCGGCGGTTCTAAATTATATTTAGTAATGCCGATCAACTTCACACTTCGAGGATATAGAATGTCTAAAATCATCTGGTCGAAAATTGACGAAGCTCCGGCTTTGGCTACATACTCGTTCTTTCCGATTGCTTCCAAATTCTGCGCTGAGGGCGGCGTCGAACTGGAACAAAGCGATATCTCACTTGCCGGTCGTGTCCTTGCCGCGATGGGTAAAGGTGAAGATGAACTCTCAAAACTGGGCGAGCTTGTCCTGAAGCCTGAAGGCAACATTATTAAGCTGCCGAACATCTCTGCATCCGTCGGTCAGCTCAAAGACTGTATCGCCGAACTCCAGGAGCAGGGTTACGATATCCCGAACTATCCTGAAAATCCGGCGAATGACGAAGAGAAAGCGCTCCAGGCGACGTACAGCACCTGCCTCGGTTCCGCGGTAAACCCGGTTCTTCGCGAAGGCAACTCCGACCGCCGTGCGGCGAAAGCGGTCAAGAACTATGCACAGAAGAACCCGCACCGCCTCAAAGCATACTCTGAAAACTCCAAATCCTATGTCGCGCACATGAACGGCAACGGTGACTTCTACGGCAACGAGAAGTCCATCACAATGGAAAAAGGCCAGAAAGTCACGATCGCTCTCAACGGCAACGAACTCAAAACAATCGATGCACTTGACGGCGAAGTGCTCGACGGTACCTTCATGTCCGTCAAAGCACTCCGCGCATTCTACAAGCAGACGATCGAGGACGCGAAAGCGAAAGGCGTCATCTGGTCGGTCCACCTCAAAGCGACGATGATGAAGATCTCCGACCCGGTTATGTTCGGCCACGGATTTGAATGTTTCTTCGAAGGTGTCTTCAGCAAGTATGCGGATACATTCGCGGAAGTCGGCGTCAACCCGAACCTCGGTATGTCCGACCTTGAAAAGAAGATCAAGGGTCACGCGAAAGAGGCGGAGATCAAAGCGGCATTCCAGGCGGTTGTCGAAGCGGACAGCCCGAAAATCGCGATGGTCGACTCTGACAAGGGTACGACGAACTTCAACGCGCCGAACGACATCATTATCGATGCATCCATGCCGGTTGTCGTCCGTGAAGGCGGTAAACAGTGGGATCGCAACGGTGATGCGCTCGAGTGTGTCGCTGTCATTCCGGACTCCACGTACGGTATGTTCCACGAAGAGATGGTCGCTGACTGTGTCAAAAACGGACAGTACGACGTCACAACAATGGGGACGATGCAGAACGTCGGACTGATGGCACAGAAGGCGGAAGAGTACGGCTCCCATCCGACAACGTTCGTCCTCGACGAAGCGGGTACGGTTACCGTTACAGCCGAAGACGGCACGGTTCTGATGAGCTTTGAGTGTGAAGCGGGTGACATCTGGCGTATGTCCCGTGCGAAAGACATCCCGATCAAAGACTGGATCCGCCTCGCATTCGAACGCGGCCAGATCGAACAGATCCCGGTCGTTTTCTGGCTGGACGAAAACCGCGCCCACGATGCGCAGATGATCGCCAAAGTCAAAAAATACATGCCGGAGTTCAATACGGACGGTCTGGAGATCCACTTTATGGACATCACCGCTGCGACACGCTTCACGAACGAGCGTATCCGTGCGGGCAAAGATACGATCGCCGTTACCGGTAACGTTCTGCGCGACCACCTCACCGACATGTACCCGATCCTCGAGCTCGGTACGTCGGCGAAAATGCTCTCCATCGTTCCGCTGCTCGCGGGCGGCGGCCTGTTCGAAACCGGTGCGGGCGGTTCTGCGCCGAAGCACGTCGACCAGTTCCTGGCAGAGGGTCACCTCCGTTGGGACTCCCTGGGTGAATTCCTCGCCCTGGCCGAGTCTCTGCGCATGATCGAGCAGAAGTACCCGAATGCCAAACTGGCTGAAGTAACTGCTGCCCTTGACGTTGCGAACCAGGAGTACCTTGACAATAACAAGGCTCCGGGCCGTAAAGCGGGCGAGCCGGACAACAAAGCATCCCACTTCTATGTCGCACAGTATTGGGCGACGGCGCTGGCGGATTCTGCAGACAAAGATCTGCAGGCGAAATTTACGCCGGTCGCGAAAGCGCTCAAAGAGAACGAAGCGAAGATCATGGAAGAGCTGATGGCTGTCGAAGGCAAAGCACAGGACATCGGCGGGTACTACCACCCGGACGATGCGAAAGCAGAAGCGGCAATGCGCCCGTCTGCCACACTCAACGCGATTATCGACGCGCTCTAAGTCGACATTTTGTGTTCCGTTTCGGAACACGGTAGAAAGGTGAGTGTTACCTTTCTACCATTCTATTGGGTTCACGAAGTGGACTTAACCTTATTTTACTTATAATGTACAATCTTCTGCCATGTATGCATAATGGTGTGTGTTCGCACATATTGCTTATGTGTATATCGGTGCAGAAGAGCCACTAAAATCGAAAAGGACTTCAACAATGAATCAGGGTAAACGTGTTGGAATCGTCGGCGCCGGAAACGTAGGTGCGACTGTCGCGTATTCACTGGCAATGCTCGGATCATGCCATGAGATCATTCTCCGCGACAACAAGATCGAAGTCGCAAAGGGCAAGGCCCTCGATATGTCACAGGCGGCGGCAGCGGTCCGCAGCCATACGGTTGTCAGCGTCGCCGAGAGCATGGAAGAGCTCACGGACTGCGACGTCGTCGTTGTCACTGCCGGAAGCCCGCGTCTGCCGGGCATGAGCCGCGACGATCTGCTGATGATCAACGCCAAAATCACCAAAGAGGTCGTGCGCGGCATCGCAAAATACTCTCCGAACGCGATTATCATCATGGTCTCCAACCCGCTGGACGCGATGACCTATGTCGCGCTCAAAGAGAGCGGCTTCGACCGCAGCCGCGTCCTGGGGATGGCCGGCATCCTCGACAGCTCCCGCATGGCGGCATTCATCCAGGAAAAATTGGGCTACGGCGGTGGGCAGATCCGTGCTTCCGTCATGGGCGGACATGGTGACGATATGGTACCGCTTCCGCGCTACTCCACCGTCGCGGGCGTCCCGCTCTTCGACCTCCTTACCGAGGACGAAATCGATGAGATCGTCGACCGTACCCGCCACGGCGGCGCCGAGATCGTCGGCTACCTCAAGACCGGTTCCGCGTACTATGCCCCGGCGAAATCCACGGCCATCATGGTCGAGGCGATCCTGAAAGATACGAAACAGATCCACCCGTGCGCCGTTTACCTCGAGGGCGAGTACGGCTACGACGACGTCGTATCCGGCGTCCCGGTCATGATCGGTGCCAACGGCGCGGAAAAGATCATCGAAGTGACGCTCAACGAGAAAGAGAAAGAGATGTTCGCCCGCTCGTGCAACTCTGTTCAGACCCTGATCGACACCCTGAACGAAAACAAATTCTTTGAGGAGGCCTAATTTGGACTACAGAATCGAAAAGGATACGATGGGGGAGATGCAGGTCCCCAAAGATGCGTACTGGGCAGCCCAGACGCAGCGCTCTATCCAGAATTTCCGCATCGGCGAAGAGACGATGCCCTACGAGATCACCCGTGCGTTTTCCTATTTGAAAAAAGCGGTTGCTCTGGTCAACAAGGACCTCGGCAAGCTTGATGCGAAAAAAGCGGATGCGATCGCCCAGGCGGCGGACGAGATGCTCGCGGGCAAACTCGACGGCAACTACCCGCTCGTCGTATGGCAGACCGGTTCGGGTACGCAGTCGAACATGAACAACAACGAGGTCCTCGCCAACCGCGCGACGGAGATCCTCGGCGGCGACTTCCGTACGGAGAAACTTGTCCACCCGAACGATGACGTCAACAAGTCTCAGAGTTCCAACGACACCTACCCGACGGCCCTGCATGTCGCATCTGTCATCGCCGTCGAAGAGCGCCTGCTCCCAGCGATCGCCAAGCTCAAAGCGACGCTCCAGGCGAAAAGCGAAGAGTTTGCCCATCTCGTCAAGATCGGCCGTACGCACCTTCAGGATGCGACACCGCTTACCTTGGGTCAGGAGATCAGCGGCTGGGTCGAGATGCTCGCCAAGTCCGAAAAGATGGCCAAGGATTCCCTTGACGCTGTCCGCGAGCTTGCCCTTGGCGGTACGGCGGTCGGTACGGGCCTCAACGCCCACCCGGAACTGGGGGCACGCGTCGCGGCGAAACTGACGGAACTGACGGGGCACGATTTCGTGACGGCGCCGAACAAGTTCCATGCGCTGACGTCCCACGATGCGCTCGTCTTTGCCCACGGTGCGCTCAAAGCCCTCGCGGCGGATATGATGAAAATCGCCAACGACGTCCGCTGGCTGGCCTCCGGCCCGCGCTGCGGCATCGGCGAGATCTCCATCCCGGAAAACGAGCCGGGTTCCTCGATCATGCCGGGCAAGGTCAACCCGACGCAGAGCGAAGCGGTCACGATGGTCGCCTGCCAGGTGATGGGGAACGACGCAACGATCGGTTTCGCGGCATCCCAGGGGAACTTCGAGCTGAACGTCTTCAAGCCGGTGATCGCCTACAACTTCCTGCAGTCCGTCCGCCTGCTCGCCGACAGCATCGTCTCTTTCAATGACAATGCCGCCGTCGGCATCAAGGCAAACGAGGAGAACATCGAGCACTTCCTCAACGATTCGCTGATGCTCGTCACGGCGCTCAACCCGCATATCGGCTACGAGAATGCGGCCAAGATCGCGAAGACGGCGCACAAGAACGGCACGACCCTCAAGGAAGAGGCGGTCAAGCTCGGCCTGCTGAGTGCCGAAGAGTTCGATAAATACGTGGTACCGGGTGATATGATTGCCCCCAAAGCGTAACCCAATAAAGGAGGAGAAGAAAATATGAATATCCATGAATATCAGGCGAAGCAGATTTTTGCCAAATACGGCGTACCGACCCCGCGCGGTATCGTCGCGAACACACCTGACCAGGCGGTCGCAAACGCTGAAGAGCTGGGCGGAGACGTCTGGGTCGTCAAAGCACAGATCCATGCAGGGGGCCGCGGCCTCGGCGGCGGTGTCAAACTGGCACGCTCCCTGGACGAGGTCCGCGAGCTTGCGGGTCAGATCCTCGGCATGACGCTGGTCACACACCAGACGGGTCCGGAAGGAAAACTGGTCCAGAAGGTCTACATCGAAGAGGGCGCGGACATCAAGGATGAGCTCTACCTCGGCGTGGTCCTGGACCGTGCGAAAGAGATGCCTGTCATCATGGCCTCCACCGAAGGCGGCATGGAGATCGAAAAGGTCGCTGAAGAAACGCCGGAGAAGATCGTCAAAGTTGCGATCGACCCGACCATCGGTTTCCAGGGCTTCCACGGCCGCGAACTCGCTTTCGGCCTCGGACTGCCGAAAGAGGAGCAGGGCAAATTCATCAAATTTGCTGCAGCCCTCTACAACGTCTATATGGAAAACGACGCGGAGATGATCGAGATCAACCCGCTGATCAAGACGGGTGCGGGCGACTTCCTCGCACTCGACGGCAAGATGGGCTTTGACGACTCCGCACTGGGCCGCCACCCGGACATCGAAGACATGCGCGACATCTCCGAAGAGGATGCGGACGAGCGCGAAGCAAGCCGCTTCGGCCTCTCTTATGTCTCCCTCGACGGCGAGATCGGCTGTATGGTCAATGGCGCGGGCCTCGCGATGGGGACGATGGACACCATCAACTACATGGGCGGTACCCCGGCGAACTTCCTCGACGTCGGCGGTAAAGCGAACGCTGAAACGGTGGCAAAGGGATTTGAGATCATCCTCAAAAACCCCAGTGTCAAAGCGATCTTCGTCAACATCTTCGGCGGTATCGTCCGCTGTGACCGTATCGCCAACGGGATCCTCGAAGCGACGAAACTGGTCGACGTCCACGTTCCGGTCATCGTCCGTCTCGACGGTACGAACGCCCCTGAAGCGGCGGAGATCCTCAGAAACGCCAACATTGCGAACGTCATCGCGGCGGAAGACCTTGCAGACGGTGCAGCCAAAGCCGTCGCAGCAGCGAAAGGAGAGTAATTAATGTCAATTCTTGTAAACAAAGATACCAAAGTTATCGTTCAGGGTTTCACAGGGAAAGAGGGTACTTTCCATGCTGAGCAGTGTATCGCCTACGGCACGCAGATCGTCGGCGGTGTCACACCGAACAAAGGCGGCCAGGAGCACCTGGGCAAGCCGGTTTTCAACACGGTCAAAGACGCGGTTGACACGACAGGTGCAACCGTCTCCATGATCTTCGTCCCGCCGGCATTCGTCGGTGACGCCGTCATGGAAGCGGCGGACGCAGGGATCGAGCTGGCGGTGATTATTACCGAAGGCGCACCGGTCCGTGACATGATGTACGCGAAAATGTACGCATCGAAAAAAGGCATGAAGACGATCGGGCCGAACTGCCCGGGTATCATCACCGCCGAAGAGTGCAAGATCGGGATCATGCCGGGCATGATCTTCAAAAAAGGCAACGTCGGTCTGATCTCCAAGTCCGGTACGCTGACGTACGAAGGTGCAAACCAGGTCGTCAGAGAGGGCTTCGGTATCACGACAGCCGTCGGTATCGGCGGTGACCCGATCATCGGTCTTTCCTACAAGCAGCTGCTCCCGCTCTTCGAAGCGGACCCGGAAACGGAAGCGATCGTCATGATCGGTGAGATCGGCGGAGACTTGGAAATCCAGGCAGCCGCATTTATTAAGGAAAATATCACCAAACCGGTTGTAGCTTTTATCGCGGGCCAGACGGCGCCGAAAGGCAAACGTATGGGTCATGCCGGTGCGATCGTCTCCGGCGCTGCCGGTACGGCGGCCGAGAAGATGGCGGCACTCGAAGCGGCAGGCGTCAAAGTCGTCGTTTCGCCGGCAGAGATCGGCAAAGCGGTCGCAGAGGTTCTTTCCAAATAATGAAAGAGAGTGTCGCCGTCGCCAATGTCCGCTGCAGCGGCTGCGCAGCGACGATCACGCAGGCACTCGAAGCCGAAGGGTTTACATCCGTAGAGGTCGATTTGACGTGTGAGCCTCGTATCGTAACAGTAGATGTTGCGGACGACGCGCGATCAGCACTATTCAAAACGATTTTACGAAGGCTGGGCTATCCTCTTGCAGAAGAGCAGGTCAGCGGTCTGGACGCGGCGGGACTGAAAGCAAAAAGCTTCGTCTCCTGTGCCATCGGAAAGTTTTCAACCAAAAGTGAAGAGTAGGGATTCTCATAAAGGGTTTTTCGGAGCCTTTTATGAGATCCCTTATCTCGCAAATAAATGGAGGAGTATTAATGTTTCAGACTGAAAATCCGGGTGATGCCCCTGTCTGGGTCAACACCAACAACTGTAAAGCATGTGATATCTGTGTTTCCGTCTGCCCTTCGGGCGTTCTGGGGATGCGTTATGAACCGACATCTACACTGGGTGCGATGATCTCCATCGACCACCCGGAGTCATGTATCGGCTGTAACGAGTGCGAACTCACATGTCCGGACTTTGCGATTTATGTTGCAGATAAGAAAGAGTACAAATTTGCGAAGCTGACAGACGAAGCAAAAGCTCGCCAGGCGGCGATCGTTGCTAACAACTATATGTCACTTGAGCAGTAAGGAGCAGGAATGTCAAGAATTGTAATTTCAACAGGTAACGAACTGGCTGCCAAAGCGGCCGTTGATGCCGGCGCGCGTTTCTTCGGCGGTTATCCGATTACACCGTCGTCGGAAGTTATGCATGAGTCATCTGACCTGCTGCCGGCTGTCGGCGGTGTGGCAATCCAGATGGAAGACGAGATCGGCGGTATCTCCGCTGCCCTCGGTGCATCCATGACAGGTACGAAGTCGTTTACGGCGACTTCCGGCCCGGGGATCTCCCTCAAAGCAGAGCAGATCGGTCTCGGTTTCATCGCCGAGATCCCGCTTGTTATCATCAACGTCATGCGCGGCGGTCCGTCTACGGGTCTTCCGACACGTGTTTCCCAGGCGGATATCGGCCAGGCTAAGTACCCGACACACGGTGACTATGCCTCCATTACGCTTTGTGCAGGTTCCCTGACAGAGTGTTATACGCAGACGGTCCGCGCCTTCAACCTCGCGGAAAAATATATGACGCCGGTCTTCATGCTCCTGGATGAGACGATCGGTCACATGCACGGTAAAGCGGAGCTTCCGGACCTCGAAGAGATCCAGGCGAGCATCGTCGACCGCGCGAAATTCGACGGTGCGCCGGAAGACTATCGTCCGTATGACGTTCCGATGAACGAGCCGGCGGTCCTGAACCCGATGTTCGAAGGGTACCGCTACCACGTCACGGGTCTGCACCACGGTCCGACGGGCTTCCCGACGGAAGACGCGGAACAGTGCGAATTTAACATTGAACGCCTTACCGGAAAGATCAACACGGTTGCTGCGCAAAACGACGGTCTTGATGATCTTCCGGATTACGAAGAGGTCCTGATGGACGACGCGGAAGTCTGTATCATCGCATACGGTTCCATCGCGCTGGGTGCCTTCGAAGCGGTTCAGAAACTGCGCGCAGAAGGTATCAAAGCCGGTCTCTTCCGCCCGATCATGATGTGGCCGAGCCCGGAAGCGGAAATCCGCAAGATCGGTGAACGCTTCGGTGACAAGATCATGGTAACCGAGCTGAACATGGGTCAGTATTCTACGGAGATTGAACGTATTGTTCGCCGCAACGACTTCACCCGCCTGCTCAAAGCAAACGGCCGTCCTATCGCGCCGGCTGAGATGGTCGCAAAAGTTAAGGAGATGATGTAATGGCTTTTAACTACGACAAATACCTTCGTGTAGACAAGATGCCGACACTCTGGTGTTGGGGCTGCGGTGACGGTGTCATCCTCAAAGCGACGATCCGTGCGATCGAGAAGATGGGCTGGGACATGGACAAAGTCTGTGTTGTTTCCGGTATCGGTTGTTCCGGACGTTTCAGCTCTTACATTAACTGTAATACGATTCACACGACACACGGCCGTACCGTTGCGTACGCTACCGGCGTGAAGCTTGCGAAACCGGAAGCAAACGTGATCGTTGTTGCCGGTGACGGTGACGGCCTGGCGATCGGTGGTAACCACACGATCCACGGTTGCCGCCGTAACATCGACCTGAATTTCATCCTGATCAACAACTTCATCTACGGTCTGACCAACTCCCAGACATCCCCGACGACACCGCAGGGGATGTGGACGGTCAGCCAGAAGAACGGTAACATCGACCCGACCTTCGACGCCTGTGCGCTCGCGATCGGTGCCGGTGCCTCTTTTGTTGCGCGTGAAACGATGCTTGACCCGAAGAAACTCGAGAAGATCCTTGTCAAAGGCTTCAGCCACAAAGGTTTCTCTTTCTTCGACATTATGTCCAACTGCCATATCAACCTTGGCCGTAAGAACAAAATGGCGAATGCAATGCAGAACCTTGAGTGGATCGACAGCATCACAATGCCGCTGCGCAAATGGGAAGCCCTCTCCGACGAAGAGAAGAAAAACGTTTTCCCGACGGGTGTCCTCAAAGAGGTTAATGACCCTGAGTACTGTGAATCTTACGACCAGATCAAAGCGGCAGCACAGGGCAAACGCGCGAAACTGACGCAAGACGACTTCGAGAAAAAGATCTAAGGAGGCATAAAATGAGAAATACATTACGTTTTACCGGTGTAGGCGGGCAGGGGGTTCTCCTTGCCGGCGAGATCATGGCGGCCTGTAAGATCAAACTTGGCGGTTTCGGTCTGAAAACGGCGACCTATACATCCCAGGTCCGTGGCGGCCCGACCGTTGTTGACATTACGCTTGACGACGATGAAATCCGCTATCCGTACGCGAACGAAGGCGAGATTGACTTCATGCTCTCTGTTGCGGACGTCAGCTACCAGTCTTTCAAAAAGGGTGTAAAGCCGGGCGGCGTCATCGTTGTCGACCCGAACCTGGTGCACCCGACAGACGAAGACCGTCAAACATGGAAGATCGTTGAGATCCCCATTATCACGATCGCAAAGGAAGAGGTCGGTAACGTCATTACGCAATCTGTCGTAGCGATGGCGATTGCGAACCAGATCACAAGCGTTCTCGAACCGGAAGCCCTCAAAGAGGTCATGCTTTCCAAGGTACCGAAAAAAGTACACGAAGCAAACCTCAAAGCCTGGGAACTCGGCGTCAAGTACGCTATCGAATCCGGCGTCACTCTGGCGGCGTAAGGAAAAAGGCGGCACAGTGCCGCTTTTTTTTGAACTCCTTTCTAATATTATATAATATGTTATATAGTCAATCTTGTGTTGCAAATAGAAGAGGGCGACGACGCCATTTTGCACCTCAAGGAAATATTATATAATATGTTAAATACTCAGCACTTCTCCCATATGCTATAATATCAGCGGTACAACGTGCGATAGCTTGATTTTCAAGAGGAAAGTCCGGGCTGCCGTAAGACAGGGCTCCATCTAACGGATGGCCGGCGCAAGCCGAGGGACAGTGCAACAGAGAGTAGACCGCCACTTTGGATTGAACGGCATTTGGAATAAAATCCCAAACGCCTACGCTCAGCCGCTGTGGCACTAAAGCTTCGCCTTACGGCGAGAAAGAAAGGGAAAATCCCTTCGACAATGCCGAAAGCATTGGTGTGCTTTAGTGCCACAGCGGCCAGCGTAGGGAGCAGGGGCTTTCAAGGAAACATCGCTTTGCGAGCGGTACCCTTGTTTTGCTCCTGCTCCCGTGCAAATGAGGTGGTAAGGGTGAAACGGTGGGGTAAGAGCCCACCAGTTCCGCCAGTAATGGCGGAAGCTATGTAAACCCAGCCTGGCAGCAAGAAACAGATGGTAAGCGTCTTACAATGCTTTTGTTTCGCTGGAGGCATCCGGTAACGGATGCAGTAGATAAATTATCGTATCAACAGAACCCGGCTTACCGTTGTACCTCTTTTTCTACCGCTTTTCATTTTCCCACAAACCGTTTATTCACTGATCGAGGTCCAAAAGAGATCGAGCTGTTTTTCAAATGCCGTCGAGAGGGCGGTCGTGGCTACACCGTCCGCCTTCAAGAGACTGACCTGCAGGCGCAGATAGAAGAGCTGCCCCAAAAAGGCATTGGCGAGCGTCATAGGGTCATTGGAACGGATCAGACCCTCCTGCATCATGATAAAGAAACCAGAAGAGAGAAGCTTGATATTTGCATCATGAAACTCCTGTCTGAAACCGCTGCGAAGCACATCGTTCTGCATCAGTTCTATGAGCATGAAACGGAAGAGTTTTTCGTACTTCTTGTCAAAGGTCATGAGCTTGAATTCGGTCATGAATTTATGTAAAAACGACTTGCCTTTTTTGGCGTTCTGCTGCACAAAATCATCCGTTTTCTGATGGGCAAAAGGGGAGGCGAAAACCCTGCCGGCCACCGCAAGAAAGATCGCCTCTTTATTGGCATAATGGTTATAGAGAGCACTCTCCCTGATGCCGACTTTCGCGGCAATTTTACGTACGGAAGCACCTTTATAGCCATACTCCGCAAAGAGATCCATCGCCGCTTCCTCAATCAGCTTCTTTGTATCTCCACCCTTTTTAAACTCCCTGTTTTCGGGCATTACAGACTCCTTGTTAACAATCGTTCATGTTTTGGAAAGTGTATATGAACATCCGTTAATTTATCCTTAATCTAAAGTGAACAGATGTTCTTTTTGTAGGGCTATCAAATTAACATACGTTCATTTAATAGGACGCAGTCTCTTCCCGATTCGCTATAATCATCAGCATGAATAGCAGCAGGAGAGACGTGGTGATATATTTATATATGAAGAAGGGGATAAGACCGCTTTTTAGCAGCCTAATTGCCGCATTATCCGTCGGTTGCAGCTCACCTTTCATTATTGAACAAAACGATCTGCTTCTGGGGCTGGAAATCGGCCAGGAGAGCCTGGAGATCCGCACGGAGAAGGTGGCTGAAGATCGCATAGGAATGCAGAACCTGACAATCAAGCGCTCGTTGTATGCAGTGCAGGGGGGACAGCATGTCGTATACGAACTGGCCGTCACACAGCCCCCTTATCGTTACCACTATGACGTGAAACGCTCGCTATCGCTTATTTTTGCAGCGAGAAAGGTCACCCAGATCGACCGTGTCGGCAATCTCGGCTTCTATGCCATCGACTGGAATGAGGGTACTGTACTGCTGGCTATCGCGCAGAACCTGCATAAAGGCGGTATTAAGATGATCTACGGCCTCAGGGCGGATCAGATGGCGCAGGCGCTCAGAAAGGCCGACAGCAAGCATACTGATGCCCTGGAGGCCTTTAAAGCGATTATGGTGCTACACGGCGACACATCTGCGTTTAAAAGCCGCTGGGTGCCAAAGCTGCTCATCCTGGATACTCTGATTACGCGTCCTGCAGTGCCGTCAGTACCAAAACCGTACCCACCAAAATAGTGCAATGTTCGCGCACAATGGTTATATTATTTAATAATAGCTCTCATATTAAATAATGTCTACACTGCACTACAGGTGGCGTTGGGAATGGGGCAGGAAACGCGGAAAATTTCTTTCAAGAGAATATACATTATGTTAACTAAAATACAATCCCTTGGATCAGGGTTAATGTTAGGCGGACATTTGGCGCATTGCCCTTGTTTTCAGGTATCCTTTGGAAGAATATATCGCAAAGGAGTATGCGATGGCTACGGTGACTTTGACGGACAATCGAAACGGCAATACCTACGAATTTAGTATCATGCACCCTACCATGGGCCAGGACGTGATCGATATCCGCGACCTTTTCAAGCAGACGGGCATGTTTACCTACGACCCCGGCTTTACGTCGACGGCCAGCTGCAGCTCCACCATTACCTATATAGACGGCGCAAAGGGCGAACTGCGATACCGCGGCTATCCGATTGAAGAGCTGGCAATGAAAAAGAGCTATCTCGAGGTGTGCTACCTTCTGCTTAACGGCGAGCTCCCCTCCCCGGAGGAGCTGGCGGCGTACGATTACGAATTCCGCAAGCGGGCGTATGTGCATGAAGGATTGAAAAACCTCTTTTACTCCTTCCCAGACAATGCCCACCCCATGGCGATGCTCTCCTCCGCCGTTTCGGCGCTCTCCACCTTCTACTCGGAACACATCATGATGCGTAACGACGAAGACCTGCAGGTGATGCGCCGCCGGCTGCTGGCCAAGGTCCCTACCCTGGCCGCGTTCGCTTACCGGCGCTCCCTGGGCATTCCTTTTATCTATCCCGACCTTGAACGCTCTTTTACCGAAAACTTTCTCTATATGATCCATGCCTACCCCGGACAGGACCTGAAGATTCCGGAAGTGCAGGTACGGGCGCTCGATACGATCTTTACGCTCCATGCCGATCATGAGCAGAACGCCTCGACGACGGTGGTCCGCTCCGTAGCATCGACGGGAGCGCACCCCTATGCGGCGATCACGGCGGGCATCAATGCCCTGTGGGGTCGTGCCCACGGCGGGGCGAACGAGTCGGTCATCGCGCAGCTCGAATACATCGGTTCCGCTGACCGTGTCGACGAATTCATCGCCCGGACGAAGGACCCCAATGACGATTTCAGGCTGATGGGGTTTGGTCACCGTGTCTATAAAAACTTCGACCCCCGTGCTAAGATCCTGAAGCAACTGCTTGACGAGATGAAAGACGAGCTCGATGTTGACAGCGAACTGCTTCAGATCGCCGAGAAGATCGAGGCGGTCGCTCTCAGCGACGACTATTTTATTTCACGGAAGCTCTACCCCAATATCGATTTCTATTCGGGGCTGATCCTGACGGCGCTCAAAATCCCCAAAGAGATGTTTACTATTATCTTTGTGATAGGACGCACCGTCGGATGGCTTGCGCAGTGGTTAGAATTTCACGCCGATTCGGAAAAAAAGATCGCCCGGCCGCGTCAACGCTACATCGGACCGGAAACAAGGAGCTTAATTTAGTGAGTACAAAACAAGAATTAATAAACGACATCGAAAAACTGCTTAACGGTTACGGCGGTAATACCCATATCAACCCGGAAATGCTTGCTTTCATGGATGAACAGACCCTCAAATCGATCATCGTTTCTCTCCTGGAACAGAAGGAAAAAACGGTCGAATCCAACCTCGAATGGCTTGAACAATTTAAAAAATATTGATTTTTCCCATAAATTTAAGTTTGTGTAACGTAATTGTTACTATAATTTTGCAACGTAATATCACGGGCAAACAATTTTAATCCTGTTAACGTTGTTTGCTGATAACAGTGTAAAATACAGACAGAAATCATCATGAGGAAACAGAAATGAAAAATGTTGACCTGGTTCAGCTGACCGAAGAGACGAAAAAAATGAGTGCAATGGTCGTTGAAGACGAGGCCGTTGCGAATGAACTGCTCAGTTCAACGTTCAAAAACTTTTTTAAAGATGTCACATCCGCATTCAACGGGAAAGAGGCTCTGGAACTTTTTAAAGAGAAAAAACCGGACATCGTCTTTGTCGACATCATTATGCCGGAGATGGACGGGATCGAGCTCGCACGCAAGATCCGTGAGATGAACCCGCAGCAGATGGTCGTTGTCATCTCTGCAAGCAACGACATCCAGAAGATCTCAGAAACGATCGAAATCGGAGTCAACAGCTTTATCCAGAAGCCGATTGATACGAAAAAGATCATCGAGCTTCTTCAGAACGTTACCAACATGGTCAAACGCAAGAAAAAGGTTGAAACGAAAACCTTCTCTATCTCCCTGCCCCTTGATCTGTATGACCTGGTCAACGACAACGCCAAAGCCGAGAGCATCTCCAAGAATGCGGTCATTATCCGCGCCCTCCGCGAATTCTATATGTAATTTCATTTAAATGCCGCAATACTGCGGCATTTAAGAGATTGTTAAGCGATACGGAAATATAATTTCGGCTCAACAAAAATGTTGCAACAGCGTGGCCCCATCGTCTAGCGGTTAGGATCCCAGATTTTCATTCTGGTTACCGGAGTTCGAGTCTCCGTGGGGTCACCACTTCTTCTCCCTTATTTCAAAACTTTCAACATCTTTTCCAATCACCTTTGACACGTTAGCCACCATGCTTCATTGGCATCGGCCAAACGATTCTTTGTGCATGGTTATGTCCGGGCCTTCCGTTTGCAAAGGAAGCTGGTTTTTATTTCGGGTGGAGTAGATTTGTCTAAGCACAAATAAACATGAATCCGGAGGAAAGAATTATGACACCGGGAGAGATTATTCTTGGCATCATCGCACTCTTTGCCGTCTTTTTGGGAGTAGGCGTTCTCCAGTATAACCGGTTGTATGAAAAGGAAGAGCGTCAACGCGGAGAGCAGTAGCAGCTCATTGTGTACGCTTTTTTGAAGTGCCGTCCCGCTGCGAGGCGGCGATTGCTTGTCTACTGCATTGAGCGGATAGCGAGATTGCCCATCTTCTCCAGGTAGGGATGCACTTCCCCTCCCCCCGATACCGTCTTTTTCAGTTCGTCAAGAAAATAGGACTGTGTCGCATCGTCGGCGAGGCTGAAGGCGTAAAAGACCCACTCGACCGTGGCGCCCTCCATCCCTTCGAGCGTGCAGCTTTGGTCAAAGGCAAAGTCCGGGGGCAGCAGGGCGATCGCTTGGCGGTAGAACGCCGGCAGTTCGTACCGGAGGAGTTGCTGAAGCGTCTCCGCCTCGATGGTCGCATCCACCTCTTCAATGTCGGTCATGCCGACGACCAGCGTTTTGCCGAAGAGCAGTTTCTCGCCGAGGAAAAAGCCCTTTTGGCCTTTTTCGAACGCTTCGCCGCCGCTGTAGACCATATGCGCATTCAGCAGGGCGTTGCTGTCAACGAGCAGGGAACCGAACAGGGTGTAAAGGCTGTGGGGCTGTCCGTCGTAATCCTGGACGGAAACAGTTTGGGTGTCGGGATCAATCAAAAATGCTTTCATGGCGACAGTCTACCCCATTTTACATAGCGGCTGGCTAATCCGCCGGGTATGCGAAGGGGCGTTGTCGCGAACTAAATGTGATGTGAGACTCCGCTATTAAGCTTGTTTCGTTAATATTTCACAAAAAAATCAGGAACGTTTCATGCTGCGTTTTGCCCCAAGCCCGACAGGAGATATGCACATCGGGAACCTGCGCGTTGCCCTCTTCAACGCCCTCCTCTCCCGCCAGCGCAATGAGCCGCTCATCATCCGGATCGAAGATACGGACAAAGAGCGCAATATTGAAGGCAAGGACAAGGAGATCCTGCAGATCCTTGCGCTCTTCGGTATCGAATACGGCGACGTCATCTACCAGAGCAACAACCTGCGTTTTCACCGTGCCATGGCGATCCAGCTGCTGCAGGAGAAAAAAGCGTTCAACTGTTTCTGTACCCCCGAAGAGCTCGACCGCAAACGTGAGCTGGCGAAGGAGCAGAAAAAGCCCTTCCGCTACGACGACGCCTGTACGCACCTTCCTCCGGAAGCGACGATCGACAACGAGAACCCGTTCACGGTCCGTCTGAAGCGCCCCGATGCACCCATCACGGTTGAGGACATCATCAAGGGTGCAGCGACGTTCGACCCGATGGATATCGACAGCTTTATTATCCTGCGCGCGGAAAAGTACCCGACCTACAACTTCGCCTGTGCCATCGACGATATGCTCGGCGACATCTCCCTGGTCATCCGTGGCGAGGACCACTTCTCCAACACCTCCAAGCAGATCGCGATCCGCAACGCCCTGGGCTACGACAAGAAGGTCGAATACGCCCACCTGCCCATCATCCTCAACGACGAGGGCAAGAAGATGAGTAAGCGCGACAATGCGTCGAGCGTCAAGTGGATGCTTGAAGAGGGGTTCCTGCCCGAAGCGATCGCCAACTACCTCATTCTCATCGGCAACAAGACCCCAGAAGAGGTCTTTACGATGGCCGAGGCGGTCGCCTGGTTCGACCTTAAAAATATCTCCCGCGCGCCGGCGCGTTTCAGCATTGACAAGCTGCGCCATATCAACCGTGAGCACCTCCGCCGCATGGAGGATAAAGAGCTTTCGCGCTACGTCGGGTTTGCCGACGATTCCATCGGCAGACTGGCCAAACTCTACCTGGAAGAGGCCAGTACGACCAAGGAGCTCAAGGCAAAGGTAGCGGCGGTGTTTGCGCCGAAGGAGATCCCGGAGGAGTTCGCCGAGAGCGCCGAAGCGATCCGCGCCGCCATCAAAGCGGCGCCCTACTTCGAAGCTTTCGACGATCTCAAGCAGCATGTCGTCGACGCCACGGGCATCAAGGGCAAACAGCTCTTTAAATCCCTGCGCCTGCTGCTCACCGGCGCCGAACACGGCCCGGAACTGGCCGACGTCTATGTACAGATCAAATCCTACCTCGGGGAGATCGTCAAATGAGCACCTTCGGCAGCATCATCGCAGGCCTCGGCGGTATCGTCCATACACTGATCAACGTCTATATCTGGGTCGTCATTATCGCCGCCCTGCTCACCTGGGTGCGCCCCGATCCGACCAACCCCATCGTACAGGTGCTGTACCGCCTGACCGAACCGGCCTACAGCCTGCTGCGCCGCTACGTGCCGACCATCTTCAACGGTATCGACCTCGCCCCGCTCATCATCATTATCGGCCTTCAGGTGATCGATGTCATCTTCGTCCGCCTGGTCTACGCGTTGGCAGGTGCGCTCTAACAATGCGTCTGCGGGCCGCCCTCGCAACGCTCTTGCTCGGTACGCTGCTCAGCGCCGACATCACCCTGGAGCAGATCCGCTCCAAGCCCCCTTCCAATGCCCGCAACTTTATGATCTGGCAGTATTTCGACCAGAACATCACCTCTGCACAGGCCGACGAGGCGTTCTACCTGATCCGCAATGTTGGCAGACGGATGTTTTTCGCCTATGCCGAGAAGAGTGCCCGCCCCGAAGTCGCCTATACCGTCAAATGTATGAAAATGGGTGTCAATGACCTGATCAAGAGCGAGGATGCCGGCTGTATGAAACTGGCGCTCTCCGTTGGCAAACTCTCTGCGATGCATCAAAAGGCGCGCGACCGCGTTGTCGGGCTTGTGGGCGATGCCTCCCTCAAAGCCGCAGCGGAAGTGCTGAATGATCCTGACCTCCAGCAGCACTACAAGCGCTACCCGCCCGCCTTGTTTCTGCGCGTTTTCAACGGCAGCTACGGCAATTCCCGACGGAAGCAGTTTAATTTCATCCCCGATTACGACTACATGCAACTGCTGGCGAAGGCACCGGGCTTTACCTCCGCGGTCATGAGTACGATCAATGACGACAAACTCTCGAAGTTCGGCTGGGCACTGACCAAGGTTGATGCCGTTGAAAGCCTTGACCCGCGCGGGCTCTTTTACCTGGGACTGAACCAGCTGCAGCGCGGCAAAAAATCCCGGGCGATCGAACTCTTCCAGCTCTCCGGCGACAAAGCCTATTATCAGAGCGACAAGGACAAGGCGCTCTTCTGGCAGGCCCTGGCTTCGGAGAAGAACGACCTGATGTGGAAACTGCTGGCGCAGAGCTGGGACATCAACTTCTACTCCCTCTACGCGATGGAGAAAACGGGCATTTTCCCGGAAAACTACTACTCGCAGCTGCAGACATCCGACACCGTTTCGGATCTGAACCTCTCCGACCCCTTCGTCTGGAACGATCTGCTTGATACGATCAACCGGACACCGAAAGACGAGCTCTACGCCCTGGCCAAACGCTACGATGCGAAAAACCTCGTGCCGCTCCAGTCCTTCATTATCGAAAAGGCTTCCCGCTACCGCCTGCAGGGGTATGTCATGCCCTACGACGCAGAGCTAAACGACGTCGATACGGATACCAAGGCGATCATCTACGCGCTGATGCGCCAGGAGAGCCGGTTTATCCCGGCGGCCCTGTCGCACTCCTATGCCCTGGGGCTGATGCAGATGATGCCCTTTCTGTGTCGTGCGATGGACGGCAAGGTGGATTGCGGGCGCGATACCCTTTTTGACATGTTCGATCCGCATATCAATCTGCTCTACGCCAAGCCCCATATCGCGTGGCTGCAGTACCGCGTTTATCACCCCCTCTTCATCGCCTACGCCTATAACGGCGGCATCGGGTTCACCAAACGCTACCTGCTTGACGACAAGTTCAATGCCGGCCCCTACGAGCCTTTCTTAAGCATGGAGCTGATGCGGACGACGGAGACGCGGGAGTACGGGAAGAAGGTCTTGACCAACTACGTGGTCTACAAGAAGATCCTGGGCGAGCCGGTCTCGCTTATTGATCTGTGTGAAACGTTACTTCACCCTTCAAAGACGGACCGGTTCCGAAAAACAAAGTAAGGTTCGCCTCCTTCGTCGGTCGGAAGAGGAGCTGGTAGTAGCGGTTCCACGGGTTGTTCAGCGGCATCAACCCCCGTAGGGAGCAGTTGTCATCAAGCGGTGCCATCCCGACGGGGGCTTTGCCGTTGAGGGTGACGTTATACTCCTCCAGGGTCCGCCCGCCGCGGTCGAAAAGGGCGACAAAGAAGGAGGGGCGCTCGCCGTAGAGTTGCGGATCGACGGGGTTGAGATGCAGGATGCTGATCAGGGCGGTCGTACGGTTGGCCTCGTCGGTCAGGGTGACGCGTTTGAGGTTCGCGACCGCCCGTTCGTGCCGGCTGTCGAGTTTTGTAAAGTGGGTGAAGGCGCTCTCTTTGCTGCACGCGGAAAAGAGCACGGCGGTGATCAACAATATGGGCCAAAAGCGCATGGGACTCCGGAAAGCATGGTTTGCAGCATTATAGCGGAATGTCGCTCCGCAGCCCATTTGCGCCCATCTTAAGAGATTTTCAACCATTGTGGACTATAATCCCCCATATTTTAAGGGAGAGTCCCCGGGGATGCAGTTACCATGAAGAAACGTCTTGCCGTCGCTTTTACCGGCCCTTCGAACAGCGGAAAAACGACACTGATCGTCAAAGTGGCCGCCCGCCTGATGCACGAACACGGCAAAGAGGTTGCCATTATCAAGAACGACCCCAAGGACAAGGCGCGTTTCGACATTCCCGGCAAGGACAGCTACAAGTTCACCGATACCGGTGCCGAGGTGATCGTCACATCGCCCAGCCGAACCACCCTCTTCTCCCACCGCCACCACGAGCTGGACGAACTGATCGCGCTCTTCGGCCATTTTGACATCCTGCTCGTCGAAGGACTCAAAACCCTGCCGCTGCCGCGGATCAGCATCTTTCGCGACCGCATCGACGAAGCCTATTTTCCCTATATGAACGCCCTCGCCGTCGACGAGAGCGTCACACTTGACGATTACGACCTTCCCGACAAGGTCGCCGTCCTCGACCTCAACGACCCCGACGCCGTCGTCGAGTGGATCCTCACCCATGCCAAGGAGATATAACCATGCAGACCCTCGCCCCCGTCTTTGAAGCCATCGAACGCGCCGCGCACCGTATTCACGAAGCGATCACCAACGAAGATACCGACTATTCGGCCCACTCCAACCAGTCCGGCGACGTTCAGCTCAAGCTCGACATCCAGAGCGACTTGATCATCGCCGAGGAGTTCTCCCGCATTCCCCTCGTCAAGGCGATCGCCAGCGAGGAGAAAGAGGAGGAGGAGATCCTGCACGAAGGCGGGCAGCTCTGCATCGCCTACGACCCCCTCGACGGTTCCAGCCTGATCGACGTCGACCTGAGCGTCGGCTCCATTTTCGGCATCTACGACGGCGAATGGAGCGCGCAGAAGATGATCGCTTCCGTCTACGTCGTCTACGGCCCGCGTACCGAGATGGTGACGGCCTACAAGAACAACGTCCGCCACTACACGTGGCGCCACGGCCGTTTCAAAGAGCTCGAGCAGATCAAGATCGGCGAAAAGGGCAAGCTCAACGCCCCGGGCGGCACCCAGCAGCACTGGCCTGTACACCACAAACAGCTCATCGACGGCCTCTTTGCGGAGGGGTACCGCCTGCGCTACTCCGGTGGCATGGTCCCGGACCTGCACCAGATCCTGCTCAAAGGGGGCGGACTCTTCAGCTACCCGGGCACGACGGACAAACCCGACGGCAAACTGCGCAAGCTCTTCGAGGTCTTCCCCTTTGCCTTCGTCTACGAAATGGCCGGCGGCGCCGCGGTGGATGAAAAAGGGAACCGCCTGATGGACCTTCCCTGCAGTGATCCGCATGAAACGACCGCCTGCTTCTTCGGTTCCAAATACGAAATCGGCAAGGTAAAAGAGGCCTATGGCGCAGAGTGACGCGGAAAAAGACCGTTTCGAACTGCAGCTCGATGCCATGATCGAGAAGCTGCAGGCGTGCCAGGCCGAGCACGGCGTCAAGAGCTGCAGCGTCTGTGAGCACTACCTGGGATGCGACGTGCGCAAAAGCTACGTCGCCGCCGTCTATGACAGCATGTCCAAGGGCGAAACCGGCGGATTCGAATTTTAACAAGGATATTAGAGAGTATGAGCTATTACGTCACCACCCCAATCTACTACGTCAACGGCGAGGCGCATATCGGCCACGCGTATACGACCTTCATCGCGGATGCGCTGGCCCGCTACCACCGTTTGATCGGCGAGGATGTCTACTTCCTCACCGGGACCGACGAACACGGGCAGAAGATCGAGGAATCGGCGAAAAAGTTCGAGAAACCGACCCAGCAGTTCGCCGACGAGATCAGCGCCAGCTTCCGCAACCTCTGGGACGAATTCGGCATCAGTTACGACCAGTTCATCCGTACGACGGACAAGGACCATATGACCGGTGTCCAGAAGGCATTCGAGAAGATGTACGCCAAGGGGGACATCTACAAGGGGAACTACGAGGGGCACTACTGCGTTAGCTGCGAGACCTTCTTCCCCGAAACCCAGCTCATCGACGGCGAGTTCTGCCCGGACTGCGGCCGCTCGACAAGCATCGTCAAGGAGGAGAGCTACTTCTTCAAGCTCTCGGCGTATGAGCAGAAACTGCTTGATTATTACGAAGCGCACCAGGATTTTATCCTGCCGAAATCCCGCCGCAACGAGGTCATCAACTTCGTCAAGGGCGGTCTGAATGACCTCTCCGTGACCCGTACGAGCTTCACCTGGGGCGTGCCGCTGCCCGAATCTGTCGGGGACAGCAAGCATGTTATGTACGTCTGGCTCGATGCCCTGCTCAACTATATCACGGCGCTCGGCTACGGCCGCGACGAGGCGAAAATGGACTTCTGGCCGGCACAGATGCAACTGGTGGGCAAGGATATCCTTCGCTTCCACGCCATCTACTGGCCGGCGTTCCTGATGAGCCTGGACCTGCCGCTGCCGAAGCATATCGGTGCCCACGGCTGGTGGACCCGCGACGGCGAGAAGATGAGCAAGTCCAAGGGCAACGTCGTCAGCCCCAAAGAGGTCGCCGACGTCTACGGCCTGGAGAACCTGCGCTACTTCATGATGCGCGAAGTCCCCTTCGGGCAGGACGGCGATTTCTCCCAGCGCGCCCTGATCGACCGGATCAACTCCGATCTCAGCAACGACCTGGGGAACCTGCTCAACCGCATTATCGGGATGAGCGGAAAGTATTCCGATTTCGTCATCGACAGCAGCGATGTCATGACCTACCACAAAGCAGAGATGGAAGAGGTCAATGCCGTGCTCGGCAGCGTCGAGCGCTTCCTAGACGAAGTTCAGACACACCGTTTCCTCGAAGAGCTTTGGAAACTCTTTACGATCGGGAACAAGGCGATCGAAGCGCATGCACCGTGGGTCAAGATGAAAGAGGGGAAAAAGGAAGAGGCGCTGGCATTGGTGGCACTCGTGGCCAACATTCTCGCCAAGGCCTCTGTCCTGCTGCACCCTTTCATGCCGAAAACGACGTCGACGATCGCGGACGCGCTCGGTTTTGCTATCGACACCAACGCGTATAACGATTTGGTCAAGGGCGGTAAACTGCTGCCGACCTTTACGATCAAGAAGGTCCCACCCCTCTTCCCGCGCATCGAGGCCCCGCTGATGGACCAGGCCCCGGCGGCCCAGCCCAACGCGAAAGAAGAAGAGGCGCCGAAAAAAGCGAAAGCGGCGGAACCGGTCGAGGCCGACAACCTGATCACCATCGACCAGTTCTTCCAGACTCAGCTCAAGATCGGCACCATCGTCGAAGCCGAAGAGGTACCCAAGAGCAAGAAGCTGCTCAAGCTGCAGGTTGACGTCGGCGAGGAGAAGCCGCGCCAGGTCGTCGCCGGCATCCGCGAATATTACGAAGCACAGAGCCTCGTCGGCACCCAGGTCTGCGTCGTCGCGAACCTGAAACCGGCCAAGCTGATGGGCATGGTCTCCGAGGGGATGCTGCTGGCGGCCAAAGATGACGAGGGGCTCTCGCTGATGCGTCCCGAAGCGCCGAGAAAGGCAGGCAGTTCCGTCGGATGAGGCTGCAGAACCTCCTCTCATTGACCGGGGCGGAGATGATGTCCGATCCGGCCGTGACGCTTGTCGACGCCGTTGTCCTCGAAGCACACAAAGTGAGACGGGGGGACCTCTTCATCGCCTTTGACAAGGCGGATATTCCCCAGGCCGTGGCCAACGGTGCCTATGCCGTGCTCTATGAAGAGGCATGCACGGTCACCGACCCGGAGATCGCCTGGCTGAAAGTCGATTCGGTCGAGTTTACGCTGTTGCGCCTGCTGCGTTTCCGCATGCTGGAGAAATCGCTGCACGTCTACGGCTGCGACCAGGTGACCCTGGCCGTCGCGGCCCAGATGCTTAAAGATCCGCGCTGCTTCGTCTGGCAGGGAACCATCCGGTCGAACTTTTACGACCTGTGGGAGCTGCCCGAAGCAAGCTGGGTCTTCGTCCCGGAGTACAAACGCTGCGAGGACCTCTTCGTGCAGGTACTGCCCCTTCCGAAAACGGGTAACGTTCCCATCGACATTGCGGAGCAGACCCTTTTTGAAACATCGTTTGTGCTTGATGACGTCTATTACGAGCGCATGCAGCTTTCCCCTTTTTTCCTCCCCTACCTCGGCCATCTCTACCAATTCGCCAAGTCACACGGGCTGACGTTCACCGTCGGCGGCATGCAGGGGAGCTCCCACTTCGTGCCCGTCTTTGTGGGTGACGACCTGCGTCCCAAGACTTTCGGCCAGGGCGGCAAAGTCCTGATCTTCGAACCGGACCTCTCTTTGCTCCTGCAGGAGATGGATTTTATCCGCAGCGAAGCCAAATGGGCGAAGATCATCTACCTGATGCCCAAAAGCTCCGCCGAAACATCCGAGCACCACGACGCATTCTTGCTATATGAGAACCAAGAAGATATAATGCAGCTATTAAAAACGGTTCCATACCATTTTGCATTGATCGGCGGTCAGGACAGACGACTTCTTGATACCGTGCATTACAAGGCCGAAACACCAACCCTCTTCTAGGAGCAATTGCGTTGAACGCAGACCCCTCATCGAGTCCCCTGACGCTAAAAGAAGGACTCTCTCAAAATAAAGTCGCCGTCTACGGTATCGTACTCGGCGTGATCGCATTCGTTTTCCACCACTATCATAACGCCTATCTCGCTACGACGCTCTCCGCCGTTTCCATCGCCCTGCTCTCCATGACCGTCGCCGAAGTGGCCGAAGTGCTTGCCGAACGGCTTGAAGAGCCCTATGGCTCCTTCGTTCTCACCTTCAGCGCCGTCATCGTCGAGATCATCCTGCTCTATATGGTTCTTATGAGTTCGCACAACGACCCGCGTGCGCTTGATACGGTCAAAGGGGGTATCATCTCCGCCGTCATCGTCGACATGAACGTGCTGCTGGGACTGGCCGTCTTTATCGGCGGGCTTGCATTCAAGGAGCAGGAGCACAACGAGGATACCTCCAGTACCTATACGACAATCCTGCTCGTCGCCACTTCCGCACTGCTTGTGCCGAGCATCATGCACTTTACCTCCGAGTCGCACCGTGACCTGATCCTCGCCAGCAACATCATCGGCTTCGTCCTTTTTTGTTTTTACATTGTCATTTTCATTTTCCAGACGAAGACCCACTCGCACTTCTTCAAGGCGACGGCACGCAGCCGCATCTTCCGTTACAAGCGGCGCCTCTCCGAGGGTGAAGAGGAGACGGAGGAGCAGCCCGATGCCTTTGAACGTCTCGCCACGGTCAGCAACTTTATGATCATCTTCGCCCTGATCGCGCTGATCGGTCTCGTCGCGGAGATCTTCGCTGATGAGGGGATGTCCCTGGTGCAAAAGTATGACTTCCCCGTCGGCCTGGCGGGCCTCATCATCGCAATCATCTCCGTTGCACCGGAGATCATGACGGCGATCACGGCGGCACGAAACGACCAGATCCAGCGGGTTATCAATATTGCGATGGGGGCCTCGACGGTGTCGATCATGCTCACCGTACCGGCGCTGTTGGCGCTCTCCTATACGACGGCGCATCCCCTGACCCTGGACTTCAACACCCTGCAGGTCGGGGCGCTCATTCTCACCATCGTGCTGGCATGGAAAACGACGGATGATGGCTATACCAACTATTTTGAAGGGACGTCGCACCTCTTTTTCTTTATCTGCTATGCCATTATCGCGGCGTTTTATTGACAGAACGTTAAAGGAGCAAAAGCCCCTTTGCCTACGCTGGCGGCTATGGCACTAAAGCACACTGCTGCTTTGTCCTCGCTGCGCTGCGAAATTCCGCTACGCTACATCGGCGGCAGCGTAGAAAGTACTGGCCGGTTTTTGGAAAAGAAATGGGAATTATATAGGAGATTATAGATGGATAGACGTACTTTTCTGACTGCTGCGGCGGCGACATCGTCGGCGGTGCTGCTCGAGGGCTGCAACGACAGTAATCGGGTGGCGATCGACTACAGCAAACATCCGAAACAGCACGATACGACAGACAAAAGCGTCAACATCAACCGCGGCAAAAAGACGGAGCTCAAGATCGCGACGAGCTGGCCGGCGCACTTTCCCATCATGGGCACGGGCGTCGACCGTTTCGCCGATCGGGTCGCGCAGATCAGCGGCGGGCAGCTCAGTATCAAGCTCTTCCCGAAAAACACCCTCGTCCCCGCCCTCGCCGTTTTTGATGCGGCCAGCAGCGGCCAGATCGACGGGTTCCACTCGGGCCCCTACTACTGGAAGGGCAAAAACGCGGCCTTCTCCCTCTTCAGCGGGTTCCCGTTTGGGATGACGGCGGAGGAGCTTAACGGCTGGATTCTCTACGGCGGCGGCATGGAGCTGTGGCGGGAGCTCTACGGCCGCTACAACCTCCACCCTTTTGCCGGCGGCAATACCAATATCCAGATGGGCGGCTGGTTTCGAAAACCGATCGAAACCCTGGAGGATATGAATGGCCTGAAGATGCGCATCCCGGGGCTCGGCGGCGAAGTGATGTCGAAGCTCGGCGTCAACCCCGTCCTGCTGCCCGCCGGGGAGATCTACACCTCCCTGGAGCGCGGCGTGATCGATGCGACAGAGTGGGTCGGCCCCTACCTCGACACGAAGATGGGCTTTTACAAGGTAGCGCCCTACTACTACTCGGGATGGCACGAACCGGGTTCCATCCTGGAGATGACCTTCAGCAAACATACGTGGGAGCGGCTCTCGGGAGAACAGCAGGCTATCATCGAGTGTGCTGTCAGCGAGCTCAACAGCACGATGACCTTCGAATTCCAGGCGAAGAACGCCGAGGCGATGGCTTCGCTCGAAGCGAACGGCGTCAAGCTGATGCGCTTCCCCGACGCCGTCACCGAGGCCGCTAAAAAAGCGCTGACAGCGGTTATCGCCGAACAGAGCGCCCAGAGCGCCGACTTCAAACGGGTTTTTGAGAGCGCCTCCTCCTATCTTGCCAAAAGCAAGGTCTTCAGCGACGCCAGCCTGCGCTACTTCCTCAACGTCCGCTAATCCTTATCTTTGAAGCGGTCGACGAAGCCGTGGCAGTAAGGCTGTTTGTGATGACGCATGTAGTAGTCCTGGTGATACGCTTCGGCTTTCTGGAATGCTGATGCTTCGAGCAGCTCCGTTTGGACGTTATAGCCGTTTTTGACCAACTGCGCTATCAACGCTTCGGCAATCATTTTCTCTTTCAGGTCATTGTAGAAAACCGCACTCTGGTACTGGCTGCCGATGTCGGGCCCTTGCCTGCCCTTTTGCGTCGGGTCGTGGATATCGAAGAAGGTTTTGGCAAGCGTTTTGTAGTCGACTTTTGAAGGGTCATAAGTGACAGCAACTGTCTCAAGATAGCCGGTACGCCCGGAGGAGACGTCCCTGTAGGTAGGGTCTGGCATATTGCCACCCATATAGCCGGAGACGACCGATGTGACGCCGGGGATCTTCTCTATGTAGTACTCCACGCCCCAGAAACAGCCGCCGGCAAAGTAGGCGACTTTTTTTTCGGGGATGAATTCCATGGAGATGGAGTTGACACAGTGACGGAGGTTCTTCTGAGTCAGGTGCTCACCGCTGAAGACATGGCCCAGGTGCGCGCCGCAGTTGGCGCAGATAATCTCCGTACGGTAGCCGTCGGGATCGGGAATGCGCTTCACGGCGCCGGGGATCTCGTCGTCAAAGGATGGCCAGCCGCAGTGCGAATCGAATTTGTCCTCGGAGCGGTAGAGTTTGGCCCCGCAGCGTTTGCAGACATAGGTGCCCTTGGCCTTGTTGTGAAGCAGCTCGCCGCTGTAGGGACGCTCCGTGGCTTTATGGACGATGACCGCTTCCTCCTGCGGCGTCAGCGGTTTCCAGGTGCCGACGGGTTTGTACGGCGCGCTATCCGCGGCAACGGCCAGGGTCAGAAACAGGGTGATAAAAAAAAGAATGTATTTCATCTTCTCTCCTCTTTTCCCGAGTATAGGCAGAGTGCATTAATAGTTCAAAAACGCTGATCAGTAGTAGGAGGCTTTGCGGTGCCGCATCCGGAGACGCAGCGCCTTCTCGTCGGGAAGGATGGAGGCTACGAGAGCGTGGAAGTCGGCGGAGTGGTTGAAATGGACGCGGTGCGCCAGTTCGTGTACGACGGTATAATCAACCATCGCCTCTTCAAGCTGGAGCAGCAGGGTGTTGTAGGTGATCACCCCCGTCTTCGAGCAGCTCCCCCAGCGCCGTTTCATCTTCCGGAAGCGGATCGCCTCGTACGTCACCCCCATCCGTTCGGCGAACAGGGCGGTTTTTTCGCGCAGCACTGCTTCGGCGCGTTCGCGGTAGAAGCGGTCGCAGCTTCGCCGGAGCGCCTCGGGCGAGTGCGTCTGAAACGCGGCGTCAAGCGACGTAAGGGGTACGATGTCGCCCAGAAAAAGTAGGCTCTCCCCCAGCCGCATCGTCGGCTGCGCGGCGTAGCGGTTCTGCTGGCGAAGGATCCACTCGCGCTTGGAAGTGACGAACGCCTGCAGGTGCCGCTGCCCCCGACCGTTGGACTTGAGCACGACCGTGCCGTCCGCCTCCACACTGAGATAGGCGTGCTTCATCCGGGGATTGACACGGTGCTCGACCTGGATGCCGTCGAACTCAATCACCATAGAGCACCCCCTTGACCGGCCGATAGGCCTCGAGTTTCGCCTCAAAACGCATAGCAGCGTACGCCGGCGATGTCGAGGGAAGCAGCGTACAGGGGACGGAAAGGTCCGGGTAATGTTTTTTGCACCCTTCGAAGGCTTTTTTGCCGGTACAGAAAATATGCACGATCCCGGGATGCGACGCGAGAAAAGCGGGGATGTCGTTGGGAACGAGCTCGCTCAGATTCGCGTCGCTCGAGTTGTTCTCACTGCGCACCAGGGATGCATAGCTGTCCCAGAGGGCGATCCCCTGCTCCAGCGCGAAAGCGCGGCGGGCGGCTTTGTCCGGGAGGGCGACGTCAAAAAGTCTCTCCATGATGGGCCAGAACTGGTTGCGCGGGTGGGCGTAGTAGAAATCGGCTTTGAAAGAGGCGATGCTGGGGAAAGAACCGAGGACCAGGACGCGGGAACGGTCGTCGGCAACGGGGTCGAAGGGGTGCTCCAGGCGCATCTACACCCGGTGGTCCATCTTGACGCTCACCTCGTCGTAATCGGTCTTGAAGGCTTTGAGCACGCGGTTGACCTTCTCGATATCGAGGGGTTTGTGCTGCAGCTGGTTTACGGCCTTGTACAGCAGGCTGAAACGCCCTTTGCGCGCCGCGATCCACTTTTCGAGGTTCTTGGTGATCTCGAAGGACGCCATCAGCGTATCGAAAGGGATCTGGTAGATGTCGATCAGGGTCGAGAAAACCGCCAGCAGGCGGAGTTCGTCGCTGCGGCGCTCCGGATCGGCGCTGTGAACGTTGGAAACGATGGTGTTCATCAGGTCGATACGCTCTTCGAAGAAGCGGGAAAAAGGCCCTTTCTCGACGCTGATGTCCGCACCGCCCTTCGCATAAATGATGAGCATGAACCAGCGGCGCATGACATCGGGACCGATATCCATGATCATGGCACGGACGGAGCGCGTGGCGTCGTAGCGCTTGATGCCGGTGGAGATGAGATACTGGAAAAACTGGATGGTGAGCTCGTTGTGGCGTTCAAACTCTTTGGCGAATTCATGGAACGGCACGGTGTCGAGCATCTTGTAAAGCCGGCTGACCCCGATCTGTTTGGGTTCGAGGCGGTAGTGCTTGACCGGGACCGGGTGCTGGATGTAGTACCCCTGGAAATAATCGAACCCGAGCCCCTGATAAGCGGAGAACTCGTCGATGCTTTCGACCTTCTGGGCGATCAGCTTGTGGTTCTTCTTGAGGGTGCCGGCAAATTCGGCGACCTGTTCGACATCACTGTTTTGGATATCGATCTTGAGATAGCTGATATAGGGCAGGACATTCTCGTACTGGGTAATCATGTTGGCCGAAACGATAAAGTTGTCCAGGGCGAAACGGTACCCTTTGTCGAACAGGATTTTCAGCTTGGCGATTTCATTGTGGCGGAGCGGCTCGTTCGCCGCGATCTCGAAGACGCATTGATCGGGACGGAAGGTCTCAATAATATCCGTCATCAAAAAAGCGGGGGAGATATTGAAGAATGCAAGACTATCCCCCACTGCGCGCTCCCGGCCAATCAGGTTGAATACGCTCAGCATTACTTGCGCGGACATCAGCCGATGCGTCAATGCTGGGTTAGCGGCGTTGTTCTCACCTTCGCGGTGCAGCAGTTCGTAGCCGTAGGTAGCATTGGAAGCATCGATGATGGGCTGTCGCGCAACTTGTACAAACTCTGTCATCGGACTCCTTTGTGTCAACTTCTGATATTGTATATCATAACAGTTTTCGACAGGCTTAGGACACACCGTTTTTAACACGATAGGGAATCGGGTCGGGTATGCCGGCCAGTTCGAAACCTTTGAGGCGGAGCCGGCAGCTGTCGCAGACGCCGCAGGCCGCCGCTTCGTCACTGTAGCAGCTCCAGGTCAGTTCGAGCGGTACGTCGTACGCAAGGGCCTCGGCGACGATCTGCTCCTTTTTAAGGTGCACCAGCGGCATGGCGATGGTGAGCTGCGTTTCATCCCTCGTGCCGAGATTGACGGCACGCTGCATCGCTTCGATGTAGGCCTCGCGGCAGTCGGGGTAGCCGCTGGAATCCTCCTCGACGACACCAATGCCGATGACGGAAGCTCCCTCTTTTTCGGCAATGGCGGCGGCGATGCTCAAAAAGATGCCGTTACGGAACGGTACGTAGGTGACGGGGACGCCGGCTTCAATGCCGCCCGTGGGGACGTCGATGCTTCTGTCCGTCAATGCCGAGGCGCCGATGGCGGCGAAAAAGTCCAGATCGATCTCGTAGGTCTGCCCGGTGCCGAGGCGCGCCGTGATAGCCCGGAAGCTCTCCAGCTCCTTTTGCTGCGTGCGCTGATCGTAGTTGAAATGGACCGCAACGATCTCATACCCCTGAGCGCGGAGCATATAGGCCGCCAGTGTCGAATCCATTCCGCCGCTCATGATACAGACCGCTTTTTTACCCACGTGTGCTCCCCTTATGAATCTTTGACGTTATTATAGCCTGTTTCCCGGCCTTTGAGCGCGGCCATGATGGCATCGGCGACCCGGAACGCGTTGGCGTAGATCGTCCAGGTGTAGGGCACGCTCCCGCCCGTCGGCATAAAGCTCGCATCGGAAACATAGAGATTGTCGATGCCGTGCATTTTGCAATTGGGGTCGAGGACGGAGTGTTCGGGGTCCGTCCCGAAACGGCACCCGCCGGCGACCAGATTCGGCGGCGGGGCCGAGGAGATGTCGCTCTCGATCTCAACCGCTCCCATCTGCCGCAGGACACTCTCCGCTTTTTCGGCCAGGTAATTCCCGACCTCGATATCCTGCGGATGGCCGTAGAGGCGGATCTTGCCGACGGGCACTCCCCACTTGTCTTTCACGCTTTCGTCAACGGAGACAAAACATTTGTCCGTCGGCATCCAGTCATTAAAGACCTCAAAGGCGAAGATACGAGACGCCGTGAAGGCGTGCTCAAGCCGCGCCTGCAGTTTCCGCCCCCAGAGCAGATTGCCGTCGTCGTCGTAAAGCTCGCGCAGGGCACGACTGACGGGGTTGGCATGCTCGAAGAGAAAATCGATCGTCCCCCCTTTCACCGCACGCCCGTTTTGATGATAGACGTACCACTCCTGCAACGAGCGGTTGACGAAGGCGCCGCGGGTCATCAGCTCAAAGCGCTGCCGTTCGTTCAGGCGGGCAAACTCGAACCTCCCCTGCCCGCTGCCGCCGGCGGAAAAGATAAGGTTCTTGCCCAGCTGGCCGTTGGCGTTTCCCAGACCGTCGGGGTGGAAATCGTTGCGCGAATTGAACAGCAGGCGTACGCTTTCGATCGCCTGGGCGGCAACAACAAAGGTGCCTGCCGTGACGGTGCGGGGTCTGCCGTCGGCATCAAAGTAGTGCGCCGCGGTGACGTGCTGCCGGTCGGCATCGAGTCTGTAGACAAACACGTTCGGGAGAATATCGCACCGCCCCGTCGCTTTCGCCTTTTCAAGGAGTGCCGCGCGGGCGTTGCCTTTGGCGCCCGTCGCGCAGCCGTAACTGCCGCAGAAGTTGGAGTAGGAACAGCCGCTGCGCCCCAGGGCGTCAAAGGGGAGCACGGCCCTCGGCGTGGGGATGCTGTGATACCCGAGCGTTTCGCAGGCCGTATCAAACCAGCCGGAGATGGGCTGCTCCCAGGTCGGCGGGAAGGGGAAATCCTTCGTGGAGCGCCGCTCCTGGAAAGGGTGCTCGACGACCCTGCCCGAGACGCCGACGAGCTGTTCGACTTTCGTAAAATAGGGTTCCATGTCGTCATAGGAGATGGGCCAGTCGACGACGTTGGCCCCTGCCACGGGACCGAAGGCGGATCGGAGCCTGAAGTCGACCGGTTTCATCCGGTGGAAATAGCCGCTCATCAGATTCGAAGAGCCTCCCACCATGGAGCCGTTCCAGAAGTTCCAGCCCGATTCCGCCGCGGTCACGCGATCAATGCTGCCGTCACTGTCATAGGTCTCCACGACATGCTGCTCCTCCCTAAGCCGGGGGGTGTAGATGCTGCGGCGGCTGACGGCGATTTCGTCCTTGGTAAAATCCTTCTCCGTCAGGTAGGGCCCCTTCTCCAGTACGAGGACACGGTAGCCCGCGCGGCTGAGTTCGTATGCTACGGGAGAAGCCCCCGCGCCGCTGCCGACGATGCAGATATCATATTGTTTCATATTAACGGTGTCTTCGGCCGGGGATAGCCGGGTTCGTAACGCAGCCAGCGCCACCCTGCCTCGTGGGTGTTCGCGCCGTAGACAGGGTCGCTCAGCAGGGCTTCGAAAAGATAGGAGAGCACGCTCCAGAGCCAGTTGTCCCCCCAGACGAGTCCGGAAGCCTTTTGCAGGACCTGCTGGCGCTGTTCCGGGGGGAGCCGGTAGTAGGCATAGCCGTAATCCTTGCGGGCCTGTTCGTTCAGCCAGCGCGCGCCGTTGGTGAGAAAACGCTTGTCATCGTCATCGACGTAGGGATCGCGCATAACGCCGCCGAGGTAGTCGATCGCTTTGAGCAGCCGGGGCGAAGGGGCACCGCCGCCACCGGGAAAGAGGTCGCGATGGACGGTGGCAATGGTCTGGTACGGTTCTGCGTGCATGGTGACGGGACGGGCGTACTCCGCACCGCTTTCGGCAGGCAGAAGCAGCAGCGCCGCGCCCCCGAACAGGAGGGTTCGTCGGTTTATCATGGATTGATTGTAGCATAGCGGCAAAAACGTTTCAGTAACGGCACGCTAAAGCACAGATTGGCTAAAATGCCGTCTATGATTGATATCGACAACCAAACGGATTTTCTACCGGATTTTACACTGCTTGACGCCATTGTTGACGCGCTGGACGCAGGCGAGATGGAGCTTGTCATCTGCGACGACGAGACGATCCGCGTGCTCAACCGCGACCACCGCGGCATCGACAAAGCGACCGATGTGCTGAGCTTCCCTTACGATCCGATGCCGATGGCACCGATCGGCAGCATCGTTATCAGCGCAGACCATGTGCGCAGCGGCGCGGCGCGTTTCGGTCACAGCGAGACGGAGGAGTGCGCCCTGCTCTTTTTGCACGGCGTATTGCACCTGCTGGGCTTTGACCATGAGACGGACGAGGGCGAGATGCGGCGCAAAGAGGAAGAAGTCATCAAAGCGCTCGGACTGCCGAGCAGCCTGATCGTCCGTACCGAGGAGGCGTAATGGAGTATCTTGTTTTCGTTGCCGCGATGGCGGCGCTTATCTGGGGGGCGGATTTCATTATCCGCGAATCCGAGCGGATCGCCCTGCACTACAACATCTCCCACTTCGTCATCGGCGCGACGCTGGTCGGGTTCGGCACTTCCCTGCCGGAGATGGCGGCATCGATGACAGCGTCATGGTACGCCAAGCCCGAAATGGCTGTCGCGAACGTCGTCGGCAGCGTGACGATGAATATCACCCTCGTCCTGGGCCTCGTCTTTGTCCTGGCGAAGAAGATGAATCCGGACCGCGATCTGTTCAACCGCGACAGCGCCTGGATCCTTTTCCCCGTCATCCTCTATTTTCTGACGGCTTACGACGGCGTCATCGGCCGTTTCGAGGGCGGCATCTTTGTCATTCTCATGGCCGCCTACCTTTACTTCCTCTTCTCGACGGACGGTTCGGAACTGACCGAGGAGATTGACGAGAGCCTGGAAAAAGAGGCCTTTGCCTGGGGCAAAACGATTGCGCTGCTCGGTGTGGGCTTCATTATGACCATCGGCGGGGCCCACTTCGTTGTCGAAAGCGCCAGTATGATCGCCCGCAGCCTCGGGGTCAGCGAATGGGTCATCGGCCTGCTGCTGATCGCCTTCGGGACGTCGCTGCCGGAGCTTGTCGTCTCCCTTGTTGCCCTCAAAAAGGGCAACGCCGATCTGAGCATTGGGAACATCATCGGTTCCAACGTTGCCAACTTTGCCATGGTGCTCGGCGGCGCGGCCATTATCCGCCCGCTTCCCATCAACGGGACAAACCTCGCCGACATCTACATTATGATGGCTGCTTCACTCGCGCTGCTGCTGGTCCTTGCCAATAAGCTCTACAGCAAAGCCGGCGGGATCATTCTACTGATGATCTTTGCCCTCTTCGTCAAAAGCGCGCTCGGGCAGTAAGCCCCTGCAGCCGCTACTTTTTAATATACCCGAACTCTACCAGTTTGTCATAGATCTTCGAGACGATGTCACCGGCGGCGCTGGCCCCGTGGCCGCCGTGTTCAATCAGGGCGGTAACGACGTATTTGGGATGCTTATAGGGCCCATAGGTCGTCAGCCAGGCGTGTGAGCGCGTATAGTAGGCCATATCCTCCTCTTTGATCCGTTTCTTCGTCGCCTGCGGGATCCCGACTACCTGGGCGGTACCGGTCTTGCCTGCGATGGGCACCGTGGTTTTGATCTGGGAGGACGCCGTTCCTTTGGGATGGCTGCAGACCTGGCGCATCGCACGGCGGATGATGGGAAGGTCCGCTTTTTGCGCAGGGGTCAGTACATCCCGGTAGACCGCTTTGGTCAGGTTGTTGTCGATCATGCGCGCTAGCCTCGGTCGTGGCAGTTTCCCGCCGGCGAGGAGCGCCGTGTTCTGGGCGATCTGCAGGGGCGTAACGAGCACACTCCCCTGCCCGATGGAGGTGTTGAGCGTCTCGCCGATATACCACGGTTCGTTGTAGCGCTCCCGTTTCCAGGCCCGGTTGGGAATGGTGCCGATGAACTCATTGGGAAGGTCTATATCCGTTTTGTTGCCCAGGCCGAAGTTTTTCAACCCTTCACTGATTTTTTCGATCCCGACCTTGAGACTCCCTTTGTAGAAGTAGTCATCGCAGCTCTCGCGGATCGCCTTGTGCAGGTCTGTCTTGCCGTGTCCCCAGCTTTTCCAGCAGCGGAAATTTCGGTTCCCCAGCTTCATCGTACCGCTGCAGGTGACGTACCACCACTGGCTGATCCCGCTGTCGAGATAGACGAGCCCGATAGAGGGTTTGATGGTGGAGCCCGGCGGATAGAGCCCGTTGACGATCTTGTTTGTAAAGGGCATGTCGAGGTCGTTGATCAGGGCGTTCCATTTCTTTGCCGAGATCCCCGAGACGAAGGTGTTGGGGTTGTATTCGGGGTAGCTCCCCGCCGAGAGGATCTCGCCGTCAAGGCCCATCACGATCACGGCCCCCGCATTCCCGCGCATCAGTTCGCTGATGTACTGCTGCAACCGCATGTCAATGGTGAGCACCAGGTTCCGGTTCTCCACCGCCTTGCGGGTCTCGAGCACGGAGATCTCCTCGTTGAGCGCGTTCATCTGTACCGTGCGCTCCCCGGGCACCCCTTCGAGGTAGCGGTTGTACTGCTTCTCAAGACCCGATTTCCCGACGATGCCCGTCAGTTTGAGCACGGGGTCCTTCTCGATCTCCTGCTGGTTGGACTTCGCCGTATACCCGATGAGATGCGCCGCGATCTTCTGGTAGGGGTAGTAGCGCATCGGGGCCGGAGAGATCTTGACGTTCTCGAGCAGGTTCAGCTCCGAGTAGACGGGCAGAATATCCTCGTAGGAGATAAAGTCGGCCACGGCGATCTCGCGGTGGTTGTAGTGTGAATCGTTCTGTTTGTAGATCTTGATCATCTTCTGCGCATCGAGCATCGGCAGCAGCGTCTGGATCCGTTCCAGCGTCGTCTGAAGGCTCTCCAACCGCTTCTGGGTGTTCAGATGGGGCATGATCTCGATCTTGAAACCCAGCTTGTTGATGGCGAGGGGCTTGAAGTTCCGGTCGAGTATCTCGCCGCGGACCGGTGCGATCCGCTCCGTCTTGAGGGTGTTTTCCGTCGAGAGCTGCTCGTAATAGCGGTTGGAGTGCACGCTCAGATAGTAGACGCGGCTGAGCAGCGAGACCCAGATGAAGATGAACAGGGCGATAAGGAAACGGGTTCTCACAGCAGCCCCACCAGGAAGAATTCGATCATCATGTAGAAGATGACCTTGAAATCAAGCTGCGGCAGCGGCAGGGCGAACATATTCGCAAAAAGCGCGGTAAACGCCCAGTAGCCGACGTAGGCGAGCACCACGATGATCCCGTTGAGGCAGAGATGGCAGGAGACGATACTTTTGATCCGCGGCAGGATCAGGAAGTAGCTGACCGTATAGAAGAAGAGCGTGCTGAGCAGCAGATACCCCTTGGCGGTCTCGGCGATGACCAGCAGGATCATGATCAGGAAAAACGCGAAGGACGAATGGGTATCAAGCGCCCTGATGTAGAGGAAAAAAAGGACGCCGAACATCGGCGGCAGATAGAGGTAGTGCATGGAGAGCGCTTCGTAGGGCACGAAGAGCAGCGCGAAAAAAAGCCAGATCAGAGGGTTTTGATCAGCGCGATTTCGTTGCATACCGGAAAGTGCTTGCATTTGATACAGTCGGCCCAGATCTTATGTTCGGGCAGGCTCTCTTTTGGGATCTCGGAAAAGGAGAGTTTTTCGAAGAATCGGGCCGCATAGGTGAGTGCCAGGATCCGTTTGAGGCCGAGCTTCCTCCCCTCTTCCAGTGCCAGCTTGACCAGTTCCGCCCCGATCCCGCGGTTGCGGTAGGGTTCGTCGACGATCAGCGAGCGGATTTCCGCCAGCTCCGGCGAATGCACATGCAGTGCCGTGAAGCCGATCAGGCGCTCGCCGTCAAAAGCGAGTATGTAGGAGCGGATGTTGGTCGCCAGTTCGTCGTTGCTGCGCACGAGAATGGTGCCGTCGTCGACCTTGGGCGCGACGAGGCGCTGCATCGCCTCGATATCGGCCAGGGTCGCTTTTCTATAGTGAATGGCCATCATCATCCTCCGTCAGGAGATCGTAAAGGCGTGCCGCCAGTTTTGAAATGCCCCGCTTTTTGCTGCTGGAGACGACCATCGCACCGGGGTAATCCCGCAGCAGCGCCCCGAGCTCTTTCTGGTTGAGCTTGTCCCCTTTGGTAAAGACGCGCAGAACGGTCTGGCCGGGGCGGCGGATCTGCTCAAGGTATTCGGCGACGGAGCGGTCGATGGGGAGATCGGGGTGGCGCGCATCGACAAGATGGACAAAGACGCGGATCTGTTCGCGCTGGGTAATGAAGTCGGTCAGGTTCTTCTCCCAGTCGCTCTTGAGGCTTTTGGAGACCTTCGCGTATCCAAACCCGGGAAGGTCGACCAGTTTTGCCGAATATTTTTCGCGGCTCTCCCGATCCATGAAGGTGGCGTCGAAATAGTTGATCAGGCGCGTTTTCCCCGGCGTCGCGGAGACTTTTGCAAGGTTTTTGTGGTTACACAGCGCATTGAGCAGCGAACTTTTGCCTGCGTTGGAGCGGGCCATGAAGGCCACCTCGTTGACGGTGTCGTTCTCCGGTGACTGGGAGATGTTCGCGGCGCTCGTCTCGAAATGCGCTTCGACGACCTCAATCACTTCTTTTTCTCCTCGGGGAGATTGAAGATCATGATAACGGGCTGGCGCTCAGCCCCTTTTGCCGCGGCCGTTCCCTCCTGGATATTGACCACGACCTCTTCACCGTCGATCTGCTTGTGCTCGTCGTGCTGCATAAGGTGTACGTCGCCGTAGAAACTGTACTGCTCTTTGAGCGGCAGATAGATGACCTTCTGCGCGCGCCCGCTGTAGGTGGAACCGTTGTCGGCCTTGAGGAAAAAGGAGGCGTCGCCGCTGGCGATATACTTCGTCGGCGTACGGTCGGCCGCGGTATAGACCTCAACGCGCGAGGCGTTGAGTTCGTCGCTTCCCATCTTGATGTGCACATGACCCTCGAAGACCGAACGCCCCTGTTTTTCGTTGGCCGTAAAGGCGTCGGCAACGATTCTGAGCTGTTCGGCTGCATAGAGGCTCCCGGTCACTGCCGTGGCCAGGATAAGGGCTAAAGCGGACTTCACATCTTCTCCTTCATGGTGTAGATTCCGACGATCTTTTTCGCACTGATATCGCCGCTGTTGAGGTTATAGTAAAGGTTTCTGCCGTCAACGCGGTCCCGCGCCTGCCAAAGCACGAAAGCGCCCGGTGCGCGTACTTCCCCCGAGCTCTGGTTGTAGTCGGCCTTTGCGGTCTCGAAGGTGATCCCGTCGTCACGTCTGAAGCGCACATCCCCTTCGAGGGTGATCAGCGGCTCTTTGTAGATGCCTTTGCTGGCCTTCATGGTCTCCACATGCCCTTCCGAACGGTCGGTGAGGTTCAGATCAACCACCTCGTAGCGGTCGGGGAAGCGCGATGCATGATGCCCCGCCAGTATCGTTTTCACCCCGGTCGACGCGACCTCGTAGACCGTGAAACGATCCAGCTCGATCTGTGCGAGCTCCCCGGGGGAGGCAATATCGACCTGCAACGGTTTGAAAAAGAGGAAAATTCCCCCCAGCACCGCCCCGATAAGGAGGTAGAAGGACGTGACGCTCATTGCCACTGCGCGAGAAAGGCCTCTTCCTCGCCGTTACGGCGCATCAGCGCTTCGATCATCTCCCGTACGGCAGCTTCGCCGCCCCGGCGGGAAAGGACGTTGTCGACGCGGCCGGTGATGTAGGCGGATGCATCGGCAGGGGCAAAGGAGACTGCGGCCAGCTCCAGCATTTTCAGGTCATTCAGGTCGTCACCGACGGCCGCGACCTCTGTTGCCACATCGATGCCGAGATCGCTGCAGAGCATCTCCAGGCGTTTGCGTTTGTCCATGACACCCTGATAGAGGTGCAAAATCCCCAGCTCGTCCGCGCGCCGTTTGACGATGCCCGATCGGCGTCCGGTGATAATGGCCACTTCGTGTCCGAGGCGCATCCAGCTCTTGATCGCCAGGCCGTCTTTGACGTTGAACGCCTTGATCTCTTCGCCGCTTTCACCGTAGATGATCTGTCCGTTGGTCAGGCAGCCGTCCACGTCCAGGATGATCAGTTTGATCACAAAACGCCCTTCGTGCTCGGTACGGTGACGCGTTCGTTGCGGGTGACTGCCCGGCGCAGCGCCACGGCGAAGGCTTTGAAGGCCGCCTCGATGACGTGGTGTCGGTTTTTACCGCGCTGCATGACGATATGCGCACAGATGCGTGAATTGAAAACGATGGCCCGGAAGAACTCTTCGGCCAGCTCAGCATCGAAGCTGCCGACCTTGCCGCTGACGGGAACGTCGTAATAGAGATAGGGACGGTTGCTTAGGTCCATGTCGCAGCTGACGCTCGCCTCGTCCATGACGACGACGGCGTTGCCGAAACGCTCGACCTTCTCGATCGGGTAGATCGCCTCGGCCAGCGCCATGGCGATCACGATGCCGACATCCTCGACGCTGTGGTGGTCGTCAATGTGCGTGTCGCCCTGGCAGGAGACGTTCAGATCGATCAGGGCATGTTTGGCGAAAGCTTCGAGCATGTGGTCGAAAAAACCGACACCGGTTTCGATGCTGCTTTTCCCCTCGCCGTAGAGTTCAAGCTCTACGCGAATCTGCGTCTCTTTGGTATTGCGCTCTTTGACGATCATGCTTATTTCCTTACGATAAAGGCGTGCTCAAAAGGCGACGATGCAATAAAATCGTGCGCCTCGGCCTCGCTTTTGAACTTTCCGAGCCAGACGCGGAAAAGTCTTTCGTTATTATACTCAGTATCCTTGATGATCGTTTTATGCCCTTCGAAACCATCGAATTTCTGCTGGGTGATGGAAGCGCCCTCGAAACGGCGGAAAGCGCCGATCTGAATATAGAACGCACTGACGACCTGCTCCGCCGGTCCGGCGCGCAGCGCCGCTTCCGACGGGATGACGCGCTCGCCTTTGCCGGCAAAGCCAAGCACCTCGAGATGCACGTCGGTCGTCCCTGCTCCCACCATCTGAAGATCGTTGGCGGCCTTTTTGGAGAGGTCGATGATCCGCGATGCGACAAAGGGCCCCCTGTCGTTGATGCGTACGACGGTCTGGCGCCCGTTGCGTCTGTTGGTGACGCGCACGATGGTATTCATCGGCAGGGTTTTGTGCGCGGCGGTGGCGGCGTACATGTCGTAGCGTTCGCCGTTCGAGGTCAGTTTGCCGTGAAAGTCGGGGCCGTACCAGCTGGCGCGGCCGTCGAAGGTGTCGCCCTTCTGGACGACCGTGGGGTAGTAGCGGCGACCATTGACCGTGTAGGGGCGCATCGTAGGGTGTTTGTACGTCGATGACGCGGGCGTTGTCCGTGTAGCGACGGCCGGGGGCGCTTCATAGGCAGTGCGGGACGATACGCCCCGCGTACTGCACCCGGCGACCAGGAGCAAAAGGGCGAGAAGCGGAAGGATTTTAGTCATAAATACTCAGCCGGTCGCCGACGCGGATCAGGCTCCCCTTGATGTTATTGAGTTTTCTCAGGCTGGAGACCGTCGTCTCAAAAATACGGGCGATCGTCTCGAGGGAGTCTCCGCGCTTGACGGTGTATTTGCCGTTTTTAAGATCCAGCGGTTTGGAAAGGGGGATAACAAGCTTCTGCCCGATACGCAGCATGTTCGTATGCAGACGGTTGAACTCCTTGATCATCTTGTAGGGGACGCGGTATTTTTTTCCTATCCGGGAGAGGTTATCCCCCGCTTCGACATGGTGAAGCATGTAGAAGGTCTCCAACGGGGCGGGTTTGTAATTCTGGCGGAATTCGTTCAGTTTGACATAGGGGATATAGATCGTGTACTGCGTGTTTTTGGGCGGTACGAAGTCGTATTTGAGGTGGGGATTGAGCGATGTCAGCTTGTACGTTGGCATGTTAATCAGCTTGGCGACCCGGCTGATGCGTTCACCCCGTGACACTTTGACCTGCGCGATGGAGTAGGCGTTGGCGCGGTTAAGCAAGTAGGCGTACTCCTGGTTGATCATGAAATCCTCATCCGACGCCAGCAGCGTCAGCGCGACGATCTTGCGGATATAGTTGCGGCTCTCCCTGGGAAGGTAGCGTTTTTTCTCATCGAGCAGCACGGAGATGTTGTCGGTACCCGCCTTTTTGATCGCACGGTAAAGACGCCCTTCCCCGCAGTTATACGCGATGGCGGCGAGGTACCATTTGTTGAACCTGGCATGGAGCGTCTCCAGGTAGGTGATGGCGGCCTTGGTCGACTTGACAAGGTCCCTGCGTTCGTCGACATAATCATTGATCTGAAGGCCGAAGGTACGCCCCGTTTCGGGCATGAACTGCCAGACCCCGGAGGCTTTTTTATGGGAATAGGCGTCGATGGAGAAGCCCGACTCCGCCATCGCCAGGAAGAGGAACTCGTCGGGGACGTCAGAGTGTACCAGGATGTCCTTGATCATCGGGATGAAAAGGTAGGCCTGGTCAAGGCTCTTGAAGAAGCCGCGGCGCTGGTACTCTGTGCGTTTTTTGCTGATGATCTTTTGAAGCTTGGGGTCGTTTAGAAAAGTGGTCGGCAGATCGAACGCCCGTACGATCTCGGCCTCCCGGTTCGAGTCTGAATCAAAAAACAGGGCGCCGAAAAGCAGCGCGGGCAGCAAAAAAATGGGTGCAAGAATACGTCCAATAACCAAAAAATCCCCTCTTTTTTGGCTTATTATAACATAGTGCCCTGTTGTTAGAAAATGCCGAAAAGCCGCGAGGCGTTCCGAGTCGTTACCGCTTCGACCGTCTCGACGGGCATGTCGAGCAGTTCGCCCATTTTTTCGGCGACCAGTTTCGTATAGGCCGGTTCGTTGCGTTCGCCGCGGTGCGGATGAGGCGTCAGATAGGGCCCGTCCGTTTCGATCAGGAGGCGCTCTTTCGGGATCTTTGGCAGCACCTGCACAAGCTTGCGCGCGTTCTTGAAGGTCAGCACGCCGCCGATGCCGAAATAGAAGTTCTGGCCGGCGAGCACCAACAACTCTTCGTCGGCGTTATAGCAGTGCAGCACGCCCCCGACCCGCGATGCCCCCTCCTCTTCGAGAATGACGCGCGCGTCATGGCTGGCGTTACGAATATGCACAATCAGCGGTTTGCCGTAGGCCAGCGCGATGCGGATCTGGGCCCGGAACACCTCAGCCTGTTTCCGTTTCTCTTCGGCCTGCTCCTCCTCGCTGCCTTCGAGTCGGAAGTAGTCAAGCCCGCACTCCCCGACGGCGACGCACTTGGGGTGGTTGAGGAATTCGTCGAAACAGGCTGTGTCGAAGCCGTCAAGATCGTAGGGGTGAATACCGACGGCGAAATAGACGTTTTCATGCGCTTCGGCGATCGCGATGGCCCGTGGCAGGGTCTCGGCATCGGCACCGGGGATGATCAGGGCCTCGACGCCCTCGCGTTCGGCGCGCTCGAGCACCGCTTCGAGATCCTCTTCGTAACGCTCATCGTCGAGGTGGATATGGGTGTCGATGATCACGAAACGCCCCTTTCGGCGCTGCCGTGGGCCGTCTCCAGCAGCTCCGTGGCCAGATGGCGGGCTTTCTCCGAAACCGATTCGCCGCTGACGATCCGGGCGATCTCCTCCATCCGCTCCTCCTGCGTAGCCAGTTCCCGGACGTGGCTGTGTTCGCTTTTGGTGACGATGAAGTGCTGCTCGCCCATGGCGGTCAGTTGGGGCTGGTGTGAGATGACGAGGATCTGAAAATGGCGGCTGAGGGTGCGCAGTACCCGGGCGACGCTCATGGACTCCTCGCCGCTGAGGTTGGCATCGATCTCGTCAAGCATCAAAACGCCCTGCTGCCCCTGCATCCCTTCGGACTTGACCGCCAGGAGCGCAAGACGTAGGCGGTTGAATTCCCCGGCACTGATCTGCTGCAGCGGTGCGCCCTTGAGCTGCAGGGAGGCGCGGTCCTGCCCCTGCGGGCCGAAATCGCCGTGGGTCAGCGTCACTTCCGCGCCGTCGAGATAGAGCTGGTGCAGATAGCCGTTGATGGAGTCGTTAAGCGTGTACAGGGCGCCGCTGCGTGCAAGGGAGATCTGCGCGGCGCTCTGCGTCAAGGAGGTGTAGAGGGTATTGAGTTCCTGCTGCAGCGCTTCGACATGCTCCTCCAGGGATTCGTAGACGTCGAGCTCTTTTTGTTTGCTGTCGCGGTAGGAGAGCGCCTCCTCGATGCTGCCGTAGCGCCGCTTTAGTTCCGAAAGCGACTCCAGGCGGTTGAGGACCTGTTCAATATCGGTGCCCTCGAGGTCGTCGAAACGCTCCTGGGCTGAATCGAACTGTGTGCGCAGTTCGTTCATCGTGTCGTCGAAAAAGGCGCCGTCGATGTCCAGTGATTCGAGCACTTCGTTGACGATATGCTCATAATCGAAGATCTGCTGGGCGTGGCCGATCTTCTCTTCGAGTTTCTCTTTTTTCGACAGGGATTTCTTGATCTCGAGCAGGGCGTCGTATTCGCCCGGTTCCGGACCGATGTCGTTGATCTTGTTGACCTCGAATCGGGCGAACTCCTCCTGCTCCCGCAGTTTGCGCTCGTCGGATTTAAGGCGCTCCAGCTCCTGTTCGAGCTGCTTAAGACGCAGGTACCCCTGGTGGTAGAGACTGACGTGGTGCGTATGTTTCGCATCGGAAACGGAGACCGTCGCATCGATGAGCCCCAGGAGCGCGTCCGAATCGAAATCGCTGTAATCCTTCAGGCTCAGGTGGCGCAGGTGGGTTTTGCTGAGCTCCGCCACCGTCGCGCGGGAGATGGACTGACTGTTAAAGAAGTAGCGTGCCTTCTCTTTCTTCACCTCCCGAAGCACGTTCGGGCTTTCATTGAGCAGCCCGCTGGCGCTTTCGTCGATCTGCCAGGAGACGACCGATTCGCTCAGGGCCGCGATGGGATCGTCCAGACCGAACGAGGCGAGGATGGAACGCATAAAGACGGACTTTCCGCTGCCGCTGGGTCCCGAAAAGACGATAAGCCCCGGTTTGAGGTCAATGGAGACCTCTTCAAATGTCAGACAGTCGCGCAGATGGAAATGTTCGATCATCCTTCCCCCCAGTTCAGTTTTTCCTTGAGCACATCGAAGTAGTTGAAGGCTTTGCGGTGCAGGAGTTTGGCCGGCATGTCGGCCAGGGAGATGCGGATGCTGTCCCCTTCGCCGAACTCGTACATATCCTGCCCGTCAACGACGGCAAGCGCGCTCTGGTCCGGTGTCCGGACTTCGATATCGTACTGCCCGGGCAGAACGACCGGCCGCTGGGTCAGTGAGTGCGGACAGATCGGCGTCAGGGCGAAGACCTTCGTCAGGGGGAAGAGGACCGGCCCCCCGGCGGAGAGGTTGTAGGCGGTCGACCCCGTCGGGGTGGAGATGATGACGCCGTCGCCGAAATAGGTGTTGAAGTTTTTGCCGTCGACGAAGGTCTCGACGTGGATCATCTTGGAGATGGAGGGGCGCGTGATGACGATGTCGTTGAAAGCGACGACGCGCTTCTCCCCCGCCCCCGTCGTAATCACCGCCTGCAGCATCGCCCGTTCGTCGATGCGGTACTCCCCGGCCTGGATCTGCGTCAGGATCTCATCGAGCTCATCGAGCGCAACGTCGGCGAGGAAACCGAGTTTCCCGGCGTGGATCCCCATCACGGGTTTGCCGAAGCTGTGCGACCGGCGCACGGCGGAGATAAGGGTCCCGTCGCCGCCGATCGTGGCCAGCAGGTCGCTCTCCCGGCAGAGGATGTCGAACTGCTGACCCAGGACGCCGATCATGCCGCCGCTGAGGTTGTCGATAAGCACTTCGATGCCGTGGGATTCGAAGATCTGCTTTACCCGGTAGAAAACCTCTTTGAGCTCCGGCGTCGAAGGGCGTAAGATAATGCCGACTTTGTTCAGTGAAATCTGCGCTGTTTCATTCATGGAACAGATTATACCACGCTGCGCATCGCCGCCGTGTTTTCGAGTCAGAGTGCTAAAAGTGCAGCGAGCCTTCCAGGTAGAATCCCTTTAGCAGGAGATCGATCTTCGTGTTGTAGCTCTTTTTTTGGAGCCAGAGCCGGTGCATGCGGTAGCCCAGTTCGATCGAAGGCATGAAATGGGTCGCGACCGTCCCGAAATCGTAGCGTCCCGCCAGACGGAAATCGTAGAGCGTGAAACTGCCTTCGTCATAGTAATAGTAGGAGAGTTCAACGGATGCCGGCAGCTGCATGACGGGTATGCTCGCATGCAGATAGAGCTGCGGCAGCGTCGTGACGTCGCTTTCATCGTAATGAAAAGAGCTGTCGTCAATGGTATAGCGCGTCGTGACGTACTTGACGTTGATACCGGCATCGAACGATGCCCAGGAGAGCAGATTTTCGAACGTATAGTAGAAGGTTGCGTCATACTCTTCCGCGCTCACCTTGTTCGGCGCATCCGCCTGGTAGAGGAAGGGTCCCCAGGTCACGGAGCTTTTCGTGCGGCCGTTATAGGCGATCGACGTGTATGCGAGACGGAGATTCGGTACAAAGGGCGAAACCTCCCGGGGCTTGAAGTCAGCAAAGATGTAGAAGTTGTATTCATCCTTGTACCCCAGGTCGCCGACAGAGCTGACGCTCCCCCCGCTGTCGTTATAGGTCAGATCCCCCGACGCCTTGGCGTACCACACCCCCACCCCCGTTTCAACGTCGGTTTCGAAGGCCTGGAGAGCTGTTGCAAACAGCGCGCAAAGCAGTATCGGTTTCGAGAAAAATGTCACGGGGATCCTTTAGCATGCAACGTAGACGCCGGGGCGATTTGTGGCGGCGATTATAACATTTCCATATAAGTTTTACCAGTTTTTTGTTAATTAACGTGGTGTGACGAGTGAATGGCATCCTGACCGTCACCGTCCGTTTTGTTTGGCGATCCGGCAGAAACATGCCTCGGATCCCATCTTACCCCTGTCCTTTAGCAATGCTGAATCCCCTATGCGATATAATCGCGAAAATTTTTGCCGCAGGAATCACACCTGCCGGCACAAGGACCCAACGTTTTGAGAAGCCATTACTGTACCGATTTAAACGAAAACAACGTCGGCGAGCGCGTCGAACTCGCCGGCTGGGCGAACAGTTACCGTGACCATGGCGGCATCATCTTTATCGACCTGCGTGACAAATCCGGACTGATCCAGCTCGTCTGCGACCCGGCGGATAACGCCGAAGCGCACCAGATCGCCAACGACGTCCGCGACGAGTTCGTCCTGATCGCCAAAGGGACCATCCGCCTGCGCGGCGAAGGGCTGACGAACCCGCGCCTCAAAACGGGTGCCATCGAGGTCGTCGTCGACGAGCTTGTCATCGAGAACCGCTCCGCACCGATGCCCTTTGTCATCGGTGACGAGTCCGTCGGCGAAGAGACGAAGCTTAAGTACCGCTACCTCGACCTGCGTTCCACTTCCTCATTTGATACCTTCAGACTGCGCTCCAAAGCGGCCATCGCGGCGCGCAACGTCCTCGACGAGCTCGGCTTCCTCGAGGTCGAGACGCCGATCCTGACGAAATCCACGCCGGAAGGCGCACGCGACTACCTCGTCCCGAGCCGTGTCCACGAAGGCGAATTCTACGCCCTGCCCCAGTCCCCGCAGCTCTTCAAGCAGCTGCTGATGGTGGGCGGTTTCGACCGCTATTTCCAGATCGCAAAGTGTTTCCGCGACGAAGACCTCCGCGCCGACCGCCAGCCCGAATTTACCCAGATCGATGTCGAGATGAGCTTTTGTGACCAGGAAGAGGTCATTGCCGTCGCCGAAAAGCTGATCGTCGGGATGTTCAAAGCCGCCGGCCATGACGTCCAGGCACCCTTCCCGCGTATGCCGCACAAAGAGGCGATGGAGAAATACGGTTCTGATAAACCGGACATGCGCTACGGCCTGGAGATGGTCGACGTCATCGACATCTTTGAGCGCTGCGATAACGAGATCTTCACCGCCATCGCGAAAAACCCGAAACTCAACCGCATCAAGGCGCTGCGCGTCCCGGGTGCCGACCTCGTCTTCTCCAAGCGCGAAATGAAAAGTTTCGAGGATTACGTCCGCAAATTCGGCGCGAAGGGGCTTGGCTACTTCCAGATGAAAGAGGACGGCCTCAAAGGGCCGCTGACGAAGTTCTTCTCCGAGGAAGATATCCAGGCGATCATCGACCGCACCGAGCTTGAAGTCGGCGACGTCGTCTTCTTCGGCGCCGGCGACAAGCACACCGTCTGGGACTACATGGGACGCTTCCGCATCTTTATCGCCGAGCATGAGAAGACGAACCTCGTCGACAAAGACCGCTTTGAGTTCCTCTGGGTCGTCGATTTCCCGATGTTCGAGATCGACGAAGGGCGCGTCAAAGCCCTCCACCACCCCTTCACGATGCCTAAAGACCTCAACCACGAGCATCTCGAAGACATCGAATCCATCGCCTACGATATCGTCCTCAACGGCGTCGAGCTGGGCGGCGGTTCCATCCGTATCCATAAGCAGGATGTCCAGGAGGAGATCTTCAAACTGCTCGGCATCGAGGAGGAGGAAGCGCAGGAGAAGTTCGGCTTCCTCCTCGACGCCCTCAAGTTCGGTGCGCCGCCGCACGGCGGTTTCGCGATCGGTTTCGACCGCCTCATCATGCTGCTCGCCAAAAAGGACAGCATCCGCGACGTCATCGCCTTCCCGAAAACGCAGAAAGCCTCCTGTCTGCTCACCCAGGCCCCGAGCAGCGTCGACAACGCGCAGCTGCGTGAGCTGCATATCCGCACCAGAGAATCCAAAAGCCAGTCATGAGTCGTAAAAAACTCTTTCTCATTATCGGCGCGCCCGGCTCGGGCAAAACGACCGATTGCGAAGTGATCGCTTCGCGCCATGACGAGATTACCCACTACTCCGCCGGCGATATGTTCCGCGCGGAGGTCGCGACGGGCAGCGAACGCGGCCAAATCATCAAAGCCATCATCGACCGCGGCGAGATCGTGCCCATCGACATTGCGATCGAGACGATCGTCGGTGCGATCAAGCAGGCGCCGACCGCGGCCGTTATCATCGACGGCTATCCCCGCTCCATCGAGCAGATGGAAGCCCTCGATGACTACCTCGCGGGCGAACCGGAGGTGGCGCTGGCAAACGTCATCGAGGTCGTTGTCAGCGAAGAGATCGCCCGCGACCGCGTCCTAGGACGTGCGCGCGGCGCGGATGACAACGAAGCGGTCTTTGCACGTCGGATGAACGTCTATGTCGAGCCGCTGGCCGATATCCAGCACTTTTATACCCAAAAAGGGCTGCTGCACAAGATCAACGGCGAACGCGAGCTCGCCCAGGTCGCGAACGAGATGCAGGCCCACATCGAAAGTTTAATTTAACAAGGAAAAGCATGAAAATCATTCTACTCGGCGCACCCGGCGCAGGCAAAGGCACCCAGGCACAGTTTCTGACAAAGGCGTTCGATATCCCGCAGATCTCCACGGGGGACATGCTCCGTGCCGCGATCAAGGCTGGGACGGAACTGGGGAAACTGGCGAAATCCTTCATGGACGCGGGCAAGCTCGTCACCGACGAGATCATCATCGGCCTCGTTAAAGAGCGTATTACAGAGGATGACTGCAAGAACGGCTTCCTGCTTGACGGTTTCCCGCGCACCATCGCCCAGGCGGATGCACTGAAAGAAGCGGGTGTTGCCATTGATGCCGTTATCGAGATCGACGTCCCCGACTCCGAGATCGTCAGCCGCATGTCCGGCCGCCGTGCCCACCTGGCGTCGGGCCGTACCTACCACGTCGTTTACAACCCGCCGAAAGTCGAAGGCAAGGATGACATCACCGGTGAGGAGCTTGTGCAGCGCGACGACGACAAAGAAGAGGTCGTCCTCGACCGTTTGCGCGTCTACCACGAGCAGACTGCACCGCTGATCGGCTACTACACGGCCGAAGCCGAAAACAACAGCGCCGTCACCTATATCCGCATCGACGGAACCCAGCCGATCGACACGGTCCAGAGCACGATCCTCTCCGCGCTGAAATAAGCGCCGGGCGGTTCCGCCCTCCCACCCTTTTCAGACGCTATAATACCCCTATGAATACGCCAAACTTCTATGCCGTCATTATCGGCACCGAGATCCTTAACGGACGTCGGAGCGACAAGCACTTCGCCTTTCTCAAAGAAGCCTTGGAGCCGTACGGGCACGCCCTTTACGCCTCCCTCGTTATCAAGGACGATGCTGCCCTGATCGAAGCGACCTACAGGATGATTCTCGCCGATCCGGATGCCGTCCTCTTCAGTTTCGGCGGGATCGGTTCCACCCCCGACGATCTGACCCGTCCCATCGCGGCCAAAGTCTTTACCGACAAGCCGCTGCGGCGCCACTTCCAGTTCGAGCAGGATATCATTGAGCGTTTCGGTGACGAGGCCCGTCCCCACCGTGTCCGTATGGCGGACCTGCCCGTCGGCGTCACCCTGCTGAAAAACCCCGTCAACAATATGTCCGGCTTCTCATTGGAGAACCGCTACTTTTTCGTACCGGGATTCCCGGAGATGGCGCACCCGATGATCGAGGCCGCCATCAAAGGACACTTCTCCCAGCCCAAACGCCTCCATCGCCGCACATTGATCGCCGAGACAAGCGAGAACACGCTCATCGACGTCATGAAAAAGGTGCCGGAGGCGATCGAGTTCTCTTCGCTTCCGATGCTGCGAGACGGCGTCGCCCGTGTCGAGATCTCCGTTGCCGGCAGCGAAACACCCGCCGTTGACGATGCGTTCGCGCTCTTTACCGACTTCCTGCATGAGGCAGAGATCGCCTTCCAGATCACATGATGCGCTTTTTGCTCTTCGGATTCGTCTTCACCGCCGTCATGGGCGCGCTGAACCTCTACGCCTACCGCCGTTTCTTCCGACGGCTTCACTTCGGCAGGGCCGGTGCGTGGAAAACCGTCGCCCTCTCCCTCTTCGTCGTCGAGGTCCTTTTCGTCTTTCAGACCCTGACCCACCTCCTGCCCGATTCACCCCTGCTCTATTACCTTCTCAGCAGCAGCGTCGGCGTTACCTTCATCCTCTTTTTTGTCGCCCTCGTCTACGACCTGATGCATACGGCCGCGGAGCGCATCCCCTTTCAGCCCGAACGCCGCCGCTTCATCAAGATCGGTTTTGACCTCACCATGATCATCGCGGCGGTCAGCTACCTTCTTGATGGGCTGATCGGCGGTCTGCGCCGTCCGATGCTCCGTTTTGAGCAGATCGCACTGGGCGAAACGGATGCAAAGCCCTTCCGTATCGTCCAGCTCAGCGATATGCATATCGGCCTGGACATCCGCAGGGAGTTCGTTGAATCATGCGTGACGCGTACCAATGCGCTGCGCCCCGACATGGTCGTCATCACCGGCGACCTTGTCGACAGGAAGATCGAACACGTTGCCGCGGAACTCGAACCGCTCAAAGCGCTGCAGTCCCGCTTCGGCACCTTCTTCATTACCGGGAATCATGAATATTTCCACGGCGTGGAGGCCATTGTGGCGCACCTGCGCAATGCACTGGGTATTACCGTGCTTGACAATGAGAGCGTGAAGATCGCCGAACGGTTCAACCTCGTCGGTGTCAACGACCTGATCTCCAAACGGATGGGGGTGATGCCTTACGACGTCGAAGCCGCCTTCGGGGATTGTGACCCTGCGCTCAAAACGATCGTCCTCTCCCATCAGCCCAAAAGTACGCGGATTATGCAGCACAAGGCGTACGACCTGATGCTCAGCGGTCACACCCACGGCGGGCAGATCTTTCCCTTCGGCCTGCTCGTGATGATCGACCAGCCCTACCTCGCGGGACACTACCGCGTCGACGCGGACAAACAGATCTACGTCAGCCGGGGCACGGGCTACTGGGGACCGCCGCTGCGGGTGCTCGCTCCCAGCGAGATCAGCGTGATCGATATCGTCTGATCAGCGTCCCGTATGCAGGCGGCAGCTCACCGAGGTGGCGCAGCTTTTACCCTCGAGGACATACTGCAGCTCGTAGAGGTTTTCCATGCTGTAGGCGATATCCTCGAATGACTCCCTGTCCCCGGCAAAGAGCAACTGGTCGCCGATCTGGAGCGGCATCCCCGGGTCCGGAAGTAGAAAATCCTCATCGCCGCGCCGCAGGTAAAGCGCAACGGCGCGGTTGCAGTAGCGGTGATCTTTACGGCTGCGGAGCAGGATCTCCAGCTCAGCTGTTTCCCCTTTTTCCAGGTGGCGGCAGAGCGCGTACGCATGCTCTTCGTCGACGACGGTCTCCAGCTTGTCGGGATTGTCGCCGATGATCTGTTTGAGGGTGATGATGAGGCCGTCCCCCCACTCCGCGCCCTTGTTCTTGATGAGCTGCAGGAAACGTTCGCTGAGCGGCCGCGCGATGGCGATGTAGGTCTGGTTGATCAGCAGGTTTTTGACGATCGTCACGCGGTCGATGTCCGCGGCTTTGAAGACACTGTCGTCGTGGATGTTGTTCTGGCGGGCAACCGTAAAGATGTTCGGGTTCAGTTTTTTCGCCGCCATCACGATGCTCAGGTTGATAAAGTCGTCGTTCATGCCGGCGATGATGCAGGAGGCCTCTTTGACCCCGGCATCGAGCAGGAGTTTCTTGTCCTGCCCCTCCCCTACCATGATGTGGACATCGTCCTTGCGCATCTGGCGCACTTTTTTGGGGTTCGTCTCGATAAAGACGTACTCGATGCCGGCGCGCTTGAGCGCAATGCGCAGCGCCTTGCCCATCCGCCCGTAGCCGCAGACGATGTATTTGCCCTCGGTGGGGATCATGTCCCGGGGATGCAGCTGCAGCGGTTCGCCGTAGATCCACTGCTCCAGCATCAGCAGCGAGGGCGCGCGCAGCCCCATATAGAGCCGCTTGGCCACGATTTTGAAAGGGTTTTCGACGATCTCTATCCCGATGGTATTGAGGTTCTCCGCGTACTCCTCGTACGTCGCCTCGACGATCACCTTTACATGGGGATTGAGCAGTTTGGCCGCCATGGCCGTATGCAGGTTCATCGCGTCGTCGCTGGAGAGGGAGACGACCGCCTGGCATTCGGGTTTGTTGATGCCGGCCATGCGCAGCACGTCCGGGTCGTTGATGTCGCCGTGCAGCGCCGGGATCTCCAGCGTATAGTTCGCCAGGACCATTTCGTCTATGCGCATCGCGTCGTTCTCGATGACGACGGACTGTATCCCTTCGTCGCTCAGTTTACGGATAATGCTTTTGGCCAGGAGGTTGTAGCCGACGAAGATGATAAAAGGTTCGCGGATGCCGTGGATTTTGCCTTTGAACTTCGAGAGGTCGATCTGGGATGCGAGCACCTTGTCCTGCATCAGGGCGACGATAGCGCCGATGGCGTAGAACCATCCGATGACGGAGAGGTAGATGGAAAAAGAGACCCAGAGACGCTGCGGGTAGGTAAAACTGTAGGGTGTCTCCCCGAAACCGATCGTCGATGCGGTATAGGTGACAAAATAGAAGGCGTCAAAGAAAGTCAGATGGTAGGGCTGGCCCTGCTCGTCCACCCCGGGGATAAGTACCATCCCAAGGATGGAGATTCCAAAGGTCGTGATCAGTACAAACATCGGCACCCGCAGGCGCCGGATGATCAGGAAAAGCGCGGTATTGTCCACGGCCTCAGCGCTTCGATTTGATGGTTTCCGCCGTAAAGAGGATGACGGAAACGATATTGGCGATCATGGCCCCGCCCGAGAGCGAGATGATCGCGACGACCACCTCCGTGTTCATGCCGACGACGTATTCGCCGAAGGCCCAGACCGACGCGGAGCTGATGAGCTGGATATCGGCCACCAGGCTGGTCGCCAGCAGCACGGCGCCGATCTGCGTCTTGTCCCCCAGTTTGTAGACAGTCGCGATCAGGTTGAAGATGATCGCCGCAAAAAGCTCATACCGGCTGTGCTCGGCAATGACCGTCGGTTCCCCGTAAAAGAAACCGAAGTTCGTCGTCAGCGCGAGAATAATGAAGAAGCCGGAGATAACGTTGGACAGGTTCATAAACACTCCTTGGTAATCATTCTATTCTCCCCTCTTTTAAAAAGGCTTTAACCGCCGAGGCCTGTTTGACGCATTGGAAAAATTACTATATAATTTTGTATATAATTAATATTGGATGATATCATGAAGCCGAAAAATGAGATAACCCGCTCGCTCATCGTGGATAAAGAGGTCTGGAACGAAAGCATGAAATACGCGCGGCAGCGCTATAAAATGAGCCTGAGTAAAGTCGTCGAGCACCTGCTCGAAGAGTGGTTGAACAAAGAGAAACGCAAGCCCCTCGAGAACGAACGGCAGGAGAAGCTTTTTTAGCGGTAGTGGCGCTCGAAATGTTTCGGACTCTCCCCTGATTTGAGGAGCTCCAGACGGGCGATGCGCTGCTCTGTCGTCGGGTGGGTGCGGAATAGCTCCCCGAAAGAGAGCCGTTTGCCGGCGAAGGGGGAGACGATGAAGAGGTGGGCATTCTCCGGGGTCGCGCCCTGGACGCTGCCGCGGGTATTGTAGGTCTCAAGTTTACGAAGGGCCCGCTGCAGCCACTCGGGGTGCCCCGTGATCCGGGCGGAACCGGCATCGGCCATAAACTCCCGGGAGCGGCTTATGGTCATCTGGATGACGCTGGCCGCCAGGGGCAGCAGCAGCGCCAGTGCGATCATGACGATGGGGTTGCGCCCGCGGTTGTTACCGAACATCGCCCCGAACTGCATCATATTGGCGATCATCGCAATGGCACCGGCGATGGAGGCGGCTACCGTGGCAATGAGCATGTCCCGGTGCTTGACGTGGGAGAGCTCATGGGCCATGACCGCTTCGACCTCCTCATCGTCAAGCATCTGCAGCAATCCCTCGGTAATGGCGACGGCGGCGTGTGCCGGGTCGCGTCCCGTGGCAAAGGCATTCGGGGTCTGCTCGTGGATGATATACATCGCCGGGACCGGAAGGTCCGCCTTGTGCGCGAGGGAGCTGATGATACGGTAGAGACGAGGGTTCTGCTCCGGCGTGCCCGGTTCGGCGTGGTAGTGCCGCAGCAGCATCTTGTCCGAATAAAAATAGGCGTAGAAATTCATCCCGCCGGCAAGCAGCAGGCCGATCAGCGCCCCGTTCATGCCGCCGAAATAGCCGCCGAGCATCACGAACAGCACCGCCAGCGAGGAGAGAAGAAAGACGGTTTTGATCTGTTCCATCACTCTGCCCCCTCTTCTCCCAACAGGCCGAGCATCTGTTTGCGGTGGGTCTTGCGGGCGTAATCGGCGCCGGTCAGCCCGAGCTTGTCCGTTATGGCGGTGTCCGCTCCGTTTGCCATGAGAAGCTCGACAATCTCTTTGCGGTTATAGCAGACGGCGGCCATCAGCGGGGTAAAGCCGCTGGCCCGGCGGGTCTCGTTGACATCAATCCCTTTCTCGATGATCTTGCGCACCATGCCCGGGTTGTTATAGGTGATCGCGACATCAAAGACGCTGACCCCTTCGTCGTCGGCATCAAAGAGATCCGCACCGGCCCCGACCAGCAGCTCCAGCAGTTCGTCGCTGCAGCGCAGGCGCAGCGCCTGGGCGATCACCGACTCTCCGTGTTCGCTTTTTTCGTTGACGTCGGCGCCCTCTTTGAGACTTTTCTTGACACCGAGATAGTCATCCGACTGTAGTAACGTCGACCAGTTGCTCATTGCTTCAATCCTTTGCGAAAGTATAACACCGCAACTTCTAACCGACAGCTTCGGTTTTGCATCAATGAAGCGCCTTAATACGCGCCTTAGAAAATCCCGCTGCCAAGTCAGATGCAGGGTTATCAGAGCTGGTCTGTGTTAGAATTCCGAAAAAATTCAAGGAACCTGCTCTATGGAAATGATTGAAACTGCAGACGCATTCAAGGCCAAAGTGGCTGACATTCAAAACGGTGAAGGGTACAAGGCACCGGTCGCCTTTGGTATCTGCCGGGTCGATTTCGGCCAGCTGAACACCGACAAGATCCTGCAGGCGACCTACCCGGTCGTCAACTGGGATGAGAACTTCGGCAGCGCGGCGATCTTCATGGAGGCGCTCAAAGAGAGCGGCTGCCCGGTCGACATCAGCGGCGACGAGGCGATCTGCAACGTCACCCTGCCTTTCCTCGAGAGCTGCCTCAATGCCTTCACGCCCTATGCGGACGAGGCCTACGGCGATGCCCACAAGAACATCCAGGTCATCTCCGCACTGTACAACCAGATCAAAGAGAGCGGTATGCGCGACGGCGAGTTCCGCGTCGTCTTCATCTTCAACGATGCGCCGTGCCAGAGCGTCGAGGCGACCTACCTGAAGCTCTACGCGATGTCCCTGGGCAAAGTCGCCCTGCGCAGCATCAACCTGAACGGCGCGTTCGGCGCGCTGCCGAACGTCGCCTGGAGCGACGGCCAGCCGATCGAACTCGACTGGCTCCGTGAAAACGAGATCGAGCTCAAGTTCTCCGGTCAGTACCCGCACATCGATTTCGTCGACAAATTTCCGCGCTTCCTGCAGCACATCATCCCGGCGGACAATACCCGTATCCTTGAAACGTCCAAGGTCCGCTTCGGTGCCCAGCTGCACGCCGGTACGACCGTTATGCCGGGGGCAAGCTACATCAACTTCAATGCCGGTACGACGGGTGTCAGCATGGTCGAAGGGCGCATCTCCAGCTCCGCGGTCGTCGGCGATGGTTCCGATGTGGGCGGCGGCGCTTCCATCCTCGGTGTCCTCAGCGGCACCGACGGCAACCCGATTTCCATCGGCAAGAACTGCCTCCTCGGCGCGAACTCCGTCTGCGGTATTCCGCTGGGTGACGCCTGTATCATCGATGCGGGCATCGCCATCCTCGAAGGGACGAAGTTTCTCATCGAATACGAAGAGCTCGAGAAGATCAAAGCCGCCAACCCGGGCGTCGAACTGGAGGGCGACTGGTTCAAAGGGAAGGATCTCGCAGGCCTTAACGGCATCCACTACCGCCAGGACTCCTTTACCGGCGAGATGATCGCTCTGCGCTCCCGCCGCGAGGTCAAGCTCAACGCCGACCTTCACTAAGTACCGCCTCCGCGGTACCTACTCCGCTTCCTCTTCAAAAACGAAATTCATACTTTCCACTTTATGCAGCAGTGAGTATTCGTCGCTGTACCCGTCCAGTTCATGCCCCAGGCGCAGGGATGAGATCACGGTCTTGCCGATAATATGGCGGCCGAAGTTCCCCTCGTCGTCAACGGTTTTGACGCCCCAGACCGTATGAAGCACCGCAGGCTCGCCGTCGTAGACGCCCAGGTAGAGCAGAATGTGCCCTTTGAGGTAGAGCAGCGTCTCGAAGGGTCTCCCCTCCTCGGCGATCTTGGCGAGTTTCGCGGCATCGTCAAGGCCTTCGAAAGAGACGACTTCCCCGAGCCTGGACTGCTTGTAGGAGTTGCGCGGCATCCAGAGGCCGAAGGGGGCGAAGATGTCCCGCAGCGTCGAGGAGCAGTCCCGTTCGCCGTACAGCCCGCCCCAACCGTATTTCGTCTGCATCATCGGTGCAATAACCCGGCGCATGTTTTCGCGGGTGAAGGTGAGCGGGAGCGGTGCCGCCGCTTCCCGCGGGATCTCTGCGGTCCCGGCGTGGCCCGCCGGGTCGACGCGCCACTGCGCCGCGCTTTTTTGCTGCAGCGGCAGGACCATGCCCACATACCCTTCGAACATATAGCGTCCCCGCAGGGAGTGGATCGGCATGCGGTCTTCGAGCAGTCCCAGCAGAGGCTGTGCCCGCAGGACCTCCCGCTCCGCTCTGCCGACGGGGGCAATGCGGTCGACGGGGACCCAGCCCGTCGCGTAGGAGGTCATGACGTAGGCCCATGCCCCGCTTCGGGAGTAGTGCGAAATATAGAGCGGTTCGCCGGCGAAAACGGTACTGTTCTGCAGATAATCAAAGGGGAACCCCTCCCCGGCCACCGAGGGGTCGCGAAACAGGGGCTTCTCCGTCGGGAAGTTGCGCAGATCCAGGCGGCGCAGCGCCACGGCACGGCCGGCAGTGCTGCCGTACGCCTGCCAGTTCGCTTCGCGCAGCATCGCATAGAACCATGCCTGCGAGAGTGGCTGGAGGTTCTGTCCGTAGGCGTTTTCGGGACGGTAGACATCAAAGGGCCACTTAACCTCTTCGAGCGCTTCGGGCGTATACGCGTCGTCCCACACCTTGTAATAGGTGCTTTCGTACCCTTGTTGTACCGGCAGCGTTGCGTTGCGCTCCTGCAGCCGGATAAGGTAGGGATCGATCGTCTGGGGGAAACGCTGAAGGTCCTCGACGCCGGCGAGAGGGGGAAGCGGCGTTTCGGCCGCCGTGTCCCGGAGCATTTTGGGGGTACAGCCGCCCAGCGACAGGGCCAGGAGGGCTGCCGCCAGGGCGGTCAAAGGGCGTGGGTGGGAAAACATCTTCTCTCCGGTTCCCGCCCCTGGGACGGTTAATCGACCTGACCGAACCGCCCGACAACGCGTCCGATGATCTCGATGGCATCGGGAGCGGCGGTCTGGACGGGGTACTCTTTATTGTCAGAAATAATGTCGATTTTACCATCTATTCGCTTGTGGAGGCGTTTGATGAAGAGGCCGCCTTCGGTATTGATGGTAAAAATCCCGCCCCGGCCGATATCCTTTTTGCTGCGGTTGACAAAGATGATGTCGCCGTAGCTGAAGGTCGGTTCCATCGAATCCCCGCTGACATTGATTGCCTCAATATAGCGCAGCTCCTGCTCCCCGCCGAGGGTCTGCACGAAATTTCCGCTCAGCATCATCGGTTCGGAACCCTCGTCGAACACATCCGCCCCGCCGCCGGCGGAAGCGCTGATCTCGCTGAAATAGCGGACCATGTAGAACTTGTTGGTCGGTTCGATCAGGCTTTCGGGTGACTGGCCGAAGAGCAGCCAGTTGATCGCGATGGAGCGTTTGGCGCAGAAGTTCAGCAGCTCTTCATAGGGGATCTTGTTGCGTTTTTTCAGGGTGGCAAAGTTCATTTGCGAGATCCCGAGCAGGGAGGCGACATCCTTGTCGAACACTTTTTTCCCCGGAAGCTCGCCGGAAACGATATCTTTGATCTCCTCGACGATGTCGGCAAACTCTTTCATCTTCAGCTCCTTCTTTTACGCGTTGTTTTGTATAGCATAATAGTATAGCGATGTAAGATCGTAGCAAAATTATATGTCAAATTGCAATATTTAAAAAGAAAGATGTCATGCAGTCCTACAATAGGTCAAATTAAATGACAAAGGGAGCTCCCATGGCACAGATGATCAGAAAAGCGGAATCATGGTTTGAGAAGTTTGAACACTCTCTGGAAAGATTGGCCGACAGGCTGCTCTGAGCCTAGGCCTTTGTGTCTGATGAAGCGGATTCCTCCTCCGCCTCTTTGCGTTTCTCCTCTTTTTCGCGCTCTTCGAATTTCTGGCGATGGTAACCGCCGAAAATCATAAACATGAAAAGCACAAAGAGGATCAGCATGATCGTATCGATTACCCCGTTCACATCATCTCCTTATAGGTCTCAAAGTTCTGTTCAATCGCCTTATAGAGGATAATCCCACAGCTGATCGCCAGGTTGAGGCTGCGCCCCTCCCGCGTCATGGGGATTGTCATGCAGGCTTCCGGATGCGCGTTGAGAAGCTCGGCGGGGATCCCGGCGGTCTCGCTGCCGAAAAAGAGGTAGTCCCCTTCCCGGAAGGTATGCTCGAAATAGGGCTGCTCCGTCTTGGTCGTCGCCAGGTGGTACCGCGCGGCATCGGGGTGCGCTGCGGTAAACGCCTCCAGGCTCTCCCAGACATGCAGGTCGATCTTGTGCCAGTAATCCAGCCCCGCCCGCCGGACCGCCTTTTCGCTGATATCGAATCCCAGCGGCTCGATCAGGTGCAGCGTGGCACCCGTGTTGACGCAGAGGCGCCCGATGGCGCCGGTGTTGTTGGGGATCTGCGGATGGACAAGAACGATGTTAAACATGAGTGCCTTTAAAAGCGCAAAGCGCGTGGGCCTACTGCCGATGCAGCAAAGCGGAATTCCGCAGCAAAGCGAGGACAACGTGCCTTAGCGGCAGCGTAGACAAATGGACTTTGTTCATTTGGCGTTTAGTTAAAAAATAACGGTCCTGTTCCCGTAAACGAAGATGCGGTCCTCGAGGGCCAGGCGTACGGCCCGGGAGAGGACGATCTTCTCGATATCGCGTCCGAGACGCTGCATCTCCTGCCAGTTGTGGGCATGGTCGACATGCTTGACGTCCTGGGAGATGATCGGCCCTTCGTCGAGGTCGTTGTTGACGAAGTGCGCCGTCGCTCCGATGATCTTCACCCCGCGCTCATACGCCTGTTTGTAGGGGTTTGCCCCGATAAACGCCGGCAGGAAAGAGTGGTGGATGTTGAGGATCTTGTTGGCGTAGGCCTCGACGAAATTCGGGGTGAGGATACGCATGTATTTCGCCAGGACGATATAGTCGATCTCGCCGAAAGCGGCCAGGCACTCGAGCACCTTCTGTTCGTGATCGTCGCGGCTGAGCCCCTCGTGCGACACCGTATAGAAAGGAATGCCGAACTTCTCGATCAGCGGTTCAAGCAGGTCGTAGTTGGAAACGACGCCGAGGATGTTGGCGTCGAGTTCGCCGGCCTCGTAGCGGATCAGCAGGTCCCCCAGGGCGTGGGACTCCTTTGTGACCATCAAAACGATGTTCTTCTTCTCCGGGGAGACGATACGCAGGTTCGCCTTTTCCGGCAGCACGGCGCGCAGTTCCTTCTCCAGGTCGTTGCCGTCGATGAAGCCGCTGACGACGCTGCGCATAAAGAAGAGGTTCGTTTCGCTGTCGACGAACTCGCTGTTGGAGAGGATGTTCAGGTCGTACTTGAAAAAGATGCTCGAGACTTTATAGACGAGCCCTTTTTCGTCACGACAATCGATCAGTACCCGGTACTCTTTCATTCTTTGGCCGCGTAGTTGGCGATGATGTCACCCATTTCACTGGTGGAGCAGAGCTCTTTGGCATCGTAGTTGGCGAGGTCGCGCGTACGGTAGCCGTCTTTGAGGGCATGCTTGATGGCCGCGTCGATACGGTCCGCCGCCTCGTTTTCGCCCAGGGCGAAGCGGAGCATCATCGACGCGCTGGCGATCGTCGCGATCGGGTTGGCGATCCCCTGCCCCGCGATGTCCGGTGCCGAACCGTGGATCGGCTCGTACACGCCGATCTTCGCGCCGACGGAGGCAGAGGGGAGCAGCCCGATGGAGCCCGAGAGCATGCTCGCCTCGTCGCTGAGGATGTCGCCGAAAATGTTCCCCGTCAGGATGACGTCAAACTGTTTCGGGTCGCGGATCAGCTGCATCGCGGCATTATCGACGTACATATGCGACAGGGAGACTTCCGGGTACTCTTTGGCGACCTCTTCGACGGTCTCGCGCCACATCTGGGAGACGTCGAGGACGTTTGCCTTGTCGACGGAACAGACCTTTTTGCCGCGTTCCATCGCAATCTTGAACGCCGTGTGGGCGATGCGCACAACCTCCGGCTTCGTATAGACCATCGTGTTGTATGCCTTGTCCCCTTCCCAACCTTTGGGTTCGCCGAAATAGATACCGCCGATCAGTTCACGCACGACCATCAGGTCGACGCCTTTGACGACTTCGGGCTTGAGGGAGCTGGCGTTGACCAGTTCGTCATAGACGACGGCCGGGCGGAGGTTGGCGAAAACGCCGAGCTCTTTGCGGAAACGCAGCAAGCCGCTCTCCGGACGCTTTTCGCGCGGCAGGTTGTCCCACTTCTCACCGCCGATGGCGCCGAAAAGGACCGCGTCGGCATTCAAGGAGACGTTGATCGTCTCCTGGGGCAGCGGATCGCCGGTGACGTCGTAGGCGCTTCCGCCCATCAGGACCTCTTCATAACGCATGGAAAAATCGAACCGGGCGGCAACGGCATCGAGCACCTTGACCGCTTCGTCGATGATCTCGGGACCGATCCCGTCCCCCTTGATCAGGGCAATGTTATAGGTTTTCATGCTTTTCCTCCTGCTTTGATCTCTTCTTCGGCATAATTCATCAGGCCGCCGGCGGAGAGCAGCTCCTGCATAAACGGCGGGATCGGCGTAAAGGCGTAGCTCTTGCCGGTCGTCTTGTCCGTGACAGTCCCTTTGTCCATGTCGACGGAGACGATATCGCCTTCGGCAATCTCGGCGCTCTCTTCGAGTTCGAAGATCGGCAGTCCCATATTAAAGGCGTTGCGGTAGAAGATGCGGGCAAATGTCGGGGCAATCACTGCGGCGATCCCGGCGGCTTTCAGGGCGATCGGGGCATGTTCGCGTGACGAACCGCAGCCGAAGTTGTTGCCGGCGACGATAATGTCGCCCGGTGCCATTTTCGAAACGAAATCGGGATCGGCGTCCTCCATTACATGCTTCGCGAGTTCCTTGGGATCGGAAGTATTAAGATAGCGTGCGGCGATGATCAGGTCCGTATCGATATCCTGACCGAACCGCCAGACTTTTCCTTCGAGTGTGCTCATAGAAGATCCTGCAGTTTTTTGGTGCGATTATATCCAAAATCCCTCAAAGGGGGTTGAATGACGGGATATATTAAATAATATGTATCCTTTATTTCTTTCCGTTTCCATGAAGGAAAGCAAAGACTAAGCCATCATAAAGTATAATCCCCACTTAACTCAAAAAACCCACGAGGCCTGGCCCACCCCGATGGAGGGGATAAGCCGATACGCCCCAATATTACTTATTCCAGGAGCTTTTCACCCGATGACCGCAAAAGAACTCAATAAAGCCCTTGAAACCCTTTTTGTCGAACACCAATCCGAGAATTGTATCACCTACGAAACGATCGCGGAGCTTTTTGAGAAGAATCCGACATCCGCCCAGGCAAAAAGCATCCTGAAACTTGCCGAAAAGAACAAACGCTGCCTCTATACCGCTTCGGAGCACGCCAAGCTCATGAACGAGCAGGAAGCCGAAGCGCGGCGCGATGCTCAGCGCAAACTGATCGAAAACGCCAGCGGCGAGGAGTTCGACATCCTCAAGCAGCACGAGCTGATGGAGTGGTCCCGCTCCGATTCGCCGGTACGGATGTACCTGCGCGAAATGGGACAGATCCCGCTCCTGACCAAAGAGGAGGAGATCGAGATCTCGAAAAAGATCGAATTCGGTGAGAGCATCATTATCGACGCGATCTGTTCCGTCCCCTACCTGATCGACTTCATCCTTGACTATAAAGAACCGCTCATCAATCGCGAACGCCGTGTCAAAGAGCTCTTCAAAAGCTTTGAAGACGAAAAAGACGACGGCGACGGCGACGACGACAATGACAGCGATGACGATGAGGGCGGCGAAAAGAAGGTCAGCGCGAAAGATAAAAAGCGCGTCGATCTCGTCGTCAGCAGCTTCAAGGCCCTCGAAAAAGCGAAAAAAGAGTGGCAGAAAGCCTCCGAAAAACTGCCTGAAGGCGTCGAGAACGGCGACATGAACGAAGAGATCGTCCACTTCTTCCTGACGGCAAGCTTCAAAAAGAAGATTCTCAAAGAGAAGCTGCTTGACCTCGGACCGACGTCCAAGCTGATCAACGAGCTCGTCAAATCGATGGAGACCTCCCTCAAGAGCGACGAAGGGTTTGAAAAAGAGCTCAAGCGCCTCGAGTACAAGCTTCCGCTCTTCAACGATCTGCTCCGCAAGAACCACAGAGAGATCCTCGATAACATTACAGAGCTCTCCAAAGAGGATATCGCGGCACGGGTCCCCGAAGCGACCATGGTCGGCACCTATATGGAGATCAAGAAGCTGATCCAGACCAAAGAGGCCTCCAAGGGCGGCTTTAATATGGAACCGGAAAAGCTCTCGGACATCCTCGAGCAGATCAAGCGCGGTAAGGCGATCTCCGAGACGGCCAAGACGCGGATGGCGAAATCAAACCTCCGTCTCGTCGTCTCCATCGCCAAGCGCTATACCAACCGCGGCCTCCCCTTCCTCGACCTGATCCAGGAGGGGAACATCGGTCTGATGAAAGCCGTCGACAAGTTCGAGTACCAGAAAGGGTACAAGTTCTCCACCTATGCTACCTGGTGGATCCGGCAGGCGATCAGCCGCGCCATCGCCGACCAGGCGCGTACGATCCGTATCCCGATCCACATGATCGAGACGATCAACCGTATCAACAAGATCATGCGCAAATACCTGCAGGAGAACGGCAAAGAGCCCGATGTCGAGACGATCGCCGAAGAGGTCGGCCTCTCCGTCGAGAAGGTCAAGAACGTCATCAAGATCACCAAAGAGCCGATCTCCCTCGAGGCACCGATCGGTAGCGAAGAAGACGGCCGTTTCGGCGACTTTATCGAGGACCGCACCTCCCTCTCGCCTTCCGACGCGATCCTCAAAGACGACCTCAAGGTTCAGATCGAAGGTGTGCTCGAGCAACTCAACGAGCGCGAAAAAGCCGTTATCAAGATGCGCTTCGGGATCATGGACGACGAAAGTGACCGTACCCTTGAAGAGATCGGCAAAGAGCTCAATGTCACCCGCGAACGCGTCCGCCAAATCGAAAGCAGCGCGATCAAAAAGCTCAAGCACCCTAAAGTCGGCCGCAAACTCAAGAACTATATCGAGGAATAATGACCTTCGAACAGCAGTGGATCGAATACGATTTCAACCCCTATATTCTCTTCAGCGCCTCAGGCAAGGTCCTCTCCGTCAATGCGGAGGGACAGTACCTGCTCGGTGCCGTCGACCGTCTGACGCTTTTTGAACTTGCCACGACCTACGCCAGCCCCTCTTTCGGGTTTAAAACGACCTTTATGGAGCTGGAGTACGGCCGCTTTAAAATCTTCGGGATCATGGTCGGGTACGTCAACGAAGAGGAGATCGGTATCCGCTTTTTCCAGACCCCCTCTTTCCAGTTCTCACGTCCGGAGATCGAAGGCGAGCTGGTCAACATCTACTCGCTCATCGACCTCTGCATCGCGACGAACTCCATCGGAAACAAGTCGGCCTTCCACAAGGACCTGGACCCGACGATGCCCGAAACGCGTCTCAACACCGACCAGTTCATCCGCCTGCTCAACAAGATGTACGAATCCTTCGGCGGCAGTGAAACGATCACGACGAAACTCGCCTTCCGTATCGGGGAGTACATCCTCTATGAGGAGAAAAAGTACACCTTCTTCTCCCTCAAGGTGAGCGGAAACGTTTTTGACGAAGTCTACAAGTCGGCGATTGAACAGATGTGTAAGAAGAACCACCTCTTCTGCGAGGTGGGCAAGAAATCCGTCACGGTCAACATCCCCATTATTAACCAGTAGACGGTCAATCAGCGGGAGGCAAAAAGCGCCTTGCCGCTCAAAAACCCCGCCACGATCCCCGCTGCCAGTCCCGGTAGGAAATACCAGAGTGAAAGCATATTGTTGTTTTTAAGGGCGATAAACCCGAGGACCAGAATGCCGTACGGTACGAGGCGGTAAACGGAGAGCAGTGCCGGCGTCGATTTGGAGACGTTGCGCACGGTCGCCTTGCTCGCCTTCAGTCGCGCCTTCTCCTCCTTAATGACATCCTTGAGCGGCTTCTCCTCCTCAAACTCCTCTTCGCTTTCGCTGTAAAGGTCATAAGGGTCGTCGATCTTCTCGACGAGATCATCCTGGTGCACTGCCGTCTCGTTTTCGAGGTTGCGCTGCACGAGTTTGCGGTAGCTGTAAAGCGAACCCAGCAGGATCAAAAACGCGGAAACGAACGCGATCTGGGCATTGAGGAAGGCCGCCTTGGAGACGGCGAGCAGGCCGTACAGAAGGATATGAACGGCGAGGAAAGGACTAATAGTGCTTCGCAGCGTCGTCATCGTCATCGTCGTCGTCACCTTCCAGGGTTTTGGGGTTGTAGCGCGGATTTTTGGAGAGCTCTTCGAACTCTTTATACTGTTTCGAGTAGGCCTTGAAGACGTTCAGGAAGGCCGCGGCGATCCCGATGACGACGCCGACCCAGAGCAGCCAGGTAATGCCCGTCAGCTTTTTGAGACCGATACCGAGCGCCACCCCGATCAGCACGGCCACGACCATCGAGATACCGAGCGAGAGCGTTTCCGCCCCCTCGACAATCGGCTTGAGGCGCGGCTTGCGCTCTTCGGGTTCTCCGTTCTCCGGGGTCAGGCCCGTCAGGTGCTTGTCCGCCATCAGAGCGCCTCCATCACTTCATCCGCCGCGCTGATCGTTGCCTCGATCATCTCGTCGGTGATCTGCGTACAGATAAAGCCTGTCTCGAACTGCGAACAGGCAAAATAGAAGCCACGCGACAGCATGCCGGCGTGGAAAGCAGCGAAACGCTCCAGATCCGACGCCGCCGCATCGTCAAAGTTCTTAACCGGTTTGTCATTGAAGAAGAAGCCGAACATCGAACCGCGCACGTCCGTCTTCAGGGCAATACCGTGCTTGTCCGCCACTTCTGCAAACCCCTCCATCAGGCGTTTGGCACGCGCTTCGAGCACGCTGTAGAGCTTGGCGTTGCTGCGGAGTTTGCGCACGGCGGTGATCCCCGCCGCCATCGCTACCGGGTTGCCGCTGAGCGTTCCCGCCTGGTACACTGGCCCTTCCGGGGAGAGCTTCGCCATAATCTCGGCCTTGCCGCCGAAGGCGCCGACCGGCATCCCGCCGCCGATGACCTTGCCCAGCGTCACCATATCCGGTGTCGTCCCCGTGATGGACTCGGCACCGTGCAGGGTCGCGCGGAAACCGCTCATCACCTCGTCGAAGATCAGCAGCGCACCGTGGGCGTCGCAGAGCAGGCGCAGTTCCGCCAGGAACTCCTTGTCCGCGGGGACAAGCCCCATGTTGCCGGCAATCGGCTCAATGATGATACAGGCGATGTTGTCCGAATCCTCGAAGCATTTGCGCACGCTCTCGATGTCGTTGTATTTGGCCAGGAGGGTATGCTTGGTAAAGTCCGCCGGGACGCCCGGGGAGCTCGGGTTGCCGAAGGTCGCGAGGCCCGAACCGGCCTGCACCAGCAGGGCGTCGCTGTGACCGTGGTAGCATCCCTCGAACTTAACGATGTCGTCTTTGCCGGTATAGCCGCGCGCCAGGCGGATGGCGCTCATGACCGCCTCGGTCCCGCTGGAGACGAAACGGACTTTGTCGATGCTCTCGAAAATCCCGATGACCTCTTTGGCCAGTTCGCTCTCGGAAAGCGTCGGCGCCCCGAAACTGAGGCCATGGCGGACCGCGTCGCAGACCGCGTTCTCGATCGCTTCGTCGCGGTGGCCGAAGATCAGCGGTCCCCAGCTCTGGACATAATCGACATAGGCGTTGCCGTCGATATCGTAGAGGTGAGCGCCCTCGCCCTTTTCAATAAAGAGCGGGGTTCCGCCGACGCTTTTAAAGGCGCGTACCGGCGAATCCACACCGCCGGGAATCAATGTCTGTGCTTCTTCAAATGCCTGAATCGAGGATGTAATGTTCATTGACCGTCCGTGAAAGGGGCGCTTACGCGGCGCTGTCGCGCAAAAGCCCCTGAATTTTCCCGCCATTATAGCAAATGGGTTATAATTCCCCCACTTTACACATTGGCCGACACACCCTGCCTCGGCTGGAAGGAAACACCGACCCGATGAGCCGAAGTACCGCCGCCCTTATTATTGCCGTACTCTTCCATCTGCTCATCCTGGTGCTTTTCCTGCTGCTGGGCTACATCTTCGTCACCGAGCCGGTCGAACCGAAACTCCAGGAGCACCGGATCAAGATCGCACTCAAAGAGCGCCCGAAGGCCAAGGAAAACGCCGCGCTCCCGAACAAGCGCCCGCCGGCGGAGAAGATACCGCCGATGCCCAAAGGTAAGCAGCTCGAAAAACTTCCCCAGGCCCAACCGCTCCCGCAACCGCAACAGCAGCTGCCCGTCACGCAGCCGACGCCGGTCAAACCACAGCAGAAGATCCCGACCCCCAAGAAGATCGCCGAGCCGCAGAAACGGGTCGCCAAAACGGAACCCGTGCCACCGGAAAAGCCCTATATCCCTTTTATGAAAACACCCGAACCGAAAACGGCCGAGGCCAATGCCACCGCGGTGCCGACGGAACATAAAAACCTCTTTGCCAAACTGTCACAGAAACAGAAGAACGTCGAACAGAAAACTGCCGCCAAATCAGCGAATGCCCGGCGCGAAAGCCGTATCCCGGACGATATCCGCGAGGCCTACGGCGATGCGTTCGGAAAACTGAGCGAAGGGGAACAGAAGTACCTGCTTGACAACCAGGAGATCATGCGCAGCCTCACCCAGACCCAGCTCAACGCCACCGGCAGTACGATGATCCCCAATAACATGCGTGTCAACGACTACAACATCGTCGAGTTCTACCTCCACCCCGATGGCAGAATGACCGATTTCCGCACCGTGCGCAACAGCGGCTTCTTCCTCCTTGACGAGGTCACCAAGGAGACAATCGAATCGGTCTATTGGAAGTACCCACGGCCCGAGCAAAAAACGCTGGTACGCTACAAATTCGGCTACTACCTGCGCGGCTATTAAGCGCTGCGCTCCCGGGCCGTTTCCCCAAGCGCTTCTTTGCGCGTCGTAACGTCGACGATCTTCGTGACCATCAGGTCCGAGGTGACGTTAAGGGAGGTGCGGAACATGTCCAGTACCCGGTCGACGGCGACAATAAGGCCAATATAGTCCGCCGGCAGACCGATCTGGTTCAAAATAACGACCATCATCACCAGCGAGGCGCTCGGCAGCGCCGCGACACCGACGGAGAGGGCCACGACAGTCACCCCCAGCAGCACCTGGTCGCCGAAGGAGAGCTCCACCCCGGCGAGGGTCGCGATATAGAGCACCGCCACGACCAGGTAGGCCGCCGTCCCGTCCATGGAGACCGTCGCGCCCAGCGGCAGCACGAACCCGGCGCTCTCCCGGCGCACCCCGCCCTTCTGCTCGCTCACCTCGATGGAGACCGGCAGTGTCGCCGCGCTGGAGGCAGTGGAAAATGCAAGCAGAATCGCTTCCTTGACCTGTCCCATATAATGGTAGGGGTTAACGCGCGCGAAGAAGGCGACAAGCGACGGCAACGTCACCAGCCCGTGCAGCAGAATCACTCCGATGACGACAAGCATATATTTCCAGAGCCCGAGAATGACGTCAACCCCCTCGTCGGCAACGACATAGGCGATCAGGCTGAAGACGCCCAGAGGCGTCAGTTTGATGACCCATTCGGCCATCTTGAGCATCGCGTTGTTGACGCCCGTAAAGAAGTCGAGCATCAATCCCTGGTGGTGGTCGCTGAGATAGAGACTGGCGATCGCGAAGAGGATGGAGAAGACGATCACCTGCATCATCGCCCCGTTCGTCAGGGAGGCGAAAACGTTCGTCGGGATGAAGCCAAGCAGCATCGCTTCGAATGAGAAGGGTTTGATCTCGTGCGCCTGCGCGAACGCGACCCCTTCGGCGGAGACCGCTTCGCCAATGCCGAGAACGTTCATGACGACGATCGCCAGCAGGACTGAAAGCGCCGTCGTGAGCAGGTAGAGACCGATAGTGCGCAGCCCCATATTCTTGAGATGGTGCAGCGTCCCCAGCCCGGCGATGGCCACGAAGATGCTGGCGAAGACCAGGGGGACGACGAGCATTTTCAGCAGGGCGACGAACATCTGGCCGATGATCCGCTGCGCCAGGGCCAGTTCGGGGAAGAACGCGCCGAAAAGCGCTCCCAGAACGATCCCGGCAAGGATGAGCCCGTTCGTCGACGCGAGCGCCGCGCGCAGCTGCGTCACTCCGTACCCTTCAGCAGGGCGAGCGCCCCCTTGTAGATCGGTTCGTCGACGAAACCGTACACCTCGTGCGTGAAGCCCGTCACCCCTTTGGCGCGTTCGGCCTCGAAAAGGGCGACGATCTCCCGTGCCCGCAACAATGCCGCCTCGTCCCGGCCGAAGGCCGCCATCACCTGTTCGGCCTGTTTCGGCGCAATGCACCCCTTGGCGTCGAACCCCATTTCCCTTTCCAGTCCGAGCCAGGCGGCAAAGCCCGCTTCATTGCGGTAATCCTGGTAGACGAAGGAGACGGGTTTGACGCCGAGGGCGCGACAGGTGACGAAGAAGTGCGACAGCAGGTAACGCAGGGTCGGGTTTTCCGGGGCGATCAGCGCCTGGTCGAGCCCCAGGTCGGCGAAGAGGTCAAGGATGCCGAGGTAGAAGGTGCAGACCCGCGGATCGGTCCGTAAGCTTGCGAGGGCGAGCCACGCCTCCTTCGTCTCAATGGAGAGGTGGACTTCGATCGGTGCGGGTACCAGTGAAACGATCCGCGCCACCTCCTCCGCCGTACGGACCTTCGGGACGCGGATGGCGTCGGGCATATAAGGGGCAAGAAAAGCGATCTCCTCCATCCCGCCCTCGTCGAGGGGGTTGACCCGCACGACCAGTTTCTTGCTGCTTTGCGGCAGCCGGGAAAGCGCGAGGGCACACAGACGCAGCGCCACCGGCTTTTGTTCGGCCGACACCCCGTCTTCGAGGTTGAACATTACTGCGTCGGCGGACAGCTGCGGGATCTTCGAGAGATGCTTGACGCGGTGGGCGGAGAGCATCAGCGGCGCGTGAAATGCGGCAGAACCGTTCAGGGTACGGCGCCGCGGTGAGAGCAGCGCGTCAAGGGCGGCGATGTCGAGGGTCTCCGCGGCCCGCTCCAGTTCGGGAAGATCAGTTTGGAACATTGGCATCCTTTGGGTGCAGGTAACGGTAGAGGGTATGGCGCTCCTCCTCGGTCAGGAAGTAGCGCGGCATCCCTTTGACGCGGCCGTTGAGGGCCCGGTCGAAATCCTCGAAGCCGATAACGTTGATCGCCGGAGCGGTAAACGATTTGCGAACACCCTTGTCGGTATAATGGGCGATCACCTTCCCCTCGCCGTGTTCGCCGTGGCAGAGATTGCAGCCGATCCCCCTCGGATTGTGGTAGAGCTGCGCGGCGTATTCCTGCGGGGTGATGAAGGACTCCTCCGCCGCAAGCAAGGTCGCCAAAAACAGGAGCCAACGGGCCATTAAAAGCACCTTTTTATTGAAGTAGGGGTATATTATCAAAAAAATTATTAGGTCAGTTGAAATGCAGATACTCGACGGAAAAGCGCTTTCCAAGAAGATTGAAGAAGGTGTCGCCACCGCGGCTTCCGAACTCAAGGAACGGACCGGTCGCGTCCCGGGCCTCGCCGTCATCCTCGTCGGCAACGACCCCGCTTCCCATGCCTACGTCGGCATGAAAAAGAAGGCCTGCGACCGCGCCGGTTTCTACTCCGTCACCCACGAAATGCCTGAAACGATCTCCCAGGAGGCGATCGAACAGACCATCGAAATGATGAACGGCAACCCCAACATCGACGGTATCCTCGTCCAGCTCCCGCTTCCGCCGCATATTGACACGACCCGCCTGCTCGAACTCGTCGCCCCGCACAAGGACGTCGACGGTTTCCACCCCTATAATGCCGGCCGCCTAATGACGGGGCTGGACGGCTTCGTCCCCTGTACCCCGCTGGGCGTCATGGAGCTCTTCGCCGAGTACGAGATCGACCTCACGGGCAAAGACGCCGTCGTCGTCGGCGCCTCCAACATCGTCGGCAAACCGATGGCGGCCCTGCTGCTCAACGCCAACGCGACCGTCACGATCACCCATATCCATACCAAAGACCTCAAAGCCCATACCCGCAACGCCGACATCGTCCTGGTCGGGGCCGGGGTCATCAACCTGATCAAGGAGGATATGGTCAAAGAGGGGGCCATTGTTATTGACATCGGTATCAACCGCGCACCGGACGGCCGCCTCGTCGGTGACGTCGATTACGAAAACGTCGCGCCGAAATGCTCCTACATCACCCCGGTGCCCGGCGGAGTCGGCCCGATGACCATCGCCATGCTGCTGAAAAACACCCTCAAAGCGGCCGAGATGCACGCACAAGAGCGCCAATGAAGACGAAGGTCAAACACGCCGCCAAAGCGGCCTACCGCTTCTCCAACAGCTGGACGGGAACGGTCATTATCGTCCTCTTCGTCATCTTTTTCGTCGCCCAGGCGTTCCGCATCCCCAGCGGTTCCATGAAAGACTCCCTGCTCATCGGCGACCACCTCTTCGCCAAAAAGTTCGCCTACGGCATCTCTACCCCGCACATCCCGTTCCTGGAGATCCCGCTTATTCCGGGCACCGACGGGCACATCATCGACGGCGACACGCCTCAGCGCGGGGACATCGTGATCTTCCGCTACCCCAACAACACGACCCTGCACTACGTCAAACGCTGCGTCGCGACCCCGGGGGACGAGCTCTTCGTCTTCAACAAGGATCTCTACCTCCACCCGGTCGAAGGGGACGAGTATATTCGCCAGCACTACACCTTCACCCACGAACTCAAGGAGTTCGACGGCCGTCTCTGGGTCAAGAACCCCTACATGAAGGATCATCCGGGCATCCACCACGATCCCTCCATCATTGATGACGGCCGCTACCCACAGCCCATCTTCAATTTCGGACCGGTCCAGGTACCCGAAGGCCGCTACTTCATGATGGGCGATAACCGCGATCACTCCAACGACAGCCGCTTCTGGGGCGCCGTACCCTACGGCCTTGTCGAAGGGACGCCGTGGTTCATCTACTTCAGCATGGACGACAACTACGAGATCCGCTGGGACCGCATGTTCAAAACCCCCGAGGACCTCGAACAGTCCCCCTACCTGGAGCGCGCGGTCGCCGAACGCCAGCGCGAAGAGGGCCAAGACCGTGGACTCTATTGATCTGCTGAAAATCGCCGCGGCCGTCATTGCACTGGCCATTGCCATTATCGGCCACGAGATCATGCACGGCTGGGTCGCTTACCGCTACGGCGACACGACGGCCAAGCATGCCGGGCGCCTCTCCGTCAATCCGCTGATCCACATCGACCCCATCGGGACGATCCTTGTGCCGCTGATGATGTATTTCATCCCCGTGCTGCTCGGCATGGGCGGCGGGTTCCTCTTCGGCTGGGCCAAACCGGTACCGGTCAACATGCGCACCGTTATCACCAACGGCGGCTACAATGCCGCCATGCAGGTCAGCCTCGCCGGCATCGCCTACAACTTCGCCCTGGCCTCCCTCTTCGCCGTCTTGCTGACAGGGATGCACCAGCCGGTTCAGAGCGACGGACTGGGCTATATTTTCCTCTACCTTATCGTCATGCAGCTGGTCTTTATCAACGTGCTGCTCGCCGTCTTTAACCTGCTGCCGATCCCGCAGTTTGACGGGGCGCATTTTTTAATGTTCCTCTCACTCAAACTCGGCCTAAACAACATCGCCATGTGGTTCCAGCGCCTGGAACCCTACGGTATGTTTATCGTCATCATCATCTTGATCACGCCGCTGAGAGAGTATGTACTTTTCATGCCCGTCCAGTACGTGCTGCATCTGCTATTATCTTAAACCGAAGGAGTACTCCATGAAATTCTACATTGCTACCGACCACGCCGGACTCGACCTTAAAGACTACACCGTCGAACTGCTGAAAGCCAAAGGCCACGAGGTCGTCGATCTCGGTCCCCACAGCAAAGACCGCGTCGACTACCCCGACTTTGCCGTCAAAGTCTGCAACGCCGTGCTCACCGACGAGGAAGATGCCGACGGTATCCTGATCTGCGGTTCGGGTCTGGGGATGAGTATGGCCGCCAACCGATTTTCCGGCATCCGCGCGGCTCTTTGCCACGACGCCTATACGGCGACCATGGCCCGCGCGCATAATGATGCCAATGTCCTCTGCTTCGGCGAGCGTGTCGTGGGCCGCGGGGTCGCGGAATCCATCATCGACGCCTGGGTCGCGGGCGCCTTTGAGGGCGGCCGCCACGCCGGACGCGTTGCAAAGATCGAAGCCGTCGGCGGCTGCTCGGCCTCACTGTAAGGCCGTCCATGTCCCTGACCGTCGATCAAAAAGCCCTGATTGAAAGTGCGATCCGCGATATCCCCGACTTTCCCAAGCCGGGCATCATCTTTAAAGACATCACGACGCTGCTGAACAACGCCGAGGCGTTCAGCACGCTGATGACGCATCTCAAGACGCGTTACGAATCCTACAACCTTGATTTTGTCGCGGGGATCGACGCGCGCGGCTTTATTTTCGGCGCGGCCCTGGCGCAGATGCTGGGTGTCGGTTTCGTCCCCATTCGCAAGAAAGGAAAACTCCCTTCCACGACCGTGTCGGAGAAGTACTCCCTCGAATACGGTTTTGACGAGGTCGAAGTGCATATGGACGCATTCGGCACCGACAAAGGTGCCAAGGTCCTCCTCATCGACGACCTGATCGCCACGGGCGGAACGGCGAAGGCCGCAGCCTCCCTGATTGAAAAAGTCGGCGCACACTGCGTCGAAGCCTGTTTTATCCTCGGGCTTGAGTTCCTGCCGGGCATCGACAGCCTGACCGAGCTCACCCCCGTTTATACCGTTATAGGAGTGGATTGATGTACATCCCCGAACCCTCCACGTTCGATCCCGATACCAACGGCCATTTCGGCATCTTCGGCGGCCGCTATGTTCCCGAAACCCTGATGCCGGCCCTGCTGGAGCTTGAAAAAGCGTATGAACAGTACCGTTTTGATGAAGCCTTCTGGAGCGAGGTGGACGGCTACCTCAAAGACTATGTCGGCCGTCCCTCCCCGCTCTATTATGCGGCCAATGTCTCCGAAGAGCTCGGCGCGAAGGTCTACATCAAGCGCGAGGACCTGAACCACACCGGTGCGCACAAGGTCAATAACGTCATTGCCCAGGGGCTGCTGGCGAAGAAACTCGGCAAGCAGAAGGTTATCGCCGAAACCGGCGCGGGGCAGCACGGGGTCGCCACGGCGACGATCGCCGCCCTGCTGGGGCTCGAGTGCGAGATCTTCATGGGAGCCAAGGATGTCGCCCGCCAGGAGCTCAACGTCTTCCGCATGAAACTGCTGGGCGCCAAGGTCCATGCCGTCGAAAGCGGGTCGCGTACCCTCAAAGACGCCATGAACGACGCCATCCGCCACTGGGTCACCCATGCCCGCGACACCTTCTACATCATCGGCACCGTCGCCGGACCCCACCCCTACCCGATGATGGTCCGTGACTTCCAGGCGATCATCGGCTGGGAAGCCCGCGCGCAGATCCTGGAAAAAGAGGGCCGCCTCCCCGACACGGTCGTCGCCTGCATCGGCGGCGGCTCCAACGCCATCGGCATGTTCCAGCACTTCCTCGAAGACAAAGAGGTGCAGTGCATCGGCATCGAGGCCGGCGGTCTGGGGACCGAGACGGACAAGCACGGCGCCTCCCTGCTCAAAGGGCGCCCCGGGGTCCTGCACGGCCAGATGAGCTATCTGCTCCAGGATGCCGACGGCCAGATCCTCGAAGCGCACTCCATCTCCGCCGGTCTGGACTATCCCGGGATCGGGCCGGAACACGCTTTCCATAAGGAGAACGGTACGGTCGCCTACGACACCATCACCGACGATGAAGCCCTGGAAGCCTTCGTCTGGCTCAGCCGCAAGGAGGGGATCATCCCGGCCTTCGAGAGCTCCCACGCCGTCGCCTATCTGAAGAAAATGCCCGACATTGCCGGGAAGCTGGTCATCGTCAACCTCTCCGGCCGTGGGGACAAAGACATGATCCAGGCCAAAGACATGCTACACTTCGATTAAAGGGGACGCATGGAAGCCTATTTACTGGAACTGCTGCAGGAGTACGGTTACATCATCCTTTTCGTCTGGAGTATCCTCGAGGGGGAGATGGGCCTACTGATGGCCGGCATCATGGCAACCACGGGACATATGAACGTCCCCATTGCCATCTTTGTCGCCGGGCTCGGCGGTTTTGCCGGCGATCAGATCTACTTCTATATCGGCCGTTTCAACAAAGGCTTCATCCAGCGGAAATTCCATTCACAGCGCCGCAAGTTCGCTATTGCCCACCTGCTGCTTAAAAAGTACGGCTGGCCCCTTATCTTCGTACAGCGCTACCTCTACGGACTGCGCACTGTCATCCCGATGAGCATCGGGATCACAAAATACTCCTCGAAAAAATTCGCCTTTATCAACCTGCTCAGCGCCTGGGTCTGGGCGGCGATCACGATTATCCCCGCCTACCTGCTGGGGGAACAGATCTTGCAGGTGCTCGAGTGGGGAAAAACACACTGGTATTTTGCCCTACCGCTCGCCGGTGCCGCGCTGTACGGCATCACGACCCTGTTCAAACGAATCGAAAACCAAATGCTGGAGAAACAACATGCTCGTCAAGCTCGAAACGCAACCCGTTGAATCCATCGACGCGGCCCTTACCGTTACCCTTCTGACGCCGGAAACACTGGCGTCGCACCCGAAAAAATCCGTTCTCGAACAGGCCGGATTCGAGGCCAAAGAGGGACAGACCTGCATGCTGCACGAAGGGGCTGAATACGTCGCCGCCGTCACGGCGTTTGAACCCGACGCTCTCCGCGACGCGATGGCTGCTGCCGCCAAAAGCATCAGCGGGTTTGCCTATGAGAGCGCCAAAATCGCGCAGTACGGCCTTGAAAACGCCGCCGCCCTTGTCGAGGGTATTGTACTGGGGAGCTACAAATACACGCGCTACAAATCCGACGCCAAACCCTCCAAGCTCAAAACCTTTTACGTTGCCGGTGCGAATTACGACGGCAGTGCACTCGATGCCGATGCTCTGAAAACCGCCGTCGACGGCGCCGTTATCCTTGCGACAGCCACGAACTTCGCCCGCGACCTCGTCAATACGACCCCCGACGACATGGTCCCCGCCGACCTGGCCATCATTGCCCAGGATCTCGCTGACGCCAACGACCTGGGCTGCGAGATCTTCGACGAGCACGCGCTGGAAGAGGAGAAGATGCAGGCGATGCTGATGGTCGCCCGCGCCTCGGCACACAAACCCCGCATGATCCATCTCTCCTATGTTCCGGAAAACCCTGTGGCGACCGTCTCGCTCGTCGGCAAAGGGCTCACCTACGACAGCGGCGGACTGAGCCTCAAACCCTCTACGTCCATGGTCACGATGAAAATGGACAAGGCCGGCGCCTGTGCGGTGCTTGGGATCATGAAAGCCGTCAGCGAGCTGAATCTGCCCGTCGCTGTCCACGGCTTTGTCGGGGCGGTGGAGAACATGATCGGCGGCAACGCCTACAAGCCCGATGACGTCCTCTTCGCCCGCAACGGCAAGACGATCGAGGTACGCAATACCGATGCCGAGGGACGGTTGGTCCTTGCCGACGTCCTCTCCTACGCCCAGGACAATGTCGAAGCGGACTACCTCTTCGACTATGCGACGCTGACCGGCGCCTGCGTCGTCGCACTCGGTCCCTATACGACGGGCATCATGGGCCACAGCAGCGCCCTCAAACACACCATCTACGGTGCGGCGGAGCGCGCGGGGGAACTCGTCGGCGCGCTGCCTTTCAACCCGCATCTGAAAAAAGCCCTCAAAAGCGAAATCGCCGATGTTAGCAACATCAGCAACATCCCCTACGGCGGCGCTATTACGGCGGCGATGTTCCTTGACCACTTCATTACCGACGGGATGAAAGAGAAGTGGATGCACTTCGACATTGCCGGTCCGGCCTACACGGAATCCGGCTGGGGCGTCAACCCCCACGGCGGAACCGGTGCCGGTGTTCGCACGACCGTCGCCCTCCTGCGCACGCTAGCAGAAAAGTAGGCGCTTCCCTCACCTTCCCGGCAAACAGGTTCGTTTGTCAGGAACCATTCATAAACAGCAGCAGCAATCCCAGCATAATCCCCGCCGCACTTGCCGCTGTCGAGAGTATTCCATCACTTCTGACCACGCTCCAGAGCTCCATGAGGTTTGAGGTGAGGAACTCACGGATGCCCGTAGAGGTCTCTAGGGTTTCCTCTGCAGTGCCGGTGTCTACAACCATTTCCGGCTGTTCCGACGCTGACAGCGCGATTGAAGCGAACGCGTTAGCTTCATAAAAAACAGCCGTCATGCCCGCGACGATTGCGAATAGTGCAATTGAAATGATCCAGTGGCGCTCCATGGGTCTACTTTCGATGGAATTGACTTCGATTCAAAGCCGACAGTAGTCTAACGTCATTTCGTTACAAAATAATTAATTTTAAATATTTAATCACCATACAACACTGCCATATCTTTTTCCAAGCCCCTATAACACCTGCTCCGCTTCATTTCCCGCGATGTAGCAGAATGAGTATGTTTGCATCTTCGATAACGATCACTGTACAATTACTTGACACTGGAGAAAGAGATGCTCAAACCCGACAGACCTGATTGGCATGACGTTGAGGGGCTGACCGACACCGAGGCGGCGGCACGGCTGCGCATTGATGGGTATAACGAAATACCGGGTGCGCGACGGCGCACATTGACCGTGATCGTACGCGACGTTATGACCGAGCCCATGTTTATTCTGCTACTGGCTGCAGCAGCGATCTATTTCCTCCTGGGGGACAACGCCGAGGCTTCCATTCTCCTCAGTTTCGTCATCGTTGTCATAGGGTCAACCGTTTATCAGGAACATCGCACAGAGCGCGTCCTGGAAGCCCTGCGGGATATGACGAGTCCCCGCGCTCTGGTTGTACGCGGCGGCGGGCAACAGCGTATCCCCGGACGCGAAGTGGTGCGGGGCGATATGCTTGTTCTGGTCGAGGGAGACCGTGTCCCCGCTGATGCCGTCATCCTGGCACAGCGGAACCTTCAGGTCGACGAATCCCTATTGACCGGCGAATCGGTCCCTGTCGGAAAGCGTCATTGGTTGGAGGGGGATCTACGCCTTCAACCCGGGGGCGAGGATCAGCCCTATGTCTACTCCGGCACCCTTGTTGTACAGGGAATGGCCATTGCGGAGGTCAACGCTACCGGTCCAAAAAGCACCATTGGCACCATCGGAAAGTCCCTGCAGGGCATCGAGACCGAGAAAACCCCGCTGCAGCGTCAGACGGGAAAGATGGTGCGTCTGCTCGCCGCTCTCGGTCTGCTACTGTGCGCCCTGCTCATCGTCGTCTACGGCTTGACGCGCGGCGACTGGCTCGACGGCCTGCTCGCGGGGATTACCCTCGCCATGGCAACGCTCCCCGAAGAGTTCCCCGTCGTCCTCACCGTCTTCCTCGCACTCGGGGCCTGGCGTATTTCCCGGCGCCGCGTGCTGACCCGCCGCGTTCCGGCGATCGAAACCCTCGGTTCGGCAACGGTTCTGTGCGTCGACAAAACCGGTACGCTGACGCAAAACAGCATGAACGTCCATACGATTGTCACCGGCGAAGCGCTCTTCCGCGTCCCCGACGTAACAGACACGGCTCCGTTGCCCGAGACTTTTCACGAACTGCTCGAATTCGGGATCCTTGCCAGCGAAGCCGACCCCTTCGATCCGATGGAAAAGGCGATGCACGCCCTCGCGCAACGCTATCTCTCCGGTACAGAGCACCTGCACGACGACTGGGAACTGGTCTACGAGTATCCCCTGTCGGCCGAAATGCATGCCATCTCCCATGTCTGGCGCTCCACCCACGGTGACGAGTACGTCGTTGCCTCGAAAGGTGCGCCCGAATCGATCGCGGACCTTTGTCATCTCGATGCTGCATCGTCAGCGCAACTTGCGCAGCAGGTCGAAGCGCTTTCATCGCAAGGCCTGAGGGTGCTCGGTGTCGCGGACGCCCGCTACTCCGGCAAAGAGTGGCCGAGCATCCAGCACGACTTCGCCTTTCGTCTGCTCGGCCTGATCGCCCTTGCCGACCCGTTGCGCCTCACTGTGCCTTCTGCTATTGCCCGGTGTCATGCCGCGGGGATACGTGTCGTCATGATGACCGGGGACTACCCCGGCACTGCACGTACCATCGCCCGGGAGGCAGGGCTGAGAGCCGATACGCTGATGACGGGAAGTGAAATCGACGGCTGCGACGAAGCGGAGCTGGCCGCGCGCATAAGAACGATCAATATCTTTGCACGGGTCGTGCCCGAACACAAACTCAAAATCGTCAACGCCCTCAAAGCTGACGGTGAAGTCGTGGCAATGACTGGTGACGGTGTCAACGACGCCCCGGCACTCAAGGCATCCCATATCGGCATCGCGATGGGCGGACGTGGGACGGATGTCGCGCGCGAAGCCGCTTCGCTAGTGCTGCTTGACGACGATTTCACCTCCATTGTCGAGGCCGTCCGGCTGGGCCGGCGTATCTACGACAATCTCCGCAAGGCGATGGCCTATATTCTTGCCATTCATGTTCCGATCGCCGGCATAGCACTGCTGCCTGTCTTTTTCGGATGGCCCCTGATCTTTTTTCCGGTCCATATCGCTTTTTTACAGTTTATCATCGATCCGGCCTGCTCCGTCGTCTTCGAAGCGGAACGGGAAGAGACCGATGCCATGCTACGCCCTCCACGTCCTCTGGACGAGCCGCTTTTCGGCGTGTGGAACCTTGGACTAAGCCTGCTGCAGGGCACCGGTGTGCTCATTTGGGCAATTGCCCTCTACGGTATAGTCCTGTCCCGCGGCGCCACGGCGGAGGATGCAAGGGCACTGGCCTTCACGGCGCTGGTCATAGCCAACATCACGCTTATTTTTGCCAACCGATCCTGGAAGCGTACGCTCTTCGCATCCCTGCATATCCCGAACCGCGCCGTTTGGTGGATTACCGGTGGCGCTCTCCTCTTTTTGGCACTCGCGCTCTTCGAGCCACAGCTTCGCCAACTCTTCCGTTTCGGGGAGCTAGACATCGCAGGCCTTCTGCTGGCCGTCGTTGCCGGTATCGCCAGTGTCGCCTGGTTCGAACTTTTCAAACTGCTTCGCGGCATCCGCTTCTCCTAGGGCCGCCACGAAAGCTTCGCTCTTCCCCTAACCCGTCCCTAACCCCCGAGAGAGTACAATGTCGGACTTATTCTTACAGACAGGAAACCACTATGGGATTAGCCATCGGACTCGTCGGGCTGCCGAACGTCGGAAAATCAACTACTTTTAACGCGCTGACCAAGGCGCAGAACGCGGAAGCGGCCAACTACCCCTTCTGTACCATCGAACCGAACAAGGCGGTCGTCCCCGTCCCGGATCCGCGCCTGGACGCCCTGGCCAAGATCGTCAACCCCGAGCGCATCCAGCACTCCACCCTCGACTTCGTCGACATCGCCGGCCTCGTCAAGGGTGCCAGCAAGGGTGAGGGTCTGGGAAATAAATTCCTCGCCAATATCCGCGAAACGGAAGTGATCCTGCAGATCGTGCGCTGTTTCGCCGATGAGAACGTCGTCCATACCGAAGGAAGCATCGACCCGCTCCGCGACGTCGAGATCATCGAGACCGAACTGATCCTCGCCGACGTCGAAATGCTGCAAAACCGCATCGAACGCCTCAAAAAGCAGGCCAAAGCGGACAAGAAGGCGCAGGCGATGGTCGACTTCGCCCAGACCCTGCTCGACCACCTCGACCAGGGCAACCTTGCCCGCAGCTTCCCCGACATCGAGGATGACCGTTTCGCCGAACTCAACAAGGATCTGCGCCTGCTGACGGCCAAGGAGATCATGTACGGCGCCAACACGGATGAAGACGGCCTGCTTGAGGACAACGAGTATGTTCAGCGTCTCGCGGCCCATGCCGAATCACAGAACTGCGAAGTCATCAAACTCTGCGCGAAGATCGAGGAGGAGCTGGTCGGTTTGGAAGACGAGGAGCGCGACGAATTCCTCCGCGACCTCGGCGTCGAGGAGTCCGGACTGGAGCAGATCATCCGCAAAGGCTTCGATAAACTGGGGCTGATGAGCTACTTCACCGCCGGCGTCAAGGAAGTACGCGCCTGGACGATCCGCAAGAACACGACGGCGCCCAAGGCTGCCGCCGTCATCCACAACGACTTCGAAAAGGGGTTTATCCGTGCCGAGGTGATCGGCTACGAGGACTTCGTCGCCTGCAACGGGGAGGCCGGTGCCAAAGAGGCCGGTAAGATGCGCCTGGAGGGCAAGGAGTACATCGTCCAGGACGGCGATGTCATGCACTTTAGGTTTAATGTTTGACGGTTGACTAAGTGCACACGTGCACTTCCGTTTCAACGTATAAAAGAGGGGTTCCCCTCTATACCCACTTCCCCCGGAACAGGCCCGTTTTACGCGGGATATCCCCTCCCTTTAACACTCCCTTAACACTAAGCTATTAAAATTACATTCTTAACTTAAAAATAATTTAATTATATGATGTTTGTCATCAACGCAGGGATTCAATGGTAGATCATATCAAACGCGACCGAAACGACCTCTACGGCATGCCGCTGCTCGGTTACCTCTTCAAGAACCAACGCTTTCTTTTTCTGTTGCGGCTGGCCGTGACGGCCCTCTTCTTTTACGCGATCGCCCTGGGGTTCGCCGTTCCCGGGAAAGAGAACCTCTATACGCCGGCCCTCTTCTGGGGGATTTTCTGGTCGCTCTTCATTGTCGTGTCGCTGCCGACCTTCGGGCGCATCTTCTGCGGTATCTGTCCCCACCGATTCCTGGGGCACTACCTCACGAAATTCGGCCTGAAAAAGCGTATGCCCAAATGGCTTGAGAACCGTTTCATCGGCGTGACGCTGCTCATGGTCGGCTGGTGGGGTGTTTACTACAGCTTCCCCTCCGCGTACCATACCCCTTTCGGTTCGGCCGTGCTCTTCACCGTCATGACCCTGCTCTCTTTTGCCTTCTATCTCGTCTATAAAGAGATGAGCTACTGCAAATACATCTGCCCCATCGGCACCCTGACCAGGGCCTATGAGAAGCTCTCCTTCACGTGGCTGGGGACCAACCAAAGCGCCTGCAGCGAGTGCAAAACCTTCGACTGTGCCAAAGCATGTACACACGGCCTGAGTCCCTTCAACTTTGACAAAAAGAACTCGATGGGAGACTGTACCCTCTGCATGGACTGCTCGGCCGCCTGCGAAGCGGTCAGCTTCCGCCTGACCAAACCCTCGTTTTCGCTCTTTTCACACTTCAAGATCGAAAAAGCGGAGGTCTGGGCCTATATTCTGATCGTCGCGGCCATCCCCATTACCATGGCGTTCCACCACGGCATGGGACGCAGTGCGATCGCCGACGAATTCATCTGGGCGAAAACGGCGGCGGCGCTTCAGGGGATCGCCGGCCTGGGCGGTATGGACACTGTCGGACTGTTCGCCTTTTTATACGCCGTGCTCTTCTCGGTCGTCATCACCGTTGCAGGCATGTTCGTCGCGTCCAAAATCCTTCAAAAAGAGTACAGCACCGTTTTCTACACCCTCGGGTACGCCTTCGCGCCGCTTTTCATCTTCGGGTCGCTTTCGCATACGCTGGAGATGTTCTTTGTCAGCGGGATGGAGAAGATCGTCGACGGGTTCGCCTACGGCTTCGGCGTACAGAGCGACTTCACCTCGCCGGCAAGCCGAAAGGATGCATGGGTGCACCTCTTCTCGTATCTGCGGTACGTCGGGGTGGCCTGGGCCCTCGTCATCCTCTACAAGCGTATCAGGCTGATCGAGGCGAAAAAGCGCGCCAAAATCCTGGCCTTCCCGTTTGCGGCATCGCTGATTATCTTTTTTGTCGCCGTCAACCTCTACCGGGGCTACATCCTCGACACCTACGGCCGTGCGCAGCGCGGGCACCACAGCGCCCCCGCGGAAAAGCCGTCTAAAAACGCACCGCAGGCAATGCGTGTGACGGCCGAACCTGCCGCAGAACACCCTGCAGGCAGGCTGTAGACCCTGCCCCGCCGTGGCAAACCGGCACCAAATAAACCACGCCTGCCCGGCCGGCAGGCAGAAATAGGCATAGCGTGAACAAAAGCAAGTCAACCGCCCCGGAGCAGACCCCCCTCCCAAACAGTGAAAACACCCTGTTTGACAAGCTGCTGAAATTTTTTATCGATAACTATAAGATCAACTACACGCTCTTTTTCTTGCTGTTCGCCGCCGGGATCTATACCTATACGATGATCCCCAAGGAGATCTCCCCCGAGATCGAACCCGACACCATGACGATCCGCGGCAGCTACGGCGGCGCCTCCGTCGACGTCCTCAACCGCATGGTCGTGACGCCGCTCGAAGAGGAGACCAAAAACCTCGTCGGCGTCGAGAGCGTCACCTCGGTCATCGCCCCGGGCAGCTTCTCCGTACGCCTCGAGCTCGAAAAGGGGGCAGACAAAGCGGAGATGGCCGAATCGATCCGCGACGCCATCGCACTGGTCGTGCCGACGCTCCCTTCCGACATGGATGAGCCGGCAGTCAGGAACGTGGCCCATGCGCGGGGCTTGATGCAGGTATCGGTACGTTCGGACGAAGTCAGCCTGGACCGGCTCCGGGAGCTCGCACAGAAACTGAAGTCCCGCCTGATGGCGATTCCCGGCGTTTCGGACGTCACGATCTTCGGCGACTCCGACCTTTTCTACGAGATCATGCTTGACGAGCGGCGCATCGACGCATACGGACTTTCGCATACGGAAGTACTCAAAACCATCTCGGAACTCTCCTATATCTACCCCCTCGGCAAGATCGACGACGCCAAGGCCCAGTATTTCCTCTCCGTCGGAAACCAGAAGAAGTTCGTGGACGCATTTGAGCAGACCGTGCTCAATATCGGCGACCGCCAGATCGCGCTCAGGGACATCGCCACGGTCTCCAAGCGCTACGAAGACGCTTCGACGCTGGCGAGCATGAACGGCAAAACCGCCATTACCCTTTCGCTTTCGCAGAACCCGAAAGGGGACGCCATCGCGATCGGGGAAAAAATCTATAAACTCCTAGAGAGCATGAAGGTCGACGGCGTCGACTACGATGTCAGGCAGGACCAGACGACGATTATCCAGGAACGGCTCAACATCGTCATCTCGAATATCCTCTTCGGGATCATCCTCATCACCCTGATGACCTTTGCCCTGATCAATGCGCGTATGGCCTTCATCATCGCCCTGGGTATCCCGACCTCCTTTGTGCTGGGAAGCATCTATTTCTACTTTACCGGGTACAGCATCAATATCAATTCGCTGATCGGCGTCATCATCGCCATCGGTATCATCGTCGACGACGCCATCGTCGTCAGCGAGAATATCCAGCAGTACATCGAAAAAGGGTACGCACCGGCAAAGGCGGCCTTCCTCGGGACGCGGGAGATGGCCAAACCCGTCACCATCGCTTCGGCCACCACCCTCTTCTCCTTTATTCCGCTGCTGATGATCAGCGGGCGTCTCGGCGAGATCGTGCAGATGATCCCCATCGCCTTCAGCGCCCTGGTCATTGCGTCGCTGCTCGAGTCCTTCATCTTCCTGCCGATCCACGCCGTGCACCTGCTCAGCCCCGCCTCGCGCACCCTCTCGTGGAAGGGGATCAACCGGCGCTACTCGGCAGCCCTCGGTCTGCTGATGCAGTATCAGAAAACCTTTTTGCTGCTCTTTGTCATCATCATCCCGCTGCTGATCTATACCGGGTTCAAACACGCCAAGTTCCAGATGTTCCAGCCCTTTGATGCCACCGCCCTGAACATCACGTTCAAAGCGGCCCCGACGACAACCCTTGAGGAGTCCCTGGCCATCGTGCAGGCCATCGAGAAAGACCTTCTCAAGGAGGGCAGCCGTTTCGGCGTCGAAAATGTCACGTCGACGGCGGGATACCGGCGCAGCGCCACGGGGGATACCGAAATGTTCCCCTCCGTCGGGTACATCGGGGTCGAACTGCAGAAGAAAAAACCCGACAACTTTATGGACAGCTACATTACCCCCTACCTTAGTTTCTACGAAAGCCGGCGCGACAGTGTGCGCGAACGCTCCTCCAAGGCGATCTCCAAAGAACTGCGGGCATGGCTCGTATCCCAGGGCTACAAGGAGCGGTTCGGGCTGGAAGAGCTGATGGTCGTCGAAAAAGGGATGGGCTACGCCAAAGCGGATATCCGTATCGGGCTTATGAGCGAAGACTACCAGCAGGCGATCCGGGCGGTCAAAGCGCTCGAAGCGGAGCTCGGTGCGATCGACGGCATCAAATATGCCGGCGACAATATCAAACGGGGGATCGACGAGATCAAGATCAAGGTCAACGCCTACGGCGAACAGCTCGGCATCACCGACGCCTACCTGGGCAATTTTGTCTCGGACCTCTATCTCTCCAAGCGCATCGGGGTGATCTTCGACGGCCAGAGCCTGCTTGATATCAAGGTCCGCTCCGCCTACCAGGACGATTTCGCGTTTTTCGAATCCCTCGGCGTCCCGCTGAAGAACGGGCAGATCGTCCGCCTCAAGGATGTCTGCGATTTCGAGGTCATCACCGCGCTGGAGCGGCTGGTCAAGGATGACGGGGAGACCACCTTCTTCGTCTTTGCCAACGTCGATTCGAAAATCATCACCGCATCCGAAGCGCTTCAGAAGCTTGAACCGACCCTCCGCACGCTCCGGGCTGAGGGGGTCCGTTTGAAATTCAAAGGCGAAGCGGAGCAGAAGAAAGCCCTGGAAACCGACCTGGTTCTGGCAACGGTCCTGTCGGTCATCCTGATTTTTATCGCCATCCTCTACCTCTTCAATTCGATCCGCGAGACGCTGATCGTTGTCTCTGTCATCCCCTTCTCCCTCCTGGGTGTATTGATGGGGCACACCCTTATGGGACTGAACCTCTCCATGCCGTCGCTGATCGGCGCGCTCGGCCTCGCAGGCGTCATCGTCAATGACGGCATCATCATGATGTCCACGCTCCGGCATGCCGGTAGCGCCGACGAGATCCACCGCTTGGCCGGCAGGCGCTTCCGGCCGATCATCCTGACTTCGCTGACGACACTGGTCGGGCTCTCCTCCCTGATCTTCTTCGCCTCGGGGCAGGCGGCCACGTTCCAGCCGCTCGCGGTCTCGCTGGGGTTCGGTCTGGCGTGGGGCACCGTCTTGAACCTCTTCTACCTGCCCGTCATGTACAGCTACGTTCATAAGCAGCGCGTCCCCTCGTGACGCAGTGCATAGCGGTCGTTTCTACACATTCTTATCATATATATTTAATCAATATATTTAATTTAACATTTAATTAACACTCTGTTGCAACAATCCGCATTAACACAAAAATTAGAAAGAGAGCTATGAACATAAACCATCTGGCAAAAAGTACAGCCCTGCTCTGTTTCCTGCTCGGGAACAGCGCCGCAATCAATGCTGACGAGAGCATCGCGATCGGTGCCGTGACCGTCGAATCAACGACGATCGATGACGGCGTCGATTCAAAAACGGGCGTTTCAAGTACCATGACCATTACGGGCGAAGAGGTCGAAAAGATCAACCCGCACACCATTACGGACATCCTGAACAGCGTACCGGGCGTCACCCTCTCCAACGTCGGAACCGACAGCGTCAAAGTACATATCCGCGGGATCGAGAACCAGATGTACATGGGCGAACAGCCCGGCGTCGCCATCGTCATCGACGGCGTCCCGGTCCAGGAGACCTCGGGCAAGATCAACATCGACCTGGACAATATCGAATCGATCAAAGTCATCAAGGGGGGCGCGTCTTACCTCTACGGCAACGACGCCCTCGCCGGCGCGGTCATCATCACGACCAAGAAAGCCAAAGCCGTCTCATCTTCGAAGGCCGAAGCGGAAGCCGGAAGCTTCAACTCGAAACGCCTAATGGCATCGACAAACCAAAGCTTTGAAAACTCCGCGCTACAGCTGCAGGGAAGCTACCGTGGAAGTGACGGCTACTGGGATGAGTCCTACGTCTCGATCAAATCGATCAACGGGAAATACTCCTACTACCTCAATGACACGAGCGACATTACGCTTGGGCTTGACTATACCAAACGCGAAACGGGTGACGGCAACAGCGTCCACGGGACCCTCGCGGCGAAAACCGACCCCCGGAGCGAAAACGAGTATTCGTACAGCGGCTACTACAAGACCGACCTGACCAAAGGGTTCGTCACCTACTCCAACTCCTTCGGTGAAGATTCGAACCTGATGCTCAACGTCCATACCTACATCGATGACAAGACCTATAAAACGGCACGGACGAAAACGGACAAGAATGAGATCTGGAACCAGAACGGCGCCAAGGGCGAATACCGGACGGCCTTCGACATCCTGGGCCTCATGACCGGCTTCGACCTCCAGAGAAACACCACCGACGAACGGGCCTACCTGGCGGCCGACGGAAGCCTCCAGTCGGATTATGCGACAGAGGAGGACATCAACGCGCTCTACGGCGAGATGAAACTTGAAGTAGTGAAGGACCTGACGACCACCTTCAATATCCGCTATGACAACATCCAGCAGCGGTACATCGACCATCAAGACAGCGCCAACAACGTCAAGCCCTCCTATGACGTCGCCTCTTACCGGGCCGGTTTCAACTATGCGCTTTCCAAAAACAGTGCGTTTTACGCCAGCGTCTCCACCGGTTTCAGGACCCCGACGGTTCGCCAGATGAGCACCAACCAGGCAACCCTGCGGGAGAACCCGGCGGTGGATATTCCCTCGAAGATCGGTATAGAGACCTCCTATAACTATGAGATCGGCCTGCGCGGGCAGTCTGCCGGGTTCACCTATAACGCATCGGTCTACCAGCTCGACCGGAAAGATTACATCGGAAGAATCGCCGGGAGCTATATCACCTCCGACGACGAGAACGAAAGCAACTACGATAACGTCGGGGACATGCGCAGCAGAGGCTTCGAACTCTCCGTCCAGAGTGACCGGAGCCAAACGGTCGCGTTTGACCTGGCATACACCTACCTCGATGCGGTCTTTACGCGCTATTGGCTCTCCCAGCAGGTCACGGCGGATCCTGACGGAAGAGGACCGCTCACGGGTGACTTCGAACGCGTTGACCTTTCCGGAAACCAGGTGCCGAGAACGCCCAAACACACCGTGAAACTGACACTCTATTACCAGCCGAACTCCAAGGCGACGCTTATCACGGAGCTGCTGGCAAAAAGCAGCTATTATGCGGATGAGGTCAATGCGCACGAAATGAGCGGCTATGAAGTCGTTAACCTGATTGGCGAATACCGCTTCACAGACGCTTTTGAAATGTTCGCACGGTTTGACAACCTGCTGGACAGAAAATACTACCAGTTCGTCAACATCAGTTCGTCGGCACTGGCAACGATGGCAGAGGATGCCACGGTCAGGGTTGCCCCTCCCCGCGCGTTCTACGCCGGTATGCGCTACCGCTTCTAATGGCCCCAAGCGGGGCTAACCTCTCTTTCCTAAACGCGATCATTTCGCCGCTTGCCTGTGATCATCACGATACGCACACCGACTTTTCTTCGCCCTTCAGATAGCAATCGTAACGACCGGAATTGATTTTAGGAAAGGAGTGGGGGATTTTGCCCGGCGCCGCCGGGTCAGAGGGTTGCGATCGTATCGCCGAAACGGACCTTCTGCCCCGCTTGCACCGACAGTTCCATCGCCGTTTTCTCCGTGATCATGACGATGGTCGATCCCATCTCGAAACAGCCAAAATCATCCCCCTTTTTAAGGTGGAGATTCTCAAAGCTGTACGCCGTCGGCTGCTGGGCGTCCGCATTCGTCTGGATGCGCGGCTCGAAACTGACCTGCATCTTCCCGACGTTGAGCGCACCCACAAGGACGAGGTAGACAAGTTTCCCCTGCTGGGTCTCGCACTCCATCACCACCCGTTCGTTCTCGATAAAGAGGTCGGCCCGCTTGTTGAGCGAAGGCATATTGACCGGGTAGAGCTTGCCGGGGATATGCACCGCCTTGAGCACTTTCATGTTTGTCGGAACGTGGTAGCGGTGATAGTCGCGGGGCGAAAGGTAGAAGTTCATGAACTGCCCGTGCTCGATGCGGTCCTTGTTCGCATCATCGATCTCCGACCCCAACAGCTCCCGGACGCAGTAGGACATCCCCTTGATCTGCAGCGCCTGCGTCGCATCGAGATCGCCACACTCGGTGATGAGGCTGTCGCACGGAGAGATAAGGTCGTCGGCATCGTTGGAGAAGTGACGCGATGCCTTGAGGCTACGGGTGAAGAGCGCATTGAGCGAACGGTAGGTGGCAGGCGCGTAGAACTCACCCATGTCCAGCCCCATGATGCTGACATAACCCTGGTTGACGATCTTTTGAAACCAGCGGGGAAACTCCTTGGACGCGAACCGTCCGAACTGCTGCGAAATGGTGTTGGTGATATGGCGTGTCATGCTTCCTCGTCGTTGTCAATTTTGCGTTTGGCGATCTCTTCGATCAGGACCGTGGCGTAGGAGCCTTTGGGCAGCGTAAAGTGCAGCTCGTACCAGGCCTCCTCCTCACGGTATTTGCCCTCCACCTCTTCGGGGAAGACCCAGGCATAGCGGCGCTGGCCGTCGATCTCGTGGACGGCGTCATACGCCTTTTCGAAGTCCCGGGAGAGGCCCGTGGAGCGTTTGGCCCGCTTACCGACCAGTAGGCCCGTCGGAACGATGTCACGCTCGTTGAAGCGTTCGATATCCTCCGCGTCACCGTCGAATTCGAAAGGGCGGCCGTGCGGGTAGTGCATCATGACGTCCCCCTCGATGAGCTTGTAGGGGTGCGGCTGCTGCGCCAGCTTTTGGAGCTGATCTTCGGGGATGTTGAGCAGCGGCGATATCTCTTTGGCGTCAAAATTGCCGATCAGCGTGCTCACCTCGATGCGGCGGCTCAGCCAGAGGTTAAAGAGGTGGCTTTGATATGCATTAATATAAAGACGTTTGAGCTTGACGTTGCGTTCCTTGATCTTCCCGCGCAGCAGGGCCTCTCCCTTCTTCCAGTTCTCCCCGCCGATGCCGAAACGCTGGTAGCCGAAAAAGTTCGGCATGCCGTAGACGGCGATCTGTTTCAGCGCCTCGTCGATCTTCTTGGCCGCCGTCGGCGTCACCTTCTTGAGGCGGATGAAGAAGCGGTTGCCCTTGAGGTGCCCCATGTGGATCTTGTTCTTGTGGTAGGTCTTCTCGAGGATCTTCACGTTCTCGTGGCTGAACCCCTCCAGTTTCTTCTCAAACTTCTTCGGCAAGGAGATGTACTGTGTCGTCATCGCGTTTTTGTCTTTGAGGCCGGCGTAGCCTATCTCCCTGCCTTTGATGCCGAGGTACTTCGCCAGCAGGGAGATGAGGTCCCAGGTGGAGAGGTTCTTTTTGCGTACATGCAAGATAAGGTGTTCGCCGTTGCCCGTAAAAGGGTAAAGCGGAATTTCGTTGACGACAAAGTCGCGTACGCTCTGTTTGAAAACGAAGGGAATCGGTGCATGCTGCAAGTAATAAAAACGGTCCATGGTACTCTTTAAAAGTGGTGTGATTTGCACGGGTTTTTGTAGCGGGTCCGTGCGGCCCGGGCGAAAACGGTCAATGGCGTTCGGTGTTTGCGCGCCAGGTACTCGACGCGCTTGCGCATCCGCGGCGGGAAAGCGACGAGCATCTCGTACTCCTCCCCGCTGCACCCCGCTGATTTGCCGAGGGGACGGAAAAAGGAGAAGCCGGTCCGGTTCAGGTCGGCCAGGCGCTGCAGGTCGGTGTAGATCCCGTCCGAGATGTCCATCCCCGCCCGCAGATATGGTGCGGCGGCGGCGATGAACTCCCGGCGCAGCGGCGGCCGGACATAGTGCGACTGCGCGTGCGCCCTGCGTCCCGCCAGCAGATACTGCAGCTCCCGCTTCGCCTTGCCGACGCTGCCCGTGAAGGCGAGCAGATCGCCCCTCTTGATCCCGCTGCGTCGCAGCGGACGCCGCGTTTCCGAGACGATGGTCAGCGAAATGATCAGCCGGTCGCTCTTGACGGTATCCCCGCCAACGAGTTCGCACCCAAAAGCGGCCGAGGCCTCGACGAATCCCGCCGCCAGGGCATCCACCTCGCCCGCAGTGAACGAAGATGGAATACCGATTGCAAGCAGGGCGTATCGCGGCACGGCATTCATCGCCACGGCATCGGAGATGTTGACCGCGAATGCCTTATAGGCGATCTGGCGCGGCGTCATCCATGCGCGTTTGAAATGCGTCCCCTCGATGAAAGCATCGTTCGAATAGACAGTAGAACCGATCACGGCACCGTCATCCCCGATCTGTTTTGATGCGGCGGCGACGGAAGCGATAAAACGTTTTTCCAGATCCATAATAAGAGGAGAATTTTACTCCACTCTCGCTTGCGGCGCCTTTACGCAGGGAGCGTCATAAGTGTCACTTAATAAAACACCAATTAAAATTAGTAAAAAACCACACACGGGATATCAATGAAAACGTCGATCAAAAAGCTCCTAAGTTCGGTGCAGTTTAACGCAACACTGCTCATACTGTTCACCCTTTTGAGCGGATTGCTCCTCGCCAGCTCCTACGCCACGTACAAGCGGATCGACAATATGGCTGAGCAGGAGAGGCTCGTCCACTCCCTCGCAAAAATGGACCGTGCGGACCCCGCCCTCGACCGCATTCGCGCCAGCGGCGTCCTCAGCCGCCTGCCAATCCTGATCGACGGCCTCGACAGCGAGAACGTCTACGAGATCGCCAACAGCCTCATCTTCAGGGAGGCGAAAACCCGCAGCAAATACACCAACCTGCTCCGCGAACGGGACAGGGTCCTGAACGCATCGGCCTCCGCCTATTTCAACGCCGCCATCGATTCCCCCGCCAGACACGACGACATGCTCAGAGCCATCGAAAACTATACCACGCTCTTCTACCCGCTGACCAAACTGCAGAACAATATCCTTTACCAGTACAGCCTGCTCGTAGGCGCAATGATGATCCTGGTCCTGCTTTGGGGCTTCGTCGTCATGACCGCCGCCCGCAACGCTTCCAAAACGATCCTGGGTGACATTTATGCGCTCCAGCCCCAGGAGGGAGCCACCCGCGCCTCGGTCAAGTTCAAAACGACCGAGATCAACTCCATCGCTCTGAAAATACGCCAGGAGAGCGGTGACGCCGCTTCCGCCAGCGGCAAGAAAGACGAGGTGACGCAGCTCCCCAACTACGAAGGGGTAAAAATCGGCTTTGACCGCCGTCCCAAAGCCTCCAAGGACATGCACGCCTTCGTCTGCATCTTCGAGATCGACAACTACTCCAAGCTTGTCAACCATTTCCCGCAGAGCGTCATCGACCCGATTCTGATCAAGATCACCTCCATCATGAAACTGCACAAGATGCAAAATGACCAGATCGGGCGCATCCACGGCGGCCAGTTCATCACCGTGCTGCTACGCAGCGACAAGCATAAAGCGCTGGAGGAGTGTAACCATATCCGACAGATGATCGAAGAGAACCGTTTCAAAATGCCACACGACTCCTTCCCCATCACGCTCAGCGGCGGCTTTGCCTCAAAAACCGCCTCCCAGACCCTCGACGATGCCGTCAAAAACGCCAAAGAGCGCCTGAGAATGGCTCAGGAGAAGGGCGGTAACTGCGTTTCCGATACGAATAACAATACGAAAATGTTATAGATTTTCCCTCCAAAGGCCCCATTTGTGGGCCTTTCTGGTTCATTTTGTAACACCTTTCCCTTCCGCTCTCCAGCCAGAACCGTTTAACCGAAACCTACCCTTTCAATCGCTATAATCTGACGCATATTTACGTTTACGAAGGAAGGTTATGAGTATTCCTATTTATACTTATGATGCGGTAATCGTCGGTTCCGGTCTGGCAGGTTCTGCGGCTGCCAGAGAGCTGAAACAAGCCGGCAAGAACGTCGCCGTCATTACCAAACTCCACCCGCTGCGTTCGCACTCCGGTGCGGCGCAGGGCGGTATCAACGCTGCGCTCAGCGATGTCGACAGCATCGAGCTGCACGAATTCGACACCGTCAAGGGTGCGGACTACCTCGCCGACCAGGACGCGGTTGAGCTGATGTGTCAGAAAGCCCCGGAAACGATCCGCTGGGCAGAGCGCATGGGAGCGGCCTTCAGCCGTACCGACGACGGTAAGATCGCCCAGCGCCCCTTCGGAGGCCAGTCCTCCCCGCGCGCCTGTTTCGCGAAAGACCGTACGGGTCTGACCCTGCTTCAGACGATCTACGAGCAGGCGCTGCGCGTCGGCGTCGACTTCATCGACGAGTGGTACGCCGCCGACATTATTTACGAAGACGGCAAGGTCAGCGGTGTCGTCGCCTTCAATATTCGTAACCAGGAAAAGGCGATCTTCAACGCCAAGGCCGTTATGTTCGCCACCGGCGGTTACGCCCGCGCGTTCAAGATCAGCTCCAACGCCCACGCCAATACCGGTGACGGCCTCTCCATCGTTGCGCGCCACGGCCTCCCGCTGGAGGACATGGAATTCGTCCAGTTCCACCCGTCAGGCCTTTCGGGCAGCGGTATCCTCATCTCCGAGGCGGCCCGCGGCGAAGGCGGAAAACTGCTCAACTCCGAAGGCGAGCGCTTCATGGAGCGCTACGCGCCGAACAAGCTTGAACTGGCTTCCCGCGACGTCGTCGCCCGCGCCATCATCAACGAGATCCGCGAAGGGCGCGGGGTCGGACCGCGCAAAGACGCCGTCTACATCGACCTGACCCACCTGGGCAAAGAGAAGATCATGGAGCGCCTGCCCGAGCTGCGCGACCTGGCGATCACCTTCCTCGGCCTCGACATGATCAAAGAGCCCATTCTTATCTCCGCGACGGCGCACTACTCCATGGGCGGTATCCCGGTCGATATCGACGGACACGTCCGCAAGAACAACGACGAACTCGTCGAAGGCTTCTACGCGGCGGGTGAATGTGCCTGCGTCAGCGTCCACGGTGCGAACCGCCTCGGTGCCAACTCCGTCCTCGAAGCCCTGCTCTTCGGCCGCCACGTCGGTCAGAGCATGGTCAATGACATCGAGACGCTCTACCTCCGCGAGGCGGAACAGTCCGATGCCGACACGATGATCGCAGAGATGGAGCGTATCCTCACCAATAACGGCAAAGAGACGGTCCCGGGCCTGCGTAACGAACTGCAGCAGAGCATGACCGACAATGCCGGCGTCTTCCGTACCGAGGAGACCCTCTCCAAGCAGGTCGAGATCGTCAAAGCACTGCGCAAGCGCTTCGAAAACATCCGTATCGACGACAAGTCCAAGATCTTCAACACGGACCTCCAAGAAGCGATCGAACTGGGCCACATGCTTGACTATGCCCTCTTCATCGTTGAAAGCGCCCTGGCGCGCAAAGAGAGCCGCGGCGCGCACTACCGCGAGGACTTCACGACACGCGACGACGAAGCCTTCATGAAGCACACTATGGCGTACATGGATGCAAACGGTGAGATCAGCCTCGACTACATGGCGGTCACACCGGGCAAATTCGAACCGCAAGAGCGTACATACTAAGGGGAAGATGATGACGACTATTACTACACAAACCATTACATTCAACGTGTTCCGCTTCAACTCCGAAACGGACTACCTTCCCCACTACAAGACGATCGAGATGGAGGTCACCTCCGAAGAGGTCGTCCTCGATATCCTCAACCGCATCAAGTGGGACGTCGACGGTAGCTTCAGCTACCGCCGCAGCTGCCGCCACGGGATCTGCGGCGCCTGTGCCATCAAAGTCAACGGCAAAGGCGTCCTGGCCTGTAAAGAGCGCATGAACGACCTGATCGAGCTCTTCGGCACCGAGCTGACCCTCGAGCCGCTCAGCATCAAGCGCGCGGTCAAGGACATGATCATCGACAAAGAGGACTTCTGGAAGAAGCACGAGCAGGTCAAACCCTATCTCATCGACGAGATCGACGAACACCCGGAGAGCGAAAACCTCGTCACACCGAAAGAGGAAGCGCAGTTGCTCGAGGCCGACTACTGTATCCAGTGCGGTCTGTGCCACTACTCCTGTCCGTCGCTTGAGAACAACGAATCCTACATCGGGCCTGCCGCGTTTGCCGCCGCCTACCGCTTTAACGCCGACGTGCGCGACAAAGCGACCCTCGATCGTCTTGACATCGTCAATGCGCCGGACCAGGGTGTCTGGGACTGTGTCAAATGTTTCGAGTGCCAGGAGGTCTGTCCCAAAGAGGTCAACCCGATCGAAAAGATCACGAAGCTGCATAACCAGGTCTTCGAGAACGGCGTTGCCATCAACAACGTCGCGACGCGCCACGCCGTCGGCTTCGCACACTCCATCAAGAAGCACGGTCTGCTGGATGAAGCGGAACTCGTCCGCTACTCCGAGGGTACGGTCCCGATGCTGATGAAACACGGCAAGGTCGGATTCAAGATGTTCAAGGTCGGCAAAGTCGTCATGCCGTGGAACATGCCGAAATCGGACAAACTCGACGAGGTCAAGGCCCTGATCAAATCGTCGTCAACGGTCAAATTCTAAGGATAAGTCATGGAAAAGAAACTCACATACGCCCTTTTTACAGGATGTACCGCCAAGGAGAGTACGCCGGAGCAGCTGATGTCGACGTACGCCGTCGCCGAAAAGCTCGGTATCGAACTCGTTGAGCTTTCCGAAGCGACCTGCTGCGGCGCGTCGCACCTGCAGGACTATGACGATTTCCTGTCGCTTGTCCTCAATGCGCGCAACATCTGCTACGCGGAGGCCCGCGGGATGACGATGGTCACCATCTGTAATACCTGCCAGCTCAATACGGCGATGACGAAGCACCGCCTTGACAACGACCCGGAGCTCAAAGCCCGCGTCAACGAGAAGCTCGCCGAAGTCGGACTGGAGTACAAGGGTACCTCCGAGATCACCCACTTCCTCTATGCGATCATCGACGACTTCGGTCTCGAGACGCTCAAAGAGAAGGTTGTCACACCGCTGAGCCAGTTCAACATTGCACCCTTCTACGGCTGTCACAACATCCGCCCTTCCGAGCTGCAGAATGAAACGCACGGCAAGGCGGAGAACCCGTACAACCCGAACTCCCTGGATGACCTCATTGTCACCCTGGGCGGCGTCAACGTCGACTACGAAGAGAAGAATAAGTGCTGCGGATTCCACGCGGAGCTCCAGGCGCCGAAAACGGCTGCCCTGCTTACCGGTAAAGCCCTGATGGGTGCCATGGATGCCAACGCGGACTGGATGGTCACACCCTGCCCGCTGTGTCACCTGAAACTCGACACCCAGTACGAGCATGCCGGCCACGCCGTCGGCCGCGACGTCAAGATGCCGGTGCTTCACATGCAGCAGATGGTCGGTCTGGCCCTGGGCTGCACGCCGTCCGAACTCGGCCTCAAGCACCACGTCTCCAAGGTCAACTTCGTCTAACGACCACATGGGGCGCGCTTTGCGCCTCCCCCCTGCGCTCACAAGGTACATTTTATGTCCGATACAATCGAAATACTTTCATGGAACGTCAACGGTATCCGCGCCGTCGCCAACAAGCAGGCACTCAAATGGGTCGATGAACGCCGTCCGGATATCCTCTGTCTCCAGGAGATCAAAGCGACTGCGTCCCAGTTCCCCGACGACCTCTTCGATACCAACTACGCGACGCTGACCATCAATAGCGGCGAGCGAAAAGGCTACTCCGGTACGGCAACCTTCTCACAACTCGTTCCCGACTCCTCCGAGTTCTGCCTCGACATCGACAGCGAGCACGAAGGGCGTATCATCCAACATGACTACGACGATTTCACCCTCTTTAACGTCTACTTCCCCAACGGCCAGAAGGACGAAGAGCGCCTCGCGTACAAGATGGCCTTTTACGAGAAGTTCTTGACCTACTGCGACGCGCTGCGCGACGAAGGCAAAAGTATCGTCATCTGCGGGGACGTCAACACAGCCCACCGCGAGATCGATCTGAAAAACCCCAAGTCCAATGCCAAGACCTCCGGCTTTCTGCCCGAAGAGCGCGCGTGGATCGACAAGCTCGTCGAACACGGTTACATCGACAGTTTCCGTTACGTGCACGGCGACATTGAGGAGGAGTACAGCTGGTGGTCCTACCGTTTCAGCGCCCGCACGAAGAACGTGGGGTGGCGGATCGACTATTTCTTCATCTCCGACGACCTGACCGAGGTACTCGAAGACGCCTTCATCCTCCAGGACATCGAAGGCTCCGACCACTGCCCCGTCGGCATCCGCCTCGCGCTGTAGTGCTTCACACCGGTTATATATTTCGCTAAATAATTTTGTGGAGCAGCCCCCGAAAGGGGGCCTGTTTCGTATGAAAGTGCAGCTTAGAGTCTGGTCAGCAGGACAATGACAAACGGCACAGGCGCTTTAGGGGCCTTTGCCGCTTCGAAAACGCCGCAGAACGCCTTGGCGACCTCAAAGATCTGCGGCAGGGTATATTCGTGCTCGTAAGCTTCGTCAAGCACCTCTTTCGTCTTGTCGACGATAATCCCGATCTCGTCGCAGTCGATGTCGTGGGAGTGGATCTCTTTGTCCCATTTGCAGGCGTGGTGAAAGGTGTGGAAGTAGGTTTCGATATCTTCATCACTCAGGTCGTCGAGCAGATGATACTGGCGGACAAAATCGATTACCTCGTGGAGTTTGCAGGTCATTAGTTTCCTTTTTACTTTCGTTGCACTAAAATATGCATAACATATTCGCGTGCACATAATTTAACATCCATTGCTCCGATCATAAGGTAAAAAATGAACATTCAAGTCGTCAAAGCAGATTATTCCAATGAAAAGCACAAAGCAGAGATCCCCATGATGCTCGACGCCTATGCGCGTGACCCTATGGGCGGCGGAAAGCCTCTGGATGATGTGGTAAAACACAACCTGGTCACAGAACTTTCCAAACGCCCCTACGCCTTCTCCGTCATCGCCTACGCCGACGGAGAGCCGGCGGGAGTGGCCAACTGTTTCGAGGGGTTTTCCACCTTCGCCTGCAAACCCCTCGTCAACATCCACGACATCACCGTCCTTCCCAAATACAGAGGGCTGGGCATCAGCCAGAAACTGCTGGAAAAAGTCGAAGAGATCGCCGCTGAAAAAGGCTGCTGCAAAATTACCCTGGAAGTGCTTGGCAATAACGCAGTCGCCCAGGGTGCCTACAGGAAATTCGGCTTCGCCGCCTACGAGCTTGACCCCAAAGCGGGAAGCGCGCAGTTTTGGGAAAAGAAACTGTAAGCCAGCAAATCTTCGTCATAAAGAAGAGCCATTCCACTCCAATGTATGATTAACATCGAAAACTGCTAATAGACCCACAACATGTTAATCCATCCCCGGATATCGATAATAATCATGTATACATTTTTATTCTACAGCACATCGAAAGATTTAAAATATTTCATATTGTTACTATTTTTGCAGGATTTTCTAACCAAAAAAGTTCTATAGTACACTCAAATGTAATCTAATTAATAGTTAACTGAAGAGGAAGTGATGACAAGTAACACTATTCCAAAACCCCAGATCAAGCTATATTGGAAAATCTGGTTTACGCTTATCGCTTGCCTATTTATCCTTCGTTTTTCTTTGCCTCACCTTACTGAAACGGATTTTGCTTTCACGTTATTCAACTGCTACATGATTCCAACATGGATTGCTATTATGGTTCTAAACATAATAGAAGAATATAGACTAAGAAACTATCTTGAAGAAAATCATCACCAAACATGGGAACACATCACACATGTTTCAGGCTTTGGCTCAGGTGGATACAACAGCCTTCGTACTCTGTCTTTTGTCAACTCCGATGATGATCTGTCTGACCCAGTTGTCAAAGAACTGAAGCTGAACTATAAACGGTTCACAACACTTGCTTTGACTGTATTTTTTACAATACCTATATTATTTTTAGTCATAGTGGTGCTGCCTTGGAGCAGCTAACAAATCTCTGCACACCAATATGAGCTCCGCACTGGGAGTTCATATTGGTGAGTTTAAACGTTAGATGATAAATCGATGAATCACGAGATAATAAAGAAAATTGAATACGGAGTATAAATGTATAAAAGAATGCTAAATATGGCCCTCTCTTCTGTTTTTGAAAAGCATATGGCTCTCATTAACGCGCTTACAATCTATTTGGTCTTCATGATCATCATCGACTATGTTAATCTGAATAATATAGTTTATGTGAAAGGTAATGCGGATATAGATAATGGACTTCTATTGTTTATCACTGCTTTGGCCAACTGGATTATCTATATCATGGTGGCCATCTCGACTCACAGGATCCTTATTTTAGGGGAGGACAGTATTCCCAAATGGGGATTGTACAAATTCACAAAAAGAGAATGGTCATTTATGTTCAATGGCTTTCTCCTGGGCCTGCTAATGATGTTTGTCGCGTTTTCAGTTTTATCGTTAAGTGCTTCGTTTGACAGCATAGGCTTTATCCTAAGTATTGCGATTATTGGTGTAGTCTTATCCATCATCGTATCCCGTGTTTCACTAGTGTTTCCGTCAATCTCGGTAGACAAGGCAATGACCTTTTCAGATGCATGGACCTTCACAAAACAGTACAAACTTTTTGTCTTTGTTTCAGTCGTTCTTTTTCCCCTATTGTTTTCGTTCGTATTTGGTTTCGTGTATGGTTTGGCTATTAAACTGATTTCTTCCATCATTCACTACGAACTCTTCTTTTTGTTCTCCGTTTTAAACATTGTCATCGCCGTCATCACGGTCAGCGCACTGTCAGCGACCTATAAAATAATAATCGAAGAGCATCCTGAATATTTGGAACCAGACAATAAAGAAGAGAAAGTAGAAATACGAGAAACTACAGTCATAAGCAATGATAAAAATCACAAGATCGTTATCCACGATAAAGGTGACGTCACATTTGAAGACTTACAAGAGAAGCTAAAGTCACAATATTCCAAATTGGGTTTTACAAATACTGTGATTGACAAAGACAGATCATGGATGATAAAAAATCCACAAGACAATGACACATATGTGTTGTTGTCACATCGAAACAGCGAATATGTCATTGAAGTTTTTCAGAATGAAATGATTGACTTTCTTGATCAATTAATAGTGCATGAAAACTGACAATGGCGTGGAGATTATCAAAAACACGCAAACAGATTCTTTATTACTCATTTTAAACGTTATACAAAAGGAACTATAGGAACGTCAAATTGGCAATAAGCGGTATTGTTATCTTGTCCGTATATGCTCTCTTAGCATGGTTGTCTACGAGGGTCAAGAAAGAACCGTCAGACGTGGCCATCAATCTTGGACTTGTTATTCTCGGCGGTGCGATTGGCTGGGTGGTCGGGATTTTCCTCACCCCTTATAGCGCAGGACAAAAAGCCGAATTTGCGGAGTACGCATCAGTCATTGCACTGTTCGCATCTGGTTATCTGGTTGGGAAAGTCGATGCCGCAATTTCACATATGCTCAAACCGGAAAACCTTTTTACACCGATAGTAGGTTTCAGGCTTGTCATAACCTTCTCATCGTTCCTTTTAGGTATGCTGGTTACGGTAGTGATTAGGTACTATGCATAACAAATTTCATCAAAGCTCCCAGCATGTTGCTTTTCTTTCTTCCCATCGGACTCATTATCTACTTCTGGGACAGGAAAAATATTGCACAGGGCATTGCACTCTTTAACGACTACATTGTTCAATTGCAAGATTCCGAGCTGGATGACACGCAGAAGATGGAGCGCATCGACGCGATGTTCTACGAGAACGGCTGCACCATCACCAAAAAGAGGGAAAACACGTTAGTCGCCGAAAAAAAGCATTTCAATATCGGTATCTTCCTGATGATGATCGGAGCACTCTACTATGTCGGCTTTTTCGGCTACATCTTCTACTTCCTGCTTTTACAGAAACCGCGCCGGCTCTGCGTCGATCTGACACTGGAGACGCCGCTGTCCAAGTGCTAACGACTTATTCGGACTTCGGGAGGCAAGCTTTGATAACGCTCTCGTCAGACACGAGGCAATTCCAGAAAATTTGTATATTTTATTATGATCGCAATATCAGATCACACAAGTCATCTACCATTTGCCACTAATGGTCCCCGGAACACTCAAACGGGGAAAATAGAAGAGCCAATGGTGTACTATACCTGTAATCCAACCCCGCAATCTGCTATCGTGTAGAATGATGGCAGTCCGTTAAAGAAAAAATGAAAAATCTGTTTCGACACCTCATTCTCGTTCTTTGGTTCGTCACCACAGGGTTTGCATCAACCATCGGTTTCGGCAATGCAGAGTCCATTGCCGATCACAATACCAGAAATGAGGTGTTGACGTATGCACGCGCCGTTGCGCAGTCGCATTTCTCAGCTGCCCCGGTTCCTGATCACAAGGTGTTAGCCGTTTATGGTGACTGGACCGTATCTGTCACGCCCTATTTGCATGGAGAGATCGTCGGCGAAGGCACGGGGCAAGCGCATACGCTGCGCCAGGCGATTGAGCATGCGGTCCAAGACCTTCTTGCTGGCCCCAGCCATACCCATCCGAGTGCAAAGGATTTCGCAGCGTCAAGGTTGATGATCTCCTTTGCCCGCCCTGACGCTCCGGCCCACGCGCTGATTGAGTACAAGAGTGAAGCAAAAGAGCTGATCGGCGACGTCGTGGTCATTCGACATCTGGACAGCGATCTGATCTATACCAAGATCATGGAGGCGAAAGCGTACCTTCTGCGCGCTATGGACAAAGAGACCCATGGATTTCACAAACTCTATACCGCCGACGATGCCGCTTACGACAGACGCGTCATCACCACCTACTCCTCATCCAGCCTCTACAGTCTGTTAAAACTCAACGATTTGGAAAAGGATGAACGCATCGCCGCACTCACCCCCCTGATCGCCGAATTTATCTTGTCCATGCAGATTCAAAAAGGAAGCAACAAGGGGGCATTTCATTACTCCCTTTCCCTCGACACCGGTAAAAAGGATGACAGGTTCGTCGTCGGAACGGCTTCGAAAACCATCTTCACCCTGTTGGATCTCTATAAACGGACAAAAGAGAAACGCTATTTGGATGCCGCCGTATCGGCCGCCGACTGGCTGCTTACCATGCGAAACCCTGACGGCACCGTCATCAATCAGGTTAAAATCGAATCGGGCCTACCGGTTTTTGACAAAAGATACTCCAATCTTTATACGGGCGAAGTGCTCTCCGCCTTGTCAAGAATGTATGCGGTAACGTCGGATCAACGCTACTACGATGCCGCTGCGATACTGGCGGACAATTTTCGGGAAAGAGCAGCGAAAGATTCCTATTTTTTGACGGACGACTACCGCACGCCGACAGATGCGGTTCCGACAAGCTGGGCGGTGATGAGTCTTCTTGATTTTTATAAAATCAGCAAAAACGACCTCTATAAAAAGACCCTGTTGAAATGTCTTGATACGATTTTTACGCGGCAGAAAAACGATCCAAACGATATGCAGAACTACGGCAGGATCGGTACCGGTCAGAACACAAGCGGAAACGGATGGATCAATGAAGTCACCTCGGAAGTGTATCTGTCATGCAGGCGGGAAAACTGGGGCGGTTGCGAGCGGTACAAAGCGCATATGCTGGGGATGATGCGGTGGCTGATACAAAATACCTATTCCGAAGAGAACACCTATTTTTTGAAAGCGCCTGAAAAAGCCATTGGCGGCCTTATCCGAAACTATACAAAAGAGGAAGTCAGGACAGATGCCGTCTGCCATGGTGTCAACGGCTACATCAACCTGTTCAAAAGCAGTGGCCGCTAAGACCTGAGCAGTCAGGACATAGCTAGCCCGAATGCGTTGACAAGGGCGCCGCTATTTTGCCTTCGGGCGGAAGGCTTTGATGACGCTCTCGTCGGTGACGAGGTAGGGACCGCCGATCAGGTCGATGCAGTACGGCACGGCCGGGAAGACGGCGTCGAGGCACTCGCGGATGGACTTCGGTTTGCCCGGGAGGTTGATAATGAGCGATTGACCGCGGATGCCCGCCGTCTGGCGCGATAGAATCGCCGTCGGGACGTACTGCAGGCTCACCTGGCGCATCAGCTCGCCGAAGCCCGGCATCATCTTGTCGCAGATGTTCTCCGTCGCTTCAGGGGTGACGTCGCGGGGCGCGGGGCCCGTACCGCCCGTCGTAACGACGAGACAGCACCCAGCTTCGTCGCAGAGCTCCTTCATCGTCGCTTCGATCGTCTCCTGCTCGTCGGGGATGCAGCGGTACTCGATCTCGAAACTGCTCGTGAGGTACGCCGTCATCGTCTCCTGGATCGCCATGCCGGAGATGTCTTCGTAGATGCCCGCGCTGGCGCGGTCGGAAGCGGTGATGACACCGATTTTGATATTGCTCATATTATGCTCCTTGCAAAAAGTGGTTTGCGTCTTTAAAATAATATATAGTGGCGTAGGGTTTGAAGAACGCCCGGGCCGCTTCGGCGTCGATGACGGCGTCTTTGCCGCCGAGGTAGACCTCGATGCGCACCCCGCGTTCCACAACCTCACGCAGCAGCTTTTCGGGCCACGGGTATCCCAAAAGCTCTTCAAGCGCCTCTTCGCCTTCATCATAGACGGTAACGTTGCGGACAGGATAAGGCGCGAAACAGCTCTCGATAAAACGCGCCCGGTACGCTACAGTGTCGCGCTTGTACCCCTTCATCTGCAGCCGCCTGAAACTGTCGGGCTTGTTGCAGAAATACGCCGGCGAAAAGAGCTGCAGCGTATCGATACGCCAGTCGCTCTGCAGCACGTCGTAGAGCGCCTTGATCGCCCCGTAGCTGAAACCTGCGACTGTGAAATCGTTGTGCTGCAGCCACGGCGCAAAGAAGTCCGATTCGTCTTTGAGACAGAAACCGCTATAAAACCGCATCGATCCGGGCTTTGATCTCCTCTTTGGAGATGCTTTCGCGCTCTAACAACACGTCGACGATCCCGTCGACCAGGGCCGTTTTGCCCTCAAGCAGGGTGCGGGTCTCCTGCTCGATACGCTCGAGCAGATGCGGCAGCGCCTCCTGCGATGGCAGCAGCGAATCGCCCATACCGTACTCGAAGAGCATCGCTTTGGCAAGGGTCAGTGCCGCGTCAATGTCCTCTTTGGCACTGGAGGCATGTTCGCGGTAGCGGATATCGCACATGACCTTACCGGCGAGCAGCATGCGGATGTGCGACTCTATCTCGTGGCGCATCAGCGGGTCGGAGAGGGCCGGACGAATGCTTTCGCTCCCCAGCATCACCTTCTCGAAGGCCAGGTCGAACCAGGTAGCAGCAACGGCTTTGCCCGCGAGATAGGTCGCACGGCACTCTTTCTGCTCGTCATTGAGAATCGGCAGCCGCTTCTTGCCGTAGGCGACCTTGTCCTTGACGGCCAAAACGTCCTCCATACGGACATGGATCTGTCGGTTGCGCAGAGAGTGCAGCGCCGCTTCGTTCACCAGCGCCGCCAGCGCCGCCCCGTTGAAGCCGACGGTGATCTCCGCGATCGCTTTCGCGTCCACGCTGTGGGGGATCTTCTCCAGGTACTTCGCGATGATCGCCTCGCGCTCATGCGGGGTCGGCAGGTCAACGAAGATACGGCGGTCGAAGCGGCCCGCGCGCAGCAGGGCCGGGTCGAGGACTTCGATCTTGTTCGTCGCGGCGATGACAATGATGCCGCTGGAATCCGTAAAACCGTCCATCTCGGTGAGGAGCTGGTTCAGGGTCGCTTCGCGCTCCTCGTTGCTGCCCCCGTCGCGCACCTTGCCGACGGCGTCGATCTCGTCAATAAAGATAATGGCCGGGGCGTTGGACGCCGCAGCGCGGAAGAGCTCGCTGACGCGCTTGGCCCCCATCCCGACGTAGATGTGGACGAAGGAGGAGGCGCTCTGATAATAGAAGGGCGCATTCGCCTCAGCGGCGACGGCCTTGGCGATCATCGTCTTGCCGACGCCCGGAGGGCCGACCAGCAGGACCCCCTTGGGCAGACGCGCGCCGAAGTGCCGGTAGCGCTGGGGATTCTTGAGAAAATCAATGATCTCCTCGAGCTCCTCCTTGACGTCGCTGATGCCGCCGATATCGCTGAAGGTGACGTCGGAGACGACCGGCTGAACATGGTAGGTCTGTTCCGGCGCACCGGCTCCCTGCGCGGATTTGACCGGTGCGCCCGGGAAGCGGCGGTGCTTCATCCAGTAGCGCAGCAGCAGCGACGCCGCTCCCAGGACAATGATCAGGCTCAAAATGGCGATGACAATGGCTCCGCCCTCCTCCGTTTTGACGACATAGGCGTCAAAGGTACCGGCAGGGACCTGGGATTTGACGATGCTGAAGCGCCCTTCGCTGCTGCTCAGCAGGTAGGAGCTCTCCCGTTCAACGACCTGTTTCAGCTCTCCCCCGGCGATGAGCGTATTGAGCTGGTCGCGGCTGATCGGCTTAGTGCTATCGCGCAGGAACGCAAAAAGCGTCAGCGCGATGAGCAGGACCGCCGAGGCGGCGATGATCCACTTGGCTTTGTCAGACGACTGCATGGTTGTACTCCTCTGCTGCGGTGGCGGATTCGATCCGGATCCAGTTGCCTTCCAGGTCCGCTTCGCTGTCGATAAGGATCTTGTTGTAATACTGGTCGTACCCCTGGTAGCGCCCGTCGTCCGTGACGGACTCGACGAGCACGTCCAGATCGGTGCAATGTTCGCGGCGGAACGCGAAGTTGTTCGCATCCACCAGAGCGGTCAACTGCGCCAACCGCTCCTTGGCGACGGCCCCGCTGATCTCGGGCTTCATCGTCGCAGAGGGCGTGCCGTCGCGCTTGGAATAGGTAAAGGCGTGCACGTGCGTCAGCGGCAGCTGCTGCAGGTGTTTCCACGCCTCTTCCCAGCGCGCCTCCGTCTCGCCGGGATGCCCGACGATAAAGTCCGTGCCCAGCGCGAAGCCCTTCACGGCCAGCTCGGAAAAGAGCTTCAGGTCCTCATCGAACTTGTTGCGGCGGTTCATCAGCTTGAGCATCTCCTTGGAGGTATGCTGCAGGGCGATGTGAAGGTGGCGTTCCAGCCACGGCTCGTCCAGGATCTCCTTAAACGCATCGGTGATCTGCACCGGTTCCAAAGAACCAAGACGGATGCGGCGCACGCCACGGATCAGGCTCATCTTTTGCAGCAGCGTGGCGATGGAGCGGTTCTCCCCCTGCCCGTAGCTGCCGATGTTCGTCCCGGTGAGGATGAACTCCCCGAACCCGTTGGCGGCCAGGCGGCTCACCTGCTCCAGGATCACCTGCTCGTCGACGCTGCGCGCATCGCCGCGCACAAAGGGGATGATGCAGTAGCTGCAGCGGAAGCTGCACCCCTCCTGGATCTTGATGAAGGCACGGCTCTTGCCGACGAACTGCTCGACGACGTTGTCGTCGATGAACTCCAGGTCGCCCAGTTCGTAAAAACGGGTCTTGCGCTGCAGCAGTTCGTTGATTTTCGCCTTTTCCGACTGTCCGAAAACCCCCTGGACCTTCCCTTTTTCGAAGAGGGTTTCGCCTTTGGTGTGCGCCCCGCAGCCCGTCAGCATGACGGTCCGGCCCGCGCGCTCCTGGGCGTTGATGTAGCCTCTGACCCCCGTATCGGCCCCGTTGGTGACGGTGCAGGAGTTGACGACGACGATGTCCGCGACCGATTCGTCCTCGGTGACTTCAAAATCCTGCAACCGTCCCATCATCACCTGCGTATCGAAGACGTTGGTGCGGCAACCGAAGGTCTTGAAGTAGACTTTGGGCTTCATACAGGCTCGCCCTCCTCGGGCAGGGATCGCGGCTGCGGCAGCGGCTCGTTCTGCAGACGCAGACGCTGGGTCGGATAGGCGATGGTGATGTCGTCTTCCTGGCCGTAGGCATCGAGGATCTCCATGGAGATCGTACTGCGCAGCGTCAGAGTCGCGTAGGCGTTGGTCAGGTACCAGGCGCTGATGCGCACCCCGTTTTCCTCGGCAAAGGCGTAGATGCGCGGCTCGACGTTCGTGTTTTTCAGGTTGTAGCGGCTGCGCAGCTTGTTGAGCTGGTTGCGGGTAATGTCCGTGTACCCCTTGGCGAACTTGCGCGTGATCTCTTTGGCGATGAGCTGCGCCTTCTTGTGGTTTGAATCGAAGGTGATCGTGATGTCGATGCCGTCCCAGACCGTTTTGAGGGAGACGTGGGTGTAGTTGGCGATCATCTCCGTGAAGATGTAGTTGTTCGGAATAAAGATGACCCGTCCCGCCCGGCGGTTATGCATGTAGGTCGTCAACGTGATGTCTTCGAGAATCGTAATCCGCAGCAGCGAGATGTCGAGGACGTCCCCGACGTACTGTTTGCCGTCCTTGTCGACACGGACCCTGTCACCGACGTGGATGGAGCCGCCAAAGACGATGACGAGCCAGCCGAGCATGCTCATAAACCAGTCCTTCATCGCAATGGCGATACCGGCGGAGGCAAACCCGAGGACGGTGACGACGTAGCTGACATTCTCAATGTAGTTGAAGAGCAGGACCAGCAGAATCAGCGAGACGTTGGCGAAGGTGATGACCTTGTTCGCCATATAAAAGCGTTCGTTATCGCTGATGTACTTCTTCGCGATCTGCTTCATGATGAAGAAGATGATGAGCAGGAACAGGATGATGCCGCCGATATTGGCCAGTTTGAAGAGCTGCTCCTCGATCGCCTTGTTGTTCTTGAGTTCGATCTCCTCGACCCGCTTGGCGTAGACGTCCGCCGTATCCTGCAGCGTCGTGTAGGCCGTCTGGTACTTGTCGGTCATGGAGTCGAGCTCGGCGATCTTCTTGGCGTACTCATCCTCGCTGTCAACGTCCGCCAGGCTGGCCAGGAGCTGGCGTTCGTCCAGCAGCAGCCGCAGGTAGCGCTTCAGCTCGTCCCCGCGCTTGATATACTCGCTGAGCTGTTCGCGCACCTTCTTGTTGTAGGAGACCCCGGCGAAGATGTCGATGGGGTTGCTGATCTCCGGCGCCTTGTCAATCTCCTCGGGTTTGAGCAGGTCCGCAAAGGGAGAAGCAGAGTGCGACTGCAGCAAGGAGAGCTGGTCGCTCATGATCTTCTGCTTCGCCAGCAGGGAGTCGCGCTGCTCCATGCTGGCTTCAGAGTCGTCGGAGCGGTCGATCGCGTTGATCTGCTCCTGCAGCGCCGCAAGGTCCTTTTTGACGTCCAAGTAGGTCAGGTAGGCCGTATAGCTCTTCTGCCAGATATTGCTTTTATCCAGCTCGTCTTTGAGATCGGCCTCCTGCTTACGCAGCTCGTTGACCCGGGTCAGGCGCGCGTCGGAAAGGTGGACGATCCGCTGCTGGATCCGGCTAATCGTTTCCAGGGCGAAGGTCGCCGCCTTGAGTGACTGCTGTACCTCGGTGGAGTCCCGTGCCGTCCCCAGTAGTTTGTTGAGGCTCTGCTGTTTCTGCTGCAGCTCGCTTTTCAGCGGTTCGAGTTCGGCAGCCTTCGCTTCGTAACCGCGGTACATATCGGTGCGGATGGAGAGCTCTTCGCCCGTCGGGTGAACATAATACTCGACGGCAGCGACGGCGGCGGTGTTGATCCGCCCCAGTTCCGCCTCCAGCCGCTGACGGTCGCGCTCCAGACGTCGGACCGTATCGGCCTTGCCCGACGCTTTGGCATTCTGCAGCGCCACTTCGATCTGCGCCAGGCGCTCCTGGAGGATATGACGATGCGCATAGGTGTCAACGACGCTGCTCCAGGAGAGCGGCTTTTGCAACGTGATTCCCGCCGATGCGGGCGTTTCGGCGCCTGCGGCTGTAACGGCCAGCGGCCCGGTAAAGAGCAGCGCCGCCGTACAGAGCAGGCTTCCGGCGAGACGTCCGATCATTGTGCAGCCTCCGCGAAACCGCGCAGCACGTCCATGACCGCCTCGCGGGGGATATCGCTGCGCATCTCGACGCCGCCGAGATGATGCGGCAGAATAAAGGTGATCGAGTTGTCGCCGCTCTTTTTATCGAGGAAGAAGGCTTCGTAGAAGGCATCGACGTCGGCGATGGCGTAGCGGACCGGCAGGCCGTAGCGCTGTAGCAGTTGCTCGACCCGCTCAGCCTCCGCCGCGTCCATCAGCCCCAGCGCGACGGCAAGGCGGTTGGCCATCACCATCCCGATGGCGACCGTCTCCCCGTGCAGGTAGGTCGTGTAGTTCGTCTCGTTCTCGATGACATGGCCGAAGGTGTGCCCGTAGTTCAGCGCCGCGCGCAGCCCACGCTCCTTCTCGTCCTGGGCGACCACGGCCGCTTTGGTTTTGACCGAACGCGCCACCGCTTCGGCAAGCACATCGGGTTTTGAGAGGTCTGCCGTCTCAAGCCATGCGAAGAAATCGGCATCGAAAGTGACGGCCATCTTGACGATCTCCGCGACTCCAGCGGCGAATTCGCGCGGGGGAAGCGTTGCGAGGAAGTGGGGGTCGGCATAAACGGTGATGGGCTGGTGGAAGGCGCCGACGAGATTTTTGCCGTAGCGGTTGTTGATCCCGGTCTTGCCGCCGACGCTGGCATCGACCTGCGAGAGCAGCGTCGTCGGGATCTGGATAAAGTCGATCCCGCGCTGGAAGATGCTCGCGGCAAACCCTGTCATGTCGCCGATGACGCCGCCGCCGAAGGCGATGAGGAGCGAACTGCGGTTAAAACGCGCCTCGAAAAGCGCGCCGAGCACCGTCTCGATGCTCTCCCAGTTCTTGTACTGCTCACCGTCGGGAAGGGTAATCACTTCCACCGCCGGCGCGTCAAGGCGCTCGAGCAGGTAGTCCAGGTGCAGCCCGGAGACCGTCGGGTTCGTAACGACGGCAACTTTTTTATCAAAGGTCAGCGCCGGGAGCGCGTCAATATAGATCTTGTACGAGGTGTCAACAGTCTTTTTGAGATCGATGTCTACGGTCATTCTCTATCCGGAAAAAAATTAGTGACTTATAATACTTAAATGGGACTTATAGCCATCTTGCAGAGGCGCGCTTCCTAGAGGACCGGGATGAAAAGCTGGTGAAAATGGTCCAGGTGGAAGGAGAGTCCCTGCAGATCCGTGGAGAAAAGCGTCAGGACAGGCCGCTGCATGACGGTCTCGGAAAAGGGGATGCACTGCACGAAACGCTCCTCTTTTTTGAGCATGCGCAGCGGGTTGTCCGTACTTTTGCGGATGGTGACGGACTGTGAGAAGATCGCGGAGAGGTTCTGGTAGTACTGCTCCACCTGCTCTTTGAAGGTGTTGTCATCCTGCTGGTACTCCAGCAGCTCGATCATCCACTCCATCTGCGACGCCATATCAAACATCGTGGTGGTGATCTTCTCGACGTCCTCGGACTCGGAGAGTAGCATGACCGCGCGCTTGACGTTGTGCATCTGTCCTGAGGCCATTTTCAGCACCGGGACCTTGAGGTCATAGAGCACTTTGCGCACGGCGTCGATCCCGAAAAGCTTCCGCGAAACGATAATAAATCCCGCGTGGACATGGCGTTTGTCGTTGCTGAGCAGGTAGGCCTCGCCTCTGCGGTCATAGTCGATTATCACCTCGACTTCCGAAGAACGCATGGCTTTGATTTCGCGCAACACGTCCAGGTCGCCGGGGTTTGTGATACGGATATAGAGCTTGCGGCGGAGACGCTCCTGCACGTAAAGGGTTTTGCGCAGCATCGGGACGATATCCTCCGCGCGGTCCACATCCATGTCGAAAAAGAGGTAGATGGAGCTGCCGTAGGGAGCGGGGAAATGCCCCAGTTCCCGCTTGAAAGAGCGGTAGATGGAGATGAGGACGTCCGGTTCGCCGACAAGGAGCAGCAGGTCGTTGGGGTGGATCAGGGTGCGTTCCGTCGGCAGGATCAGCCGCTGATCCCGGTAGATGCCGGCAATGCGCCACTGCGACTGCTCGATCGCCCCGACATGGCGGTAGACATAGGCGCTGCCGAAGGGGACCAGCACCTCCATCACCTCCCCTTCGCCGAGCCCGACGTTCTGGGCGATCACGGGGACGTTGGGGAGGTAGTCGATGAGGCGGGCGGAGAGCTGGTCGTTGACGTCGATGGTGAGCGTGTTCGGGTCGTCGATTTTCAGATCCCACTGGTCCAGCATGATGACACGGACGGAGGGCTTGTCAGCCCGGATGTTCTCGAGGGTATTCACGGCGTCCGCGCGGCTGCTCATCACCAGCATTATCTGCACGAAATCCATCTTCAGGACGTTGCTGAGCTTGTAACGGCTCGTCGGGTCGAAGGTAAAGAATTTGAAGCGGTCCGGACCGGCATTCTCGTAACTGCGCTCCTTCATCTGGATGACGTAGTAAAGATTGTCTTTGGAGTAGGCTTCGATGGCACGCTCGACGAGATGCTCGCCGATCGTGCAATCCGTGATGATGAGAATTTTTTTCATGGTCCAATGTCGCGACACGGGCAAGTGTGCCCGCAGCGGTGCGAATACCTTCTTTCGTCTGCAGTGGAGGCCCGGCGCCGGGATGAGCGTGGCGCGGCCTGTCTATTATCGGGAGACATTGTAGCATAACTGCGTGTTTAGGGGGTTTGCGTTACAATTCCGCACTTAAATTGCCATAGAGAAGCCCATGACATTTACCCTCGAAGCGACCAGCGGAAACGCCCGGGCCGCCACCATTGAGACGGCCCACTCCACCATCCAGACCCCGGTCTTCATGCCCGTGGGAACCGTCGGCAGCGTCAAATCCCTCGACATGCAGGATATGGCCGAACTTTTAGGCGCCAAGATCATCCTCGCCAATACCTATCATATGTACCTGCGCCCGGGCGACGACAGCGTCGCGAAACTCGGTGGTCTGCATAAATTCACGACCTACCCCAACAGCTTCCTCACCGACAGCGGCGGTTTCCAGGCCTTCAGCCTCAGCGACATCTCAAAGGCCGACGCGAACGGCATCGAGTTCCGCAGCCACATCGACGGTTCCAAGCACTACTTTACCCCCGAAAAGGTGCTCGACATCCAGTACAACCTCGGCAGCGACATCATGATGATCCTGGACGACCTCGTCGCTCTGCCCGCCACACGCGAACGCATCGCCCTCTCCATCGACCGCACGACCCAGTGGGCCGAGCAGTCCATCAACTACCACCGTCGGAAACAGCAAGAGGGTATCGGTGTCGACCAGAACATCTTCGCCATCATCCAGGGCGGCATCGACAAGGAATTCCGCGCCAAATCCGCGACGGAACTTTGCGCCCTCGATTATGACGGTTTCGCCATCGGCGGCCTCTCCGTGGGCGAGAGCAACGCGGACATGTACGACACCGTCGCGCATACTCTCCAGTACATGCCCACGGACAAGCCCCGTTACCTGATGGGCGTCGGGACGCCGGAGGACCTGATCGAGAACATCGACCGCGGCGTCGACATGTTCGACTGCGTCATGCCGACGCGCAACGCCCGCAATGCGACGCTCTTTACCAGCTTCGGCAAGATCAACATCAAGGCCGCCCGGTACAAATACGACGAAGCGCCCGTCGACGACGCGTGCGACTGCTACACCTGCCGCCGCTACAGCCGCGCCTATCTCAACCACCTCTACCGTGCGAAGGAGCTCACCTACTTCCGCCTTGCCTCCATCCACAACCTTCACTACTACCTGAATCTGATGCGCGAAGCGCGCGAAGCGATCCTCGAAGGGCGCTGGAGCGATTTCAAAGCCGAGTTCTACCGCAAACGCGAGGGGTAAGCTTCTACTTCTCCTCGTCCAATACTCTGCGCGTCGTCAGGTAGTCAAACCACCCGAGCCCGACGATCATCAGCGTCACACCCAGCAGCAGCAGAAATCCGTACCCCATCCCCGTATAGTCTCCCAGCGTAATCTTGAAGACGACCATCAGCGACTCGATGGAGAGGGCGATGATGATGGATACGAGGAACTTGCCCAGCAGCGCATACTGCCCCTCCCGTTGCCGGCCGGCGTTTTTGTACATCACCTCGTTCTCCAGGATCGTTTTGGCCAGGTCGAAAATCGCCATCCCCAGGGTGATGGCGATGATCGCCTTGAAGACCTCGTGCAGCATGGCGTCGGCGGTGTGGAAGTAGACGTAGGCGAACGTGTACGCGCCGTAGAGGATCAGAAAAAGCGAGACGGCGACAAGGGTGGAACCGCCCAGGGCATATACGATCAGCTTGAAACGTTCGAACCGGGAGTTGTGCTCGATCAGGCGCAATGCTTCGAGCAGCTTGAGCAGATTGAAGTCGAATACGACGAAGCCCCCCTCCCCGTCCGATGTCACGAGCGTCACGCTGGAATCACCGGTAATGTGGTGGATATAGGGGCTGGTCATGTAGGTACTGAAATTTTCCAGATTGATATTGGTAAAGTAGTGGCTTTTATCCGTGCCGACGCGTGTCACATCCCTGCCCCGCCGATAGTAGTTCGGGCTCGTCTGTTTGAGGTCGGGTCCGATCAGGTAGATCATCTGCAGAAAAGGCAGATGGCTGAAGGCAGTGCGTATCCCGGCTTCGTCCTCAAAATTGAACCGGTCATCCTCTACCCTGTTGCGCAAAAACATTTCGATCGCATGCCGGTGCTGCCGGAACTGATTCACAATGCGTTTCATGCGGCCTCCTTGCGGCTGCCTGTTTCTGCCGCGCATTCCGATACGGTGTATGCGTCACTCTCCTTTTTGCACGATAATGCTTCATTATGCGCCTGAGGTGTTAAACGGCGACTGAACGCTCCGCGCTAGTCCGCCCGATTAAACTGGCGCACCCTCCTCCGCGTTATAATGAAATCACCAACAGCATCACCGAACGGGATGAAAAGGAGCGCAAAATGGCCCTGAAAGACTCCAAGCATATGCGTGTCCTCTACCTCTCCCACGGCGGCGGCCCGATGCCGCTGCTGGGAGACAGGGGCCACGACGAAATGGTCATCACCCTGCAGCGGATCGCCTCGATGATCACTAAACCCTCGGCCATCATTGTCGTCAGCGCCCATTGGGAAACGATCACCCCGACGATCACCCACGGCAGCACACCGGAACTCATCTACGACTACTACGGCTTCCCCGACGCAGCCTATGACATCACCTACCCCGCCCTCGGGATGCCGGCCCTGGCGGATGAGCTGCACTGGAGCCTCCAACAACACGGGATCGAATCGATCCTGGACGACGACCGCGGCTTCGACCACGGGCTGTTCGTCCCCCTCAAGATCATGTATCCCGATGCGGACATCCCCTGCATACAGCTCTCGCTCGTCAAGGGCCTGGACCCGGTCGCGCATCTGCGCATGGGCGAGGCGCTGGCATCGCTGTCGCACGACAACATCCTCGTGGTCGGCTCGGGCTTCTCTTTTCACAATATGAAAGCCTTCTTTACACCCTCCCGAGAGCGTACGGATAAAAACGACGCCTTCAAGCACTGGCTCATCAAGACCTGTTCGGACAAAGCATTGATCGAAAGCGAACGCAGCGAACGGCTGATCAACTGGGAGCATGCCCCCTACGCCAGGTACTGCCACCCCAGAGCGGAACACCTGCTGCCGCTGCATGTCTGCTACGGTGCGACGGGGCGTGCCTGCGACAGCGTTTTCGAGGCGGAGATCCTCGGCGTCTCTTCGGCGATGTTTCTATGGTCTTGAAAAAGGGGTGTGAAAAGGCGCCCGGGAGAGGAGAATGAAGGCTCCCGGACAAAAGGTAGTGTGCCGCGCGCCGGCGCGCATCTACGGCTTCGATTAGAAGTTGTAGACGAGGTAGAGTTGCAGCGTGTTGTAAGCGTCGCCGTTGTTAATGGCGTCGTCATCCGCATAGATGTATGCGAACAGCGCATCAAGCTTGCCGAATGATTTGGCAGCCGTAAAGGTTACTTCGCTCACCGTGTTTTTGAAATAAGCCGGACCAAAGCCACCATCTGTGTCGATGTTGGTGTAGAAGAGTCCGAGGTCAGCCATTTCGGGAATGCTGTAGGTCGCCGTGACGTTGTAGGCATCCGTACCCGGCAGGCCGACATAACCGAAGTTCCACCATGCTTCAGTGTAGAGCTTGGACTGCATACCCCAGCCTTCGCCCGGTGTGGTTGCGATATTACCGATGTACTGATCACCGTCCTTATCCGTTGTGGAGTAGGAAGCGTAGATACCAAGGTTCTCAATCCCTTCGTAACCCAGTTTTGCCGCAAACGCCGTGGAGTCGTCCGCTGCAGAGATGAGTTCGTTAGGGTTGATGTCCGTGTACTGGAGCCCAGCGACTACACCTGCGATGGCGAGGTCTGCTTCGAGCCAGTAGGCCGTCGCCGTATCCGGCAGTTCATAGTACCACGCCTGTGCCGTCAGCGGTTCGAAAGAGTTGTTGATGGCACCGACAGCGATCGCACCCTGGTCGCCGATGGTAGAGAAGTTACCCTTCGTGTCTGTCAGCAGGAACTGGGAGTAGCCATTTCCGGTTGCAACCCATGCACCGACAAGCGTTGTACCCGGGATATCCGTATTGGTAACCGTCGCCGCTTCAAAGTTGTTTGCTGTAATGCCCCACGTTTCCGTAAAGAGCAGCGGCGTGTCGAGTTCCATACGGCCACCTTTGACAACGGTGTTACCCAGTTTTGCGGAGAGCCATGCCTCGCCGATCCAACCGGTCGTCGTATAGAAGTCACCTGTCGCAGTGTCAAGATGCGCACCAGACCATACGTTATTGGCAATCTCTTTGTCAAGGCCAAGCGTACTGACAGCGTAACCTGTCACACCGGCGGAGAGGATCTCATCGATATCCGTTGTAATGCTCAGGCGTGCACCGAAATCGGCCGTGCTGCTCGCTTTGCCGAAAAGGTCGGCACCGTGACCGTCAAATGTAGAGTAGAAGAAACGGGCGTCACCGCCGACTTCTGTATTTTCAAATGCAAAAGCGCTGCTTCCCAGGAGCAGTGCCGCCATCAAACTCATTTTTGTCATTTTCATTATGTTTCCTTATCGGTAGATAGACTTGCTTTATGTCTTTAGTACTTTACCAACGGTCTAACATTTTTAAACCGCCGTATTGTTTATTTTTTAATCATATATAGGACAAATTCTATTCATCGCATATTTTCCACCTCCAAAAAGTTGGTTTTATTTTCTGCTGAAAAGACGCTCAGCGCGGCTTTGAGGCGAGGTACTCCCGCCAGCCGCCGAAGGCAGTGATCTCTTCGGCACCCTTGAGCGCATCGGCCTCGCACAAGAAGCCGTAAACGGCGCTGCCGTCTTCGAGCTGCACGGTGCCGATACAGAGCGGCGACGCGATCTGGACCATAAACGCGCCGAAATGCTCCAGCGGCATCGACCACACCTCAAGGGTGACGCTGCTCTGCGCATCACTGTCGCGGACCATCCCCGGACGCGGCGGTACTTTCTCCGGCACATCAAAGAGGCGGTACCCTTTTGCCGTGCTTGTCGCCGCCACAAAGGTTGCGTCCAGCTCCGTCAACTGGTGGTTGAGCGGCAGACCGCGCATGTGCGCGCCGCAGACGGCGATCTCGATCGTCTCAGCCACGGGGCGCCTCCGCAACAAAAGCTTCGCCGACGTCCATCAGACGGCGGTCGTCAAAGGCGTCGCCGAAGAGCGTGACGCCGAAGGGGAGCCCGTTGGGGCGGAACCCGGCCGGTACCGCGTAGGCGGCGAAGTCAAGCAGGTTCATAAAATTGGTGTAGTAGCCGAGGTTCGTATTCAGCTGCACCGGGTCGGCGTTGATCGCCTCGATGGTGTAGATGGTCCCCGTCGTCGGGGTCAGGGCGAAATCCGTCCCCTCGAGTATCTCTTCGGAGTGGCGCTTGTAGGCTTTGAGACGGTATTCGGCATTGAAGTACTCCTCCGCGCTCTTGTCACGTCCCTGCTCAATGATAGAACGCGTCACGTCCAGTACCTGCTCAGGCGTTTCGTCCATAATCTGTTTCGTCGCGATATAACGCTCGGCGACCCAGGGGCCCGAATAGAGCAGGTTCGCCGCGTCGAGCATCGGCGAGAAATCCGTTTCGACCGCCGTATACCCCATGGATTCGAAGCGGGCTACCGCCGCGTTGAAGAGCGCCTCCGCCTCGCTGTCTCCAAAGAACTTCAGCTGGGAAGGGAGCGGCACGGCAAAGCGCATCGTTTTTTCCGCTGCACCCGCTGACTGCGGCATCTTGCGGCTATAGGGGTCCGCGGCGTCAAAGGCGCATGCGATGTCAAAGACCGCTTTGGCGTCCTCGGTGTTGACGGCAAAGATGGAAACGCAGTCAAGGCTTCGGCACGCCGGTACGACACCGGAGGTGCTCAGCACCCCCTTGGAGGGCTTGACGCCCACAAGGTTGTTAAAGGCCGCCGGGACGCGACCCGATCCCGCCGTGTCGGTCCCCAGGGAGAAGGCCGCCATCTCCAGAGCGACGCTGATGGCGCTCCCCGAACTGGAACCGCCGGAGATGTAAGCGGGGTCGATGCTGTTGCGGCAGGCGCCGTAGGGCGAACGCGTCCCGACGAGCCCCGTCGCGAACTGGTCGAGGTTCGTCTTGCCGACGGGAATCGCCCCCGCTTCGATCAGCTGAGCGACGACGAAGGCCGAGGCTTCCGGGACGTAACTGAATGCCGGACAAGCGGCCGTCGTCGGGATGCCGGCGAGGTCGATATTGTCCTTGATCGCGAAAGGGATGCCGTAGAGCGGCAGGGCATCGGGGTCCATCCCTTCGAGACGTTCAAGATAGGGCTCAATCTCCGCCTCGTTCAGCGCATGGATAAAGATAGGGTTTTCCGCATTCGCCTCGATCCGTGCACGGATCTGCGCCATGACGTCGCGCGGGGTTGTTGTCCCGTTTTTATAATCGTTCAAAAGTTGTGATATCGTCATAATCTATATCCTTTTTATATCGTCGTCTCGGGGAGATCGTCTTCTTTGGTACGCAGCGCTTCGATCAGCGCCGCCGCGAGTATCAGCACGCCGCCGATCATTTCCATGGCGTCCATCCGCTCTCCCGCGATCAGCGTTGCGGAGATGACGGCGGTGATCAGCTCCATGATAATAATGATGGAGGAGCGTCCCGCTTCCATATGCGAAACGCCCCACTGTGACCCGATATTGGCCAGCAGCAGCCACAGTACGGCGTAGGCCGCGAGGGCAAGCCATGCTTCGGAGCCTGCATCATAGGGAAGCTGCTCCACGCCCAGGCCGAGCAGCGCTCCCGCGAGGACAAGGCAGCCGTAGAACATCACCGTGATCTTCGAAGCGACGGGGACCTCTGCCGCGGCACGGAAGACGAGGTTGTTCATCGCAAAGAGCAGGCCCGAAAGCAGTGCGATCAGGTCGATCCATGACGGTGCGCCGCCGAGGGCGTCGAACCCGCCGAGAATGACAAAGGCGCCCGTGACCGCGAGGGCGGCACCCAGCCAGCGCCAGAGGTCGACGCCTTCGCGCAGGAAGAACTTCCCGCCGAGCACGCCCCAGACGGGCAGCAGGTAGAAAAGTACCATCACACGGATCACCTCGCCGTTGATCAGGGCATAGGTAAACGCAAGATTCGCACCCCCGCCGAAAAGCAGGATCATGCCCATGGCCCGCTTGTGTTCGCGCCATTGTGAAAACTGCGCCATGAGCACCGGGGTCAGCAGGAGGGCGAGGATGCCGTAGGCACCCATCGTCAGCGCGATACCGTCAATACCCATGCCGTTGATCTGTTTAAGCGGCAGCCAGGTAAGCCCCCAAAGGACCGACGCGCCGAGCAGTACGACGACGGGAAGGTGCGATCTCATGCCGCCGCCTTTGCCATATGGCGCTGAAAATGGAGCCGTTCCGTTTCGCCCATCCACTGGTTAAGTTCCCACAGATCGGCCACCGGGGCCTGGGTAAAGGGGAGCGTGTGCAGATAACCGTCGGGGCCGAACTCCGGCGTCATCGTCGAAATCGCGAATCCGCGGTGGTACTGCGCCTCCCAGAAACGTTCCCAGGCCGCCTGGTGCGCCTCCAGGGCATAAGCGTACTCCGGTGCCGCCGGGTGCGGGACCTGCGGCCCCTGGTCGTAACCGACGCGGGCATGGATATGTTTCACGTTCGGCGCGATCGCATCGATCGTCTCTCGTTCACTGTCCATCTGCCGTTCGCAGACGACGCACCAGTGGCTGATGTCGGCCGTCAACGAGATCTCCGGCAGTGCATCGACGATCCGGCGCGTCACCCAGGGGTTAAAGAGGCTTCGGCTGCGGTGGGTCTCGAAACTAATCTGCAGGCCGTAGCGCTCCGCCAGTTTCATCCCCTCTTTGAAAAAGCGCAGGCTCTCCGCCTCGCTCCAGGCGTCCAGTCCGCCGATGCAGGTGACAAAACGCGGGGAGAGTTCCGCACTGCGTGCAAGGATCGCATTGAGGTCGTCCAGGTGCCCTTCGACACCGAGATCGCGCCGCGGGACGTAATCGCCCCCGGTCACCGCCTCGGCGATGTAGTGAAGGCCGTACTTTTCAAGACACGATTTCCAGTAGGCACGCTGGGAGGAAGATTCGGGCGCCGGCCCTTCGATCCCGTCGAACCCCGCCGCAAGGGCTTCGGCACAGGCGCTCTCGAAATCCCCCTCAAAGCCCCACATGGTTTTATATCGCTGCAGTTCCATAATCAATCCTACTCCTGCGGTTCGATAACAAAGAGCATCTTGCCCGCGTGCACGCTCTCACCCTCGTGGCAGAGCACCTTGACGATCTTGCCCGCTTCGGGGGCTTCGATGTCGACTTCCATCTTCATCGATTCGGCGATGGCGAGCACTTCGCCCTCCTCGACCGTGTCGCCGAGTTTCGCCATCACCTTCCAGAGGCTTCCCTGAACCGGGGATTCAACCGCTTCGTCGTGTTCGCCCAGCTCGATCACCTCCATCGTCTCCGCTTTCACTTCGCCGCTCTCGCTGGTGAAGTTCGCCAGCCCCGTGCGTTCCCACATGGCGCGTTCTTCATCGAAGGCGGCCTGCTGCGTCGTTTTAAAGGCTTTGATGCTCTCCTTGTTCTCGGAGAGGAATTCTTTATATGCCTTGAGGCTGAAGGTCGTCTCTTCGACTTCGAGCTTCATGCGGCCGCGGGGGAAATCCTCGCGCATTTTGTGTAGCTCCTCGGCGCTCACCTCGTAGAACTTGATCTGGTCGAAGAAGCGCAGCAGCCACGGCTTGCCCTCTTTGAAATCCGCCGTCTGGCGGTGGCGGTTCCACATCTGCACCGTCCTACCGACGAACTGGTAGCCGCCGGGACCTTCCATCCCGTAGACACACATGTATGCCCCGCCGATACCGACAGCGTTCTCCGGGGTCCAGGTACGCGCCGGGTTGTACTTGGTCGTGACAAGGCGGTGGCGCGGGTCGAGCGGCGTCGCGACGGGTGCACCCAGATAGACGTCGCCAAGGCCCATGACAAGGTAGTTGGCGCCGAAGACGATCTTCTTGACCTCGTCGATAGAGTCCAGGCCGTTGATGCGGCGGATGAATTCGATATTCGAAGGACACCATGGCGCATCGGGGCGGACCGTCTTCATGTACTTGTCGATGGCGACGCGGGTCGACTCGTCGTCCCAGGAGAGCGGCAGGTGTACGACGCGCGCCGGCACCTCGATGTCGTCGATGGACGGCAGGGTCAGTTCAATCTCCTTGAGGCGTTCAATCAGTGCAGCCCGGTCACAGACTTTCGGGTCGAAATGGACTTGCAGCGAGCGGATGCCCGGAGTGATGTCCGTGACGCCCTCGAAGGACTCCTCTTTCATCGCCTCCATCAGCACATGGGCGCGGAAGCGCAGTTCGATGTCGAGCTGCATCTCCCCGTATTCGACGAGCAGGTTCGCGTCGCCGGACTGGCGGATAACCATGGCCGGAAGGTCGCCCTTCGCCTCGTCGGCGAAGAGGATCGGCGATCCGATCGGTTTCGGTGCAAGGAAAGCGCGCTCATCGTAGGTGGAGAGCGATGCGATCGCCTCCTCCTGCGCTCCCAGCATTTCCATCGCCGTGTCGTGTTCCACCGGGACGAACTTCACCTTGTCGCCCGCCCGAAGCTGGCCCATCTTCCACAGCTCGGCGCTTACGATCGTCACCGGGCAGACGAAACCGCCGAGGCTCGGACCGTCGGGGCCGAGGATGACCGGCATGTCGCCGGTGAAGTCGACGGCACCGATGGCGTAGGCATTGTCGTGGATATTGGAGGGGTGCAGCCCCGCTTCGCCGCCGTCCGTACGTGCCCACTGCGGTTTGGGGCCGATCAGGCGCACGCCGGTGCGGTTGGAGTTGTAGTGGATCTCCCACTCCGTCGCAAAGAAGGTTTCGATATCGTCGTCGGTGAAGAAATCCGGGGCGCCATGCGGTCCGTAGAGCACGCCGATCTCCCAGCGGTTCTCATATCCGTGGCGCGGCGTAGCCGGTGCGGTTGCGGCGTCGCTCTCCGTCATCGTGTCGATGTGCAGCACATCGCCGGGAACGAGGGTGCGCCCCGCGTGGCCGCCGAACTGCCCAAGGGTAAAGGTCGAGCGGCTGCCGAGGTACTCGGGTACGTCGAACCCGCCGCGCACGGCCAGGTAGGTACGGAAGCCTTCGTTATGGACTTTTTTCAGTTTGAGCACGCTGCCGGCCTTGACCGTGAGCGCTTCGTTCATGCCCACCGGCTCGTTGTCGATAGAGGCGTCGATCTGCGCGCCGCAGAGCGCGACGACGCTGTCGGTATTGAAGCGCAGCGTCGGCCCGGCGATGGCAATCTCGAGGCCCGCCGCCGCTTCGCTGTTGCCGACAAGACGGTTGGCGTAGCGGAAGCTGAAACCGTCGAAGGGGCCGGAAGGCGGAACGCCGATATCCCAGTAGCCGCTGCGGCCCGGGTAGTCCTGGATCGTCGTCTGTGTTCCCGGGCGCAGCACGTCGATACTGTTTGGCGTAAAGCTGAAGCCGTCAAGGTACTTCGTCGTCTGTTTGCCCTGTTCAAAAACATCGGAAGCGACGATGGCGCCGAGGTAGCGGAGGTTCGTCTCGATCCCGTCGATGCGTGTCTCTGCAATGGCCGTGCCGATCTTGGCAAGCGCATCACTGCGGTCACTGCCCTTGACGATAAGCTTGGCGATCATCGGGTCGTAGAAGGAGGAGACTTCGAGGCCCGTCTCAATGAAGGTGTCGCAGCGGATCCCTTCTGCGAAGGCGACGTTCGTCAGGACCCCTGAGCTGGGCTGGAAGTTCTTCATCGGGTCTTCGGCATAGACGCGCACCTGGATGGCGTGTCCCTGCGGGGCATGGACGTAGTCGTACAGCGCCGGGTTCTCGCCGGCGGCCGTGCGGATCATCCACTCGACGAGGTCGACGCCGGTCACCTCTTCGGTAATGCCGTGTTCGACCTGCAGGCGGGTATTGACTTCGAGGAAATAGAATGCGCCGCTGTCCGTATCGTAGACGAACTCGACCGTCCCGGCGGAGCGGTAGGCGACGGAGGCCGTCAGGTCTCTGGCGGCTGTGTAGAGCGCTTCGCGCGTCTCATCGGAAATCCCGGGAGCCGGGGTCTCCTCGATCACCTTCTGGTTACGGCGCTGTACGGAACAGTCACGGTCACCTAAAGTTGCCACAAAGCCCTCGCCGTCGCCGAAGACCTGTACTTCGATGTGGCGTGCATGTGCGACGTATTTTTCCAGGAACATCCCGCCGTCAGAGAAGTTGTTTTCACTGAGGCGCTTGACGGAGTCGTAGGCACTAAGCAGCTGCGCTTCATCGAAACAGAGCTGCATCCCGATCCCGCCGCCGCCGGCGGTACTTTTGAGCATTACCGGGTAGCCGATGCGCGCCGCTTCGCTTTTCGCTTCGTCAAGGTCGGACAGCAGTGAGGAGCCCGGCAGGAGGGGAACGTTGTTCGCCTCGGCCAGGGCGCGGGCCGTGTGCTTGAGGCCGAACTTCTCCATGTGCTCCGTACGCGGACCGATAAAGGCGATCCCGGCCGCCTCGCAGGCGCTGGCAAAGGCCGCATTTTCGCTCAGGAAGCCGTAGCCCGGGTGCACCGCTTCGGCACCGCTCTGTTTTGCAATATCAAGGATCTTTGCCGCGTCGAGATAGCTTTCGGAAGCCACACCGTGGCCGATATAGTAGGCTTCGTCGGCGAGGCTGACATGCAGGGAGTCGGTATCGGCGCCGGTATAGACGGCGACGGAGCCTATGCCCATCTTCTTGAGCGTACGGATGACGCGGCAGGCGATCTCTCCGCGGTTGGCGATCAAAACTTTGCTAAACATTTTCAGGTCCTTAAAAATAGTACTTTTCGGGCCGTCCCGGTCGTCTGAATGCCGCAGGCCGTCCCGAGGCACTGGAAGAAACGCTCTTCCCGGCGTTATTCGAAAAATTTCGGAAAGCGGTTCTTGCTCTCGAAAAAGGCCATGTCGTGGTTGGGCCACAGATCCGCGCCCGTTTCAAGGGCGAGCCGTTTGAGCTTGCGGATGCTCTCCAGCGCCTGCGTTTCGTCGTCGCGGTAGCAGAGCCCCGGCGCGATCTCCCGCTCCAGGTTCTCCCGCAGGTCCGCCGCGTCGCCGGCAAGGAGGATCGGGGAGCCCTTGGGCAGCTCGATCATCATTGACATGTGGCCGGCCGTATGGCCCGGCGTCTCGATGGCGCGGACGCCGGGGACGAGGTCGTATTCGCCCTTGTAAACGCGCCAGTTCACCGGACAGTCGAAGTCCTCTTTGAAGTAGGCTTCGTCCGCCGGTTCACGCGCCGCCTCAAGCTCTTTTTCATGCACGTGCACTTCCGCACCGCAGAATTCGCAGACCCCGCCGGCGTGATCGAAATGCAAGTGCCCGCAGAAGACGACGTCGATATCCTCTTTCTGCAGTCCCAGCTCCGCCAGGCGGTTGGGCAGGCGCTGCTCCTCGGTCATCTGCGGCGGACCGAAGGGGAAGCCTTCATGCTCGTAGAACTGCTTGCGTAGAACCGGGTCGGCGATCTTCGTGTAGTCGCATCCCACATCGTAAAGGATGCGGCCGTTGGACGTCTCGATCAGGTAGGCGAGGATCGGGGCGTCGATGATCACCCCTGAGCCGTGGTTGCGGGTTGAGAGCGTCTTCTCGTAACGGTGGGTTCCCGTCAGGATGGGCCAGAACTTCTTTACCTGTGTCATGTTGGACTCCTTCAGTGCGCCGTCAGGAACGAGACGCCGTCCACACCGATAAAGGTGCGGCCCCCGTCGCGCTTGACGTCAAGGTCGGCCGGGTCTCCGTTGAGGACCCGGCCGACACGGTAGCGGTGGTAACTGCGCGCCAGGTCGGAGAACACCAGGACCTGCGTCCTGTCTTCGCCGTAGAGCTTGGCGTGCAGTCCCGGCAGCCGGTACCACGGCTGGATCTGCTGATCATGGTGAACGTTGTGGTACGCGAAATTGAGGACCAGCAGGTTCAGCCACGGGTATTTCTCAGAGATCAGGTTCGAATAGGTATTGCGCGATTCGAAGGCGCGGTCATACTGTTTCACTTGCGCTTCGCGCGAAAAATCCAGGGTTTCATGCACATCGTAGGTGTGCTGGTGCACATCCATGAAACGCATGACCGTCAGGAAGATCATGTACGCCAGCGGGTAAAGCAGCAGCACCTTCGGCGCAATCGACGCCAGTGCGGCAAAGAAAGCGATGCGCAGTACCAGTACCGTGACGACGCGGCGGCGCAGATAGCGGCGGCTCTCCTTCATGAACGGCAGAATGACGACCAGGGCGTGCATCATGATCTCGAGGGCGGGAATGTAGAACCACTCCAGTACCTGGATCGTCTTGAGCAGTTTCGGATAGTGCGGCAGGCGGGTGCGGAAATCGAACGAAACGATATCGGCACGGTCCAAGTGGTGGCGGACATGCTTCATCCGTATCGCCTCGTAATCGCTGTACGACGCGCCGCAGATCCAGAGCAGAAGCTCTCCGAAACGGTGGTTGTTGATCGGCAGCCTGAAGAGCGAATCGTGGGCGCACTCGTGGATGAAATAGGCGGCGATGACCATACCGTGTGCCAGCAGGAGTACCCCCGCCGCATTCAGCCACAAGGCGTCGGCCAGGATGGCGGCGAATCCGCCCACGTAGGCCCCCAGCATATAGGCCCATGCCGCCAGGTTCGGCAGCCATGCATCTTCGAAGCGCAGAAGCCGTGTCGCCTTTTTCATCGTCTTAGTCGTCCCAGATGACCAGCTGGATCGGCGACGGGTTGAACGCGTTGCACGGGTTGTTGAGCTGCGGACAGTTCGAGATCAGCACCAGCGTGTCCATCTCGGCTTTCATGTCGACATAGTCGCCCGGCTTGGAGATACCGTCGACGATGATCAGGAAACCGTTCTCCTCGATCGGCACGTTCATGAAGAAGTTGATGTTGTTCGTGAGGTCCCGCGGGTCCATCTCACGCTCGCCGATCTCGAACAGATAGTTGTCGCGGCAGCTGTGCATGTACTTTGTATCGTGGCCGTAGCGTACGGTGTTGCTCTCCGCGCTGCAGTGCCCGCCCAGGGTGTCGTGGTTGCCGCAGGTATCGTCGGTGATCGTCATCATGACGTTGTCGTCGGTGGAGATCAGCTGTGTGCCCGTCGTGACGAAGATACTCCCCTGTTCGCGGATCGTATCGTTGGCCGAGTAGCGCTCTTCGTGATCATTGGCATTGTAAAAGAGCGTGTCGACGGCCTGGCACCCTTCAAGGTCGACGATACGCAGCGTCTGGCCTTTTTTCACGACATAGCTCCATGGCACGCCGGCCGGCAGTTTGTGGTTGTATACGGCTGTTTCGATATCTCTTTTCATCACGCGCTCCTCAGGCAAAGTAACGTGCGTTGTTCTTGAACGCACGTTGGGACTGGATACTGAAGTTCATGCAGTAATCATCTTCGGTGACCGGGGCCGCTTTGAACAGCGTCAGCTGGACGTCGCTCGGGTTGTACGTTCCCTTTTCCATCACATGCGGCGTGTTGGAGAGCACCAGCAGGACATTCATCTCCGCGCGCAGTTCGATGTAGCTCTGCGGCTGCGGCCGCTTGTCGGAAAGCGCCAGCTTATTGCCCTCTTTGACGTCGACCCGTCTGAAGAAGTTGACCGCCTGAAGCATGTCACGTTTTCCCATGCCGTATTTGCCCAGTTCGACGAGGAAGTTCTCCCGGTCGCTTTTGTAATAACGGTTGCGGATATGTTCGAAATCGCCCTCGCCGAAGTTTTTCGCGACGATGCGCGGGTTGCTGATGCCGCCGATGGCGTCGAAGAGACCGTCAGTCGTATCTTCCGTAATGGAAAGCAGTACGCGGCCCTGCTCGGAATAGAAGACCCGCCCTTTGCAGAAGTAGGCGTTATGCTGAAGTTTGACCGTGTCGGCGGAGTTGAAACGCTCCGAGGTGTTGTCGGCGTTGTAGAACATCGCGCTGAGGGTGCCCAGCCCGTCCTTGGTCGTGATGCGGATCTTGTCGCCGCGCTTAATGATCTTCGACCAGCGTGCACCGCCCGGGAGCACCTCGTCGAGGATGATGGATTCTGGTTTCAGGTTTTTGTGTTCAGTAATCACTGTTTCTCCTTCAAAGTTTTCGGGCCGTCCCGCGCGTCATGATGCCGCAAGTCGTCCTGCGGCACTGGAAGATCTGCTCTTCCCGGTCTGGATCAAACCTTGATGGTTTTATCGATCTCTTCAAGTACGGATTCGCGCGTATCCCCGACGGGGATGTCGTAGGTGATGCGCGCCCCGTAGGCGTTGGGTGCGTGCGGGTCGTGACGGACCTTGTCGAAGACCAGCAGCCGCGTTCCCAGGTAGAACCCCTCGTGGAGGTCATGGGTGACCATGACGACGGTGAGGTTGTTCTTTTCCCAGAGGTCAAGGATCAGCGCGTGCATATCGGCGCGGATCCCAGGGTCGAGGGCCCCGAAGGGTTCGTCCAGCAGCAGGATCTTCGGCTTTTTCACCAAGGATTGCGCAATAGAGAGACGCTGCTGCATCCCCCCGGAGAGCTCGCTGGGGTACTTGTGCGCCGCGTCGCCGAGGCCGACGGCTTCGAGCATCGCCATCGCTTCGGCTTCCGCCGCCCTGCGGGCCTGGCCGAAAAGGCGACCTGAGAGCGGAGCCTTTTCAAACTCGATCCCGAGCATGACGTTTTTCAACACACTCAGGTGCGAGAAGACCGAATAGCGCTGGAAGACGATCCCACGGTCGACGCCCGGCTCTTCCGGGAAAGGCTTCCCGTCAAGCAAAAAGGTGCCGCGGGTCGGGTTCTCCTGCCCCAGCAGCATCTTCAGAAAGGTTGTTTTCCCGCAACCCGACGGTCCGACGAGCGTACAGAATTCGCCCGCCTCGATGTTCAGGCTCAGGTTTTCCAGCACGACGTTGTCGCCGTACTCTTTCCAGAGGTTTTTAACGGTGACGAGGCTCATGACTGCTCCTTCCCTGCGTCATACCACGGGAACACCTTGTAAGTGAACCGCTTGAGCAGGTAATCAAACAAAAAGGCGAGGAAGGTGATCCAGGCAACATACGGCAGGATCACATCCATCGACAGGTAGCGGCGTACCAAGAAGATCCGGTACCCCAGCCCTTCCGTGGCCGAAATTGCCTCGGCGGAGATCAGGAAGATCCACGCCGTCCCCATGGTGAGGCGCACCGCATCAAGCAGGCGCGGAAAGATCTGCGGCAGCACGACGCGCAGGACGATCGTCCAGGACGATCCGCCCAGGGTCTGCGCCTTGATCAGCTGCTCCGCCGGGATCTCCATGACCCGCTGCTGCAGGTCGCGGACGATCAGCGGGGTCACCCCGATGACGATCAGTGCTACTTTAGCCAGCTCACCCATACCGAAAATGATGAATAAGATGGGCAAAATAGCCATTGGCGGCACCATGGAAAAGGCCGCGACGAAGGGCGAAAGGCCCGCACGAACGAAGGGAATGAACCCCAGCGGGATCCCCATCAGCAGTGCGAGCACTGCGCTGATGAGCACACCGAGGCCGAGGCGCTCGAGCGAGGCGACCGTATCTTCGACGAAGAGGTATTCGCCGGTACGCTTGCTCGGTTCAAACGCCATGCGGTCGATCGCTTCGGCAAAGCTGCTCATGGAGGGCAGCAGTTTGTCGTTCGGATTTTCCGCCAGGCGGACTTCCGACGCCCCCAGGTAGAGGAGCACGATCAACACAAACGGCAGCAGCCCCAGGAAAAAGAGGGACTGTTTCGACGGTCTGAGGTTCATTAAACGTTTCATGAGAGGACCTTACAGTTTCCCTTCGGCAGCCATTTTGACATAGGTGTCGTCGAAGCGGAGCTTGATGTTTTTCGGATCACCGAACGTTTTGCCGCCCGGGAACGCCATACCAATGAACTCGGCGTCAGGAGCACCTTCGCCGAGGATGCCGTGGTCAAAGGAGAATTCGCTGACTTTTTTCATCGTCGCCGGAATGGCGTCGCTGGTTGTAAACGTCAGCAGGTCAGAGGGCTCGTAGAACATCATCGTGGAGTCAAGCTGGCTCTTGTAGCCCGCGAGGTCCGTACCGGAAGCCTGCGCCATAAAAGTCAGTGCCGCTTCGTCGCCCTTTTTCATCAGTGCCATCGTCTCAAACCATGCACCGGTCAGCGCTTTGGCGAGTTTCGGGTTGTCTTTGAGGGTTTCCGTGTTGATGACGAGCATATCGATAATCTCGCCCGGCGTCTTGCTGGAGTCGAAGACAAGGTTCGCATCTTTGTTGTTGGCCATGATCTCGCTGAGCTGCGGGTTCCATGTTGTCATCGCCGTGACGTCTTTCGTACCCCATGCCGCGACCATATCGGCGTCGGAGGTGTTGAGGACCTTGACGTCTTTCTCGCTCAGGCCGACCGTTTCAAGCGCACGTGCCAGCAGGTAGTGTGAGACAGAGAGTTCGACGAGGTTGACCGTCTGGCCTTTGATGTCGGAAAGCTTTTTCTTGTTTTTAAGGAGGATACCGTCGTTCCCGTTGGAGTAGTCACCCATGATGACCGCTGTAGAGTCGACGCCGCCGGCAGCCGGAATCGTGAGGGCATCCATGTTTGTCATCAGACAGCCGTCAAATTTTCCTGCAGTATATTGGTTGATTGATTCGATGTAGTCGTTGACCTGGACCATCTCGATCTCGATGCCGTATTTTTTGGCCCACTTGTCGATGATCCCTTTTTGCTGGGCGTAATCCCAGGGCATCCATCCGACATAGATCGTCCAGGAGACCTGAAACTTATCTTTGACTTCCGCCATCAGAGAAGAGGCACCAAGGCCCATGACCATCGTAGCGGCAACTAAGAGTTTTGAGGTAGATTTGAAAATAGATTTCATGTAAATCTCCTGAGTAGGTAATGGATTAAACACGCCAAGAGGTTGAAACCTCCCGGGCTTTTATCCCTCCGTGTAACCCCTACTCAAGAGGTCGACAGCTCTCGGACCAGACACGGTAACCCGCCGGAACCCTAGCCGCCTATTGTGGACAGTGGTGAGGTTAAACAACCTCGTGACATGCTTTCTGGGTGTCAGTATAACATTTTTATCAAACAGGTCAAGGAATTTAGTGGTTAAAAAATAATCACTATTAAAAACAGTAACAACTTTTGTGCCCAGCACGCGAAAACGGCCCGCTCCCTTTTACCGATTTTATCTGTTAATATGGATATAATTTCATGACCATTCGCTAGAGGAGAGAAGGAGTTTCATGCCCCAGGATCACCGTCCCATCCAGCTCGGCGTCAATATCGACCACATCGCCGTATTGCGCGAAGCGCGCCGCATCAATGATCCCGACCCGCTGATGGCTCTTGCCCTCTGCGCCCAGAACGGCGCGGACCAGATCACCATCCACCTCCGTGAAGACCGCCGCCATATCCACGACGAAGACGCCCAGAAGATCATCGCCTCCTCGCCGCTGCCGGTCAACCTGGAGTGCTCCATCAACCAGTCGATCATCGATATCGTCTGTGAACTCCGTCCCCACCGCGCCACCCTCGTACCGGAAAACCGCGAAGAGGTGACCACCGAAGGCGGGCTTGACGTCATCGGCCAAAGCACCGCCGTCTCCGACGCGATCGACCAGCTTCACGATGCCGGGATCCCCGTATCGCTCTTCGTCGACCCCTCAGCACACATTATGGAGCAGTCCAAGGCCCTGGAAGCGGAGATGGTGGAACTCCACACGGGAACCTACGCGAATATCTATGCGATGCTCCACTCCGCCCTCCCCTATACCCGCCACAGCATGCCCGACCTCGAACTGCCGCGCGACGACCTGCAGCGCCGCCTCGAAGCCGCTGTCGACGCCCTGCGCCAGAGCGCGGAACACGCCCACTCCATCGGCCTCGAAGTCGCCGCGGGCCATGGGCTGAACTACCACAACGTGCAGGCCATCAGGGCCATTGCAGAGATCACGGAGCTCAATATCGGCCAGAGCATTATTGCACGCTCTGTCTTCTCAGGGCTTGCTGCCGCAGTGCGCGATATGAAAGCGCTGCTCGTCCGATGAGCCTGCCGCGCCTCGCCGTCAGCATCGGTGATCCGAACGGGGTCGGCCCGGAGATCGCCCTGCGGACCCATCCGCAGATCGCCGACGTCTGCCACCCCTATTACTGCGTCGACCCGGAGGTCATGGCGGAGGCGGCATCCCTGCTGGGCATGCAGCTGCCCGATGATTTCAACATGGTCCCCCTTGGGCTCCCCGTCGCCATCAAGCCCGGATGCGTCACCGCCGATGCCGGGCGCTACAGCCACGCCTCCTTTGTCAAGGCGATCGCGCTGACCGAAGCGGGCGAAACGGATGCCATCGTCACCCTTCCGATCCACAAAGAGGCGTGGATGCAGGCGGGCATCACCTACAAAGGTCATACCGATCTGCTCCGTGATCATTTCGAGCAGGAAGCGATCATGATGCTGGGGTGCAACCAGCTCTACGTCGCGCTCTTTACCGAACACGTTCCGCTCAAAGAGGTACCGGCGAAGATCGAGCGCAACGCCCTTGCGCGTTTTCTCGTCGACCTCTACCGGGCCACCGGCTTCGATGATATGGCCGTGCTGGGGCTCAATCCCCATGCCGGGGACAACGGCGTACTCGGGGATGAGGAGCGGGAGATCGAAGCGGCCATCGCCCTGGCCAATGACACGATCGCCACAAAAGGGTTTAAATGCGACGGACGTCCCTTTTTCGGGCCTGTCGTTCCCGATGCCGCCTTTACCCCGACTTTCCGCTCCGTGCACCGTCATATCGTGGCCATGTACCACGACCAGGGGCTCGCGCCCCTCAAGGCCCTCTATTTCGACGAAAGCGTCAACATCTCGCTGAACCTTCCCATTGTCCGCACCTCCGTCGACCACGGTACCGCGTTCGATATCGCCTACCGCGGCAAAGCACGCCTCAACAGTTACCGCAATGCCGTCGATACCGCCCTGAGACTCCTCTAAAAAACTTTCATTTATTTTATAATTATTTGTGATATTAAATTGACATTTTCACACTAGAATCTATCTATACCAAACTATTTTAGGGTTGACTGATGGGAACGGAAAAAGTCAAGCAGCATATCTACATTATCAAACAGCGTAAGCGCATCAATCTGGCCAGCGGCCCCTTCGAGTACGAGGAGCTTCTGGGAAAATGTACCAGCACGGACGAGGCGAAAAAAATTCTTGACGCCCACCCCGACGCCTATATCTCGGAAGACTCCACCTACAGCGACTCCGACCTGTTCCGCTACGAGTAGCAACTGTTTACACACGATTAAATAGCGCGTTCTATACTGGGTTATTCCACTTTTCAAAGGATGATCGATGCCCAGAAGATACCTACTACTCAGTTCCATTCTTTCCGCCGTGCTGACCCTCCAGGCCGCGGCCGTCACCTTTGACGAGATGCCCCCGGTGACCAAGCGGGTGATGCCCAACGGTCCCAATGAGGTGCTCTCATTCAGTCCTGCCGTCGAGCGGGCGAAAGCCTCCATCGTCTACATCTCATCGAAACAGACACGCTCGCAGAAGTACATGGAACAGATGCACCCTTTCTTTGAACAGTTCTTCGGCCGGCGGTACAATCCCAACCCCCACCGTCAGAGCCTCGGTTCCGGTGTCATCGTCACGGCAGACGGCTACATCGTCACCAACAACCACGTCGTCGAAGATGCCGACACCATCATGGTCAAACTGCCGGATTCCCAAAAGGAGTACCGTGCCAAGCTTGTCGGCAGCGACCCCAAATCGGACATCGCCGTCATCCGGATCGACGCGGAGGGGCTGACGCCGATCCGGATGGGCAGCTCCGCCGAGCTACAGATCGGGGATATCGTCTTTGCGATCGGCAACCCCTTCGGCGTCGGTCTCAGCGTCTCGCAGGGGATCGTTTCGGCCCAGCATAAAAGCGGCATCGGGATCAACGAGTACGAGAACTTCATCCAGACCGATGCCTCCATCAACCCCGGGAACTCCGGCGGTGCCCTCGTCGACAGCCGCGGGGCGCTGATCGGTATCAACTCCGCCATCATCACCCGCAGCGGCGGCAACAACGGGATCGGCTTTGCCATCGAGGTCGATATGGTCAAAAGCATCGCCAAAAAACTGATCGAGGACGGCAGCGTTACGCGGGGCTATCTCGGCGTCAGCATCGGCAACATGACCAAAGAGCTTCAGTCGCTGTACAAACATGAACAAGGCGCCCTACTCAACGATATCGTTGTCGATTCGCCGGCGGCAAAGGCGGGGCTGAAACGGGGAGACCTCATTATCGCCGTCGACGGCCAGCCGATCCGCAATGCCGCCGACCTGAAGAACAGGGTCGGAATGTACCGTCCCGGAAGCCGCGTCAAGATCACCTATGAACGCGACGGGGGCACCGACAGCGTCTATGTCCATCTGACCGACCTGGGCGAACACGACACGAGCGACGCCGACGCCGTCTTTAAAGGGGTCAGTCTGCAGAACATCGACGCACAGCAGCGTTACCGCCTGCGGATACCCGATGACGTCGAGGGGGTCCTTGTCACCGAAGTGGATGCCGAGAGCGATGCGGCGATGCAGGGTGTCCGGCCCGGAGACATCATCGTCCAGCTGGAGAATACCCCTGTGACCGACATGGCTTCCCTTGTCAAAGCGCGCAAAAACGCCAGAGGGCAGCTCAATCGTGTCTACGTCTACCGTAAGGGGCAGGTCTACGTCGTCGCCCTCCCCTAGGCCGTGCCCCGGTGATCCCGGGCATTGGGATCCGGCACCCTAATGCGTTACAATAGAGGGTGATACAATGTACCGGAGACGCCCACCATGCTCCTCTCGTTTACGCTACGCATAATTATTGCCTACCTCATTGTCATCGGCATCATGTTTGCCACGGTGTACCAACAGCACCATTCGCGGATGGAAGATTATGTCAGTCAGCGCTTTGCGGACGTTATGACGCAGGTACGTGCACATCTGGCGATGGATGAATCCGAACCGGTCAGTGAAGAGATGCGTGAAGTGCTGCAGAGCATGCAGATCCCCTATCTTGAAGCCTATGACGGGAAGGGGCGTCTGCTGCACACCTTCGCCTCCGGCAATTGGGCTTCGCTTAAGGACAAGACACCGTTGCCGGCTCTGCCGGCCGGTGAAGAGGAGAATTTCACGTTGATCGATCATGACCGCTCCCCCTACCTTGTTTTCGCCACCGGACCGGCCCAGATCAAGAATCCTTTCGGGCGGCATGTCGTCAGGGCTTTCCGCGGCGTACTCCCCGTCGACGAGGGCATCATCCGGCGCATGCGTGAACATTATGCCAACGCGCTCTGGCTTGTGCTCGCGACCGGTGCGGTTTTCGCCCTCGCCCTCTTTCCGATGATCCTCTTCTACTATCGGCAGCTTCGTCTCAAAAACAGTGAGTTGATCCGCAGCTATTTCGGGACCGTTTCCGCGCTCGGCAGCGCCGTTGCCCAGCGTGACAGCGGCACGTCAAGCCATAGTTTCCGAGTCACGCTCTATACGTTGAGGCTTGCCGAGGCGCTACAGTGTTGCAGTCAAAAGCACATTGCCAATATCATCCTCGGCGCCTATCTCCATGACATCGGCAAAATCGGCATCCCGGACGCTATTTTGCTAAAACCGGACAAATTGACCGCCGATGAGTTCGAGCTGATGAAAAGCCATGTCGAGAAAGGGTTGGAAATCGTCAGTCATGTCACCTGGCTTTCCAACGCCGGGAGCGTGATCGCCGGCCACCATGAGAAGTATGACGGCAGCGGGTATCCCCACGGCCTGCGCGGGGAGGCGATCCCCCTGGAAGCGCGCATCTTCAGCGTCGCCGACGTCTTTGACGCCCTGAGCTCACGCCGCCCCTATAAAGCACCCATGACGCTCGAGGCCTCCCTCGACTACATCAAAAACCATTCCGGGACCCACTTCGACCCTGCCATCGTCGCAGTGTTCATACGCATCGCGCCCGGGATCTACCGCGAGACACTGGACCGGAATGCGGAGGAACTCGAAGCGATGCTGCAAAAAGAGGTCGAACCCTACATCAACAGGCTATGATCTCCTTCAGGGAAAACGTTGGTCAGGAGAGACGGTCGCGGTAGGTTTCGTAGCCGAACTGCTTGACGATCTCCATCTGGCCGTTTTGCCGCAGGATGGCCAGTGAAGGAAGCTGCACGCCGTTGAAGGTCGTGTTTTTGACGAAGGTGTAGTGGATCTGATCCTCGAAAACGATCTGGTCCCCTACTTGCAGCGGCGCATCGAAGGCGTAGTCCCCCATGATGTCCCCCGCCAGGCAGGTATTGCCGCCGAGACGGTAGGTATAAGGTTTTTCCCCGGTCTCGGCAGCATCGCGCACCTCGGCGCGGTACGGCATGGCCAGGGTGTCGGGCATATGCGCCTCGGCGGAGATGTCGAGGATGGCGATGTCCATCCCGTTATGCACGATATCGAGCACCGTCGCGACCAGCGGTCCGGTCTGCCACCCGACCGCTTCGCCCGGTTCCAGGTAGACCGTGATCCCGTTGTGGCGCTCGCGGAAAGCGCGTATCACCTCGATCAGGCGCTCGACGTCGTAATCAGCCCGCGTGATGTGGTGCCCCCCGCCGAAATTGATGTACTCGAGCCCGTCGATATAAGTGCCGAACTTCGCTTCGAAGGCTTCGAGGACCCCTTCAAGGGCATCGACGTTCTGTTCACACAACGCATGGAAATTCAGCCCGTCGAGTTTTGGAAGCTGTGCCGCGTCAAAGTTGGCCGCCGTCGTTCCCAGACGGCTGTAAAGCCCACAGGGGTTGTAGAGGTCGACCGGCGACGAGGAGTATTCCGGGTTGACGCGCAGGGAGACGGAAATGCCCGGGTTGACGCTTTTGACACGATCATAGAAACGCGCCAGCTGGTCCGGGGAGTTGAAGACGATATGGTCGGAGATCGCCGCGATCTCATCGATATCCCGCTCTTTATAGGCGGGGGAGTAGGTATGCACCTCTTTGTTCATCTTCTCCCGCGCCAGCTTTGCTTCGTGCAGGCCGCTGGCGGTGCACCCCTGCAGGTAACGTCCGACAAGGTCGAAGGTCGACCACATCGCAAAGCCTTTGAGCGCCAGGATGATCTTCGCGCCGCTCTCGCGCTGGACGCGATCGAGCAGCGCGAGGTTCGCTGCGAGACGCACCTCTTCACAAATATAAACCGGTGTTTCAACGTCATAATACTTTTTCATCGTGTTACTTTTCGATATAATCCCGTCCATGCAAAAATTCATACTGGGTGTCGCGGCCATCGCGCTTGCTTTCACCCTCTATACACTCTACGATATTATAACCTCTTCCCCCGCCGAAAATGAACCTGTCGAGGCCCCGAACGGGACCGAAACGGTCACGGCCAACCCCGTGCTGTACCCGGAGCCTACGCTGAGTGCCCGCGAGAGAAAAGACCGGTTTATCCGCCAGATCCTCCCCGCGGTGCAGGCGGTCAAAGCCGAACTCGATGCCGAATACGCCCGGGCGAAAATGCTGATAAACAAACCCGGGCGCACGACTGCGGAAGAGGCGTGGCTCCAGGAGCAGATGCAGCGCTACAACGTTGCCGGATACCCCTGTCTGCTGCGCAGTATGCATACGCACCCGGTCAGCCTCGTTATCGCACAGGCAGCGCTGGAGACCGGATGGGGAAGCTCGCGTTTCTTCAAGGTGGCCAATAACGTTTTCGGGATCTGGTCGTATAACAAGCATGAGCCCAGGATCGCCGCCTCGGAGCAGCGCGGCACCAAGACGATCTATGTGAAGAAGTTCGCCACCCTCAACGACGCGATCCGCGGCTATTTCAAGATGATCGGCAAAGGATACGCCTACAGCGGCTTCCGGCGCGCACGCTACCAAACCGACAACCCCTTCGAGCTGCTGCGCCACCTGCGCCGCTACTCGGAGCTGCGCGACGAATATGTCGCCCGCCTCTATTACGTCATGAAAGCCAACAAGCTCTACACCTACGATACGCCCTCCTACGCGCCGATCGCGCTGGTCGATATCGTTCCGGAGTATGTGGCGCAGAAAATGGAGGAAGCCGAGAAGAAAAAAGCCTCTGAACAGCAGATGTGCGCGCTCAATGAAGTCAAAGTGGAGGGAGAGGAGAGGGAACCGGTCCCCTGCGAGGAGGAGCCGGAGACGAACCTTACGCGTCCAGCTCCTGGACTTTCCACGGTAAGCCCTGCGCGTTCATTTCGTCCATAAACGGGTCGGGGTCGAACTGTTCCATATTCCAGACCCCCTTCTCATACCACTTTTTCTCCAGCATCAGTTTCGCGCCGATCATCGCAGGGACGCCCGTCGTATAGGAAACGCCCTGTGATTTAACCTCGGCATAGCACGCCTCGTGATCTTTCACCTGGTAGATGTAGACTTTGCGTTTCTTGCCGTCTTTGAGCCCTTCGGCGACGATGCCGATGTTCGTCTTGCCCTTGGTACGCGGCCCCAGGGACGCGGGATCGGGCAGCAGGGTACGGAGGAACTCGATCGGGACGATCTTCTGCCCCTGGTGCTCCACCGGTTCTATTCCCAGCATCCCGACGTTCTCCAGACACTTCATGTGGGTCAGGTAGCTCTCGCCGAAGGTCATAAAGAAGCGGATGCGCTTAAGCCCCTTGATGTGCTTGACAAGCGACTCCATCTCTTCATGGTAGAGCAGATAGCTCTCTTTTGGCCCGATTTCCGGGTAGTCCCAGCTCATATGGATCTGCATCGGATCCGTCTCGATCCACTCGCCCTCTTCCCAGTAGCGCCCCTTCGCGCTCACTTCGCGGAGGTTGATCTCCGGGTTGAAGTTCGTCGCAAAAGGGTAGCCGTGATCGCCGGCATTGCAGTCAAGGATGTCGATGGTGTGGATCTCGTCGAAGTAGTGTTTCTGGGCGTAGGCGCAGAAGACGTTGGTCGCACCCGGGTCGAAGCCGCTGCCCAGCAGACCCATGATCCCCGCCTGTTTGAATGCCGCGTCGCGGGCCCACTGCTCCTTGTACTCGAACTTCGCTTCGTCCGGATGCTCGTAGTTCGCCGTATCCAGGTAGTCGACGCCCGTCAGGGTACAGGCATCCATGATAGAGAGGTCCTGATAGGGAAGCGCCACGTTGATGACGATGTCGGCCTTGACCTTTTTGATGAGGGCAGCCGTCTCTTCGACGCTGTCCGCATTGACCTGCTCAATCGCGACGGCACCGTCCGGGAGTTCGTCCGCAATCGCCTTGCAGCTCTCAAGTCTGCGGCTCGCCAGGACAATCTTTGTAAACGTTTCGCTGTTCATAACGCACTTGTGCGTCACCACGCGGCCGACGCCGCCCGCACCGATAATCAATACAGTAGCCATTCTTCTACCTCGTCAATAAATTCACTTAAAATAGTAACCTATTTCCGTTTAAGCAGCCCCCGAAAACAGGCCGATTGTCGCCGGACCGTAATCTTGCTATACTGTCTTAAATCGTGCAGAAAGGAGCGGCATGCCGTCATTCATCCTCTGGGTGGAAGCGTTCTCCGGACTCGGGCTTTTTCTCTTCGGGATGCTCTTCCTGGAGAGTCAGATCCGCCAGTCCGCCGGCCATGCCTTCAGAAGCATCGTCCAGCGCGCGACCGGTACGCCTCTGCGCAGCCTGATGACGGGGCTGGGCGCGACGGCCATCTTTCAGAGCTCCTCCGTCGTCACCCTGATGGCGCTGTCGCTCGTCGGGGCACAGCTGATGAGCCTCGGTGGGGCGATCGCCGTCGTTTTCGGCGCGAATCTCGGCACCACCGTCACGGCATGGATCGTGGCCCTGGTGGGGTTCAAACTCGACATCCGTCTGCTCTCGTACCTGCTGATCGGCATCGGGGGGCTTGGCAGCGTGCTCGTCTCCTCGGACAGCCGCTGGAAAAAACATTTCGGCGTCATGGTCGGCTTCGGGCTGCTTTTTCTGGGCCTTGAAGGGATGAAAGGGAGCTTCGGCGGCTTTGCGGAGACCTTTGACCTGACGGCATTTCAGACCTGGCACCCCTACTGGTTCGTGCTGATCGGCTTCGCCCTTACCGCCCTGATCCAGTCCAGCTCCGCCGCCATCGCCATCGCCCAGAGCGCCCTTTATACCGGCATTATCGCTTTTCCTACTGCGGCAGCTTTCGTCATCGGTGCCAACCTCGGGACAACGGTCACCGCCATTCTCGGCGCCCTCGGCGGCACATCCGACAAGAAAAGAACGGCGCTGGCCCATGTCCTCTTCAATATTTCGACGGCGGCGGCGGCACTGCTGCTGATGGGCGCACTGATCTGGGGGATCGACCGCTTCGCCGCCGGCGCGGACGGCGTCGTCAAGATCGCGCTATTCCACACGCTGTTCAATCTGCTGGGCGTCCTGCTCTGGTACCCTTTTATCCCTCTGCTTGAACGTCTCTTGATGCGGACGTTCAAAAAAGAACCGCTGCAGGTGACCAAGTGGATTCACAAGGTGGCGGTCACGGTCCCGGACATGGCGATAGACGCCCTGGAAAACGAAGTGGCGACCCTGTCCCAGCGGGTCGAGGAGTTCGCCCTGCTCGCCATCGACATCTCGCCGCCCAAAGCGTTTGAAGCGGGACTTTCCGTCGACAAGCTTCTGGAAGCCCCGCCCAAGCACTTCGACATCGCTTTTGACCGGCTCTACTCGAATATCCGCCGGCATGAGGGGGAGATCTACCGCTACATCATCCTGCTCGCCCCGAACTGCCCCCAACAGGAGCAGCAGGTGCAGCTCCTGGCACTGCAGCGTACCATCGCCTACCTGGCCACCGCCGCCAAGGCGATCAAAGATATGCTCTACGACATTGAACGCCTCTACGATGCCGCTTCGCCCGAGGAGCAGTCCTTCTACAAAGACCTCCGCTATCAGATCCTCAAAAGCGTCCTGGCCTATCACGCCGTCGCCCAGGGCGCCGAAGCGGAACGCGAAGTGCTGGAGGAGACCTACAGGCGGGTGGCCAACTCCTACAAAAACAGCATGGAGGTGATCGAAGCCATCGCCAAAAACCCTGCGATCCCTTCGGAAATGACGACGATCACCGTCAATGCCCTGCACCTGGTCAAGAGCTTTACGAAGTCCCTGCGCAACGCCTTGCCCAAGGGGCCTCTTCTTAATCAATCATGACCTATAATGGTAGGATTAAACTTTGATACAAGAGCAAACCAAATGAAGCAGGATAAACAGGTTATCGGCTGGCGTGAACAGGTTGGACTCCCGGCACTGGGCGTCGACGCCGTCAACTGTAAAATCGACACCGGGGCCAAAACGTCCGCCCTCCATGCCTTTTACGTCGAAGCCTTCGAGCGTGAAGGCAAAAAGATGGTGCGGTTCGGACTGCACCCGAATCAAAACGACACGGAGACGGTCGTCGAGTGCGTTGCCGAACTCTTTGATGTGCGCACCGTCAGCGATTCGGGCGGTCACCGGGAGGAGCGCTACGTCATCCTGACGCCGATCCGTATCGGAAATGAGACCTTTGACGCCGAGATCACCCTCACCAACCGCGACACGATGGTGTTCCGAATGCTGCTTGGCCGCCGCGCCATGGAAAAACGTTTCGTAGTCGATCCCGATGCCTCTTATCTTACCGGGGAGCCCGCCGAATGAAAATTGCCATTCTATCACGCAACAGAAACCTCTACTCGACCCGCCGTCTTGTCGAAGCGGCCCAGGAGCGCGGACACGAGGTCGAGGTCATCGACACCCTGCGCTGCTATATGAACATCACCTCCGACCGCCCATCGATGCACTACAAGGGTGAAGACCTCTTGGGGTTTGACGCCGTCATCCCCCGCATCGGCGCCTCGATCACCTTCTACGGGACGGCGGTACTGCGCCAGTTCGAGGTGATGGGACTGCACCCGCTGAACGACTCCATCGCCATCAGCCGTGCCCGCGACAAACTGCGCTCCATGCAGCTGCTGGCGCGCAAAGGGGTCGGCATGCCCGTCACCGGCTTCGCCCGCAATCCCGACGACATCGAAGATGTGCTCAATATGGTCGGAGGTGCGCCGGTCGTGATCAAACTCCTCGAAGGGACCCAGGGAATCGGCGTCGTCCTGGCCGAAACGAAAAAGGCCGCCGAGAGCGTCATCCAGGCCTTCATGGGACTCAACGCCAACATCATGGTCCAGGAGTTCATCAAGGAGGCGGGCGGCGCGGACATCCGCTGCCTTGTCATCGGCGACAGGGTCGTTGCCGCGATGAAACGCCAGGGGCCCGAGGGGGAGTTCCGCTCCAACCTGCACCGCGGCGGCAGCGCCAAAGTGATCAAGATCACCCCCGACGAACGCGCGGCCGCCGTTGCCGCCGCCAAAGCGATGGGGCTGCAGGTCTGCGGCGTCGATATGCTCCGTTCCAAACGCGGCCCGCTCATCATGGAAGTCAACTCCTCCCCCGGGCTCAAGGGCATCGAAAGCGCCTCCGGCAAAGACATCGCCGGTCTCATTATCCAGCACCTTGAAAAGGCCAGCAGCAAGCCCCGCGCCAAAAAGCCGAGGCTTTCACCAATGTAAAGGGGATGACGCCATGTTCGAGATAGCAGGTATTACCGTCGCCAGGGGGGAGCGCAAAGTCATTCCCATTCCCCTGCCCGCCCTCTACTCCGAAAAACGGATCGATATGCCGGTCGAGGTCGTACGGGGAAAGCGCAAGGGTCCGACCCTGTTTGTCAGTGCAACCGTGCACGGGGATGAACTCAACGGTATCGAGATCATCCGCCGCCTGCTGCAGCTCCCCCAGCTCGCCAAACTCCGCGGCACCATCGTGGCCGTCCCCGTCGTCAACCCCTACGGTCTGATCCAGCATTCGCGCTATCTCCCCGACCGACGCGATCTCAACCGCTCCTTCCCCGGCATGCAGAAAGGGAGTCTCGCCTCCAGGGTCGCTAAGATCTTCATGGACGAGATCGTCGACAAATCCGACGCGGGAATCGACCTGCATACCGGCGCCGTCCACCGCTCGAACTTCCCGCAGGTGCGGGCCAACCTTGAAGATGAGACGACGCTGGCAATGGCCGAGGCGTTCCGTGCGCCTGTCCTGATGCACTCCGCGCTGCGCGACGGTTCGCTGCGTGAAGCAGCCGTGGAAAAGGGTGTGCCTATTCTGCTCTACGAAGGGGGTGAGGCGCTGCGCTACGACGAGCTCTCCATCCGCACCGGGCTGAAGGGGATCGTCCACGTCATGCGCCATCTGGGTATGCTGCCGAAAACCACCTATACCCCCAAAAAGCTGCCGACCGTCACCGTCAACAGCAGCAAATGGCTCCGATCGCCCCAAAGCGGGCTGATGCGCAGTTTCAAAGGTCCGGGAAGTTTCGTCAAAGAGGGTGAACTGCTCGCGCAGATCGACGTGCCGCTGCAGCAGGAGGTGATCGAGGTGTATGCCGAATTTGACGGGATCATCATCGGACGGCTGGAGACGCCGCTGGTCTACGAAGGGGATGCAATCTTCCATATCGCCACCAAGGAAAAGGCCCACTCCATTTCCCACCTGGAGGCCCTGGAAGCCCTGGACGAAAGCGCCGTCGGCGAAGCGATGCCTTCCCTGTTGCAGGACCCGCCGCTGATATAGCCAGGCCATTGCGGCAGGTGCCCTTGACGCTTTTTCTTTCTTAGATGCTCACAAATAGAGGTCGGTAAGCAGCGCTAGCATCTTCTTGACGGATTCTGTCCGGACCGTCTCCGAGACGGTATGATACCCGGTCGTCGGCAGCTGCAGGGTCGTCCCCTGGAGCGTCCCCTCCGCGGCCAGCCGCCCCATCTCCGTACTCCCCAGCGACGCCGCCGTTCCTCCCGACGCCATCAGCTTGGCGTTTTGCGCCTCGATATAGCGGTCTTTGAAACCATAGCGGATGCCGAGACGTTCGCAACGCGCGGCGATCTCCTCCGTAAACGCCTTGTTGAAAGAAGCGTTCGCATCCCGGTAGCGCAGCACAAGGTCCTGCGCATCGGCCGTTTCGCGGTCAGGGAAAGGACTGGTATCCAGGACCAGGAGCCGGTCGGTCTCCCCGTCGAAACGGCGGTACCACTCCAGCACGAAACGCCAGCTTTTGCCCGCCTCCTCCTGTGCCGTAAAAAAGGCTGTACCTTCGTACCCACAGCGGTAGAGGTGCAGGATCAGCGCCGCGCTGATAACGTTGTCAAGCTGGGCAGAGAGCATGCCGTCGTTCATCCGGAGCGAATCGACATAGGCGACCGGCGTCCCCGGCAGCAGGTACTCCAGCCCCCTGACCTCAAAGATCAGGTTGTTACGCCTCGGGCAGATGTAGGCCTTCTCGATATTGCCCAGCCCGATGTATGTACCCGACCAGGGCTGATAGGCCTGGACCGCCTGCCCCGCAAAACGCTCCGAGATCGTATTCATCGTCTGTTCCGCCACCGAATTGCCGATCAGGTCCGCGCGGTTCTGGGTCAGGAACGCCGCGTACTGGAACTCGTTCGGACCCGTACAGATCAGACCGTGGCGGTCGATGTGCGCCGACAGCGCTCCCGCTTCGGGCCGCTTGCCCTGCGCAAAAAGCACCCCTTCATAAAGGGTCGTTTCAATCCCGAGTTCATCGAGTTCGCGTTTAAGCGTCAGAAAGAAGGGGTGCTCCGCCCCGACGACGGAGGGGCGGCGGACAAGGTACTTCAGGGTGTCGAGGAATTCGCTGAACGCCGTGCCGCTCATGATGTCAGTCCTTTTCCGTGCTGGTCCATCAGGTTCAACTCCTGCCGTCCGGAGAAGCAGACCTTCGGGTCCGGTGTGAGAATAAGGCTGTCGTCACGCCCTTCATAATCGACCTGCCGCAGCAGGAGCTTCATCGTCTCGAGCCGCGCCTTGTGCTTGTCGCTGGATCGGATGACGTGCCAGGGAGCCGCCGCGTGATCGGTCACGGTCAGCATCTGGTACTTCATCTGCGTGAACTGCTCCCACATGCTCTGCGCCTGCATGTCGATCTCGCTGAGTTTCCAGCGGCGCAGCGGATCACTCCGGCGCTGTTCGAAACGCAGGGCCTGCTTCTGCTTACTAACGCTGAAATAGAGTTTGACGAGGAGCGTCCCCTCCTCCGTCAGCGCCTGTTCGAACGGCACGACGTGCTTGAGGAAAAGCGCATGTTCGCGCGGGGTGCAGAACCCGAAGACCGGCTCGACCATCGCCCGGTTGTACCAGCTGCGGTCAAAGAGGACCAGTTCCCCGAAATGGGGGAAGTGTTTGATGTAGCGCTGGAAATACCACTGCGATCGCTCCTCCTCCGTCGGTTTACCCAGGGCGACGATGCGGTAGTGCTTCGGATTCATGAAACGGCTGACGCTGCCGATTGTCGTCCCTTTGCCCGCGGCGTCACGCCCCTCGAAAAGCACCATCATCTTCAACCGGTTACGTTCGATATGCTGCTGAAGCTTGATCAGTTCCGCCTGGTAAGGTGCGAGCGCCAGGTTCTCCGCGTGGATGCGAAGCGCTTCATCCTGCTGCTTCGGTGTCAGGCCGTACGTTTGCATTGTCTCCCCCGGACGTTATTCGAGATAGTTCATGCTGTAAAGCACGCGCTCATGGGCATCCCGCGTCTGTTTTTGACGGTCCACCGTCTCCAGCCGCCCCCGAAGCCCCATGCCGTTGGCGATCTGGATCGCCAGGCCCGGCCGGGCATTGAGTTCCAACAGCAGCGCACCGTCGTTCTTGTCAAAAACGATGTCGGCCCCCAGGTAGCCCAGGCCCGTCATCTCATAGCACGATGACGCCATCGACAGCACCGCTTCCCACTGGGGGACCTGAAGGTGGGCGAAATCGTGATGGGTATCGGGGTGATGCGTGACGGGGCGGTCGTGGATAACCGCCGAAAGCGCCGAACCGTCTTTCAGGCTCAATCCGACGCCGACGGCCCCCTGGTGCAGGTTCGCTTTCCCGTCGCTCTCCTTGGTCGGACAGCGCATCATCGCCATCACCGGGTAGCCCCGGTAGACGATGATGCGGATGTCCGGCACCCCTTCGAAACTGTAATTGGCAAACATCGGGTCGAAGGCGACGACTTTTTCGATGATCGCCGTATCGTACCGGCCGCCCAGCGAGTAAAGGCCGCTGAGGACATTGGAGAAGTGTTTGCGCAGGTCCGACAGTGAGAGCGCATCGCCACTGGCTTTGATAAAGGTATCGCCTTCGCGGTGGGTGATGACGACGATCCCCTTCCCGCCGCTGCCGTAATCGGGTTTGACGACAAAGCTCTCATAGGGGGCGAGGATGTTATGAAGGTCGCGCAGCTGGGACTGGCGTTCAATGGTCGCATACAGTTCCGTCACCGGTACCCCCGAAGCGGTGGCCAGCTCTTTTGTCATCAGCTTGTTATCGACCATCGGGTAGAGTTTGCGGGGATTATAGCGGCCGATCAGTTCGATATTGCGGTAGTTCATCCCGATGATGCCTTTGCGCCGCAGCGCACCGAAGGTCACCAGTTTCATCGCCCGGCCATCGGTGCGAAACGCACCAGTTCGGAAAGACGGTAGCCGGTGTAGCGGCCGATCAGGATGACCATGGCCAGGACGAGCAGCTGCAGTTCGGGGAAGGTGAATGTCAGGTGGCGCACAAAGTCGTTATCCATCGCAAAAGAGGCGGCGATCGCTACGATCAGTGAACCGCCGACCTGGGTCAGCGCTTCCCGCGCCCCGCTCTCCTCCCAGAGGATCGACATCCGCTCGATCGTCCAGGAGAGGATGATCATCGGGAAGAAGGTGATCTTGAGCACTTCGTCGATACCGAGTTTGAAACTGATGATACTCATGATCGACATGATGCTGATCACGACGATGATGACGGCGGATATCCTCGCCACCAGCAGCAGCTGGAGCCGGGAGAGGTAGCTGCGTACGATCAGGCCGCTCGCGACGATGACGAAGAACATCGCCAGGCCGCTGAGCAGCGTCGTCTGGATGAAGGCGAGGGCAAACAGGACGGGCATGAAGGTCCCCATGGTGCGGATCCCGATCAGGATACGGAAGATGACGACCACCAGCGCGCCGATCGGGATCAGCAGCAACTGCTTGAAGGCGTTTTGCTGTGAGCTCGGCAGGGTGTAGAGCGAGAAGTTCAGAAAATCGTTCCCCTGCCGCAGCATTTCGCGCTTGCTGAGCATCGAGGCCGCCACTTTCGCCTCGCTGACCGAGAAGCGCAGCCGCGCTTTGGCAATCCCCTTGGTCGTCATCATTGCCCGGTTGCCGAGCGACCAGACGAAGAAGTTCTCCGGCAGCGTGATCTGCCCCGACTTGAAGCTGAAATAGCCCGTCTCGTCCGTCCCTTTGACCTCCAGCAGGGTCACGGCCCGCCGTTTTTTCTGCCCGTCCTCGAGCATAATGCCGCGCACCTTGCGGAAGGGAACCTTTTCCCGTGCCAGCAGTGCCATGACCAGAGAAGCTGTCGTCTCGTTCTTCTTCGCCAGGAGCTCTTTGACCGCATCGGTCGGCATTTCGGTGTTGAACATATCGATTAGCTGTGCCGCCAGGGAGATCCCATCGGCCGAATGCTCCCGGGCGAAGTTGAGGATCCCCGCCGCCGCGGCTTGTTCCGATGCATCCCAGAACTGCGTGTCGTCGTATGCGGGGGTCGTGTCCCACATATCCTTGCGTTCCTGGGGCTCGTAGAGCGGCTCGGGCGTGACCCTTACCTTATAAAAAAGCTTGCTCTTGTCGTCAAACTGCCGTTTCGTCCAGTGCAGCAGTTCTCCGTCCTGCATGGAGGCGGTCGTCATGCCGAACTCGCCGGCCTCCCCCTCCCGCTCAAGGATCTTCATGCCCGGCTGCTGCGACGGGAGGCGCAGCGAGACCGACGCGGCACTGCCGGTACCTTCCAGGTCCACCTCCGCCGTGACCGTAAAGACGGATCGCTTGTCATGGGGCGTAACAGGAACACCCAGGTACACCACCTTGTACCAGGAGACGAAGAGCCCCGCCATCGCCAGCAGCATGGCGATCATCAATACCTGAAAACGTGACGATATCACGGTGTTTCCACCAGCTCTTTGATATATTTTCGGCTGACATCGACGATGAAGTGATCATGCAGGAAATTGACCCCGATGAGGATCTTGTATTTGAAGTTGCTCCGGTCGGTCAGGGTCACCTCGACCGCCTGGGTCACGTCACTGAGGGTGAGTTTGAGCATTACAACCGCCCGGCGCTGCGAGGGGGCGCCGTGCTGCTTGATTTTGACAAAACGGACGACCTTGGCACGGATCGGTTTTCCGTTCACGTTGAACAGGGCCCAGTCCTGGCCGTCTTCATTGATGATCTGGAGCTCTTCTGCGCCGATGGAGGTCGTATTGGCACCGGTGTCGATCCTGCCGTCGAGGACAAAGCCACCCGGTTCGACAAACACCTTCTCCACCTTCCCGATCACCTGTTTCGTGCCGATCTCGCCCGCGTCCGCCTCTTCGTCGCTCCAGCTCACTTCGGCCGGTGTTTCGACGACAGGGGGCTGCTGCGCGGCCGTCTCCACAGCCGCCAGCGCACTGAACGCCACTAAACATAAGATCGCCAGGAAGGTCCGTTTCTTCAAAATACGCCGCTCACTTTCGTAGCCAAAAAGGCATTTTTGGTTTAGATTGTAACAGAGAAAGGTGACTATGACAACTGTGACAGCAGCGTATTGAGGTCGCCGAGCACGTTGATCGATGCGATCCTGCCGTTACGGAAATGGAAAAAAGAGGCGCCGGAGAAGCTGACCCTGTTGCCCGAAGCCGGATGCCCGAAAAGCGCACCTTCATGCTTGCCCGTATAGGAGACGTATGCAGCAGCCCTCTCATTTTCGACGACGGTGATCTCGACGGCGTGGTAAAGGGCCGGAAACGCCCGTGTCACCATCTCAGCATAGTCTTTGAAGCCCGCCAGGCCGTTCGCTTCGATTCCCAGCGATCCCCTGAAACGGACATCGGGGTCCAACAGCACATCAGCCTGGGAGAAATCCTTATCATTCCACATCGCATAATAGTGTTCGAGCAACTGCCGCGGTTCCATCACGCGCTCACTCATCATCGAAACGGTGTTTGTGGGGGAAGCGTTCAACCGGCGCGAAATCGTCCTCGTCGTCCTCCCAGGTTTCATCGTTCTCAAAATCATACGTAAAGATGCGCTCGTATCCCCGTTTTTCCAGCTCTTCGTCAAGGGTTTCGGGGGCGTACCCCTTCGTTTTGCAAACCGCAAGGATCGAAGCGGCATCCGCTTCCTCCACACCGTTCAACTTCATTTCCATTTCGATATCAGAAATCGTCATTTCGACCTCAAATAGTAAAGCGCCAAGGGGCGCCGAACACGGGCTGCTACCCGACTATGACCGCGCGCAGCGGCCAAAACAAAAATAAGTGCAAACCAGAAATTATACTCCTTTTTTTGCAAAAACAGCGCTATAATTTAGACACTCATTGCATTGCCCTATGCCAAATAGACAGCCGTACAGCCGGGAGGAGAAAGCGCATGATGAAACAGATAGTTTGGGGAGCGTGCCTACTGTTTGCGGCACTTTCAGCGCAAGCCGAAGAGAGAGACCCGATGGAAGTATGCGACGAAAGGAACGACGCCTGCGTCGCGAAGTGTGACGGAATGGAAAACGCCTCCTCGTCGTGTTACGACACCTGCGATACCGCCTACCGGCGCTGCCTCGACATCGCCAACGGATACACCCCGGAACTCCCCGGCGCGTATGCGGCGGATGCCAATGCGAGTGCGAAAAAGGCTCAGAAGTAAAAAGCGATCAGCAGGGTGCTGATCCAGATGGCGCCGGTCATCACGAGCGAAACGAACACCAGTGCCGCCCCCGCATCCTTGGCGCGTTTGGCCAGTTCATGGTATTCGAGCGTCACCAGGTCCACGACGCGCTCCACCGCGCTGTTGGCCAGTTCCGCCAGGAGCGGGATAAAGAGAGAAATGCTCAAAATTGCGCTGTAAAGCGGGCTGATCGGCAGCAGCCAGGCAAAGGTGCCCATGCCGAAAAAGAGCAGCAGCTGCAGTTTGAAAGAGCTCTCGTTGCGAATCACCTCGATGAGGCCGCTCAGGGCATAGCGCGTATTTTTAAAGAGGGTGTATTCCGGTTTATTGAGCAATCGAATCCTTTAACTGCATGACCGCGTCGCGGACCGAATCCGCGCTGCTGGCAAGGGGCATCGGGGCACCGAAGACGACCGTCACCGTGCGCCGCAGCGAACGCCGCGGGCCGGTATGGCTCTTTCGGGTATAGGACCATCGGCTGCCGCACATCCCGTCGATGTAAAACGGCACGATTTCCCCCCCGTGACTCTGAGACGCTATTATCTCAAATCCCCTATAAAACTTTTCTATCTCGCAGCGCCGGCTGATGCCCCCTTCGGGAAAAATAGCCACGGCTTCTCCTGCGTTTAACGATGATATCGCCTCTTTGAACGCCTGCTTCGACGCCTTGGGGGAGACGGGGATCGTCCGTCCCAGCCGGAACATCCACCCCAGCGCTTTCCACTCGTAGATGGCGCGCTCCATCATGTAGCGCAGCAGACGGCGGCGCAGCGCGATCTGCACCAGCAGCCAGTCCAGCCAGCTGACATGGTTGCCCAGCAGCAGCACAGGCCCGGACGGCGGAACGTGTTCCCGTCCCTCGGCCCGGACGCGGTAGCGCAGCGACACCAGTAGCGCGGCCACCGTCCAGAGCAGCAGCAGCACGCCCTTGCGCATCCTCACCCCTCGTTTCCGGAAAGCGAGGTACTCCACCCCAGGTAGTGTCCGTGGGCCTCGAGTGCGGTTTCGATCAGCGGCCGGGTGACCTCCTCAAGCACTTCGGGGGTACAGGCGTGCGTGCGTTCGTACATAAGTCCATGGGGATAGAGCCCCTCCTCTTCCAGGTCCGTCTCGATACGCACACCCTCTTCGGCCAGAGCCACCGCCGCGCGCTGCATCGCCGTGCGCGTCTGGAAAAAGAGGTAATGCTCCACCGGGCGTTCACAGGAGAGGTCATCGCCGGCCGCTGAGAGTTCCGCAATGATCTCGGCGCTTTTGGCCTGCTGAAGCTCAAAGGGATCGGGTACGAGAACGTCATGATAAAAGGCGTGATGGGTATCCCGGGTCGCCCCGTATTCTATCTGGCCGTAGCCGTGCTGCTTGAAAAGATCCCGGAACTGCTGCTCCGCCCCCTTGCTCCAGGCGGCATAGTAGTAGAGCTCCGCCCACCCCTCCTGCAGGCGCATGCCCGCATACAGGGCGCCGTTACGCAGTTCGAGCCGATCGTTCAGTTCCGTCTTGATCGCATCGAGGACACGGCGTTCCTCTTCGCTGCACCCGCCCGCCGCGTTCGGCGATTTGAGCGGTGCAAAGCTCCAGAGCATCCAGACCGTATCGTCGCTTTGGGGCTCAAAATCGAGGTTTGCCTCGATCGTGACCGGGGTATTTTCTTCATTTGTCGTCGTGTAGGTAACGTTCATGCACTGCCCTTGGTATAATGGCGCTATTTTAACAAAGATTGGGGAAGGAACAGATGGAGAGCATTATCGCGGTCACGGTTTTTTATCTGCTCCTCGAAGGGTTCGAGGTCGCCTGGCAGAAGGCGCCGACGATGCTGGAGATGCTCATACGGATCCGGCGCCGCTATGACAGAAGCATCTTCTACTTTCTTCTGCTGCACCCCACCTACTACTTTGCCATCTGGCTGATCCTGGAGACGCGGATGGCGCTGCCCGCCGTCATGCTCCTCTTTATCAAAACGGTCGATATCGCGACAAAGATCGTCCTGATGCAGCAGGTATTTGAAAAGAGGGAGGTCTCCGCACCGCTGCAGGAGATGCTCATTATGCCGCTGGGGAAATGGATGCCGTATGCCGGCTTCGCCGTCTACCCGCCGCTGGTGCTGTGGGCGATCCTTTAAAAGGTCAACGCTCCCTTATCTCTTTGAGCGCTTCGGCGATCTTCGCCTTCTGCTCTTCGGAAAGTGACTGGGATTCGAGTTTCTCCATCAGCGATTCGCTGAGTTTGTCCATTCGCGCATTGTCATCGCGCTGGGCACGCCCGATCCGCCGTACAATAAGGTAAAAAAGTCCCGCCGTCACGATTAGCAGCAGCGCGGCGGCACTCAGCATCAGCCCCTCTACGGACATGGCCCCTCCATTGTTTTCTAGATAGTATAGCGCAATGGCGGGGCCGAATCAATCGCTACAGCAGCGATTCGTAACGGGCGTCTGTCAGGATTTTGAGGAAGGCGACGATGGCATCCTCCTCCTCGTCGCTCAGCCCCAGGTTGCCGAGCTCGTCGATGTTGATCGTTTCGGGCACCTCCGGCGTGCGCCACGGCAGTCCTGTCTCCGGGTTGAGCGCGCCGGTCACGTCACGGGTATTGTAGAAATGCACCACCGCTTTGAGGGTCTTGAAGACGCCGTTATGCATGTAGGGTCCCGTTACCGCGATGTTGCGCAGCGTCGCCACCTTGAACGCGCCGTCGAGGGAGGGATCGCCCGTCGTTCCCCCCAGACCGAGGTCGCGGTAATCCGCCACGGCGCTCAGCGGGTTGTTCGGGTTGCTGCGGACCGCTTCATTGACGGGGACCCCCAGGTTGTCGAAGGTCGCATCTGTAAAGAGGGCCGGCGTGCCGCCCGTCCCGACGTTGGGATGGCAGGCCGCGCAGTTGCCTTTGTCGGCGCGCACGAACATCTCCAGCCCCGTACGCTCCAGCTCGGTAAGATCCGCCTCCCCTTTGAGCCAGCGGTCGTATTTCGAATCAAAGGGTGCGAAGACGTCGCTCTTCTCAAAGGTGGCGATAGCCTCCCCGATCGCGTCGTAGGCCACGGCATCGTCGTCGAAGACACTGTCGCCGTAGAGTGCTTCGAGTTCCGTGACGTAAGCAGGGTTCGCCCTGACCCGCGCCACGACACTGCTGAAATCGGGCATCTGCATCTCGACCGGGTTCAAAAACGGCCCCTTCGCCTGCGCTTTAAGGTCTGCCGCCCGGCCGTCGTGGAACTGGCCGCCCAGCCAGAGGCCGCCGCTCCCTTCGCCCTCGCCCGCCTCGTCGTCAAAATGAAACGCCGGGAAGAACGCCGCGTACATCGCGGACGGCGCGTTGCGGTCGCCGATGGAAACATTGTCGTCACCGATGGAGACGGCACCGAAATCGTTCTGAGCCGTTGCCGTACGCGCTTCGCTGAAAGCGCGTCCCGCGTCATGGCAGGAGGCGCAGGCCTGATTCCCCGTGTTTGAGAGGTTCGTATCATTGAAAAACGCCTCGCCGAGCGCTACCCTCTGCGGATCGAGACCGCTCTTGTTCGATTCGTTACAGCCGCCGAGCAGCACCAGTAGGATTCCGAGTCCCGTAAACGTTCCTATTTTCATCTTGACTCCATTATTGATAATCATAATCGTTTTGATAGTATGCAAAAGATATTCTTCAAAGAAGCTTTAATTTGATAGTGATTATCGATAATGTTATTATAAATGTAACAATTTTGTCATGGATTGGAGGAATAAGAGGGAAAAAGAGGCGCCGGAGCGCCAACGCTATTCGTTGCGCAGCACCGTCAGGACATCGACCTCGCTCGCTTTCTTCGCCGGGTACCACGAAGAGAGTACAACGATGGCAAAGGCCCCGCCGAGGATGGAGAGGAAATCCTGCCAGGAGAGGTCCAGCGCCAGGCGGGCCGTCGGGTAGACGTGTTTGGGCAGCGTGATGATGTCGAAGGTCTGCAGCACCCATACACCCGAAAGCCCGAGAATGGCCCCGGTAACAATCCCCCCGATGCCGATGACGACACCGAGTTTCAAAAAGAGCTTCTTGATCTGCGCCGGGGAGGCCCCCAGGGAGATCAGCAGCGCGATCTCGCTGCGGCGATTCATCACCGTCATCAGCAGCGAAGAGATGATGTTGACGGCTGCGATCAGGATGATAAGCATCAGCACGATGAAGAGCGAACGTTTTTCCAGCTCCAGCGCCGCGAAGAAGTTGACGTTGTCTTCCCACCACCCCTTGATGCGCACGCCTTCGGGCAGGACTGAACGCACCTCCTCTATCACCTTCTGGGGATCGTCGGTCATAATGTGGATGCCGTCATAGACGTTATCGGGCAGGTGCATGATCGTCTGCAGCGAGTGCAGATCGGTGTAGCTGTAGGCCTTGTCATAGGCGCTCAGACCCGAATCGAAACTGCCGGCGATGACGAAACGCTTGAGCTTCGGCGTCACCGCCAGCCCGCCCGGTTCGATCTGGGTGAAGATGTACATCAGCCGGTCCCCTTCGCCGAGGGCAAACGCTTCGAGCAGCGCTTCGCCGACAAGGACCTTGAAGTTCCCTTCCGGCAGCGTCTCGAGCCCCTTCGCAACGACCGGGTTAACCTCCCGTTCGGCCTTGAAGTCCACCCCGAAGAGGTAGCCCCCCTCCAGCTGCGAGCCGCTGCGGGCAATAACGGAAGCGGCGACATAGGGGCTGAACTTCAGCTGCGGGAACTCCTGTTCGAGCTGCATCAAAAGCTCGCTGTTCACGCTGCCGTAAAAGCGCGGCACGATGGTGAGCGGGTAGTTCATGATCGTGAGTTTTTTCTTGAACTCGTTGTCGAAACCGTTCATCAGCGCCATGGCGATGATGAGGACCATGACGCCGAGCATGATGCCCAGGAAGGCGAGCATCGCGGAGAGGAAGATGAAGGGCTGCTCCCGGTCAAACCGCAGAAAGCGGCGCAACAGGTAGTTCGTCAGGCCGCGCTGCTTTTTCAAGAGGCAAACGCCCCCTTCTTCGGTCCGCTCTGTCCGCAGCAGTTCTTGTATTTTTTACCGCTGCCGCAGGGACAGGGGTCGTTGCGGGCCGGTTTTTTCGCGGAGGGGGCGTCTGCGGCTTCGTCGCTTTCACGGTTGAGCTGCATCTGCATCTCTTTTTGCTTTCGTTCGATCTCCTGCGCACGGGCGAAGGCCTCGGCCTCCTCTTCCGGCGAACGGAGCTGGAAGCGGATGATCTGCAGGGTCTTGATCGTGTCGTACTTGATCGTCTCGATCAGCTCCGTAAAGAGGTTGAAGCTCTCTTTTTTGTACTCGACGAGCGGGTCTTTCTGGTTGTACGCGCGCAGGCGGATACCCGTTTTCATCGTATCCATGCGGTAGAGGTGTTCGCGCCACGCTGTGTCGAGGGTCTTGAGGTAGATCTCGCGCTCGATGTCGCGGCGGACCGACTCGTCCACGACGGCCATCTTCGTATCATACGCCTCTTTGATCTCTGTATTGAGCTTCTCGGAGAGCTCTTCGAAATCGAGCCCTTCGAAGGCACCGTCCTCCGCGACGAAATGGAGCTCCTCCTGGAGCAGTTTCACGAGTTTCTCGAGGTCGAACTCCTCCCGGCCGCCGCCTTCGTAGATCTCGCACTCCGTCAGCGCCCGCGCCACGTACGCCTCGCGGATCTCGTTGACCTTGATGCCGATGTCGAATTCCGGGTCGAGCAGCTGGTTGCGGAAACGGTAAACGATCTTGCGCTGTTCGTTGGCGACGTCATCATACTCGACGATCTGCTTCCGCCCTTCGAAGTGGAGGTTCTCGACCTTCTTCTGCGCCTTCTCGACGGCACGGGTAACCATTTTCGACTCGATATACTCGCCGTCTTCGACGCCGAGGCGCTCCATGATCGTTTTGATCTTGTCCGAGCCGAAGATGCGCAGCAGATTGTCCTCGAGGCTCAGGTAGAACTGGCTGACCCCCGGGTCGCCCTGGCGGCCGGAACGGCCGCGCAACTGGTTGTCGATACGGCGGTTCTCGTGGCGCTCCGTCCCGATGATGTAGAGGCCACCCATCGCTTTGATCTCGTCGCTGACCTTGATGTCAACCCCGCGTCCGGCCATATTGGTCGCAATCGTGACCGCGCCTTTATCGCCGGCACTCTTGATGATCTCACCCTCCTGGGCGTGGTTCTTCGCATTGAGAACGGTATGGGCGATCTTCTCGCGCTTCAGCAGCTCGTGCAGCACTTCGGACTTCTCGATGGAGGCCGTACCCACGAGGACCGGCTGCCCTTTGGCATTGAGCTCCTTGATCTTCTCGATGGACGCCTGGAACTTCTCGAGCTCGGTCTTGTAGATAAGGTCGTTGAGGTCTTCACGGACGACCGGGACGTTTGTCGGGATGGAGACGACGTCGAGGCGGTAGATCTGGGCGAACTCCGTCGCCTCCGTCTGCGCTGTACCGGTCATCCCCGCCAGCTTGTCGTACATGCGGAAGTAGTTCTGGAAGGTGATGTCCGCGAGGGTCTGTGACTCCTCCTTGATCTGCACGCGCTCTTTGGCCTCGAGGGCCTGGTGCAGCCCCTCGGAGTAGCGGCGCCCTTCGGAAAGGCGGCCAGTGAATTCGTCGACGATGACGACTTCGCCGTCCTTGACGACATAATCGACGTCGATCTCGAAGATGTAGTTGGCCTTGAGCGCCTGGTCGAGGTGGTGCGACAGGGCGGAATTCTCCAGGCTGTAGAGGTTGTCGACGGCGAAGAGCTCTTCGGCCTTGGCGATACCCTCTTCGGTGATGAGGACGAGGCGGTCTTTTTCGTCAACGGTAAAGTGGGTCTCTTTCGAGAGCTGCTTGGCGATCTCATCGGCGCGGACGTAGTTGTCAAGGGTGCGGTTGGTCGGGCCGGAGATGATCAGCGGGGTCCGCGCCTCGTCGATAAGAATGGAGTCCACTTCATCGACGATGACGAAATGGTGGCCACGCTGCACCATCTGTTCGCGGGAAAAGCTCATGTTGTCACGCAGGTAGTCGAACCCGAACTCGTTGTTCGTCCCGTAGGTAATGTCGGCGGCGTAGTGGGCACGTTTGACCTGCGGGTCGTATTCGCCCTCAAGGACCGTACCGACCTCGTAGCCCAGGAACCCGTACAGCGGCGTAAGCTCCGTGGCGTCGCGCTGCGCGAGGTAGTCGTTGACCGTGACGACGTGGACGCCTTTGCCCGTCATCGCGTTAAGCGCGACAGGAAGGGAGGCAACGAGGGTCTTACCCTCCCCCGTTTTCATCTCAGCAATGCGTCCCTCGTGCAGGACCATACCGCCGACCATCTGGACGTCGAAGTGACGCATTCCCAGGGTACGTTTGGCTGCTTCGCGTGTGATGGCAAAGGAGTCGGGAAGGACCTCTTCGAGGCTCTTCTCTTCGGCGCGCACGGCCATTTTCAGTTCTTCGAAAGCAGCCTGCAGTGCCGCATCGTCCATCGCTTCATATGTCGCTTCGAGCGCATTGATCTTTTTGAGTGCCCGTTTGTAGCGTTTCAGCTCCCGGTCGTTCTTGGTGCCGAACACCTTGCCCATCATCGTCTGCAGCATCTTTTCCCTAGTTCCGGGCACCGGCAGTGCCCCTTTTTTTGCGCTGATTATAACTAAGCGAAGGTATCGTTTCTATAAAGGTTTCGTAAAGGGGTGTCCGGTCACCATTTTTGGTTACAATTGCGCAAAAAAGGTTTCAAATGAAAACAATTTTTCTGCTGCTCGCCGCTTTTAGCGCCCTTTTCGGGTTTACCGACTCCATCCGTTCTTTCAGCGCGGATTTTACCCAGCAGATCGTCGACGATACGAACAAGACCATCACCTACGAGGGGCATGTCGACGCGACGCGCCCGGACAAGGCACACTGGCACTACTTCAAGCCCGTCGAGAAGAGCGTCTTCGTCATCGGCCACAAAGTCACCATCATCGAACCGGAGCTCGAGCAGGCCATCGTCAAGACCTTCCGCGACGAGATCGACCTCTTCAAGATCCTCGCCAAGGCCGTGAAGCTCGACGACGAAACCTACCTGGCGACCCACAAGTCCCAGCAGTTCACTATCAAGATCCGCGACGACATCCCGTTGGCGATCTCCTACAACGACCCTTTCGAGAACAGTGTCCAGATCCGCTTCTCAAACCAGAAGATCAACCGCAACCTCGACGACGCCCTCTTCGCGCCGGAGATCCCGCCCTATTACGACCTGCTCCGGGAGTGATCAGCCCCGCGCCATCCCCTTCTTCGTCTTCGATGTCGCGACCGCCTCGTAGGGGTCTTCGGGCCAGTAGTGTTTCTTGTACCGGCCCCGCAGTTCCTTGCGCACCTCGGCATATCCCTCCCGCCAGAACGACGCCAGATCCTTCGTCACCTGTACCGGCCGCTGGGCCGGGCTGAGCAGGTGCAGCATCAGCGGCACGCTACCCTCCAGTACCGTCGGCGTACGCTCCCAGCCGAAAACCTCCTGCAGGCGCACGGCAAGCACCGGCTGCACCGGGTCTGCGTAGTCGATGCGGATGGTCGAACCGCTGGGCACCGTTACCGTCTCCGGTGCCAGCGCATCCAGTTTCTGTAATGCGTCCCAGCCCAGCAGCGCAGAGAGGATCGAATGCATATCGAGCTTCTGCAGCCCCTTGAGGTCGCGGACACCCTCCAGGTAGGGCAACAGCCAGTGCTCCAGTGTCTCCAGCAGTGTGTCGTCATCCATGGCGGCAAACGTCTCCGGCATGTGGCGGTTGACGAAGTTGACCCGTTCACGGAGCGACATGCTCTTTCTTGCCCACGGCAAGACGGAAAGTCCGCTCTGTTGCAGGCCCTCAAGCACGCCCTTGGCGACTAGTTCCTGCGAAGGGCTGTCAATGCGTGACTGTTCCAGCGTCAAGGCACCGAGGCGCCGCAGCCGGAGTGCCTCGACGCGACCCGACTCGTCGTTCCACGCGACTTGTTCCTCCGTCGCAATGGCATCGCCGAACCACGCTTCCAGTTCCGACTGCGATAATGCGGCGGCATGGAAGATGCGCAGCGGCTCCCCCTGCCCGCCTGCATCGGCGACGGCAAGGTAATCGTCATGCAGGAACAGAGTCGCATCGCCCAGCACCGCCCCCTTGCCGTTGGCCAGCAAAAAGCGCTCCGACCCCTGACTGCGGCGTTTGGCAATGCGGTCGGGATACGCCAGCGCCGCGAGTACCCCCGCCGTATCGGTTTTCACCCCGCTGCCCCGTTCGCAGCCCGTGCGCTTTTTGAGCAGGTTCACGGCATGGCGCAGCAGGTTGCCGCTCTCACCCGTCTGCAGCACACGGTCCAGCCACCCCATGCCTTCGGACAGGTCCGTACCGCTGAAACCCGTCCGCTCCTGCAGCAGGGTCGCGAGCAGAACCGCCTCGTACCCGAGTCCCTCCGCCTTGGCCCGCAGCAGCATGTGGGCCAGGCGCGGATGCAGCCCAAGCGCCAGCGCCGCTTCGCCGTGCGGCGTGATGCGGCCGGAAACATCTGCCATATTAAGTGATATTAATAATAAGGATGCCTCTTCTACCGCATGCATTGGCGGCCTGTCGACCCAATTCAGTTCATCGACGCCGGCACCCCAGTTGGCGAGTTCCAGCATCAAGGGTGCCAGGTCGCTCTGCACGATTTCGGGCCGCGCATGCGGCACCAGCGGCTTATTCTCATGCCAGAGCCGGTAGCAGACCCCTTCTTGCGTCCGGCCCGCCCGTCCCGCGCGCTGCACGGCGGAGTCCTGCGTGATCATGCGCGTGCGCATCCGGTTCATGCCAGAGGCCGCATCGTACTCCACGAAACGCTCCAGCCCGCTGTCGACGACGATGCGTACGCCGTCAATCGTCAGGGAAGTTTCGGCGATGTTCGTCGCGAGGACGACCTTGCGTTTACCTTCGGGGGCGGGGGCGATGGCATGCTGCTGCGCCGCTTTGGAGAGATCGCCGTACAGCGGCGCAATCACAATGTTGCTTGCCGTCCCACCCTGCAGCGCACGCTCGACGGCATTGATCTCTTTGACACCGGGCAGAAAGACAAGGATGCTCCCCTGCTCCTCATTGAGTGCGCTCATGATCGTCTCCGCCGTCAGCGATGCTACGCTCTTCGCCTCGGGCAGCTTCCGCCGGATATCGAGGTAACGGTACGCTACGGGATAGCAGCGCCCTTCGCTGGTCACGACGGCGGCATCGGGCAGCACGCCCTTCAACGCTTCGGCATTCAGCGTCGCCGACATCACCACGAGCTTCAGGTCGTCACGCAGCAGGGATTGCGACTGCAAGGAGAGCGCCAGTCCCAGGTCGGCATGGATGGAGCGCTCATGAAACTCATCGAAAAGGAGCACCCCCACCTCCTCCAGCGCCGGGTCGCTCTGCAGCATCCGCGTCAGGATCCCTTCGGTGACAACCTCTATCCGCGTTGCTGCCGAGACTTTCGTCTCCTGTCGGATGCGGTACCCCACCCGCTCTCCGACCGCCTCGCCAAGCAGTTCCGCCATCCGAAGTGCCGCGTTGCGCGCCGCGAGCCGCCGCGGCTCGAGCATAACGACCTTCTTGCCTTCCAGCCACGCCGCTTCGAGCAGTTCCAGCGGCACAACGGTCGTTTTACCTGCACCCGGAGGGGCCTGCAGGATAAGCTGGTTGTTGTCGAAAAGCGCCTGCCCTATTTCGGGCAGGACTGCATGGATGGGAAGTTCGGGTACCATGGTTGGAATTATAACGGTTCCGCCGACCGCCCAGAAGTAAAAAGTGAAAAAAATTCCATCGGGACAGGGAGGACGGATAAAAGCATCAAAAGATTTGTGTACGGTCTGTCCCGCTCTTCATTTCACCTACGCCGTTTCATCCTGCATGCTTCTCAGCCCCTCCGGGTCGGTAATGACGATCTTCCGCGCGCGCACCTCGACCCATCCCCGCGCTTTGAAGCGCCGCACGATACGCGAGACCGTTTCGGGCGTCAGGCCGATCTCGGACGCGATCTGCTTCTGGGTCGTCTCGGAAAGCACGTCGGCATGCTCCAGCAGGTAGCGTGCCAGGCGGGTCTGCGCGTCGTCGACCGTGGTGCGCCGGATCACCGCTTCGAGCTGCTTGATCTTGCGCGTCAGCGACCGGATGATGCCCAGCGCCACATCCGGTCGGTTCAGAAAGCGACTTTTGAAAGCCCCGAAATCGATCTCGTAGAGCGTCACGTCCGTTTCGCAGCGCGCTGTCGCCGGATAGGGGATGTTTTCGAAATGTGCCGCTTCGGCTACCAGGTCGTCAGCACGGAAATGGGCCAGGACGATCTCGTTGCCTGCCGTGTCGTGCTTGACGACCTTTACCACTCCCGATGCGATGAGGCGGAGTTTTCCCGGGTACTCCCCGGCGTAAAAAAGCGTGCTCCCAGCGCTGTGCGATTTCACCCGGCTGATTTCCCGCAGCTGTGCCAGGTCATCCCCTTCCAGCCGGTTGAACAGATAGCAGTGTTCCAGTCCCATGCCCCCTCCAACTTGATCTATATCAATGTCACAATCCCCTATCATAACCTATACTGGCGCAAAAAAGGAATCATCCAATGATCGCTTTCGCCGAACTCCCCAAAGTCGCTTATGACGAGATGAACACCGTTCATGCCGAAGAGGTGGAACAGCTCAACCATATCGAGACGCTCCTCGACACCGGTGCGCCCGAAACGGCCCTCGCTCAGGCACTTGAGGCACTTTTTTTCCATACCCGCGAGCACTTCGCCAACGAGGAGTACCTCATGCGAGAAGTCGGCTTTCCCGCGTTCGAGATGCACAAAGCCGAGCATGACCGCGCCCTTAATGCATTCCAGCTGGTGATGATGGAGTGGCGCAACCGCAACGACGATGAGATCATCCGCGACTACATCTGCACCGATACGCCACAGTGGCTGCAACAACACATCGCGACCATGGACACCGTCACGGCAAACTTCATCGCTATGGTGAAGGGGAGTTGACATGAAAATATACACGTTTCTGGAAGCGCCGCATTTCGGAGAACGGGTCGTCGTCGAAAAGATGCTGGAGACCCCTTTTTCCAAAGAGATCCGCATCTGTATGGCCAAAGGCAACATCATGCGCGGGCACACCGCGCCCGGACCGATTACCATCATGGTCCTCGAAGGCTGCGTCACACTCACCTCCAATGGTGATGCAGCAGATCTTGAATGCGGGGAGATGGTCTGTTTCGATGCACACGTCCCCCACTCCCTCGAAGCCCGTACGAAGAGCATTATCCGGCTGACGCTTTCAAAAGGCGACGCGCTTAAACGGGTCATCGACCTGGTGAAGACTGACGGCGTTCTCGGCAAATCTGTAGTATAGTGGGATAAGCTACAACGCTCACAATGTGGGCAAAAGGAGGAGACTCCGATGCGACTCTGGTCACTCCACCCGAAATACCTGGACGCCAAAGGGTTGGTCGCACTGTGGCGCGAAGCGCTGCTGGCGCAGAACGTGCTGCTCGGCCGAACAAAAGGGTACAAGAACCACCCGCAGTTACTTCGTTTCAAACAGTGCGAAGACCCCGCAAAAGCCATTGCATGCTATCTCGGTGACGTGGTGGACGAGGCGGACAGGAGAGGTTATAGGTTCAACAGGGGGAAAATAGTGCGCGAAGGTGAATGCGCAACGCTGTCGGTGCAGAGGGGCCAGCTTGCCTACGAGTTTGCCCATCTGCTCCATAAACTGAAACAACGGAACCCAGACCGTTACAAAGCACTTGAATCGTTACAGGAAATTGAAACGCATCCGCTCTTTAGCGCGATAGCTGGGGATGTGGAGGCGTGGGAGGTTATCTCGACAGCGACACCCTGACACGCCCGGGCGGGCGCATCGTTATCGAAGGGTGTTTACAGTTCGTCGCGCACCAGGTTGTGGCAGTGGAAACAGGCCAGTTCGATGGAGGTGTAGGCTCTTTGGGCTTTGATCTGGCGTTTGCGCGGCGTCAGGTCCCGCGTATTCTCTCCGTAGGCATCCTCGATCAGTTCGATATTCTCTGCGATCAGCTTTGCCGACTCGAGGGCGATGTTTGATTTCTGTTTCTTCTCCGGGGGGAGCATGGATTCGATCTTCTCCTTGTTGCTCAGAAGATCGTGCACCTCCGTTTTGAGACGCTTGAACACTTTCAGCGCTTCCGCCCTGTCGTTCCGGATCATAGACTCCCGGGCCGATCCCATCTCCGCATTGAGCTTCAGCATATTGAACTTCAGGTTGAATTTCTGATCCGCCGCATGCAGCTGGACGCCGAACGCGATCAGTGCCATCAGGACGATTTTCACCATACCTCTCTCCTCTCATTTTGATTCAGAAAAAATTATATCCAAATTATTTAATCCCATAAAATAACCGGGAATAAAATTAAATAATTCCGACCGTTTCAATGGGGATTCGGATGGTGGAAAATGGATGATTGTATGAGAAAAGAGGAGCGATGCCCGGGGGCATCGGCGGAAGAACAGGCGTAAAGGTTTTGGAGGATTTAAAAAGACCCTACTCTTTGCAGAGGGGTGCAAGTTTGCGGTGGCGCGAAGCCAGCGCAATGACCGCGAAGACGATCGCATAGGTCACCGGGACGAAATCCGGGATCGGCACCGGGTCGCCCTTGGCGTAGGAGTGCATCCCCGCCAGGTAGTAGTTGACGCCGAAGTAGGTCATCAGGACCGATGTAAAGGCAAGCAGGGAGATAACGCTGAAGAGGTACGGCGTGTAGATCTTCTTGATAAAGCGCAGGTGGATAACGACGGCATAGACAAGGATCGTCACCAGCGCCCAGGTCTCTTTCGGGTCCCAGCCCCAGTAACGGCCCCAGCTCTCGTTGGCCCAGACCCCGCCGAGGAAGTTCCCCACCGTCAGCGTCGCCAGCCCCACCATCAGGCTCATTTCGTTAATGGCGTTGAGCTCCTTGATGGAGAGCGAAATGCTGTGCGCGCGCTTGCCCGAGTTGAACATGAAAAGGATCAGCGTAATAAAGCCAAGCAGCGCCCCCAGTCCCAGGAAGCCGTAGCTGCCGGTAATCATGGAAACGTGGATACTGAGCCAGTACGACTGCAGGACCGGCACGAGGTTCGTTACCTGCGGGTCCATCCAGTTGAGGTGGGCGACAAAGAGGATCAGCCCGGCAAGGATGGAGGTGGCCGCAAGGGTAATCGGCGAATTCTTCGAGAAGATGAAGCCCGCCAGGACCGATGCCCAGCCGATATAGATCATCGACTCGTACCCGTTCGACCAAGGGGCGTGGCCGGAGATGTACCAGCGGATCGCCAGGCCGACCGTGTGGGCGATGAAGAAGAGCACGAGCAGTCCATAGGCCCCCTTGGCGAAGAGCCCCAGCTTGACGCGCGGGTTGATGATGTGTGCAAAGGCGAAGACCAGCAGCACGAAACCGACAAGGAAATAGAGCGGCCAGAGGCGTTCGAAGATGTTTGCGTGGTTATACCAGATCTCCAGTTTCACTTTGTTCTCGTCGGGATAGACGGTAGATCCGGCCTTTTTCTGATGCTCGGCGATCTGCTCCAGCGCGGCATCCGCCTTGCTCCAGTCGCCGCTCTTGACCGCGTCGTCGATGGAGGAGAAGTACTGGGCGGCGAGGTAACGTACGAGCATGCTCTCCTGCGGGGTAAAGCCGTTGATCGCCTCGATCGTCGCCACCCATTTGTGGTTCGCATCCCCCGCGTCCGGCCAGAGGCGCAGCATCGCGCCCGTGTAGACCATGTAGGCGACGTTGACGCGTTCGTCTACTTTGATGACGGCCTTGTCAAACTTATCGCGTTTGCCCGGTGCCTTGCGGATCGCCTCTTCGACATATTTGTTCAGTTTGTAGCCCGCCATCTCATCGGGGTATTCAAAGAACTGGTTGAAGGCAAGTGTTTTCTCACCGGCGTCGAATCCCAGTTCCTTGTTAACCAGCTTGTCCGAACGGATCATCTTGATGTCGCGCCACGCTTCGGGCATCAGCATCATCGAAAGCAGGATCTGGTTCGCATTGAGACCGAGAATGGTGTCGCCGCGGTTAATCTTGTGCAGGATCTCCGTGCTGAGGGTATCGACCGGCTTCATACGGCCGTTGCTGTCCTGAACGATCAGGGCCCCAAACATATCGGCGTGGGTGCGGTCAAAGGAGGTGATCTCCTTGATCATCGGGTTCGTATCGGCTTTGGCGCTTTGCGGCGCGAACGTCAGCAGCAGTGCTGCGATGAGCCCCGCGGCCAGTTTCTCTTTCTCTTCGGCGGCGTGCTTGGCGATCTTGCCCAGCTGGCGGAAACGGCCGCCCTTGACGAAGAGTGAGCCGAACATTCCGATGGCGAGCAGCAGGTAACCGATATAGGTCGGCAGGGTTCCCGGGTCGTGATTGACGGAGAGGATCGTCCCCTTCTCATCACGGTCGTACGAGGACTGGAAGAAACGGTAGTTGCGGTGGTCAAGAACGTGGTTCATAAAGATACGATAGGGCATTTCGATGTTCTGTTCCTTATCTATCAGGACAACGTCGCTCGCATAGGACATCGGCGACTGCGATCCCGGGTAGCGGTCGAGCTCGAAGTCCGCCAGTTTCAGGGCGAACGGCAGGCGGATGAGCTCGGCGCCGTAGCTGACCGACATCGGGATGCCTGAGAGCGTCACCGGTTCCGGCACGCCGACCTGGCCGGAAGTGCCCATGACGACGACCTCTTTGGTCTCGCTGCCGTCGCTGAACTGTAGGCGCATCGCGTCCTGCGAAGCAGTGCGCATCATCGGCCCCTTCTTTTTCGTCTCCTGAGAAACGATCGTCTTTTTCCCTTTGGCGAAGAAGCTGCGAATCACGAAGTTCGCGCCGTTCTCCGTCGTATAGAGGGTACGTGTCGAGGCGTTGTCTTCCAGGGACGGGGCAACGGCACCGCTGCTCTGGTCATCCATTTTGAGGTAGGTCAGCGGGAAGCCGTGGGCCATCTTCAGGGTATCCCCTTCCATAAACAGGCGGACGACCGGCTTACCGTCGTGCACGGGCTTGCCGGAATCGAAGTCGATAATGAGCTTCTCGTTTTCATACTGTTCGCCCTGGGAGAGCTGCATCTGGTCGGGGGCACCTCCGCCGGTGATCATCATATTGGCGATCGGCTTGCCGTCGGGCGCTTCCACGACGCTGTAGACGGCGTCGGGAATGTATTCGAGCAGCTTGACGCTGACCGTTTTGCCGGCGACATCAAAGGTCGTGTCGACGTCGTTGCCGCCGAGCTTGGAGAGGTAGAGGCTCTGCTTGTACTCGCCGACCTTGCCGTTGTCGTCATAGACGATCTTGAGGTAGCTCGTGGAGCTGGTGATCTTGTCCTCCGTCTCGCCTTCGCGGATGTGCATCATCCCCTCGTAACCGACGTAGCGGGTCACCGCCGCGCCGAACAGGATAACGAGGAAAGCGAAGTGAAAGAGGAAGACGAGCCCCTTCCCTTTCTTCCACATTTTGAAGCGTACGATATTGAGTACGAGGTTGAACGCCAGAATACCCAGCAGCACCTCGAACCATCGGGCGTTGTAGATCATGGCCTTGGCCGTCGGCGTGCCGAAATCGTTTTCGACAAAAGTCGCGTATCCGACGGAGACGGCAAACACCAGCATTAACGTGGCCATGGTTTTCATGGAGCTGATCACAGAGAGGAGGTACTTCATCTCATTCCTTTTCATGCAGTCAGAGGGCTGTGCGGCCCCCAAAGTGCGTAATTGTAGTCATTTTCGGTTAACGGAGTCTTTCAATCGGCGGGAGAGGCTGAATAAGCGTTGCTTATTCAGAGCCTATTTCAGTTCGCCCCAGTGCGCCCCGATGTTCAGCGACGCCCGCAGCGGGATATGCAGGGGATGGATCTCTTCCATAATAGATTGGAAACGCTGCCCCAGCGCATCGGCCTGGGCCGCATCCGCCTCGAAGATCAGTTCGTCGTGAATCTGCAGCAGCATGGTAGCAGGGAGGCGTTCTTTTTTTATCACATCATCGATGCGATTCATCGCCATTTTGATCAGGTCGGCCGCGCTGCCCTGGAAGACGGTGTTGACCGATTCGCGCTCGTACGCGGCTTTGAGCATCGGCGTCGCCTTGTCGTAGTCGAAATAGCGGCGGCGCCCCAGCAGGGTCTCGACGTACCCCTGCTCTTTGGAGCGCTCGACGATGGAGGCGAAGTAGGATTTGACCGTCGGGAAGGTCTCGAAGTAGCGGGTGATGATCTCCCGTGCCTCCTTCGTCGTGATCCCCAGGGTATCGGAGAGCTTCTTCTGACCCATGCCGTAGAGCAGGCCAAAGTTGACGGTCTTCGCGATGCTGCGCTTCTTCGGGGCCTCCTCCTCGCCGAAGAGGGCAATCGCGGTGCTCAGGTGGATATCTTTGTCATGCTTGAAGGCGTCGACGAGGGTCGGGTCCTCGCTGAAATGCGCCAGCAGCCGCAGTTCGATCTGCGAGTAGTCGATGCCGATAAGCTTTTTGCCCGGTTCCGCCACAAAGGCCTCGCGGATGCGCGCGCCCAGCGGGGTGCGGGTCGGAATGTTCTGCAGGTTGGGGTTTTTCGAACTGAGCCGCCCCGTCGCCGTCCCCGTCTGTACGTAGGAGGTGTGGATGCGGCCGTCGGGGCGCTGCGCTCCCAGTTGCAGGAGCGGGTCGAGGTAGGTGGAAACGAGCTTGTGCAGTTCGCGGTATGACAGCAGCTTCTCGATGACGGGGTGCGCGTCCAGCAGAGAACTCAGTACCTTCTCGTCTGTCGAATAGCCCGTCTTTGTCTTCTTGACCACGGGCAACTCCAGCTTCTCGAAAAGCACCTCGCCCAGCTGTTTCGTGGAGTTGATGTTGAACTCGCTGCCGCTGAGCTCGTAGATGCTCTGCGTCAGCTCCGCCAGACGCTCTTTCGCCTCCTCCAGGAAGGTCGCAAGCACCTTGGTGTCGACCTTGATACCCGCCTCTTCCATCGCGCCGAGCGTCAGTGAGAAGGGGAACTCCACCGCCGCGGCCTCTTCGAGCAGATGCTCGCCCTGCAGGTCCAGCAGCGCCGTCAGTTTCTCATAGAGCATCAACGTCGCCCAGGCATCCTCCGCGGCGTAGCCGCAGGCATCGGCCAGGTCGACCCCGGAGAAGTCCTCCCCCTTCTTGACCGTCTCTTTGAAGCTGATCATCGTATGATTAAGGTGGACCTGTGCGAGCTTGTCCAGGGAGAGCGGGCTCTCGGGTGCGGCAAGCCACGCCATGACCATCGTATCGGCATAAAGGGAGGGTTCGAACCCCTCCATATAGTGGTTAACAAAGTGGAGGTCGAACTTGAGGTTGTGCCCGACGACCCGCCCGGTGAAGATCTGCCGCAGTGCCGCAGACGCGGCCGCTTCGCCGACCTGTTCCGGAACGCCGAGGTAGCTGTGCCCAACGGGGACGTAGTAGGCCTCCTCTGCGTTCAGGCAGAAACTGAACCCGACCATCGTATCTTCCAGATAATCCAGCCCCGTCGTCTCCGTATCGAAAGCGACCAGGGTCTCCGCGGTGATCGCGCCGGTGAGCGCGGCGAGCTCCGATTCGTCGGTGATCAGTTTCGCGCTAAACCCGGCGTTCGCCGGCAGCGGGCACTCCGCTTCCTGCACGGCATTTTCGTTACTGATCTCCTCTTCGCTGATAAGCTTCTTCGCTTTGAGCTTGCGGATGATCCCGTTCATCTCGTAGCGTATCAGCTCCGGTACGATCGGCAGGAAGGGGTTGCGGTCGTCCATGTCGTACTCGTCCCACGCCACCGTCTCAAAAAGGTCGTCGCGCAGGGTGACGAGCTTGCGCGACATCCAGGCGTTCTCCTCCCCTTCGCGCAGTTTCTTCTGTACCCCGGCCGGCTTCACCTCGTCGAGGTTCGCGTAGACGTTATCGAGGGTCTCGTACTGGTTGAGCAGCTTCTGCGCCGTCACCTTTCCGATCCCCTTGACTCCCGGCACGTTGTCGGCGCTGTCGCCGAGCAGCGCCTGGTAGTCGGTGAACTGCTCCGGGCGGATGCCGTACTTCTCCAGGCACTCCGTCTCGTTGACGTCCTTGCGCTTTATGGCGTCGACGAGCACGACCCTGTCATCGTCGATAAGCTGGTAGAGGTCCTTGTCGTGGGAGACGATCCGCACGACCATCCCCGCTTCGACCGCCTTTTTCGTAATAGAGGCGATCATATCGTCGGCTTCAAAACCGCTCTGCATCAGGGTCTTGAAGCCCATCTTCTCGATCCACTCGATGGCGATGGGGAGCTGCGCTTTGAGCTCGTCGGGCGGCGGCGGGCGGTGCGCCTTGTACTCGGGGTCGATCTCGTTCCTGAAGGTCGGCCCCTTGGCATCGAGGGCGAAGACGATGTAGTCGCTGGCATGGTCCTGGTGAAGGCGGTCGATAAAGTTGATGAAACCGGTGAGCAGGCCGGTCGGGAACCCCTCTTTGTTCGTGAGCGGCGGCAGGGCGTAAAAACTGCGAAAGAAGAAACCGAAGGTATCGATGACGGTAATGGTTTTGGGCATAGCGGGTCTCTTTTGGTCTTAAAGTTGCACTTAGATAAAAACGGAAGCCATTTTAACGAAAACGGGATTAATCGGGCTGCGCTATAATCCCGGCGAAATATTTAAATAAGGAAACGACAGGTGTTCACGCATAAAGAGCTGATTCTATTCGACTTTGACGGTACCCTCATCGACAGCGCCCCCGACCTGGCGCTGGCGGTCAACCATATGCTTGAACAGCTCGGGCGTCCCCCCTTCGAAGAGACGACCGTGCGCGGCTGGGTCGGCAACGGGGCTCGCACCCTTGTCGAGCGTGCCCTGCGCGCGAGCGGCAACGCGGAGGACGATACCGAAACGGTCGACCGCGCTCTCGCAATCTTTTTGGAGTTCTATGCCGGCAACCTCGCCGTGCTGACGCGCCCCTACCCTCAGGTGCCCGAAGTCCTGCAACAACTGCACAAAGAGGGCTACCGCCTGGCCATTGTCACCAACAAGCCCTACGCCTTCATAGAACCCATCTTGCACAGCCTGGGGATGTCTGAACTGTTCGAATATACTCTCGGCGGCGATTCGCTGCCCCAACGGAAACCGGACCCCCGGCCCCTGCTGCACGTCTGCGAAACCCTTGGCGTGGACAAGGAGCGCTGCGTCATGATCGGCGACTCCAAAAACGACATCCTCGCGGCCAAAGCCGCCGGAATGGATGCTATCGGCCTCGGCTACGGCTACAACTACGGGGAGGCAATCGCCTCGTATACCCCCAATCTCGTCTGCGACACCTTCGCCGAGGTCGCTGCCCCCTTCGGAGTCTCCCATGGTGCCGGCTAACATCGCCATCGTCGGCGGAGGGGTCGCAGGAGCGACGGCGGCGCTCTACCTGAGCCGCATCGGGATGCGGGTCACCCTCTTCGAAAAGGGCGAGAGCCTCGTCTCCGGCCCCCCGTTTTGCCACCTGCATGCCGGCGGGAACCTCTACCGCGAGATTTCCGATGAACAGTGCGTCACCCTGCTGCGCCAGTCCATCGATCTGCTGCGTTTCTACCCCTACGCCGTCGATTTCCGCCCGACGGTCATCGCCGTCCCCCTGACCGACACAGGCGAGCCCGACGACCTCTACCCCCGGCTGGAGATGCTGCGCAGCGAATACCGGCGCTTTATCGCCGAGGACGAACGCAACCAGGTCCTGGGCGACCCGGAGACCTACTTCCGCCTTTACGACCGCGAAAGCGTCGAAGCGCTCCGCGAACGCGAACCGGTCGCCATGCCGCAGACCCCCGACGAGTGGATGATCCCCGTCGCCCGCGAAGTCGACCTCTCCACCGTCAAATTTCCCCTCATTATGGTCCAGGAGTACGGTCTGAACCTCTTCCGCCTCGGCGCGGGCGCCGCCCTCTCGCTTCAAAAGCTCGACGGCTGCGACCTGCAACTCGGCACGGCGGTCACCGCCGCGACGCAAAGCGTTGACGGAAACGGTTTCATTGTCACCGCGACCGAAGGGGAGCATACGACGACGCAGCGCTTCGACTACCTAATCAACGCCGCGGGCTTCCGCACCGGGGAGATCGACGACATGCTCGGCTTCAAACGCGAGCGGATGGTCGAGTTCAAGGCCGCCTATGTCACCAAGTGGCAGGAGAGCATCGTCTGGCCGGAGGTGATCTTCCACGGCGAGCGCGGCACCCCCAACGGGATGGCGCAGTTCACCCCCTACCCCTGCGGTTTCGTGCAGCTGCACGGCATGACCAACGACATCACCCTCTTTGACGAAGGGCTGGTCGGCAGCACCCCCGCCAGCGCCCAGCCGAACCTTGACGAGCGCTTTATCGAGATGATCGACCGGGAGTGGGAGTGGTCCTGCGTCGAACGCCGCAGCCGCCGCGCCATCGAGCACATGGCGCGCTATATTCCCGCCTTCATCGACGCCGAGGTCGCCTCCAAGCCCCTCTTCGGTGCCCAGCAGATCCCCGGCGACGACCCGACCCTTCGCGCCGCCGACGTCTCCTTCGTCGGCGACCGCTATGCCCGCTGCGAAGTCGTCAAAGCCTCCTCGGTACTGAGCATGACCGATGCTATCGTTGAACGTCTTGTACGCCTCGGCTACGCTGACGCCTCTGTCCAAGGGACGCGCACCTTTGACGTGCCGGCCGTCCCTTCGGAACAGCTGATCGAAACCGAAGCCTCCTCCATCGCCGAAGCGCGCTCCTACCCGACCTGCCTCTCCCGCCGGACGGTCCGCGAAGGCAGCCCCGCCGCGTAAGCGACCCGCGCACGATCGCCTCTCCCCGCACGCTCCCGCCGACATGTCCGTTGCGGCTGCCGCAACGTTGACATTTAAGCCATCCTGTTTTATGATGTAACCATACCGTTGCAAAGGAGATGCGATGATCGACAAGAAAAAAGTCAGCAAATACGTCAAGAAAGAGCTCAAGAACATACTGAAAAAAGAGCTCAAGCAGGAGGTCAAGAAGCACATCAAAGACTACAAAGTCAAAGAGCGTGTCGAAAAGAAAGCGAAACGCAAGGGCTGATGCATTCATCAAGAGGAGAGAGGATGCACAGCTATATTTTCAATACCGACCTGGGCACGTTCGAGATTACGAACAGCCGCCACCACCGGATGTACGAACTCTGGCTGGAGAACGAGAAACTCGGCGAATACGCCACGGCCGCCGAAGCTGCCGATGACGTCGCGACATTCAACACGGGCTACATCGAATGGGACAACCTTGAAAGCGAGGCCATCCATGTCCCCGCGGGAATCGAAGCGTGGAGCGAAGTGATTGAGCGCACGCTGGAGAGCGCCGTCAACCTTCACCGCCGGGGTGTCGACGACAACCCCTATCTCGTCAATTCAGAGGGGTGACACCAAGCGGCGAGCACGCATCGCCGCATCCCATTGCGTTTTTAGAACAGTAAATGTACAAAGTCGGCATGACTTTGGATGCACTCACACTCGACACCCCCTATCTCTCCCTCGATCCGCACTTTTACGACCCGACCGAACCGACGCCGCTGAAAAACCCCTACCTGATCAGCTTCAACCCTGATGCGGCCGGGCTGATCGGCCTTGCCCCAGACACCGCGGCGGACAACAAACTGGTAGAGCTGCTCAACGGTACGTTCACCCCCGAAGGCGCCAAACCCTTCGCCATGTGTTACGCCGGGCATCAGTTCGGGATGTTCGTCCCGCGCCTCGGCGACGGGCGGGCCATCAACCTCGGCAAGAGCGGGGAGTGGAATCTGCAGCTCAAAGGGAGCGGCGAGACCCTCTATTCGCGCATGGGCGACGGGCGGGCCGTCCTGCGCTCTTCCGTGCGCGAATACCTGATGAGCGAGGCGATGCACCACCTCGGCATCCCGACGACCCGCGCGCTTGCGCTGATCGGCTCGGAGACAAAGGTCGTGCGCGAACGCCTCGAGCGCGGGGCGGTCGTACTGCGGATGTCGCCGACCTGGGTCCGTATCGGCACCTTCGAGTACTTCTACTACAAAGAGGAGCACGACAAACTCGAACCCCTGGCCGACTACGTCATCAATGAAAGCTACCCCCATTTGAAGGGCGAGGAGGATGCCTACTTCCTGATGTTCGCCGAGGTCGTCGAGCGCACGGCCCGGCTGCTGGCGCAGTGGCAGAGCGTCGGTTTCAACCACGGCGTCATGAACACGGACAACATGTCGATGGGCGGCCTCACCATCGACTACGGTCCCTACGCCATGCTTGATGACTACGACATCTCCTTTATCTGCAACCACACCGATACCCACGGCCGCTACGGTTTCGGGCAGCAGCCCCATGTCGCCTACTGGAACCTCTCCATGCTCGCCGAGGCCATGTCGCCCATCGTCTCCAAGGAGCGGATGGAGAAGAAGCTCGACGATTACGGTTCCGTCTACACCCAGACCTACGTCGAGATTATGTGTAGCAAAATGGGACTGGCGACTGAGAAGGAGGACGACATCATCCTGCTTAAAAAGATGCTCACCGCTTTGCAAAAAAGCCAGGCGGACTACACCCTCTTCTTCCGCACTCTCAGCCGCTACGACGGCGACGGCAAAGCACTGCTCGATATCTGCGTCGACCGCGAACCGGTCCGTGAATGGCTGACCGAGTACGACGCCCGGCTGCGGCTGGAGGAGCACAGCGCGGAAGAGCGCCGCACCGCCATGCTGCGGACCAACCCGAAATACGTGCTGAAGAACTACATGCTGCAAGAGGCGATTAAAAAAGCGGAGAAGTTCGACAACAGCGGAGTCGAGGAGCTGTTGGAAATCGCCCGCAATCCCTTTGACGAACTGCCGCAGTTCGAGCGCTACGCCAAAGCAACGCCGAACGAACACAAGAACCTCAAGCTCTCCTGCTCCTCATGATAAAAGCATGAAGAGGCGCTTCTCATTCTTTTCTTTTTCATAAGAAAAGAACCAAAAGAAAATCGGCCTTTCGCGAATCGCTCGCCCTTCTCGGCTTTATGCCTTCAGGGCGGCTTTCAAGGAGCGCTCAAGGCCAACTTCCGATTGATTTGAATGCGCTTTGTCAGTACAAAGCTCTTGATACGAGCTTCGACACGTCGAAGCGCATAACTTTAATAGGCGAAAGGTCGTTAAGCGTGCCTTGAAAGCCGCTGCGGAGGCATAAAGCCGGGAGCAGCGTGCGATTCGCGCAACGACGATTTTCTTTGGTTTCGTTTCTTTGTAAAAAGAAAGGAAAAGGAAAAATGTTCATTCCACTTTTTTAGAAAAAGTAGCGCAAAAAGCGGCCTTTCGCGAATCGCTCATCCCTCCCGGCTATATGCCTCCGGGATGGCTTACAAAGAGCGCTCAAGGCCAATTCCTAATTTCATTGAATGCGCTTCGGGAACCGAAGCTGATGTAGGTAGCCGGTTTTTTACAGGAAAAGCCAGACGAGGAAGGCGAAGCCGATACCGAGGTTCACCCAGCTGCCCCCATCCTCAAAAAGCATGACCAGCAACTCGTACCAGGTGGCCAGCGGTTCGGCGGGGACATCGAGCATCTGCGCATGGGCGTAGGCGGTGATGTCGGCACCCCAGATAAATGCGATGATCTCGGGGACAAAGAAGAAAAGGACGACTCCCAAAAAACCCCACACCGTTTTTTTCGGCTTCATCTGCGCGACACTGCGTCGCAGGGCGGGGTTGTGTTTCAGGCGATAGGTGGCGGTTGCGATTTTTTCTCGGATCATTAGGATAGAATTTTACCAAAAAGGCAAAAACAATGTCGAAAACGAAACTCCTGATCGTCTGGACGAACGGCGACAAAGAGGTCGCCATGAAGCTGCCCCTGCTTTACGGCTCCGTCATTTTGGAACGGGGCTACTGGGAAGAGGCCCACCTGATGATCTGGGGACCCTCCATCAAACTGGCCGCCGCCGATGCGGAGGTGCAGGCACGTCTGAAACAGATGCAGGAGAGCGGCGTCACCATGAGCGCCTGCATCGTCTGCACCGAGGATTATGAGGCTACGGATGCCCTCGCGGCACTGGGAGTAGAGAATACCCACACCGGCGAGATGCTCACGGCGTGTCTCAAAGATGACAGCTGGGCGGTAATGACGGTATAATCATCCTTATAGGCACCCAAGGAGGAGCAGATGCGGAACTACCTTTTCAACACCGATATCGGGACCTTCGAGATCCGACAGGCGGGCCACGAGCGCTACCAGCTTTGGATCGATGAGGAGATGCTCGGCGAGTATGAGAGCCCGGAGAAAGCGGCCGAGGACGTCGCCGCCTTCAACACCGACTATCCCGAGTGGGACCGGCTCGAAAACGAGTACGGCAACGTCCCTACAGGCCTGGCCGACTGGAGCAGCGTCAGCGAGACGATCCCCGAAGCCTGATGGGCAGTGCTCAGCGAGACGGCAAGCACCGTTTTATCGCGGACTGCCATCTCGGCCGTGTTGCCAAGTACCTCCGCTTCATGGGGTACGACACCCTCTTCTTCCCGACCATCCCGGACACGGAACTGCTCCGGGTAGCCAAGGATGAGACACGCACCATTCTCACCCGGGATGCGGCCCTCTCACAGCGCAAAAACGTGCCGGTCTATCTGCTTGACGCCGTCGAACTCCACGACCAGCTGCGCGAACTGGCGGCGCATTTCGGGTTGGAAATAGGCGAGGATGTGCATCGGCGCTGCCTTGTCTGCAATGCTCCGCTCGTGCGCGTCTGCCCCGCCGCGATTCAAAAGGCCGTACCCGAAAAGGTCTACGAAACCTTCGACACCTTCCGGCAGTGCCCCGAATGCGGCCGCGTCTACTGGAACGGCGACCACTACCGCAACATGATTCTTTTCCTGAAAGCAGCCCTGTAGTGCGGCGGCCCTATGCCGCTTTGACGCGCTCTTTGTATTTTGCCAGGCGGTAGGCCTGCTGCAGGTTTGTGCCGATCATCGCCACGACCGCCGTGTCGATCTTCCCATTATCGGCCATCTCCTGCAAAATGGCGAAGGCCGCGTCCGGTTCCATCGCCGCGCGGTAGGGGCGCGTCTGCACCAGGGCCTGGAAGATATCGGCGACGGTTACGATCCGCGCTTCAAGGGGGATCTCCTCCTCCCCAAGGCTGTAGGGGTACCCCTTTCCGTCGAGCATCTCGTGGTGCAGGGAGGCGATGCGGGCGATTCCCCGGAAACCGTGGATGCGCCGCAGGATCATATTCGAATCGAACCCGTGCCGGTTCATCAATATCTTCTCCCCGGCATCCAGCCGACCGTTCTTGTTTAAAATGGCATCTTCGACCCGCAGTTTGCCCAGATCGTGCAGGAGTGCAGCGATCTCCACCGTCTCGCGCCTCTGTTCGTCCAGCCCGAACCCCCGGGCCAAAAAGTTTGCCAGTGCCGCGACCCCGAAGGAGTGCTCAAAGGTGAAGGGGCTTTTCGCGTCGACGACGTCGGCGAACATCTGCGCCATCTCCCGCACGGCCGAAAAGGAGAACGGTCTGTTCTCCCCCCTGCCGACCCACTCCATCAGCTGCTCTTCCAGCGGTTCGTCCTCCAGGGAGAACCAGAAGGAGTTCCGGCCCGAAGCCTTTTGGAACGCTTCGACGAAATCCGGTGCGAAAAAGGTGCCACTGTGCTCGACGATGACGCGTTCGATCTCCGCACTCTGTTCCAGGCCCGAACCGCCCATCTGCGAGCGGAGCGCATCGACCCTGTCGGCGAGATAGATCAGGTTGGCCAGCTGTTTGACACGCCTGTCAACGGGCAGATGCTCCAGAAGCTCCCAGTGGGTGTGGTGGTAGTAGACCGGCAATGCGAAGCGTTGAAAGAGCGCCACCTTGCCCAGCAGGATCGCACCGCGTTCACAGTGGATCTGCTCATCCTTCCACTCCAGCTGCGTGACAAGGGAGCGGTGAACGTCCGTCGTTGAAACACCGCAGTCATGGAGCATCCCGATCCCGATGATATCGTCTATAAATGCCTCATCAAACCCCGCGGCTCTTGCGCATTCGGCGGCCATGAAGGCCACCCGCTTTCCGTGGCGCGTATCGTCGATACCGACAAGGTCAAGGGCCTCGGTGAGGGCGTAAATCACTTCGCGAATATTGAGTTCGTAGTCCATCGTTAACACTTTCTGTGAACGTTATTATCTAAGAAGATAATAGCACATTCCCTCTGACCGAACGGCATGTTTCCGAGCCGGCATGGCGTTTTTTCCCGCCGCGCGGATAGGATATAATTCACCCATGTCTGCCAACTCACCTCTCTGCCGATTTCTGCTGCGCATGACGGCCCGTTGCCGATGACCGAACGCTACACCGCCGACACCGGCACGTTCGAAGAGGACGAAGAGCCGCTCTGGCAGCGCCGTGCGCGCGAAGATGCCCAAAACGCCGAGGCGCTCGCCGCCCGCAACGACAAAACCGTCTACCGCGAGGGCGACCAGGTCGGCAACTTCCTGTTTGTGCGCTATATGAAGGCGAAGAACCGTGCGATCTTCGCCTGCCCCGACTGCGGCAAGAAGTTTCAGTACAACGTCTATACCATCAAGCAGAAAAAGCGCTGCAAATGGTACAAGGGGCACACAAACCAAAAAGGAAAACGATGACCGACGAAGAGAAACTGTTCGAGATGGTGGAGCGCTGCGTCGCCGACGCCGTGCTGGCCCTGGAAGAGGAGCGGCCCCTCGTCCCCTTCGCCAAGCTGCTGGCACAGGACGGCAGCGTACGTGAACTCGCCTGCGAAAGCGGCGAAGAGAAGCAGTGCTACGAGCAGCTGCTCGAACGCCTCAAGGGCGAGGTGAAGATGGGGGACGTCGATGCGGTCGCCCTCGTCGCCCGTGTTACCATCCCCGAGCAGTACAGTGCCCCCTCGCCCCAGGGGATCCGCATCCACGTCGAGGAGAAGGCGCAGGCGCACAAAAAAATCTCCGCGCGCCTGCTTTACGTCCCCTACGACCTCTTTGCCGCCGACGGCGAGGCGAAGCGCAGCGTCATGCTCCACAACCCCATTGCCATCGGGATGCCGATGGAAGTCTACGGTTCATAGCTTCTCCGGTTTGCACAGCGCCCCCTTCTCCGCCGCGCTACGCAGGCATTTTCTGCAGTAGTATTTCGGGGAGGAGAGCAGCTTTCGCAGCGCCTTGTCCGGCTTCTCATCCGCATTCAATCTGATCTTGCACAGCGTCTTCATCTTTGCTCCTCTCCTTCCCGTTTTTTTGTCAGTAGCTCTTTATCCCCATTATAGCACTGCTGCCTGCTGACGGACCACCGTAGGACACATATAGATTTTCATTATGAAAACGGTATGTTTTTTCGCTAAAATTGATTAAATATACTTATAGAAGGAGCGAGCATGACAACGACGGTCAACGGTATTGAAATACACTATGACGACCTGGGATCGGTCGACATGCCGGCACTGATCTTTCTGCACGGCTTTCCCCTGAACCGGACGATGTGGCAGCGCCAGGCGGAAGCCTGCAGGAAGCACTGCCGGGTCATCGCTTACGACCTAAGAGGACACGGGGCAACGGAGGGGGGCGAAGAGCCCTTCTCCATTCCCCTCTTTGTGCAGGACCTGCTCTCACTGATGGATGCCCTGCGGGTCAAAACGGCGACGCTGTGCGCCCTCTCAATGGGCGGCTACATCGCCCTGCGGGCGGCGGAGCAACACCCCGAACGCTTCAACGCCCTCATTCTCTGTGATACGCAGTGCGCCGCCGATACGCCCGAAGGGCGCGAGAAGCGGCTGCAGGCCATCCGCGCCATCGAAGCGGACGGCGTCGAGCCCTTTGCCGAGGGGCTGCTGGGAAAACTGCTCGCGGAACAGACCTTCGAACAGCATCCCGAAACAGTCGCCGCAGTCAGGGAGATGATCGTTTCAACGCCCGCACACTCCCTGGTGCACTCGCTGCGCGCCATGCGCGAGCGCGACGAGACCTGCAGCGGACTCCCCCGGCTCGCTCTCCCGGTGCTTATCCTCGTCGGCGAGGCGGACCAAATCGCTCCGCCGGACGCTTCGGTCTACATGCACAACGCCCTCCCGGACGCCGAGCTCGTCATCATCGAAGGGGCGGGACACCTGAGCAACCTCGAGAACCCCGAGGCGTTCAATGCCGCCCTGCTCCCCTTCCTCTCCAGGCACTGCCACAGGGACTAGCCCGAGATCATCTTCGAGGTGATCCCCTTCTGGTCGCGGTTGTCGGCGACAAAGACGCCGGCAATGTGCAGAACAACAAAGGCGACGATGGCCCAGGCGACAAGCTCGTGCAGCTCCTTGACGGAGCCCGCAATGTCCTTGGCAAGGCCGATATCCTTGTAGAAAGTGATGAGCAGCCCGCTGACGGCCATAAATGCCATCACGGCGTAGATGACTTTGTAGCCTCGATAGACCCATGCCATGTGGCTGTTCTCCGGTGCGTAGCCGAACCCCTCTTTAAAAATCATCACCAGCCGCCAGAGGACGAGCACGGCGAAAACGTACCCCAGGATGATGTGCCACTCCCACATCGGCGCCCTGACAGCCTTGGCCAGTGCCGCGGCCTGCTCAGGCGTCACGGTAATGCCGAATGATGCGAGCTTCTCCAGCAGGATCTGCGAATTGGTGTGCCAGCTCAAAAAGGTCTTGCGCAGGAAAAACGTCCCCAGCAGACCGAGGACGACGACGGCGTTGGCCCAGTGCCAGACGCGCAGTTGTAACGAGTAATCTTTCATGATCTCCCCCTCCGGTTAAATATGACAATTATACGCCATATTCCTCAAACCTGTGTATCCGGGGCGTAAATGAATGTAAACAGTGAAAGTGCCCGGCGGAGGCTCAGCACGCCTCCCCGGCCATGGGGATGCGGATCGTGAAACGGGCACCGGTCCGGTCGTTCTCCGCCGAGATAGAGCCGTTGAACTTCTGCTCGATGATCTGCTTCGTCATGTAGAGCCCCAGCCCCGTGCCCTGGCTTTTGTGCTTGGTCGTAAAATAGGGGTCGAAGATCTTGTCGATGATCGCCTTGTCGATGCCGCCGCCGTTGTCGCAGACCTTGATGACATACTGCGATCCTTCGGCGAATCCTCTGCACTGGATGAAGCCCGCATCGGTCCTGTGGCTCTTAATGGCATTGGCCGCGTTCGAATAGAGGTTGATCAGCGCCTGTTTAAGGTTGTTCAGATGCCCGCCGATCCGGACGTTTTCGAGATCGGTCTCGTAACCGATCCGCTTGCCCATAATGGAGCTGATAACGAGGGTCTGCAGCGATTTGTCCATATCGCTGATGCAGAAACTGTCGTGCCCCCCGTCCTCCTGGTAGTAGAGGCGGAAATCGTCGATCGTGTCGGAGAGGTACTGGATGATCTCGCTGCAGTGGCTCTGGAACTCTTCGAATTCGCTCTCGCGCGTTTCGTCCTTCGCCATCATCATCTTGACCGACATTCCCGTCATCAGCAACCCAAGGGTATTGAGCGGCTGCCGCCACTGGTGCGCAATGTTGCTGATCATCTCCCCCATCGCGGCGAACTTGTTCTGCTGAAAGAGCATCGTGTCTTTCCGGCGGCTCGCTTCGATCTCCTCCCTGATCCGCTCCTCGAGGTTCCGGTTGATCGCCTCGAGCTTCCGCTCCGCTTCGAGCTGTTCGGTCATATCGAGACTGAGTCCGACCAGGCCGCTGACGCCGTGCTCCGCGTTTTCGACCCGCGTTTTGACAATGAGGACCTCATGCACTTTGCCGTCGGTAAAGGGGATCTTCTCATAGGAGAGATGGGGTTCGCTCTGCTGCAGGGCCGCGGCATCCGAACGCATGCAGCTCTGCGCGGCTTCCGCTGAATAGAGCGATTCGTAATGGGGGACGGAGAGGAACCGCTCCTCGCTGATACCTGTGGCATCGCAGAAGGCCTTGTTGACGAAGCGGAGTCTGCCGGATATGTCCTGGGACCAGATCCCGATGGGCGCCGTATCGAGGATCGTTCGAAAGGTCAGACGCTCATCCGGGGCCAGGATCTCCCGCGCGCGTTCTTCCTTCACCCCCATGCAGCGCGAAACGAGGTGGCCACTGGAGAGTTTGTAGATGTAGCCCTCCTGCCAGAGGTCGGTGGACCCGTAGCAGGGGACCAGGGCGACCTCCTCCGCCTCTCCCGTGCGGTACACCTCCCGGAAGAACTCAAGCAGGGGACGGGTCGCATTGACAGGGAAGAGCGTGGATAACGCTTCGCTGACGGACTCTCCTACATCAAAATGGCAAAGTTTCTTCGCTTTGTCATTGATGTAGACGACCTTGAAGTCGTCACCCTCCTCCAACGGTTCATAGACAGTAATCCCGATATCGACAAGGTCGAAAATCTCTTCAAAACTGAACATGCATCTCCTCCTGCCTCATTTTATCGTAAGGGAGATATACAAAGGCCCTGCCGGGGCGCTCACGGGGCGGACTCTGTTCAGAGTGTCACTTTCCGCACGCTGGTCCACAGAGCTCCTTGATAAACAGCCATAACAAAGGCGGGCGGCAGGGAGGTTGCGCAGTAGTCGATATCTTCGGCGTTGAACTCGGGGCGGGCGGGGTCGAGGAACTTCACGACCGTCTCACAGCCGTAGATGCGCCGCCGGACCTCATCGGCTTCCATCGTCTCTCCCAGTAACTGGGCACGTATATACTCCGCGCAGGCGAAATCCTCGTCCCCCGTGGGGTGGGAAGCGACGAGGTTTATTTTCGCATCGCTGTCGCCGTAATGCGCTTTGAGGTACAACGCCGTCGCTTCGGCGTTGGAGAAGCCCGTCAGCAGCACCATAGGAGCCCCCAGCGAGTGCAGCGCCGCCTTGACGCCGTTCGTTGTCTTCTGCACGATTATAAGGCCTTCCAGATCGGCAGAGGCGAAGCAAACGGGGGAGTTGTCGAGGTCGAACCCCTCGATGGGGAGGCCGCCGATCTCGCCGGCCAGCAGTACCTCCGGACGTTCCTTCCGCACGGCAAAGGCCGCCTTAACGTCCGGGACAAGGAGGATCTCCGCGGCGCCTTGCAAAAAAGCGTAATGTGCCACGGTAAAGGCCCGCACGACGTCGATGACGACGTTGACCTCAGAAGCGGGAAGCGTGAGGTCGTTGCCTCTGAATATCTCGACGCGGGGACTCACTGGCGCTTTGTTCTCCTATAGGTAACTGATGCTCTCCGACTTGATCCGTTTCATATCCTCTTCGTCCAGTTCATCGTAACTGTAGACAAAACAGGCCGGCTTCTCTTTGACCTTCTTATGGACCTCCCAGAAGGTCTCCATATCCTTGACAATGATAACCTTCTCGGCGCGCAGCTCCTCCAGCGGAAGGCCGACAAGACCGTGCGACAGTGTGATCGTAATAAGCTCCATCATTTCGCTGTTGATGATGATGGGACCGTTGCCTTTGAGAAGAACGACTTTCGGACGCGTTTTGTTTTTCACTGTAGAGAACCTTTTTTTGATTCCCCTATTACAATAACCGTTCTATCCCCACCCTCAGTTGCCGAAAACCTTCTGCAGCAGCTCCGTCGTACGCGCCGCAGGGTCGGTGCGGATCGCTTTCTCCTCTTCGGCAATGACCGTGAAGAGGCCGTCTACTCCCTTGGCCGTGATGTAGCCGTCGAGGTCGCGCGGGTCGTACGTCGTTGCATTCGATTCACCCGACAGCGACCCAAGAAGCTTCGTCACCCCCGTCTGCTCCAGTACGGGCGCACCGTAACTGTCATAGGTATCGACCATCGTCTTGTAGTACTGCGTTACCTCGGTCTCCTGTGTATACTGCTGGACAATAGGCAGGATCGCCGCCTGCAGCGCCGGGCCGGAGTGCTCGCGGAAATACTCCGTTGCCGCGTTGTCCGGACCCGTAAGGATCTTCTTTGCATCCTCGATGCTCATTGCGGAGATCGTATCGGCAAAGATCTTCGCCGTCTCCGGCACCGCCTTCTCCGCCGCCCGGTTCATCGCCGTAACGAAATCGTCGGCATACTTGCCCATCCCCGCCTTGCGCAGCCCCTTCTCGACCATCATCAGCTTGTCGGGCACGGGGATCTTCACCAGGCTGTTCCCGAGGAAACCGTCCTCCTGCCCCAACTGTTCAATGGCCTGTTTGACACCCTTGTTGAGCGCCTCACGCAAACCGCCGTCAATGTCCGTGATCGAAAGCCCGGATACATCCTTCGTCTGCGTCTCGCCCGAAGTCGTTTTTGTCACCGTTTCGATGATGGAGTCAAACAGCCCGGCATTGAGGGTCTGGGTTGTGAGTACAACAGCCAAAGAAGAGGTCATTAACAGTTTTGAAAAATGCATGGAAGCCCTTATTGTTTTTCAGTTGTCTAGCAGTATGCCATAAATCAGGAACGCTTCCGGAAAGCATTGGAATGAGAATTGCTCATAAGTTTATAAAAGGAGAGTCATGATCCCGGAGGAGCATTACGACAACCTGCAAAAAAGCGCGCCCAAGGTGGCCGAGAACATCCATGCCATTACCGAGCAGACGTTTAAAATCCTGCTGACAGAGCACCCCGAGCTAAAGGTGCTGTTCCAGGGAGCCAAAGCCGACATGCCCCAGCAATTCAGCTTTGCCGTTATCGCACTGACAACCTTTATCGACCGCCCGGAAAAAATGAAGACCTATGCGGAAAAATTCAAGGCCATGTATCCTACAGCGTCGCATGAGCAGTTCCAATTCATCTTTGAAGCGCTGCTCAAAGGCATGAAACAGGTCCTGGACCGCAAAGCCCCGCCAAAAGCCATCAACGCTTGGGATGCCGCACTGACCCATCTTAATCACGACTACCTTCATAAGTAAATGGCCTACTATATATCCTGACGTAAGATAAGTCTGTTTTTACTCTTTAATTATCAAAACTCCGGCCGGCAGGAATTGTACCTCTTGCATAGCTTGAGTTATGATCACTTTCCAGTCTCCATAAAAATCTCCCAATAAAACTTTTTGCGTAATACAGTTGAAGTTCATCATGTTCTCTATCAATCCATCCCTCTAATCTATACATCATCTCATACAAACAAACATCTTGATATTTATCATTATTAAACAATGGCTCAGTCATCATTTTATGCACACGTTCTTCCAATGACATTTCCATTAAATCAGACTCCACCGACATCAAACTATCGAACAATTCTTTCAAAATATCAGATGCAAAAATACTGTTTGAGATATAGATTTTTTTAAGTGCCAAATAATGTTCGTATAACTCAAGTTCATTTTTTGATGAGCCATATTTCATATTTTCAAGATAATACACATAAAGGGGGCCGTACAATTTTTCAATACGCTCTTTAATCTCATCTTTATTACGATTTTGAATAAAAATATAGGCATTAGTTCCTGCAACTATTGTTGCACCAATAATTGCACCTACACCTAGTAAATTAATATCCATGTCATTACTCTTCCAAGGATGCTACAACCGTTCTAAAACTTTCGAGAGCTGCTTCAATATTATCAACAATCTCCAGTGCCAGTTCATCCGGCTCGGGAAGGTTTTCAAGGTCACTGAGGCTTTCATCTTTGAGCCAAAAAATATCGAGGCTTGTTTTGTCCCGGGCGACAATCTCATCGTAACTGTATTTGCGCCAGCGGCCTTCGGGGTTTTCTTCACTCCATGTTTCGACACGCTCGTCACGATCTAACGGCTTGTAGCATTCCAGAAAATCTATCAGATCTTCGAACCTCATCGGGTTTTTCTTTTTGGTGTGGTGGATGTTTGTGCGGTAGTCGTAGATCCACACCTCTTTGGTCCACTGATCTATACGGGTCGGTTTGTTGTCAAAGAAGAGAACGTTTGCTTTAACACCGTTTGCATAGAAAATGCCCGTCGGCAGACGCAGGATGGTGTGTAAGTCAGTTTTTTCCAACAGCTTTTTGCGCACAGTCTCGCCCGCGCCTCCCTCGAAGAGGACGTTGTCGGGGAGTACGACCGCCGCCTGGCCGTCGGCCTTGAGCATGGTGTAAATGTGCTGGACGAAGTTGAGCTGTTTGTTCGAGGTCGTCGTCCAGAAGTCCTCACGGTTGTAAGTGAGCTCCTCTTTCTGCTGTTCTCCTGCCTCGTTTGTAAAGGTCATAGAACTCTTTTTACCAAAAGGCGGATTAGCGAGGACATAATCAACCGCCTTGGAAGGTGATGCAATGAGTGCATCAGTTCCGGCAATCATAGAATCACCGTCAATCTCACCGATGTTATGTAGGAACATATTCATCAGCGCCAAGCGACGGGTGTTGGCAACGATCTCATTACCGTAGAAGGTTTCATGCTTTAGGAAATCCCTCTCATCGCGGTCTAGTCCCTGCTCAACCAGGTAGTCATAGGCCGCCAGCATAAAGCCGCCCGTGCCGCATGCCGGGTCGGCGATTGTTTTCATCGGCTTGGGACGCACCGCCTCGACCATTGCCTTAATGAGCGCACGCGGTGTAAAGTACTGCCCCGCCCCGCTCTTGGTGTCTTCAGCGTTCTTCTCCAGCAGTCCTTCGTAGATGTCGCCCTTGACGTCGGTCCCCATCATCACCCAGCTTTCTTTGTCTATCAGGTCGATCAGCTTGAAGAGCTTAGCCGGGTCCTGTATCTTGTTTTGTGACTTGGTGAAGATCTGCCCCAGCATTCCATGGTGCTTACCCAGCTCCTGTAAGGTCAGTATGTAGTGGGTCTCTAGCTCTGCCCCGCGTTGAGACTTGAGCTTGTTCCATCCGAATCCTTCGGGAATACCAACCTTGCGATTGTAAGGAGGCTTGCTATATTCCTCTGCCATTTTCAGGAATAGCAGGTAGGTAATTTGTTCGAGGTAATCGCCGTAGCTCACACCATCGTCGCGCAGTACGCTCGCAAAGTTCCAAATTTTATTGATTATGGTTGATGGGCTCATTTATTTCTCAAATTTCCAAATATGCAGTGCTCTGTCTGCTAACTTTTTACCGCGACTTTCGACTTCATCAAACTTAAAATTCTGATAGTTATTTGCAAGTTCTTGTGTTAATTGAATATTCGATTTTCTATAACTCTCTTGTTTGTCAGCATAAGGATTATTCGAGGCGATTATGTTCAAGCTACCTGCCAACAAAGTCATATTGCCAATAAGATGGACATACTGTTGGTGCAAATTATTCGCATCTTGACCCAAATACACTTCCCAATCCCCGAATTCATTTTTCGATTTTTTTGTATTGATTGTCTCAGGAATAATGTGTTCCAAGTGCACTTCACTGCTTGAACTGATTGTAAATTCTCCAGTATTTCCACTCATCTCATATTCCAGTTGTTCTAGTATATACTTAGCTCTAGCACGCAATTTCCCTTTGAACTTTTGAGTAGGAAAGTTGGCTTTAAACAAACTATCGGCCGGCAAATGAGGTTCGAGTTTATTTTTCACTTGTTCTTCAACGGTTATTTCTGTATCTTCATCAAATATTCGATTTAATTTGGCAAAAATATCATCATGTTCACCTGTACGAGCCTCACAAATATGTCTACGCAACATGAATGTTTCTATGGTCTTCAGTACGGCAACTTTTTGACTATCGGAATACTCTCTTCCTAATAGATTCATCAAGAAAATATATGAAGGCATTGAAAGAATTCGCTCTAAGTTATAAAGATGACGATTGATACGGATATCATCAAATGTTCTATTGACTATTTTTTTATAAACTCGCGAAGAAGCCTTTATTTGATCAACAAAATCACCAACAGGGATTTTGTTGATCACTTTCTTATTTGTGCCTTTTTCTTTTTCGGTTTCATCATCTTCTTCTACCGTTTCATCGGGTTCTGCACCGTGATCACCATAGTATGCAAACTCAACCATTTTGTCACTGTCTTTGACGTGAGAGAAATAGTATTTTTTGAATTCCTCCACCAAATAGGTAAAGGAAATTTTTCTCGTTAGCTGCATACACATATATTGGCGTAAGAAATCATCAGTATCGATACCATCAAGATTTGTGATAATTTCAGTCCATTTCTCTTTGATATCATCAAGTACATCATCACCTAGTTGTGCAGAATGACCGAAAATAAAGTTTTTGATCAAATCTGTCGCAGACAGCCTCAACCCCCTGTTGTTAATGGTCTCAAAAAGCTTGAAGGCGTCTTTTGCCATTCCAATGTCCAAGCGTATTACAACAGCTACATTGATGAGCTTGTAATAAAATCTGTTTAACTTTTCACTATCGTAGTCACTCAGCCATTCGTTGAAATTCTGGTAAGCATATTTTAGATTTTCATTTTTCATCTGTTCAAAATTTTTGTCTTTAACCAAATGAATATAATCTGGATTATCCAAATCGCCCAATATGACTTTGTTCTGTTCTACATCGTCATATCCTTTACTTGTAAGCATCTTTGTAATCTCTTGCGCTTTATCATCTTTTCCTAGTTCAACAAATCGTTTACGAATGGACATCAGAAGAATCGAAAGAGTAGTGATACGCTGTTGACCGTCTACAAGCTCTGGTTTATTCAGACCACCTTGGAAAAAGTTAGTATGGAAAACAAGCATCCCAAAAAGGTGGCTATCATTATCCTGAAGCAAATCAATATCATCGAACAATGCTTCGGTTTGCGCTTCTTTCCACGCGTATCGTCTCTGGTACGCTGGAATAATGAATTGTTCATTTTGATTAGCAAAAAGCTGTCCAATGGTCAGTTTATTCGGTGTTATATTCATTTTGTTCCTTTTTAGTAAGGTAAATACTGAAAATTAATATCAAATGTCTTTTGTGCAGAAGCCCATTCAGACGCCACTTTTGGATCTTTTGAATAAAACATTAAACACACTGCCGGATTCGCTTTTAAAGATGTTTGGGGCCAGTTTCCATATTGATTCATCAGTGGACGAGACAAAAAGCTTAATTCTCTCCTGACTCCTAAAATACTCTTTAAATAATATTTTTTTGAAACTACGTCTTCAACAGCTTTACACTCAATGCCAAGATATATTTCATCAGGCCAAGGATATGAATTAGCATTGATTTTACAAAACAAAATATCCAATTCATGTACATCACTTTTATCTATTGGTAAAATATTAGTTCTATCAATTGCGCTACGTCCCAAATGAGAATGCGTTGCACTTAATGCAAAAAATTCTATGTCCGTAAAGATATTTCCAATATGGTTCTTAGCACTATCGAAAACCATAAAGTATGGATAATGATAATTGATAGGTCCACCACCACTCTTCAAATAGATTTTGCTACCTTTTGATAGTCGAAATGTAAAACCTTCATTATTATGCAATTCTTCCAATACATGAGCCAACACCCAAGCTTCATAAAATTTCGAATTTTTTATGGATGTTGCTGTAGTTAATGAGTTGCTTCTAGTCTTTGTAATACTACTATTACTAACTTTTTTCAAAATATTGGCAATATCATTTTTTGCTTGTTGCAATGTCATTTGGGTAACCTTTACATTCCTGGTCCACGTGGTTTAAAACCTGGGTTAGAATCTTCAATTTCGGTATTTTCAAGTGCTTTCAATAATTCTTGAAACTCATAAATGACATGTGAATCTATAGAGTCATAGTCTGTCAAACTTATAATTCGTTGACCAATATCATATGCTTTCTGGTCTTTGTCAGAGAATTCCAGTACAACATTAGCTATTGAATTTCCGGACTCACTGGCAATATAATCTGAATTAAACTTCTCCAACAAAGTATGGCTAGTTTCCAATGTTTCATGCTTAATCACAGATTGGAGAAAATCAATATATTTCAAAACCTTTGTCTTTGGACTCTCTATATCCATTACATTTTTAATAAACCGATCTTGTAGTTCATTTAGTTCTAATTTGTTTATTTCTTTTCGAATAAACTGATAAAGTTCTTCCCATTCTTCTTCAGTCATTGTTTCTCCTTCTTAATGCGCTTCAAAAGCTCCGAAGCCGGTTCATCGTTTACATCCTGCGGAACAAGCTTGCCTTCGAAGGCTTTTTTGAGGATGCTCTGGCGGAGGCGTTCGGCTTTTTGAAGGCTCTCGTCGATCGCTTTTTCCATCGCATCGGCTTCACTGAGACGGGATTCGATTTCATTGACAATTTGGTGTTGTTCAGATACTGACGTCATAGGAAGTACTAAACTTTCCAATTCTCCAGAGTTAATATTATTCACGCCACTGGTCGATTTTGCTTTCTGTTCAATCTGCTGACGTAGTAATTGAGAGCTCATTGCATAATGCAAATACATACTATTGACGGAGGAGTATGGGCGCAATCGAATCAAATACCCAGCATACAAATATTGCTCATCTTTTTCAGAAATCAATGCCGTTTTACCAACAAGGCTAATACTACCATTGGAGCGGATTGTAAGGAGATCGCCGGAAATCAGACCATAGGTCTCTTGTTCATCTTCATCAAACGATGCAAACTTCAAGTCTTGCGCATCTATAAACCCATTAGCAATATTAGGAATCCTTAGTACTCCAACTCCCGCTGTCTCATAATCACACTTTTTGGAAGTGCCATATTTTGGTTCTTCGATAATCAGTCCCATTTTTACAGCAATCCAATTTGAAGGCAACATAGCAAATTCTGATTGCTCATCATAAGTCAATGGAGATAGCTCTTTCAACTTCTTCGGCTTCGCAGGCTTTTTCCCCTCTTTGCCGTTGACTTCCCACGCCTGGACTGCCTCTTTCCAGTCGTCGAGCTTCTTTTCATAGGCCGCTTCGCGCTCGGCTTTGATGCGTTCCAACAGGCTCTCGGCGCTTTCCAGCTCGTCAGCGTGTTCCCTGCGCCACGCTTCGGTGAGCTTCCCTTCGAAGGCGGACTTCAGCACCGTCTGGCGATAGCGTTTGAGCTGCGCTTTGGCGGCTTTGAGGCTTTCGACGCCGTTATCAAGTTCACTGAACAGGGTTTCGATTTTTTCAACGATACGGTGTTGTTCGGGGAGAGGGGGGACTGGAACGTTTACGATTTGTGCAAATTTCTGACTAATACCACCTTGTGCAGCACCACGAAAGTCTTCTAGTATTTGTCTATTTCCGGTAGATGAATAAAGAAAATAAAACAAGCTTTTTGCATTCAATACCTTATACGGTCTACATACAAAAACATGTTCATTGACAACAGCTTTTTCAAAAGGAAATGACTCTCTTACAATAGAAGTTTTACCTGTAGTAGCTCCATCTTTAACAATCAGGATATCACCATTTTGTATTTTTCCACGCTTCATTTTCTCAGCAAATTCAAAAGGGACATATTTAATTTTTGCGAATTTAAATCCACCGTTATTATCTAAATGCTCTCCTCCCAAACTAGCTATGCCTTCCTCTATACCTTGCACACCACCTTTGGGTCTACTTCCGGATTCTAGGGTTTCAAGCAAGGCCAACAATGGTGTTTCAACCCAACCTTTTGGCAACTCAAATTCTTTCATTCTTCACTTTTTACTATTCATTTTCTAACTAACAAGAGCTTCATTCATTTCATCTAGAAGTGGAGCCAGTTCATCCCCAAAAAGCTTATAAACTTTCCCCAGCGCCCCCTGCTCCATCAGCTCGAAATCGTCGGTCTCGAAACGGTAGGAACGGGCGATCTCGTCGCGGATGCGGCGCAGCCAGTCCATCTGCACTTCGCTGAATTTCGGGGCGTTACCCGCGTGCTTCTTGAGTACCCAATCCTGGAAGTTCAAGGCCACGCGTTTTTGCAGGGGTGTAAGTGTATCGTCAATGCCTGAAACGTAACGCACCAGCCCAACCAGCGCTCCGAGTTCGCTTTTCGGGCTACCGTTTGCCGCGCTCAAACGCTCATAGGCTTCCCACACTTTCAACGGTGCAAGCGGCGGGCGCTCCTCTTTGAGTTTCTCCACCAACTCCTTGAGCATCCTGTAAGTCACCTCACGGCGACGATAGGGTTCGTTATAGAAAATGCGTAGAACAGTAATCTCGTCTTTGTTCTTTTCCAGAAAAGATTCGAAGCTCTCGATGATGTTCTTCGCCCCCTCCTCGCTCTCCGTCTTCCAGCCGCTAAAGACGACACTGTCTATGTTGACGGTATCAATGATCTGCTCGCGTTTTCGGCGGACCTCATCGGCATAGTTGACCAACTCGCCGGTCAATACAGAGCGAGCCTCATCTACCATCGCTTCCTGTGCCTTATCCAGCTGCTCCGGCGTCACCATCTCGTCATCGACGATCCCGAACATCAGTTGCGCTCTTTCGACTTGTTTGTCTGCATCGTGAGCATCCAGAAAGATATGGGTGACGTCTTCAATCTTCCTGTCGGCAATTCTCGTAAATTCTTCGCGTTCCTTAGCGGTCATCTCTTTATTTAAACGCGCCAAACGCGCCGCTATGGAGCGGTAAGTGTCTTCATCATCCGCACCGCCCATTAGTACTTCCATCATCAGGTCTTTCATAGGCACCGACTTCTTGCGCTCCAGCGGCTGGCTGTCTGTTTTGACCGACTCAGTCACTCCCACCGCATCGACGATGACGAAGTGGGTCTTGTCATGTTCAATGTTCGTGCCCGCCTTTTTCATCATGTCCATGCTACAGATACGCGTGCCCCGCCCCTTCATCTGCTCGAAGTAGTTGCGCGAGCGCACATCCCGCATGAAAATGAGGCATTCCAACGGCTTCACGTCGGTCCCCGTGGCGATCATATCCACTGTTACGGCGATGCGCGGATAATAGTCATTACGCAAGGATTGTAAAATCTCTTTAGGGTTTTTCGCCTGGTAAGTCACCTTCTTACAAAACTCGTTACGTTCCCCGAACTCCTCGCGTACGATGGAGATGATGTCATCGGCGTGGGAATCACTTTTTGCAAAGATGAGGGTTTTCGGCACTTCTTTACGGTCGGGAAAGAGCACCGGAAGTTTTGCCTTGAACTCTTTAACAATGTTGCGGATCTGACTCGGATTGACGACCTTTTTGTCGAGCTGGCTCTGGCGGTACTCCACGTCGTCGTCGAGCTCGCGCCACTTCTTCTTGCGTGTCAGTTTGTCACGGTGCTCGACGACCTGCTTGATGATCACGCCATCGCCGCTTTTGCTCTCCTTGTCGAGTTTCGCCCCTTCCTTCGTGATAGCCGTAGTAATGATGTACTCTTCATAGGGTACATTTACCCCATCGGCCACAGCGTTATCGTGGGTGTATTGGCTAACGATGTTTTCATGGAAGAAACCGAACGTGCGCTTGTCCGGCGTAGCCGTCAATCCAATAAGGAATGCGTCGAAATAGTCAAGTACTTGCTGCCAAACATTATAGATGGAGCGGTGACACTCGTCAACAATGATGAAGTCAAAAAATTCGATGGGAATGGCGGGATTATAGGCAACCTCTCTGGGACGCTCACCATTTTGGTGTTCGAAACCGCTGATATCTTCGGCGGATTCGTCAAGTTTATTGCCCCGCAGGATTGAGTACATCCGCTGGATGGTGCTGATGCAGACCTGTGAATCGGTAGCGACATAGGAAGAGCTGAGGCGCTGGACGTTGTAGAGTTCCGTGAACTGTCGGTTGTCGTCCTGCGGGGTGTAGGCCATGAACTCTTTCTCCGCCTGCTCACCGAGGTTTCTCGTATCGACAAGGAAGAGAATGCGTTTGCCCCTGGCGTGTTTGAGCAAACGATAGATGGAGGTAATGGCTGTAAATGTCTTCCCAGCGCCCGTCGCCATCTGAATAAGTGCGCGGGGGCGGTTCTCGCCGAATGAGGTTTCGAGGTTTGTCACTGCGCTGATCTGGCAGTCGCGGAGTCCTTCCGTAGAGAGTCCTGGGAAATGTTCCAAGCGCGTACGCAAACTCTCGGATTGTCCCAGCCACTCCCGCAGCGTTTCGGGACGGTGGAAGCTAAAGACTTCACGGGAACGGGGTTTGGGATCACGCTCATCGCGGAAACGTGTTAACGTTCCAGTGCTTTCGTAAATGAATGGGAGGAAAGTATTTTCGGAACACCACTTGAGCTTTGCTTCCGCATAACCCTGTGACTGTTCTTCGACGACCGAAATGCGGTGTCCTTCGGTCTCTTTTTTCGCCTCGATGACCCCAACAGGTTTGCGGTCGACGAAAAGAACATAATCCGCCGGGCCGATATCGGTCTGGTACTCACGAACTGCAATCCCCTCGGCGGCTTTATGATCGATGGCATCTTTGTTCTGTACCGCCCAGCCGGAAGAGCGGAGCATCGCATCTATCTTGTCGCGGGCAATCTGTTCCGGGTTCTGATTTAGTAGCGAATCATACATGATCTTCCTAAGGCGGTGCACAAACTATGAAGATCAATTTTATCACGTGAAGCTTTGTTTATATTGTATACGGTGACGCCACCGTATCAAGTCTAATATATCTCCTTCACCCGCCCTACTTCGCCGCTCATGAGGCGTACTTTGATGCCGTGTGGATGCGTAGCGCTTTTGGTGAGGATGTCGCGGACAATGCCGTCAGTAAGACGGCCGGTGTCCTGGTCCTGTTTCAACACGATGGCGACGCTCAATCCGAAGCGTATGTTCTTTCGCTGTCTGGGGTCCGGCATTGTGCTCATATCAGCTTCACTTCGACTTTTTTCCCAAACGCCTTGGCCACACGTTCCAGAAAATCAATCCCGATGTTAACATTGCCATTTTCGATGCGTGAAATGACCGCCTGTGTCGTTCCAACCTTTTCCGCGAACTGCTTCTGCGTCAGGTCATACTTGATGCGGAGTTTCAGCAGTTGTCTAATGACTTGATAACGAGGTTCAAGCCGCTCCCATTCACGTTTAAACTCTTCATTTTCCAACTGCTCTTTGATCAATGCCTGGAGTTCACTCATGTTTTCATCTCCTTCATGCGCTGTTTGGCAATATCAATCTCTTTTCTGGGTGTCTTCTGCGTCTTTTTCACAAAACCATGCAGTAAGACAAATCGTCTACCGGTGTGTGCAAAATAGATAACCCGGTAGATACCTTTATGATCTTTCGCCCTGACTTCGTACAGTTTCTCTTCCAGAGTGTTTTACATATGGCTCTCGGATACCTGTACCTAACTGCTCCAAGAGATCCAAATTTCTCAATACAACTGTCTTGGTCTTTTCTTCCAGAGAGAGAATCCACTCATAAACCGGTTTTGAGCCGTTCTCATCTGTAAAAAAGACCACTTCCCATTTCATGATTATGCCTTATAGGATATAAATAATATCTTATTAGATATATTTAGATTGATCACAACATCCCCTCTTCCCTTAGACTAAGAAAACCGTCTCTGGTCAAAATAACATGATCGAGCAGCTCTATTCCCAACAATATCCCTGCCTCCTTGAGGCGCCGGGTAACCGCGACATCCTCCCGGCTCGGGGCGAGCTGGCCGCCGGGGTGGTTGTGGGCAACGATGATCCCCGCCGCGCGGTCCGCAACGGCATCGGCGAAGACCTCGCGGGGGTGCACGAGGGACTGGTTGAGGGTCCCGATGGAGACGACGCGCTTCTCGATAAGGTGCGAGGCACCGTCCAGGGCCAAGGCAATGAAATACTCCTGCTTTTTGGAACCGTATTCGCGCAGCAGTTCGTAGACATCCGCGGCCGACGTTATTTTGACGTGCTGCTTGATGAGATAGCGCCGGGAGAGCTCGACGGCCGCGAGGATCTGCGCGGCTTTTGCTTCACCCATGCCGTGGACGGAGGTCAGATCGTCGAGCGTCAGCCTCTCGAACGAGGTGTCAAAGAGCCCCACGATCTCTTTGGAGAGCTGCAGCACATCCTTGCCCGGCACCCCGCTGCCGAGCAGCACTGCCATCAGCTCATACGCCTTGAGGGTAGCGGGACCTTTTGCCAACAGTTTTTCGCGGGGCTTGTCGCCTTTGTAGAGTTCCTGGAGCTTTTTCATGCAATAATTCTATCGCAATATAACTACATATGTTATATTAAGTTTAAACAAAACCGAGCTGAGCTTCTGAATATTGATTAACGCGCTTCAGGCCCTGAAGCTAATGGAAATATAGAGCTTCGGCACGCCGAAGCGCATCCAATCAATTGGGGCTTGGCCTTGAGCATTCCTTATAAGCCATCCCGGAGGCATAAAGCCGGGAGGGATGAGCGATTTGCGAAAGGCCGCTTTTTACGCTACTTTTTCTAAAAAAGTGGCAAAGAAATACACACTATTCATTCTTTTCTTTTTCATAAGAAAAGAACCAAAAGAAAATCGTCGTTGCGCGAATCGCTCGCCCTTCTCGGCTTTATGCCTTCAGGGCGGCTTTCACGGCACGCTTAACGACACTGAGCCTATTGATTAATGCGCTTCGGCAAACCGAAGCTAACGTCAAAAAAAGAGCTTCGACTCGTCGAAGCGCATTCAATAAAATCGAAAATTGGCACTGAGCGCTCTTTGAAAGCCGCCGCATGACGCTGCATTGTTCGTATTCTCTTCATCAAAGGTCGCTTTTCCGCACTGTTTTTTGCCTTTTTTACAGCATATCCTACCCTGGAACGGCGTAGGAAGGGGGCGTTTCCATGTGCGAGTGCTATTTCCCCTCTTCGGTTATAATGACGCCACTTTTGTCAATGAGGAGTCCCTATTATGAAACTGATTCCGGTGGCCGCGATGGCGGCAGTGATGTTGCTCAGTTCCGGCTGTGTTATGAAGAGTACGCACGAGGCGACGCTGCAGGAGCTGAACCAGACCCGCACGCAGCTCGGTTCCGCGCAGCAGACCATCAAGGAGCAGCGCGACGAGATTGTGCGCAACCAGGCGCAGATCGCCAAGGACCGCGAGGAGATCGCCAAGGGCAAGTCGCAGATCGAGTTCAACAATGTCGAGCTGAGCGAGATGGAGATGCGCAAGCTGCAGCTCCAGCAGGACCTTGAGGCGGCCCGCAAAGAGCTGGGGGCTTCCCGCGAACAGCTTGAGACGATGAAACAGATCGAGGCCGAGACGCAGAAGCGCAACGAGATCTACGCGCAGTTCGTCAAGGAGCTGCAGAAGATGATCGACGGCGGGCAGCTGACCGTCTCCATCGAGAAGGGGCGCATCGTCATCAACCTCCCCGATGAAGTCCTCTTCGCCAGCGGCAGCGCGACGGTGAACAAAGCGGGCCGGGAGGCGCTGGCGCAGATCGCCAAGGCCCTCGCCGCCTTCCCCGACCGCCGTTTCCAGGTCGAGGGGCACACGGACAACGTTCCCATCAAGAGCGCGCGCTTCCCGAGCAACTGGGAGCTCTCCACCGCGCGCGCCCTCAGCGTCGTGCACCTCATGGTCGACGAGGGCGTCTCCGCCGACAACGTCTCTGCCGCCGGCTTCGGCGAGTTCCACCCCCGTGCGACCAACGAAACGCCGGAGGGGCGCGCGCTCAACCGCCGCATCGAGATCATCATGCTGCCGAACCTGGAGATCCTCTCCAACGAGCTTCCCAAGCTCGCCGAGTAACGCCTACGCGGGCGCGCTGTGCCCGCATCCTCCCCCGTATCACCTTTTTATCTCCGCCCGAAACGACCTTCTCCATTTAATTTTGCTTTTATTTTTTAGGAGTTATCATGACTCTTGTACGTACGAAAGATCTTTAAAAAGGTACCGCAAAGGAAGCCAATGAATCAAACGAATTTATTGGCGGTTTTGGGTCCCTCGTCGCAAGAGGATGCCGCCCCTAATACAGAGTTGGGGTATGGGCTGAAACGCGACGAAGGATCGGGTAAACGAAGTAAGATGCTTTTCTGCAAAAGGTGAAGCCGGGTCGAAGCAGCCAATAGAGCTCGGCGCGCATGACAGTGCAGCGCCACCACATGGGACCGCGGGCGCTTTACCTTTCACAGACAAGATGCCGGGCAACCTCGCTCCAGAGATTGGAACCGTCGCGCCGCTTGGATCGGCTCGCGACAAGCTATGAGGTCATATGCCCCTTCGGGAGTTCGGCATCTTACTAAAGGGTGCGCCGTATGCACCGCCTGGGCCATCAAACCGCCCACGGGAGCGCTTAGGCTCCCACCGCTGCCGCGTGAAGCGGGAGCGGCATACTCAAAGACTCCCTGTTCCCGCGCTTTTAAATGGAATGCGATTGGCGCGATGATGGAAGTTCAGTCGGCGACTTTGCCGCGCAACTTTTTCTTTTCTCCCTGTTTCTTTTTCGACTGCAATCTTTTTTTGACAGAGCCCTTCGTCGGTTTGGTCGCAATGCGCTTCTTTTTGGAGACGTTGACGCTTTTGATCAGCTCGGCAAGCCGCTCCAGTGCCTCCTCTTTGTTCTGTTCACGGCTGCGGTGCTGCTGGGACTTGATAACGACGATCCCCTCCTTCGTAATACGGCTCTCTTTCAGGGCGAGCAGGCGCTCTTTGTAAAACTCAGGGAGTGAAGACGCAGCGATGTCAAAACGGAGGTGAATGGCTGCAGAGGTCTTATTAACCTTCTGCCCGCCGGAGCCCTGGGCACGGATGGCCTCGATCTCGATCTCATCCTCGCTAAGGCTTACGTTGTTCGAAATGGTAAGCATGGTTCCCTAGAACGAGGACATCAGGATGTTGTAGAGCAGGTAGATGATGATCGCGATGGCGAAGGCGCTGAGGATCCAGTTGCGTTTGTTGGAAGATATCGGTTTTTCGTAGTCGCTGGATTCATCCAGCTCCGGTTCGCGTTCGTCGAGTTCGGAGAGCGGTTTGTCGGCCATAGTCATATCCTTTGGTGAACTTTTACCTCCCATTATAGCGTGACTACAGCTCGTCATACTCCATGCCGTATTGCAGCTCGGGGAAGTGGCGCTCCAGCATCTGTTCGATGGCCTCGCGGTATTGCGCCGCGGCCCGGGCGTCCGGGGAGAGGAAAATGAGGGCGATGTCGGCCTCTTTTGGGTATTCGCCGCTGATATCCATGACGGAGACGTTGAAGCTCTTCAACCGCTCCTTGATGCTGTTCGTGATGCTGCGGCGTCCCTTGAGAGAGTGGACATAGGGGAGTTCGAAGTGCAGATCGCAGTGACAGATGATCATAAACACCTTTTATTATTTTTGTTATTTTATAATAAGAATATCATAGATATGTCTGATATAATTGCCATCTTGATGCGATGAAGAGAGAATAAAATTTTTCAGAGGTAAAAATTGTGAAAGCGTTTACACAAAAGGTTTGCCCTGTCTGCGGTGCGGGACAAGCTTTACGGCTCAAGCGTACCTTCGTTGAGAAGTACCTGCTGTTCAGAAAAAGAAAATACAAGTGCCATAACTGCCACCACATCTACCACGGCTAACTATCCATCATCCCCCCTGCGCGCCATACGCCCCCTTTCACGGAGGCAGGCTATAATGGCGCCATGAAAAAATCCATCCTTATTACCGGCTGCTCCAGCGGCATCGGCTATGAAACGGCCCTGACGCTTTTCAGACAGGGTTATGACGTCTTTGCCACGGCGCGTGCCCAGGAAGATGTTCTCAGGCTTATCTCGGAGGGGCTTAATGCCCACCAGCTCGATGTCACCGACCCCGACAGCATCGACGCGGCCCTGAAATGGGTCCTGGAGCAGACGGGCGGCACCCTCTACGCCCTCTTTAACAACGCAGGCTACGGCCAGCCCGGCGCCCTCGAGGACGTCCCGACCTTCGCCCTGCGCGAACAGTTCGAGACGAACGTCCTCGGACTGCACGAGCTGACCCGCCGCGTCCTCCCCCTTATGCTCGCTCAGGGGTACGGGCGCATTTTGCAGCACAGTTCGGTACTGGGACTCGTCTCGCTGCGCTTCCGCGGCGCCTACAATGCCAGCAAGTACGCCATCGAGGGGCTCTGCGACACCCTGCGCCTGGAGCTGGAGGGCACGGGCGTCCACGTCGTCACCCTCAACACGGGCCCGATCCGCTCACGTTTCCGCGACAACGCCATCAAAATGTTTGAAAAGAATGTCGACACGGCGCAGAGCCGTTTTGCGGACGTGTACCAGGAGGAGGTGTACAAGCGCAAAGCGAACAAGGAGGAGAAGGACCGCTTCACCCGCGATGCGGACGCCGTGACCCGTAAAGTTATCAGGGCCCTGGAGGCGGAGCGCCCGGCCCCGCGCTACCACATTACCGGCGCGACGACCTTGCTCGCGCTTTTCAAACGCCTGCTGCCCACCCGGGGGCTCGACGCCCTGCTACGCAAGATCCAGTAGTCCCTTTTCCAGCGCCGCTTCCGCTTCGCGTCGCCCCGCGTCAAAGGCATCATCGAGCTTCGATGTATCGAAGATATTCATCTCTGCGCACCCCTGCACTTCCAAATAGGCGTCCGCAAAATGCTTCGACGCCTCGACGTTGGCCGCCATCATCAGTATGAGGGCACGGTAGGTCGTCTGCATGACGTTTTTCGGCTCTTGGGGCAGGATGGCGTTGACATTGATGCCGAGGATGGGCAGGCCCTTCGCTTTGAGGGCCCGCACCGGCATATTGTCCATGAAACCGCCGTCGCCGAGGCGCATCCCCCCGTAGGATACGGGGGCAAAGAAGGGGATGAGCGACGAGGAGGCTGCGGCCAGCTTGGCAATGGGGCCTTGGTCAAAGTAGCGGATCGTCCCCGCCGTCAGGTCTGTCGCGGCGATGACGCAGGGGGTTTGGAGATCCTCGATGTGGGTCACGGAGAGGTGGTGCGAGAGGAGCCGTTCGATCCCCTTGAGGGCGAACACCCCGCCCTGCCGGAAATGGCGCACAAGGTCGATGCGCCGGAGCTCGCGGTAGATCTCCAGGACCTCCCGCGGGGTACGGCCGTCGCAGAGCAGCACCCCGGCCAGGGCTCCGCCGCTGCTGCCGGCGACGGCGGCAATATCATACCCCTGCTGCTGCAGGACCTCGACGACCCCCAGATGGGCCACGGCGCGCACGCCGCCGCCCGATAAAGCAAGCGAAATCTTTTTTGGCGCTTTCTCCGTTCCCATAGACTCTCCCTTTGCCCTGTAGCGTTTAGGCAATCATGCCATCTTCATGGATACAGTTACTACTTGGCGCTTACTGCGCTGGGAGTTCCTTCTTCAGGTACTCGCCGGTGTAGCTGCCGGTGTCGTCGGCCATTGATGCCACCGTTTCCGGGTCGCCGACGGCGATGATGCGGCCGCCCTTGCTGCCCCCTTCTGGGCCCATGTCGATGATGTAGTCGGCGTTCTTGACCATATCGAGGTTATGCTCGATGACGAGAACGGAGTTGCCCAGTTCGACGAGGTGGTGCAGCACCTGGGTGAGGCGGTCGACGTCGGCGAAGTGAAGCCCCGTCGTCGGCTCGTCAAGGATATAGAGGGTGTTGCCCGTATCTTTGCGGCTGAGCTCCTTGGAGAGCTTGATGCGCTGCGCTTCCCCGCCCGAGAGGGTGACGGCGTTCTGCCCCAGGGTGATGTAGCCCAGGCCCACGTCATTCAGCGTCTTGAGGATCGCCTTGATCTTCGGGATGGCGTCGAAGAAGGTCAACGCCTCCTGGACACTCATGTTGAGGACGTCGGCAATGGACTTGCCCTTGTACTCGATCTCCAACGTCTGCGGGTTGTAGCGGCTGCCGCCGCAGGCGTCGCACTTGACCATGATGTCGGGGAGGAAGTGCATCTCGATCTTGAGCTCCCCTTCCCCCTGGCACTTCTCGCAGCGGCCGCCCTTGACGTTGAAGCTGTAGCGGCTCGCCGTGTAACCGCGGATCTGGGAGAGCTTCGTCTTCGCAAAAAGGTTGCGGATCTCGTCCATCAGCCCCGTATAGGTCGCCGGGTTCGAGCGCGGGGTGCGTCCAATGGGGCTCTGGTCGAGGTAGATCACCTTGTCGAGCTGCTCCAGCCCCGTGATCTCGACGCCGGCGACGGTGTGCACCTTGCGCGCGCGGTTGAGCAGCTCCCGCGCCGTCGGCAGCAGGGTCTGCAGGATGAGAGAGCTCTTGCCGCTGCCGCTCACGCCGGTGACGCAGACGAGGTTCTGCAGCGGGATGCGGGCGGAGAGGTCCTCGATGTTGTTGATGGTGACGTTCTTGATCTCGATCCACTCCGTCTGCTCGCGGCGGTAGAAGTACTCGATCTTCTTCTTGCCCGTCATGTAGGCCGCCGTCTCCGTCTTTGCCTTCATGAGCTGCTTGAGGGAGCCCGAGAAGACGACCTCCCCGCCAAACTGCCCCGCCCCGGGACCGATGTCGATGATGTGGTCGGCGTGTTCGATCGTCTCCTTGTCGTGCTCGACGACGATGACGGTGTTCCCCTTCTCCTGCAAAGAGCGCAGGGTCCGGATGAGTTTGAGGGTGTCGCGTTCGTGCAGGCCGATGGAGGGCTCATCGAGGACGTACATGACACCCGTCAGCCCGCTGCCGATCTGGCTGGCGATGCGGATGCGCTGCGCCTCGCCCCCGCTGATGGTCCGGGCGTCGCGGCTCAGCGTCAGGTAGCCGAGGCCGACGTCGAAGAGGAAGAAGAGACGTTCGCGGATCTCGTTGAGGATGGGCGCGGCGATCATGCGGTCCTGTTCGCCGAGGAAGGCGAAGGTGTCCTCGGCCGTGAACCAGCGGTAGGTATCCTCGATGGGTTGGGCAATGACCCCGCTGATCTTCTGCCCCGCCACGTCGACGGCAAGGCTCTCCCGGCGCAGGCGGTGGCCGCCGCAGACATTACAGACCTTCTCGCTCATGTAGTCCTGGATATCCTTCTCGTCCTTGAACATGTCATAGGCGATACGGATGATCCCCGGCCAGATCCTTTTCACCAGGTGGTTCTTCCACTTGAAGGTCACTTCGTTGATGCTGCCGTGCAAAATGGCCTTCTTCTGGTGCTCCTCCAGTTCGCGGAACGGGACGGTGATGTCGATCCCCTCCGTCTCGCAGAAGCCTTTGAGGAAGGTGAAGTAGTACCCCTTGTTGAAACCGTAGACGATCTTGACGGCACCCTTCTCGATGGAGAGATCCCCGTCAATGATCTTGTCGTGGTCCAGGGCGTAGCGGATGCCGAGGCCGTCGCACTCGGGGCAGGCACCCTTGGGGGAGTTGAAGGAGAAGCTGAGCGGCTCGAGGGGCTCGAAGCTCACCTTGCAGTCAAAACAGGCGTTGTGCTCGCTGTAGTGGATGATGTTCGCGGTCAGGTCCATCTCGGTATGGTTCATGATCTCGACTTCGACCTCGCCGTAGCTCTCCTTGAGCGCCTTTTCGACGTCCTGGGCGATCCGGTCACGGTTCTCATCCTTGATGACGACACGGTCGATGACGACCTTGATGGTATGCTTCTTCGTTTTGGAGAGTTCGATCTCCTCGTCGAGGCGGACCATGACGCCGTCGACCATCGCCCGCACGAAGCCTTTGTGGCGCAGCCCCTCGATCAGGTCGGCAAAGGTTCCCTTCTTCTCGCGGATCAGCGGAGCAAGGATGACGGCCTTGGAGCCTTCGGGGAGCTTCTGAACCTGCTCGATGATATCCGCGGCGGACATCTGCGAGATCTCCTTGCCGCAGAGGTGGCAGTGCTGGACACCGATGCGGGCAAAGAGCAGGCGGAGGTAGTCGTAGATCTCGGTAATGGTCCCGACGGTCGAACGGGGGTTCTTGGAGGTCGTCTTCTGGTCGATGGCGATGGCGGGGGTGAGGCCGTCGATCTTGTCGACGTCGGGCTTGCCGATGCGGTCCAGGAACTGGCGGGCGTAGCTGGAGAGGCTCTCGATGTAGCGGCGCTGTCCCTCGGCATAGAGGGTATCAAAAGCGAGGGTCGATTTGCCCGAGCCCGAGAGCCCCGTACAGACGACCAGCTTGTTCTTCGGCACTTCGAGGGAGATATCCTTGAGGTTATGCTCCCGCGCGCCCGTGATCGTTATCTTATCCATGCTTCACCACCAATCTGTAGAAGAAGTATCCGATGACCACCAGGTAGAAGGCGATCATCAGGAGTTTGTGTTGTTTGACCGGCACAACGTGCTTGAGCCAGATTCCGCCGAAGACTCCCGCCATCGACGCGACCCCGATAATGACGCCGTGGTAGTAGTCGACGTAGCCGCCCGCCGAGAGGCTGATGAGCCCAGAGATGGAGGAGAAGACGACAAAGAAGAGGCCGGCGGAGATGGCATTCTTGAGCGGCACATGCAAGAAGCCTGCCAGAATAGGCACCAGCAGAATGGAGCCCCCGACACCGATGGAGATGGAGAAAGCCCCCAGCAGCAGGCCGATGACGAAGAGCAGCACCGGGTGCGCTTTTTTGATCTCCTGGTCGTGATCGACGGTCTTGAAAAAGAGCCGCCCCAGGGCAAAGAGCACAAAGCCCATGAAGATCCACTCGAGCGTGCGTCCGGAAAGGGCGCTGACGATGAAGCTGCTTCCCAGGGCCCCGACCGCGCCCCCGACACCGATAGCCAGGACCATCTTGACGTCGAGAGTACCCTTTTTCAGGTTCAGGTAGCTGCCGTAGATGGAGCTGAAGACCATCTGCACGACGGAGATACCGACGGCGCTCTTCATGTCGAAGCCGATGAAGAGCAGTGCGGGGACCAGGATCGTCCCGCCGCCGATACCGAAAAAGCCCGACAGCGCGCCGACGCCAATGCCCAAAAATACAAGTTCGATAATCTCTGCCATCTGCCGCCCCGTGTGTTGATTCGCGCGATTATACAGGAGGCACGGTAAAGTGGGGGTTACATCTGTAAAGGAGTTCGCAGAGTCAATCTGCGGTGAAGCGACGGCAGCATGCCGCCGCAAGGGTGACGCTACTGCGCATCACGCTCCTGCTCGACCGCATCGAAGGTGATCAGCGTGCTGAAGCGGCCATCATGCTTTCGGGTCTCATAACGGTACCCCAGTTTGTCGGCGAGACGGTTGATCATCCGGGACCCGATGCGGGAACTAAAAAGGGTCTCGTCGCTTTTGGTGCCGATCTCGTTGACGATCTCCAGCCGCTTTTTGTCCGGATCGACGATCGTGCGGATGGCGGTGTCGTTCTTCGTATGCATGAAGATGTTTTCAAAGACGGCCTGCAGCACCTTTAGAATCGCCGCTTTGTGGATGTAGAGGGTGAAATCCTCCTCGAAGTTCGACACGATCGTCAACCCTTTCTTCTCCAGAATCGGCTGGAAGACCTGCTGCATCAGCCGACACTGCTCCTGCATCGGCACGTCCTCCCTCCCCTTGCGCATATCCCACTCGATCTCTTTGAGGAAGATCAGCTCTTTGAGCTTGCTGCTGACCGTCGCGATGTCCGCTTCGCTCTCGGCGACGAAACGCACTTTTTCGAAGGCGTCATCCTCGGCGAAGAGCGACAGACGCGCTTTGAGCACGGCGATGGGCGCTTTGATCTCGTGCGCCGCCTCCTTGAAGATGTTCTGTTTTTCCCGGCAGAGCGACCGGTTGGCACGCTGCAAAGCGATGATCGCATGTTTCAGCTCGTTGACTTCCGCCGGACCGCTGCACGACGGCAGCGCTTTTTCATCCCCGGCACCGGAGCGGCAGTAGCCTACCAGGCAGTGCAGCGGGCGCAGCAGCCGCGTCAGATATAACCAGAACAGCAGGACGAACAGCAGCAGGAAAAGCCCGAATACGGCCGCCAGGTGCAGGGCGAGGTCACGGCTTTTTTGTTCGATCCGCAGGGTATTCGAACGCACCTTCAGGTAGCGGCCGTCGGGCAGTACGGAGACGACGGCGACCTCCTCCGCTTCCGGCGGCAGGGTCTCGGTCATTGTGAAGGTCAGATCGTCAAAGTGATCGACGAAGGGTGCGCTGTGGTAGGCTTCGAGCAGATGGAAGTTCTGTCGGATCGTTTCGGCGTCGTTCAGGTAGAATTTATGGCGGACGACGTCCTCGGACAACACGATCAGCGACTGCCGCAGATTGCGTTTAAGCTCGGCGTGGTAGCGGTAGACGACATAGCTCCCGAGCAGTGCGAAGGTGACGACGCTGCTGAGCAGAAAGTACGAAATGACCATCCGCTGCAGGCTTCTACTCCCTTTCAATGACGTACCCCCGCGTCTTGACGGTCTTGATAATCGCTTTGGGCAGTTTTTTGCGGATGTTCTTGACCGTCGCGTCGATGGTGTTGGAGGCGATATTCTGCGGATTGACGTAGAGGGCGTCGAGCAGTTCGTCCTTGGAGATGATCTGCCCCTGCTTCGAAAGAAGGTAGAAGAAGAGGTCATTCTCTTTGCGGCTGAGTACGATCTCCTCCCCCGCGCTGCGGATGGAGCGGCCCAGCATATCACATGTCAGGCCGCATACTTCGACATGGGGCGCTCCCTGGTGTCGGCGCGCCAGCGCATGCACCCTCGCCAGCAGTTCCGCGTTGTCAAAGGGTTTGTCGAGGTAATCGTCCGCCCCCAGGTTAAGCCCCGCGATCTTCTCCGCGATGGCGTCGTAGGCGCTGACAACGATCACTCCCGTTTCGCTGCTTCGCTGCTTGATCTTTTCGATCAGCGACATGCCCACGTCGACCCCGTTTATATTGCGGTCGAGCAGGACGACACTGTAGCAGTAACGCTCGATATACGCCAGTGCATCGCCCAGTTCGGAGACGATATCGACACGGAAATGGCGGGAGAGGTAGCCGCCGACCAGTTCGGCGAGGACGGCATCGTCCTCCAGCATCAGGATTCGCATGCGTTTCTCCTCCCCTTTGCAGTGAGTGTAGCACGCCAGTGTTAGGGAAGTGTTAGGAAAAGCCCCTCAGCCTATTCGTAAGCGCAGGCGATCGACGACGCCTCCGTCGCCTCCCCGACGTAGCGGCTCTCTTTGAAAAAGCCATCGATGAGGCTCCTAAACGCCGCCACGTCGTCGATGCGGTTGACGTCGTTGCGCAGGGCGGAGGCACCGGCGTACCCCTTGGAGTAGGTATGGATATGTTTTCGGAACATCGGGACCCCCCGCGCGCCGTAAAACTCGATCATGCGGTCGTAATGCTCCATGATGATCTCGTAGCGGATCATCGGGTCGATGGTCGCGCTGCCCGTTTTGAGCTGGTGGAAGATCCACGGCGCGCCGACGGCGCCGCGGCCGATCATGACGCCGTCAGCCTTGGTATGCTCCAGCACCCACTGCGCCTTCTCGTAGCTGTCGATGTCGCCGTTGGCGATCACGGGGATGGAGACCGCCTGCTTGATCTCGGCAATGGCGTCGTAGTCGACCTCCGCCTTGAACTTGCCCGCCCGGGTCCGCCCGTGCACGGCGAGGAAGTCCGCCCCGCTCTCCTCGACGATCCTTGCGATCTCGAGGTGATTCTTCTCGGCAAATCCCAGGCGGATTTTGACCGAGGTGAGCGGCTTGTTCGACGTTGATTTGATGGTCTCGATGATCCGCCCCATCTGCGGCAGGTCTTTGAGCAGAGAGCTGCCCGACCCGTGGCTGACGACCTTGGGGACGGGGCAGCCGCAGTTGAGGTCGATGATGTCGATGTCATCCTGCGCGTTGAGGATCTCGACGGCGCGGCGGACGATCTCCGTATCGGCCCCGGCGATCTGGACCGAATAAGGGTCCTCGTTGGGACTGCGCTCGAGCATCTTGAGGGTCTTCTGCGAGCCGTAGGCCAGGGCGTTGGAGCTGAGCATCTCGCTGACGGTGAGATCCGCGCCGAACTTTTTCACGACGCTGCGAAACGGCAGATCGGTATAGCCCGCCAGGGGCGCGAGGACATATAGAGGTTTGGAGAAATCAAGAATGTCTTTTAAAATCATACGCGTATTTTAGCAAAAAACGGGGTGAGAAAGTGTGCGCTCTGGAAGAAGTGCCCTTGGGGTACGAGCTCTCCGCCGAGGAGGACTCAGCGTCAGCGTAGGTGTCCGGGCTTTCGAGGAAACATCGCTACGCGAGCGGTACCCTTGTTTTCGAGGAAACATCGCTACGCGAGCGGTACCCTTGTTTTCGAGGAAACATCGCTACGCGAGCGGTACCCTTGTTTTGCCCGGCTGCCGTATAAGTTCCGAAGGCCTGTCAGGCCTTCGGAGAATAATTCTGCAGCATCATGTTCGCAAAACGCTTGACGTCATAATGCTTGTTGCACGCCTTGAGATCGGCGTAGGCTTTGAACAGAACGTATTCGTTCTCCGCCGTGATGTGCAGCAGCTCTTTGGCCCGGTCGACCATCTCGAGGTCGAAGAGCGTAAAGAGGTAGCCGTCCAGGGCCTTGTCGTCGTTGTCCGAGAGCATCTCGAAGACGGCGATGCGCTGCTCGGGGAGCATATGCTCGCCCATCACGACGCCGAGGTAGAGGTAATCCAGCGAGGAGAGCCCTTCGATCCGGGTGACGAAGTCCACCACCGTCGCGTTCGGCACGGAGAGGGTGTTCTCCTCGGCGTTGATGCGGTTGACGATGGAGAGGGCCGCTTTGAAGGTCATGTAAGGGCGGTACTTCTCCAAAATATGCAGCGGCGCGAAGACGCTGAGCTGCTCGAAGGCCAGCGCGTGGATCGCCGCATCGTAGCGTTCAGGTTTCGAGAGGACCGTTTCCGCATCGAGTTTGCCTTCGGCCAGCTGGTTGATATGGTTCTGGCGCACCAGGGGATTGCCGCTGGGGAGGTTGAAACGCTTGAGGTCGGCGCTTTCGCCCTTCTCGATCAGCTGGATCGCCTGGATGATCGCCCCGAGTTTGGGATGTTCGATCCCCTCAAGGTTCTCATCGGGCAGCATCCGGGAGTGATCGGCGATCTCGCCCATCAGCGCGTAGCGCTCCGTTTTAAAAGCGTGTCGGCGATCCTCTTTTTGCAAGAAGGCGTCGGCGACCGCGTCGAGCAGGTGGGCGTAATCCTTTTCGTACTTGCGCAGGCGTACGCTGCCGACAACGGAGTAGAAGAGCATATGAGCAAGGGTGCCGGCATAGAGCAGCAGCATCGCCAGGGCGACCCACACGGCGACCGGCAGTGACGGGAGCATAATGCCCAGCAGCTCGATGTGGATGCTCTCTTTCGATACGAAACCGTAGACGAACCATCCGAGCATAAAGATCAGCAGCAGTGCGGCGATACTGTAGCGTTTGATATACATGCGTCCCCCTTACTTGGCGCTGTTCTTCTCGGCAATCTCCCTGCAGTCAATGCAAAAACGCGCATGCGGCTTCACTTTGAGACGCGCAAAACTGATCGGCTCCTCGCACATCTCGCAGATGCCGTAGGTGCCTGCGCTGATCTTGCTCAGCGCCAGTTCGATCTCGAGCAGTTCGGTCCCCTGCTGTGTCCCGATCGCGGTATCAACCATATTGTCGTTGCTGATGGCGGCGTAATCGCCTTCGTCGTTCATTTCAACGTCGCTCAGACCGTCCAGTTCCGCCTCGACGCCGGAAATGTTCTTCATGATCTGCGCTTTGCGTGCGCGCAGAATCTCCTCGAAATATGACAGTTCGCTGTTTTGCACGGGTGTCCTTATTTGTGGTAGGGGTGGTTGTTCAGGATCGTGAATCCGCGGTAGATCTGTTCCAGCAGGACCGCCTTGGCGATCTTGTGGCTCATCGTCAGCGGCGACAGGCTGATCACCTTGTCGCAGCGCCGAAGAAACGCGTCTTCGAATCCGAACGCCCCTCCGATATAAAATTGCACCGACATTTTATCACTAAGGAGCTTACTGAATTCGAAACTGTCGATTAATTTTCCATCAGGATGCAACGCAATCGAATATCCACGGTTTAAATAGGGCTCAAGACTCTCCGTATAGGCCTGTTTTGCGGCCTCTTCGCCTATTGTGTGTGCTTTGGTGACGTTTTTGCCGAAAATTTCGACGTCATTGACCTTGGCGAAGCGCGAACTCATTTTTATAAGTTCTTTGTATAACGGATCGTAGATGGACCGCTCTTTTTTGGCGATGGAATAGAGGGTCACTTCCATCGCTGCGCCTCCGCAATGATCGCACTGCCCATCACCCGCATCCGCGCATGGGCAAAGCGGTCCTCAAAGCCGACCCCGCCGATAGCCGCGACCGGGTGGACGGAGGCAGACGCCAGGGTATCCAGGTCTTCGCCCAGGACCGCCGCATCCGTTTTGGTTCCCGTCGCCCGGAAGGCTCCCAGCCCGATGTAATCGATCCCGAGCGTGTTGGCCGTCGCGATCTCCGTGGCATTATGGGTGGAGAGGCCGATGACGCAGTTGCTGCCCACTTCCCGGCGCAGAGATTGCACCGCTGCGGCGGCATCTGCACCGATTCCAAGCAGATCATCCTGGCCCACATGCACGCCGTCGCACAGTGCATGGAGCTGCCAGCGGTCGTTGATGATCAGCATCCCGTCCCACAGCCCCCGAAGGCGCTCCAGCGCGGCTTTGACGACGTCGGTCTCCGCAGCTTTGTTCCGGTACTGGATCAGCGAGACGTCCAGCTGGCGGCAGGCTTCGACATAGGGTTCCAGGTCAAGGGCATGGGAATCGAGCAACGCCTGGTCGCAGAGGGCGTAGAGGGCGTTGGACGGGAGGGAGGCGAAAAAAGGGTCTATTTCACTGCGCGTCATGGTCGGCCGAAGCGGGCAGCATCATGCGGATAAGGTCTGAAATCGTCTCTTTGAGCTCGTTACGGTTGACGACCATATCGATGGAGCCGTGCTCCAGCAGGAACTCCGAGCGCTGGAACCCCTCGGGGAGGTCCGAACCGATCGTCTGCTTGATAACGCGCTGGCCGGCGAAACCGATGAGCGATCCCGGCTCGGCGATGATGATGTCGCCGAGGGTCGCGAACGAGGCGCTGACCCCGCCCATCGTCGGGTCGGTCAGAACAGAGATGAAGGGGAGTTTGTGTTCGCCCAGGCGTGCCAGAGCGGCGGAGGTCTTGCTCATCTGCATCAAGGAGTAGGTACTCTCCTGCATCCGCGCCCCGCCCGAGGCGCTGATGATGACGACACCCTGCTTTTTCTCGATGGCGCGGTGGATGGCACGGGTGATCTTCTCCCCTTCGACGGAGCCCAGCGATCCCCCCATAAAGGCGAAGTCGAAGACACAGAGCTGCACGTTCACGCCGTTCATCGTACATTCGCCGCTGACAACGGAGGAGCGGCGTCCCGTCTTCTTTTCCCCCTCTTCAAGGCGTTTGACGTAGCTTTTCTTGTCCACGAACTTCAGCGGGTCGACCGGCGCAAGGTTCGCGTCGAACTCGACAAAGCTCCCCTCGTCCGAAAGCAGTTCGATGCGCTTGTCGACGTTGATACGCATATGGTGACCGCATTTGGGACAGACGTAGTTCTGGTTTTCAACCTCTTTGTAGTACATCAGGGAGTTGCATGAGGGGCATTTGACCCAGTGTGCCGGTGCCTCGCTCTTGGTAGGCTGCTGTCGGGACGTGCCGCCGAAAAGGTTGAAAAGGTTCATCACGTATCCTTCGGGGTTCGGAAATAGTTTTGATTGATTGGGGGAATTGTAGCGAAAAAGTGCCCAGACTTCCCCTAAATGCTCAGGGGAAGCGGTAGAGAAACGGCGCTGAAAAGCGCCATTATTTCAGCAGGCTTCTGACGATGGAGCGCGCCGCTTCGCGGCCGTCGTAGACGGCGTTGACAACAAGGTCCGCGCCCCGGTAGCAGTCACCGCCGGCATAGATGCCCGACGTGGAGGTCTGGTGGTTGTCGTCGATGACGATCCCGCCCCAGGCGTTTGTCTCGATGCCGTTCTCCGCCAGGAAGGAGGGGACGGAAGGATCGAAACCGAGGGCGAGGATGACCACGTCGGCGTTGACCGTAAAGTCGCTCCCTTTGACCTCTTCCATCCGCTGGCGTCCGCTCTCGTCTTTGGCACCCAGGACGGTTTTGACCATCTCGACGCCGACGGCGCGGCCGTTTTCATCGAGGAGGATCTGCTTCGGCGAGGCCTGGAACTGGAAATCCACGCCCTCTTCCATCGCGTTTTTGTACTCTTTCTGGCTGCCCGGCATATTGTAGGCGTCACGGCGGTAGAGACACTTGACGCTGCGCGCCCCTTCGCGTTTGGCGGTACGGACACAGTCCATCGCCGTATCCCCGCCCCCGATGACAACGACGTCGAGGTCTTTGAACTCAAACTTCTTGTCGTAGGCGCGTTTGAAATTCTTTTTCTGAATTGCGGTGAGGTACTCCATCGCCATGTAGACGTTCGGCGCCTTTTCACCGGTGATGCGGGCCGTCTTGCCCTTCGTTGCACCGATCCCGATAAAGATGGCGTCGTGGCCGTTGACGATCTCCTCGAAGGTGATGTCTTTGCCGACTTCGCACTCCAGGACCAGTTCCATCCCCGCCTCTTCGAGCAGTTTGACGCGGCGGTCGACGATCTTTTTGTCGAGCTTGAAGTTCGGGATGCCGTAGGTCATCAGTCCACCGGCGCGGTCGGCACGCTCGTACATCGTGACGGCGATCCCCGAACGCAGCAGGTAGGTGGCGGCAGAGAGGCCCGCCGGGCCGGAACCGATAATCGCGACCTTCTTGTCCGTCGTGATCCCCGGGAACTCCGGTTTCAGGCCCGCTTTGAAGCCCTCCTCGTTGATGAACGCCTCGACCGCACCGATCGTGATGGCGCCGTGGCCGTCATTGAGGGTACAGTCCCCTTCGCACAGACGGTCCTGCGGGCAGACCCGCCCCATGACCTCCGGGAAAGGCGACGGCTCGTTGGAGAGCTTGAAGGCGAACTCCAGGTCGTTTTCGGCGACGGCCTTGAGCCACTGCGGGATGTAGTTGTGCAGCGGACACTTGTTCAGACAGTAGGGGTCCCCGCACTGGACACAACGGTCGCTCTGCGCCCCCGCCTCGTTCTTGTTGAATACTTCGTAGATCTCTTTAAAGTCTTTGACACGGTCGACCACCAGGCGTTTCGCGGGATCGATACGTCCAATCGTTAAAAATTCTCTCATTCTTAGTCTCCCTTTTCCTGGTTGAGCGGAAGTTTGGTCAGGTTTTTAGGACGGACAAGCCAGAAGTTGCGGATCTCTGTACGGAAATTGTCAAGGATCATGCGCCCCTTCGAGCTGCCCGTTTCGTTAATATAGTCTTTGAGCAGGCGCTTCAGATAGTGGCGCGCCTCGTCGCCGTCGTCCGTATCGATGCGGACCGCTTCAACCAGTTCGCGGTTAACGTTCTCGATGAAGTTGTGGTCCTCGTCGAAGACGAAGGCGATCCCGCCCGTCATCCCCGCACCGAAGTTAACGCCGGTACGGCCCAGAATGACGACGATACCGCCGGTCATATATTCACACGGGCTGTCGCCGGTGCCTTCAACGATGGCGAGCGCACCGGAGTTACGGACGGCAAAACGTTCGCCGACGGCGGCATTGACATAGAGCTTACCGCCCGTCGCACCGTACAGACAGGTGTTCCCCCCGCCGCTGAAGCTGCCGCCTTCATGCACCGACTTGATGACGATCTTGCCGCCGTGCATCCCTTTTCCGATATAGTCGTTCGCGACGCCCTCGAGGCTCAGGTTGACCCCGTTGATCAGGAAGGCACCGAAGGCCTGTCCCGCCACCCCTTTGAGGCGGATGTCGATCGTACCGTCGGCCAGTCCCTCATCCCCGTAATAGCGGGCGACTTCACCGGAGACGCGTGCCCCGAAACTGCGGTTAAGGTTGCAGATGTCGCGGACAACACGGACCGGGTGTTCGGGGTGCTTGATCGCACTGCGGACCTCTTCGAGGACCTCTTTTTCAAAGGCGTTGTCGTCGAACGGTTCGTTGGACGCGACCTGGCAGGTATCGACGCCCGGTTCGCGGTGCAGCACGTTGCCGAAGTCGAATTTCTTCGCGAGCTCGTCGTCGATGACCTTGAGCAGGTCGCTGCGGCCGATCAGTTCGTCAAGCGTTTTGTAGCCCAGCTGCGCCATGTAGCCGCGGATATCCTCGGCGAGCAGTTTGAAGTAGTTGACGATCTGCGCGACGGTACCTTTGTAATACTCTTTGCGCAGCTTTTCGTTCTGCGTTGCGATCCCGACGGAACATTTGTTGACGTGACAGATCCGCAGCATCTTACAGCCGACAATGGCGAGTACGCCCGTACCGAAGGCGTAGCTTTCCGCACCGAGCAGCGCCGCCTTGAGGACGTCGAGCCCGGTCTTGAGCCCGCCGTCGGTCTGGACGTGGACCATCTTGCGCAGGTCGTTGGCCTTGAGGGCATTGTGCGCTTCAGAGAGGCCCAGCTCCCACGGGTTACCCGCGAACTTGATGGAGGTGAGCGGTGCCGCACCGGTACCGCCGTCGCCGCCGGAGATGATGATCTTGTCAGCATAGGCCTTCGCGACCCCCGCGGCGATCGTACCGACGCCCGCCGTGGAGACGAGCTTGACGGAGATCTTCGCGTCCGGGTTAACCTGCTTGAGGTCATAGATGAGCTGCGCCAGGTCCTCGATGGAGTAGATATCGTGGTGCGGCGGCGGCGAGATCAGGGTGACGCCCGGCACGGTATGGCGCAGGCGCGCGATAAGCGCCGAAACCTTGTGGCCCGGCAGCTGGCCGCCCTCGCCCGGTTTCGCCCCCTGGGCGACTTTGATCTGGATCTCCTCGGCCGAACGCAGGTAGGCCGGGGTGACGCCGAAGCGGCCCGATGCGACCTGCTTGATCTTGGAGTTGAGCACGGTTTTGAAGCGCGCGGCGTCTTCCCCACCCTCACCGGAGTTGGACTGACCGCCGATAGTGTTCATCGCCTCGGCGATGCACTGGTGCGCCTCGGGCGAGATAGAGCCGAGGCTCATCGCCGCAGAGCTGAAGCGCTTCGTGATCGCTTCAGCCGGTTCGACCTCGCTGATATCGATCGGCGCCCGGTCGGATTTGAGTTCGAAGAAGTCGCGGATGAACTTCTGGCCGCGGGTATTGACAATATTTTTCAGACGTTCGAAATCCTGCGGATCGCCCGACTTGCTCAGTGCGTGGATGGCGTGGATGACCTGCGGACCGAAGTCATGGTACTCCTGGCCGTTGTAGAACTTGTAGAAGCCCCCGATCTTGAGCGGGAAGATGCTGTTGAAACCGAGGTCGTCAAAGGCCTCTTCGTGCGCTTTTTTCAGGCGTGCATCGATATCTTCGTAGCCCAGACCCGGGATATGGCAATGCGAATCGCCGAAACAGTCGTCCACGATCTCGCGGCCCAGTCCCAGGACATCGAAGAGCCCTGAGTTGCGGTATGACGCGATCGTGGAGATCCCCATTTTGGACATGATCTTGAGCAGGCCGGCGTTCAGGGCACCGTGCACGGATTTGAGCGCTTCGCTGCAGGGGATATCCTCCAGCGGCTTGCTCGTCTCGACCATATTGACGGCAGTGGAGAAGAGCAGCTCCGGGAAGACCGCGCTCGCACCGTAGGCGATCAGCGTCGCCGCACCGTGGGAGTCGATCACTTCGGAGGAAACGGCGACGAGGGAAACCAGGTGGCGTACACCGGCGTCGAGCAGAGCGCTGTTGAGGCGTCCGACCGCCATCAGCATCGGGATGGTACGGTGGGTGGCATCCAGACCGCTGTCCTCAAGGATGACGATCCGGATGCCATCTTTCTTGACCGCCTTGGTCACGGTTTTCACCAGGGCGTCGAGGGCCGGCTTCAGCTCCCCTTCGAAGGCCGTGGAGAAGGTCGCATTCTTGTAAAAAGGCTGGAAGCGCGGCGAATTCTCGTTGCCGTAGGATTTGAGCACCTCGAGTTTCTCGTAGGTGACGATCGGCGAGATCGCCTTGAGGCGGTGCGCATGCGACGGCAATTCGTCCAGGATGTTGTGCGTCTCGCCGAAACCGGTGTTAAGGCTCATGACCACCTTCTCGCGGATCGGGTCGATCGGCGGGTTTGTAACCTGGGCGAACTTCTGCTTGAAGAAATCGCTGAAGTGGCGCTGTTTGGAACTGAACGCCGCCATCGGGGTGTCGTCTCCCATGGAACCGACCGCTTCCTTGCCGTCGCGGATCATCGGTTCGATAACCTGCTCGATCACCTCTTCGGTGATGTTGAAGTAGCGCTGGCGGCGGACGAGGTTGTCCTTGTCAAGGATGCAGTGCCCGCTATACTGCTCTTCGACGTGTTCCTGGAGGTAGACCATATGTTCGTTAAGCCACTTCATATAGGGCTGTGACGCCTTGAGGTAGTCGTTGATCTCCGCGTTTTTGAGAACCTTGCCGAATTTGAGGTCGAGACCGATCATCTCGCCCGACTGCAGGCGGCCGCGCTCTTTGATGTTATCTTCATCCAGGTCGATGACCCCGTACTCGCTCGTGATAAGGAGGGTGTCATCGTGGGTGACGATGTATTTGGAGGGGCGCAGACCGTTACGGTCGAGGACACAGCCGATGTAGCGGCCGTCGGTCAGCGAGAAGGCCGCCGGACCGTCCCACGCTTCGAAGACGGTCGAGTGGTACTCGTAGAAGGCGCGCAGGTCCGGGTCCATGTGCGGCGCGTTCTGCCACGGCGCAGGGATGACGGCGCGGGCCGCTTTGAAGAAATCCATGCCGTTGGCGATCAGGAACTCGAAGAAGTTGTCCGCGCTCGCGCTGTCGGATGCACCCGGCTGCAGGATTGGCAGCAGACGCTCAAGCTCTTTTTTCGTGAAGATCTCGCTCTTGATCGACTCGGATTTGACGCGGACGTTGAAACGGTTCGCCTCGACGGAGTTTATCTCGCCGTTGTGCGCCACGGCGCGGAAGGGCTGGGCCAGGCGCCATTTGGGCAGCGTGTTGGTGGAGAAGCGCTGGTGGAACAGGGAGAAGGAGATCTTGAAATCGGGGTCCTGGAAATCCTTGTAGAACTCCTTGATGTGCGTCGGCATCACCAGGCCCTTGAAAGAGATGACCCGCGACGACATGGAGGGGATGTAGAAATCCTCGTCGTGCTCCAGGGCATGTTCCGTCTCTTTGCGGCTCAGGTAGAGCAGCGCGTCAAAGCGCTGCGTCGCCATGATGGAGTTGGGGACGATGAAGACGTGGTAGATGTAGGGCTTCGTATCCAGCGCCTGCTGACCGAGCGCGTTGTCGTCGACCGGGACCTCACGCTTGAGGATGACCTTCAGGTCGTTTTGCGTACAGGTATCGCTGAGCACTTCGAGGTGCTTTTTGACGCGGGTAAATACGGTCGCGACCGCATACATCTCCGGGAGCTCCACACCCTCGGCTTGCGCGATCTTGCGCATAAACGCCGTCGGCATGGAGAGCAGCAGCCCGCTCCCGTCTCCGGTTTTTCCGTCTGCGGCGATCGCACCGCGGTGCATCATCCGCTCAAGTGCCGTGATGGCACGTTCGAGCGTCTCATGGGACGCCCGGTTGTCGATATTGGCAATCAGGCCGAAACCGCAGTTGTCTTTAAAAGAACGTAACAGGTCAGAATATTCCACTCGGTTCACCTTTATTTAAGCATATATTAAGCACATTTCCCGTATTTAGAAAAGTGCCGATTGCTAATATTGTACTACAAAACGCTTTAAAACTTTATTTTGAAAGCCGATTTTTTATACACTAGTGATGATAAATGATACAGGAAGAAACGCAGAGTGCAAGGGTTCATCATTCGACTTCAACGGGTCAAAGACGAAGATCTTATTTTAGCCATTTTGACACAGGAACGCTTAGAGACCCTTTACCGTTTCTACGGGGCGCGCCACGGGACGATCAACCTAGGGCATATGATCGATTTCGAAATCGAGCACTCCCTCAAATCCTCGATCGGACGGCTCTACGACGTCGTGCATCTCGGTTTCCCCTGGCTGCTCGATCCGGCGCGGACACGGTTGTGGCACACGTTCGTCTCGCTTTTCTACCCCCACCTGCGCGAATCCGAAGAGACCGGGGGCTTCTATTTCAGCCTGCTCAAAGACGCCGCGGAGCGCTGGGGCACGCAGAACCCCAAGCGCGTCGCCGTCGAGGCCTATGCCCGCCTGCTGCACTATGAGGGGCGCAGCCCGGACCGAACGCACTGTTTTTTCTGCGAAAACCCGATCGACGAAGCCTCCGTCTGCATGATCCGTGCTTTCCAGTACGCCCATACCGATTGCGCGCACCGTACCCCGGTCAATAAACACGCCGCGGACGAACTGCTCAAACACCAGAGCGCCCTCTTCCTGAGCGACGAGGAGATCGACATCCTCTGGGCGACGCTCTTGGAAGGGTTTTAAGAGGGGACGACCTTCTTGAGTTCGGCAAGATAATAGTGAAGGTTTGCCACGTACTCATCGAGGATATCGCGGTCGCTCCCCTTTTTGACGTAGTCGTTAAAATCGGACAGCAGGTCGGTCATCCCCCCTTCCCCGAGATTTGACGTCGAGCCTTTGAGCTTGTGGATCGCCTCTTCGACCTGGACCATATCCAGCGCGGCAACAGCGGCCTCTAGCGCCGGAAGTTCCGATTCGATCTGAGTGACCAGTTCGCCGATGAAGCTGTTGGCCTCCTCCTGCGAAAGCCCGAACTCCTCGACGGCGCGGGCATTGTTAAAGGGCGGATAGGGACGGGGAACAAAAGGGGGTTCGGCCGCCTTGGAAGGGACTTCCACGGGCGGCTGCAACTCCCCGCGCTCCCCTGCCGCCGTTTCGGCACCGGAAGGTGTGCCCGCTTCGGGGGTTGCGACGATTTCGTCCCTTTGCAGCACTTTGATGCCGACATTCGGCTGTGCACCCTTCATTACCTTGGGTTTGGACAACGGCTTTTTTTCAGCGTATTTGGACTGCTCGACCGCTTCGCGCATGTTCTCCAAATGGTGGCGGTTGCGCAGGCGCGTCACAACGACCGAAACCACGACAGCCAGGACGATTACAACCAGAAGGGTCACTATGATGAAGAGGTACGGCATCGGTCATCCTTGATGGCCACACAGGCGCGGTTAATAATCAATGAGACTATCATAATATAAACAGGGTCGACCTCTGCTTAAACGGAAAACATTAATGGGTGTTAGCGCAGTTGTTGTGATCAAATGGCATAGTGGTAGGGTTGGTAGAGCTGATCAATATCGGAGAGTTTCATGTCGAACATCGCCCGTATTTTTTCATTCATGCTCCCCCAGAATGCCTCGAGGATGACGCTTGAACCGACATTCCCCTCCGTCTGGCACAGGGGGCCTTCAAGGGCCTCCAGGATCTCCAGCACCGTGATCTCCGCCGCCCGCCGTGCAAGCTGGTACCCCCCGGCCGCGCCGCGGATGCTCGTCACGAGACCGGCGCGCCGCAACCCGGAGAGGATCTGCTCGAGGTAGCCATGGGAGATCGATGTCATCGCCGCGATCTCGCGTATCTGCATCGGACGCTGCTGTGGCGCATGGGAGAGCACGTGCATCGCGGCAAGGGCGTAGACCCCTTTTGACGAGATCCCCGCCATTACGCCGCCCCGCCGATCAGACGATAGAGGTAATAGACTTTGCAGCCGACGCAGAAATTGAACAGGACGTCCATCAACAGGCAGAGGACGTAGATGGAGGCGACCGCCACCAGCATCGGCTGCAGGCCAAGGGACGCGGCGACGATCAGCAGCAGGATAAACAGCAGCCCGAAATGGCCGGCCACGCTCTTGGCCGCGCCGTCGACCTTCTGGTCCGGCAGGCGCATCAACCGCTTGAGAACCGCAGCGCTCTGATAGAGCGGACTGAACTGCTTGTTGCCATGGAGGCGCACCAACAGGTCCGCGCCGAGGGCGAAGAGCAGCGGCACCGCCCCCGTCAGAAAAAAGAGTGCAACGATCCCCGTCGTCAAAAGCGAGAGGATCCGGCTGACCGTATTGTCAGCCGCTGTGAAGTTAATGGGACAAGCCTGTGCCATAGCATAACCTTTGTCGGGGCCTTTTCGGCTCCATCATAAAAGTATCACAGTTTACTCCCGGCGGCACGGCATTGTCAAGTATCCATACCAAAATAGTATGGTTTATCCGGAAGGTGTTTTACCTTCTCCTCTATTGCGCCGCTTTTTTCAACCTGACGCCCATTTCCATATGGTGCGTATAGGGGAACTGGTCGAACATCGCCATCGCTTCGATACTGTGCGTCCGCGTCAGGTACTCCAGGTCGCGCTTGAGTGTCTCGGGGTTGCAGGAGATATAGAGGATATGCTCATGCCGGGCGGCGAAATCGCAGGAGGCCTCGTCCATCCCTGCGCGCGGCGGGTCGACGAAGATCGTATCGAGACGGTAGCTCGGCAGGTCTATTCCCTTCATCCGGTTGAATTCGCGCACCCCATCGAGGGCCTGGACGAACTCCTCGGCGCTCATGCGGACAAAATCGATGTTATGCACGTCATTGAGTTCCATGTTCGTTTTCGCCGCGTGGATGGAGGACTTGGAGATCTCCGTCGCCAGGACGCGGTCAAAGCGCGACGCAAACGGGATCGTGAAGTTCCCCGCCCCGCAGTAGAGTTCCAGCAGGTCGCCGCCAAGCCCCTCGAACTGCTTCAGGGCCCATCCTATCATCTGGGCATTGACCCCGGGGTTGGGCTGGGTAAAGCTGTTCTCGATCTGCTTGAAACGGTAGGTCCTTTCAGCGACGTCGACGGATTCGATGACATGGTCGCATCCGATCACCTCTTTCTGCTTCCGGCTGCGCCCGATGATGCTGATGCCGAACCGCGCGGCCATCTCCGCCGCCTGCGCCTTCCACGTATCGTCGAGTTTACGGTGATAGAGCATGGAAACGGCAATGTCCCCGTCGCGGCCGGCCAGGAAATCCATCCCGAAGAGTTTACGCCCCATTTCCGGCACGGCGTTGAGCGCATCGAGCAGCGGCCACATCAGGGCCTGGATAGGTGTGGTGACCATCGGGCACTCTTCAAGAAGCACGACGCCGTCGCGGTCGATGGAGTTCATGGCAAAGTGCATGGTATCACCGACGTGCCACACCTTGAACTCGGCACGGGCACGGTACCCCTCCGCAGCAGAGCGTGCAATATCGAACGCCCCCGAATACAGCGGCGCGAACATGGCTTTGATCTCTTCCGCTTTCTTGGTCAACTGCCCTTCGTAACCCTCTTCATACCAGCGGCAGCTGCCGCAACGGCCGAAATGCCTACACTCCATGCCTACCCCTCCAAGTGATGCAGCGTGCTTGCCTCCCCCTTGCGTCTGGGCATATAATGGATCAGGAAATCCCCTTTGGAGTGTCCCCGGGCAAAACTGCTGTGATAAAGACGGGATTCTACCATAATCGGCAGCGGACGCGTCCACTCCCGGGCCTTTTCATTCTGCCACTTCAGGTACTCTATCCGGTAGAGCGCGCTGTAGATCACCGCCCGTCCCATGCCGTGGTAGCAGTGGATCAGTACCGGGTAGGAGGCGTTGTCGTCGAGCACCTTGAAGAACTGCGTCAGCGTCTCCTTTGTCGGCACCTGCCGGGAGGGGATGTTGACATGGCGGATCTGCGTACCGTAGGTCTCGTTGATCCGCGCGATCGCCGCGGCTTCTGCATCGATCTCCTTCTGCTGCGCAGGGTTGAGGGCATCATGTATGCCCGGATCGAGCAGGTCGACGACGGTTTTGATATGGTGCGGGATCAGAAAATCCTCCAGCCGATCGGGGGCAATCAGCGCCGATTTGTAGACGCGCTCCGGGTCGATCGTCTCAAAACGGTAGTGCCCGTAGACGTACCAGGTATACAGCCCGCCGGCGGCGGCAACGAATAGAACAAACAGAGAGAGTATCGGGCGTTTCATGGGGACTCCTTCGGGGGAAACAGCACGGCGTAGAGCAACTCCGTCACCGTGTACATAATGAAAAACGAGACCGCCACGTCGCTGAGGAAGTGGCCGCCCGCCGCCATGCGGGCCATACCGACGATGAGACCGTAGCCGAGGACAATAGTGTTCCAGAGCCGTCGGCGCCGGGAGAGTTTTGCGAAGGCCAGCAGGGCGAAAGCCCCCGACGCGTGCCCGCAGCTAAAGGAGTTGCCCACCTGTCCGGCAACGGGAACAAAGGCGGGAGAAAACTCTTTCTTGCCCCCGAACTCCATTGTTTCCGCCGGGCGGGCCCGTCCCCAGTGTTCCTTGAAAAGGGCGTTGACGATGAGTCCGGAGCCGATGCCGAGCACCAGCAGCACATAGAGCAGTTTCCGGCCTGTGAAACGCCAGACGCTGCGCCCAAATGCGGTATTGAAGAGCCAGAGAAGCACGGCACCGATGTAGAGCGCCATCAGGCCGTAAGGCACGGAGTAGTAGATAACCTGTTCGGCGAGGGTTTTCGCGGCGGGAAAGCCGTCGGGCCCTGCATAAAAGAGCGCTGCGACCGCGAGATCGATCTGAGGGAAAAGAAAAAAAAGCAAAGAGAGGACGGCCATGGCCACCCATTCCCACAGAGGGATAGTTGCGAGCACTTTGATCATGGCCGCATTATATCGGCGGAAGGGAACTTCGCCTGTTACCCGGCTGCAACCGAAGTGTGCTCAGCAGGCCGCCGAAAAAGCCCTATTCCCGTCCGCCGGAGAGGGTGTTGCAACCGAAGAAGCGCGCGTAGAGCACCCCTGAGACGATATACATGATCATAATCGAAACGAGAACGTCGCTGAAAAAGTGGCCGCCCGCCGCGATGCGCGCCAGGGAAACGAGAGACCCGTAGGCGATGACCGCGAGCGCGACCGTTTTGCGGTGCCGCCGCGCCAGGAAGATCAGTGCCAGCAGGGCAAATGCCCCGGAGGTGTGGCCGCTGCTGAAGGATTTGCCCCGCTGGTCGCTCATGACGAAAGCGGGCGTAAAATGGCGGTCGCTGCCGAAAAGGCTCGTCTGATCCGGGCGGGGACGCCCCCAGTTCTGCTTGAGCACCAGATTGACGAAGATACCGCTTCCCAATGCCGCTACCAGCAGAATATAAAGAAGCTTCTTTCCGCTCAAAGCCAGCAGCACCCGCCCGCTGATGCGGTTATAGAGCCACAGCAGCAGTGCCGCGACATAGACCATCGCGAGGACCACCCCCACGGACTGGTAGACGAAGCGTTCCCAGAGGGTGCCCCCCTGCGCGAACCCCTCTCCGGGGGTATAGAACAGGCTGCTGACGGCAATGTCGATCTGCGGGAAAAGGTAAAGCAGCAGTGCGGTGACGGCCATCGCTCCCCACGCGGCCGCCGGAATGCAGAGTATCTTCTTATTCATACTGCGCATTATAGCCGTTTCACCCCCATAGAGTATAATGGCACCCAAAAAGTCGCCCATGATCCGAACCTATCGCCAAGCCGCCCTGCTCATCCTGCTTCTCTCGGGCCTTTTTGCCACCGTTTACAACGCCTTTGTGCCGCTGCACGGCGACGAGGCCTACTACTGGCTCTGGAGTCACCACCTGCAGGCAGGCTACTACGACCACCCCCCGATGATCGCCTTCCTCATCGCCCTCACCGACCTTGTCAGCGAAGCCGAATGGGGCGTGCGGCTGGGCAACGTCCTGGCGATGAGCGTCGCCGGATGGGTCATCTTCCGCCTGCTCGAAGCGCTCCGCGACGCTCGTACGGGGCTCTGGGGTGTATTGATCTTCACCTCCGTCGTCCTTGTGCATGCGGGCTACACGATAATGACGACCGACTCGCCGCTCATCCTCTTCTGGTCCCTGGCCCTCTGGTCGACCTACCGGGTCATCACCCGGGCCCGGACGATCGACTTTTTCCTGACGGGGCTCTTCATCGGGGCGATGATGCTGAGCAAATACACCTCCGTCCTCTACCTGATGGCGCTGCTGCTCTTTATGCTGCTGCGCCGGCGGGACCTTTTCGCCTCCTGGCGCACCTGGATGGCCATCGGGGTCGCCTTGGCCGTCGTCTCCCCGATGCTGTGGTGGAACTATGCCCACGACTGGATCAGCTTCCTCTTCCAGCTGCACCACGGCGGGGCGAAAGAGCATATGATGTGGAACTGGGCGGGTGAACTGATCGGATCACAGTTCGCCGTTTTCACCCCGGTCTTTGCCGGTGTGCTCTTCTACTTCCTGGGCAAAGAGAAGCTCTTCGTCCAAAACGACGCCCTTTTCTTCCTGGCCCTGATGACCGTAACCCCCCTGCTCTTTTTCCTCTATAAATCGCTGCATACGCATATCGAACTGAACTACACCGCGCCCGCCTATATCAGCGCGACGGTGCTGACCGCCTACATCCTCTCGGTGCGTCATATGAAGCGCACCTTCTATGCCGGCCTCGCCGTCGCCCTCACCCTCAGCCTCGTTGCCCGCGCGGGGCTGCTCTTCTGGCTGCCGGTCGTGCAGGACAGGATGTACGGCAATCAAGAGGCCGTCGCCATGCTCGAACGCCACCGCCAAGCGGACGATGCCCTCTACGCCAACCACCTGGCCCTCGCGGCCCTGGTCAGCTACTACACTCCCGACCATGCCCCCGTGCGTATCCCGACGCCGACACGCTACAGCCAATACGACATGTGGGACGACGGCGCCCCCTACCGCGAAGGGCTCTATCTCGCCCCAGAGGACAAAACGGCGGTCCTCGCGGAACGCTTTGAGAACGTCGCGCTGCTCGATACCCTCACTGTCCAGCGGGGCCTAAAGCGCACCAAGACCTACTACCTCTACCGGGTTTCGGGCAGCCGCTAAACGGGCCTTTACGCTTCTTTGGCTAAAATTAGCGCACTTTTGAAAAGGATGTCGATGGAACACCTCAAAACCGCCATAAAGTTCGTCGTTACCGTCGCCATTTTCTACTTTCTGCTCACCTTCATCGACGTCGGTCAGCTCATCGCGATCCTCGCCAAGTCCCACGGCGGCTACATTCTGATCGCCTTTGCCGCCCAAATGGCGAGCACCTTCCTCGCCGCCTACCGCTGGCGGCTCATCATGAAAGAGCTCGGCTTCAAAGAAAGGGTCTCTTTTTATGTACAGAGCTACTTCAAAGGGACCTTCTTCAACCAGGTGCTGCCCGGCAGCATCGGCGGCGACGCGACCCGGATGATCGACCTCGTCCAGAAGGGGTATGAGAAAAAGGACGCCTTCTACGGCATCTTCGTCGACCGGGTCGTCGGGCTCGTCGGGCTGCTCGTGCTGAACCTCGTCTCCAACCTGCTCTTTTACGGTACTTTCCCGCAGTGGCTCTTCAACCTGATCAACCTGATCACCCTCGGCGGGATTGCGGGCTTCGTTTTGATGCTCAACCTCGACAAGTTCACCTTTCTCGCGAACCTCAAGGGGCTCGACCTCTTCCACCGGCTGGGCCTGCGGATGGCACGGCTCTACCACTCCAGGATGCTGCTGATCAGACACATCGGTATCTCGGTCGTCGTCCACCTCTTTACGGTTATCGCGATCTATTTCCTGGCCCTCAGCGTCGACGTCTGGACGGGCCTCGGGATCTTCCTCGTCGCCGTGCCGCCGGTCTTCCTCCTTACCATCGTGCCGATCTCCCTGGCCGGCTGGGGGGTCCGCGAAGGCGCCATGGTCGGGATATTGATGCTCGTAGGGCTCGCAAAGGCGAAGATCCTCGCCATCTCCATCCTCTACGGTATCCTGCTCATTCTCACGGCCCTGCCGGGGGCGTGGTTCTGGAACCGTGCCAAACACACCACTTCACTAAAGGAAAATGCATGAATGTCGATACGATGCGTGCCATCGACCGCTATGCGGGCATCCCTCTCACCTTTCTGGGGACATTGCTGACGAAAACGGCGGGCCTGTTTCGCTCCACCCCCTACCAGAAACCCCGGAACGTCCTGCTCGTAGAACTCTCGGAGATGGGCAGCGCCATCCTCGTCGACCCGGCGATGCGCAAACTCCGCTCGCAGATCGACGGCGAACTCTACTTCGTCATCTTCAGCAAGAACAAGGTCTCCCTGCAGCTGCTGAACACCGTCAAAGAGGAGAACATCTTCACCATCGACGAAGGCGGCATGGTCCCGCTGGCGCTCTCGACGCTCCGCTTCTTCAAATGGTGCCGCGAGAAGCAGATTGACTCCGTGATCGACCTCGAACTCTTCTCCCGCTTTACCGCACTGATGACCGGTTTTTCCGGGGCGACGAACCGTGTCGGCTTCCACAGCTTCCACAACGAGGGGCTTTACCGCGGCGATTTCCTGACCCACAAGGTCGCCTACAACCCGCACCAGCACATCGCCAAGAACTTCGTCGCCCTCGTCGACGCGCTCATGAGCAGCGAACAGCAACTCCCCTTCACCAAGCGTATCATCGACGACAGCGAGATCGCCATCACGAAAACGGAGGTAACGGAGACGCAGAAGCGCGAAGTTCTGGAGATCATCGCCGAAAACTATACCGGTTTCGACCCGGACCTGAATCCCGTCATTCTCGTCAACTCCAACGCCTCCGACCTGCTGCCGCAGCGCCGCTGGGACCGGGAAAACTACTGCGAGGTCATCAAGAAGATCCTCGCCTACAACGACAAGGCGATCGTCCTGCTGACCGGTGCGCCCGCCGAGTTCGACGGGGCGCAGGCCCTGGCCGACTGTGTCAATGACGCACGCTGTATCAACTTCGCCGGCGGCGTCAAGTTCCTGCAGCTGCCGCACCTCTACAGCGTCTGCGCCTTCATGCTGACCAACGACTCCGGCCCGGCCCACTTCGCCTCTATTACCGACATGCACACCTTCGTCATCTTCGGCCCGGAGACCCCGGCGCTCTACGGATCGCTCGGACCGACGACCCCGATTTTTGCCGGCATGGCCTGCAGCCCCTGCGTTAGCGCCGCCAACCACCGCAAGACCCCCTGTACGGATAACCAGTGCATCAAAGTGATCACCCCCGAATGGGTCTTTGAGACGCTCAAGCCGAAACTGGACGCCCTCGCCTGATCCGGACGGTCCTGGTGCATCTTTTCAGCGCGCATAAGCCCCTCTGGGCTCTCATTGCCCTCCTCACCCTCCTGCGCCTGGCCGTGATCGGCCGTTTCGGCCTCGGCGTCGACGAGGCGCACTACGTCCTCTACGGCCTCTACCCGGCCCTGAGCTATTTTGACCATCCGCCGCTGGTGGGGTGGACGGAGTGGCTCTTTACCGCGCTGATGGGCGTCAACGAATTCGCCGCAAGAGTACCGGCGGTCCTGATCGGCGCCGCCGCGACGGCGCTCGTCTATTTCTGGCTCCTGCGCATCTTCGCCTCGGAGCGCCTCGCACTCTGGGGAGCCGCGGCCCTCAACGCATCGTTCCTTTTCAATGCGCTTTTCATGATGCTGATGCCCGACACCCTGCTCTTTTTGTTCCTGATCCCCATCATGGCCACCGTCATGCGGATCGAAACGGAGAACCGCACGGGTGACTGGCTTCTGCTGGGGGTGCTGCTGGGGCTTGCCGGGCTATCGAAATACACGGCCGTCCTATTCGCCCCCGCGCTGATCCTCTATCTTGCCGTCCGCCGCCGCTGGGACCTTTTCCTGACGCCGAAGTTCCTCGCAGCGGTGCTGATCGCCGCGGCAGTCGTCAGCCCGGTGCTGCTATGGAATATGCAAAACGGCTGGATCAGTTTCGCTTACCAAAGCGCGCACGTCGCCGGTTCGGGCGGGATCAGTTTCACCGCCTTTGCCCAATCGCTGGGTGCGCAGTTCGGCGCCTACAGCCCGTTACTCTTCCCGCTAGCGTTCTATGGCCTCTACCGCGCCTTGAAGACGCCCCAGAACGCGCCACTTTTCCTCTCGGGCATCGTCGGCCTCACCGTGATGGCTTTTTTTACCTACAACAGCTTTTTCGCCCGCGCACTTCCCCACTGGACGGCGCTTTTTTACATGCTCTTTGTCCCCATCGGAACCGTCATGCTGCTGCAGCAGAACGTAGGGTGGCGGCGCTATGCAAAAGGTGCCGTCGCACTCTCCGGCCTCCTCGTGCTCGTACTCTACGCCGAGCTGCGTTCGCCCTTCATCCCCCTGCCCGACTACAAGTCCCTGCACCGCGATCTTTACGGATGGGACACTATTATGCGCCATGCTGCCGGGCAGATCACGGACCCCGCACGCCAGGCGGCGGCCGTCACCAACTGGTCGCTTGCATCGCGCGCGCTTTACTACGGCCGTCCCTACGGCATCGACACCTACCTCGTCGACAACCGCTACGACCAGTTTGACCTCTGGCAGCCCAATGCGCCCGAGGGCAAAGATCTGCTCTTTATCACGACCCATGATTTCAAAAAAGGGATCACCCCCGCCATGCAGTGCGCATCCACCGAGCAGGCGGAGACCTTCAATCTTGATCTGAACGGCCGCAAGGTCAACACCGTCACCCTCACCTGGTGCCGTAATTTCAAAGGAACCCAATGAACCCCAAAACGCTCATCTACGTCCTTTTTGGTGTCGGGACCGCCCTGATCATCCTCTTTTACGGTCCGCTTGACATCGCGGCCTCGCAGTGGGCCTACGAGCGTCGTGACACCTGGCTCAAACCGTTCTGCGCCGCGCTCAGCGAACTCGGCGTCATCACCTGGTGGCTCGTCGGCGCCCTGCTGCTCTGGTTCTACCTGCGCTACAGGGCCGGTAACCGCTACTGGGCGGACCGGGTGCGCTTCTTTTTCGCCGCCGTCGCCGCCAGCGGCCTGGCCGTTATCCCCCTGAAGCTGCTGTTTGGCAAGGCGCGCCCCTGGATGCTCTATGACGAAAACCGCTACGGATTCGAATGGTTTGCCGCCCCCAACGCCTACGGACTGCACGGCTTCCCCTCCGGGCATACGACAACGGCCTTTGCCGTCGCGACGGCCCTGGCGCTGATCGTCCCGCGTTTCGCCCCGGCCTTCTTTGTCGGGGCCCTGATGGTAGGGCTTTCCCGCATCGGTGTCCTCTTCCACTACCCCAGTGACGTCGTCGCCGGGGCGATGCTCGGAACGATTAGCACCCTGCTGCTCTATAATTTCGATAAAATTACATTCAAACGAAACTGATCAGGTTATTTTTCATGCGCACACACCCTCTTTCCGTTATCATTCTCGCCGCCGGCAAAGGGAGCCGGATGAAGTCACAGACCGCGAAAGTTCTGCACCCTGTCAGCGGCCGCCCGATGCTCTACCACAGCATCAAAGCCGCCAAGGCGATCAGTGATGACGTCACCATCGTCATCGCCCACCAGAAAGAGGAGGTCATCGAGACCATCGGCGGGCTGTTCGACGAGATCACCTTCGCCATCCAGGATATCGAACAGTTCCCCGGTACCGGCGGGGCCCTGATGGGGATCAAACCGAAAAACGAGAAGGTGCTCGTACTCAACGGCGACATGCCCCTCGTCACGGCCGAGGCGCTGAAGGGCTTTCTTGAAGCCGATGCCGATATCATCATGTCCATTTTCGACCTGGAAGACCCCAGCGGTTACGGCCGCGTCGTCCTCTCCGACGCCGGGGTCGAACGGATCGTCGAGGAGAAGGACGCCACGCCCGAAGAGCTCACTATCAGCCACGTCAATGCCGGGGTCTACTGCTTCAAGCGCGACGTTCTGGCCGAGTGCCTCCCCCGCCTGAACAACCATAACGCCCAGGAGGAGTACTACCTCACCGATATCATCGAGATGGCCCGGGACGAACACCGCAGGGTCCTGCCGCTGCTGATCGACGAGGAACACTTCAAAGGGGTCAACTCCAGGGCCGACCTCGAAGCCGCCGACGTCATCATGCAGCGCCGCATCAAGACCGCATGGATGAAAGCCGGGGTCACGATGCAACTCGCCGACACGATCTACATCGAAGAGAGCGTCGTTTTCAAAGGGGAGTGCGTCGTTGAGAACGGCGTCCGTATCACGGGAACGAGCAGCATTGAGAACTCCCATATCAAGGCACACTCCGTCGTCGAGGATTCGGTCATGGTCGATTCCGACTGCGGGCCGATGGCCCACCTTCGGCCCGGCAGCGCTCTATACGGCACGCATATCGGCAACTTCGTCGAAACGAAAAAGGCGACCCTTCGCGGCGTCAAGGCGGGGCATCTGAGCTACCTCGGCGACGCGGAAATAGACGAAGGCACCAATATTGGCGCGGGCACCATCACCTGCAACTACGACGGCAAGTCGAAGTACAAGACGAAAATAGGCAAGAACGTCTTCGTCGGTTCCGACACGCAGATCGTGGCACCGTGCGAGATCGAAGACGACGTCATGATCGCCGCGGGCACGACGGTCACGGGGACGAAGATCGACTCGGGCGTCCTTGTCGTCAGCCGCACCCCGATGAAGATCGTCAAAAACTTCTACCACAAGTTCTTCGGCAAGGCAGAATCATGATCATCCCCTCCGACCTCCTCGCCGGCAAACGGATCCTTCTCGGCGTCAGCGGCTCCATCGCCGCCTACAAAGCGCTGGAACTCGTGCGCCTCTACGTCAAAGCCGGCGCGGAGGTCAAAGTCGTCATGACCGATGCCGCGAAACGGTTCGTGGCGCCGCTCAGCTTCGAGACCCTCAGCCGCAACGAAGTGCTGCACAGCGCCAATGAATCGTGGGCCAGCCGCCACAACCATATCCAGAGCGCCGAGGATGCGGACCTGATGGTCATCGCCCCCGCCAGCGCCAACACCATCGCGAAGCTGGCCAACGCCATCGCGGACAACCTCCTGCTGCAGTGTGCCCTGGCCTTCCCGGGTATCAAACTGCTGGCCCCCTCGGCGAACACCAACATGATCAAGCATCCCATCACCCAGGCTAACCTGAAGATGCTCGGCGTCGCCAACTACGAGATCGTCAAAACCCAGACAAAAGAGCTTGCCTGCCAGACGACCGGCGACGGCGCCATGGCCGAACCCCTGGAGCTTTTCTGGCAGAGCGCACGCCTGCTGCTCAAAAACGACTTCTGGAGCCACCGCCGCGTCATTGTTACCGGCGGCGGCACCGTCGAGCGGCTCGACGACGTCCGCTACCTCTCCAACTTCTCCAGCGGCAAAATGGCCTCCGCCCTCGCCACGGCGCTCTACCTCCGCGGCGCGGACGTCAATCTGATCGCGACCCGTTTCGACGACGGCCTTCCCGAGACGATGCACACCCTCGACGTCGAGGGGAGCGAAGAGATGGCCGAGTACCTCACCGACTCCATCCGCGTCGCCAAAAAAGGGATGATGAGCAAGCCGTCACTGATTACCGACGAACCGATCCACCTGATCCAGAAGACCCCCTACCTCTTTATGGCCGCCGCCGTCAGCGACTACGTCCCGGCCCACCCCCAGCAGGGGAAACTGAAGAAAGAGGCCCTGGGCGCAGCCTGGTCGCCCGAACTCGTGCAGAACCGCGACCTGATCGGTTCCGTCGACAAAGCGGGAATCAAGAGCGTGGCGTTCAAAGCGGAATTCGACGAAAGCAGCGCCCTCGACAATGCGAAAAAAGCCCTTGTCTCCAAAAACGTCGATGCGATCTGCCTCAACGTACTTACGGCTTCCCAGGGCTTCGGCGGCGATGACAACGCCATCACCTTCATCTCCGCTAAAGGCGAGAAGCTCCTGCCGCGCAGCGGCAAACTCGCCCTTTCCCTGCAGCTGCTTTACGAGGCGGAAGGCCTATGAGCAACCTGCCCCGCCACGTCGCGATCATCATGGACGGCAACGGCCGCTGGGCACAGCAGCAGGAGCAGCCGCGCGTCAAGGGGCACGAAAAAGGGGCGGAGGTCGTCCGAGACATCATGACCTTCGCCTCCCGGCACGACGAGATCAGGAGCCTGACCCTCTACGCCTTCAGCACGGAGAACTGGAAACGCCCCAAGGCCGAAGTGGAGTTCCTGATGAAACTGCTGTCGCGCTACCTGAAAAAGGAGCAGCACGTCTACCTGGAGAACAACGTCCGCTTCCATGCCATCGGTGACCTTTCGCGTTTCTCGGCCTCCCTGCAGAAGCTGATCCGCCAGACGGAGGAGAAAACGGCGCACTGTACCGGTCTGCATCACCACCTCGCCCTCAATTACGGCGCAAAGGATGAGATCCTCCGTGCCGTCAAGACGCTGCAGGAGGACGGGCTCGAACTGACGGAGGAGGCGCTGAACAGCGCCCTCGACGCCCCCGAACCCGTCGACCTGCTTATCCGCACCGGCGGCGACCAGCGCCTCTCCAACTTTCTGCTGTGGCAGGCGGCCTACGCCGAGCTCTTTTTTACCCGCACGCTCTGGCCCGATTTCACGCCCCGTGAGCTGCAAAGCATTATCGACCGCTTCAAGTCGGTCGAGCGCCGATTCGGAGGATTATGATGTTCTGGACCACCCTCGCACTCGTTGCCCTGTTCGGAGCACTTTTCGGCTCCTTTCTCAACGTTGTCATCTACCGCATCCCCCGAGGCGAGAGCATCGTTTTTCCCGCGTCGCACTGCCCGCACTGCGGGACCAACCTGAAGCCGTGGCATAACGTTCCCGTCCTCTCCTGGCTCATGCTGCGCGGCCGCTGCGCCTTCTGCGGGGTTCCCATCAGCGCCCAGTACCCGCTGATCGAGCTGCTCAGCGCCGCCATCGCCACCGCGCTTTACCTCAAGCTCGGCCTCTCCGCGGCCATGATCGGGATCACAGGGGTCTTTCTGACCCTGCTGGCCCTGCTGGTCATCGACTTTTACTACAAGATGGTCCCCGACAGCCTGAACCTGCTGGCCCTGACCCTCGCCGTCGTGAGCGTCTGGTCGCCGCAGATGCTGGCGGAGAATCTGAAAAACGCCCTCATTTTCGCCGGAGGATTCGCCCTGCTGCGCTTTTACGTCTCCTACTACCTCTTTGTCAAGATCAAGCGTATGAGCCCCAATCTCAAACAGGCATCCTGGGTCCGGAACTACAACACCATACCGGCCGTTGTCGAGGCGATGGGCGAAGGCGACATCATGATCGGTGCGACGATGGGGGCGCTGCTGGGAGTGCAGCTCGGCCTAGCGGCCGTCTTTCTCTCCGCCCTGCTCGCCCTGCCCGCGATGCTGCTGACGCGCAACGAGACCGACGCGAGCAAGCAGCTGCCGTTCATCCCGTTCCTGGCGATGGCGACCTGGATCGTCTACATTTTCGATACACCGATCGCGCGCTGGATGGAAGCCTTCTATGCATAAACTGCGCCGCTACATCCTGAGCACCTTCGGCCTGCTCTTTTTCTCGATCTTCCTGCCGCTCTTCTCCATTGCGTCGGTGATCTTCCTGATCAAGCTCGCCAGCTACACCGCGGTCATCCAGCTCAACCTCTGGGAGATGTTCAAGCTCTACCTATTCATCCTCCCCGAGATCCTCTTTTACACCCTGCCCATCACCTTCTTTGTCGCGGCGGCCCTCTCGCTCTTCCGCCTCTCGACCGACAACGAAATGGTCGTCGTCTTCGCCCTGGGCATCAAGCCCACCTTTATCCTCACGACGCTTATGAAGCCGGCAGCGCTGCTGAGCCTGCTGCTGATGTTCGACTTTTTCGTTCTTTTCCCCCATACGACGGTCCTCTCGACGAACTTCGTCCGCTACAAGCAGAGCGAAGCGAACTTCAACCTCCAGGCATCCGAGTTCGGGCACAATTTCGGCGACTGGCTGCTCTACATCGGCAAGGCCCACAAAGACCGCAGCTACGGCGACGTCGTTCTCTTCCACAAAGAGGAGAAAGAGGAGATCCTTATCCAGGCGGAGAAAGCCGAGGTTCTCAACAACAAAGGCGTTCTCCGCCTGAAGCTGACCAACGGCCAGGGCTACAGCTATACCGACGAAAAGCTGACCCAGATGCAGTTCGAGGCGATGATGATCAACAACGTCATGCAGACGGAGCTGCGCCCCTATAACAGTCCCATCGACTTCTGGCTCGACCCCGAACGGCGCAAGAACAAGATCCGGATGTTCATCACCGACATCCTGCTCTCCCTCTTCCCCGTTGCGGGCCTCTTCGCGGCCCTCTCCATCGGGATCGCCCACGTACGGCACCAAAAAGGGTTCGTCTACCTCTGGCTCTTCGCCTCCATGCTCTTTTACTACTCCGGAACGACGGGCCTGCAAAAAGCGTTGGGCTTTTACACGATCCCGGCCGTCTTTTTCAGCTGGCTCTTTGTCACCTACATCATCTACCGCAGACGCATCCGGGCACGCTTTTAAACCATGCGCATCAAACTGACCCTCAGCTATAACGGCAGCCGCTTCTCCGGCTCCCAAAGCCAGACGGAGACGGGCAACACCGTTATGGGTGTCCTGCACCAGGCGCTCACGCGCCTCGGCATCTCTGCCAAACCGATCGCTTCGGGCCGCACCGACGCCGGCGTCCACGCCTTCCGTCAGGTCGTGCACATTGACCTGCCGCCGCACTGGAGCGACCTCGCCAAACTCCGCCGCGCCCTCGCCCATCAACTCCCTGCCTCCATCGGCATCCGCCGCCTGGAAAGGGCCACAGACGACTTCCATGCCCGTTTCAGCGCGCGCCGCCGCGTCTACCGCTACATCATGAGCGACCTTCCTTCCAACCCCTTTGAAGCGGAACTCGTCACCTTCACTCCGCCCCTGGAGCTAGAACGGATCAATAGCGCCATGCGCCTTTTCGAGGGCGAGCACGACTTCGAATATTTCAAAAAGACCGGTTCCGACGTGAAACACTATGTCCGTACCGTCTACAAAGCCTTCGCCTACCGCCGCAGGGGCTACACCATCCTCTACTTCGAGGCCAACGGCTACCTCCGCTCGCAGATCCGGATGATGGCCGACGCCGTCCTGAAGGTCAACAGCGGCGAAATGAGCCTCGCACAACTGCAGGAGCAGATCGACGTCAAAACGCGCCACAGCACCGACCTGGCCCCCGCCGCCGGGCTCTACCTTTCAAAGATTACCTACTGACGCTCCTACTTTTCGTCTAATGATTGAACCATGGCAAGCGCGTCATTAGTTTAGCCATAAGCACTAAACTATATTGATATAACTTGCGACCATTAATCTTTTTTCGCTAAAATCACATCTGAAAATTCGACAAACTATTGAGGAGTTTTTACAATGGCAAAACATCAGTTCCAGACCGAAATCAACCAGCTGCTTCAGCTGATGATCCACTCGCTCTATTCCAACAAAGAGATTTTTCTGCGCGAGCTCGTCTCCAACGCCTCCGACGCCCTCGACAAGCTCAACATGCTGCACCTGACCGACGATGCCTATAAAGGGATCGCCTTCACGCCGCGTGTCGATATCGCGATTGATAAAGAGGCCAAGACCCTGACCGTCAGCGACACCGGAATCGGGATGAACGACGAGGACCTCGTCGCCCACCTCGGTACCATCGCCAAATCTGGCACCAAAGCCTTCCTGGAGAACCTCTCCGGCGACGCGAAAAAAGACAGCCAGCTTATCGGCCAGTTCGGTGTCGGCTTCTACGCGGCCTTCATGGTCGCCGACAAGATCGAGGTGGTAACTAAGAAAGCGGGCGAGGAGCAGGCGTACAAATGGATCTCTGCCGGCGACGGCGAGTTCGATATCGAACCGACGGAAAAAGAGGGTAACGGTACCAGCATCACCCTCTTCCTCAAGGACGAGGACGAGGAGTTTCTCGAGACCTACCGTATCGAGAACATCATCAAGAAGTACTCCAACCACATCCCTTTCCCGATCTTCATGGACAAGGAAAATTTCATCCCGGCCGAGCGTGACGACGAAGGCAACGAAACGAAACCGTCCAGCACGGAGATCAAGAACGAGCAGATCAACAAGGCCTCAGCGCTCTGGACGCTCTCCAAATCCGACATCAGCGACGACGAGTACAAAGAGTTTTACAGCTCCCTGTCACACGACTCGGGCGAACCGATCACCTGGCTGCACCACAAAGCCGAAGGTGCGATCGAGTACACGACCCTCTTCTACATCCCGTCCAAGGCGCCGATGGACCTCTACCGCGTCGACTACCAGCCGGGTGTGAAGCTCTACATCAACCGCGTCTTTATCACCGACGACGACAAAGAGCTGATGCCGACCTACCTGCGCTTCCTGCGCGGGGTGATCGACAGCGCCGACCTGCCGCTCAACGTCAGCCGCGAGATCCTGCAGTCCAACCCGGTCATGAACAAGATCCAGAACGCCTCGGTCAAGAAGGTGCTCAGCGAGCTTGCCAAGCTCAAGAAGAAAGATGCCGAGAAGTTCGACGCCTTCTACAATGAATTCGGCAACGTCATCAAAGAGGGGCTTTACAGCGACTTCGGCAACCGCGAGAAGATCCTGGAACTGCTGAAGTTCAACACCCTCAACAGCGACGAGCAGACGGATATCGAATCCTTCGTGACCAAGGTCGACGAGACGAAAAAGGAGATCTACTACATCAGCGGCAAAATGAGCCTCCAGATGCTCAAGAATTCACCGCAGCTCGAGCGCTTCAAGGCAAAAGGGATCGACGTTCTCATCCTCAACGACGAGATCGACACCATCGTCTTCCCGATGGTCACGGAGTACAAAGAGTACAAGTTCGTCAACGTTTCCGATGCCCAGTTCGAGGAAAGTGAAGAGGAGAAAAAAGCGGATGAAGAGACGGCAAAAGCCTTTGAGAGCCTCGTCGGTGCGATGACGGAGGCCCTTGGCGACAAGGTCTCGAAGGTCGAAGTCACCACGGACCTCACGGACTCGCCGGTCTGCCTCAAGATCGACAAAGAGGATCCGAACTACCAGATGGCCCAGATGATGAAACAGATGGGCGGCGGCATGGGGATGGAGATCCCGGAGATCAAACCGATCCTCCAGATCAACCCGAAACACGAGCTGCTCGAAAAACTCAACGGTACGTCTGACGTCAACCTCGTCAACGACGCCGCGTTCGTCCTGCTGGACCAGGCGAAACTCTTCGAAGGTGCCGAACTCGACGACACCGCCGGTTTCATCGCCCGCATGAACCGCATTATGAGCAAGGCGCTGTAAAGCGCGCCGCTCAACCTCCTAAATACGTATTTCTTTCCACAATCCCCTGATCAAGTGATGGCTGCGAAAAGCCTTCCAGCTGAGAATATTCCAATGCGCCGCTTTCGAAAAGCTTCTGCAAAGCATCCCGGAGCTGATTTTCCAAGGTTTCATCTGTCGCCTCGCGGATGCCATTGCCCATCATCGGAATAAACCATATTCCGACCCATGTCGTGACGGAGTCTCTGTTCTGCACCGTCGTTTCAGTGTTATCGGCAGTCGCAACAGCTTTGAGCTGCAGCGTATAGTTATCTGTACCGCCTCCGGGAATAATAAAGAAGCTGAACCCCGTGATGAAACCGGACAACATCGCCAACATTTCATTGCCATGATTGTAGAGATTAAGCGTAATCGTATAGTCAACGTCTTGTTGTCTAGATGCATCAAAGGTATAGGAACTAAAGAGCTTTGACTCATCGATGATTCTTTGTACGACAGGCTTTAAATCATCCGTTGCCTGGGTTATTTCGGATGCACTCCCACTCTCCGGATCTCCATGGAAACCATGAATATTGATATAAGCCGAAGGCTTGTGCTCATACTGTGACACATCGGAGAACGTCTCCAATTTTGCAACTTCATGATTTTGAACAGCGGTACACCCACTAAAAGCCAACGCTAGCAACAAAGCCCCGATAACGTGTTTGATCGTCATAATATACCCTCCAATTTATTTTAATATTTACGATTATATATTTTTTATTATTAAATAGTAATGTATACACTTTTTGCTTTCCATGCATCCTTTTCCTCCAGACCCGATACTGCGCCAACATATATATTCAATAAAATACTTTTTAATGTTTTTATATATTTGTTTTCAAAGATATAATGGTCATGGAAGTTTTGGGGCATCGGATATATCGCGATACGAACAGTCGGTAGCAAGGAGAGAGAAATGGCAATCAAACTGATCAACAAGTACCAGGCTTGGTGGGACTCAAGTACCAACACGGGATATTTTTGGTTCACCTATTTTGATGGAGAACGCAAACGTACAGACGCTGTCAATGCAGAAAGTTTCGCCATCGTCACCGATCTGCTCCGCAACGAAAAACCGGTCTACGGGGATCATACGAGAGCGATGGTGACGACACAGTCCGAAGAGGTTGGAGAAGAGGAGAGCTGACGCGCCTGCCGTTAGTACAATAGACTCGTCTTATATTGGAGACCCGATCCCCCCGAAGCTTCGCCATCACATGATTCACGCACTGTAGCACTAACCCCTTAGATACATTTTTGCTTTGTAACGTCTATATCCGCGTACACTCAAAAGCGCCCGAAATATCCAAACGACCGTTCCTGAAGCCGCTTCACGCATTCACGTCCCTACTTTTCATAGGGTGTCAGTCTGAAGCAGTACTCCCCCGCATTGTGGGACCAGTCCCGCTCTCTTCCAGCCCGATACATCCAGCTCTCTTTGCTCTGTTTTGTATCGAATTCGGCGCACAGTTCATAGGCAGACGCAGCGGTGATGCGATAACCATAGCTCCTCAGGGTCTTAGGGTCTGCGATCTCTATCTCGCTCACGACCCCTTCTTGCAGGGCGTTCATGTCGGCCGGGAGTTTGTGGTAGCGTTCCCAGTAGCGGTCGATCGTTAGGGCGATCTCCGCCAGATCAGAGACACGCCTTTTATCAAGCTTCTTCGCCCGCTCTTTGGCGGGGGAGTCGATCAGCATCATTCCCGCGATGATGGCGGCAATAACGGCGGTCACCGCGAGGAGTATGATGAGCCTCCCCGCCGCTTCGCCGCGTCTCATTGCTCTTTCTCCTCTTTGCGGAGGTCCCACAGGTAGTAGCCGAAGATCGTCCCGGCAATAATGCCGACGACCAGAAATTTCAGGAAGAAACGCAGCGTCATTTCCCCGCCTAGAAGGTTGAAAATCAAAACGGCCAGGTCGCCGACGATAAACCCGGAAACGATGAACAGCGTCACGTAGGTCAGCCATTTACGTATCTTTGACGCACGCCCAAGCGGGTCTCGCCGGTAGGAGCGGCTGATCAGATAGCTCATATAGAGATAGAGCGGAAAGGCGATGAGCAGCATGGAGATGTCCCAGCGGATACCGCGTTCTATCCACGCCTCCATATCCCCCCTGCCCGTCAGTGCCGGATCGGGCAGCAACAAGGCGATGATATTGAAGAGCAGGCTTCCCAGGTTGTAAGCGCTCATATAGAGTGCGGCAAAAAGCAGCAGGTAGAGGAAAGCTTCCATCGCCGAGAGATAGGGTTTTGGTTTCGGCACCGGGATCGGAAAATCGACGTCGGCGTATTTCCCGAGTCCGTGCGCGACCTCCTCTTTCATCCATCCGGCTTCGAGCAGGACCTTTTCGATCTCCGGGCGCCCGAGACCCTGCTGCAGAGCCTCCCGGATAAAATTCGACAGTTCTTCAGAGACAGCCGCCATGTCGTTGTTCTCCTTGATAACAAGAATCTATGCAGTACGATTGTATCATAGAGCATTCGACATCGGTCCCATAATTTTATAATGAAACCTTATCGCCATCAGAGAAATCGGCTGTTAGATTCTGCACGATATGTACCGTGACGTTCTAAAATATGCTAAAGTAGCCAAAGAAGGCACACTATGACTGAAACAGCACAAAGCATTACCATCGTCAAAAACGGCCCCCTCATCGTCAGGGGCAGTATTCCCCTCTCCGTACAGACCATTGGCGTCAACGATGAGGGCGAAGCGGTCAAGTGGATCGAGGGAAAGCAGTATCCGCTCCAGGCCGTTTACAGCCTCTGCCGCTGCGGGCAGTCCAAAAAGCACCCGTTCTGCGACGGCAGTCACGCGAAGTGCGGTTTTGACGGCACCGAAACGGCTGAACGTCTCCCCATCGTGGAACTTTCAAAGACCTACGACGGCCCCGACATCTACCTGACCGATGCCAAATGCTACTGTGCCCTCGCCCGCTTCTGCGACCCGCACGGCGGGGTATGGAACATGGTAAAACTTTCGGACGATCCTGAAATCCGCCCGGTGCTCCTCCAGGAGGTGTGGGACTGCCCGGCCGGACGGCTCGTGGCCTGGGACAAAAAGACCGGGGAGGCGATCGAACCAAAGTTTGAACACTCCATCGTGCTTATCGAGGACCCGCAAAAGCACTGCAGCGGCCCCATTTGGGTTCGCGGCGGCATCCCCGTCATCTCGGCGGACGGCACCCCTTATGAGATCAGGAACCGCGTCACGCTTTGCCGCTGCGGGGCATCACACAACAAGCCTTTCTGCGATGCCAGGCACCTGCTGACGCATTTCAAGGCGACCGAAGACAAATAACTTCCTTTGCCGATTGGAATGACGCCGAATGATCAGTCAAACACATCAAAACAGCGCTGCAGCTTTTCACAAGAGAAGAAAATGATCGACAACGAATGCCTCGCCTCTTTAAAACACGTCATGGACGCCTACGCTCCCATTTCCGAACGTTCATGGGAAGCGTTCGAGACGCACATCACCTTCCAGACCTATCAAAAAGGAGAAACCCTGCTGCGTTTCGGCGATACGGCGACGAGACTCTACTTTATCTGCAAAGGGCTCCTGCGCACCTATTTTCTGGACGAAGAGGGACATATGTACAACAAAAACCTCTTTTTGGAACATGATTTTGCCGGTTCAAAGGCCTCCATGCTGCTCGGCTCCCCTTCGGAGTTCTGTATCGAGGCGTTGGAGGAGACCTCCGTCATCGAGATCGCCTACCGAGACTACCGCCGCCTCATCGACAAGTATGACGACGTCAAAGCGTTCTACATCGCCTACCTTGAACAGAAGTGGGTCATCGAGAAAGAGCGCGTCGAGATCGCCCTTGTGCTCGAAGATGCGCGCTCACGGTATCTCGCCTTTCTCAAAAAGCACCCCGGGATCGAAAAGCGTGTCAGCCAGCACCATATCGCCGCGCACCTCGGCATCACGCCGACCCAGCTGAGCCGCATACGCAAAAACCTCAAATAAACGCTTCTTAATCGACGGCACATCAACATATGTAAATGACACATAGGGGGGCTTTTTATTATCATTGCCGCATATGGAACATGTTTCCATAGAATAACGCTGAAGGAAAATCATGAACGCGGTACACAGCAGATGGACGCGCACGCATGACGCGGTACGCCGATGTATGCGATGACACTCTACCTCACTGCATTCGCAGCCGGGATTGCCCTGGCGGTGCAAGGCGGTTTCAATGCGCAGCTGGGCGTCATGCTGAAAAACCCGTTTCTCGCAACGCTGATTGCCTACACGGTCAGCACGCTCTTTGCGCTGCTCTACCTCATGGGCAATCCGGCGCAACTGTCGCTTCCGAAAGGAGGCGGCAGCGTGCCCCTTTACCTCTGGGTTGCCGGGGGATTTTTCAGCGTTATCGGCATCGCCCTGTATTACTACATTATTCCGAAGATCGGCATCTCAAAGATGTTCACCTTCGGCTTGAGCGGCCAGATGGTTTTCGTCATGATCGCCGGCGCGTTCGGCTGGTTCGGTCTGCCCATGGAGGCCATTACGTACAAAAAGCTCGCCGGACTCGCGATCATGCTCTCCGGCGTCGCACTCATCACCTATGAAGGATAATCTATGCATATAAAAGCACACTACCTGGACATTCTGCAATTCCGGCATGCCGCCCGACAGTTTCGCGAGCATAAAACGATCGCCGCTGATGAGCTGGACTACATTCTCGAGGCCGGGCGTCTCAGCCCCTCCTCCTTCGGCATCGAACCGTGGCAGTTCCTGGTCGTCACCTCTGACCCGCTGAAACGGCAGCTTCAGAGCTGCTGTTACGGCCAGGAACAGGTGGGGACGGCCTCGGCGGTGATCGTCATTCTCGCCAGAAAAACGCTCCGCATCGAGGACGGTTATGTCGAACCCCTGCTGCGCCGCGACGGGGACGACCTCTATGAAAACGTCCTCAAGGGTTTTTATGCGGGCTATACCGACGCACTGAGCCCCGGGCAGCTCGGCGATTATGCTGACAAACAGTGCTATCTCGCGGCGATGAACCTGATGAACGCCGCGGCGGCGCTGGGCATCGACTCCTGTCCCCTCGGAGGCTTCGACGCGGAAGCGGTGATGTCCCTGCTGCGGGTCGATACAGCGACCTTTGGCGTCTCGATGGTGCTCCCGATGGGGTACGGCACCTCCCGTCCCGAGCATCGCCATCGCCGCGCATTCGACGACGTCGTCACCTTTGTGGACTAGGAGACACTATGCAGCTTGCATGGCACGATACCTGCGACGGCATTGACTGGGAGCAGCTTTCCGATCTCTACAGGGTTGCCCCGCTGGGAGACAAGCCCCCGGAGGCGCTTCGGACGGTCTTCAGCAACAGCATGTTCGTCTGTTTCGTCTTCGACGGAGCTACTCTGGTCGCCTCGGGACGGGCACTTGCCGACGGCGTTGACTGCGCCTATATCTGCGATGTCGCCGTGCTGCCGGCCTACCAGGGCCAGGGGCTTGGCAAAGGCATTGTCTCCGCGCTCGTCGAACGCGCCCGCGGACATAAAAAGATCATTCTCTACGCCAATCCGGGGAAGGAGGCGTTTTACGAAAAGCTCGGTTTCAGACGCATGCGCACGGCCATGGCGGTTTTTGAAAACCGGGAGCAGGCGATCGCGTGGGGACTGCTGGAATAAAAGCCTCCTCCCGTATGGCGGCATCAAGTTTTTCACAGACAATTAAATCTTTTGCGTTTAAATAGGTGCAATTCAATGGGTATTTTGATAAGCGTCTGCTACAATACCTGCAAATATACCAAGGGCATTGATGTCAATCCAACCGTACGAAAGATGTAGCGCAGTATGAAACGTCTCCTCCAGGGATTCGCCGCCGGGGGCGCTGTCGCGACACTGGCGGGGCTGATCGGGCTGGGCGGCGCGGAATTCCGGCTGCCTGTACTCAAGGGGCTGTTCCGGCTCGACACGCTCAAGGCCGTTATCCTTAACAAGGCGACATCGCTCATCGTCGTCTTTTTCGCACTGCTCTTCCGCGCTTCTGAAATCCCTTTTGATCAGCTGTGGGAGTACAAAAGCATCATGCTCAACCTTCTCGCAGGCTCCCTGGCGGGCGCCTGGATCGCTGCCGGCATTGCGATGAGGATCAGCGAGCGCACGCTCGACCGCATCGTGCTCGCACTCCTGCTATTTCTCGCTACCGTCCTGATAGGAGAGCACTGGTTCCTCCAGGGAGAGAACGGGGCGCTTTTTGATGCCCCGCTGGCACAGATGATTGCGGGCGTAGCGGCAGGATTCGGCATCGGTGTCGTCGCATCGATGCTCGGTGTGGCGGGAGGCGAGCTGCTCATCCCCGTGATCGTCCTGCTTTACGGCGTCGACATCAAACTGGCCGGCAGCCTCTCACTCGCGATCAGCCTGCCGACGATGATCGTCGGTTTTGCACGGTACAGCCAGAGCCAGGCCTTTATCGTCTTGCGCGAAGAGCGGCGGCTCTTCATCGCCCTGGCCGTCGGGTCCATTGCCGGCGCCGCCGCCGGTTCGGCTCTGCTCGGGGTTGTTCCCGGGGACATGCTGGTCCTCCTGCTGGCGGTGGTCCTGATGCTCTCGGCATACAAGATCTTCTCTCATCAGCAAAAAAATTCGACACAGTCGGCGTGAAGCCCAGCGCTACAGTTCCGCTTCGCGCTGCTCCTCGATACGGTATCGGGCATGCGGGATCGCCTGCAGCCGCTCAAGGGGGATCTTGTCGCCGCTCGCCTCGCAGACGCCGTAGGTCCCGTTTTTGATCTTTGCCAGGGCGTGATTGACCTCATCGAGCTCATGCCGCTGCTGTTGGATCAGCGCCGTTTCGTTCCGGCTCTCGTTTTCCAGCGCGACTTCGTCCTGCATATCGACACCGTCGTCCGTCGTGGTCACGGCGTCATTCTCCTCGAGAAGACGCGCGATGCTCGATTCCAGCTCCGATTTCATCGCCAACAGCGTTGTTTCAAACGTTTCTAGATGCTTTTTTTTCATTGCTTCTTCTCCTCTTTTTTACTATCTTATTCGTACCAATGTAAAAGATTGATTAAGGGGAAAAACAAGTTTGGTCGGCTGGTTCCGCAATGCGACTGCGCTCTCAAGAAGATTTCACGTTAGAGCTGATAACATTCTCAAAGAAATACACATAATAACAGAAACCGACATCACACAATTTTGTTAACACCCGACGACTTCGGGAACTATGTCCCTCATCTCTCTCATCACGGGTGTTTTACGGTTCGTTGCTAAAGGAGTCTTATCAGAATGAGTTCCAGCACCTTCGGCCTTTCGGCAGCATTGTTATCCCTCTCCCTCGTTTTCAGCGGGTGCGGTGGAGGTGGTTCGGACACGCCGTCCGACAGTACCATACCAACAACGCCAACCGGCCTCAGTATCCAGGTCGTCTCGACCTCACAACTCGACCTGAGCTGGAACGCTTCCACCGACGACGGTACGGTCGTCGGCTATAAAATTGAGTGGGGAGGAGGCCTCGGCATGGCCTATTCGACCTCCTATGCGGCGACAGGACTCGCTGAGGCTACACAGTACTGCTTCACCGTTACGGCCATCGACGACGAGGCCAACATCTCCCCGCAGTCTGCAGCGGTATGTGCTACCACGGAGACGGCCGCCCCCTCCCCCTGGGTCACCGTGCGCTCGGGCACATCCGATGAACTCTCCAACGTTGTCTGGACCGGCAGCGAGCTGGTCGCCGTCGCCGAACATTTCGGCGACCCGACGTCGGTGTTCACATCATCCGACGGTATCGACTGGACACAGACCAAGACATCCGGTTTCGCTTTTGACGGTGCCGACGACGTCGTCTACGGCAACGGACGCTTCCTCGCCGTCGACAGCGACTGGTTCCACACCTCCACCGATGGCATTACATGGTCGCTGTCCTATGTAGAAGCCAACAGCTCCGTAAACGTCAACGCGCTCGCTTGGTCCTCTTCCCTTTCCCTCTATATCGCCGTCGGCGACTCCGGCTACATCGCCACATCGGCGGACGGGACGAGCTGGACACCCGTTGCTTCCGTACCGACGGCGGAAAACCTCGCCGGGGCGGCCTGGATGGACAGCCGCTTTTATGCCCTCGGTGCCCAGGGGACAATCCTCACTTCGTCAAACGGAGTCGACTGGAACAGCGAAACGACCCCGGCCGTCAGCGACACGATAGAAGACATTGCCTGGAACGGCAGCACCTTTGTCGCCATCGGGTACGGCACGGTCCTCACGTCGGCCGACGGCAACACCTGGAACGAGGTCAACAGCAGTATCGGCGGGGAGAAGGTCGTCTGGGGCGGCGGTACGGCAAACGTCTTCGTGATGATCGGATCGTCCAACACGATCTATACGTCCCCCGACGGCACCACCTGGGCACGGCAGTTCCCGGACCACGATCCCTATTATTATCAGCTGAGCCTGCGTGACATTACCTGGACCGGCACACGCTTTGCAGCCGTCGGCGAGCAGGGAACGGTCCTTTCCTCCGCCAACGGTCTTGATTGGCAACTCGCCGCGAGCGGTTCCGACCTCAGAGGAGTGACATACGACGGCAGCCGCTATATCGCCGTCGGCGCCTGGGGACGCATGGCCGTCGGCGACAGCGCGGACAGCTTGCAGTTTCGGTATATCGGCGATGACCAATACTATACCCATGCTATCGCCTATAACGGCACCCAGTACGTCGCCGTCGGACAGACCTACGGCCTCTATACGGACGACCTCATCACCTGGACCGATGACTGGTCCGGGGCGACGACCACCCATTACGCGGTCGTCTGGGACGGCAGCCAATTCGTGCGTGTCGGAGCATACACCCAAACCTGGGACGGCGTGAGTTACGACAGCAGCAATGAGCCAGACTGGGTCCTGACCGACAATGCCTTTTACCGTGACCTTTTCTGGGACGGCAGCCAGTTCTTGGCGGTCGGCAACAGCGGGACCGTCGCCACATCCCCGGACGCAAGCACGGGATCGTGGACATCGCGTGACACTAACAGCAGTAAAACGCTCTACGGCGTCACCAAGGGCAACGGCCGCTATGTCGCTGTCGGTCTGGACAGCACCGTGATCACCTCGGACGACAACGGTACGACCTGGACATTGCGCTATCCGACGGAATCACAATATATCTACTACAACCTCTACGCCGTCGCTTGGACCGGTGCGCAGTTCGTCGCTGTCGGGGAGGCAGGCATGATCCTCACTTCTGCCGACGGTATCACCTGGGAGAAGACCTATCATGAGGCGTACAAGACCTTTTACGACGTGATTGTCAACGGTGCCGATATCGTCATGGTCGGCGCCGACGGCACGATCGTACGCAACAACCCTTAAAGGCGGCAGAAGCCCTTCTCAGGTGCCGGGGCTTTAAGTCCCTTCCCCCCGCTCCAACGCCTCCAGAAAATGTAAAAGCGCTTCCTGGTTCTTCAGGTACTGCTCGAACACATCCCGCCCCAGGAAGCGGCCCATTTCCGCCTCGGTGTCGGCGATCACTTTCAGGGCCACATTCACCAGCACTTCGCCCCGCGGCGTCAACATGACGACCTTCTCTTTCCGGTTGTCCGGACGCGTCTGCAGTTCGATGTAGCCCGACGACGCCAGTTTCCCGACATGTTTATGCGCCGCCTGGCGCGTGCTCCCCAGCGCCACGGCCAGCGCACTGACACTCATCCCGTCCCTTTCAGACAGATGCGCGAAGATGCCGAGCAGTGCGGGGGTCAGCTCCGTAAAACCTTCGTGCTGAACGGCCCTGAGAATGATGCGGTTGAAGATGGTACTGGATTGAAGTGCGCTGAAACAGAAGGACATTGTAAACCTAGTTGACAAAAATTGATGGGTTGATTATACTTCCGCCAACCTGTCTGCAGGCTTCAACAATCAAAAAGGGAGTACCATGAATTTTATGCTTCAAGTCGATTTTCCGTATGAAGGACCGTTCGGAGCGGAGATGAGCGAAGCGATGCGCGGCCTCGCGGAAGACATCGCACAGGAGAAAGGTCTGGTCTGGAAGATCTGGACCGAGTCCGAAGCCGACAAAACCGCCGGGGGGATCTACCTCTTCGACAATGAAGCGGACGCACGCCGCTATCTTGAAAAGCACGAGGCACGCCTGACCTCGTTCGGTATCCAACACATCCGCTCCGTTATCTTCCGGACCAACGATGTGCTGAGCAGAATAGACCGCGCGCCGCTTTAAGCGCTGCCGGTCCGGGACATCACTTCTCTCTCTGCCTACTGGGCCTTCATCGGGCGGGGCTGCATCACCGGTTTGAGCTCTTTTTCGACGCTGACCGTCGTATTCATACGGTTATTGCGGCGGTTTGTATCCTCGAAACGCGGCATATTCAGCGCAGCCGTGATTTTCATCCCGTCTTTCAAAGCAAGGTTTTCAAAGGTGTAGGTCACCTTGCCGCCGGGTTGCGCCAGCCGCTTGCGCTCATCGAGACCGGCCAGGGTCACACCGCCCCACGATCTGCCGTCAACCGTCAGCAGCAGCGACAGTGCACTCTTGCCTTTGCGCGCATACACCTCGTCGGGGATAACACCCTCTCCGAAGTTCTGAAGCGTCACATAGAGTTTCCCGCTTCCCCTGCGCTGCCCCATCTGGAGGATACCGAGGTCCATCGGTTTGGGCCGGAGGGCCTCGTCGACATACTGCTGTTTTCCGGGGTAGGAGATCTTCACCTCGAACTCCGGTGCCAGCTGCGTATCGTAGTTGTCCAGGACAATGAAGTACATCCCCTGCGTCTCCATCAGCTCCATCTGGTCAATATCGTAGTGCGGCGGCGTCGACCGGCCGTCGGCGAGCGTAACATGGGCGTTGCCGCGGCGGTAGTACGCCGGAAGCTTTTTCTTTTTCTTCTTGCCGAAGATGGAGTCGGAGAGGTTTTTGAGGCTTCTGTAGACGCCACGGATCTCATCACCGGCAATGTACTCGACGGGATTGTATTTGTTCGCTTTTTGCGCCCACTCCTGGAACGTGCTCTTTTTCATCGGCTGTTTGCCGTCAAGAAAACGCGAATCGACAAAATACCAGCGGAACGGGGAGTGCCGTTTTTGCTGATCGACCTGTTCATGCGTGTAGTTCGTCACCTTGATCTCAAACGTCACCCGTCCCGGTTCGGTGATCTCGATGGGGTAGAACACTGTGTACGGATCACTGCGCTTTCCGTTGTACAACTGGACTTTTTTGTGGAAAAGGCCTCCATTCTCGTTGCCGGCTGCTCCGGCCGAATTGGCGACCGCCAGCAGCATTATGGCTATCAGCGCCCATTTTATTTTTTGCATAGGAATCCTTTTGTTGACGTGAGTTGACAGGCGGGTGCGACGCGGCACCGACCTACCTGTATGTAATAACCCTAACGCAAGCAACCTTAACAACATTACACATTGATACACCCCATGACGTTTGGTTTGCGAATATCACAATAATATATTACAATGGCCCTCAAATTAATGTACAAGGATATTTTATGCGATCGGTACTTACCGCTTTAATCTGCTCCGGGTTCCTCTTCAGCGCCTGCTCTTCGGAACCGGCAGGACCGGACTTCAAAGAGGGAAAATGGTCCATCACCAGCCAAACGGAAATGCAGGGAATGGCGATGCAGATCCCCGCAACGACCTTTGAGCAGTGCATGAGCGCGAAAGATCGCGTTCCGGTACAGCAAAACGACAATGACGGCTGTAAAGTCTTGGAACAGAAGATTGACGGCAACACCGTATCCTGGCGCATCGAATGCAACCATTCCAAAGGGGACGGCACAATCACCTATACGGATGAAAGCTTCCAGGGAAAAATGAACATGCATACCGATACGGGTATGGGCGCCATGACGATGACGACGACGATGACGGGCAAATACCTCGGCCCCTGCGAATAACCCTCCAGACCCGTTCCCGAATCCTCGTGTGGGAACGGGTTGATCCCCCCAATCTTCCGCCCGACATTGGCACAAGCCTCTCTATGTGAGCATTATCCATCCGCGTTTTGCCAACGGTACATCGATAGGTTTTGCCGAGTACCTATTGCCGCAGGACACGCCCTTCGCCGATGACGACGCGGGGGATGGCGCCGAGCATCATCGGCTCACGGTCCCATAACAGCAGCGAGGCCCATTTGCCCGGCTCGATGGTGCCGAGCTCCGCGTCCATTTCAATGGCACGGGCATTTTCCCGGGTAAGAAGATTGATCGCATCCGTCGCATCGAGACCGGCGATCATGAAGTATTGCGACGCATCGCGCAGGGTGTGTGCATGGATGACGGGATGATCGCTCATGACCGCCATCGGCACCTTTGCCCCGACCAGCTCGGAGACGTTCTTATACGAGGCGTGTTTGAGCTCGGTTTTATACCCGACGCTTCCCAACGGTCCAAAGACGACGGGGATTCCCGCCGCATCGAGGGCTTCGAAGATATGGCGGTGATGAATATCCATGCAGTGCTCCGCGCTGGCGCGCAGCCCGTACTTTTTGACCAACTCGATCAGATAGAGCGCATCGTCCTCTTTGTGAACGTGGATCTTGACGAGTTTGTTCCCCTGAAGCAGGTCCAGCAGCGCGTGTTCCGTCGCCGTGAAAGCGGCATGGTAGTCCGCCTCGATCTGCTCCCGTTTGAGGGCAAGGAGCTCTCCCTCAGCGCTTTCGTCCAGCTCCAGCAGAGCGATATCGCGGGCGGTACGCGCTTTTTTCTCCCGGGCCAGCAATGTATCGAAACGCTCTTCGAGGAGGGCATTGACCCCCATACGCGTATTGGGACGTGTTCCTTTCCACTGCCGCGTCGATGTCGGGTTGTAGCCCAGCGCCATCTTGTATCCCAAGTGTTTGACCAGCGCGCCGTCGACATTCGGCGCAAAATGGCGGATGACGGTCGTCTTCCCGCCGATGACGTTGCCGCTGCCGGGGACGATGCAGCTGTAGAGCACGCCGAAATCGATGGCATAGGTAAACGCCGGATCATCCATATAGATGCTCTGCAGGGGCTCGTTCAACGGCTGGATCTGGTCGGTCATGTCGTTACCTTCGGCCTCTGAAGAGGGTTCGCCTTCACGGAACATCCCGATATGGGAATGCGGATCGACAAAGGCGGGAGTAACGATCCCTTCGAAATCGTACCGTTCCGCACTGTCCGTCACGGCTTTGATCTGTGTGCCCTCGATATGGACATAACATGCTTCCCGGCGCGTACGGCCGTCGTAGAGAACGCTGGCTTTAATGATCACGGCAACTCCTTTACGCGTCGTATGCAAGTGGCGTGCACGCTGCAACGCTGTGACCTTGCCAAGCGGAACACTTAAAAAGAAAATATAAGAAAAATCAATCACTATCTTCTCAATGCAGATGCCTCATAATGGATGGATCAGGCATGTGCCGCGCTCCCGTTACTCCCCCCGGGATTCGGAGCGCGGCACGGATCATCGGCAGCACAGACTGCAGAAGAGGAGGAGGAAGGATTCCCCATGAAAACGATCATGAAAATTTGCGCATTATCGGTGCTGGCGGCGTTCGCTGCCGGTCTCGGCGGCTGTGCAAAAGTGCAGCCGGGCGTCGCCTGCGAAAAAGACCAGGAGCGCATTGCGGCCAACCTGGCCAATTTCGACGACCTGGACTTCAACGTCTACAGCGGCCAGAAATGGGACGAGCTCTCCCGCAGCCATGCGAAGGGCATTGTCGTCCACTGGCCCGACGGACGGACGACGAAAGGGATCGGCATTCACATTGAAGACCTGAAAGGTATGTTCGTGTGGGCCCCGGATACCCGGATCGAAACCCACCCGATCAAAGTCGCGCAGGGAGAGTGGACGGCCGTCATCGGCGTCATCCAAGGTACCTTCACACGTCCGATGCCCATCGGAGAAGGCAAGTTCATTCAACCGACCGGAAAATCGTTCAAACTGACCATGTCGACGTTCGGCCACTGGACGGACAAAGGAACGATGGACGAGGAGTACCTCTTTTGGGACAATCAGGAGTTCATGCGGCAGATCGGACTGGGGCAATAGCGCCGGAGGGCATCATGGGGTCGCATAATGTTTCCCCCGGGGCGGAGCCGTTCATCCGCGCCTTCGCTCCTCTGTTCCCATCGCCATCATCAAAAAACCGGTAAACGCTGCATTGTCTTTTCCCAGTGAAGGGTCCACCCGCTTTTTCATCTCGTTGAGCACTTTTGAATAGCCTTTATAAAAGGCGTACGCCGGGCGCGGTTTGTACACCAGCTCCCCTATTTCGAAGTGTTTGAGGATGTTCTTGGTCGTCGTCGGCTTGATGAAGAACGCCTTGCGGCGGTTGTAATAGTACGGCAGCATGGAGACCAGAGACCATTTCGCCAGCTTGTAATACGACAACACCTCAACAAGCCCCTCAAAGCCCTCTTTTTCGTTACCGTGCAGCAGTTCGTACAGCGCGATGGAGAGCATATCTTTCTGCTCCGGGCTCATCTGTTTGACCATGTCGCGCACGCGCGGTTTCTCGAAAAAGGAGATCATGGAGGATTTGGAGACGATCTTCGCGAAGTTGTCGCACACTTCGTCAGGCTGCCCGAAGGCGTTTTCGGCAAAAAGTGTTTCGACCTGTCGGCCGATCGCCGCGCTGTGATGCCGTTTGACAACGGGGAGAAGCGCTTCATCCCCGAAACCGCCGGGGTACATCGCGAAGAATTCCGCTTCGGCCGTTTTGAGTTTGTCGAGGTTCATAGGCTCTTTCCTTCCGCTTGCAGCTGTTCTGCTCTATTATACCCCGCCGCCTTCGGTACCGCCCGTTCGTATGGCGTCATGATAGCGATTCCGCCAAAGCAGTATGTTCCGCAGAGCGGTGCGGCGGACCTTCGATATAATCTCCTACAAAAGATCTTGTTTAGATCGGTACAGAGGAGCGGCGGTTTGAAGACATTGGCTGAACTGGAACAGGTCTTCGAACTACAGATCCAGCCGCATATTCCCCCTGAACGGACCATCCCTCTAAACGGCACGCTCAAAGCCGTACTCTTTACCTCTCTTTTTGCGGTGACAGGGGTCCTGCTCCTCGCGGGTATGCCTAAGATCGCCGTACTGGTTCTTCTCTTTTTCGCGCTGATATACAGCATACTTGCCACCAGGCGAAAACCCGGTAGAAGACGGCGGACGCTCAAGAGCTTCCAGCGTCTCGCCGTTGCCCCGCTGCTCCGGGCGATCGACCCCGCGCTGAAGTACAACCCCTACGGGGGCATCGCCTACCGCGACATCCTCGCGTCGAAACTGGCGGATGATTTCCCGGCCAAGACCTATGAAGCCAACAACCTGCTGACCTACGACAACGACGGTCTCCCGGTGCGGATGTCTCATGTCATGCTCGAACATCACGAAGCGGGGGAGAAGGTGCCGGTATTAGGCGGCCTGTTCGGCATGACGGCGGCCCGCCGACCGGTAGAGGGCACGACGATCGTCTCCTTCGACCTCGCAGAGAAGCACCTCGGTTTTCTCGGAAGCGGGCTGCAGCCCAAGGCGATGTACCGGGGGCTTGAAAGAATACGCCTCGACAGCAGCGGCTTTGAAAAAGAGTATGTCGTCCACGGAAGCGATCCCATCGAAGCTAATTTTCTGCTGTCGCATACGGTGATGGAAAAACTCGAAGAACTCATCAGAGAGTACCGCGTCTTCCCCCGCATCGCTTTCGTCGGGGACACCATCTACATCGCCGTGCTCAACGGCGGTTTCTTCCAACCTTTTTCGTGGACGTTCAACGATCTGAAACAGAGCATCAATGCGCTCAATTTCGCGCGCGAAGCCATCAAAGCGATCCATCATCACCACCGCCTCTAGACACGCATCTCCTGCACCCTCTCATTATCGTATCTGATACCCGAGAACTGTCCCCGGATTTTAAGATTGCTGTTACGGCCGTCGTGAAATAATGGCCCATCACCCACACAGGAGCACTATGATGGATCTCTTTTCACCGCTGAACGTCGGAAACATCACCCTTAACAATCGCATTGTCATGGCACCGCTGACCCGCTGCCGGAGCGTAGAGGAGCACCGGGCCAACGCCATGATGGCCAACTACTATGCCCAGCGGGCCTCCGCCGGCCTCATCATCAGCGAAGCAACCATGGTCTCCCCGATGGGGATGGGCTACCCCGCGACGCCGGGCATCTATACGCCCGAACAGACGGCGTCATGGAAACAGGTGACGCAGGCCGTGCATGATAAGGGCGGGAAGATCTATCTGCAGCTGTGGCACGTGGGCCGCATCTCCCACCCCTCTTTCCTGGGCGGCGAGCTTCCCCTCGCCCCTTCAGCGGTCAAACCGGCGGGACAGACCTTCACCTTCGAGGGGATGCAGGACTATGTCACCCCGCGCCCGCTGGAGACTGCGGAGATCCCAGAGATCGTCGCCCAGTATGTCGACGGGGCAAAAAACGCCGTTGCCGCCGGGTTTGACGGTGTGGAGATCCACGGCGCCAACGGCTATCTCATCGACCAGTTCCTGCGCGACGGCACGAACAGGCGCAAAGACGCCTACGGCGGTTCCGTCGAAAACCGCAGTCGCTTCCTGCTCGAAATCGTTGAAGGCGTCAGCGCCGCCATCGGCGCCGACCGCACAGGGGTACGGCTCTCTCCCAGCGGGACTTTCAACGACATGAGCGACTCCGACCCCAAAACGCTTTTCACCCATGTGCTGCACCGTCTGAGCGAACATCATCTGGCGTACGTGCATATTGTCGATGCCCTCGAAGGAGATATCCGCCACGGGGCGAACGTCGTCGAGCTCGCCGCCCTGCGCGATGCCTACAAAGGTGTGCTTATCACCTGCGGCGGCTATGACAAAGCAAGAGGAAATGCCATCATCGCCGACGGCCTCGCCGACGCCGTCGCTTACGGGCTGCTCTACATCGCCAACCCCGACCTGCCGGAGCGCTTCAAGGCCGACGCGCCGCTGAACGAACCGGACCCGGACACCTTCTATACCCAGGACGAAAAGGGCTACCTGGATTACCCGACACTCGGATAGCGCAGCAGCAGCGCGTCCTCTCTTTCCCTTCCGACGGCAGCCTTTGCCGTCGCCACTCTCCGGCGAAGCACTTTTATATGTAAAATATTTTATGGTGTTATAAAAAGGTTTTCAAGGAGAAGCGATGCTGCGGCTTGGCGTATTTTTTGACGGCACGGGCAACAATCTTTACAACGACGACCTCATCGGTGACGGATCGCTGAGCAACGTCGCCAAACTCTACAAAGTCTACCGTGCCAGCGGCTACACTGCCTTCTATTCCCAGGGGGTCGGCACAGGAAAATACAAACAGGGGAAAACCCTCTCAGCCAAGGCCGTCGAAGCGATACGGCAGCGCAAAAAGGCCAAGAACGACTATTACGACGCCCTCCATATGGCCTTCGGGGGTGATGCCAAAAGCTTTGTCAAACACAAGCTCAAAAAAGTCCGTTCGGCGGTGCGGCAAAACGGCAGTGAGACCGTCATCATCGATGTCTTCGGCTTCAGTCGGGGCTCCGCCGAGGCACGGGACTTCGTCAACCGCATCAATGCCGCCTACAAACACGACGCAAACGTACGCATCGGTTTTGTCGGCCTCTTCGATACGGTGGCGACGATCGGCCTCGCCAATGAGGTCAATATCGGTTTTAACCTGAACCTCTCGAACGATTCGGCTGAAAAGATCGTTCACCTGACCGCCAAAGACGAACACCGCCACAACTTTCCGCTGGAGTCACTGAGACGTGCGGACGGTACGACGGAAGCCAACACGGAGGAGATCGCCCTGATGGGAGTCCACGCCGATGTCGGCGGCGGGTACGGGGAGCTCGACGACCGCCAGGATCTCCTCCTCAAAGGGTCGGAGTTTTACCGGGTCTATCCGAAACACAAAAAGGCGCAGGCGGAGGCGCAAATCGATGCCTTGCGGCGGGAGGCGAAAGAGAAAGGCTACGAACTGCTCCACACCCTTACCCGGCTCCCCGCCCTCTCCGACTGGGCCCTGGACGCCTGTTTCATCGAACACGCACCGGTCGCCTATGGCCTCGGCAACAGTTCCCTGCAGCTGATGTATACGAAAGCTTCAGCACAAATTCCCGCCCTTGCAGGGCTTGAGCTCCTGGGGGAAACGGCCGCCGGTCACAGCCGCTTCGAAGCCCCCGCCGCTCCCGACATCAGCTATATGCATCTTTCCGCCGTCGGCGACCGATATGCGCTCTCAACGAGCGACTGGATCACGAACCTCAAAAACCCCGGCGGCAAACGCCGGGTCTATTTCAACGATCCACAAAAAGCCGGTTAGCGACGGACTAAGCCTTCTCTTTCTCGACCAGCTTCCGGTCGGTAAGGATCGCAAAGGGGATCTGGATCATATAGGCGATCATGATCGGCAGCAGCATCGAGACACCGAACGCTTTCATGGAGAAGGTGGAGAGGACCAGCGCCAGCGTGATATATCGCGTTACGCTGTGCCAGAAAGCGGCGCGCTCCTGGGGAGAGTCCATCTTGAAGATGAACCAGGCACTCGCTAGGTCCAGGACATAGAAGGCAAGCACGGCGGCCAGCGCGATGACGATCAGTTCGGGTTCGAAATCGTAAAGATCGACGAGGTTCTGTGTGCTCTGGAGGCCGAAAAGGTAGAAGAGGATAATGAACATGCTGATGTTACTGATGTAGGGGCGGTAGGTCTCAATGAACTTCTCCAGCGGTTTGAAAAGCACCACGAAACGGCTCGCGATAAACGGAATGACAATGAGCAGCTCAATAACCAGCCGCGCATAGCTCTCCATGTTGTTATTGTCATCCGTGTAGAGGGTGTCGAAATAGCGCTCGGTGTAGACGCCGAAGAGGTGCAGCATTAAAAACGACAGCGAGATCAGCAGCAGGTTGATAAAAAGGATGAGAAAGCCCAGCGACGTATCGCCGCCGGACTTTTTGATCCAATACATCACCATCCCGCCGCCGCTGAGTACCGACAGCAGAAATAACCCGGCGGCGATGCCGTAATCGCGGCTCAGCAGGCCGATAATAACGGCGAAGGTCGGCAGCAGTACAAAGTTGAGAAAAAGGCTTTTGATGACGACAAGACGGTGATGCCAGAGCAGTTTGACGTCCATGAGCTTCACTTTGAAAAGCGAAGGCATAATCATCGTCAGACCCGCGAAAAGACAGATATTCGAGCTGAAGATAAAGCCGTCGGTGTTGAATCCGTAGATAAAGCCGAGCAGCGCGCCCAGCAGTACGATCAGCAGTTGCATTTTTCCCCTTCGTCATCGCAATCATTTATTCTAATTCAAAGCGTCTTATTCTCTCCACAAATTATCAAAATAACATCACATTTTATAGCTGATGGCGACGAATAAGCGCATCGAGAAGACCCAAAATTGTCATGAAAAAAATCACTCCTTTTACGCGTGCTGCGCCTTTTCATGCCCTTCATACCTATTTTGATGTATTTGATTTAATCTGTTCTTTTAAGTATTGTGGAGTTATGATGTAAATATCTGCATCTCGTATACGCATAAACATTTGGGGATACGAGCGAAAAGGAGATGACATGAAACGTTGGTTCCTGGCAATCCTCGCGATCACAGCAATCGCGATTTACGGATGCGGAGGAGGCGGAGGCGGTTCATCGTCCGGTTCCAGTGACTGGGACAGTATGACCTGGGATCAGGACAACTGGGGATAACGGCCGTTGCGGCAGAACACAAACTCAAAAGGATTCATCATGAAAATCAGACAATTTGGATTGCGCCTTCTAGGTATTTCGGCATTGATGGTATCAGGGAGTCTTTACGCCGGGCAGGTCAGCGGGATGACAACGTTCACCCCCGGTACGACCGCTTACGCCTCCGAAGTGAACGACAACTTTACGGAGCATACCACGCAGATCAACGACAACGACACGCGCATCACCGCCAATGCAACGGCGATACAGACCAATGCCACTGCAATCGCTGAATCGGGGCTGGTCAGATGGACAACCCTCAATGTCAGCTGTCCTGCATCTGTCAGTGTGACGACAACCTATGCGAAAATCGCCACGATCGGATCGTTTACAAAAGCCCAGGACGGTACGGTACTCAACGTCGTGTTCAGCGGGCGCCTTTCAGCTTCTTCGATGACAGGTACCGGGGTGATTTTCGAACTGAGGATCGATGACACTGCGACAACCAGCAGCCGTATCAGAGGTAGTGTCAAGTCAGCTGAAATCGGTGCGAGCGGGGTCGCAGTAACAATGGAAGGGTTCTTCACTAACCTAAGCGCCGGATCACACACTGTCAGCATGTATGCCAGGGCCTCTTCCGGGGGAGCCACAGGGGTTCAATATGATACGGGTTGCTGGTCGACGGACAGCGTCATTATCAAAGAGTTCCAATAACATACTGCTGCGGGTACCAAGGTATCCGTGGCAAGAACGTTGACGCCCGTTTGCCCAGCAAGCGTTCCCCTCTACACCCTTCGTGCCCGTAAAAGAAAAGGTGCGCTACACTACGTGCACCAGCTTCAACGAAGGAATAGTCTATGCCAGAAAGCGACTTTTTTATCTCCACTCTCATCAACCTTTCCGTCAATCTTGTCTATACGGTGGCTGTGCTCGTTATCGCCGTCATTGCCCTGAAGTACATTGACAGCAAACTGCTGAAATCCATCGCCCTCGAGGAGGAGATCAAAAAAGGCAACGTCGCCGCCGCGATCTTCGCGTCGACCATCCTCATCTTCATCGCCATCATCGTCGCCTCCTCGATGACATGATCGCAAAGTTCCTACGAACCTTCTTTACCCTGCTGCGGGTCCTTATCCTGCTCTACGTCCCCCTCTTCTTCATCATGGCGCTCAAACAGCGGCACGACGAAGCCGCCCTGCCGCTCCCGCCGCCGCAGAGCGTCACGCTGCCCGACGCTTCCCTTCCCCATCACCGTCCGGGGCCGAGAGCGGGTGAGATGCAGCTGCTCTCCGTGCCGGAGAAACGCAGCGCCAGGATCCCGGCATGGCTGGACCGGCCCGCCAACAAATCGCGGGGCCAGGGGTCCGGTTCCCAGCGTCTCAATAAGAAACCCGTCGCCTATTTCGCCTATGGGCGCGATCTCAAAGCCTACTATGCCAATGGTTTTTTCAAGCACTTCATCCCCTTCAGCGTCGATTCGAAATGGAGTGCCATGCACCATATATCAAGGCATATGCACTATGTGCGTGACGAACAGCAGTTCAAAGGGTATGCCGAGATCTGGCTCAGTTCCGAGGAAGCTTACTTAAGCGGGCGCGGCGACTGCGAGGATCACGCCATCTTGCTCGCCGACTGGCTGGAGGGAATCGGCTACGATGCACGGGTCGTCTTCGGAACGTATAAAAACGAGGGGCATGCCTGGGTCGTCGTGTTCGAAGCGGGAAACACCTACCTCCTCGAAGCAACGGCCAAGCGGGTGAAAAGCAGTTTCCCCCTGGCGTCCGCCCTGCCGAACTACCATCCCAAGGGGATGTTCAACGACCGGTACATCTGGTACAACTACGGATCGCCGCTCACCACGGCATACACCGGTGGCCAATGGATCAGAACGGCACGTTTCCGTCCGGTTGAAGAACGTTAAACGGGGAAATTAAACGTAGCAATCGGTCGGCGTGCTGCCGCCGACCGTCAGAAGAGGGATCAGACTTTTTTAACGAATTCGGACTTGAGTCCCATCGCGCCGACACCGGGGATCTTACAGTCGATGTTGTGGTCGCTGTTAGGGTTCAGTTTGATATTTTTAACCTTGGTACCGACCTTGATATCGGACGATGCGCCCTTGACCTTCAGGTCCTTGATGACCGTCACGGTATCGCCGTCTTGCAGAATGTTCCCGTTGGCGTCACGCACGACAAACGCATCCTCAGCACCGGCGTCCGCGGCATCTTTGGACCATTCATGGGCGCACTCCGGACAGACGTAAAGCTCACCATCCTCATATGTGTATTCGCTTCCGCACTGGGGGCATTTGGGCAATTGTTCCATATTCATCCTTTTCAAAAAGCTAATTGTACCAGTTCAACTAACAAGCGCAAAATCGTTTATCACGTTATTAATACAAATTAGATGCCTATGGAGTATAATGAACCCATGCAAACGGTTTTTCATATTTTTATTCTGATTTTTCTCACTTTGAATCCCCTCTCCGCCGAACCTGTCATCAATGTCACTTCCAGCGGAAAACAGTATGATCTCTCCGACTCTGTTCTGCTCTGCATGGACCATCTGAATATGCTGAACGTCGACATGTTCCTGGAGGGCAGCAGCCCGGCGATATGCAACACCGTTGATAAGCATCAGCTCCCCTTCGGTTATGTCGACGACACCATCTGGCTCCGTTCGACACTGAAGAACACTTCCCACACCGAGAATGCATGGATCGTCGACCTCGAAAACCCTCTGCTCGATTATGTCGATCTCTACGTGATCGAAAACAAAAAAGTCATCGCCCATTTTTCCAGCGGGGACAAGCGCCCTTTCGCATCACGCCCCTTGTCGAGCCTGACGTTCCGTTTCCCGATCACTCTCCTTCCGGATAAGACCACGACACTGGTCTGGAAGATCCATTCCCAATCGGCGATCGATCTCCCCATCACCATTAACGACCCGGACGCCCTGCAGGATGCCGATCAGAGACGTTTCCTCTTTTACGGCATCTTTTACGGCATCCTCATTATTTTGTCGCTGTACAACTTTATTTTTTTCCTGATCTTCCGCAGAGCCATCTACCTCTATTATGTCGGCTTCATCGTCTTCTATACGATGATGCAGCTCTCTTTCGACGGCTTCACGCCTATGCTGCTTTTCCCCGATCACCCCTGGCTGTACAACGAAGGCGTTCCCTTCTTTGTCAATCTTACGATCCTGTCGGCCATCCTTTTCGGCCAGCGCTTTTTGGAAACGGAGCTCTATACGCCGAAACTGCACTCCGTCCTGAACGTCATCATCATGATCAACCTCGTCCCCATGATCATGAGTTTTTTCGACATCTACTACCTGACGGTCAAACTGACAACCCTCCTGGCGGCCATTACGCCCGTCATACTGCTCTCTGCCGGTTTTGCCATCCAGAAGCATAATAAAAGGCGGGCCCGTTTCTACCTCGGCGCCTGGAGTCTCTTTTTCGCCGGTTCCACACTGCTGGCACTGCATAAGTTCGGGCTGCTGCCGTCGACCTGGTTTATCCTGCACTCCCAGCAGTTCGGGGTACTGCTCAAAATCATCGTCCTCTCCTACGCCCTGGGCGACCAGCTGCAGTCGCTGCTCTACATCGACCAGCTAACGGGCATTGGAAACCGCCACTCCCTGCAGCGCATTTTCGCATCGTCCATAAACTATGCGAAAAAAGACAAACTCCCCTTTGCCGTCCTCTCCATCGACATCGATGACTTCAAGAACATCAACGACTCGATGACGCACAAGGTCGGCGACCAGCTGCTGATGCAGCTCAGTGGCCGTCTCAAAGCCCATCTCCGGCGTTTTGACACCATTTTGCGCATGGGGCAGGACGAGTTTCTCATCATCCTCGAACGGATCCAGTCGACGGAGAGCCTGACGCATATCGTCGACCAGCTTCTTGTCCAGATCCGCAAACCCTTTAACCTCGACAACCACATCATCCATATTACGGCCAGCGTGGGAATAGCGCTCTATCCCAATGACGGGGATGACTACGACACCCTGATGAAAAACAGCGACACGGCGCTGCACAAGGCAAAGGAGCTCGGCAAGAACCGATTCTATTTCTTCAACCCCGTCTTGGACAACATGGCCATCGAACGTCTGAAGCTCCACAACGATCTTTTCGAGGCCCTGGATAACAACGAGTTTTTCCTGCTGTTTCAGCCGAAGATCAGTGCCACAGACAACAGTCTCGCCGGCGTCGAAGTCCTGCTGCGGTGGCGTCACCCCAAACGGGGGATACTCACCCCCGATACCTTCATCGGCATTGCCGAACAGAACGGACTGATTCTGCGGATCACGCATTGGGTCCTTGAGGAGTCCTGCAAGGCGCTCAAACAGTGGCAGCGGATTGGATGGGACGGCATCTTTGCCGCCGTCAACGTCACGGCAGTCGATATCAACGACACCTACTTCATCCGGGACCTTCTGGACCTTTTCTCCGAGTACAATCTCAATCCAGACCTCCTCGAACTCGAATTGACAGAAAGGATCATCGTCGAAAGCTCTACCGATAACATCGAAACCATCAAGTCGCTATGCGATGCGGGCATCAAGATCGCCATCGACGACTTCGGGACGGGTTACTCCACCTTTACCTACCTCCAATCCTTCCAGGTCGATACTATTAAAATCGACAAGAGTTTTATCGACGAAATCGAATTCAACGCCAAAACAGCCGTGATCGTCAAGACCATGACCGAACTCGGGCATGCGCTGGGGATGAAAGTCGTGATCGAAGGCGTCGAGAAGGAAGGCCAGGTACAGCTGCTCAAGAGAATGAAATGCGATATTTTCCAGGGCTACTATTTTGACAAACCGATGACGGCGGGGGCATTGGTCGCCAAATACTTTGTGCGGGATCAAATCAAAAAGGGATGACATGGCAAAAAATATCGTAATCTTCTCCGACGGGACCGGCCAGGAGGGCGGCAAAGGCAACAACACCAATATCTATAAACTCTTCAACATGATCGAGGACCGCACCCCGCGGCAGATCGCCTTTTACGATCCGGGGCTTGGCACGGGCATCCACCGGCTGACCGGGAACGTCGGCGGTTTCGGCATTTCCCGCAATATTCAGCAGTGTTACCGTTTTCTCTTTGAGCATTATGAAGCCGGGGACAAGATCTTCCTGTTCGGGTTCAGCCGCGGCGCGGCAACGGTGCGCAGCCTCTCGGGGTTCCTGCACTACTTCGGCATCCTGCCGAAATCCCGTCCCGAACTGATCGCCACTGCCTATGATATCTACATGATCGAGGATGAGGGCAAACGCAAGGAGAAAGCCGCCGCCTTTTTGAAAGACCATCACAATATGTGGACCAAGGTGGAGTTTATCGGCTGCTACGACACCGTCGCCGCACTCGGCCTTCCCATCAAGAGCCTCAGCGTCCTGCTCGACGGCATTCCGGGGTTCCGCCACCGTTTCCACAATTTCAGGCTCAGCGAAACCATCACGCACGCCTACCAAGCCCTGGCCATCGACGACGAACGCAAAACCTTCCACCCGGTGCTGTGGGAGAAGCAGGTCAAAGAGTGGCAGACCGTCAAACAGGTCTGGTTCAGCGGGATGCATACCGACGTCGGCGGCGGTTATGCGGAGCAGGACCTCTCCGACATCCCCCTGGTCTGGCTCACCCGGCAGGCGATCAACCACGGGCTTCTGATCTATCCGAAACACACGGTCGATCCCCATGAAGATGCCCAGGGGAAGATGCACGATTCGCGCGGGACATGGCTGACCCGTCTCTACCGCCGCGAGCAGCGCCATTGGGACGCGGCGACCCGCGGCAAACCCCTCGTCCACGCCAGCGTGCTCGAACGTCATGCAAAGCATCCGACGGCTTACCATCCTTGGATCCTGGAAATGGACTATGACGTCGAACCCTGGGAACAGTGGCCCGCCAAAGAAAAATAACCCCTCTTTGATTGCACGGCGCAAACGGCGTGCGACATCGATACGGTAGACGGCAACGGCCCGGCTGCTTGTAATGTAAAGGGATGAAAAAAGAAAGTTCGGAGAAAAAAAAGAGCGGTTCCCCGCAGAGGGGAAGCCTGCTTAGAGCGCGAACTCTTCGAGCAGGTTGAAGTTGAGGTACTTGTAGATGTCGGCTTCTTTGCCGGCGATCTTCTTCGGTACGATCTCGAGGTACTCCTCTTTTGTCGGGAGGCGTCCGAGCATCGCACAGACGGCTGCCAGTTCGGCAGAGCCGAGATAGACCTGCGCACCTTTACCCATACGGTTGTCGAAGTTACGCGTGGACGTCGAGAAGACGACCGCGTTGTCAGCGACACGAGCCTGGTTCCCCATACAGAGGGAACAGCCCGGGATCTCCGTACGCGCGCCGGCGGCACCGTACATCGCGTAGTAGCCCTCTTCCTGGAGCTGCTGCTCATCCATACGGGTCGGCGGGACAACCCACAGACGCGCCGGAACCTGGCCTTCGCCCTTGAGGACTTCACCCAGGGCGCGGTAGTGACCGATGTTGGTCATACACGAACCGACGAAGACCTCGTCGATGTTGTGCGGACGGTTAGCGTCAGCCAGCACCTCGGAAAGGGTAGCAACGTCGTCCGGATCGTTCGGACACGCAAGGATCGGTTCCGTGATCTCGCCCAGGTCGATCTCGTAAACCGCTGCGTACTCGGCGTCTTTGTCCGCTTCCATCAGTTCCGGATTTTTAAGCCACTCTTCCATCTTCTCTTTGCGGCGCGCCAGGGTACGTGCATCCTGGTAACCCGCATCGATCATGCTCTGGAGCAGCACAATGTTGGATTTGATGTACTCGATGACCGGCTCTTTGTTAAGGTGAACCGTACAGGCCGCCGCAGAACGCTCTGCAGAAGCATCGGAAAGCTCGAACGCCTGCTCGACTTTGAGATCCGGAAGCCCTTCGATTTCGAGGATACGTCCTGCGAAGATGTTCTTCTTCCCTTTTTTCTCGACGGTCAGCTCGCCTCTCTGGATGGCAGCATACGGGATCGCGTTGACCAGGTCACGCAGCGTAACGCCCGGCTGCAGTTCGCCCTTGAAGCGGACCAGTACGGATTCCGGCATCGTCAGCGGCATGGAGCCGGTAACGCCCGCGAACGCAACGATACCCGAACCGCCAGGGAAAGAGATACCGATCGGGAAACGGGTGTGCGAGTCCGCACCCGTACCGACCGTGTCCGGCAGACACATGCGGTTCAGCCAGGAGTGGATAACGCCGTCGCCCGGGCGCAGCGCGACACCGGAACGGTTGGAGATGAAGTCCGGAAGCGTGTGGTACATCTTGATGTCCGAAGGCTTCGGATAAGCCGCAGTGTGACAGAAAGACTGCAGGACAAAGTCAGCGTTGAAGCCCAGCGCCGCGAGCTCTTTGATCTCGTCGCGCGTCATCGGTCCCGTCGTATCCTGGGAGCCGACAGTCGTCATGACCGGTTCGACGTACATGCCAGGGCGGACGCCCTCGAGGCCGCACGCTTTACCGACCATCTTCTGCGCCAGGGTGTACCCTTTGCCCGTATCGGCCGGCTGCTCCGGCTTCAGGAAGAGATCGATCTCGCCCATACCGAGGACCTCGCGCGCTTTCTTCGTCAGACCGCGGCCGATGATCAGCGGAATACGGCCGCCGGCGCGGACTTCGTCCGTGATCGTGTTCGGGCGCAGGCCGAAGGTGGCGATCACTTCGCCGTTCTTCTCTGCTTTGCCTTCGAACGGATAGATATCGACGACATCGCCGGTTTCCATCTGTGTCACGTCCATCTCGAGCGGGAGCGCGCCTGAGTCTTCGGACGTCGCGAAGAAGATCGGTGCGATGATACCGCCGATAACGACACCGCCGGTGCGCTTGTTCGGAACGCCCGGGATATCCTCACCCATGTACCACTGTACGGAGTTGATACCGGATTTACGGGAAGAGCCCGTACCGACGACGTCACCGACATAGGCAACCGGGTGGCCCTTCTCTTTGAGGGCTTTGATCGTACCCATCGGGTCGTCCATCTTTGCCGTGAGCATGGAGTTTGCGTGCAACGGGATATCGGAACGTGTAAAGGCTTCGGACGCCGGGGAGAGGTCGTCAGTATTGGTCTCACCCGGGACCTTGAAGACAGTCACGGTGATTTTTTCAGGCAGATCGGCTTTGGACGTGAACCACTCTGCGTTCGCCCAAGACTCAAGCACCTTCGTCGCGGCGGCATTGCCGGCCTTGTGCAGTTCTTCGACATCGTTAAACGCGTCATAAACGAGCAGCGTATGGCTCAGTGCCTTGACCGCCGCGTCAACGACGGCGGCATTGGAAGATGAGAGGGCATCGATGATCGGCTTGACGTTGTAGCCGCCCAGCATCATGCCGAGCATTTCGACCGCCGCATCCGGTGCGATTGCCGCAACGGCTACATTTTCCTGTGCAACATCATTGAGGAATGCCGCTTTGACATAGGCAGCGTCGTCAACGCCCGGAGAAACACGGTTTTTCAGAAGATCGATATTTTCGGCCATATCGCCTTCGCCTGCCTTGATCATTTCGATCAGGTCAGCCGTCTGCGCCGCAGACAGAGGAAGTGGAGGTACGCCCAGAGCTTCGCGCTCTGCTACATGCGCTTTATATTCGTCCATAAATGCCATCGTTTTATCCTGTAAATAAGATTTCGAGAGATTATAGCGAAGGAAAGAATCAAGAAGGTTTCTAGTGTTACAAAATGTAACCTATTTTTGAGATTTTGTTACCAATGTGTTTAGTTTTGAAACATGGTTGAGGCCTAAGCAGGGTCAAGCCTCACTTTATCCGATGATATCGCGGTTTCCTTTTGCGTTGGGAGGTGACAGCAGACCCCGCTGTTCCATCTGTTCGATGATACGCGCGGCACGGTTATAGCCGATCTGGAGTTTGCGCTGCAGGTAGCTGATGGAGGTTTTGCGGTCGGCGAGGACGATCTCTTTCGCCTCCTCGTAGAGTTCATCCATATCCTCGATCATCCCTTCGTCACCAGTACTGCCACTGCTGCCGCTCTCGGCGAGGAAGGATTCATCGTACTGCGGTGCGCGCTGGGATTTGAGGAACTGGACGACATGGTCGATCTCCTCCTCGGTACTCCACGGCGCATGCAGACGGATCAGTCCCGTCGCCCCCGGAGGGGTAAAGAGCATATCGCCCCGGCCCAGCAGCGACTCCGCCCCCTGGGCGTCGAGAATGATCTTGCTGTCGACACGCTGGCCGACGCGGTAGCTGATACGCGAAGGCAGGTTCGCCTTGATCAGTCCCGTGACAACGTCCACGGAGGGGCGCTGGGTCGCGACGATCAGGTGGATCCCCGACGCCCGCGCCATCTGCGCCAGGCGGGCGATGGAGTACTCCACATCCTTGCCCGAGGTCATCATCAGGTCGGCGAGCTCGTCGATGATGACGACGATGTAGGGGAAGGGCTGTCCGCCTTCGCGCTTCATCTTCTCGTTATAGTTTTCGATGTTTTTCGTGCGCGACTCGCTCATGAGCTGGTAGCGGCGCTCCATCTCTCCGACCATGTTGTTCAGCGCGGCGATCGCCTGTTTGGCCTTCGTGATCACCGGGGTGAGCAGGTGCGGGATATCGTTATAGATGGAGAACTCCAGCATCTTCGGGTCGATCATCAGCAGCCGCAACTGGTCGGGGGAGTTCTTGTAGAGCAGGCTGAGGATCATCGCGTTGATCCCCACCGATTTGCCCGAACCCGTCGTTCCCGCGATGAGGAGGTGGGGCAGTTTTTTCAGGTCCGTGATAAACGGCTTGCCGACAATGTCCTTGCCCAGGGCTATTGTCAGGGGGGACTTCGCTTCCTGGAACAGTTTGCTCTCGAAGATCTCGCGCAGGTAGATCGTCTCGACGGTATGGTTCGGGATCTCGATCCCGACAACGTCCTTGCCAGGGATAGGCGCCTGGATACGGATCGTCTCGGCGCGCAGGGCCATCGCAAGGTCGTCTTGAAGGTTCATGATCTTCGAGACCTTGATGTGCGCGGCCGGTTTGAATTCGAAAGTCGAGACGACCGGTCCCGCGTAGGTGCGGATAACGTCCCCGTCGATCTTGAACTGCGCCAGTTTCTCGATCAGATCGCGGATCTTGTCATCGAGCTCGCGCTCGTCGATGCTGTTGCCCTGTTTCGGCGGCTTTTGAAAAAAGTCGAGGGAGGGCAGCTTGAAGTTCTTGGGCTTCTCCGACTTCCCTTTTTCGATCTGCTCGAGCAGCTTCTTGTTTTCATCGAGCTCCTCGACGATCAGCGCGCTTTTTTTCTGGCGTACCCCTTCGGCCTTTGCAAGAATAGTCCCCTCTTTCGCTGCAGGCGCCGCTTTCGGCGCCACCTCCGCCTCTGCTTCCGCATCCTCGAACGGGCTCGCCTGCTGTGCTTTCGGCACCAGTCTGATGACCGAATCGTCCGACTTCAGGGGCATGTTCATCCGCTCGTACGCGGGCGCATCGAAGGGGTCATCGTCAAAGAGTCCCGGCCGTTCCGTCACGGCGGCGCGCGTTCTAGCCGGGATGGTTTCCCGAGACGGCTCCGCATCGTCCTCCTCGTCCTCTTTACTGAACGAAAAAGGGAGTTTCGGTTTGGGCATGGAGGGGAACTTCTCGGCGTCAACCAGGATCACGGCGGCTATCGTGACCGTCATGACCCAGAAGACCCAGAGTCCGAACGCCCCGATATAGGGCTCAAGAAAATCAACGAACCCTGAACCCAGAGCGCCGCGCAGTGCCCCCTCCGTCACCAGCGCCTGCAGGATCAGCAGGGAGAAAAAGAGGAGGATACCCGCCAGGATCTTCTCGGTGCGCTCGACATTGATCTCACTGTTTCTGTAGTAGGTATACAACGGGTACAGCAGAACAAAAAGGTAGGCGAAAGAGACATAGCCGAACAGCGCCCGGTTCGCCTTGGCGATAATCTCCCCGATCGTCCCGATAATTGCCGCATCCGCGATGATCGTCGAGATCCCCGCGTATACCAAAATGGCCAAAACAGTAATAAAAAGTGCCTGCCGCAAATACGATCCTCATTTTTCAAGTAATGTTAGGGATTATAACAAAAAGTGCTTTGGCCGCCCATTGGGATGGCTTCGGGCCTATTTTAAGGATGCATCCATTACAATTCGGCTCTGCGTCAGCCGCCGTGGTGGAATGGTAGACACGACGGATTCAAAATCCGTTGTCTTCGGACGTGCCGGTTCAAGTCCGGCCAGCGGTACCACCCTCTTCAACTTTTTTTTCAAACCTTTTTTCTTCAAGCTGCTCCATGACGGTAGCAAACGGTTCATTTTCGAGATAGCGGATCGCTACCGCATCAAAAGTCAGACCGAAAATTCTGCTGCGGTGTTTGAACGTATGGTTGGCCGCACCATTTTGCATATTGACCAGAAGTGCATCAACTTCACTCTCATCGATGTGATGCATAAACAGCAGAAAATCCCCTTCGGCATAGCGGGCAATTTCAAAATTCACCCGCTGCATTTTCAGGAATTCGATCACATAGCTGCAGACGAGCATCAGAACCCGGTTACCGATGACAGTGTCGTATTCATCGACAATCGTCGTGTAATCCTGGATACGGAGGCTGACAAGATAGCCCTCATCGTTAAAGCCCTGGCGGGCATTGAGCTTCTGTTTGTAGAGCCAGAGACGGTTTTTCGCCGGCGTGACATCGTCAGAAAAAAGATGCGTGCGAAGAAGATCGATTTCACGGTGCGTGGCATCTCCGTTTCCCGCTTCACGGGACGCTTCCAGGCTCTTTTGTTCCTCCTCCATAAAGGTTTCCCGGTATTTCGAAGGCAGGACGATCGCTTCGTTCATCAGCCGGCGCATCGTCCTGTCCGTGATTTCCGACAGCTGTTTGTCGTCATGATGCATAGGCGGCCTCCCTGTAACCAAAGGTCTGCAGCGCCTCATCCCACTGCTGCGGCTTATGAAGGTGGTACCCCTGGAAATAGTCGACACCGATGCTCTGCGCCATCCGCAGCACCCCTCTGTCGCTGATGTACTCCGCCACGGTCTCGATCCCAAGCTCATGGCAGATATTGACCATGTTGCCGAGGATAATGCGATGTTTGCGGTCATGGATATTCGAGATCAGCGATCCGTCGAGCTTGACGTAATCGATTTCGAGGTTCAGCAGGTTGTCATAGTTCGAAAATCCGCTGCCGAAATCATCGATGGCGATCAAGACACCGCTTTTTTTCAGCCTGAATATGAACTCGTTGACAATCTCCAGGTCGCGAATCTGGTCGCTCTCGAGAATTTCAACCGTCAGCCTGCCGCCGCGCTTCTCCTTCGCCAGCCTTTCCAGCAGACGCTCCCGTAAAAGCACGTTGTTGATATCAACATATGAGAGGTTCAGCGTCACCGCGATGTCGTAGTGCGCCAGCACGTCGAACACCTTGTCGATCATCTGCAGCATCAGCTGGGTATAGAGGCGGTACTCTTTGGACTTCTCCAGGAAAGCCGCCGGCGAAAGCACCCGTCCCTGCCGGTCTACCAGCCGCATCAGGCTTTCAAACTTCTCCGGTTTCGTCAGTTCACCGTTGCGGAAGATCCCCTGCAGATAGGGCGTCACCCTTTTGTGCTCGATGTTTTCCTGAAGCAGTTCATAGGTTTTATTGGAATAATGGGTATTGCGCTCGGCGGAGCCGCTATCATAAAAGATGTAGCTGTTGTGCAGCCTCTTCGCCTCCTGCAGCCCTTTTTCCGCGTACATCAGGCTGACGGCGCCGTCGGCTTTGCTCGCACCGATTGAGACATTGATATGGATGCTGTTCCCCTGTATGACATGAAAGGCGTATTCCGACACACAGGCGTGGAGTTTTTCGGCGATGAAATCCAGCAGGCGGTGCGAAAAGTCGTTTTTGACAAAGAGGCAGAGCCGGTCGGCATAAAGATGGTAGAGGTCGAAATCGAACGGCGCGGCACCGAGGGTACGGAAGTGGGCGTCCTCTTCGAACCGGCCCAGCGTCGCGCGCACCAGCGTTTCAAGCTCCGCCACCATCCGTTCCGCGTTCTCGTATCCGTAGAGGATACGGATGTCGTCGAAAGCGACAATGTCGATCAGCATGACAACGGCGTTGCCCTCATACGAGGAGATCCGCTTCTGGCAATCATGCATAGAGTGGACTTCATGCGTAACGTCCACGGCCCGTGCCGCCGTCGCGTCATGCTTCTTTCCCTGGTGTTCAGAGGTTAGGGGGAGCGCGCTCATCGCCTTCTCCTGTTTCAGTCGGTCAACTTCATCTTTGATGTCGACCAGTTTGCGAAGTGCCTCGTCCTTGTCATCGGCGGTGACCCTTCGCTTGACCGGCTTCCCTTCCTCGTCGCGGTAGGTAACGTAGTAACCCGTCACCCTCCCGTCGGATTTGCGGTAGAGTTCGCTGATCCCTTTGTAGTGTTTGTCCTGAAGTGTCCGAATCGGCATCGCGCCCTCCGTCCAGTCATCCGTGGCCGCATGGGCCTCTTTGGCACCGTCATCACTGCGACGACGGTTTCACACATTTTTCCATGCTAGCACAATTACTACTTTTGTGTCAAGGGTTTTGTAGTAATTTGTTAAAGTTACTACATTTTCTCAAAGATCTTATCTGCAGGCGGACCGTGCCTGGTCATGGATGCTGTCGGTATCGGCTCCCTCCCCTCCCCCGTGCAGATGATGCTACAATGTGTGTATGGCCTACCATGTAACCATCAAAACAGGGAACCTCCTGGACGCACCGGCATCGGACTTCATTGTCAATCCGTCCAATACCGTTTTACAGCTTGGTTCCGGGGTCTCGGGCGCCTTTGCCCGTGCCTGCGGCCCGGCCCTGCAGAGCGCCATGACCCGTGCGTTGAAGGAAACGGGAACGCTGCAGAAAGGGGATGTCGTCGCCACCGGCGGCTGCGCGCGTTTCGGCAGCATGCTTCATGCCGCCGTAATGGACTACAATCCCGGCGCGGCGGAGGCCCTGCCGCGGCTTGGGGAGATCGAGACCATCCTCCGTAACATTCAGACGGCCCTGGCCGCCTTTGCCGCGCTGCACGGCAAGAACGTCACCCTGGCGCTGCCGCTGATGGGCACGGGTGTCGGCGGGCTGGACAAGCGGCAGGTGCTGGAGATCTATCGTGATTTTTTCAGAAGTGGCGTCGGTTTTGAGTGTGAGGTGTTACTGTATGCGCACTCCGAAGGCGACGGTGCCCTCATGCGCAGCGTCTTCGGGGAGGAGCTGGCCTAGGCCCCGCCGCCGGTGTCGGCATTCAGGTCTTCGGTATGCTTGTCGTGATGCGGCATCCCTTCGTTGGACGCTTTCGCTTCCTGGAGTCCCTTGATCACCTCATCGATGTTTTCGTAAGGGAGATGGACCTTCCAGTCGCTGGATGCCCCTTCCAATGCGATGGCGATGCTGACCACCGGGCTGCTGTGTTTGCCGTAAGGCTCCTCGATATGCGCGATACTGATCGTGCCGTTTTGCGTATGCGCCAGTTTTAGCGTTTTGATCTCAACCATCGATTTTGACATCCTAGACTCCTTTTATTCAAGTGGCTTGGGACCATTGTAGCACATTTCGCCCGCCGGCGTCCGCCCTTTACTCTTCCCCCTCTTTTTTCCCGTGGGAGCGCGAAAGGTAGTAGTAGCGGTTCAGGTCGAACAAGCCCGCGTCAATGGGGTGCATCGCTTCGAAGCGTTTCTGGAACCAGTCGTACGTTTCCCAGAAGCGGGGGTTGTCCCGGGTAATGCCGAAATGAAAGAAGCGGCGGCGATACTCGGGCGTATCTTTGTAGTGTGCGAGCATATCGAAAAAGGCCGGAGCCTCCTCCGCATCCAGCTCGAGCAGCATGTTCGGATAGGAGCCGATAAAATCAAAGATGAAATCCGCACTGTCCTTGGAGGGGTCGAGACGGCCCTTTTCATCGAACATGAAAGCGACGTTGTCATGCCAACGGTTCACGACGACTGAAAAGAGGATATCCTCCTCCCCTTCGGGCATACGCACACGGACATACGCCAGGTTCGACTGTTGGCCGTCGATCGTACGGACAAAGGCCGTCCCGGGTTTCGAAATGGCACGGAACGCCTGGATATAATCCCCGCGCGTCCGGTAGTGTTCGGGGAGCGGCGGATGCGCGTCCCCCGCGCGGAAATAGTTCACCGGATCAAAGGAGATGTCCGTCTCCCCCAGCAGCTCGTGATCGACAATATGCTCGACGAATTCGCGTTTGGGATCGTTTGTCTCGAAAGCAACGGCCGTAGGCATGCGCGCCGGACGGTAAAAGAGCTTGTTCTCGACCAGAAGGTTGAGATTTTTGTTCCACGCGTCGAAAAGCTTGTTCCGGACATCCGCAGGCATAAAGTCGATGTAGTTGCTCTCCCCCTCCACGCGCAGCCGGTCCATATAGCGGCGGACGTTGGTCTGGTGCCCGACATTACCGAAGACGTCAAATCCCGCGACCAGGGCGTAGTAGATGCGTTCGAAAAGCGGATAGTCGATGACCCAGAGGGTTTTGGGCAGATCGCCGAGGGCTCCTTTATGGACCGAGGCGCTGTCGAAGTGGCGGTAGACCGTGAGCAGCGGCGCGTCATCGGCCTCTTCTCCCTTCCAGATCGCGTCATACCCCAGCCCCTCCGTATAGATGAGCGAATAGAAATCCGCCCGGGCTTTATAGTAGTCGATCGCATGCTCGATATATTTGTCGCTGAGGGAGTGGTAAGCCGGGAAATCGCTCCCCTGTTCGTCCGGCACGGAGAGCTGTTTCTCGTTGAAGCGCAGCAGGTTCGGGTAGTGCAGGCTCAAATCATATTTGGGGTCGAGGAACATGACCCAGAAATGATCGTTGATCACGTTCAGCGCCACCTGCCCTTTGCAGACCGGGCCGCGGATAAAGGTGCGGACGATGTATTCGCTGTTGTCAAGCAAAAAGGCGTACCGCGCCGCGGCTGGGATCTGGGCGAAGGTCGCGAAGGGGTTGGCCGACTGTTTCGCACCGTACCCCATCAGATGCGGCGTCTCGTTCCAGGGGGCCTCGATGAAGTCCTTTTCAACGCGCGCCAGCTGGGCCGCATCGAGCGTAAACACCATGTGCGTCTTGTGCACCAGCGTCGATGTGATCCGGCGGAACCGGTAATAAAACGCGTCCTTGCCCGGATCGTCGTAGGGCCTTATCGTAGGGATGATCTTGATCGCAGACGGCGCAGCCGTTTCGGAGCGCACCAGTTCATAAAAAGCGCCGTCCGGGGTCGCGAAACGGATATGGGCCAGGTAGAGGTGTTCATAGAGGTAACGGGCCGTCATGGCGTGTTTGGCATCCGGCATGTTCAAGAAAGCTTCCCAGGTTTCCAGCGCACTCCTGTCGGCTTCCGCGGGGGCGTTCATCCGCCGCTGCTCCTCGCTGCCCGGCCCCCTGGCCCCCTGCTGCGCCCACTGGGCCAGCGTCGTCATCTCTGTATTCGTCAGTGGCGGGAAGCCGTAGGGCATCCCGCGCTCCGGGTATTCATCCAGGTACTCTTCGAGTTCGTCGTGGTCTCGCGGGCAGGTGAGTTCGTCGGATTCCGGCCGGTACTCCCCGGCGCTATGAGGCAGTTGCCGCTTGGCCTCGAGCAGGCTGACCAGTGTTGAGTCATTGAAACGGCCCGAAGCGGTGTTGGCCGTCACCGAGTAGAAGTCGTACCTGTCGTGCCACTGATCGGCAGTGTCCGCATCGACGAAGAGGCGGGTCGGATGGGCGGCGCCGAGCCTTTCGGCGTCGTAAACGGCCATCTTCGTCGCTCCGCGTTCAAGCCCTTCGAAAGCGCTCAGTTTCAGCTGGCAGGGGGCGTTGTAGCACGAATGGCAGACCACGCAGCGGCGGTCTAGAATGGGGCGAACCTCTTTGGTATAGTCGATGGTACGCTCCGAAACGGCAACGGCAACAGGGGGAACGGGTTTCGGCGCACAGCCGCCCAGCGCCATGAGCAGCAGGATGATCGAAGTGTAGAGTATCGGTTTCATTGAGTGTAAGTGTACCGTATTCTGTTACCGGAGCCCTGCTACAATATATGCATATACAACGTCAACCATGATCTCGAAGGAGCTGTCATGTTCATCCGTATACTCTCTATCGCACTGCTATTGCTGCTTTCGGGGTGCTCCAGCCTGCAGATTCAAAGCGATTACGATCCCAAGTTCGATTTCACGCCCCTGGAACGCTTTGCCGTCGTCTATCCCCGTAAAGAGGGGGTGACGACCCTCACACAGAGCCGCATCGCCGAGGCGATCACCGCCGGTATGACCCGCAAAGGCTACACAGCCGTCGCCAAGGATGAGGCGGATTTCATCCTCATCTTCCATACCGACGTAACCACCAGAAGAGAGGTCACGACCGATTTCCAGATGGTCGGCTTCTTCCCCTATTACGGTTACGGGTACGGGGCGTCCATGACGGTGCCGATCCAGCGCGAGTACGAATATGACGAGGCCCAGATCATCATCGACGCCCTCAACCCCGACGGGAACAAGATCTTCTGGCGGGCCGCCACGACCGACCGTCTCAAGAGCTTCGACACCCCCGAAGAGCGGACGGCCTACATCAACGAGGTCGTCGACGAGAGCCTCAAAACGTTCCCCCAAAAGCGTAAAGCGCCCTGACCGGCGGGGTGCCGACAATCATGAAAAAAACTGCTCTTTTTATTCAATTCTTTTGAATGGAAAAAGAGCTACTTTTTTCGCTAGCATACGCCCCTTATTAATAAGGAGTGAACAATGATCGAACTGCTTGGCATCTTTTATCCGAGCGTCGCAGTGATCGGATACAGCATGTATTTCTATCACAACACCGGCGATCGCAAGCACTAACAGCTTTCCTGCCGGGAAGCTCCCGGCGCCCTTTCCTCTTTTTTCTGCGCTACAATACCCCATGGCCATCGAAATCGAACGCAAATTTCTCATTGACCCCGCGCTGCTTCCCGAGCTGCCCGCCCCCCTTGTCATCACGCAGGGATACATCCCCGCCGAAGGCGTGACCGTCAGGGTCCGCACAAAGAACGCGAAAGCGTTCCTGACCCTCAAAGGCAAAAGAGCGGGCATCGTTCGGAGCGAATTCGAATACGAGATCCCCGCTGATGATGCCGTCGCGATGCTGCAAGAACTCTGCGCCGCGCCGCTGATCGAAAAAAAACGCTACGAGCTCCTCTACGAGGGGCATCTGTGGGAAGTCGATATCTTCGAGGGGGAAAACGAGGGGCTCTACCTGGCAGAGATCGAACTGCAAAGCGCAGACGAAACCTTCGCCCTGCCACCCTGGGTGACCCGCGAGGTCACCGACGACAGGCGCTACTACAACTCCAACCTGCGCACCCTCCCCTACGCGCGCTTCAGGAACGAGGCGTAACGCCCGCCCCGTGAATCTTGTCCGTCACTTCGTCGCGTTTGACGAAGTCCGCCCCCATACTGATAATGAAGGAGGAGGCCTCCTCCAGCGTCAGCGATACCGGGACGGTGAGCTCATCCTTGACCAGGACCGTGTAGCCGCTGGTGGGGTTCGGCGACGTCGGCACGAAGAGGACGCAGATGCCGTTATGGCGGTTGAGGACATAGGCCGGCACCCAGACGCCGTCTTTGGGGTATTCGACGAGGACGACCTCTTTCTTCCCCGAATCATCCTTGCCGGTGAGCATATTGGAGATCTTCCGGGAAACAGAGTAGATCGTATTGACCGCGGGGATCTTCTCGAACATCCGGTCGATCGCCGAGAGCAGAACGGAGCGGCCGTAGCGTTCGATGGTCCATCCCAGCAGGATCAGTGCCGACAGCACCCCGAGCATCAGCAGGACCGTCGCGCCGGTCGAATCGGTCAGGGTATTGAGGCGGAAATAGGCGCTGAGCCCGATGTTTTTAAGGAAATTGACAACGAGGAGCACCACCACCAGCGGAAAGAATGAGAGCGCCCCCACGAAGAGGAAACGGATCATTTTCTTGACGGCGGCGGCGATCATTTCGTACAGCTCTCCTCTACGTTCATACTGAAGCCGATATTAACGTCCTGCCAGGTTTTGCCGGCATGCAGGTCATAGCAGGCGCGGTTGATCGAGGTCAGCGCGTCGAGGGCTTTGAAGTCGCCGAGGTCGATCACGCCGCCGGCAGTGAAGACGCCCTTCTCATAGCTGTAGGCCATCGGCACGTTGAGCCCCTTGCCGTTCATGATGACTTCGACGAGGACCACTTTGGCTTCTTCGTCCATATCGAGGATCTGCGCTTCGAGCATCTGTCCGTCCATCTGGTTGAAAAAGAACTGCACCAGCTTCGCATCGCGGCCGGTATTGCCCGAATCGACGTTGTTCGTCTGGATCATCACCTTGGCGCCTTTGAGCAGCTGCGTCAGCGACGCGCCTTTCTCGGTGCCTTTGTAGACGATGGAACGGAAGGTGCCGCCCACCCCTTTTTTCATCGGCGTCTTGAATGCCGTCCAGTTGACACTGACGTCGCCGCTCTTGCTGTAGCTGCAGTCGGCCATCGCGACGGTGGCGGCAACGAGAACCGATAATGCAATCTTTTTCATCATTACTCTCCTGGTGAACCAAAGTTTTCCGGCTATTATAACTGCCATTGTTTAATCACGTATCAGCATCTTGAGGTAATATTTCAACAAAGATAGGAAGGATATCAATGAGCAAAGCACCTTTTTTACCCTTTGAGGTCAACCTGGAGACTTTCATCGACGATCTGCAACGCACCCTGGACGAAGGACGCAGCCAGATCGCAGCCCTGCTCGCCATCGAGGAAAAGAGCTATGCCAACTTTGTCAAGCCCTTCGAGATGCTCGACGAGCGGCTTGAGCACTTCTTCACGCCGATGTCGCACCTGCACTCCGTCAACAACAGCGACAAGACCCAGGAGGTCTACACCGCCGCCCTGCCGCTGCTGACGGAGTACGGCACCGAGATCGGGCAGAATCTCGAGATCTATACGGCGTTCAAAGCGATCAAAGCCAATGCATACGACCTGCTCTCGCCCGAACAGCAGCGCGTCATCGACCTCAACATTCAGGGGTTCGAGCTGAGCGGCGCCCACCTGGACGAGGCGAGCAAAAAACGCCTGGCCGAGATCAGCCTGCGCCGAAGCGAACTCTCCAACACCTTTACCCAGAACCTGCTCGACGCCACCAACGCCTTCGAGTACGTCATCACCGACCCCGCCGACGTCGAGGGGATGCCCAAAAGCGATATCGAGAGCGCCGCGTTTGAAACCGAAGCGGGAGAGACGGCATGGAAGTTCACCCTGCAGATGCCCTCCTACATCGCCTACATGACCTACGGTCCCAACCGTGAGATCCGCGAAGCGCTCTACAAGGGCTATACGACCCGCGCTCCCGAGAATGCCGAGATCATCGAGGAGACCCTCGCCCTGCGCAAAGAGGCTTCCCGCCTAATCGGCTTCGAGACCTACGCCGAACGTTCCCTGGCGACAAAGATGGCCAAGGACCCCGACACCGTCCTGGCCTTCCTGAACGAACTGGCCGACGCCTCCATGGCCCAGGGGCAGCGCGAACTCGCCGAACTGCGCGAATTTGCCGGAGCGGCGGAGCTGCAGAGCTATGACAGCGCCTTCTACGGCGAACAGCTCAAAAAGAACCGCTACGACATCGACGAGGAGGAGTACCGCCCCTACTTCGAGCAGAACTCCGTCGTCGAAGGGCTTTTCGAATTCCTCCACCGCCTCTTTGGCGTCAGCATCCGCCCTGCCGAAGGGGTTGCGCTTTGGCACGAGACCGCGACGGCCCATGACCTCTACGTCGACGGCCAGCTTCGCGCCCGCCTCTACCTCGATCTCGAGGCGCGCTCGAGCAAACGCGGCGGGGCATGGATGCACAACTGGCAGAGCCACTGCCTCGACGAAGAGGGCAACGAGCAGCTCGCCTCCGCCTTCATCGTCTGCAACTTCCCGCCCTCAAGCGCGTCGACCCCTTCCCTGCTGCGCCACGACGACGTCGTCACCCTCTTCCACGAGACGGGACACGCTATCCATCACCTCCTCAGCACCGTCAACGAAAACGGGGTCAGCGGGGTTAACGGGGTCGAGTGGGATGCGGTCGAGTTCCCGTCGCAGTTCCTGGAGAACTTCGCCTACGAGCCGCAGGTGCTCAAACTCTTCGCCAAACACCACGAAAGCGGCGACGTCATCAGTGACCTGATGATCGACAAACTGGTCCGTGCCAAGAACTTCCAGTCGGCAATGAGCATGCTTCGCCAGCTCGAGTTCGCCATTTTCGACTTCACCCTCCACATGGAGGAGACCCCGGACGTCCAGGCGGTCCTCGACGCCGTGCGCGAACGTACCGCCCTGCTCACACCGCCGTCGTACAACAAGTTTCAAAACGGCTTTTCGCATATCTTCGCCGGCGGCTACGCCGCGGGCTACTACAGCTACAAGTGGGCGGAGGTCCTCAGTGCCGACGCCTTCTTCGCCATCGTCGACCAGGGGGTCTTCGATACCGCCCTGGGGCGCAGCTACCTCGACATCGTTCTGGGACGCGGCGGTTCCGAAAGCATGCGGGTGCTTTTCTACAAGCTGATGGAACGCGAGCCCGAAACGCAAAGCCTCCTGCGCCTGAGCGGCATTGAGGCGTGACCAAATTTCTCGCGGCGCTGCTGCTGCCGCTGCTGCTGTTTGCAGGAGAGACCATGCGCATCGCAACTTATAACGTCGAAAACCTCTTTGACCTCGAACGCAGCGGGAACGAGTACGCCGAGTACATACCCAATACCCCGTGGCAGTGGAACGAAAAGAACTACCGCAAAAAACTGAACAATATCGCCCGCGTCATCGCCGAGATAAAACCCGACGTCATCGGCCTGCAGGAGATCGAATCGGACCGGGCCCTGCGCGATCTGCAGGTGGCGGTCAAACGCGCCGGGTGGTACCTCCCCTACCGCGCCATTGCCGACGCCAAACCGAGCGTCGTCAAAACGGCGCTGCTCTCGCGCCTCCCCGTCAAAGTCAAGCGTGAAATCGCCGTCGCCAACGGCAACCGGATCCGCAACATCCTCGAGGTCCGCCTTGAAACTGGCGGCGAACCGCTCTACGTCTTCGTCAACCACTGGAAAAGCAAATCGGGCCCCGAAAGCCTGCGCATACTCTCGGCCAAAGCCCTGAAAGCGCGGCTCGATGCGCTGGGAAGCGTTTCATACGTCCTGCTGGGGGACTTCAACGCCGACTACGACGAGAAGCATCTGTTTGCCCGCAAACGCAAACATAATGACACCGACGGGGTCACGGGGATCAACGACGTGCTGATGACGATGCGCGACGAGAAAGGGGTCACCCTGGACGAACTGGCCCGCTGCCCCTCCTGCGCCTACGACCTCTGGTACGAACTGCCGGCACTGCAGCGCTGGAGCCACAGCTTCTACGGCCAGAAAGAGGCCCTGGACCATATCATCATCTCCCCCGCCCTCGCCGACCATAATGGGAACGAGTATGTCAGGGGAAGTTTCGCGCGCTTCAAGCCGGAGTACCTTGTGACGAAAAAAGGGGCACCCAACCGCTGGCAGCGCAGCCGAACGTACCCCAAACACCACATCGGGAAGGGCTACTCCGACCACCTTCCCATCTACGCCGATTTCATTTTGAAGTGAGTCTGTAACAAAATTGCACTATAATAATCCACCATGGAAAGCGCGCTTTTAAAATCATACCTGATCCGGCAGCTCCAAACCGCCAGCGAGCAGCTCCCCCTTGTCGGTCCCGCCGCCGATATCGAGGCCCTGCACCGCTTCCGGGTCGCCCTGCGGCGGTTCCGCTCCGTCCTTGCGGCTTACACCCATCATCTTTACGCCCCGGACGCTATTGCCAAATCGATGCTCAAAGTCACCAATCCCCTGCGCGAGACCGATGTCTTTCTGGACGCGCTCTCTTCTGAATCCTACCCGAACCTGCATGCGGCCCTGACCCGCTACCGGGAAAAACAGTACAAAAAGCGCTGGCCCCCCGAAACGCCGCGGCGTTTCGCCCAAACGATCGATCTGCTGATCGCCGACGTCCACGCCCTAAAACTGGACCAGCGGAAAGGGAGGCTGATTCGCCGGGGCGAAGCCATTTACGAAAAAGCGAAAACAGCGCGGCGAGCCCTTGGCGAGGATTCAAAAGAGGAAGAGATCCATGAGATCCGTCTGCGTTACAAACAGGCGCGCTACGTCCTGGAGTTCCTGGACGAAGCCGGTCTCGTCGATGCCAAACGCAAGATCAAAAACGCCAAGAAGCACCTGGAACACTTCGGCGCCATCCAGGATGCGGCCAACCAGCTGGCATGGCTGCACCGTTTCTGCGACAAACACCCCTCCCAAGAGTGCGCTGCGCTCTACGAAGCACGGAAAAAAGCTCTCCGAAAACTCAAAAAGGCTTTCGAACTCTGAATCAGCAGGGTTCCCAGCCGCTGATATCGTCAGGAATGCCGAGATCGAAGGTGTCAAGGGGATAGGCCATCTCCGGGTGGATGATGTAAAACCCGCTCTCGTGAACAAACCCCTCGATCGCATCGATCATATCGCCGTAGTCGCCCATGCTCTCGTCGTTGAAAAGGATATGGTAACGCCCGCCGCCGTCGCGGGCCACATGGAAGATGCCAGCTGCAGTTTTGAAACGGAGTATTTTTGTCAAATGCACTCTCTGTTTTTCCATGCCAGATGCAACCCTTATTCTATCCTCATCGCCAGAGGCGCTGTTAAAGCTGCCGTTTGTAAGAGGAGAGGTCGACCTTCTCCCCCGCCTTCATTTTCGCCTCGATCGCATCGATCATCGTGCGGTACTTCTCGGCATCCGCCATGGCCAGGTAGGCGACGAAACGTTTCGGGTCCCTGCAGCGCTGCAGCTTTTCCGGCAGCGACAGCGCCTCCGATTCGACACGAACAGGCAACATAAAACGCCCGATGACGATCCCGGCGATCAGCGCCAACAGCAGGTGCAGCCACGACGCGCTCCACGGCACCGGCACTTCGGCGGTCGGCGATGACGTCGCTTTGTGCTCCCCGGCTGCGGCGGCAGGCTTCACCGTCACCGCATGCGCCTGTGTCGACAGCGTTACCGTCCGCTTCCGCTCCGTATCATAATAGGAGAGCTGCAGGGCGGGTACCGTAAAATTGTGCTCGGCCACAATGGCAAACTGCTGGCTGATACTTCCTTCATAGCCGTTATCGCCCAGACGAAGCTGCTTTTGCTCCCCGTCGGTGAACTGGCGGGCATTCGGTATCGTAAGGGCAAAGGGCGCCATGACGTCGAGATTGCCGGCCCCCTCCAGTCTGACGGCCACCTGGACGGGCGTAAAGGCGTCTACCTTTTCGCTGTCGACCGCAAGCGTCAGCTCCAGATGTCCGGCATAGGCCGTCTCCTGTGGCCTGACCTCCACGCTAAGCGGAGGCAGCGAAACGGTTCGCGACGTATAATCGAGCTTTTCAACGTTGTCCCGGCCGATGACGGCATTTTCAATGGAGGCCTTCGTCGTATGCTCCATCGTCGCGCTGAATGACAGGGTGAGCCTCCCGGCTTTTTTTGGGAAGACGGTGAAGCGGTAGCGGTTGACCCGCCGCCCGTCGACAATCTGCTCATCGGTGCTCTGCGGTTCGATACGGTACGCCTCGGTCTCCTGCGCCGGATCAAAGGCGATAATATAGGCATAGGCCTCCGTATCGAAACGGCAGGTATATTCAACGGCGAAGGCTTCATGCTGCGCGACGCTCTTTTTCGTCGCCGCGGCGCTCCAGGTATAGGCTGTCTCCGCCGCCCAGGAGAGCAGCGGCAACAGCAGCAACGCCCACAACACTCCGCTACCAGGGCTTCGTTTCATGTACATTCCTTTGATTGATCAGTTCATACTGTTTCGAGCTCAGACGGCTGTTGCCTTTGTTCGAGAACTCAAGCTGCTCCTCACGCTCCACTTTTTTGCCCTGGCTGCCGGCCCCGGAGCGTCGTTCGGCACTGCTTTGCTGGTTGCTCCCCCCGCCCTCTTTCTTGGGACCGCCTTCGCTGCGTTCGGCCGCCTGGTCCTGGGCGCGCTTCTTGCCTTCCTGCCGCCCGGTAAGCATATGGTCCTGCTCCTCCGCCGCCAGAATGTGCATCATATTCGCAAGGGCCTCCTCGTCATACCGCAGCGCCAGGGAGCGGGCAAAGGCCTCCCGGGCTTTCGCGAACTCCTTGAGACGGACAAGGGTATTGCCACGGTTGAACCAGACCGACGCGCCGAAGGCGCCTTCAAGCTTCTCCAGCGCACTGTAATACTGCAATGCCCGTTCGTACTCACCCGAACGGTACCAGGCGTTGCCCGCATCATACTGTGCCGCCGCCCCCTCCATACGCACAAAAAGCGCGGCACTGCGGTTGTAGTCGGCCACACGGTATGCCTGCTCTGCCCGGTACGGCAGTGTCGCATTCCACAGCAGCAGCAGAAGCAGCAACAGCACGGCCGCGAAGAATCCGAGCAGCACCGGAAGAAGCGCCGGGTGCCCTCTGTATCGCGACATGCCGCGCCATCCCTGCACCAGGAGCGATGCCATGACGGCGGGTGTGGAGACGATATGGCTGAACCGGCTACGCACGACGCCCTCCTAACCGTGAAAGGAGATCCGTCATTCCCAGCATGGCCAGCAGCAGTGCCAGGGCAAGCGGATAGTAGAAGTACTCCCGGTAGAGGATGATCTTCCGTTTCTCCCGGACATCCTGCATCCCCTGGGCTCTGATGGCCGACGCCAACGCCCCGGCGTCGGCCCCGTCGATCGCGACACCACCGGTCGCATCGGCGATGGCGCCGATCGCGCTGTTGCGCGCCGTCACAACAATACCGCCCTCTTCGTCGCGCAGCAGTTTGCCGTCTTCGGCCTTCAGCGTTCCCCCCGACGGCGTCGCCAGCATCACGACATTGACAATAAGTCCCGCTGCACGGGCCTGCGCCGCTTCCTGGGAGTAGCCCAGACTATCGCCTCCGTCCGTCAGAAGGACGACAATGGGATGCTCGGAGCGCGAAAGCTTCCGCGCCAGTTTCAACGCTCCGCCGATCTCCGTCCCGCGTGTCATCACCATCGAGGTATCCAGCCCCGCAAAAAGGTGCAGCAGCAGTTCGTCGTCGCGCGTCAGCGGCGACAGGATCACCGGGTTCGTCGTAAAGGCCAGCACGCCGAAACGGTTCGTGTCATCGGATTCCACCACCGAAGCGAGCACGCTTTTCGCCGCCGCCAGCCGGCTCGGGGCGATGTCTCCTGCCTGCATGGAGCGGGAGATGTCGACGGCAAAGATAACGTCGCTGCCGCGCTGCTCGATCGAGACCGGCTCCTGCAGCGACACCGGACAGGCCAGCGCCACAATACCAAGCCCGATCGCCGTCATCAGCATAACGCTCCGCAGGTTCCAGACGACACCGCGTCCCCTTTGACGGAGGGAGACAAAATAGAGGGCCAAGAAGAGCAGTGTCCAGAGCCACAGCGGGGTCAGAAACGTCATAGCAATGCCTCCCTTCGCCAGAGATAGAAGAGTAAAAATATCCCCGCTCCCAATGGCCATGCGTAGTAGTACTCCTTGCGCAGGAACCGTTCCGATTTTATCCGGGAGCGTTCCAGGCCGTCAATCGCGTCATAGACCGCCGCCAGGGCCTCCGGATCATAGGCGGCGAAGAAAGCACCGCCGCTCTCATCGGCGATGCGGCGGAGCATCGCTTCGTCGAACTCCCCATCCCGGCCCATCCCGACGGTATAGATGCGGATGCCGTGTTTGACGGCCAGGGCCGTCGCCTCCTTGGGCGATACCCGCCCGCTGTTGTGTTCGCCGTCGGTCAGCAGGATGAGCACCTTGGAGATCGCCTGCGAATCCTCAAGCGCCCGGACGCCCATCGCGATCCCCTCGCCGATGGCCGTATTCTGTCCCGCCATGCCGTAGACGAGGTAATCCATCATCTCCGCGACCACGGTTTTTTCGTACGTCACCGGCGAGGCGATAAAAGCAAAATCGCCGAAGATGACGACCCCCGCGTTATCGCCGATCCGGTCAACGATAAAATGCTTCGCGATCTTTCTGGCGATATCGAAGCGGCTCTCTCGGCTCTGCGGGTCGAACCCAGAGGCGCCCATCGAGCCGCTGGCATCAAGCGCCAGGACGACATCGACCCCCTGGCGGTTAAGTGGATCGTCTTTGTCGATGGTCACGGGAGAGGCGATGGCGGTAACCACCAGCAAGACCACAAGGTAACGCAGCAGCCAGAGCCATTTGAACCATCCCCGCCGTACGGCAAAAAGTTCAAGATGGACGAAATAGCGCGGGCTCAGACGTTCGCGGCAGCGGTAGAGGCAGTACCACAGCGGAGGCAACAGTAAAAACAGCCAGGGGAATTCAAAACTCATGGGTTACTCGGACAGGAAAAGGGGATCGGCGCCGTCCGACACGCCGGGAGCGGCACGGCAAAGCGTAGGCCGCGCATGACTACCGCTGGAGAATATCGACGATTTCCAGCGTTTTTTCAGCGACCCGGGCCACTTTGCCATCGATACGGACGGTCAGGAGACCGTCACGGTCACGGGGAGCGATAATCACGGCTTCCTGTTCAAACACGGTACGATCGATCCGTTGGCCCCTTTGGAGCTTTTTCTGCCAGCCCGGAGGAAGGGGCTTGCCGCTGCGGGCTTTTTTCTGCAGCCCCGGAGGGAGATCACCGTGTTTGTCGTTTTTCGCCTGGACCGGAAAGACACAGAGTGCACCGATACATGCAAGGGCAAGAAGACCTTTTGTGTTCATAATAACTCCTTACGGTGCAAGGCACCGTTTATAGGCATATACTATACCATAACCTTATCGTATCTCTTACAGGCGTAACGCGCGCCCTAGACCATCATCGGCTCGTCAGTCGGTTCGATCTCTTCGAAATCCTCAACGATCTGGTCGAACATCCTCTTCGTCTTCTCCGCCTTGGCGATATGCTCGTCAAAGATCGCTTTTGTTGCCGGGAAGGCTTCACCGAGCTGACGGTAGATGAGAATACGTCCGTCAATGTGGTTGGTGATCTCGTCGAATGCGCTGCGCAGCCACTCTTTGGAGGTCGTATGGCGGAAAAGCGCCTTGATCATCTTCTTGCGCTCTTTAATCGGCAGCGATTCGTCAAGGGCCTGGGAGATGCGCTTGATATCGATACGCGAGAGGTAGACGCCGCTGAGTACCGGTGCGAGCAGCTTGTTCTCCAGCTCGTCAACGAATGCCGGAACGGGCTCATCGTCGACGGCGTCCCCGGCATCGTATTCATTTTCGACGGGATTGCCTTTCTCGTCGGTCGTACATTTTTCGCGGACGAACTTATCGAATTCCGCTTTCAGGTCATCCAGATCATGATGATTCATCTCTTTTCCTTTGTCAAATAATTATAGACCGTCTCGGTCATGATGTCCAGCAGACTCTCGTAGCCGCTGTAGGCACCGTCAAGTTCGATGCAGCGCTGGCGCAGCGCCGAGGGGTGCCGCGGCAGTTTCAGGTCGACGTTCAGCGGCGGCAGGACACTGACCATCGAAAGATCATCCGTTTGCGACAGGTCGATCACCATGTCGAAGCCCGAAAGATCCACCGCCATCCCTTCTGCGAGACGGTTGATGTCAAGCTCGGTACCGAGGCGCTGCTGCAGCGCCATCAGATCTTCGATCCACGGATCGAACATCGCGACTGTGCCGGGTGCAAAACTCAGCGCCACCGCCCCCGCGAGCGGCGTGGCACCGATCAAGGCGAGACGTTTCACACCGCTCTTCTGCGCCATCTGCTTCAGTGCGAGCGGCAGGAGCAGTTCCCCGCGCATCTGCCCGTTCCCGACGACAACGGTATCGCACAGCCCGGTACGTTCGCACAGTTCCGAAGCCTCATCGACGATTTCGAGCGCCTGATCCTGATACTCTGTTCCGATGACCGCCCCATTGACGTGCGACTGCTTCATGTTCGAAAGCGTAAAATAGAAGTCATCAGGCCGGATATTCATCGGGATCATCATCGCATCATCCCCGGCACTTTTGAACTGCTTGTTCAGGGTGACTGCAAAGCGGTTCTGCTGCGCCTCTTCTGCAATGAAGCCATAAAGCTTCGTTACCTGTGTTATCTGATTGGCTTCGTTCACTGATCCTCTCCTATGCCCCAGAGGGTGCGCGCTTCCTCTTCCTCTATCCGGCAGCGGTGGCAGACCCGCTCCCCTGCGAGGGAGGTGAAGGGGTTTCCGCACTCATCGCAGTTGCGGACCGTGAAGGTCACGAGGCGCTGCTGCGTCGGCTCGAAGAGCTCTTTCATATTGAACGACGTTGACAGCGTCAGCGCATCCGGTTCGCAGACATCATGGCAGAGATGGCAGCGCACGCACATCATGGCGTCAAAGTCGATCTTCGCACCCTTGATATCGCTTGTGAGCGCCCCCGTCGGGCAGACGCGGTAGCACATCTGACACGCCGTACATTTGTCACCGTCCATCAGTTTCTGGGACGCCAGCGTCAACTCCGAGGCATCGACAACGTGGTATTCCGACGGACGGTCGGCCCGTTTGAGCGCGGTAAAGAGCAGTTTGCGCTTATCCGGCAGGCTCTTCGCTCGCAGCTGGGCGATCGCCGTCGAATCGAGCTGGTGGCGGATCAGTTCATCCGTCGCCGTCTCCACCTCGCGTTCGAACTTTGCCTTCCCCTCCGCCAGCGTTTTGAGGTTGAACGCACGCAGAAAGCCGCGGCGGTCGCTCTCTTCCGCATCCGCTTCCTCTTCATAAGCGACATCCTCGAAAACGATCCCGGAACTGCTCATCATTGCATCGAGCAGGTAGGAGGCCTCTTCGGCACGCGCCTCGAACTGCGGGCGGCAGGTTGAGGCGATCTCGCACCCTTCGCAGTGGCCCGTATCGAGACGGATCTCCCCTTTCAAGGAGGCAAGCGAAAAGAGATGGTCGACGCTGAGCGCCGCGATGCAGGGGACGTTTTTCCGGCAGGAGACGAGGTTATCCGCATCCCCGGCAAAGGCAAAGAAAAACTCCGTAGCGCTGAAATCGTCGACACTGATCGCCTCTGTCGGGCACGCCCCGGCACAGCCGCCGCAGCCCACACAGGCCGCCTGGTTGACGGCGGGAACGTTCTCCGTCGCAACGAGCGCCGCGGTCGGGCATGCCGTAATACAGCTGTCGCAGGTGCTCAGCGTGCTGAGCTGCCGTACGCAGCGCCCCGGATTTAACGTAATACCGGCCATCAGGCTCCCGCTGTCTCACTGAGATACTGGTAGTCGCTGAGAATGAACTCCAGCGCCATGTCCGCCGCATCATAATAGAGCGGCGAGCGGGACTCGTGCTTCATATTGAGCAGGTAGAGCGGCGCCCAACGGACAAGGTGTTTGTCCAGGAACTCCCGCTCGACGTTCATCAGTTCCTCGACCGCTTCGCTGTCATTGTCGTTCATCGCCTTGATCTGCGCTTCGCAAAGGTGGTGCATGAACTCCATCTCGACCCCGATATGATCGGCGGAGACGACACGCGCTTCGGCGAAGTCGACCATAAAGTCGTAAGCGGAATACATATCGGTCACCGGGTTGGCACCGCCGGTCTCGATCATCTGGTCCTCGCGGGTGTAGAAGGTCTCGTAGGGGATCAGGTGCAGCAAAGAGATATTCGTAAAGTCCGGACTGAGGTGCTTCTCGATCAGTTCACTGCTTTGAAGAGTCGTGCGCGCGTCCCAGACCTTGTAGTTCGGCATCATCTCCAAGATGGCGTCATCGTTGTTGATAATGTCGATAAGTTCCGTGTCGGCTTCCTGCATCAACACTCTTGAAAGAAGTGCATAGATATTGCTGCGTGCTTGTGTCTGTTCCATTTATGACCTAATTGTATTTTGATGTGGTGAGATTGTAACCGCACAGGCTGAAAGCCTGCTTGGTGGGAGGGATTAAACTCAAACGTCTTTGATATCGACGCGGTACGCTTTTTCGGTAAGCGGTACCCACGGACGCTTGATCTGCGGCGGGCGGCGGAACGTCGAGTCGGCGTCCAGACCGCGCGTGAGCTCGTCACGCCATGCCTGATAGGTTTTAAAGTTGTTCTCGTAGTTGACAACGATATCACCGATCTTATCACCCGGCTGCGCAGCTTCCAGGATAACTTTCTGGTGCCAGCAGTGCATACCGGAAATCGGGTCCGGGTGTGTCGGAGCGACGGCATTCTGCCAGGAGCCGGAAAGACCGTCCCACCAGATGTTGTCGCTGTCTTTGTTGTATGCCGCGAAACGCTTGGCGTGGAACGGATGGATCCCCTCGACATACTTGAGTTTACCCGTTTTACCGTCCATCTGCATCTCTGCCGTCGGAACACCGAAGCTGTTCATACCGGCCGTGCCGTCATAGTCAGCGACTTTGATCGCACCGGCAGCCGTACCCGCACCTTCCGGTGAGGCCTGCAGGAATGCCGGATCGTTCAGATCGCCGGAACCGACGGTGATATCTTCGACTTTACCGTCGGAGACACCGTTCGGGATCGTGACAGCGTTTTTCAGCTTCCAGCGTCCGCCGTGGTGTGAACAGGCGAGGACGCCCGGCATCTGACCTTCGGTCGGGACCGCCATCGCGACGAAGTAACCGCTCTCAAGACCGGAGACCGTATCCGTGATACGGACACGGATCGCGTCACCGCGCTTGAAGCCCATGCGCTTCGCATCCTGCGTATTGATCCAGATCGGGTCGTGGTTCTGGGAGATCTCCATCAGGTGTTTGGAGTTCGCAGAACGCGTATGGATGTTGTACGGCAGACGGAAGACGGTGTTGAGCGCAAACTCGTTGTCCGCATTCATGTACATGTGGTTGACATGGGACACGATATGCGGCATTGCCTTCTTCTCTTCGTCGTTACGCGGATAGAACGGAATCGCGTACTCCGGCCATTTCCACTCGTCCGCCATCCACTCTGAGAAGAAGTCGAGCTTTTTGTCCAGGGTTTCGAAACCGTCCATGCGCTTGCCGTCGATCTCGATACCGATCGGCTTTTTGCCGTCTTTGTACTTCCACGCGTCGCCGTGAGCTTCTGCGTACAGGACACCCGTCTCTTCGTCTTTCTCGACGTGGTGCTTGTTGTAACGGTGGCCGTGCGCGATCAGATCGTCGCCGTCCTCTTTGATCTCACGCTCTTGCGCGCTGTAGATGTTGCTCTCTTCGAGCCAAGCACCGTGGTCACGCATGAATTCGTAGACCGGGAACTCGCTGTTCTTGTAGCGCGGGTCGGAAGTCGCCGTGCTGTAGAGGTTCGGCAGGTTGTCACCGAAGGCGGCATCGTACCACTCGGAGATCGTAACCGCCTGGCCCGGGTTGCGCTTGGATTCCCACATCTTCTTGATGCCGAGGCTGCCGTCCGGGTCGACGTGCTTGAAGCCCATCTCGAACCAGAATTCGTTCTCTTCCCAGACCTCGCCGAGGCCCGCTTTGATGTGCGCTTCAAGCGTCGCACGGTTCGGGTTCTTCGGTTTCCAGCCCGCTTTTTCAAGCGCAACGCGCATGACCGGCTGGCGGAACGACGTCCAGCGCGCCGGCATCGTCGCTTCGGAGTGCTGGTCGTGGCGTTCACCCGCTAGACCGACCGGCAGGACGTAGTCGACATGCCAGTTCGTCTCGGACCATGTCGGTGACAGGTTGAACGTCAGTTCCATCTTGCTTTCGTCCTTCAGGACTTCCAGCCAGCGGAAACCGTCCGGGTTGATCCAGACCGGGTTGTACATACGCGGGATCCAGACAGCAAGTTTCTGCGGGACGTTCAGGCCGCGTTTCTTCCATTTTTCCTGCCACTCGACGTCGGTGAGGAGGTGCGGCAGGAGGTAGGACATCTCATAGGTAGAGAGCGGCCACTCCGGCGGCCACGTCAGTTCGTTCCAGACATCGACTTTCGGGACGTTTGAACCGCTGCGGCCCTGGCCGACGGTTGCGGAACCGCCCTTGCCGGCGACGGAGATAACGTGCCAATGGTGGAAGAACGTACCGCCGACGGTACCGATTGCACCGCGCAGCGCGATGGCGAGGTAACCCGTACGGCCGGACATCCAGCCGCCGCGGTTACCCGCAGCCGTCGCACGCCAGAAGTAAGAGGCGATCGCGTCGCCGGCCCAGATGAACATCTCGTAGAGTTTCTCGAGCTTGTATGCCGGAACACGGGTCTCTTTGACGGCGTATTCAAGTGTATACGGCGCGTAGAGCTCTTTGAGCATCTCGATAAAGCTGTCGAAGCTTTTGTCCGCCGGCATCTTGGAGATGTAGCCCTTGTCGACCATGAACTGCAGGTAGTTGCGGTTCTTCATCATGACTTCCCAGTTGAACCACTTCTTCACGAAGCGCTTGTCAACCTGACCCTCCTGGAGGATACGGTTGGCGAGGTAGAGGTAGATGACCGGCTCTGTACCAGGCCATGCCGCGATCCAGAGGTCCGCCATACCGGCGGAGTTGGAGAGACGCGGGTCCATAACGACCAGGCGTGCGCCTTTTTTACGCGCATCGGCGATAAAGCCCGCAGACTGCTGGAAGTAGTGACCGGCGTCCGCTGCATGCGAAGAGTTCAAGAAGACGAGCTTCGCGTTCGCCCAGTCCGGACTTGTACGGTCGTCGTTTGCCCACTGGATCGTCGGTGTACGCCCGCCGGAAGAACAGATGTTGGTGTGGGAGTTGAACGCGTCTTGCTTGAACGTCGTCCAGACCTGGCCCGTGAAGCCGTTTTCGTTCGGACGGCCGACGTGGAACATCAGGGATTTGCGGGAGAGCTCGTCGCCTGTTTTGAGCGTATCGTTCATCTTCTTACCGATGGTGCTCATCGCTTCGTCCCAGGTCGTACGGACCCATTTACCTTCACCGCGCTTGGAGCCCGGTGCACGTTTGATCGGGAATGCCAGACGGTCCGGATCGTACATCTGTGACTGTGTCGCGTAACCTTTCGCACAGTTACGGCCGCGGGAACCCGGGTGCAGCGGGTTACCCATGTATTTCTTGACCGTGAAGCTTTTTTTGTCGATCCATGCCGTCAGACCGCAGGAGGCCTCACAGTTGGAACACGCCGTCGGGACGATGGCGAAATCATTGACGTAGATACCCTCCGGGTTCTCGGCGCTCTGGACGCCTTTGCGGTCGATACCGCCGCGTTTCCAGTCGTCCCCGTCGAGTTCTTTGAAATCGTCCCACTGCTCGAGCGGTGGGTAGAAGGAGAGGGAGTCCGGTGTGTTGGTAAATTTGCTTTCTTCTACCGAGTCGGCGATGGCGTCTGTCGTAAAGACGCCCTTCGCGACGGCGGCGCCGGCAACCGTAAATGCCGCGCCTTTAAGAAATGTTCTTCTGCTTTCTTTATACATTCTTCAATTCCTTTTTAGCTCATTGGCAAGAGTTGTGGAATGACAAGCCAGACGTGCTTGACGATCCAGAGTCCGACGATCGCGGAGAGGGCCGCGACCTTCAGCAGGCCGGCAGAGCGGTTTGTCACGCTCAGGATGACCAGGACGAACGGCGCGATAAACGCCAGGACCTGTCCGACCCAGAACATCGTCGTGTACTCGCCGTGGCCTTTGACCGCTTCGAGTGTTGCCGCCACTTCCTCTGCTTTGATCGGGCCGAAGACCAGCTCTGACATATAGAGGATGAACGCAGCCAGTGCGGAGAGTCCGAGGATGACTGCGAGGTCACGCTTCGCTTCGTACGGCAGGTTGCCGCCCATCAGCAGGACCGTCGCGGAACCCGTGAGGGTTGCCGCCAGGATCATTTGTGCCGCTTCCGTCGGCATCTGCCACAGTTCGCGCGCCGTCGCTTCCGCCATGATCGCCGCCGTATAGAGGGTAACCGGGATCGCCAGGATCACCGCCCAGACAAGCAGCTTGTCAAAGAGCGCGTTGTCCTTCTTGATGAAGGTCGCGAACGCCATGCCGAAAAGCACCAGGACGAGGACCGTAACGATCCATGCACCGACGGTGATCGCCGATGTCCAGTGCGGTGTAAAGAAGATGTGCCAGAAACGGAACATCTGGTGCAGGTCGATGACCGTGAACAGCAGGAAAATATGGATGAAGACGATGGAGACCACTGTCACCGGGAAACGCAGGCTTCCAGCCGCTTCCGGATAACGCTTCATCAGGTAGAAGAGCATGAAAATGACACCGGTACCGATGCTTTTCGCCCACATATTCATTGTAATGATCCATCCCCAGACGATACCCGGGAGCCCGACGTCGAGTGTGACGACGGCATTTGTCGCAGCTACAGCTTCATGTACCATTAGTGGTGTCCTCCTACCGGCATATGTGTCGTCAGCTTGTTAAAGAGCTGGTGACCTTCGACTCTGAACGATGCCAGAGGATTGAGCTGAACGTTGCCGCCGCCGACGTAGTAGTGGTGCGGATCCGTTCCTTTTTCCGGTTTACGGACCTGAACGTCGCCCTGATGGTTCTGAATGTACTTGCTGATATTCGATGTCGGATCGTCCAGGTCACCGAAGATGTTCGCTTCGACCGGACATGCGACGACACAAGCCGGCATAAGGCTTGAAGCGATACGGTGGGCACAGTACGTACATTTGTCTGCCGTCTGCGTTTCGGGGTCGATGTAGATCGCGCCGTACGGACACGCCATGACACAGCCCGCACAACCGATACAACGCTCTTTGTCGATGTTCACGATGCCGTTGTCAATGTAGTGCAGCGCGCTGACCGGACAGATACGCTCACACGGCGCATTGTGACAGTGGTTACAGCGCAGCGGGGTAAACGTCCGTTTTGTCTCCGGGAACGTTCCCACGTCCACATATTTAACACGAAGACGCCATGTGGAAAGCGGAACTTGGTTTTCCACTTTACAGGCGATCTCACAACCCTTACATCCCATACACAGATGCAGATCAACCAGGAAGCCTAATTGCATGTGTTCTCCTTACACCAGTTTTAAGCGGCACAGACGCTTTTGTATCCTCCGTTTCGAACGGAAAATGCAAAAGCGTCAGTACGATTATCATGCCTTATAATATTTAAAACCCCCGCAAATAGGGGGATTACAAGGCATTTACGCTACATGGATGCTATCGGATTTAACTTTAACTGAAACTAAATCAGTGGCACATTATTGTCAAATAGTGGGCTGTTTGTGTAAAAAAAGCGGAGTTGGTAAAATTATTTTTAATAATATAAAAAAGGATTGAAGAAGATATTCAATTTAAATTGACATCTTCTTCGGATAAGCAGCAGTTATCTTACTCGGCGTTCCCCATACGGACGCGGACCGACTGCTCGTGCGCCGTCAGCCCCTCCGTATGCGCGATCAGGGCGCACGCTTCGCCGATCTCGTTGATGGCTGCCCGGGAAAAGGCGATCACCGAGGACTTCTTCAGGAAGTTCTCGACCCCCAGCGGCGAGTAGAAACGGGCCGTGCCGCCGGTCGGTAGTGTATGGTTCGGCCCGGCGACGTAATCCCCGATCGCTTCGGGCGTATAGTGCCCCAGGAAGATGGCACCGGCGTGCTTGATGGAAGCGAGCAGTTCAAAGGGGTTGTCCGTCGACACTTCCAGGTGCTCCGGGGCGACCTCGTTCATCAGCGCGACGGCCTCTTCCATATCGCGGGCCACGATAATGGCGCCCCGTTCGACGATGGACTTGCGGGCGATCTGCTCGCGGGGCAGTTTTTGCAGCCAGGCTTCGATCTCGAGGTTCACCTGCTCCGCCAGTTCGGCCGAGGGGGTGATCAGGATGGAACTCGCCATCTCGTCATGCTCCGCCTGCGACAGCAGGTCGATCGCGATATGGTTGGCGTTCGCGCTCGCGTCGGCCAGGACTCCGATCTCGCTGGGGCCCGCGATCATGTCGATGTTGACGTCGCCGAAAACAAGCTTCTTCGCCGTAGCGACGAAGATGTTGCCCGGGCCCGTGATGACGTCCACCTTCGGGATCGTCTCGGTACCGTAGGCCATCGCCGCGATCGCGGAGGCGCCGCCGACCTTGTAGACCTCCGTCACCCCGCAGAGGTGGCAGGCTGCCAGCAGCAGGGCGTTGGGTTCGTTCTCCGGCGTCGGCGTACAGACGACGATCTCCTCGACACCCGCGACCTGTGCCGGGATAACGTTCATCAGCAGCGAACTGGGATAGGCCGCTTTTCCGCCGGGGATGTAGAGGCCCGCGCGGTCGACCGGCGTCACCTTCTGCCCCAGGATGGTGCCGTTGCTCTCGGTATCGAACCAGGATTTTGGCAGTTGCTTTTCATGGTAGGACTTGATGCGGTCATAGGCGAGGTGCAGTGCTGATTTCAGTTCGGGCTCAAGCAGGGTGTAGGCCTGCGCCATCGCCTCCGCATCGATTTTCAGCTCTTCATCTTTTTCGGGCGCCCACTGGTCGAACTTCGCGATGTGGCGCTTCAGGGCTGTGTTCTGCTCGCTGCGGATCTCTTTGATGATCCCGCCGACGATAGCGGTGACATGCTCGATATCCATTTTCCCGCGTTCCAGCAGGTTTGAGAAAATCGTGTCGAAGTCGGCGGCGGTCGTCGTTGTAAATACCATAATGTGTCTCTTTTCTATACTTCTTTGGCGCAATTATAGCCTGTTTGTTTCTTGAATGTCACCCGGCGGGTATCCGCCGTGGACGCAGGGGAGGAATATACGGGCCTGTCAGCCTTTGGGGCGGCGGCGGAACGCCTTGTAGGCCGTGCTGTCGAGCAGGAACTTGTAGCGGTCGGTGATGAGCCGTTTCATCACGTAGCCCAGGAAGCCGGAGAACTTGATTTTGTCGAAGATGACGACGGCCGCGTTGAACCGCCCCAGGGCGACCATGTACCCCTCCAGGCGGATCGACCGTTCCAGCATCGGTTCGCTGCGGTTGCAGCGCAGCAGATTGAGGACCGCGAGCGCGGCGCTCTTCTCCGCACCGTTGGCCGTCGCCGGCAGCGGACGGCCGTCTTCGGCACGCATATCCGCCACGTCGCCGATCGCGAACGCATCCTCTTTCCCGACGACGGCCAACGTTCGGTGCACGGCGATCTGCCCCTTTTTGTTTCGTTCGACGTCCAGCGTATGCACCAGTTTAGGCGCGATGATGCCGCCGGCATAGATCATGAAATCGAAAGCGACCCTCTTGCCGCTATCGAGCACGGCTTCGTTGGGCTCCACCGCGGCGACGCGGCTGCCGAAAATAACGTTCACACCGAGTTTCTGCAGCCGTGCCTTCGCCTTGGCCTGCAAATAGGGATGCATGCCCGCCAGCACTTCATCGCGCGAGGCGATCAGGTGGACGTCGATACTATCGCAGAGCATCCGGTTTTTCTGCATGAACCAGCCGGTGTAATCCGCCAGTTCGGCGGCGATTTCGACGCCGCTGAGCCCGGCCCCGGCGATGACGATGTTGAACCGGCGGCACTCTTCGTCCCCCTCGCTGTTCATGCGCGCAAAGAGCTGCTGTTCGAACTGCTGCCGGAAGCGGAAGGCGTTTTTGAGGCTTTTGACCCCGTGGGCGTAGTCGTGCAGGCCCGGGATCGTATCGGGGAAGAAGGTTCTGCTCCCCATCGCCAGGATAATGTAGTCATAGTAGTAGTCGCGCGTCTCGGTCGCGACCTTCTTCGCCTCGAAGTCGATGCCGGTCACTTCGGCTTTGACAAAGGCGGCGTAGGCATAGCTCTCGCAGAGGGCCGGCAGATCAACAGTGACGTCGACCAACGTCGCCTGCTGGGCAATCAGCGCGTAGGCTTCGGTCTGAAGATAGTGGAAAGGGTTTTTGTCGATCAGGGTCACCTGGATATAGGGGCGTGCGCTCAGATGCTGCATCGCGCGGACGCCGGCATACCCTCCGCCGACGATGATGACGCGTTTCGTCACGGCGTCCCCCTCAGTGAGCGCCGCGGCACGCGGCGCGCCTTGTACTCCTCCAAGACGATATCCGTCGCGTGCAGAAAATCGGCGGCGCCGACGGCGCCCGGGATCGCAGGGAACATCGTTTCGCCGCGGCTGTCGAGGAACCAGAGGGCCGGCGTCCCGGGGCTCCAGAGCGCTCCGGGAACGAAATCGCCGTCATCCGTATAGGCGACAACATTGACGAACGCACCGTTGAGGCGGGCGATCACCTCGGGGTTTTTGAACGTCGTCTCCTCCAGGTGGCGGCACCATTTGCAGCTGTGGCGGGAGAAGACGAAGAAGATCGGTCTGTCCAGCGTCTTCGCTTTCGCGAGAGCGGCATCATAATCCGTTTCCCACCGGATGCCCTGTTCTGCCATCAACACGGCCGTCAGCATCAGGAGGGAAAGGAGCTTTTTCATTTCCTGATCACCTTCTTGATGATCTCTTTCGCAATCTTTTCGGGGCTCTTGCCTTCGACATCGATAACGATGTCGGCTGCTTTCATATAGTGTTTTTCCCGCTCGTCATACAGGGCCCTGGCACGGGCTTCATCCTGGAAAAGCGGGCGCTTTTTGAGCTTTTTATCCGCATTGGGGTGGGCGAGGATACGGCGGTGTATCGTGTCGAAATCCGCATGCAGCAGGACGACGGTACCAATCTTTCTCAGGTTCTTGACTTTGAAAAAACCACCGCCCGTCGAGATGAGCGTATTGCGCACATCCGATTCGAGCCACTCGGCGACATGCTGTTCGATGGCGCGGAAATACGCTTCACCCTCCTCTTCGAAGATCTTCTTGATCTTCCGGTTTTCCATGCTTTCGATCACGTCGTCCGTATCGAGGGCAACCATGGGGTGCTGTTTCACTATCTCCCGGGCGATGCTGCCCTTGCCGACGCCCATGAATCCGATCAAAATAATGTTCTTTGCCATCTAAGTTCCTTCCGGTTATCCTAACCAACCGCTGATATATCTCTCATAAAAACCGCCAGCCATAGGGCGTCATCCGAGGTCGAAAGCACCCGGTGGCGGCAGTGGGCCGGCAGATGCAGCATGTCACCGCGCTTCAGCGTGACCTGCCGTGCCTCGATCTCGAGCTCCGCCGTCCCCTCAAGCAGAACGACCCACTCATCCTCATCCTGATCAAACCACTCCGTCCGCGCCCGGTTCGAGGCGATCCGTTCGATCCGGACCGCGCCGCGGCGCAGCAGCTCAAGCGTCTCTTCCCCCTCCGCCGGAGAGGTATACTCAAAAAGATTCTTCATCCAGCAGCAGACGCACCGTCGTTTTCAGCAGCGCTCCGACGGCGATATTGAAACGCGCTTCGAGCACCTTTTCGCCCTCCGGGAGACGATCAACCTCAGCCAATCCCTTCCCTTCGGCAAACAGGGCGCCCGTCGATTCGAAAAGCGCCCGATCGATCGTACTGAGCGGATGCCCCAGCAGCGGATCGGGCTCCAGGGCGCCCAGGCTTTTTTCATTGACCAGATTGACGAGGGGTTCGGGAATGATCAAATAGCGTCCCCGTTCCGCGCACTTCAGCAGTATTGCGTCCGCTTCCTCGGCGGCCCGGCCCCGGCGGACGATGCTCTGCAGCGTCACTGACACCGCTGCCCCCGTCAGCGCAGCCAGCGCGGCTTCCCAGCGCCGGGCCGTGGCGTCCAATTCGCTGCGCAGCGCCCCGACTTCCGGTGACGGTTTCTCCGCAGGCTTTGGCTGCCGATCGCTTTTCGGCGCCGTCCCGAACAGCTCCATCAGCGCATCGACCTCCGCCTGGTTCAGTACGCCCCGCGCCATCAGAACTGCTCCAGCAGGCGTTTGAAGAGTCCGGCGATGCCGCTTTCGCTCGCCTGCACCGTGACGCTGCGGTCGATATCGGCCATAATGTTCTGCGCGATCGCCTGCAGCTCGCGGGTCGGCCGGGCGGTGGGGAACTCCCGCACAAAACTCGATCGCCGCTTGACGGCATAGGCGACTTTATCATCCCGGGTCATCTCTCCGAGCAGCTCGAGGCGAAGGTCCGGGCCGATGTGCGTCTTGGCGACGCTGCTGATCTTCGCGAAGATGTTGTGCGCCTCTTTGGGGCTGTGGACCTGGTTGAGGACCATCTTGATATCCTTGCGACGGCGCGCCGTCACCTTGATCGTGGCATAAGCGTCCGTAATGGCCGCGGGGTCCGGCACCGTGACGACGATCACGTCATCAGCGGATTGCAGGAAAAGCTGCGTGTGCTCGCCTATCCCCGCACCGGTGTCGATCAACATGATGTCGATGTCGTCAAGCACCCCCGCATCGCCGATAAGCCGCTCGAACATCTCCGCATCGCAGTAGCGGAAGATCTCCTCCCCGCTCTCGCCGGGGATCAGCAACAGGTTTTTCTGGATGGGGATGACGACATCCTTAAGCGCCGCCTCCCCCTTGAGGACGTGCAGAATGTTGTTCTTTGCCGTCACATTGAACATGACGTCCAGGTTCGCCAGACCGATATCGGCGTCGAAGACCGCCACCTTCAGACCGCTGATGGAGAGCAGCAGCGCCAGGTTGGAGGTAATCGTGCTTTTGCCGACCCCGCCCTTACCGCTGGTCACGGCGATAAAGCGGGTACGCTTGGCCGGGCGGCTCATCGCGTCCTCCCCGGCAGCAGCGAAAGCGGGATCACGACGCTTTCGCGCTCACGCCAATGCGGGTGCGGAACGGTCAGATCCGGATAATCCAGCTGTCTTCGGTCATAAAAGAGGATATCGAGGTCCAGGGTCCGCGGCGCGTTGGCAAAGGTGCGTACCCGCCGGAAGCGGCGCTCGATGCGCAGGAGGTGGCGCATCAGCGCGCGCGGCGGCAGCGTCGTCTCGATGAGAAGCACCCCGTTGATAAAATCGGGTTGGTCCGCATAGCCGAACGGGGGGTTCTGCAACAGCGGCGAAGCGGAAAGGACATTAAGCTGGGGGTCGCGGCGAAGGTAGACGAGTAACCGCTCGAAGCGTCTGACGACGTCTCCCAGGTTGCCCCCGATCCCGATGACCGCCCTGTGCGGCAGACCGTGAACGGGGAAGAGGCCGGGAAACTGACCTGTGCGGATCAGGGCCAGGCCGGAGGGGAGCCGCCGCTCGATCATTTACGTCAGGCCTGCTGCGCCGCCTGCTGCGCCGCCTGTTTTGCCACACGGATTTCGTTGAAGATCTGCAGCATACCGACCATGGCGAGGTGGTAACCGAATGGGCCGAAACCGACGATGGAGGAGGTGCACACCGGTGCGATCATGTTCTTCTGTCTGAACTCTTCGCGGCGTGCGATGTTGCTGATATGGACCTCGAGCGTCGGCAGGTTGACAGCCGTGATCGCATCGCGGATCGCGACGGAAGTATGGGTGTAGGCCGCGGCGTTGAGGATGATGCCGTCCGCGTCGCCGTAACACTCCTGGATGCGGTCAACGATCTCGCCCTCAAGGTTGCTCTGGAAAAACTCGACTTCCACGCCGTTCTGATCAGCGAACTCTTTCATCTGCTGGTGGATCTGTTCAAGCTTCATCGGCCCGTAAATCTGCTGTTCACGGACGCCGAGCATATTGAGGTTCGGTCCCTGAATGACTGCAATTTTCATTAATCTTCCTTATCTCGTTTTAAAATCGAGTGGGTATTATACGCTTGACTATATTAAAGCGTTCTTCTAAGGGCAGCCGATGACGATTCTCATTCCCTCCGCGATTCTGACACCGACCGGCATCATGACCGAACACGCCGTCGCCTTCGAGGAGACCATCGTCGCCGTCGCGCCTTTCGAAGCGCTCAAAGCGCGTTTTCCCAACGCCGATATCCTCGAAGCGGAGGGGCCGACGCTGCTGATGCCCGGCCTGGTCAATCCCCATGTCCACCTCGAATTCAGCGCCAACAAAACGACCCTGAAATACGGCAATTTCCTCACCTGGCTCTACAGCGTGATCGAGGAGCGCGAGGCGCTCGTCAATGCCTGCGGCCGGGAGTGCCTCGATCGCACGATCGCTATGATGCTGAGTAACGGTATTACGGCCTTCGGGGCCATCAGCTCGCACGGCCTGGACCTTGAAGCCGCCGCCGCCGCGCCGCAGAAGGTCGTCTTTTTCAACGAGGTCATCGGCTCGCAGGCGGCGATGGCCGACGCCCTGTACGGGGATTTCCTGCAGCGCCTCGATGCCTCGAAAAGCGTCGAACGCCCCGGTTTTTTCCCCGCCGTCGCCGTCCACTCCCCCTACTCCGTCCACCCCGCCCTCATCAAGCGCGCCCTGCGGGTCGCGCGGGACGAAGGGCTCGTCACGACGGCCCACTACCTTGAAAGCCCGGCCGAACGGGAGTGGCTCGACCGGAACGAAGGAGAGTTCAAACCCTTTTTCCACGAACTGCTCCAGCAGGAGTATGCCGTCAACGATGCCGCGGGCTTCCTCGAACTCTTTGCCGACACGCCGACCCTGATGACCCATGTCGTCCAGGCACAGCCCAAAGAGCTCGAAGCGCTCTCCAAGGCAGGCCATACCGTCATCCACTGTCCCATTTCCAACCGGCTTCTGGGCAACGGCGCCATCGACCTTGACGCCCTCGAAGCCCATGAGCTTCCCTGGCTGACAGGGACCGACGGACTCAGCTCCAACTATGCCCTCGACCTCTTCGAGGAGATGAAAATAGCGCTCTTCATGCATTCGGAGACCCCGCTGCTCCCCCTGGCCCGCCGCCTGCTCAACAGCGTCACCGTCGATGCGGCGAAGGCCCTGCGCCTCAACTGCGGTGAAATCGCCGAAGGGAAAGCCGCCGACATGCTCTGGCTTGAACTGGACCATACCCCCAGCGACGACACACCGCTGCATCTGCTGCTGCAGCGCTACCCTTTCCGCCGTATCTTTATCGACGGGATCTCCCCCAAAGGATAACCATGCACTTTTTGAAAATGCTGTTTGCCCCCCTGGGCGCGATAATCGACTATATTCAGAACCACTTCAAGGCACTGCTGTTCGTGCTGCTTCTTTTCGTCATCTTCTTCCCGATGCCCGACGACGGCTTCGAGACGGTCAACCTCCAGCGCATCGAACTGAACGGCCCTATTATCGATACGACCGAGGTCGTCCGTTCCCTGGACGAGGCCCGGGCCAATCCGCAGATCCAAGGGGTACTGCTCGTCGCCGATTCCCCCGGCGGCGCCGTGGCGCCCTCTGTCGAAGTAGCCTATGCCGTCAAACGCCTTCAGGCGACCAAACCCGTGGTCGTCTATGCCAAAGGAATGCTCGCGAGCGGCAGCTACTACGCCTCCATCTGGGCCGATGAGATCATCGCCAACCCCGGCGGCATGGTCGGTTCCATCGGTGTCATTATGCAGGGCGCGAACCTGGAGGGTCTGATGGAAAAAGTCGGTATCGGCACCCAGGTCGTCAAGGCCGGCAAATACAAACAGGCCGGCACGCCGGACCGCACCTGGACCCCCTATGAGCGGGCCGAGATCGAAAAAGTCATTAAAGACACCTATGCGATGTTCGTTCACGATGTTGCCGATGCGCGCGGCCTTGATCCCGACAAAAGCAGCGTCTATGCCGACGCGCACATCTTTACGGCACGCCAGGCAAAGGCCGTGGGCCTTATTGACAGCGTCGGCGTCGAATACGATGCGCGGCAGCGACTCGAAGCGCGCAGCGGCGTCTCCGACCCCGTCTGGAGCGAAGAGAGCGATATGGAACGTTTTTTCCGCGCCCTCGGCGTGGAAGGATCGAGCATGTTGCAACTTTATTTCCCGCATATGGTTCTCAAATAAAGAGCACGCTATAATGTGAAAAACTGATGTACAGCACACTGTCATCCGCACTAGTAAAGAAAGAGATAATATATGATCAAACGACCGAAACCTATCGATGAAGAAGTTCTTTTCGACGGCAGAAGCCTGATCTCCGAAACCGACCTCAAAGGGGTCATTACCTTTGTCAACCGCAAGTTCGTGGAGATGACGGGCTACTCCAAAGAGGAAGCCCTCGGAGAGCCCCACAGCATTCTGCGCCATCCCGACATGCCCAAAGCGGCCTTCGAGGGGATGTGGAAGCTGATCAAAGAGGGAAAGACCTGGGAAGGGTACGTCAAAAACCTCCGCAAGGACGGGAAGTACTACTGGGTCGTCGTCACGATCGTGCCGAAAAAAGATGAAGCCGGCAACATCATCGGCTATATCGCTTCGCGTAAGATGCCGGATCGCGACAAGCTCAAAACCGTCATCAAACAGTACCAGGATCTCATCGCCAAAGAAAAATAGTTTTGGTGATTCACTAACAAACGTTATGGATCGGGCCGGAACACCGCCCCCGCTTCCCCCCGTTTCAGGGGCGATTTAAGGATAACGCCAAGTTTGCTCTGCTAGAGTGAAGTCAGGGTAAAGCTCTTTACCTTGGTTTTAACCCCGTTGCGGATCACGATGGTCCGCATGTTCAAGTTTCGTTCAAAGTGAGGAAGAGGCATCCGTACTTCTTCCCTCTTTTCTCGCCCCTTTCCAACCCTTCCGTTACCAGCCCATACGCAACCTAAGTCCCCACGTGGTAAAATAGCACCCATTTCAATTTGCGAGCGTGCATGAAGATCATCATAGCCATCAGCGGTGCAAGCGGAGCCTCCCTGGGACTCAAAACCCTCCGGGCCCTGCCGGATCATGTCCAAAAGCACCTCATCGTCTCCGAAAACGCCAAGACGGTTTTCCGCCACGAGCAGGATGTCATGCTGCACGATGAGGATGACATCGCCGCGCCGCTGGCCTCCGGCTCCTTCGGCGCGGATGCGATGCTGATCATCCCCTGCAGTATGAACACGCTGGCCAAGGTGGCCGTCGGCATCGCGGACAACCTGACCACGCGGGCGGCGAGTGTGATGATCAAGGAACATAAGACCCTGCTGCTCGCACCCCGGGAGATGCCCTTTTCGGTCATTGCCCTGGAGAACATGCACAAACTGGCAACCCTGGGCGTCTTTATCGCCCCGCCGGTCCTGGCATACTATTCGCAACAGGAGAGCCTCGATGCCATGGAGAACTTCATGATCGGCAAATGGTTCGACCTGATCGGTATCGAAAACGATCTTTACACACGCTGGGGGAGCGATGATTAAAACAGCACTCTATCCGGGGACCTTCGACCCCATCACCAACGGGCATTACGACATCATCGCACGGGCGCTCAAACTCTTCGACCGCGTCATCGTCGCCGTCGCCGAGTCGCACACCAAAAAGCCGATGTTCACCCTCGACGAGCGTGTCAGCATGGCCCATGCCGCCGTCGGGGGACTCGAGCATGTCGAGGTGATCGGCTTTGACAATCTCACCATAGACCTGGCGCGCGAATACGGCGCCGACATCCTGATCCGCGGTCTGCGCGCCGTCAGCGATTTCGAATACGAATTGCAGCTGGGCTATTTGAACCATTCGCTCGATGCGAACGTCGAAACGGTCTACCTGATGCCCAGTCTGAGAAACGCCTTTGTCAGCTCCTCCATCGTGCGCAATCTGCTCACCTTCAACGGCAAAACGGAGCACCTGCTGCCCGCCGAGGTGGAAGCCATCATCCGGGGAATGGACTCATGTACCTTGTCCTAGAGGGGATCGATACCGCCGGGAAGTCGACCCAGATGGCGGCCCTGAGGGAGCGTTTCCCCGATGCCTGTTTCACCAAGGAACCCGGCGGCACGCCGGCCGGGGAGCGGATCCGTTCCCTGCTCCTGGAGACGGGGGTCCGGTCCGAGCGCGCGGAGATGCTGCTCTTCCTGGCCGACCGCAGCGAGCATATCGAGGAGGTCGTCCTTCCCCACCGCTCCGAGCTGATCGTCTCGGACCGTTCGGTGATTTCGGGGATGGCCTACGCCATGGTCAAGCAGGCGTTCGAACCCGACGAACTGCTCCACCTCAACCGCTTTGCCACGGGAGGGGTACTGCCCGACTTCGCCGTCGTATTGAAGCTGGAAGAGCCCGAGCTCAGACGCCGTCTCGCCGGCAAAGAGCAGGATGCCATCGAGTCCCGGGGCACCGAGTACCTGCTGGCGATTCAGGATGAGTTGGAGCGGGCCGCCCGGCTGCTGGGGATCCCGACCCTCGTCATCGATGCCGCGCTGGACGTCGATACGATCACTGAACAGATCGAAGAAATTATCATCACCAAAGGAGAGTCATGATTCGTTCCCTGCGTGGTATGAATGACATACTGCCGCCGGACAACGTGCGGTTTGAATACTTTTTGGAAACGGCCACGGCCATCGCCAGGCGTTACGGCTTCAGCTACGTCGAAACGCCGCTGCTCGAGGAGACGGCGCTGTTCAAACGCTCCGTCGGCGAGTCCAGCGACATTGTCGGCAAAGAGATGTACCAGTTTATCGACAAGGGCGAGAACGACGTCTGTCTCCGCCCCGAAGGGACCGCCGGCGTCGTACGCGCTTTCGTCCAGAACAAGCTCGACCGTGCCGGGGGGATCCACCGCTATTTCTACCACGGGGCGATGTTCCGCTACGAGCGCCCGCAGAAGGGGCGCCTGCGCGAATTCCACCAGTTCGGGTGCGAAAGCTTCGGTGTCGATTCCGTCTATGAGGACGTCACGATCATCACCATGATCGCCGATATCCTCACGGCCCTGGGGATCTCTTACCGCCTCAAGATCAACTCCCTCGGCGACCAGCACTGCATGCCGCAGTACCGCGAGATGCTTGTCGGTTTTCTCGACAAGCATGAAGAGCATATCTGTGAGGATTGTGCGCGCCGCAAAGCGACCAACCCCATCCGCGTGCTTGACTGCAAGAACGACAAGTGCCAGATCCTCTACAAAGAGGCACCGAAACTGATGGACAACCTCTGCGAAGCTTGCGAGAGCGACTTTGCGACGCTGAAGCAGCTGCTCGACGAGGGCGGGATCGCCTACGAAGTCGACACCCACCTGGTCCGCGGTCTGGACTACTACTCCAAGACGGCGTTCGAGTTCGTCAGCGACGAGATCGGTGCGCAGAGTGCCGTGGCCGGCGGGGGACGCTACGACCGCCTCGTCGAGTTTCTGGACGGCCGCGCCACTCCGGCCGTCGGCTTCGCCATCGGGATCGAGCGTCTGCTCGAACTGATCAAAATGCCCGAAGCCGTCCGTAACGGCTACTACATGGGGGCGATGGACGCCGAGTCCCTGCCCCAGATCATGCAGCTCGCCCGCGACAAACGCGCCGGTGACACCGTCGTCGTCGAATACGCGCCCAAAGGCCTCAAGGCCCACCTCAAAGGGGCCGACCGCATCAGCGCACGCTACTGTGTCGTGATCGGTGAGAACGAACGCAACAAGGGGAAGGTCTGGATCAAAGACCTCGAAACCAAAACCGAATCGGTTATTCCGGCCGATCAACTCTAACTTCAGGAAGCACACACATGCAACAGCCCTACGGACTCGATATCTGGGGTGACCAAAACTTCATCATTCGCGACGGGAAAGCCCACATCAACTACAAAAGCTCTCCCGCGCTCATCGATATTGCCGCGCAGATCCGTTCTGAGGGGATTACCGGTCCCGTTATTCTCCGGTTCCCCCACCTCATTTCCAAACAGATCGATGCCCTCTACGGCCACTTCAACCGGGCCATCGAGGAAAACCACTACCAGGGGCGCTTCAAAGCCGTCTATCCGCTGAAAGTCAACCAGTACCCGGAGGTTGTCAAGTCCATCGTGGAAGCGGGCAAGGATCACAAGTACGGCCTCGAGGCCGGTTCCAAGGCGGAGCTGATCCTGGCCATGGCCAACACCCCGACAGGCTCACCGATTACCGTCAACGGCTTCAAAGACGTCGAGATGATTACCATGGGCTTCCTCGCGGCACAGATGGGGCACAATATTACCCTCACCATCGAGGGGATCGGCGAACTCGAATCAATCATCGAAGTCGCCGAGAACACCTCTTTCCGCGTCCCGAATATCGGTATCCGTATTCGTCTGCACAGCGGCGGCAGCGGCATCTGGGCCAAAAGCGGCGGGATGCAGGCCAAATTCGGCCTCACCTCGACCGAGCTGCTCGAAGCTTTCGACCTGCTCAAACGCCACAACCTGCTTGACCGATTTACGATGCTCCACTTCCATATCGGGTCGCAGATGGATGAGATCGCCCCGCTCAAGCGCGCCCTGCGCGAAGCGGGGAACATCTACGCCGAGCTCAAACGGATGGGGGCGGATGCCCTGCGCGCCATCAATATCGGCGGCGGCCTCTCCGTCGAATATGCCCAGCACCCGGCGCAGCGGGTGCGCAACTATAGCCTTAAAGAGTTTGCCAACGACGTTGTCTTCCTGCTCGGCGGTATTATGAAGGCCAAAGGGGTCGAACACCCCAACATCGTCACCGAGTCGGGCCGTTTCATCTCCGCGTCGCACGCCGTCCTCGTCACGCCGGTCCTGGAGCTCTTCTCCCACGACTACCAGGAGCGTTCCCTCAAACTCAAGGAGGTTAACCCGCCGCTGATCGAGGAGCTGCTCGAACTGAACAACATGCTCACCTCGGGCAACAGTATTGAGTACCTCCACGACGCGCTTGACCACCTCGAATCCCTGCTCAAGCTTTTCGAGCTGGGCTACATCGACCTTCAGGACCGCTCGAACGCGGAAACCCTGGTGCACCTGATTATCAAAAGAGCGCTCTACCTCAAGCAGAGCAACCAGCTGCCCGAGATCGAACGGCTGCAGGAGCGGCTGCAGGAGCGCTACCTCGTCAACAGCTCATTCTTCCAGAGCATGCCCGATTATTGGGGGCTGAAACAGCACTTTCCCGTCATGCCGCTGGACCGGCTCGAACAGCCGGCCATCCGTGCCGCGTCGCTGTGGGACATCACCTGCGACAGTGACGGGGAGATCGGCTTCGATCCCACGGCGCCGCTCTACCTGCACGACGTCGACCTGGACGTCGAGGAGTATTTCCTCGGCTTCTTCAACGTCGGCGCCTACCAGGAGACCCTCGGGATGCACCACAACCTCTTCAGCCATCCCAGCGAAGCGACGGTACTGATCGACGACGACGGCTACCGCTTCACCAACCTCGACGAGGCCGAAGATATCCTCGAGATCCTTGATAATCTCGAGTACGACCCGGCCACCGTATTAAAACAACTTGAAACACGTATCGCCGAATCCGAATTTATGACAAAGGAAGAAAACCGTGATACACTTTCCACACTTAAACACTTTCTGGCGCAAAACGGCTACTTGCGTACAACGAAATAAAGGGGTTCGCATTGGGACTGTTTGCTGAGATCAGAGAAGATTTTTCGAACGTCTACCGCAACGACCCCGCGATCAGCAGCCGCTTCGAACTCTTCTTTAACTACCCCGGTATCTGGGCCGTCACCTGGTACCGTATCGCCAACCGGTTCTACCGGAAAGGGTTTCGCCGGACCGCCCGTTTCATCATGGCCATCAACCAGGTATTGACCAACATTGACATCCACCCGGGCGCGACGATCGGCCGTCGCTTCTTCATTGACCACGGCATCGGCGTCGTCATCGGGGAGACCTGTATTATCGAAGATGACGTCCTCGTCTACCAGGGCGTGACCCTGGGCGGGGTCAGCCTTACCCCGGGCAAACGCCACCCGACGATCAAAAGCAACGCCGTCATCGGCGCCGGTGCGAAGGTGCTCGGCGACATCATTATCGGTGAAAACGCCAAGATCGGTTCGAACTCCGTTGTTGTCAAACCGGTTCCCGACAACTCCACCGCCGTCGGCATCCCGGCGCGCATCATCGAAAAGGGGCGTGACAAAGACCCGCTCAGCCACAACAAACTTCCCGACATCGACAAGGAGCTCTTCGAGTACCTGCTCAAGCGGGTCGCCGTCCTCGAGCATATCCTGATGCAGGACAACGCCGAAATCCTCGAACAGGACCTCGAGCTGGAGCATATCTACGACTCCTTCCTCAAAGCGATGAAATGAACGCCGCGAAGTTCCTCTTCGCCGTAACACTGCTTACCGTCACCCTTCTCGCCTTCATCCCGACGTACGAGCCGCTGCCGGAGATCGTTTCCTTTAGCGATATTCTCAACCACTTTGCCGCATTTTTTACCCTCTATCTGCTCCATCTCTTTGCCTACCCCGCATTTTCATGGCGCTGGCGCGGTGCGCTCTTGCTCGGCTACGGCGTCATGATCGAAGCCGTGCAGGCCTTTCTACCGAATCGCTACGCTTCGTTGTCCGATGTCGCCGTCGACGCCGCCGCCCTGACGGCCGCGATGCTGCTTCACCTCCTCGTTTACCGCCTCAGAGCGCGCCGCGCTTAAATTTCGCTCCGACAGACCTTTTTCAACACTGCCCTTATGCTTATAGTGGTATAATTTCAGGATTTAACACTAGGGATTTTTCCCGCCAAAAGGCATAGAATGCAACTGACCGATAGAGTAAATGTCCTCTCCGAATCGATCACGATCGCCGTCACGGCCCTCGCGCAAGAGCTGCGTGCCCAGGGCAAGGACGTGCTGAGTTTCTCCGCCGGCGAACCAGACTTCGGTACGCCCCGCGTCATCAAAGATGCCGCTATCGCCGCCATCGAAAGCGACAAGACCCGCTATACGGCCGTCGACGGCATCCCGGAACTGAAAAAGGCGGTTATCGAGAAACTGAAACGCGACAACGGCCTGCACTACGAAATGAACCAGGTCATCGTCAACAACGGTGCCAAGCATTCGCTCTTCAACCTCTTTTCGGCAACGATCCAGGAAGGCGACGAGGTGATTATCCCCGCACCCTACTGGGTCACCTACCCCGAGCTGGTCAAATACTGCGGCGGCACTCCGGTCGAGATCTTGACCGACGATGCCAGCGGCTTCAAGATCACACCGCAGCAGCTGCGCAATGCCATCACGCCGAAAACGAAGATGCTGATCCTCACGACGCCGTCCAACCCGACGGGCGCCGTCTACTCCAAAACAGAGCTTGAAGGTCTGGCAGAAGTCCTCAAGGGTACCGACATCATCGTCGCCAGCGACGAGATGTACGAAAAGCTCATCTACAAAGGGGAGTTCACCTCCGCCGCGGCGATCAGCAACGATATGTTCCAGCGTACCGTCACCATCAACGGGCTGAGTAAATCCGTCGCGATGACAGGGTGGCGCTTCGGCTATATGGCCTCTGCGGATGCGGAGATGATCAAAGCGACGAAGAAACTGCAGAGCCAGAGCACTTCCAACATCAACTCCATCACTCAGTACGCTGCCCTCAAAGGGCTTGACGGTTCTGCGGATGAGGAGATCGAGATGATGCGCCAGGCCTTTATGGCCCGCCGCGACGAAGCGGTCGAACGCTTCAACGCTGTCGACGGCCTCTCCGTCCTCTCACCGGACGGCGCCTTCTACCTCTTTGTCAATATCAAAGAGATCACGGAAGACTCCCTCACTTTCTGCAAGCGCCTGCTCGAAGAGAAAGAGGTCGCCGTCGTCCCGGGACTCGGTTTCGGTATGGACGGCTACTTCCGCTTCAGTTTTGCCACCGACATCGAGAACATCCGCGAAGGGATCGCACGGATCGCCGACTTCGTCAAAACCTACTGATCTGCCTTCCGGGACGGCGGAACACGCCGTCTCGTACTACGTCCAACAACAATTCACTTAGAGATTTAAAAAAGAAGAGAGTGCCTCTCCCGCATTTGCAGAAGCCGATGGCGTCCTAGGCTTTGAGCAGCCGCGCCAGTTTGCCCTGGAGTTTCAACCAGAGTCTGTGTTCCATTAGCGGGAATCCGCCGTAGACATTGGCTTTATCGACACTCTTCGTCACCCCGCCGCGCGCGGCGATCGTCGTAAACGGGGCAATGGATAGGTGGCCCGCCGTCGCGCTCTGGCCGCCCATGACAACGTTGCGTCCGAGGCTGGAAGAGCCTGCAAGCCCCACCTGCGAGACCAGCACGCTGTATTCGCCGATGACGCAGTTGTGCCCCACCTGGACAAGGTTGTCGATCCGCACCCCTTTTTTGATCACGGTGCTCTTGAAGACGGCGCGGTCAATCGTCGTGTTGGAGCCAATCTCGACATCATCTTCGATGACGACGTTGCCGTTTTGATAGATCTTGATGTGCTCGCCCAGTTTCGTCGTTGCGAAGCCGAAGCCGTCGCTGCCGATCACCGTCCCTGCATGGATGATACAGTCGCTGCCGATCTTGCAGTCGCGGTAGACCGTGACATTGGGATAGAGGACCGTGTTGTCGCCTATCGTAACGTTGTTTCCGACAAAAACACCCGGCATGATATGGCACTGCTTTCCGATACGGCTCCCCTTGGCGACAAAGGCACCCGCTTCGATCACCGTCCCTTCGCCGACGGCGGTTTCAGGCAGGTCATGCTCCAGACGAAGAGGCGCGAAAAAAGCGGAAGCTTTTGCCAGTGTGATATAGGGTTCGTCAACGATCAGGGGAGTGCACTGTTCGGGCAGGTTTTTCGCCATCTCCTCCGTGACTAACACGGCCGCGGCATTCGTTCCCGAGAGCTGTGAAGCGTATTTCGGATTTTCCAAAAAGCTCACTTCATTCTGCCCCGCTTCCTGCAGGGCGTTGAGACCGTTGATCTCCCGCTCCTCCCCGCTGAAGGGAATGGCGAGTTTTTGGCAGAACTCACTCAGTTTCATGTGCTTTCGCCCTCCGTTTGGTGCTGATCCCCTCTTTGGCCAGCTTCGACAGCCGGCTCTGAAGCCGGGTCCAGAGACGATGTTCCATCAGTGGGTAGCCGCTGAAGATTTTACCGCTCTCCTTGATAGACTTTGTGACGCCCGAACGCGCCGTGAAGGTCGTAAACGGGGCAATCTCGAGGTGATCGGAAAAGGCCGTCTGACCGCTGACGACACAGTTGCGGCCCAGATGCGTCGACCCGCCGACGCCGACCTGCGCAACGAAGATACAGTGCTCCCCGATGTCGCAGTTGTGGCCGATATGCACGTTGTTGTCGATCTTGGCGCCACGGCGGACAATCGTCGAATTGAACAGCGCCCGGTCGATCGAGCAGTTTGCCCCGATCTCTACGTCATCTTCGATGACGACGTTGCCGTTTTGGTAGATCTTGACGTGTTCGCCCTGGGCCGTATGCGCGTAGCCGAAGCCGTCCGCGCCGATGGTACTGCCGCCATGGATGCGGCAACGCGAACCGATACGGCAGTCGCGGTAGATTGTCACATTGGGGAAGATCACCGTATCGTCGCCGATCACGACGCCTGATCCGACATAGGCGCCGGCCATCACCGTGACGCCCTTGCCGATCACCGTCCCCTTCTCGATATTAGCGCGCGGGTCGATGAAGCTCTCCGCTCCGATAACCGGTTCGGAGGCATCATGATCGATCAGCGGCGGGGCGAAGAGTGCCGTTGCCTTTGCCATGCTAAGGGAGACATCCTCGCAGACAAGTGCGATGCAGTGCTCCGGAACGGCATCTACGGCATCCGCTTTGACCAGCACGGCCGCGGCTTTTGTCGTTTCCAGGGAGTTGAGGTAGCGATTGTCGGAAAGGTAGGAGAGTTCTTCTGCCGACGCCTCTGCCAGCGTATTCATCGCACGAATCTCGCGCTCTTCACCCGGCAGCGGCGTACCGAGTGTTTCCGCGATAAGAGAGAGTCGCACCTAGCGCTCCAGGGCCACTGTACCGCTGCGGACGATCTCTTTGGGATTAAAACGTTTCACGGCTTCGAGGTAGTGCGAAACGCGTTTGGGCTCGTCGGCGACCATTGCGATGATCATGTCGTTGCCGACATTGACGATCTTGCCATTGTAGGCTTTGCTCAGCGTTTCGATATCGGAGAGGTTCTCCCCGATCGGGAACTTGACCATCGCCATCTCCTTCTCGACGAGATCGGCGTGTTCATAGACCCGCAGGACCGGGATGAGCTTGTGCAGCTGCTTAATGATCTGTTCGATCACCCGGACGGAACCGGAGGTCGCGATAGTGAGACGCGAATATTTCGATTCCGGGATCGGGGCGACGGTCAATGACTCGATGTTGTAGCCGCGGGCCGAAAAGAGGTCCGTGATCCGCGACAGGGCACTGGCTTCGTTCTGTAAAATGACCGATACAACTCTTCTTTCGTTCTGCATCATTTATCCTTGTATTCCAACATCATATTGAACAGCGAACCGCCGGCCGGGACCATCGGCAGAACGTTCTCGAAACGCGAAACGCTGACGTTGATCATCGCCACGACGTTCTTCTCGACCGCATCTTTGAGCGCGGCGTCGAACTCCTCTTTCGTCTCGACGTTGTAGCCGACCCCGCCGAAACTCTCGACGAGCCCGACCCAGTTGGGCTGCATGGAGAGGTCCGTCTCCGAATAGCGCTTGTCATAAAAGAGCGTCTGCCACTGGCGGACCATCCCCAGGAAATGATTGTTCAGGATGACGTTGATAACCGGCAGTTTGTACTCGACCGACGTCATCAGCTCCTGGATGTTCATCAGGATCGAGCCGTCGCCCGTGACGTTGATGCTGACGCGTTCCATATCGCCGCGCTTGACCCCCATCGCCGCCGGAAAACCGAAGCCCATCGTGCCCAGACCGCCGGAACTGATGAACTGGCGCGGCCGCGAGAAGGGGTAGAACTGAGCCGTCCACATCTGATGCTGGCCGACGTCGGTGCTGATGTTCGCCTTTTCACCCAGCAGCTGCCCGATGCGCTCGATGACCCACTGCGGTTTGATCGTACCCGCTTCCTCTTCGTAGCCCAGCGGATGCAGTTTGTTGAAGTGGTCGATCGTCTCCAGCCACGGGGCATAACGTTCCGGATCGACTTTACCCTTTGCCAGGGTCGTCATCTCTTCGACGACGTACTTGACGTCCCCGACGATCGGGTACTCCGCGTTGACGAGCTTGGAGATGCTCGCGGGGTCGATGTCGACATGGATAATGTCGGCGTTTTTCGCGAACTCGCTCAGCTTCCCGGTAACACGGTCGTCAAAACGGGCCCCCAGGCCGATGACCAGGTCCGTTTCGCTCATCGCCATGTTGGCAGCGTAGGAGCCGTGCATCCCCAGCATGGAAATCACGAGCGGGTTGTCCGCCCCCATCGTCCCGCGGGCCATGAAGGTTTCAACCGCCGGAATGCCCGTCATTTTCGCGAAGGCACGGACTTCGTCCGCCGCATTGGCGCTGATGATACCGCCGCCGAGGTAGAGCAGCGGGCGCTTGGCCGCGGCAATAGCCTCGATCGCCTTTTTGATCTGGCGGGCATTGCCTTTGGTCGTCGGCTTGTAGGTCTCCATCTCTACCGGTCTGCTGTAGTCGAACTCGGCGATCTGTGCGGTAACGTCTTTGGGAATGTCGACGTGGACCGGTCCCGGCCGCCCGGTCGCGGCGAGGTAGAAGGCCTCTTTCAGGACGCGCGGAAGGTCCGCCGCATCGGTGACAAGGTAGTTATGCTTCGTACACGAACGGCTGATACCGACGGAGTCGATCTCCTGGAACGCATCCGTTCCGATCAGCGACATCGGGACCTGCCCGCTGATAACGACGAGAGGGATGGAGTCCATATACGCATCGGCGATTCCCGTCACGGCGTTGGTAAAGCCCGGACCGGACGTGACCATCGCCACGCCGACCTTACCGGTTACCTTCGCATACCCTTCCGCCGCATGCACGGCCGCCTGCTCGTGCCGGGTCAGGATATGTTGGAAATCATCTTGTTTGTATATTTCGTCATAGACGTTCATGATGGCACCGCCGGGGTAACCGAATACGGTATCGACCCCTTCGTGTTTCAGTGCCTCAATGACCATCTGTGCGCCACTCATCTGCATGGCTTTCTCCTCGTAAAAACGTCTCGTAGATAGCACAGTGTTCTATCGGTTCCGAGACTCTATCTAAATAATGGGTATCTCCAGCTTTCTTCACGGTCTCAGCACTGCAGCGAAAGGCATAATCAAGGCGACGCTTTGATGGCCTGGCTTGAGCCAAGTCAAAAAGCGGCAACGCAGAGTATGTTGTTCGCTGCAGTGCCCTACGGGAGGGGTTTTGACGTACGATCTCTCCTCCGTTCCCTTCTTGACTTGGCCCAAGCCAGGCCTTCGCAGGAAACAAAGAAAATCTCATACGTCAAAACCGCTCTGAGAAACGCGAAGAAGGCTGGAAATACCCATAAATAAAAATGGGGTAATTATAGTCGATTAATCGTTAAACAGGGGTAAGTTTTTCGCTTAAATAAGGGGGAAAGAGGGATTTAGCGTTCCCCCTCCTTGCAAAAGTCTATTGCCACCCCTTCGCGCACTCCGTCGTCGATCACGACTGCGTCATTGTAGTCGAGTACTTCGTAGAAGAGCTCGACGATCACGATCCCCGCGACGATCAGCGCCTCGCGTCCCACACCGACATAAAGCGTGCGTGTCATATCGTCCAGCGCCAGCAGTTCCTGCAGCGCTTTCTCGCAATCGGGCCTGCTGAGTCTGTAGCCGTTGATCTTGGAGGGGTCGTAACTGTCGTAGGTCATTCCCTGCAGGAATGCGGCAATAGTCGTCGGAGTCCCGGCCGTCATCACGAAGGTAAGGGGGCGTCCCTTGGTAATGATGTAGGTATCCACAAAAATGTACACCTCACGCAGCAGTTGAAGCTGCACAAAGGTCCTGATCTCCGCGGGGTCTTCGCACTGCTGGGCCACCGTCACGATGCCGATGGGAAAACTCTTTGAGACCGTCTCGCCGTTTTGATGGAAGATCACCTCCGTCGAGCCGCCGCCGATGTCGATCATGCAGAGCGATTCCGACGACATCCCGAGTTCCGCCAGGCGCGCGCGGGCCGCCGTCAGGGCGTAAAACGCCTCCCGGTCGGCATCGATCACCTCGAACCGCACCCCCGTCTCCCCGGCAATCCGCGCAAGTACTTCGTCACTGTTCTGCGCCATGCGCATGGCCGCGGTCGTGACGGCGTGGTAGGGTGTCTTCTTCAGGTCGAACAGTGCGTCCGCCTCTTTGAGCGCTTCGATCACCCGCTCGACCGCGCCCTCGTCTATACGGCCTGTCTCGTGCATTCGGTCTGCGGTCTTGACGATCCGTTCGCATTCGCGGCCGAAGGTGCCCGTCGCACAATCGTATTCGATGGCGCGGCAGGTGTTCGACCCCAGATCGATCGCAACGACTTTGGCCATAGAGGTCAGTGCCCTTCCTGGCTGAGATAGCCGTGGTGGTGAAGGAGGTCGCGAATCTCGTTCTGATGCGCCTCGCCCTTCGTCTCCAGGTGGATCGTTACGTTGGCATCCCCGTAGTCAAGATCCGTCGAGGTGCGGTCGTAGGCGATATGCACGATGTTCGCGTTGAGGGATTTGAGCAGTTCCGTCAGCTGCATCAGCGACCCAGGGCGGTCGACAAGAGTAACGGTCAGTTTCATTTTCCGGAACGATTTGAGCAGACCCTTCTCGATAATAACGGAGAGCAGCGTGACGTCCACGTTCCCGCCCGAAAGCACGACGGCGACCCTTTTACCAACGAGGTGCGGCAGTTTTTTGTGCAGCAGCGCCGCAACGCCGACGGCACCGGCCCCTTCGACCGAGAGCTTCTGCTTTTCCAGCAGAAAGAGGATCGCGTTGGCGATCTCTTCGTCGTCGACGCCGATAAAACGGTCGACGCTCTCCAGGATGTATGCCAGGGTCTTCGGCGAGGTGTCGCGCACCGCGATCCCGTCGGCGATGGTACGGACCGAGGTCGTGTCGATCGGCCGCTTCGCTTCAAAGGATTGGCGCATCGCCGGTGCGCCGGTCGCGCTGACGCCGATCACCTCGATGGAGGGATCAATCTGCTTCACCGCGGCGGCAACGCCGCTGATAAGTCCGCCGCCGCCGACGGGGACGACCACCGCGTCGGGACGTTCGCCCGCCGCCAGCAGTTCCAGCCCCAGCGTCCCCTGTCCGGCAATGACTTCGTCATCCTCGAAGGGGTGGACGAACTCCAGCCCGTGCTCCGTACCGTAAGCGACGGCATGGGCGTAGGCCTCGTCGTAGTTGTTGCCGTGCAGGATGACTTCCGCCCCGAAATGGCGCACACCGTCCACCTTGGTCAGCGGCGTCGATTCGGGCATCACGATGACGGCACGGATCCCGAACTGCGACGCGGAGTACGCCACTCCCTGGGCATGGTTGCCCGCACTCGCCGCCACCACACCGCGCGCGCGTTCCGCGTCGCTGAGCGACGCGATCTTGTTGTAGGCACCCCGGATCTTGAACGCACCCGTAATCTGGAGGTTCTCCTTCTTGAGGTAGACCTCGCAGCCGCTCATTTCACTGAGATAGGGCGCAAAGGCGTAGGGGGTCTTCGTCACGACGCCGCCGATGCGTTCGGCGGCCTGTTCGATCTTGCTGAAAGGGAACAACGGTACTATCCCAAAAGATGGCGGTGTTCGACCATCGTGCAGTGGTTCTGAACGACTTTCATCCCCGCCTTTTCCGCTTTTTCGGCAGCCGCGTTATTGACGATCCCCTTCTGGGCCCAGAAGAACTTCACATCGCCGCGCGCGATGCAGGCGTCCGCGACGGCATCCAGGGCCGCCGGCTTGCGAAAGATGTCGACCATATCGACCTCGAATGGGATCTCAGCCAGGGAGCGGTAGACCTTTTCGCCGAGGATCTTCTCCTCTTTGGGGTAGACAGGAACGATCTTATAGCCCGCCTCTTTGAGGTATTTCGCTACACGGTGGCTGTCCTTGCTCTCATCGGGGGAGAGCCCGAGAACGGCGATCGTCTTGGTCGCTTCGAACATCGCCTTGATCTCATCGCTGTTGGCGTTTACCGTCGGGAATTCGCACTCCATATCGTTCCTTTTTTTCGGGAATTATAACACTTTCTCCTGCCCCTTCGGTAAAAGCCCCCTTCCCCGCCGTGCGGCACGGTTCACTCCGTCTTTTCCGCCGCTTCCGATGCATCCGATTTTTTCTTCTTGGCGAACCCCGCCCCCTTCTTTGTTTTGGCCTTCAGTTCCAAAGCCTCCACCACGGGCACATACGCCATCCCGCTTTTTTTCATCTCGGCGAAACAGGCGGCGATGACGGCGATCGTATTGGGCACTTCGCCCTTCTTCTTGTACGACTGCAGGTTCTTTTCGCTCACTTTGATCAGCTTGCTGAATTTCGGCAGCGTGATCTCCGCATCCAGCAGCAGTTTTTTGAACTCTATAAACGTCATCTTGCGTCCTTTCGATCCCGAATTATAGTCTTTCCTTTCGCTATGCTCTATTGACATGATAATATAAAAAATGTATTATGGTAATAATTTATTACTAAATTTAGTAGTAAAAACAATCCAAAGGGAGCAAAAAATGGCAAAGGTCCTGAAGAAAAAAGCGGTAGCGAAAGTGGCGAAAAAGGCGGCCAAGAAAGCAGTGGCGAAAAAAGTGCTGAAGAAAAAGGCAATGAAAAAAGTCGCGAAAAAAGTGACAAAGATCGTCCTGAAGGATAAACCGGCAAAGATCAAAGTCGCCAAGAAAGCGGCTAAAAAAGCGGTCAAGAAAGCGGCCTGATCCCCTCTCCGCCGCAACAAAGCGGCGGCCTCACGCCAACGGCCCGTCGACGCACGGAGCGCGCAGACGGTTCGCGCTCTGCCGACAGAGGCCTCCTTCTCTTTTCCCGACGAAAGTACCTCTCCTAGTCCAGGTAATCCGTTTTAAAACTTTTGAGTGCACGCGTCCAGAGGTCAAAAGAGTCTTCGACGTTGCGTGGCGTCACGCCGTAATCCAGGTTGACGTCCATCTCCAGACACGGGTCACCCTCTTCGTCGAGATAGGCCTTTCCGAAACGTGTATCCCGGTTCCACCGGTTGATCGTTTCCATCGTCATCTGCGCTTCGCTCCACCCTACTGTGAATTGAATACTTTTGCACGCCGAGCCGTCCTCCTCGCACCCGTAAAAGTAGATGCCATACTTCGTCCCGTCAATGCGCCCGATAATGTAGGGGGCCCCGTTACTGCTCGTTTTAAGCGTCGCGCTGCCGAACCCTTTTGCCATGCTTTCGATCGCTTTTGCCCCCTCTGCCCAGAGCAGATCATCGGCGTGCAGCAGCGGGAGGTTTGGCATGAACACGCAGGCGGTAAGGAGTGGCAGGGCCACTGTGTCGTTCCGTTTCATATGCGTTCCCTTTGTCGTCCGGATACGCAGCATTGTACTCTTATGAGCTTAAAATATATGAAACACAATAAATTTTATAAAAACATAAATAAACATACTATAGAAATTAATTGCCGGAAGGTCTGTACTGTTTCTCCTGGCCGAGGCGGTAGAGGGCGAAGTCATACTTCACGGGGTCATCCGGATCGAAACGTTTGAGGGTCTCCGTCAGCTCCGCCACGGCCTGAAGGTCGTAGTTCTTTCGCTTCAGAAGTCCCAGTCGGTGCGACACGTTGAACGTATGGGTATCGAGGGGCATTAGCAGATCGGATGTGCCGACGCCTTGCCAGAGCCCAAAATCGATGGCGTCGCTGCGGACCATCCAGCGCAGGAACATCAGCCACCGCTTCATCGGCGCGCCCCCTTTGTACTTCGTTACTTCGCGCCCGATGAGAAATCGGTATCCGCGGCTCTCATAACCGTTGAGCGCCTGCATCTTCGCTATCACGGCATTCACGCCCTCAATCACGGAACGGTTGGGCCGGTACGCCTCCGTGAACAGCGCTTCGATATCGCCTTCGAGCTTCAGACGCCGCAGGGTGATAAAGAATTCGATGATGTCCGTACGGTTCTGGAAACGGTAGTATTGCCCCTCGAATGCCCGGCGGATCACGGCTTCCTCCGCATCCAGCAAACTGAAATCGAGATGGTCGAGGAATCGAACGATCAGATCGGCACGTCCGTAGGCGAAAAGCGCGCATACGAGTGCACTGTAGGGCTCCTGGTAACGCCGTGCGACAAGGATGGGATCGGGACGCTCGTAGGAGATCTCCAGCGCATGGTTGCGCTGCCGCATCTCTGCATCCAGAAGTGTTTTTAAATCCTGTTCGTTCATGGAGAAGGAAGAGATGTGCGCATCACCCGTGTGCCTCCCGAAGGGAGTCCCCCCAGGGGCTTAACGTGGTCTGAAGGGCCGGCGCACCGGCGATATTAAAATTTAAATGACTCGCCAAGGTAATGCCGCCGGACATCTTCGTTGACCATAATCTCGGCGCTTGTACCCGACGCGAGGAGCGTCCCGCTCTTGATGACGTAGGCACGGTCGCAGACGTCGAGGGTCTCGCGGACGTTATGGTCGGTGATCAGCACGCCGATGTCGTGTTTGACGAGCTGCTCGACGACCTTCTGGATATCCAGGACCGCCAGCGGGTCGACCCCGGCGAAGGGTTCGTCGAGCAATAAGAAGCGGGGACGGGCGACGAGAGCGCGGGCAATCTCGGCGCGGCGGCGCTCCCCGCCCGAGAGGCTGATCCCCTTGCGGTAGCGGATCGGTTCGATGTTGAAGATATCAAGCATCTCATCGATACGCTCGCGCTGTTCCTTCTTGTTCTTGATCACCGCCTGCGCCGCGACCATCAGGTTCTCTTCGACCGTGAGGTCCTTGAAGATGGAGGCTTCCTGCGGCAGATAGCCGATGCCCGACCGGGCCCGGGCATGCATCGGATAGCTCGAGATGTTTTTCTCGTCGATAAAGACTTCGCCGCCCGTCGCTTCGACAAGGCCGCAGATCATATAGAAAGTCGTGGTTTTGCCCGCCCCGTTGGGCCCGAGCAGGCCGACGACCTCTCCGGTGTTGACCTCCAAAGAGACTCCGCGGACGATTTCGGTCTGTTTGATCGTCTTGACCAACTCCTGGGCGCTCAGTTTATGCATGGTAGACCTTGTAACAGCGTGCGTCGGGAGCGCACTTTTCGATTTCAATGACAACGGCGGGGATCTCCGCCATCTTCAGCATCTCTATAAGGGTTTCGTCACCCCATTCGATGAAATGATAGCCCGGTTTTTCCAACTCTTCAAGGAGCCCCAGGGCGAGGAAATGCTCGATGCCGTGGTTGTAGATGTCGTAGTGGAACATCTGGTCGCCGTAGCACTGCTGCAGCGAAAAGGTCGGCGAGGTGACCGGTTCGTCAATATCGAGATGGCGCGCCGCGGCCTGGGTCAGCGTCGTCTTGCCGCTGGCGAGGTCGCCCTGCAAGATCACGACGCCGCCCCGCGGCAGCGCGTCCATCATGGCGCCGACCACCCGGTCCAGGTCCTCCTTGCCGCATTTGAGCTGTCTCACAGTTTTGCGGAGACCTCGATGATCTGCGCCAGCTTGGCCTTTGCCCGTCCGCTCTGCAGCCCCTCGTCGGCCATCTCAAGCCCCTCCTGGATATCCCGCGCCTTCCCGTCGACGATGAAGGCGTTGGCCGCGTTGATGCGGACAATATCGCGCTGTGCGTCCGTCGCACGGTTTTCAAAGATATTCCTCAAAATCGCGGCATTCGCATCCGCGTCACCGCCGACGATCGCCTCAAGGGGCTGACGCGGAATGCCGTAGAGGGCGGGATCGATCTCGTACTCGGTGATCCCCTTCTCATCCACACGGGCAGCGTAGGTGATGTCGGAGATGCTGATCTCGTCCATCCGCTCCTTCGAACTGACGACGATCGCCGACGTCACGTCGTTGATCTTCAGTGCTTCCGCAATTTTCGGCACGAAGCTTCTATCGAAGACGCCGAGCATGATCTTCCCGACGCCGGCAGGATTGGTCAGCGGGCCGAGAACGTTGAAAATCGTCTTTTCGGGGATGCTTTTGCGCACCGGCATGATGAACTTCATCGCCGGGTGGTGGTTCTGGGCGAACATGAAAGTAAAGCCCGTCTCCTCGAGCAGGCGCGCGGTCTGTTCGATGCCAAGATCGAGCCTGACCCCCAGGGCTTCGAACATATCGGCACTGCCCGATTTCGAGGTGACGGAGCGGCTGCCGTGCTTGGCGACGTAGGAACCCATCGAGGCGCAGAGGATCGCCACCGTCGAGGAGATATTGAAACTGCCGATCTTGTCGCCCCCCGTGCCGACGATGTCGATCAACTCCGGGCGCAGCGTTTCGTCCACGGGCAGCGCGATGGCGTTGGCGCGCATCACGGATGCCGCGGCGGCCAGCGCCTCGACCGGCATCGTTTCATCCAGTTTCATCGAGAGCAGGAAGTCGCGCATCTGCGCATCGTCCATCTCATGCCGGAAAAGGCGTTCAAACGCGGCTTTGGCTTCGCTGTAGGTCAATTCAGTTCCTTTACGTATTCGCTTTGCATCGATTTGGGTGTGGATTTCGTCGTCGGGATCTGCAGCACTTCGTAGCGCTTCTCCCCCTTGAGGTAGGCGATGGCAACAATGTCCCCCACCGCGACGTTCTTGCTCGCCTTGACGCTCTGGCCGTTGATGCTGACGACCCCGTTGGCAAGCATATCCTGCGCCACGGTGCGGCGCTTCGTGATGTTGACCGCATTCAGAAATTTATCTATTCTCATGCGGTAATTGTAGGGAATGATTACTAAATCCGCCGTTACGGCAGGTACTTTCTCGCCTCTTTCAATACATCATGCAGGTGGCGGTCGAAATCGCTTTTGAGCGCGAGCAGTTTGCTGTTCTCCAGGTTCCGCGACAAGCCGACATTGAGGGCCTCGCAGACCTGTACCATGTGGGTCGCGCCGATATTGGCGCTGACGCCTTTGATGTCGTGCGCCAGTTTCTTGGCGGCATCAAAGTTCCCCGTCTTAATAAAGACCTCCAGCGTCTGGTCCGCGCTGGCGTACAGCGTGACATACTCCTCGAGGATCTCGCCGTAGAGCTCCGCATCGCCGCTGGCGCGCATGAGGCCGTCCCTGGCCGCAAGGACCTCCGTATTGGCGAACGCGGTTCCCTTCAGCGGCGACGTTGCCGTGCGGGCCGGCGTCTTGGCTGCCGGGGCCGCCGTCTTGACGAAGCGGCTGAACACCGTATAGAGCCGCCCCACCTGTACCGGTTTGGTCAGGTGCGCGTTCATCCCGAGCGCGTACATCTTCGCGATCTCCTCGGGCAGCCCCAGACCGGTCAGCGAGACGATCGGCATATCGTCGTACTGCGCGTCCGAACGGATGTGGCGCGTCGCTTCGTAGCCGTCCATGACCGGCATGTTGATATCCATCAGCACGAGGTCGAAACGGTTTTTCGGGTCCTGCACCGCTTCAAGGGCTTCGACGCCGTCGCCGGCCATGGTCACCCTGATGCCGCTGCCGTTGAAGAGGCTCAGCAGTACCTTCTGGTTGATCAGGTTGTCTTCGACGATCAGGACCGACGCCCCCGCGAAGGCACTGAAGCTCTGCTTCGTGATGTTCGGCGTTTCCGGGACATCCTCATAGTGCTGCTCCGTGATCGCTTTGGGCGACGTGTGCCGCGGCGTCACGCCCTCGGTATCGACCTCTTTGATACTGTCTTCGAAAAGGTCGACGATCAGGTCGTAGATACGCTGCAGGTTCAGCGGTTTCATGATCCGCGCATCGATCATCGATTTAAGCGCTGAGACGTCGTGGGGCTCGTTCATCATGCTCCCCGCCAGGACGACCTTGTTGTCCGTTTCGCTCTTGACCCGCTTTATCAGGGCCTGTACGTCCGGCGTAAAGGCATCTTCGGCGATAATGACGACCTCGCTTTCGAAGAGGATATCGCTCTTGTTGCGGATCGCCCCCAGCGATCGGACGCTAACGTCGTTTTTGAAGTACTCCAGCATCTTTTTGAGCGCATCCGCCGCCGTCGGCTGCACCTCGACGATCACGAAGCTGTGCCCCGTGAAGGCCTTGGCCGGGAGACGGTAGTGGCGTTTTTCGTTGACGTCCGGCACTTCCAGCGGGATTGTCAGAATGAAATCGCTCCCTTTGCTTATGACGCTTTTGATCTCGATGGCACCGCCCATCATCTCGATCAGCGCACGGGAGATGTAGAGCCCCAGTCCCGTCTCTTTCAGATCGTTGGCCGAAGAGAAGGGTTCAAAGATATCGTTGAAACGTTTCGGGTCAATACCGATGCCCGTGTCGGAGATGATAAACTCCAGCATCACCTTCCCGCCCTTGTCCGGCAGACGCCGGATATGGAGCTTTACTTCCCCGGCTTCGGTGAACTTCATGGCATTGCTCATCAGGTTGGTGAGCACCTGCCCCAGGCGCAGCGAATCCCCGATAAACTTGGCCGGTACGCCCTTCTCGATGTCGAAGATGAATTCGACCCCGCGGCCCCGTGCTCGGCTACTGACCGTCCCCGCCATCTCGTCGAGGACGTTGTTGATATTGAACAGTTCATGCCGCAGCTTGACCTTGTCGGACTTGAGGTTCAGGAAGTCGATCAGGTCATTCGTGATGTCCAGGAGCAGTTCGTCGGAATGCTTGATCTTCTCCAGTTCACGGCTCTGTTCCGGGTCGAGCTGCGTCTGCAGGATCTTCTCGCTGCTGGTGCTGATCTCCTTGGCCGGCTGCCGGATCTTCTCGCCGACGTTGACCATGATGTCTTCTTGGTGTTCGAGCATCTGCTCGAGCTCTTCATGCTCTTTTTTGAGCACGCGGCTTATTTTTGACAGCTTCTGTTTCTGATAGAGGGCGAAGAGGATTAGCAGCAGCAAGAGCGCTCCGAGGATCATCAGCGCGATCAGAATCTTTTCGGAGGGGATCCCCTTCGAAGGCCTGTCGACATAGATGGTCTTGACCTCCGGTTCGGCCGGGATATAGACGGTTTTGATCTCCGGTTCGGCGGGAACATAGACCGTTTTCACCTCCACCTTCGGCTCGGGTTCGGCTGCAGGCACTTCATCGCCGCGGTGGGTGTAGACATAGGCGTCCGGGAAATAGCGCTGTACCTTTTCCAGCACCTTGGAGACGACCTCGCTGTCGCGGAGCGGCTCGACGCTGGTGATGTAGTGACGCCCCGACCGTCGGCTGACAACCTCGAAATGTTCATTGGCCTGTGCTTCGGCAATGGCGGGATCGGCCGCGAATTTCCGTTTCAGCGTATGGACATAGATATCCATCTCCGCTTTGCTGTTACCCGCGGCAACGACAATGTTCATGTAGGGTTCCGCCGCCATCAATGCCAATGACGCCACGGCGACAAGCGCTGTTATGATCAGTTTATAATTTTGCATCCGCCACCCCCTAACGGATTTTGTATTTCGACTGTTCGATGAACTGATCGAGGGACGAAATCGTCTGTTTGAGAATAAATCCGATGGCATTCGTCAATGCCTCTATCTCCTCCGCATTCCGCTCCCGGCACGCCGTTTCAAGCAGATCCGCAAGGCAGGCGAGTTTATACACACCGAGTTCGGCGAGGGGCTGCTTCATCTTGACGCAGTACTCCGCCGCCTCCCCAAGCTGTCCCTGGCCGATCATCCCCATGATCACGCGGTCGGCCTTGACATACTTCCAGATCGCCTCTTTGAGTTTCTCGACAAAGGCCGTATAGTCATTGCCGCAGTGGGCCAATCCGTCCGCCGCCACGAAGAACTGGTGGGCAGATTTGCAATAGACGCTGCGCTCATTCTGCTCGCCGGCCATGACCGTCCCGTTGAGGAAGGCCTCCACCGCCGAAACGGCTTTCGCTTTTGCCGTGTCCGCTGCGGGAGCGACCTCTTCCGGAATATGCGGCTCGGGGAGCGCTTCTTCCTTAATGGCCTCTTCGACGGCAGGTGCTTCCGGCGCCGCGGCCTCCGACTCTTCCGGAGCCGTGCTGAGCGCATCGGAATAGAGCGCCACCAGCATTTCAAAAACGAACTGCTGGGTGAAGGGTTTATAGATGAGCCAGTCGACGTACTCGAGGGCGCGCTCCTCCACCTCCTGGTGGTTGATCATGCTTTCGATCATCACGATCTTCGGACACGCCTCCCCCAGCTTCTGGATATCCGCATAGAGCTCGTCGCTCCAGTATTCGGAGGAGACCATAACAATATCGTACGACTCCATGAAAGCCAGGTCTGCCACGTTACCGACGCTCACGTCGTGACGGAAGTACTCCAGCATCGGCACCACGGCCTTCGCACTGCCGATATCGTTGTCGACGACCAGGGTCTTGCGCCCGACGCCTTCTTTGTTCGGCAGACGGTAGTGGCGTTTTTCCTTGAGGTTTTCGGCGGAAAGGAGCAGATGGAAATTGACCCGCGTCCCTTTCTTCGGCCGGCTGCTCAGACGGATGCTGCCCTGCATTGCGTGCACAATGTCGCGGGCGCGCTGCAGCCCGCTGCCGCGGATCTCGAACGCCGCCGCCGGGGTGTCGCTGGTGAGCATCGGCATCAGGATCTCTTCGACGACCGTCTCGTCCATCCCGACCCCGTAATCGATCACCTCAAAATGGAGCTCCAGCGCCTCGTCATTGCTTTCGTTCCGACTGATCTGGACAACGACGTCTTCGCGCTTATCGGTGAAATCGATCGCATTCCCGATGATGTCGCTCAGCAGACGGGAGAGCTTGTAGCGGTCTCCGATAACGGCGGAAGGGACATTCTTTTTCATCCGGTAAACGATGGAGATGCGCTTCTCCTGCGCATCAAGAGAGAGAATATTCGCGACATCGCGCAACGTATCGTTGAGGTTGAACGGGGCGTCTTGCAATTCGACCTCTTCGACCGGGACGACTTCCGGCCTCGAGGGCTCTTTTTTCTTAAATAGCTTTCCAAACAGTGCCAATTGTCTGCTCCTTTAACTGGCGAAACCGCTCCTGAACTGCTGTTTTTTAACGACGATCTCTTTTTGCTTCTCTTTGCGGCGCGTATCTTTTTCGACAAAGATCTTTTTCCGGGTCTCCGGATCCATCTCCGTGTAATACATCACCGATGACCACGTCCCCGGCGTCGGCGTGAATACCTGCGCCTGTTCCGGATTCATCTTGAGCTCTTCGGACGTGAAGCGCTTCAGCTCGTGCATGTCCGCTTCCGTACAGCCCGGGTGTGCTGCAATAAGATAGTACGTCAAAAACTGCTTTTTTCCCTCATCTGCGTTTAGTTTATCATAAAGCTTTTTAAAATCGATCAGCGTCTGCTTGCCCGGCTTGCCCATCAGGTCGAGAACGTGCTGCTGTGTGTGCTCCGGAGCCACCTTCATCTGCCCGGAAATATGGTGGCGTACCAGCTCTTTCAGGTAGTCGTAGCCGTGTTGTTTATCCTCGTTGATCAGGTCGTAGCGGATGCCTGAAGCGACAAAGGCCTTTTTGATCCCCGGCACCGCCCGCACCTGGCGCAGCAGATTGATGTTGCGCGAATGGTCTACCTTCATGGAGGAGCAGAGGTGGCGCGAATCGACGCAGCGCTGATGGTCGCAGGTGCCGAGTTTGAGCTTTTTGTTGCACTCGTAGCCGTACATGTTCGCCGTCGGCCCTCCGACGTCGGAGATGATCCCCTTGAAATCGTTGTACTCGGTAAAAGCCTTTGCCTCGCCGACGATGGAGGCCTCCGAGCGGGTACGGATGGTACGCCCCTGGTGTACGCCGATGGCGCAGAAGTTGCATTCGCCCCAGCACCCCTGGTGGGTCATGATGGAGAATTTGATCGTCTCCAGGCATTTCACCTCACCCGCTTGCCTGTGGTAGGGGTGGAGTTCCCGCGTAAAGGGCATGGCGGAGAGGCCGTCCATCTCCGGCTCGCTGAGGTAGTCGCAGGGCGGGTTCTGGATAAGGTAGCGGCCGTCGACCTCCTCGCAGAGGCCCTTGGCGGAGATGGGGTCGTTGTTGTCGTAGAAGTACTGGAACATGTCGATGTAGCGCTCTTTCTCCTTCAGACACTCGGCGTGGGAAGGGAGCTGAATGTAATCGGGCTCCGGGGTTTTGGAGATGTAACAGACCCCGCGTACCGTCGTCGGGTCCTCGCCCTTTTCCAGGGCATGCGTCAGGTCTAGCAACGCGATCTCCCCCATCCCGTAGATCAGGTAGTCCGCCTTGGCGTCAAAGAGGATCGGTTTGCGCAGCTTGTTGCTCCAGTAGTCGTAGTGGGTGATACGGCGCAGGCTCGCTTCGATCCCGCCGAGCACGATCGGGACCGTGTTTTTGAAATGGCGACGGATCAGGTTCGTATAGACCAGGGTTGCACGGTCCGGGCGTTTGTTGTTCTTGCCGCCGGGGGTGTAGTCATCGCTGTTGCGGAACTTCTTTGTCGCTGTGTAGTTGGAGACCATCGAGTCGACGCTCCCGCCGCTCACCCCCCAGAAGAGCCGGGGCTCACCGAGCCGGGTGATGTCCCCGGCGCTCTCAATGTCGGGCTGGCCGATAATACCGACCCGGTACCCCTCACGCTCGAGAATGCGCCCCACCATCGCCACGCCGATAAAGGGCGAATCGATATAGGCGTCCCCGCTAACGAGGATGACGTCGAGCTGTTCCCAGCCGCGGCGCTGCATCTCTTCGGGGGTCGTGACAAGAAAATCTTCGGCGGTAAAACCGTTATCTTTGATGGGTTTGCGGCGACTCAGTGCATCTCCTTCGCAGAAGCAGCGCGCAGTGCGCTCCTTCAAGCATATTAAGGTTAGAATAATATCACAAGAAGTACACGGAGGGGGTGGAAATGGAACTGAGCGACGAGATCATCGAACATATGATGGCGCCGAAAAACTACGGCAAACTGGATGACCCGGGCGGGGTCGGCATAGGCTACGACGAGCGAAGCGGCGAGTATGTCATCCTCTACCTGGGCAAAGACACCGCTGCGGTCAACGAGATCGCCTTTGCGACCAACGGCTGTCAGGACACGGTCGTGCTCGGTTCCGTCTTTACCGAAATGGTCAAAGGCGCGGGCATCGACGAAGCCACGACTATTATGCACAAGATGGAGGAGAAGGTCGCCGACGCCCCCGAAAAGCAGCGGGCCTGCTCGGAGCTCGTCCTGACGGCCTTCAATGCCGCCCTGCAGAACCTGGCACACCGGACGCAGGGCGGGGAGGAGGAGCTGCACCGGCTCCCGATCGCCAGCAGCTGCGCCACGGAGGAGACGAAGTGACACCGGACGTTTTCAAACATAAACACGCCCTCTGGCTGAACATCCTCTTCACCTCCTTCATGCTCGAAGACGACGCGGTAAAGTCCAAGCTCTACGACCATGCCCAGATCGCCTTCCGGCATATGCGCTGGATCGCGCGCGCCCTGGCGGAAAAGGGAACCGCATACACCTATGACCGCGACGTCGACCTCGGCCAGCCCGCCAACAATTCCGAAGCCCTACAGGCACTCATCGGCACCGTCAAGGCCACCATGGCCTTCTATCCTGATTCGGCGCTCTCGGCGCGGATGATCACCGACGACGAATACCTCATCGCAAGGCTGGAGGCCCTGCGCTGCCGCCCCGGAGCCGATGCCCCCGTCACCGCCTTCGACCGCCACCGCACCCTGCCGGGAAAATCCCTCGACCAACCCCAGACCGACGCGCTGACCCTCTTTTTGTTCGAGGAGTCCTACAAAGAGTACGAGCTGATCCTCATCTACGCCTATATGCAGAACGAAAGCGGCAACCTGCTCGAGCGAGACATCTACCAGGACCTGATCGACGAGTCGCAGTTCCACTTGAAGTCCTTCGGGAACATGATGGCGCAGATGGGGATCCTCGCCCTGCCCCGTCCCCTGGATGAACGGACCTACAAGATCAACGATCTCGATGCCTTTATCCGCAACGGCATCGCCGAGGAGGAGAATGCCAAAGAGCAGTGCCGCTCCCTCGCCGAAGCGGTCAGGGATGAGGAGCTCTCCGCCTTTTTCGACTTCATCAACTTCCAGGAGAGCTACCACATCGAACTGATGAAAAAACTGCTGGCTCAGGTATCGCCGAAATAGAGCTCCAGCCAGAACTGGCAGACGTAATTCGGCCGCCAGTTGTACTGCATGTCGTAGTCAATACGGGGGATGACCTCGTAAAAGATCCATCGACGCGCGAACGCCTGTTTCCAGCCGAGACCGATGCTGTACCGGTAGATGCCCGGGGTCATATCGACTGTGGTGACGTTCGTGTCGGCGCTCTGGGGGTTGTCAACCACCGTCCGGCCCGACGCTGACACAAAGGTCCTGAACCCGGTGCCAAAGCGCACCGTATTGAAATAGGAGAGCGACGTCATGTACGCCATACCTTCTCTTTCCGTCTCGGTTGATCGCTGCAGCTGCAGACGCACCAGCTCCTCTTTGGAGATACGGCGGTCGAAATAGAGGTCGGTCTCTTCGTAGAACAATCTCTTGACGGAGTAATCCACATACTGCACCGGCCGGATCAGCCAGTCATAGAAGTTCATGCGGTATTCGATGCGCCCCTGCGTGAAAGGGTTGGTCAACCCCCGGAAACCGGCGGAAACGCTCGCTTTGACGTCTCTGAGAAAATCCGGCAGGAAGTAGCGCGCCCCGACGCCCGTCGTTTCGTTGATCTGGCCGTTTTCGGAGATGACATCCTTGTCTTTGTCCACCAGCGGGTCGCCGACAAAGATCTGCAGCTGTTCCTGGGTATGGGGCAGTTTCATCGCGAAGCGGATGTTGTTGAGGAACTTCCACCCCTCCTCCTTGTTATACTCAGCCCCGCCGCGCAGGATCAGGTAGCTCTCCTCACCGCTGTACAAGTAGGTATCGTCATGGAAGAGCTCGTTAAAGTAGTCTGAGAGCCCTTCGCTGGCATTGCCGTCCCGGGGGACCCTGCGGCGTTTTTTTTTCGATTCGCGCCCGCCCCAGCTGGACAACTGCTGATCCGCATTGGCCGAAAAGACATGCACCTTCTGCGTCACGTCCGCGTGAAACGCGTCGAGGTACTCCATGCTGCTCTCGAACCACCCCTGCTCCTCCAGCAGATACATCTTCCAGTCCGTCACACTGATCGCGCGACGCACGTTGGTCTCATTCACCAGGGCGCTGCAGTTGCATTCGGGAACGGGACCGTCAAAGACGGAGGGAAAGGCGGGCGGTTCCACCTGTGCCGACAGGGATGCCGCTAAGAGAAAGAGAAGAAAAAGGTAAACGGGCACCGGCTTTTTCATGCCCAGAGTATAACATTACAGCGCCGTTTTCACGAACGGATGTTTTAAAGCGCTTTAAATACCAGCAGCATCTTGTCGTTCGTATCGTAGAGCGAGATATTCTTGTAGTGGGTCAGTTTGAGGTTCGGGACGTTGCGGAACCGGTTGAGGGGATGGAACCACTGCACGATCTCCGATTGTTCCTTGGCATAGCACTCCGGCGACGTTTTCGTAAAGAGGGTGAACTGCGTGTGCAGCTCCTCGGCTTCGAAATAGGCGTCGACGGCCAGGAAGTGCTCCTCGTCCTCGTTCGTCATCGTCCCTTCCGCCACATCCGTGAAGCCGTGAAGGGTATTGATGTCGGCGATGAAGATGCCGCCCGGGTTGAGCCGTTGCGCCACGCACTGCAAAAAGACGAAGAGTCCGTCCTTGTCGAGGAAATTGAGCACATCGAAAACGGCGACGGCGGCGTCGTAGCTCCCTTCGACTTCGCAGATCCCCTTGCGCGATACGTTAAGCCCTTTGGCCGCGGCGGCCTTTACCATCACTTCGCTCTGGTCTATGCCCGTACAGACCATGCCTGCTTCCTGCGCCTTCTGCATCAAAGCACCGCGGCCGCAACCGATATCAAGTAGCGATTTTGCCGGGTAGTTTTGCAGGGTATTCAGGTAAAGATCGTGCAGCCGTTCGGTCGATTCCTCGATGCCGAGCAGGTGTTCCGCTTTCGCGTAGAGGTCAAGACTCACTGACGACCTTGTTGATCTTTTCGTAGATGTCGAGGATCTCCGCTTTTTTCTCGAAGTAGCTGTTCTTGTTGGCGATCAGGTGCGTCGTCGACTCCATGATCTCCTCGACGACCTCCAGGCCGTTTTGTTTCATCGTCGTTCCGGTCTCGACGATATCGACGATCATATCTGCCAGCCCGACCAGCGGGGCGAGTTCGATGGAGCCGTAGAGCTTGATGACATCGGCGGCAACGGCGCGCTCGGCGAAGTAGCGCTTGGTGATGTTGACCATCTTCGTCGCGACCTTGATCTCCGGCTTGGTGAGGTCAAGCTTCTCGCCCTGCTTCATCCCGATGGCGACGCGGCAGTAGCCGCGGCCGAGGTCCAGCAGGCGGATCACGTCGAGTCCCTGCTCTTCGAGGGTATCAAGCCCCACGACGCCGATGTCGGCTGCCTGGTGGTAGACATAGGTCGCCACGTCCTGGTTACGTACCAGCAGAAAACGGAAGTTCGGCGTATCGAGAATCAGCTTGCGGTCGTCGAAAGCAAATGTCTCTCCAAAAATCGTCTCGAAAATTTCGAGGGTCTCTTTGGCGATTCTGCCCTTCGGCAGCGCGACGGTCAACATAGTCCAGCCTTTTGAATGATCTTTTTCATGCCCGAAAACAGCAACAGCGGCGCATAGTTCGGCGTGCTGAACAGCGGCATGAGCAGAGATGCGTCCCCGCCGGTGAGGTAGACCGGCAGGCCGTAACCGGACACCTCTTTGGCCAAAAGGCCCAGGGCACCGTAACTGATCGCATCCCGCGTATTTTTCGGCATTTTATCCAATTGCATATCAAAATTGAATGAGCTGTCCAGGCGCGGAGAGATGCGGCGGTAGGTCTCCAAGAGCGCCGACACCCCCGGGTAGATGAATCCCCCCTCAAAACGCCCTCCGCGCACGACGTCGACCGTGATGGCGCTGCCGGCATCGACAATGACCCCCTCTTCCACCGCTTCGCAGGCGGCGACCCTGTCGATGCCCATTGTCGCGTAGTAGTCGTGCCAATCGATCGCGGGACGCAGATCGGTCCAGTTCTCCAGCCCGTCCAGGCGGGACTGGAGCGCGGCATTGACGTTGATGTAGTAGACGGGAACCCGCACGCCGGCGGGATCGAATGCAGCGGCATCCTCCCGGTAATCGCGCCCCTGCTTATCGTCGTAGAAGTGGAAAGAGGTGTTGCCGATATCACATAAAAGCATTAGTAAATTCCACCTTAACTTAATGGGGCGAATAAAGCGCCAAGGGCGCAAGGGCCCGCCGCCGATGTAGCGAGCGCAATTCCGCAGGGCGTTTAGCCCGAGGACAACACAAACACAGTGTCAACGTAGTTGCAGGGGCTTCGCTCCTGCAGCGTATCATTAAATAAGCTTCCAGCCTTGCTGTTTAAAGGCGGCTTTAGCCTTGGAGCAGAGCGGCGCGTCGATCATCAAGACGCGGTGTTTGAAAGCGTGGTCCGCGTACAGTTCCAGCTTGCGCAGGATGACGTCGAGCTTCTCCACGTCTTTCATCACGACCCGGCTCTTCTGGGCGACCACGAAAATCGCCGTGTAATACCCCTGTCGGTCCGTCGCACTGAAGAGACGGATACGGTTGCGGATTCCCAGTGCCTTCGGCTGAACTTCATCAAGATTTTTGTAGATGAGTCCGTTGGCATTAAGGCGGTCGATGATGGGTTTGAACATGGTGCGTGTCTCTTCGTAGTGGAGCATTTTCATAGTGCAATTATAGCGCACGAATCGATGGCGGGCAGCATCACTCCTCTAAAGACCATTGCGGCAACGGTTCGAAGACCACGCGGTTTCGCCCCTGCGCCTTAGCACGGTAAAGCATCCTGTCTGCTGCGGCGAGCAGCGTCTCAACCCTTTCTCCGTGCCCCGGAAGCAAAGAAACACCGCCGATGCTTGTCGTCACTCGTCGTTTTCCGGCATCGAATGCAAGCCCGAGGGCCTCGATTTCCCTTCGAATCGACGCGGCGGTTTCCTGATGTACTTTCATGTCGTTCCCGCCTAAAACGACGGCAAATTCGTCCCCGCCCAAGCGCGCCGCCAGGTCATCCGCCCTGCGGGTATGTTCATGCAGTACTCCGGCCACTTTGACCAGGCCGTCATCCCCCGCGGGATGGCCGAGCGCATCATTGAACGATTTGAAATTATCCAGATCCAATTCCAGCAGGGTCACGGAAGCGCTGTTCCGCGCACCCCGCTGGAGCGCTTCTTGAACGAATTCATTGAAGCGCCGGCGGTTCGCCAACCCAGTCAGGGGGTCATGCCGGGAGAGAAAGGCCGCATGCTCCTCCGCCAGGCGCCGCTGTGTGATGTCGTGATGTGTGATGACGAAGAGCATTTTTCCGCTTCCCTCCAGCGGCTTGACATGCATCATGAACCAGCGTTTCTTTTCCGGACTGTGGCAAGGGTACTCGTACCTAAAATCGGCCCGCTTTCCCTTGATAACATCCAAGATACCTGCCGAGACCTCCATGGCCAAGGCATCGCCGGAAAAAACCGACGCCTCCACGACCTGAAGATAGTTACTGCCGACAGAAGCAAACGTTTCAACGATCCCGTTTTCCGCTCCGAAGGCTTTCCAGGCGGCATTGACATCGATAATCGTTCCGCTGCGGTCGATCACCGCAATCTGCTCATCAATGGAGTTGAAAACTTGTGTATGCAGACGTGCCGCGCCGACCATCCTTCACTCCTTCCCTTTGGCTGAGACGTACTGTCGCAACTGCCGGTCGTGCATCCGTCTCAGTAGCAGGAGCGCGGCTAGGGCACCGAACAGGGCGTACCCCATATCCGACTGCGTATCCCAGACGTACCCCTGCGTCCCTAAGAACGCGTCCGCGGCCTCCTCGCTGAGCAGCGCGACCCACCACTCGATGAGTTCGTAAAAAGCACTGAGCCCCAGGCAGAAGCTGACGATGAAAAAGAAGCGCCACCCCTCCCCGCGGATCACATCCAGACGGATCGTCACTTCCCGCGCGATCAACGCCGGTACGAACCCCTGGGCGAAATGGCCGACCTTGTCGTAGTTGTTGCGGCTGCTCTCAAGCAAGCCGTCGAAAAACGGCACTTCGGCATAGGTGTAGTGGCCGCCGATCATCAAAATAGTGCTGTGCGCGAGGATCAGCCAGTAGAGTAGCGGCGTCAGGGGAAAACGGCGGTAGGTTACGGCCAGCACGACAAAGCCGATAACCGCGGGGGCCACTTCCAGTACCCAGGTCAGACGGTCTTTCGGTGCGATTCCGGACCAGAGCAGGACGGTGGCAAAGATCACGGTCCACGCGAGGAGCGCGCCGCGTCCCATGCTAGCGGCCGTAGTACGCCATCAGCGACGCCTTTGCAATGGCATGGGCGTTGAGCATGTACCCCACCAACGCCGGCATCGCCGAGGCGTCCAGGTCGAGAGCCGCGACGTCGAGGGCGTAGACCGTGAAGACGTAGCGGTGCGGGCGGTCGCCGACCGGCGGGCAAGCCCCGCCGAAGCCTGCCTGACCAAAGCTCGTCATGCTCTGTACGGCTGTTTTGGGCATCAGACCTTTGGCACCGTTCCCGGCACCGGAAGGCAGAGAGGTCACCGTTGCGGGCAGGTTAAAGACAACCCAGTGCCACCAGCCGCTGCCCGTCGGCGCATCCGGATCATACACCGTCACGGCAAAACTCTTCGTCTCCTTGGGCGCATTCGCCCACTGCAGCGCCGGCGAAACATTTTCGCCGCTGCACCCGAAGCCGTTAAAGACCTCCTTCATGGTCAGCTGTCCCTGAAGGTCGCTGCTCGTCAGCGTAAAATTCCCGGCGTGCAGCCATGCGGCGGCAACCAGCAGAACACTCATAACTGCTTTCATGATGACTCCTTTGAGCGTAAATCGAACGTCACCCATTATACACTACCGAAACGGACCCGCCGCCCCGGTCAGCCAATGTAGGAACGGACCGTGTCAAAGAAGCGCTGGTGATCCCCGCACATCACCGATTTGCGCGAAAAATCCACCCCTTCCCCGCCGAGCCGATTGGCGACAAAGCCCCCGCCGCAGACCTCGTAGTGTCCGCAGGCAACGCACTCCGGCGGCAGCGTTTCGCGCAGATCGGTGCAGCGGCGGATGACCGGGTCCTGCGCGGCCGTCTCCAGCCCGTGCTCGCGGACGTTGAATTCCGTCCGTACCGCCCCGTCGGCAAAATAGCGCAGGTAGTCATGGCGTTCATACTGCCCGTCGCTGTTGACGATGACGCTGTTGAGCCTTTCGCCCCCGACGCCGTCGCCGTGGTGCGAAGAGCCCAGCATCCGCTTGATCGCGTCGCGGAAGATGCGGATATCAATCGAGGGGTCGTCCGCCTCTGCCCACAGCCGGAAAAGCTCGGCGTACCACGCCCCGTAATCATGCGTTGGGGGCGCATCGTAGTTGTAGTGGATGGGCCAGAGCACGCTGACACGCTTTTTCGGCAGCGTCTTGATCCAGGCAAGATAGTCTTCGGGCGGGATGTCGGGGTCCGCCACGCTCAGGACTCCGCCGAAAAAGGGGAGCAGCCCGTCCGCGTCAAGCCGCTTCAGGTTCTCCGCGACCCGCTCGTAGCTGCCGCCTCCCCCTTTTGTGACGCGTCGTTGATCGTTATAGGCCGCCGGTCCGTCCAGGCTTACCCCGATGGAACCGCCCGCCGCCGCGACCCGCTGCAGCAGCGCTGCATCGTAGTCGTAGAGATTCGTCTGCAGACCGATGCTGAGCCGCTTTGTCTCCCGCCGCAGCGCACCGGCCGCCTCCAGGAAAGGGGTCATGGATGCTTCCGGCCACAGCGACGGCTCACCGCCGTGCAGGACGAGGCGTATACGCCGCTCGGGATGTTCCCCAAGATAATCGGCGATACGCTCAAGCGCCTTCAGGCCTGTCTCGAGGGGCATAAATTTCGGGACACGCGTGTAGGTCTTGTCTTCGGAATTGAACATATAACAGTAGGTGCAGTCGAGATTGCACGTTTCGGTCAGTTTGAGGATAACGGAAGCGATCATACAGGTACCCGCCGCCGCGGGAGTGCGGCAGCAGTTTTAACGAACGTCAGGCGCCCGGCGTCATCTCAACGGCGACATCCAGACCTGCGTCAATATCGAGGTCGAAGGGGTTCAGCCCGTCCATATTGGCAGATTTGATCTCGGCAACGATGTTCTTCATGATCTTTTTCTGCATTGTTTCGGCACTGACAGCTCCCTCCGGGAGACCTTCGATTTTGACTTGCACTTTCTGAGACATTACGACCCTCTTGCATATGAATTTCGGAACCGACGATACAGAGTGTATCGCCGATAATTTTCCGCAAGGGATAATGCATATTTCTTTCCAAAAATTATTCACTCCTATTGTGCGGGAGGCGGCGGCGGGAATGTCGCGTAGGGTGGCTGCGGTTCCGCACTCGGCGGAACGTATGCCGGGGCTTCCTCCCCGGCCGCCCCCAGATGCCGCACATAGCGGTAAAAGGCCCGCAAATCCTTCTCTTTCATCTGGTTCAGGTTGAACCAGGGCATGGGGGGACGCGCTTTGAGGTTTTTCGCGTACGCCACCCATTTGTCCTCGGTCATCTGGCTCAGTCGGTTGCGCAGGTTCGTCGGGTAGGTCGTCCCCCAGGGGCCGCGCCATCCAAACGCACTCCCCGTCAGCCAGAGTTTCTCGGGAACGTTCCCCTCGCGCATCAGATAGTTGGGCGTATGGCAGTCGTTGCACCCCATCATCACCGCGACGTAACGCCCCTGTTCGAGCATGTCGGCCTTGTCCGCCGCCCAAAGGGAGGGCCCCGTCAGCAGCAGGACAGCACAGCAGACGGCCCCATGCCAGTTTCTTTTTTGTCTGTACGTCATCGCGTCTCCTTCATGCAAAAGGTCGCTTTCATTTTATGCCCCGCGTTCTTAGGAAATCACATCGTTTTGATATTAGAATTTATGATTAAAGCAGGCCGACCTTTTCCGAAGTGCTATAATGCCCCGAAAAAGGTTTTTGCGATGCGTACCCTCCTGCTCTTTTTGATACTGTTTTCCATCGGTACCGCCTCTGACATGGTTCCGCCCGACTTCGTCGATCTCAAAAAAGCCGTTCCCTCCCTCCGCATCGAAGCACGTTATTTCGGAAGCAACAACTTTGTCGGTCGGCCTGTTGACGGGTACGAAGCGCCGCGCTGCTACCTGACCCGTCCGGCAGCCGGAGCGTTGAAGCAGGCGGAAACCGCCCTTGCCCCCTTCGGCCTCGGCCTCAAGGTCTTCGACGCCTACCGTCCCCAGCGCGCCGTCGACCATTTCGTACGCTGGGCGAAGGATCTCGACGATACGAAGATGAAGGCGACCTACTACCCCCGTGTCGACAAAAGCGTGCTCTTCAAAGAGGGGTATATCGCGGCGCGGTCGGGGCACTCGCGCGGCAGCACGGTCGACCTGACGCTGGTCGACCGAGAAAGCGGCAAGGAGCTGGACATGGGCACCGGCTTCGATTTCTTCGGACCCGAGTCATGGCCTGAGAGCATGGCGGTGACAGCGCAGCAGCGCGCCAACCGCCTGCTGCTGCGCCGCATCATGACGCGCGCCGGTTTCCGGCCGCTGCGGGAGGAGTGGTGGCACTTTACGCTGGAAAACGAGCCCTATCCCGACCGCTATTCCGATTTTCCCGTCCGCTGACGAATCGCACTTTTAGCTTGACCTTTAGCCGTCGCTGTAGGGGTGGTAGCGCTGCACCGTCTCTTTGAGGTTCTGTTTCTGCACATGGGTATAGACCTGTGTCGTCAGCAGCGAGGCGTGCCCCAGCAGCTCCTGGACAACCCGCAGGTCCGCCCCGCCGATGATCAGCGCCGTCGCGTAGGAGTGGCGAAGGACATGGGGGGAGACCCCGAGATATTTTTGGGTGATCTTGTATGCGGAGACGCGGCTCAGCACCCGTCCCCTGTGGTTCAGCCAGAGCTGATTGCGCTCAAAAGGCACTGCATCGAGGTAGCGCTCGATCATGCGGCGGGCGGCTTCGGCGACGGGAACGAGCCGCTCTTTTTCCCCCTTGCCGTGGCGCACCCGCAGCCACTCCCCCTCGAAATCGCTCCGCTCGACGGCCAGCGCTTCGCTAATGCGCACCCCCGTCGCATAGAGGAACATGATCAGCGCCCGGTCCCGGAGGTCGGTCCACTTCTCCGTACCGATGGCTGCGACGCCCCGCTCGATCGCATCGAAACTGAGGAACTTCGGCAGCAGTTTCGGAATCTTGGCCAGAGCGAAACGTTCCGACTCCGCCGTAAAGCGGCGCGAATGGCAGAAGGCGAAAAAGGCGTTGAGCGAGGAGAGTTTGCGGTTGAGGGTGCGTTTGTTCGCGATCCCGCCGAGCAGTTTCAGCACGTCGGCGGTTTCCAGGGAGAGCAGCGGTCGCTTTGCCGCCGTTTCGAGCTGTTCGAGGTCCGAACGGTACGCCTCGACCGTCCGCTTGCTCAGGGCCTTTGTCACGGTGATGTATTCGATAAAGGCTTCGAGCGGACCGGACACGCCGACGCTACTCTTCGACGGTAATGATCTTGTCGCGCACGTAGAAGGCTTTCTCCCCGGTAAAGCTGATCCCATCGTCCAGTGCGATGCTGTAGACCTCCGTCTGCGTCATCGCTTTGTCCATGACGATCAGGTAGCCCTCTTTTTCGAGCAGGTAGAGTTTCTCTTTGCCCACGATCATCCCGAGGAAATGTGCAAAGGGGAACTTCTGTTTGGCCACCGGCTGCAGTGCCGGCGTGAGGTGGAGGACTTCCCCCTCTTTCGTTGCCGCCCAGATCCCCGAAGCGTCGAAGACGACGTCGCGAAGGTCGAGTTTCTCGCGCCGCTCCTTGTCACTCAGGCTGAAGAGGCGGTTCGGGGTGGCCGCCACCATCGTGTCGCCGATGACTTTGAAGTAGAAGACGTTGTCAAAGTAGGTTTCGGTACTGACCACCGTCGAGCGGAGCAGCTCCTTCTCCTCGTAGTTGACGACGACGAGGCGGCCGTCAAGGGTCGGGAAGATGACGAGGTTCCCGAGGAAATAGGGGTTGGCGATGCGGACATCCACCGCCGTTGCCGGCGTGCCCGGCAGCTTGTAGTAGCTCTTGCCGGTGGAGAGACGGTAGATCCCGATATCGTTGCTGGAGAAGAGGACGGCCAGGTAGTCCCCCTCTACGCTCGCAGCAGCGACCGTTTTTTCCAGCGCCAGCCGCTCCGTCTCGTTCGCGTCGTCGCGCTGCAGCGTGACGTTGCCGTCGATGCCCGTCGAGAGGTACCAGCCGCCGCTCTGCCCGAGGAAACGTTCACCGTCGGGGATCTTGAAGCCGCTGACGCCGCTTTTCCCGACGACCTGGCCTTGGCGCGCGACAGCGCCCTCGGCCCCTTTCGTGACCAGCTGGACCCCGGCACGCCGGCACGCCGGCCAGGTCGGGATCTGCTCTACCTTCGGGCGTTCGCCGACGATGGCTTCGGCCGAATGGTTCGGCGTTTTGCAGACCGGCCAGTCGTTGACGGTCTGCTCCGGCGTGTAGTACTCTTTGTTGCTGCAGCCCGAAAAGGCCAGCAGCGCGCCGACGAGAAGGAGAGAGGCCTGCTTGATCATTTCACGCCGTAGTGCGAAAGCGCTTCCGCCAGGGCGGCGAGCGGAGACTGATCCCCGATCATCTGCAGACGGCGGTGCGCCTCATCCGTTTTCCCCTCCTGCATCAGGAGCACGGCTTCATCGATCAGGGCCATCTCTTTGTAGACCCCGCCCTGGCGGTAGCTGTAGCTGCCCAGCGCCTTGGCGTCTTTGGTGATCGCCGCCGCTTCATAGCTGCTGACATCGGCGACTTCGGACGCCGGGGATGACGCCAGTGCTTGCAGCGCTTTCACATCGCCGCTTTTGATCGCTTCGGACATTTTCCATGCGTCAAAGAGCAGCGGCGCGTTTGCCTTGAGCGTCTCTTTCGCCGCCGTATTCGCCGGGTCGGACTGCAGGGTCAGGTAGGCGGCATTCGCCGCGTCGCGTTTGGAACCGGCATACGCGTCGTACGCCGCCGTTCCGATGACGGCGAGCACCACTGCCGCCACTGCCGCGATCAACGGTTTTTTGTACTTCTTGACGAACCGCTCCGTTTTGACTGCCTGTTCAAAGAACTGCTCCTCCGTGCTCAGCTCTTCCTTGACCATCGAGATATTCTCTTTGAGACTCACCCGTACTCCTCTGATACACCGCCCACAGGGGCGTTTCCGTAAGATGCTGCAAGTGTAGCTTAAATAGGGTAAAAATGCGGTAACGGGCATGTAAACACCCCTATTCAGTGGAAAGCTTGTCAATATTGTGATAAGATTTTCCTATGCTCTTAATGAGAAAACCGTGCTGCAGTGTGCTGACGTGTTTACAATGATTAAGATCGCATGGTGTATAATTCACTCTCATAATTTTTATAACTTTTTTGTAACATTCGCAACAACACAAGGAGAGAGCAATCATGAAACTGGCGACCCTGCTCTGCGCAACGGCACTCAGCCTCGGCGCTGCGACGGCCCAAAACGGCGCCCTGGCCCTGGACGAGGCCATCGACCTGCTCAAGGCCCAAAACCTCGAGATCAAAGCGGCAACCTACGACGTACAGAGCGCGAGCGAACGCGTGTCACGGGCCGGAGGGCAGCACTGGGGCTCTCTGGATTTTATCCAGAACATCGCCCGTTCCAATGATGCCGGCAATGTTTTCGGCTTCAAACTGACCGGCCGCGAAGCGAACTTCGGCGATTTCGGCGCGGAAGAGTTCATGAACAATTTTGCAGCCTGCCAGGGCGGCGACCTGACGGCGTGCGACGCCATGTATACCCAGCCGCCGGAAGCACTGAACTACCCCGGCGACCGCAACTTCTTCCAGAGCAAACTGCAGTACACCCTGCCCCTTTACGTCGGCGGAAAGATCAGCGCCTACGTCGAAGCGGCCGAGGGGATGGAGCGTCTCAAACGTCTGGACAGAACAAAGCTGCTCAATGAAAAGATCTACGAGACCCGCAAGGCCTACTACGATATGCGTCTGCTCGATGAGGCGCTCGCCAACCTGAAGACGATCCATGACAATATCGGCACCCTCGAAGCGATGACGCAGTCGATGATCCAGGAGGGGTATGCCAAACAGACGGACCTGCTTGAAGTCCAGGCGAAAAAATCCAACGTGGCGCGCTCCATCCACCAGATGGAGGCGAACGAGGCACTGCTCTATCACTACCTCAGTTTCCTCCTCGACCAGCACGTCACCGCGATAGCCCTCCCCGGTTCCGACGTTCCGCTGCCGCCGCTCGAGACGGCGGACGTCATCGCCGCCAACGTCGACGTTCAGCGTGCCCAGACGGGCCTGGAGATCCGCGAAAGCATGAAAGACGTCGCCCTTGCGGACTATCTGCCGATGATCGGCTTGATGGCCGATGTCCAGACCGCCGCCGACAGCTTTGAGCATTATGCCGTGGACAAAGGCTCCTACAGCGTCGGCGTCCAGCTCAAGTGGAACCTCTTCGCCGGCGGCAGCAGCTATGCCGCATACGAAGAGGCCCGTATCGAGGCCCTCAAGACCAAGACACAGATCGACCTGGCCAAAAAAGGGATCGCCCTGCAGGTCGACAAGATCCATACCGAGATCAAATCCCTCGATTACGAGATCGACGCCCTCTCCAAAGAGCTGGCCCTCGCCAAGGAGATCTACGCCAGCTACGAAGCGCGCTACCGCGAACAGCTCGCCTCCATGAGCGACGTCGTCATCAAACAGTCCCAGCAGCTTGAGAAGGTCCTTGCCCTGCTGGAAGTGAAGAACAAACGGACCGAACGGGTTTTCGCCCTTGAAAAACTTGCCAACGGAGTCACACAATGAAAAAACTGCTTCTCTCTTTTATCCTGGCCGCGGCCGCCCTCTATGCCGACGGCCTCACCGTCGCCGGGAGCGTCATCTCGGACAACCAGAAGATGATCACCAGCCGCTACATGGGCTTCGTCACCGAGGTCGGCGCCTCCGAGGGCGAACGGGTCAAAAAAGGGCAGCTGCTCTATACCATCGACTCGAAAGAGGTCGACACGGCCAAGGCACGGGTCGAACTCGGGATCTCCCAGGCTGAACTCGCCCTGCAGATGAACCAGAACCAGCTGAGCAACGTCCGCCTCAACCTGGCCCGCTACAAGCGCCTGCTGGAGAAGAACATGGTCAGCCAGTACGAAGTCGAGAACCTCGAACTGGCCGCCAAGAACATGGAGGACATGGTCGACATCAGCAAAAAACAGGTCGCGCAGGCCAAAGCGCAGCTCTCCGAGGTCTACAACCAGTACAACTACCTGCGGATCAAGGCACCCAACGACGGTGTCATCATCGCCAAGAACATCAAAGTCGGCGAGATGGCGATGCCGGGGATGCCCGCCTTCGTCTTGGCGGACCTGAGCGACCTCAAGATCGCCATCGAAGTCGCCGAAAGCGACCTTTCCAAAGTCCCCTACGGTACCAAGGTCGCCGTCGAGGTCCCCTCTGTCGGGCTGCTGACGACAGGCACCGTCAGCGCCATCATCCCGAGTTCCAACCCGATGACACACACCTTCCGCGTCAAGGTCGCCTTCAAAACGAGCTCAAAAGCCCCGATTTACCCGGGTATGTACGCCACGGTCACGATCCCGTAAGGAGCGCAGATGCACGCACACAAACCCTATACGCCCAAGGACTACGCAGGTAAACTCGCCCGCTACTTCATCAACAGCCCGCTGACAATGATCCTGGGGATCACCCTGCTCGCCATCGGCTATATCTCGCTGATGGTCATGCCCCGCGAAGAGAACCCCCAGATGGTCGTCAGCGGTTCTACTGTCATTATCGCCCTGCCCGGCGCCACGGCCAAAGAGGTCGAGAACGTCATCGTCCGACCCCTCGAGCGCAAGATGAAAGAGGTGCTCGGCATCGAGCACATCATGGGAATGGCCATGGACAACGTCGGCATCGTCAACGCCGCCTTCTACATCGGCGAAGAGAAAGAGGATTCGAACCTGAAGGTCTACGACAAGATCATGCAGAACGCCGACATCTTCCCCGAAAACGCGATGCAGCCGGTCATCAAACCCCTCGACATCGACGTCGACATCCCCATCGTCTCCGTGGCCTTCTACGCCAAGGATCCCTCCAAGATGGACGATACCCGGCTCTACGATGCGGTCAAGAACCTCCAGCACGCCATCAACGGCCTTCCCAACGTCGCCGTCACGGCGCTCAAAGGGGGGCATAAGCACCAGTACAACATCCTCGTCGACCTGAACAAACTCTCCGGCTACAACCTCTCGCTGGGGCAGATCACCCAGGCGGTCCAGGCCCTCGCCTACAACGTGCCGGCGGTCAAGAACCGTACCAAAGAGGGCGAGATCGTCATTATGGGCATCAAGAACGCCATCGAAAGCGTCCAGGACGTCGAGGACATCATCGTCGCCCAGTACATGGGGGCGCCGATTCACCTGCGCGACGTCGCCAAGGTCGAAGACGGCTATGACATCCAGAATTTCCGTACCGCCAGCATCAGCGTCCGCGACGGCGACACCTTCACCCCGGCACAGGAGCAGGTCACCCTGACGATCTCCAAGCTCAAAGGCACCAATGCCGTCGTCATCGCCGACGAGGTCAAAGAGGCCCTTGAAAACTTTAAGCCTATGCTCGAAAAAGCGGGGATCAAATACTCCATCACCCGTAACGACGGGGAGCGCGCCAACGAGGCGGTCAACGAGCTGGTCTTCCACCTCATCATCTCCATCGTCATTATCGCGATCCTGCTCGTCTTCGTCCTGGGATGGCGTGAATCGCTCATCGTCACCTTTACCGTTCCGGCCATCCTGGCGATCACCCTCTTTATCGCCTACATCACCGGGCAGACGATCAACCGGATCACCCTCTTTGCGTTCCTGCTCTCGCTGGGGCTCCTCGTCGATGCGGCGATCATCGTCATCGAGAACATCCACCGGCACTTCCACTCGGTGGAATCGGCGGACATGCCCAAGGACGACCTGCTCGTCGAGGCGACCGACGAGATCGGGCCGCCGACGAACATCGCCACCTTCGCCATCATCCTCACCATGGTCCCGATGGCCTTCGTCGGCGGCATGATGGGGCAGTTTATGAAACCGATCCCGGCCAACGTTCCGGTGGCGCTGATCGCGTCGCTCTTCGTCGCCTATATCTTTACCCCCTACTTCGCCAAGCGGATGATGCACCGTCCCGACCATGCGAAACACGAAGGAGGCCATAAATGATCTTCCAGAAGTTCGAAAGCTTCATTACGGCGCTGCTGCTGAGCAGAACCCAGAAGAAGATGATCCTGATCGCGACCCTCGTCGCCTTCATCCTCTCCGTGCTGATGATCGCGCCGACCGAGATCGTCAAGGCGAAGATGCTGCCGGGCAAGAACAACGACACCTTTACCATCTACGTTGATCTTCCCAACGGCTCCTCCATCCGCCAGACAGACGCCGTCAGCCAGTGCGTCACCTCCTTCATCCAGAAGGAGCAGGAGGTGCTCGACACGGAGACCTTCCTCGGCATGGGCTCGCCCCTCGACTTTGCGGGCCTTATCAAGGGGAGCCACTTCAAAAATTCGGAGAACGTCTCCGAGATCGTTATCAACCTGACCAAGAAGCATGACCGCGACGAGCCCTCCTACATGATGGTCCAACGCATCCGCCCGGTGATCCAGGAGGCGTGCCAGCCCATCGTAGCTGGCACGAACATCAAGTTCGTCGAACCGCCGGCGGGACCGCCGACCCTGGCCGCCATCGTCGCGGAGATCTACGGGCGCGACGCCGAAGGCATCCGTGAGCTCGCCGGCAAGGTCGCCGCGATCTTCCACCAGACGGCGGGTCTCGTCGACATCGACGTCATGGCCGACGAGCTCTACGACCGTTTCGACCTCAAGGTCAACAGTACGAAGATTACCCGCTCGGGCCTTTCCATCAAGCAGGTCAACGACATCATCTACCTCGCGTTCGAGGGGATGGACATCGCCGTCAAAAACAGCGAGACGATCAACGAGCAGATCCCGATCTTCCTGACGCTGAGCCCGGAATCGAAGGTCTTCAGCCGCAAGGACAAACGCGCCCTTGAACAGAAGCTCTCCGGGCTGCGCCTGATGAACAGCAACGGCCTGCTCGTACCGCTCACCGAGGTCGTCGACATCATCCCGACACGCGCGAACCCGATGATCATGAGCAAGGACCTGCACCAGATGGTCAACGTCGTCGCCGAAACGGACATGGTCTCCCAGGTCTACCCGCTGATGGATGCGCGCCATATGATCCTCGACACTCTCTCCGAGCAGTACGATATCGAGAAGAGCGGCCTGTTCGACCTCTCCCTCACCGACAGGAATACGGGGAGCCATTACGAGCTGCACTGGGACGGCGAGATGGAAGTCACCCTCGACACCTTCCGGGACCTGGGCGGGGCCTTCATCGCTGCGCTCGTGCTCATATTCTTGCTGATGGTCGTCTACTACAAGAGCTTTACGCTCAGCGGCATCGTCCTGCTGGGGAGCTTCCTCTCCATTATCGGGGTTATCGTGGGCCACTTCATCATGGACCTCTTCAGCGCCGACACCTTCTTCCTGACGGCGACGTCGCTGATCGGCTTCATCGCCCTGATCGGGATCAGTTCGCGCAACTCGCTGCTGCTTATCGACTTCACTAAGTCGCTGATGAGTGAAAAGGGGATGCATAAAACGGAAGCGCTCGCCTATGCCGCCGCCACCCGCGCCAAGCCGATCTTCCTGACGGCGACGGCGATCATCCTCGCCTCGACCCTGCTCGCCAGCGACGCCGTCTTCGGCGGACTGGGCGTCGCGCTTATTTTCGGTACCATCGCCGCCGTCGTCGCGTCGCTGATGGTCGTGCCGGTGCTGCTGCACAATGCCGACCTCGAGCGCCACTTCGGTTTCAAAGAGCGCAAAGCCGTCTCCGTCTACGAGCCGTAAGCCTCTAACCCGCCCGCCCAAAAGCCCCCGGGCTTTTGACGCCATCTCTTTTTCCCTCCCCTTTTTCCCCATGGTGTGTTGAGCATCAGCGGATAGCTTTTTTTCAGCGATCTTGGCCGGTTTGAACTATTTGACTATGATGGAACCATCAGAACAGGTGTTGGCGCACCCGGGTGCCAACAGCACTTTACCCAGACGTTTGGAGGTATCCTATGGCACGAAAGTCCACCGAGATCGTACCCGGAGGCATTGACGCGTACATCGAAAAATACCCGCAGGAGGTGCGCAACCGCCTGCATGAGATCCGCGGCATCATAGAGACCGCCGCGCCGGGTGCCACGGAAACCGTCAGTTACTTTGAAATGCCCGGTTATCTTTATGAGGGGTATGACTATCATGGCATGTTCGCCTGGTTCAGCTACAAGCATCCCCATGTCCGCTTGCATGTCCGGCCACCGGTACTGGAAGAGCATCATAAGGAGCTTGAAAATTACACGAAGACCAAATCCATCATCAGCTTCCCGGCGGACAAAGCCATACCGAAGGCGCTGGTCACGAAGCTGGTGCAGGCAAGCATCCGGGTCATGAAGCAAAAATCCAACGCCCCGAAAAAACCAAAATGACGCCTATCGTTCTTGCCGCCATCACGCTGCTGATTTTAACGGCTCTGTTCCATATCTACTGGGCCTTTGGCGGAGAAGCCGGCCTGAACAGGGCGCTGCCGACCAGGGACGGCAAGCGCCTCTTCAACCCCGGCGGCCTCCTGACCTTTGTCGTCGCGCTTGCGTTGTTCGCGTGTGCGTTTGTGGCCTATTCGCTTCATTTCGATGCTTCTCCCGCGAAATTGACCGTCTCTGCAGGCTGGATACTCTCGGTGCTTTTCATTCTCCGGGCCGTCGGCGACTTCAATGCCGTCGGTTTTTTTAAAATAATCACCTCCACGGATTTTGCAGTGTACGACACAAAATATTTTTCTCCGCTCTGTCTCTGTCTGGGCATTCTCTATGCCCTGCTTGCATCTCACGCATAAGCGCTCCGCCCCCGAAAGAAATACGGTTCTCCATCTTTCCCGAACGACACGCACCTGTCGGCGTTCCCTTTCTCTGTCAGAAAGAAAAAATATCTATTTTAAGTTAAATAATTATTATTTAAGTTTTTTGCTGTTACCTTGAGCGGGTCAGCTTTTTTGTTCCGTTTTGATAGATGCCTGCCGGCGATGCACTGTTTTTTTGACGCACTATTGGGATGTCGACAAAAAAGGATCTTTCTGAAACGCGGAAGTACACCGTCAACCCCTATCTGAACCAGCGTCAGATACCCCCGACTGTTCAACACAAAGGATACGGCATGAGCAGAGTAAGTATCAACGGCATCTTGAAACCGACAGGTGACACCGACGTCACGGACCAATACCTTGGGCACTTTCTGAAGGTAAGCTATATTCAGGAGATCGGCGGCCATTCGACCTACAGCAAAGACCGTGTCGATGTCCAGCCCAACGGCGCTTTCCGTTTCTTCCTGCCCCAACAGGAGCTGCTGGCCAGCCAATCCGTCACCGTGGAGGTCTACGCCCCCGACGGCGAACTGCTCGGCTCGCAGATTTACAGTTACGGCAGTCTGAACGCCTCCAATACGGACGCAAGCGCCGAAGACGACACGCAGCCGATGGAAATCGGTGTCGACCCCAAGGTCATCACCTTCGGCGGGTCCAATCCTGTCGCGGACGATTCCCGGCTTGTATCGGGCATGCTGGTGGACATCTCCGGCGAGCGCAGCGCTGCGGGGCTCTCCGTCGTCCTCATGGTGGCGACCGACCCTGACGCCGACCCGGGGAGCGAAGACTTCCATCCGCTCTTTTCGGTCCGGACCAACAAAGACGGGAGTTTCTTCGCCCGCGTCGGCAGCGACGCCTATGCCCAGGCGTACGGCATCGTCGCCGGCCTGGAAGAGACACCCATCCCCGTTACCCTCTCGACCCTGGAGAACAAGCAGATCATCCCCAAAAACATCCTCCTCGTCGCCGACCTCTCTACGCTTCCCGAAGGGATCGGAGACACCGGGAGCACGCCGACGCTTCCGGAGACGGCCGAAATGATCGGCAACCCCTCCTTTACCCAGGACCTTGGAGGCAAATGTGTCGACTTCACGATCCCGAACCGCACCCTCGAGGAGTACAGTTTCTATCATACCGTGCGGACGACCGAGCCCGAGATCAGAGGGCTGACGATCACCGCCAAAGAGAGCAAAAAGCTCAAAACGGAACTGCTCGATATTTCGGAGACGCTTTTCGGCGTCTTCAGCCGCATGAACAGTTCCATGAAGACGCTCTCGCTGAACGCCTATACGGTCGACGACGAGAAGACGGCGCAGGCGATGACGACGGAGCAGCCCACCGCCGTGGCGGAACCGGTCATGATGCGCTCGTTCAGCAGCGGCACGGCCCAGTTTACCACCGAACCCGTCTACCACCTGAAGATGGAAACCGCCGTCGGGCAGTTGAAATTCAGTTCCGCGAACCTGACCTCATACAAACTGGATTTCAGCGCCCTGCTGAAAATCCTCGCCGAACAGGCACGCCGCAAAACGGCGCTGCAGGAGCTTCACCGCGAACTCGCGGCCGCGTACTGCGGCAAAAAAGGGGCCCGGGAAGCGGAAACATACTGTGAATCACTTGCCTCCGAAGACGCGCTGAACCGCGCCACGGTCGCCTCCCTGCTGGGGCACATCAAAACCTACGCCGACGCGGAAAACAGCACCCTGTTCGCCGGCAATGTCATTCCGAACCAGATACACGACTACATCAAAGATTTCCAGTCACTGGTCAAGCAGCCTTTCGTCGACGCGGGGCTGATCACCGTCATGCAAAAACGTGCCGAAAAACTGATCGGGAGCATCGATCTCCAGACCAAGGAGTCCCAGGACCAGGAGGAGCTGCTCGGCTACTTCAGGCGCCTCGTCTCCGAACTGGCCGAAGTGGACCAGAAGGGGTTCTATACCTTCGAACCCTGCCCCACCCGCGAAACCGATACAATGGGAATACTCTGCATTATGCAGCAGTTCGAGCAGATCAGGGAGACCCTCCGCAACAAGACGGTCTTCACCCTGGGCGAAATTCTCTCGATCCGCGACAATTACGATACCTACGTGACCAGCATCTCCGCCTTTCTCAGCCTGCTGGAGCGCTTTCACACCTTCTATACGACGGGTTCCAACCTTCTGATCTCGCTTGAGGACGACTATTTTGTCCAACACTACCACAGCACCAAGAGTGCCCTCAGTACCCTCAAGCGGCAGATCTACGCGGCCATTACCCGGATCGAGGCGCTGGAAGCGGCCTATATCTCGAACCATCCCGGCCGCAGGGAGCTGACTGTGGAGACAAGCATCGACTGGGACGAAACGCCGACGGTGTACGAGAACACGACGATCGCCCACGGGCATATCCTCCATTTCAAGCAGAAGTGGAAAGCGGACGGCTACTCCCTCGGCGACCTGCTCTACAGCCTGCCGCTGGCCCCCTGCCAGGAGAAACAGATCGCCATCATCGACTGGGACCGGGAAGAGCGTGCATCACGCACGGAGGCGCAGACGGTCGCCGAGTCGCTCACGGCGGACCTCTCCCGCGACAGGGACATCAGTGAAATCATCAATTCGAGTTTCCAGGAGAATATCAGCGCCAGCTCCACCAACAAGACCAGCAGCACGAGCGCGGGCATAGGCGGCGGGATCGTCGGGGGAATCGGCGGCCTCTTCGGCGGGGTCTCCCACTCCGGCGCCTCGTCGCGCTCGACGGCCAACCAGGATTCGGCCAGGAACCTCTCCGGCAGCACGCTGAACCGCCTGCAGGACAACATCTCCCAGTCGGCCTCGTCGCTCCGCAGCCAGCGCAGCACGGTCGTCCAGACCGTCGGCCAGAACGAGACGATGACCGTACAGACTGAGGTCGTCAAAAACAACAACCACTGCCACGCCATGACCGTGGAGTATTTCGAAGTGCTGAAGCACTACGCCATCGAACAGGAGCTTGCGGATGTGCAGGAGTGCCTCTTCGTTCCCCTGCCGATGTCGGACTTCGACCATGCGAAGATCCTGCGCTGGAAAGACACGCTCCGAAGGGCGGTCTACGGTACGCAGCTGCGCCGCGGATTTGATGCCATTGAACGCATGGCGAACAACTACGCCGACTCGGACCTGCCGGAGGGGAGCTATGCCGACGAGACCATTCAGAACTTTTCGGGCCACTTCTCCATCTCTTTCGAACTGAAACGCCCCTATATCAGCCAGATCGAGGAGCAGACGAAAACCATTACGGAGACCGTTGAGCTCAAGGAGTGGTTCTTCTGGTATCCCTACGTCCTGAAGTTCACCTACGACAAAGAGGTCCCGCTGACCGAAGCGGAAAAAGACGCCATTTTCGAAGCGGACTACGCACCGGAGATCGTACGCAAATTTATCGATACCATCGACATCTACGGGATCGACGAGAGCGGCAGCGAAGTGCGCCTGGACCTGGACTACACCCTGATGTCGAACTACCGCAAAGGGATCGCGCTGCAGGTGAACATCGCCAGCAAGGAGATCCCGACCGTGACGCGCCGCCAGATCCAGCACCTCCGTTTCCGGGCCAATACGACCGTGCACGCCTCGTCAAAGATCATCCTGCGCACGGCCTATCTGCACTATCGGACGAACCATATGAGCAGCTACATTGTCCGAAACGGCCGCGTCAACAACGACATCATCAACATCGTCAAGGTCAGCGGCGTCTGGTTCGATCCCACGATTGAAGTGGTGACCGATGCCGCGCTGCTGTATACACCGCTGACGGACAAGGAACTGAGAGACCCGCGCAAAGAGGACCGCAAAGCCGCCGCGGCGCTGGTCAGCCACCTAAACGAACATCTGGAACTGTCGCACAAGGTCATTTGGACGAGCCTGGATGCCAGCCGCCTCTTCGGCCTGCTCGACGGCTACATCGCTCCCAACTCCGGCAACAAGAGCGTTGCCAGCGTCGTCGAGAACAAGGTGATGGGCGTCGTCGGGAACAACCTCGTGCTCAAGGTCGTCCCGGGCGAAAGGCTCGACCCCGTCTTCAGGAATGTCGAGGACCTTATCGGCCATTACAAGACCGCGACGAAACCCGACCCGTTCCGCATCAGCGTTCCGACCAAAGGCGTCTACGCCGAATCCGTCATGGGCAAATGCAACAGCTGCGAACCGATCGACGATACGCGGCACTGGCGCTTCAAGGACGAGCCGTGCGGAACGACGCCGACGCCGATCGCCCCTGTCTCCACCGACAGCCGCCAGTCGGACGTGGGAAGCCTGCAGGTCAAGGATCTCCCGTCGAGCATCATCAATATGCAGACCGCACCGAACGCCCCGGACCCGACCGGCCTGGGCGCCGCCTTCGAACTGCTGGGCAAGAGCGACGCCTTCAAAGACATGACCGGTCTCGCCGGCACCCAGGCCAACGCCATCAAAGCCCTCGAGACCACCTCGAAAAGCGTTACCGACCTGGCGGGCATGGCGGCGGATCTGAAGAAGCAGACGGCAATGAAAAAAGATATCGGCAAAACCCTGCAGACCATCGACGACGCCAAGAAGAAAAACCAGATCTCCGATATGCAGGCGAACGGCCTCTCCTACAGCGCGCTCAGCTCCATGGTCGGTGAACCGACGAAGAAAGAGGCGCAGGGCACGACTGTGGACGAGGTCAAGGACCTGGCGAAGAGCGCCGGGGACAATAAAGCTTCCGTCAAGGTCAACCGTCCGTCGGGCGAGCAGATCGAGGTCGATGCCCGTCCCCAGGACGCGGCGGCCGAATTGGAATTTTCGACAAAGACGGCGATCATTTTGCCGACCCCGCAGAGCAGCCCCGATTCAAGGGCGTTCTTCCCCTCCAGGGATGATAAAAGCGGCGTCATTGAAGTCGCGGCACAGATCAACAACGCCCCTTCGGGCGGCTCGCACCGCTGGACGCGCCCCGATGTCGATGCAATGGACATCGACGCGCAGAACAGCCTGCGGACCATCGTTCGCGGCAAGAAGCCGGGGCTGCAGGAGCTCGATTTTACCGTCCGCGACAGCGCGGGGAGCGCCGTGGCCAGCCAGAAACTGACGCTCTGCATTCCCCAGTTTGTCACCATCGACGAAGATGCCATTGCGTCGCCGACGCCCTTTGACGACTTCCTCGCGCAGTTCAAACTGGACGCCAAGAAGAACGAAGTACTACAGGAAGCGAAAGAGGTGTGCGACCATCTGCTCAGAACGTCGAATGTCCGCACAATCTGGCGCGTCGGCCCGTTCAGCGAGACGGTGCCCGCCCATCTTCCCGCGAACCATGTGACGACGCTGAAGATTCACAACGAACCGCCGGCAATCTATGCCGGGACACCGGGGGTCACCCATACACCGGCAGGCGCTGCCGTTCTCAACGAGACCATTGACATCTACCCGGGAGCACTGGACGACTCGAACTCGCACGAGATCAGCATCGAAGTCCAGGCGCTGCTCATCCAGATCCAGAACCAAACCATGACGGCGGACCTGGAAAGCTTTGCCACCACGTTGCTGGGCCGCCTGCTCGGGAGCATCATGTCGCACGAAATCATTCACAGCCTCTTGGCCTTTGATATCCCCAGCGGCCACAATGCGCCGAAAATCCCGGGCGATATCATGAACCAGGGCACCGATTTGACATTCACAGAATTGACCGGATTCGAAGACACCGCACACACGAGTCCGCTCGATCCGATCGACTTCATCGACCACGGCATCGTCTCCCTCGCCGGCCTGCTGGCCACCAACCAGGGGCGCATGGATGCGCGCTTCCCCGTGCCGCCGGCATTCACCTGACCCGGGGTGTGCTGACAGCACACCTCATTAATTCACCCATTCCCGAATGCATCTTCCTTCCCACGTACACTCCCAGCAGACTGGCCGGGAGAACGGGCTTCCGGGCTATTGAACCGTGGAAAAAAGCACTCGTCCGCACCGGCGGGAGCCCCGTGTGCACAGTGTATTTGAACCGCCGGCAGAGTAGAATACCTGCAGATGAACCAAAGGGGTGCTATGGCTATCGAACTGCGCCGGGCGACGGAAGAGGACCTGCCCTTCCTCACGGAAGCACTCCACAAGACCTTTCTTTATCTGATGGCACAGGGAGAAGACCCCTACTGCAAGGGGTTCGGTGCGCTGACCGTCGAGGAGATGGAGACGTACCTGCTGGAGTACCTCGACGAACGCAAAGCGCGGACCTTCATCCTGCAAAACGCGCAGGAGGAGATCGGCTGCATCATGGGCAAAATCGCCCCGTCGCACCTGAGCGCTTCCGGGCTGGGACTCGTCGGCTGGATCGGGCTTTGTTACGTCGACGCGCGTTTTCGACGGGCGAACCACTGCGTGCAGATGTACGAAAAGATTCAGGCATGGTTCGGCTCCATGGCCATCGACATCGTCGAACTGAGCTATATGGCGTCGAACCTCGCCGCGCAGTCGACCTGGGACAAGCTGGGCTTCGAGCCTTTCCGCGTCATCGCCTACAAAAAGATCAATCCAACCGAAGAGGCCTAGGCCGCTCAAACAATTTCCCGGCCCTCGGCCGCCCAAGGAGTCCGCCATTCTTCCATACGACGAGACCCATTACGCCCGACAGCTCGACGCGACGGCGGCGCAGCTCGACACCCTGCCGCTCTACCGTCTTGACAGCGAGACCGCCGCGCTGAAAAGCGCCTTCGATCTTGTTTACGACGCGGGCGTCTTTGCCTTTCACCGCTACTCCCCCGAGTTGCATGATGAGATGAAATTCCGCCTCTTCAACACGCTTGCCCCCCGCTCGGGCAGCCTCGCCTTCCTGGCCATCCAGATCCTCGCGGCGAACAAGATCATGCACGCCAACCGTTTTGCGCAGATGGAGACCTACCTGGCCAGACGCTGCGGCATCGCCATCAACCACCTTCGCGCCCCGGTGACGGTCGTTTCCGGCACACGGCAGGGCGGTAGCTACCGCCTCAGCGGTCGGCTGACATGGGCCAGCGGCTACGGCATCTTTGATACCCTCGTCGTCGGCTTCCACTGCGAAGGGCGGGAGCTGCAAGCGGTAATCCCCTTCGAACCCCGCGAGGGCTTCACCGTGGGTGAGGTGACCGAAACCTTCGTCGGCAACGCAATGCATACCGTCGATATCGTCCTGGACGAGTACGAAGTGCCCCAAGAGCACATCGTCGCCTCGCACCCCCTCGGTACCTACACAAAGAACAAATCCGTCTCCAAAACGATCCACTACGCCCTCTACGGCATCGGCCTCGGCGCCGTGGATGCACTGGAAGACGAGGAGGTCCGGCGCAAAGCCAAAGCGGGTCTGGAAACGGTAAAAGACGCCTTCCTCGCTACAAAAGATGGCGAAGAACTGGACAGGCTCCGCGTGGAGCTCTTCGAACTCGTCCAGCGCATAGTCACCACCGGCATGATCCTGCACGGCGGCCGCTCCGTCCTCTCTAGCGAACGGCTGCAGCGCTACTACCGCGAACTCGTCATGTTTAACGCCAACGGCCTCAATACTGCGCTCAAAACCCTGCATAAGCAGGCCTTCCTCTCGGCATTCGAACAGAGGCATTAAAAGTCCAACGGGCTTTTGATGCTCTCTTTGTTCAGCTCCTTGACGACATGGGTATAGATCATCGTCGTCTCGACGCTCTTGTGCCCGAGCAGTTCCTGGATGGAACGTATATCGACGCCGCTTTGCAGCAGATGCGTGGCGTAGCTGTGGCGGAAGATATGCGAGGTCACCCTTTTGTGGATACCGGACTTCTCGGCTGCCAGTTTTATATTTCTCCCGAACGTTCTTTCAAGGATGTGATGCCGGCGCCGGAGGCCCGTTCGCGGATCGGTCGAAATCGTCTTCATGGGAAAAAGATACTGCCATTTCGTTTCTTTGTGCGCTGCGGGATATTTGCGTTCCAGCGCATGGGGAAGATAGACAGATCCGCAACCGTCAGCCAGGTCCATCCGGTGGAGCTCTTCGACGTACTCTACCTGCAGGCGAAGCCGCTGTTTGATCTTCTGCGGCAGCGGCACCGTCCTGTCCTTGAGACTTTTGCTGTCCCAGACGTAGACACGGTCAAATCCGAAATCGATATCTTTGACTCTCAGTTGCAGCACCTCTTTCATCCGCAGGCCGCACCCGTACATGAGATAGGCCATCAACTGGTAGACACCGGCAAGCCCTGAAAGAATCCGGATGACCTCCTCTTTGGTCAGGACAACGGGGACATGCACTCTCTGCTGCGCCCGCAACGCCTGGATGTTCTGGTCTTTCAACGGGATGCCCAATACCTGGGTATAGAGGAACAGCAGTGCATTGAAAGCCTGGTTCTGGGTTGTCGCACTGACGTTTCTTTCTACGGCGAGATGGGTCAGAAACGCTTCGATCTCTGCCTTGCCCATCTCGGCGGGATGCTTTTTGTGGTGGAAAAAAATATAGCGTTTCACCCAACCGACATAACTTTTTTCCGTCTGCATACTGTAATGTCTGAGACGTATCTGTTCCCGAACCAGATCAAGAAGTTTCTTTTTCGACATAATGGCCATCCTTCAATACGCAGGACATAGTGTCCAATAAGCACATATTTCAATGATATGCGGACACTTCGTCCGAATATCAAAATACCGAGGACGTTCAAACAGAAATAATTTTAAGAAAAAAAGCGTAGTATTAACAGATATATTTCAATTTGTTTAATATTGCGATTAAATATCCAATACCCGGACACTCTTAGTTTCCGGGTATCTATAGGTATTCAAGCGATTTGATACAGTTTGGAAATGAATAAATAGTTAGGCAAAAGGAATACATGTGCTGTTTTACTTAACATTAGCAATCGCTCTTTTACTCATTGTGGCTGAATCGGTGGCAGCTAAAATCAATAAGAGAACAAATAGTACGAAGCAACAGTCAGACAAATGGCATGCTGCTTACCGTTGGCGCTGGATAATCGGCATACCATTCATCATTATTTCTGCGATAATTACTTATCCCCAGCCAGGAGTAGAAGAAGCAAACAAGGTTGTTGGCTTTCCTCTAATTGTTGCAGTGTTTGATGAGTCCGGCAGGGATTATGTTGGTCCTCTCAGCAGTATCTTTTTTCTAGGAAATGCCCTTATTTGGTATTTCCTGCCACAACCATTGCTTTTGCTTTGGGCAAAGTACTTTGACAAGGAAACTGTGAATGCCTAACAAATCAGAGGAGACCAATCAAAAACCCGCGGGCGGCTTTTTGATTGCTCATTTTAAACGTTAGGCTATGACAATGAAAATAACTGCAAAGCAAATAAATGACGTAGAACTAAAAGAACATGCTTTAAAAACTATCAAACTGATAGAAGAAGAAAAGTATGAAGCTCTTGCAGATGAATACGGTTATGCATTGTCATTTAATGAAAATCCAGCCGAGGTAATAAGAAAAGAAATAAGCCAGTGCCTTGAACAAGCAGGGCAAAATGCAACATTGGTATCGATACAAAATCCCAATGTAGTCGTAAAGTATTTTGAACCAAACGACATTCCATTAGTCGCGGTTGTAGAGTATAGTCTAGCAATTGAGAATGGAACTGGGACTGTGTTTGTGGAATTGGTTGTGTCAGGCGAAGAAGAGAACTGCAATATATCAGTGGAGCAGATCAGCTATGTTTTTGCCTAACAAATCAGAGGAAACCAATCAAAAACCCGCAGGCGGCTTTTTGATTGCTCATTTTAAACGTTAAATTCACTCGAAGGATTCTATCAAGTTGCAAAGATCATATTATTCTAACAGCCTTGATAAATTTGTAACTGACAATACAAATAAGATATTGGGTGATTTGACGAGGCATCATGCTCATTCTTTAGAAGATCTCCAAAAAAATGCTTGGATTAAACAAATCGAAATTTTAAAACATGCGTTTCATAATCAAAATAACGGACATATATTTTTTGAATTTTCTATTCCTAGAATGGGAAAACGTGTAGACAACATAGTCATAATCAACGACTCAATCTTTATCATAGAATTCAAAGTAGGATCATCAACGTATGACAGTAGTGCTATTGAGCAAGTCTTAGATTACTCATTAGATTTAAAAAACTTTCATGAAGGCAGTCACTTTGAAAAGTTATTTCCTATATTGATTTCTACAGAAGCATCATCTGTAATAAACAACATTGAACCATTACAAGACTTCCTATACAAGCCTCTATTAGCAAATAAAAAAAATTTCATTGAAGTAATTGAAAGATGCCTACAAATTGGTACTGAAAAAAATTTGTGTCCTATCGCTTGGGAAAACTCAATTTATAAACCAACTCCCACGATTATTGAAGCAGCTCAAGCATTGTACAAAGGGCATAACGTTCAAGAAATTTCAAGATCAGATGCTGGTGCAATAAATTTATCTGTAACAACCAAAAAAATCAACGAGATTATTGATAATACTAAACATACAAATCAAAAATCAATTTGTTTTATTACTGGAGTTCCTGGTGCAGGTAAGACACTTGCTGGTCTCAATATTGCCAATGAAAGAATGAATATTGATGAAGACGAACATGCCGTTTTTTTATCTGGTAATGGTCCATTAGTCGATGTTCTGAGAGAGGCTCTCACCCGAGATGAAGTGAATAGTGCAAAAGAAAAAGGCGTCAGATTAACAAAAAAAGAAGCAGCGATTAAAACGCATGCATTTATACAAAATATACACCACTTTAGAGACGATGCATTAGTCACAGATGAAGCCCCTATTGAAAAAGTTGTCGTGTTTGATGAAGCACAACGAGCATGGAATCAAGAACAAACAAGTTCTTTTATGAAAAGAAAAAAAGGTCAAGAAGATTTTGATGCATCTGAACCAAGATTTTTAATCGATGTAATGAATCGTCATCATGACTGGTGCACAATTATCTGTTTAATTGGTGGTGGCCAGGAAATCAATACTGGCGAAGCAGGTTTGGAAGAGTGGCTTTTCTCAATAAAAGCACACTTTTCAAACTGGAATATTTATTGTTCAAATTCTATCTTAGAAGACAAAAATTATCTAAAAGATGAGCCTATGAAACAATGGCTTTATCAAAATGCCCGCATCGAAAAAAACTTACATTTATCTGTTTCAGTAAGATCATTTAGATCTGAAAAATTGTCAGAATTCATACATGCACTTTTAGAAAATGATCTTACACAAGCTAAGCATTTATATCTGAGCTTTTTACAAAATGATTATCCTATAGCCGTGACCCGTAATTTTGAAAAAGCGAAAAAATGGCTTCGAACTAAAACCATTGGGAGTGAAAGAAGTGGTGTTGTAGCATCATCTGGTGCGTATAGGTTACGCCCATTTGGCATAAATGTGAAAAGTCAAATTGATGCTCCAGTTTGGTTTCTAAATAATAAAAATGACATTCGATCTTCATACTTTAATGAGGAAGTGGCCACAGAGTTTGATATTCAAGGTTTAGAATTAGATTGGACTTGTGTATGTTGGGACGGAGATTTCTATCTTCGAGATAATCAATGGGTCTATAGAAAATTCAAAGGCACTAAGTGGCAAAACATAAATAAAGAAGTTAGCAAAAACTACTTGCTAAATGCATATAGGGTTTTACTTACAAGAGCTAGACAAGGTATGATTATCTTCATTCCATTTGGAACATCAGATGATAAAACGCGAAGCCCTGAATTCTATGAGGAAACATTTGAATATTTACGAGCAATAGGGATACAAGAAATTTAACAAATCAGAGGAGACCAATCAAAAACCCGCGGGCGGCTTTTTGATTGCTCATTTTAAACGTTAATCTATAGGATTGATTATGGAGCATAATGACATTAGCCTTTCATTGAAACAAGAAGAGGCAGTCGTGCTATTTGAGTTCCTTTCTCGCTTCAGCAATTCAGAGAAACTTGAAATTAAAGACCAAGCTGAAGAACGTGTGCTCTGGGATTTGTGTAGTTTTCTTGAAGAGTCCCTTTCTGAACCATTACACGGGAACTGGAAGGAACTACTTGAGAAAGCTAGAAATTCAGTTCGGGATACGCAAGCATGAATCTTAAAAAGGTTAACAAACCAGAGGAGACCAATCAAAAACCCGCGGGCGGCTTTTTGATTGCTCATTTTAAACGTTATATTACTAAATGCAAAGAAGGTGTATGAGTATGGGACTAGCTAAACAATACTGGATGGAACTACAGGAAGAACAAGCCTATGAAGAAAAATGTGAGTGGATTCGCGAGTATCTTCAAGATGATGATCCTGATGAGTACAGTAAAGAATGGCAAGAAGCTGAAGATGCATATGAAGAATATCTCAATCGATTACATATTGATTTTGAAAATCAAAGGTATGAAGAGGAATATGATTATTGGTCTGTAGTAGGAAAAACAAATTTTCAAATTTTCACCGAAATTATAGATAGTTCAAAAGAAATCATCAAAATTCAAATTGACAATATAAAAATCAGAAAAAACCTATTTGTAATGCTCTATGGGCACATTGTAGCTGCAATTGAATCATATCTTTCATCAACATTTATTGAACAAGTTATGTCCCCGGGAAATTCAGAATACATTAGAAAACTGGTCGAAAGCGACCCTGAATTTGCAAATAGGAAATTTACTATCAAAGAAATTTTCTCAAAACAAGAAGAATTGGAAAATGATGTAAAACTCTATTTGAGAGACCTTATTTTTCATAAAATTGATAAAGTCAAACCGATGTACAAAAATGTCTTAGATATTGACTTTGGCAATAATATTGAGTGGTTATTTAAAGCGATTTCATTAAGACATGATTGTGTCCATAGAGCTGGATATGATAAAGATGGTAATGAAATCGATTTAGATAAAGAAAAAGTTGAAGATTTAATCAAACGGTGTTCTGAATTAGTTGAACATATTGAAAGTGAATTAACAACATAACAAATCAAAGGAGACCAATCAAAAACCCGCGGGCGGCTTTTTGATTGCTCATTTTAAACGTTAGGTAGAAGAATGAAAATCAAACTCAACTTTTTGACAGGTGCTTTGTTGACATTTATTGGCACGCTGATTGGTGCAGGAGTATGGGTTATTGAACATCATGGGTTTCCCAAGTTCCTCATTGAATGTCCGTTACTTGGGATAGCCCCTCATATAATTATTCCTGTCGTCGCAGGGGCATTTTTTCGTTTTGTACCATTAGGAAGTTTTGACGAAAGAAAAGTCAGTTCATTTAACACACTATCTTGGTACAAAACGGTCGAATGGGGTGATGTGGTAGCCGCGAAAAAGTTGAATTGGCTAATTGTTTCTTATATTCTCTTGTATACGAAAACGTCTAAATGGGCCGTATGGGTTCCATTGAATATAACCAAGAGAAAGCAACTGATTGAGAATATGACAAAATCCGGAAACGAAAGTCTTACAAAGTTGGAACTAACCTAACAAATCAGAGGAGACCAATCAAAAACCCGCGGGCGGCTTTTTGATTGCTCATTTTAAACGTTATCTTAAAAAGGAGTATAGATGCTTGCATGGGGAATAGGTATTGTGGTTGTACTGACTGCACTTTATTTTTTGGCCAAAAAATTCGAAAGCCTGAAAAATGTGCCAACAGAAAAATTGTATGAAACACTGGAAGATGAGAATCAATACAGGTTTTGGTTCAAATCAATCGAGGAACTTGTGCGCAGAGGTGAAGATATGACATATCTGAAAAACAAGCTCCTGGATGGTTTGGAATCTACCATTCTTAGAGATAGAGTTTTTGCTTCAGAGTCCTACAAAGCAATTTTTCCAAATGTATTACAGTCTATTGGATATAAACCGAACAAAGAGCCGGATGAAGATATGCGTGTCAAACTTGCAGCCCTAAGAACGAAATAGGAAATCGAATTATGAAATATGTCGGAATTATTTTATTAGTCCTGGTTGGATACTTTATTTGGCACTTCGTCATTCAAAACAAGCCCATTGTCATAGCAACATCAAATTCAGGCAAAAAGGTTTCCGGAACTCTAAAGTTACCAATACAAGCCAATCAATTGACTATTCAAATTCAAAACAATGAACATGACACTGTTATTACAGGCATCAAAGTATCCAGAGATGTGCATGACAGTTTGGGATTATCTGCTCCTAATGGCTTTCATCAAGAAGCAATGGCATTTGAAGATAGCGATGACGCTGAAACAAAAGAATACGTAAAAAAATTCAATGCAGAGACTGTTCGGTATGTTGGCAACTATAAAATCGGACCAAACCAAAAGGCAGAGCTGATCTTCCCAATAACCAATCTGGATGATTTACACGGGGAAATAGACTTTACATATGAACATAAACTTGGGTTTGGCGGTTCGATTTCCTTCTTTTCTGTACAGCTAAATCCTGAAAGAAAATCATCTGATGAAGACAATCTCACAAGTAATGGATAATCGTCATAAGATAACAAATCAGAGGAGACCAATCAAAAACCCGCGGGCGGCTTTTTGATTGCTCATTTCAAACGTTATGCAAAAAGAGAAAATATGAGTAATTACATTAGACTTGAAAGAATTCCTTACGAAGAACCGCATCATATTCAGCTTGTATGGGATGTGTCGAATGGAAATATTTCTTCATGTTTTGAGTATTACGATAATGCAGACTCTTTGATAAAGATTGCAGAACATTTAGAGCATTTCCCCAGACATGGCAGTGATGTGTTTTTGTATGAGATAGGCTCCGAAAAACCTGAAGATCGTTTTTCTTATTATTTTAGATTTAGAGTTTTTACAACTGATTCGAGTGGCAGCACTGCAATTCAAATCAGATTTTGCAATAATCGTGAATTGCCATATAAAGAAATCGTAGAGTTCTGTATTCAAACGGAGGCCGCTGCTATTAACAGGCTGGGGAAGTTATTCCATGAATTTGGAAAGCTTGAAAAAGAATACATGGCTTGGTCGGATACCGAGTCATTCATTGGTGACAAATATACGTATGCATAACAAGTCACAGGAGACCAATCAAAAACCCGCGGTCGGTTTTTTGATTGCTCATTTTAAACGTTAGTGTAATAAAGGAATTAGAATCGAAAGTTCATATAAATCGATCAGAAATGGGGTAATTGCATCGACCATTGCTGGCATTATTATTTTAGTCATTCCAAAGTTGCGTGAGTACGCAATTAGTTTTTTCTCTTGGATATGGTCTGGTATTTTATGGTGCTGGAATGCACTCAACGCAACTTATGCACTGCCTGGCTGGATATGGTTACTCATTTTTATTTTTGCATTTATCGGCCTAATAAATATTTTTCTAGCATTTAAAGGTGAAGCTACTATTCCAGAATATAAATCATATACTGAAGACAGTATATACGGACTTGTCTGGCGATGGGACTGGGTAGGAAATCAAATATCTAATCTTTGGTGCTATTGTCCTAATTGTGATGCTACTCTTGTTTACAATGAACCGACTCGTCGCCGTTCATTATTTGAAACTAATCAGACTAACTTTATTTGTGAAAATTGCGGGCATAAAATTGTAGGTACGATTCAGGGTGGAAATAAAAATTATGCAATTGGAGCGGTTGAACGTGAAATCGATAGAAGAATTAGAAACAATGAATTTCAAAAGCACTAACAAACCAAAGGAGACCAATCAAAAACCCGCGGGCGGCTTTTTGATTGCTCATTTTAAACGTTATCACTCATCTCCAATTGACACCATTATGTAATTACAATATAATTACTAAAATAGAAGGAGTTCGATATGGCATCTTTAATTAAAATCGGAAATTCGCAAGGTATCAGACTTCCAAAAGCGATCATCAAGCAAGCGCATCTGGAAAACGTAAATCTGGAGTTTGAAGTTCTGGACAGCGGCTTATTGATCAAACCGGTGAACAATACCGGGAGAGAGACATGGGGCGAAAACATCAAAACCGTTCTGGCGGCCAGTAAGGGCAAAACAGACGAAGCGCTCCTGGAAGATCTTCTCGACGACAGCGATCTGGATGACTACGAATGGTAGCCGACATTAAAAGATTCGAGATATACCTGGTCAAATTGAATCCCACGGTCGGATCTGAAATCCAAAAAACACGCCCCTGCATCGTCATTTCTCCCAACGAGCTGAATGTCCTCAAAACCGTTATCGTCGCTCCCATGACCAGCAAAGGATTCGATTTCATCTTCAGGCCGAAGATAAAATTTGAAAACAAAAACGGGCTGGTGCTTCTGGATCAGATCAGAACCGTCGACAAAACAAGATTGATAAAAAAAATCGGCGACGTCGACGAAAAAGTGTCAAAGAACATATCAAATGTGTTGGTGAAAATGTTTGAATACTAAGTGATAACAAATCAGAGGAGACCAATCAAAAACCCGCAAGCGGCATTTTGATTGGTCATTTTCAACGTTATTTATCTCTTGTGTTCAAAGACAAAGCCTTGGCGGTCTACGATGTACTGTTTCATCTTTCATAGTTTGAAACTTGCATGGGAGAAGCAGAAAGAGATCGAGACACAGAAGGCATAGCGTCATGGATACACAAAAAATGGTCTGTCCCCATTGCGGTGAGATCAACACCATTCCCGTACAGGAGCATTACAGTGAAGCCGACTGCACGCACTGCAAGGCTTCGCTGCTGGAGACGAAACCGGTCGGCGTGGATGAAGCGGCATTTATAAAACATGTCTGGAACAGCGACATCGTGGTAATAGTCGATTTCTGGGCGCCCTGGTGCGGCCCCTGCCGCACGATGGCCCCGGCATTCGAAGAGGCGGCCGCCGCCCTGCCGATGAAGGCCCGTTTCCTCAAAGTCGATACCGATACGCAACATTTACTTGCAGCGCGTTATAACGTCCGCTCCGTCCCGACGCTCATTCTCTTTAAAAACGGGTATGAGATCAACCGCAGGTCCAGGGCGATGAGCGTGGAAGAGCTCCACAAGTGGACCGGGAAATACATCGTCTAATATCACGCCTACAGTCATGGTGCAGTTCGTTGCCAACAAAGCAGTCGGGACCGACTTTTGCACACCTCCTGTTATGTGAACCAGGAGGATGCAGATGCAATTGGATAGACTGGAACGATATTTTAACGACTACACCTACATTAAAAAAGGACATTATCCGGTCACTGACATGGTGGTCTACTGGTACATGGGTGAGGCATGGACAGTGGCACATAAAGAACACCAAATTGCTGTCAGCGAAGGACTCCTGCGGTCAATAGAAGCAAAAGGCTTCGAACTTGCCCAAGAGGATGTTGCACGTCTTTTTGAGCTCTACGATCTTCGGGGCAAAGCAGCGCGTGGCGAGCTCCCGGACGAAGCAGTGCTCCAGGCGGCCTTTACCGAGATCATCGAAAAACATCATCTATCGCACTAATTAAGGGGGCGTTTAATACCCCATTCGAGACCAAAAGAGCGAATCTTGCACATCGAACATAAGTAAAGGACTATCGCTAACTACGCAATACGCGCGGCGTAAACATAGATTCGTTTGTTAAAGTCCTTTCCAAAACAGATCGGAAACCCATGCCCAACAGACTCGAACTCGAAGACTCGCCCTATCTGCAGCAACACAAAGACAACCCCATCGACTGGTACCCCTGGTGCGACGAAGCGTTCGAACGCGCCCGTACGGAAGATCGCCCCCTTTTCATCTCGGTCGGCTACAGCACCTGCCACTGGTGCCACGCCATGGAGCGCGATGTGTTCAGCAATGAAAAGATCGCCGCGATCCTGAACGAACACTATATCTGCATCAAAGTTGACCGCGAAGAGCGCCCGGATATCGACAAATACTACCAGGAGGTACACCACCTGCTGAACCGCAAACCGAGCGGATGGCCCACTTCCGTCTTCTGTACTCCGGACAAGCGGCCCATTTTCGCGGGGACCTACATCACGCCGAATTCCCGCGGAGAGAAGATCGGTTTCACGGAGCTCTCCAAACTGATTGCGACCAAAGTGGCGCAAAAAGATAAAAGCCTGTTCAAAAGTGCAGACGAGATTCAGGCCTATCTGGACAAACCTGCCTCGCAAGCCATCGAGGTCAAACAGCTCAATGCCACCTTGATCCAGCGCTTCGTCAAACAGGCGCTGCGCATTTTCGAGCCAAACAGCGGCGGCTTTTCGAATGATCTGAAATTCCCCCAGATCTACACCCTTAACGCGCTGCTGGACATCGTGCTGCTGCAGAACAATCCCTATGCCGAGAAGATGCTGACGCAGACGCTCAGCACGATGCACCGGGGCGGCATGTACGACCTCATCGACGGCGGCTTCTGCCGCTACAGCACCGATGTAGATTGGCTCATACCCCGTTTTGAGAAGATGACCTTCGACAACGGGCTGCACTGCGAGCTCTACGCCCGTGCCGGACGTATGTTGAATGACGCGAGCTATTCCCTAATAGCCATAGAGATCGCCGACTTTATGACCGGGAAAATGCAGGAAGACGGCCTCTTCTACTCCGCCATCGATGCCGACACCGAAGGCGCACAGGGCATCTACTACACTTTTGACTACGACACGGCCAAAACCGCACTGCTCGAACACGGTTTCAGCGCAGACGATACGGAAACGATCCTCGCCACATTGCATGTGACGCCGGAGGGCAATTTCATGGGCCGCAATATCGTCTGGCTCGAGGCGCCCGGTGACCGCCCGGAGTGGTTCGACGCCGTACGGGAAGTATTGCTCTCCCTGAGAGAAGCGCGCGAATACCCCTTTATCGACAAAAAGGTGCAGACCTCGTGGAGCGCGATGATGATCCGCGGCCTCTTCGAGCTGGGGAAATCCGACTCCAGCTACACGCAAAAGGCCATCGATGCGCTGGAGGCGCTTATGGATTTCGTGATGCCCCAGGGAGCGCTCTTTCACTCGGGGCTCATTCACAGCAGCCCGAAGGTCGGCGCCTTTTTGGAAGATTACGCCTACCTCGGCACCGCGTTTATCAAAGCGTATGAAGCGACCTACGACAACGTCTGGCTCATGCAGGCGCAGCGGATGGCCGACTTCGCGCTGGAGGCGTTCTATGAGAACGGACGCTGGTATTTGAGTCGCGGGGATTTCACGACGGAGGCGGATCCGGCAGACGCGCTCTATCCCGGTTCCATCGGGGTGATAGTCGATCTGCTGCTGAGCCTCGGCATTCTCCGGGATGAGAGCTACCGGCAGTTCGCCTTCACAACCCTGCAGTTCTACTCCGCCAATCTGGCGAAAGCACCCATCAGCTACCCCCACCTCTTCAACCAGGCGATCCGCTACCGCTTCGAAGACTTGCTCGTCAAAGCCAGTGCCGACAAACTGGCAGACGCCGCACCTTCCCTGGCGGAGGTCACCTACCCCTACGTTCGCGTCAAAGCCACCCATAACAAAAACTACATGCTCTGCGGGACGCAGAGCTGTTTCGCACAGTTGAAAACGCCGGTGGAAATCGCCGACACCATTCGGGAAAAATTTTCAAACTGACCTGCGTACGGAAATGTCTAGGGATATTCCGGACGTTCCAACTTTTGGATGAAACGTGGCATGAGCAGGTGGATGAACCGCTCTATTCAAATAAATAACGGCCTCAACGCCGCGCTTAGAACCCTGCATCAACAGGCGTTCCTTTCATCACGGTTCCTGATAGAATGTATGCACGTTACGGCTGCGGCCACTCCGCAGGTTGCAGCCTATCGAGGCACAGATTTTCCGCCCTGGAAGATTTCAAAATGACGCCGGCCTTCTTCACCGCCCCGTCGGGGTCTGTCAGCCGGTAAAGGACCTGCACTTCACCGACGGCAAGCAACTTGTCACTCGCGTACCAACGGGACTCTTTAACCTGGAGCGTCTGGACCGACGTTTTCAGAAAAAGAAGATCCTTCTCCTTGATCGACGATGCGATCATCTGCCCCTCAACCTGAGTCCAGAACTCCTCGCTCTTATTCAGGGTCTCCAGCAGTGCTTTGGCATGCTGAATGTCCGTCTCTACCATGGCCAGAACGGCGCCATCGCCCTCCGACGTCTTTTTAGCGCGTTCCAGGTTTATCATGGCAGCGCCGAGTTCGCGGCTCATAGTGGTTCTTTTTTCCAACAGTGCTTCTGCCTCCTTTTGGGCTCTGCCACCCACGGCTGCCGGATGGGTCACAAATCTGCTTTTCGCTTTTGAATCCAGCAGATTTTTCAGGATCGTTTCCGCCTCCGCTTCATCATTGAACACCGTGATGGAGCGGTCAACGCGAAAGAGTTTGGAAACGCTCTCGATGACCTCCGGGACGACGCCAAGCAACGATATCGCAGCGGCCATTCCCTGCATTTTCATGGATTCCCCTGGCGAGGGCTGCGTCGCTTGCGCATTGAAGCTTTGCAGCGCCGCAATCGATTCGTCGATCATACGGAGCGTGTATGCTGACATATATGCCTTTTTCAGCTCCGCCTCCGAGACCAGAACGGCGCCCTCTGGGCAGAGGTCAATCAGCGTATCGGCGATCTCGTCCATCAACGCCAGCATCGGGCGCTTGCTCCGAAGCAGCGCCGTGTTATCCTTCCCATCCGAGACCGTCACCGTCCCCTTGTTCCCCTCGGGGAGCTTCCACTCGCTCAGTGCCGCTTTGATCTTTTGAAGTTGCGCAGAATCCATCTCCGCCTCGGCATCCGCCAATGCTTTTTGCGCTTGTACCAATGCCGATTTTTTCGTTAAAAGCTTGGTCTCGTCCTCCAACTGCTTGATCTGCTCTTCCTGTGTTAATTCCGATGCCATTGTTATCCCTCCTGTCAGTAAAAAGATCGCCACAATAAGTACTCTCATCATCTGATCCACCTCCTTTTTACTTTATGTTTCTAAGCATCATATATTGTATATTAGCGTTTATTCGATTTGCTTAAATTCCATATGGCAGTGCCGTGGCCGCTTGCAACGATCGGGAGAGTCCTCACGTTTTGCTTCCATGTCTTCTGCGCTATCCATTCCGCAGCCCTGCCCAAATACCTGCATAGACGGGGGTTCCCCACTCATCCGCATCGAAGGACGGCATATTTGTTTCTCCTCAATCCATCAAACAAAACAGTCGATTCAGCTACAATTAACATTAATAGTTTTGGTTGGAATAAGTTTGAACATGTACAATGGTTCTTATCTGTTAGTTGTTGGGCGCCTTACGGCAACGACAAAGCTCGTCCTGCTATAGTGCTGTAGCGTATGGAGAGTGTCCGCTTCAAAGGAGTAGACATGAAGAAGCTTCTTGTTTTATCGCTCGTCCTTCTATTAAGCATCGCCGTGCAGGCAACCCAAAAGCTTGAGAACATTACAACGATGAATGAATTCCAGGGTTTCGTTCATACATTCTATCTCCATCCCCAACCGGAGCTGATTGACAGCGCCATTACTTTTTTAGGGTCGTCCGAGATGGCCTCCAACCCCAACGCGAAAGCCCTGTTACTCATGTCGTTCAGTTCGCTCTTTTCCATGTATGACGCTACCCGGAAAACGCAGTGGGAGAAGACCATACAGGGCATCAGGGAACCGGCCAAATCTCTCTTAATGGACGCCTTGCGCCGATCGCCGAGTGCGCTGCTGGATGCGGCACCCCTCTCCCCGGCCAAAGTCGATATGTACTGGGCCTGTTTCTTCACGACCGGCGACTTTGAATATCTCTATGCGATCATTGCTTTGCTAAAGCACCTGGACGAACGTCAGGACATCAATCTGTTCCTGACCGCGGCATCCGCAAAATGGTCCCTCTCCAGTAATGCCAAGATCCATTTCAAGGTCCGCATGGCGCTGGAGGCGATGAAGGCCGGCGATCTCCCTGCACTGCAAGCCGTCGCAAAAGAGATCCTCGAGGTCAATCCCACCTTGATCAGAGAAGAAGCTCTCGCTGTTCTGAGAGAACAGAAGCGAAAAGGAATATGGCGATAGGCATCGTCCGCATGCCTTCACGCTCTCTTTAACGCCAGATACCATCTTAGTTCATAAAAGGAATCCAAAACTATGCTTGAAATCGCGATCTTTTCACTGATTATCCTGGTATTCGGCGCCCTGCCGAGTCTGTGGTATCTCAGGCGGAGAGAAAACGTTGACGACAACCCAAACCCCCATATTGTTATTGTTGTTTTGACGACGCTGCTCGTTTTGACAAATACCTATTTTGCCTATCTGATGGGCCAGGGTTCCATATCGTATGTCCTCGGGTATGTATTTTTCATCCCGCTCGTAGTGGTCCTGGTCTCTCGAAACAACTGGAGAGCACGCTGGAATAGCGCCTTTTTTTCATCGCTCGTTATCTTCCTCAGCATCATTGTCAACCTCATCACAGCGGCAGATGAAACTGCGAAGCAGATCCGAACGTGAATGCTCCTATGAACAGGATGCAAAAAATGAGATATCATAGCTGACAACTGAATCATCTCTTTCGGAGATGGACAAGAAAATGAAGCACTCATCTTCGGTTCCGAGGAAGGCTTCAATAATATGCGCGGTTGTCCGGTCTTTCCGGCATTGCCTAACAGTTCAGCATAGTCAATAAAGGAGTCTGCATTGTCTGTCGTTTCTATTACAAACAGCGATCATTATGGATGGGGGGAGAACTGTGACGGTTGGCACCTGGCCGTTTCAGCCAGCCTGAACGTTATCCGCGAACGCATGCCGCAGGGCGCATCGGAAACGCGCCACCTCCACAACAGTGCAGAGCAGTTTTTCTATGTACTTTCCGGCATTGCAACCCTTGAGGTCGCGGGTGAAATATATATTTTGGCGCCCGGGGAAGGCTTTCACGTCCCCGCGGGGATCGCGCACTCCCTGATAAACGAACACGTGCAGGATTTGGAGTTTTTAGTGGTCTCTACGCCGCCGAGCCACGGGGACAGAGTGGATGCCTGAAATCCCTGGGGAATCGACCCGGCGGAGAGGCGCTTTGTGCTAAAAGGTATAACTAATGCATTTGCTTACCCATAGTATGAAAGGAGATCGATGAGCGTGTACGACCTTGCGGCTTTTTCGGCCGCCATGTTTTTGCTGGCCGTTACCCCCGGTCCCGGAGTCTTCATCACGGTTTCCAAAGCACTGGCATCGGGCTTCAAAGCAAGCCTGCCCGTTATTGCCGGGATCGTTTCAGGCGATCTGGTTTTTCTTTTGGCTGCCATCTACGGCCTTGCGGCCGTCGCCGAGGTTTTCGCTGCCCTCTTTGTCGTGATCAAATATGCGGGCGCCGCCTATCTCATCTGGCTGGGAATGCAGTTGTGGCGCTCACCGCCGAAACAGGTACGCGTTGCGGCATCCAAAAAGTACGGGTTTCTGAGCGGCCTCTCCATCACGCTGGGCAATCCGAAAGTCATCCTTTTCTATCTGGGCTTTCTCCCCGCCTTTGTCGACCTGCATGCCCTGGAAAGTGTTGAGGTCTTGCTTATCGTGCTTGCACTCACGTCCATACTCGGCTCCGTCATGCTCTTTTACGCCTTCTCCGCCGCGAGGACCGGCATGCTTTTCAAAAGCGGACGGTCGCAACAACAGCTGAAGCGTATGGCCGGGAGCGTCATGATCGGCACAGGCACCGTTCTGATTGCAAAAGCCTGAGACGCCCCCCTTCAGACCGACACCAAGGAGAGACCATGCACCCCACTATCATCTGCGCCACACCGGAAGATGCCCGCGACATCGCCGTCATGACCGGTGAACTGCTCCAGGAGATCATGGACCGCATCAACGTCAAAGCCTTCCGTTTTCATCAGGGAGAGACGGAAACCCGGGCTGCGGAGCTGTTGTCCCGTGGCGTCTATTACGTCTTTCTCGCCAGGGACCCCGTTACCGGAGAAGCGATCGGATTCATATCACTCTATGAAAGTTATGCCCTCTACACCGAAGGGGCCTACGGCACGATTCCGGAACTCTACGTACGCCCCGCCTATCGTTCAATGGGCGTAGGTGTGGCGCTCTTGCAGCGCGCCAAAGATTTCGCGGCGGCCAGAGGGTGGAAGCGGCTGGAGGTGACGACGCCTCCCCTGCCGGAGTTTGACAGGACGCTGGCCTTCTATGAACGCAATACCTTTGAAATCTCCGGCGGCAGAAAACTGAAAAGCGACATCGAGGTTTCATGAGGTTTTTCAGTAGACACGGAGAGAAAGTTTCGCAAATTTTATCTATATTAAATATTAAAAAACATAAATTTAACGCTTTATAATTTTCTTAAGATTAGCAATGTAAAATGGGCGCGGTATTTAAAAATATTATATATTGATCTGCAGTTTGACATGGTACCGTTTTTCCGGAAACGAGACCGCATCAAATCAAGGTATAATGTCAAATAAATATTTTGTTAAACAAAGATAATAATTCAAGCTGTATACGCAAAAAAGAGGACTGTTTCGGCGGTACCATAGGAGACGAAGAAGGATGAACACACGCTTCACTGTCACGATCCACGACATTGACGGCGTACGGCAGTACAGCCTCCACAATATCGTCAAAAAAGTCCTTCTGTACTCGGGAGCGGGTCTCGTCACGCTGATTGCCGCAGGGGTCGCGTTTATTGTCTTCCTCAACGTCTCTCTTAATGATATCGACGAGAAAAAGCTTCAGCTCGAAGCGCACAACGCCGAGCTGCGCAGTTCCATCGCGGCGGCAGAACTGGACCTGGCTGCGAAACAGAAGGAGCTGACCACCGTATCCGACCGTCTCGACGGCATCGAAAGCCTGATCGGTCTGGCGCCCGATACGGAAACAGAGAGCAGCCTGCTTGAACGCGTCGAGATCGCCCAGATGACCTCCGTACAGCGCGCGGCGCTGCTGCAGCACATCCCCAACGGTTCCCCCGTCGAGTATAGAGGCATTACGAGTAAATTCGGCTACCGTACCCACCCCACCCTCCACCGCAAAGAGTTCCATCCCGGCAGTGACCTCCGCGCGCCGATGAACACCCCCATCCATGCCACGGCGGACGGCGTCATCGAGTACGCGGGGCTGCACAGTAGCAGCGGTTACGGGCGTCTGATTATCGTCGACAACAACTACGGTTTCAAGACCTATTTCGGACACCTTAACAAGATCAGCGTCAAATCCGGACAATATGTCAGAAGAGGCGACGTTATCGGCTATACGGGCAACAGCGGGATGAGCAACGGACCGCACCTTCATTACGAAGTGCGATTTATCCAGCGCAAACTCAATCCCTACTGGTTCATCAAGTGGGATCTTGAGCACTATGCCACCATCTTTGAAAAGGAGAAAAAAGTACCATGGCAATCTTTGGTAGCAACAATAACACGGAATCAAAACCTGCAAAAGCTCCCGTCACCAACACCAGTACCACCATCATCACAGCTGGCGCTTTACTCAAAGGCGAAATAGCACTGGAGTGCGACGTCTTTTTTGACGGTCGTCTGGAGGGAACGATGCGTTCCAAGGGGGTCATCACCGTCGGACAGAACGGTGTGATCGTCGGCGAAGTCAAAGCACCGCATCTCATCGTGCGCGGCCGCATCGAAGGGACCCTCGACGTCGATCGGGTCGAGATCAAGGAGAACGGTTACGTCGGAGGGGTCATCTCATCCAAAGAGATGGTGATCGAGTCCAAAGGGATCTTTGAAGGCGAAAGCCATCGTAAAACGTCCGAAAGCGCGGCCAAACCCGTTCAGGACGCCGCAGCCGAAAAGCCTGCCGAAAAGCCCGCTGAAAAGAAGAGCTAATCCGGCCGACAGGAGAGTGAATGCAAAGCGAAGAGGAGTGCTGCTACGCCCACAACCGCTACCTTCTGCTCCTTTCCCTGCTCTTCGCAGTGGAATTCATCCTCCTCGCATTCGCCCCCTATGACCGGCATGACTGGCTGCTCGAAAACGTACTGGTCCTGCTGGCCGTGCTTTTTTTCGCCACGACCTACAGAACCTTCCCCCTTTCGCGCATTTCGCTGACGCTGATCTTTCTTTTTCTCTACCTGCACGAAATCGGCGCCCACTACACCTATGCCGAAGTGCCCTATGAGGCCTGGGGACAATCCCTCTTCGGTATTTCGCTAAATGGGCTCTTCGGCTGGGAGCGCAACAACTTCGACCGCGTCGTCCATTTTCTCTACGGCCTGCTGCTTGCCTACCCACTGCGGGAGTTTTTTCTGCGCGTCGTCGACGTCAAAGGGTTCTGGGGCTACTTTTTCCCCCTCCTCGTCACCATGGCCAGCTCCATGCTCTATGAACTGGTCGAATGGGGGGCGGCCGTCTACTTCGGCGGCGACCTTGGGATGGCCTATCTGGGCACCCAGGGCGACGTCTGGGATGCGCACAAGGATATGCTCTTCGCCACCATCGGTGCCCTCATTGCCATGGTCATCACCGCGGCCATCAACGCAACCCTGCAGAAAGATTTTGTCCGGGAATGGGTCCACAGTTTCCGGGTCAAGCACAGGCATCCCCTGGGCGAAAACGCCCTGATGCGCCTATGGCGGCAGCGGCATAATAAATAACCGCCCTTTCCCCCCTATTCAGCGGGTTTCATAATCTCGAAAGCGTCAATGGGTTCGTTGAAGGCGATAAAGAGCACACAGGGGTCCCCTTTTTCGCAGTAGGCGACATGCGGATGCTTCTCTGGTCCGAACGCGTACATCCCGGTTTCGATCAGTTCGGCTTTCTGGTTATCGTACTGGACCGTCATAGTGCCCGAGACGAGGACCATGCGCTCCGCCGACGTATGCCAATGGTGCGGGATCTTATAGTCGCCCGGGACTTTGAACAAAACATCGGTGTGGGGCTTGGCCGGATCGCCATGCAACACGGCGATCTTGCACGCTTCACCGAGGAAGGCCGGGCAAGGCCCCCACTGCAGCCGCTGATCATCGTACTTGTACGCCAGTGCCGGCTCTTCGGCGGAGAGTCCGGAAAAGAGCCCTGTCACGACGGACGCCAACACCATTACTGCCATTTTACGGATCGGTAAAAACATAGAGAATCCTTTTTATCAAAGGCCGTAACGGCCTAAAAATGAATTTTGCAGTACTACCCCACCATCTTAACAGCACACGCATCCGTTGGAAAGAGCCAATGTTCGCTTAACTGTGCAATTTGTCGGATTATTTGATTTTTCTATAGTTATTGCGTCACTATAATAGGCAAAAGAAGAAAGGTGAGACCATGGGAGCGCCGCTTCCGCTATACACGATCGAAGAGACGATCAATACCTACAAGTACCTTTTCAAACCCAACCCCACCTTCGGGATGGACTTTTACGCCGAAGGTTTCGAAGCGAAGGATGTCGTCTTGCTGCTCGATGACATCGCGCCGAGTCACGGCATTCCCCTCCGGTTCGACTATTACGCCCTTTTTCTCAGACTCAAGGGAGAGACCATCCGCAGCGTCAACCACTTTGACTACACGATCCAACCCCAGGCGCTGCAACTGGTCTGCCCCGGCTCCATCTACGCGTTCAGGGATATCTCGGACGAATCGAAAACCTACGTGCTGCTCTTCGACAAGGCGTTCATTGAAGAGAAGAACCTCTCCTCGGAGGACCTCGACCCGCTCTTTGCCTTTCACCGCCTTCACCAGAACGATGTCGTCCTCGATACGGCGAGCTATGCCCAGGTCCTCTCCCTCTATGAGCAGCTCAGCTATGAACTGCGCCAGAAAAAAGAGGATTTCAGGAGTATGGCCAAGATGCTGATCACCCAGCTGCTCTTCATCCTCAAACGCGAAAAGCAGAATGCCGGCCTGCCGCAGAACCTCACCAGGGCCGAACAGCTCAGCGCGGAGTTCCTGGTCCTGATCGAGGAGCATTTCTGGAACAAAAAGAGCGTCAAAGCGTATGCCGAGATGATGGCTGTCACCCCGAAGCATCTCAGTGAAACGGTCAAGGCCACCCTGCACCGAAGCGCCCTCTCCTACATCCACCTGCGCATTATCAAGGAGATCCAGTACCTGCTCTGCTTCGGCAACATGTCAATCAAGCAGATCGCCTACGCCCTCAATTTCGAAAGCCCCTCACAGCTGGGGCGTTTTTTCAAAAACCATGAAGGAATCTGTCCGAAGGAGTACCGTCTTCGCAACCGGATAGACTACCCGTCACTGGTTCCCGGAAAGCATCGGTAGGATCAGTTCTGCTGCTCCGCATATAGCGTCATTTCATACACCCACTGCTGCAACGGGAGCATCGCTTCGTAATGCGCATAGAGCGTGTCGATAAGCGTTTCGGACGTCATCAACGCCGCCTCGGTCTCCGTATAGGCGTACATGCAGTTGTAAAGAGTGAGTTCTGCCAGGGGCATCGAGGCGTCAAAACCGGCCGGAAGGCGCTTGTAGCGTTTCTCCGGCAGCCTGTACCCCTGCGCCGTCAGCCGCTCGAGGATAGCCTGCAGCTCCCTTCGGCGCTCTTCGGATTTCAGATAGGAACGGTAAGCGGAGAGCATCGCGGGCTTGAAGCGGCGCAAGCCCGTTGCGACCAGGAGCGTCTGCGGGTCGAAATGGAGGTAGAAAGCGCTGCTCTGCATCCGCTTGCCGCCGCCCTGCCAGAAGACGATCCCGATATGGTCCTTCAGCGGCGGCTCATCGAAATGGAAACGCTGGTCGCGGTAGATGCGGAAGAGCGAACCGTTGACTTTCGGCAGGGCATTGATCGTCGGCACGAGGGCCATGAGGTGTTCGCCCATCTCCTCGACGAATGCGCGGCTGGGTTCAAGCACAAGCTCATGGTAGAGCATCTTGTTGGCGTCAAACCAGGCTTTGGAATTATTGCTCTGGAGTTCGGCTAAAAAAGGGAGGGTGCCTGCGGGAAAGTGCGAGAACACCGGAAGACTCCGATGGTCTCTTTAGAGGCGGACCGTGTCGACGCTGATGCACTCTTCGAGCGCGGAGAGCTCAGAAAGTGCTGCGTCTTTGACCGGCGTGTCGGTGATAATGACGGCAAGGGCTTCGCCGTTGCTGTTGCGGCCCAGGCGGAAGTCGCCGATGTTGACGCCGTTACGCGCCAGCAGCGATCCCACTTTGCCGATAACGCCCGGGACATCGGTGTTTTTGAAGAGGGTGAAGTTCCCCTTCGGCTCGACGTCGAGGTCGAAACCGTTGACCTCGACGATACGCTGGACGCCCTCTTCGAAGATCGTCGCGTCGATATCGACGACACGCTTGTCCGTCGTCAGTTTGACGGAAATGAGGTTTTTATAGGCGCTGCTGCCGAGCTCGGCAGAGGTTTCGATCTTGATCCCCTTCTGCTCGGCGATGAAAGAGGCGTTGACGTAGTTGATGGTATCTCCGGTCTTGTCCGCCAGTGCACCGACGGTTACAAAGGTACTGAGAGAGTCGAGGTACTCGGCGATATCGCCCTGTGCGCTGACCTTGATGGAGACGATCGGTGCACGGTTGAGCTCGCTCGCCATAAAGCCGATCTTCTGTCCGAGCTCCAGGAACGGTTTGACGAATGCCGGGATCTTCGTCTCGTCGATCGGCAGGTTGAAGGCGTTCGGGAAGGCGATGCCCTTGGCCGCTTCGATCGCCTGCTGCGCCGCCTGCGTACCGATGTTGTACTGGGATTCGAAGGTGTTCGCACCAAGGTGCGGGGAGACGACGATGTTGTCCAGGTCGAGCAGCGGGTGGTCCGTTGCCGGCTCTTTCTTGAAGACGTCGATACCGGCGAAACGAATCTTGCCGGATTTGAGGCCGTCATAGAGCGCTTCCTCGTTGTAGAGGCCGCCGCGGGCACAGTTGACGAGCACGACGCCGTCTTTCATCTTCGCGATCTCTTCGGCACCGATGATGTCGATCGTCTCAGAGTTTTTCGGCGTATGGATCGTGATAATGTCGCAGCCGAGGATCTCATCGAAGCTGTCCGTGTATTTCACGCCGAGGTCTGTCGCCTTGGAGGCCGGGATGTACGGATCGTAGGCCACGACGTCCATTTCGAACGCCTTGCAGCGTACCCCGACGCGGCTCCCGATGTTACCGAAACCGATGATACCGAGCTTCTTGCCTTTGAGCTCGTAGCCGTACCATTTCTCGCGCTTCCAGATGCGCTGGTTTTTAAGATGGTCGTGGGAGTAGGGGAACATGCGCATACAGGAGAGCATATGGGCCATGGTCAGTTCGACGGCAGCGATCGTATTGGCCGTCGGGACGTTCATGACGATGATCCCCTCTTTGGAGCAGCCGTCGATATCGACGTTGTCGACACCGACACCGGCGCGGACGATCGCCTTCATCTGCTTGGCGGCACCGATGAACTTGTCATCCACGTCGGTAGAGGAGCGTGTGATCGCGACGTCGGCATCGGCGATGACATCGAGCAGCGCCGTTTTGTCGACATCGGCAGCGAAAACGTAATCGATCTGCGGATCGTTCTGAAGCATCTCGAGCCCGGCTTCGTGAATATGGTCACACACGACTACTTTATATTTTTCCATCTTAAAATCCTAAAGTGAAATTGAAAATGTTATCAACAAGTACCTGCCTCGCAGGGCATTGCTGATAAATTTGGGAAGCCCCTCCGCCGGTGCGGAAAGGGGTTATTTTTTGAGTTGGTCTTTGATCAGGTCGCCGAGGCTGTTGGAACCTTCCTCTTCGTTGAGCTTGTCGAGGATTTTCTGATCGTGCAGTCTGTCGAGTTTGCGGACAGAGAGGCGGATACGGTCGCGCTTGGCGTCGATCGCAACGATTGCCGCTTCGATCTCCTGCCCTTTTTCGAGCTCTTCCGCTTTGAGCGGTTCGAGGTCTTCGTTGCGGATCAGCGCATCGACGCCGTCGCTCAGGGAGACGAAGACACCGAAGTCTTTTACGTCACGGACGCTGCCTTTGACAATGTCGTTCACGCGGTGGGAAGCGGCAAACTTCTCAACCGGGCTCTCTTCGAGCATCTTGCGGTTGAGGGAGATCTTCTGATCGTCGCGGTTGATCTTGGCGATCTTGACTTCGACTTCGTCGCCGGATTTGAAGAGGTCTTTGGCTTTGACGCCTTTTTCCCATGTCGTGTCCTGGTTGTGCAGGAGCCCTTCGACGCCGGCAATCTTGACGAACGCACCGAAGTCCGTCAGGGATGTGACGGTACCGGTCACAATATCGCCCTCTTTGAATTTCTTCGCGAATTCGTCGAAAGGTTTCGGCAGAAGACGCTTGAGGGAGACGCGCAGCTTGTGCTTATCCGGATCAACGTCGATCACCTCGACGTCGATGTCGTCGCCGACGGTCAGGTAGTCTTTCGGGTTCTTGATGTTTTTGTCCCAGGTGATCTCTGAGATATGGAGGAAACCTTCGATATCGTTTCCGAGGTCGACGAACGCACCGTACGGCTCGATGTTGCTGACCGTAACCGTAATAGTATCGCCTGCTTCGAGTTCGTCCTCGATCTCTTTCCACGGATCCGGCTGGACCGCTTTAATGGAGAGGGAGAGGTGGCGCTTGTCTTTGTCGTAAGCAATCGCTTTGACGAGGACCTTGTCGCCTTCGTTGTAGAGCTTGGACGGGTTGACCGGGCCTTTGTAGCTGATCTCGTTGTAGTGGACCAGGCCGTCGACACCGCCGACGTCTACAAACATACCGTAACTGGTGATCTTCTTGATAACACCTTCGACGATCGTACCCTCTTCCATCAGCTGGTCGATGATCTCTTTCTTGCGCTTGCGCTCTTCGTTGAAGAGTTTGCGGCGGGAGACGACGATGGAGTTGTCTTCCGGATCAAGTTTAATGACCTGTGCCTTGACTTTGCGGCCAAGAACGTTGTCACTCTCTTTGAACGCCGCGAGTGAACGCGGCATGAAGAAGCAGACGCCGTCCGCTTCGATCACGTAGCCGCCGCGGTTCTTCTTGGTCACGGTTCCTTCGATGATCACATCTTCGAAATCCTCTTTGTGCGCCTCGACGAATTCCATTGTCTTCTGCTGCTCGAGGACCTTGCGGTAGGAGATCTTCGGACGCTCGTTGTAGTGTCCTGTGACCATAACCGTGATCTTGTCACCGACGTTGAAAAGCAGGTTGCCTGCCTCATCCCTGATCTCATCAAGACTGATGATACCTTCCAGTTTCTCTCCAACTCCGACGAGCGCGCGATTATCGTCTTCCTGGATTGCGACAATTTCACCTTCGGTGATGCGATTTGATTCTTGCTCCTGGAAAGAAGCCTCCAGCATCTCGGCGAAATTTTCTTCTTCAAATGCTTCGTTATCGAAAGCCATACCTGTACCCTTATTACGTAATAAAATCTCGTGAGTATAGCGAAAGAAAGCTTTTATGAAGCAGAAAGATTACAGGAGGGCGGATTTTTTACGCTAAGCAGCATCTTCCGGAAACGCGCCGGAAGCTTCAGGCGCTCTTCGAGCCCGTTTTGATCCGCGCAATCACCTGTTCGATGATCCAATCCGGCGTGGAAGCGCCGGCACTGATGCCGCAATACGCTTTCCCGTCAAACCAGGCGTCGTCGATGTCGTCGGGTCCTTCGATGTGATAACTGTCCAGGCAGTACGCCTGGGCGATACTGTGCAGCTGCTTCGTATTCGAAGAGTTCTTCCCGCCGATGATGATCATCACATCGGCCCGTTTTGAGAGGTCCCGCACCGCATCCTGGTTTTCGAAGGTCGCGTTGCAGATCGTGTTGAAGACCCTTACCTCTTTATAGCGCGGTATCAGGTAATTGACGATTTTGAGGAACTCGTCGACTTTCCGCGTCGTCTGCGCCACGACGGCAATCTTCTCTTTGAAGCGGATCTGTTCGAGCTCCTCGACGCTCATAACGACATAAGCGCCTTCCTTGGCGTAGCTTTTCACCCCGCGGATCTCCGGATGCGCCTCATCGCCGAAGATAACGATGTCGTACCCCTGCTCGCTCATCTCCTCGCAGATCTGCTGCGGTTTGGTCACATAGGGGCAGGTGGCGTCAACGACATGGACATCTCGCGCATAGAGCGTCTCCAGCTCCTGCTTCGGAATGCCGTGGGTCCGGATGACCGCCGTGTCGCCCGCTTGGAAATCGTCCAGATTCTCCGTCAATGCGACCTGGAAATCCTTCTGGAGACGTTCGATCTCCTTCGCATTATGGATCAGTGGGCCGTAGGTGGCCGACTGGCGGTTCTCCTCGGCGATCTTGATCGCCCGTTTGACGCCGAAACAGAAGCCATAGTTCTCTGCCAGTTCAATCTTCATGTTGCACTTCCCCGATCGTACCGATCAGTTCGAAAAAGTTCGGGAAGGAGGTCCGGATACAGTCGGTATCCGTGACTTCCATCCCGCAGCGCAGCCCGGCGACGATAAAACTCATCGCGATGCGGTGGTCCCCGAAACTGTCGACGGCAGCCGCCTGCAATGCTCCGCCCGTAATGCGGTAGCCGTCGTTGGACTCTTCACAGACTATACCGCATTTTTGCAGGTTCGTCATCACCGTAGTGATGCGGTCGCTCTCCTTGACCCGGAGCTCTTCGGCATTTTTGACCTCGCTGGTCCCCTCCGCCGTCGCCATCGCGACGGCCAGCGCCGGCAATTCGTCAATCAGCCAAGCGATGTTCTCTTCGACGACGACCGCCTTGAGCGGCCGGTAGCGCACCTCGATATTCCCGATGGGCTCATACCGCTCGTCGGTCACCTCGTAGCGAATATCCGCCCCCATGCGTTCGAGCGCCTTGAAGGCCTCGATACGGGTCGGGTTGAGGGTGACGCCCTCGATGACGGCGCTGCTGCCGGGTATGATCGCTGCGGCAACGGCAAAAAAGAAGGCGCTGGAGGGATCGGCGGGGACCCGGATATCAAGGGGCTGCAGCAGTCCGCCGAGCGGCTGCACTTCCGTTCGGAGATGCTCCGTTTTGATCTCGGCCCCCATCCCGCTGAGCATCCGCTCCGTATGGTCTCGGCTGAGTTCGGGTTCTTCGAAATAGCAGGGGCCGTCGGCCCGAAGCGCTGCGAGGATCATGGCGCTTTTAACCTGCGCCGAAGCGACAGGGCTTTTATAGTCGAAAGCCTTCAGCGAACCGCCACGCACGCTCAGCGGCGCAAGGTCGCCGTTGTTGCGGCCGTCGAGCTGCGCGCCGATGCTGCGCAGCGGCGCCGTTACCCGTTTCATCGGGCGGCGGCGGAGGTATTCGTCCCCGCTCAACACGAAGTGCCCCTCCGCCGACGCGAGCAGCCCGCAGAAAAGCCGCATCCCCGTACCGGAATTGCCGCAGTCGAGGATGTCGTCGGGCTCTTTGATGCCGCGGGAGGCGATTGTGATCACCTCGCCGTCATCCGCCACCTCGGCCCCCAACGCTTCCACGATGCGCAGGGTATTCATCGTATCCTCCCCGCGCAGGAAGTTCCGGATAACGCTTGTGCCCTCGGCGAGGGTCGCGAACATCGCGCTGCGGTGTGAGATCGATTTGTCCGCCGCGACCTTGTCGCTGCGAAATGCGAACGTCCCCGCCGGCGCGATACGGACCCGGCTCATCGCAGTGCTACCCCAAGGTCGTTCTGCAGGGCCGCAAGGACCCCTTCCATCGCTGCCGTGATCTCCTCTTCTTCCAGGGTCTTCTCCTGCGACTGCAGCACGAAGCGCAGCGTCAGGCTCATCTGATCGCCCAGTGTCTCGTCCGTATAGCGGTCGACGGGGTAGAAGCGGACGATCTCGCCGCTGCGGCTTCCCTCGATGACTTCGGCCACCTTCGCGTACGCCATGGCCTGCGGCATCAGGATGCTGAGGTCGCGGTGCGACGCCTGGTACTTGGAGTACGGCTTCGCTTCGACCCTTTCAAAGGCGAGCGCATCAAAAGATCCTTCGAACATCACGGTGCGCGGAAGGTCCATCTCCGCCTGCAGCGTCGGGTGCAGCGTGAACATCTCCCCGATCTTGAGGCCCTTTTGGTAGACGGCTGCCGCCTGGTAGGGGTGCGCCATCTTGTGTGTCGGCGTAACCGGCTTCAGGGTGAAATCGCCCAGAACGTCCGCCGCCAGTTTGGAGAAGGACTCAAAACTGACACTCTCCGGCTTCCCGCTGTTGTCGAGGCTGTCCTCGTTCAGGGTTCCCGCAAAGAGGAGCGCGATTTTGACCGATTCGCGGCGCTGGACGTCGAAGACCGAACCGATCTCGAAGAGCGGGATACGTTTGCGGCCGTTCTTGGCATTGCTGCTGGCCGCGTTGAGCAGCCCTGCCAGCAGGGTCGGACGCAACGTATCGAGTGTCCCGGCGATCGGGTTGAGCAGAGAAAGCTCCTTCGCGACGCTCGCCAATCCCAGGGCGTCGAGCTGCTCACGCTCGTTGAAGACAAAGTGAACGCTCTCGTAAAAGCCGCTCTGCGCTGCGCGCTGACGGTAGGTCTGCTTTTTCCGGAACGCAAAGTAGTCATCGTCGATGCGGTCCGCTTCGGTCAGGACGAAAGGCTTCGCCGGGATATTGTCGATACCGACGATACGAACGATCTCCTCGATCAGGTCCTGACGGTTGACGATGTCGTGACGGAAGCGCGGTACGCTGACGACGATCTGCTCTTCGCTCGATTTGGAAATATCGAAGCCGAGGTTTTTGAGAATATTCGCCACGCGGCTCTTATCTATTTCTGTACCGACAATGCTGCTGACGTAGGCCATATCGATGCTGATATTCTTCGGTTCAAAGACTTCGGCATGCTCCAGGGTGCCGCCGTAGATCTTGCCCTCGCCCTTCGCCTCGATGCAGCTGAAAAGGAAGTCGCTGCCGACGGAGAGTTCCGGTTCGCTTCCCCGGGAGGTACGGTAGTAGAGCGGCCCGCTTTGCAGTTTCGTCTCCGCCATCTTCTGCGAAATGACATCCGGGGCGATATAGCTCGCCTCGATGACGATGACGCCGCGGACGTCTTGCAGACGGGAAGCATCTTCCTGGCGGATACCGATGATCGAAGCGCACTCCTGCCCGTAGACGGCGGTGAGGCCGTGGGCTTCGCGCTTGATGACGATCTCGGCGAGCTTCTCGTCATTGCCACGGAAGAAGTCCACGGGATAGGCGCGCAGGATCACGCCGGTCGTATGCATGGCGTACTCAAGACACCCTTCGACGGCGTTTGCGCGGCTCTCGTCGATCATCGCCAGACGCAGCGTCATCAGCAGTGAGTCGTCAAAGAACTCGACCGATACCGCATGGTAGCGGACGCTTCCGGTAACATCGCCTTCAACATCGAGTTTCAGCAGACGCCCGATGCCCAGGCGGTTCTCATCCTCACGGCCGGCAGTGCGGGGTTTCAGACTCTTGTCCAGGGCCGCACAGAGGTCGCGGGCCACCCCGCGGATACTCAGACAATCCCCGCGATTCGCCGTCAGTTCGATCTCGATCAGGTCGTCGTTGATCAGCGGGTAATCGGCGAGAGGCTTTCCGAGCTCGAGCGCGCCGATACTCTCATCAAGCACAAGGATGCCGTCGTTCACTTTAGGCAATCCCAGTTCGGTCGCGGAACAGATCATCCCCGCCGAATCGACGCCGCGCAGCTTGACCGGCTTGATCTCCAGGCCGCCGGGCATGACCGCACCGACGACGGCAACGGGAACATACTGCCCCGCCGCGACGTTAGGTGCTCCGCAGACGATCTGGCGCGTTTCGCCGCCCAGATCGACCTGGCAGACGTTAAGCTTATCCGCGTCCGGGTGTCTTTCGCATGCCGCGACCCGCCCGACGACGATCTTTTCGGGGATCCGGTAGGACTCTACCCTATCGACCTCCAGACCGATGGCATTGAAAGTCTTGGCCAGGTGCTCCGTCGTAATGTCGGAAAGGTCGATCCATTCGTTCAGCCAGTGGCGTGTGACAATCATTTGAACTGCTCCAGTAGTCTGATATCGCCCTCAAACAGCGAACGCAGATCCCCGATACGGTGGATCAGCATCGCGAAGCGCTCCACGCCGAGGCCGAAGGCGTAGCCGCTGACGTTCTCATAACCAACCGCCTTGAAGACGTTGGGGTCGACGATCCCGCAGCCCAGGACTTCCAGCCATCCCGTCTTGGAACAGACGCGGCAGCCGTCGCCGCCGCAGAAGATACAGCTGATATCGACTTCCGCGGACGGTTCCGTGAAGGGGAAGAAACTCGGGCGAAAACGGACCTCGACGTCACCGAACATGTACTTGAGGAAGTCCTCAAGAATAAACTTCAGGTTCGCGAAGGAGACTTTGCCCTCTTCGTCGACGAGCAGACCCTCGACCTGGTGGAACATCGGAGTATGCGTCAGGTCGTAGTCGCGGCGGAACACGGCGCCCGGAGCGATCATACGGATCGGCGGCTTCTCCTGCTTCATCGTGCGGATCTGGACCGGAGAGGTGTGGGTGCGCAGCAGCAGCTCGTCTTTGAAATAAAAGGTGTCCTGCATGTCACGGGCCGGGTGGTACTTGGGCAGGTTCAGCGCCTCGAAGTTATGGAAATCATCTTCGACCATCGGTCCGGTCTTGACCGAGAAGTTCATGGCGACAAAGTACTCGACGATGCGGTCCATCGTCTGCATCACCGGGTGCAGCGCACCGCGTTCGCTTCCGCGGCCGAACAGGGTCACGTCGATCGCCTCCGCTTTCATCCCCGCCTCGAGCGCTTCGAGGGCCAGGATCTCCTTGCGGACGTTAAAGGCCTCGGTCAGCTTCGCCTTATGCTCGTTGAGCTCTTTGGCAAACGCGCCCTTCTCCTCGTTGGGAACGGACTTCATCTTCGCGAACTCGGCCGCGAGCACCCCTTTTTTCCCGAACACCGCAATACGGATCTCTTCAAGTTTGTCGACACTCTGTGCCGACGCAATGGCGTCATACCACTCTTGCAACCCTGGCTCCTTCCCGGGGACGTCTCCCCCATGTATCTTGCGCGTATTGTATCCAAAGAGCTTTAAAGGGCAGTATCATTGATCAATTACACTGCAGGAGCAAAGCCCCTAACGCTAAGTTCGCGTTGTCCTCGCGCTATGCCCTGCGGAATTCCGCTTCGCTGCATCAGCAGCGGGCGCTCTGGAAGAAGTGCTCTCGGAGCGCTCGCGCGCCCTCGGCGCTTTTTCTCTGAAATGCTCTTCTTTAAAATCAATACGATACCCTCCAATTCAAAGCAGGTCAGCCTCAAAGGCTTCTATGCTACAATCACAAAAACGCTCTTTCAAGGAACATTCATGTGTCTTTTCTGCAAAATCGCCAACAATGAACTGAGTGCCAACACGGTGCACGAAAACGACGACTTCGTCGCCTTTCACGACATCAATCCCAAGGCCCCCGTTCACGTGCTCGCCATTCCCAGAACCCATGTTGACAGCTTCAACGAGGTGACGCCGGAGATGATGGCGGGCATGACTGCTTTTATCCAGGAAGTGGTCGAGAAGGTCGATATCAAAGAGAGCGGCTACCGCGTTATTACGAACATCGGCGAAAACGGCGGCCAGGAGGTCAAACACCTCCATTTCCACATCCTCGGCGGCGCCAGACTGCGCTGGGGCCACTTCGCGGACGCGGACCCGAAAGACTTCCTTTAATCGCACGGCTTCCGAACAAAGTCCGGATGCCTACGTTAACACTGGGTTTGCTTCGGCAGCAAGCCCACGCGCAGAAGGCCTGCGCTTTCAACTCTCCCCACTAAAAAACATTACAAAAAATTTCGGCATGGAGTGTCCACGTAATAGGACGGTTGAAGTGCGTGTGAGTGTATTACATGCGGCAGCCGCATTGTCCTTTTTTCTTCCCGGTTCGGCTTCTTTTTTGGACAAACAAAAAAGAAGGGGAACAAAGAACCTAAAAAAGGTTTGCGGCATATTGAGGCAGATAAGCCTTAGCTGGGGCAGGCTTCGATTTCACCGAAGTCGATATTGCCGCCCTGCCCGCTGATGATCTCCTCATTCTCACGCAGGACGTTGCCGTTGTGCGTCACGGAGTAGGTGATCTTCGTCGTATCACGGACGGTATTGATCGTCGAGCAGTAGGTTTCGATGCTTCCCATGACCCAGCGCAGCGCCGTCATATCGTCGGCGTCGGAGTCGAAGCGGTAGTCGAGGTGCAGGGTATTAAACTTGCACGGCGGCGTTTCGTTGCGCACGACCTCGCCGTCGACACTGAGGTTGGTGACCGTCTTGCCCTGCTTTTTCGGGATGGCAATGAGGTCGCTGGTCGTACAGGCGACAAGGCCGGAGAGGAAGTATTCAATCGGGGAGATAACCGGGCAGTCAATGACAAAGCTCTGTCCGCGGTCCGTTTTCGCCTCGAAGCGCATCTCGTCCAGGTGGGAAATCGTTACTTTCATAAATCAAGCTCCTTCAGGTAGTTTTCGAAGTGCACGATCTGTTCGAGCGTGCGCACCGTCGCCGTTCCGCCGGAGGAGGTACGGGCGTTCATGGAGTGCGCCAGCTGAAGATGGGGGATCACGTCCTCGCCGATACGTTCGTCGATGGCCTTGAGCTCACCGTAAGCGATCTCGCTCAGGTCTATTCCGAGCGCTTCGGCCCGGGCGACGGCCTTGCCCGTAATAAAGTGGGCCTCGCGGAACGGCACCCCACAGCGCTCGACGAGGTAGTCGGCCAGGTCTGTAGCGCTCAGGTGTCCCTTCTTTGAAGCAGCCAGCATGTTCTCCGGTTTGACCGTCATCGTCTTGAGCGCTTCGTTCAGGATCTCAAGAGAGATGTGCGCCGTGGCAACGGCGTCGAAGACTCCCTCTTTGTCCTCCTGGGTATCCTTGTTATAAGCGAGCGGCAGCCCCTTCATCACCGTGAGCAGCCCCATCAGCGCGCCGTAGACGCGGCCCGTTTTGCCCCGCAGCAGTTCCGGGACATCCGGATTCTTCTTCTGCGGCATGATGGAGGAGCCCGTCGAATACTCATCGGAGAGCTCAACAAAGCCGAACTCGTAGCTCGACCAGAGGATCAGCTCTTCGCTGAGGCGGGAGACGTGCATCATCATCGTCGAGATGTTAAAGAGGATCTCCAGGGCGAAATCGCGGTCGCTGACCGTATCGAGGCAGTTGACGCTGACGCTGTCGAACCCCAGCGCGTTGGCGGTCAGGTTGCGGTCGATGTCGTGCGGCGTCCCGGCCAGGGCGGCGCAGCCCAGCGGGGAGACGTTGTTGCGCTGGCGGCTCGAGAGGAGACGGTCGATGTCCCGTTTGAACATGCTCGCGTATGCCAGCAGATGGAAACCGAAATTGATCGGCTGGGCATGCTGCAGGTGCGTCATCCCCGGCAGCAGCGTCTCTGTATGCTTGCCGGCAATGTCGACGAGGGTCTGCATCAGGGTTTTGAGCTGGCCGACGATCTCCAGGTTCTTGCGCAGGACATAGCGGCGGAAGTCGACGGCCACCTGGTCGTTGCGGCTGCGGGCCGTATGCAGTTTCTTTCCGGCATCCCCGATGAGCGCCGTAAGACGCTTTTCAATCGCCATATGCAGGTCTTCGTCGCTGATATTCCACTCAAAACTGCCCGCTTCGATCTCTTCGCGGACCTGTGCCAGTCCCCCGCGGATCGCCTCGAGCTCATCCGCACTCAGGATACCGCGGCTCTGCAGCATGGCGGCGTGTGCGAGCGAACCTTCGATATCTTCCCGGTACAGTTCGCGGTCGAACATGATCGAGGCGTTAAACTGGTCTAGAAGTGACGAGGCTGAGGCACTGAAACGGCCGGACCACATTTTTTCCATAGCTCTGTCTCCAAAATAAAATACGGTATTTTAGCGAATAGGGTTTAAAGTGCAGAAAGGGCCCAGAGGCCCGGAGGTTTTAGTTACAGGCGGGAACGTTCCCGCTGTCCTTGGCGTATTCGACCATGAAGTCCTTCAGGTGCTTCGAATTTTTCTGGTACTTCTTGCTTTTGAAGTATTTCCAGGACTTCTTCGCTTTGTCGTTATTGAGGTGAATTTCAGCCAGGCCTTCGCCATGGTTCTTCATCATCTTTTTCCATGTTCTGCGTTTGTAGGTAAAGGCGATATCCTGGCCGTCGTCATGACAGGCTTTACACTGTTTATGAAACTCGCGCTGACCTTTGTACACGGCAGCTTCACTGACAACACCCGTCATCAGTGCCGTAATAAGAACAGAGAAAACGACCTTCTTCATTCGCATCCTTTATCCAAGGGAGGTGTCACACAAGAATACATTATATATTATTATGCGGGCCTTAATTGTGACACTTTTGTAACAGGCTACTTAAACGCCATCTCTTCGGCCCTGGCAAGCAGTTCCCGGGCACCTTGTTCAATGAACGTCTCCGCCATTTTTCGGCCGAGATTATCGACGGCATCTTTAGGTACTTCGACCGATTCGGCAAGCACTTCCGTGCCGTCGGGAAGCCCGACAATCGCCTGGGTCAGCACCTGACCGTTTTCGAGGACGGTGGCATTGACGCCGATCGGCACCTGGCATCCGCCCTGCAGGGTATCGACAAATTCGCGTTCGATCGTCGTTTCGATACGGGTATTCGTATCTTCAAGCCCCCGGGCGATCTCAAGGACTTCCGGGTCATCAACGGCTTCGATTCCGAGTGCGCCCTGTCCCATGGCAGGCACCATATCGCCCAGCGCGATCGGGTAGACGTACTCGACGCTGTCGAGCAGCCCCAGGCGGTTGATCCCGGCCGAAGCGAGGATGATGGCATCGTACTCGCCCTCTTTGAGCTTTCGGATGCGGGTATCGACATTCCCGCGGAGGTCCTTGATGGTCAGGTCCGGGCGCAGGGCCAGGATCTGCATCCGGCGGCGCAGCGACGAGGTCCCGACGACCGCCCCCTCGGGCAAGGCATCGACGCTGGCATATTTTTCGCTCAGCATCGCGTCGCGGTCGTCTTCGCGTTCGGTAATGGCAGCCAGCAGAAGCCCGTCGGGCATCTGCGTCGGTACGTCTTTGAGCGAGTGGACCGCCAGCTGGGCTTCGCCGCCCAGCATCGTCTCTTCGATCTCTTTGAGAAAGAGCCCCTTGCCGCCGATCTTTGCCAGCGGCACGTCGAGGATCTTGTCGCCGCTGGTCACGACGATTTTAAGCGACACTTCCAGACCGGGGTTCTGCTCCTCGAGAACGGCCTTGATATGTTCGGACTGCCAGAGTGCCAGCTTGCTTCCGCGGGTTGCGATGACGAGTTTCTTCATTTAACGTTGACTCCCTTGTAACGGTTTTTGGTTGCATCTTTTTCGCCGTCGAAATAGACCGTCGGCGTGCCGCTGACCATCAGGGATTCGATGACGGCGTCATCCGATGCAACCTGGGCGTTGACCGCCGCGGCATGCAGATCACTGATTTTCAGGTTCGTGTTGACGGCTTTGTTGAAAGCATCGAGGATCTTCTGCTCATCCTTTTCGCGCGTGATCGTCGTCGGCACCTTGTAGAGCGAGAGCATGACATCTTTGCGCCCCTGGAGCTCTGCGGCCACTGCTGCGCGGGTCAGCGTCGGTGCCGCGGGGTGGAGGCGTTCAAGCGGGAAATGGTAGTAATAGACGGCGAAGGTCTCCGGGTACTGCTTCATGTACTCCACCGCCTTCGGAACGTAATTGCGGCAGAAAGGGCAAAGCGGGTCGGAGAAGATCGCGACCTTGTGCTTTGCATTCGCATTCCCGTAAATCAGGTTCTCTTTTTTGTAATACTCGGCTTTGAATTTCGGGGCGACGGCATCGCGAAGGCTTTTGCCCGTTTTCATGTCGGTCAGTTCGCCGGTGATCACCTTGTCGTTGGCGAAATAGATGACGCGCTGCTTCACTTCGCGCTCATCCTTGCCCTGCTTCACCTTGGCATCGAGCGACACGACAAAACTGTCCCACCCTTTCATGCCCTCAAGCGGTTGACGCTCGACGACTTTGACCGTCAAAGAGCTGATGGCGGGATTCTTGGAAAGGTTGTTCTTGAGAAAGGTTTCGACTTCGCTGTTCGTTGCGGCAAAAAGGCTAGCGCTTATCAGCATCGTCGCTGACAATTTCGACATCAATGACATGGTCATCCTTTTGAGTGTTGTGAGTTGATGAATCGTGCTTGGATTGTGACACAAATCGGTTAACCAACATCTTCGTTATGACGCTGAACTGAAGCAGTACGCCGAAAATATCCGTGAGAAAACCGGGGGCGATCAGCAGAAAAGCGCCTAGAATGGTAAAGAGGTTAAGCTGCTGAAATTCGAAGGGGTCGATACGCGCCTGGTTCAGCGCGTTGATATTCTCCGCCAGCGTTCCCCGGAAGTTCGCCAGGATCACGATGCCCACCAGGGCGCTCGCGATCAGCTCGACGAAGGTCCATACCCCGCCGATCGCCGAAGCGATCTTAACGGAAACGAGCACTTCCAGGAAAAGATAGAGGAGAAAGTAGATCATCCGATCCACTCCATAATGCGCGCGAGGGCTTCGGAAGAGGGAACATCCGTCTTTGTATCTTCGGCTCGGTCGAAGAACTGCACGATGCCGTTGGCGAGCTCCTTGCCGATGATAACGGTGAGCGGGTAGCCGACCAGTTCCGCGTCTTTCGCCTTGAACCCGAAACGCTCCTTGCGGTCGTCCATGATGACGTCAACACCCGCATCCTGCAGCGAAGCGTAAAGGCTCTCGGCCAGGGCCACCTGCTCCTCGTCTTTGATGTTGGAGATCATCAGGTTAACCAGATAGGGTGCCGTCGCCTTGGTCCAGACGCACCCCTTCTCGTCATGGTGCTGCTCGATGACCGCGGCGATAAGGCGGCTCACACCCATACCGTAGGTGCCCATCACGAAAGGTTCCGCTTTCCCGTTCTCGTTGAGGAACTGCGCCCCCAGCGGTGCGGAGTAGACGGTGCCGAGCTTGAAGATATGCCCGACCTCGATCCCTTTCGTATAGGAGAGCTTTCCGTCGCAGACCGGGCAGCCGTCGCCCTCTTTGACCTCATAAAGCGCGGCATACTGCGCCTCTTCCGGAAGGACCGAAAGATCGACGCCGACATAGTGGAAATCGGCCTCGTTGGCGCCGCAGATCATATTGGCCGCCCCTTTGACGTCCCAGTCAAAGATCGTACGCACGGCATCCAAGTCCAGCGGCCCGATGAAGCCCGGTACCAGCCCGAGCGCCGAAAGTTCCTCTTCGTTGACATCGACGAGATCCAGCGCACCGCAGGCGTTCGTCGCCTTGACCTCCTGCAGGTCGTCGCAGCCGCGCAGGAAGAAGACGACGACTTCGTCCCCCTCTTCGTAGATCGCCCGCTTCGCCACGGCCTTAAGGGTGTAGTAGGGGTCGACGTGGAAGAAGCCGCCAAGCTCCTCGATGCTCTTAATGCCCGGCGTCGCGAACTTGTTGAAGTCCGCCTCCGGCGCCTCGGGAATCGTCGTACGTTCCGAACGTCTGGCGGCCTCGATGTTGGCCCCGTATTCGCAGCGGTCGCAGACGGCAAGGGTATCTTCGCCGCTGTCGGCAAGGACCATCAGCTCCTTCGAGCCCGACCCGCCGATCGCGCCGCTGTCGGCCTCGACGATGCGAAAATCAAGCCCCAGCCGCTCCAGGACGCGTTTGTAGGCCGCTTCCATCGCATCGAACTCGCGGTCGAGGTCCTCGTAGGAGGTGTGGAAGCTGTAGCCGTCTTTCATGACGAATTCACGTGCGCGCATCAGGCCGAAACGCGGGCGCGCCTCGTCGCGGAACTTCGTCTTGATCTGGTAGAGGTTCAGCGGCAGCTGCTTGTAGCTGTTGACGCGGTTGCGTACGAGGTTGACCATCATCTCTTCATGGGTCGGTCCCAGGACAAAGAGGTTCTCTTTGCGGTCACGGAAGCGCAGCAGTTCCTTGCCGAACTTCTCGATCCGGCCGCTCTCTTCCCACAGCTCCGCCGGGGTGACGAAACTGAGGTCCACCTCCTGCGCACCGGCACGTGCCATCTCTTCGTTGATGATCGCTTCGATCTTTTTCAGCACCCGCTTGCCCAAAGGCATCAGGTTGTACAGCCCGCTGGCGACCTGGGCGATAAACCCGGCCCGGGTCAGATAGATGTGGCTCGGGAGCGCCGCATCTTTGGGCGCCTCCTTCTCCGTCGGGATAAAAGCCTGGGACATACGCATTGTCGGTTACTCCTCACTCATGTCTAAAATAAATGCCATCGAATCGATCATGGCGTCGATGTCGCCTTCGTCAGCTGCTTTGCGCAGCTGCTGTACCTGCGGGTGCAGGAATCGCTTGATCGCCTGCAGGGCCATCTTCTGCGCCTGCGCTTCATACGCCTCGGGCACATACCCCTTGCCGACAACGCGGGCCGCTTCCGTCGCGGCCGCCGTGTCGGCACGGCGGTAGAGCTCCTTGATCAGCGGTTCGATGTTGAGCGATTTGAGCCAGGCGTAGAACTCCGCCGTATAACGCCCGACGATGGCGAAGGAGGCCTTGGCCTCCTCTTCGCGCAGCATGATATTCTCGTCGACCGTGTTTTTCAGGTCGTCCACCCGGTGCACCGTCACCATCGCATGGTCGATGTCGCCGATATCCCGCGGAACCGCCATATCGAACCAGTGGCACTCCCGCTCTTTTTTCAGACCGATCTTCCCGCCGATGATGGGTTCTTCCGCGCTCGTTGCCGTAAAGATCATATCGTACTCGCCCAGGACGTCTTTGAGGCGCGTAAAGGGTACAAGCGTCCCTTTCACCTCTTCGGCCAGCGCTTCGACCTTTGCCATCGTACGGTTCATCAGGCTGACCTCGGCCCCGTGGTTTTTCAGGGTACGCGCGGCAATAACCGACATCTCTCCCGAACCGATGACCAGCGCCCGCTTGCCCGACAGCGTACCAAAGGCGCGGCGCGCGGCCGCCACGGCGACACTGGCGACGGAGACGGGCTTGGAGGAGATATCGGTCTGGTTGCGCACTTCGGCCGCGCATTTGAAGGCGTAGTTGACCGCCCGGGTCAGTTTGTCGCCGCAATGTCCCCGTTCCAGGGCGAAACGATAGGCGTCTTTGAGCTGGCCGGCGATCTGCGTCTCGCCGACGATGAGCGAATCAAGGGAACTGGCGACGCTGAAGAGGTGATGGATCGCCCCCTGGTCCTCGAAAAGCTCCGCCCGGCCCTCCAGCTCGTTGAGGCTGATCCCCGAATGCTCATGCAGCAACATAAAGAGGTGCTTGGCCGCTTCACCTGGGTTGTTGCAGCTGCTGATCAGTTCAATACGGTTACAGGTGGAGAGGACGAACGCTTCGTTCAGATAGGGGGCTTCGAGGGTACGGGCAAGAAAGGTCTCTTTGGCAGCATCATCGTTAAACGCCAGCTTGTCCCGGATGGGGAGCGTTGTATTTTTATGCGTAAAACTGAGGATAAGATAGTGCATCAGAACGTTCTTTGCATCATGGATTCCAAGACTGCCTCGAGGGCCGCGTCACCGCGGATGGCATCCCTGGCCTCGTCACTGAGCGCACGGGCCCGGGCGTAGGCGGCTTTGACCGCCCCGCTGCTCTCCAGCCCCGCTTGGAGCCAGCGGGTCTCCTCCGCCGTCGCGCTTTTGCCGTGCAGGGCGAGGAGGCGTTCGCGCGCCTCACCGTCGAGCGTGCGGTAGAGGTGGATATACGGCAGGGTGCATTTGCCTTCGACGTAGTCGTTCATCGCCGGTTTGCCCAGTGTCGCTTCATCGGAAACGATGTCGAGGATATCGTCGATGATCTGGAAGGCGACGCCGAGGTTCTTGCCGTAGAGCGCGTACGCCTCGGCGTCTTTGCCGGCCAGCATCGCCGCACTCTTCGCGGCCGCCTCGATCAGGACCCCCGTTTTGAGATAGAGCATCTGCAGATAGCGCGCTTCATCCTCATTGAATGATTTCGCCATCTGCACATCCATCATCTCGCCGACCGAGAGCGACGTAACGGCATCCGCGACCGTCTTGGCGATCCGGGCGTCGAACTGCGTCAGTTCGCTGAACGCCTTGGAGTAGAGGATATCGCCGAGCATCACCGCCTGTTTGCTCCCCTCGGTCGCATTGACAGAAGGGCTACCCCGGCGCAGCTGCGCCTCGTCGATGACATCGTCATGCAGAAGGCTCGCGGCGTGAATCAATTCGATCACCGCCGCCAGCGTCACCGCGGCATCTTCCTCCCCCGCGATCATCATGATCAGGCGGGCACGGAGGCGCTTGCCGCCGGACAGTGTTTCAAAAAGCCCGGTCGCGTACGGGTATCCCACCGCTGCGACCATCTCCTGCATTCTGCGCGCTACCGCTTCGACCATCTCGGCGCCTTCCCCCTATTCGCTTTGACTGAGGACGTTGCCCATCGACTCGATATAGAGTTCCTTCGCCATGGCATTGACGGCATCCGCTTCTTCGAACTGAAGCTGTTTGATCGTGCGGTCGATCGTCGCGTCGTCCATGGTCTGGCCGAGCAGTTTCTCCATTGCCGCCAGGCGCTCGATGAGGCGCTGGAGCTCCCCTTCGGCGACGGAACGGTTGGCGTTGAAGATTACGTCCATGAATTTACTGCGGGGTGAACCGCCGAAGATATCGCCTTCGTCTTCAAAAAGTGCTTCGTACATCTTGTGTTACCTTGAAAATAATTCGTGATTATACCCCTTTTGGGCTTAAGTGCATCTCCTCAACTCATAATCACCGTCCGGACTTTGCCCATCGCTACTTTACGATCCGATAAAAAAATAAAGCTAGAAAAAAATCATATTTTAATGGAACTGTAAGCTGTAACTTATAACAATCTGTTGTTGCTTAATTATGTAGATAATGCCAAACTCGTTGCGAAACGGGGACGGAAAGCCACGGGTCTCACTGAGACGGCCGGGTTGCCTAAACATAAACTAAGGTCTTCTACTCCTCGAGTGTCTTGCACACGCTCTACTAATTAGCACACAATTCTCGGTTCAACATAAGGTGACGGTACACTCCTTACTACTCAACCTGATGCCATCATACGGACGCTGACGTCTGTGCGGACGGCAGGTCTGTATGATTTTGAGTGTCCGTTTAATCACAGGGAGGGAAGTGTCGGCTTCCTTCCCTACCGCACTTCCTTTTCTCCTCTCATTTCAAAGCGCGTCGCTACCGTTTGATACGGTAGATGACGGCATAAAGCAACGGTACATAGAACAAGTTCAGTACCGTTGCCCATAATATCCCGTATCCCAGCGACACCGCCATCGGCTGCAGTATCTGTGCCTGACCCGAAGCGAAAAAGATCAGCGTCATGAGCCCGAGTACCGTCGTGATCGACGTCATCAGGATCGGCCGCAGGCGGGTCCGCGCCCGCCGCATCAACGCTTCGCTGTCCCTGGCCTGCCGGATAAAACTCACCATGATCAGGCCGTCGTTCACGACGACCCCCGCCAGCCCCACGGCCCCGATCAGGCTCGGCATCGTGATGGAGAGCCCCATCAACCAGTGGCCGACATAGACACCGACGAGGACCAGGGGGATCGTGCTGAGGACGATCAGGGCCAGTACCAACGAATCGAACAGCCAGACGAGGGTTATGAAGATCAGGAAGATCGCGACGGCCGCCGCCTGGGACATCTCCCGCTGCGTCTTGGCGTTCTCCTTCTCCTCCCCCTTGATCTCGATATGGAACCCCTCCTTTTGAAGGCGATCCAGCGTCGGTGCGATCGCCGTCATCACCTCCGACGATGTCCGGATATCCTTGTCCAAAGACGCATAGACGCTGCGGATACGCGCACCGTCCTCTTTTTCGATCGTCACGTATGCCTGCGTATAGATGAAGTCGGCGACGTCGCGCAGGGCCACGGTCTGGGTACTGTTCGGGAGTTGGATGCGGAAGCTCTCCAGGCTCTCGGGGTCATCTTTCTGCACGCTCTCGATGCGGATGCGCACCAGGCCGCTGGCGCTGAACATCTTGCCGTATTCGCCTTTGAGGTAGTGGGCGCGCAGCTGACGGCTGATATCCGCCTCGGTAAGCCCCAGGTCGTAACCGTAGTCGTTGATGCGCAGTTTCAGCTCCCGCTCCCCGAGATCGGCATCATCGGAAATGTTATAGACCCCCGTCACGTCGGCTAGGGCTGCTTCCAGCACTTTCACGCCCATCGCCAGCTCCGCATCATCCTTGCCCTCGAGCGCGAGCTCGATATCGTGCGCGACGACCCCCGTTCCCGGGACGGTAACGTTGAAGTTCTCGAAGGTCTTGGTCCCGTCATCTTCCGTGCGTTGGGCGAGCGGTTCGAGCCACTGTTTGACGTCTTCGCTGATCCGCTTGGCATCACGCTGCCGTTTGAGCACGTCGGCGTTATATTCGATCGAGAAGATGGGATTGATATATCGGTTGTACCAGTTATCCGGTGCGCGTTCGTGCAGGTCGATGAAGACCTGGAAGAGGTTCTCGCCGATTTCCGCCTTGTTCTTCGCATCCAGACGCATCCCGATCACCGCCGTCACCGAGGAGTACTCTTCGGGGTCAAGCTTCTCCAGCAACATCCGCTCGATGGCCGCAACCCTCTGCTCCGTATCTTCGAGCTCGTTGTTGATATTGACCTTCCCCGTCACGTAGACCTGGGTCACGTCGAAGGGCGGGAAAAGCTGAAAACGGCTCTGCGACACCATCACCGCCGTCAACGCAGCGATGGTGCCGACGATCAGGAAAAGGGAGCGTTTGCGGCGGCGGAAAAGGAGGTGCAGCGTTTTGTCGTACCAGCGGTAGAGGTGTTCCCAGATACTGTGGCTGACATGGCTCTCCCGGCGCAGGCGCAGCAGTTCGTGCGCATGCAGCGGCAGGAAGAAGAAGGCTTCGAAGAGGGAGCTGAGCAGCAAAATGGTGATCATCACGGGCAGGATCTTGATAAAAGTCCCCATCTCCCCGCTGATCAGCAGCATCGGCAAAAAGGCAAAAACCGTCGTCAGCGTCGCCGTCAGCACGGCGGGGAACATCTCCACCGCCCCCTGGATCGCCGCCTGACGCCGTGGCATCCCCTCCTCCATGTGGCGGTAGATGTTCTCCGCCACGACGATCGCTTCGTCGACGAGCATCCCCAGGGCGATCAGGGCGCCGAGCAGGGAGAGCATGTTGAGCGAATAGCCGATCATCTCCGTCGCGATCAGCCCGATCATGAAACTCATCGGGATCCCCATCGCCACGACGAGCGCGATGCCGCGGTTGACGAAGATAAGCATGGCGGCGAAGACGAGAATCAGCCCGACGATGATGTTGGAGACGACCGTATTGAGACGGTTCTTGATCCAGACCGAAGTGTCGGTGTAGACCGCGAACTGCAGGTCCGGGTAGCGTTTTTCGAAGCCCTTGAGGGTTTCGCGGATCTGTTTGGCCAGGGCGATGGCGTTGCCCGATTTTGACTTGGTGATGTTGACGGAGACGTTGCGAACCCCATTGTAGTGCGACAGCTCCGTCGCGTCGCCCAGCTCGAAGGTGGCCGTAGCGATCTGGCCGATTTTCACCCGCTTGCCGCCGACGCCGATAACCGTATTCTCGATCGCCGTTTCATCTTTTTCGCCGTTGTAGGTGCTGATGTAAAGGTGTTCGCCCCGCCGCTTGATGGTGCCGACGGGAAAAATGGAACTGAGATTCTGCAGCGCTGCGACCACGGCGTCGGTGGAGAGGCCGTAGGCGTCCAGTTTGTCCGGATCGATGCGGAAGACGAGTTCGTCGTCGGAATCGCCCCGGATCGTAATGTCGCTGAGCTCCTTGTAGCGCGACAGCGCGCTTTTGAGCTCATCGGCGCGCGCAAGGAGTTCGGTCATGGGCGCCTCACCGGCGATGGCCACCAGCACCAGCGGGATCGTCTCTTCATGGATCTGCGCGATGGGTTCGTTCATGTCCGAAGGGAGGTCCCGCTTCGTCTGGGCGATGATATCCTTGACGTCGTTGAGCACGTTGATGTTCTGCGATCCCGGCTTGATGTCGGCCGTGATGGTGAACGCGCCGTTTTTGATCGTCGTCGTCACCGTCTCCAGTTCGCTGATATTCCCCAGCTCGTCCTCGATCGTGGTGACGACCATTTTATCCAGGACATCCGCGCTCGCCCCGGCGTAGCCTCCGGTGATCGTGATCTTGTCCATCTGGATCGGCGGGAAGATCTCTTTGGGAATGTTAAGGTAGGCGAAGACGGAGAGGAGCAGCACGAACAGCAGCAGCATGTGGTTGAGCAGCGGTTTGTTCAGCGCGAACTCGATGAGGCGTGCGATCACGGCTGCTCCTCGACAAAGAGGGTGTCGAGCACCTGGTTTTTGAACTTCAGCGCCTCCACCCGCCGCTTGATGACGAGGTTCTCCTCTTTGAGCGTCTCGTATTCGCGCTGCATCGTCGCAATGTCGCGGCTTTTGTAGTAGATGCTGTTTTGAAGGTAGATCTTCGGGAAGAGCAGCATCCAGACGATCCCGAAGACCATCAGCATGCTGAACAGAAACCGCAGGCCTATTCCTTTGCGGGTAACAATGGCGCTGCCGGTCTCCTCAAGGAGGTTGGCTTTATCGTCCATGGCAGTTCATCTCAAAAAGCCGCAGTTTCGCACTGCGGCTGCGGGGGTTCTCTTTGAGTTCGTCCGCCTGTGCCGTGATCGGCTTTTTCGGCCGGGGGCGCCCGATGGCGTGGTCGTTGCCGCAGGTACAGCGCATCGCGTCGCTGGGGCAGATGCAGTTGCGGCTCCACTGCGCGAACCGCTGTTTGACAATGCGGTCTTCGAGGGAGTGGAACGAAATGATTCCGATAACCGCGTCGGGGAAGCAGGCGCGTTCGCAGACGTCGAGCAGGCGGTTCAGCTCCCCCAGTTCGTCGTTCACCTCGATGCGGATCGCCTGCATCACCAGTGTCGCCGGGTGGATCTTCTTGCCGCGGGGGGCATAGGGGCGGACCGCCTCGGCGAGCGCTTTGGCGGAGGTAAAGGGGCGCTGCGAAGCGATCACCTGCGCGATCTTGCGCGCGTTGGGGACCTCGCCGTAGTCGCGCAGGATGCGCTCGAGTTCCGCCTCGGCGTAGGTATTGACGACGGTCGCGGCATCCAGCGGGGCCGAGGGGTCCATCCGCATATCCAGCGTCTCGCTCTCAAAGGAGAAACCGCGATCCTTCTCGTCCAGCTGCAGCGAAGAGACGCCGATATCCGCGAGCACCCCCCGGATCTGCTCCGCGCCGTAATCCCGCACGATCGTCTCCAGCACGGCGGAAAAGCGCCCCTTACGGATCTCGACGCGCTCTCCGAACGGGGCCAGCCGCTCCGTCGAAAAACGGATCGCCGTCTCGTCCTGGTCGATGCCGACCAGACGGAGGTTCGGGTTCGCTTCGAGCAGCAGGCTGCTGTGCCCGCCGTACCCCATGGTACAGTCGACGACGATGCCCGCTTCGCAGCCGGAAAAAGCTTCGGTAACTTCTCGGTAAAGTACCGGAATATGGGGGATGTTCTGCATGCGCTATTGTAGCCCGATGGAACTTAAGAGGTACTCCTGGAAATGGGTCTGCAGCGGCAGCAGCGTCTGCTGGCTGCGGGAGATCATCGTGAAGTCGCGCTCGAAGTGGTGCGCCTTGATCGCGATCTCGAACAGGTGCCCCTCTTCCAGTTCCCTTCTGACTGAAATGCGCGGCAGAACGCTGAGATAATCGGGCTTGGCCAGCAGGAAGTTTTTGATCGACTCGATATGCTCCAGCTCCATCACCATGTTGAGCTCCTGGTCGACGGGGCTGATCGCGTTGAGGAAGACGGCCCGGGTCCCGGAGCCTTTTTCCCGCATGATCCACGGCCGCGATGCCAGCTGGTCGATAAACCACGGCCCCCGCTCTGCCAGTGCCTTGTCGCTTGTGAGCACGACCAGCTCGTCGCGCATCAACACCCGGCTCTCGACCTCTTCAAGGATCCCCTCCCCCTCGATAAAGCCGATATCGACTTCCCCGGAGGTGACTTTGCGGATGACGTCGGCGGTGTTGGCGCTTTTGAGCGAGATACTGACATGTTCGTTCTGCTCCATATAGTTGCAGACCAGCGTCGGGATGAAGTACTCCGCGATCGTCACACTGGCCGCCAGGCGGAGCTCCCCGCGCAGCGAATCGCTGCGCATCTGGTCGTAGAGGGCGTGCAGGGCATCGACGTGCGGTTGGGCGCTGCGCATCAGCATCGCCCCCCGCCCGTTGAGGACCAGCCGTTTGCCGATCCGCTCGAACAGCGGGCCGTCGAGCAGGCGCTCGAGCTCCTTGATCGCCATCGAAACCGCCGACTGGCTCAGCCCGAACTTTTTGGCCGTATCGATAATCTTTTCGCTCCGCCCCAGATCGAGAAAAAGTTCCAGCTGTTTCAGCGTATACATCTCACCCTCCTCCTGCACCTCTCTGTGCCCCTGTTTCCCGGGGGAAACGCGATCCATTAAGTACAGTTTTATTGCACATTATATCATTTTGGTTTTATTTTTCTTAACTATATCTTTTTGATAAAATACGGACATAATTTTTATCAAACGATTTTATATCGTCTCAAGGTCCTCAAATCATGAAACGCAGATCTTTCCTTAAAGGCGCGCTGGCCGGTGCCGGCGTGACCGCGCTGGGCCCCGAAGCCTTCGCCGCGGGCCAGCCCGTCGATAACCGCAAAATCTCCTCCATTCCGTTCCCGCAGAAACGGCCGATGATCACCTACTCCGACCGCCCGCCGCTGCTCGAATCCCCGCGCTACGTCTTTGCCCACCCGGTCACGCCGAACGACATGTTCTTCGTACGCTGGCACATGCCGGACATTCCGACGCACATCGACCTGGGAACCTTCCGCATCAAGGTTAACGGCCTCGTCGAGCGCGAGCTCTCTCTCTCCGTCGACCAGCTGAAGCATGACTTCGAACCGGTCGAAGTCTATGCCGTCCTGCAGTGCGGCGGTAACAGCCGCTCCGCCTTCAAGCCGACGGCCGGCGGTATCCAGTGGGGCAGCGGCGCCATGGGATGTGCACGCTGGAAAGGTGTGCGTCTGCGCGACATCCTTGAGCGTGCCGGTCTGAAAAAAGAGGCGGAATGGGTCGGGTTCAACGGATCCGAAACGGCCGCCTACTACGAAACGCCGAACTTTGTCCGCGAACTGCACCTTGAGGAGATCGGTGACCACGTCATCGTTGCCTATGAGATGAACGGCGAGGACCTGCCGTACCTCAACGGCTACCCGGTCCGCCTCGTCATCCCGGGCACCTACTCCGACAGCTGGGTCAAAATGCTGAGCAACCTGACCGTCACCAGCGACTACCAGCACCTCTTCTTTATGGACAAGGCCTACCGCGTGCCGGACAACGACTGCGAATGCCAGAAGCCGGGCGAGCACGTTCCGACCAAGCCGATCACGAAGATGAATGTCAAATCCTTCATCGGCTACCCGACAAACGGCGAAACGCTCTACCACAACTCCTATGCGACGATCCGCGGGGTTGCCTTCGACTACGGCGCGGGCATCAAAGCGGTCATGCTCTCCTTTGACGACGGCAAAACGTGGCAGGAGGCGACCCTCGGTGACGATATGGGACGCTACGCCTTCCGCGCGTTCACCTATGACTTCAAACCGAAGAAGTACGGCAAGCAGACCATCATGGCCAAGGCGATCAACCGCGCCGGCGAAGAGCAGCCCTTTGCCAAAGATATCAAGTGGAACCACGGCGGTTACAAATTTAACGGAATCGACGTCGTTACCGTCGAAGTAGTCTAAGGAGAGCCTTTATGAAAAAAACAATCTTTGCCGCCCTGCTGAGCCTCGGCGCCCTTAATCTCCACGCCGTCCTGAACGAGGACGTCGAAGTCCCTTATGTCCCATTTGAGATTAAGATGGGCAAACACTTCGACCTCGTCCAGGCCAACTGTCTGACCTGCCACTCTTTCGGCTACATCCTGAACCAGGGCAAACAGTCCCGCAGCTTCTGGAAAGAGAAAGTCGAAAAAATGGTTGACGCGTTTAAAGCACCCATTACCAAAGAGGACCAGGCCCTCATTACCGACTATCTCGCCGAGCAGTACGGCAACGGCCAGCCGTAAGGCCGGCCCCTCCGCTCCCCTTCTCCTTACACACAAAAATTCACCTATCTTCCGTTACAATAGCGCTATGAACAAACAGCATCTCAAAGAACAGCTCGTCTCTTTCTCCCTCTCGATGTTCCGCAAAGAGTTCTTCAGCATCTACCACGGCAGCGTCTCCGCCAAATCCGACAACAGCCGTTTTATCATCAACACGAAAGACACCATCTTCGACCACATGAACGACTCGCAACTGATCGAACTCTATTTCCAGAAAGATTACCGCTGGAACGAGGCTAGTATCGACGCGGCCATCCACCACAGCATCTACCGCCAGATCAGCGATGCCAAATTCATCACCTTCTCGATGCCGCCCAATACGATGGCATACAGCCTGCTCCACGAAGTCATCGAACCGCAGGACTATTTCGGGATCAAGGAGATGCCCCGCGTCGAAGTCTACGATCCCCGCTCCTTCGACCAGTGGTACGAGCGCGCCTCCACAGAAATTCCCAAACGGCTGATCAACTCCGATCTGGAACTGGTCGTCATCCGCGGCTACGGCATCTACGCCTACAACCGCGACCTGCATGAGATGGCCAAACAGCTGGCCGTGCTGGAGAAGAGCTGCCGGATCCTGATGCTCCGGCAGAGTATGCTCTCCTAAAATCAGAGTGACGTGATCGCCTCGTAAGCCGTGTCCATGACGTAGGCCAGCTCCTCTTCTTTAATAATGTAGGGGGGCATGAAGTAGACGACGGGGCCCAGCGGCCGCAGGAGTACCCCCCGCTCCAGTGCGAAGTCGAACACCTTCAGCCCGATACGCTCCTCGGGGGCGTACCCCTCCAGCTCCACCGCCACGACCATACCGGTCTGCCGTACCGATTTCACGTTCGGCAGAGTTTCAAAACGTTTGAGCCCCTCTGCCATCAATGCCGAGAGTTTCCGGTTGGCTTCGATCACGTTGTCGCCTTCAAAAATATCCAGCGTCGCATTGGCCGCGGCACAGGCAAGGGCGTTCCCCGTATAACTGTGCGAATGCAAAAATGCCTTATAAAGGTTGTAATCGCAGTAAAACGCTTCGTAGATCTTATCGGTTGTCATCGTAACGGAAAGCGGCAAATAACCACCGGTCAACCCCTTCGAGAGGGTCATCAGATCCGGGGTAATCCCCGCCTGTTCGCAGGCGAACATCGTCCCGGTTCGCCCGAATCCCGTCATAATTTCATCGGCAATCAACATAATGTCATATTGATCGCAAAGTTTCCGAGCCTCTTTCAGGTAGCGCGGATGGTACATATGCATGTTCCCCGCCCCCTGGATCAACGGTTCGACAATGAGGGCTGCGACCTCTTCTGCACGGGCCTTTAGCAGGGTTTCGAGTTCCGCCGCCGCGGCCAGTGCTGCCGCCTCACTCTGGTCGGCCGGGACCGGCGTCTGGATCGTTTGCAGCAGCAGCGGTCCGTAGGTCTCTTTGTAAAGCGACACGTCACCGACCGAAAGCGCCCCGATCGTCTCGCCGTGGTAACTGTTGGTCAGGGAAATGAACAGGGGGCGCTCTTTTCCGATATTCTTATAATAGTGATAGGCCATTTTCAGGGCGACTTCTATGGCGCTCGAGCCGTTGTCCGCGTAAAAACAGCGCGTTAGCCCCTCCGGCGTCATGGCTGCCAAACGTTCGGAAAGACGGACAACGGGCTCATGGGTGAACCCCGCCAAGATAACGTGCTCTAACGTTTCGGCCTGGGTTTTGACTGCCGAAGAGATGATCGGGTTCGCATGGCCGAAGAGGTTGACCCACCAACTGCTCACCGCATCGATGTAGCTGTTGCCGTCAAAATCCTCAAGGTAGATGCCGTTCCCTTTTTTGATCGGTGTGAGCGGCAGAAATTCATGATCCTTCATCTGGGTACACGGATGCCAGATATGGCGCAGGTCCCTTTCGGAAATTTCGCGGTTGTTCATCTTGTACCCCCCAAAAGTAGAATTTTGAAAATCTTATCGAAAAATATTGAACTCAGAGTGAAAAAAGGTTCGGAAAACAGGGACTTTAAGGCAATTCTTAAGCTTTAAACTAATAAAATTGACAACTACGACGCAAGAAGGCAAACTACACAGATGATTACATGGATGCAACGACACCGAAAATACCTCGTCATTACGATCTGGATCTCAACGATCGCCTTTATCGGCGCGGGATTTGTCGGATGGGGGCAGTACAGCTACGGCGATAAATCGGGGGCCGTCGCGAAAGTCGGTGACGTCAGCATCACCAGCCGCGAACTTCAGAAAACCTATGCACAGCTTTTCAACCGCTACAGTCAAATCTTTCAGGGTAAATTCGACGAGGAGCAGGCCAAAAAGCTCGGCCTGGACAAACAGGCGTTACAGCAGCTCGTCAACCAGGCCCTGCTGGTGAACCTCGCTAACAGCTATAACCTCGAAACGACCGACAAAGAGGTGGCTACGGTGCTGCAGTCCCAGGAAGCCTTCATCGAGAACGGCGTTTTCAGCAAGGAGCTCTACCAGAAGGTCCTCAAACAGAACCGTTTGACCCCTGTTGACTACGAAGCGGATATCCGCCGCGCATTGCTGATCCAGAAACTCTTTGCGCTCTTCCCTGCCCAGGCGAACGGCATCGAAAAATCAGCCTTCGAGACCGCGCTGGGTATCGGGGACAAATTCGAGTATAAAGTGCTCGACGGCGAAATGGTCAGCATCGACACCTCCGATGCAGCCCTCAAAACGTTCTGGGAAGGCCACAAGCTCGACTACATGACGCCGCGGGCGTTCAAAATCGCCTACATCACCCAGGCAGCCGTGGAAGCCGGCGCCGGGGACGAGGAGCTTCAGACCTATTACGATGCGCACAAATACGACTTCGTAGGCCCGGACGGCAAGATCCTCGCCTTTGAGAACGCCAAAAGCGCCGTGGTCGCCGCCGTCAACGACAAAGCCACTAACAAAGAAGCGCTGAAGACCTACATCGCCTACAAGAAAGAGAAGCTTGACGCCGACGTGAAGATCGTTGAGACAACCGTCCGCGAAGGCGACAACAGCTTCAGCGCGGAGACGATGCAGGCCATCGCTTCCGCTGATGCGGCCAGCCCCTACCTGAAACCGAAAAAAGAGCACGGAGCGTACCTGATCATCAAGCGCCTGGAAACCGTCGAACCGATGCCCAAGAGCTTCGAAGCGGCGAAAACCGATGTCCTTGCCGCCTACACCCGCCAGATGCGCGCCGAAAAGCTGACGGAACTAGCGACCTCTTCCCTGAAATCGTTCCGCGGTACCGCTACCGAGGGATACCTCAAACGCGATGCGACATCCGGCGTCGAAGGGCTGGATGAAAAAGAGACGCAGGCCCTGCTCGCCAGCCTCTTCCGTTCCCGCAAAGCCGAAAGCATGGCACAGCTCCCTTCGGGCAAGATCGTCCTCTACCGCATTCTTGACCAGCAGATCAACCCGGTTGCCGATGCGAATGCGGACCAGGCGGTCGCACAGACGAAAGAGACCCTCTTCAGCCAGTCCCTGATCACTGCCCTCGCCGAGCGGTATGAGACACAGATCTTCATCAAAGGATACGGGCAGTGAAAAAAAGCGTCCTCGCGATCGATATAGGCTCAAGCAAAATCTGCGCCATCATCGCGGAGATCTCCCCTGAGGGTACGATTCAGATCTCGGGGGCAGGCATCGTCCGTTCCCAGGGGATCAAGAAGGGCTCCATCACCAACATCGAGCTCGCGTCCAAGGCGATCAAAGCCGCCCTGGCGGACGCCAGACGCGTCGCCGGCACCGAGATCAAACGGGCGATCGTCTCCATCTCGGGCGCCTATACGAAGAGCCTGAACTCCAGCGGGATCGTCAATATCCCCAACCGTGAGATCACGTTCAAAGAGATCAGCCGCGTGATGCACACGTCGCTGTACAACGCCAATATTCCCAACGAGTACGAAGTCCTGCATACCCTGCCATACAACTTCATCGTCGACGACCAGGAGTTCATCGAGGATCCCCTGGGGATGAATGCGTCGCGCCTGGAGGTCGAGACCCATATCATCACGACGCAGAAGTCCAACCTCAACAACCTCAAGAAAGCCGTTCGCGGCGCGGGCGTCGAGGTCGATACCGTCGTCCTCAACGGCTACGCTTCCGCTATCGCCGTGCTCAACGAGGATGAGAAGGAGCTCGGTGCCGCCGTAATCGACATGGGCGGCCACACCTGCGACACCGTGATCCACTCCGGGACCGCGATCCGCTACAACGATTTCCTCGGTGTCGGTTCGCACCACATCACCAGCGACCTCTCCATGGCGCTGCACACGCCACTCAACATCGCCGAGAGCGTCAAGATTAAGTACGGATCGCTCAGTGCTCCGAGCGACGACCTGATCGAGCTACCGATTATCGGCGACGAGGAGTCCTCCCACGAGGTCTCTCTCGGCGTGGTACACAACGTTATCTATGCCAGGGTCGAGGAGACCCTGATGATCCTCGCCCAGTCCATTGACAAGAGCGGGCTCAAAGATCAGCTGGGGGCCGGGGTCGTCCTGACGGGCGGCTTTACCAAACTCGACGGCCTCCGCGATCTCGCCGTTGCCATTTTCGACAACGTGCCGGTCCGCCTCGCCAAGCCATGTAACGTCGAAGGACTCTTCGACGCCCTCAAGGAGCCGGCGACGGCGACGGCGGTCGGACTCGTCAAATATGCGGCGGGAGGCTATGCGCCTTACGAAATCGATGTGAACCGTCAGGTACGTTACCGTAACGAAGAACCGATGGAGAAGCCTGACCTGACTGAACCTTCCGTTCAGGAGCCGGCAGAGGAAGAAATTCCCCTGCCCCCCTCCGAGGAAGCCGGTACGATCAGGATCAAGTCCTTTGACGCAAGAAAAAGTGCTGACAAAGCCGCAGGCTTCGGCAGCAAGTTTTGGAACTGGATTACACAGTTATTTTAACAGGGGAGTGATAGATGGGATCTGACAATATGTTCAAAATCGAAGAGACGACGGCCAATAACGGTGCGCGTATCGTTGCCATTGGGGTCGGCGGCGGCGGCGGAAATATGATCGGTCATATGATCAATGAAGGGGTCGACGGCATCGAGATGGTCGTCGCCAATACCGATGCACAGGTGCTTCAGACCTCCTTTGCCCCGGTCAAAATCCAGATGGGCAGCCGTCTGACGAAGGGGCTCGGTGCCGGGATGAAACCGAGCGTCGGCAAAGATTCCGCCATCGAGAACTATGACGACATCCGCACGGCCATCGAAGGGGCCGATATCGTCTTTATCGCCGCCGGCCTCGGCGGCGGCACCGGTACTGGCGCGGCGCCGGTTATCGCCCAGATCGCACGCGACGTCGGCGCCCTGACGATCTCTGTCGTCACGAAACCCTTCGCCTTTGAAGGGCGCAAACGCCTTAAACTGGCCGAGCAGGGACTGGCGGAGCTGAAAAAAGAGAGCGACTCCATCGTCGTCATCCCCAATGACAAGCTCCTCTCCATCATCGACAAGAACCTGGGGCTCAAAGAGTCTTTCAAGATCGTCGATGCCGTACTGGCCCAGGCAGTAAGCGGGACGTCCGGCGTTATCCTCTCCTCGGGCGACAACGACATCAACCTCGACTTCGCCGACCTGAAAACGGTCATGTGCCACCACGGTATGGCGCTGATGGGCGTGGGCGAGCACCAGGGCGACAATGCCGCTTATGAAGCGATCCGCGCCGCGATCGAATCGCCGCTGCTCGACAACATGAGCATCAACGGCGCCATGGGCGTTCTCGTCCACTTTACGATGCACCCCGACTTCCCGATGATCTCCATCGGAGAGGCGATGGGTGTCGTCGAAGAGAGCGCGGACGAAAACGCCGATGTCATCTTCGGGACGACGACGGATGCCACGCTGGCGATCGACTATATCAAGATCACCCTCGTTGCCACGGGTTTTGACCATGAGGAGGCCCCGAAAAAGGCCCCCTCCATCAATAACGACTCCTACGACGCTCCGGCACAGGAGACCCCGGCGGCCAGCCGTACCGTGAGCCGTCCGAGAATGGTCGTCGGTGGCGATCTGAGTGACGACTACCTCGACGTACCGACCTACATGCGCCAGCAAAAAGACTGACGCACCCGCTAATGCCCCCCTATGAGAGCGTTCTGAAGGCCAAGACCCTGCTGGGCCTTCATGACAAGGCGACCCTCCCCGAGATCAAGACGCGCTATAAAAACCTGATGCACCGCTGGCACCCGGACAAGCACCCGGATGATCCCGATACGGCAAACACCATGAGCGCGCGGATCAACGACGCCTATAAAATACTGCTGGAATTTGTCAAACATTACGAATACCGCCTGGACGAACCCTACCTCAAAGAGACCTGCCTCACCCCCCAGGAGTGGTGGGAACGCAAATTCGGCGGACGCTAATTAAGGAACATATATGTTGAGAAACGACGACCTTGCCCGCCTGCTGCTGCGCCTTGCCCTCGGTACCCTTATGCTGTTTCACGGCATTCATAAACTGCTGCACGGCATTTCCCATATCCAGGGGATGCTGCAGGCCCACGGCCTGCCCGGCTGGTTCGGTTACGGTGTCTTTGTCGGAGAGGTGATCGCTCCGGTGATGATTATTCTCGGATTGTATGCGCGGATCGGCGCGGCGCTGATGGCCGCGAATATGGTGGTGGCCGTGGCACTTGTCGGCGGGCTTTTCCCGCTGCAGCTGAGCAAAACCGGCGGACCGGTCAGCGAGATGGCACTGCTCTATCTCTTTGCCGCCCTGGCCCTCTTCTTTTCCGGGCCGGGGAAATACGGCATCAACCGCTCCTAGAGGGGCGATCTCCCGTCACATTAGACCTTTCCGGCAGACGGCAGAAACATCAGCTGCATCCGCCGCACGAAAAGCAGGATGAGTGCGACGGCCAGCAACTTGAAATCCAGTTCGCTGGCACTGTGCAGCGAGGCGAAGGCTTCGCTCCCCGTGGCATCCGCCCCTTCGGCCTGCATGGAGAGGATCTTCGGAACGTAGACCGCCGCGAACATTAGCAGGGTTGCCACCGCGAGCAGCGCGCTCATAATGGCCCACTTGTCCCGGCGCTGGCGGCGGTATTCGTTTCCTTCGAAGACGAGGATGATGACGGCCATCGCATAGGCCCAGAAACCGAAGCGGCGGAAGATCTCGCCCATCAGCATTCCCTCTTCGTAGCGGCCCAGCAGCTCCGTCGGCAGGATCGATGCCGAGTGAAAGATCACGGGGGCGACAACGATGCCCAGAATCAAAACCGCCCCCAGGGTGGCGGCAACGGTCATAAGATAGAGCGTGACGCTCCACTGTTTGGTATTCATGTTTCATCCTTTCTTGTCATCACGAACCCGCGGTCGAGTCCCGCAAGATCCTTGTAGAAATCGATCGTGTACCCTTTCGGAACGATCGCCGAGACGGCTTCACGCTGATCATACCCCATTTCGCAGCAGAACAGGGGAATCTTCCGCTCGGCGACCGCATCGATCAGTCGGACGATAATGTCCATCCCCGTCACACCGCCGAACAGCGCGAGATCCGGCTCATAATCGAGGTTGCGTTCGAGGTCGGCATCCGCCGCGACATAGGGCGGGTTGGAGACCAGAACGTCTATGTTCTCCGGAACGCCTGCGAGCAGATCGCTCTGCCGCAGCTCGATCCGCTCCTGGAGACCGAAATCCACGACGTTCTTGGCCGCAACGCTCAGGGCATCCGTACTGATATCGACGCCGATCATCTTCGCATGCTCAAGATGCAGCGCGAGGGTCACGCTGACCGCGCCGCTCCCGACCCCCACTTCGCAGAGCGTGAACGCACCGTCGCGCTCCACCGCGTCAAGGACGCGGTCGATCAGGAGCTCCGTCTCCGGCCGCGGGATCAAAGCCCCCGGTGCGATATAGAAGAGCTGCGAATAGAAACTGACACGGTTGAAGATATATTCGAGGGGTTCATGGGCCTTGCGCCGCGCCACCCACTCCCAGAGCCGCTCGTCGCAGTAGAGCGGCTCGTCCTGGTGGGTAATGAGCCAGAGGCCGTCTCGCCCCAGGTACTCCATCAGCATCCGTTCCGCCTCCCGCCGCGGGCGCTCCGCACTCACGGCGATCTCAGCGGTGATCACATCAAGGCACTCCCGCAGCGTCCGCACGCGCTCACCCATCAGGAACGCACGCCTTCGTCATCGAGTTCACGTTCCACGCTGTCGGCGTCGCATTCGGACCGCATCGCGCCTTTGCCGCTCCCCTGTTCCTCGAATCCAAGCACACGCAGGCGCTCGATCACCGGCGGATGGGTATAGTAGAAGAAGATATAGAGCGGATGCGAAAGGGGAAAGGAGCGGTTCTCCGTCACCAGTTTGCGCAGGGCATTGGCGAGGTAGAGCTTGCCGACAAGTTCCCCGCCGCTGCGGTCCGCTTCGTATTCGTTGTGTCGGCTTATCACCCCCATCAGCGGCATAATGAAAAAGCTGACCAGGGGCATGAAAAGCAAGAAGAGTATGACGGTCACTGCCGGCGTATTGCCGAGGCCGAGCTGCACGAAGAGCGATTCGGGCAGGTTGCCGAAAAGGGCGAGCATACCGAAGAGCATCCCGCCGACGACAGCGATGTTCTTGTAAAGGTCGCCGTGGGCGAAGTGGCCCAGTTCATGCCCCAGGACCGCCAGGAGTTCGCGCGCTTCGAGCTTTTCAAGCAGCGTGTCGTAAAGGACGACGCGCTTGCTCTTGCCCAGACCGCCGAAGTAGGCGTTTAGGCGGGTATCGCGCTTGCTGGCGTCGCTGACGAAAACCCCGCTGCTGACAAAGCCCGTCTTCTTCATCAGGGTGTCGATCTCTTCTGAGAGCTCCGCATCCTCGAGCGGTGTCAACTTGTCGAAAAAGAGCGCCCGCAGCGTCGGGAAGAGCATATTGAGCGCAACGACGACGGCGAAAAGGAAGAGGAAGCTCCAGAACCACCACAGCGGCGCCCATGCGATGATCGCCGTCACGCCCCAGATGACCGCCCCGCCGAGCAGTGCGACCAGAAGCAGCGTGATCAGCGTGTCTTTGATGTAGAGGCCGACGCTGGTGCGGTTGAAGCCGAACTTCGCATCGAGGACAAATTTCTCGTAGAGCGACAGCGGCAGTTCCACCACGGTATTAATCAGCAAAAACGCCAGGACCATGACGATGCTTTTGAAAGGCGCGTCCATCCCGCCCATCACCGTATCCAGCCAGCGGATCCCGCCGTCAAGCCAGACAAGGAACATGATGTACTCGATCAGCATTCCCGTCATCTGCAGTTTCTCTTTTGCCACGGCGTAGTTGCCGGCCTTGAGATAATCCGCACTCCCCATCAGGACCGGGGCCATCCGCTTGGCGCGGTTGATAAACCCGACCTGCATGACGCTGATATAGAGTTTGATGATGAAATAGAGGCTGATCACAACCATCAGTGCTGTTACCATAGAAATACCTTGTGAAAGCGTGTCGGATATTGTAGCATCGCGACCCTAAAACGGGTCAGCGACGGGCAAAGAAGTTCACCGGTTGAAGGGAACGGCAGCGATGCCGTCATGGACCGGCAGCCTGTCATGGACCTCACCGACGTAGCTGTTGGAAACAATGACATAGAGCGCACCGAGCAGGAGTCCCGAGAGCAGGACGACCCGTACTACCCGTTTTTTCTCACCTTTGAGACCGTTATAATCGCCGATGCTCTGAAGTGTCGGTTCATTCATAATCTATCCTTTTAATTTTTATTTGTCAAAATCATACTTATAATTCATGACGATCCCGTCTGTTTTCAGGATTAAAATGACGATTTAAGTCTATTTTTTTATTTATTTTATCGTCAATACGGTTTTCGACCCGCCAACTGCTATAATCATGCCATGAAAACCGATATCCCCCTGCTCGAACCGACGCCCGAACCAACCAAACCGCTCTGCCGCACGGCAGCCTGGCTGCTGGGATGGCTCTTCTCCTACGGCACCTACCTCCTTGCCGTGGCGGTGTGGCTCCTTTATGACTGGTTCTATGCCATCGGTGCCCTGCTTTTCGGATTCGTCGCCTTCGGGATCCTTCGCGCCAAGATCCGCAATATCTCCATTCCCCCCGCCCAGCAGGAGTACCAGTACACCGACCAGGCCATCGCAAAATGGTTCGTCGTCCGGCGTATGCTCTGCGATCTCTGACCTCCCGCATCCACCCTTTTTAGCCCCACATCAGTGTCCAGCCATCGTATCCGCTGCATGTGGATTTATCCTTTATTAATAAAGCATGAATAATAATTGGTTTATGTTATTGAAAAAGGAGTGACGATGGCGCTGCGTATCGATACCCACCTGCTGGCCGGCGACCTGTTCGGCCGAGAGGTCGTTTTTGACCCCTGCGACAACAAAGACAGCGGCCCTTACGAGGCAGGTCTGCCCGACACCGTCGTCATTCACTTCACCGCCGGCCCGACCCTTGCCTCCGCCGTCAATACCTTCAAGGCCCCCGACGTCGAAGCCTCGGCCCATCTCATCATTGATCGCGACGGCAGTGTCGTGCAGATGGTCGGTTTCGACCGTATCGCCTGGCACGCGGGTACGAGCCGCTGGCAGGAACGCAGCGGGCTCAACCGCTATGCCATCGGTATCGAGCTCGTCAATGCCGGCGAGCTCACCCCCTCGGGCGACAGCTACCTCGCCTGGTTCGGCAGACGCTACGAAGAGGCGGATGTCATCCGGGCCATTCACCGAAACCAGACGGAACCCTCCTACTGGCACACTTATACGGCCGAGCAGATCGAGGCCTGTTTCGAGGTATGCCGGGTGCTGAAAAACAGCTACGGCATCCACACGATCGTCGGCCATGAAGAGATCGCCCCGGAACGCAAGATCGACCCCGGCCCCGCCTTCCCGCTGGAGCGGCTGCGCGACAGGGTCCTGACGGGACGCCATGCCAATGCAGAACCGACGGAAGAGAAAGAGATTGCTGGTGCCAACGCAACGGTCACCGCCAGCCTCCTCAACGTCAGGTCCCAGCCATCGGGGAGCGCCGCGTTGGCGGGCGATCCGATTGAAAAAGGGACCCGGGTGGAGCTGGGCGAGCGCAACGGCGTCTGGCAAAAGGTTCGAATCTGCAGGGAGGGATGGGTACACAGCGACTATCTCCAAACGGATACGCCTGTCGGCTGATATCACGAAAAAGAGACATTTTCCTGTTACAATAAGCCATCTAGTTTAGGAGCAACAGTCATGACATTTCAAACCAAATCACTTTCACTCGTTCTTGCTGCCGCATTGATCGGCGGATGTGCCAGCACCCAGCCCAATGCCGACGGCACGCAGCAGGACGAATACGACAAGACCAAAAAAGGCGCCCTTATCGGTGCGGCTGTCGGTGCCATCGGCGGACTACTACTCGGCGGCAAGAATAAGGGCCAGGGCGCACTGATCGGCGCGGCAGTCGGTGCAGCAGCCGGTGGCGGGATCGGCTATGCGATGGACCAGCAGGCCAAGGACGTCGCCAAATCCCTCAATACGACCGTCAGCCAGAGCGATGTCGGCGCGGACAACATCATCGTCACCCAGCATGAGACCTTCGTCAAAGTCACCTTCAAAAGCGCTATGATGTTTTCGACAAACTCCGATACGCCGACACCAACGGCCCTGACAAAGATCGACCAGCTGACGACGGCGCTGAAAAAATACCCCAGCTCCATCGTCCAGGTCGTCGGCCATACCGACCCGCGCGGTTCCTATGATTACAACCTGCAGCTCTCCGAGCGCCGGGCCCGCACCGTCGCCACCGAGATGGTCAACCAGGGGCTGCCCAACGCCGTCTACGCCCGCGGCTGCTCCTTCGACAAACCCCTCGTTCCCAACAACAGCGAAGCCAATATGGCACAGAACCGCCGTGTCGAGATCTTCTTGTACCAGACACAGGAAAACGTCGTCGACCAGTGCCTCTAGCCTAGCGCCACTCGGTGCTGCAGGCACAACTTTCACCGTTTCGGTAACGAAACGGCTACGGCATTGGCTATAATGAGTTAACGACCATTTCCCCCCGGAAGGAGTCACGATGCCGAAACCTATTTTCAATGCCATCGAAGCGGGCAATCTTGCCGCCCTGGAACAGATTCTCGAGGCCGGCACCTCTCCTATCACGGAAAACGAAGCGGGTCTGCACCCCCTGACCCTTGTCGGTTCACTGATTGAAAGCGCCTTCGAAGCCGGGGCATTCGAGCAAGAGGACACCTACAAACGGATGGCCGCCATGCTCATCGTGCACGGCGCCCCCGACGGCGATCTCGAACACGCCCTGGGCGAGGTCAGCAACCTCCGCCGCTACACCTGCCGCTACATCATCGAACTTTCCATGAAACGCAACACCCCCGAAAGGGTCGCCGAACTGATCGCGGAAAAGTACCTCTGGTTCGAAAACGACGATCCTAAGACGGAGACGGCGTTTATGAACGCGGTCAAAAACGGAGACCGCTCCCTCGTCGACGCAATGTTCGAAGCGGGGCGCGTCAATTACGCCTTCGAGCAGTAGCCTCCCGCCCGCCGTTTACGGCAGGGTGATACGCGGATACAACAACTGACTTTCCACCCGATGTAGTAAAATACGCAGAAAAAAGAGCACCATGACTCTCATCGCCCCGTCCCCATGACTATAACCTGCAACCGGGCGCAAACATACTAAGGCAGGCCAAAAGTTCACGAAGCAGCGTAGAACAATGCACGGCTGTCTACTGCATGTCGTAAGACACAACCCCGAAATCGTATAACATGCCGGAACCTTTGGCGGCCTGAAGTACCACATGGCAGATGCTGCCGTCGCTATTAAAGAATACGTAACGACCGTTACCTTGATAATAAGTATTGCCGGCTTTCATGTTGGGCAGCTTGATCGTTTTCTCAAACGCCAGATAGGTATCATCAAAAAGATAAAGCATATTCTCTTCATGATCAATGTACTGGTAATAATATATATACTCCCGCTTCTGTGGGACCAATGCAATTTTCCCACTTTCGGCGGAGTGGCTCAATGACCTGATATAAGTCATATCCTGCAGCGAACCGTTATAGGTCATATCAATATCAGATTGGCTTGAGGCACGGAAAACATTGCCGCATTTTGTAAAGATCCTAAAACCGTCTTCAGAGATCCACAGGTCTCCGCACATTTGATAGTCTCCGTGGTAAGGTGAATCATAAAGGTAATCTGCCGTACTGCCTGAAATATCGTACTTTTCGATATCTGCCGGATAGATACCGTTGTCTGCTCCATAAATGGACGCACCATCGGGATGAAGTTTGCCAACCGTACCGGCATAAATACTGAGCCCCGTGCTCAATGTCTCTTGTTCCGTCTCGATTTGAACCGTTCTAATCTTTACCCATTGGTCATCACGCGGGAAAGCGTGGACATATCCATTACCATCCAATACGACATCCAACACATCTGCTGATACGGCGAATGTCTTTACTGCACTTGCTGCGGCAAGATCAACATACGTGATATATGCATCATGCCCGACTGCGGCAAATAAGCCGTCCGGTCCAATAGAAACACAGTTAGGCGGTATCGGCAAATTGACGCTATTCACTTCCTGGGTGAGCGGGTCATATATATACAGGGCGTTCACCGGTTCGCTTGAGACGAAAACGATTTTATCAAGCGTCTGGCTGTATTCCGCATCATTGATATAGAAATCAAGCTGATGGACGACTCTTGATACAAAGATATCCACCGTATCTGCCTCACTGGGCCCCATACCGTTATCAACAACTAGAGCGACGCGATAGTCACCGGGTTTATCCGGTACGAAAGATGGGGACACCGTCGCAGCATTTGACAGTTCAACAGTACTGTCAAGCGGTTTGGATACAAAGTTCCACTGGTAAGTAAGCGTACTTTCCATGGGGTTCACACTCGCTAGTCCATTCAATACTACGGTATCACCCACAGTTCCATTCTGGTCCGGACCGCCTTTCGCAGTGGCCCGTCCATCCGACACATATATATCCACCGTATCTTGTACGCTGGTGGTAGTACCATTGTCAACAATCAGGGCGATGCGATAATCACCGGATTCATCCGGAACGAAAGATGGGGACACCGTCGAAGCGTTTAACAGTTCAACGGTACTGTCGAGCGGTTTGGATACAAAATTCCACACATACGTGAGTTCAGTGCCCATTGGATTCATACTTTCCTGTCCATTCAATATGACAGTATCACCTATGATTGCCATCTGATCCGGCCCGGCATTCGCGACCGGCTGCCCATCTGTTACAACAATTTTCACTTCGGCGGGAACACTGGTTTCCGTATCATTTGTGACTGTCAGCGTGCAGATGTAAATACCGGCAGTATCAGCAGAAAAAGTTGTTGACGCATTGTTTTCGCTGCTGAGCACAGCATGTGATGACACCGGTTGGGATTTCACTGACCAGTGATAAGAGATATTCGACAGCTCATGATCACTTTTTGCCATGCCGACGAGTGTCAGTGGCACATTTGCAATAGTGTATTGCTCCGAACCTGCATCGGCAACGAGATGCAATGAACCCAAATAGTTCAAAATATAGAAAGGTTGTGTGCTGGCTTTGTCATCAAACCAGTACATAACAGATCCATTCATTTGTGAGGCATAAACGTCAACCGAAAATCCGCTTATGTCGTTGTAGGAGTTGTCGCAATCAAGCTTCCCGTTCACACGCTCTATGTAAAGTGACAATAAGTCCCTTTCACCCTTTTCTAAGAGATTAAAATAGCCGGTTGCATTCCAATCGCCCGACGTCATCATAAACGTCGCGTCATCGTAAAAAACAATCGTCTCCGAGCATGAGGAGTCATTGGTAAGGTCCCATGCTCCGGAAACAGAAATCAGTTCTCCCGTTGGCTTGCTGTCAGATGATCCACCGCCACAACCCACAATCAACGCCATCATAAAAAACATAGCAACGATACGCCATACCACACTGCACTCCTTCTTGTATTAGACGCCCATCTCAAAACGGATGTGAGCAGTGAACAAAAGATTTCAACTTTATCACATAAGAACGTTTTAGCATCATATAAAAACAATTTAACATATATTATATTTTTATTCTTAAAGTATCTATCCTAATACATACCATCGATCAGCCACATCCCGCACAATGCTCCTTGCAGAACCCCAGATGGAAGCAACCTACTGACTTTCAACCCGTTATAGTAAAATACGCAGAAAAAAAGAGCATCATGGCCCTCATCGATCTGCACGGCATCTATAAAAACTACGAAGCGCAAAAAATCCTCGAGAACGTCGATTTCCACGTCGACGAGGGGGAGCGTGTCGTTATCGTCGGCAAGAACGGGAGCGGCAAATCAACCCTGATGAAGATCGTCGGCGGCACGCTGGAGTATGACGAGGGGGAGCGCATCATCCGCCAGAACCTGCAGGTGAAGATGCTCGCCCAGGTGCCGCATTTCGAGCAGGGGCACAGCGTGCGCGAGGCGATCGAGCACGGCCTCGTCGAACTCAAAGAGGCCCTGGCCCGTTTCGACACCCTCTCGATGGAGATGGCCGAGAAGTTCGACGACCCGCAGCTGATCAAGGAGCACACGGAGCTCTCCGCCTACCTCGACCACCACAGCGCCTGGAACCTCGACGACAAGATCGAGCGGGTCCTGCAGCACTTCCAGCTAAAAATGTACGAAAGCAAGAACGTCAATCTACTCAGCGGGGGCGAACAGCGCCGGGTCGCGCTGGCGTCGCTGCTGCTGCAGAAACCCGACGTCCTGCTGCTGGACGAACCGACCAACCACCTCGACGTCTACATGGTCGAGTTCCTCGAGGAACTCATTCTCAAGGAGAAGTTCACCCTCGTCTTCATCTCCCACGACCGTTACTTCATCGACCAGATCGCGACGAAGACCGTCGAAGTGGAGGATGCCTCTTTGCGGGAGTTCAAAGGGGGCTACAGCAGCTACCTGACCCAGAAAGAGGAGCTGCTGCGCACCATGCAAAAGCAGCACGACAACCTGCTGCGCCTGCTGCGCTCCGAGAACGAGTGGTATTCGCGCGGGGTACGCGCCCGCCTCAAGCGCAACGAGGGGCGCAAGGAGCGGCTGATGAACCTGCGGGAGCAGGCGAAAACGAACCCTGCGCAGATCCGTAAGATGCGCGTCGAGCTCGACCGCGAGGCGAAGCACTTCAACCGGGACAAAAGCGTCAACAAACAGAAGATGCTCTTCGAGATCGAGCACCTCGACATTACCCTGGGCACTAAAATGCTGGTCAGGGATTTCTCGACGCGTATCCTCCAAAAGGACGTCATCGCCGTTGTCGGCCCCAACGGCAGCGGCAAGTCGACCCTCCTCAAAGCGCTGCTGGGGCGCCTCAAACCGACGGCGGGCAAGATCAAGCAGGGGGAGTTCTCCATCGGCTACTTCGACCAGCACCGCGAAATGCTCGATGACGACAAGAACCTCATCGAGACCTTCTGCCCCCACGGCGGCGACCGGGTCGAGGTGCAGGGCAAGAACATGCACGTCTACGGCTACCTCAAAAACTTCCTCTTCCCCCGCGAATTCCTCGATAAGAAGATCGGCATCCTCAGCGGCGGGGAGAAGAACCGCGTGGCCCTCGCCCTGCTCTTTACGAAGCAGGTCGACTGCCTCATCCTCGACGAACCGACCAACGACCTCGACATCCCCACCATCAACATCCTCGAAGAGAAGCTCCAAGCCTTCCCCGGGGCGGTCATCCTCGTCAGCCACGACCGCTACTTCGTTGACAAGATCGCCAAGAAGCTCTTCGTTTTCAAAGGCGACGGCGAAGTCGAGGAGCGCTACCAGCTCTACAGCGAATACCTTGAAACCGAGAAGGAGTTCCGGGAGATGGAGGCGATGGAGCGCGAGGCAGAAACGGTGAGCGCCAAACCCGCCGTGCAGGAGAAACCGAAAAAAGAGAAACCGCTGCGCCTTACCTACAAAGAGAAGATGGCCCTCGAATCCCTCCCCGGCGAGATCGAAGCCCTGGAGCAGAAGATCGAAGACCTGAACGCCTGCCTTGCCGACCCGGCATGCTATGCCGAAAAGGGGATCTCGGTGCTGGCCAAGGAGCTCGAAGCCCTCGAGGCGGAGTACGAAGCGAAAGTCGACGAACTCCTCACCATCGAGGAGAAAGCGGAGCAGATCGAGGGGCAATGAAAAAGTGTCCGCTCTGCCAGACCCCCTCCCCCTCCTTCCGAGACCGGCAGCTAGACTGCCTCACCTACCACTGCCCCCACTGCGAACTGCTCTTTAAAGAGGAAAACGCCCACCCTTCGGAGGCGCAGGAACGGAAAAAGTACGACGAACATAACAACTCGATCGAGAACGAAGGGTACGTCGCCATGTTCGAAGCATTCATCGATTATACGCTCGCGGCCGTCGACCGTCCCGTCAAGCGGGTCCTCGATTTCGGCTCCGGTCCCGCGCCGGTACTGGCCGAACTGCTGCGCCGCCGCGGTTTCGAGGTCACGATCTACGACAAATATTTCGCGCCGGAGCCCCCGGCGGAGGATGCACGTTTTGACCTGATCACCTCCACCGAGGTGATCGAGCACATCGCCGACCCGATGGGGACCCTTGCCGAACTGAACGCGCGTCTCGTCCCGGGAGGCACCCTGGCACTGATGACGCAGTTTCACCAAAACAGCGAGGCGTTCTACCAGAACTGGTGGTACCGCCGCGACCCGACACACCTCGTTTTTTTCACGCCGAGAAGCTTTGAAATCGCGGCAGAACGGCTGCAGATGAAGCGCATTTGTCACGATGGAAAAAAGATCGTTCTTCTCTCAAAAGCCCTATAGACGGGCATCATAAATCTATCACATCCTGAAGCCAATTTTATAAATTGTTATATCTTCATGGTCCTTTAAGCCTCGCATCCGATATAATCATTTTTAATATTTTTAGGAGGAGAGCTTTATGCGAAGAGGATTTGCGTTTCTTATGTCGTCTGTCGCAGCCGCAGGTCTTATGACCGGCTGTGCGAAGCTGAATACGCTGACAAATGTACTGGTACCGAGCCATGTGGATATGGAAAGCGCGAAAAAGATGAAGATGCCGGTCGTCATCTACGATGTTGATGTCGAAACCGATGAGAAGGGGAACAGCCACCCGATCGTCTATTTCGTCAACACGTCAGCCAAACCGGTTGACATGGCCACCTTCTTCCTGGAAGGCGTCACCGAAGATGGCCAGACCGTCACGCTCTGGGCCGACGATTATGAGCGCGTTCCCCCGGGCAAAAGCAGCCAAAAAGGGGTCCTGGGCGGCCAATGGACCAAAACGAAGGTCAACTGTATCGAGATCAGGAAAGCGGGGCTGCACATCGACGGTGTCGACTACCGCTTCATCGAAGAGAATATCAACCAGCTCTTCCAGAACCCTTCTCTCAACGAATGTAACTGAGACGCGGGCCGGGCACCGGCCCCGCAACCCACCCCTTGCCTTTAACGTACGTAATCAACCACCTTTGACATCTCGGTCACTTCCTTGATGAATGCCACGACTTCCAGATGCGCCGGGTGCGTTGCATAGGTTGCGAGTCCCTCTTCCGTTTCAAAGGTCGTCGTCAGTACCAGGTCCATCGCCCGTTCGCTCCCGTTGAAATCCACGCCGACTTCCATACTGAGCAGCGGATCGATCTTCTCCGTGAGCGCCTCGAGCATCGCCTTTGCCTTGGCGACGTTCGCCGCTTTGTTCTCCTCTTTGAATGTAAACATTACGATATGGACAACCATGATTTTCTCCTTTGATTTCCCCCAGAAGGGGCTCTTTTTTTGATGCCATTTTAACCTATGTAGGTTATGATTGAATTATGCGACACTACCGATCGGAAGAGGCGGGGATTCCCCTGCCCGACACCTTTTCGCTGCTGACCTGGAACGTCCATAAAGAGATGGGGCGTCCCCCCTTCGACAAAACGCTGCAATCACTGTTGGCGACCGGGACGCCCGAACTGATTTTGTTCCAGGAAGCGGTTCTTGATACCCATACGGCAGAACACTTTCCGGGGTATAACGTCTCCGCCGCCATCAACATCAATCTCCGCCACCGCCAGTACGGTGTTCTGACGGCGGCCAAAAGCCCCATCCACGATACGGTCAGCCTGAAGACCAACCGGCGGGAGATGCACATCGCCACCCGCAAAAGCCTGCTGATCACGACCCACCCCTTCGAAAACGGCAGCGAACTCGTCGCCGTCAATCTCCACGCCATCAACTTCGTCTCCGCCGCGGTCTTCATCGAAGAGATCGACCGGCTCCGCATCGCCCTGCAACAGCGCAAAGGGCCGATGATCGTCACAGGGGATTTCAATACCTGGAGCCGGAAACGGATGGAGTACCTCGAAGGCTTTGCCCGCTCGATCGACCTCCTCCCCGCCGCCTGCGCCAACGGGCACCATATCAAGCAGCGCTTTTCCAAGCCCCTCGACCACCTCTACTTCCGCGGCCTCACCCTGCTTACCGCCGAAGCCGTCAACACGGGCCGGGTCTCGGACCACAACCCCATACTCGCCACCTTCAAACGCTGAGCCTCAGCCCAGGACGGGACGCCAGAAGAGGTAGGCGATCAACACGATCAGAATGATGCCGACAAGATTGAACAGAAGTCCGTAAAGCGCCATCGTCCGTATCGGGATGACCCCGCTGGACATCGCGATGGCGTTGGGAGGGGTCGCGATGGGTAGCATAAAGGCGTAGCTCGAACAGATCGTTGCCACCATCATAAACAGCGTCGCATCCAGCCCCGTCTGCTGCGCCACCGCGTAGATCACCGGCAGCATAATGGAGATAAGCGCCGTATTGGAGGTGATCTCCGTCGTGAAGGTGATCAGCGCCGCGACGATCAGCATCAGGTAAAGCGGCGTCAAATAGCTGTAATCGACGAGGAATTCGGCGACCCGACCCGCCAGGCCCGTTTCGGAGAAGGCCTTCGCGATGGCGAACCCAGCCCCGAACAGGAACATGATGCGGTAGGGAATCTTCGCCTTGTCCTCCTGCCAGATCAAAAGATTGAACGGGGGCGCGAAGAGCAGCAGACCGGCGCTGAGCAGAACCACCGGTTCGCTCATGCCCAGCCCCTCCCACCAGGGACGGATGGGGGCATTGACGAGCAGCAGCACCACCAAGCCTCCCAGCAGGGCCAGGAGCTTCTTCTGATCCCCGCTCATCGGTTTCTCCTCCTCCGGAAGCGCCAGGCGGACGTCTTTGATCCCTACGGCGAGCACCACGGAGATGACGACAATCATGACGAGGGCCAGCGGGGCAACCATCCACATCCACTGCACAAAGGGGATCATGGCCATCCCGTGCTCCTCCATGACCCCCAGCAGGATCAGGTTCGGCGGGGTGCCGATGGGGGTCAGGATCCCCCCGATGCTGGCACCGTAGGCGATGGCCAGCGTAAACCGCATCTTCAGCCGCGGGTCGTCGGAGAGGAAAAGCGCAATGGTCATCAGCAGCAGGGCCGTCGTCGTGTTCGAGAGGATCGAGCTCATCACCCCCGACGTCACCGCCAGCGAGATGATGATCCCCCGCCCCGTCGCCGGAAAGATCCCCAGCATCTTCCGTGCGATCCAGATGTGCAGCCCGCTCTTCTCCACGGCGATGGCCAGCATGAATCCGCCGAGAAAAAGGTAGATGATGGGATGGGCGTAATTAACCGTCGTCGCTTTGGTCGGCAGAATGTGCAGGGCTGGGAAGAGTACGATGGGCAGGAGCGAAACGACCCCAAGCGGCAGTCCCTCATTGGTCCAGAGCACGACCAGCAGCGTCACGACCCCGGCCAGGGCCGCCTGCACCGGCGAGAGCATCGGCAATACCAGTGTGTAAAGCAGCAGCGCCGTTCCGACGGCCCAGAAGATCTTGACCGTTGATCCACCCATGGCCTTCTACCTCGTCAGCAGGTCGTTGAGGCTCTCCCGGGGCGCTTTGCCCTCCAGGATTTCATACACCTCCGTCGCGATCGGCAGGTAGACCCCGCTGCGCTGCGCGATGCCGTGCAGCGCGTAGGCCGTCCCGATCCCCTCGGCCACTTCGCCCAGCTCCTCGACGATCTGTTCTTTCGCCTTGCCTTCGGCCAGTCCAAGGCCGACACGGTAGTTCCTTGAGAGCACCGAGCTGGCCGTCAGGAAGAGGTCACCCGCCCCGCTGAGACCGAGAAAGGTCTCGTCCCGCGCGCCGTAGGCAAGGCCGAAACGCCGCATCTCGATCAGGCCGCGGGAGATGAGCGCCGCCGCCGCGTTGTTGCCGAGCTTCAGCCCCGCGCAGATCCCCGCGGCGATGGCAATGACGTTTTTATAGCTGCCGCACACTTCCGCCCCGGCGATATCATCGTCGCTGTAGGTGCGGATAAAATCGGGAAAGGCCTCGGCGAAGCCCATCGCCGTCTGTGCGTCCGCGCTGCTGACGACGAGGGCCGTCGGCAGCCCCTGGATCACCTCGGCCGCGAAAGAGGGGCCCGAGAGAAACGCGATGTTCTGATCGGGCACGTAGGGGGCGAAGATTTCGTTGAGAAAGCGGCCCGTTGACGCTTCGATCCCCTTGGCTGCGACGAGCACCTTCTGGTCACGGTAGCGGAAGTGCTCTTTCAGCCACGCGCCGACCTGCTGTGCCGGGATCGCCATCACGAGGTATTCGCGCTGCAGCGCCGTTTCCAGGTCGACGAAATTGGGAATGTCCCTGGGATGGCGCGACGTGATGACGACCTCGTTCTCCGGGTTCTGCCCCAATGCAAATGCCAGGGCCGAACCCCACTTACCCGCCCCGATGACTGCGATCCGTTTCACATACCCCTCCAACTTCCTTTTCAAATGCCTTGATCTCCTTATCGTAACCTATCACGACTAAAACATCCCCCGGATCCAGCAGGTGGTTATACCCCTTGGCCGTAAAGATGAACGACTCGCTCATGCGCTGGTCGACGACGGCCAGGACGATGATATCGCGCTGCGTCGTTTCGAGCAGTTCGTTGATATGCTTGCCGACCGCCGGGGAGAGCTCCGTCAGGATGATCTGGGCGACTTTGAGCTCCATCTGCGTATCCATGAGTTCTTCGAGCAAACGGGTGATCACCGGCTTCTCCAGCCGCTCGATAACCAGGTTCGCCGTCGTCTGCAGTTCGGCGATCACCTTGTTCGCACCGGCCAGGCGGAGCTTTGAGGCGTTCTCCTGGGTCGTGGCAAGGGCGACGATCACCGCCTCGGGGAAACGGTCGCGCAGGGAGAGGGTCAGGAAAACATTCTCCGCTTCGCTCTCCAGCGCGCAGATGATCCGCGTCACGGAGAGGTCAAAGGAGAGCAGGTCGTCCCAGTTGTCCTCCAGGTCCGCGAAATGCGCCTCGAAGCCCTCCGACTGCGCCTGTTCGACATCGCCGTTATCGAGCGCGTAGATGACGATGCGATTGCAGCTGTAGCGGAGCTGCTGCGCGATCTCCCTGGCGAATTCGTTGTAGCCGAAAAGAATGATAGCCTCGACATTCATGAATGCACCGCCTGATGTAGATCGATGCGGTACTCATGCAGCATCGCATTCTCCCCGATTACGACGAGCATGTCGTTCTCCTCGACGGCGAAATCAGCCGGGGGGTTAAAGACGAAACGCCCTTCTCGACGGGACTCCACCCCGAGCAGGATCAGCCGCCGCCCCCTGATTTTAAGGTCCTGTACGGTCTGTACGAAACGGGCCATCCGCTCGTCGATCAGGATCTCGTCGATCACGACCCCCGAGTGTTCGGCGCGCAAAGCGTGCAGCGCCTCGAAGGCGATGGGCTGGTCGCTGTATTCGCGCGAAAGCTGCCCGATCAGCTCCTGGGCGTAGACGATGTCGCTGACCCCGGCGCTCTCCAGCTTGCCCCGGTGCTTTTTGTCATGCAGCAAAGAGAGGATCCTCAGCTCCTTGTTCATTGAACGCAGCGTCAATGCCGTGTAGACGTTCTCCACGTCGGTATCCCCCAGCAAGATAACCGCCCGCACCTGCCGGCCGGGATCGATGCCAAGCTGCCCGAGCGCCTCCAGGCTGGAGGGGTCGATGGCAAGGGCCAGGTCGTGATGGCGCCGCGCTTCGGCGATCTTTGCCGCGTCGGCGTCAAGAATGACCACGTTGCGTCCCATACGCCGCAGTTTGGAAGCGGTCTGCTGTGCCACCGTGCCGTAGCCGCAGATCAGGTAGATGCCTTTGAGCTTCTGGACATCCTGGATCAGCTTCCCGTCCCGGATGTCATCGAGCTTCTCCGTGAACGCCGCCACGACGATGGAGGTCGCAAACGCCAGCACGGCCACCCCGGAGACGATCACGACCAGGGCGACGATCTTCCCCTCGCCGCTGACGGGAACGACGTCGCCGTACCCGACGGTCGAGATCGTCACGACGGACCAATAGAGCGCGTCAAAGAGCGTATTGACCTTTGAATCGGGGTTGAGCGCCTCCATGACGTAGATCATGACCGACGCGACGAAGATGATCAGGCCGACGAAGGTGAAGAGCGTCAGAAGCTCGAACTTCTTGCTGGCGAGGATCGCCGCGAAGTGGTGCATGTTCTGCGCATAGCGGAAGAGTTTGAAGACCCTGAAAATAATGAAGAGGCGCAGCAGCCGCAGCTCGTGGAAAAAGGGCATGATCGCCAGGAAGTCGATGATCGCCGGCAGGGAGCTGACATAGCGCCACTTGGCGTACAGCGCCTTCATCACTGCCCTGCCCGCCCGGAACTCCCGCTGCAGCAGTTCATCCTTTTCATACTGGTCGATGATGATACGCGCGCTGTCGCTGCTGACCCAGAAGCGCATCAGGTATTCGATGAGGAAGATGAAAGAGATGATATAGTCGTTGAAAATGGCCAGAAAATCTTTCTGTGGGAACTTGACGTCGCGGACCAGGATAAAGACACTCGAGAGGATCAGCACCATCATGAAGAGGTCGAAGTAGCGCTTGTACCTGTACCCGACGTTGTTCATCAGGTTATCAACGCTGTGACGCGCCCGGCGCAATCTTTGGGAGGACTCCAGAGCGTAGGCGCTGTCGACGAGCGCCCTGGAGAAGAGTTTCACGTGTTTATCCCAGCTTCTGCTTGAGGATTTCGTTGACCGCCTGCGGGTTCGCGCTGCCTTTGCTCGCTTTCATCACCTGCCCGACGAAGAAGCCGAAGAGTTTGTCCTTGCCGCCGCGGTACTCCTCGACCTTGGCCGGGTTCGCCGCGAGGATCTCGTCGACCATCGCTTCGATGGCCCCCGTATCGCTGACCTGCTTCAGGCCGAGCTTCTCGATCGTCGCATCGACACTCTCATCGTTTTCCATCAGGTAGTCAAGAACCTCTTTGGCCGCCTTCCCGCTGATGGTATTGTCCTCGATGCGCTTGACGATCAGGCCCAGTTTCTCCGCATCCACCGGAGAGGTGGCAACGGTCATGCCGCCCTTGAGGCGTCCCAGGAGTTCGACGGTGAGCCAGGTGACGGCGTTTTTCGCGCTGATCTCTTGCTCGAGCATCTTCTCGAAGAAGTGCGCCATCTCCAGCTCGGCGGTAATGACGCTCGCGTCGTACTCGCGCAGACCGTGCTCTTTGACGAGGCGTTCGCGTTTTTCGTCCGGCAGTTCCGGGATCTGGGAGGCCTCCGCGTACATCGCGTCGTCCACGACAACCTTCATCAGGTCCGGCTCCGGGAAATAGCGGTAATCCGCCGCTTCTTCCTTCCCGCGCATGGAGCGGGTCTCCTGCTTTGTCTGGTCGAAGAGACGGGTCTCCTGGACGATCTCCTCGTCGTAGATACCGTCTTCCCAGGCCTCGATCTGGCGCTCGACTTCCATCTCGATCGCCTTCTGGATAAAGCGGAAACTGTTGATGTTTTTGATCTCGACGCGGGTGTAGAGCTTCTCATCCCCTTTGGGACGGATGGAAACGTTGACGTCGACGCGGAAGGAGCCCTCCTGCATGTTCGCGTCGCTGATGTCGAGGTAGCGGACGATGGAGTGCAGTTTTTTCAGGTAGAGAATCGCCTCGTCCGCCGAACGCATATCCGGTTCGGAGACGATCTCGATCAGCGGGGTTCCCGCACGGTTGAGGTCGACTTTGGAGACGGCGCCGTCATGGATGTTCTTGCCCGCATCCGCCTCGATGTGCGCGCGATTGACGCGAATCGTCTTGTGCGAACCGTCCTCGAAATCGATCTCAAGCTTTCCGTGCTCCACGACAGGGGTATAGAGCTGAGTGATCTGGTAGGCACTCGGGCTGTCGGGGTAGAAGTAGCTTTTGCGGTCAAAAAAGCTGGTGCGGTTGATCGTCGCATCGACGGCGGTCCCGAACATCACCGCTTTGTGAAGCGCGGCCTCGTTGAAGACGGGGAGCGCTCCCGGAAGGGCCAGACAGGTCGGGCAGGTGTTGACGTTTGGGCGGTCGTTGAAACTGGTGGGACACGAACAAAAAAGTTTGGTTTTCGTATTGAGCTGGACGTGGACTTCGAGTCCGATAATCACTTCGAACAAAAGGATTCCTTGGCTGAATTTATAAAGTATCTAATCGATGCGAAACCGGCGGCGCCGGCGGCGTGGACCGCGCTGATCTGGGCGGGGCTTACAATGCCGCCCAGCGCGATAACAGGTAGGTCAATTTTACCCGCTGTTTCATTTAAATCCTCTAAACCTTTGGGCGCACCTTTGCCCGGGCTCTCGAAGATCGGGCTGTAGGTGACGGCATCGGCCCCCTCGGCCGCCGCGTGCATCGCTTCGACGGCCGTGTGCGTCGAGACGACCGTCAAGAGGCCCTGCGCTTTCGCCCCGGCGATTGCGTCGAACTGCGTCGACGTCAGGTGAACCCCCTCCGCCCCCAGGGCGGCCGCCAGCGCCGCATCGCGGTGCAGCATTGCTTTGATGCCGTGCATATGGCATTCATCGACAAAGACCGACGCGAAGCGTTCATAATCCGGGTTCGACTTATCCCTGTAAAGGGCATAATCGACCTTCTTCGCGGCAAAGACCTCCCCCAGGCGTTTGGCAAAAGCCCCCGGCGTCGTGCATCCGTAGCTTCCGTCGGTGATCAGGTAGGCGAAAAAAGCCATGGCCCTACGCCTCGCTTTCGAGCAGCTCCGCAATGCGCTGCAGCAGCCGCGTCTGTTCACGCTGGTTTTCGACACGATCCTTGTAAAGGTTGAGCCCCTCAAGCATCAGGATGACACAGAACATCAAAAAGATAAAGACGATGGTGGCAAGCAGCGCGATGGAGAAACCGAAAATGGCGGTGATGTGGAAAAGAAGCCATGAGCCCAGCAGGAGCAGGGCCCAGGCAAAGCCGAGCAGGAAACTCAGAAGCGTATCAAACGTGCTGCGTTTCATCCGGCGTCCCAGAAAAGATTAGAGGGACTCTTCGTGAAGGGTGACGGCTCCGCCAAGGTAAACGTAGGTCAGCATCATGAAGATGAACGCCTGCAGCAGTGCCATGAACGAGAGCAGCGCGAACGGGATCATCGGCAGCAGCCACGGTGCGAGCATCAGCATGACCATCAGGAACATGTCGTCCCCTTTGACGTTACCGAAAAGACGGAAGCTGAGCGAAACGATACGGGAGATGTGCGATACGATCTCGATCGGGAACATCAGCCATGCGAGCCACCATACCGGCCCCATGAAGTGCTTGAAGTACTCGACGACACCGTTGCGGCGGATCCCTTCAAAGTTATAGTAGATGAAGACGATCAGCGCCAGCGCCAGTGTAAAGTCCAGGAACGCGGACGGCGCTTCGAAGCCCGGGATGACCCCGATCAGGTTGGCGATACCGATAAACAGACCCAGTGTCGCGACGAGCGGCAGATAGCGCATCGCTTTTTCGCGGCCCATAACGTCCGAACCCATTGCAACGACACCCTGCAGGTATGCTTCCATCAGGTTCTGTGTGCCCCCCGGGACGACTTTGAGGTTTTTGGTCGCCATTTTGGCCAGCATAATAACGATCAGTGCCGTCAGAAGCATATGCGACATAAAGAGGTAGGTGTGATTTTCACTGATCACACCGAAGAAAGTAAAGAGTTCACCCACGAGAATTCCTTCGATCAAAATAGTTGTGCGATTATAGCCCTCTCTCCATTAAAGGAGCCTAAGCCAACCCGCCGCGGGGCGGGACATTGCCCGGAAAACGCGCTGAAAATGGGTACAAATGCGCCATTGCTGCGCTGTCCATGCATAAAAAGCGATCAGAGCTCCAGCCGCCCCACCGCCTTGCGCGCCGCGGCGATATCCAGCCCGATCTGTTCTTTAAGCGCATCGAGGGAGGCGAACTTCTCGTTGCCCCGCAGCCGCTGGACGAAGCTGACGTCGATACGCTCCTTGCAGACGATCTCGCCGTCAAGCACGTGCGTCTCGACGGCGAAACTGCCGTCGGTCGTGACCCGGTGGCCGACGAAACTGACGGCGGGATGGTAATGCTCTTCGCCGTCCAGACGGGCCAGGCTCGCGTAGACCCCCTCTTTGGGAAGCAGAAAACCGTCGGTCAGCATATTGACCGTCGGCACGAGTTCCTTTTTGCCGATCCCCTGCCCCCTTACTACGTCTCCGCGCACGGTGTAGTTGTGGCCGAGGAAACGGTTTGCCCCCCTGACGTCTCCGATGATCAGCTTCGCCCGGATCTTGTGCGAATGCACCGACTCTCCGCCGACGGTCACTTCGTCGATCACCTGCACGGTCCCGCTGAACGCCTTTGAGAGGTCCTCGTGGGAAAACTTCCGGTCCAGCCCGAACCGGAAGTCATAGCCGACGACGATCCGGGAGAGCGCCGGGAAGCGTTCGCGAAGGTAGTCGACGAAACCCCGGTCGTCGAGCATGCGGATTTCATCAAGGGGGAGGTAGACGATGGGGTGCGTCGTAAAATGCTCCCGCTCCCGCCCCGGGGTCAGGTTCGCGTACCCCGTCTCAACGACGACGATCGCTCCGCGCTCCCCCAGGGCATTGAAAAGGTGCTGATGGCCCTCATGCATCCCGTCGAAACCTCCGATGGCGACGGCATCAACCTTTTTCAAAGCAGTAGCATGTTTCACTGTTCCCCTCCTTGCCCGTAATCGCGGCAGACGCTTTTGCGCGCTGCTGCCAGCCCCGCGCCGCACAGGCTGCTTCGAAATCGGCCATCGCCTTCGCCACGGCCGCCGGATCCGTCACAACCCCCTTCCTGTCCCGCGCCGCTTCGCGTCCGACCTCGAACTGCGGTTTGAACAGCAGCACGATCCAGCGCCCCGCCAGACGCTCCACGTCGTCAAGGATATGGTGCAGGGAGATAAAGGAGACGTCGCTGGTGACGACATCATACGTCCGGTCCGGCATGAAACGGCGGATATCGGTCTGTTCGAAGCTCCGCACCCTCGGGTCCGCCTTGATGTCGGGATGGAGCTGATCCCGGCCGACGTCGACGGCATCGACCGCTGCCGCACCCGCTTCAAGCAGCACCTGGGTGAAGCCCCCCGTCGAGGCGCCGATATCGAGGGCACTCATCCCCGTAACGTCAAAGGGCAGCGACGGCAGGAACCCTTTGAGCTTCAGCGCCGCGCGGCTGACGTAGGGCATCGCCTCGGTCACCTCCACCTGCTGGGATTCGACGGCGAATGCCGGCTTGGTCACCACGCTGCCGTCGACGGTGACGCTCCCGGATTTGACCAGCTGCTGCGCTTTCGAGCGAGTCGGTGCCAGCCCCGCTTCGACGAGATAGTGGTCAAGACGCACTAAAACTGCACCTGCAACCCGATGTAGGCGCTGCCGAGATTCATCTTATAGGAGGTGCCGTTTTCATCCATGCCGAACTGGTAGAAGTCGTACCCGGCGTTCACCGTCAGCCACGACAGCGCCCGGATGCCGACGCCGATACCGTAAACCAGTGTCCCGGCCGAACTGCTTTTGCGCTCGGGGCGGCTCTGGTCCCAGTAGAGCTCCCCCGCACCGAAACGGGCAAAGATATCCACCGTCTCATTGAAAAGGGGATAGTGCCCGGTCACGTCCGCCGACAAGACCTTGAAAGCCTCCCGCGAGGTCTCCCCCGCACCCGTCTTCCCCTCGAAATCGCCGAACTGGGCATACTGCAAAGAGACGGAGAGGTGACGGTTGATAAACGCCCCGGCCCCGAAACGGTACTGCGGGACGGTTTCCGTCGAGATCGTCGCCCGGCGTCCGTCGTCGTTATAACCGCCCAGCCCCGCACCGGCCTCCAGGTAGGGGCCGCTGCGATCGGCGGCGCAGAGCAGCGTCGCCGCCAGCAGAACAGCCGCACCCCTCACCGGTTTCTCCGGAGGTATTTCGCTTCGAAGATGTCCGGCGGGAGGGCCCGGTCGAAATAGAACCCCTGCAGGGCGTCGCACTCCAGCGATTTGAGCAGCTCCAGCTGCTCCAGGGTCTCGACCCCCTCGGCGACGATCTGCAGCCCCAAACTGTGGCCCATCTTGATAATCGCCTCGGCGATGGAACGGTCTTCGGGGTTTTCAACGATGTCGCGCACCAGGAGCTGGTCGATCTTGAGCGTGTCGATCTTGAAACGCTTGAGGTATCCCAGCGACGAATAGCCGCTGCCGAAATCGTCCATCGCCAGTCTGACGCCGGCATGTTTGAGCCGTTCGAGCTGCACGACCGTCTCTTCGGCGAACTGCATCAGATAGGTTTCCGTCAGTTCCAGCCCGATGTAGTCACGGGCCAATGCGCTGCGGTTGAGAATCTCCGTCAGCCGGGTCACGTCTTTTTCGTTGATATGGCGCCCGGAGATGTTGACCGAGAGCGGGATGATCCGGTTGATCGACATCGCATGCCAGCGCCGCAGGTCCCCGATAACCTGGGTCAGGACCATCTTGTCGATCCGCGAAATGAGCCCCGTCTCTTCGGCAAAGGGGATGAATTCGCCCGGAAGCAGGAGACCGCGTTCGGGGTGCTGCCAGCGCACCAGCGCCTCTGCCCCCCGGATGCTCGTCCCGCTCCCTTCGAAAACGGGTTGGTAATAGACGACGAACTCGTTGTTGTGGATCGCCTCACGCAGCTCCTTCTCCAGCACGAGGCTCTTGAAGGTCTGTTCGCTCATCTGCGGGGTGTAGAAACGGATGTGATCCTGCGCCTGTTTGGCCTGATACATCGCCGTATCGGCGTGCTTCAGCAGGGTCTGGGCATCCTCCCCGTCCTCGGGGAACATCGCGATGCCGATGCTGCCGTAGATGTGAAAACGCTGCTCGCCGATCTGGAACGCCTCGCCGAAAGCTTCGATCATCCGCCGCGCCTCCTCCATCACCGTCTCCCTCTCTTCAGCCTCTTCGAAAAGGAGGACGAACTCATCCCCCCCGAAGCGCGCTACCGTGTCTCCGTTGCGCACGTTTTCGCCGAGGCGTTTTGCCACTTCGACCAGGAGACGGTCGCCGGTGGCATGCCCGTAGGTGTCGTTGAGGTATTTGAAACGGTCCAGATCAATGAAAAAGAGGGCGGCTTTGCTTTCGTTGCGCTCCGAACGGATGATCAGATGTTTCAGCCGCTCCTCGAACATTGCGCGGTTCACCAGCCCCGTCAGCGGGTCGTGAAAGGCGAGGAAACTCAGCTTTTCGCGGTTCTGTTCCCGCTTCAGCACGATACTGACGATCCGTGCGGCGACGGTGAGCAGCATCTTGTGGAACGGGGTCGGCACACGCTCCTGGAAAGAGGTCAGCGCAAAGGTGCCGACCGTCTTCCCCTCCAGGACGACGGGCATGGACCAGCAGGCGTTCAGGCCCGCTTTTTGCGCGACCTCCATCATGTTTTGCCAGCGTTCGTCGCAACTGATATCGCAGACAAACTGCGGTTCGTTCCGCAGCACGACGTTGGCGCAGGAGCCGTTGTGGGGCCCCGGTGGCAATCCGTCGAAGACGCTGAGTGCTTCGTCGGGGAGCGAGGGCGCCGCTTCGATGTAGAGTTTCCCGTCCTTCGGGTTCACGAGGATGACGGATGCGATGCTGCCCGGGACCATTTTCTCCTGCAGCAAGCAGAGCTCTTCGAGCACGGCCTCTTTGCTGGCGTCTTCGGCCACCTTCTCCAAGATGGCGTTTTGAAGCTCAAAGATCTCCTGGTAGTCGCTGGCGACAATATTCTCTTCGGGTGTTTTCATCGGTCTATTGTAGCATCTGTTTCATCGCATCTTCCGTAAGGGTCGCCACGCCCAGCGACACCGCCTTATCGTACTTGCTGCCGGCGTCCTCGCCGTAGATGACGTAATCGGTCTTTTTCGATACGCTGCCCACGACCTTGGCCCCCAGGGCTTCCAGGTCGGTTTTGATCTCCGGACGGGGACGGCTCATCGAGCCGGTGAGCACGACCGTCTTCCCCTTGAAGGGATTCTCCGCCGCTTCGGTCTTCTGCGCCGGGGCCGCCGGCCGGACGACACCGCGCAGCGCTTCGATCTGTTCCCGGTTGACCCGGACAAATTCGAGCACCGACGCCGCCATCTCCCCGCCGAAACCGTCGATGGCGAGCAGCGCCTCCTCCGTCGCGTCGGGGAACGCCAGGCCGAAGGTGTCGCAGAGCTGTTTCGAAGCGACCTCGCCGATGTGCTCTATTCCCAGCCCGTTGACAAAGCGCCAGCACGCCGTGCCCCGGCTCTTTTCAATGGCGTCGAGCAGATTCTTGCTCTTCTTCTCTTTGAACCCCTCGAGCTCCAGCAGCGCTTCGAGCGAAAGTGCGTAGAGATCGATGACGCCTTTGACCAGCCCCGCCCGGTAGAGGGCCTCGACGATCTTGTCGCCGAGGCCGTCGATGTTGAGGCACTGCTTGGAGGCGAAATAGATGATGGCATTCACGACCCGTGCTTCGCAGGAGAGGTTCTGGCACTTGATCAGCGCCCCTTCGTCCAGCAGTTCACTGCCGCAGACCGGGCAGCGCGTCGGACGCTCAACCGCCCTTTCCGTGCCGTCGCGCCGTTCGGGAATAACCTTGATGATCTTCGGGATGACGTCGCCGCTGCGCAGGATGATAACGTGGTCCCCGATGTGGATATCCTTGCGTCCGATCTCGTCAAAATTGTGCAGGGTCGCGCGTTCGACGACGACCCCCTCGATATCGACCGGTTCGACGACGGCCACGGGGGTGACGACGCCCGTACGCCCCACCTGAAGGATGACGTTCCGGACCCGGGTCATCTTCTCGATCGCCGGGAACTTGTAGGCCACCGACCAGCGGGGGTTCTTGACCGTATAGCCCATATCCTCCTGGGCCTCAACCTGGTCGACTTTGATGACCATGCCGTCGAGCATCATCGCGAAATCATCCCGGGTGACTTTCATCTCCTCATAAATGGCCTCGATGTCGTCATAGCCCTCGCAGACGCGGTGTAGCGGCGGTTTGCGGAACCCCAGGGCGTAGATCCACTCCATCCGCTTGCTCAGCAGCGGGATGTCGAGCGTATTTTCGCCGATGCCGTAAGGCAGGAAGACAAGGTTGCGCGCCGCCGTGATCTTCGGGTCGAGCTGGCGCAGACTTCCCGCGGCGGCGTTGCGCGGGTTGGCGAAGAGCGCTTCGCCCTGCGCTTCGCGCTCGCGGTTGATCGCGTCGAACTCCTCTTTGAAGATGACGACTTCGCCGCGGATCTCGATACGCCCCTCGTAATCGATGGCGAGGGGGACGCTCCGGATCGTTTTGACGTTCTGCGTCACCTCTTCGCCGATGGTGCCGTCGCCGCGGGTAATCGCCTGCACGAGGCGGCCGCCCTCGTAGATCAGGTTGAGGCTCGCCCCGTCGAACTTCGGCTCGCAGTAGAAAGTGACGTTGTCGGCAAGCTTTGCGACCCGCTCCAGCCACTTCTGCAGCCCCTCGGCGTCGAAAATATCCTCCAGACTCCACATGCGGCTGCGGTGGGCGGCCTTTTCAAACCCCTCAAGCGGCACCCCGCCGACCCGCTGCGTCGGCGAATCGGGAAGCACCGCTTCCGGATGAGCCTCCTCGTACGCCAGGACGTCATGGTAGAGCCTGTCGTACTCCTCGTCGCTTGCAATGGGATTGTCGAGGACATAATAGTGGTAGGCGTAGCGGTTCAGCAGCGCTACGCTTTCGCGGTAGGTTTCAGCCGTCATATTCGTTGCTCTTTTTTGTACAGGATTATAACGAAGCTTGTTGAGAGTAAAGGGGTGCAAAAAAGGGCTGAGAAGAATATAATATGCATTGATAACCAGAAGTCTACAAAGGAGGCGTTATGACACACGATCTTCGCCTGAATATCGAAGTAATGGATGCAGCACACGAGACGTTCCTGCAGATGCTTGAACAGCTTCAGAAAATGGAGGGAGGCGCCATCGACAGCGCCCTCTTCCGCGAATGGATCACCGAAACAAAACGCCACTTTGCCGAAGAGGAGAAGCTGATGATGAAGCACCTCTACTCCGAACGGGAGACACATACCGGCGACCACGAACAGCTCGTCGACGAGATGGAGTCCTTCTTTGCCATGATCACGTCGATGCCGCCGATGGCCCGCTCCTTCATCGAGAGCTACGCCTACGACAAATTCCGCCGCCACACGATGTTCTACGACCTCGACCTGGCGAAGTTCCTCTCCGGCAACGAAGCCGGCTGAGTCCGACGGCTCCTCCCACCCCGATGCCATCCAGGGTGCGTTTGCAGCTGCCGCCTTTACCGCCTCCCCACGCTCCCTCTCTTTCGTCGACATGACGCTATTCACTCTTCCGATATCCGCCGCCGCAACGCCGTATCAGCGCCATTAAATATAATTATTTTTTATGATTTAAGCCATGAAAATTAAGTAATCTTCTCTTATGCTGTGCCTGTGCTCGGCATCCTGGTGCTCTTCGCGTCCATGGCACGGGGCGATTTGGCTCCCCCTTTGACTTATTTCCTCGGATGAAGAGTGTTATTGTGTGCCGCAGCTCCGCAAACGCATGGCACGGAGCTGCGGCCTAACGGAACTGAAAGGTGACTCATGAACAGACGGAAGTTTCTCTCAACAAGCGCGATCGCGCTCTATTCACTCCCTGCGATCAATCTCTTATCGGGCTGCGGCGGCTCCGGCGGCGGTACGGCCCTCTCTCCCATCGATCAACGTGTCGCACTGCTGCAAGCGGCCAAAACGCAAAACGACAGCACCGTCGCCGAGATCGAAAACCTTCTCGGCGGCCTCACCGGAACCCATGCCTCCCCGCTGCGGACAACGGCACAGCCTACCCCGGTCGACATCAGCAGCTTTTTCGCCGCGACGACCCCGACCCTGCCGGCCGATTCCCCGCTCAATGCGCTGTTTTTCCAGAGCGACGAGACGGAGTCGATGTGGCGCAAATACGAAACCTACGGCAGCCTCGCCCATCAGCAGTTCGGCCACCAGTATGTGAAACTGCTGGCGACCATGCGCCTTTTCGACTACCAGAATCGCCTGCAGGAGACAACACAGAGTGCGCCGGATGTCGCCGCGGCATCGGCGCACTACCGTACGGCGACGGAGACCCCGTCGGAGTTCAGCGATTTCGACAATCTCCTTGCCAAACTCAAAGAGGCGGCCGGCGATGCGCTCCAATACATCTTCGATGCCATCAGGATCGCCATGAACGGCTTTTTCAACTACCTCAAAAGCCTCTTTGACAATGAAGACGCCCGGGCCCTCCTTTACGCCACCCTCACCTACTTTGCCGTCGACAAGCTGCTCAAAATCATTGCGGACAAGACGGCTGCCGATCTGAGCTTCGAGAGCAGCAGCGATACCCTGCTGAGTTTTGCGAAGATGGCGATCGCCGCGGTGGCGCTCATGGGGCTCTTCTCCCTCGAAAAACTCGCGGCGGCCGGTACGGCGGCGGTCTCCCCGGTGTCCGCCGGCACAATGACACCCGATGAGACCCTGCAGATGGAAACCTTCCTCGGATCGGTTTCCGTGCAAAGCGCCCTGGTCGCGCTGCTGTTCAAGGTCGTCGGCGGCGCGGTCGGCGCGGTTATCGGCACGACGAAGAGCCATTCCGAAGCGCTGCTGGCGTCGCTCCAGGACGGCTATGACCCTACTACCGAACACTACACACTGAGCGCGGAGCAGCAAGCCTCGCTTGATACCCTCAAAAAACGCTCCGTCTCCCTCGCCGTCATCTCCGTCGTCGTACGCCAGCTCTTCACGATGCTGAGCGCGCAGGCGGTCACGGCGGAAGGGGTCGTGCAGGAGGGATTTGCCGAGGGGAGCGATGCCGAGACCTTCCTCACGCTGTTCGGTGCCGGTGCCCTGCCGCAGACGGATGCCTTTACGACCTATACGAGAGAGGTGCAGGGAATGTTGAAAAGCGGCACCGTCTACTCGACGGAGAGCGCCAGCTATTTCGATCAGCTCCGCGACCTTCTTGATGGCGGTGCCTCCTGGCGCGACCTCTTCGACCTGATCGCCACGATGTCCGTCACCTTTTCGACCCAGGCTTCCGATTTCGCTTCCCAGACGGAGACCGACGCTTTTGCCTTTGCATCGCATCTGGCGGACCTCGCCTACAGCTTTACCGCCCAGACGGCAAGCGACGCCTACGACTTTGCCACCCATATGGCCGACCTCGCCTACAGCTTTACGATGGATATCGAGGAGGATGCCTACCAGTTCGCGATGAAGGGGATGGAGTTCGGCTACCTCTTCGCCTCCCGCGGCGAGGAGGTCGGCGTCATGGCCGACCGGATCCTCTGGATGGCCGTGCAGATCGGCCAGATGGCCGACCGGATCGGCGAGATGGCGGACCGGATCGTCTACACCGAACAGCTGATCGTCTATACGGAGATGCTGATCCTCGATTTCGGGCTGCTGATCTATGACGGGATGAAGACCATCACCAACCTCATGCTGACGGGGATGGCGCTTATTCTCGACCGCGAATGGTATACGCCGGCGGCGGAGGACCAGATCGTCACCGTCGTCGCGGGCACGATGGAGCAGATGATGGCGAACATGCAGGAGTATGCCCTGGCGGTGCTGGACAATCAGAGCCTCCTGCGCGAGATCACCCTGCGCGCACTGGAGTGGGTTGCGACGCACACCGCGCAGGCATCCGATACCAATACGACGGTGTGACATGCTGTGGCACCGTATAGCCGCCCTGCTTACCTGGGCCGGACTCAGCCTGTGCGCTTCGGAGAGCGCCGAGGCCGTCTATGCAAAAAGCGCGAAACTCTTCTCGTTCGGCAACCTGCGTTTCGACGTCACGATGACCGTGGAGAACAGCGGCAACCTACAGGAGCGCTCTTTTATGGTCGCCGAACGGCAGACGGGGGACGCCTCATCGCTCCTCATCCGTTTCCGCTCCCCGCAAACCATCAAATGCACCGCCATCCTCATCGAGCGGGAGCAGGAGAGCAGCAGTGACGCCATCTACTTCCCCGCTCTGAAACGCGTACGGATCATCCCCGAACAGGAAGAGGAGAGCGAAGCCGTCGGCATGGGGATCTCCTACGCCGAACTGGACGCGAAGACAGGGACATTCGATCCGCTGGAGGAGACACAGTTCGACGGCGCTGCCTGTTACAAGGTGACACTGCGGCGAAACGGGAACCGCTCGGTCTACTACATCGACGCCGCGACCTCCGTGATCAGAAAAGTCGAAATCTTCAAAGGGGGTCAGCTGCAGCGAATCGTCTCCGTCGACGCGGTCAACCGCATTGATGAACAGCTGCTCATCACCCGCTGGCAGGTCAACGACCTCATCAAGTCACGCAAGCTGACCTACATGGTTGACACCGAGAGCGTCTCGCGCGATATCAAACAGGGGCTTTTTCATCACAACCGTCTGCACCGCTGCAGCTTCTAAGCTCACCTGCAGCGGATGAAGTAGCGCTTCAGCAGCAGCGGCAGTAGGTAGACCACGACGGCGAGGTTCGCCGCCAGCAGGATCCCGAGTTCCATGCCGAAGCGCTGGATCATCGTTCCGCCGAACAGCATTCCGCCCAGCCCGATCAGCATCGTCGTGTTCGAGACGATGATCGGACGCATCACGCTGCCGATGCAGGCATACCCCTCCTGTTTCATGCAGATGAAAAGATGGATGATCGAATCCGTCACCAGCCCGATGAACAGAACAGTGCCAAGCAGCGTGATCATGGTGAAGTCCATCCCCAGCAGGCGGTGAACGCTTGCCAGCAGCAGCAGTGAAAGCAGCGGCGGCACGACGACGATGATGCTCTTCCATGTCCGGCAGTAAAGCAGGAAAAAGAGCACGACGAACCCGAGCGAGATGCCGACACCGATCAGGAACTCCCCGAAGAAACGTCTCAGGAAGTGTTCGAAATCGGCAATCTTGCCCAGTATGCCGACCGAGAAATCGGCTGAAGCCTCCCCGATCGCCTGCAGCCGCCTGAGCATGGCGGCAATCGCATACGACGGCGTCGTGATCGGGATACTCAGCGTCATATAGGTCTCGCGCTGATCCGCACTCAGCAGCGGCAGGCCGCCGTCGAGCCACTCCAGGGCAAGGAGGTACTGGGCGTAGGCATCGGGCGTCGCATCGCGAAGCGGCGATCCCGCAAAACGTTCATACCCCAGCGGAAGGCTCCCCAGCAGCACCCCGGGCACTGCGCTGGCAATCCGCGCCGTCAGTGCGGCGAGTTCCCGGGTCGTTTCAAGCTCGGAGAAGTCGCCCTTCTGCGCGCGTAGGCGGACGACGAACGGCAGCGTCGGCAAATGGCCGGACTCGAACGCCGCAATGCGCTTGTACGCCGCCATCGTCGGCTGCATAAGGTTCATGGGGTTCAGATCGACAGAGGGAGCCTTCGCGCAGACGAAGCCGCAGGTAACGGCGGCGGCGCCGAGAAACAGCAGCCCCTTTTTCACCCGGGCATCGTCCACATGCCATCGGCGGCGCCAGCCGAACACGAGACGCAGCGGCCTGAAGAGGTAGAGCCGTCCGATCAGATAACCGTAGAGCACCCCCAGCCCGATCAGCATCATCTTCCCGAACGTACTGACCAGCCCGAAATCCGACGCATAGAGGAAAAGAGAGCTCAAAGCGGTCGTGGCGACCGAGAGGGTGATGCCGAACGCCAGCTGGTGTTTGCCGATCTCCCCGGAGTGGAGATAGTTGAAAAGGGTCAACGCGTAGATGACGAGAAAAACGACCGCCAGCAGCGCGGCGGGGTCGACGGCGACGCCGCCGGTCACCAGCACGGCGAGCAGTGACACCGTAAACGCCCCGATCTCGATGAGAATGTTCAGCAGGTACTCCAGCGATGTCAGCAGCCAAAGCAGCAGAAGCAGAAAAGGCACGATCGCATACAGGTAAAAGACCATGTCGTCGAAAAACCCCTGCAGCAGCAGGGCACCGACGACGGCGGTGCCGCTGTGCGGATACCCCCCGACCCGTGCGAGGACGGCGTTCTGGTTTTCCCGGTTGAACGTCATCAGGTAAAGGCCCTGCCGGTCGATGCGGTAAAAGTCCGCGATCAGCCCCTCCGAACGCCACGTATGCAGGGGGGCCTCATCCGGGAGCGCGGTAAAAAGATACTGCCGCTCCGCCGTAAACCACTGCTGCGGCATCGCCGAAGCAGGCGTTCCGGGGAAAAAACGGCTCCAGTCCACCGTACGCACCTCAACCTGCCGCATCAAGGCCGCACCGAACAGCAGCAGTAACAGCAGTGCACCCGTTTTCAGTCCAAGCTTCAAAACGTCGCCCTCAGCGTAAACCCGACGGTGTTGTACGCTTTGTCGTCAGAGTGGTAGAGGGCATGCAGATCGACTTCAAAGGCGCCGCGGGTGAACACGAGATTGGGAAGCATCACCGCGGTGGCGTTGCCCGCATACCAGCCGGTGATCAGGTAGTGGTCGAAACGCACGGCCACCCCCCTGTAGACCGTCAGGTCGAACTTGTTCAGCAATACGGTCGCCAGCACGCTCTGGCGGTACTGTTTGAGGTAGCCCCACTGCACCTCCAGGTCGAAATAGGAGCTCCCCGCCTGCCGGTCCACCCCGAAACCGACCATGGCGAGGGGGCTGAAGGTGTTGAGTGTCGGCACCCTGTCGCGCACACTCGCTTCGGCGCGAACGCCGTACGTATTGACCGTACCCTCCGCATAGAGGGAGTACTGGTTGTAGCGAAAGCCCCTGACACCCTTGATGGGGTTGAGGTCCGGCTGATCCAGGTACGCCCGGAACGATTCTCCGCTGTTTTGTCCATCCGGAAGCGCCCCGATCAAGTCAAGCAGCTGCTGATCGACCTCTATATAGGGTACCTCCGAGTAGCGGTTCGTCCAGACCGCGCCGAGCGTGGTCCCCGCATCGCTGCTCTCGGCAAGCACCTGGATCGTGCTTTTTTCGACAGCCAGCCCGCGCTCGTTGTACTGCGCGTCGATATCGCTTTTGAGCGCGGGGCTGATGCCGTCGCGGTACAGCGGCAGGAACACTTCCCGGTAGATCGCCGTCCCTTCCGCACTGTTTCGGCTGAGCTGTTCAAAATAGTCCGGAAGGTAACTGTCGAGCAGGTATCCCACATACGTCGAAATGTAGCTCTGTGTCCGCCCATCAAAGGGCTGGAGAGTCACTCTGAGCAGAGCACTCTCCCCGACGAAGCAGGAGAGCTCCGCCATCCACTGCGGGAGCCTTCGGAGGTTGATATTCGGATCGTCAAAAAAGTCCACCTGGACCGGGTTGAGAAGGTCCATGCCGCTCAGATAGTCAAGCACCCCCGTTTTGGAAACGAATTTGCCTATCCTAAAGTCGAAATCATCTCCCCAGTAGACCAGGGCTATCTGGTTGAGGCTCACGCCGCTGCCGCCATGCCCCTTGTAGAGCAGGAGCCCGCCGTCGATGCGGTACTGTCCCTGCTCGTAGTTGCCTTCGCTCAATGTCAGGACATAGGGGGTCTGCGGGTAGGTAGCGCCGTTGTCGAGTTGCCGCACTACAAAGGATTGCTTGAGGGAAAGGCTTCCGGGCAGGCCGGTCGCCGCGGAGGATATCTCTTTTCCGTCCAGTTGCGCGCACCCCCCTATCACTCCCAAGGCCAGCGTCACGGCAGCAAGACGGTTCACAGTAGACGTCACCTCTCCATCCGGCCCGGCAGCAAGGCGTTCCCGGGCCAAGTACATTAGTGGATATTATATCAGAGGTGAACGATTTTTGCCCCGAAACCGCCCAGCTGCGGGGGGGCGTCTTCGAAACTTTTGACGCTGGGGTGTTCTTTGAGGAACTCTTTGACGGCATAGGCGAGCTTGCCCGTGCCGATGCCGTGGTAGATGATCACCTCGTCCCACCCCTGGATGAGGGCGTCCGAGATGAAGACGTCCATCTTTTCACGGGCCTGTTCGGCCCGCATGCCGTGCAGGTCGAGCTTGAGTCCGCCGCGTTTTTCGACCTTGTTGCTCACCTGTACCTTCGGTTTGGGCGCAGCCGCCTTTCCGGCGGGCTTGAGTTCGTTGCGCCGTACCCGCAGCCGCATCCCCTCGACCTCGATCGTCGCTTCCTTCTCTTTGAGCGCGACGATGACGCCGCGCTGCTTGCGGTACTTGACCTCATCTCCGACGTTGAGGGCGACGGGGGCCGTTTTCTGCTTCGCTTCGCGCTTTTCGGGCAGCTGTTTGTTGGCTTCGTTCATCGCCCGGTGGATCGCCGCCGTATCCCCGGCCTTGGCCGCCGCTTTGGCGCTGTCGATCGCCTGCCGGAACTCGCCGCGCAGGCGGCGTTCGAGCTCCTCGTACTCCCGGCGCAGGGTCTCGCGTTCATCCTTCAGTGCACGCTCCCGCTCCTCCAGCCGCTCCAGCCGTTCGTCCGCGTCGGCGTGTTTGCGCCGCAGCGCCCGCTCCAGTTCGCTCCCTCGTTCGATAAGGAGGTTGAGCTTCTCGTGCTGCTCGCCGTAGACCTCCTTGGCGCGCACGACGATCCCCTGGGCGATCCCATAGCGCAGGGCCGTCTCGAAGGCGTAGCTTTTGCCGATGATCCCCTGCAGGAAGTCATAGGTGGGGACCCGGCGCTCCTCGTCGTAGACCGCGGCAACCAATTCGACGTCGTCGCGGTCGGCCATCAGTGAGGCGAGCCGTTTGTGGTGGGTCGTGACGACGATCTTCTGCCCCCGGCGGATCAGGTCGTCGAGGATCACCTTGAAAAGCGCCGCCGCTTCGTCGCTGTCCGTACCCAGTTCGATCTCGTCGACCCCGACCAGGGCCGATTTGCGTTCGAAAAGGCGGGAGAACTGCTGCATCCGCCCGGCGAAGGTGGAGATGTCGTTGCGGACGTTCTGGGGATCGTCGATGACCGCTTCGATCTGTTTGAACGACCCGATGCGCGAACGGTGGGGATTGAGCTTCATCGGCAACAGGTACTTGGCCATCAGCGCCGCCGAGAGGATCGATTTGAGCAGCATCGTCTTTCCCCCCGCGTTGACCCCGGTGATCATCAGCACCGAAGCGCTGAAATCGAGGCTGACGGGTTTGGGGTTGGAGAGGGCCGGGTGCTCGAAGGACTCAAGCACGATCGCCTCGCCCGGCTGTGCCGCGACAATATGCAGCCCTTTGGCACGGGCGAAAAGCACCCGGGCCTGGTAGTGGTCCAGGCGGTCGAACTCTTTGTCGATAAAGCCGATAAAGGGCTGCAATTCGCGCAGCTGCGCCGAGAAGCCCTTGGCGTACTCGTAGTAGCGTGCATCGCGCTCCTGGGTCAGGGCGCGGATCTGTTCTTTCGATTTGAGCAGGGTGTCGGGGGTAACGTAGAAGAAGCCCGCCCCCGTCCGGCCCACGACGCTGCCTTTGAGCACGGCGCTGAAACCGCCGCGCACCAGCAGACACTCCTCGTCGTTGATGTAGTGCACCTGGGTATCGACGAGGTAGCTGCGTAGCCTGTCCGCATAGAGCAGCCGTTTCATCTGCGCCGCGATATCGCCCTTCTGCGCCTTGATCCGTTCGGCGATCGCGAAGAGCTCCTCGTCGAGCTCCTCTTTGAAGTGTCCCTTCTCATCAAAGTGGCGCTCGACCTCCTTGAAGCTGTCGGGGATGACGACGGAGGCCATCCACTCCCCGATGATCCCTTCGAAGCCTTTGTTGCGCAGGGTGCGGAAGTAGCGTACGACCTTGATAAGCTCGAAGATCTGTTCGAAACTGAGCACCCCCTGCTTTTTCAGGTGGATCAGGATCGTATCGAAGGCGGTCGTTTTCGGCGGGGCGGGAAATTCGAGGGCGTCAAGGGCGCGGATGTACTGGTAGTGGCGTCCCTGGTCCCCTTCGATATAGAGGGGCTTTTTACGGCTGAGGAAGCTTTCGATCTCGGCGACGTGGGCCTGAAGATCGAGCTGATCGAGCAGATGGCCGAAAGCGCTCATCGGCACCCTGCGGCGTCGAAGATCTGACCGGCGTGGGGTGTGCCCGCGTTGGCGATAAAGCTCTGGGTGCCGACGCTGAGCGTAAAGGTGCGGTCACTGACCTCCACCCCGCGGCATTCAAGCGTCTGGTGCTGGTTGAATTTCAAAATGACGGCACGGACATGCTCCTGCTGCGCATCCACGGAGCGGTTCCAGGCCACTGCGCCCATGATGATGAGCAGCACTACAGCGGCCATGGAGAGCTTCTGGCGGTGGCTCAGTTCGGTAAAGAAGTGCATCCCCGCATAGAGCAGTGCAATGACGGCGACGATATAGACGTAACTCATTTTTCTCCCCGGAGCTGGTAGGTAATGTCCCCGGCGCCGAAGCCGATGATCAGGCCCGATGCCGGCGTTTCGACAATTGTACCCTCTTTGAGCACTTCAAGACCGCAACCGCTGCGTTTGACGCGGTCGGCCAGCAGCGGGCTGTAGGCGCTGAAAACCCCTTCGAAATCGATGATGCGGGGCTCTTCCCCCGCCGCCCAGACCGGCAGGATGATCAGACGGTCCACCCCCTCGAAACAATGCGAAAACGCCTCGAGGTTGTCGATGGTGCGCGAATACTTGTGGGGCTGCCAGACTGCCGTAATCGTCTCCAGACCCAGCAGGCGGGCATAGGTGCGCGCCGAGGCCATCGTCGCAGCGATCTCGGTGGGGTGGTGGCCGTAATCGTCGATCAGAACGCATTTCTCCCCGCCGTCGATAATGTCGAAGCGCTTCTTGATCCCTCGGTAGCCGAGGATCTTCTCGCGGACCGTTTCCACGGGCATCGTCTCAACTGCGGCGAGAATCGCCAGCGCCGCATCGAGGGCGATATGCTCGCCGAAGCCCCAGACGTCGAAGCTCCCCAGATCTTTCAGGCGGAAGCGCGTATGCGGTTCGCCGTCGTGCAACACGTATTCCACCTCCGAGATGTCCCGGCTGGGATAGAGCCGGATCGCATCGCCTTCTATGGTCGAGAGAAATTCATCCTCCGCATTGATGACCCGGATCGCGGCCGAAGCGATAAAGCGGCGATAGGCGTCATAGAAACGGTCGTAGTCGTACTCGTAATACTCCATGTGCTCGGGTTCGGCGTTGGTGACGATGGCGCAGTAGGGGTTGGCGTTCAGAAAACTGCCGTCGCTCTCGTCCGCTTCGAAGATGAGCCGGTCATTCGTATCGTTGTAGCGTACGTTCGAGCCGAACGCCTTGGACTCGGCCCCGATAATGGCGGACCCTTCCATGATGGCCGCCAGGATCGCCGACGTCGTGCTTTTGCCGTGGGCCCCCGCCACGGCATAGACCTCTTTGTCCTGCAGGATGCGCAGCAGCGCTTCGCGGCGCGGGAGCACCTCGATCCCTTTCGCTTTCGCCGCCGCGACTTCGACATTGGTCGGTTTGATAATCGCCGAATGCACGACGAGGTCCTGGTCCGTGATCGCGCTGGCATCGTGGGGGATGGTGATGGCGACCCCCTTCTCTTTCAACTGCCGTACAATACGGTTCTCCGCGATATCGCTGCCGCTGACCTTGTTGCCTTTATGGTCCATGTACTGCGCCAATCCGGAGATGCCGATCCCCCCGATGCCGATAAAATGGATCTTCACGATTCGCCCGTCCCGTTGTCGTCAACGCGGAACGCGCTGATATAGAAGGTCCCGTTTTGCTGGGTTGCTTCCAGGTCCGCCGCGTCGTCGAGGAACTGGCCGAAATCGGGTATCCGCTCGGCGTACGCCTTGTGCCGCGTCATCGCTTCGGAAAAACGGGCGTCGTCGCTGAGCCCCGCCAGGATCTCGAAAAGCGCCGCCGCATCGGCGGCCTTGCCGGCACTGTAATGCTCCACGGCATACTCGTACAGGGCCCGCAGCGTGGCAAAATCTTTCACATCCGTCATCTGCATGCGGCGTGCGGCCCCCAGGGCGTCTGTGAGGTTTTCCAGCGCCAGGTCCAGGATATTGGCGTAATAGGCGATCAGCATCTTTTCGTCAAAACATTCGTTCGCCTCCTGCTCCAGGACGTAGAGCCCGGCGATATCCGCCGCCTCCTGCGCCTTGAGGATCTTCGCTTTCAGCGCTTCGGCCTTATCCATTCATCGCCTCCTTGATACGTTCGAGCGCCATGCGCGTGCGCTCCGGGCTCTCGACGAGCGCGATGCGGATGCGCCCCCTGCCCGGGTTGTTGCCGTTGACGTCGGTACGGGCCAGGTATTCGCCCGGCAGGACCTTCAGGTTGTAGTCGCGGTAGAGCTTTTCGGTAAAGGCGATCGCGTCGTCCACCTCCAGCCAGAGGTAGAAGGTCGCCTCCGGGACCGCCGTGCCGAGGATTGCCTTCGCGATCTCGAAGTTCTCGCGGTAGACGGCCCGGGCCTCGGCCACATGCGCCTCATCCGCCCAGGCCGCCGCCGCGGCGGTCTGCAGCGGCAGCGGTGACGCGCAGCCGATGTAGGTACGGTACTGGCGGTACCCCTCCAGGATCGTTGCATCGCCGGCGATAAACCCGCTGCGCAGCCCCGGGGCGCTGGAGCGCTTGGAGATGGAGTTGAGCGCCAGGACGTTCTTGAACGCCGTGTTGCCGACGGCCGCGCTCGCTTCCAGGATGCCCGCCGGGGCTTCGTTCGGGTAGATCTCGCTGTAGCACTCGTCGTTAAGTAGTACGAAATCGTACTCCAGCGCCAGCTTGACCCATTCGCCCAGCTCCTCGAGGGAGAGGCAGCTGCTGGTCGGATTGTTCGGGAAGTTGAGGATCACCAGGTCGCTCGACTGCAGGACCGCCGGATCGACCTGCGGTTTGAAACCGTTGGCGGCGTCGAGGTTAAGGTAGTTCACCTTCGCGCGGCTGGCGATCGCCGCCCCTTCGTAGATCTGGTAGAAGGGATTCGTAAAGGTCATGACCGGATCGGGCTTGTCAAACAGGAGGTACTGGGGGAAATTGAAAAGCACCTCTCGGGTCCCGAAACAGGAGACGAGCTGGTCGTTTGCCAGCGTCACGCCGAAACGGCGTGCGACGAAATCGCGCATGGCGCCGTTGAGCATCTCCTCCCCCGCCGTTTTCGGATAGCGGCGCAGGGTGTCGGCACTGCCGCACAGCGCATTCCGGATAAAGGCCGGGGTCTCGAACTGCGGCTCGCCGATGGTCAGCGTCAGCGGGGCGTAGGCGCTGTTGGGCTCGATGGGATCGAGCAGGGCACTTAGTTTTTCGAACGGGTAGGATTCAAACTGCATTCTCGTCCTGATTTTTTTGGCTCTATTATACTTTGTGACCCATTATAATCTGCTATACTTTTGCAGCACCGGGGGCCGTCAAACCCCCGAAAGGAGCCCGATGGAACCTTTCCCATGCTACGGCCGCCTCTCACCTGAATCTCGACGCCTCGTCGATGCCCACGCGGGGGCGGTCCGGCTCCCAAGCGGCGCGGAGCTCTTCGGCCAGGGTGACCGCTGCGCGCAGGTCCTCTTTCTCGGCGAAGGGAGTATCCGCGTCTTCCGGCTCCACGAATCGGGGCAGGAGATCACCCTCTACTTTCTCGGCCCCGGAGAACAGTGCAACGTCAACCTCAACAGCGCCTTTACCGGGACCCCTGCCATCGGGAGCGCCGTCGCCGACGGGCCGATCAGCGGCTACCTCTTCCCCGCCGAGATCGTCAAACAGATCTACACGGCCGAGCGCGACTACCAGCACTACATATTCGCCCTCTTCGCCAAACGGCTTGAATGCATGGCCGGACTGGTCGAAGACGTCCGTTTCAAGAAACTGGACGATCGGCTCCGGGAGTGGCTGCATGCGCAGAATACCCCCCGTATCCCCATCACCCATGAAAAGCTTGCCGCCCACCTCGGCTCATCACGGGAAGTGATCAGCCGACTGCTCAAAGAGCTCGAGCATCACGGCGTCGTCACACTCCACCGGGGAATGATCGAACTGCTTTGATCCCCCGAAAAACCGCATGTTGCTTAAGCTGACTTTATAGCAAAAAACAAATTTCAAGCGCACCTTTGACCCAAATGCTCTAACAGTGTACAATGGCGGCATCTTTTTTTAAAAAGGCTCCCTTTGATAAGAACTCTTGCATTTTCGGCCGCCCTCCTCCTGCTCGCCGGCTGTAACGATTCAAGGAAGACATCGCCCGCCGCCGCGCCGAAAGCCGAAGCCCCCGTTGAAACGCCCGCACCGGCAGTTGCACCGGCAGCCGAACCGGTATCCGAGCCTACACCGGTCAAGGAAGCCGCGGACAACACGTCGGTCGCGGCTGCCGAAAAGGCACCCGTTGTCCAAAGCGCTCCCGCTGCCGAAACTTCTCCGGCACTGCTTTTTCAGAAGTGCGCCGCCTGCCACGGTAACCAGGGTGAGAAAATGGCCCTGAACCAGTCCGCCGTCATCGGCGAATGGGAGAGCAAGCGCATTGCCGACGCTATCATCGGTTATCAGAAAGGCACCTACGGCGGCGCCATGAAAACCCTGATGCAGAACCAGGTCAAAGATCTGACACCCGTTCAGGTCGAGGCCCTCTCCGATTATATCGCCAACCTTTACGTCAAGACCCACTAAGGTTCGCCGATGCAGACGCTGGAAGAGACCCAGATCAAGATCGTCATTTTTCTCGTCATCGGCGCGATCTTCCTCTACGTGCTGACGCGAAAGAAAAAATAGGTTATACTTATTTTTCTTTCAACAGTGAGGAGGGGTTTATTATGCAGGAATTAACGCAGTTTCAACGCGACCGGAACTGGTTCGTCATCTTTTCAGTCGCTTTTGTTTTCGGGATTGTCTGGACAGTGATGGGGGATACGGCAGGGAAACTGCTCTATACGGTGATCGCTTTCGCGCTCTTTATCCATTCGGGCGTGACGATGGAACTTCACGCACACCACGCCGAACACGACCACGACGGCAACGGCTGATTATCTTTAACGCTGCGGTATTCAGGCTATAGCCCGGATATCTACGCTTTGCAGGAGCGCGCAGGTAAACTGCGCCACAGTGTTTCGCCCCCCATTGAAATAGACTCAGATTCTGCCAACCATCAATGGCTGACGTCGCGGCCAAGCTCCCGCTCTACCGAGTCGATCTTCCCTTTCAACCGCCCCGCCTTTCCTTTTCGGATATCAAGTTTCAACGCCGAATAGACCCGTTCGCAATCCTCGCCCAGCACCTCGTATGCCTGCTCGACGACAGCGAGCGCCTCTTTGACGCTCCCCGTCTCGACGATCGTACCCATCGGGGTGAGCTGGTACGGCAGACCGCTGCGGTCGATCATATCGACGATCCGGCTGACATAGGCAGACACGGAAGCACCGTCCCGGCAGTCGCCGCTGGTCGGAAACATGGAAAATTCAAGCAGGACAGAAGTCACGCGCTTCTCCCTTCGCCCTTATCAGCGGACCGCCTGGGGATCAAGACGACGCAGTTTTTCAATGTTGTCCCAGGCGTTGTTGTTGCCGTGCTGGGCCGCCATGCGCCAGTACTTGTATGCCTTGTAGCTGTCTTTTTTGACCCCCATGCCCATCATGTGCATGATCCCGAGGTTGTTCATGGCGACCGAACTGCCGTTCTCGGCGGCACGCTCGTACCACTGTACCGCTTCGCCGTAGTTCTTCTTCACCCCATTGCCCGACTCGTACATATAGCCCAGGTTCAGCTGCGCCTGCGCATGGTTCTGCGCCGCGGCTTTTTTAAACCAGTAAACGGCGAGATCATCGTTTTTGGTCACACCCGCACCCTTGCTGTACATTACGCCAAGGTAGAACTGCGCTTCCGGGTTCCCCTCCGAAGCGGACTTCTTGTACCAGCTCACCGTGCTTGCCTTGTTCACCGCCTCCGCTTCGGTCGCAAAGAGCGCCGTACAGAACAGAAGTACCAAGGCCGTCATTACTGCTTTCATGGTTCTACCCACTTTCACTTATAGATTCCCATATGCTATCTGATATCTATTGAACATAAAATTAAACAAGAAATGAATATTTTTTTGATACAAAAAGTGATATCCGCCTCTTCTATACAAAATAGCGGGGGATCAGTTCCAACAGACGGCGGTAGATCTTTTCGAAATCCGTCGAATAGACCCGCGTTTCCGACACCGCCGTCATAAAGTTCGTATCCTGCTCCCAACGGGGGACGAGGTGCAGATGGATATGTTCGGCGATCCCCGCACCTCCGGCCTTTCCGAGGTTCATACCGATGTTGACCCCTTGTGCGCCGAACCCCTCTTTGAGCATCCTGACCCCCTGCTGCGCCAATGCGCTGATGCGGAGCCACGCCTCCGGATCGAGGCTTTCGAGCGCTTCCGTATGGACATGGGGGATGATCATGAAATGCCCCGGGGTGTAGGGGTAGCGGTTCATCACGGCAAAGCAGTGTTCGTCACGGTAAAGGACATGCAGCTCCTCGTCCGCTTCGGTATGTTCGCTGATATGGCAGAAAACACACCCTTCGATCGGCTGCCCGCTGATGTAATCCGTGCGCCACGGCGCGTAAAGAATCTCTTTCATGCAGGGAGTATAGCGCATAATAATGCACAGAATGAAATTAGAGATATGAAGCGCTGCCGTGATATCGTCTCACCCCTGCAGTGCCGTTTCAGCAGGGGTGAAATATGCATGGAGCCGCCCGTACAGCTCCTCCGGAATCTTCCGCAGCGTGCCGTCGGTCGCATCGACGATGCTCCAGGCGATGACACACCGGGCGACCGGTTCGCGGTCCCCTTCACGCGCGATCGCGACGTGCCATACGCCGCTTTCCGGGCCCAGCTCCGACAAATGCGTCTCAAGCTCCAGCGTCTCCCCCCATACGGCGGGTGTCAGGTACTGAATCTGGACGCCGTCACTCTTCACCGCCAGTCCCTGCGCTTTGAAATCCTTCGGCGCCCATCCGAACTCCGCCAATGCTGCGACGGCGGCGTCTTCGGCAAAGGCGACATACTTCGTATTGTTGACGTGCTCCAGCGTATCGAGGTCCTGCCAGGTAACGGTTCTCTGTTGGCGGACGGCGCGCCCAGACGTGTCGCTAAATACCGGGAAGGGGCGGTACGGCACCGTGCGGGGCGTCTCGATCGTCATACGCTCAACGATCGCCTTTGGAACCGCCTTGGGGCGCATACTCTCCATGTCCAGCGTCACCACCTCCTGCGCCCCTTGGGCGATGACCGCTCCGCTCGCCTTGTGGACAAGTTCGAAATAACGCGTGCCGTGGACACGGCGCCAATGGGCCAGCCAGATCGTCAATTCGAAGGTATCGTCGGGGAGAAGAGGCCGAAGCAGATGGATCTGCGTTTCGCGGACCACCCAGGCCAGGCCGAGCTTTCGGCTGTCCTCTATGCCCAGACCGACCGCGGCACCCCAGTCCCAGGCCGTCTCGATCAGATAGCGGAAATAGGTGGGAAGGTGCACCCGGCCGTTCGCGTTGGCGTCGGACCAGTCGACCCGGAAGGATCTCGTAAAGTACTGTGACATCGGTTTTCCATCGTGATTAAATTTAGGTATGCGGGTGTAAAGGCACTCCAGAGCCGGGCCGCGGCCCCGGCAGACTCATTTGAGTTTCATGGGGTGCAGGGATCGGTATTTGTCCGGGAGCACTCTTTGCGGAATCGTTTTCGGCTTGGGGATACTTCCTGAGACAAGCGGCGCAAAGGGCGTGCCGGGCTGCGGTGTCAAATAGATGTCCGAGCCCTGCGATGTCGGCTTCTGCCAGGGAGGCGACGCCCACGGAAGCAGCAAAGAGAGCTGGCACTCGTAGGTCTCACCGTCGCGGGGATCTTTGCCCGAATGCACGGACATCTCGATCGTGACGGTGCCATTATAGCTGTAGGTGTACTGGCCGTCGCCGTTGAGGTCGAAACGAAAGAACTTCCCGGCAATGGACTGGTGCTGGGCGTTGTAGACCGTACACATCACCTGCGCATCCGACGAACGGACCTTGACCAGTTTGACGGGGACTTTGAATGTAAAATCCACCGGAGCGCCCCAGGCGGAAACAGCGGCAACGAGCAGTGTCAAAAGAACGCGTTTCATGATCGCCTCCTTTACTGCGTCCGGCCGTGCATCTCGACGGCCGGTGTCGTAATAACAGGCGCCATGTAGCCCGTCCGGTCGACTTCAACATATTCGGGTACCGCCTGCACCTTGCCGGTCATCTGGATCGGCGGCGTCGCGATCACTGCACCGAAGGCCACCGCCGTCCCCGTCAGCAGCATGAGTATCATCCATTTTTCACGCATCTCTCACCTCCTATTCCACAGTATACCAGTTTCCCTGTCCGGGTTTATATAAAGGCGAAGACGAGGTCGGGGAAAAGGATGACGATGCCGATCGCCAGGAGCTGCAGCAGAATGAAGGGGATGATCCCCCGGTAGATCTGCAGGGTCGTCACCATCGACCCGGCCGCCCCTTTGAGGAAAAAGAGCGCCAGGCCGAAGGGCGGGGTCAGGAAGGAGGCCTGAAGGTTGAGGGCAATGAGGATGGCGAACCAGACGGGATCGATGCCGAAGGCGTGCATGACGGGCACGAGGATCGGCACGACGATAAAGGAGATCTCGATGAAATCGATAAAGAAGCCGAGGATAAAGATCGCCAGCATCGCGACCCCGATAAAGACCCAGACGTTCCCGATGTCACGGCTGAAGAACTCCAGCACGAGGTCGCTGCCGCCGAGTTCGTTAAAGACGAGGCTGAAAGCCGTCGCCCCGATCAGGATCATAAAGATCATCCCGCTGAGTTTGACCGTCTCCAGCAAGGCGTAGCTCACCATTGCATAGCTCAGGGTGCGGTTGAAGGCGCTAAGCGCAAGGGCGCCGACGACACCGAAAGCCGCCGACTCCGTCGGCGACGCGATCCCGGCAAAGATGGAACCGAGGACCGCGACCATCAGCAGCAGCGGCGGGGCGATGGCCGTCAGCGCCTTGACGATGCCGACGCGTTCGCCAAGGGCCGCTGCCGGCGCGGCTTTGGGCTTCAGCGCTGCATAGAGCAGAATATAGACGATATAAAGACCGACCAGCACCAGGCCCGGCAGTACCGCCCCCATGAAGAGCTCGCCGACGCTGACGTTCATGACGTCGCCGAGAATGATCAGAATGATCGACGGCGGGATGATCTGCCCGAGCGTCCCGCTGGCCGCGACCGTGCCCGACGCCAGCCCTTTGTCGTACCCCGCGTTCAGCATCAGCGGCAGGGCGATAATGCTCATCATCACGACCGAAGCGCTGACGATGCCCGTCGAGGCGGCGAGGATCGTACCGACGAGCACGACGCTGACGGCCAAGCCGCCGCGCAGCCCTCCGAAGAGGCCGCTCATCGTCTCGAGAAGCTTCTCGGCCATTTTCGATTTTTCCAGTATCAGCCCCATGGCGATGAAGAGCGGGACCGCCATCAGGGTCGTATTGCCCATGATGCCGTAGATGCGGAACGGCAGCAGGCTGAAGACCTGCAGCCCGAGCTCGGGGATCAGCAGCGCAAAGAGCAGCGCGACACCGCCAAAAACGAAGGCGACGGGAATGCCCGAGAGCAGCAGCGCCAGCGCGATGACGAACATGGCCAGCGCGATCACACAGACTCCTTCAGGGCATGCCATGCCTCGGCCAGTTCACGCAGCGCCTGCAGGATCAGCAGGGCAAACGCCAGGGGGATAAGCGCCTTGACGACGAAACGGTAAGGGAGTCCGCCCGGGTCGGAGGAGGCTTCCATCTGCTCAAAACTCATCAGGACGAAATCAAAACTGACGTAGAGGATCAGCGCGGAGACGGGCAGCACGAAGAAGAGCATTGTCCCCAGGTTCACGACCTGTTTGGTCCGTTCGGAGAAGCGGTCGTAAAAGATGTCGACGCGCACATGCGCCCCGCGGTGCATGGCGTAGGCGACGCCGAGCATGATGACGACGTCGAAAAGGTGCCACTCCAGTTCCTGCAGCGCGACGGAGCCTTCGTGAAACAGGTAGCGGCGGGTGGCGTCAAAGACGATCAGCAGGACCAGCGCTCCCAGTACGGCGGCACTGAGCGCGCCGACCGCACGGATCAGCTGCCGGATAAGGCCGAACTTCCCGCGTTCACTCATACCCTAACAGTCACTTCTTGAGCAGTTCGCTGAAGATCATTTCCAGGTCTTTGTCGCTCAGATACCCCGGGATGATCTCGGACACCTCGCCCTTGCCGTTGAAGACGATGTTGAAGGGGATGCTCCCGTTGAAACGGGCGCGCGAACCGATGTGCTGGACGATCGCCATGTTGTCTTCGTATTCGAACACAGGGTAGTTGAAGCCCGCTTTCCCGGCAATCTGCGCGCGCTCCTGCGGCATCATGCGCCCCTGCATATGGATACCGATGATGCCGATGCGCCCCCCGTAGCGTTTTTTGAGCGCCTCCAGATGCGGGATCTCCTTCTTGCAGTAGCGGCACTGCTTGCCGAAAAAGTTCACCAGTACCGGTTTGCCGTCAAACCCTCTGAAGCGCATGCCGTTGGGCAGCTCCGTCGCGGCGATCGTCTTCTCGCCGGCCGCCTTGAGCGTAAACATCTCCGCGGCACCCGCCGAGCCCATCGTCAGCAGCAGTGCCGCCATCATCATCATTATTCTTTTCATCTTACTCCCATTTCTCCTATGAATTTTGTTGATCGCCAGCGCCGTCCCTAGAAGGGAAGCACACCTTTGAGCTTGTCGCCGACCGCGCCGCCTCCGGCAAGTTTTGTCGCTTCCTCGGCCAGTTTGCCGAGCATCGTATTCTGATCGCCGGCGAGTTTATCGACGTCGGCGATCCCCGCCTGGGACGACTTCAGGTCGGCCAGCTGCGCCGCGGTGTCCCCGCCCAGCAACGATTTGAGCTCACCCTGGTACTTCTCAAGCTCTTTGCCCATCGCTTTGCCGAGCCCCTGTGAGATCTGGCGGTCCAGGTCGGACTTGACGCCGATGGTCGGTGCCGTCAGTGTCCCGCCCAGGGTCGTGTCCAGCTTGAACGCGGAGATCCCGCTGAGGATACTTGAGACGATCTCTCCCGTCTTGCCGCTGAGTCCCTCGGCCGTGATGGCCGCGTCGCTGAAAGCGAAACTCCCCTCCCCGGCAAGCGCCGTGGCGTCGCTGAGGCTGAGCGTCCCCGTCATGGCCATGTTGCTCTTGTCCAGCAGTACCGGTTTCATATCGAGTGCGTCCATCGGAATGCGCAGCGCTTTGAAGTTCACGCTATCGAGAACGGTATCTCCCAGGCGGTTGTCTTCGCCCTCAAGCACGAGCCCTTTGACCGTCGGGCCGTCACTGGCCGCCTTGAAGCTCAGCGGACGCCCGAGCGCCTTCTGGTTGTCGGAGATGTCTCGGACGGTGCCCGAGAACGCCTGGGTCTTGAAGAGGCCGTCTATCTGGGTCAGCGCGATCAGCAGATCCGGACTGGGAACCGTCTGCGCATAGCGCATCCAGCGCCCTTCGCCCCGCGGCGGCACCGCCTCCTCCGGCGGGTTCTCATCCCCGGCGCTGCCGAGGTAGGGAGAGACCATTCCGTAGTACTTGCGCGCCATCGCCAGGTACCCTCTGATCTTCTCGCCGAAGAGCCTGCCGATCACGTTCAACGCCCCGTTGCCGTCGAGGGTATAGGTCGATTTGAGGCGGTTGTAATCCGCCATCGGGGCGTCTTTGACCTGCTGCATCAGCTCGGCGATGCGCTTACGGTCGCTGTCGAAGTCCGCTTTGATCTTCTCAAGCGCTTTCTTGCGCGTATCGATCTTCGCCTTGAACGCCTTGACCTCCTGGGCCAGCTTGAGCATCGACTGCGGATCTTTTGACTTGCTCATCGTCTTGAGGTTGTCGAGGTCACCCTTCAGTTCGGTGAGGCTGTCGCCACTGAGCTCCTCCTTGGAGGTCTTCTCCCAGCGTGCCTTGATCTCACCGATCTCTTTTTGCGCGTCGTTATAGACCTTGACCGACTGCAGGTCCGCCTGGGCAATGAGGGTCTTGGGGTCGGGGAATTCGAACGTCGGAAGTGCGAACCCCTCCCCGTCCGTTTTCCCTGCCGCTGTCTGCTCGGCAGTTGCGGGTGATTTTTTCAGTGTCGCCGGGGTGTCGAACCCGACGCCGCTGACGATCATCTTCTCGATATGCACCCTGTCCATCAGCAGTGCCGAGAGATCGGCGTCAAAACTGATCAGCTCCGCCGAAACGGCGTCGACCCCCTCTTGTTTGCCCGCGACTTCCAGACGGTGGAGCGTGACGGCCCCCTTGCTGAAGTCCGTATCGACGGAACCGACGCGGACATCGCGCTGCAGCGCGAGGCTGCCGCCCGTCTCCACCGTCCATTTCAGCAACGGGTCGATAACCAGCAGCGCGACGGCAGTGACGATCCCGCCCCCGGCGACGTAGAGGCCCGCGCCCCACCAGCGCACCGTCGGGTCCAGGTGCGTCGTTGCTTTGAGGAAACCGAATGTCCCCAGAACGGGGCGCCGTTCCAGGAAAGACGCCAGCACCGTGCGGTAACGTCCGATCAGCCATCCCAGCAGCAGGTAGAGCGGTACGGCCAGCAGCAGTGAGACGACCGTCGCCCCCATGACAAGGGTATTGTTGAAGTGCGTCAGGCGGACAAAGCCGTTGTTATAGAACCCTGTCCAAAGCCCCTGCAGCCCGTCGCTGCTGAGGATGGCGTAACCGAGCTGTTCGAACCAGGGGTCAAAGAGGTAGCCGACCCCGGCGAAAAGCGCCGCCGAAACGAAAAAGAGCCCCAGGTGGATGTTGAGCAAAAAGGCAAGCAGGAGGATCACGGCATTCTGCAGCCCGCTGATGGGCGTCAGCCCGGCGATCATCCCGAGGGTGATCGCCAGCGTCACCTGCCAGGGGCTCTGGGCGGAGTTCAGGGCTTTGAAAAGCTTGAGAAGAAATTGCATGGGGGGCTCCTTTGGCGCTGGGACTTGTGGGTGTGCCCGTATTATATTACAAAATAATTTGCCGTCGGTTACGCTGACGGACGCCCCTAGATAAAGTTCGGGGCGTCGTTGGCGAAATAGATAATGTCGCCGGGGCGGGTCTTCTCGGCCAGCACGGAGGTCAGGGTGCTCTTCTCCTCGAGGTAAATGGCGTCCGGAACGTCCAGCTGCGCCTTGAACTGCGCAGCATTGAGTTTTCCGGTGACAATGACGAGGTCGAACACCCCGTTGATCGCCTCGATCAGTTCGCGGTTGAGGGCTTCCGTACTCTCCACCAGCCCCGGAGTGACGATCACTTTGCGTCCCGGGTGCATGGAACAGAGGCGGATCCCCTCTTTCATCCCGTCGATATTGCCGTTGTAGCCGTCGTCGAGGATGATCTTTCCACCGGCGTCGATGCGCTGCAGGCGGTGTTCGACGGGCTGCAGGGCTTCGACCCCCTTGATGATGGCATCGTCCGTCATCCCCATTTCCCGGGCGATCAGCACGGCGGCCTCGATGTTCACGGCGTTAAAGCCGCCGAGGACCGGGGCGTGCAGATGCAGGGGGGCGTCATCAAGGGCCAGGTCGAACGACGTCCCGTCGAGATCGGCGGCGATGTTTCCGATCTCCGTCCCGAAGAAACGCACCTTTTCATGGGGTTCCTCCGTCGCTTCAAAGTGCACGAGGGCCTGTTTGAGGCGGGGTGACTGGATCAGTTCCAGCTTGGTACGCACGATCGTCTCCAGGTCACCGAAATACTCCAGGTGCTGCGGCCCGACCTTGCCGACGACGGCGTAGTGCGGCGCCACGAGCTGGGCGATCTCCAGAATGTCGCCGGGACGTCGGGCGCCTGCCTCGCAAACATAGACCCGGGCCGTATCAGGCAAATCTTCATTGATATCTTTGATGATGCCGCCGAGGGTATTGACGCTGCGCGGCGTCATGTAGACCTCAAACTGCGTCCCCAGCAGCTGGGCGATGAAGTTCTTCATGCTCGTTTTGCCGTAGCTCCCCGTCACGGCGACGACGGTCAGCCCCTCCAGGCGGGCGAGTTTGCGCTTCGCCTCTTTTTTATAGGCGAGGAAGAGGAATTTCTCGATGCCCGTGGAGAGCAGCCACGCCAGCAGCAGCGGGAGGAAAAGCGGCAGGGTGCCGCAGCTCTTGATAAGGCAGAGGAAATCGCCGAACAGCGCCAGCGCACCGAGCAGGATCAGGAAACGCTTGACCCGCCAGGTCAGCACCAGCTTCTTGTCCAGGCGCACGTACCACCAGACGAACGCGCCGAAATAGAGCAGGAAAAAGAGCGGGAAAAGGTCGCCGAGGACGAAATAGGCGAGAAACGGCACGACGAAGTAGAGAAGGTGCCAGCTGCGTTTGTGGTGGTTGAGCACGACGCGCTCGAGCTTGTAGCTGTACCACTGCAGATTAAGAATGAGATACCACCCGAGCGTCAGGACCAGCGCAAGGTTGGTCGCGAATGCCACGGCCTGTGCCATCGCCGGGGTCACTTGACGCTCCGGGTGAATTCGGCGGCGATCTCCGCCGCGACCGCTTCGGGCTGTTTCAGGAAGAAGTAGTGGTCCCCCTCCATCGCGACCAGGCGGCTGTTCTCAATGAGGGTGTCGATCTTTTCCGCGCTCTTCATCGGCGTCGCCGTATCGTCGCGCCCCCAGCACAGCAGCGCCCGCCCGCCGAAGTGGCGGAAGGTGCCCGAAAAATCTTCGTTGACGACGCGCTTGAAGGTCTCGTACATCACCCGGTTCAGCGACTTGGCGTCCTCGGCGACGAAACGCGCGCGCAGCTGGGCCAACCCCAGGTTCTTGAGCAGTTTGAACGCGGCGATCTTCGCCCGCACTTTCAGCGGCTTGGGCCAGACGATCCCCGCGGAGGAGAGCAGCACCAGCAGCCGGGGGCGCAGCAGGGTCGCCACCTTGCCGCCGAAGGAGTGCCCGACGATCACCTCCTTGTCGTTGGCATTGATCTGCGCCAGGAAAAGTTCCATGATATCGGCGTAGCCTTCACTGTCCAGTGCAATCGGCGCCGTCGAATTGCCGAATCCCGGCAGGTCGATGTAGACATGCCGGAAGGTATCGAGCGTCCGGCCGAACGCCTGCTTCATCAGCTCCTTGTTCGAACCCCAGCCGTGCAGGAAAACGATGGTGTGCTTCGCCCCGGGATTGACGATCTCGTAACTGATCGAGAAAGTCTGCTGGGCGTATTGGAGGGTCTTGATGGCCACTATTTTCCTTTGGCTGCATTGATGGAGTGAATGTATTTGTAATCCACCTGCGGGCGGCGCGCACGCGGCAGGTTCGAGAGCAGATCAGCGACGGCCGCGGGGAAATCCGCGAAAAGATAGTTCGCCATCGACCCCGGGATGGGGTTGATCTCGTTGAGATAGACCTCGCCGTCAATGACGAAGAAATCGCAGCGGATCAGCGCCCCTTCGAAGAGCCCGTCGTAAATGGAGGCGAAGGCCAGTTTGAGCTTGACAGCCAGCACGTCGTCGATCGCGGCGCCGCCGACCTCCCCGCTGCGGGCAAAGTCGAGGTACTTCTTGTCGAAATCGAGGAACTCGTTTTTCTGCGGCTCTTCGATGATGGAGTAGACGATCCCCTCCGCCCCACGGTAGCCGGCCAGGTTATACTCTTTGACCCCGGCGATGAAGGGCTCGACGATGACGCTGTCATCGAACTCAAAGGCGACGTCGAGGGCATAATCGAGTTCCGCGGCGTTTTTGACGACGCTGACCCCGATGGAGCTGCCCAGGCGTGAAGGCTTGACGATGCAGGGCATGGACGTCGACACCTTGTGCTCCGCCGCGGCGTGCAGCTCTTCGTATGCCACCGTTTTGACACCGCGTCCCGCGGCGAACCACTTGGTCATGCGCTTGTCGAAGCTGAGCACCGATGCATCCGTGCGCGGGCCGATGAAGGGAATATCGAAGAACGACAGCAGCGACGCGACCGTTCCGTCCTCGCCGTCGGCGCCGTGGATCAGGTTCAGCACCGGCATCGCATGCTCGGTGGAACCCAGGCGGCGTTTTTGTACGAACGCCCCTTTGGTCAGGGTCAGTACCGGAGCCTTTTTATAGTCGCCGGAAGCAAAATACTTCGCCTTCATATTGCCGCGGTCGATCAGGTAAAAGGTGTGGTCCTGGTCGCAGAAAACGAACGTCAATTCATAGCCGGAAAGCTTCTCCATCACGGTGATGGCGCTGACGATGCTGATCTCGTGTTCGTAACTCGCGCCGCCGAATACAATCGCTAATTTCAAGGTGATCCTTACAGTTTCTGAAGTAGTTTGAGCGCCTCTTTGACCAGGGCGGAGGTCTCGGTGCTTTCGCATTTGGCCAGGGCTTTGGCCACTTCCTCTTTTTTGAAGCCCAGGGATTCCAGGGCCTGGGCCGCTTCGCCGGAGGCGGCCGTGACGGCCGCGTGTCCGGCGGTCAGTTCGATGTCGAAGCCCGCCAGCTCGACGAGGATCCGTCCCGCACTCTTGGGACCGATGCCCGGTACGCGCTTGAGCTGGGCGATATCGTTGGCCGCGATCACCTGCCCGAACTGCGCGGCCGTAAAGGTCGAACAGATCGCCTGGGCGACCTTGGGGCCGACACCGTTGATTTTGATCAGGCGTTCGAAAAGCACCTTTTCGCCCTTCTCAAAAAAACCGAACAGCAGCTGGGCGTCTTCGCGGATAATGTGGGAGGTGTGGAGTTTGACCCGGGGTTCGCGGATGGCGCCGTAGGTCTGAAGCGAAATGAAAACCTCGTAGATCAGCCCTGAGACGTTCAGGTGCACCACTGTTGGTTCTTTGTGTTCTACCGCGCCTTCAATCCCGACGATCATCCCCGCTCCTGCAGCCAATTTGGTTGTTATTGTAATGCAAAGGGGGTTAAAGTTGTGTAAAAGAGGAAGGGGCCCAAAGCGCCCCCGCGACCGCCCGGAACGCACGGCACCGCAGAGGAAGCCTGCGTCTATTTTCCGCCGCGGCGTTTAAGCGGGTAGGTTTCGTCGTTGTCGGAGGCATCCGAACAGCTGGGGTCCTGCAGGTCGGTTTTGCCGTCACCGTCGTTGTCGATGCCGTCGCTGCACTCCGGGAGCGGTTCGGGCGTCGCCGGTGTGACCGCGTCGGTCTCGTCATCGTCCGCGCTGTCGGCACACCCCGGATCGGCCAGGTCCGTCAGGCCGTCGCCGTCGTTGTCGACACCGTCGCTGCAGGCCGGCAACGGCGCGCCGCCGCTCCCCCCTACCTCGAACGCTGTCGCCGCGATCTGCGCTGTTTTCATCGCCGACGCATCGTACATCGACCGGAATGCCGACGCTTCCGCGGAGCTGTCACTGAACATATCCTGGGCAAAGGCATAGGAGACCGGCTGGTAGAGCAGCTCCGCCTCTACATGGTAACTGCCTTCCGGCAGTCCGCTGACGCGGTAGGAGATCGTGTCGCTCCCGCCGATGAAATCGGTGTCGTTTTCGGCGTTGCCATGCACGCGGATATCGTCGGACGCCGTCGCCTTGTCAAAGCCCGCGGGCAGGATACGGTTGTCTTTTTTGTACGCCATGCCGCGCAGCAGCGTATAGGTCACGTCACCGAGGTTGTTTGCCATGATCGTCTCGTAGATCTGTACCTGGTCGGCCGAGGAGATGACGTCGTAATGGGGCTCATACGCCGAGGCGTCTCCGTCGGCGTCCGCGCCCTCGATGCTGCCGTCGGCGTTTGCACGTCCCGATTCGAAGACGACACTCCCCCCGGCGTCGATCACTTTGAAGTGGACAAACGCCCGGCGGGAGGGGAAGCTCGTCGGGAGCTTATGCCCCGTCGTGCTGCTGATCTTGAGCGCCACTTCCAGCGTCCCCTGCTGCAGTGATGACTGAAGCCGTTCGATGGATGCGGCGCTTTTGAGCATTTCGTCCGCCTTGGCAATCGTCGTATCGAAGTTGTTCGCCGTCACTTCCAGCGCGCTTTTGTTGTTTTTCAGAATGTCCAGCAGCAGCACGTTGCCGCCGACGAACATATGCTGCGCGAAGCCGTCGCGCGGCGTATTCGCCCAGTTCGGGCGCATCGAGATACGCACGCCGTCGACCCGCTTCATGTGGCAATCCTGGCAGCTTTTGCTCTGGGCGTAACCGCTGTGTTCCCATTCGCTGTAGGGCATCTGCTCGGGAAACCCGCTCTCGGGCGTTGTGCTGAGGACATTACCGTTCTCGTCGACATAAGGCGTTTTCAGGTTATGGCAGCTCGCGCACATTTTCGAAGCGCTGATGTGATCACTCTGTCGAATCGTATAGTTGAGGTTGTTCATCATCGGTCCGGCAAAGACGTCGCCGTATTGCCCGTAGATGCTGCGGCTGTCGTCGATCTCATAGCCGCCGGACATTCCCGAGAGCGTTCCGAGATTGCCGCTCTCTTTGATCTGGTGGCAGAGCGTACAGCTCACCCCGTTCAGGGCCTCGTCATGGTGCGCGTTGTTCGGGTTGAGGAAACCGCTGCCGAAGATTTCTACCGCGTCGCCGGACGTGTGGGCCTCGACGTTCGCCATCGGGGCGTGGCAGCGTGTACATTTGTCGTTGATCACCCCCTCCAGGTGCGGGTTGCGGTTGATCTCGGTTCGCACTTTCGCCCGCCACATCGGGTCTTTGGAGGCGTTGGCCATCATCGTTGAAGACCACGCCGTCTCGATCGACATATCGTTGCCGTAGCTGTCCGTCATACCGTTGTGGCAGCGCATACAGTTGCCCGAACCCATAAAGTGATAGGACGTAAAATAGCTGTCTTCCGCCTGTGCAAGGGTGAGCAGGAACCCCAGCAGCAGTAGACACTTTCTTAAAATAACATTCACAAACATCTCCTAATATCAAAATCGAAGTGCATGTTAAGAAAATAGTGTTAAATCTGTGTTAATTTGTTTAATGTGATAGATTGATAACAGCTTGGCGCCCCATACCTGAGGATGATTTTGAGTTCCCCTGTGCTAGAATCCCTCCTTAATAAGGGAGCTCTACCGATGACCAATACAACAAACGCTACGACCGGCAACGGGAAAGCCGATGTTTAAAGCCATATTCACCAACAGCTTCGGCATCCTCTTTTCACGCATCCTCGGTTTTGCACGCGATCTGCTGACCGCTTCGGTGCTGGGGGCGAACATTTACAGCGACATCTTCTTTATCGCTTTCAAGCTCCCCAACCTCTTTAGGCGCGTCTTTGCGGAGGGGGCGTTTACCCAGTCCTTCCTCCCCGCCTTCACCCGTTCGAAACACAAAGCCGTCTTTTCGGTCCATATTTTCCTCGTCTTCCTGGGGATCATTTTGCTTATGACCCTCGCGGTCAACCTCTTCCCCGCCCTCGCGGCCAAGGTGATCGCCCTGGGCTTCGATGCAGATACGGTGCAGATGGCCGCCCCCTACGTCGCCATCAACTTCTTCTACCTGCCGCTGATCTTCGCCGTCACCTTCCTGAGCACCTTCTTGCAGTATAAAAACCATTTCGCAACGACGGCCTTTGCGACGGGACTGCTCAACATCGCCCTGATCATAGCGCTGCTGCTGGCCCGCGGTGGCAGCGATGAGACCGTGGTGCTCTACCTCAGCTACGGGGTCGTCCTCGGCGGCTTTGCACAGCTCTTCGTCCACCTGCTCGCCATCCGAGGCCTGGGCCTCCACCGCCTCCTCACCGGCGGTATCCGCTACTACGGCCGCAAAGCCGCGAAAATAAGGGAGGAGACGCGCCGTTTCACCCGGGAGTTCTTCCCCGCCGTATGGGGGAACTCCACCGCGCAGGTCGCGGCGTTCCTCGACACCTGGCTCGCCAGTTTCCTCAGTGCCGGGGTCATCAGCTACCTCTACTACGCCAACCGCGTCTTCCAGCTGCCGCTGGCACTCTTTGCCATCGCCACCTCTATTGCCCTCTTCCCCAAGATCTCCCGTCACCTCAAGCATGACAACGAGGTGCAGGCCCGCGCCATGCTCGAGCGGGCCTTCTGGTTCCTGCTCTACCTGCTCAGCTTCGCCGCCGTCGGCGGCATCGTACTGGCCGCCGAGATCACCCAACTGCTCTTCGAACGCGGGGCTTTTGCAGCGGACGATACGAGCGCGACGGCGCTGATCCTGCAGATGTACCTCGTCGGCCTCATCCCCTTCGGACTTGGCAAGCTCTTTTCACTCTGGCTCTATGCCCAGCGCCGGCAGAGCGAGGCGGCGAAGATCGCGACCTGGAGCCTGGGAACGAACGTCGTGCTCTCCCTGGCCCTGATCGCCCCCCTCGGCGGGGCGGGACTGGCGCTTGCCTCGTCGCTCGGCGGCAGCGTCGCCCTCGCCGCCACGCTGCGGGCCGTGGGACGGGCCCACGTATCTGCTATAATTCGCCCAAAAAAAGGGCTGTGGTGGGCGCTTTCCCTTACGCTTTTCACCGCAGCCGTCCTCGTGTTCAAGGAGCTCCTGCATGCATATATTTGACAGTGTCACCAAGACCAAACGCCTCTTCGAACCGTTGATCCCGGGCAAGGTGTCGCTTTATGTCTGCGGCCCGACCGTCTACGACGACGCCCACCTGGGCCACGCCAAGAGCGCCCTCGTCTTCGACCTGCTCCGCCGCGTGCTTGAGGCCGAAGGCTTCGAAGTCACCTATGCCCGCAACATCACCGACATCGACGACAAGATCATCAACAAATCCCGCGAGGCGGGTATCTCCATCACGGAACTGACCGACACCTATACCGAGGCCTACCACCGCGACATGGCAGCGCTGGGGGTGCAGCGTCCCACCCTGGAACCCAAAGCAACCGAATCCCTCGAGGCGATGTTCGAGCTCATCGGGAAACTGCTCGACACCGGCCACGCCTACCAGACGAGCAACGGCGACGTCTATTTCGATACGGGGAGCGACAGCGGTTATCTGAGCATCTCCAACCGCCGCCAGGACGAAGCCGACACCCAGCAGCGCGTCGAGAGCTTCGGCGAGAAGCGCCATGCCGCGGACTTCGCGCTTTGGAAAGGGGTGAAGGACGACGCCGTCGCCTTTGATTCGCCCTTCGGCAAGGGGCGGCCGGGGTGGCACACCGAGTGTTCGGCGATGATCGAAAAACACCTCAGCACCCACATGGAATACGCTATCGACATCCATGGCGGCGGGGCCGACCTGCTCTTCCCCCACCACGAGAACGAGGCGGCACAGACCCGCTGCGCCACGGGGCACGAACTGGCACGCTACTGGATGCACAACGGTTTCGTGACGATCGACGGGGAGAAGATGAGCAAGAGCCTCGGCAACAGCTTCTTCATCAAGGATGCCCTAAAGGCCTATAGCGGCGAAGTGCTGCGCTTCTTTCTCCTCGGCACCCACTACCGCAGTGACTTCAACTTCAACGAGGAGGACCTGCTGGCCTCGAAAAAACGGCTTGATCGCCTCTACCGTCTGAAAAAGCGTCTCTTTGGTATGAAAGTGCTCGAGGAAAAAACGCCCTTCCAGGCTGCGCTGCTCGAAGCGCTGGGGGACGATCTCAACATCTCCAAAGCCCTGGCATTGCTCGATGAAATGATGGCCGCGGCCAACGAGGGGCTCGACGCCGATCCGAAGGACAAAGGGCTCAAACGCCGTATCCTCGCCGACCTCGCCTACGTCGAGGCGCTCCTCGGTTTCGGGACAATGAACCCCTATGAATATTTCCAGCACGGGATCGACGAGGAGACGAAAGCAACCATTGAAGGACTGATCACAGCGCGCAATGCGGCAAAACAGGCGAAGGACTTCGAGCGTTCCGACACGATCCGCGACGAGATCAGCGCCCTGGGGATCCAGCTGATGGACACACCGCAGGGAACCTTCTGGGAAAAGGCGGAGTAACCCCTCTCCCCACGGATGCTGCCGTTCTCAGCCGCGCAGCAGCTTAAGCCGCCCTTCCGCCGCTTCGAGTTTGTGGATGATCTTCCGCGTCAGCTCTTTAAGATCGCTGCTGTAACTGTTCGCCTTCTCCTGGTCCAGTTCGCTGAGCTTCGGCTGACCGCCGAAAAGCTTTGAGACCAGCCCCTTCTCTTTCTGGTAGAGTTCGTAGATCTTGTAGTACTCATCGTGCCACGCTTTGTGCAGCGCCTCGATCTCCTCGATCAGCGAGGCGCCGACAAGCTTTTTGAGTCCCTCTTCATCTTCGCGCAGGGTTTTGTCCACCCCGCACTCCAGGTAGCTCGTCGCTACCGCATCCCCGTCCAACGGGATTTTTTTGACCATCAACATTACTTTCTGCATTTCGCCGTTTTGGAGTTTTTTTGCCTGGGCAACAACCTGTAGTGCATCATTTTTTTTCATATCTGTATCTCACTTTAAGCGCATGTTTCAAATTAGAAACAATTATACTACCTTAACGTTGAATTTATTTAACGATTGTTAAACTAATTCAGTAACCGTAATTAACGGTACAAATTAACAAAAAGGTTATTTGATGTCAGGTTCTGTTAAAGATCGTATTGATCTCGACCCGAAAAAATATATTGTGAGTAAAACAGATCCGAAAGGGATCATCGAGTACGGGAACGACTATTTTGTCGAAATCTCCGGGTACAAAGAGAGCGAGCTCATCGGCCATCCGCACAATATGATCCGTCATCCGGATATGCCGAAAGTCATCTTCAAAATGATGTGGGAACGTATCAAAAACAAGCATAACATTTTGGCCGTTGTTAAAAACCGTGCCAAAGACGGACGCCACTACTGGGTTATCACCGACTTTGAGCCGAAAACGGACAAGATCACCAATGAGATCGTCAATTACACCGCCTATCGTAAAGCGGCACCTGACAATGTCATCAAAGCCATTGAGCCGATCTACAAAAAACTGGTCGAGATCGAGAACGAGAGCGGTGTCGAAGGTTCGGAAAAATACCTGCGCGGTTTCCTCGAAGAGAAAGGGAAAAGCTACGACGAATTCATCAACGACCTTGTCGGTAACAAAGGGCTCTTCAAAATCTTTTTTGCGACCATGAAAAAACTTTTCGGGTAACCGAAACACCCGCACAGACCAGCGCCTCCAAAGACGCCGCGCTGCTGCGAAGGCTCCACACCTCCACCCCCCACGACAGAACATCTCCCAGACACCCAGGCATATCACCCTTTTTTCAGGATGGATTGCTACGATATAACTTATGAAGCCGAAGATCAAAAAGCATGTCGACCGCATCCACGCCATTGCCGGGGGGCATGAACGGTTCAACCCCACCGATACCGCCAAAAGCCTCGTCAAACTGCGCGGCTACGATGTTGGGCTTTTCTTTTCAAATCTGAGCAAACTCACCCATCAGCACCTGGGCGAGGTGCTGCTCGAGCTCCCTGCCGACGCATTCGCCGCCGCCGCGGAACGCCTCCCCCCGCACCGGCTGGCCCGGGCCGCCGAGGCGATCGAAAGTGACGAGGCGACCGACCTCATTCAGGATATCCGGCAAGCCGATGCCACTCTGGCGGAGAAGATCCTCTCGCTGATGGCCCACGAGGAGCGGCGGGAGGTCCTGGAGCTCTCCAAATTCGAAGAGGACCAGGCCGGAGCCTATATGGAGCGCGAGTTCCTTGCCGCCCACCCCGATGACACGGTCGCCGACGTGAAGACCCTGATCCGACTTTTCCGCCAGAACGAACCCGCCGCGCCGATCATCAAACTCTTTGTCACCGATGACGAAGGGCTGCTGCTCGGCACGCTCCACTTCACCGACCTGATCCTTTTCGACGACACGACGACCATCGAAGAGATCCTGCAGCGCGGCGACCGCAAAGCCCCCCTCTCGATCCGTCCCGCCTCGCCGATTGCGGATGTCGTCCGCCTCTTCGAGGAGTATGACCTCAATATCATCGCCGTCGTCAACAGCGAAGGCAAACTGATCGGCCGGATCGTCTACGACGACATCTACGACATGATCCGCCAGATCGAAACGGACCAGGCCTACGGTCTGGCCGGGGTCGACGACGAAGCCGAGGAGAGCTCGGTCTCCCGCGCGGCGCACCAGCGGCTCATCTGGCTCCTTTTTAATCTCGTCGCCATCCTGGCGGCCTCCGCCGTCATCAACCTTTTTGACGCGACAATAGCCTCCTATATCGCCCTGGCGGCCCTGCTGCCCATCATCGCCGCCCTCGGTGGCAATGCCGGGATGCAGGCGCTCACCGTCACGATCCGCAAAATCGCCCTGGGGGAGATTGAATACGACGGCGTCTCCGCCGCGGTAAAACGCGAAGCGCTGATCGTGCTCGCCAACGGCCTCTCCATTGCCGTCGTCGCGGCCCTGATTGTCTCACTCTGGTTCGGCGATGTCCGCCTGGGGGCCATCGTCGCCGGCGCGCTGCTTTTGAACCTCCTCGTCGCCGGGACGGCCGGCACCCTCATCCCCCTGGGCCTGCACCGGCTGGGGATCGATCCGGCCGTCGCCTCCTCCATTTTCCTGACGACGACCACCGATGTTTTCGGCTTTTTCATCTTCTTGTTCCTGGCCCAAACCTTCCTTCTTTAACTGACCGTAAATCATTATTAAGTATAATCCTGCCAAAAACAGGTACGTGATGATCGCATACGAATCCCTCAAACCGTGGCTTTTCAAACTCCAGCCGGAGACGGCCCACCACGTCGTAGCGACCCTGCTGCGCACGGCCAACGCCTGTCCGTCGCTCTTCAACCGCTGGCAGGAAAAGCACTTCGTCGCCGACCCGATCCTGAACCAGGAGCTCTTCGGGCGTACCTTCCCCAACCCCGTCGGTCTGGGAGCGGGCTTTGATAAAAACGCAACGATGATCCGCGGCATCCAGGCCCTCGGTTTCGGCTACACCGAGATCGGCACCGTCACGCCCCAGCCGCAGCCGGGCAATCCGAAACCGCGGATGTTCCGCCACGTCGACGAAGAGACGATCCAGAACGCCATGGGCTTCAACAACGACGGGATGTACAAAGTGCAGCAGCGCCTGAAAGCGCGCTACCCCTTCACGACCCCCATCGGCGTCAACATCGGCAAGAACAAAACGACGGAGGAGCAGAACGCCATCAGCGACTACACGCAGCTTATCCGCGGCCTGCATGATCTGGGCGATTACCTCGTCATCAATATCTCGTCGCCGAACACCCCCGGCCTACGCGACCTGCAGAACGAGACGTTCATCGCCGAGCTCTTCGCCGAGGCGAAGACGATCACCGACAAACCGATCCTGCTCAAAATCGCCCCGGACATAACCCCCGAACAGGCGGTAGCGCTGACGACCCTGGCCGTCGAGAAGGGTGCCGACGGGATCATCGCGACCAATACGACCATCGACTACTCCCTCGTGGCCCAGCCCAAAAGCATCGGCGGCCTCTCGGGCAAAGTCTTAAAGGAGAAGAGTTTCGCCATTTTCGAAGCCGTGGCGAAGGAACTCTTCGGTAAAACGGTGCTCATTTCCGTCGGAGGGATCGACAGCGCCGAGGAAGCCTACCGCCGCATCAAAGCGGGGGCTTCCCTGGTGCAGGTCTATTCGGCGCTGATCTTCAAGGGGCCGGAGCTCATCGGTGACATCAACCGTGGGCTCGCCGACCTGCTGAAGCGCGACGGCTACAGCAGCATCACCGAGGCCATTGGAGCCGACAGACGATGATCAGAACGGTTATCGCACTATTTTTCACCTTAGGAACGCTTATGGCAAATTCGCTGCCGTCTTATGAAACGCAGACACTGGAGAACGGGATGCAGGTCGTCGTCATCCCGATGCACAACGGCACCGGCGTCATCTCGACCGATGTCTTTTACAAAGTGGGAAGCCGCAACGAAGTGATGGGCAAGAGCGGCATCGCGCACATGCTCGAACACATGAACTTCAAATCTTCCGAACACCTCAAAGCGGGCCAGTTCGATGAAGAGGTCAAGAGCGTCGGCGGCGTCAACAACGCCTCCACCGGGTTCGACTACACCCACTACTTCATCAAAAGCTCCGCGGGGAATGCGGAAAAATCCATCTCCCTCTTCGCGGAGCTGATGGCCAACCTCAGCCTCAAAGACGAGGAGTTCCAGCCCGAACGCGATGTCGTTGCCGAAGAGCGCCGCTGGCGCACCGACAACAACCCACTGGGCTACCTCTATTTCCGTCTGTTCAACAACGCCTATCTCTACCACCCCTACCACTGGACGCCGATCGGCTTCATGAACGACATCCAGACCTGGACCATCGACGATATCCGCAACTTCCATGCGACCTATTACCAGCCGCAGAATGCAATTCTCATCGTCACCGGCGATATCGAACCCAAGACCGTTTTTGACCTGGCGAAAAAGCACTTCGGCCCCGTCAAGAACAGCCGCGACATTCCCAAAGTCCTGGCGAAAGAACCGGTACAGGACGGCGCCAAGCGCGTCTTCATCGAAAAAGAGAGCGAAGTGGAGATGATCGCGATCGTCTACCACATTCCCGACTTCCGCCACCCGGACCAGCCGGCCCTCTCGGCCATCTCCGAGATGCTGAGCTCCGGCAAAAGCAGCCGGCTCTACAGCGAGCTTGTCGACAAAAAACGCCTGGTCAACCAGATCTATGCCTATAACATGGAGAACATCGACCCGGGCGTCTTTATCTTCATGGCGGCCTGCAACCCGGGCGTCAAAGCCGAGAGCGTTGAAGCAGCGCTGCACGAGCAGATCGAACAGATCAAGGCCCACCCCGTCTCCAAGGCGGAACTTGAAAAGGTCAAGATCAACACCAGAGCCGACTTCATCTTCTCTCTGGAGAGCGCCAGCTCCGTCGCCGACCTCTTCGGCGGCTACCTCGCCCGCGGCGACCTGAAGCCGCTGGAGACCTACGAGGAGAACATCGCCGCACTCACGGCCGAGCAGATCCAGAAGACGGCGCAGACCTATTTTGACGACAAACACTCCACGACCATTATTTTGAGAAAGGCAGAGCAATGAGCATTATCACCGGTTCCTCCACCGCGCTGATCACCCCGTTCAAAAACGGCAAACTCGACGAACAGACCTACGCGGCGCTGATCCAGCGCCAGATCGACAACGGGATCGATGTGGTCTGCCCGGTCGGTACGACCGGCGAGAGCGCGACCCTGACGGCGGACGAAGATATCCGCTGCATGGAGATCGCCGTCGAAGTGTGCAAAGGCACACAGACCAAAGTCCTTGCCGGTGCCGGCAGCAACGCAACGGCCGAAGCCATCACCACGGCCATCCGTGCCCGCGACTGCGGCGTCGACGCGATCTTCTCCGTCGCGCCCTACTACAACAAACCCTCCCAGGAGGGGCTCTACCAGCACTACAAGGCGATCGCCGAAGCCGTGCCGGAACTGCCGTTCATGCTCTACAACGTCCCGGGACGCACGATGTCCGACATCTCCGCCGATACGGTTGTGCGCCTCTTCAACGACCTGCCGAACATCTTCGGCATCAAAGAGGCGACCGGAAGCCTGGAGCGCACCGTCGAGCTGCTTTCGCGCTGCCCGGAGCTCAAAGTCTTCAGCGGCGACGACGCCATCGACTACCCCATCCTTGCCGCCGGCGGCGCGGGGATCACTTCGGTCACGGCGAACCTGCTTCCCGATATGAAGAGCGCCCTGGTCAAAAGCGCACTCGAAGGCGACTTCGCCACGGCACGCGCGCTTAATGAGCAGCTGCTGCCGATCAACAAGGTCCTCTTCTGCGAGGCCAACCCCATCCCGATCAAGGCGGCCATGTATATTGCGGGCCTTATCGACACCCTCGAGTACCGCCTCCCCCTTGTCCCGCCGTCCGCGGAGAACATGAAGCGCATCGAAGCCGTCATGAAAAACTATACTATTGTAGGAGTCAACTAAATGTCAGAAATGAAGGGCAAAACACTGGTCATCACCGGAGCAACCAAGGGGATCGGCAAAGCGATCGCCGAAAAGTTCGCCGCCAACGGTGTCGATATCGCCTTTACGTATAACAGCAACGAGGCCGTCGCGAACGAGCTCGCGGCCTCCTGGGAAGCTGCCTACGGCATCAAAGCACGCGCCTACGCCCTGAACATCCTCGAACCCGACGAGTTCAAACCCCTCTTCACCAAGATCGACGAAGATTTCGACCGGATCGACTTCTTCGTCTCCAACGCGATGATCTACGGCCGCCCCGTCGTCGGCGGCTACGGCAAGTTCATGCGCCTCAAGCCCCGCGGCCTGAACAACATCTACACCGCGACGGTCAACGCCTTCGTCATGGGGACCCAGGAAGCGGCGAAGCGGATGGAAAAGGTCGGCGGCGGCGCCGTCGTCACAATGTCCAGTACCGGGAATCTCGTCTACATCGAGAACTATGCCGGCCACGGTACGAACAAAGCGGCCGTCGAAGCGATGAGCCGCTATGCCGCCGTGGAGCTGGGTGAAATGAACATCCGCGTCAACGCCGTCTCCGGCGGCCCGATCGATACTGACGCCCTCAAAGCCTTCACCAACTACGAAGAGGTCAAGGCCGAGACGGTCAGACGCTCCGCGATCGGCCGCATGGGACAGCCCGAAGATATCGCCGGCGCCGTCTACTTCCTCTGTACGGAAGAGGCGAGCTGGATCACCGGCCAAACGATCGTCGTCGACGGGGGTACCACTTTTAAATGATGTACACGACAAAGGAACCAAGTCCCTTTATCTACGTTAACACTGGGTTCGCTTCGGCAGCGGGCCCGCGCGCAGTTTTACCGCGCCTAGAAGGACAAAACCTTGTTTAACCTGCCCAACTCTTTGGCACTGTCGCGCATCATCATCGCGCCGCTGATGTTCTGGATCATCCTGAACCCACAGTTCTTCACTGTGCAGGGGATCGACATCAGCTGGAACTACTACTTCGCCGCCCTGCTCTTCGTGCTCGCCAGCGCCACCGACTTCTTTGACGGTTACATCGCACGCGAACTCGACCAGATCACGATGACGGGCAAGATCCTCGACCCCCTGGCGGACAAGATGCTCATTCTCGCCGCCTTCCTTGGGCTGATGATGACCGATGCCGCCTCACCGTGGGCCATCTATATCATCATCGTACGCGAGCTCTTCATTACCGGGTTGCGGACCGTCTCCATTACGGAAGGGATCGACATCGCCGCCTCTTGGGCCGGCAAGGTCAAAACGGTTGCGCAGATGTTCGCCGTCGGATTCCTGTTGATGCACTGGCCCGGCGGGGAGATCCTGCTCTGGATCGCCGTCGTCCTCACCGTCTACTCCGGGGCCGAGTACGTCGTCGGCTTCGCCCGCACCTACGCAAGGCACCACGCGGCATGAGCTGGTTAGTCTCCCTCCTCGTCCTCTCGGCGCTGATCTTCTTCCATGAGCTCGGGCACTTTGCCGTCGCCCGCCTTCTGGGGGTCTATGTCGAGGTCTTCAGTATCGGCTTCGGCCGCAAACTGGCCAGCTTCCGCGCCTTCAGTACCGAATGGCGCATCGCGGCGATCCCCCTGGGTGGCTATGTCCGCATGAAGGGCCAGGACGACAGCGACCCCACCAAAACGAGCCCCGACCCCGACAGCTACAACAGCAAATCGCCCCTGCAGCGCATCGCGATCCTGCTCGCCGGCCCGGCGGCCAACTTTGTGCTGGCCTACGTGCTTTATTTCCTGATCGCCCTCGGCGGACCTCAGGTCCTCTCCCCGGTCATCGGCAGCATCGTCGAAGCCTCCCCTGCAGCAGAAGCGGGCCTCAAAGAGGGAGACCGCATCCTCGCCATCGATGGCAAAGCCGTCACGACGTGGGATGAAATGTCCGACACCGTCAAGCAGGCCGAGAAGACGCTTTACCTGCAGATCGAACGCGACGGCATGGTCGAAGAGGTTGCCGTAACGCCGAAGATGACCGAAACGCAGAACATGTTCCGCGAGACCGTCTACCGCCCCATGGTCGGTATCGGTTCCGCCGGGGAGACCCATGCACTGGATCTGGGACTCGCCGGGGCGCTCGGCTACGCTGCGGCGGAGACCTGGCAGGCCTCCAAGCTGATCTTTATCAGCCTGGAGAAGCTCATTACCGGAGCCGTGCCGACCTCCGAGCTCGGCGGCGTCGTCACCATCGTCAAGATCACCGCCGACGCCAGCGAGAGCGGCTGGATGGCCGTCTTTTTCTTCGCGGCGCTTATCTCGGTCAACCTCGGCGTCCTGAACCTGCTGCCGATTCCCGCCCTCGACGGCGGCCATATCATGTTCAACCTCTACGAGATGGTGATGCGGCGCGCCCCGAGCGAGGCGGTACTGATGAAGCTCACCATCGCGGGCTGGGGGATTTTGCTCGGGCTGATGAGCCTCGGACTCTATAACGATATCAACAGGTTGATGCAATGACACAGACAGAGTATAAAATTTACATCGACAAGATCGTCGAACGGATCGAACGGGCACGCATCCTCGTCAGCGAGCACCACATCGTCAAAGTGGTCGCCGTCAGCAAGTACGTCGATACCGAGGCGGTCAAATCCCTTTACGAGATCGGTCAGCGCGCCTTCGGCGAGAACAAGGTCCAGGACATGAAGTTGAAGATGGATGTGCTCGACGACCTTCCGCTCGAGTGGCACTTTATCGGGAGCCTTCAGAAGAACAAGATCAACCAGCTGATCGACCTGGACCCTTTCTTGATGCAGTCGCTCCACTCCCTCGAACTAGCCCAGGCCCTCGACAAGCGTCTGGAGGCCAAAGGCAAAACGATGGAGTGCCTCCTGCAGATCAACAGCGCCAAAGAGGAGACGAAGTCCGGCGTCATGCCCGAAGAAGCAGGCGACGTCTACGCGCAGATCGCGGAGAGCTGTCCGCGCATCGACCTGCGCGGTGTCATGAGCATCGGGGCCCATACCGAAAACAACGACCATATCAAACAGAGCTTTGAGACGACCCGCAAGATCTTTGACGGGCTCAAAGGGGCAGAGATCTGCTCCATGGGAATGAGCGGCGATTTCGAACTGGCGATCGCCTGCGGATCCACAATAGTTCGCCTCGGTTCCCTTCTTTTTCCCGGGCGCTGAGGCGCCAACCTTTACTTTTTTTTAACAAAACTCCTCAATATCTTTTAAAAATACGTATTTAAAAATAGGCAATAATTATCACCTTATCATCACGTATTATTTTTTCGTAACGGAACCATAAGCAGTAAATATAGTATTTTCTTATTTTTATCACACGTTCATCACAGTCCCTTTTAAGTTTTTTCCCTTTAAAGATAGATTAAAAAAACAAATGCAAAACTAACGGGATTTCTATCACTGAGGAGTACATGATGAATCGAAAACTTCGTGGCGTTTCTGTTTTAACGGCAGCAGCGCTCACCCTGGCTGCACTGTCAAGTACGACATCGGCTTCTGTCAAAGACTATGACAAGAATCCGCCGTTTAGTATGACCTTGCTCAAGCCGACTGAAATGAAAATCGGTGGAAAGAAAGTAAAAGCTTACAATCCGAAAAACGATATCAATGCGTTCGTCAACTATGAGTTGGGTATGCACTGTGTCGGTTTTGAGATGAGCTACTGCTGTGTCATTCCGCCTTATAACTCAATCCAGTCCCAGGCTGTAAAATCCGGTACCAACGGCGCACTGCCGAAACTGCTCACACCGGATGACAAAGTCAAGCTCTATTACTATACGAAAGACAACTCTTATAGTGAAGGCAACAAGATGAAGTACTGGTCTGTCGCGAAAGACGTCGACGGCAACGGCCGTATGGACGACCCGGGCGACAACGTGGCCAACTACGTCTGGAAGCACCTCTTTATCTATAAAGATCTTGAAGGTACGATTCCTAAAGGTGCTACGGCGAAAGACCGCCTCTTTGTCGGTAAAGACATTAAAGTACCTATCGATTCCGGTCCGTCCGGCAAACACATCGCCGGCGGTTACCTCGAGTATTCCGGTAAAGACGGTAGCAACGTCGTCTTCACGAACACACTGGTTCCGCCGGTCCAGAACATTCCGCTCGTTCTGACGGCATCACACCTGTGGGATGCACTGGGTCTGCCGCTGACGGCGTTCAACGACTCTACACGCAGAGGGACGATCCGTTCCGTTACCGAAAAAGATTTCCAGCCGTTCCAGAAGTCTGCGGTTCAGGTTCATGACCAGAACGGTCGCCCGCTTATGGATGAAAACGGTCAGATTATCGAGTATTTCGGTACCAACCCGGTTGATATCCCGAACTGTTATGCATGTCACTCCCGCCAGGGTAAAGCTGCCCAGATGGCACGCGACGAAGGCCTCAATGCCAGCGACCGCGAATACGCTTACTGGAAAACATACCCGGATGAGAGTGAATACATGGCTCGCCTCAGTGAAGCATCCATCAACATTCTCTCACTGCACGACGCACACCACGGTACATCATTCCTGAAGTACTACAACGACAAAGCCTCTTCCAACCGTCTGGGTCAGACCGGTGAAGTCAACTGTGCCGACTGTCACGGTGACAACGTTTCCGGTAACCTCGAGGAACCGCGTCCGGGTGCAACAGGCTACAAGACTGTCAAGGCTAAAACGCTCACAGAAGCAATCCACGGTTTCCACCTCTCTATGGTTCCGATGCCGGATGCAGCTGGCCGTTCACAAGCATGTCAGTCCTGTCACCCGACACACTTCCAGAACCCGAGCATGAACGACGATACGAACCCGTACCGTGTTGCTGACCGCTACGGTGAAGGCCGTTTCTCTGAAGGCGATGTCCGTACAAGCGGTGGTGGTTGTTATGTCCGCCGTGACGCGCACTCCAACCCGGATGCCAAACCGCCGTTCTTCCTGAACGAATACGGTAAATTCCAGCTCAACGAAGTCGCACACAAAGATGAGAACGGTGAGCGTGTTTCCAAAATGCGCGGTCTGTACTGTACGAACTGTCACACGAAAGTCGCGCAGAAAATGCAGGCACTGGATGACCTCAAAACGGTTCAGACCCTTGAAGGTAAATCCATCCGTAACAAATCTCTCAAAGAGATCGTCAGTGCAGTTGCAGGCGGCGACATGAAGAGATTCGTAGCGATCGCAGACCCGAAAACAACCGGCGACAACGAAGTTATGAAGTACTATACAGACCATGAATCTGCTGTCCTCGTCAAAAACGTCGCGAAAGACGGTCTTGACCTGAAACCGTGGAACCACCCGACTGGCGGCGCGGTACCGTATGCAGCGGCATCCGGCGGTAACGACTGGTGGCTGGCAGCGGGCGAACCGCACTGTGCAGACTGTCACATCGCTCCGTTTGTTGAAAGTGAAGGCGGTCAGTACTTCCCGATCGACCAGAACAACAAACTGTCTCTGTTCCGCTACTCTAAAGCACACGGCGACCTGGCTTGTCAAACGTGTCACGAGTCCACACACGGCCTCTACTCTACACGCTACGACGGACCGAACCGCACGGTTGACATTACGACGCATGAGCAGGCGCTGCAGTACAGCCCGGACGGCGAATATGCAGGCCCGGTTACATGTTCCGCATGTCACACGGTCAACAAGAAAGGTGTACCGGTTCAGCTCGAAGGCACCGCGTATGCTGACGACTACTGGGCTTCTGTCACCCTCGCTCACTTCATGAGAAGCGGCGATCAGAAACTTTCTGTCAAAGAACTGGTCGAGAAGTATCCGTATAACAAATCGACTCAGATCGTCAAAGACGGCTGGAATTAATCCAGACCGTTTAACCATACGCCAAAGGAGCTAAGCCCCTTTGGCTACGCTAATCCCCCACGGGGACTTCTTCGCCCTGCTCAGGGCGCGCAAGTTTTACTCGGCGTAATGCCCACACTCCGAAAGTATTTCCTCCGCTGCACGTGCAGTATAACCGCGCTTCTTTTTTCTCAAAACTCACCTAAACCAAATCTATCAGACCACTCAACAGCTTTTCATCGCCTATCTAACCCGAAACTAACCCGATAGCCACTACAATCCCTTTATGAGTACGATCGCAATTATCGGCGGCGGCGCCGCGGGACTTATGGCGGCCATTACGGCGGCGGAACAGGGTGCAGAGGTCACGGTTTACGAGCAGAACGGCGAACCCGGCAAAAAAATCCTCGCCTCGGGGAACGGCCGCTGCAACATCATCAACCGCGCGACCGGCATCAAAGATTATGCGGGGGAAGCCCCCGCCTTCGCGGCAACGGCACTGGAGACGATGAACTTCGCCGCGTTCGAACGTTTCTGCAAACGTATCGGGCTGCTGCTGGAGGTCAAAGAGGATGGCAAATGCTACCCCATGAGCCAGGAAGCCCGTACCGTACAGTCCGCACTGATCCGGGCGGCGCAGCACCGGGGTGTGCGGTTTGAAAACAATGTCGCCGTCACCCGCATCGAAAAAGAGGGTAAGCTATTTGTCCTGTCAGTTTTGGAGGAGACACGCGGATATGAACGCCTGATCATCGCGACAGGCTCCCCCGCCGCGCCGCAACTGGGCGGCAACGAAAGCGGCATGACCATGGCCGAGCATTTCGGCCACCGCATCGTTCCCCCCTTCCCCTCCCTGGTGGGGCTGCACCTGGAGTCTTCGAGGCTGGAGAAGATGGCCGGGACCAAGACGACGGCACGGGTGACGCTGCTCGTTGACAACCAGCCCCTCCGGGAGGAGGAAGGCGACCTGCTCTTTACCCGTTACGGCGTCTCAGGCTTCGCCGTCCTCGACCTCTCCCACGCCGCCTCCAGGGCCCTGCGCGATTTTGAATACGTCACGCTGAGAGTAGACCTGCTCCCCCGCTTTACCGCGCAGTCACTGGCGGCGCAGCTCGAACAGATGGCAAAGTTGATCCCCGACGACACCCTTGCCGACCTGCTGGGCGGGCTGCTGCCGCGCAAACTGATCCGCCCCCTGCTTCAGGCCCAAAAACTCTCTGCGGAGCAGCGCTGCAGTGAGCTCAACACCAAAACGGCCAAGAAGATCGCCTATATCATCAAACAGTGGCCGTTTACGGTCAGCGGCACCCACGGCTACCAGCATGCCGAAGTCGCCGGCGGCGGTGTCGCCACGGACGAGATCGACCCCAAGACAATGGCATCGCGCAAGGCGGAGGGGCTCTATTTTGCCGGGGAGGTCATCGACATTACCGGGCACCGCGGGGGGTTCAACTTCCACTTTGCCTGGGGAAGCGGCTACCTGGCAGGCCTGCATGCCGCCAAGACATCCCGCTCCTAGCGCTGTTCGAATCCTCCTTCGAACAGCTCTTCGATGATGTCATAAGAGACGTTGTCGACCACGCTGAGCGGCGATCCCTCCCAAAGCAGCCGTTCGAATTGGTCGAAACAGTCATCGTTCGGGCAGCTGACGGCCGCTTCGACACTGCCGTCGCTGCAATTACGGATATAGCCGCTCACTCCCGCCTCTTGGGCAAGCTGCTGGATGGTCGCACGGTACCAAACGCCTTGCACCCTGCCCCGGATCGCGTATAGTCTGCTCTGCATCATCTCCCCCTTTTTGTTTATTGTAGCGGCAGACGCGTTGTGTTTTACTTATCCCGACGCTATGGCGGATTCCCGCCCGATTTTCAGTACAATAAACGATATTATTTCCATCGGAGTACCGCCATGACCGCACTCATCATCCTCGCCGTCGTCATCGTCATCATCGTATTGATGTACAACAGCCTTGTTGCCAAAAAGAACCAGGTCGACAACATTTTTGCCGGGATCGATGCCGTGCTGAAGAAACGCTACAACCTCATCCCGAACCTTGTCAGCTCCGTGCAGCAGTACATGCAGCACGAGCGGGGGATTTTGGAGAAGGTCACCGAACTGCGCTCTCAGGCGATGAAACCAGGGATTTCCGACGAACAGAAGATCGCCCTGGACAAACAGATCACCTCCGCGCTGGGCAGCATCATGGTCGCGGTGGAGAGCTACCCCGATCTCAAGGCCAACACAAACATCATGCACCTGCAGCGCACCCTCTCAGAAGTCGAAGCCCAGATCTCCGCCGCCCGCCGTGCCTACAACCAGGCCGTGACGGACTACAACAACGCCATTGAGATGATCCCGACGAACATTCTCGCCAACATGATGAATTATCGCCGAAAACAGGTCTTCGAGATCACCGAGGATGAACGCAAGAACGTCGATGTCGGAGCCCTTTTCAAACAGTAATCCCTAATGAAAAGTGCATCGGAACTCACTGATTTCTACTATACGGAGCTTTATGACTCCCTGCAAGAGCTGGAGCAGAAGCGCAACGCGGTCCGCAAGAAGGTCCTGACCCTCTTTGGCATCCTCGGAGCGCTCTCCCTGCTCATCATCGGCTTTATCTACAACAGCTGCCACTGCTTTAACGAATCGTTCATCTGGGTCGGCGTCGGGGCGACCGCCATCGGTGGCTTCGGTTTCCGTTGGCTCATCAGCGGCTACCGCAGCGGGTTCAAAGAGAAGATCATCCGGCCTCTGATCGAAGCGATCGAAAAGGAGCTGCATTACGCCCCGGACGCGGCCATCCCCCAGTCGCTCTTTCAGTTCTCCCACCTCTTCGAGCAGCGCATCGACCGTTTCCGTGGCAACGACCTCGTGCGCGGTACCCTCGACGGCGTCTCGCTGCAGTTCTCCGACATCCATGCCGAGCACCGCAGCCGCGACTCCAAAGGGCGGGAGCACTGGTCCACGATCTTCCAGGGGCTCTTCATTGTCGCGGACTTCAACAAACACTTCAAAGGGCGCACCCTCATCCTCCCCGACCTGGCCGAGAACCTTTTCGGCTCTTTTATCGGGGGGATGCTGCAGTCGCGCAACTTCACCAAGGACCAGCTCGTCAAGATGGACGACCCCGCCTTTGAGAAAGCCTTCGTCGTCTACGGCACCGACCAGATCGAAGCGCGCTACATTCTCACGCATACGATGATGCAGCGGCTGCTCAAACTGAAGAAGGATACGGGCAGCAAGGTCTACGTCTCCTTTAACGGCGAGAAGATCATGATCGCCGTCGACTACGACAAGGATCTCTTCGAACCGACGGTCTTCCAATCCCTCCTCTCCATCGATCAGGCCATGGGCTACATCCGTACCCTGCGTTCCTCCATCGGGATCGTCGAGGAGCTGAAGCTCAACGAAAAGCTCTGGAGCAAGGTCTGAATATAGGCATTTGATCCCAAGCCTTTCCATGCTAGAATCTTATAAATCTCGCAAAGGACCCCTATGAAACTTCTCCTCTCCCTTTTCGCGCTCACGCTCAGCCTGATGGCCCTGCAAACCGGCCAGCCCCTTCCGGCGCTTGCTCTGCAGGGCGACGACGGCGGCAAAGTCGACGGCACGCCTTGGAACAGCGACGAGCTCAAAGAGAAAGTCCACGTCATCTTCTACGTCGACCCGGACGAGAAAGACCTCAACAACCCCTTCTCCGACGCCTTGAAGGCCGAGGACTTCGACCGCAGCCGTTTCGCCTCCGTCGCCATCATCAACATGGAGGCGACCTGGCTGCCCAACTTTGCCATTGCCAAATCGCTCAAGGCGAAACAGGAGAAGTTCCCCGATACGATCTACGTCAAGGATATGCATAAAAAAGGGGTCTCCGCCTGGAAGGTCGCCGACGACAACTCCGATATCATCATTACGGATAAAAGCGGCAACGTCCTCTATCTCTATGAGGGAGAGGTGCCCGAAAGCAGCTTCGCCGAGATCATCTCCCTGATCAAGGAACATATGTGAACGAAACACTCCTCTCCATAAGCATCCGCGACTTCTTCTCCAAACGGATGCTCCAGTTTGCCCTGGTACCCTTCCTGGGCACCATTCTGATCATGTACACCCTCTTTTTCGGTATTGCCGACGCCGGCATCGACTCGCTGCGGGAGAGTACGCTTCAGATAGAGCAGCACCAGCAGACGCAGCAGAACGGCGTGGTGGAGACGCAGAGCGAAACGACGACGGTCGAAGGGGGCTCGGCCATCCTGCGCTTCTTGATGGAACACACTGTCACCTCGTGGCTGGTCAGCTTCATCGTCTTTACCGTCGGCGGGTTTATCACGTTCATCTTTGCCATGTTCATTGCCCTGATCATCATCGGCTTCCTCACCCCCTACATCGTCAAAGAGATACACCGGCGCCACTACAGCCACCTGCCGCTGGAGCACCACGGTTCCATCCTGGGCATCCTCCTCGCCTCGCTGAAGCATGTGCTCATCATGCTCCTGCTCTTTTTGGTGCTGACGCCCTTCTATTTTGTCCCGCTGCTGAACCTCGTGGCCTTCAACCTCCCCTTTTACTACCTGTTCCACAAGCTCTACCTGCTCGACGTCGCCTCGGAAACGACGACGAAGGAGCGTTTCAAGCTGATCATGGCCTTCCACGGTGGGAAAATAAGAATGACGACCCTGGGACTCTACCTGCTCTCGCTGGTCCCCTTCGCCGCCTACATCACCCCCGTCTTCAACGTCATCGTCCTTACGCACTCCATGTTCCGCAAAAGTGTCGAGGTCGAAGCGCACCACGAAAGCGTCACAGCTGCGAAAAGCGCTGTAGACAAAATCCCGAACGGCTCTAAGGACGCGCTGCCGTCGTAACTTTTCTCCTATTTCAAAAGTCCTGCGGGCTTTTGATGCTCTCTTATATTAACTCCTTTACAATCATGACTTTCTCCTTAATATCGAACGCTGCTGGTAGACCTACACGTAGTCAATCTATCCCCAGATCACGATCATTGCTCTACAGTTATTTTTACCAATAGCACTCCAAAAGGTTTAATATATTGTATATTGTTATTATTTACCAGGTTTTTCTAACCAATAATGTTCTATAGTACTCTGAAATGTAAGCTGATTAATGGTTGGGTGCCAATAGCATGGAAACACACGTAGAGTTTCGTTCCAGTCTCGTTTCTTCGGTGAAAGAACTTGCAACTGTATTGTTCGAACAGCTAAAGCAGGAAGGTATTCAAGTCAGGGCTCCTTTCAGTGAGGACTGGGGATGGACGATTCCAATATGCAATGATGCATTCCCAATTTGGATTGGCTGCGGCCATTGTGAGGAGTACGTCGATGGCTTTCTCTGCTTCATCGAACCAAGAAAGCCGTACGTTAGAAAATTCCTTTTCAAAAAAATTCCAACTGCACAAGAGGTTGAGACTATACAAAAAGCCCTTAGCAAAGTGCTTGCTCAAAATGAAGAGATCTACAACATCAAGTGGTGGACGGAATATGACTTCAACCATCCAAGTATCTAACAAGCATAGAAACTCAAGAAACGATACTGGGACATAAGCTATAGCAACCTATTCCATAACTATTTTGCGGTTAAACAAGATAGCAACTCAAAGGATACCAGATGCATTTTTTCGCACTTCTTATTTTAATACTTCTTCCTATTGCTGCAATTGCTGAAACTATGGAGACATCAGAAATCATTTTATCCATTATAAATGCCTCTGATAATGATGAACAAATATGTCGAAGGGCAAAAGAAATGACAGATGGCAATATGACAAAAGAACAGTGCTTTGAGAAATTGCCCGCATCAAAAGAATTTTGTGCCGAGACAGTAAACAATTTTATTGGCATGTATGTCACGGATGAAGAAGTAGCAAGATATGTCGTTCGAAAAATTATTTTCTGCCAAGTTTGGACCGTGCTTGGATATGAAACGGTTGTGGATGACAAAGGAATTCACTATGTCAAGAAAGAAGGAGGTGTACTGCCATAGCGCATTTGCCAACAAGGCACAGGAGACCAATCAAAAACCAGCAGGCGGCTTTTTGATTGCCCATTTTAAACGTTATATTAAAAAGGAAAATAATTGAAAAAGAATATACTCATACTGATTCTTCTGACGATGATATCAGTAATAAATGCCAGTGCTTTTAATAACCCCAGTGGGTCTATAAAATCTTTCCTACTCGTACACAGTTACCTCAAAAAAACAGGTGGTTCGCTCTATCAAGATGAATCAAGGGTATCGGGACTTGTGAACGATGATACATACAAAATTGAATTAATAGCACCAAATGTGTGGACAATTCCCAATAAACTTGGGACAGGTTTCGTGTTAGGTGTAAGGTTCTATGATATTCCACAAAACGTCCAAAGCCTGGAATTACGCGTAAACTTTCCTGAAATGACTCTCCCCACTGGAGAAAAGCGTTCAAGTATAAAACGTCCCATAGATATTTCAGGGCATAAAGGAAGCTATGACTGGTTTTTTGAATATTATTTCGACGCCGCTTATGAAACTAACCCTGGGGATTGGACGATACAGATTTATTCTAATAGCGTCTTATTGCATAAATCACAATTTGAAGTCGTTCAAAGCAATACTATTGAATAGAAGGAATATGACAATCCAAAGAAGACCACTCAAAAACTAGCAAGCGGCTTTTTGATTGCTCATTTCAAACGTTATACAGTGAAGAAGGGATCATGAAAGAAAAAGGAACTCTCACTTTTTTCTGCGGAAAGATGGGTGCCGGAAAATCGACGAAATCAAAAGCCGTGTCAGCTGAAAAAAATGCAGTGCTTCTGTCCGAAGATGATTGGCTATCATCGCATTACCCCGGACAGATCAACTCATTTGACGACTACCTGAAATTTTCCATGATGATCAAGCCGTTTGTGAAATTGCATGTGCTGCAGATCATCAATACGGGCACGAACGTGGTGATGGATTTTCCGGCGAATACGGTTAGGCAGAGAGCGTGGTTCAAACAGCTCTGCAGTGAAGCTTCGTGCGAACATGAGCTGATCTTTCTCGACGTGAGCAACGAACAATGCTTATCTCAGATTGCAAAACGCCGAACCGAGCAGCCGGAACGGGCGCAGTTCGACAATGAAGCGGTGTTCAACCATGTCACCCAGTTCTTCGAGGCTCCAAGTGAAGACGAAGGGCTCAATATCCTACGTCTGGCAGGAAAGGCTTAATCTATAATGCAAACCAAAAAAAGGAATTTAAGTGTTTAGATATCTCATTACAACGTTTCGCACACCCCAGTTCGACCCGTCAGTCATTGAGGCGCATTACGCTTTTCTCGATGACCTGAGACAACGAGGCAAACTTGAACTTGCCGGTCCGTTTACGGACAAGAGCGGCGGTGCATACTTGATTAAGGCTGACAACCTTGAAGAGGCCGAGGCCATAGCGTTCAGTGACCCGGTGCATACTTCTAAGTCATCCATCGTTACCGTCTACGAATGGAACGCAAAATGAGTCAAACAAATACTGGGGAACCCAATCAAAAACCCGCGAGCGGCCCAACGCGTTAAACTGCTAAAAGCGGGGTTTGGAATATATATTTTTAGATATTGGTCAAAGAAGAAAGAATGGAATTTGTCATTAAAGACTTTGAAACGAAATACGCCGATAGCCTGAACAACCTGGCATTAGAAGCTTTTGGCGAGTATCGAAACGCCTATAATGATTGGCCCGCATTCTCGAAAAAAATCAGTGATATGGCTTCTTTTGCAGATCATGCGGAAATCATTGTAGCAACGCAGAGTGACGCACTTGTCGGGGCCGTAGTGTACGTCGGTCCCGACCGACCGAAATCCGATATCTTTGCCAGCGATTGGGCCGTACTGAGAATGCTGGTGGTTGCTCCCCAAAACAGAGGTCTTGGCATCGGAAAAGCGTTGACGCAGGAGTGCATTCAAAGAGCCGTGCGGGACAACGCGTCGCATATCGGCCTGCACACGAGTCCCGTCATGAAAGTCGCACTTCCCATGTATTCGCGGATGGGGTTTGTCAAACAAACAAATGTGGCCGACATCTACGGAGTCCCTTATGCCGTCTATGCAAAAAACGTCTCATCCCAAAGCAAAAAATGAAAGCAAAAACAGTAGCGAATGAGGGGGCTGCATGAAGACGATCGGTCTCATCGGCGGCGTAAGCTGGGAGTCGTCGTCTGAGTATTACCGCCTGATCAATCAGGCTGTCAAGTCGCAGCTTGGAGCTCTGCACTCTGCCGAACTGGTGATGTACAGCCTGGACTTCGAACCCGTCGCCCGGCTCGAGCACGATGAGGAGTGGGACCGGTTATCCGAAGTTCTTGGCACTGCAGCGCATAAGCTCGAACTAGCTGGAGCGAGCTTCGTTCTGATCGCATCCAATACGCTGCACAAAGTTGTTCCGCAGGTACAGCAGCAACTCGGTATTCCGATCGTACATATTGCAGATGCGGTGGCGGAAGCGGTCGCTAGTGCGGGAGTTTCCACGCTAGGACTGCTCGGGACGAACTTCGTTATGGAACAGGCTTTTTACCGGGAGCGGTTGGAGCGGCATGGACTTAAAATCATCACTCCTCCCAAAAAAGCGCGAGACTTTATTCATAACGTGATTTATGGAGAGCTTGCTTTGGGTGACATACGCCAGACGTCGCGCACCAGGATACTTGAAATGATCGGGGATCTGAAGAACGAGGGCGCAGAAGGTATAGTTCTGGCAAATACCGAACTGCCGTTATTGATCCGTGCCGCAGAGATCCCCATGACCCTATTTGATTCTATGGCTATTCACATTGACAAGGCCGTTGCACTGGCGCTTGGAACGGAAGCTGTCCAACAGATGGAGACCAAGCAGTAACCCGCATTTGGTCACCCTTGTCATACTGCTTGATCTGGCAGCTCTATTCGTACTCGTCAACGAAGCTCTGATGTGTTGAATACAACAGAAAGTTTTCAAAGCAATTTTTTTCCTCCTCCCATACACCACTATCCATTATTTCCGGCACTTTTGACGAATAACACTGCTATCCGCTTTGTCTCCATCGCCTCGATTCTGCATTGGCCAATTTCCATGGGATTCATCTGTATAATATTAGAAATAGAAATAAATTACGTTTTAGTCTGTTTAAAAAAATGTACATATTTACAATAATCTGCTAAAATTAATGCCATTGAATTGTTAGGAAATAATATGACTGGTGTTTATCTATTTCTCATTTGGACGGTAATAGCTGTTGACATTGGCGCAATCATGTCTATTTTATTGGAAGAAATACTCTATACAAGAAGAACAAAAATCTTCAAAACCATCGTCATATTGGGCGTCCCATTGATCGGAGCAGTCTTCGAAATATGGTTGCTGCGAAAGTACAAAGAAAATGATACGGCCACAGACAATCGAACGGATGACCTATTCTATACCGCGATGGATATCTGAAATCCCCAACGAATCCGAAGTGACCGTTTAAAAAACAATAGGCGATTTTGATTGCTCTTTTTAGACGTTGAACATCAATGACATAGAAACCATATGGCTATTCACGAACTACATACAGAAATAGAAATCGATGCACCCGCTGAACGGGTATGGGAGATCCTGGTTGATTTCACGGCATATCCTCAGTGGAATCCTTTCATCCGTTCGATACAGGGCACCCCGATCCAGGGTAAGCGGCTTCGGGTTGAGATCCAGCCGAGCGGTAGCAAACCTATGCGTTTCTCTCCGACAGTGCTCGCCGCTGAAGCCGGGCGCGAACTGAGGTGGCTGGGCCGGGTTCTGTTTCCGGGTCTCTTTGACGGCAAGCATGCTTTTATCATCGAACCGCTCGGCGAAGACAAGGTGCGGTTTCAGCAGAACGAGCGCTTCAGCGGCATCCTGGTCGGACTCTTTCGCTCCAGTCTGGACAGCGGCACCAAACGCGGGTTCGAAGAGATGAATCAGGCCCTGAAACAGCGGGCAGAAGAGCGTTCGCAACCAGACAGGGATGCCATTGCTTGATTTTCTTATCGAGGAATTGATCGGCCAGACCCTTGCAGAGCTCATCCCCAGGAAATTAGTTATATACATTATTGCCTTGCTCATGGCTGTGGCAGCCATGACATTCGGATATCTTTCCGGTCACATTGTCTATGACTTGATCGTGGAGCCAAAAAGCATCGTCAAAGTCGTCATTATGGGGATCGGAGCCTTGCTGATTTCAGGCTTGTCGATCGGATCATTATATTTGATGAGCAGCGCATGGAGAAGTCGAAATGATTAACGCATCCTGCAACATTTACGTTATGCGACTATAGTCATAAAATGAAAAAAGCAGTTTCGATAGCAGCCTTGCTCATTGCAGCGATTATCCTCTGTACCTGGGCATTCTATAAACCGGTTCGGATCATTGCACCTCAACTGGCCGGTGTTTCGTGCTTCGGCGACACCCTATGTACGGACGATGCTTCCCGCCTGAAAGACGCAGCCGCACTCTATGAGGAAGCCCTGCGCTTCGTCGACACCTCCGTCGGCGAGATCAAGAATGCTCCGCGTACCGTATTTTGCAGTTCAGAAGCCTGTTCCGAGTCATTCGGCTTGGGAAGGCGCTCGGCAATCACCCTGGGGACTTTCGGCATCATTATCGGACCCATGGCCTGGAAACGGTATTATGTAAGGCACGAAATGATCCATCATCTTCAAAATGAAAGATTGGGCATGATCAGTGTTTTACGGGCTCCAAAGTGGTTCACCGAAGGGATGGCATATTCCCTCAGCAAAGACCCCCGCCCCAAGTTGAAAGACCCTTTTGAACACTACCGTTCCCAATTCGACAATTGGTACAGCAGGGTAGGCGAAGAGCGCCTGTGGGAAGAAGCGCACAGTTTGTAAACATACATTTTGAAATCCCGGCTGATTACGGAGAAAAATATGGCCTTGAAAACCGTTCATCCGAACATAAACCAGGCTCCCGGCCCCCGCCTGTGGCTTAATGTGATCCTTCTTTACCTCATCATCCCGCTGGTGCTTCTGCTCTGCGGCGGCGATTTTGGATGGTGGCAGGGCTGGGTCTACTCCGTGCTGCTGTTTCTTGCCGGTGTCGGCGGACGGTTTCTGGCAGAAAAACGGCATCCGGGCATTCTCGCAGAGAGGGCCAGCCTTGAAAAGGCACAGAGTGCGAAGCCATGGGATAAAATTCTTGCCCCCCTGATGGCGGTGAGCCTCTCATTCCCCCTTGTCATCGTCGCGGGTCTGGACCACCGCTATGGATGGACACCGCTTATGCCGGCATGGCTCAACCTTCTCGGCCTCGTGCTCATCGCGCTGGGGTACGCCTTCGCCGCCTGGGCCATTGTCGAGAACCGCTTTTTCTCCACGACGGTGCGTATCCAGACAGACCGGGGACACACGGTTTGCGACAGCGGCCCTTACAGGGTCGTGCGCCACCCGGGCTATGCTGGCAACCTTCTGGCCCTTGCCGGCATCATCATCGCCCTGGACTCACTGTGGACCCTCATCCCTGCCGCGGCGGCGTTGCTCATCGCCGTGATCCGGACCGCGCTTGAAGACAAGACCCTTCATAAGGAGCTTCCCGGGTACCCTGATTATGCGAAGGACGTACGCTATCGCCTGTTTCCGGGGATCTACTGAGGGCAGCTTCATTTCACAAACTTTCCCGCGGAACACACCGTTGCGCTAAAGTGGACAGGCATGGACACGCTGCTGGCGGGCTATTTTTTGATGATGTTCATTGCACTATGGCTGATTGACGAAGGGTGGGCTGAACTATATTCCATGTCGAATTTCAGCAGCAGGTACAGTTTTTGTACTTCCCTTCCGACAGACCAGAGTAAAGAGGATATATATGAATGCGTGTTTGACGAAAATATGCGAGACATTTGAGGAGACAACGGACTTTCTCTCAAACAGGACACCGGAAAAAGAGAAGATCGTCACCGCACTGTTTTTTGAATTTTTGGATTGCTTCTCCTCTTTGGGAGCCGAAAAACTTGAATATCCCAAAGAGTTCCAAAACGATGTCAAGCTCTATCTGCAGGGCCATACCATCTTGAAGAAAAAGTTTGAAGACGTCGAAATCCGCTACTTGATGCTGAGCGATTTTTACGATTTTTGCCGATTGACAAAAAGGTATATGAAATAGGGGGTTTCCTGCCCGTTTCCGGGAGATGAAGTACAATTGGCAAAAGCACATGTGCCATCGTCGTCGGCATAGAGGAGCTGTTCGATAAAGGCACGATTCATGAAAAAATACATTTTCTATACACTTTTGTCCCTCCTGCTCCTGGGTTCGTTTATCATTTTCGGCGTCATCGGTGTCTACAAAACCGAAAACGGCATCGTTTTGGGTCTCCCGGATTATGAGCGGAGGGACGTCCGCGTCTCTCCGGTCGATTTGGAGATTCTCAGCAGGGCGGATACGCTACTGCCTAATGAAAGCGCCTGGAGAAAAGCCCCTGTGTCAGACTGCTCACAATTAGAAGAACTGGATCTTTACTGCGCGTTGGAAAAAGCCTCGGTGGAGGTGATGGGCCGCTATGTCCATCGGCAGCCTGCCCTGCAGGAAGTCAGGTTTGCGATTGACGACTACTATCGGACCCGCTGGACGAAGCATCGGCTTATCGATTTCAATGCCGATAAAGCGACAGGCTTCGGAGACATCAAGTTTGTCCTTGCGCAGGCGTCATCGTCGGTCAAAAAGAAGCTTGCCGGCTACAAAAACCATGAATGAATGATCTCAGAGAGATTCAGAATACACGGTTTGCATTTCGATGACGCATGATTGGCGTCGGCGCTCATGTAATTCTTCAGAAATTTTCCCATTTGCTTCGTTTCTACAGCCCGCATTTATATCCGCAGCGCTACCATACGCGCAAAATATATCCGTGTGACATCACATGATATGGAGAGAGAAACAATGAGTATGATTCACTTTATCGGAGGAGAGAAAGGAGGCGTTGGCAAGTCCGTCTTCGCGCGCCTGCTTTCACAGTATTTTATCGACAACGACGTCGCTTTTGTCGGACTGGACGCGGACCGTTCCCACGCGTCGCTCACCCGCTACTACAAGCAGTTCACCGATGCCATCGACCTGGACTTTTTCGAGAGCAGCGACAAGATCATGGAACTCGCGCTGGAAAAAGACATCAACGTCCTGGTGGACCTACCGGCGCAGTCCGAGCGTTTCCTCGACCGTTGGATCGAAGAGAATGACGTCCTCGGCATGTGCGAAGAGACGGGGATCGAGATCGTCTACTGGTACCTCGTCGACGGCGGCAAGGACTCCGTACAGCTGCTGAAAAAATTCCTGCCGAAATACAGTGTCGTCATGACCTGTGCCGTCGTCAAAAACGAGGGACGCGGCAGCGATTTCTCCGAAGTCGACGGCGTCATCGCCTCCGTTTCAAGCGAGGCGAACGGTACGCTTAAAGAGGTGGTACTGCCCGCGCTGCACGCCCCGACCATGCAGAAGATCGACAAACACACCTTCAGCTTCTGGGCTGCCGCCAATCTCAAAGAGAACGGCACCGCCCACCTGAGCCTAATGGAACGCCAGCGCACCAAGGTCTGGCTGCGCAAAGCCTATACGATGTTCGAGTCCGTCCTGGGCCGCCCCTGATTGCATCGCGGCGTCGCCGCGACGCCCCTTTACTTTCCGTCTTCCAGGTGTTCCACCAGACGCCCCACCCTGGCGAAGAATGTCTCCAGGGCTGCATCTCCCCCCGAAACATACCAGAGCACCGTCGTGGCTTCAAATACCTTTTCAACCTCCGTCACGCCGCTCTCCGTCAACAGGTATTCCACCTGCGAGACTGCACTGTAGCCGCAGGTAAAAGCAGCCTTTTCCTGCGGGATATACTCGCTCAGCTCCGCCAGGGCCACCGCATCGGAAACCGCCTGGGTATAGGCGCGGACCAATCCGCCCGTCCCAAGCTTCGTGCCGCCGAAATAGCGCACGATGATCACGGCGGCATCGATCAGCTCATGTCCCGCCAAAACGGCGAGGCTCGGTTTGCCGGAGGTCCCTTTCGGTTCGCCGTCATCGCTGCTCCCCTCGACGACCTGCATGTGGTCATTCAAGTAGCGGAAGGCCGTCACGAAATGGCGTCCCTTGGGATGCTCTTCTTTTAAACGCTGCAGGGTTGCATCGAAGAGCTTATAGGGGACGAGATGGGCGATAAATTTCGACTGTTTGATTTCATACGTTGTAGAAACAGGCGTCTTGAGGATTTGCATGACGCCATTATAGCGGGCGCAGGAGGGGCACTTACTTTTTTTGTGCACCCATCTGCTTGTTCAGCTGCTCGCGAAAACGCTGCTGCATCGCTTCAAACTTTTTACGCTGTTCATCCGTGAGCAGTGCCTGGATCTCGTTGTTCTGATCGACGCGCAGTTTCATATGCGCCTTGAGGTAGCGTTCATGGATATCGCCCCACTGTTTCGTCTGCTTGTCGCTGAGGCCGAGCTCCGCCTGGATCTGTTTGAGCATCGCTTCCTGACGTGCTTTCATCGCCTCCGCCTGCTGCTGCTCCGCGGAAGGTGCCGCGTAGAGTGCCGACGCCAGCAGGGCGGCCGCGAGAATCGTAACCTTTTTCATACTTCTCCTTTAAATAGGTGCATATCATAATAGAGGTTGATAAACAGTTCTCTATATCGCATACAAAAAAGTAAAAAAACGGGTAAAAGTGATTGAAATGTGATGAAAAACAGGAAATTGGGAGGCAAAGGCTTTAAGCCTTTGCCTAACGGTTACTGACAGAGTTCACCGTTGTTGTAAGAATCAAGCGTACCCGCAATCGACGTTGCCAACGATTTTTGGGCCGCGGCATTCTTACCGCCTTTGAGATAGCCACCGGTGCCGTCGAAGCCGATCGATGAGAGCAACGCATCGCCGTCACTGATGGCCTGGCTTGCTTCGGCACATATTGTCGCACCGGCCGCCTCATTGGCTTTGGCCGCCAACAGCTGCGCCGCCAGACCGTAGGCTGCGTCGCCGGCACGTTTCTTGCCGCTGGAAACATCGCGCTTATCCAGGATGGATACCGCGTCTTCACAGCTGGCGACTTCAAAGCTTCCCAGGGTGATCGGCAGGACATAATCGACCAGCCACACCTCTGTTTGACCTGCCAGAAGGTTTGCCGCTTCCGCCTTTTCCTGCTGGTTGCCGTGGCCGTCACATGTCGTCCAGTTCTTCCAGTAGCCGATCGTACGCGGTTCGCCGCCCGGAGGCGTATAGTTGTTCTCTACGACGAAGTGGATCGTCTGATTCGCTTCCACGCTGAAGGTGTAGCAGTGGTTTTCGTTGGAAGCCTGCCCGGAATCCGGGTTGTCATAAGAGACCGGAGAACCTTCAACGTACCAGAGATTTTCCCAGGCAACCGGGATACCCGTTTCACACACCGTATAGTCCGCACCCGGAATCAGCCAGACTCCGTTGAAGTCCACCAGTCCGTTCGCGTCAGGCGTATCCAGAAGGTTCAGGCCGTTACCACTGAGCGTGAAGGTCCAGCCCAACGTGTACGTCGTGCCGCCGTTTTCGTGTTTGATCAGTTCGATCTTGCCGCGTTTGCGGTTGGTGTAGGTACACTGGACCGTTTCACCCGGATCGACGACGATCGTTGCTTCGCGCTGGCTAAGAGAAGTAGAGCTGTTCTCTACGCCGTCAAGCTCGACACAGGAGAGACCGATCAGGTCATACTCCGGTTTCGGATCATCTTCCGTCACCGTATAGGTTTTCGGAATCACATCCATAAAGGTGTGCGATCCTAGGTGGGTCAGGTTCAGATCGTACGAACCGTTGATATCCTGGGCGAAATGGAAGTAATCCGGCATACCCGCAGGCACGGTCAGCTTGTTGATGATCACCGTCGCGTATTTGGTATTTTCAAACTGGCACTCGTAGTCGGCACGATAGAGATCTTCCGGATAGTCGACGGTAAAGTCGCAGTCACCGGATTGATCGGACATATACCAGCCGTCTTTCATGATTTCGACGACTTTGTAGTGACCCTCTTCGAGTTCACCTTCCGGTACAAGCACATTCGTTGCGCTGTTCGGATCAGTAAGCAGTGATGTCACAACCGTCCAGACATCCGGAGCAGTCTCTTTGTAAAGCGTCATGTTCCAGTCGCCTTTTTGCGGTACGCCCTCGATCTCAGCCGGTTTGGTCACTTTGATGACTTTGACCGCCGGTTGACCGGCCAGCTGGTTGTTAAAGGTGACGGACTCGCCGCAGGACGGCAGTGTGATCGTCACCGGTTTAATTGCACTTACTTCCGGCTCAAACCCGGTCGGGGCCGTTTCCGTTACAGTATACGAACCCGGTTCCAGACCTTCGATCTTCACCGATTGGGTCAACGGGCTGAGCGCCGTGAAGGTCAGGGTCCGGTTGATGTCATCCATCCCCTCTTTGGAGACGGTGAAGAGTACATCGACACTGTCGGCACCGTCGAACACATCCGGCATTGTTTTATTGATCGTCAGTGACACGGTCGCATCGGCGGAGAGGCCGATTTCATGCGTTGCAGGATCAGGTGTATAGCCCCCGTCGCCCACAATCGTCGCGGTGTCGCTGAGCATACCGGTCGCGATCATCGGACCGTCGATATAAACAGTCTTATGGAAAACCAGCGCGCCGCTGTCTTCAACAGTGTAAGAGGTCCAGTTGACGTCACCGACCGTCGGTGTTCCCGAAACATACGGTGCATCGTATTCACCGATATCACCCGGAGTGAACGTACCGCTTGAGAAACTCATCAGTCCGTTCGTACTCTCGATCCATTCGTGGTCTCTGACGATTGCCGTGGTATTCAGCTGGTCACCCGGTTGGACCGATGCGGATGCGGTGGCTTCCAGGGTAACCGTGATCGGTACATCAGGAAGGAAAGGGTCTTCAAAACCGATGGTTGCGATGTCATAAAGTCCGCCGCTCTCTTCTTCGGGGACGATGACATCGTGTTCACAAACAACCCCGGAGAAGTTTGACGGCATCAGATAAGGAGTACACGCATCCGGCTGCACACTGGTCATACCGCCGCTGTAGTAGACGACATCAGACACATTGGCGTAGATCTCGCGCGAAGCGGTGTTGGAAACATAGATCTTGGTGTGGATACCGACCGTGCCTTCCGGGGTAGCCGCCAGTTTCGTCCAGGTCACGTTGACATCGACAAGCCGTGATGTCGGCGCATCGGGGATACAGGTGTCGCCGAAATCGACCGTAGCCGGGCCGCTTTTGGAGATGGTCCATCCAAAAGACTGGGCCTGGCGCGCCGTCATATCTTTGCTGGTTTCGACCGCCTTGACATCGGGAAGCTGGACACGTTTCTGGCCGCCGGAGGAGCTCAGGTTCGCATCCCAGAGGTTGGACTGCAAAGAAGATCCCGAATAGAGGTGTGATCCCAGGGCGAGACGCTGATAGTAGTTGGCGACACACACCGCGCCGCCGGGAAGACCGTTCGCAGCATACTCACCGTCTCTCGGTCCGCCGCCTGCGACGGAAATTTGTCGGTAGATCGTGGTAAAGACGCCCCCGGCACCTTCATTGTCAGGCGTAATAAGCAGATCCTGTACGACCAATTGGTCCTGATACTGTTCCGCCCAATTTTTACAGATATCGTTGGAGAGGACCGTATCGAGGGTCAATACGGAAATGTAGTCCCACCCGCGCAGATCGCCGCCTTCGGCGTACAGGTAGTCACCGCCGACGGTAAAGGTGAACTTCTGGGGATCGCTCCCCTTGTTTTCGATCGTCACCCGGTGAGGAACGAGGTCGAGTTCCGCCCACCCTTTCAGGTTACCGGTCGTATAGGCCCCGTCGGGGCAGACATAGTCGTTCGCGGCCAGGTCGTATCCGTCGGGAATAGACGTGGAGCGACACCCTTCCAGCGTATAGCCGATGTTGGCCGACGCCGCTGCGGCGAAGAGCAATGCTCCCGCTCCCAGCATGCGCTTGATCAGCCCCCATTTATCTCGAAATGAAGCTTTCATTTTTAGAGTCTCCTATTGCATAGAACGTTTTTTCAAGAACATTCCAAGACCTGACCGTTAGACACGTTCAGGTAGCGAAGTACTCAAATCAAAAAGTGGGTAACAAAACAGTGGTAGAAAAGATTCGACCGAGTCACCCTACTTTTGGCAACCCGGCCATCTTCGAGAAGATCCGTAGCTTTCCGCCCCCGATTCGCACCGGGTTAGGCTTTTCTTGCAGTACAAAAAAAATCAAACAACCTTGAACAGCCTCCCCTTCCTCTTTGGTTAAAAGCCGTGAGAAAAACAGCTATTCATTCCCTCCAGTATAGAGCGGAAAAAATTAATTTCATATAAGAAAAATCAATTTAGTCTTGAACATAAATACTGCAGCGTCCGATTGCCTCCGGAAAGAAGCGTCTGCTATAATCCGCATCATGAATGTAGATCTGCACACCCAACTGCTGCAGTGGTATGAAGACCACGGCCGCCATACCCTTCCGTGGCGCAATACCGACGACCCCTACCGTATCTGGGTCAGCGAGATCATGCTGCAGCAGACCCAGGTCAAGACGGTGCTGGAACGTTTCTATTTCCCCTTTCTCGAGCGTTTTCCGACGCTCCCCTCCCTCGCGTGCGCACCGCTTGATGACGTTTTGAAGCAGTGGGAGGGGCTGGGCTACTACACCCGCGCAAAGAACCTGCACAAAGCGGCACAGCTCGCCGCGCCCTATCTGCCCGAGAGTGTCGAGGGGCTGATCCGTCTGCCCGGGGTCGGCAAAAGCACAGCCCACGCCATTGCCGCGTTTGCCTACGGCGCGCCTGTACCCATCCTCGATGCCAACGTCAAGCGTATCCTCTACCGTTTCTTCGGCCGCAGGGAGGCCGATGAGAAAACCCTCTGGCAAATGGCCGAAAAGCTCTTCGACCCCGAACACCCCTTCGAATTCAACCAGGCGATGATGGATATCGGCGCGACGCTCTGCCTCCCAAAGACGACAGCGTGCGACGCCTGCCCCTTCGAAAGCGCCTGCAAAGGCGCCGCGGGCGACCCGCTGCGCTACCCCGCTCCGAAAAAGCGCAAAAGCGTCCCGGTGCGCGAACGGCACATTGTCGTCTACAGGCACAACGGGCGCTACGGGTTAAAACAGCGTGAAGGGAGGTTCCTGCACGGGCTGTGGGGGTTTCATGAACAGACAGCGCCGCCCGGGCAGGGGAAAACGCTCCAAAGCATCGTGCAGGTCTATTCGCACTTCCGGCTCGAAGCGCAGGTCTGGCTCTGTGAAGCGTACCGTGAAGAGCTCACCTATTTCCAAAGAGAAGAGATTGACACCCTGGCCCTGAGCGGGGCAGACCACAAGGTGCTGAAGCAGCTTAGCGCATCGCGCCCCTGACCTCCTCCGCCACCGCTTTTTCATCGACCATATAGAGCAGAAGCGCGCCGATCACGAAAAAGACCGCGACCGAAGCGATCCCCGCCCGGGAGCTCTCCGTCGCCAGAGCGACCGCACCGATGAGCAGCGGCCCCAAAACCGTGGCGAACTTGCCGAGAAAATTGTAAAAGCCGAAGAACTCCGCCGCATACTCCGCCGGGATCATTTTCGAGTAGTACGAACGGCTCATCGCCTGGATACCGCCTTGTACCAGCGCGATCATCGCCGCGAGCAGGTAGAAGGAGCTGACGTCGTGCATAAAGGCCGCCAGCACGGCGATCAGGACATAAAATCCAAGGGTCAGGTAGATCGCCTTTTTCGTATCCCACATCTGCGCCAGCTTCGCGACGAGGATCGTCGCAGGGAACCCGACAAACTGCACCAGCAGCAGCGCCTTGATCAGCTCCCCGGCCTCGAACCCTATTGCCATACCGTAATCGACGGCCATCCGGATGATCGTGTCGACCCCGTCGATGTAGAACCAGTAGGCGACAAGGAAAAGAAAGAGGCCTTTAAGATGCTTGATCTTGTGAAAGGTACGCATCAGGCGCCGGTATCCGAGCACCGTCAGCGTCACTGTACCGATTTTGCGGGTATTGCGCTTCTCCTTGACCCAGAGCACAAAAGGCAGTGCGAAGAGCATCCACCACAGCGCCACCGAGACAAAAGAGGCCTTCACCCCTGCCGCAGCGTCGGCAAGCCCGAACCACCCGGGCTGCTGCACCATCGCCACGTTCAGCGCGAACAGGATCCCGCCGCCGAGATACCCCAGCGCATACCCGAGCCCGGAGACCTTGTCGAAACGCTCCTCCGAGGTGACCGAGGGGAGAAAGGCGTCATAAAAAATGTTCGAGCCCATAAAACCGATGTTCCCCAGAACATAGATGAATGCGGCTAGCTCCCACTGCCCCTTCCCGACCAGGGCGAGCGCGGCGCTCATCAGGATGCCCAGGAACGCAAAAAGCAGCAAGAAACGCTTGCGGATGCCGCCGGCGTCGGCGATGGCCCCGAGCAGCGGTGCCAGCAGTACGACGATAATGCTCGAAACCGCGTTAGCAACCCCGAGCTGGGCCGTCGAGAGCGTCGCATCGGTATCGGCACTGTAGAAGGCTTTGAAAAAGAGCGGGAAGAACCCGGCCATCACCGTGGTGGCATAGGCGGAATTGGCCCAGTCATACAGCGCCCAGCCGTAGATTCGTTTCGATTCGCGCGTCATTCTCTCTCCTTGGGAGGTGCATCGGGGGTGTAGAAGAGCAGGTAATCCGCCTCGCCGACGTCGGCATCGGTACTGCCGGCAGGTACGGGAAGGATCGTCACGTAAGGCTCTGGGCTGCGGCGGGCGAAGCGGGCGTTGATCCCCAGGCCGTAGGCCATATGGAACGCCCCGGCAAAGACGACGAGCAGCTCCTTGTCCGAATGCAATGCTTCCGCGGCAAGCCGTGCACTCTGCTCTCCCATGTAGCTGTCCCATGCGACCTGCACCCGGTACATCCGTTCCCGGCACTGCCGCGCGTCTTCCCCCGCCTGTTTGGCATGGCAGTGGGCGAAGAAGGGTGCGAGCATCGCCCGGTGCGCACTCAAATTCAGATCGAGATCCCTGAAGAACGCCTGTTCATCCCCGGACATGGCGCTCAGATTGGCATCCGAGACCGCCTTTTGAAAGGCTTTTGTCATATTGATGCCGTACAGCATCCCCCTGGCATTTTGGATACTTTTATAGATGGGTTCATACGATGAAAAGGGGTAGCCTGCCTTCGTTTTCCAGTCGATATCTGCGGTGAAGTTCCCGTCATATACGCCGCGCGCATAGCGTGACAGCAGGGCATCGTCCGAAGGCGTGAACCATTCGTTGGCCAACAGCAGACGCCGGCCGTTTTCCCCCAGGCGGCGCAGCACGCCGGCCAGGCGTCTGTGCATCGCTTCGCTGGCGTGATGGTCCCCGACAAAGAGCACCCGGTAGGGCGCGAGGCGTGCCGCCAGTTCCGCATCGCCGATACAGGCGGCCTGTTTCATATCGTAGATACCGCACGGTTGCGGCAGTGTGTGCTGCAGCGCGGCTTTGGGTTGGCTACAGCCTGAAAAGAGAACGAAAAAAACGGCGAGGAAAAGTGCCCTGAAATATTGCATGCAGTATAATATCCCAAATGCCTTAAGGGGTGACGACACGATGGCGGTCCGCTTCAGCTTCAAACACTTCCTGTTCAACGCGTTCAGGGAGATTTTCCTCTATCATCACAGTTCACTTGAATTCCGTGCCAAACTTTTTGCCGCGCTCATCTCGGCCGACAACGAAGCGAACGAGTGTGAATTCGATGTTGTCAAAGAGGCGGGGATGAAGATCTACAACGACGAGGACCGTTCAAATACGCTGGTACTGACGACGCGGGAGATGGTGGAAAAGGTCCTGAAAAACAACGGGCTCGACATCGATGCACTGGTCGACGATATCATCCGCGACCTCCGTTCCGTGCCGCGCTACGCGCTGAAGATCGATCTGGCCCAGCTGGAGCCGCTGCTCACATGCCAGGACGATCCCGACGTGACCGCCTACCAGGAGAGTATCTTGCGGCTCTTCGGAGAGCTGCGCAGCGAGTTTGTTTCGGCCCGGGAGGGCGATCAGCCCTTGTAGGGAACGAGCTCGTATCCCTCGCTCATCAGCTTCATGACGCCGCCGGCGAGGTTCTTGACGTTGTAGCCCTGCTGCTTCATGAACATGGCGACCTGCGCCGTACGGGAACCGGTGCGGCAGATGAAGCCGATCTCTTTCTCTTTGCCGCCGAGTTCGTCCATCGCCTTCATAAAGCCTTCCGCATCGTAGCTGCCATCCATCTGGAAAAAGGTGACCGTTTTACATCCCGGAACGACGCCCGTTTGCATCCACTCCATCTCGGTGCGGATATCGACGACGACCATATCGGAGTTTTCCAGCAGCTCTTTGTCCGGATATACGTTAAGACTTGACATTATCTTCCCTTTGAAATCATTAGGTTATAAAAATTAGGCAAAATTATATCGGCTATCATTTAAACGAATTTTATTCCTGTATTAATAGCCAATTTCGTTAAAGCAGTTATAATACTGCGACTTTTCCACGGGGTGACGGCATGATCCGACGGTTTTTCAAACGCAGCCGCTTCAATGATAAGTATGCCGACGTCATTACGAAGTACAAGATACCCCGCGCCTTTTTAAGCGTGAACAGACATGCAGTTGCAAAAGGCGTTCTTGTCGGCCTCTTTATCGCCTTTATCCCGATGCCCGCCCAGATGGTCGCCATCGTACTGCTGCAGCCGCTTTTCCGCTTCAACCTGCCGCTCTCTATCGCCCTGGTCTGGATCACCAACCCGGCGACGATGCCCTTTATCTACTATGTCGAGTATAAAACCGGCGGCTTCCTGCTGGGCATGCACGATCTGCCCCACGTCGCCGTCAGCCTGGAGTGGTTCGAAGCGCATTTCGAGGAGATCGTCGCGCCGCTCTATACGGGGGCTCTCTTCTACTCCACCCTCTTTGCGGTGTCGGGCTACTACCTGGTCCAGCGCCTCTGGATCGTCTCCGTGCATCGGCACCGTGCCCGAAAGCACTCCTAAAGCGCGAAACGCTCCGGGTCGAAAAAGCTGTCGTCGGAGATATGGCCGAAGGCCGCGTTGATCGATGTGAAGAGGTCGGGGTATTTCCCCTCCATCTCCGAGAGCATCGTCTTCATCTCGGCGCGTGCGTAGGGCATTTTGACGTCGAAGCGCATGGAGGGGCACGCCTCGTCGCCGATGGTCGGCCAGTCGTTGTCGTGCGCGGCGGCCGCGAGCTGGCGTTCGCGCATCTGGATCAAGGGGCGGATGACGATGAGGCCGTTGTCCGCCCGGTACTTCGGGGCGAGTGAACGCAGGTGCCCGTTGTAGATCAGGTTCATAAAAAAGCTTTCGGCCGCGTCATCGAGGTGGTGCCCCAGGGCCACCTTGTTGCAGCCGAACTTCTCTGCGGCGCTGTAGAGCGACCCGCGGCGCATCCGCGAGAAAAAACTGCAGTACGAGGAGTTTTTGCGGATCTTCTCTTTGGCCGTGTCGTAGATGTTCGTATCGTGGATGTGATGCTCGATGCCGTGGGCCCGGCAGTGTTCGATCAGCGCGGAAAAATCCTCCCCCATGCCATAAGCAACGGTTACGGCGATTATCTCGAAGTTGAAAGGGGCGCGGCGCTGCTGCTCTTTCATGGCATGCACGAGGGTCAGGGAGTCTTTTCCCCCTGAGAGGCCGACGAGGATGCGGTCCCCCTCCTCGACCAGGTTGAACGCGGCGTTGGTGCGGCCGAGCTGCCGCATGATTTTTTTACTGACCATGGGCGGCGGCGATCTTCTCCAGCATCCCCATGACGAAACTGCTGCTGACCTGTGATGAGTGCTTCAGAAATTCGTCGAAATCGAACGTCGCGTCCATGTCGGCGGCATCGCTGATTGCGCGCAGCACGAAGAAGGGAACCTGCATCGCATCGCAGACGACGGCAACGGCCGCCCCCTCCATTTCGATGGCGTCCGCCTCGAACGTCTTCTCAATCCACGCTTTACGCTCCGTGTCCGCGATGAACTGGTCGCCGGTCGCGATGATCCCCCCTTTGAGTTCGATCCCCTTCTCCTCGGCCACGCTTCTGGCCATATGCAGAAGCTCACGGGACGGTTCAACGTAGACCTTGCCTTCGGGCACAAACCCGTGCGGGTGACCGAACGCCGTGATGTCAAGGTCATGCTGGCACAGTTGCGTCGCAGCGATCAGATCGCCGATTTTCAGTTCAGGGTTCACCGCACCCGCCACCCCGGTGAAGAGCAGCATCTCGCAGCCGAACTTCTCCAGCATTGTCGCGGCGGTCAGGGCCGCGTTCACCTTTCCAATTTTGCTGTAGCCCAGCACGATATCAAGCCCTTTGAAACGGGCTTCGTGGTAGAGGTTGCCGGCATACTCGACGTCGTTGTGCTTCTTGAAGTATTTGAGCAGCGGCTCGTGCTCCCCGGCGTCGAGGAACGGCTCCACCTCTTCGACCATGGCCCCCATAATGGCAATTTTCATCATTTTTCCTGCATCGTAAAATTGGTGCAATTATAGCCAAAGAGCTTCAGAGCGCGGTAAAATGCGCGCAGGGGCGTAATACGCTACAATGGCGTAACGCCTTCGGGAGAAGTTCCCGGAGCATACTGCCACAAAGAGCCGCCGTGACCTCCAAGCCTTTCACCACTCTTCCCCTGCCCGCAGCACTGCAGCAGAACCTCGATGCCCTCGGCTACCGCCGCATGACCCCCGTGCAGGAACAAAGCCTTCCTGCACTGCTCGAAGGCAAAGACGCCATCGTCCGCGCGCAGACCGGCAGCGGCAAGACCCTGGCCTTCGGGATCGGCACGATCATGAAGCTCGCAGAGAACGAATCGGATGTTCAGGGACTTATCCTCTGTCCGACGCGTGAGCTGGCTGAACAGGTGGCCGGGGAGCTGCGACGCCTCTCCCGCCACCGGCCGAACATCAAGATTCTGACACTCTGCGGCGGGGTGCCGCTGGCACCGCAGCGCGACTCGCTACAGTACGGAGCGCACATCGTCGTGGGCACCCCGGGGCGGATCCTCGATCACCTGGGGAAAAAGACGCTTTCGCTCTCGAAGGTGCATACCCTGGTACTCGACGAGGCCGACAGGATGCTGGACCTGGGCTTTCACGACGCCATTATGCAGATCGCCTCGCACCTGACGTCTTCCCGCCAGAGCCTGCTCTTTTCGGCCACTTTCCCCGAGACGATCGCCGCCATCGCTTCCGCGCTGCTGCGCGATCCTGTGACTGTGGAGATCGATAATAGCGCTTCCGAGGTGACGCTTACACAGCACTTTTTCAAGGTAAAAGGGGAGAAAATTGGGACGCTCCTGCGTCTCCTCGGTCATTACAGCCCCGACTCCGCCGTCGTTTTCTGCAATACGAAGGCGGGCTGCGATGCGTTGGCGCAGGCCCTCGCCGGGCAGGGCTACGACGCGCCCGTCCTGCACGGCGACCTACGCCAGGGTGAACGCACCGAAGTGCTGACGCGTTTCGCCCTGGGCGGCATACGGCTGCTCATCGCGACGGACGTCGCCGCACGTGGGCTCGATATCAAGGAGCTGGGTGCCGTCATCAATTTCGACCTGCCCGAAAAACCTGAAACCTACCTCCACCGCGTCGGCCGCACGGCCCGGGCTGGGAGTACCGGCGTCGCCCTGACGCTCTTTACCCCCAAGCAGCAGCCGGCCGCCGAACGCCTTGCTGCCGCCGGCGAGACGCCCTTCGCCCCCGAAGACGCCTCCGGCTTCCCGCCGGCAGACCCCGCGCATTTTTTCCCTGCTTTCGCCGTCCTGCGGATCGACGGCGGGCGTAAACAGAAGCTGCGGCCCGGCGACCTACTCGGTGCCCTCTGTGCTTCCGGCGGCATCGACGGCAAAGCGGTGGGCAACATCGCCGTCCATGATACCCTCGCCTATGTCGCTGTCGAGCAGGGCGTCGCCGACACCGCCCTGCAGCAGCTGAACCGCGGCAAGATCAAGGGCAAAAAGTTCCGCGTCAGGATCGCGCAGTGACCATTTACGTCGACGGAGACGCCTTTCCCAACCTTCTCAAACCCATCGTGGTGCGCGCCGTCGAACGGGTGAAACTGCCCCTGGTGCTTGTGTCGAACAAACCCGTCCGGCTGGGAGACTCTTCCTTGATAGAAACGGTCATCGTGGAGGCAGGGGCCGACGCCGCCGATGACAGGATCGTTGAGCTGCTCTCCCCCGGCGACCTCGTCATCACGGCAGATATCCCTCTGGCCGACCGGGTCCTCGCCAAGGCCGCCCATGCCATCGACCACCGCGGGGAGCGCTACACCGCAGACAATATCAAGCAGTACCTTGCAATGCGCAACCTGATGGAGACGATCCGTGACAGCGGTGTCGTCACCGGAGGACCGAAGCCTTTCGGTCCCAAAGACGCCCACGCTTTCGCCAATGCCCTGCACCGGTTTCTGACCGAGCACGGCATGGCATAGCGGACCGAAAGAGAACAAAAGTACATATTGTGAAAAAAATGCGGCGGCACTGCCGCCGCGGTGCGGAGAGGGTATTCAGTCGATCTTGGCGAGCCACTTCTCGACGTCGTGCAGGCGGTGGTCCGGGGTCACGCTGACGACGGCTTCATCGAAGAGCGGCAGTGTCTCTTCCGCTTCGCCGCGCGGCGTGATGACGCGGCTGCCGCCCCAGAAGCCCAGGCCGTCTTCGAAACCGACGCGGTTGACAAAGATGACGTAGGCGTTGGAGAGCTGCGCGAGGGATTTGAGCAGCGCGTCCCACTGCCCCTCTATGGCCAGCCCCTCCTCCTCGAAACCCCGTGCCGGTGAGTTGGCGATCACGTAGACGAATTCCGGTTTGAGCGCCGCGACGTCGGCCATTGTCTGGGCACGCCAGAGATCCTCGCAGACAAGCATGACGCTCCGGCCGAATGTCGTTTCGAACGCCTCGATGCGCTCCCCTCTGAAGAAGTAGCGCGCCTCTTCGAACATACCGTAATTGGGCAGGTGCAGTTTTCGGTGGACATGACGCAGTTCGCCGCCGCTGAAATAGCACGCGGTGTTGTAAGTCCGACCGTTCTCTTTGAGGGCCGCCCCGACGACGATATCACAGGCGAGACTCGCTTTGGCCAGGGGTTCCAGTTCCGGCAGCATCCAGGCGTCCTCATAGACCTTGTCCTGAAGCAGGTAGCCGTTGAGCGCCAGTTCCGGGAAGACGATGACGTCGTTGCGTCCGGAATAGGCAGCCGCCAGCGCTTCGCACGCCTCGAGGTTCGTACGGTTCAGCCGGGGTGCATTCTGGACGAGTGTGACGGTCATGACAATGCGTCGAGGGTAGCCTGGAGCGAATCCATGTCGAAGACGTTGAGGGTCTGCATCTCTTTGGCGATACGGCGGTTAAGACCCGCAAGGACCTTGCCGTTGCCGAACTCGATGGCGAGGTCGACGTCCGGGGAGATCGCGGCGACGGACTGTTTGTAGCGCACCGGGTAGATCAGCTGTTCGCTGAGCAGCTCGACCGCCTGCTGCTTCGTGTGGTACGGCTTGGCCGTGACGTTGGAGATGATCGGCGCATCGAAGGGGTCGTGCAGTACTTTCTCCAGCTCGGCACGCAGCGGATCCTGTGCGGCGGAGAGCAGCGGGCAGTGGCTGGCGACCGACATGTTCAGCAGCAGCGCACGTTTCGCGCCGGCTTCTTTGAAGGTGGCTTCCAGGCTCTGAAGGTCAGGTTTGAGACCGGCAACGACCAGCTGGCCGTCCTGGTTGTAGTTCGCAGGCCAGACCTGCTTGTTCTCTTTGTTGCGCGCATCGGTACAGATCGTCTCGACCGCCGCGTCGTCAAGACCGACGATGACCATCATCCCCGCCTCGACGCCTTCGCACGCACCCTGCATCAGCTGGCCGCGCTTGTGCACCAGCTCGACGGCGTCGAGGTAATCGATCGCCCCGCTCGCGCAGACGGCGGACACTTCGCCGAGGGAGTGCCCCAGCAGCAGTGTCGGCGCCGTCGGACGCGCTTCCTGAAAGAGCTTATAAGCCATCATCGACACCAGCAGAATCGCCGGCTGGGTATAGGCCGTCTGATCGAGTTTCTCATTCTCCTCGAACATCAACGCTTTGAAATCGACCCCAATACGGTCGCTGGCCTTCTCGACCATCTCTTTTGCATAATCCGACGCCTCGTAGAACGCCTTGCCCATACCGACACTCTGGCTCCCCTGTCCCGGGAACACCATCGCGATTTTCTGACTCATTTCTCCTCCTGAATTATGGTTCAAGCAGACCGAACTGCTCGTTTTCCGCAATCTTTTTGCGCAGGGTGTTGCGGTTCAGCCCCAGGCGCTCCGCCAGCTGCAGCTGCGATTTGAACTTGCGCAGCCCTGTGCGGATCAGTGGGACCTCGTAGAGGTGCAGGAACTTGCGGTAGTCGTTATGCGACCCCATCTGCGTCTGCAGGAAACGCTCCATCACCTGCATCACCTCGCTTTCGTTGACCCCGCCCATCAGGCGCTCGAAATAGATCTGTTTGCGCAGGGAGTAGGCGTTGTCGCTCAGGTCCGGCTTTTTGCCCGCAGGGGAGGCATCGGGGGTGAGATCGAAGATCCGGTCCGCCTCGGCATTGAAATGGCTGACAAGCAGTTCCACATCTTCGGGACGCTCCAGCAGCGGCGGCAGGGCGATCTTGACACTGAAGAATTCCCAGATGGCGTCGGAGAGGTATTCGGACGATGCCGTGGCAATCATGCGGACCTTCTCCGTCTTGACCCGCTCGAAGAGGAGCGTAATATTCGGACAGTGTTCAATATGCGTCAAAACAACTTCGTCATTGCTTTCAAGCGCATTGAGCACATTGTCAAAATCCCGTGCGTCCAGTACGACCGCGCCGGGCAGGATCACCCGTGCAAGCGTCTGTTTGCCTGTGCCCTTCGGTCCGCTGATAAGCGCATTGACCTGCAGGGTCTTGAGGAGTGTCGCCGTCCGCAGCGCTTCGGTCGAAGCGTGTGAGGCCGCCAGAAACTCAGTGGCAGCCACAGCTATGTCCGCCGCTACTTCCGCAGCAGCTGTCATCAACCTTGTTCTCTGCCGGTACGCCACTGGCGATTTCATCGGCAGTCGCGTCGCGTACTTCATTGATCGTGACGCTGAACATCAGATCTTTTCCGGCCATCGGATGGTTGAAATCGACAACAACGCTCTCGTCTTTGATCTCTTTGACGAGGACCTGGACCGTACCGCCGTCTTCACCCTGACCGTAGAGTGTCATGCCTTCTTGAAGATCGATACCGGCGAACTGTTCTTTCGGAACATCCTGAGTCGCTTCAGGATTGTAGTCGCCGTATGCGTCAGAGGCTTTGACCAGGACATCGCCCTTTTCGCCTGCTGCCATATCCTGGATACCCGCTTCGAGGCCCGGAATGATCTGTCCCTTGCCGAACATAAAGACGAGCGGCTGACCGCCGATGTTGGAGTCAACGACCTTGCCGTCGGCCTGGACTTCATACTGGATGGATACGACTTGATTCGTTTCGATTGCCATAATATTACCTTTACAAAAATTTAGGGATTCTAACCCGATCTAACTATAGTGCGGCTGAAAAAGTGGCGCTATAGCTGCCTACAAAGTATTCAGAAGCCGTTCTGCTTCCGCTGCTTCACCGGAGGCAGGGTATTTAGCGATAAGTGACCGGAGAAACTTTTTCGCGTTTGCCGAATCACCGGTATGCATCATACATTCCGCACTGTGGAGCATCAGTGTCGGCATAAACGATGTTTTCGAAGAACGGGCTGCACTCTCCTTGAAGTATGAGAGCGCTTTGGACCACTCTTTGCGGTAGTGCCACATCTCCCCGATCATGAAGTGCGCATAGGCCGGTTTGTAGTTGCGGCGGATCAGCTCCTCATACATCGGGATGGCATCTTTGAAAAAGAGCTTGTTATAGCTTGCCTTCGCTTCGGCGGCAAGCTCCTTGCTCGATTTCGACTCCAGGGATGCGCCAGCCGCCGGGGCGCTCACGCTTTTGAGGGTTTTGCCCAGATCGCGTTTAAAGGCGTTGATCTCACCGACAAGCGCGTTGAACTCATCCTTGGAGACGTAATTGGCGTTGATGGCGTCCACCTGTGTCGCCATACTCTCCAGGAGCGTCTTCAACGAAGCGATGTTGGCTTCGTCCGCCCTAACCGCCTCTTCCAACGCCGCGATCCTGGCATCGCGCTGGGCGCCGATGTCTTCTCCGGATGTCAGTTCCGTGACTTTGAGCTTGTTTTCCTGGGTTTTTTCCGCCAACCCCTCGATAATCGTCTGCAATCCGTCAATGCGTTCGCGCAGGCTCTGCAGTTGGGCACTGTTCTCTTGGGATTTGCGTTTGGTATTCTTGAGGTTCTGCCGGTTTTCGACAATCTTTTTTTCGGATTCAGTCAACCCGTAGGGCGAATCGCTGTCAAGATTGCCGGCACCGAATACGGAGGGCTCAGACGCCTGAAGCTGAAGCAGCAAGGCGCCCGCCAGAAGGAGGGAAAGACGTTTCATTTGTCCCGATTACGGAAGGAGTTTGAAATCGTCGCGGCGGTTCTTGGCCCAGCACTCCTGTGTCTTTTCGACACAGACCGGATTGCTTTCGCCGTAGCTGACCATGCTGATACGCTCGGCGTTGACACCTTCGGCGACCAGCGCATCTTTGGCGGCTTTTGCGCGTTTAAGGCCCAGGGCGAAGTTATACTCGTCGCTACCCCATTCGTCACAGTTACCTTCGATTTTGATGTTAAAGGCAGCTGCTTTGCCCTGCATCAGAGCCGCATTTGTCTGGAGCTTCGAGGACGCTTCCATGCTGATATCAAATTTGTCGAAAGCGAAGTAGATGGAGTCCATCTGGCTCTCCAGCGCGCTCATCGTCTCTTCACCGATCTCGATCGTGCTGTCGCTGACGCCTGCATTCTCATCGACGACAACAGTATCTGCATCCGCCGCACTCTCCATCTGGCTGCTTTCCGCACCCGTCTGCGTCTCATCGATCGCCGGTGTTTTAGAGCTACATCCAGCCAACAACATCAGAACTACACTGCTGTATACCAACATATTTTTCATCACAATCCTTTAGGGAGTCCGAACAGAGCCTTTCACGAGGGTGTTCATTAATTAATCCAGAAGATTTTAGCAAAAAAAACTTAACAGGATATAGCAACCTGCTTTAAGTTTACGGATTACCAGTCCAAAGACTGGATTTTTCCGCTTGCAAGGGGGAATAAAAAGTTTTTGTTCTGCGCCAGACGGATCACCCCGATCGCACTCTGTTGCTTATAGTTTTTGATATAGATGATGGCATCGCCGTCATCGGAGAAGCGGGGGAACTCGTTGATGCCCGTGGCGGTCAGACGCCGGATAAAGTCCGTCTTCATCGAGATCAGGTGGAGATTGAACGTATTCGGGCCGAAAGCGTCGTTGGTCTCACGGGATTTGTAGACGACATATTCGTTATGCGCGCTGCACGCGGAGTTGTCTTTGCCGTAGAATACAAGCTGTTCGATCTTGGCTTCGCCCGGGCGCTTTGCAAAAACATTCGGATACCCGAGGCGGTTGGAGATAAAGACGACGCGTCCGTCGTTCATAAACTGCCCGTTGACGTCGATGCCGCCGTAGGTCGTGACGCGCTTGGCCGTTTTCGTGACCGTATCATAGAGGTAGATATCCGGCTGCCCGTTGGGCGCCATGGTCAGCAGCAGATCCCGCCCGTTCCGTCTGACATCGGAACAGACCAGCATCCCGTCCGAACTCAAGATGGCATTGCGGGCGCCTGTTCGGACGTCGATCTTGAAAAGGGTCGGTTTATTCCCGCTGAGGGAAGTGTAATAAAACGCACTATGCGCCTCGTCCGCCCATTTCGGGAAGACATTGAGTCCTCCTTTGATCATAACATGCTGATAAGAGAGGGTATAGTCCGCGATGACGATTTCGCTCTCCATGCGCCCTTTGAGACGTGCGAAGATGATCTTGCGCTTGAGCCACTCCAGCGGCGCCTGGCCGAAGAAGTCGTTGATGTCATAGGCGATCGCATGCGCCACGAAGGGGCTCATGCCCGTGTTGGCCACCCGGTAGCTTTTCTGCATCACGACCTTGTCGTCCTGGAAAAGGCGGATGTCCGCGACAAAAGCGGCATCGTCGTCGCGCAGGCGGAAACGCAGCGTATAATCCATGGCACGGTTCAGTATCGAAGCGTTGTCAAAATGGGTGGTGGCGTAGTGGTGATCAACATTGAAAAGCGTCAAAACGTTCAGGTCGCTCGAAAGCAGTCTGAAAAAACGTTTGGCCGGCGTGCCGGTGAAATCGACGGAGGCATCCTCCACGGCAATGGACGGAAGGCTGTCGGCTTCTTTTACTACTTCAATGGTCGCATCGGCGGCGAACATCAACGTCACACTCATCATCATGGCAATGAAAAAACGCATCGTTACTCCTTGGAGACCAGACTGACATCCAGTACGGCCTCATTTCCTTTTGGGTTTCTCTCGAACCTGACGCGCAGGAGACGCTGCTCCAGCTGCGTGACCTCCCGGTCGAAAAATGCCTCGCCTGATGGGCGCAGCACTTTAAAACGCGTCATCTTCCCACTGGCCGAAATCCAGATGCGGATCAGTGAAACCGAACCTTCGGAATTGACCGGCGGGAAGAAGTTCTCATAGATAGTGGCCTGTATTTTAGCGTAATACGCATTGACTTCCGCGCCGCCCGATGCGCTCTGTCCGCCGGCCTCCTGTGAGGGGCGTACGAGGCTCAGGTTCTTGACCTTCTCCGCCGTCGCCGTCGTTTCCCGTTTCTTCGTCGTTTTAATGCGTTTTTGGAGGTTGGCAAGCCGTTTCGTATCGATCTTTTTCTGATCATCAGGACGCTTGGTATGTACGATCTTCTGCGTCTGGATGTCCGAAAAAAGCGACGAGATATCCTCAACAGGCGTGGCCGTTTCCTCAGGCTCGGGTATGGGTTCCGGCGCTGCTTCTTGTTTGGGGACGGGTTTGGGGGTGTTGTTCTGCTTCGAAGTCACCAGCGGGACATCCACCAGAGAAACAGAGACAGCGGAACTTTTTGTCATCGCGTAACTGTGCATTTTGTCCAGTCCCCGCAGGAGCTGGAAAAAAAGCAAGATGATCAGGACAAAAAGGACAACGGCATAGACCCCGCCCAGATAGAAGTCCCTGGGGTCGTCAACCGTTGGTAGCGAGAGAGACTTCACTGAAACCTGCCTGTTTTACCGCCGCGAGTACCGACATCACCATTCCGTAATCCAGCGAACGGTCGGCACTGATCGTCACCGTTGACTTAGCATCGAGATTCTGTTCGGCAAAACGGTAGAAGTTGTCGATAAATCCGAGACGGTCGAATTTCTCTTTGTTGACAAGAATGACACCCTCTTTCGTGATGACGATGTGTACCGGGGGTTTTTTCTGCATCTGCTGCTGTGCCGAACCCTGGGGAAGGTTGATCAGCTCTTCATAGACAATGTTCGGAGCAATGACCATCAGGATCGCCAGAAGTACGAGCATCACGTCCACAAGGGGCGTAATGTTCAGTTCCGGGCGCTCATCCCAGTCGAATACGCTCACGCGGCGTCCGTCTCTTTCGCCATCAGGGCATCACGCTGCATCTGCAGCAGGCCCGTCAGCTCATACGCGCGGCGTTTGAGGATCTGGTGGTAGGTGTACGCGAAGATCGCGACAAAGATCCCCGCCGCCGTTGCAACAAGCGCGTCGGAGACGCCGGCGGCGATGACGGCCATCGTTCCGCTGGCGCTCCCGATGTTGTTGAAGGTGTCAAGGATGGAGACAACCGTACCGAACAACCCGATAAACGGTGCCGTGGAGGCGACGACGGAGAGAATCGCCAACCCTTTTGTCGCTTCTTTCGTACCGGCGAAAAGACCCAGGTCGAAGAGTTCCGCGGAGAGACGTTTACTGCTCTTGATAAAGTGGTTGAGGTAGGAGTTCGCTGCGATCCCCTGTGCACCCATCAAAAGCGATTCAAGAGAATCTGTCTCTTTGTCGACCCAGCGGTTGAGTGAAAGATAGCGGTAAAAGAAGGTCCAGTTGATTACGATGAAATAGAGTGCAAGCAGTGCCAGGACCGCGAGGGTGACACTGTTGCTTTTGAGATAGTAGTCGCTGAGCGAATCAAACATGATCGTCGCTTACAGCAGTTTGTGTGCAGCCGATTCGATCTTGGCTGAGACCGAAGCCAGTGCCATCTTGGAGTCCGAAACGTCCGACAGGAGTTTTTTCGCATCCTCGAGGACCTTGGCGATTTCGCTTTCGCCTTCACCGCGGATCGCGACGGCACCGTCGACCAGCACCGTCACTTTCGATTCAGTCACCTGAACCACACCCCAGTTCACGACGATGGACTCGGTGCGTTTCTCTGCAGTGACGATGTCAATGACGCCGGCTTTGAGCTGCGTGGTCAAAGAGGCGTGGCGCGGCAGTACACCGAACTCGCCCTCTTCACCCGGCAGCGTGACTTCGACGGCTTCATTATCAAAAATGAGGCCGTTCGGCGTGATCACTTCCAGTTTAAAAGTATCCATGACTTATTCCTTTTGCACTGAAAAAGATTACGCTTTGGCTTTTTCAGCTTTTTCGATCGCCTCTTTCATGTCACCGACCATATAGAATGCGTTTTCCGGCATGTGGTCGTATTCACCTTCGAGAATTCCCTTGAAGCCTTTGATCGTGTCTTCGAGAGTGACATATTTACCCGGAGCGCCCGTGAAGACCTCTGCAACGAAGAACGGCTGAGAAAGGAACTTCTCGATCTTACGTGCACGTTCGACAGTCGCTTTGTCGTCCTCGGAAAGCTCGTCCATACCGAGGATCGCGATGATATCCTGCAGGTCTTTGTACTTCTGCAGCGTCTTCTGGACACCGCGAGCAACATTATAGTGCTCTTCGCCGATGATCTGCGGGTCGAGCAGGCGAGACGTAGAGTCAAGCGGGTCGACGGCCGGGTAGATACCTTTTTCAGCGATTTTACGGTTCAGAACCGTCGTCGCATCAAGGTGGGCAAAGACAGACGCCGGTGCCGGGTCAGTCAGGTCATCCGCAGGGACGTAAACCGCCTGGACGGAAGTGATTGATCCCTTCGTCGTAGACGTAATACGGTCCTGCAGTGCACCCATCTCGCGTGCCAGTGTCGGTTGGTAACCAACAGCGGACGGAATACGGCCGAGAAGTGCAGACATCTCGGAACCGGACTGCGCGAAACGGAAGATGTTGTCGATGAACATCAGAACGTCGAGGCCTTTTTCATCACGGAAGTATTCCGCCATGGTCAGACCCGTCAGTGCGATACGGTTACGTGCTCCCGGAGGCTCGCTCATCTGGCCGTAGCAGAGGGCAACTTTGTCCAGTACGTTCGAGTCTTTCATCTCGTGGTAGAGGTCGTTACCTTCACGGGTACGCTCACCGACACCGGCGAAGACGGAGTAACCGCTGTGTGCGTGTGCGACGTTGTGGATCAGCTCCATGATAATAACGGTTTTACCGACACCGGCACCACCGAACAGACCGACTTTACCACCCTTTGCATACGGTGCGAGGAGGTCGACGACTTTGATACCCGTTTCGAACATCTCAGTTTTCGTGCTCTGCTCGACGAGTGGCGGAGGATCGCGGTGGATAGACCACATTTCAGCGTCAGTTACCTGATCGCCTTCGTCAATCGTTTCACCGATAACGTTGAAGATACGGCCGAGAACTTTGTCACCGACCGGTACTTTGATCGGAGCACCTGTCGCAACGGCTTCCGTACCGCGGACAAGTCCTTCAGTCATATCCATGGCGATCGTACGGACACGACCGTCACCGAGGTGGGAAGCGACTTCAAGTACCAGACGGTACTCGTTGCCTTCCACACTTGCTTTTACCTCGATCGCTTCATTGATCGCAGGAAGATTTCCGTCGAACTCAACGTCGACAACCGGTCCCATGACCTGGATAATTTTTCCAACCATTCGATTCCTCCTATTTCATCGATTCGACGCCGCTGATGATTTCGATCAGCTCGGTCGTAATTGCTTCCTGACGCGCCTTGTTATATTGGACTGTCAGTTTCTTCACCATCTCTTTGGCGTTGTTCGTAGCCGCATCCATCGCCTGCATCCGCGCAGAGTGCTCCGCCGCGACCGAATCGATCAGGGCGTAGTACATGTTGTACTCGGCGTACTTGGTCAGCAGGGCATCCAGCATCTTTTCGCTGTCTTCCGCTTCCAGTTCCAGCAGGGAACCTTTGCTCACATCCTTACAGTCAAACTCTTCCGTATCGACCGGCATGATGCGGTTGACGTGGAGTTCCTGCGTGATGACGTTCTTGTAGCCGTTGTAGACGACGTAGACACCGTCGATCTTGCCATCTTTGAAGTCCTGGATAGATGCATCCATGAAATCGGCGGCGCGATCCATGTCCGGCGCAGAGCTCAGACCGATCTCTTCGTCGAGCATCTCCACCTGGTTATAGCTGAAGAACTCGATCCCTTTCTTGCCGATACCGCGAAGGCGAACTTTCACCTTCTCGTCTTTAAACTCGGCCATCAGCCTACGAACGGCTTTGATCGTCTGCATGTTGAAGCCGCCGCAGAGGCCCTTATCGGCCGTCACGAAAATGATATCGACCATTTTCGGCGCTTCAATCTCGGAGAACGCGCGGTTTTCGATACCGCCGATCTTCATACATTCGATCTGGCTGGCCAGTTCAGAGATCATGGCATTCGTTTTTTCGGCGAAAAGACGTGAGCGCTTTGCGAGCTCTTCCGCACGACGAAGTTTCGCCGTGGAGACGAGCTTCATCGCACGCGTCGTTTTCTGCGTGCTAGAGACACTCTTGATCTGTCGTTGAATATCTTTTAAGTTGGCCATGATGGTCCTTACTCAGCGACGAAAGACGCTTTGAACTCTTCGATCGCTTTTTTCATCAGTGCACTCGTCTCATCGTCGATTTTTGATGTAGAACGGATGTTCTCGAAAATCTGAGGATAAGAAGCTTCTACGAACGGATACAGTTCTGCTTCGAACTTGACAACGCTGCTCGCCGGCATGTCATCAAGGTAACCTTCGTTACCCGCGAAGATCACCAGTGCCTGCTTTTCAGCAGTCAGCGGAGAGTACGGCGGCTGCTTCAGAACTTCGACCATGCGCTGACCGCGTTCGAGCTGCTTGCGGCTGACTTCGTCGAGGTCGGAAGCGAACTGGGCGAACGCCTGGAGTTCGCGGTACTGTGCCAGGTCGAGGCGCAGTGTACCGGCAACCTGCTTGGTCGCTTTGATCTGCGCTGCACCACCGACACGTGATACAGAGAGACCGACGTTGATCGCCGGGCGGATACCGGAGTTGAACAGGTCAGTCTCGAGGAAGATCTGTCCGTCGGTAATGGAGATAACGTTTGTCGGGATATATGCCGCAACGTCACCTGCCTGTGTTTCAATGATCGGCAGCGCCGTCAGAGAACCTGCGCCCTTCTCATCGTTGAGCTTCGCAGCACGCTCGAGGAGGCGGGAGTGGAGATAGAAAACGTCACCCGGGAACGCTTCGCGGCCCGGAGGGCGGCGGAGGATCAGAGACATTTCACGGTAAGCGACCGCATGCTTGGAAAGGTCATCGTAAACGATCAGACCGTGGCGAGCGTTGTCACGGAAGTATTCACCCATCGTGACACCTGTGTACGGTGCGAGGAACTGCAGTGCAGCCGCTTCGGACGCTGTCGCGGAAACGATGATAGTGTACTCGAGTGCGCCGTGCTCTTCGAGGCGGCGGACGACCTGAGCAACCGTAGACTCTTTCTGACCGACAGCAACATAGATACAGACAACACCGTTGCCTTTCTGGTTGATGATCGTATCGAGTGCAACGGTTGTTTTACCTGTCTGGCGGTCACCGATGATCAGCTCGCGCTGACCGCGGCCGATCGGCACGAGGGCGTCAATGGACTTGATACCCGTTGCCATCGGCTCATGGACGGATTTACGTGCCATGATGCCCGGTGCTTTCTCTTCGACGAAACGGTTTTCCGTTGCTTCGATCGGGCCTTTGCCGTCAATCGGCTCACCGAGGGCGTTGACAACACGACCGAGCAGTGCGTCACCGACCGGTACACGCAGCAGTTTGCCCAGGCGCTTGACGCTCATGCCTTCGCGCAGTGCACCGCTTTTACCGAGGATAACAACACCGACGCTGCTCTCTTCGAGGTTGAGGACAAGACCCTGAGTCCCGTCTTCGAATTCGACCATTTCACCGGCCATTGCATTGGACAGGCCATAGACCTGAGCAACACCGTCTCCGTAAGAGACGATCTTCCCTGTTTCATTAATCTCTACGTTCAGTTCAAAGTTTTCAATACGTTCTTTGATGATCGAACTGATTTCATCTGCTTGTACTTTTGCTACCACTATGCTATCTCCTTTCCAAGATCAAATTGCTTTTAAGATGTGCTCAACGAGTTGAGCGTTCATGCGGCTCTTCGAGAGGCTGACCTCGACACCGAGATCCTCCACTTCTACTTTGATACCGTCATAATCCGACGCGACGAAGGCGAGCGTGATCGTCGCATCCATCTTTTTACCGAGGTCGCTGCTCAGCGCCGCGAGGGTCGATGCTTCGACCGCCGTGTTGCTGTAGACCTTGCCTTCATAGGTTTTGTTCATCCCTGCCAGTGTCAGGCGGAGTGATTCCGCGATCGCCGGGATAACCGTCAGGCGCTTTTTCTCGACCAGCAGTTTGATCAGGTTGTTCACCGCGCTGCTGTCGGCACCCGCTACGATGGCGAGCAGGAGCTCTTCTTTCGCAGCGTCACCGATTTGAGGATCATTGATGATATCGGCAAACGCTTTCTCTTTAAAAGCATCCGCGAGCGCATCAAAAAGGATTTTTGTATTGGTCAGAGCCTCGGCATCCATCATAGAAGTGAGGGCTTTGACGTAACGTTGTGCGATCATCGCTTCCATTAAGCCACCTTCTTCATAATGATGTCAGCCATCTTCTCTTTATCGAGAGAAGCTGTACTCTGTGCCGTCACATCTGAAAGAACGGTTTCGACCACACCGCGGACCATCTGGCGCTCCGCGAGGTTCTCTTTGTCTTTCATCTGTTTTTCGAGAACGGCGATCTCATTGGCAGACTGGACTTCAATCTGCTTCTTGAGAACCTCTTTCTCTTTTTCCGTTGTTGCCGTCAGTTCAGCCGCAAAGGTTTTCGCCTCTTCAACGCGCGCTTCCGCAGCGGTTTTTTCCGCTTCAGAGGCACGCAGTTTCTCCTGAATGCTGTTCAGACGGTCGGCGATTTCACCGGCACGACCGGTAAAGAACCCTTTGACCGGCTTCGCCAGCAAATACCACAGGATTCCGGCGAAGATCAGGAAGTTGACCGTACGCGGAAGAATATCTGTCGCACCGTGCTCGGCACCGGATGAAGCAAAGAGCGATGCTGAAACGAACAGGGTCATTACCAACAGTTTTTTCATCATATCTCCTTATATCTTGCTGATCTTGGCGTTAACAGCCTCGACGTAAGCCGGGACCTCTGCAGCAAGCGCTGAGCGGAGGTTATCGCGCTCTGTCGCAAGTTCCGCCTCAAAGGCATCGTAGGCTTTGGCCAGCTCAGCACGCTTGGCACCGATGGCGGCTTCCGCCGCTTTTTTTGCATCCGCAATCACTTTTTCCCGTTCCGCAGCCGCTTGCAAACGTGCTTCGCTGATAATGGAATTTGCCGTTTCGTTCAGTGCACTGACTTCGGCGTCGTTTGAGCCGATTTCCGCCAGATCGTTCTGAATGTCTTGGTCACGTTTTTCCATGAAAGCGAAGAGAGGTTTGTAGAGCATACCGTTTAGAACGGCGATAAGGATAAGGAAGACAACAGCTGTACTGATGAGCAGCAGTGGACTAATATCTAACATATCACCTCCTAAAAGTTGCGTGATTATACAACTTATAAATTAAAAACCCTGTTAAGTTGGGAGGTGAAAAAGCGAAAAAGGAGAAAAATTACAAAAGGGTGAAATTTTTTGGTTACAAATTAATGCAGCGGTCAGCCGAGGATGTCCAGAAAACGGGCAATCTCCTGCTCATCGCGAAAAGTGATGGTGATTTTGTTCGTTCCGGAAGCCACAGAAAACCCCCCGCCTGAGAGGGCGTTCCGTACGGCCCCGAGGTCGTATTCTGGGGCTTTCGGCTTCTCCTGTACTTCATGCTCGCCGCGGCTCTTCAACCGTTTGACCATCTGTTCCGTCTCGCGGACACTGAGCTTCTGGCCATGGATGGAGTCAACCATCACCTTCTGTTCCTTATCGGTCAGCCCGACGAGGACTTTGGCGTGGCCGGCGCTTATCGTCCCGTCCACGAGGGCGGAGAGGCTCTTCTTGGAGAGCTGCAGCAACCGCAGCGTGTTGGTGATGTGACTGCGGCTTTTGTGGACCACTGCCGCCAGCTCCTCCTGGGTCAGACCGTGGAGGTTGATCAACTCTTCGTAGGCCTGAGCCAGTTCGACGACGTTGAGCTGCTCGCGCTGGATATTCTCGATCAGCGCATGCTGGCGCATCTGCGCCTCGTCCAAGGAGGCGATGACCGCACGAATCGTCTTCAGTTTCGCCAGTTTGCTTGCACGCCAGCGACGTTCGCCCGCGACGAGGATGTAGCCGTCGACGTCTTCGACGAGGACGATGGGCTGGATCAGGCCGTGGGCTTTGATAGAAGCGGCCAGTTCTCCCAGCGCTTTTTCATCGAAATGTTTCCGGGGCTGGAAAGGGTTCGGCCGTATCTGTGAGAGGGGGACCTCTACGACCTGGGCGTTTTTGGGGATTTCGTGATCGTAGGCCTCTTCGATCTCTCCGAGCAGTTCGCCCAGGCCGCGTCCAAGGGATTTCGCTTTTGCCATACCTATCCGTTACGCCAGGATCGCCTGAGCAAGGTTCTGGTAGGCCACGGAGCCGCTGGAACGTCCGTCGTACAGGACGGCGGGTTTACCGAAACTCGGGCTTTCCGCCAGTTTCACGTTGCGCGGGATGACGATGCAGTCGTCCATCTCGTCGGTGAAGAGCTTCTCCTTGAAGTGCTGGCGCAGGTCCGCCAGGACCTGCTTGGAGAGGTTGTTCTGCGAGCTGTACATCGTCGGCAGGAACCCCTTGATCGCCAGCGCGGGGTTGATCGTTTTACGGATCAGGCGCACCGTGTTCAGCAGCTGTGCCAGCCCCTCCAGGGCGAAGAATTCGCACTGGATCGGGATGATGACCGAATTCGAGGCGCTCAGGGCGTTGATCGTCATCGGCCCTAGTGCCGGCGGCGAATCGATAATGACATAGTCATAATGCTCTTTGACCTGCGCGATCGCCTTTTTCATGATCAGTTCGCGACCTTTGCTCTGGCTGGAGTCGTAATACTCTTTCTCCACCCCGACCAGGCCGATGTTCGAGGGCGCGAGATCCAGCATCGGCAATTCGGTCGTCAGGATGATGTCGCCGAGCTTCTTTGCCCCGATCAATACATGGTAGATATTGAACTCGTAGTCGTTACGGGTATATCCCAGCGATGTCGTGGCATTGGCTTGGGGATCGGCATCGATCAGCAGCACCTTTTTCCCTTCAACGGCAAGGGACGCCGCGAGATTTACCGCAGTCGTCGTCTTGCCTACCCCGCCTTTTTGATTGGCGATTACAATTACTTCACTCATCGCTGGCTGTATATCCTTTGCCCGTCACACATAACCGATCCATCGTCGCATAACACCGCGTTTTCTAAGGAAAATTTATGATGATTATTATGCGTTTGGAACCGTCTGCTTTTGTCAAATTCTAGCGCGTATAGTCTGAAGATTTCCTTCCATTTTGGAAATCCTTCCAGCCTTGAAAAATAATCATCTAATAACTTTTTTCGTGAAATTTCAATGTCCAGAGCAGCAAACCCCTCCGGGGCATTTTTCAGGTTGAGCCCGATGCCGCACACCAGGGTATTTTGCCGCATTGTCGTGATCGTCCCGCCGATTTTCTGTTCGCCGATGTAAAAATCGTTCGGCCATTTCAGCCAGACGTCCGACCCGGCATCTTCAAGGGCCATTTTGAGCAAAAAGGCGAAATAGATGGAGGAGGATTCAAGCTGCAGGTCCGGGGGCAATGCGCTGCGCGCCACGGCAAAGGAGAAAAAGAGGTTCCCCTCCAACCCCGTCCAGCTGTTCCCCCGGCTCCCCCGCCCGGCGTCCTGGGCATCCGCCACCACCGCCAAGGGGGGTCTCTCTCCTGTTTTCAGGGCGTCAATGAGATAGCGCTGGGTGGAATCGACCCGGTCAAGCCAGTGTATCGTCAAGGCCGAGCCGTTTCCCGTTGAGGTAGTCAACGACTGCCATCGCTTTTTTCGACGGCGGCTGGACCGTCTCGATCCAGAGTGCACCCGTGCTGCAGCCTACTTTCACCCGCGATTTCTCAACGGCGAGAATACGCCCCGGAACAAAACCGCCGTCTTCTTCCGCCAGATGCATCTTTGTCAGTTTCAGGCCGCTTTCCAGGTAGACCCCCGGCCAGGGGGTGAAGGCACGGTACTTGTTATAGAGGGAGCGGGCGTCGTCAAAAGCGACTTCGCCGTCGGCCTTGCTGATCTTCTTGCAGAGGCTTGCGTCGGCGTCGTTCTGCGGCACCGGCGTCAGCTTCGGGTAGGAGCGCAGCACCTGCGGCGTCATTTCCGCGGCGAGGTCGGTCAGCCGTTCGAAAAGGCTCCCCACCGTTTCATCGTCGCCGATGGCGATACGTTCAATGAGAAGAATTGGCCCCGTGTCGAGCCCCTCTTCCATGAGCATCGCCGTCACGCCGGTCTCTTTGTCCCCGTTCAGCAAGCTCTGCTGGATCGGGCTGGCGCCGCGGTACTGCGGCAGGATGGAGGCGTGGAGGTTGATGCAAGGGGCGTGTGCCAACACGGCCTTGGGCAGGATCTGCCCATAGGCGGCAACAACGATATAGTCGCACGGGATCGCTTGCAACGTCTCAACCGTCACTTCATCGCGGAGACGATCAGGCTGATAGACGGGAATGCCCGCCGCCTCCGCCACCGTTTTGACCGGTGGCGGCGTCATCACTTTTTTCCGTCCCACGGGCTTGTCCGGCTGGGTGTAAGCGGCGACGACCTCGATGTCATCCTGCGCGATCAGTGTCTCGAGGATCCGTGAAGCGTAGTCGGGGGTACCCATAAAGATCACTTTCATACCGACACCTCCGGGGTAAAGAGCGTCCCGCCACTCTGGGTGTCATGCAGCAGGAAGTTCTCGACGTCTTCCAGTTCAAAACCGCTGGCCAGGAACATGCTGCGGCCGCGTTCAAGGAGAAAGTGCGCCGCTTTGAGTTTGGTGACGATGCCCCCGGTTGCAAAGTTGTTGTGCGGCGTCACCTCCTTCGAGAGCTCCTCCGCTTTGATGGTGTGTACGAGCGGCCGGACGCAGGCATCGTCGTGACAGTGCGGGTCCTTGTCGTAATAGGCGTTTATGTCGGAGAGAATCACCAGCAGATCGGCGTTGAAATGGTACGCCGTATAGGCGGAAAGCTGGTCGTTGTCCCCCAGGACCAACTCCTCGACGGCGGTGGCGTCGTTCTCGTTGATAATCGGCAGTACACCGTTCTCGATCAGGGTGTCGATGGTGTTTCGGGCTTTTTCTGCCTGGCTCTCCGTATAGAAGTTAGCCGCCGTCACCAGGACCTGCGCCGGCAGGATACCGTGCTTCTCAAACTTCTTCTTGTAGCGGTTGAGCAGCAGCGGCTGGCCGATGGACGCGAGCGCCTGCTTGTTCGCCAGGACGCTCTTATCGAGCTTCAGCTCCGTATAGCCTGCCGCCACGGCGCCGCTGGAAACGAGGATCACTTCGTAACGCTCCTTGAGCCGGGCGATCAGATCGACAAGGTTCTGCATCCTGTCGCGGGCGATGCGATTGTTCTCGGTGAGGACGGCGCTGCCGACCTTGAGGACGATCCGTTTCACGCGCGTTCCATCTCCACCAGTGTATGCAGCGCAAAGTTGAGGGGCTTGATGTTCTCATGGGCAACCGAGGAGATCGGGACCATGAAAAAGGGTTTTTCCCGGTCAAAACTCTGGGATTCGTCGGAGAGGTCCTGCTCGTAAAACGGCAGAGCGTCATCGAATCCGTAGCGGCTTTTCTGCGACGGGGATACCCCCACCAGCTTCATCATCTCCGCGATCTTCTCCTCGGCTTCCTCTTTGGAGAGGGCGTCGACGCGGGTCAGCGCAATGGCGAAGGCGCGTGTGGCGAGCATCTCGCTGAAACGTTCCAGCTCCTGCTGCAGCGTCTCGTACTGGTAAGTCATTGTCATGTACGACGCCAGGTCGATCATGAAAAGCAGCGTTTTGGTCCGTTCGATATGGCGCAGGAACTGTAGTCCCAGACCGCGTCCTTCGCTGGCGCCGTCGATGATCCCCGGGATATCCGCCATGACAAAGGATTCGAAATCGCTGACGCGGACCTGCCCCAGTTTCGGCGTCAATGTCGTAAATTCGTAGTTCGCGATCTCCGGCGTCGCATTGGAGACCGTCGAGATGAGCGTCGATTTACCGACGTTGGGGAATCCGACCAGGCCGACATCCGCGATCAGTTTCAGCTCCAGACGGACCCGGCGCGTTTCTCCGGGTTCGCCCGGCTGCGCGTAGGTCGGGCGCTGGTTCGTCGAGGATTTGAAGTGGGTGTTCCCCAGGCCGCCTTTGCCGCCCTGCAGCAGCTTCTGCTCCTGCCCCTCGCTGACCAGGTCCATCAGCAGTTCGCCGCTCTCGGCATCGAAGACCTGGGTGCCCGGGGGAACGATGACAAAGAGCTTCGATGCAGACTTGCCCGTCATGTTGGAGCCGAGGCCGGGGCGGCCATTTTCCGCCACCAGCTTATGCTTGCCGTGGTAATGGGCCAGGGTGTGGGTATTGTTGTCGACGCGGAACCAGACGTCCCCGCCCCTTCCGCCATCCCCGCCGTTCGGGCCGCCGTTGACGACGAATTTCTCGCGGCGGAACGCCACACAGCCTGCGCCGCCTTTCCCTGATGACAATTCCAATTCGATCTGATCGACAAACATGCATTAAATCCTTGTAGGGCTTCACTCAACAGAAGACTTGGACATCCGTTTAGAAGTATACTGTTAAATAAAGGTGATTCTTATAGAAAGCAGCGGCGCCGAGCTAAGCTCGGGCGGCGTGTAGTTTAAAAAGCGGCTTAGGAAGCCGGGACGATAGAGACCTGCTTGCGGGTCTTATCTTTGCGCTCGAACTGGACGATGCCGTCAACCAGCGCGTAGAGCGTGTGGTCTTTGCCCATACCGATGTTCTGGCCCGGGTGGACTTTCGTACCACGCTGGCGAACGATGATGTTTCCGGCTTTGACAACTTCGCCACCGAATTTCTTCACACCAAGTCTACGTCCCGCGGAATCGCGGTTATTCTGTGTACTACCTTGACCTTTCTTGTGTGCCATATCGAACTCCTCCTAGATTACGCCGCGATCTTCGTGATGCGAACGCGTGTGAAACTGCGGCGGAAACCGCGCTTGAGCTTGCTGTCTTTACGACGGCGTTTCTTGTAGATCGTGACTTTCTTGTCGCGGCCTTCGTTGATGACTTCTGCAGTGACAACCGCACCGTCAACAAAAGGAGCACCGACTTTCAGCTCACCGGCATTGACCGCGAGTACTTCTTTGATCTCGAGCGTTGCTTTCGGCTCAAGGCTCATTTTGTCAAGCAGGAGGATATCGCCCTCTTCTACTTTATACTGCTTGCCACCGTTTTTGATGATTGCGTACATAGCATTTCCTTGTAATGTATAGAAAAGAATCTCTACTTAAAGACTCAGAGTGTATCCGACTCATCAAAACGTGACAATCAGTTCGATCAGGCCTTTTAGCGCCTGGATGGAGGAGCGCTTTCAACGACACGCATGCCGCGACTTCAGCGCGCTCCTCTGGTTACACTCTCAGTCTTCAAGAGAGGTCCCTGTTCTTTTAGTGGGCGAATTATAGCCAAAAAGGCTTTAATCCGCAAGGGCAATCGCGTCTATCTCCACAAGGGCATTTTTGGGCAGGGTTTTGACCGCCACCGTTGAACGCGACGGCTTATGATCACCAAAGGCGTCTGCGTAAAGAGCGTTTACTGTTGCGAAATCGTCCATGCTGTCCAGGAAGATCGTTGTTTTGATCACTTTGTCCAGGCCGCTGCCCGCCGCTTCAAGCACCGCCGTCAAGTTTGCGAGGACCTGCTTCGTCTGAACCGTGATATCGTTTTCAAGCATCTCTCCCGCCGGGGTCAGCGCGATCTGCCCGGAGGTGTAGACCATCCCGTTCACTTTGACCGCCTGCGAGTAGGGTCCGATAGCCGCTGGGGCGTTTTCTGTCTGTACATATTGCATTATTTTCGTTTCCTTTCCACATCGTCGAGTATGGACATAAAATCCTCTATGTTCCAGTAGCCCGGCATTTTAACCAAAACCCTCTCATCGGGACTTAAAAAATAGTGCATCGGAATCATCGGTGCCTTGAGCGTTTCGGGATAGCTCCCGCTGCCACGCTCCACTTCCACCCCGACGGCCATACCATCGAGCCGTCGGCGGACCCCATCGTCGCGCAGCGTTGTACGTTTGAAGCGCTTGCACCAGCGGCAGCCCGGCTCCGTGATCAGCACATAGACCAGTTTTCCCTCCGCCGCGGCTATCCGTTTGGCATCGTCCAGGCTCTTCGCCCACTCCGTCGGGGAGCCAAAGAGCAGTGCGGCGAAAAAAACAATATTCAGCAGATAGCGCATGTGCCCCCTCTATAGTAGGTCCATTTTAGCACAAGAAATGCGCGGCGCGCCAAAGATTGCTTTTAATGTGACTGCACTATAATCAAATCAAACGGGGAAGGTGACGCATGGAAACACGGCAAACCACACTGTTCGAAACGATTGACGCCATCGAAGAGCGGATCGTGACGCTGCGGCACGAACTGCACGCCCATCCCGAGCTTTCAGGTGCCGAGGAGCATACGACCCTGATGATCAAGGCTATCCTCGAAGCGGAGGGGCTGCAGGTCCGCTCGTTCGAGGAGCACTACGGGCTGATCGCCGAGATCGTCGTCAACCCGGACGCTCCCTTCGTCGCCCTGCGCGCCGACATCGACGCCCTGCCGATCCAGGAGCGTACAGAGGCGGACTATGCTTCGCAGGCCCGGGGCATCATGCACGCCTGCGGGCACGATGCCCATACCGCCATACTGCTGGGGACCGCCCTGGCCCTCAAGCGCGTTGAAAGCAGCCTCGGGCAGAACCTCCGCTTCATTTTCCAGCCCGCCGAGGAGATCACGGAAGGAGGGAGTTCGCAGATGATCGCCCACGGCGCCCTCGAAAACGTGAAGACGATCTTCGGGCTGCACGCCTACCCCTACCTTACTACCGGCCAGGTCGGCTACAAGTACGGGGTCATGCTCGCCTCTGCCGATACCTTCGAGATCGAGATCTTCGGCAAAAGCGCGCACGGTGCCCGTCCCCACGAAGGGGTCGACGCCATCCTCGTCATGTCGATGGCGGTGAACTCCCTCAACCATATCGTCTCCCGGCGGATCGACCCCCTGCACCCTGCCGTCATCTCGCTGGGAACCGTCGAAGGGGGCAAGGCCCCCAACGTCATCTGCGACCACGTCAAGGTGTGTGGGACGGTGCGGACCGTCAACCATGACGTCCGCCACGCCATCCCCGAGATGATGGAGGTCTCCATCAGAGGGATCTGCGACTCCATGCACGCCACCTACGACTTTGCCTACCGTTACGGTTCCCCGGAAGTGCAGAACCACGACGCCATGGTCGACATCGTCCGCGCCGCCGCCTCGGAGGTACTGGAAGAAGCGAACGTCATCGATCTCGCCGACCCCGTGATGGGCGGGGAGGACTTCGGGCGCTACCTCGAGATCGTCCCCGGTGCCTTCTTCCGGCTGGGAACCTGCGATCCCGAAAAAGGGACCTGCGTCGCCCAGCACAATGCCCGCTTCGATGTCGACGACGACGCCCTGCGCTACGGCATGAAGATCATGGCCCTCGCGGCACTGAAAGCGATGGACGATGCGTGACCTCATCGAAATCCGCCTCACCAGCAAAACCCACTTCGGCCTCTTGCGCTACACCTGCAAACACCTGAGACAGCTGCTGCCGCTGCATCGCCCAGAGCAGCTCTCCGAAGCGATCGACCAGCTGCTCGAGAACATCGTCGAACACGCCTATGAAAAATTGGAGAACATGGATGTCACGGTCCGTTTCACCATAACTCCCCGGCAGTTGCAGATCGATGTGGAGGACAGCGGGCTCCCCTTTGATTTTACCCCTTTCATGAGCGAGGCGGTCGACCACACCACCCAGCATGAAAAGGGCTTTTACCGCATCTATGACCTCGTCGACCGTTTCTGGTTCACCATGCTCGAGAACAGGGGAAAACGTTTCAGCGTCATCCAGGCCTTCGAGCACAACTATGACATCCGTACCGGCAAAACCTCGACGGCACTACCGGACAAGGAGACGATCCTGCAGCGGCTCGATGTCCGGCGTTTCGAAGCGTCGGATGCCGAGGGGATCGCCCAGCTTATCTATAAAAACTACCACTACACCTACTACAAGAGCCAGTTCTACGATCCCGTCAAGATCCGGCAGCTCAACCAGGACCGGGAAGTCGTTTCCATCGTCGCCGTCTACGGGGTGCGCGTCGTCGGCCATTTCGCCCTGGTGCTCTCCCGCCGCGCCGACATCGCCGAAATCGCCATAGCCGCCGTCGACCCGGAATTCAAGAAGATGGGGATCATGAACCGCATGTTCGATACGATCATCGTCACCGCCAGGGCGATGCATCTCAACGCCATCTACGGCGAAGCGCTGATGCTGCACCCCTACAGCCAGAGGGCCAACCTCTCACACGGTATGTGCGAAACGGCGATCGTACTGGGCGAGGTCCCTTCCCAGACGGAGATCGAACGCCAGATCAAGGCTTCCTTGCGCAGCGGGGCGATGATCAGCTTCCTCGTCTTTGACACCCATAAACGCTACCGCTCGCTGCCGCAGCGTTATGCCGGGCAGATTGAAGCCGCCTACCGCTGCGCGAAGGTGGAAAATTCGACCAGCAGACCGGCCAATCCCAATCGCCAGCTCCTTTCGCACCATTTAAACCCCTATATCAATGTCGGGTTCATCATTATCGAGGGGCTGCCCGATGACGAGGCGCTCGATGAGCTGATCGACCTGATGCACACCGACCACTGCGAAATGGTGTATGCCGATATCAACCTCCACCATATCGAGGAGATAGACGAAGTCGTCGCCATGCTGGGCCGTCGCCATTTCTTCTACAGCGGTGTCTTCTTCAGTTACTATCATAATGAGGATTATCTGCGACTGCAGCGTAAAAACAGCCGGTTTGTCGACGAGGAGCAGTTGGTGTGCTATTCGCAGCATGCCAAGGCGATGCTGGAGTATATTCAGGCCGACGAAGCAAGGGTCGCCCCTGCGGGCGTAGAGGTTCAGTAGGTCGCGATCACCCTTTTAAAGACGTCGCAGAGCCCCCTGACCTGCTCGGGCGTCGTACACTCGTTGGGCGCATGGATTGTGTCGTTGCGTACCCCGAACTCGATAACATCGATGCCGTATTCGGCAATAAAACGGGCGTCGGAAGTTCCGCCCGCCGTGGAGTGTTTGGGACGCAGGCCCGTGACCGACTCGATCGCAGCGTCGATCGTGCGCACGATGTGGGTATTTGCATCGGTGACAAAGGGCTTGGCGCTCTGGTCCAGGCTCAGGGTATAATCCATCTCCTTGAAATAGTGGTGGACAAAAGCCTCGATGTCCTCCTTGGCCGTCTTCGTAGAGTTGCGGACATTGAACATCATCTTCAGCTTGCCCGGCGTGACGTTGGTCACCTCCATCCCCGCGCGGATGTCGGTCACGACAAACTGGCTGGGGCTGAAATATTCATCCCCCTCGTCTAGGTTCACCCCCGCCATATGGTGCAGCACCTTGGCAACTTTGTGGATGGGGTTTGTTGCTTTTTCCGGGTAGGCGGCGTGCCCCTGTTTGCCCCGCTTCTCGATTACCCCGTTGATGGAGCCGCGTCGGCCGACCTTGATGGCGTCGCCGAACTCGTCTTCGCAGGTCGGTTCGGCGACGATGCAGGCATCGGGAAGCATCCCCTCCGTCTGCAGCCACTTGAGCAGTTCCACGGTGCCGTGTTTCGCCGGTCCCTCTTCATCGGAGGTCAGCAGCAGGGAAAGGGTCCCCCGGAATGCCTCGGTCTCCTTGACCGCCTGCAGGAACGCCGACACACCGGCTTTCATATCCTGCGCGCCGCGGCCGTAGATCTTCCCCGCTTTCTCGACGGCTGTGTAGGGGTCCGTGTCCCACCCCTCGCCCGCCGGGACGACGTCAACGTGTCCCGCGAAACAGAGGTGTTCCCCCTCGCCGAAACGTTTGTAGATAAAGAGGTTTTTCACCTCGGCGACGTCGATGCGCACGGCGGTGAAGCCGTCCAGGTAGCCCTCGACGAAATCGAGGATACCACCGTCGTCGGGCGTCTCGCTCTTGCGTTCGATCAGGTGCTTAAAGAGTGCAATGACGTCCAAACTCAGCCTTTCGGGTTCTCATAGAAGACATACGCCGTCGAGTAGTCGCTGACCTCGAAATAGATCTTCTTCTCACCGCTGTCGACTTTGTAGTTGAAGTTGCTGTCGAGTACACCGTAGCTGTAGCGGAAGGGGCGCGGCGAACCGTCATCGGTCCCTTTGCCCGTACTCATCTTGCCGATCTTGATAAAACGCATCACGAGCTTGCCGCCGCTGTAGATATCGAGTACCCCATTGGTTCCCGTCCAGTTCTGCAGCCCGTGGCCGAACTTGTTCTGCGTCTCCTGGGTACAGCCGCCTAATAAAAAAAGTATCGTTAAAAACGTCATCCATACTCGCATGATAATCTCTCTTAGCATCTTGAATTTATGCAAGATTATAGCGTTTTACTTGCCTCAGAAAAAATGAACGTACTGTTTCAAACAAATACCAAAAGCCAAAATAAATATCTAATTTATATTTTTATATGTTATTTTTTCATATTTTTAAGCATATTTCCAGTTTTTATATATATACTTCCGTTGATTTAAATTATTAAATGGAGGTTTTTTTATGGTAAAAACCAAACTTGCCTATATGTTTGCTATGGGGATCGCCGGTATCCTCGTTTCATCACTCATGTCAGGCTGTAGCACAAAAATTCCGGTAAAAAAAGAAGTTGGTACACTCAATCTGCAGAACGTCCCTCTTGCAAGAGAGAGTGCCACTAATGAAACAATCGCAATCGTCAGCCCAGAATTTGCAAAAAATGCCGCTGTTCAACAGACTGCAAATAGAGATGCATCTCCACTTGCACTCATGATGCAGGCCCAAATGCAACGTACCAATATCAACTACAGTTTTAGCAATGCTTTCCAGACCGGCTATTCACAAAGATTGAAAAGCGCTTTGGAAACATCCATTAGTGAAATCTTGACCGCTAAAGGGTTCACATTAAAAGGGCCATACAGCGTTTTCGACGATATGACTTATGGTGAGAAGAAGACAGTATATTTGGCCTGTATCCCGAAAATCAATCTGGTCATTGATAAAAAAATTACAGACACAAATTATGCTGACCTCTATTACGAAGAAAACGGAGTTATTCAAATCGGCGGTAATGTCGTTGTCACTATGATGGAACCGATGACGGGACAAGTCTTCATGAAAAGGAGAATAAATCTGTCAGATTTCAATATTGCAGAGCCCTATATCTATGCCAAACAGACCAGCCAAGGCGGTAACGGTTTAACGAATACGGCGATCGAAAAAATGACTGCCCCGGATGAACTCGTTGATACAACAGATGTTGCGTTGACAAATGCCATCAATAAGTTCTATGCTCAAACTGTTCAAAAACTACAGGCGTATCTTGATCGTGAAGAAATTTTGAGCTACCAACCTGACGTTGAGAATCTCAAAGGACTCAAACGTTATTGATCACGCTTTACAGCTGCTTTCCCGCCATCAATGTCAACTCCTGAGGGAGGGGAACCAGCACTCCAATACATTCTTCCTTCAGCTGCGGGCGATCACACGTGCCTGCATGACAAGCTTCACCATTCCGTAGGGGTCCTGGACATTGAAAAAGATCCCCTGCGCCGTGACGACAGCCGTCCCCTTCCCCCGCTCGACAGTCTCTTCGCCATTGAAGTAGTCCTTGTTCAGATACTCGATCATATAGGCCGCTCCCGCCGTCACCCTAAGGGCTTTGAGCTGTGCCTGCGAATGCGGCTTGAACTCCATAGGCAATCCTCTTAAAAATCGTCCATGTCGATTGACGCTTTTCCCGGTGCTTCGGGCTGTGGTTCCGGCACTTCGGCTTCGTTGATCTCCGGGACCTCCTCGGTGACGACCTGTGGTTTGGCCAACTGTGCCTCGACGTCGAGTTCCAGACCGTTGGAGGTCATGACAAACCCTTTGACGACAAGTTTTCCCTCATGGATCTCCCGGTGGTGATCCCGGCAGAGGGGGATGAGATTGTGGCGGTGGTTGACGGGCATATGGCCGATGTAGCCGCGGCTGTCCGCACTGGACTGGTGGGCGATATGGTGCACATCCTCCGCCTTCGCCCCGCAGATGACGCAGGTGGTAACAAAGAGGTCCTTGTTGTATTTACTGGTGCGTTTTTTGACCAGCAGCTCCAGTTCGTCGAAGTCGTTGGAGAGGCGCTTGCGGATGCGGTTCGCCGCCTCCAGAAACTCCTGGTCCATATGCAAGGAGCGTGCAAACTCCAGCCCGTAGACGCTCGAGCCGCTGCCCGGCTGCAGTACACGGTTGAAGATCAGCCGGTCAAGCGCCTCATCGTACTCCACGCTCAGGTGCAGGTCGACGACGTTCTCCAGCCGACGCATCTCCTCCATCGACGCCAGTTGATGCAGGTGGGTCGCAAAGAGAAAAATGGAGCGCAGCTTCGCCAGTTTCATGATCGCGCTGGCGACGATGGCGACGCCGGAAAGCGTTTCGGTGCCGTGGGAGATCTCGTCGCCGAGGATGAGCGACCGCGTCCCGGCGCGGTTGAAGATGTTTTTGAGTTCCATCATCTCGACGGCGAAGGTAGAGAGCCCCTTTTGCAGGTTGTCGCGGGAGACGATCCGGGTAAAGAGCGACTCGAAAAGGGAGAACTTCATCGACGACGCCGGCACGTAGAAGCCGGCCTGTGCCATCAGCACGGCCAGCCCGATGCTCTTCATCAGCGAGGATTTCCCGCTGGAGTTGATGCCGTAGAGCAGCACCCCGTTGACCTCGTGCCCGTCATGCACGGCGGGATCGAGCATCACCGTCTCCGGATAGGGAAGGTCCATATAGGCGCGGTTGCCCATGACGATGTCATTGGGCACGTAGACCCCCTGCCGCTCCTGTATCTCGATGAGCGGGTGGCGCAGCGCCATCAGCTGCAGGAAGTTCTCGTCCTCGTGCACGTCGACGATCGTCGGGCAGGCGAAGTTGTACTGCTGTGCCGCCCGCGCGGAAGCGACGGCGACGTCGAGGTCGGCCACGTAGCCGATGATCCGCTCGAACAGGAGCGTATAGCGCCGCTCGAAGGTGCGCTGCAGCGCAATAAAGCGCTCCTTGACCAGGGCAATGATCTTCGCCTGGTTGCGCATGATCTTGTCGGAGAGCTGTTCGGTCAGCTCCGAGGTGATCTTGACGCTGTTGGTAAGCCGCTTGACGCTGAAATCACTGAAACAGACGGTCTCGCCCCCCAGGTCGACGCTGCCGGAGGCGAACTCCTTCTCGATCATCGCCCAGCGGGTGCGGCTCATGGAGATGTAGTGCCCCTCTTTATCCAGGACCCCCAGGGAGACGTAGCCGCCGCTGCCCGCAGCCGCCCCCTGCTCGCCGAGCATCCGCTCCATCGCGTCCATGATGATCGCGAAGTGCTGCAGCATCCGGGCGTTTTCGTCCACCAGCGCATCCACCTGCACGTCGACCCCCCGGCGCAGGAAGTTGTCGTCGACGGTGCTGACGGTGAAGCGGCGCGACACCTCCAGGTCGATGCTCTGCTCGATGTCGCGGATAAAGGTATCGACCTCCTGCTCGCTGAAGGGGGTCTTGATGAGCTTGTGGCGTTTGACGAACTCCATCAGTTCGCGGATGCCGACGAGCGACGCGTGGACATAGTTCATCTCGAAGGGGTGCAGCCGCGCCAGGGCGATCCGGCGGTGCAGGCGTTCGAGGTCGTAGACCCCCCGCAGGGCGTCGCCGAGCATCCGCACGTGCGGCATCACCCGGTCGATCAGACCGTAGCGGCGCTCAAGCTCGCCGCGTTCCTGGATGGGGTTGAGCAGGCGCTCTTTCAGCAGGCGCTTGCCGATGGCCGTGACGCTCTTGTCGATGAGTTTGAGCAGCGTCATGTCGCTGCGGTCTTTGGAGAGGACCGCCAGCTGCTCCAGGGCATTGTTGCCGAGGTACATGTAGCGCGTGTTGTCGATCATCTTCGGGCGGGCGAGCTTTTGGATGATGTGGTAATCGTGTTCGATGACAAAGTGCACCAGCGATGAGAGCGCCTCGGAAACGAAGGGGTGCCGCTCCAGGTCGAGGTGCTCGATGGGCGACAGCAGGGACTGGATCTGGTAGACGTTCTGGAACAGCTCATTCTGGTAGTCGATCTTGGGGCGCTCGTGGTTGACGCTGTAGGCATAGTGCTCGCTGATCTCGAGGTATCGGATCACCTCTTTCTGGTTCTCCACCCCCTCCAGGAAGGTCAGCACCACCTCCGTGGTGCGGTAGATATTGAGCAGATTGAAGATCTCGTCCAGGGCGTAGGTGGGGTCTTCGCTCGTGCCATAAGTCTCGTAAAGCCAGGTCTTTCCCGTCGTGACGTCGATTGCCGCGTAGCCGACACTGTAGATCTCCTTGTGGCGGTCGATCAGCAGGGAGACGATGTAGTTGTCGTCGTTGTCGACGGTGTGGTCGAAGTTCGTGCCCGGGGAGATGATCTGGCCGATGTAACGGCTGAGTTTCGGCGGCACCCCCTTCTGGCGGATGACGATGATCGTGTAGCGTTGCTCCTGGATCAGACGATTCAGGTAGCGCTCAAAGGAGACGGAGGGTACGCCGGCAAGGAAGGGGTTCTTGACGCTGTTTTCGGCAATGTTCTTGTTCTTCTTGGTCAGCTGGATATTGAGCAGTTCGGCCATCTCTTTGGCCTTGCCCACCTGCATGTCGTCATTGTTGACCTCATAGACTTCATAGAAAGTACCGATCTCCATAAAGACGACCGTATCGCTGCCGTATTTCTCCTCGAAACGGCGCTGCAGGTCGAAATAGACCTCGGTCAGCAGGCGGTCTTTGCTGTTGAGAACTGCATCAATCTCGCTGTGTAGCACGACATAAAACCCTTGCGATAACGTTGTTTTTGTAAGGAAAGATTATAGCTAAAACGGCTTAGGGGGAGTTACAGAGGGGTGGGACGTGCCTCGGCACGCCCCGATGGAAGAAAAGGGATTCTTAAAAATCGCCGATCGCAGCGCGCGCCGGGACTTCGTCCATCGCTTTTTTGACGGAGAGTGCCATCGCGAGCATATCGTCCGGCAGCGGGTAACCGCCGTGGATGGCGAGGGTCATATCCATGCTGACGAGCCAGCGGTCACCGTTACCGTATTCAACCAGCATGATGCGGCACGGCATGAAACCGCCGTAATAACGGGAGTGGTTCAGGAACACTTTCGCGATCGGAAGGCTACAGAGTGAGAAGATGCGCGCATGCTTCACTTCGTCCGGTTTCGCATCGTCTTTTGTATACATCTTGATGTCACCCGTGACACGCATGTTGTACTCTTCCGCAAGGGACTTGATCGTCTCGGCAACGTCATCGTTCGGAATGTCGGCGTTGACTTTCCACTCCTGCATCATCGCTCTTGCCGGGTCGCCGTACTCGGTGACTTTGGTGAACATGTTGTCGTACGCTTCCATCGCGCCGTCGTCCAGTTTATACTGCTGTGTTACCGCAGTCCAACCCATATGCATCGTCGCACATCCGCTCACCATCATCGCGATGAAGAAGGCTGCAATCACTGTCATTACGTTTTTCAACTTACTACTCCTTAGTTAACAATGTGATAAAATTGTACTATCAAAAAATTAAATAACTTAGTGGAAATCCAACTTTTTTGAATTTTTTATACAAAAACTGTGTAAAAACAGCTCATCCCAGTACGTGAGCTGGCAGTACTACGGCCGTAAACTCCCCCGAAAACACCTTGGTTTCGCCGCAATATGCGTTAACCGTTATCTGATATTTTTTGCCGTCATTCTCGAGGCATTCCGCTTTGAAAAGCAGTGTTTCTCCGACTTGTGAGGGGGCCAAAAAACGGCAACTGCTCCCCGCCAAAACGACGGTCGGTTCATTCACGGCAGCCATCGCCGCATAGTCGGCCGCGCCGAAAATAAAGCCGCCGTGCACCAGCCCTTTGTCATCCGCCGCCATTGCCGGCGTCGTCTCCAGTTCCACCGCCGCATACCCCTCTTCGAGAGTGATGACCGTTCCGCAGAGGCCGTTGTTTATCTTCAGATGGGTGTTGAGTATCATGCTTTGGGCTCCTTGGTCAGTCGTACATAAACCCGTTTGGGGGCGGGATACCCCTCGACGGTCTTTGCCGGGTCTTCCGGGTCCAGGAAGTCCTCCAGGCTCTGCCCCTCTATCCATGCCGTTTTGCGCTGCTCCTCCGGTGTCGTCACGGAGGTCTCCAGTACCTCGAAGCCACTAAAGCCCGCCCGGAGGCACCAGTTCCGCAGCGCGGGGATCGTCGGGACAAAGTAGATGTTGGGGATCTTCGAGTACGCGCCCGCCGGCGTCAGGCAGATCTCCTCCTCCCCGTCGATCATAAAGGTGTCGAGGTAGACCTCCCCGCTGCTGCCCAGCCCTTTATAAAGCTGTTTGAGCATCGCGACGGGGTCGCTGCGGTGATAGAGCACCCCCAGGCAGAAGATCGTATCGAACTTCTCCTCGTACAGCGGCAGGTGCTCTACTCCCAGCAGTTCATAGACGATCTCCGTCTTGACGAAATGGTTGATAAAATCGAACTGGGTCTTGTAGAGTGCAGAGGGGTCGAACCCCACCAGCTTCGCCGGGGCATCCTCCTGCATACGGAAAAGGTAGTAGCCGTTGTTGCAGCCGATGTCCGCGACCCGCTTCCCCTGCAGGTTAAAGTGGGGTCGCAGCAGGTTGTATTTCATAAAACTCTGCCACTCGGTATCGATGAAGAGGCCGAAGAGATCGAAGGGCCCTTTGCGCCACGGCATCAGCATCCGCGCGACCCGTTCGACCTGGGCATGGTCGATTTCGGCTTCCGTCGTCAGGGCCACCGTATCGCCGAGGCTGCAGACGGTCTCGATCTCCGGGAGGGCTGCGAGGGCTTCACGCAGCGGAGCGATGTTTTTCCATCCCATCCACGCTTCGCGCTCGCGGCGGATGGCCTCGAGGGGGGAGAGTGTCACGTTCAAATGGTCCCGTTCGCCTCGGATGAAGGCGCCTTCTCCTCCTGCGGCGCCGCTTTGGTAGCGTTGTCCTCACTGAAGATCTTCTTCACTTTGGAGACGGCGTCCGTTACCGCCTTGTCGACCTTCTGTCCGAAGCTCTCGCCGGCCTGCTGCTGCATCGCCGCGATCTGCACCTTGAGGGTTTCGATCTCCGCGGCCTGCTCCGCAACCGTCTCGTTCATATCCGCCAGATCATCACGGAGGTCGGATGCCGCCTCCTCTGCCTCCGTGACCGCCGAAACGTTGACTCCGTAGCGGTAGACGAGTTCGCCGCCGTCATATCCCTGTTTGACCATAAAGCTGATCAGCATGATCAGCGTCACGATCAGTGCCCCGCGGGCCCACTTCTGTGCCAGCAGCATCGCCGCCAGTTTGAAAGCGATCGGTATCAGCAGCGCGTAGACGAGATAGGTCCCGAGCATTTTATGCGCACCCAGCGCTTCTCGCGCCCCGGTACCGAGCAGGTCGAAGGCTTCGCCCCCGTCCGCTTTCCCCGTGTAGTAGGCGGCGACAAAGAAGATCAGGGAGAGCAGCAGCAGTCCCAGAGACGTCAGACTGAGGGCGCGGCGCTTAAAGCCCAGGTTAGCCAACTCGATCAGCAGGACGATCACCGGCAGAACGAGCGCAAAATGGATGATAACCGGGTGCAGCATCGTCGGCACCTCGAACGGCAGTGTCAGTGGAATTGAAATCTGGGGTAACTGCATTGTAACTCCTTGCTCACTTGGCCCTTATGAGACGCATTTTAGCCATCTTTCGCTAAAATCGGCCTCATGCGTATCGAGAAAAAAGCGACCTTAATCTCCAGCACCACGGCGGGTATCCTCGTCCTTTTCAAACTGGCCATCGGGATCATCAGCGGCTCCGTTGCCGTTCTGGCGTCCGCGATCGACTCCCTGCTGGACCTTTCGGTCTCCATCTTCAACTTTTTCGCCCTGCACCAGTCCGAGCGCAAACCCGATGAGAACTTCAACTTCGGGCTGGGCAAACTTGAAGCGGTCGCCTCCGTTGTCGAAGGGACCATCATCTCCATCTCGGGGCTCTTCATCCTTTACAGCGCCATCGACAAGATCATCACGCCGCGGGCGATCGAGTACATAGAGGCCTCGATGGGCGTCATGCTCTTCTCGATCATCCTCACCGGCGCGCTGGTCCTCTTTTTGAACCACGTCGCGAAGAAGAACAACAACCTCGTCATTCGCGCCGACGCGCTGCACTACAAGACCGACCTCTTCACCAACGGCGCTATCCTCCTCTCTTTGGGCATCATCCACTTCAGCGGTTTCGAACTGATCGACCCGCTGCTGGGTATCGGGATCGCGATCTACATGATCACCTCCGCCTTCCCTATTCTCAAAGAGGGGCTGATGATGCTCCTCGACGTCTCACTGAGCAAGGAGGAGATTGCCCGCATCACGACGATGCTCAACCGGCTGCAGAAGATCAACGGCCACCACCACCTCCAGACCCGGCGAGCGGGCAGCGACATCTTTGTTTCCGTCCATCTCGTCTTTGACGACGCGACCTCCCTGCTCGACGCCCACAAGGTCAGCGATCAGGTGGAGAGCATGATGCGGATGCTCTTCCCCAACGACCGGGTCCATCCCTTTATCCATACCGATCCCTATGACGATTCCGATATCAACGAGATGGAAGTCGCGCAGCTCTACGCCACCTGAATCGCGAACGAAGCACGCGCATTGGGAGAAAAAACGTTAGAATGGCGCCAAATACATAATTGGAGGATTTATCGATGAAAAAAATATTGTTATCTACGACCCTGCTGGCCGCGGCCCTCTTGGCCAATCCCTATGAAAGCAAACCCGAGGAGATCGCCGCAGTCAAAGCCACCGGCCAGAAAGCGGCAGCCGCCCTGCTCAAAAGTCTCGGCGGCAACCTCCAGAAGCATCTCAAATCCGGCGGCCCGATGGAGGCCTTCGGATTCTGCAGCGACCACGCCTACACCCTGACCGAAGTCATCGACCAATCCATGGGTTCCGACGTCAGCGTCAAACGGATCAGCCTCCAGTACCGCAACCCGGCCAATGCGCCCCAGGGAAACGAAAAAGCGATCCTCGAATCCCTCCAGACCCTGCAGGCTAACGGCGTCGTGCTGCCCGACGACGTCGTCGAAGTCGTCGGGGACGGTGTCTACAAATACTACAAGCCGCTGCTGATCAACAAAGAGGCCTGCCTCAAATGCCACGGCGACATCGACAAACTGCCGGAGCTCGCCAAAGCGATCCGCGAACGCTACCCCGAAGACAAAGCGACGGGCTACCGTATGAACGACCTCCGCGGCGCGGTTGTCGTCACCGTCAAGCACTAAAACCCGACTACTTCTCTTCGAAGCTCTCCGCGCTCATCGCGTTGAGTCGCCGCTCCAGCCGACCGATCTCATCCAGCAGCTGCTTAGAGACCCCTTCGAGCTGCTGAAAATACTCCTTGGCCAGCTCCTTGTCACTGTCGGATATCTTCGGCTTCATATTGAAGAGTTTGCTGAAAAAAGAGCGGTTCATCTCCCCGAAATAGAGTTTGAAAATCTTCAGATAGGTATCGTGCAGGGTAAAGTGCAGGGTTTCGATCGTACTGAGGCGGTCCATGCCGGGTATCGCATTTAGCTTCTGTCCCTCGCCGTAAAACCACTGGCCGAACTGGCAGTCGGTGCTGTCGACGGGAATGGCGTCCTTTTCGACGGGGAGCCCCCCGACGAGGGCTTTCGCACGGTTGACCCATTTGATATGCGCTTTTTTAGCTGCGCTGAGCTGTTCAAGCGTCTGTGCTTTATCCATCAATACGTTCCTTGGCGTCATTCGGTTCTCTAAAAACCGATCTTAAAATGCAGCGGGCATTCTAACACTATTTACTAACGTATTCTGTTTAAGAAACAGACACAGTTATCGTGCTTCAGCGTGCGTACTCCACGCTGCGAAGCTCGCGAATGACATTCACCTTGATCTCCCCCGGGTAGCTCACACTCTGGGCGATCTCGTCGGCGATCTCCTTGGCCAGCAGCGCCGTCTCGTCGTCGCTGACGACTTCGGCATTGACGATAACACGGACTTCCCGGCCGGCGTTGATGGCGTAGGCCTGCCGTACGCCGGGGTGGCGCGATGCGATCTCTTCGATCTCCGTCACCCGTTTTAGGAAGCTCTCGAGCACCTCGCGGCGTGCCCCCGGCCGGGCGGCGGAGAGGGCGTCGGCGGCGCAGACGGCGGCGCACTCGATGGAGTCCATCTCCTGCTGGCCGTGGTGGGCGAAGATCGCGTTGATGACAATGGTATCCTCGTCATAACGTCGGCACACTTCGGCCCCCAGGTCCACGTGGCTCCCCTCGTGCTCATGGGTCAGCGCCTTGCCGATATCATGCAGCAACCCTGCCCTTTTGGCCATCTTCGGGTCCCCGCCGAGTTCCGCGGCGATGATCCCCGCCATGTTGGCGACTTCAAGGGTGTGCGCCAGGGCGTTCTGACCATAACTGGCACGGTAGCGCAGCCGCCCGATCAGCTTCATCAGCTCCGGGTGCATCGGGCCGACGCCGGTCTCGAAAACGACCTCTTCGCCCTCGTGCAGGATCTTCTCCTCGTACTCCGCCGTCACCTTGGCATGGATCTCCTCGATCCTTGCGGGCTGGATCCGCCCGTCCTCGATCAGCAGCTCCAGGGTCCGCGTGGCGATGGCGCGGCGGTAGAGGTTGAAGCTGCTCACCACGATCTCCTTGGGCGTTTCGTCGATAATGATATCGACGCCGAGCACCATCTCCAAGGCCTTGATGTTGCGCCCCTCCTTGCCGATGATGCGCCCTTTGAGTTCATCATCGTCCAGATGCACCACGCTGATCAGGCGCTCCGAGGCGAAAGTGCCCGCAAAGCGGCTCGTCGCCTGGGCCAGCAGGAAGTTCGCGTGGCGTTCGGCCTGTTCCCTCGCTTCGGTCTCGTAGCGGCGCACGATGTGGGCGATCTCGTCGCGCGAACGCGCCTCCACCTGAGAGAGCAGCAGCTGGCGCGCCTCGTCCTTCGTCATCCCGGCACTGCGTTCGACGGCACGGATCGCCTCGTCTGTACGGCGCTCAAAATCGTTTTGCAGCTGGATCAGCGCCTTCTCGCGGCGCTCGACGGCCAGCCGTTTGCTGCCGGCCACCTTGAGCTCATGTTCGACCGCCTCGCGCTCCTGGCGGACAAAACGCTCCAGGTCCTTTTCGCGGCGGGACATGGTCGACTCGCGCTCGGCGAGGTCATGCTCGGCGCGGCGCACGGCCTCCTCGTAGCGGTTTTCCGCCCGTTCTTCCGTTTTGCGCGCCCTTTCCGAAGCGCCTACCAGCAGCGCCTCCGCCTCTTTTTCAATGGTTTTGGCTTTGGCTTTCGCCTGTTCGGTATAAAAATCGAGGTGAGCGCTCGTGATCTTTTTCGAAATGAAAAATCCCACCACACCGCTAATAGTGGCGATCGCGCCTCCTGAGAGTATTTCGTTTATCATGTATCGTCCCCGCTGCTTCATAGCGGGCCGACGGTGTCAATAGCACATCAGCCGAAACATCGTAATCATCGCAAATTTTCTCGTTTGTCATACACTCTTCGAGTTGAACAAAGATCGTTTTTGGTTTTCTGTTCAATCGGGCAAAGAAACGGTCGTACATCCCTTTACCGAATCCGATGCGGCGTGCCTGTGCGTCAACCCCGACGGCTGGCACCACAGCTATATCAATCTTTTTAATTTTTCTATTACTGAATCCCGGCTCGTAAATCCCAAAATTTTTACGGAACATCGGGTATCTAAATGGTACCATCAGGAAGCTTGCACCGACCATAAAAGGCAGATAGACGTTCCACCCCTCCCGGCGCAGCCTGTGCAGCAGCGGCCGAAGGTCCGGCTCGCTCCCCAGCGGCCAGAAGAGCAGAATGTCTTTCCCGCCGCTTGCTCGTACTTCCGCGTAGAGGGCGTCGCAGAGCCGTTTGTCCCGCTCCAGGCGGTTATGTTCCCAGACCGACCGCTGCTTGTTCAGGCAGATGTCACGGAATGCGGCTTTCGTCATGAAGCACCTCGCTTGAAACCACCCCCTTCTGCCCGGATAATGGGGCTTTACCGGAGATGGGTTATAATATCGGCCATTTTAACAAACAGGTATGGAAATGATGGTAAAACAGTTCACGATAACCGCACTTGTCGCGCTGCTGATGCTCGGCGGCTGCAGCGACAGCAAAGACGCGCAGGGCGGCGACGCGGATGCGCTGATCGCCAAAACCGTTTACACGCTCAACGATATCAACGGTTCTGCCTACGAAGTAACCAAATCCGGAGCGGACTTCCGGATCAGCGGCGTCCCCGAACCGGTGGTCGTCTACGACATCTTCGCCACCTGGTGTCCGCCCTGCCGCGCCGAGGCCCCGCACCTGAGCAGCCTGCAGAAAAAACTGGCGGGCAAGATCAAAATCATCGGCGTGACGATCGAAGAGGGGAACGACAACGCCTATTACCAGCGTTTCGCGGAGGATATCGGCATAAAGTACAGCCTCGTGAACTCTCCCGACAACCAGAAGTTCTCCCGCGCCGTCGCCGGCGCCATCGGCGTCGGGCAGGACTTCCCCATCCCCCTCATGGTGGTCTATAAAAACGGCCGTTTCGTCAAATACTACTCGGGACTCGTTCCCGAAGAGATGCTCGAATCCGACCTGAAAACCCTGGCGGAGGCGCAATAGACAATGCTCGGTTTTTTCAAAAAAGGGCTGCAGAAGACCGCGGAGGCGATGAAAAGCGTCGCCCCGAAAAAACGCAAACGTATTCCCAAGGATGAGCTCGAGGATATTCTCCTCGAAGCCGACGTCGAATACGATCTCATCGAGATCATCATGCGCGAGCTCTACACCGACGAAGTCACGCGCGAACAGCTCGAATCGAAGCTGATCGCGACCCTCGCCTGGGCCAACTACGAGAAACCCGAACACGAGAAACCCTTTGTCGACCTCATCATCGGGGTCAACGGCGCCGGGAAAACGACGACGATCGCCAAACTGACGCAGCACTACATGAACGCGGGGGAGCGGGTTTTGCTCGGGGCTTCCGACACGTTCCGCGCCGCAGCGATCGAGCAGCTGACCCGCTGGGCCGACCGCCTGGGCGTGCCCATCGTCTCATCGCGCCAGGGGCACGACCCCTCCGCCGTCGCCTACGACGCCATTGAATCGGCCAAAGCCCGCGGTTTCGAGCATGTCATCATCGATACGGCGGGACGGCTCCACACCCAGACGAACCTCTCCGAGGAGCTCAAGAAGATCGTCCGCATCTGCGACAAGGCCCATGCCGGCGCCCCGCACCGCAAGATCCTCATCATCGACGGCACCCAGGGCAATTCCGCCATTGCCCAGGCCAAGGCGTTCAACGAGATGGTCGATGTCGACGGCATCATCATCACCAAGCTCGACGGTACGGCCAAAGGGGGATCGATCTTCTCCATCGCCTACGCGCTGCGTCTGCCCATCTTCTTCGTCGGCGTCGGCGAACAGCCCGACGACCTCGTTCCCTTCAACAAGTTCGAGTTCATCGACGGATTCCTCGACCCGATCTTCGAAGCAGAATCCCAGGCGTAATTCTTTCTCAGCGTCATAGTATAACCGCTGCTGCCGGCGGTATGCTATGCTTTCCCACACAATACGGATATACGGAGGCACCGTGGCCAAGAAAAAATCCCTCTTCGAATGCCAGCACTGCGGTTTCACCTCGGCCAAATGGATGGGCAAATGCCCCAACTGCGGCACCTGGGACTCCCTTGTCGAGCTGAGCGAACAGCAGCAGGAGGTGCTCAAACAGACCGCCTCCTCCGTCACCGGCAAAGCCAAGGCGCAGCCCATCAACGAGATCGCCCACACCGAGGTGGAGCGCTTCAGCTCCGACGACATCGAGCTGGACATGGTCCTCGGCGGCGGGGTCGTCCCCGGGTCGCTGACCCTTATCGGCGGCAGCCCCGGTGTGGGCAAATCCACCCTGCTGCTCAAGATCGGCGCCAACATCGCCAAGGGGGGCCGCAACACCCTCTACGTCACCGGCGAGGAGAGCGAAGGGCAGGTCAAGCTGCGTGCCAACCGTCTTGACGCCAACGCCGACAACCTCTACCTCCTCAGCGAAATCCGCCTGGAACAGGTGCTCGCAGAACTGGCCCACCGCAGCTACGAGTGCCTCATCGTCGACTCCATCCAGACGCTCTACAGCGAAGCGGTCACCTCGGCTCCCGGCTCCGTCACCCAGGTCCGCCAGATCACCTTCGAGCTGATGCGCCTCGCCAAGGAGCGGCGCATCGCCGTGTTCATCATCGGCCACATCACCAAAGAGGGTTCCATCGCCGGACCGCGGGTGCTGGAGCATATGGTCGACACCGTCCTCTACTTCGAAGGCGACAGCGCCCAGGAGCTGCGGATCCTGCGCGGGTTCAAAAACCGCTTCGGCCCCACCAGCGAGATCGGCGTGTTCGAGATGCGCAACGAGGGACTCGTCAGCGCCAAGGATATCGGGTCGCGCTTCTTTGACAAAACCCGGGACCAGAGCGGTTCGGCCCTTACCGTCGTTATGGAGGGGTCGCGCCCGCTCATCCTGGAGGTGCAGGCCCTGGTCAGCGACTCCCACGCCTCCAACCCCAAGCGCCAGGCCACGGGGTTCGACACCAACCGCCTCAATATGCTCCTGGCGCTGCTGGAGCGCAAGCTGGAGCTGCCGCTGAACTCCTACGACGTTTTCATCAACATCACCGGCGGCATCAAGATCAACGAGACCGCCGCCGATCTCGCCGTGCTCGCTGCCATCATCAGCAGCTTCCGAGACCGTACCGTCTCCAAGGAGACCGTCTTCATCGGCGAGGTCTCGCTGGTGGGGGACGTGCGCGAAGTCTTCCAGCTCGACACCCGCCTGCGCGAACTCGCCATGCACGGCATCACCAAGGCGCTGGTGGCCAAAAAGCCCCAGCAGAGCCACGGCGTGAAGTGCTACCCCGTCGACGAGGTCACCAAACTGATCGATTGGATGTGAGCTCGCCATAAAGAAACGCCAACTGCTTGGCGTTTCGGCGAGCGAAACCGAAGCTGTTGTCCAAAGGACCAGCGCAGGCTTGAAATCAAAAGTTTACCATTGCATAATCAAGGGTGACTGAATGTCACGCTTGCCCGAACGATGCAGCGCAGCGGAATTCCGGAGCACAGCAAGACAAACCGCAAGCGATGTGCGTAGCACTGCCGAAGGCCTCAAATCAATAGTCCACCATTGCAAAATCAAGGGTGACATTCAGTCACACTTGCCCGAACAATGCTGTACTGCCATTCTTATGTACAAATAGGACCGCCCCAACCTTCTGCCAACTCCTATAACAAAAGTTAATCACAAAAATATCAACAATATTCGAAATTTTTATATTAATTTTACACTCCGGTTCTATCATCGTGCCCATTCAAATCAAAAGGATGGGAAATGCCCACGCAAGAAAACGGTTTAATACGCCCCTTTTTCAGGGGAGTAGCAGGAATAATAGTATTGCTTTTAAGCGCTATGTCGCTGGAGGCGGCCAACTGGCTGATGCTGCAGGGAACGCAGCCCGACAACGTCGCGCCCAAAGGGGTTGTCGTGCCCTATCGCAACAAGATGCCCGTCGTCTGGGGCTTTATCCAGGCCAACTATAAGCAGGATTACGGCGACGTCTTCATCGACCCGAACGGCGGGAACAAAACCCCGTTCTCGTTGTTGAACCCCAATCTGGCCGACCAGGAGGGGTTCAGCCTTTTTCGCGCCAGACTCGCCGCGCGCGGCATGGCCGACAACGACAACAAAGTCAACTATTTTTTCATGACGGAGTTCGGCAATAATGCCGTCAACAATCTCGCCGGGCATGACACCGCCACCTACTTCACCGACGCGTCGGTGACACTCCGCCACGTCCCGGGGCTTAATGCGCGCATCGGTATGTTTAAAACCCCCGGCAGCGAAGAGGGGCTGCGCGCCGTCTTCGTCTCCCCCTATATCGAGTTCACCACGATGACGAACCAGCAGCTGCTCGAACGCCAAGTGACCAATGTCGGTACCGCACAGACCGGCAAAGCGGCCGGCGGCGCTTCGACGGTGCACTACACCAGCACCGACGTCACACGTCCGATCGCCGCGTTCCGGGACATGGGCATCGAGCTCTTCGACACCTTTGCGCTCGGTCAGGGGTGGACGCTCAGTTACGCCTACATGTACGGCAACGGTACGGGGATTTCCCACAACGCTTCGGACCACCAGGCGACCCATTACGGCTATCTGGCCCTCGAAGACGACTTCGGCGCCGGCAAAGGCTTCTACACCGAAGCCCTTAAGTTCTTTGTCTGGGGGCAGACCGGCAAGCGTCGGCTCTACTCCACCGACGCCAACGGCACGACCACGCCCGTCAAGCACGACCGTAAACGCTATGGCATCGGCTTCTCCTACTACGAGAACGGCCTGCGGGCGGAAGCGGAATATATGTGGGCCGAAGGCATGATCTATACGGGCGCCAAGGACACAGACCCTGACCCCTATCAGGAAGAGTGGCAGTTGCAGTTTGCCGTCGGCACCGAGAACAAGGCCGAAGGCGGCTATCTCAACCTGCAGTACGAGCTCTTTCCCAAGCAGTTCGAGGTCTTCGGCCGCTATGACTTTATGAACCGCCTGACCAACGACTCCAAGGGCGAACGCGACTTCCAGACCATCACCCTGGGATGTTCCTATCGCTTCCGCGGCCCGACGCGGATCGATTTCAACTACATGATCCGCGATGCGAAAGCACCGGGCAACGCTGCGGCGCAGAATGTTCTGGACAATATGGGCGATCGCCTCGCCATCCAGCTCACCGCAGCTTTTTAAAAGGAGAAAACATGAAATACATTTCGATTACACGGATGATAGCGGCACTGGCGCTCACCCTTTTCGTACCAACGGTCTGGGCCGATGACGACGATGACGTCGTCAAGGTCGTCTACCAGTGCGACTTCCCCGATGTGCAGAGGGTCCACCTCATGCTGAACACGCTTAATAACGCCGTAAAATATTACGAGAAGAACCTGATCCAGTACGAGATCGACGTCGTCGCACTGGGGCCGTGCCTTCAGTACTTCATGAAGGACTTCAAAGGGACCGGCTTCGCGGCCAAGCCCTACCTGGAACACGGCGGACCGACGGGGGAAGGGACACGCAAACGCTTTAACGGCCTCAAGCTGCTCGGCGGCGACAACATTACCTTTTTCGCCTGTCAGAACACCATGGACAAGAAGAACGTCAAGGCGGAACAGATCGCCGACAACGTGGAGATCACCCCCGGCGGCATCGTCAAGGTCATTGACGACCAGCGCGACGGGTTCGCCTACATCAAGATCCAGTAAACGCGACGCGCGGTGCCACACCGCTGTTACGCTTCTGCCCGGCACGTTCAAGAAGGGCCTCATGCCTCTTGAACAGTGTAATAACATTTTGATATAATCGGTGATCCAAGGAGCCGATACCCTTTGAAGCTATTTTCCAGAAACAACCTGCTCTTCGCCGTTCCTTTCTTTCTCATCATTCTCTTACTGATTATGACCATAGAAGTCTTCAACCGGGAGGTTGCGTGGCAGGTCGTCGACGAGGTCAGCGACCAGCTCAGCCTCTCCCTGCGCACGGAGCTGCGCAACGAGAAGGAGGACGCCCTGCGCTTTGCGCTGATCCTCTCGGAGAACGATTCCCTCCGGCATGCCCTCAAAGAAGATGACGACGAAGCGGGTTTCGCCCTCCTCAAACGGATGATCAAATCGGTGCAGAAGAACACCTCCGAACTCGTGCGGGCTCAGATCATCACCGCGGATTCGCGCCTCTTTGCCCGCAGCTGGGATGCCGACAACCTCTTTGCGGGGATGCCGCTCGATACCTACCGCCGCGACCTCGAAGAGATTATGCTGCACAAGAAACCGCGCTCCTCCATCGAAGTCGGTCGGCGTCTGGGGATCAAGGCAACCGTGCCCATGTACGAGGAGGGGGAGCTCATCGGCTTTGTCGAAGTGCTGAAGTTCTTCGACGCCAGTACCGACTTCTTCCACAAGTTCGGGATTGACCTCTACGCCCTGCTCGACGACAGCTACTACAACACCGCCGTACTGATGCAGAACAACCCTTCGGTCGCCTGGTACCTCGTCGGCAACCGCCGCTACAACAACATCAACCTCAAGGTCCTGCAGCGCCTGGACATGAAACAGCTGCGTAAAGAACGGATCATGCTGCGGGAGAACAAGTACATCTTCTTCGAGCCGATGCGCAACGGCGACGGTGAGACCATCGGCGCCTTCGTCTTCGTCATGCCGAAACAGAGCATCGAACACTTTGCCCGCAGCGGGGAGGACCTCTCTTTCCTGCTCGCGTTCTCGCGGAACAACCTCTACGACATCGTTAAAAAGGAGCAGTATGACAACAAGGTCTACCACAGCGGATACGACAAAGCCCTGCTCTCGCTCAAGGACACCGTTCCCGAAGAAGACCGGGAACTCTTTATGGAGGAGGCGCGCGACGTGCTCTCCACCTACACCAAAGAGGAGCTGATCGCCCTGATGCTCCACTACAAGCTCGCCCGGAAGATTGAAGGAGAGATACGATGAAGATTCTGCTGCTGGAAGACGAATACGCGCTGCGCGTCAGTATCGAGGAGTTCCTGGAGGATCTTGATTTCAACGTCGAGACCTACGCCAACGGCGACGACGCTTTCGACGCCGCCTGCGCGACCCATTTCGACCTTTTCTTGTTCGATGTCAACGTCCCCGGCCTCAGTGGATTCGAACTGCTCAAAACCCTGCGCGCCGAGGGCAACGAGACCCCGGCCATCTTCATTACCGCCCGGACCCAGACCAAGGACCTTGAAGAGGGGTACAAGCGCGGCTGCTGCGACTACATCCGTAAACCCTTTGACCTTACCGAACTGCAGCTGCGCATCGAGCATGCGCTGCGCAGCTACTACTATAAGCACAGTGAAGCGATCGAGCTCGCCCCGGATCTGCGCTACGACACGAAACGGATGCAGCTGAGCTACAAGGAAGAACCGATCACACTGAGCAAGACGGAGAACGATATCCTGGAGGTCCTGCTGCGCCATACGAACCAGGCCGTCTCCATGGCGATGTTCCAGGACGAAGTGTGGGGCGAATACGTCGACCCCGCCAACATCCGGGTCCAGATCAACAACCTGCGCAAAAAACTCCCCGCGGACATCATCAAAAATCGCCGCGGCATAGGGTATATCATTGAAAGATAATCAGTACGCCCTCAAAAACGCGGTGCTCTACACGGCGCTGATCACGGTGATCCTCCTCGCGCCGCTTTATGTCTACACCGTCTATATGAAACAGATCCACGGGATCCAGAACGAACTGATGCTCAAGCAGCACGCCGCCCGTGTCATCAGCGCCATGGAGGAGTACGACGAAAACCGTGAAAGCTACTTCGAGTACCCCCGCTTCAAGCGGATCGTCTCGGGGCTTTACGACCTGCACTTCAAGCCGATCTTCACCCTCATCGATTTTCCGATGGAACACTTTGCCGCCGGGTACCACATCGACGAGAGTCACAGCGCCTACCTCATCATCCCCCTCCCCCGGGAGCGCTATTTCGGGGCGGAGTACCTCATCGTCGGCAACCACCTCACCTACGCGCCCGTCTACGAGCGCGTCGCGACGATCCTCATCGCCATCGTCGTCCTCGTCTTTTTCCTTTCGCTCCTTGTCCTGCAGCGTTTTGCCCTGCCGTTCAAACGCGTCAACCAGAAGCTGGACAACTTTATCAAAGATACCGTCCACGAGATCAACACCCCCCTCTCCATCATCAACATCAACATCGATCTCTACAACCGCAAGCACCCCCAGAGCAAATACCTGCAGCGTATCAAAGCCGCGTCGAAGACCCTCTCGAACATCTATAACGACATGGAGTACCTCATCAAGAACAAGCAGATCGTTTTCGAATACGAGGAGATCGACGTCAGCGCCTTCGTGCGCGAGCGCATCCTCTATTTTAACGAGGTCGCCGCCATGAAAGGGATCACCATCGCCTCCGAGATCGATGAAGGGGTGATCCTGCACTTCAACCAGACCCAGCTGCAGCGCATCATCGACAACAACATCTCCAACGCCATCAAGTACTCCCACGAGAACAGCATTGTCGAGGTTGCCCTGAAACGGTACGACCACCGCTGCGAACTGACCTTCAGGGATTACGGGCTGGGGATCGAAAACACCGAAAAGATCTTTGAACGCTACTACCGCGAGGAGACCGGCAAGGGCGGTTTTGGTATCGGGCTCAACATCGTCAAGGCGATCATGGAGGAGACCGGCATCACCCTGGAGGTCTCTTCCGTACCCCAACAGGGAAGCACATTTACCTACGTTTTCCCGCCCCATCTCTGCCAAAATCCTGCTATTTGATCTGCTAATAGGAACTTTTTCTCTCCGCATCAAAAATCTTTATACTTTTTTACATTGTTTTTACATTGCACCGTTACAATCTTCGAAACCAAGTCAAGGGCACCTCTAAAAACCCTGCATGGACCCCAGAGGGCTTTTGAAGTATGAGGTTTTCTTTGTTTTCGTTTCAGGCCTAGCCAAAGCTAAGTCAAGACGAAAACGGAGGAAAGATCGTGCTTCAAAAGCTCTCCCGCAGGGCGCCACAGAGAAAAGCCATACTCGGCGTTGCCGCTTTTCGGCTTAGCTACGGCTAGGCCTTCAAAGCGTCGCCTTGATTATGACTTTTCTCTGTGGCGCTGAGACCATGCAGGGTTTTTAGAGGTGCCCAAAAGGAGAAATACGATGAAGAGATGGCTGTTACTCAGTACGACCATCGGTCTGGGTGTAGCGTTCGCCGCCAACCTGTCCGATGCCATCGAGCGGCCCGAAGCGGCGTCGATCATCCAGAAGGATCTGTTCGGCCCGGCTAAGGCCTACACGATGCCGGCGGGGTGTATCACGGACGACAAGGACGCGATCGCCCGGGGCGCATACATTTTCCATAACCTCAATGGAGAAAAAGCCAAAGGCAAACTGCCGGCAGGCCTGTCAAAAAAGAATGCAAACGGCTCGCCGAAGCAGTACGGCAACTGTGTCGCCTGCCACAATATCGAAGGGGCCAAAGGCGCCGGAAATATCGGGCCCGACCTGACAAACTACCATGCGTTTTTCATTGAAACGGGTACCCGCGACAACCAGTTCGTCTACCAGAAGATCGCCGACGCGCGTGTCGACAACCCGAAGACGCATATGACGATCAACCTTACGACCGGTCTCTTTACCGAACGTGAGATCTGCGACATCACCTCGTATATCGTTTCCATTAAACACTAAAGGAGAACCCATGCAAAGAAGAAGTTTCTTACAACGTATCGGTCTGGCCGCAGCGGCCACGGCAGCAACAGCAACCCTCACCCCGCAGAGCCTGCTCGCGGCGGAAGCGCCCAAAGGGCCCAACACGATGGACATCGACGCGGCCCTTAAGGCCATTACCGGCGGCAAGGCCGTGACACCTTCAAAGAAAGTGCACCTGAAAGCGCCTGAGATCGCGGAAAACGGTGCCGTCGTACCCGTCACCATCGAGGTCGACTCTCCGATGACACCGGATGACTACGTCAAGGCAATCCACGTCTTCGCCACCAAAAACAGCAACGTCCGCTGTGCCGATATCATGCTGACACCGGCCAACGGCGCAGCCATGTTCGCGACACGTATCAAGCTCGGCAGTTCCCAGGACGTCCTCGTCGTCGCCGAAACCAGCACCGGCGAATTCCTCAGCGCGAAACAGAGCGTCAAAGTCACGATCGGCGGCTGCGGCTGATCGCCGCTTTAGACCCGAGTATCATCAAAAAAGGATAGACAATGGCAGAAAGAAAATCACTGATCAAAATCAAACCGAAAAAGTTTAAGAGCGGCGACGTCGTCAAGGTCAACTTCATGGTCATGCACCCGATGGAAACCGGGATGCGCAAAGACAAGAAGAGCGGCAAGATCGTGCCCGCCGATTACATCACCGAGGTGAAGTTCTTCTTCAACGACACCCCGTTCACGACAATGCAGGTCTGGGAATCCGTTTCGACGAACCCGGTCTTCACGATCAACTTCAAAGTGCCCGCTGCAGGGACACTGAAAGTCGTCTACAAGACCAACACCGGCGAAGTCCAAGAGAAGTCGAAAAAACTCAAACCGAAAGGCTGAGCCATGAAAGTTACATCAATCATTGCGGCCACCCTGCTTTGCGGGACGCTGGCCATGGGCGGCGAGCAGTTCGCCATGAGCGACGCCGACCGCGCGCTCTATGCGGAACTGCTGGAGAACAACCCGGCGGAGATGGACGTCGAATGGGGCGGCGAGCTCGTCGATGAGAACTGCGGCGGCGACGCCGGCCTGGCAAAGTTCCTGGGCGTTTCCGAAGCGAAGCTCCCCGCGTACATTGCCGGCTTCCCCCGCTATATCAAACAGTTTGATGCCGTCCTCGGTATCGACCAGGTGATGCAGGCGCTGATGGCCGAGAACGGTCACAAGCCGTTCAAGCTCAGCAGCAAAGAGATGTTTGCGATGCTGGCCTACGCCAAATCGCTGGCCAACGAGGAAGCGGTGGCGATCGACGTCAACGCCAACCCGCAGATGAAGGCGGCCTATAAACTGGGCGAAGAGGTCTTTATGACAGCGCGCGGCGGCCGCGGGCTTTCGTGCAACAGCTGCCACTCCGCCGACATCGTCGGTTCGGTACTGCGCACCCAGCCCCTGCCGGACCTGGGCGAAGCCGGCGCCGGTGCGACCTGGCCCGCGTACCGGATGACGAAGTCCTCCCTGCGCACCCTCCAGCGCCGCTTCCAGGGGTGTATGAAAAACGCCCTGCTGGCGGTGCTCCCGATCGGTTCGGATGAGATGGTGGGCCTTGAGGTCTATGTCACCACTCTCGCGAAAGCCAAGAACAAAACGATCGCGATCCCCGGCCTGAAACGCTAAAGGACAGATGAATGGATATTTCAAGAAGAGACTTTCTGCAGATCGCAGCGGCCCTGGGACTGGTGACGGTTTCCAACGGCTACGCGACGACCGTCGGGGGGAAAAACCCCGCGGACATCTCGCTTGCGGATCTGTATGACTTCAAAGAGACGGGCAATGTGACCCTGCTGCACATCTGTGACCTGCATGCGCACATCAAGCCCCTCTACTGGCGCGAGCCTTCGACCCTGATCTCGGCGCCGAACCTCGTGGGGACGCCCGGTTTCCTCTGCGGCGAAGCTTTTGCCAAGCACTACGGGCTGGAGCCCAGCTCCCTCGACGCCTACTTCGACACCCACATGGATTTTGCCGCCCTGGCGCGCAAATTCGGGAAGATGGGCGGCATCGCCCACATGAAGACCCTGATCGACGAGGTCGAACGCCAGCGCGGCAAGGAGAAAGTCCTGCTGCTCGACTCCGGCGACACCTGGCAGGGCACCGGCGTCGCGCTGAAGACAGAGGGCGAAGCGATCGTCAAGGCCCAGAACTACCTCGGCGTCGACGTCATGGTCGGCCACTGGGAGTTCACCTACGGCAAAGAGCGGGTCAAGGAGCTCATTGACAAACTCGATGCGAAGTTCGTCTCCCAGAACATTATCGGGGACGACCCCTTCTCCGAAGAGTACGAAGAGCTCATTTTCGAGCCCTATACCATCGAAGAGCGCAACGGGGCGAAGATCGGCATTATCGGCCAGTCTTTCCCGTTCACCTCGACGGCGAACCCGAAAGAGTTCACCGAGGGGTGGAGCTTCGGGCTGCGGCTTGACACGCTGCAGGAGTATGTCGACGAGCTGCGCGAAGAGCACAAGGTCGACTGTGTCGTCGTGCTGTCGCACGACGGTTTCAGCGTCGACCAGGAGGTGGCACGCAAGGTCCACGGGATCGACTTTATCCTCAGCGGCCATACGCACGACCCCTCCCCGAAGCCTATTGTCATCGACGGCACGGTCATCGTCATCGCAGGCAGCCACGGCAAATACGTCGGGCGCCTCGATATCGATATCCGGGACCACAAGGTCAAAGGGTATGAGTACAAGCTCATCCCGGTCGCGTCGAACATCATTCCGGCGGACCCGGTGGGTGAGAAGCTCGTTGCGGAGCTCTATGCTCCCTTTGACAAGGAGTTCAATGAAGTGCTCGGGAAAACGAAGGGGCTGCTCTACAAGCGCGACACCTTCTTCTCGACCTTCGATCAGCTTATCAATGACGCGATCATGGATGAAATGAAATGCGACATCTCCTTCACGCCGGGCTACCGGTGGGGGACAACGGTCCTTCCGGGAGACGACATTCTGATGGACAACGTCTACGAGATGTGCGGGATCACCTATCCCAACGTCTACACCTTCGAGCTGAAGGGCGAACGTATCGCCAACCTGCTTGAAGATATCGCCGACAACGTCTTCAACGCCAACCCGCTCTATCAGCAGGGCGGCGATATGAGCCGCCTCGGCGGGGTGACCTACGACATCGCCGTCGGCAACGCCCGCGGCAAGCGTATCAGCAATCTTCTTGTGGGGGGCAAACCGATCGATCCGAAGCGGACCTATGTCGTTTCGTCATGGGGAGGCAACCTCCAGAATGCGGGCGAGAATCTCCAAAAAGAGAAAATCCGTCCCGTCTATGATGTCGTCCGTGACTATATCCGCCGCAAAAAAGTGGTGGATGTCAGCAATGCGGGCAATGTCAAGCTGCTGGATTACGATTGCGGCTGTCCTTCCAAGGGGGGAGGCTGCTGAGAGATTGCACGGTCGGCACCGTCACGGTGTCGTGGGAGTAGGTGTCTAAGGACAAGACGGCGGCAGCTGCTACCTGCCGCCAGCCAGTGATAGTGTCACGGGGACATTCGTTCATCACCAGTGACATTATCTCTCTTTTACATTGAAAAAAGGATGAGTAAATGGCTAATATTAAATCAATGAAATTCATTTCGACTGCCGCCGCGGCCGCGCTGGCCTGTACATTGACGAGCAGTGCTTCTGCCGCCGACGGCGAAGCATTCACGCCCAAGCGCTCCCTGAAGGGGAACATGATGGAAGTCTACAACGTGCTCCCCGGCAAAGCGGATACCATCACCGATATGTTTGCCAAGGGCGTCGTCTACGGCCGTCTGCGCGTTAACTCCTTCAACTGGGACTGGAAAAACGACGATACGGCGCAGACGAAGAACAAGGACAACCGTGCCCTGGGGCTCGGCGGTAACCTGATCTACAAAACCGCGTCCCTCTACGGCCTGAGCGCCGGTGCGGGTCTGTACTATACCGACGAACCGTTCCCGGGCGAGCGTATGTCCGAAGCTAACATCGGCTACCTCAAGGCGGGCAAGGATACGACCAGCCGCTACAACGTCAACCGCCTCGGCAACTACGGCTTTGCGACGCTGGCGCAGGCCTATGTCCAGTATGACATTTCCAAAACCTCCTTCGTCGCCGGCCGTCAGATCTTCGAGAGTTTCCTGACCAAGTCCAACGACACGAAGATGATCCCGAACACCTTCGAGGGTTACTCCTTCACGACCAAAGAGCTCCCGCAGACACGGATCCGCGGTGCCTGGTTCTACCAGCAGAAGCTGCGCGACCATGAGACCTTCCACGACGTCCTCACTTTTGATGACTCCAACACGAGCGTCAAAACGCAATGGAACGGCAATGACGACTCCGCGGTCCACAAGGGTCTGAGCGTCAACAACTTCCGTGCGGCGGGTAAGGACATCACCCATTCGCTGATCGTCGCCGACGTACAGAACAAATCAATCAAGAACCTGCAGCTCGACCTGACCTACGGCGGCGTCCCGGGCGTCGTCAGCTCCCTGACCGGTGAGATCAACTATGCCATTCCGCTCGGAGGCTGGAAGATCACGCCGGGTGCCCGCTACATGAAACAGATGGACGACGGCGGCGGTAAGGTCGGTGGTGCCTCCCTCAAAGGGACCCTCGTCGACTGGACCGGCGGTACGGCCGTCTTTGACAACACCAAGGGTTACGATACCCCTGACAGCCTCGACTCCAGCCTCTGGATGGCGCGTCTCGTCGCGGAAACCGGCCCGCTTAAAATGATGGTCGCCTACTCCGCCGTCGCCGACGAAGCGGATATTGTCGCGCCGTGGCGCGGCTTCCCGACCGGCGGCTACACCCGTGCGATGGCGCAGTACAACTGGTACGCCAATACCAAGACGACTGCCGCGCAGGTCAACTTCAACTTCGACAAGGCCAACCTGGTCTCCGGTCTGAGCGCGATGGTCCGTTACGCAATGCAGGACTTCGACGAGGACAAGCAGGCGGCCGGTGTACAGGCGGACAGCAATATCATCCATATCGACCTGATCGAAAAGGTCAAAGCTGTTCCGGGCCTGGAAGCCAAAGTCCGCATCGGCCTGGTCGATGCCAAAGATCGTGAAGCGGGGTATGACAAAGACTCCTACAACGAATACCGCTTCGAGCTGAACTACCTCTTCTAGGAAGGATTGACAGATGAAAATGCTCTGGACTGTGTGGCTTAGCATCACATCGGCAGTGGCGTTCGAGTACCATCTCGAACCGGTCAGTGTCGACCGGGGCATCTACTGTTTTTTCGGAAAACCGGAGGTGATGAACAGCGTTAACAACGGCAACATGGTCAACAGCTGCTACGTCGATACCGGCCACCGCTGGCTCGTCATCGACAGCGGCCCGACCTACGCCTATGCCAAAGAGGCCGCCGAGATCATGCTGCGCATCAAGGCACAGAAGACCGGCCCGGTCATCGACACCCATGTGCACGACGACCACTGGCTGGGCAACGGCTATTTCGCAGCCCGGGGTGCCGAGGTGATCGGTCCCCGCCTCTTCAAAAAGGCGGTCAGCCTCACGGAAAAGACGCGGATGCAGCAGCGCATCAGCCCCGAAGCCTATGAAGGCACGGAAATTGCGCTGCCGACCCGCTACGTCGACACCAACGAAACCCTGCGCATCGACGGCGAGGATATCCGGATCATCCGCCTCACCCGCCGCGCCCATACCGCAGAAGACCTTCTGGTCTATTTCCCCTCCCGGCAGACGCTGTTTGCCGGGGACCTGGTCTTCAACGACCGTATCCCCTCCCTGCGCGACGGCGACCTCCACGGATGGATCGCCGCGCTGGAGATGATACGGGCAATGCCGCTGAAACACATCATCGGCGGCCACGGCAAAAGCACCGGCAAAGACGCACTGCAGATGACCTATGTTTACCTGACGCAGCTGCGCGACCGTGTCCGCGATGCCATCGACGATGGCATCGGCATTGCCGAGGCCACCAAAACGATCCGCCTCGACGCTTTCCGCAATGTCGCCCTTTATGATGCGATGCATGCGCAAAACGTCGAGGTGGCCTACCGGATGCTGGAGTGGGACGATGAATAAGCTGGTGTGGCTGCTGTTGCCGCTGCTTGCCGACGCCGTCGAGTGGCGCAGCTGGGAAGCAGGCAAGGCCGAAGCGCACCAGAGCGGCAGGAACATCCTGGCCGCCCTCGTACGCGACGACTGCCACTACTGCCACGACATGGAGCGGGCCGTCTTTGACGATCCGGCCATGAGCCGCTGGGTCGAGGCGTGCTTCGTCCCGGTCAAGATCAACCTCTCGGAGCGGGATGTTCCCTTTAAAGCGCGGGTCCCGATGACCCCGACGTTTGTCATCCTGCAGCCCGAGGGGGGCGTGATTAAAACCGTCCCGGGTTCGTGGAACCGGGAGGATTTCACCGCACTGACCGCTTCGGCGTGCACAAAGGAGTAACATGCGTTTTCTGATCATTTTGCTGGCCTGGGGCCTCTGGCTGAACGCCGATACGGAGTTCGCCGATCCCAAACCGGCCCTTGATAACCCCCGCCAGGTCGTTTTCTCGGTGACCGAAGGGACTGACGAGGCGATCAACCATGTCCTCAGCTCCGCCAACAACGTGCTGAAGTTCTACGGCCCCGAAAAGGTCCAGATGGAGATCGTCGCCTATTCGGGAGGGATCCGTACCCTGCTCAAGAACAACCCGAAAATTGCGGAACGGGTGCGCACTCTGATGCTGTACGACGTCACCTTTGTCGCCTGCGGCAACACCATGCGCACCAAAAACATTACCGAAGACCAGCTCATCGACGACGTCGAAGTCGTCACCGCCGGCATCGTCGAGATGATCGAACGGGTCAAAGAGGGCTGGGTCTATATCAAACCGTAAGGATTACACCATGATGAAACACATACTGTTTTTACTCTTTTCGACCGTGATCGCACTGCATGCCCAGGGCGACCTGCGGATTTTCAGCGTCGATAACGACCCCAAGAGCGATCTGCCGCAGGTGATCGAACGTTCACTTGCAGCCAACGGCTTCACCATCGCCGCCAATACGGAGATGAACAAACCGTTTAACATCCAGTTCCAGCAGAGCGACTTCGACGTCTTTTACCTGCTGACGGCCTACCATACGGACCTCTCCCGTACGCTCGTCGTCAAGTATCCCGATGCCGGCATCTTCGTGCCGATGGGCTTCGGGATCTACCAGCACAAAGGCGAGAAGCAGCTGCACGTCTCCGTCCTGACGGCTGAAGCGATGGCCAAGATCATCGGCCTTCGCAGCGTCGACCCGATCCTGAAAAAGATCGAGGCGGCGGCGCTAAAAGCCCTGGAATCAGCAATGCCGAAGGCCTCCGTCGCGATCGAGAACGAGAACCCGCTCCCGGCGTCGGGACCGCTGGTTTCGACCTACAGCCTCGAAGTCGAAGAGGATGAGTACGATGACGTTAAAGAGGAACTCGCCATGGGAATCCAGGGCGGTCTCAGTCCCAAAGGGTTCGTCCTCTCCAACACCCTCGATTTCGAAATGGTCGTCGGGGAGGATGAGAGTATCGACAACCCCTTCGATTTCTACGACACCTACTCCATCTGCAAGCTGAAGGTGATCTACAACGTCGCCAAGACGCGCCCGCAGGCTTCGGCCTTCGCGCCCTGTACGATGATGATGTACAAGAAAAAAGGGGACGACAAGATCGTCATCGGTTTCCCCGGCGTCTACAACTGGATGAGCAGCGCCCGCGTCCAGGATGATGCGGCCAAAGCCGAACTGATGAAGGCCCAGGAGGATTTCGAAACGCTGCTGGGCGACCTGACGGAGTAACCCTCCGTCCGGTCCCCGGGGCTGCCTGCAACCCTCGGCTCCCCTCCCTGCCGAACTGGTTTGATTCATTCTTCTACTCCTACGTTTGTTCCGTCCCAAACCGCAGGCAGCCACGGGGACCGGACACTAAACAGAAGCCTTTACATATTTTTTACTTTCCCCCGGTAAGATGCACTCCACCAAGGAGACTGTATGAAAAAACTCTTTCTCATCCTGCTGACCGTCCTCTCGCTCTTTGGCGCGGAGAACCCCAAAGTCGTCATCGACCTGACCACCGGCGACATGCACACCTTTGAGCAGAAGATTCTCAAAGGGATCGTTGCCCACAAGACCTATTTTGAGAACCAGCTCAAAGAGCTCGATGTCGCCGTTGTCATCCACGGCAACGCCTACAAGTTCTTTCTCAAAGAGCCGGCGCACTTCGACTTTGCCAAAGATCCGGAACTGCTCAAAGCCGCCCCGGAACTCGCCAAGCGCATCGCCGCCCTTGCCGAGACCTATGACGTGGCGTTTCTGATGTGCCGGGCGGGGATGACCAAGAAAAAAATCGACGCCAAAGATATCTACCCCGGCATCGCGACCGTCCTCAACGCCGGTGTCGGCCTGATCGAAAAACAGAACGAAGGATACGCCTACCTCCCCGTCGCCGACTGAACGGCTTATTGGCTTTCTTGAAGTACAATAGGAGTTCAAGGAAGCGCCCATGAACCCCTATCTTCTCCCGGCACTGCTTCTGAGCGCAGCGCTGCTCTTCGCCGTTCCCGTCCCCAAAGCGACCGACGATCCCGCAGTGAACCTCACCCGTTACCTCACCTACCGCTCCGAGGGCAGGATCACCCCCGAATGCCACGCGGAGCGCACGCAGTTTGTCTGCCGGGCACAGCGTCAGAGGATCGAAGAGCGCGATGCCAACCGCACCTCCGTCACCGCCTTCAAGGCGGCGACCGCATCGTTCAACGAGGCGCTGGGGGTGCTGCTGCACAAAGAGGCCTTTGACGCCGCGATGAAGGAGGTGGAGGAACTTGAACGTCTGCAGCGGCAGCACCTTGCCGCCGAAAAACCCTATTTCGCCCCGCCCTCAACCCCCCGAAAAGATGCGCTGGAACGGGCCCTTGTCGGCAATCTCGAAGAGCTTGACGTCTCGGATTTCGACTACGACCAGTACGATCCCCAGGCCCATCTGCACATCGATACCCTCCATTTCGCCAACAGGATGAAGCGGACGGCGAAGGGGGCCGCCTTCGCCGAACGTGTGCTCGGAAACGTCTCGCTCGATTACGCCGGGGCCACCCTCGAGACGAACGAGACGGAGAGCAGCTACGCTGCGGCCCCCTACCTGCTCGAAGCCTGGTTCGACACCAACGACACCGTCAGGGCCGATTATGTCGGAAAGAGGCTGCATACCCTTTACGCCGAGCAGCTCGCCTCCCCGTTTTCCGGCCACCTGTCACTTGAGACCTCCTATGAGGGGAACGATACCATCGACAGCCGTTTCACCTCCCGCAACGACAACGCGAAAGGGAACCACGACACCCTGACGCTGCACGTCACGCTGCGCAACGCCTCGGCCCTTTTTACCCCGGCAAGGAAACCGCCGCATTCGGGTACCCCCGACCTTCTTTTCAAGGCCCTGCATGCGTTAAGCAGCGCCGACGGCCGCGCCTACCGCACCCTGCTCGGCAAAGACAAACGCTTCGCCGCCTACATCGGCCAGTACGACACCCTGCTGCACCGTGCCTTCGAACGCAAACGCACAAAGTTCGCCTACAGTCCCGCCCTGACGCGCTGGCTCACCGAGGCGGAATCGGCCTTCTCCGCCCTGCTCATGGGCCGGGCCGACACCCTGGAGATCAACGTCACGAACCGCAGCGGCCAGAGTACCCTGCAGCTTTTCAGCCTGTTGATCGGGCAGTTGACAGCCCTCCCGTCCTCCCCGGACCGCCGCCCCGATCTGGAGAAGATCTTCGCCGACACCGCCGCAACCCACCTGGAGGTCAGAATCGAAGCACGTTGAGCTCACCGGCCGCGAAACGCCCCCGTGATTTGCTTCCTTCAAAAGAGTTGCAGTATAATCAACCCAAAGATCAACGGCAGAGGATTCCTATGGCAGCACCATGCATTGATGCGGACTACAAAGGCGAAGAGCGCTACACCAAAATCACACTGGCTTACGATACGGAAGAGCAGTATAAAGAGATCAATGCCGCCCTGGCCCAGATCCACGAAGAGCACAAGCTCGACCGCAGTGTCTACCTGACCGAAAGTGCCGGCGGGCGCAAACTGATCGTGGTGGAGTATCACGACGATTACGACCGCGAAGCAGGCGCCATCTTCGAGAAACTGATGAAGATGCTCAACATCGAGCGCTGTCAACTCTGATCACCTCCCATGCAGACATACGCCGAAGGGAACGAACTCTTTCAACAGGTCTATTTCAAAGAGCATGAAGCGGAACTGCTCCGCCTCGCCAAGGAGGGGCAGAGCCCGAAAGCCCTCTTTATCGGCTGCTCGGACTCCCGAGTCATCCCCGACCTCATGGTACAGAGCAAACCCGGCGACCTCTTCGTCATGCGCAACGTCGGCAATTTCGTCCCCGTCTATAAGCCCGACGAAGATTTCCACGCCACCGCCACGGCGATCGAATACGCCGTCAGCGTCCTCAAGGTCTCCGAGATCATCATCTGCGGCCACACCCATTGCGGCGCCTGCCAGGCACTCTACGAAGAGATCAGCGACCCCGGGCTTATCCACACGCGCAAATGGCTCTCCCTGGGGATGAAGGCGAAAGAGAACGCGGTCGCCACCCTGGGAATGGACGGGGACCGTGAAACGCTGCTTCGCCTCACCGAGCAGCTCTCCATCCTCTCCCAGATCGAGAACCTCCTCACCTACCCCTATGTCAACAAACTGGTCAAAGAGGAGAAGCTCTTTATCCACGGCTGGTACTACGATATCGAAACGGGCCACATCCGCTACTACGACCCCGAGAAAAAAAGCTTTGTACCGCTGAGCGACCTCGGCAAACAGCACCAGATCGACGACTACGAGCAGCTATGATCGGTATCGACCTCGTCAAGATCGAGCGCATCGAAGGGATGATTGCGCGTCACGGCGAGCGGGCGCTGCAGCGCTTTCTCTCCCCCGATGAGATCGCCCTCGTAGGGAAGCCCCATACCGCCGCAGGTTTCTGGGCCGCCAAGGAGGCCTGCGCCAAAGCGCTGGGGTGCGGCATCGGCGGCGAATGCGGCTTCCATGATATCGTCATCACCAAAACCGGCCGCGGCGCCCCCCAGCTTGCCCTCTCCGAGACGGTCCGCGAACGTTTCGGCATCACCGACGCTTCCCTCTCCATCACCCACGACGGCGGCTTCGCCATCGCCGTCGTTGCACTTGAAGGCAAAAACTCCCTATAATAGTCGTATGAATACGACACCCCAGACCTTTCCCGCAACGATCGGCCAGGAAAAACCGGCAGCACTGCTGGAGCAGTGGTTGGGGCGGTTCGGACAATGCCCCCATTTCGGGGGCGTCGCCGACCTCCTCGTCATTGCCGGGCCTCCCGCTTCCGGGAAAAAGCTGATAATGCTGCAGACCCTGGCCCGTCTGGGGCGCGAGCGTCTGCACCTGCACATGGGGGAGTTCGCCTTCGCCGACGATGCCGAACGGCTGCTGGGGACGAAGGGCATTCTGACGCGCTGGGTCACCGAACATCCGGAGGGGGCGATTGTCTTCGAGGACATCGACGAGGCCGATCATGCGATTCAGCGCGCCGTCGCCGCCATCATTACCGACGGCGCGCCGGGGGCCCCGGAACGGTACGGCCGTACGCTCTTCGTGCTTCTTTTCAAGATCAAATCCCCCGAATGGATCGGTAAGCAGTTCCTCGGCCGCTATTACGACCAGCCGCTGCTGGAGCAGGCCCATCTCTACGAAGGGCTGGCAACCACGGGAATGCCCGATGAGAGCGGCATCCTCCGTGCGCTTTTCGACCCGGAACTTCTCAACGTCATGAGCGAAACGGATCTCATCCTCCTCTACCCCCACGACCTGCAGACCCTTCGGGCCATCACCGAACAGATCCTGCACACCGCAGCCGCGCGCTGGAACGCGGTCAGGCCCGTTCCCCTCGAAGTGCGGCACCCTTCCGAACTTGCCCTCGCACTGCTGCTCTCCTTCTCCCCCTACCTCAATACGACCCGGGTCGCGCACCGTCTTCCGGCCTATCTCTTCGATCTCGCCGCTGCGGACATGCCCGAAACGGGCCGCATCGTTCTCGACGTCTCCAAAGATGCGCGCAACTGGCTGCGCAGTGCCTTCGCCGACGAATCGGACCTGAAAGCCTTCGGCAAATACGACCGCCGTTTCAGCCTGAACTGGGAACGCCACGACAGCAAAGAGGGGACGGAACTGCGCCTGCGCGACATTGAAGAGCACTCCCAGGAGATCACCCCGCTGAGCGCGCAGGGCGACCGCCTGACCATCCACCCGGTGGGCCGCACCGGCTTCGACGCCATCGCCGGTCAGAACCGCGTCAAACAGCAGCTCGCATCCCTTGTGGCGCTGCTGCATAACGACCGGGGACTGAAAACCTTCGGGATCACCCTCCCCAAAGGCCTGCTGCTCTACGGCCCCGAAGGGGTCGGCAAGACCCTGCTCGTCAAAGCCTTTGCCAAGGAAGCCGGCCTCCCCTATCTCTACCTGCGCGGCAGCGACCTCTTCAACGAGGAGCTGATCGAGGCGGCATTCCAGCGGGCCCGCCAGGCCGCCCCGCTCCTGGTCATTCTCGACAATGTCGACGTCAAGGGGATCATCGAGGGCACCTACACGCCGATTCCGACCGAAGCGCTGGACGCTGCGATCGACGGGAGTCCGGACTCACCGGAAAATTTCGTCTTTACCGTCATGACGGCGCAGCACAAAGAGGAGGTGCCCGTCGCGCTGATGCATCCGGGCCGCATCGACCAGTTCGTGGAGGTGCCGGAACTCGACAGGGAAGCCCGGCTCTTTTTCGCCAAACAGCTCCTCGAAAAACCCCATGAAAAGATCGACATCGAACGTATTACCCGCTATATGAGCGGCATGAACGGCTACGAGCTCGGCCGCATCGCCAAAGCCTGTGCGCTGGAAGCGATCAAGCAGAACAAAGCCACACTGGACGAACAGATCATTATTGACCAGATCAACACCATCAAATACGGCAGCCGTCTTGAGAAGAAACGCCTCAAGAACTTCGAAGAGGACCTGCGGCGCAGTGCCTACCACGAAGCCGCCCACGCCGTCACCTCCATGGTGCTCCTGCCCGAGGTCGAAATCGAACAGGTTACCGTCATTCCCCGCAGCGAGACCCTCGGGCTCGTCTCCTATACCCAGGAGCAGCTTCAGGCAAACATGAGCGCGGATGAACTGCGCGCCAACATCGCCGTCTCCCTGGCGGGACGACTGGCGACCGTCAAACAGTACGGCGAGGGCGAAGGGATCGAAACGGGAGCCTATAACGATCTGCAGCAGGCGACCCTCTACGCCTACAGCGCCGTCGCCCAATACGGCATGGACAGCCAGCTGCAGAACATCAGTATCGAGATGCTGCAGCAGAATGTCAGCAACACGCTCTATGACAGCCAGCTGCAATCGCGCATTGCCGTCTGGATCGCAGAGGGTACCGCCCGGGCCAAAGAGGTCATCGATGCGCACTGGGCGCTGATCGAGACCGTTGCCCAGCGTCTTATCGCCGTCGAATTCATCGAGGGGAGCGAACTCAAATCCCTCCTAAACGCCCCTCCCACCGCCTAAAAAAGAGCCTCTTCTCACGCCCTTTGCGGCAGCGCTTTTCGCAAGTTCAATTTTGTGTTTATCAGTTCTTAAGCTCTCAAGGAATAATATTTAGTTATGGAAGAAACGAAACGGTTTGGCTTTAGAAGCCAATAGGCACAGGGGAAACACATCGTGATCTTACGCTGTCCCTGCCCCTCAAGTGAAAAGGTTCCGAAAATGAAACAGATCACATTGAATGGGCGGATTTGGAGAAATCTCCTCGCTGCAACGCTGCTGCTTGGCGCCGGCGCCAATGCATTCGCGTGGGAGAAGCCCCATGCGACGGGTCAATTTGAACTCGACGGGAATATCATCAGCGAAGCGGCCGTTCCCGGAGACGACTGGCAGGATATCGCCAACGGACTGGACAGCGCCTTCAGCGACAGCGGCATCATTGCCGACGGGCTCGGAATGAGCATCTTCACCGGCGGCGGTTCGAAGGACGTGCGCAATGTCAACCAGTGGCGCTGGACGGACGGTTCGGTCCCGGACAAGGATGAGATCCTCCACTCCGCCGCCGCGGCCTACAACGCCAACGGCGAACTGATCGTCTACCTGATGGGCGACCGTTACTCTACGGACGGCTCGGCACAGATGGGCGTCTGGTTTTTCCAGGACCGTGTCGCCCCGAAACCCGACGGTACCTTCTCGGGTACCCACAAGAACGGCGACGTGCTGATGCTCGCGGAGTTCGTGCAGGGGGGTACGCAGGCTAACGTCAAACTCTACAAGTGGGACACCACGCAAAAAGACAACCTGAAGCTCATCTTCGAGGGTCAGGGCGGGGGTGACAACTACTACTTCGCCACCTCCAACGGCGCCCCGACGGAGGCATGGGACACTTACACCCCAAAATCCCTCGTCGACGGCATGCCCGAACACACCTATCCCGAAAACAGCTTCTTCGAAGGGGGGATCAATCTCAGCTGGATCTTTGAAAATGCAGTCCCCTGCTTCAGCTCCTTTTTGATGGAGACGCGTTCATCCCACCGCGTCAACGCCCAGCTCAAGGATTTCGTCAGCGGCAATCTCGATACCTGTAAACTGAGTATCTCCAAAGAGTGTCTCTCCTCCGAACTCGAACGTTCCGACTACATCACGATCAACCATACCTTCAAGTATACGGTCACCAACGAAGGCTTCGGTACGATCGACCGTATCGAGTTTAAAGACGATGCGGGCAGCCCGGATGATCCCAGCGACGATCCGACCCTCAGCGACATGACGGACCTGGCGACGGGCGAATCAAGAAGCTACAGCTATACGGTCAACTCCTACCTCAACCCGCCGACCAATACGATTACGGCGACCGGTTATATCGGCGAGTACGCCATGGCACCGGAAACGGCGCAGTCAACCTGTCAGAAGGTCACGCTCAACCCGGCGATCTCCATCACGAAAAGCTGTAAACAGAAACTCGAAACGCTCGGGGGCCAAGTCGTCGTCCGCGTCGATTACGAAGGCAGGGTCTGTAACGAACAAAACGGCACCCTCCTGACCAACATTCACGTCACCGACGACAAGTCCGGTGAGATGTTCGATTACGATGCCCTCTACCCGGCAGACGACCCGCAGGGCCGGACCCAGTGCGAAAGCTTCAGCAGCACCTACCACCCGACAGCGACGGTCTCCGAATGCGCGATCAACAACTCGCACAGCAACACCGTCGTAGCGATCGGTACCGAGCCGCTTAACGGCACCGAGGTCAGGGCGACCGCGACATCAAACTGCCCCCTCTGTGACGAAGCGTGTGTCGAACCGGCACAACCGTAAATATGAGAGGCGCGGATGCCTGCATCCGCCGCCTCCTCTCTCCGCTTTAGGCCCTCACCCCTTTTGCCAGCAGCCATAAAGAGAGCGACAGCTCTGCCAGCAGTGCCAGCGCGATCAGTGCCTCTGCCGTCACGGCCAAAAACGGCGCCCCCTGCGGCAGCAGCAATTGGGCAAAACTGTCGATGAGATAGCCCAGGGACGCGACCATCAGCAGTCCCCCCAGCAGACGGGGAAGATAACGGGATTTGACGATCAGTCCGCCGAGGATGAAACAATGCAGACCGAAAAAGACAAGTCCGATCGCATAGCCGCTAGCGTGGGTATCGAGCAGTTGCTGTACAATGGAAGGTGGCGCGGCGTCCGTCCCATGCAAAATGGAAAGAAGGGAAGTCAGTGCCGTGAGGTTGGCTGCCAGGACGGCGCCCATCAATAGCCGAAAAGCGGTCGCAAGCAGGGCCAGCAACCGATTAACCGGGCTGAAAAGAAGGTAGAGAGCCACGGCGGCCGTCACGTCAAACAGCAGCATGACGATGTCGGCAGCGATGCTCAGGCGGAACAGCCCCTCTGCTCCCAGGATATTCGTCGCCGTGGCCGCAGCGTCTCCCGGTACGATCAGCGGCATCCGCAGAAAAAACTCCGCGGTAATACCGGTGAGGATGACGACGAGCCAGGCTGCTCCCGCAAGCCGCGCGAATCCGTTTAGAGCTTTTTCGTTTTCCATCAGCAGCTCCTCAGCGCCTCGTCAACCGGTCGCTTCAGCCCCCGCCGACAAAGTCCAGCAGTTCGAGGCGGTCGTTGTTGTGCAACTCGTGCGTATCCCAGAGCTCCTGTTTGACGATCTCCATATTGATGGCTGCGGCCATCACCTTCTCCCGAAGGCCCATCTCGTCGAGCAGCGCGCCCAGCCGCGTATCTTCCTTGACGGTACGCGTCTCTCCGTTGATGATGATTTCCATTACTCTCTCCTTTTTAGCACCGTGCAGGGGTTATTGGGCAGTCCTGAATCGAATCATTTTGAACCGCTCGCCAAGAAACTGCGGCATGATCAGCGTCTTGACCTTTTCAAGTTCCTGTTTATAGACTTTTTCGTCTGCATTCGCTCTTAAGATCTCCAGCAGTTCCAGGATGCCCATCTCCACCAAAGCTTTCATCTGCGTCGCGTATTCGGCCATCGGCATGCCGGCGGCTTCGAACGCCTCCTTGACGTGCGCGAAGGTGACATCGTAGGTAATATCGCTTTTTTTGAAGGCTGCCGCACGGTCGAGCGCATCATCAAAGAAGGGGAACACCTCGTGCTCTTTGTAGACCCGCAGCGAGACGTCCGGCCGCGCCTGCATCTCCCCGTAATCGAAGGTGATGAACTCGCTGCGCCGCGCCGCCTGCGCCATCTCCCGCGCGAAATCCTCGTACCCGACGGCGATCTCGCCCCGGTCCTTGTGGAACTGCTCCGCCTTCGCTTTGACCCAGGCGTCATCGAGATCGAAGATAACCTCGTGGTTTTCGACCCGGCCCGTTTTGCCCTTGTAATAGAGTTCGCAGGGGAAGGCGTCAAAGATTTCGTTGGCAACGAAGAAAGCCTCTTCAACGCGCAGCTGATCCAGTGCCGAATAGTGCCGCAGCGTAACGGCGTCGCCGAACGAGTCGGCGAAGTAGCGCCGCTGCTGCTCCCGCAGATGTTCAAACCGTTCGACAATGGCAAAGGAGAGGCTCTTCAGCAGTTCGGGGCGAAGGGTGTAGATGAACTCCACGATGTCCGCGAGCAGGTAGCCGTGGTGTGCCCCGATCTCGCAGACGGTCGCGTTGGGAGTGAGGAACCCTTCGTCGATTACGTCGATCAGGTGCTTGGCAACGGTGCCGCCGAAGAACTTCGACGCACTGACGGCCGTGTAGAAATCCCCCTGTTTCCCGATGGGACGGTAGGTCGCGTAGTAGCCGTCTTCGGCATAGAGCCACTCCGTCATGTATTCGCTGAATCTCATGATTCGGGATCGCTCAGTTTCTCATACAGGTTAAGCAGTTCACGCTGGCGGTCAATCTCGTAGCTGCGCTGGCTGAGCTTCTCGATCTGCCGGGAATTGGCCAGAAGGTCGACGTCGTACTGTGTCTTCAGCCCGACCCCGTACTGCTCTTGCGTGTCGTGCAGCAGCGTCGCGTAAAGCGCTTCGTTCTCCCGAGAGAGTGCGATCTTCGCGTCGATGTTCCTGAGGTTCTCGACAACCTGCTCGTAGAGGGCGCGCAGCGCACGTTTGGTGTCGTCGATCGTGACCTTGGACTTCAGATAGGCGAGCCGTGAGGCCTCGTAGTCGTTGATGCTGTTGACGTCGATCGGCATGGAGGCCTTGAGGCCGTAGCTGTAGTAAGACGTTTCGGAGGGGTTGGACTGAACGTACGAACCGTTGATGTAGATGATCGATTCGCGCTTCTGCCAGTTGTAACTCCCCTGCAGGCTGATGCTCGGCAGGTACGATGCAAGGGTGACCGCTTTGTTGTACCCCCCCTGCGCCCGCTGCTGCCGCGCCAGGGCAAGGTCGATCGTTCCGTCCATAAAGCGCGCCTCGTCCACGGATGCAAGAAATGGGATCTTAGCTTCGCGATAATCGAGGTCGCTGATGCTCTCGAAGGCGCTGACCAGCTTCGCCTGCGCCGTCTGCAGGTCCAGTAGCGCCTGCTTGGCAAGGTTGCGCTCGATGATGGCGTTGTTCAGGAAACCCGAATCCAGCTGCCCGCTCATATACTGCTCGCGCTTCTGCAGCAGGTTGATCTCGGTATTGTCCACCTGCAGTTTCTGCTTGGCGATGCCCAGTTCGGACTGTTTGATCTGCATCAGCAGGTCGACCGCCTGTTTGATCAGCGTGCGCTCCTGCTGGGCGATGGTGAGCATGCTGACATCGCGCGACGCCTGGGCATACTTGATACCGTAATAGATCCCGCCGCTGCGGAAGATGGGCTGGTCGATGGCGATCGAAGCACTCTCCTGCTGGGTCTCCGGCGCCCCCCGCTCATTATAGGGATTCTGGCGGGTGAGGGTGTAGTTGATCAGTGCCGGCTGGATCCAGCTGTCGCGCAGCTTCGCACTCTCCTCTTCGGTCTTGGCATAATCGTACCCGAAGGCTTTGCGCTTGAGTTCTGAGAGGTAGGTGTCGAGAGAAACGCTCTGACGGTCGGCCCCGGAGCGCTGCTGCGTACCGAACAGGACCGTCGCGTTCTGCTCGGCGGCGCACAGACCGCTAGAGAGCAGCCAGAGCGCGGCGAAGGCGTGTAAACCCCTCATCCATCTCCTCCCGGCTGATAGTGAGCGGCGGCAGGAACCGCAGCGTGTTCCGCCCCGCTTTGAGGACCAGTACCCCCTCTTCGCGGGCATTCGCAATGATGCGGGCCAGGGTGTCGGCATCCTTCACCCGCAGACCGCGCATCATGCCGAAACCGACCGCATCGGTAAAGAGGCCGCGGTGCTCCTCGAACAGTTTTTTGAGCTCCGTCTCGAAATAGAGAAAAGCCTCGTCGAGTTTCCCGCTCTCCTTGTACGCCTCGAGCACGTCCAGGACGGCATTGGCCGCCGCGGTGGAGAGGTAGTTCCCCCCGAAGGTCGAACCGTGGTCGCCGGGGGCGAAGATATCCTTCTTCGCCGTCATAACGACCCCAATGGGGACCCCGCCGCCCACCCCTTTGGCCAGGGTGATGACGTCGGGTTCGATGCCGTAGAGGTTCGAGGCGAGGAACTCGCCGGTGCGGTAGATCCCTGTCTGGACTTCGTCGACCATCAGCAGCACATCTTTTGCCTTGAGCATCGCCGCGAGCGCCTTGACCTTTTCGCGATCGAGCGGCTGCACCCCACCTTCACCCTGGACCAGTTCGATCATGACCGCGACCGTATGGTCGTCAATGAGCCCCTCGATCTCGTCGATGGACTTGGCGTAGACGAAGCCGTCGGGGAAGGGACCGAAATAGTTGTGCATCGCCTCCTGCCCCGTCGCCTTGAGCGCGGTGATGGTGCGGCCGTGGAAGGAGTGTTCGAGGGTGATGATCTTGTAACGCTTCACCTGCCCGTCGACCTCCCCGTATTTGCGTGCGATCTTGATCGCCCCCTCGTTCGCCTCGGCCCCGCTGTTGCCGAAGAAGCACTTCATGTCGTAGCCGCTGCGCTCGACGATGCGGCGTGCACACTCCGCCTGCGGTTCGATTCGGTAGAGGTTCGAAATGTGGGTAATGCGCCCCACCTGCTCGCAGATCGCCTTGGTGACCACCGGGTTCCCGTGGCCGACGCTGACGACGCCGATACCGGAGGTAAAGTCGATATACTCCTTGCCCTCCGTATCCTTTAACCGTGCATTTTCGCCACTGACGAAAGCGATATCCTGCCGCGCGTAGGTCGGCAGGACAAACTGTTCGTCCATGGACTTGATCATATCTAACATGCTTCCACCTTGATTTTGTTTGCCTGATAACAGGCGTTTTCTCCTGCGAAACTGCGCAGGGATGTGGTGAGATTATTCACCCCCGGCGTCCCGGCATAGACCAGGACACAGTCGGTCAGCAGCCGGTCGTCATAGGCCAGCGGCAGCTCCAGGCTCCCCTGCTCGGAGACGAGCCGCACCGACGTTCCCTCCTCGAAACCGCACTCCGGGTGCATGTACACCCTGGACTCCCTGTCAAACTGGGAGTTGAGGCTCCGGGGACTCTTCGGGGAGATCAGGAAATAATCCTCCTCCATATCGAAATCGAAATCATACTCCTCGAGGAATAAAAACTGCCCGTCATCGGTCTCGAACCCCTCGGAGTACGGGAGCGCTTCACGCCCCTTCACGAGGGTTTTACCATCCGTCGCTTCCCCGCAGGCGAGGAAATGTTCCAGATAGTGTGCTTCGCTCTCGAGGGGTACGTCGAATGCCGTGCAGAGCGCTGCGCAGAGCGCGTACTCGCTGATGCCCGTCTCCGCTGTTTCGCACTCGGGCATCTCCAGCATTGCGTTATGGCCGTAGGCGGTGCGCACGTCGCGTTTTTCCAGGAAGGTCTTGGCCGGGATGACCAGTTCGGCCATCGCCGAAGTCTCGTTCTCATAAAGGCCGAAATAGACGACGTGCCCCGCCTTGGAGAAGCTGTCCGTCACCCGCCCCGTATCCGGCATCTGTGCCACCGGGTTGGCCCCCTGGATAAAGACGAGATCGTAATCGGAAAAGGCCGCCGCGGCTTTGGGCTCGAACCGGCGGGCCGCCGCGAAAGGCGAAGGGATGCCGCTGGACGAACTGCCCAGGAAACTGACGCCGCAGCCCGGTTTCCCGAAGAGCCCCAGCAGCGCACCGATGGCATCGATGGCGCGCAGCACTTCGTCGCCGTGGCGGTACTTCTGCACGCCGGTGCCCACCAGGATGGCGACCTTTTTGCCCTTCAGCCGTTCCAGGACACGGCCGATATCGCCGAGCCCCAGCCCGATGCCATCCAAGGCGGCTTTGATCCGCACCGTCTGAGTCAGCTCGTAGTACTCCTCGAACGCCTTGCCGTGTTCGGCCAGGTACTCGGCATCGTACATCCCCTCGATCACGATAAAGCGGGCCAGCAGCATTGCGAAATAGAGATCCCCGCCGGGCTTCAACTGGATATGGATATCCGCGCTCTCGGCGAACGCCGTCCGGACGGGATCGACGACGATGAGCTCCTTGCCCTTGAGGAAGGGAAGCAGGTGGGAGTTGGTCACGGGGACGTTCCGCCCCCAGACCATGACGACATCGGCCTCGGCGATCTGTTCGGGCGGCAGGACAAGGTTTGCGCCGCGCCCTTCGACGACACCTGCCTCTCCCGCCCCGTCGCAGAGCGAGCCCTTTGTCAGTGCCGCGCCCACGGAAGCGAAGAAGTGGTCCGTCACTCCCTGCATCAGGCCGAAGTTCCCGGAACTGCGGTAATGCAGAATCCCGTTACCCTCGCGGGCGTCGCGTACCAACGTCTCCAGATGCGCCAGCGCCGTCTCCATCGACACGACTTCGCCCCTCAGCCTCGGCTTGGCAATGCGCTCCTGTTTCTTGAAGTGGTTCAGATGGGGACAGAGATAGCCGTGGGTGTACGGATGGACTTTATCCCCTTTGAGTTTGCCCGCGTCGACGATGACGCTGCAGGCATCGTAACAGTCCAGGGGACAGGCGGTTTTCTTCTGCATGGGGCTCCCGTTTTTTCGGACAATTCTATCCCTTTTTGGCTTATGCAAAGCTCTAGCCTCCCTGCGTCGGCGCCTTGCTGGCGGGCAGATCCGACTGCACGCGTCTGCTCAAAAAAACGCCACCCTTTCCCCCTCCCGGGAAACGCGAATATGCTATCATCGTTCTTACAATATTCTCTTGCGGGACGACAGCCATCATGACATTCGAAGCACGCCTTTCAGAACGCTTTGACGCCGTCTCGAAGATCATTCTCGAGCGTCAGGACGCCGTGACGGGACTTCTGCCCGCCAGTACCGCCGTCAATGCGCACGGCGACTACACCGACGCCTGGGTCCGCGACAACGTCTACAGCATCCTCTGCGTCTGGGGCCTCTCCCTGGCCTACAAGCGGCACGACCCCGCCAACGCCCGCACCCTTTCGCTCTCGCTCAGCGTCGTCAAACTGATGCGCGGTGTGCTGACCGCGATGATGCGCCAGTCCGACCGTGTCGAGCGCTTCAAACGCACCCAGAACCCCCTCGATGCCCTGCACGCCAAGTACGGTACTCAAAGCGGCCTCGCGGTCGTCGGCGACAACGAGTGGGGACACCTTCAGCTCGATGCCACCTCGCTCTTTTTGCTGATGCTCGCCCAAATGACGGCATCGGGCCTTCAGATCATCTACAGCGACGACGAGGTCGACTTTGTCCAGAACCTCGTCCACTACATCAGCCGGACCTACGCCACCCCCGATTACGGCATCTGGGAGCGGGGCAACAAGATCAACCACGGCGACCCGGAGATCAACTGCAGCTCGGTCGGGATGGCAAAGGCCGCCCTGGAGGCCCTCGACGGGTTCAACCTTTACGGCACGGCGCGGGGCCTTGAAGGCGTCATCCACGTCGTTGCCAGCGACGTGGCGCGCTCGCGCTTCACCCTGCACGGCCTCCTGCCGCGCGAATCGACCTCCAAGGAGACCGACGCGGCGCTGCTCTCCGTCATCGGCTACCCCGCCTACGCCGTCGAGGATGCGGAACTGGTGAACAAAACGTCCCAGAAAATCCGCAAAAAGCTCGCCGGCCGCTTTGGGTGCAAACGCTTTCTGCTCGACGGCCACCAGAGCGTCCTCGAAGATACCTCCCGGCTCCATTACGAGGCCGAGGAGCTGCGGCAGTTCGAGCACATCGAATCGGAATGGCCGCTCTTCTTTACCTACCTGATGCTCGATGCCCTGCTGCGTGGGGACGCGGAGGCCGCCGGGGAGTGGAAAGCGAAACTGGAGCCCCTCTTCGTCGAGGTGGAAGGGATAAGGCTTTTGCCCGAGCTCTACATCGTCCCCGAAGCGGCGATCGAAGCGGAAAAAGCCGCGCCCGGTTCCCAGGAGCGCCGTCCCAATGAGAACGTTCCCCTCGTCTGGGCCCAGAGCCTCTACCTGCTTGCTTCCCTGCTCGACGACGGCCTCCTCATCCCCGATGACATCGACCCGCTCCGGCGGCGCGAACGTGTCGGCGCGATACGGACGACCACCCCCCTCGTCGCCGTTGTCGCCGAAAGCCAAGCCATCAAGGATCGGTTGCACGCCCTCGGTATCCGTAGCGAAACCCTTGAAGAAGCGGCACCGGCCCAGGTCCTGCACGCCTCGGAACTCTCGCGGCTCTTCAGCAGCGTCGGTGCCAACCGGAAACTGCACCTCACGGGCCGGCCGCAGCAGGTCTCGCGTACCATCACGACCTCCCGCCTCTACCAGGTGGGCGACGAGACCTACGTCTTCCTGCCCTACCACTTCGACCCCAAGGCCTTTTACTTCCATTACGACAACCGTCTGCTTGTCGAGCATATCCGCTCGTCGCTGAAGTTCCTGGCCGAGAACTGGGATCAGACCGGCCGGCCCCTCATGCTCCTGCTCGTGCGCGACGACATGCTCGAAGCGGCAACGCAGGAGAGCGTCCTCGAGCTGCTGCGCGCCGTCGAATCGGGCCGCTGCTGCGGTACGGCGGTACAATCCGGTCCGCTTCATACCCTCCTCACCGCCGCATCCCGCGAACAGATGGGGCAGCGCGAAGCCTTCCGGCCCGAACCGCCGCAGTTCCGCCCCGACGGGGAGACCCGCCCCGACGATGCCGCGGCGCAGGAGCACTACCACCTCTCCTATGCCGCACGCCAGGAGATCGGGCAGCTCGACGACGATGCCCTTGTGGCACTCCTCCATCCGCTCACCCCTGATCCCCGCGCCGTCGAAGCGCTGCAGCAGCTCTGGCGCCGCCGCGGCGAAACGTTTGCGGTGCCGACCGTTCGGGGGGAGCAGGCGCTCCAAACGATCGCGCAGCAGCAGTATGAAACCGCCTCTGCCCGCCACGACTGGGCGGCCGTGCGCCGACTGGCGGACCTGCTTTACCGCTACGATGAGCGCCTCGAAGACGTCCTGCTTGATATCGTCATTCGCCAAAAACGCCTTGCCGTCGGGCGCGCCTACTTTGAAAAGGCGACCTTCTGCCACCCCGCGGAGAGTACGGCCATCGTGGAGACCATCTACGCCTACTGCGGCAACAGCGCCGCAGAGACCGTCCTGACCCAGGAGATCATTCTCCATCTGGGTCACCTCATCCGCATCGAGCCGGAGCTCTTCGAACAGCTTATCACCCTGCGTACCTGGTACTTTGTGCAGCTGCTCGTCAGCCGTATCAGCCGGGAAATGCAGCTGCCGATGGGCGACGCCTACGAAACCCTGCTCACCCTCTCCCCCCACGAGATCCTGCACCGCCTGCGGGAGGTGCTGCAGACCTTCGCCACCGAGCGGCGCCGCATGAACGAGATGGAAAACCTCCGCGCCTCGGGCTTTTCCCAGCTCAAGTCCGTCGCAAGGATCACGGAGCTTTCGCAGGTGGAGAACTGGATGCAGTGGCGTCACGATGCCGGCCTGATCGGGCACCATGCCGAACGCTTCTACAAAGACGTCTGGCACCTGCTGCAGCAGTGCAGCGGCATCGTCATCGGGGACAAATACGACATCGCCAACCGTGTCGGAAGCGAGCAGACCCTCGATACCACCGCCGGCGAACGCAGCTTCGAACTGCGCATAGACACCCTGCTGCAGGGCATTCAGGCCCCGGAGTACCGCCAGCTCAACCTCGAGGCGATCGAGAGCCTCACCTGGCTGTTTCGGCAGAACCCCGAACTGAAGGTCGAAAACGATATCGTTCTGGATGTGCTTATCGGCCACGCGGTGCGCATCGCCTGGACCAGGGAGCACGGGGACGCCCATTACAATGAGCAGCGCGGACAGGCGTGGGACGCTTTTTACCACCGCTCCCCCCGCGAAACGGAAAGCGCTTTCGTTGAAGCCCTCCGCCATCTTCTGCACGAAGGATTCGAATGACACGCTCGCCCCTGATTCTCGCCGGAGACATCGGCGGAACCAAAACGAACCTCGCCCTCTACCGCTGCCATGAAGACGGCCTCGTAATTGAAATGAAACGGCAGTATGCCAGCGGCGATCATGACGATTTCGCCTCGGTGATCGATGCTTTTTTGGAAGCCTCCGCGATCGCCCGGATCGATGCCGCCTGTTTCGGCATCGCCGGCCCCGTCATTGGCGGCCTCTGCAAAACGACAAACCTCCCCTGGAAGATCGGCACCCCGGCGCTGCAGGCGAAGCTCGATACCCCCAGGGTCAGGCTCCTCAACGACCTGGAGGCGACCGCGTACGGGATGCTCTACCTTGATGACGCCGATTTCACCGACCTCAACGACGGTAGCGGAACCGCAGCGGGCAACCGCGCCGTCATTGCCGCGGGGACGGGCCTGGGCGAAGCGATGCTTTTTTCCGACGGGCAGCACTACCGGCCGGTCGGCTCGGAAGGCGGGCACTGTGATTTTGCCCCCGCCGACGACCTGCAGCAAAAGCTGCTGACCTGGCTCCGGGGGCGATACCCTGACCATGTCAGTACCGAACGCGTTCTCTCCGGTCCCGGTGTCCATACCCTCTACGACTTTTTAAAAGAGACAGGGGTCGCGCCGGAACCCGACTTCATGCGGGAGCTGCCAGCCGGGGAGGACCGCAGTGCGAAAATCAGCGAAGGGGCCCTGCTGCACGGCGATGCGCTCTGCAGCGAAACCCTCGCGCTCTTTGCAGCGATCTACGGGGCCGAAGCGGGCAACCTTGCGCTCAAAACGATGGCAACGGGGGGCGTCTATATCGGCGGCGGGATCGCCCCGAAGATCCTCCCCTGCCTGCAGCAGCACTTCATGAAGGCCTTCCTGGCCAAGGGGCGTTTTGCCCCGCTGCTGGAATCAATGCCGGTCCGAGTCTCCCTCAACCCCGAAACGGCCCTCGACGGGGCGGCCTATTTTGCCGCAGACCACCTTCTCACCCTTGCGGAATAAGCAACAGCATCGTATAATGCCGCCCCCTGAATGCTGATGTAGCTCAGTCGGCTAGAGCACTTGATTCGTAATCAAGAGGCCGGGAGTTCGAGTCTCCCCATCAGCACCACCATTAAACCCAATCCGCTTGGAATACAAAGTACGAATATCCTTGAAAACACACCTGACTATTTTCCTCTTATGCTTCACCCTGAACGCCGCTTCGATCAACAACAAAAACTTCGGTTCCGTCATCATCGACGAGGTCACCAGCGTCTATGACGGCGACACCTTCCGGGCGACGGTCAGCACATGGCCCCCATTATTAGGCGAACGCATCGGGATCCGGATCAACGGCATCGACACCCCGGAAATGCGGGGCAAGTGCCCGGCGGAAAAGCGTCTGGCGCACCGGGCGAAACAGCATACGGTCGCCATGCTCCGCGGCGCAAAAACGATCGAGCTTCGGAACATGAAGCGCGGAAAGTATTTCCGGATCGTGGCCGATGTTTATGTAGACGGGCAGAGCGTCGGACAGAGCCTGATCGACAGCGGCCTGGCGGTACGGTACGACGGCGGGACAAAGACGAAAGCGTGGTGTGAATAATTAAGTAAAACCTAGTAAAATATATTTAAACATAAAATGCTATCACAAATAGCGTAAGGAGTCTTTGTGTTCAAAATCATCATCGGTGCGCTGGCGGTACTGCTTTTTACGGGCTGCTCCCATAAGTTGGAAGTCCTCAATATAAACGACTATAAAAACTGGCAGCACAATGCGCTAGACACGAAAACGAAAATCGGCATCGTGTCATCCACGCAAAACAAATACGGCCAACAGATTATTCGCGGTATCTCGTCCGGCTTGAACAACGCTTCTGCCGTCGTGTTCTACCCCTATAGCGAAAATCAGATCGAAGACATTGCGGTCGATTTCATCGCCAACATTGATGTTGAGCAGCAGTACGACGGCTCCGGATGGAACTTCCTGATTAATTTCCCCGGTTTTCTCGTATGGGCCCCTGCATGGAACGGGTATGAGTACAAAGCGAAATTTACGATCGACGTCGCATTGACGGACGCCAACAATTCAGCGGTTGACACCTTTCAGACACCGGTCGACTTGGATATCAGACATGCAGAGATGGACAGGACGTGGACAGAAGTGGGATGGTTCGAGGTGGGTATTATCCCATTGATCGGCGGTATCGCTTTTATCAACTACGACGATGATGTCACACCGATCCTGATTGATGAGATAGAGACGCCTATCGGCGACTACATCGCGCAGGAAATCGTCAGCCGCATCAATGTTTTTCTTCAAAACCCCATGACCCCTGCCGATACGCAGTAGGGGTTTCAAGGCCGCTTTTTATATTAATCTTCATAGCAGAGTAACACGATCGGAACCCCCTTTTGCCGGGGGATCCGTTACCCCGCATCAGCACCGCTCAGTAGCGGTCCAATACGTTTCCGTCTTTATCCAGTACAGAGTGTTTGAAGCGCAGGCCGTTGGCCGTCGTGCCTTCAAACTGCGTTGAAAAAGCGCTGTTTTCGATCGGGGCGGAGATTTGTTGGAGGAACTGCCCTTTCCCGTCATAGATTTTGATGACCACCGTTCCCGTTTCGCAGGTGGACGAACCGTTAATCGTGACGACCTTGATCTGCGGAATCTCCTGGTATTTAACGGCATAAACGGCACATTTGTCCGCCGCCAGCAGTGATACGGTCAATCCCAGAATAAGTGCAAGTTTTTTCATCTTATCCCCCTTTTGCACTATTATATATCAATATTTACAGTATAGGAAAAATCCCTTTAGATTTATCAATCCCCGCGGACGTGCAAAAGGGGGGAGGCGGCTTACTGCCCGCAGCTGCCCGATGCGCCCTGCGCGTTTTTGTTCTCCAGGTCCAGGGTCACGGTGATGCCGTCATCCGACGCCGTTTTCGAAAAGCCGTAGCCGCGGAACGCCGCGATGGTCTCCAGGTTCTGTGCCTCCTGTTCGCGTGCCACGATCATACGGAGCGTCTTGCCGCCGTACCCGTTGAGCGTCGCTTTCATCTGGTGCATGGCGTCGGGGATGGGCAGGCCGCGGCGCGGATCGAGGGGCATACCGCGGGTGTCGAGGACGCCATCTTTCATGTTCAGCGGCACGCGGTACTCTCCCATCAGGCGCTGCGACGACGCCTTCCAGCCCACCTTGTCGAGGTCCCCGCGGCCAAACAGCGCGCAGTGGCAGGTGCCGTATTCTTCGATCTCGTCGTCGATGAACTCGCAGGGGCAGCACATCGCCTTGTCGAGCTTTGCATCGCCGGATGGCTCGAAGCAGGGGCAGTAGCGCTTGCCGAAGGTCGCTTCCATCTCGCTCAGCCACACTTCGAGGTTCTTGCTCATCATCATGCTCGGGTTGATCGCATACCCCTTCTGCGCGGCGTACTTCACGATCCAGCGGTGCTGCTTCTTCACCGCGTCGCGGTACTTCCAGTAGTCTTTCATAAAACCAATCATCATTTTTAGCATCGTCAATCCTTTTTGCAGCGTCATTATACTGTGTCATCGTTTGCGAAACGCCCTCTTTCCCGCCCCTTCGGAGCCCAAAAAATTTCCTTGACGCAAACGATGAAAAGCGGAGTAGAATTCCATTAAAATCTCTCCCTCGCAAAGGACACACCACCCCCATGGCGAACCTCGTCATCAACAAACAGACACTCAAACCCTTCGGCCTCAAAGCCAAACCCGTTCTGGAAAAGCACCTGTGCAAAATCGACGTCGACATCAGTGACTACACCTTTGCCGCCAACTATATCTGGCTGGGCAACAGCAGCGGCTTCTACGCCGTCATCAACAAATGTTTCTGTCTCTTTGTCATCACGGGAGGGGAGTTGACGATGCTGCTGCCGCCCATCGGGAAGAAAAAGAACGTCGACAAGGCGATCGTACGCTGTTTCGAGATCATGAACGCAAACAACTCCTCGCCCTTCTACGCCCGCATCGACTACGTGCAGGCATCAACCGTTGAAGAGTTCGTCCAGAGCGAAGACGAGGCGCAGAGCATGTTCGAAATGCTCGAACACTACATTCTCGAAAAGAAGCTCGTCGATTACGTCTACGAAGCCGACAAGCTCATCGAGCTGCGGGGCAACAGCTACCACACCAAGCGCACCGAGATCAACCACTTCCGCAACTCCTACACCGACGCCTACGTCGAGGAGCTCGACAGCGAGAAGCACTACGACGGCATCATGGCCCTGTTCAACAAGTGGGTTTCGGACCGGGTGAAATATATGCCAAAGGAGGAGGCGGAAGTTTTCCTCGAGGGGATCCACCAGGAGCGCCACGCCGTCAAACGGATGCTCAAGCATTACACGGAGCTGGGGCTGCTCGGCCTCGTCATCTACATCGACGGGGAGATCAAAGGCTTTACGGCAGGCGAACGCATCAGCGGCGATACGGCCTGCGTCATCATCGAAAAAACCGATTTCGAAGTGATGGGGTGCGCCCAGTTCATTTTCCGCGAATTTTCGAAACTGCTCAAGGAGCGGTACGGCATCGTCTACATCAACGTCGGCGACGACATGGGCTTTGAAAACCTCAAGAAAGTGAAGATGTCCTACCGTCCCTTCAAGCTGGTGCCCAAGTACACCATCTACCAGAAATGACGCTGAGAGCCGCCGCTGCCGCCGACGCCGCGGCACTCGAACAGCTTGAACGCACGCTCTTCTCCGCGGAGAACTACCCCCTGAGCCGTCGTGCGTTCTACTACCATATCCGCCACAGCCTGCTGCTCATCGCGCAGACCGACAGCGGGGAAACCGCCGGCTATGTCCTCGCACTGCTGCGGCGCCGCGAACCGAAGCTCTATTCGCTCGGGATCGCCCCGGCATACCGCAAGATGGGGATCGCTTCCCTGCTGATGGAGCGGATGCTTTCCGAACTGGACACGCGCGGTTTCATGCACTGTATGCTCGAAGTCCGCTGCGACAACAACCCCGCGATCGACCTCTACCGCCGTTTCGGCTTCGAGATCGTCAAAACGATCAAAGTCTTTTACAAAGACGGGTGCGACGCCTATCTGATGCGGCACTGAGCGTGACGGGGCAAAGGTTTTGTGGAAGGGTCGCTTCCGGGTAGCCCCGGGAAGCAGAGGAAAGTTCTGCGCTTACGCGAAGATACTGATCATAACACCCGCGGCGACGGCGGAACCGATGACACCCGCAACGTTGGGGCCCATCGCATGCATGAGCAGCATGTTGTTGCGGTCGTATTCCATACCGACTTTGTTGGAGACGCGCGCCGCCATCGGGACGGCGGAAACCCCTGCCGAACCGATAAGCGGGTTGATCTTCGTCCCCGGGAAGAGGTTCATGATCTTCGCCATGATGACCCCGGCGGCCGTACCAACGGAGAAGGCGATCAGGCCCAGTGCCAGGATCGCCAGCGTGTCGGCGACGAGGAACTGGTCAGCGGCGAGCTTGGAACCGACGCCGAGGCCGAGGAAGATCGTAACAATGTTGATCAGGGCGTTCTGCAGCGTATCGGAGAGACGTTCGACGACACCGGACTCTTTGAGGAAGTTACCGAAAGCGAACGCACCGATCAGCGGCGTGGAGTCCGGAAGGACCAGGATTGCCAGAACAAGGACCAGGATCGGGAAGATCAGTTTTTCCATACGGCTGACATGGCGCAGCGTCGTCATCTTGATCTTGCGCTCTTTGGCGTTGGTGAGCGCCTTCATGATCGGCGGCTGGATAATCGGTACCAGCGCCATGTAGGAGTACGATGCGACCGCGATCGCCCCCAGCAGCTCCGGCGCCAGTTTCGTCGCGATATAGATCGACGTCGGGCCGTCCGCACCGCCGATGATGGAGATGGCAGAAGCCTGCTGGAGCGTAAAGGCAAAGAGGTCAGTATACTGCGACAGTGCAACCGCCCCGACGAGGGTCCCGAAGATCCCGAACTGCGCGGCACCGCCGAGCAGCGCCGTTTTTGGGTTGGAGAGCAGCGGGCCGAAGTCCGTCATTGCACCGACACCCATAAAGATGATGATCGGGAAGAGTTCGTTCGCAAGACCCGCCTGGTAGATAACGCCCAGGAAGCCGTGCGGCCCGGCGATGTCGGCAACGGGGATGTTCGAGAGCAGGCCCCCGAAGCCGATCGGCAGCAGCAGCAGCGGCTCAAAGCCTTTGGCGATCGCCAGGTAGAAAAGGACGAAAGCGACCAGGATCATGATGACGCGTCCCCACCCTTTGTGGAAATCGCTCATCGGTTTTCCGAGGGCACTCATCTCGTCCGGGTTCGGATAGAGGATGGCGTAGACACCGGTAGACTTGGCAAAGTTGGCCAGGAGGTGACCGATGCTGTGCGACTCGTAGGCTTTCTGCTCTACGGCCGGCGCCTCGTGCGCAGCAGTGGCATCGGATGCCGACGCCGACACGGCGCCGAACAGCGACAATGCCAGCAGCAGTTTGATAAACAGCGTTCTCATCCGCTTATCCGATTACCGCGACAACCTGGCCTTCGACGACCTTATCGTTGACGTTGACGTTGATGGACTTGATGACGCCGCCGCGCGGTGCAAGGACATCGATCTCCATTTTCATGGATTCGAGGATCATGATCTTTTCGCCTTCCGCGACGCTCTGGCCCGGGTTGGCAACGACTTTCCAGACGTTGCCCGGCAGCAGTGCCTTGATCTCTTCGCCTTCACCGGCCGGAGCGGCCGCTTCGGGAGTGGATGCCGCTTCACCCTGCACCGCAGTCACCTGGATATTTGCATCGCCCTCGGCGACCTGAACGCTGAATTTCTGACCGTCGACGACAACTGTGTAGTTTCCTGAACCCATACCTGTGCACTCCTCTTTTTCGTTTTGCATTTCGGAAAGTTTGCGGACATTGACTTCCGCTTCACCTTTAAGGAAGGTGATCCCTTTTTCATCACAGGCTGCTGCGATGAAGATGTTCTCTTCGCTCGTTTCGATCCCCTCTTCCTCAAGACGCTTGGTCCAGAAGGCGACGGATTTCTTTTCATCCTTGTCGGCGAGATCGATCGCTTTTTCCGTAGTCGGTTCGAGCCCGAGCTGTTCCGCGGCGATCTTGACGACCTCTGCATCCGGTGCCACCGGCGTCTTGCCGAAGTAGCCCAGGACCATACGGCCGTAACCCGGTGCGATCTTCTTCCACGGCCCCATCAGGGTGTTGTTGAGCGCCTGCTGGAAATAGAACTGCGAAACCGGAGTAACGGAGGTGCCGTACCCGCCCTTCTCGACGACTTCGCGCATCGCGAGGATCGCGTCGTGGAACTTGTCCATCATGTTGTTGTCACGCAGCATCTGCGTATTCGCCGTCAGGGCACCGCCCGGCATCGGGGAGAACTGGATCAGCGGTTCGACCATGGTCGCTTCCGGCGGGATGAAGTAGTCTGCGAGGCACTCTTTGAGAGTTGCTTCGTATTTGAGAAGCTTCTCGAAATCGAAACCGAAATCGTAGTCTTTGCCTTTGATGGCGTGCATCATCACGAGCAGGTCCGGCTGGCTCGTACCGCCGGAAACAGGGTGCGCCGCGGCGTCGATACCGTCCGCGCCCGCTTCGAGGGCCGCCAGGTTCTGGGCGACGCTGATACCGGCAGTCTCCTGCGTGTGCAGGCGGATATGCGTCCCTTCCGGCAGCAGTTTGCGTGCCATTTTGATCGTCTCGTAGACTTTTTGCGGATTGGCGGTACCGGTGGCATCTTTGAAACAGACGGAATCATAAGGGATCTCCGCATCGAGGATGTCGCGGAGAATCTTTTCGTAGAAGTCGACAGTATGCGCACCTTCACATCCCGGGGGAAGGTCCATCATCGTCACCACGACTTCGTGCTTCAGGCCGTGGTTGACAATGCTGCGGCCGCTGTCAATAAGGTTGTTGACGTCGTTGAGGGCATCGAAGTTACGGATCGTTGTCGTCCCGTGCTTTTTGAACATCTTCGCATGCAGGTCGACCAGTTCGCGGCTGCCCGTGTCGAGCATGACCGTATTGACCCCGCGGGCCAGCGTCTGCAGGTTCGCGTCGGGCCCGACGATCTCGCGGAACTTGTCCATGTTGTCGAACGCGTTCTCGTTGAGGTAGAAATAAGGAACCTGGAAGCGTGCGCCCCCGCCGAATTCGAAGTGGGTGATCCCCGCTTCTTTTGCCGCTTCGACCGCCGGCAGGAAGTCGTTCAGCAGTACCCGTCCGCCGAAGACGGACTGAAAACCGTCGCGGAACGTCGTATCCATCACGTCAATGAATTTTTTCGCCATGCCAATCCTTACTTAGTGTTATGGTGGTGAATGGCCGCGGCAATTGCCGCCACCTTCTTCAGTTTATCCGCCGCCGGAGCGGACTTTCCCGACTCTGCCGCCTGCGGTTCCGGGAAATAGCGATGAATGATCTTCGACATCACGTTCATCGCAAAAATCATCAGCGTGAGGAACAAAAAGACGATGCCCATACCGAGCACCATGAATTTGAGCCCCTCGGCTACGAGGTTCACTTCCATGATCTACCCTTGTTACAGTTTCGAAGGCCTGGGCCTTCATCAAAATTACTCGGCCTATAGTATAGAAAAGAAGATAAAAATCGTATGATATTCCCGTGAAATCACGATCCTCTAAGCCTGGACTGTTACCATACACCGCCATCTGTTTTGGAACTTTACAGGGTTTTCAGAGGTGCGCTTTGCTACAATCACGCCAAATATTTCTGGAGAACGCATTATGGATTTGAGCAAAATCGGCTACGGTGAAAACCCGGACAAAGTCAAAGCGGTGATCGAGATCCCCTACGGGTCCAACATCAAGTATGAAATCGAAAAAGAGAGCGGCGCCGTCGTCGTCGACCGCGTCATGCACTCTGCGATGTACTACCCGGCCAACTACGGCTTCGTCAACAAGACCCTTTCACAAGACGGCGACCCGGCTGACGTCCTCGTCCTGACCGAGTACCCGATGCAGGCCGGTTCTGTCGTCAACTGCCGTCTGATCGGTGTTCTCATCATGGAAGACGAGAGCGGTATCGACGAAAAACTGCTGGCCGTGCCGGTCTCCAAGATCGACCCGACCTATGAAGAGGTCCAAGACATCGACGACCTGCCGAAACACACGCTGGCGAAGATCAAGAACTTCTTCGAAACCTACAAGGCGCTCGAGCCGGGCAAATGGGTCAAGGTCAAAGACTACCAGAACAAGGCTGCTGCCGCCAAGATCCTCCAAGACGCCATCGAAAACGCCTAAACCGTGCTCTTCGGTCTTTTTACACAGGACCTCATTGCCGTCGCCCTGCTGGGGGTGATGGCGAACTTCATTTTCTCTTTTCTTTTCGGCTGGTACCTCATACAGAATATCGGCAGGGAGATCATGCAGGAGACCCGCGGGAAAAAACAGCAGGGATGGCTCTCGGGGCTCAGCCTCGCCCTTCCCTTTGCGAAAATGGCGCTGACGCTCTACCGTGTCGCCGTTTTGCAACTCTATTTCCTCAACCGGGGTTACAGCTACCAGGATTACTGGATCTATCTGACCCAGGATGAAAGCGAGCAATCATGAACCCGAACAACACCCCCCTCGACGGGGACATCAACCTTCTCATCTGGGGGATCACCTTCGGCCTCCTCATCGTCGTCGCCCTCGGCCTCGCCTTTTTTAACCGCAACAACGGCTGAAGGGGCAAACCCTTTACCGAGACGCATGATGCCTGATACAATAGGTGTATGGAATTCGACGCACATCACACCCTGGGGATCGATACCACCTTCAAACACCTTGACAGCAGCGGCAGCGGCCTGAGCAGCGCCGAGGCCGAAGCGCGCCTGATGCGCGACGGGCCCAACGCCCTCCCGGTCGCCCCGCCGACCCCGCTGCTTCGCATCATACTTTCCCAGTTCAAAAACCCCATCATTCTCATCCTGCTCATCGCCGCGCTGATCAGTTTCGGTATCGGCGAAGCGCTCGATGCCGGGTTTATCCTTGCCGTGCTGGTGATCAATGCCGCCATCGGGACGGTGCTCGAACGCAGTGCCGACCAGCAGGCCCACGCCCTCCGGCACAGCGTCAAGACCCTGGCCAAGGTGCTGCGCGACGGCAAAGAGGAGCTGATCGATGCCGTCGGGCTCGCCCTGGGCGATATCGTGGTGATCGAAAGCGGCGACAAGGTCCCGGCGGACCTCCGGCTCATCCATACCTATCACCTCTCCGCCGACGAGTCGCTGCTGACCGGCGAGTCGCTGGAGGTCGAAAAGGATGCACAGCGCCGATTCGACGACCCCGACCTTCCCCTCGGCGACCGCAGCAATATGCTCTTTGCCGGGACCTATATTACCAGCGGGCGGGCCAGAGGCATCGTCAGCGCCGTCGGTCTGCATACCCAGATCGGGCGGATCGCCGAGCTCCTCATCGGCAAATCCGCCGTCAAGGTCCCCCTCATCGCACGCCTGGAGGCTTTTTCCCTCAAGATCGCGGCCGCCGTCGGCGTCATTTCGCTGCTGATCATTGCCCTGTCGCTCTTCCGGGGGACGCCGCTGCTGGAGATCTTCTTCCTGACCGTCGCCCTCTTCGTCTCCGCCGTGCCCGAAGGGCTTCCCGTCGCCATCACCGTCGCCCTCGCGTCGGCGGCGGTCGCCATGTCCCGCCGCAGCGTTATCGTCCGAAAGCTCCCGGCGATAGAGACCCTGGGCTCATGCACCTTCATCGCCACCGATAAGACGGGGACCCTGACCCAGAACAGGCTCAGCGTCGAATCGTTCGATATCGAAGCCGAAAAGGCGCTCGAAGCGGTCGTCGTCGCCAACGAAGCCTACCTCAACCGCGAAGGCCGCTTCGGCGGCGACCAGGTCGACGTCGCCCTGATACGGTACGCACACCGGCAAAATGCCGACCTGGCGGAGCTGCTCGAGCAGCCGAAAGCCGACCTGATCCCCTACGAACCCTCCCAGAAGTTCTCCGGCGCCGTCATCGAGAGGGAAACGGGCTACTTCGCGGCGATCAAGGGCTCGCCCGAAGTGATCCTTGCCGCCTGCCGCATTGCGCAGGACGAACGCGAAGCGCTGCTGGAGCGGGTCAGCCGCCTTGCCCGGGAGGGGTACCGCCTGATCGGGGTCGCCTATGCCGACAGCGCCTCCCCGAACCTTCAAGACGCCCTGAATGCAAAGCACTTCGAATGGGCCGGACTGGCCGCCATTACCGACCCCCTGCGCGACGGGGTCGAAACGGCTGTAGCCCACTGCCGCGAAGCGGGCATCACCGTCGCCATGGTCACGGGCGACCACCCCGAGACGGCGCTGCATATCGCCAAGCGTCTGCAGATGGCGCAAGACACGACACAGGTGATCGACGGGGAGTCTCTCAGCCGATGGTACGACAACGGGGCTAACCCGAGTGCATTGGCCGGCATCCGCGTCTTTGCACGGGTATCGCCCGAACAGAAACTGCAGATCGTCCACGCTTTCCAGGGCCTCGGGCACTATGTTGCCGTGACGGGGGACGGCGTCAACGACGCCCCTGCGCTCAAGAGTGCCCATATCGGCATCGCGATGGGAAAAAGCGGCACGGACGTTGCCAAAGAGAGCGCCGACCTGATCCTGACCGACGATGCGTTCACCTCCATTGTCAACGGGATCGAGGAGGGACGCCGCGCCTACGACAACATTCGCAAAGTCGTCCACCTGCTTATCTCCACCGGGCTGGCGGAGATCATCCTCGTCCTGCTCTCCCTGACCTTCGCGACCCCCGTGCCGCTGCTGCCCATCCACCTGCTCTGGCTCAACCTCGTCACCAACGGCATTCAGGATGTCGCACTGGGGCTTGAGCCCGCCGAGCCCCACGTTCTCAAACGCGGTCCCCGTCCGCCCAAAGAACCCATTTTCAACGCCCTGATGATCAGGCGTATCGCCCTGGGAGCCCTCTATATGGGCGTCATCGGATTCGGGGTTTTCTACACCCTCCTCGCGCAGGGCGTTTCGGTGGAATCCGCCCGCAACGTGACCCTGCTGCTGATGGTGCTCTTTGAGAATCTGCACGCGCTCAACAGCCGGAGCGAAACGCGCTACCTCTTCGCGCTCAGCCATTTCAAGAACCTGCTGCTGCCGCTGTCGATCGTGGCGGCGCAGACGGTGCATATCGCCGCCATGCAGCTGCCGTGGATGCAGCATCTGCTGTCACTGGAACCGGTATCGCTGGAAGTGTGGATAAAACTGCTGCTCTTCGCGCTGGGGCTGGTCGTGGTGATGGAGGCGGAAAAACTTTTCCGCCTGCGGGGGAAGTAACGCTTTACGCCGCGGCGTAAAGCGCCTTTTCGCGGGCGATCAGTAGATCGCCGAGGAAGAAATAGGCCTCTCTCCAGGCGCTCAACACTTCGTCCGTCGCCGCGTCGCCGAGCACTTCTTTGACGGCCGTGAGCAGCGACACCCCGACGGCGGGGTAGTGTTCCGGCAGTACGCCGGCACGGACATGCATTCGCGCCATCTTCTCGAGGGCCTCGCCGAGGAGTTCCGGCTTTTCGATATTGGCCGCGTAGGCGCCGACGGCCGCGGCCAGTTTTTTGTGCTGGTCCGGCGACGCCGCTTTAAAGAGCGCCTGTGTTTCCGGATAGTGTTCGAAAAGGATCTCGTACATCCGCGCCGTGATCGCTTCCGCATTTTCCGCGACGGGCTTCGCCGTCGCCTTGATGATCTCGATCGTCTCCTTGGACAGACTCATGGTTAAACTCCTTTGTCATCTGCTTCACGCGGCGGTCGCTCACGAACGCCGCGTGCGTCTATTTACTTCGTTGCGAACTTGTAATCGAGCTGGAGCCACGCTTTGGTCACGTCGTTGCCCGTGTCGCCCTTGGAGTAGAAGGCCGCCTTGGCCAGGAAAGCAAGGTCCTTAACGCCCGGAACCTTGTTCGCGTACAGCACGTCGAACTCGCTTCCGAGGTCCTTGTTAACACCGGAGAGCGCATCGAACTTGTGGTAAAGCCCCAGGACTTTCCCGAAGCCCGGCGCGGCGTAGCCGAGCTTGACGCTCAAGTCCGCCAGACCGTCGTTGTTGCTGCCGGCCGTGCGCCCGAGGAAGACATCCGCCCACCCCTGGAACTTGTGCAGGGTCGCCAGCGGGGTCGTGAACCCCTTGGTGCTGCTGCCGGAGGCGTCGCCGAGCACCTCGTACTCCGCCCCGGCGATGAGGCCGGAGATGTTCGCCCCCAGGGCGACATCATAGTAGGAAGCGTCGATCTTCGGCGCAGTGTCAAGGGCATAATCGAGCGTCGCATCCGTCTGCATCGCATAGGAAGCCGCGTAATCGAACTTGATCCCCTCGACCGGCACGACGCCGCTGAGGCGGATACCGTAGGTGTCGTGAATGTCTGCAAGCATATAGTTAAACAGGCTGACGGTGAGCGCATCCCCCGCCTTGTAGTTGACGTTGAGCAGCGCCGAACCCGTATCGGTCGTCGGGTTGGTGTTGACCCCCTGGTAGCCGTAGACCCACGCTCCCAGCAGCGTCAGCCCTTCGACGGACTTGTTGACGACCGTCACGGTGTCGTAGGCACGTTCCATCTGGCGCCAGCCGACGGTCCCGACGAAGCGCTGGTCGTCGAGGTTGACGAAGGAGCGCCCCGCGAGCAGGGTCGTGTCCGCCGCCGTGTAAGCCAGGTAGCCCTCGGTCAGGATCGCCTGCTGCGGGTCGAGGATCAGATCATAGGTCGCGTCCTGCGGCGCGTAATCGTTGTAGCCGAAGTTGTTGACCGAGGTCATTCCCACTTTGGCGCTGAGCCCCTCGAGACCGAAGAGCGTCCCTTCGACCGCGAGGCGCGTCCGGGCCGTAAAGGCGTTGGCCGTATCGAGGCCGTTATCCTTCACTGCCGCCATCTCGTAGCGCGGGCGGATCTCCCCGCTCACTTTCATATCGTCTAGGATCGTAATACTCTCTTCGGCTGCCGCCGCCGTATTCATTGCTGCAATCATTAACGGCGCTGCCGCCAGGGATATCATCCATTTTTTCATATAGTTATTCCTTTAGTTATTCGTGCGAGGTTGTACCTCTGAGCAACGCCGCACCGCTTGGGCGGAGCTCCCCAGAAGTACGCCGGGGCGTTCACCCGCTCAGGCACTTCGCCGCCACCATGACGAGGGCGAATCCGAGCAGGAGGGAAAGCCCCTGCCAGAAACGGACCGGATCGCGTTCGATCAGCGGCGGTCTGCTTTTATTCAAAAAGGCCCGGTTGGGATGACGAAGATCGTAGACGAACTCGGCGACATCCTCGTAGCGGCGCTCCGGGTCCGGGTCAAGCGCCTTGCGCAGCGCTTCGTCGAACCAGACCGGCACGCCCCTTCCCTCCGTCGCCAGCGACACGTACTTCAGTTTCTTCTGCTCGGAGCGCTGTTTGGTCCGTGCCACTTTGAGTCCGTACGGGGAGCTGCCCGAGAGCATCCGGTAGAGGATCGCCGCCAGCGAATAGAGGTCCGAGCGCGTTGTGCCTGCGCCGCCCAGAAAATACTCCGGGGCCGAATAGTGCGCCGTACCGGGCATCTGCGTCCCTTCGCGTTCCGGCACCGTCTCCTGTATCCCCTCGATCTTTACCGACCCGAAATCGATGATCTTGAGCGTCCCCGTGGCGTCGATCAGGATATTTTCCGGGCGGAGATCCTGGTGCACCATCTCGCGGCGGTGCAGCGCAAGCAGCCCCCGCGCGATCTGCTCGGCATAGCGCCTGACCGTCTCCAAATCGGGACGGGGGTTGTCCGTCATCCACTGCGCCAGCGACTGCCCCTCCACGTACTCGGTCACGGTGTAGAGGTAGGCGCGTGGGCGCTGCTGCGGGTAGGCCTTGAGCAGGTGGGCGTTGCTGACCCGGCGGGCGATCCACTCTTCGGTCAGGAACCGTTCCACCTGCGTGCGGTCGTGCTGCAGCTCCGTCGCGAGGGTTTTGAGCACCGCGGGCGTATCGGTCTGCATGTCGACGGCCAGGTAGACATGGCTGCGGCTCGTCCTGCTGAGCGTGCGCACGATGCGGTAACCCTCAAATTCCGACCGGGGTTCGAGCAGCGGCGCGAAAGGCTTTTCGATCACCTCCTTGTAGCGCTCGTCGATCGCCTGATCCGGCAGGGCGTCGATGCGCATGAGCATCAGCGTCAGGTTATCCCCGCTGCCGTTTTCCAGGGCCCGGTTTACCAGGGCCTCCGCCGCGCCGTCGTAATCGTCGCCGCGCTCTTGCAAATGCTGCAGGATATCCTCGTCAAGGATATGCTCGTAGACTCCGTCGGTCATCAGGAGAAAGACGTCCCCCGCTTCGGCACTCAACACGGCATGGTCGATGATGAGCTGCGAGTCCATCCCCATGGCCCGGCTGAGGTAGCTCTCGCTCGGCGAGATCCGCAGGCGGTGGTCTTCGGTCTGCTGCTCCAGCACCCCGTCGCGGAGCCGGTAGATCCGCGCGTCGCCGATATGAAAGAGATGCACGCTCCTTCCCCGCAGCACCAGCGCGCTGAAGGTACAGACGTACCCCTTGTCCATATCGAAGCGCTCCGGCCCCCGCCTGGTCTGGGCGTAGAGCCAGGAGTTCGTCGCCTTGAGCACCTGCCGGGCCGCCCGGCCGACCGACCAGGTCTCCGGCGTGCTGAAGTAATCCTCCAAAAAGGAGACGACAGCGACCTGGCTGGCGACCTGGCTCACCTCGCTGCTGCTGATGCCGTCGGCCAGCGCCGCGGCCGCCCCCTTTGTGCAGAGCAGCGTATCGTCGGGAATGCGCAGATCGTGAAAATCCTGGTTCAGGGGTTTGCGCCCTTTGTCGGTGTGGCTGCCGACGGTGAGCTTCACGGCTGTATTCATCGCTTGATCATCTTTGTCAGACTCCTTTTGAACACGTCCGCGCCGGCGGCCATGCTCAAAAAAAGTCGTGTTACCACGACTTGTAGGGCAGGAATTTGCCGTTCATGGTGATCACGACGCGGTCGCCCGCCGGATTCTCCTCTTTGTCGATGTCCATGGAGAAGTCGATGGCGCTCATAATGCCGTCGCCGAATTTCTCACCGACGATCTCCTTGATGGTTTCGCCGTAGACGCCGACGACTTCATAGAGACGGTAGATAAGCGGATCGGTCGGAACGATCTGGTCCCACTTCTTGTTGGGGAACGCCTGCAGCGCTTCGGACACCGCGGCATCCAGCCCCAGGACTTCGCACAGTTTGTCTGCCGGCTCGGGCTTCAGGCTGTTCATACCGAGGCACGCCGATGTCAGGAACACGGAACCGAGACCGACCTTCTCGGAGATCGCCTCCCAGCCCAGACCGCTGCTTTTTTTCGCCGCCATAATCGTTTCAGTCATTTCAAGTTTTGTCATAAAAAATATTTCCTTTTCGTTTTTGAATGGATGCGGCCGGAGCCGCTATGCCGGGTTACCCCAGCACACGTTTCGGGCTTGTTCTGACGTGCGTTGCATAAAGCGTCAGACCCGTAAACGCGAGACCGCCGACCAGGTTACCCAGTGCAACCGGAACCTCGTTCCAGAGGATGTAGTCAGAAATCGTGAAGTTACCGCCCATGATCAGGGAGAACGGGAACAGGAACATGTTGACAATGGAGTGCTCGAAGCCCATGAAGAAGAAGAGCATGACCGGCATCCACATCGCCAGGAACTTGCCGCTGACCGTCGTGGAGATCATCGCACCGACGACACCCATGGAGACCATCCAGTTACAGAGCATCCCGCGGACAAAAACCGTAAACCAGCCGGATACACCGTGGGACTGGTACCCCAGGGTACGCGCTTCACCGATGCCCGCCACTTTCTTGGCGATCTCGCCGCCGTCCGTGTCAAAACCGTATGTAAAAATAAAGGCCATCATAAACGCGACCGTCAGGGCGCCCATCAGGTTCCCCAGCGCCACAAAACCCCAGTTACGCAGGATCTGGGCTATCGAAACGCCCGGACGTTTATCCAGCCATGCCAGCGGGACGAGGACGAAAACACCCGTGAGCAGGTCAAAGCTCATGAGGTAGAGCATAATGAAGCCGACCGGGAAGAGCATCGCGCCGACCAGCGGCGAGCCGGTTTTCATTGCGACCGTGACGGCGAAGACCGCCGCCAGTGCCAGGATAGCCCCCGCCATATAGGCGCGGATGAGGGTGTCCTTTGTGGACATATAGACTTTCGATTCTCCCGAATCGACCATTTTTGTTACAAATTCGCTTGGAGCCAAATAGGCCATTGGATATCTCCTTATCGTGTTGTTGATCGAAGCCGCTTCCCGACGCTGCTGCCCTTCACGGAGAGCGGCATCGGCAAGGGCGTGGTCCTTCTGTCCAGCAGTGCTGCAAGCGCTACCACGGTCCGATCAACCTGAAAAATTCTACCGATTAAATTTCAAACTATGTAGCAGAAAATTGTATGTATTTTATACACAATTCTTATTATTTTCTGAACACTAAAACCGTTTATGATAGGGATGAGTGGTGAAAAATAGAACTTAACAGTTTTTCAAAAAATGATTTTTGCGTCACTCGCTGTAGAAGATTCGCCGCAAATGACGCACGCAGCTGTGTGCAGAAAAACCGTCTTTATAGAAGCGCCCGGATACCGGGCACGCTTTACGATTGGAAGAGTGCCACGAAGCCGTTTAGTTCCGTAAAGGCTTTGGCGCGGAGGTTGGCATTGGGCTCAAGCATCTTGGTCACCATCCGGGCCAGGTTTGCGTCGATACTATTGTGATCGAGCAGTGTCGTATCCAACCGCTCCCCCTCTGAGGGCATATAGTGCGCCTGCAGCGGGTAGGCCGTCTCGCCCGTCAGTTTCTTGTAGAGCCGGCAGCCGAAGTCGAAGAGTTCGAAGGATTCGTTTCGGCCGCTTTTCGCACCCGCCTCGAACCCCAACGCCAGCTCGATACCCCTGTCGCGCACATAGGCCTGCATCTGCATGATAAAGCCGATCGCCGCGGGCGAGTAGAGCGCCAGCACCCGGTCGTGGAACTGTCCGAAGCTCTCCCCCGCCCTGCGCAGGCGGCGGTACTCGCGCATCAGCGACTCGACGTGGTAGCGCGCGAACCGCAGCGGCACGGACTTCATGACGCTGTACCCCTCCTGCCCTTCGGCGGTGAGTTTGCCCCCGAGCGTGATGTGCACTCCGTGCTCCGTCTCGCCGTTCACCTTGGCCTTGCACCCCTCGAAACCGATGTCGCCGACCCCGTGCAGGCCGCACCCTTTGACGCAGCCCGACCAGTGCATCCGCACGCGGCCGCCCTCCAGCGGCACCGCGAGGCTGAGGTATTCGGCCATCTCGATGGCGTCGGGTTTGTTCGGGATGACGCCGAAGGGGCAGTGCTCCTCCCCGGCGCAGGCGATCAGGTGGTTGAAATAGGGGCTGGAGACGCTCTTGTAGGTCTCGAAAAACGGCGTCTCCATCAGGGCCTCGTAGCGGACCGCATCCACCCCGAGAAGGTAGAGGCTCTGTTCAATGTCGAGGCGCACGCGCCCGTCGCCGAAGGTCTCCGCCGCCCCCGCCGCGGCGACAAGGTCGCTGCCGCTGAAGACGCCGGAGGGGACGACGGCATGGACGGCGAAGGTGCCGTTGTTGAGCTGGACCCGACCCTGGTCAGGGTCGCTGTTGTCAAGCTGTGTCAGCGTCTCCCCGGCCGTGGCGAAGTCGATACCCGCCTTTTCGCGGATGGCCGCGGCGAGGGCCTCCATCCCCACCGCCTCGATGAGGAAGTGAAGGCGGTTCTTGTTGCGGTTGTCGCGGAAGCCGTAGTCGCGGTAGAGCTCGATGAGGGCCCGGAACATCGCCACGGCCTCCGCCTCGTCGCGCACGAAGATGTCCGCGTTGCGCGCGATCACCCCGACCCTTCCTCCGAGGTAGACATTGTAGCCGTAGACCCCCTCTTTTTGCGCCAGCACAAACCCGCAGTCCTGCCCGAAGATGTTGCAGCGGTTGGCCAAAGAACCGCAGACTCCCGTATTGAACTTGCGCGGCAGGGCGCTGACCCACTCCCAGTGGCCCAGGAAAAGCTCTTGCAGCTTCTGAAGGAGCCCCTGCGACGGCAGAATGTTATCGAAGGCCACCCCGTCGAGGGGGTCGTTGACCATGTTGCGGAAGTTGTCCACCCCCGTATGAAAGGTCGTCAGCCCCACCGTTTCAAGGCGTTCAAGGATCTCCGGCATCGCTTCGATGCTTAAATAGCGCAGGACGATCTGCGCCCGGGTCGAAATATCGATGTAATCCTGGCCGAACTCCCGCGCGATCTCGCCGACGGTGCGTGCCTGGGCGGCATCCAGCTGGCCGCCGGGAATGCGCACCCGCATCATGAAGCGCTCCGGGGTCATCGGGCGGTCGAAAATGCCGAAGCACTTCAGGAAGTAGCCGAGATCCTCCTTGGGGATGCTGCCGTACCCCCCTTTGGCGTACTCGGCGATCTGTTCGAACGCCTCTTTGGGGGTTTTGAGCGCCTTGGTCTGCTCGACCTTGTTCGTTTTGGTATTCCGGGCTTCAGAGGCCGCTTGCAATACGCTGATCATGGTACTCCCCTTCGTTGATATACTGCGGCAGCACCGCGTGCAGGTTGACGACGTCGCCAAAGACGATGATCGCGGGGCGCGGGGCGTTTTCGGCCACCGCCGGCAACCCCTCCAGCGTGGTGATGAAACGCTGCTGGTCCGGCCGGGAGGCGTTGGAGATGACGGCGCAGGGCATCGCCGCTTCCGCGCCCGCTTCCAGTGCCTTCTCCACGATCTCTTTGGCGCGCGAGACCCCCATCAGCACGATGGTCGTATGGTTTTTCAGTTTGAGCAGGTCGATCCACTCCGTGTTGATACGGTTACCCGCCAGGTGCGCGGAGACGATGGAGAGGTTCGCCGCGTACCCGCGTGCCGTCGGGGCGATCCCTGCGGCAAGCGGTCCGGCGACGGCCGAAGAGATCCCCGGGACGACTTCGACACGGATTCCTTCCGCGACAAGCGCCTCCGCCTCTTCCGCCCCGCGGCCGAAGATGTAGGGGTCTCCCGCCTTAAGCCGGGCGACCTCCAGCCCCTTCTGCGCGTACTCGATCAGGAGTGCATTGATCTTCTCCTGCTTGATGCTGTGGTGTCCTTTACGCTTGCCGACGTGGATGACCATCGTCGCTTTGGGGATGATCGCCTTGATCTCCTCGCTGACGAGGTGATCGACGAAGACGACGTCCGCTTCCGTGATAAGGCGGTAGGCCTTGAGCGTCAGCAGGTCGACGTCCCCCGTGCCGCAGCCGACCAGGTGCACCCGTCCGAGCTGCCGGTTCGCCTCGGCTTTGAGCGCCCCCGGGCGGATATGCCCGGCAAGGCGCTCGCGCATCGCCTTTTGGCCCAGTGCGGCCAATGATGCGGGCAGCATCCGGGCGATCTTGTCGCGAATGGCCTGGGCGAGCGCCGGCGAGCCCCCGCTGGAACTTACCGCAATCTTGACCGGCCCCTGCTCGATCAGCGCGGCAAAGAAGAAGTCGCACTGCTCCGGGACGTCGACGACGTTGAGCAGGAAACGCTGCCGCTGTTTGAGCGCCGTCAGCATCGCCGTCACCTCGGGGTTACCGGTAGCGTCGATGACAATGCCGTACTCCCGGCAATCCTCCTCCGTCACGGAACGTTCACACGCCTCCGGGACAAGCGAGCGCATCGCCTCGCTGCACTGCGCGGCGATGACGTCGAAATCGATCTTGTTGCGGCGCATCACCTGCGCCTTTTGCAGGGCGACCGGCCCGCCGCCTATCAGCAGTATCTTCGGGTTGTGCAGTACAACGGGAAGGGTAATTCTTTGCATCATGAATCCTTCGTATGTTTTTTAATGCGCCTTCGGTGGTGAAGAAGCGTCAAAAAACATGACCGTCCCCGGCGGCCGGACCGGCCGCACGAACTTTATTTGACCATAAACTTGTAATCGAGCTGGGCCCAGACTTTGGTCACGTCGTTGCCGGTGTCGCCCTTGGAATAGAAGGCCGCCTTGGCCAGGAACGCAAGGTCCTTGACGCCCGGAACCTTGTTGGCATAGAGCACGTCAAACTCGCTGCCGAGGTCTTTGTTTGCGCCGGAGAGCGCGTCAAACTTGTGGTAGACCCCCAGCACCTTCCCGACGCCCGGCGCCGCAAATCCCAGTTTGCCGCTCAGGTCCGCCAGACCGTCGTTGTTGCTGCCTGCCGTACGCCCCAGAAAGACGTCCGCCCACCCCTGGAACTTGTGCAGGGTCGCCAGCGGAGTCGTGAAGCCCTTGGTGCTGTTGCTCTCGGCGTCGCCGAGCACCTCGTACTCCGCCCCGACAATGAGGCCGGAGATGTTCGCGCCCAGGGCGATGTCGTAGTAGGCAGCATCGATCTCCGGCGCATCATCGAGGGCGTAGGTCAGCGAAGCGTCGCTCTGCTTGGCATAGGAGGCCGCATAGTTCAACGTCACACCGTCCAGGGCGATATCCCCGGAGACGCGCAGGCCGTAAGTGTCGTGAATGTCTGCAAGCATATAGCCGAACCCCGTGACAGAGAGCGCCTTGCCCGCCGAGTACGTGGCGTGCAGGAGCAACGATCCCGTGTCCGTCGTCGGGTTGGCATTGACCCCCTGGTAGCCGTAGATCCAGGAGGCCATCAGGGAGAGGCCCTCGATGGAACCGTTGCTCAGCGTCACCGTGTCGTAGGCGCGCTCCATCTGGCGCCAGCCGACGGTGCCCACGAAGCGCTGGTCGTCGAGGTTGACGAAGGAGCGCCCTGCAAGCAGGGTCGTGTCCGCCGCCGTGTAGGCCAGGTACCCTTCGGTCAGGATCGCCTGCTGGGGGTCCAGGATCAGGTCATAGGTCCCATTCTGCGGCGCATAGTCGTTGTAGCCGAAGTTGTTGACCGAGGTCATCCCCACCTTGGCAGTAAGCCCTTCGAGGCCGAGGAGCGTCCCTTCGACCGCAAGGCGCGTCCGCGCCGTAAAGGCGTTAGCCGTATCGAGGCCGTTGTCCTTCACGTCCGCCATCTCGTAGCGCGGGCGGATCTCTCCGCTCACTTTCAGACCGTCCAGGAGAACGATCTCTTCGGCCGCTGATACGGCCACATTCATACTTCCAACAATAACCGGCACGGCGGCCAGCGACATCATCCACTTCTTCATTCAATTTATCCTTTTACAATCTCGAGGCGGCACCTCTGGAGAGCCCCGCATGATGCGACGGGACTCCCCACAGATACCGGCTATCTTTTGCACCGGAACGCCGGGGAAATGCCTCCCCTGGTCCGGCAGAAACACATTATGGTCGGTTGTTCATTTCGTTATTCGTCGTCCTTGGCGAACTTCTCGTAGAGGAAACTGAGGATCGCTTCGCGGCAGCGGACGTATTCGGGGTCCTGCTGCAGTGCCACGCGGTCGCGCGGACGCTCCAGGTTCACCTCGAGGATCTCGCCCACCGTCGCTTCGGGGCCGTTGGTCATCATGATGACCCGGTCGCTCAGCAGCACCGCTTCGTCCACGTCGTGCGTAATGATGATGACGGTGTTCTGCACCTTCTCCTGGATGCGCATCAGGTGCTCCTGGAGGTTGGCGCGCGTCAGCGAATCAAGGGCCCCGAAAGGTTCGTCCATCAGCAGTACCTCGGGCTTGATGGAGAGCGCCCGGGCGATCCCGACGCGCTGCTTCATCCCCCCGCTGATCTCGCCGGGGTATTTATCCTTGGCGTGGTCGAGGTTGACCATGCTGACGAACTTCATGACCCGTTCGCCCAGTTCCTGCTTGTTCAGTTCCGGCATCACCTTTTTGACGGCCATCTCGATATTTTGATAGACCGTCAGCCACGGCAGCAGCGAGTGGTTCTGGAAAACGACGGCGCGCTCGGGGCCGGGGCCGCCGATCTCCTTGTTATTCAGGAAGATCCCGCCGCCCGTGTTGAGGTCCAGCCCCGCGATCATGTTGAGCAGCGTCGACTTGCCGCAGCCCGAGTGCCCGATGATGGAGATGATCTCGTTCTTTTTAATCTCCAGGTCCACGTCCCGGACCGCCACGTACTCCTTCCCGCCCGGGAGCGGGAACACCTTGTCGACATGTTCCAGTGAGAGAAATTTACCCATGCTGTCCTCCTCAGGCGCGTTTTCGGTAGTCGAAGAAATCGGCGATCTTGCCCATGATGACGTCGAGGATATACCCCACGACACCGACGATGATGATCCCGATAATGATGTTCGGGTAGTTCAGGTTGTTATACTCGTCCCAGATCCAGAACCCGATGCCGATCCCGCCGGTAAGCATCTCCGCCGCGACGATGACGAGCCAGGCGATCCCCAGGCTCAGCCGCATCCCCGTAAAGATGTAGGGCACCGCGACGGGCAGGATGATCTTGCGGATCGTCTCGAAGGGGGTGAACTGCAGCACCTTCGAGACATTGAGATAATCCTGGTTGACGCTGCGGACTCCCAGGGCCGTATTGATGATAATCGGCCAGATGGAGGTGATAAAGATCGTCGAGACGGCCGTCAGGTTGATGTCCTGGAAGACCATCAGCAGCAGCGGCAGCCACGCCAGCGGCGAGACCGGCTTGAGGATCTGGATGTAGGGGTTGAGCGCCATCAGAAAGCTTTTGCTCATCCCGATCAGCAGCCCCACGGGGATCCCCACGAGGATCGCCAGCGCGAAGCCCCCGAAGACCCGGCCGAGGGAGTTCGTGATCTGCCAGGCGATCCCCTTGTCATCCTCGTTCTCGACATAGAACGGATCGGAGAGCACCCCCGTGATCTCGTCGCCGTCGGCATTGATTCCCCCGAACGCCGCCACCCATGTGCTGTGGGGCGTCGGGAACTCTTCGACATTGTTGGCCACCAGTTGCCAGCCCGCCAGAATGACGAACAGCACCATCAGCGGCAGCGCGGTTTTTTTAATAATTTCCTGCATCATGTTTTCCTGGTTTCGGCCGCGAAGGGCCGAAGATTTATTTCGTTACGTATTTGGGGTCGGCACAGCCGGCGGGGCCGTAGGGGCAGACATAGTCGGGCTGGGCCGTCTTGAGGCTCCCTTCCCAGGCGTTGGCCGCTTTGAGGTCCGCCTCGCTCACCAGCGGGTTCGTCACCTTGAAGCTGTAGATATACTCAACCGCTTTGTTCGGATCGTAGACCTTGCCGTCCATGAACATGTTGTACTTATCCACGCCGTCTTTTTTCCACGGGCTCGGCGGCAGGGCGTAGCCCACCTCTTTGGCCGCGGCCTCGAAGAGGTCGGGACGGTAGGTCTTCTCGATGACCGCTTTCATATCGACAGGTTTGTCGAGCTGTCCCCAGCGGTACATCTGCGTGATGAACCACATGCCGTGGCTGTAGAAGGGGTACGCCGCGTAGTAGTTGGCGAAGACGTTGAACATCGGGTTGGGCTCGGAGTCCTGCCCTTTGAGGTACTGGAAGGTCCCCGTCATCGACTTCTCAAGGACCGGGACCGGCGCCTTGACGTAGTTGGGCTTGCTCAGGATCTTCGCCGCCTCTTTGCGGTGTTCCCAGCTCTCGTCAAGCCACATCTGCGCCTCGATGATCGCCTTCATGACCGCCTTGGTCGTTTCGGGGTTCTTTTCGACAAAGTCCGCCCGGGCCTGGAGCACCTTCTCGGGGTTGTTGTTCCAGATGTCGTAGTTGGTGACGAGGGTCGAGCCCTTCTTCTTCAGAACGATCCGTTCGTTCCACGGCTCCCCGACGCAGTAGCCTTCGATGTTGCCGGCGATCAGGTTGCTGGGCATCGTCGGCGGCGGGAAGGGTTTGATCGTCGCGTCGCGGTCGGGCTCAATGCCGGAGGATGCCATCCAGTAGCGCAGCTCGTAGTTGTGCGTCGAGACCGGGTGGACCATGCCGAAGCTCAGCGGCTGGTATTTGCCACCCTCTTTTTGATGCTTGGCGTCAATGTACTTTTTCAGCGACTCGGAACCGAGCGGACGTGTCTTCTCGTCCATACCGTAGGTTTTCATCTTCTTGATAATGTTGTTGCCGAACGTGATGCCGTTGCCGTTGAAGTCGAGGCTCAGCAGCGCCTGGAGGTTTGCATCACCGTTGATGCCCAGCGTCGCCGCGATCGGCATCCCCGCCAGGGCGTGCGAGAAGTCGTACTCGCCGTTGATCACTTTCTGCTGGATCCCCGGCCAGCCGCCGCCCTCTTTGACGACGTGGACGTCCAGGCCGTACTTGTCAAAGAAGCCCTTCTCCTCCGCGATGACGATGGGGGCACAATCCGTCAGCGCGATAAAGCCGATGGTCAGCTTCTTCTTTTCGACGTCCGCCATCAGCGTCGTCGCCGCCAGCCCGAGGGCGAGTCCGGCCAGTGTCAAACCTTTCAATCCAGATGCACTTTTCATTGCTTAAACCTTTATTTTTTTTGAAACTCTGTTTCGGTTGCACCATTATGGCATGCCATAGGGATTAAAATGACAATTTATTTGTATGTTTTTTATACAATAGTCTTAATATTTTCTTAGCATACTATGTCATAATACGTCAGCAACAACGAAATATTGACCCCTATATATAGAGAGAAAGGCTTGTTATGAAAATCAAATCCGTCTGCGGATACTGCGGAGTGGGCTGCGGCATTGAGTACGACACCCGGCGCCTCGTCGGCGACATCGATTACCCCGTCAACGAGGGACTCGTCTGCTCCAAAGGGGCCAGCGAGCTGCACACCATCGAGACACCGACGCGGCTGCTGCGCCCCAAGCTGCGCAAAGCCTATGAAGACTTTACGGAGATCTCCTGGGAGATGGCCATCGAGACGATCGTCCACAACATCCGCTCCACCTCCCCCGAGCGGATCGGCTTCTACCTCTCGGGCCAGATGCTCACCGAGGACTACTACGTCGCCAACAAGCTCGGCAAGGGGTTCCTCGGGACCAACAACGTCGATACCAACTCGCGCACCTGCATGGCCAGCGCCGTCGTCGCCCACAAGAAGGTCTTCGGCGTCGACTACGTCCCCGTCCGGATGGAGGAGATCGAACACTGCGACCTGCTGATCATGATCGGGGCGAACCCCGCCGAAGCGCACGTCGTTTTCAACAACAAGATAAAAAAAGCGAAAAAAGAGGGGCTAAAAACCGTCGTCATCGACCCGCGCCGCACGGAGACGGCCGAGCAGGCCGACCTCCACCTCCCCATCCGCGTTGGCACCGACATCGACTTCCTCAGCCTCGTCGCGCGCCGCATCGTCGACGATGGCAAAACCGACAACGCCTTCCTCGACGCGCACGTCAACGGGTTTGACGCCTACCTCAAAAAGATCAAGAAGATCCCGACGAAGAAACTGCTCAAACGGTGCGGGTTAGAAGAATCGGACTTCGAAGCCTTCATGGAACTCTTTTACGAGAGCGAGAACGTCATCTCCGCCTGGACGATGGGGCTGAACCAGAGCGCGCAGGGGGTCGACAAGAACCTCGCGCTCATCAACCTCCACCTGCTCACCGGCAAGATCAACCGTCCCGGCAACGGCCCCTTCTCCCTGACCGGTCAGCCCAATGCCATGGGGGGCCGCGAGGTCGGGGGGCTGGCGACAACCCTCGCGGTGCACCTGGATTTCAACGAGGAGTCCATTGCCAAGGTGAGCGAATTCTGGGGGGCGCAGAACATCGCCCCCGCCCCGGGACTGACGGCCTTCGAGATGATCGAAGCGGCCGAACGGCGCGAACTCGACGTCCTTATCATCTGCCACACCGACCCCGTCTACCACCTCCCCAACCGCAGCCGGGTCGAGGCGGCGCTGAAAAAGGTCCCCTTCATCGTCGAGATCAACGCCTATGACGACAGCGAAACGAAACCCTTTGCCCACCTGCGGCTGCCGGCGGCCCCCTGGGGCGAAAAAGAGGGGACGCAGACCAACATGGACCGCAGCATCACCCGCCAGGAGCGCCTGACCCGCCGCAGCATCGATTGTAAACCCGACTGGGAGATCTTTTCGATGATCGGGCGGGCCATGGGCTTCGTGCGCGCCTTCGACTACCAGAACGCCGAGGCGATCTGGGACGAATACCGCCGCATGACGGCGCTCAGCCCGAAGGGGCACATGGACATCAGCGGCGTCGACGCCGCCAGCCTCAAAAACGGCGGCTACGTCTGGGGCGAAGGGCTCTTTGACGATAACGAGTTCCTCACCCCCGACGGTCGGGCGAACCTCATCTTCGTGCAGAACGAACGCCGCAGCGAAAGCAGCTCGCTGGAGTTCCCCTACCTGCTCACCACCGGGCGGACCCGCGACCAGTGGCACAGCGGCACGAAGACCGCCTTCGTCGACCGCCTGCTCAAGCACAAGCCGCTGAGCTACATCGAGATCAACAGCGAAGATGCGCAAAGCGCAGGGATTGCGGACGGCGACAAGGTCAAGGTGACGACGGCCAGGGGTGCGCTCGTCTTCGAGGCGAAGGTGACGGAGAACATTCGCGAAAAGACCCTCTTCGTCCCCGTCACCGACCGCCGGATCAACTACCTTACCAACGATCTCCTCGACCCCGAGTCAAAAGAGCCCGATTACAACCACAACGCGGCGAAGCTGGAGAAGTGGAGCGGCTGACGCCTCAGAGCGTCTGGATGAACCATGTAAAAGCGCCCTGCGACGTCAACACGCCGTTGACGTCCGTCACAGCGACATCGACCCGGATAGACCCCCTTCCCTTTCTGCCAAACTGATCTCTGAACGTTTCGACCGCCGAATCGTCCACTGACGCGGACGCGACGATCTTTGCCGCGGCGGGTTTTCTGTAACGTATCTGCGCCTCCCGCAAAAGAGGAACGACTTTTCCCTCCAGTTCGGGGAAGAGCGTCTGCAGGTACAGACCGCTCTGGGTCTCCGCCAGGGCGAACTGTGCGCTGGCGTGTATCGTATTGAGATGGTTCATCACCGTGCCGCTGAACCCCAGCGACACGCTCCCCTTCTCCTGTTCAAGCCCAATATGGCGTGCAAATGGTATATCGGCGGCTTCCAATAGATCTCCCTCATACTCTTCGGACGTTTTGTCTCTCTTGCCGTTCACGGCGCTTTGCTTATGCGGAAACAACTATACCATTTTACAACTAGACCGTTTAGTCTACTTTAAGCACATTTCCACTAGAATTTTACTAGACCAATCAGTCTAGAAAGGGAAAAAGATGCGGGTAACCGTCTATTACGAAGATACGGATGCGACGGGTCTGGTATTTCACCCGAATTATCTGAAATACTGCGACCGGGCCCGCGCCGCGCATTTTTTCAATACGGATACCGCGCTTCAGGGCGCCGACGGGCATCTGATCGTGCACTCTCTGGCGTGCCGCTATCTGACCCCCGCACGATTGGGAGACGTACTCGATGTCAGCAGCAACATCACAAAAATAAAGCGAACATCTTTGAAGATCGAACAGACGATCTCCCGCGGGAAAAAACCGATCTTCACCGTGCAGCTGACAATGCTTTACGTGCGCAACATGCGTCCGAGCCTCTTCCCCGAAGAGATGCTCAGGCTATTTCATACGATTGAAAAGGAGTTAATATGAACCCTATTGTCATTACGGGAATCGGCATGATCAACGGCGTCGGCAACAGTGCCGAGAGCGCTTTTGAAGCACTGCTCGAGGGCGTATGCGGCATCGACTATATCACCCATTTCGACGCCTCCGGCGATGCCGTACAAATCGCCAGCGAAGTGAAGGATTTCGATCCGGGCAGCGTCATGGACCCCAAAGACATCAAAAAGAGCGACCGCTTCATCCACCTGGGGATGCATGCGCTGAAAGAGGCCCTCGCCGACGCCGCGCTCGAACCGCAAAACGGGGATGCGGCCCGAATGGGCGTCAGCGCCGCCACCGGGATAGGCGGCCTGCCGATGATGCAGGAGAATATCGAAAAGAACGCCTTCGGCAAGAAGATCTCGCCCTTTTTCATCCCCGGATCCATCACGAATATGCTGGCGGGGTACGCCTCCATCTATTACGGGCTCAAGGGGCCGAACCTCTCCTCGACGACGGCCTGCACGGCGGGGCTTCACGCCATCAACCAGGCGGCGAAGACCATCATGGCCGGCGGAGCCGACGTCATGGTCGCCCTGGGCGCCGAAGCCTGCATCTGCGAGACGGGCATCCGCGGCTTCAGCGCCATGAAGGCACTCTCAACACACAACGACGACCCGAAAACGGCCTCCAGGCCCTTCGACAAGGAGCGCGACGGCTTCGTGATGGGTGAAGGGGCGGCGGCCCTTGTGCTCGAAACCCTGGAACATGCCCAAAAGCGGGGTGCGAAGATCTATGCACGGGTCGCGGGCTTCGGCGAAAGCGCGGACGCGGGCCACATCACAGCCCCCGCCACGGACGGCCCCGTCCGGGCCATGCGCTCTGCGCTGCAGATGGCCGGCAACCCACGAGTGGACTACATCAACGCGCATGGGACCAGTACCCCGCTTGGAGACGCTAACGAGACAAAAGCGTTCAAAGCGGTCTTTGAGACCGTACCTCCGGTCAGTTCCATCAAGGGGAGTATCGGCCACTGTCTCGGGGCCACCGGCATCATCGAAGCCGCCGTCTCCATTATGGCCCTTGAGCGCAACATCATGCCCCCGACCATCAACCTCCGCACCCAAGACGACGCCTGCGACCTGGACTACGTCGCGAACACCGCGCGTGAAAAGGAGCTTCAAACCGTCATGAGCACCAATTACGGTTTCGGCGGCACGAACGGGGCCATCATCTTCACCAAAGCGCTCTAGCCCGCGCTTCGGCGCCTGGGGACAAACCGATATAATGATGCAAAAATTTCAAGGGTTGAGATATGAAGCGCCAGGACTCAAGAGCGCGGCTGCTGGACGCCGCCTTTGCTGAAGTCTACAAGAACGGCTATCACGGTACCGGCACCGCCGTCATCCTCAAGGCCGCCGGGGTGCCCAAGGGGAGCATGTACCACTTTTTCGCTTCCAAAAAGGAGCTGGTACTGGCCGTGAGCCAGGAGCGCATCGTCCCGAAAATGGACGACTTCTTCGACTTTGCGCGCCTGCCGGGCGAAAACATTTTTCAAACCTTTGCACGCATATTTGCGAAGATGCAGAACCACACCGCCCTCATCGCCAACGGCTGCCCTCTGCACCGCCTACTCGTGGAGATGGCCCCGCTCGACCCCGACTTTGAAGCCGTCCTGACAAAGGCCTACCACCATTTTATCGACAAGCTCTCTCTGGCGCTGGAAGCCGCCATTGCAGACGGTGAACTCGTAGCGTTTGACACCAAAGCCTTCGCCCGCTTCTTTATCACCTCCACCTGGGGAGAGATATCGCTGCCTCCCTCCCTCTCTTCGAAAGAATCGTTTGGACACCACGCCCAGTACCTGACAATCGTACTGGAACACTATCGGCGATAAAATCGCGATTCACTCTTTTTCGAGGCGAAGATCAATTGGATCGAATGCTTTTGGAAGAAAGCCGGTGTGGGTGTGACGATGCGTTTGGCGCAAAGCGCACAGCCAGCTCCAAGGCTAACTGAAATATTTTAAGATGCTGTCTCCGTATGCCTGGAGCATACTGCGGAACGCTTCGCGAAATTTGATAATCGAGAGCCTCGGTTCCCAGTTTTTCGGATCGACACAGATCTCTTTTTCCCATATCCGCATGGCCCGTTGGATATCGTCTTCTGAAAAGGTACTCATATCGAGCACCATCAGTTCCCCCTCCCCGGAAGCTACCAGATAAGGGCCGATGCCTGTGCCGAGTTCGGCATGCAGGCGAGCGACGATTTCGCTGGCACGCGGATAATCGTAATAATTTATCATGTCGACACAATCCTCAGAGTACAACTCATCAGTCACGGGCCAATACGTCGGTAACAGATCATATTCGTCAGAAGAGTGACTCTCCGTAGGATCCAACGTAGCGATGTACGCTTCGCATGTCTTCATATATCTGGCATATTGTCCGCTGGTGGGTCTTGAAGTAAAAATGACGAAGCCGTGGACACGGTACGAGGGGTCGGGCTTTTTACCATGAATGAGAAAAGAACGTGTGGCGATGGGCTCGTTTTCTGCAGCTGCGCCAGTCGGTGCATCCACTGGCACCGGAGAGCTACCGCTGCATCCCGCAAAAATCAAGACTGACGAAACCAGTACAATCCAGTGCATCGCGTTGATATTATTTGTCATTCTGTATCCCTTCGACATCTCTCGATTTCACAAAAAGTGCGGCAATCCCGTTGGACCCGCCAACACACAACAATGTCAACAGCCCGATGGAATCATTATCGAGCGGATGCATAAAATATGCAAGAAACAGGACCAAAACGACGCCAAGTATGGTGGCAATTCCATATTTTTTCATTCTATCAACCTTTTAAGATTTGACTGGTCGCCTCTGCGTTTTCAGTCTTTTACATTTATGTCCCGCTCGTCAAAAACCTCTTTGGCGGTCGCAAGCCCGTTCAGCGCGGCGGGAAACCCCGCATAGACGGCCATCTGGATCATAATCTCGATGATCTCCTGCGGTGTGCAGCCGACATTGAGCGCCCCGTGTACGTGGGCCTTTAACTGGGGCGCTGCCGTGCCTATCGCCGTCAGGGCCGCCACCGTGGCGATTTCACGGGACCGCAGGTCCAACCCCGGACGGCTGTAGATGTCCCCGAAGGGAAACTCCACAAGCAGGTCGGCGAACTCCGGAGCGATTGCGCTGAGGGCCTCTATGATCTTATCCCCCTGATCGCCGCCGACCTCGGCCAGTTTCTCCCTTCCGATTTTATACCTCTCAGATTTCAATTTTTGTCTCCTTTTTTCTTGGAAGTCTACATTTAAAATGTGCAATCAAAAAGCGCCCGCGGGTTTGTGATTGGTCTCTTTTGATTTGTTATAGCTCAACATGTTTGCCACAGGTTGGACAGTAATTGAATTCGACTTTTTCAGACAATGCGACTTGTATCATTTCAAATAAGTCGGTTTCACAATGTGGACACTTTGCCTCTTTGGCTTGATTTTTGAAGGCATGTAGAACTGTAAACATGAGGCCGATACTAAGCATTCCTATTATGCTAAATTGAAGTATGCCAAATGATGATTGCATAGAAAGATACATCAGTACAAGGAAAAGAAAAAGTGCTGCAATCGCAGTCACAATTTGCTTTTTCAACGCTTTTTTGTACTCTATTTTATTTCCCATCTTCAGATTCCCTTGTTACTATTACGTTTAAAATGACCAATCAAAAACCTGCTCGCGGGTTTTTGATTGGTCTCCTTTAGTTTGTTAGAAGTTTTAATCTCCGCCGCCACCGGAACCTCCACCCCCACTCCCATCAGAACCACTATGGCTGCCAGATGATGAACTGTCATTTGAAAAGTGATTCCAAAATGCATACCACTTAACATCATCATCTGGGTAATAGCCATCTCCACGAAATTTTGCATATCTGCTAAGTAGGAAAAGCTCTACAATAGCACCGATAAGAGGAATGAGGAGAATAAAAAGCACTTTATAAAACTTTTGATGTGCCTCATACAGTAACTCTTCGTTTATGACGACAAAAAGTGCAGCAAGGTCTAGAAGTATGACGAGTGCAATCGGCAATATCCATAGGTTGACCAAAGTCTACTCCTAAGAATTAATTAGTAGCAATAACGTATGTTCAGCTATTGAGAATTGAGACCAATCATACATTTCGTTCAAAAGCCATGATAGCAAAGTAGCAAATAGAAATCATTGAAATATCACATCACACCATTATCGGAGTATAATTCCCGAAATTTTCAGCAGGGAAGAAAAAATGGCGGGTTGGATCGTACTGGCGATGGTGTTGTGGGGCATCGGCTGGCCCGCGCTCAAGGTCGTGACCGACACTGATGTCCCGGTCGAGACCGTCACCTTTCTGCGCTTCGCCATCATGGCGGTTTCCTTCCTGCCCATCCTCTACTGGCGGCGCAAGCCGCTGCGCCTCAACCGCCGGACGCTGCGCTTCACTATCGCGGCGGGCGCACTCAACGTCGCATTTATGTACTTCGCCTTCTGGGGCGTGCAAACGGGCAGCGCCGGGGCGGGCGGGGTCATCATCACCGTGGCCAGTCCCATTCTCACGGCCCTGCTCGCCCTGATTGTCTTCCGCACCCGCGTCTCCCCGACGCAGCTGCTCGGGCTGGGAGTGGGACTGTTCGGCGGGATGCTGATGCTGGAGGTGTGGCACGCCGACCTGCTGCACAGCGGCAATGTCTTCTTTGTCGGCAGCGCGCTGGTGTGGGCCGTGCTCACCCTCCTGGGGCAGCAGTCGCACACGGAGATGGAGCCCATCCATTTCAACTTCTGGCTGGCCGTTTTCGCCGTGCCCATCGCGCTCGTTCCGGCGCTGCCCGCCGGGCTGGGCACGGTGCCGGACCAGGAGTGGCGTTTCTGGACGGGGCTGCTCTTTCTGGCCATCATGGGGCAGACGGTGGCGTCGACCATCTTCTTTGTCGCAGCGGGCAAGATCGGCTCGGCCAAGGCCGGAAGCTATATGTTCCTCGTGCCGCTGACCGCCCTGGTAGCGAGCTTTCTGCTGCTGGGAGAGCGCCCCTCCTTCTGGCTCGTGGCAGGGGGTGCCGTCAGTACCGCCGCCGTCTACTTCATCAACGCGCGCAAACGATAGGCACCCGTCGCTTTTCGATCGGCGGCTTTTCATAAACGTCCCCTATGTAAGCCCGTTTGTGCATTCAGAGGAGAAAGCGCCTTATTTTCCGTGATTTCACGTCCATTTCCACCTGAAAAAACCTGCTATGTTTAAAAGTTAATCAGAAATATCACCCTATGCACAGCCGCGCGTTCTATAATGGTCAAAATATATGCTCGAAACGTGTTTGAGCCCGACAGACCCGCTGTATCTGCAGGAGGCGCACTATGAACGCAGTACATGTTCCCCCCGTCGACCGAGATCCAAAGCATCTCTGGACGTTCAACGCCATCACCCTTTTTAAACGGCTCCGAGACTATCTTAACGGCTATGCCGACTACCGGCAGTACCCGAGCATAAAGTTTGTCGAAACCTGGCCCCAGCACAGTCATAAACACCAGCTGCTCACCACCTACGTCGCCACCAACCTCTACTGGTTCGGCCGCCACCTCCAGCGCGTCGAAACGACCCTGATCGACGTGCTGGAGCTCTTCAACGCGGTGATTGACACGGACAAAGAAGCCGGCGTACGCTACTTCGAGCATCTGGACATTGAGCTGGAGTACAAGAGCGCGCAGGATTTCCTTCAAAAGGCCGTCTTCGGCGACCACCCCGCAAACCTCGCCACCATTATGAGCAACGCCCGAGAAAACGCCATCATCTGCCGTCCCTATCTCGACGCGGAAGCCTTCGGGGAGACGATCAGGCTCTACAACCTCCTCGACACCTATGCCAAGACCGATACCAAGGTCGACTACCGTTTCATCGGGGATGCCCTCTCGCTCATCAACGAGGTGTGGGGGATCATGGCCCGTGGTCTTCTGCGGCGCAAAAGCGACCAGTTCATCCGCCTGGGCAAACTGACCGAGAAAGTCGACCTGCACCTGCGCCACGGCAAGAACGGCAACGAATCGGTCGTCTACCTGCACAATATTCTCATCACTGCGCAGCGGATCGCCCCGGAGGCGGAGATGCCCATCGACGAAAAAGATGATGAGGCCAACCTCGATGCTATCAACGACCTCTTCGAGAACCTGGTAGTGGTTTAGATGCGAGCAAAACAGACCCGCCGCGCCCCGTACCACATGCCGAACCCCCTGCGAAAAGCCGCGTTCATCAAATCGACGGATCGGGGCGGCTAGCCCTCCGCGCTTTGACGAAAAAACGAAAACCACAAAAGCACCGAATAAAAGCATTTTCTCATAGAATATGCAATATGATCTTTTATACCCACACCACCTTTGGCACCGTGAAACCCGCGGGTCGGAGTGATGTTCGCATAAAAGCATCAAGGGAGATACATTGATAGAAGAAACTGGAAAACTACATGAAAAGTTCTGGGAGATTTTTTCCCGGCAAGATCGACAGAAAGTCGAAGAGTTTCAGCGCTATATGGATAAGTTCGCTGTCAATTTCAATCTCTATAAAGACGGCAATTTCATCGAGCGTTCACTCCCCTTCGACGTCATTCCCCGCATCATCTCCAAGGAGGAGTTCGGCAAGATGCAGCGCGGCCTCGAGCAGCGCATCACGGCACTGAACCTCTTCCTGGAAGACCTCTATACCGAGGCCAAGATCGTCAAGGACGGCATCGTCCCCGAAGCCTTCATCCACCAGGCCAAAGGGTACCTCAAGGAGTTCGTCGGTTTCTCCCCGTCGCAGAAGATCAGGACCCATATCAACGGCATCGACCTCGTCAAGGATACCAAGAACGACGAATGGGTCATCCTCGAGGACAACCTGCGCGTGCCCAGCGGGGCGAGCTATCCGCTCTCCATCCGCGACACCTACCGCAAGATCTACCCGGAGTTCTTCGAAGAGCTGAAGATCGAACCGATCAAGCAGTACTCCTCCTATCTGCGCAACGCGATGGATTACGTCAATACCGGCGGCATCAACGTCGTTCTGACCCCGGGGCGCTACAACTCCGCGTATTACGAACACAGCTACCTCGCCGGAGAGATCGGGGCCGAACTGGTCCGCGCCGCCGAACTGGTCGTGGAGAACAAGGTCCTCTACTTTAAAAACTACGACGGGCGGCGCATCCGCGTCGGGGCGGTCTACCGCCGCCTTGACGACGACTTTCTCGACCCCAAGTTTTTCAACCCCGAAAGCCTCATCGGGGTGCCCGGCATCATCGAAGCCTACCTCGCGGGCAACGTGGCGATCATGAATGCCGTCGGCAACGGGGTGGCGGACGACAAGGGGATCTACTACTTCGTACCGCAGATGATCAAATACTACCTGAACGAAGAGCCCATCATGCAGAACGCGCCGACTTACCTTCCCTATTTCGAAAAGGACAAAAAATACATCTTCGACAACATCGACAAGCTCGTTGTCAAGGATGTCGCGGAAGCCGGCGGATACGGCGTCATGTTCGGGCACGCCATGTCCAAGATCCAGCTCGATGACCTCAAGACGATCATCGAGGCCAACCCCCGCCGTTTTATCGCCCAGGAGCTCGTTGAGTTCTACGACGAAGAGTGTCTCATCAACGGGGAACTGAGTCCCCGCAAAGCGGACTTCCGCGCCTATGTCGTCATGGGCGAGAAGGTCAATGTCTGGGAGTGCGGGCTGACACGCTATGCGATGGAAGCGGGCAACTACCTCGTCAACTCGTCCCAGGGCGGCGGGTTCAAAGATACATGGGTCATGGAGCTCTAAGATGGATCAACTTCTGAGCACCAACGTCGCCACCAATCTCTACTGGTTCGGACGCCACCTCCAGCGCGTCGAAACAACCCTCGTTGACGTCATCGAGATCTTCGACTGCGTCATCGACACGGACAAGGACGCCGGCAGGCGCTATTTCGAGCACCTCGAGATCGAACTCGACTACGCCAACGCCTCCCAGTTCCTAGACAACGCCATCTTCGGGGACCACCCCTCCAACCTGGCGGAGATCATGCGTTTCGCCCGCGAAAACGCGATCATCTCCCGGGCCTATATCGATACGGACGCCTTCGGCGAGACGATCCACCTCGCCGAGCTTTTCGACCACGCCTCGAAAAGCGCCGTCTTCGTCGATTACCGCTTCGTCGACGACGCCCTCTCGCTGATCAACGAAATCTGGGGCAGCATGAACCGCGGCCTGATCCGTTGCAAAAGCGACCACTTCGTCCGCCTGGGCAAACTGACCGAAAAGGTCGACCTCCACCTCCGTCACGGCAAGGACGGGAAGGAGCCGGTCGAGTACCTCAACAACATTCTGCAGACGGCGCAAAAGATCGCGCCCGATGCGAAACTTGCCATTTCCAGAACCGACGAAGAGGCCAACCTCGACGCCATCAACGCCCTCATCGACGAGCTCGTCGTCTACTGAAAATGAACCCGGAAATTACGGAAATCTTCTCTTCCGAGCTCCCGGTGGGAGAGACGCTGCGCATCCAGCGCGCCCGTTTCGCACCGGAAACAGTGCGTCCGGATGCCAAGCGCATCAGCGTTGTCAGCGGGATACACGGCGACGAGCTCGAAGGGCAGCTCGTCATCTACCTCCTGGCCGCCTGGCTGCGCGAGCACCCCGAGGCGCTGCGTGGGACCGTCGACATCTACCCCGCCGTCAACTCCCTGGGAGTCGACACCATTATCCGCGGTTTCCCCCTTTACGAGATCGACCTCAACCGCGCTTTCCCGGGGGCGCGCAACGATTTCCTGCCCGCGCAGGTGGTGCATGCCCTGGCCGGGGACGTCGAAGGCAGCGACATCGCCATCGACATTCACTCTTCCAACATTTTCCTGCGCGAGATCCCGCAGATCCGGATCAACAAGGCGTTCTCGGAGACGACCCTTCCCCTGGCCAAACAGCTCAACTGCGACTTCATCTGGATCCACGACGCCGTCACGGTCCTCGAAGCGACCTTTTCGCATACGATGAACGAACGGGGGACGAAAACCCTTGTCGTCGAGATGGGGGTGGGCATGCGGTTGACGAAGGCCTACGGGCGGCAGCTGCTGCGGGGGATCCTGAACCTGATGCAACAAGAGGGGATCATCGAAACCCCGACGGAGTTCAAGGTCCGCGAGCCGTTCACCTCCGAGGTCGGGGAGGTGTTTTACATTAACGCCCCCGCCGCCGGTCTTTTTGTCCCCGCCCTTGACCACTGCGAAGTGATTGAAAAAGAACAGTGGATCGGCGACATCGTCGACCCCCTCAGCGGGGCGGTGCGCGAATCCCTCTATGCCCCCAACGGCGGCGTTTTGTTCACCCTGCGCGAATACCCTGTCGTCTACGAGGGGTCCCTGCTCGCACGGATTTTCGGAGAGCCCGATGAAAAAAATTGAGATCCTGAAACTCGAGTCCCTCAGCCGCGCGCCGATGGTCGTCGAGGGGTACCTCTTCGAAGGGAGCGACCCCGATGCCCCCAGCGTCGCCGTTATCGGCGCCATGGAGGGGGCGACGACCCTGCCGCTGTATAGCGCGTCGAAGCTGGTCGATTTCCTGCGCAACAAACTCGGAAGCGAAAAGATCCTGGGCAATATCCTCGTCATCCCCTCCGTCAACCACTACGCCCTCAACATCAACGAACGTTTCTGGCCCCTGGACAAGACCGACATCAACATGATGTTCCCGGGCTACAACGAGGGCGAAACGACGCAGCGCATCGCCCACCGCCTCTTCGAAGCGGTCCAGGACTACGACTACGGCATCATCCTGGAGACGCGGACCGACCTCGCCACCTGCCTGCCCTACGTCAAACTCTTCAAGACCGGATACGAAGATGTGAAAAGCGCCCGCTGGCTGGGGCTCAAGGTCATTCACCACCGCGAACCCGAATCGATCGAGACGGTGTCGCTGCAGTACAACTGGCAGCTCTGGGGGGCCAAGGCGTGTTCCGTAGTCTGCCCCCATGAACCCCTGATCGACCCCGAATCCGCCCGGGTCATCATGGATAGCCTCATCAACTTCCTCAGCCACAGCGGCATCATCCGCTACGAGGCATTCAACGGCTACAACTCGACCGTCGTGACCCGCGAACGCATCGAGGTCATCAAAAGCCCCCGCAGCGGAATCTTTATCCCGACGCAGACACCCGGGACGACGGTCTCCAAGGATGAGACGATCGGCAAGATCGTCCACTCACTCGAAGGGGAGGTCATCCACCGTTTCCTCGCCCCCTGCGACGGCATGATCACCTGTATCTATATGCACTCGCTGATCTTCGAGAATGCCGTCGCCTACCGCATCGCGAAGATCCATTAGGCCGGTTGCGGCGGCGCTACTTCGACGATTGCGACTGTGACTGTATCTGGGTGGGTGCCGTCTCTTCATCTTCCTCAGTGGCACGCCGGACGTCCACGCGGACGCTGAGCCGGCTCTGCCCGCTCCCCCGCACCACCCCTTTGAGCGGCGAGATATCGTCGTAGTCCCGTCCGTGCCCCATGACGATGTGCTGCTCCAGGGGAATGATGTTGTTCGTCGGGTCGAGGTCGAGCCAGCCGCTCCCGGGGACGTAGAGCGATACCCAGGCGTGCGACGCGTCCGCGCCGAAGAGCTTCTCCGTGCCTTCGGGCGGGATGGTCTCGATGTAGCCGCTCACGTAGCGCGCCGGCAACCCGATGGAGCGCAGCGCGGAGAGGGCCAGGTGCGCGAAATCCTGGCAGACCCCCTTTTTCTCTTCGAAGATCGTCGTCACGGGGGTCGTCAGGTCGCTGAACGCGGGATTGAACTCGAAGTCTTCGAAGATGCGACCCATCAGCTCTTCGCCCGCCTCGAAAAGGCTGCGCTCCGGATGGAAGGACTCCAAGGCGTAGTCGTGCAGCGGCGCGATATCGACGGGCACGAGGTCCGACGCGAAGAGAAACTGCTTGGCGGCGATGTCGCGCGTGTTGAAGCCCGAGAGGCGCTGCAGCGCTTTGTCATAGGAGACAGCCCCTTTGCGAAGCCGTTCGATTGCCCGGTGCGCCTCTTTGATTTTGCGCCGCACCCGTGAATGTCCCGTCACCGTCAGGGAGGTGTGCGGTTCGCGCAGCAGCAGATGGTGGTTGGTGTTGCCGAACATGTCGACAAAGGCATGGATCTCCGACGCGTACGGCTCCGCGTCGAGCCGGAACGAGAGCAGCTCCTGCTCCCGCCCCTCTTTGGGCTTCAGCCGCGCGATGTTGTGGCTGAAGGTGACCAGACTCTGATAATGGAAGACCGTTTCGTGGAAAATATCGTAAATCATGCTCACTCGTCGTAATGGGAAAAATAGGTTTTCGAAAACTCGTCCGAAGCCTTCATAAAGAGCTCGGAGAGCTCGGAAAGCAGCCCATCAAGCTCCTTGTAGATGCCGTCGGACTCCTCATAGGTCAGCAGCGCCTGCGCCGTGGCGAGCTTCAGGCGCGAATAGGCCTGGAATATCGGCGCCTCGTACTCGGTGAGGTGGGTACGGGACTTCGGCAGGTCTTTGAGGTCCGAGAGCAGTTTCTGGGTCTGGTAGGTCAACGATTTCGGGTACTGCGGGTTAAGCAGCAGGAACTCGATGACGTTCTCGAGCTGCAGGGCGCTGCGGTAGTGGGCGCGGTAGGCATTGAAGCTCTCGCAGGTGTTGAGCAGCGCTTCGAGCAGTTCATACTCCTCGGCCTTCTCCTGGCGCGGGCAGAGCAGGGAGCGCGCTTTGGAGATCAGCAGCTGGACGCTCTCGATCCGGTAGCCGATATCGTACAGGACCAGCCCCTGCTCGCGGAACATGCTCTCTTCGACGAGCTCCTTGTACGCCAGCAGGTTCACATGCAGCTTGTCCATCTCATTGACGATGGTGCGGTTCATGCGGGTATTGGCGCTGCAGAACGCCTGCCACTCCCACTGGAGCTTGTCGAAGAGTTTCCACGCTTCGATGCCCAGCAGGTTCTTGATGCTGACGTTTGAACCCGACAGCATTGCCAGCGTAAAGGAGAGCGACCCGGTCCGGCCCTGATCTTTGAGCACTGAGACGATCTCTTTCATCGGGTTGTCCAGGAGCTTGTCGGCCTTTTTCTTGTTCAGGAATCCCGGATAGGTCATCGTCATGTGCGTAATGGCGCGCAGCAGCTGGTGCTGCGACTCCCCGGCGGTGTTCGACTCGTCGCGGTAGACGTTGATGAGGCGCTTGACCGCGTAGCGGATGAGGCGCGTCGTGATAATCGCGCGCGAGAGGTAGCGTCCGAGCCAGAAGAGGTTCTCCGCCCTGCGGGTCGGGATCTGGTCGATGGAGGCGTCAATACACGGCAGCTGTTTGAACGGATTGCTCGGCGCGCGCTCCTCATCCTCGCCGACGATCCAGAGGTCCTTGCTGGTGCCCCCTTTTTGCGACGAGATCAGGAAAGCGTCTTTTTGCGAGGCGACGCGCACGAGCCCGCCGTTCATTACCCAGTATTGGCTGCCGCGCTTGAAGGCGTAGGAGCGGATAACGGCATTGCGCGGTTCGACGGACTCCCCGGTAAAGTACGGCACGGTGGAGAAGCCGATCTCCTCCTGCGCCACGTAGAGGTGCGGCGCCGCCTTCAACCGTGCCCTCAGTGCATCGAGCTCCCCGGCGTCCATCTTCCGGCCGAAGTAGACCGTGGCACTCTCCGTGCGGTCGATATGTTTGACGATCAGTTTATCCAGGTGTTTGAGGACATATTCGAGTTCGCCGGGCTGCCCGCACCACCAGGTGGCGATCTGGGGCAGGATCAGCTCTTCATCGAGGAAGAACTTCGCAATGTTCTTCATAAAGGGGTTGAAGCCGAGGTTCTCGAGGATGCCGCTGCCGATGGGGTTAATCATCGCCAGGTTCTCCCGGCGCGCGGCATCGACCAGCCCCGCCACCCCCAGGTGCGAATCGTTTTTCAGCTCCAGCGGATCGCAGTAGCGGTCGTCCACCCGGCGCAGCAGGGTGTTGATCCTCGTGAGGCCGCTCAGGTTTTTCAGCCACAGCGCCCCGTCCTTGGCCAGCATGTCCTCGCCCTGCACCAGGCTGATCTCCAGCAGGGAGCTGAGATAGGCGTGCTCGAAATAGGTTTCGTTGTGCGGTCCCGGCGTCAGCAGGGCCGCCTTGGAGCGGTCCCCACCGCTGAGACGGTCGATCATCGATTTCATCTCTTCGATGAAGCCCGCGAGCCGGCGGGTATGTACCCCCGGATAGAGCGATTTGGCGATGATGTTCATGCTCAGGCGGTTCTCGACGGCGTAACCGAGGCCCGACGGGGCCTGGATACGGTCATTGACGATCCAGAACTTGCCATCGGGCCCCCGCGCCATGTCCGTCGCGTAGAAGAAGAGTTCAAAATCCATTTTGTGTCCGAAACCGAACATCTCCGCCGCGTACCCCTTGTGGGCGTAGACGACTTCGGCGGGCAGGATCCCCTGCCGCAGCAGAAGCTGGTCGCCGTAGAGGTCGCGCAGCATCAGGTCGAAAAGCTTCGCGCGCTGACGCAGCCCCTTGACGACGCCGTCCCACTCCGTCTGGGTGACGACGAAGGGGATGGGATCGAGCGTCCAGCGCCGTTTGGTGATCCCGTCGGGGGCGTCGTAGACGTTGTAGGTGACGCCGTTCTCTTCGAGGCTCCAGTCCAGCTCCGCCTGTTTGGCTTTCAGCCCCTCGATGCCGGTCGCCTCGATCTGGTCGCAGATCGCCTGCCAATGCGGGCGGCACTGCCGCTGCGCATCGACCATCTCGTCAAAGGAGCTTTCGGAAAAATAGCGGTCGAAAATCCCCATTTACACCCGTGTCCATTTCCGTCTAAGGTCCAGCGTATGGGGATACTCGGCGCTGCGCGGCAGCTCCTGGAAGACAAAGACCTTGTCGCCGGCGTGCTTCTCGGCCACTTTGCGCGTCACTTCACGCTCCCCTGCCGGCAGCGCCTGTTCGACCACGTGGGTCGGCACCTCATCGACACTGCCCTGGGTATGGTTGAAGCCCCAGAAACGGTTAATTCGGCGCGACTCCGCCTCGTAGCTGTTGACGGGGAAGGTATCGTAGCTGCGGCCGCCCGGGTGGGAAACGTAGTAGGTCATCCCCCCGATGGAGCGCTGGTTCCAGCGGTCGACGACATCGAACGTCAGCGGGGTGTCGACCCCGATCGTCGGGTGCAGCGCCGACCACGGCTCCCACGCTTTGTACTTGACCCCGGCGACGAACTCGCCCTCGACGCCCGTCGGGTTCAACGGCACCGCGACCCCATTACAGGTGAGCACATAGCGCTCCGGAACGAAGTTGTTCACTTTGACCTGGACGCGCTCCAGCGACGAATCGACATAGCGCGATGTCCCCTGCGATCCGCTCTCTTCTCCCAGGACGTTCCACGGTTCGATGGCCGCGCGCAGTTCGAGATGGACATTCTCCACCGTCGCCATGCCGTAAAGCGGGAAGCGGAACTCGAAGAAGGGGTCGAACCAGTCCAGCTCGAAGGGGTATCCCTCGGCATTGAGGAAACGGACGATGTCGGCGATATCCTCTTTGACGTAGTGTTCCAGCAGGAACTTGTCGTGCAGCTGGGTCCCCCACCGCACCAGTTTGTGGCGGTAGGGCTTGCGCCAGAAGAGCGAGACCAGGGTGCGTACCAGCAGCATCTGCATCAGGGCCATCTGCGAATGCGGCGGCATGTCGAAACCGCGCAGCTCCAGGATGCCCAGCCGTCCCGTGCTCGAATCGGGCGAGTAGAGCTTGTCGATACAGAACTCGGAACGGTGGGTATTGCCGGTGATGTCGGTGAGCATATGACGGAAGAGCCTGTCGGTGAGCCAGTAGGGCACCTCACCATTTTCGGGGATCTGCGCAAAGGCGATCTCCAGTTCATAGAGGTTCTCCGCGCGCCCTTCGTCGACACGGGGCGCCTGGGAGGTCGGGCCGATGAAAGCACCGGAGAAGAGGTAACTCAGGGAGGGGTGGTGCTGCCAGAAGGTGATAAGACTGCGCAGCAGTTCCGGGCGGCGCAGCAGCGGGCTGTCGTGCGGCGTCATCGCCCCGATGGTAACATGGTTCCCCCCGCCCGTACCCGTATGCTTGCCGTCGACCATGAACTTCTCCGTTCCCAACCGCGACTGGCGCGCGTCCTCGTAAAGTCCCAGCATCGTTTCGGTCAGTTCGCTCCAGTTCTTCGCCGGATGGATGTTAACCTCGATAACCCCCGGGTCCGGGGTCACTTTGATGCGCTCGATGCGGTTGTCGTGGGCCGGTTCGTACCCCTCGAGGACGACTTTGACATTGAGCTTCGCCGCGACCGCCTCGATGGAGGCCATGAGGTCCAGGAAGGCCTCTGTGTGGTTGAGCGGCGGCAGGAAGATATAGAGTTTACCGTCGCGCACTTCCGTACTGATCGCCGTCCGCACGAAGGCGTCGTAACGGTTCGCCTCCGTCGTCTCCGGGGTCGCCGCTTCGCAGCGTGCCCGCGCATCGTCAAGGTAATCCCCCAGTGCCGGGGCCTCTGCAAAAAGGTCGGGTTCGAAGTTCTGCGCCAGCTCCACATGGGGTTTGGCCATCAGCGACTCCAGTGGCATCCGCAGGCCCAGCGGCGAGTTCCCCGCACTGAGAAAGAGTTTTCCGCGGCGGAACTCCCATGCCGAGGTGATCCAGCGTGTCTTGCCGTAGTTAAGCGGCAGGACATAGCCGACCGGGTTGGCCAGCCCCTGCTGTAGCAGCTGCGCCAGGGTACGGCGCTCGAGCGGGTCATCCAGGTCAAACGTCGTCGGATCGACGTCGATGGGTAGCTCGGCCTCTTTGACGACGTAGTAGACGGGGTCTTCATAGGCTTCGACAATGTTCTTGTCGCTCACGCCCAGCGTCAGCGACAGCAGCTCCATGAAACGCTTCGCGTCTTCGGTCGTGTAGCTGTAGGTCGCGTTCATGTCGGCAAAAAGGTTCGGGTTGCGCCAGATCGGCTTGCCGTCTTTGCGCCAGACAACCGACTTCTGCCAGCGCGGCAGCGGTTCGCCCGGGTACCATTTCCCCTGGGCGTAGTGCAGCATCCCGCCCTTGCCGAAGGTCCCCAGCAGCCGGTGCGCCAGGACGTCGGCACGTTCGCGCTTGTGTTCGCCGTCGGCTTCGGTGTTCCACTGCTCGGACTCCATGTCGTCGATGGAGACGAAGGTCGGCTCGCCCCCCATCGAGAGACGGACGTCGTTGGCTTCGAGCTCCCTGTCGACCTCGAACCCGAGGTTGTAGATCGCCTCCCACTGTTCGTCGCGGTAGGGCTTGGTGACCCGGGGCGATTCGAAGATCCGCGTGACAGTGTTGGAGTAATCAAACTCCGTCTCGCATTTATCCGTCGCCCCGTCGATGGCGTGGGCGCTGTCGTAATGGGGCGTACATGCCAGGGGGATATGCCCCTCCCCGGCGAAGAGGCCGCTGGTCGCATCGAGACCGATCCATCCCGCCCCCGGGACGTAGACCTCCGTCCAGGCGTGCAGGTCCGTAAAGTCCGCTTCCGGGCCGCTCGGGCCGTCGAGGGATTTGACATCAGCGGTGAGCTGGACAAGGTAGCCGGAGACGAAACGCGCCGCGAGTCCCAGGTGGCGCAGTACCTGCACGAAGAGCCAGGCGTAATCGCGGCAGCTGCCGAGTTTGTTGCCCAGGGTCACTTCGCAGGTCTGCACGCCCGGATCGAGCCGGATCGTATAGTCGAGGTACTTGTGGATCTCCGTGTTGAGGTAGACGAGAAAGTCGTTTATATTGCGTTTCGTCTTCAGGTCGAGCGACTCCATGAACGTCTTGAGCTTTTTGCCTTTGTCCGTAATCTCCAGGTAGGGCAGCAGCTCCTTTTTCAGCGCCGGCTTGTACTTGAACGGGAAGTCCTGCGCATACTCGTCGACGAAGAAATCGAAAGGGTTGATGGTGATCAGGTCAGCAATGATCTCGACGTCGATGCTCATCTCTTTCGTCTTTTCAGGGAAAACGATACGGGCGAGGTAGTTGCCGAAGGGGTCCTGCTGCCAGTTGATAAAGTGGTTCTCCGGCTTGATCTTGAGCGAGTACGCCTCGATCGGGGTGCGGCTGTGCGGCGCGGGGCGCAAACGAATGGTATGCGGCGAAAGCGACACGTAACGGTCATACTGGTAAGCGGTTTTGTGGGAGATTACGACTTTGAGCGCCATGGTTTTCCTTGTGCGTCCTCGGAATATTGCTGCATTATATACTTTTCTCGATTCAACTTCGGGAAAACCGCGCCTATTTTTCACCCACCCCCCACGGGTTTTCACACCCCGGACCCGCCGCTGTTTCCGACGTCTGTTCCATCTCCGCGACCAAGGGAGTTTACATGGATGTTACAATGCGGTATCACACGGACGAAGGAAGATGATGAGACAGCGGACAATACGGGGGCTTTTTGGACTCTTATTGCTCTTTTCCATCCAAAACTGCGCCCAGGAGAATACAATGACCGACATCTACGCTTTCAACGTTAAAACCATTGACGGCAGCGCCACGACGCTCGAAGCTTACCGCGGCAAGGTCATGCTAATCGTCAACGTCGCCAGCCGCTGCGGCTTTACCCCGCAATACGAAGGGCTCGAAGCGCTCTATGAGCAATACAAATCCCGGGGCATGGTCGTCCTCGGTTTCCCCTGCAACCAGTTCGGTTCCCAGGAACCGGGAACGGGACAGGAGATCATAACCTTCTGCCGGAACAATTTCGGGGTCACCTTCCCGATGTTCGGCAAGATCGACGTCAACGGCGAGCACGCCCACCCCCTCTACCGCCACCTCAAAAAGGCCCGGCCGGGCGTGCTGGGCAGCGAGGCGATCAAGTGGAACTTCACCAAGTTCCTCGTCGACCGCAGCGGCAACGTCGTCGAACGGTTTGCCCCCTCGACGGAGCCGAAAACACTGGAAAGCGCCATTGAAAAACTGTTGGATGCGCCATAACGTTCTGAAAAATAAAAGGGAAAAGGTATCGTAGGTTTGGTGGTGGGTCCTCAGGGACTCGAACCCTGGACCACCCCGTTATGAGCGGGGGGCTCTAACCAACTGAGCTAAAGACCCACATCCGGTATCGGAAGGAGCGAATTATACTTTCGCGCCCTTTAGACGAAGCTTTTTTTGCCCCGGCGGTGGTAGAGTTCGGTGAAGCGGAACGCCATCAGGTTTTCGAGGATGCCGAAGAGGATCATGAAATTGACGAAACTGCTGCCGCCGTAGCTGAACATCGGCAGCGGGACACCGACGACGGGGGCGAGCCCGATGGTCATCGCGATGTTGACGCTCATGTAGACGAAGATGAGCAACGAGACCGACGCGCTGACGACCTTAATGTAGGGGTCGTGGGTGTAGAGGCTGATGCCGAGCAGGTGGATGATGATCAGGGCATAGAGCCCGATCAGCAGCACAGCCCCCATAAACCCGAAACGCTCCACGACATAGGCGAAAATGAAGTCACTCGACGCGATGGGAAGGAACTTCATCTGCGTCTGCGTCGCCTCCTCCTTGGCCTTGCCGACGACCCCGCCCGAACCGATGGCGATGATGGACTGCTGGACGTGGTAGCTCGGTTTCTCGCTCATAAAGTCCGTGATCCGCTTCTTCTGGTAGTCGTGCAGCTGGGTATAGATCAGCGGCATCGAGACGATAAAACCGACCGCCAGCGTCAGCCAGATCTTCCAGCGCACCCCGACGAGAAAGAGCACCCCCACCCCCAGCAGCAGCAAGACGGTAGCCGTCCCCAGGTCCGGCTCCTTGGCGATAAGGAAGAAGGGGAGCAGGATGTAAAAGGAGAGTTTCAAAAAAGCGGCCCAGCCGTAGCCACCGTAGGGGGGCGGATTACGCGAGACGAGGTAGGCCAGCATCAGGATGAACGCCGGTTTCATCAGCTCGGAAGGCTGCAGGGTAAAGTGCACAAAGGGGAGCTCGATCCAGCGCTTCGCCCCCAGGCGCGCATGGCCGAAGAACTCGACGGCGAGCAGCAGACCGATGTTGAACCAGTAGAAGATCGGGATCATCCAGCTCAGCCGCCGTACAGGCAGAAAGAAGAAAAAGGTGAAGACGACCGCGCCGACGCCGACATAGACGAGATGTTTGTGCGCCAGAAGGGGGTGGATCTCGCCGATAAGCCACCCCGACACCAGGACAAGGGGCACGACCAGCGCCGGGATGACAAAATCGAAGTGTGCTAAAATGCGTCTATCTATTCTGCGCAAGGCACGTCCTCTCAAGCGTTAAGCGTTCAGCGTCAAACGTGTAGAAAAAAGAGCGGTACGGGTCCCCATCCAGCTTTTAGCCACAGCGCTTAATGCCCAGTGCCAAAATTATAACAAAGGTTCCCATGCAGCCAACTGTCCTGACTTTCGAAGCCGCCGGGGGCGAACGCCTCGACACCTTTCTGGGGAAGGCGATGGGCGAACCCCGCAATCAGATCGCCCACCTCATCAAAAACGGCCATGTCGCCGTCGAGGCCAAAGCGGCGGCCAAGCCGGGGGTGAAGCTCAAAGCCGGTGAAAAGGTCACGGTCACGCTGCCGCAGATGGAGCCGGAGGAAGCGCAGCCCATCGATTTCGACGTGCCCATTCTCTATGAGGATGACGACCTGCTGATCATCAACAAGCCCAGCGGCCTTACCGTCCACCCCGCCCCCAGCGTCAAGGAGCCGACCCTCGTCGACTGGCTCAAACACCACGACATCCGCCTCTCGACGCTCAGCGGCGAGGAGCGCCACGGCATCGTCCACCGCCTCGACAAAGGCACCAGCGGCGTCATGATCGTCGCCAAAACGAACGAGGCCCACGACGCCCTCTCCAAACAGCTCCAGGACAAGAGCATGGGGCGCTACTACCTCGCCGTCGTCACCCCGCCGCTCAAAGAGGACCTCACCCTGGTCGATAAGCCGATCGGGCGCAGCCCCCACAACCGCCTCAAGATGGCCGTCGTTCCCCACGGCAAGAGCGCACAGACCCTCTTCAAAAAGCTGCTGCTCTCCAAGGATGAAAAGGAGGAGCTGATCGCCTGCAAACTCTTTACGGGGCGCACCCACCAGATCCGCGTCCACCTGGAAAGTTTCAGCCGCCATATCCTCGGCGACCATTTATACGGCATTAAGAGCAATCCCGATAAAATCCAACGTATTCTGCTGCACGCCTATACGCTCTACTTCACCCATCCGCGGACGGGAGAGGCAATGCGTTTTGCGGCCCCGCTTCCCGCGGCGCTCACAGAGAGGCTGCAGTCGCATTTCGCTACGGAGACACTGGATGATGAGACGCTCGACCCTGATCGTATCGGCACTCTTTTCGACACTGACACTGCTGATTAGCGGCTGTGTCGGAGGCCCCACCCCCGCCGGACCTGTCGCTATCGACAACACCCTGCCCCAGGTCAGCATCAACGGCTACCTGAGCGACACCGCCGCCATCGCATTTGAGTGGAAACCGGTCAAGGACACGCGGGTCAAAGGCGTAAATATCTACCGCGACACCCCGGGCGGCGAGGATGACAAACTCTACCGCATCGCCGTCATCGACGACACCCTCCGTACCCACTACGTCGACGCCGGCCTGCAGCCCGCCACGACCTACCGCTACCGCTTCACGACCGTCGACGCCAAGGGGCGCGAATCGATGCCCGACAACACCGTCGCCGCCAAAACACTGAGCCTCCCCGAGCCCGTCAGCTACTTCACGGCGACCAAAGAGCTCGCACGCAGTGCCAAGCTCCTCTGGCGTCCCCACCCGGACCTGCGCGTCGAGGGGTATGAAATCGAACGCCTCGATCCGGGCGAGAAATCCTTCCACTGGATTGCCCGCATCGACGGCCGCCTCCACGCCGAACACATCGACCACGATCTTGACGACGACAGCGTCTACCGCTACCGCATCCTCGCCCGCACTTTCAGCGGCGAGAAGAGCCTCCCCTCCGCCGTCGTGACCGTCGCGACCAAGCCGCTCCCGCTGCCGCCGTCGCAGCTCTCGGCCGGCCGGGGTGCGATCCACAAGGTCGCCCTGCAGTGGCAGCCCTCCCCCAACAAAGGGATTGTCTACTACAAGGTCTACCGTGCCGACCGCGAGGACGGCTACTACAGCTACCGCGCCAAAGTCGACAGAACCGCTTTTACGGACAAGGTCGAAGAAAACGGGGCACACTACTTCTACAAGGTCGCGGCCGTCGACAAGGATGAGTTGGAAAGCCTGCCGAGCGAACCTTCCGAAGGCACGACGATGGCGGCACCAGCCGTACCGGAGCTGACCGGCCTCGCACTGCGCAACAAAGCGGTGGTGGTACGCTGGACGGCAAAAGATGCCCGCGCCGTCGCTTTCGAACTCCTCAAGACGACCCGCAGCGGATGGTTCGACAGCAAAGAGAACGTCATCCGCGACATCAAGACCGAAAGCTTCACCGATGTGAACGTTTCGCCGGGGCTGGAGTACAGCTACAAGGTGATCGCCGTCGATGCCAACGGCCTCAAGTCTGAGCCCTCCGCGTCCAAGACCATCGTCCTGGAGGGCCAGTAACCCGATGCCCCACCTGCATATCGCTTCGTTCAAGGCTCCGGCCTTCCCCGCGGCCGCGGACGGCGTCACCTTTCACTATATGGCGGAGAATACCCTCCACGACGATGAAAAGCTGATCGCCGCTTCCATCGGCGAGAAAGAGTTCTTCCTGCTGCTCAAGCGGCTGCCGGACAAAACCCTGCTCAAAGCGGACAAGATCTCCCGCCCCTCGGCCACCCACTATGTCAAGCGCGCCCTTCAGGCCTATGCGGGGCTCGTCGGACTGGAGGTCCTCGCCTCGAACGTCGACAGCGGCGAAGCAAACATGCACCTGGGCAACGACAGCGCGCTCTGGTCCATCCACGATTTCGAGCGCAACTTTCCCACCGACCGTGAGATCCGCATCGAGGTAGGCTTCGGTTCCGGCCGCCACCTGCTGCACCAGGCCAAGGCGAACCCGGAAGTCCTCTTTATCGGGATCGAGATCCACAAGCCCTCCATCGAGCAGGTGCTCAAACAGATCAATATCCAGCAGCTTGACAATCTCCTGCTGCTCGACTATGACGCCCGCCTCTTTTTGGAACTCGTCCCCTCCAACCTTGCCGGGCGCATCTACGTCCACTTTCCCGTCCCCTGGGACAAGAAACCCCAGCGCCGCGTCATCGGGGAAGCTTTCATCGCCGAGAGCATCCGGGTGCTGAAACCCGAAGGGAAACTGGAACTGCGTACCGACAGCGACAACTACTTCGCCTACAGTTTCGAGACCTTTATGGCCCTGAACCAGAACCATATCGAGATCTACAAGAACCGCGCCCTGGAGGTCAGCAGCAAGTACGAGGACCGCTGGCGCCGGATGGAGAAGAACATCTACGACGTACTGATGCACAACGAAGAGCTTTCCGGACCGCTGGAGGCGATCGCCCCCTTCGTTTTCGACGCCATCGCACCCGACCATGAACGCCTCGAAGCCCTCAACGGCTCCACGCTGCGTTTTGACGAAGGGTTCGTGCACTTCGAGCGCCTCTACCGCACCGACGACGACCGCGCCATGTTCCGCCTCTCCATGGGCCCCTACGCCCGTCCCGAGCATCTCTATCTGATCCTCGGCGATGCGCCGCGCTACCTCCCGACACCGCCGGTGCGCTCCCGGACGAACGCCCGCGCGCATCAGCTCCTGATCGAGGCCCTGCATGGATAAGATCATCATCGCCGACAACCTCTCCCTGGGCTACGGCAAGCATGAAACGATCATCTCCAAGGCGACCTTCGCGATCGACTCGGGGAGCTTCGTTTTCATCACCGGGGCCAGCGGGAGCGGCAAGTCCACCCTGCTGAAATCCTTCTTCGGCGCTCTCCCTATGCTCTCGGGCAACCTCACCGTCGGCGGGGTCGACATGGACAATATCCATACGAAGAAACTCAACTTCCTGCGCCGCCACGTCGGCATCGTCTTCCAGGACTACAAGCTTGTCAAAGAGTGGACGATCGAAAAGAATGTCATGCTCCCGCTGCTCATCAACGGCTACGCCCGCGACATCAGCGAGATGCAGGTGGAGAAGCTTCTCGGCCACGTCAAACTTACCCACCAGCGGGGCAAGTACCCCATGGAGCTGAGCGGGGGCGAGCAGCAGCGCGTCGCCATGGCACGCGCCCTCGCCCACAACCCCATCCTTATCCTCGCGGATGAACCGACGGGGAACCTGGACGAGTACTCTTCCAAGGTGATCTGGAACCTTCTCGAGGGGGCCAACACCCAGCTCGAAGCGACCGTCGTCGTCGTCACCCACCACATCCCCGAGACGCTGGGGATCAAATACAAGCACTACCATATTGAGCACGGAGACGTCTATGAAGTCTCTTAAAAGCCACTTTTCGCTGATCACGGCGCTCTTTTCCATCCTCATCACCCTGCAGCTCTTTTTGAGCCTGGAGCGGGTCATCGGGGCGTACGAACAGCGCCTGGGGGACAACTACGGCATCGTCGTCGTCAGCGACAACAACCTCTCCCTCGCCTTTTTCCAGGGCATCGACGATGCTATCAGCGCCGTTGAACCCCTCTCGCCCGCCCGGGTGCTGCAGCAGCTCCAGCAGCAGACCGGGGACTCCCAGATCAACCTGATGACGCTGAACCTTCCGCACTTCTACCGGCTCCGGATGGCCCACTTCATCACCCCGGACGAGGCGCGGGAACTGGGAAAGAGGCTGCTGCGCGATCGGGCCATCAGCCGCGTCGAGACCTTTGCGCAGCAGCATGACACCGTCTACCGGCTGCTGCAGCTTTTCAAGAACGTTGTCAGCGTCCTGGCGGCCGTCGTCCTCCTCGTCACCTCGCTGCTCATCATCAAAGAGATGCGCCTGTGGCAGTTCCAGCACCGCGAACGGATGAACATCATGGCCCTCTTCGGTGCCCCGGTCTGGCTGCGATCGGCCGTCCTCTTCCGCCTGGCCATCGTCGATGCCGTGATCGCTTCGCTGCTGGCGACGACCGTCTTTGTCCTCGTCGACCACTACGGCTGGATGGCTCAGCTCCTCTCCCTCGTACAGCTGCAACCGACGCTCTTCCAGCCGCTGCACGACGTGCCGCTGCTCACGGGCGTGGCCATCTCCCTCTCCATCCTGCTCGCTTCCATGATCGTCATGGGGCACAAAGAAGAGGTATGATCCGGGCCGCCCTTCTGCTTTTCGTGCTGCTGACCGCCGCCGTGGCGGCCAAGAGCATCGACGACAAAATCGACGAGACCTCCAAAAGTCTCAGCTCTTTCGACCGCAACTACGCCTCGGTCAATGCCAAGATGGCCAAGACCGCCAAGGCGATCCTGAAAAAAAAGCGGACCGTTCTGACCCAGCAGAAGAAGATCGAATCCCTCGAGTCGGCACTGCAGGGCAAGGCCACCATCCTTTCCGGTGCCAAGGATGAACTGGTCACGCTCGCCGAAACGCAGCAGACCCTCGAGGCCAACCGCAAAAAACTGCGCGACGACCTCGCCGACCTTATGGCGCGCATCGTCTCGCTCACCATGATCCAGGAGGACAGCAACACTCTCTCCCCCGACGCGGTCATCGGCGAGGCGGTTTTTAGCGCGTTGAACGCACAGACCAAAGAACAGATCAAAAAGCTCGGGAATGACTACCGCGCGAACGAAGCCGCCCTGAAGCAACTGACGGCAAAAACAGCAAGGCTCAAAACGGACATCGCTTCGATCGAACAGGAAAAACGCGACCTCCAAAAAGCCAAACAGACGAATGAAAAGGCCCTGGGCGACCTGCAGACGAAGAAGAGCCGCTATAAGAAAGAGATCAAAAAGATCCTGGCGCAGAAGTCCGCCCTGAAAGAGACCCTGGCCCAACTGCACATCATCCAGGAGAGCGAATCGCAAAAAGCGGCCGCGCGCCAGGAGGAGAAGCGCAACGAAGCGCTGCTGGCTTCCAAAGAGGTTCCCGACGTCCGTTCCGTCGGCAGCAGCTACCACAAAGCGCGGACCCGCCGCTACCGCGGTTCAAAGACAATCGCACCACTCGATGCGTACACGGTCCTGAAGCGCTACGGCACCTACACCGACCCGATCTACAAGATCAAGATCTTCAACGAGTCGGTCTCCCTGCAGCCAAAAAGCCCCAACGCCAAAGTCAAGGCCGTCTTCAACGGCAAGGTTATTCTTGCCCAGGAGACGCCGATGTTGGAGAACGTCGTCATTATCGAGCACTCCGGCGGACTGCATACCATCTACGCCCACCTCGACCAGATCGCCCCGACGGTCCAGAAAGGCAAACGTCTCAAAAAAGGGAGCGTCATCGGCCGCGTGAACGATGAACTGATGTTCGAAGTGACCCAGAAAAACTACCACATCGACCCGCTTCAGGTAATCCGCTAAGCCCCCTTGTAGGCCTTTTCGAAGATATCGGAGAGGGTCTGCATCGTCTCGAAGAGCGCCGCTTTCGTCTCGAAATGGAGCAGTTTGCGCTGGGCCGGGACCTCTCCGGGGGGGTCGAAGTCAAAGACGAGGACGTACTCCGCGATCTTCACTTCGTCTTTTTTCAAATCCGCCCACTCCAGGGAGACCTGGGCCTCGGCACCGCCCCCCTCGACGATCGCCGCCGGGTAGAGACGGGTGATTTTGGAGAGGTCGAGCTGCAGTCCCTGCGCCTCGTATAGCATCGTATCAGCCACGTTCATCCTTGTTCAGTGATTTTTCCATGTCCCCCCGGTGCATCCGCCGAAAGGCCAGCAGCCCGAAGGCGATGCCTATGGCGATAAAGAGCATGCCCCAGCCATCATTGCGTTCCCAGGCCATCGCGATCCAGCAGAGGTCCGCCACCAGGTAGGCCCACACCGCTTCGAAGATCTTCCCGCGGTAGGTCAAAAAGGCGCCGACATTGAGCAAAAGACCGCCGATAATGGCAAAACTTGGCATCCGGAGCTCCAAACTTTTTCAAAAGTATAGCAGGTCCCCCACCCGAACCCGGGTGCCCTTTACCTCGTCGTCATCTAAACTGCGCTAAAATCGCGGCATCATAATTATCCTTCAAGGACATATATCCATGAAAAAAGAAGTCAAAAAAGTCGTTTTGGCCTACTCCGGCGGCCTGGACACCAGCGTCATCCTCAAGTGGCTGCAGGATGAGTACCAGTGCGAAGTCGTCACCTTTACCGCCGATATCGGCCAGGGCGAAGAGGTCGAACCGGCACGCCAGAAGGCGCTCAGCCTCGGTATCAAACCTGAAAACATCTTTATCGACGACCTGCGCGAAGAGTTCGTCCGCGACTACGTCTTCCCGATGTTCCGCGCCAACGCCATCTACGAAGGCGAATACCTTCTGGGCACTTCCATTGCCCGTCCGCTGATCGCCAAGCGCCAGGCGGAGATCGCCAAGATCACCGGCGCCGACGGCGTCAGCCACGGCGCAACCGGCAAAGGGAACGACCAGGTCCGCTTCGAACTGGGCTACCTCGGCCAGAACAGCAGCCTCACCATCATCGCCCCGTGGCGCGAATGGGACCTCAACTCCCGCGAAAAGCTGCTCGCCTACGCCGAGAAGCACGGCATCAAGATCGAGAAAAGCGGGAAAAAATCCCCCTACTCCATGGACGCCAACCTCCTGCACATCTCCTACGAGGGGGGCATCCTTGAAGATCCCGCTGCGGAACCCGAAGAAGATATGTGGCGCTGGACCGTCTCCCCGGAGACGGCACCGGACGAGCCTGAGTACATCGAGATCGGCTATAAAAACGGCGACCCGGTCAGCCTGAACGGTGAAGCCCTCTCCCCGGCAACGATGCTCGAGACCCTGAACAAGCTGGCGGGCAAACACGGTATCGGCCGCGCCGATATCGTCGAGAACCGCTACGTCGGGATGAAGAGCCGCGGCTGTTACGAAACGCCGGGCGGTACGATCATGCTCAAAGCGCACCGCGCCATCGAGTCCATCACCCTCGACCGCGAAGAGGCGCACCTCAAAGACGAGCTGATGCCGCGCTACGCGAAACTGATCTACAACGGCTACTGGTTCGCACCGGAGCGCGAGATGCTCCAGGCCGCCATCGACAAGACCCAGGAGAACGTTGAAGGGACGGTCCGCCTGAAGCTCTACAAGGGCAACGTCATCGTCGTCGGCCGCAGCTCCGAACAGTCGCTGTTCAACCCGGAATACTGTACCTTCGAAGAGGACGCGGTCTACGACCAGAAAGACGCCAACGGCTTCATCAAGCTCAACGCCCTGCGCTTCATTATCGCGGGCAAAGCGCGCAAACAGTAGAAGGAAACCGTTATGGCCGGCGGAATTACGAAGATCGATATCAACTCTGACGAATTCCAGAGCGAGCTCGAGCGGACGATCCGCTTCACCGACAAGGTTGTCGAGCAGTTTGGCTGGTCCTACAACCCCGATGCAGAGATCAACGAGGGGATTCAGCTGGGGCTGACACGCAACAAGCTGATGCACGGCAAGCGCTACTGCCCCTGCTTCTTTGTCACCGGCGACAAGGAACAGGACCGCATCTGCCCCTGCAAGCCGGCGATCGAAAAAGAGATCCCCGAAGACGGGGTCTGCCACTGCCAGATCTTCTGCACCCCCGCATATGCCGCCCAGCACCGAAGCGAAGAGGAGATCGAAGAGGTCGTTCACCAGCACTCCCGAGGACTCAGTGCCGAAGAGTGCGCTCTGCTGCTTCAAAAAGAGCAGTTCGACGGTGACGAGCTCACCGCCCTTCTCGAAGGGAGAATGCTCGGCATGGTCGATTTCAAACTGATCGACGTGCGCGAACACATGGAGTGGCAGATGGGGCATATCAAGGGCGCCGACCGCCTTATCCCCACCAGCAGCTTCTGCGACACCCTGGAGAGCGCAAAGCTCTCCAAAAAAGAGAAGCTGATCGTCTACTGCCATGTCGGCAGCCGGAGTGCGCACTGCCAGCGCATCCTCAGTGACATGGGATTTGAAAACGTCGGTAACCTGACCTACGGGATCGTCGCTTACGGCGGCGAACTCGAACGCTGAAACACAAGGAGAAGAGATGAGAGTACTGTTGATCAAAGATGTCAAAAGCCTCGGCAAAGCCGGCGAGGTTAAAGAGGTCAAAGACGGCTACGGCAAGAACTTCCTGATCGGCAAAGGGTTTGCCAAGCATGCCACCGACGACGTGATCGCGGAATGGGAGGAGGCAAAACGCCAGGCCGCCGCGAACGAGGCCCAGGAGATCGCCGACCTCACCGCCATGAAAGCGAAGCTCGAAGCCCTGGAGGTGACAATCGCGAAGAAACTGGGCGACACCGGCCACCTCTTCGGCGCCGTCACCAAAGATGACATCGCCAAAGCGCTCGAGGATGGGCACGGCATCACCATCGACAAAAAGCACATTGAAGCCAAAAAAGCGATCAAAATGACCGGGAAGCACGAGGTCGACCTCAAACTCGGCCACGGCATCCATGCGCTACTGCACCTCGACATCGTAGGTGCATAATGTTCGACGCAACGACGATCCTCGCGTACAAGGGTGAGGGCAAAGCGGTCATCGGCGGGGACGGGCAGGTCACTTTCGGGCACACCGTCCTAAAAAACAACGCCACTAAGATCCGCAAACTGCACAACGGCCAGGTGCTGGCCGGATTCGCCGGCTCCACGGCGGACGCTTTCAACCTCTTCGACATGTTCGAGGAGTTCCTCTCCGCGCGCAAAGGGGACATGGTCAAGGCCATTATCGACTTCTCAAAAGCGTGGCGGAAAGACAAGGTCCTTCGGCGTCTGGAAGCGATGATGATCGTCCTCAACACCGAGCATATCTTTATCCTCACCGGCAACGGCGACGTCGTCGAGCCCGAGGATGGCCAAATTGCCTCCATCGGCAGCGGCGGCAACTACGCCATTGCCAGCGCCCGTGCCCTGAAAAAGCATGCTGACATGGCACCCGAGGCCCTCGTCGAGGAGAGCTTGCATATCGCGGCGGACCTCTGCATCTACACCAACCATGAGATCAAAATCCTGACCCTGGAGGCCTCGGAAGCATGAACATGACCCCCAAGGAGATCGTCTCCTATCTCGATGCCTACATCATCGGCCAGCAGGCTGCGAAAAAGAGCATCGCCCTTGCCCTGCGCACCCGCTACCGCCGGATGCAGCTGGACGGCGAGATGCAGCACGAGATCATGCCCAAGAACATCCTGATGATCGGCTCTACCGGGGTCGGAAAGACGGAGATCTCCCGCCGGTTGGCCAAGATGATGGGCGTTCCCTTCATCAAGGTCGAAGCAAGCAAGTTCACGGAGGTCGGCTTCGTCGGCCGCGACGTCGAGTCCATGGTCCGCGACCTCGTCATGACCTCCATCGCTCTTGTCAAAGAGGAGCAGAAAGCGGCGAACGAAGAGGCGATCAAAGAGTATGTCCTCGACAAGATCGTCGACAAGCTGCTGCCACCGCTGCCGCCCCTCTCCTCGGAGACCAAGAAAGCCGAATATGCTTCCTCCCGCGAACGGATGCGGCAGAGGGTCATTGACGGCGAGATGAACGACAAGACGATCGAGATCGAGCTCCCCAAGGGAAATATCGAGTTCAACGACAGCGGCATGCCGCCGGAGATGGCGAAGATGCAGGAATCCTTCGCCAAGATGTTCAGTTCAATCAACAAAAAAGAGAACAAAAAAGAGATGAAGGTCTCCGATGCGATCCGTATCCTTGACAGTGAAGCAACCGAAGCGCTTCTGGATATGGACGCCATCCGAAGCGAGGCCGTACGCCGCGCGGAAGACGGCGGCATCATCTTCCTCGACGAGATCGACAAGATCGCCGTCAGTGCCAAGAGCCAGGGGCGCAACGACCCCAGCAAAGAGGGGGTACAGCGTGACCTGCTTCCCATTGTCGAAGGGAGCAGCGTCGGCACAAAGTACGGGCCGGTCAAAACCGACCACATCCTTTTCATTGCCGCCGGGGCCTTTCACCTGACCAAGCCGAGTGACCTTATCCCCGAGCTTCAGGGGCGCTTCCCGCTTCGCGTCGAGCTACAGTCCCTTGACGAAGAGGCGCTCTACGCCATCCTCACCCAGCCGAAGAACTCGCTGATAAAACAGTACAAGGCGCTGCTCGCCGTCGAAGAGGTCACCCTGGAGTTTGATGACGACGCCATCCGTGCCATCGCCGCCCTCGCGCAGCAGGCCAATGAAAAGACCGAAGACATTGGCGCCAGACGTCTGCACACTATCTTGGAAAAGGTGCTCGAAGCGATCAGTTTTGACGCCGAATCCTACGCCGGAGAGACCTATACCGTCACCAAAGCGATCGTCCACGACAAACTGGATATCGTCATCGAAGATGAAGACCTCTCCCGTTATATCCTTTAAAGGAGCCCCTGTATGACCAAAGCCGGTTTCGTAGCCCTCGTCGGACGCCCGAACGCGGGCAAAAGTACCCTACTCAATGCGCTGCTGGGCGAGAAGATCGCCATGGTCAGCCAGAAAGCCAATGCGACGCGCAGGCGTCTCAACGCCATCGTCATGCACGGGGAAGATCAGCTGATCTTCGTCGACACGCCGGGTCTGCATGAAAAAGAGCGCAAGCTCAACCAGTTCATGCTCGAAGAGGCCCTCAAGGCGATCGGCGACTGCGATCTGATCGTCTACCTGGCCCCGGCTGCGGACAGCGTCAAACACTACAAGCGCTTTTTGGAGATTGCCGGCGGGAAAAAGCACCTCATTGCGCTCAGCAAAATTGACCAGATCTCCCAGGGAGAGCTGCTAGCACGCATCGCGGAGTACAACGCCTTCTCTGAGCACTTCGAGGCCCTCATTCCCGTCTCTGTGACCAAGCATACCGGTCTCGAACAACTCAAAGAGGTCATTACGCGCTTTCTGCCGGAATCACCCTACCTCTTTGACCCTGAAGACCTCACCAATGAGAAGCTGCGTGACATCTTCCGAGAGTTCATCCGCGAATCAATTTTCGAGAACATCAGCGACGAAATCCCCTACGGGACCGATGTCGTCATTGACAAGATCGATGAAGCTGATGACATCGACCATATCCGCGCCACAATCATCGTTGAAAAGGAGAGCCAGAAAGGAATTATGATCGGTAAAAGCGGCGCGACGATCAAGCGCATCGGCAAGCATGCCCGTCAGAAAATCGAATCCCTTTCCGGCCACCGCGCCTACCTTGATCTGTTTGTCAGCGTGAAACCCAACTGGACCAACGATAAGAAGATGCTGGAAGACCTCGGGTACCAAACCTGAACTTCCGGCAGACAAGTCATAAAAATAGATTCTACCTCACTCCCCCGCGACAACCATAACTAGGGCTTTTTTGCACACTTATAAGAAAATTTTTAAGTTTACTTGGGCTACAATGAAAATGTGTGAAACCTCAGAACGATAACACCCTGTGTTATTTTGCAATGTGGTTTTATGTTGTTAATAAATGAACCAGGTGAACAAAAACGGGTGGCAATCCGGTTGCCCCCGGCTATCTAGAGATAGTATTCGCCCTTCATGATATGGCTGCCGGACAGTCCAAAAAGAACAGGGATTTGCGACATGAACAATTCTAACGAGCAGGTTTTTGATACGGTCCTCTCGAACAACCCGTATAATCACACCTACTACCTCGGGAGCGGTAATCAGTTAAGTGCTGCTAAAAACCCGCAGTATGGTAAGAAACAGTACGGGATTTCCTATCTCAACACGAGTAGCTTCATCACGGCCCAGATCGGTGTAAGCAAAAACATCCCCGATGACGATCTTGCTTTTGTCATTGAAACTAAGGCATACGAAGAGCTCGCCCTCGACATGGCGATCGAGTACACGATCGATTTCATCGAGGTGCCGACGGACGGAAGTGCGAAAGAACGCATCTTCCATGTATTTATTGTCGACCCGCTCGTCATCGACGAGACCTTTGCCCAAACGGTTTCAGCTCTGCAGTATGTCGACCAGATCGTTCCGGTACCGCTGCTGCTCAAAACCCTTTACAGCCATGAGATCGTTCAGGGATACGGTGCGCACTGCTACATCTATTTCCAGGAAAATGACGCCTTCTTCACCCTCTACAATGAGCAAGAATTCGTCTACACAAAGAGTCTCAAATACTCTTTCCGTGACATGCATGAGCGTTTCTGCGAGCTCCTAGGCGAACAGATCGACCTTGCGGACTTTCAGACGCTGCTTGCGACCGAAGGGCTTGCGACGCAGAATCCGGAGTACCAAAAATACCTGATCAAACTCTTCGGCGAACTCTTCCTCCATATCAACGACGTTCTTAATTACGCGAAACGCGCTTACGAAATCGAAACGATCGAAGAGATTTATATCGGTTCGCAGATCGGCTCAATCGCCGGGGTTGACGAGTATTGCCAGACCTATCTGGGGTTTGAGGCCAAGTCGTTCGACTTCTCCTACGGTTTTGCGACGGACAGCTACATTGACCAGATCCACCAGCTGATGCAGCTGTATGCGCGCACAGACAAAGCGGCGCGTTACGACGTCAACTTCTCCATTTACCACCGTCCGCCCCCGTTCTTCCAGCGTCACAGCGGTAAACTTTTCGCCGTCACGGCACTCTCGCTCGTCGTCGCATTCGCCTATCCCGTCACCTACTGGACGATGGGATATGCCGAAAGCGTACGCAAAGCGCTGCTGGAGAAGCAGTACCGCGAGACCCATGCGATCAAAGTAACGCGTGAAGAGACGATCAATCTCAAACTGGCGCAAAAAGCTGAAGCACAGAAACTGCTGGACGCAGAGGTTGAACTCTTTGAGGAACGCAAAGCAACGCTGATCAAGATTCACGATGTCAAGGTCAATTACCCCATGAAGGCAGAGATGATGGCTTCCCTGACCAGGGAATTGAACCGTTTTGATGTCGGCGTTGCAGACATCTCCTATAAACAAAATGAGAAAGAAAAAGTTTTCAGTCTGCTTGTAATGGCCAAAAAAGACAAACAGATCACTGATCTGGTCGAATTTATGACAAAGCACCGCACCCAGCGTTTCCACTACAATATCGAGAAAATCGAATTGGATGAGGAAACCAACTATTACCGCGGTGACCTGAAGGTGGTGCTGAAATGAAATTCAATCTTGAACAATATCTCTATCCGATAGACCAGTCCTTCGCCAGCAAAAAGCAGGGCGAGGTCTATATGATCTACGGTCTGATCGCCGTGGCACTGGTAGCGTTTTCCTATCTTCTTTTCTGGGAAAGTGCCGAGCGCGAATATCTCCAAGTCAAAAAAGAGAGAATCGCCGTCGAACAAAAACTCCGGGCGGATGAGCAGTACCTGGCGATGCACCCCGAAAGTGAAATCAAGCAGATCGAAGCGCAGATTGAAGCGATCAAAATGGAGACGGTAGCGACTCAGGAAAAAAATGAGTACATCAACTTCAAGATCAGCCAAATCTCCGAACTCTTCTATAATGAAGAAGCTTGGGGTAAATATATCGACTCGATTGCCGAAAACGCAAAAAAATACAACATCAAGCTCGCACTTCTCAGCAACAAACGCGCCATTGAAAAAGAGAAGTTCGGTCATGTCTTGGATATTAAAGTCTTTGCAAGTGGTCAATTCGACAATATGCTCAAATTCGTCAATGCGATGGAGCAGAGCGATCTCGTCATTGACCTGCACGGTCTTGACCTCAGAGCCAAGGAAAAACTGGAACTCGACGTCAACTCATCTGTATGGGGGATTACTTACTAATGAAAACGAAGCTACTACTCCTCACCCTGCCGTTGATCGCACTCGCCGAGGGCATGCAGCCTGACATGAAGTGGGTAGACGATGAGATCGCAGCGATCAAACCGCCCCGCAAGGGGGTTCATGCCAGTGCGCTGTACGGATTACAAGACCCCTTTAGGGCGCAACTGATTATCAACCAGCCCCATAAGGCAAAGGCGACGGGCACATACGTGAAGCGTCCCAAGCAGAGGTACATGACCCTCGAATCCGTCATCAACAGTCGCACCGCGCTGATTGACGGCAAATGGTACAAAGAAAAAGACACCATTTACGGGTACGTCATCACGAAGATCGAACGCGACAGCGTCTTGCTTCAGAAGAAGAAGAAAGAAGTAACGCTGACGCTGAAGAAGAAGAACCCAAAAATCCAAATCAACGCCAAATAGGAAAAGACGATGAAAAACATGACTCCATTCCAAAGCATCCACAAGTCAATCACTTCGGTAGCCGCGGCCCTACTGCTGGCTTCATCGGTACAGGCAGCAGACTGTACGTATGAGCTCTTTTCCATCAGCGGAGCGAAGGGGATGACCATCTCCAAATACGTCGATCAGCTGAGCAACGAATGTGAACTCACACTGATCATCAGCGACAATGAAGCTGAAAAAAAGATGTCCAAACGCTTGCAGCGGACCAATCTGAAGAACCTCACACTGAACGAGGTCCTGGATATTCTCCTGGTTGACAACAACCTCAACTATACCCTGGAGAACAATATCCTCAAGATCTCCTTTATCGAGACGAAGACCTACAACATCGACTACATCATCAGTGCCCGCAAAAGTATCGGCAGTACGGATATCCTGCTCAGCAGCTCCCAGGCAACCGGAAGTTCAAGCAGCCAATCCGGCGGCGGTGGCGGCGGCCAGGGAGCGGACCTCGGCGGCGGCTCCATGCAGATTACGCAAAACAACACCTCCGGTATCAAGATCGAGTCCCTCGACGAGGTCAAGTTCTGGGAAGAACTCGACCTCGAACTGCAGCGCGTCCTGAACCGTCCGACGGACTTCTATCAGGCGGAAGCTCCGATTGTCAACAAAAACGCGGGGCTCGTCACCGTTACGGCGACGGTACGCCAGCAACAGCGTCTCGAAAAATACCTCAACGAACTGCAGAAAAAGATCCAATACCAGGTGCTGATCGACGTCCGCATGATGGCCGTCACACTCAGCGACAGCAGTTCGACCGGTATCGACTGGTCCCAGATCTATGCCCTGCAGAATCTCTCGTTCCACATCGACAAACTCGATGCATTGAACGTTTCCACCTTTGATACGACGGGGAATATTCTGACGGGGGGTACCGCAGGCTATTCCGGTCCGGCGTCGCTGCTCAAACTCACCGGGGGTAATACGATCACGGAACTGGTCAAATTCCTTAAAACGCAGGGGGATGTTGACGCGATCTCCAATCCGAAGGTACTGACCCTCAACAACCAGCCTGCCCTCATTACTGTCGGTACGGAGTATTTCTACAAGATCCAGCAGTCCCAGATTCTTGCCGGTAGTTCGGCCGGTACATCGCAGACCACACAGAACGAAGAGGTCAACTCCATCTTCGCGGGTGTTCTGCTCGACATCACGCCGGAGATCGCCAACGACAATACGATCACCCTCAAGATCAATCCTTCGGTCAGCCAGACAAGGATTAAACTCAGCAGCGACGAAATCGAGCAGCAAAAGCGCTCTATGCCGCCGGATCTTGACCGCCGCCAGCTTGCCTCCGTCGTGACCGTCAAAGACGGCAACAGTATCATCATCGGCGGTCTGATCGACAAATCCGAAAGCATGCATACTAACAGAGTACCGCTCCTCGGTGACATCCCGGGACTCGGTTACCTTTTCAAATACGAAGAAAAAGCTGTGGATACGACGGAACTCGTTATTGTTATCGAACCGCACATTATCAAGAAAGAGAACAACACGCTCTCCCTTTCTGATCTTGGATATACCAAGTTTACCGACAGTGAAGCCGGCCTGACCTCCAAAGAAACAGCTGCAGAGGCCAATGCAGAATAAGAACCTCTTTGACTCTTCCAAAGAGGTCTTTCTCGATGTAGTAGACGCGAATGCCTATGTGCAGCTCGATCGCGTCGCCATCGTCTACAAATCCCTGATGGAAGCCATAAAAAAACCCCTGAAAATGATCCTGCTTTTCGGAAAACCGGGAACGGGTAAAAGTATGATGCTGAGCCGTATCTACAAAGAACTGCACGACAGACAAAAAATCGTTCTGTATCAAACACCCATTACCGATGAAGATGCTTTTTTCCGCTCACTGGCACGCGATGTGTTTGACTACATCACCGACGAACCCATCCATTTTACGCGCTTTAACGAGCTTGCCGCACAATATACTTTTGAAACGCCTCCGGTCGTCTTGCTGGATGAAGCGCAAATGTATTCAACGGCACTGTTGGAAAAAATCCGTCTGATCTCCGATACGCGCCAGATCAAGTTTATTATCTCCCTGCACAAAACGGAACAGGAGGACGTTGTCGCCAAAGAGCATTTCCAGTCACGTATCTGGGAAGCACAAGAGCTGCTCAACGCTTCGGCCGCCGAATTGAAGATCTACATTCAGAAAAAACTGCTTCGGTCAAACTGTTTTGATGTCGCCAATATGTTCAATGACAAGAATGTCCGCTGGATCCATGAATTGACCGAAGGCAATTACCGTAATACCAACAAGTTGCTCTTTGCTCTCTTCAGTATTGCGTCATGGTATGAAGAGAACCAGCCCACGCAGATCAACTATACTGCTGTCAACCGTAAAATGATTGAAATGGCGGGGATTGAAACGGGGTTTATCAATGCTTAACGTCCCTGAACTCGAACAGCGCTGGAAGCACTACCGTCGAACACGTCAGGTCCCGTACCTGGTCGGCGGCGGTGCCGCAGTAGTTCTTGTATTCGCTGCAACCTATTTTCTCCTCACACCGTCGGCTCCCACGTCATCAAAACCACAGGCGGTCGTATCGGCCCCCGCTGCGCCCAAAGTGACAATGCCGGCGGTTGACTCATCTAAACAATCCGCTGCCGCACAGGGGCAAGCGTCCGACAGCGCACGACCGGCACAAACACAGGCAGTTGCTGCAGAGCAGCCGGCCCTGAAACTGACGCCTTCCATGGGCTTCATGCACGAGTTCGAATCGGACGTCATGGACTATTATTCCCATGTCGATACGCAAGAGCCGCAACCGCAAGCGAGAACACAGGCCGCACCGCCAGTCTATCAGAGACCGTCACAACAGGCGCCAGCTCCGGCCCCGGTCATTTCGACACCTCCGAAAGAGGAGATACAGCCGATCAACGCTCCTGCGCAACCATCCGAAACGTTGCCAGGCATTCAGGCTTCTTCGTCACTCAAAGCCGCCCCTCCGGTCCCCGCTGCATCTCGGGCCGAAACAGACGATGAACCATCGTCTGAAGAGATGACGATTCTACGCGATGACGACATGAAAGATATCCAGGATGTCATCGCCCGTTTTAAAAAGAGCAAGAACCCTATTCTGAGCCTCTTTGTCGCCAAGCGCTATTATCATACCGGGAACTATCAGCAAGCCTACAACTATGCGCTGATCACCAATGAACTTGATAGTACGATCGAAGATTCATGGCTCATTTTTGCAAAGTCGCTTTACAAAATGGATCAGAAAGAGATGGCGATCAAAACCCTCAAAAGCTACATCCAGGAGAGCAGCTCCGTCAAGGCCAAAATCACCCTTGATCAGATGGAGAAGGGGACGATGGAATGAGGCTTCATTTGAGCCTGCTTGCAGTTGCCACAACCCTGCTCAGTGCCTCCAGCAGCGACAGCCTCTACACGCTCTATCAAAACGGTCAGTACCTTCAAGCCTGCAATCAGGGGGCGAAGACACTGCATCGCCATGAGCTGGATGAACGTTTTGTTTCACTCTACGCCTTTTCCTGCCTCGAAGCAGATCGCATTGATCGCCTGGCACTGCCCGTCGTTATGCTAAACCGTTCGGAGGAGGCGCGCAGAAACGCCACGTACTTCGCTGCGATTCTGCTACAGAGAAACCTGCTGATCAATGCCCTTGAAAATCAGACAACGCTTGCGGGTCTGAAGCTCCCGACCTCGGAGCATCTCCTCTCACGGGTCTTCGATCTGTACAGTGCAAATCGGTACGTGAAGAGCGGCGATTCCTATGTGCTGACCGATCCCCAAAACCCCCGTCGAAGCTACAAGCTTTTCTTGCGTCATTCCGGCCAATCCCTGCAGCTTGGCATCACGGAATATTATGATACAATATTAACAAAACAGCATATTTACCGTTAAAGGCAATCCGAAGTGGATAGAATTACGCACGATCTTCTGGAAAAAAAGCATATCTCCCAAACCCAGATCGACCGCCTTGTCAAGGTCGGGGTGAAAGAGGAGATTCTGCTGGAAACACTGACAAAAGTCGGGGCCGTATCGCTCAATTTTGTCAAACGTTTCGTCGTTGAACAGATCCGGGCCGGCAAGTATGACCTGGAAATTCTCAAACAGTATCCTTTTCTCCCCGAAAGGGCCGTCCTGGAGTATCTGGCGGAGGTCCTTGAGATCCAATATATCGACCTGGATTCGATCGACATGGATTACCGTCTGGCGGAACGTGTTCCCCTGAACCTGCTGCAGCGCTCCAATGCCCTGCCGGTAGCGGAAAGCGATATGAGCATTACGGTCGCCTTTGCCGATCCGCTCAACATCGATGCCCAGGAAGCGATTCAGAGGGTCTTCCCGCGCAAGCCCCTCCAGGTCGCCATCGCTTCGGGAAAGCAGATACAGTCCTATCTCTTCAAAATCGATATTAAAAGCAGTGTCAAGGGCCTTGTCGACAACATCCGCAAAGAGCTTAACACGATCGGTTCGCCCGAAGAGCAGAAGGACGCATCGTCGATTCTCCAGCTCATCAACGTTATTCTGAAAACCTGTATCAAGAGCCGGGCCAGCGATATCCATATCGAACCGACGGAGAACAACTGCGTCGTCCGGGCGCGTGTCGACGGGAAACTGGCCGAGATCTTCATTTTCGACCAGGATATCTACCCACCGCTCGCTTCGCGTTTCAAACTCCTCGCCAATCTCGATATCGCCGAAAAGCGCAAGCCTCAGGACGGCCGTTTCTCCGCCGTGGTCGGTGACCGCGAGTATGACTTCCGTTTTTCTACGCTCCCGATTCTTTACGGCGAATCAATCGTTATGCGTATTTTGGACAAGGAAAAAGCGCTTATCCGACTGGAAGATGCCGGTATGGATGCAGACGGCTACAAAAAGCTGCTCCAGGCCCTTAAAAAGCCGCACGGCATTCTCCTGGTCACCGGACCGACCGGTTCGGGGAAAACGACGACGCTGTACGGCGCGCTCAACGAACTCCGTAACGTCGAGGACAAAGTCATTACGGTCGAAGACCCCGTCGAATACCGGATGAACCTCATCCAGCAGGTCCAGGTCCATCCGCAGGTCGGCATGACCTTCGCGGCGGCGCTACGCTCCATTTTGCGCCAGGACCCCGACAAGATCATGATCGGGGAGATCCGCGACCATGAAACCCTGGAAATCGCCATCAAGGCCGCCCTGACCGGCCACCTCGTCATTTCGACCCTGCACACCAACGATGCCATCAGCGCACTGCCGCGGATGTCGGATATGGGCATCGAACCCTATCTGATCAGCGGGGCCGTTGTCGCCGTTCAGGCGCAGCGTCTTGTCCGCAAGATCTGCCCGCATTGCAAAAAAGAGCTTGAAGTGCCGCCATCCGTTTTAAAAGAGTATCAGGCCTACATCCCGCCCGAGACGGTCTTTTACCACGGTGTCGGCTGCAAAGAGTGCAACGGCAGCGGCTATCTCGGCCGGGAAATGATCAGTGAAGTACTTCCCATTACCGAAACGCTCAGCAGTATGATCGCCCGGAGTGCTTCCAAAGAAGAGATGATGAAACAGGCGATTCAGGAAGGTTTTGTTAGTATGTTCCAGAATGGGATGAATAAGGTTGTCGAAGGTAAAACAACCATCGAAGAAGTCTTGAGGGTGGCAAAAGAATGAAATACTATCTTGCAACAGTCCTTTCCAAAGGGAAAAAAGTTCAACACGGCTTTTACGCCGACGGTAAAAAAGAGGCAATGTATATTGCCAAAGTCCGCTATCCCGGTATCGTCGTCAATGTCATGGAAGGCGCAGCGCCGCTCGATGATCAGCTCAAACATTTCAAAGAGCGCTTCATGGGCAACATCAAGAAGAAGAAGGTCAAACCCGATTCTCTGATCGCTGCAATCCGTCAGCTGGCCGTTATGACCAATGCCGGTATCTCCGTTCATGATGCATTGAACGAAATCGCACGGGCAGCCAACGACCCGGTGCTCGAAGAGATCTTCTCCTCCGTTGCCGAAGATATCAACTCGGGTTCAAGCATGTCGAAATCCATGGAAAATTTCCGCTTTCAACTCGGCGGTCTCACCCTGGCGATGGTCGAACTCGGTGAGCAGACCGGTAACATGGCTGATTCACTCTACCAGCTTGCCGACATGCTCGAAGAGATCCGGCGCAATGTCATCAAGTTCAAGAAGGCAATGGCCTATCCGCGCAATGTCATGATCGCCATGGCCGTCGCTTTTACGATTTTGATCTCCTACGTCGTACCGCAGTTTAAAAAGATCTTCGAAGAGTTGCATGCCGATCTGCCGCTGCCGACGATTATTCTGTTGAAGCTGGAGTACCTGTTCAACAATTTCGGTCCCTATATCCTTGCGGGGTTGATTGTCTTTTTTATCATTTTCCGGTACATGCTCAATACCAACCGGGAGTTCAAATTCCGATGGCACCAGCTTTTGCTGAAAACCTATTTGATCAAAGACCTGATCATGTTCTCTACGCTTAACCGTTTCACCTTGGTCTTTTCCGCACTTGTCAAGGCGGGTATTCCCATTGCCGATGCGCTTGAGACCTCCGTCGCCATGATCGACAACCTCCCGCTGCAGGAGAAACTTTTGACCGTCAGACAGGCTGTCGAAAAAGGGGCCTCCCTGAGTGAGGGGCTTGCCGACACCGGATTGTTTGAGAATATGATCATTCAGATGATCTCCGCCGGTGAACAGGGGGGTCAGCTCGACTCGATGCTCGAAAAGGTCACGGATTACTATAAGATGCGTTTCGACCAGATCATCGATGGTCTCGCGGAAGCGATTGAGCCGATCATGCTCTTTATCATCGCCGCGATGGTCCTGCTGCTTGCCCTGGGTATCTTCCTGCCTATGTGGTCGCTCAACGACGCCGTCCACGGCCGTTAACACCAATGGAAGACGCTCTTACGCGTCTTCTTTCGCTTCCTCTTTTTTCACGAGCATTCTGTACTCTTCGTCCTCTTTGAGCATGCCCGCTTCGTAAAGGAAAATCGACGGCACGAACTGTGCCTTTTTGATCCGGTCGTATTTGGCAAAACTGAGATAGAGGATATCCTTCGCCCGGGTCACGGCCACGTAGAAGAGCCGCCGTTCCTCATCCAGGCTCCCTCCTCTGCCCATCAGCTTACGGTTGGGAAAGCGCCCGTCCATCAGATCGATGACATAGACCTCTTTATACTCCAGCCCTTTGGAAGCATGGATGCTGAGAAGATGCACCCCTTCGCCCTGCGTCAGGTCCTGGGAGCCGAGGATCATCGCATTGAGGAAGCGCTCATGCTCTTTGTACGGTTTGGCCAGCTCCTGGAGCACCGCCGGTTTGCGGCGGATACGTTCCAGCGCTTCCGTTTTAAGCTTTGCATCGACCTGCCCGTCGGGTAGAATGGCACGCCGGACGGCCAACTGTTCCGCGACCGTCGCATAGAGATCTGAGACTGCGATCTTCTGTACGACGTTCTGGGGGCGGGAGAGGTTTTTGATCGCCTGCAGCAGGGTATAGAACTGGGAGAGCATTTTCGCCCCGTCCTTGGTTAGTTTCGGATGCTTCAGTACGGGGTTCTTCAGCAGTTTCTTGTCGCTGATCACCTCGGCAAAGCGGCCGGCATGCCCCAGTTCGAGAAAATCATCGAAGAGTCCGAGCTGATGGTTCAGTTTCCGTTTCTCAAAGGGGTTGGAAATTTTCAAATCCGGTGTATAAAGCCCGCGCAGCATCGAACCGCCGCCGAGGAATTGCAGCGCTACGTAAAGCTCCTTTGCCAGAGCGCTGCCCACCCCTTTTGCGTGTTCGAACACATGGATGAAAGCCATCATATCGCTCTCGTTCACAAGAAGCGTATAGATATCAAGAATAAACTTCACCTCTTTGGCGTCAAAAAAACTGACCCCGCCGCGCCGGCGGCAGGCGATCCCCTTCTCCCGCAGTGCCGCTTCGATTCCGTCTGCGCTGGAATTGTTACGGAAAATGACGGCGATCTCTTCATGCTCGGTTACACTCTTGCCGATCATCTCTGCAATGCCGTGGTACTGTTCAAAAAGCTCGTCGTAGACCAGTAGCTTCGGCGGCGGTGCAGCATGATCGCGGGTCACCTCCAGCTGTTTCGGATAGATGCGTTCATTTTTCGCAATCACCTTGTTTGCCAATGAAAGGATCGGGACGGTCGAGCGGTAGTTCTTCGAGAGGGTATGGACAGCTGCCTCGGGATACTTCTGTGAAAAGGAGCCGATAATGGAGATATCCGCCCCGTTGAAGGCGTAGATGGACTGGTCATAATCGCCGACACAGAAGAGCGACGGCGGGTTCATCGCGTCGATGAGAGTCCCCTGTAGCGCGTTGGTATCCTGGTACTCGTCGACGAGCACCTCTTTGTATCCCAGCTCCATCCGTTCGCAGAGTTTGCGCATCTGCAGGAGCAGGTCGTTGAAATTCAAAAAACCGTACTGGGTTTTCAGCTCCTCGAATTCATCAATAATGTCGGCATAAATCATCGCAAAACGGTCATGTTCCTCCTGCCGCTCAGTGATCCACATCTCGAAACTCTTGTCCATCTCCGTATTCTGGTAGTAGGAGTAAAGGTCGTAGAGGTAGTTGGCCCCGTAGGGTTCGTTCTCCCCCTCCAGGTGGTGGAAGCTCCGTTTTTCATAGACGCTGCGGAAAAGGGTCTTGAGCTCTCGCTGCTGTTTGAGGACGACCTTGCCCTGCTGCCGCTTGAGCCATCGGTAGCTCACCGCATGGAAGGTCCCGGCGTCGATCTGACCGGCCTTCTCCGCCCCGAAAAACGAGGCGACACGTTCGACCATCTCCGCCGCCGCCTTGTTCGTGAAGGTCAGCAGCAGAATCTCATGGGGCTGCACCCCCTGCCCCAGCAGGTGCGCGATCCGCCCGACAATGGTCGACGTCTTTCCCGTCCCGGCAGAAGCAATAATCAGGTTATGGCCGAAAGATGCGGTTGCTGCTTTATACTGCTCTTCATTAAGACGGGAGAGGGGCAAAAAGGTCCTTTATATTTCCGGACGGGAATCGGGCAGGCACACATTCCGGTCCATTTAGAAGGTGGGATTCTAGCGCTGTTTGGCTTTAAATTTCAGTAGCTGCGTATGTTCAAACGCTCGCTTCAGGCTGATACGCTGTTTCACCCAATACTACTGCTGCGACCGTTACCACGAACCGCCGCCACCACCGCCGGAACCGCCGCCGGAAGAGCTGCTGCCGGATGCTCCCCCGCCCGAACCGCCGGAGCTTCCACCCCCTCCGAAACTGCTCTCCATCAACGAAGCGCTGCTTGAGAACGCGGACAGTACCAGTGCGGGCTCTTCCCGATGCCAATCATGTATATCTGTTTCAAGGCTCTTGAAAAAACCAATCCATTTTTTTTCATAGCCGAAAAGCATAGCGTACGGCAGGGCCTGGCTCAAAAACGCGGGGTCCTCCTCCTGCCTCCGTCGTATCTCGTCCAGTTCAACCCGTTTGATAAACTCTTTATAGCCCAATAGCCGCGCATACACCTCTAGACCTTTTTCAGTATATTTACCCATGTTGCGGTAATAGACCAGAAGCAGCAAAAAAACAACTATCAGGGCAAGGAACGGGGTATGCGTAACGTAAGGGAGCACAGAACCTCCCTCCGAGAAAATCACGTAAATGCTGATTGCAGAAAAGAAGACGAACAAGACCCCTGCGAGCGCCGCCCTGGTAAGCAGGTACACTCCGAATCCACCGAGAATGAAGACGATCATGGTCACTTCGTCCCCGACATATAAAAAGCTGAAAAACATTGCCACCGCGGTGAATATCCCGCATAAAATACCGAAAATCACCAGAAAAGCCTTTCTGGCATAGCGGGGTCCTTCCAGCATATAGCCGTCGTTTTCCGTCCACGCGGAAAGGTCCCGTTTTAGCCTGCCAATCCCCCCGAGAAAAACCCCCATCCTGCCTCGCGGAGGCTTTGAAATATCGAAACGTTTCCCGCGGAAAAAGAGTAACTGATAAAGACGTTCCTGAAAGGGGGTATGTTTCTTTCCCGGTACATCCGATTTCTCCAGGAATACACCTTTGTGATCCCGCGAAATCCCCAAATAGCCCTGCCGGGCCAGGTCAACGATGGCCGCGGCAAAGTGCCGGCCGGCAGAAAAGCGGTTGAAAAGGATACCGGACTCCAAAACACCGAAGCCTTTCGGGGCTGCATACTGTACAGGAATACTGCGATTGAGCACGTTCCTCCCATAAACGTACCAGTACCAGTGCATTAGGAGCCACAGCAAAGCGGCGACTCCCCAGGAAATCATTGTCAGTATAAACGCCTGTGCTTCATACGCCGGTATTTTATACTTGTGCTTGACTGCCCTCTTCAACTGCGGACGGACAGGTTCGGGGTGCATAAGATACGGGATATCGCCTAGAAGGCTCCGTGCGAACGCCGCCTCGACGGTCAATGCTTCATGCGCTCCCAGTCCCGTCATTGAAACGAGTAGTGTGCGGTCATCAACCCACTGCTGGGTCGCTTTAGAGGCCGTTGATCCGTAGCGCCCCGTAAATACCGCCAGCTTGACGTTAGCCTGTGAAAGCGCCTGCGGCAAGTGCACGGTAGCGGTTGCGACATGGATTGGGATATTCCATTCGGTTCCGACGGCATTCCACCGCAATACATAGTCCGACCCTTCCATCGTCACTCCTCGTTTGACGCCGTAAGCGATCCGGTACAGATGCGTTCCCGTAACATATCGGGCCGGATCTCCGATTCTTACGCGGACCTTTCCGCCGCCGTTGCTACGGAAATTCGTCACCTCGAAAGGAACTTTGCGATTGTCCGCCAGAACATCTATTTTTTCCAAACCGATATCGAGCCTTGCGGCCGAACTCTCCTTCGTTTTCAAAGCAAGCGGGATATCGCGGAAGATGCCGTGTCGTATCTCACCGCCGAAGTTGTAGCGGATCCGCTCTGCCACATCCAGGCTGCCGTTTTGATGCAAACTAAGCTCGATGCGGTAGTCGTCAATCGACTCGCCTGCATACGATACCGTACCCAACAGCAGTCCCAGCAACAGAAGAAAGCGCGTCACCATTCGACTTTCGGTACCATTGCTTCTTGAAGATTCTCCAACTCGAAATACGTCCTGCGGACGAAACGAAACGGTCTTGCGATCAACATCTCCGGGAAAGAGTCGATCTTGGTGTTGTAATCCCTGACGACGGCATTGTAATAGCGCCGGGCATTCTGGATGGCGTCTTCTATTGCCACCAACTCATGCTGAAGTTTCATGAACGTGCCGTCGGCTTTGATATCCGGATAGTTCTCGACGACCGCTAGCAGCTGTCTCAGCTCATGCGTCAGATGTTTTTCCGCCCTGCTCTGCTCAGAAACGCCATGCGCTTCGATCCCTTTGGTACGGGCCTCGACGACAGCTTCCATGATCGCCCGTTCGTAGGCCGCATACGTTTTGACCGCCTCGACAAGACGGGGAATAAGATTGTGCCTGCGCTTGAGCTGCACGTCGATATCGGACCAGCTCGCTTCCGAACGCATCCGTAGTGCGACAAAGCCGTTGAAAATAAAAATAGCGTATAAAACAAGCAGTAGCATTGCCACGATGTAGAGATAAGATGTGTCCATTGGCCTCTGTTCCCGTTTAGTACGCCCATTATAGTTGCCAGGGTCTAAATGTACGCTTCCCGTAATGTAAGCCATACTATTTAAAACGTTAGCCAGGCTGCCATCTCTCAAGACGCCAAGCAGCGCGCCTGACGGGTAGACAAGCACCGCAATTCTCCCTTTACCTCCCTTTCGCTATAATCCGCGTAATTTTTAAGCCAATATCTACTGTAAAAGGCACCAATAATGTCCAAAAAAAGCTACGATCCGAAAGCGGTCGAATCAGCGTTTTACCCGATATGGGAGGAGCGTGGATACTTCGAAATCGACGGGAACAAAGCCATCCAAAAGGCGGATAAAAACTTCGCCATCATGATGCCGCCGCCGAACGTCACCGGGCGCCTGCACATCGGCCACTCCCTCACCTTCACACTCCAGGACATTATCGTCCGCTATAAGCGGATGGACGGCTACAAGACCCTGTGGCAGCCGGGCACGGACCACGCGGGAATCGCGACGCAGAACGTCGTTGAGAAACAGCTGCTCGAAGAGGGAACGACCAAAGAAGAACTCGGCCGCGAGAAATTCCTGGAGCGCGTCTGGGCGTGGAAAGAGGAGTCCGGCGGGATCATGGTCGGCCAGCTGCGCAAGATGGGCGTCTCCCCCGCCTGGAGCCGCGAGCGCTTCACGATGGACGAAGGGCTCAAATCCGCCGTCAAAGAAGCCTTCGTCAACCTCTACGACAAAGGGCTGATCGTCCGCGGAAACTACATGGTCAACTGGTGTACCCACGACGGTGCCCTCTCCGACATCGAAGTCGAATACGAAGAGCACAACGGCCACTTCTACCACGTCCGCTACCCCTACGCGGACGGCAACGGCCACATCGTCGTCGCGACAACCCGTCCGGAGACCTACTTCGGCGATACCGCCGTCATGGTCCACCCCGACGACGAGCGCTACAAGGCCCTCATCGGTAAAAAGCTCAAACTCCCGCTCATCGACCGCGAGATCCCCATCATCGCCGACGAGCACGTCGACATGGAGTTCGGAACGGGGATGGTCAAGGTTACCCCGGCGCATGATCCGAACGACTACGAGGTCGGCAAGCGCCATGACCTCGAATTCATCACCGTCTTTGACGAGAAGGGTATCCTCAACGACTTCGCCGGCGAGTTCAAAGGGCTCGAACGCCTTGAAGCGCGCGAAGTCATCGTCAAGCGCCTCGAAGAGGAAGGCTTCGTCGAGAAGATCGAGGATCACGTTCACCAGGTCGGCCACTGTTACCGCTGTAAGAACGTCGTCGAGCCCTACATCTCCAAGCAGTGGTTCGTCCGCGCCGAAACGGCCCGCGGCAGCATCGAGAAAGTCAACGACGGCCTCGTCAAGTTCTTCCCGCAGCACTGGATCAACAGCTACAACGCCTGGATGATCGACCTGCGCGACTGGTGTATTTCCCGCCAGCTCTGGTGGGGCCACCGCATCCCGGTCTTCTACTGCAACGACTGCGGCCACGAATGGGCGACGCAGCAGGAGGAACCGGAAGCCTGTCCGCATTGCTCTTCCAAGAACATCGTCCAGGACCCCGACGTCCTCGACACCTGGTTCTCCTCGGCGCTCTGGCCCTTCTCGACCCTGGGCTGGGGCAACGGCGACCCGGTCATGGACAAGCTGTTCGAGAGCGACGATCTCAAGAACTTCTACCCCAACAGCCTGCTGATCACCGGATTCGACATTCTCTTCTTCTGGGTCGCACGGATGATGCTGATGGGCGAGACCTTCATGGGCAAACTCCCGTTCGACCACATTTACCTGCACGCGCTGGTACGCGACGAACACGGCCAGAAGATGTCCAAGTCCAAAGGCAACGTCATCGACCCGCTCGACATGGTCGAGAAATACAGCGCCGACGCCCTGCGCTTTACCCTCGCCGTCCTCGCCGTCCAGGGGCGCGACATCCGCCTCAGCGAAGAGAAGCTGGAACTGAGCCGCAACTTCACCAACAAGCTCTACAACGCGGCGAAGTTCCTCCAGATGAACGTCGAAACCTTCGACGACCTGGAGAACATCACGGTCACAACCGACCTCGGCCGCTATATGCAGAGCCGCTTCAACGCCGCCGTCGTTGAAACCCGCGGCTTCCTCGACGAGTACCGCTTCAACGATGCGGCCACGGTCCTCTACCGCTTCTTGTGGAACGAGTTCTGTGACTGGGGCATCGAGCTCTCCAAGGTCAGCAAGGAGAGCGTGCCGGAACTGGGCGCCATCTTCAAAGCGTCCATGAAGCTGCTGCACCCGTTCATGCCGTTCATGACCGAGTACCTCTACCACGAGCTCTCCGGCACGTCGCTTGAAAACGGCAACTCCATCATGATCAGCCGCTACCCGGAAGCGGGTGAACGCGATATGCAAATCGAAGCGATGTTCGACGTCATCATGGATGCCATCGTCACCGTCCGCCGCGCAAAGACCCTCATCGACATGGGCAACCAGAAGATCGAGGAGGCTTACGTCAAGACGGATGCCGTTACATCCGAAGCGATGGATGCCTACATCTGCCGCCTCGGCAAGGTCGAAAAGGTCGGCTTCGTCACCGAGAAGATGGAAAATGCCGTCAGCGACGTCGGGGAGAAGGTCGAGGTCTTCATCCCGACCGGCTCCATCGACCTCGCGCCGATCATCGACCGGCTGGAGAAGCAGAACGCGAAGCTGGAAAAAGAGATCGCTAAACTGGCGGGGATGCTCAATAACGAGCGCTTCGTCGCCAACGCGCCCGAAGAGGTCGTCGCCACCAACCGCGAAGCCCTCGTTGACGCCCAGAACAAACAGCGCAAGATCCTCGACCAGCTCGAGAGCCTGCAGGGAGCCTGATGTTCAACCTTCAGAACTACCGTACCGATAACATCAAGAACGACGTCCTCTCCGGGCTCGTCGTTGCCGTCGCCCTTGTGCCCGAAGCGATCGCCTTCGCCTTCATCGCCGAAGTCAGCCCCATTGTCGGTCTCTACACCGCCTTTATCCTCGGCCTTATCACGGCGCTGATCGGCGGCAAGCCCGGGATGATCAGCGGGGCGACCGGCTCCGTTGCCGTCGTCCTTATCGGCCTGACCCTGGAGGTCTCCGGATTGCTTCGTTCGCAGGGGCTCGGCGGGGAGGAACTCGCCTGGGGCGTCCTGCAGTACGTCACTCTCGCCGCCCTGCTGACCGGCGCGATCCAGATCCTTTTCGGCGTCTTCAAGATGGGTAAGTTCATCCGCCTCGTCCCCCAGCCGGCAATGTACGGCTTTGTCAACGGTCTAGCCATCGTCATCGCAACGGCGCAGTTCAAGTTCTTTGAGGGTGAAGGCGTCATCATGTACGCCCTCGTAGCGATCACGATGTTGATCATGTTCGTCCTGCCGCGCTACACCAAAGCAGTCCCGGCCGGCCTCGTCGCCATCGTTGCGCTCACCCTCGTCGCCTACCTTTTCGGCCTCCAGACCGGTACCGTCGGCGACATGGCGAACCTCTCCGCGTTCAAAGGTCAGCTGCCCTCTTTCCACATTCCGGACTTCATCCTCGACCCGAGCGCCATCCTCGTCGTCCTCCCCTATGCGGTCATCATGGCCCTTGTCGGCCTAATCGAGTCCCTGCTGACCCTGGCTGTCCTTGACGAGATGAGCGGCACCCGCGGCAGCGGCAACCAGGAGTGTATCGCGCTGGGAACCGGGAATATGACCTGCGGACTCTTCGGCGGGATGCCGGGGTGTGCGATGATCGGCCAGTCCATCATCAATTACACCTCCGGCGGTCTCGGCCGCCTCTCTGGCGTCACCGCCGCCGTCGGCCTGATGGTGCTCGTCGCATCGCTCACCGACGTGCTCAACGTCATCCCCATTGCCGTGCTCGTCGGCATTATGTTCATGGTCAGCATTGGGACCTTTGAGTGGAGCAGTTTCAGCCATATCCGGCATATGCCGCGCTCCGACGCCTTTGTCATGGTCGCCGTCACGCTTATCACGATCGTCGAGGACCTGGCCATCGCCGTCATCTCCGGCGTCATCATCTCCGCCCTTGTCTTTGCCTGGAAACATGCGCGCATCTACGCCAAAAGCCAGGTCGAAGCGGACGGCACGAAAGTCTATGAACTTGACGGCCCCCTCTTCTTCGGTTCGACGGCGAGCTTCTTCGACGCCTTTACGATCGACCGGGACCCCCCGCGCGTCGTGATCGACTTCCAAAACGCCCGGGTCATGGACGCTTCCGGCGTCGAAGCGATCGATACGATCACCCGCAAGTACGAAGATGCCAACAAGCAGCTCACGCTGCGGCACCTGAGCGAAGATTGTAAAAAACTTCTCAAAGCCGCCGGTCCCCACTGCACCTACGAGGTCACCGACCCCACCTACAAGGTCGCAGTCAACCTATGACGGCAAAATGGCTGATCATCGCCGGCACCCTGCTGGTCGTTGTCGGCCTTCTGCTGCACTTCCTACCGGGCTTTTTCGGATGGTTCGGCAGACTCCCCGGCGACATCCGTATCGAAAACGAACACTCCCGCATCTACATCCCCATTACCACGATGGTCGTTATCAGCATCGTACTGACACTGCTCGTCAATCTCTTTCGATCATAGCGCGTCGTTTGACATTTTCACACGGATTGTCATACAATCTAAAAAAAGCATGCACCCCTTGCAAGGTGACCCAATGAAACGAATCCTTCTTTTATGTCTGATAAGCATCACGCTCTGGTCTGCGGAGAGTGTCGCCGTGCTTGACAACCTGAAAAACGAGGTCGGCATCCGCCGGGGCGGCGATGTCATTACCCCTTCAGACAGCGGTGAGGAGCTTTACCGGGGCGACATCATCTTTACCGGGAGCGACGGTGCCCTCAGCATTCTCTTCAACGACGGCAGCACGGTCGCCCTGGGCAACAAGAGCGTGCTGAAGATCGACGATTACCTCTTCGAGCCGAGCCGGAAAAAGTACCGGTTCGACCTCTTCTTGAAAGAGGGAAGCGCCATCGTCGAAACCGGTAAAATCGGGAAAGTTTCCCCAAAATCCGTCACTTTCAGAGTTCCCGAGGGGACGATAGGGGTACGCGGTACCCGCTTTTTCGTAAAGGTGCATTGATATGATCGAAGTCCTCCTTGTCTCCGTCGTCCTCATTGTCACGGCTCTGGTGATGGATCACCCTGGTACGGAGGTCGTACTGCTTGATAACAAAAGCAGCCAAAACGCCATCATCGTCACCACGGAAGGTGGAAGTCTCACCATCGACACCCCCTACGAAGGTACCAGACTGGAAAGCAGTTCGGAGGCCCCCAGTGCTCCTGAAACGGTTTCAGACGCAGAGCTGACCGCCGAGGACGCTGAAACCTTCGCCGTCGCGCCGCCTCCGCCTCTGACCCTCACTCTCTATTTCGAGAACAACAGCGCCGGCCTGACACCGAAATCGCGCCACGATCTTGCCCAAATCCTTCCGCTGCTCCGGGAGCTCAGCCCCCTGCGTCTCACCATCACCGGCTACACCGACACGACGGGGAGCGAGTCGTACAATCTCGCCCTCTCGGAGAAACGGGCTTCGGCGCTCAAAACGATGCTCGAACGGCGGGACGTCACGATGCGCCGATGCCAAACCGACGGACTGGGGGAGTATCTCCTCCAGGTGCAGACGCCGGATAATACTACCGAACCGCAAAACCGCCGTGTCGTGATGACGATCCGGTAGCGTCATGCGGAAATTCTACGTCGCAGTCGCGCTGTCGACGCTGCTCTTCTATCTGGCGGCCTACCCGACCGCCCTGCTGCAGCAAAGCGACAATTTTCTCTACGACCTCTATAAACGGATCGCCACAGTCGTCGCTCCGTCGCAGCTCGGCGAACCGGCGACGATGATCGTCGAGATCGACGACAAAAGCCTCGAAGCGCTGGGACAGTGGCCCTGGCCCAGGGTCCTGACGGCCAAGCTGCTTGAGCAGATCGGCACCTACAAGCCCGCGGCCATCGCCGCGGACGTCATCTTCCCTGAAAACGACCGCACCTCCCCCCGGGAACTCGTACGTTTCTACCGCGACTATTTCGGTCTCTCCGTGCAGATCGGAGGGCTCCCGGAGTGGCTGTACGATAACGACACCCTCCTGGCCGACACGATCAGCGACCTTCCACTGCTGCTGCCGCTCTACCTCAAAAATCGGTGGGACAGCAACGACACTGCCTGTTTCAAGGATACAGGCTACCGCATCGATGCCGAAGGGGTTGATACGCTCTATACCGGGGTAGGGCTGCTCTGCAACATTCCCGCCCTGCAGAGGCAGAGTCGCTCTACGGGTTTTATCAATGCCCGCGAGGATCGTGACGGTATTTTCCGCCGGATGCCCCTTGTTATGCGCTTGCAACACAAACCCGTCGCCGCTCTCGCCGTCGCGATGCTGCTGACCTCGGGACGCTTCCCTGCCGAAATGCGCCTTGCAGACAGCCCCCTTGGCCTTCGGACAACACTCGGTGACCGGACCTTCTACACCGATGCCCATACCAATGTATTGCTCCGCTTCTATCCCCCGGACACCTACCGGCGCATCTCCGCCGTCGACCTGCTGCAGGGCCGGGTAGACCCCGCCGACATCCGGGGTAAATACGTCCTCGTCGGTGCGACGGCCGTGGGACTTCACGACCGCTATACCGTTGCCCCGGACGAAGTGCTGCCGGGGATCTTTATGCATGCGACGCTGATCGAAAACTTCTTCAACGGCGACCTCATCTCCCAACCCGGGGTCTTCCCCCCCGTCAATATGGTCCTTTCGTTTCTGAGCGCCCTGGCAACGCTCATCCTGTTCCGCCGCAAACGCTACCTCTCCATTATCTTCTTCTTCGGTGCCGTCACACTGTTCTACAGCGCCGCCGCCGTCACCGCGCTGACCCAATCGCTCTACATCGCCCCGGGCTATTTCCTGACCCCGTTGGCTGTCAGCTTTATCATTATGGCCCTCGCCATTGCGGTCAAAGGCTATACCCAGCGCAAACAGTTCTACGAGCAGCTCAGCCACTCCCACCAGGCGGCCCTCGACAGCATGGCCCTCGTCGCAGAGACACGGGATATGGAGACGGGCGCCCACATCATCCGTACCAAAAACTACGTCAGGCTTCTCGCCATGGCCATGGCGCGGCAGGGCTCCTACCGGGAGATACTCAGCGACACCTATATCGAGCAGCTCTTTCATACCGCACCGCTCCACGACATCGGCAAAGTCGGCATCCCGGACCATATCCTCAAAAAACCGGGCCGGCTCACCCCCGAAGAGTTCGAGACGATGAAACTGCATACGACTTACGGCAAGGAGATGCTCGACAACGCCATTAACAGCTACCGCGACAACGAAATGCTCCGTGTCGCCCGCAATATCGCCTACGGCCACCATGAAAAGTGGAACGGCAGCGGCTACCCCCAGGGACTCTCGGGCGAGGCGATCCCCCTCGAGGCACGTCTGATGGCCCTGGCCGACGTATACGATGCGCTCATCAGCCGGCGCTACTACAAAGAGCCCTTCTCTTTTGAAGAGACGGAGGCGATCATCGTCGAGGGACGGGGAAGCCATTTCGACCCGCAGATCGTCGACGTCTTCCTCGCACTCAAAGAGGAGTTCCGCCGCATCGCCGAGCGACACCAGTAGCTGCTTCGGCACCGCTTTGATCGTTTCGGGACCGATGTCTATCATCACTGCTTTTCCCACGATGTTATCAAACGGTTGCGGATCTGTCCCCCGGAGGTAATAGAAGCGTACTATGATGGAACACATGAAAGCAGAGTCTACCAATATCTTTACAAAGTGCTGCAAGCGTCTGGATAGCTTCTTTTTCCGCTTCACCTACCTGGACTACGAGGATTTCACGCTGGCATTCAAAATGCGCTGACACTCCGTCGACCGTCCCTCTCCCCTTTTTCACAGCAAGCCCCCCGACGATGCCATCCCTTCCGGCCACGCCCGTTTTCCTCCCAATACTTATACACGGCATCTTGTTGCATCTTTTAAGCTACAACTTGTAGAATTATCAAGTACGTCTTTTTAATTATTAATATGAATGTATGTTTTTTAGTATGCATACAGCAGGGGCGTAATAGGCATAGCTCACGGTAGGAGTCGTTAGGGAAACGTCAAACGGAACGCAGGCAAACGCAAAGGGGCGGGAACGATGGATCAATGGCTTGACAATCTTTTTAGGGAAATCATCTGGCAGGCTCTCCGAGACATGTGGGAAGATATCGCCACATGGGGAGAAACGCAAATTGAAACCAAGCTCAAAGAGCTTGCAAGTGAAGTCGGCAGCGAAAAGCCGCTGGCATCCTCACCGCTGGTACGGGTGACGGATTATACCGCCACATCCGATCCGGAAGTAGACCATATCACCTTTCTGATCCGGGGACGCATTCCCCTGTTCAAGGGGATGGAATCGGTCTTTATGCGTGTGGAGGTCACCATCTCTACGGACGTCGATTTGATGAGCGGGGGTTCTCCCATCACCATCATCGAATGGATTACCGTCATGGGCGACCTCAAGATCAGGAAAAAGAAGGTCTTCAATGCCCAGCTTGGATTGGGATATGACGACGGGGTCTGGATGGGACGCGGCGCGCTGAAAATAGAGCCCGCCGGTTTCGGCCTGGACCTCTTCCTGGGCGGCCTGAGCGACCGCGGCGTCATGATCGGGCTGGATGTCGACCTTCCGGCACCCGTCCCACTGGGCAGTACCGGCCTGGGACTCGCCGGGATGGGAGGCGACTTCGCCTACAATTTCATCGCCCGTCTCGAAAAGAACGGCCTGCCTGTCACCGACCCGGCCGCCAATGATTATGTCCGCTGGGCAAAGAACAAGGAACTCGACCGCTGGCAGGCCGGCCCCATCGACCAGACAGCCGTGGGCGTGGGCATCCGAACGGACCTGGTCACCCTGGCGGACAACGGCTACGTACTCAAACTCGAGCCGATCGGTCTGGCGGTGCTGACCCCGGGACCGGTCTTTATCCTGGGTGGTACGGGCAAGCTGATCTCCAGCGACTCGGCGCAGGTCGAAGGGTACATCGTCGTCGACATTGCCTCGGCCTCCATGGCGCTCGGCATGGGTGTCAAGGTCAACATTCCCAAAGAGGGAAAGACCTATCTGCTCCGTGCAAACGGGGTGCTCGACGCCTTCTTCTCCTTCGAGAACCCGACTACCTGGTATATCAACCTTGGTACCCAGCAGAAGCAGATCAGCGGCAAAATCCTCTCCGACCTGCTCCGCGCCGAACTCTTCTTTATGATCAACAATTACCGCATGGCCTTCGGCGCCGGCATTTCGATCGGCGGCGAGTGGAAGTGGAGTATCATCACCCTCTTCGCCCGGATCGGCGCGGCCGTCGCCGCCACCATCGGATGGAACCCGGTCCTGCTCGAAGGGCTGTTCAAGATCTGGGGCGAGCTGGGGCTCAAAGTGTGGAAATTCAAGTTTGCCCTGAGCGGCGCGGCGGAGGTCCTGGGACATACGCCCGATCCGACGGAACTGGATGTCACCTTTAAATACAAACTGAACCTTCCCTGGCCAATCCCCGATATCAAAGGCGAAAAGACCCTGACCCTGGGGGATGAAGAGCCCGAAGCGCCTGCCGTCGCCTCGCCGCTGCTGGCCGGGACCTGGAAACGGGGGGCCGAATCGGACAGCGGCGCGATGAAACCGGCGCTGCTGCATGCCCTGACCGGACGGCAGTGGGAGTTCAACGCCGAAGCGCGCGGGGCCTGGCCTGACGTCGAGATCGTGATACCGTTCAGCACTCGCGTCATCGACCAGACCGGCAAGGTTGTCGGCTCCGTCATCAGCGCTGCCACGGAGGGAGGCTACACCGTCACCCACCGTCTGGACTCCCTCACAGTGACCGACATCGCCCAGGGTACGACCGTCGCCGGCATCCAGGCGGTTTGGGCGGCAGGACCGGGCGGCGATACCGCACGGCTGCACATCAACGGCCAGGACCCCTTTGCCTGGGTTGTTCCCCACGTGGATACGATAGAGAGCACCTATGAAACCCCGGGGCGTACCTGTGAGGTGAACTTCGGGTACGGCGCGGAGGAGCACTTCATCAATCCCCGACGTTTCAATGAGATGCTCGTCGACCCCATTCAGAACATGGGCTCGCTTGAAACGGTGTTCCAGCCGGCGTTGCCGACTCGGGTCTTTAAAAGCGAACGGTTTGAACTTGCTTTCCGTACGGCGACCGACCTCCCTGTCGAAGTAGAGCAGATCACGCTGTATCTGGTTGGAAATCTCGAATACGATCGGAAAATGCGGATTGAGACCAAGTATGGTGTCTTTACCGTATCCGATGTCGTCTGGAGTCCTTACGACAGTCTGCAGCTGATGGCCCTGACCATTCAGCTGCCGCAACCCGAAGCGACCATTGTCATCTCGTCCGGCAGCAAGGATCGCGACCTGCTGCTCTATGCCGTACGCTATACTGAAGCACGCCAACGCAGCTGTAACTGGCAGGAGAAAGTTGTCCTGACACCGGGCCGGTACGCCGTGTCACTCTCCGGCACCTCCGTTGCGGAGTATCCCGGCGGGGGCCTGCCCAGCAGTAAAACGACCGAATGGGAACTCAACGATACCTTCAACATTGACTTCCCCGAAACCCTGCGTCCCTATATCCGCTCCACCACCATCGGTGACAATCGGATCTTTTTTGACGAATCACTGCCCTGGAACCCCACGATGTACGGATTCGGTTTCCCGATTTACCAGGATTACCGACCGGCAGTACGCTTCTTGGTCCCCTATATGGACGCGATCTTCAATCCACTGCGGATGCGCATCGTCTGGGAAAGCGGGGAAACCGTCGTCCAAGACCTCATTCCGGGTCCGAACGGTGACGGCGACTCCTACCTCCCGGGGCAGTCGCGTCAATGGATAGCGGAACACTGCGGCACGGTCTCGCCGGATCAGGAGATCGTCCTTCCCGACCTCCTGGCCCAAAGCGGACCGGCCGCGGTGGCCCTTGCGTTCGATCACCCCGAACGCGGCGAGGTGAAGCTCGACGGCTGGAACTGCTATGTCTCCATGTTCGCCTCCTTCACAGAGCACCTCGACTGGGACAGCCGGTGTCTCACCGTGCGTTACAACCCCAGCGGGCGCACCGACAGTGCCTGCTGCCCTTCCATCATCCCCGTCTCGTATCAGAAGCCCCACCGTCCGGTGCGAAAAGGAAACCGTGTCGATCCGATTTTCGCACGGAAAACGCTTTCTGTCGCCGAATCATTCCGCCCTGTTTTCGAGAACGACCGACTGATCGGCAACGGCGATCTGATCCAACCTCTCTACCCCGAAGAGCTGAGTGTCCCGCCCGTCAACTGGCGCCTCCCGAGCGCGATGACACAGTGGATCAGCCCCCTTGATGCTCTCAGTGCCGAGCGCTTCGCGCGGTTCGCTGCGGCATCCGGCGCCCGCTTCAATGACGGGAGCGGCGATATGCTCGACGGGATCAATGATACCGTCGAGAGTACGACCATAGAGGCTGTCACCGACGGCAGCGGCCGTCCTTTGGCGCTGTGGGTCCGAACACCCGAACCGGTGGATTGGCGCCGTGTCGAAGCGTCGCTGCAGATCAGACATGTCGAACAGAGCGGCGACTGCCCTACCGGATACGAGCTGCGCCATCCTCTTGAACTGACCGTCGAAATCCTGCCGAGTCCGGATGCCACATCCGCATTCCTGGTCGGGGGGCTGGCCGGGCACCGCACCCGGCTGCCCCGCGGCGAATATACCTTGACACTCCGGTTTGACACGACGTTGCCGGGGCTGCCGCGCCTGCGCCCCTCACCGGCCGTCGGCGGCCCGACCGAGCAGATTGCCCTGACGTTCATACAGCCGTTCGGGGAGCGGTGGCCGCTGCCGGCCTCGCCCATCGAAATTCCTGCCGGGCTGCTCGAACGGCTTGTTGTCATTTACGATATCCCATGGGACATCATCGATGTCCTGATCGACCCCCGGGTCGACCCTGACTGGATCAAAGAACGCCTCAAAGGCGACGCGACACCGCCGCTTCAAACACCGGATCAGCCCGCGCTGGATGCGTTCTCTTCCGCCGTGAAGCAGCTTGAAAACGTCTCAAAACGCCTTGCCGACCTTCCGGAGAACCTTGGGAGCGCCATTCGTACCCTCTCCGCAGCCGAAACCAAAAACGTGCCGAAAACGTCCGCTCCCGACGTTGGGCTCGACAGCGACGTGTCAGATAAAGGAGGCATGGAATGAAACTCTATCTTACAGGACTCGGTTGGGTCGACGATGCACCCACAGGCCACCGCTTGCGCTGGTCCTATCCTCTGCAAGCGCCGGACGGTTCCGGCGGTTTTCTCGGACTGCCCGATACCATCATCGTCGAACGGGCATGGATGGACGAACTCTCCCCCCGCAAACCGGAAACCCCCGGCGAATCGACGGCGCTGCTCAGTGTGCCCGCCAGCTGGTGGAACGTGCACGGCGACATCATTCCCGACGGATTGATTGTCTGCCGATTTAAGCTGCCGGCCCCCGTCCAAGCTGTCCGCTTTACCTATCGCGGCATGTCGACCCGGCTTCGGGTATTTGATAGCGCGACGGACACCCTGGTGGCCGAACGCAGCGTCACCGACGGGGAGGTCGTCCTGGTCGAAGCGGCAGACATGGACCGGTTTGAACTGCTCGGCATGGGAAGTCGTTTCGAAAACTTCCGCAGCCTCGACCTCTTCGATGACCGGGGGCTCTCCTTTGAGGAGATTGCCCGTATCCGTGTCAAAAAGACCCTCGATGCCGACTTGGCAGCCGTGGCACCGCGCAGCTCGATACCGACGACCCTCGATGCGGCGGAGTGGCAGGAGTTTGTCACGGCGGCACAGGAAGGTCAGGCTTCGGACCCGGCCGATCTTGAAGATGGGGAAGCCTCCCCCTGGGAGATCTTCGGCATGATGGCAGCCCTTCGATGGGAACACGCCCTTCTGTTCGGGCACGGCTTTTTCGACGGCCCCCGGACCCAGTGGCCGAAGATAGACGATCTCAAACGTGACCTGCTGCTCGACAAGATACCCTCGGGCAAGACCGCCGTCTACCGCGTCAGAGAAAAAGACAAACGGGTCGGCCCCAGCAATCTCGTCATCTGTCTCTCCCGTCCCGTTGCCGATCTTACTGCGCCCGGTGTGCCCCTCTACGGTGATCCCAAAGTGCATTTCGGCATCGATGCCAAAACGGATAAACCCGTCTTCGAGGCCAGCTACAACCTGCACTGGCAACAGACGGCTGCAGATGCCCTGGGAGTACGTCTTGAAGAGGAGACTTCAAAAAGCCCTTCTATCGGGGGCGACCTGCTAAAGGAGAGTATCGAGAACCGCACCCGCTTTCCCGATGAGCTGCCGGGCGAAGGCAACCTGACCCGGCGCCGGGAAGTCCCTTTCCATGATGTCCAAGTCCGCTGCAGGATCTGCGCCACCGATGCGTGGGATCGCGAAAGCACCTTCAGTATGTGGTCGCCATGGACCGGCCTCTCCTTTGGGTATGAACCGCCGGCCCCGCCGTTGGTAGAGGCACGCTATCAGAGCGGGACCGCAACCCTGATACGCCAAACGGAATCGCCGGCGCTCCCCGGCTGGCTGCCCGACAAAGTCATCAAAGAAGATGCCGGGGCCAAGGTGCATGTCTACCGGCAAAAGAGCGGCGCGGCGGGTCAGCCCCGTCTGGAACCGGTCACAGTGTCCGCACCGGTCTACGTCGGCGCCAACCGCTACCGCACCACCGTTGCGGGGGCAGGTACACTGGACGATTTCCTGGGAGGATTCCTCGTCGCCCCGCCGTTCAAAGCGGAAGTAACGGGCGTCTCGGGCAGCGACGTCTTCTTTGAACCGGGAGACGGCGGCACTACCCTTTTTCTTGCCGGAGCCGCCGAACTCCATCAGATGCCGACGCATCTTGACCTCTGGACAAAAGTCGCAGAGTTCGACCCCGCAACCCTTCCGACCGAACTCAACGTGCCCGACCCTCTCCCCGGCCCCGACGGGGTATCCGACACTGTGGCGTACCATCTGCGCCTCAAGGCCCTTGGAAAAGTGGGCCCCGCCGGCAATACCGTCCGGGCGGTACGCATCCCGGTAACTCCCACGGTTCCGCCGCCGTTCATTGCCGAACCTCTCGGCGTCGATTTCTATAACCGTACGATGATCAAGCTGACCTTTACCAATCCACTCTCTGCCGGTCTTTACACCGTCTGGTGGGCTGACAGCACCCCCGGTGATTTCGCTGCGGAAGCTGTTCCCGGAGAGCAGCGGGCGCAATCCCCTTACCAGAACTACCATCTGTTCGATTCGCTTTCACTCCCCCTCCCGCAGAGTGCCGGGCGTACCGTCACCATCGGTGTCCAGCAGGTCAACGACGGCGGAGGGCAAAGCGGCTTCGTGACGGCCACACTGCTCCTTTGAGCAATCAACGTGCCCTGAAAAGGGCACCCTGAAACTCAAAAGAATTTTCGATAAAAAATGGAACAGACGTGCCCCCCTTTACCGACACCGTGATCTCTTCCCGGCTCCGTCTCCTGTTCGAAACAGTGCTGCTTTACTTCGCACTTCCGATGCTGATCATCACGGGTTTGCTGCCGAAGTTCGCCGTCATGCCGCTGCTGTGGCTTGGCATGCTCTATGCCCTCTATGGACTGCGAAAAGAGGGTAACACGCATCTGCGGTGGCATATCGACGGCAACGAACTTTTGAGGGTGCTTGTCCGATTCATCATTTTGGGAACGTTATTGGATGTCGCGATTTGGGCTCTTTTCCCTGGACTGCTTTTTGCGTTTCCCCGCGAGCGGCCGGGGCTGTGGCTGCTGGTGATGCTCCTTTACCCGCTGCTCTCCGCCCTGGCGCAGGAGATCGTCTTCCGGGGCTTTTTCACCTACCGGTTTGAACACCTCATCGCCGACCGGCGGCTTCTCATCCTGTTTAACGCCCTGCTCTTTTCCCTGGTACACGGTGTGTTCGGCAATCCCGTCGCCGTTATCCTGAGTTTTCTGGGAGGTGTGCTCTTTATGCGTACCTATCTGCGTACCCGTTCCGTCGCCATGAGCGCCATTGAGCACTCCCTCTACGGTAATCTTGTCTTTACGCTGGGAATCGGGGGCTTTTTCTATCATGCCGGCTAACGCCGACATGAGGTATCAGAGGAGGTTACAGTATCGTGCGGGTGGGGTTAGATATCCTGCTCGACGACGCGTTTGAAGGTGTTGAAGTAGAGGTCGTCCAGTGTCGCGAGCGGGAGTGAAACGTCGTTGATGCGGACAGCGTCACCGCCGACCATACCGATCTTCTCGAAGGCGAGGCTGCCGGCCATCGCTTCGAAGGCCGCCGCGTTTTCCGGCGCGACCTCGATGATCGCACGGGCCATACTCTCGGAGAAGATGTCGCGCGCATCCGCGACCGTCATGGTGACGTCACAGCCCAGGCCGCTTGTTGCCGCCATCTTGCCGAGCGCGACCGCTGTCCCGCCGGAGCTGAGGTCTTTCGCGCAGGAGAGCAGGCCCTGCTTGTTCGCCTCGATGACGAGGTCCCAGAGTGCCAGTTCCTTCTTATAGTCGATCGCAGGCATCTCGCCCGCAACGGTGTTGCAGAGCTCTTTCATATAGAGTGAACCGCCGAACTCGCTCTTCGTCTCGCCGACGAGGTAAAGCAGGTTGCCCGCTTTCTGGAAAGAGGAGAGCAGTACTTTGTTCTCGTCCTCGTTGACGCCGACGGTCGCGATCGCCGGGGTCGGGAAGACGGAGACGCCGTTGGTTTCGTTGTAGAGGGAGACATTGCCGCCGATAACCGGCGTGTTAAGCTCTGCACACGCCTCTTTGATCCCCAGACACCCTTCGGCGAACTGCCACATCACTTCCGGGTTCTCCGGGTTGCCGTAGTTCAGACAGTCGGTAATGGCCAGCGGACGCGCGCCGCTCATTGCGACATTGCGGCCCGCTTCGATGACGGCGGCCGCCGCGCCTCCCTTCGGATCGACGTAGCAGTAGCGGACGTTACAGTCCGAGCTCATGGCCAGGGCACGGCCGTTCTCTTTGACGCGGACGACGGAGGCGTCGAGCATCCCCCCTTTTTTGACGGTGTTCGTCTGGACCATGGAATCGTACTGCTCGTAGACCCACGCCTTGTCGACGACCTCCATGGAAGCCATCAATGTTTCAAAGGCCTCCTGATTGGACGGCGTCTCGAAATCGTTGATGGAGACGCCCTTGATCGCGTCAAGGTATGACGGGCGTGCCGTCGGGCGGTCGAGAATAGGCGCCTCTTCGGAGACCGGGTCGACCGGGACGTCGGCACACTTCTCGCCATGCCAGAAGAGCTCCATGCGGCCCGTCGCGGTAACTTCGCCGACGACGGCGGCGTCGAGGTCCCACTTCTCGAAGATGTCGATGATCGCCTGTTCACTTCCCTTTTTCGCGCAGAGAAGCATCCGTTCCTGGGACTCGGAGAGCATAAACTCGTACGGCGTCATCCCCTCTTCGCGTGCCGGGACACGGTCGAGGTGCATGATCATCCCTGAACCGGAACGGCCCGCCATTTCGAAGGAGCTCGACGTCAGCCCCGCCGCCCCCATATCCTGGATACCGATGACGTAGTCGGTCTTGAAGAGTTCCAGGCACGCTTCGAGCAACAGCTTCTCCGTAAAGGGGTCGCCGACCTGGACTGTCGGCCGCAGGGATTTGGACTCCTCGGTGAAGGAGTCGGAGCTCATAACCGCCCCGCCGAGACCGTCGCGGCCCGTTTTGGAGCCGACGTAGATGACCGGGTTGCCGATCCCCTCCGCACGGCCGTAGAAGATCTCGTCGGCCTTGGCAACGCCGAGATTGAAGGCATTGACGAGGATATTGCCGTTGTAGCACTCATCAAAGCTGATCTCGCCGCCGATCGTCGGGACCCCCATACAGTTGCCGTAGCCGCCGATCCCCTCGACGACGCCGCGCACCAGGAAGCGCTGGTGGTGTGCCGACGCATCGTCGCCATGTACACTGCCGAAACGCAGGGCGTTGAGGCTTGCAACCGGGCGCGCACCCATCGTGAAGACGTCGCGCATGATCCCGCCGACACCCGTTGCCGCGCCCTGATAGGGTTCGATAAAGGAGGGGTGGTTGTGGCTCTCCATCTTGAAGACGGCTGCGTAGCCATCGCCGATGTCGATAACACCGGCATTTTCGCCCGGCCCCTGGATGACCCAGGGCGCCTTCGTCGGGAAGCCGTTGAGGTGCTTTTTCGAGGATTTGTAGCTACAGTGCTCCGACCACATCGCTGAGAAAATTCCGAGTTCTACCAGGTTCGGTTCGCGCCCGAGGATCTCTTTGATGTGGGCATAATCAAGCTTGGACAGTTTGTGCTGGGCCAGAAGCTCGTCTATGTTTTCAAGTGGCTGATTCACTGCATTTCCTTACGCATAAATAGTGGAAAGGATTATAGCAAAGGGGAGTTGAAATTCCGGTGGTGCCGGCTGAGGGAGAACGGCAGAGGAAGCGCTTTTCAGGCGAAACTGAAATCCGCCTCGCTTCGGATCTGTTTTTTCAATGAAAAAAGCGGAATGTACTCGATAGTGATCACCTCGTACGCGCGCAGGCCGGCGGGCAACTTCACCGTAAGTTCGTCCCCCTCCGTTTTGCCCATAACCGCCCGGGAGAGGGGCGCGTGCACAGAGATAAGTCCGATCTCCGGTTCGCTCTCGAGCACTCCGCAAATTGTATAGCGCTCTTCCTTCCCGTCTTCGATGCGCTCGAGGGTGACAGTCGCACCGAAATGCACCCGGCTGTGGTCGAGGCCTTCGGGATCGATCACCCGGGCCTTTTCGATCATGCCGTTAAGATAGAAAAGACGCTTGTCGATGTGGCGGAGTTTCTCCTTGGCGGCATGGTACTCCGCGTTTTCGCTGCGGTCCCCGAGCTCCGCCGCCACCTGTTTTTCGTGGTTGACGCGGGGTTTTTCGACCTCTTTGAGGAATTTGAACTCCCGGACAAGGAGGTCGTACCCTTCGGGGGTCATCGGTTCAACTTTGGACAAAATTGAACCTCCCTCCTATCTCAGCTATTTTACTCAGATGCAACGTGCGGTCACTCACCTTGCATTTCTGAGGTATCATCGGCTCAACGCGCATGATTTACTTGCTGTACCCCAGGATGTAGTAGGTCTCTTTTCCCGGGACCTGTTCGAGGTCGATCTTATATTTTTCGGTGAAATGGTTCAGGCGTTCCAGGGCTTCGGCTTTGCGCTCGTCGCTCGGTGCCTCGATCTTGATCTTGAAACAGTCGCGCGTATTCGAAAGGGCCACGAAACTGTCATCGACTTTCAGCTGCTCGTGCAGCTCAAGGATATGCTTCTGGATCTTGTCATATCCGGCCGTATTCGCTTCAATGCGTCCGACCTGTTCCATGAGTGCCTCGTTCGGTGCATAACCGAGCTGTTTCAATACCGCTTCACTATCAATAAACTGCAATGCTTTTTCTCCTATTGTGTTTAATATTGGGTAGTCGAAAATTTTAGCATAAGTTATCCCATACGCTATAATCTGGTAAAAAATCGAAAGCCTCCATGAAATCACTCCTTGTCAGATTGACCGTCGGACTCTATGCCCAGGACGTTGCCGAAGACGAAAAGCCCCTCGTTGCGCAGTGGCTCCAAGAAGGCCTCGTCGTCCTTGAAGAGGGCGTCTACCGCCTCCCTTCCCAGTATCGTGCCGGCGCCATCGCCATGAACCAGTCGGGCAGCGGCGCCTACCTGCAGGTTCTCGGCGCGAACGTGCGCGACCTCTTTATCGACGAACACGACCTGGGCGATGCCAAGGAGGGAGACCTCGTCATCGTCAAACGGCTGCTCGGGCGCCGGGGAAGACCCTCGGCGAAGCTCGTCGCCGTCGTCGGACGGGCGGAGACCTTCAGCGTCGCCTATATCAAGATCCAAAACGGCGTCAAATCGGTGCTCGACATCCGCAACGACTACCCCGCCGGGGTGCCGCTCAGCGCCGAGGCCCTTGCCGGGTATGAAGAGGGGACGCTGTTCAAGGTCAATAACCAGAACGGCGAGATCATGGAGGTCCTCGGCAACCTGGCCGACCCGCTGGTGGACGAGAAGATCGTCCTTGCGATGTACAACAAGCATGACGAGTTCGACGACGAGGTCAAAAAACTCGCCGCGAGTTTCGACAAAACAGTCGACGCTTCGAAGTTTCCGGGGCGCAAGGACCTGCGCAGCCTCCCCTTCTGCACCATCGACCCCGTCACGGCCAAGGACTTCGACGACGCCGTCTGCTACCTGCCCGACGCGCACACCCTCTATGTCGCCATCGCGGACGTCAGCGCCTACGTTACCCCCTTCGGCCCCATCGATGCCGAGGCGATCTACCGCAGCTTCTCCATCTACCTGCCCCACCGCTCCATTCCGATGCTGCCGCGCGAGCTTTCCGAGACGCTATGCTCTCTGCAGCCCCACGTCGACCGCCTCGCCTACACCTTCAAAATGGTCCTCGACCCGGAGAGCCACGAGGTCGTCGAGACGGAACTCTTCGAGTCCGTTATCCACTCCAAGCGCCGCTTCAACTACGAGGAGGTCGATGCGCTCTTTGACGCCCCCGGCAAGGCCGCACCGGCGAATGACGACGAACGGACCGTCATCGCCAACCTTTTCGAACTGCGCAAACTGACCGATGCCCTGCGCGAAAAGCGCCTCAAAGTCGGTTTCGACTTCCGCTCCGAAGAGCTGGAGATGGCCCTGGATGACGCGCAAAACATTGTGGAGACGACCGTCGCTGAGGAGACCCCCTCGCACGCCCTCATCGAGGACTGTATGCTGCTGGCGAACAAAGCCGCCGCGGCGATGTACGAGCGCGGTGTTTTCCGTATCCACGAACCCCCGAGCCCGGCCAAGCTGCAGAGCCTCTACACCGAACTGGCCGGCATCGGGATCATCGCCGAGCAGAAAGAGAGCCTCAAGGAGACCATTACCGGCATCCAGCACGAAGCCGAAAAGCGCGGGATCGCCCATGAAGTCGATACCCTTATCATCCGTTCCCAGATGCAGGCGCGCTATGCCCCGGACAACGTCGGCCACTTCGGGCTGGGGTTCGAGCGCTACACCCACTTCACCTCCCCCATCCGCCGCTACTCCGACCTCATCGTCCACCGGCTGCTCAAAGCGATCCAGCGCGGCGACAAGGAGGAGGGCTCCTACGTCCTGCGCAACATCGACGCGCTCTGCTTCGCCATCAGCGACAAGGAGCGCGAAGCCAGCGACATCGAACTGCGCTTCATGGACCGAAAATTCGCCCGCTGGGCCGCCGGGCATATCGGCGAGGTCTTCCCGGCGCGGGTCTACGCCACCGACCCGGAACTGCGTGCCGAGATCACCGGGCCGCTGCGCGGCGCCAAGGTCAAAGTCGTCACAAACGAGCCGGTCATGCTCTTTGATGACATCGAACTGCGCATCGAAAACGTCAGCCTGGCCACCGCGCGGATCCATACGACCTACGTCCGTACCGTGGAGTCCCATGCGACCCTCTCCAAGGAGCGCGAATGAAGCGGCAGGATCTGGACAACCTGATCCGGCAGGGCAAGGCCCCCGGGGCCGTCATGCTCTACGGCGAAAGCCACTTCCTGATCGAGCACTACACCAAGCAGCTCGCCGCCGTCGAGGACCCGAACATCCTCAGCGTCTACTTTGACGAGTACCAGTTCTCGAGCGCCAAGGCGCACCTGTCGCAGGGCTCGCTCTTCGGCGGCCGCAACGTTCTTATCGTCAAGAGCGAGAAGAAGCTGCCGAAAAACGACCTCACTGCCCTGATCGACCTGGTACAGAAGAACCCCGGCAACCTCTTCATCTACGCCTATTTCGGCACCGACTTCAAAAAAAGCGCCACCACTGCCTTCGGCCCGAAATCGGGCGGTGCGGACGTTCGGCTCTTCCGCCCCTTCCCCAATGAGGCGCGCCAGATCGTGCTGAACGAGGCGGCCGCACGCGGCATCAACCTCGACCCCTACGCCGCGACCCATCTGCTCGAATCGCAAAACGGCGACCTCGCCCTCACCATCAACGAACTGGACAAATTTTCACTGCTGCAGGGGCGTATCGGCATCAAAGAGATCGACGAGCTCGTCTACGGCGTCGCCGAGGTCAAAGTCGACCAGCTCATCGACGCGCTGCTGCAGAAACAGGATTTTGTTCCCCTGATGCGCCGCCTGCTCGAACACGGCGAAGATGAGATACGGCTGCTGACGGCGCTCTCGAACCACATCGCCCAGCTCTACCTCTTTTACGCCTCCATCCGCCTGAACGGTGCCGCGGATTCGGCCAAGATCCTCGGCTATAAACTCCCCCCGCGCATCGAGCAGGCGCGTTCGCAGCAGAGCGTCCGCTTCAAACAGCCGCAATACACCCGGATGATGAGCCTGCTCGGCGACACGGAGCTGCAGATGAAATCGGCGGGCGGCGGGAGCAAAAGCGCCCTCCTCGCCGCGACCTTCCTGAAAGTCCAATCCCTCCTGTAGGCGCGACAAAGGGCAGCCGAACCCCCTGCGGTGCGCCGTCGCCGTTGCTCCCGAAGCGCAACGTCTGAATTTCACCTTAAATTAAGCCGTAATTATGTATTATTGCGCGTTCCTTACTCTTTGTGCTTTGCGACGCAATGCATATTATCGCGCGGAATCGTCCGTGACCGAGAGCCATAAGGGATGAAACCATAAGGAGAAATACTCTACATGAGACATTACGAAAACCTTGTCATCGTCAAACCGACCCTGACAGAAGAAGAGATCAAAAACAGCATCGCTGCGATCGAAGCCGTCATCACTGAAAACGGTGGCGAAATCGTTGCACGCGACGAGATGGGTATGCGCAAACTGGCCTACCCGATTGAAAAAAGCCCGCGTGGTTACTTCCACGTTGTCTATTACATGATCGAGCCGTCTGCGATCGCGGAGATCGAACGCCGCTTCCGCATCAACGAGGAACTCCTCCGTTACGTCACGATCAAATACGATTCCAAGCGCGAAGTCAAAGCATGGAACGATTTGGTCGAGAAGACAAAGCAACAGCCGGCGAAAACCGAAGAGAGCAGCGAAAGCGCCGCTTCTTAAGCAGTTAGGAGAGTTTCCATATGTTCAACAAAGTCATTCTGGTAGGTAATCTTACACGCGACATTGAGCTTCGTTACACGCAAGGCGGTATGGCCATTGCCAAAACCGGCATTGCGACCAACCGCAAGTTCAAGAAACAAAACGGCGAGATGGTGGATGAAACGATGTTCATCGACATCACCTTCTTCGGCCGCAGCGGCGAGATTGCAAACCAGTACCTTCGCAAGGGGAGTAAAGTCCTCGTCGAAGGGCGACTGATGCTTGAGCAGTGGACGGACCAGAACGGGCAGAAACGCTCGAAACACTCGGTCAACGTCGAAGAGATGAAGATGCTGGATTCCCGCGGCGATCAGGGCGGATACGACGCTCCCCAGGGCAACGGCGGCTACAACGCCCCGAGCTCCCAGGGATACAATGCGCCGCAGCAGGGCTACAACCCGCCGCCGCAGCAGCCACAACCGCAGAATGCCTACCAGCCGCCGAAACAGCAGATGCCGGAGAACACGATTCCCGAGATCGACATCGACGAAGACGAGATCCCATTCTAGAATAATAGACAGCAAGGAAAAAAACCATGGCAGAAAAACGCAAATATAAAAAACGTTATTGCAAATACTGTGAAGCAAAAGTCGACTTCATCGACTACAAAGATGCTTCTAGCCTCAAGCACTCACTCTCTGAGCGCTACAAAATCATGCCGCGCCGCCTGACAGGCAACTGCAAGCGCCACCAGGACATGGTCACGATCGCGATCAAGCGTGCACGTTCCGCTGCGATCATCCCGTACACAATTTCCCGCAAGGAAGTTGTCGTCAACCCGTTCGAAATTATCAAGTAATTTCGTTCTCCGAAGCACCCGCTTCGGAGCTTTGAGCTTATTTTTTCACCCATTTCTTCAATCCCCTTTTACACTTTTATGCTAGGATAGAACAAAATCCATTCATCTGCAGGAGCCGTCATGCCCTTTATGGAGCGTCTGCACAGTGCCATGCTTTTGGGAACGCATCTCTACGACCCCAGTGCCGGAGAGATCATCGAGCACAAAAGCGAGACCTTTTTCAACGCCATCCGCAGCGACGACAAGGCGACCCTGTTGTCAATGATCGAGGAGGGCTTTGACGTCGACTACCACGCCTTCGGCCACCGTCCCCCGCTGATCGTCGCCGTGATGCAGCAGCGTACCCGGATCGTCGAGAACCTTCTCATGTACGGTGCCAACCCCAACCTCGCGGACCGGGAACAGGAAACGCCCCTGCATTTCGCCGTCAAACTCGGTGATCCCGAGATCGTACTGCAGCTGCTGCAGTACGGCGCCCGCCCCCATGCAAAAAGCAGCGAAGGGATGACCCCCGCCGCCATCGCCAAAGCCCAAAAGAGTAAAACCATCCTCTCCCTGCTCGAAGAGGTCCAGCCTGTTTTCGACCTCCCGGCCGAGCCGGACCTTTTCGAGCTGGCATCCAAGGGGAACCTCTACGCCATCGTCAATGCCGAGGCGACGCCGATGGAGCTCTCCAAACGCGATGTACAGAACCGGACACTGCTGCACCACGCCGTTTTCGGGAACAATCCGAAACTCGTCACCTACCTGCTCAACAAGGGCCTCGCGATCGACGCCGGCGACCTGCACGGGATCACGCCCGTTATCATTGCGGCCTCCCACCCGAAGTTCGTGCGGCTCCTGGAAAAACTGCTGCAGCGCTACCCAACCCTGGAACACCGTACGGACAACCATGCAACGGCCCTGACCATCGCCCTGCGCAACGGCAACCCCGACGGGGCCGCTGCACTGATCCGTCACGGCGCAAACATCCTCACCTACGACGGCCTGCATACGCCGCTCTCCCTGGTGCATCGCGGCATCGAGACCTACCCGGAGATCGCCGACAGTTACCGCAACCTGCTACGCATCATGCTCGACCGTGGAGCCCATACGGACATCCCCACAAACCGGGCGGGGTGGACGCCGCTCTTTCACACCGTCGCGCGGCGCCAGGATGAGGGGATCAAAAAACACCTCCGTCTGCTGATGCAGCTGGGCAGCGACGTCAACTATACCGACAAGAACGGTCGGACGGCGCTGATGGTCGCCGCTTCCATGGGGCGCCAGTCGGCGGTCGAAGTGCTCATTAACAACTACGCGGACATCGACCGGATCGACCACTACGGCTGGAGCGCGCTGATGCTGGCGGTCTACTACAACCACATCGATGTCTGCCGTTTTCTATGCGAATGCGGCTGCGACGTTAACCGCATCTCGCCGCAGGGGATGAGCGCCATGCGGATTGCGCAGAAGCATCAGCGCAAGCAGATCATAGAACTGTTACAGGAGTACGGTGCCATCGAAATCAACAGCGATGAGGCGGAGTAGAGAGGAAGAGCGTCCCGTAGGGACGGTGGCGGGCTTAGCCGCAGGAGGGGACGTTACCGGAATCCGAACCGTATTCGTAGAGGAAATCCTTGAGATTCGGTGCATCTTTCTTGAAGCGGCTGCTGTCGATATATTTCATCGCCTTCTTGTCATCTTTGTGCCACGCTCTGAACAGCGCGGCATCATCCGCGAAAGCGTCCGCCCACTCTTTCTGGGTCTTCATCGCGGCCCCCTTCGTACCGTTTCCGTGACAGCGTTTACACTTCTTCAGATAGGCTTTCTGCCCCCGTTTGACGTCGGCGTTCGCCGCCGTTGAGAAGCTGCCGAGCAGCAGTGCCGCGCCCAACAGGGCCGATAGATGTTTTTTCATTCGATTCATCCCTCCTAAACCGTAAAGTAACACAATTTTATCACGACAGACTGAACGAAAGATAAAAAAATCTTAACACAGCCTGTTACGCATCCTCCGCTTCCAGGCCCCCGAGCAGCTGCTGGAATTCGCTTCGAAGCTTGGGCTGGCGTATCTTTTTGGAGGCTTTGCGGACCGCATTGTCGATCTCCTCCGCACCAAGACCCGTCTCCGTACCAATCGTCTCCAGGTCAACCCCGCCCCGGGCCATCACCCAGCAGCGCAGTTCTTTTCGCGTCAGGTGGCGCTTGAGCGCTTCGAAAAGCGTTTTCTCCGGGCACTGCATCATCGGTAGCCCCGTCATCTCCCCCAGGACACTGCCGAGCATTGTTTCAGGGTTGTAGCGTTCCCAGAGATTCATACGAGACGCCCCAGGATTTCGCGGAGGTCTTTGGTATCGATGATGATATTCGCCGCCTCTTTCAGGACCGGTTTCGCGCAGAAGGCGACCCGCGTTCCGGCATGGGCGAACATGCTGAGGTCATTGGCCCCGTCCCCGACGACCATCGTCTCTTCGGGCGTCACCTTGAGCAGCCCCTGCAGGCGCACGAGCATATCCCCCTTCGACCAATTGAACATCATGTCCCCGCCGACTTCGCCGGTCAGTCTGCCGTCTTTGGCATGCAGTGCGTTGGAGAAGTCCGCATCGAACCCGAGCACGTCCTTGGCGTAGGAGGTCGCCGTACGGAAACCGCCGCTGAAACAGACGACGGTAATATCCTGCGCTTTCAGCGCCGCGATCGTCTCTTTGGCACCGGGCATGTAGGGAAGGGAGTGGCTGATGCGCTCTACCGTCTCCACATCAAGCCCCTTGAGCAGCTTGGCCCGCTGCTGAAGGCTCTCGAAGAAGTCAAGCTCCCCGTTCATGGCCCGCTCCGTGATGGCGGCGACCTCTTCGCCTATGCCCAGCGCCTCGGCAAAAAAGTCGATGGTCTCGCCGTCCATCAACGTCGAATCGAAATCAAACACGCATAACCGCATTCCTATCCTTTATGCTCTCTAAGGGCATCCCCCGACCCGGTACAGGTTTTTTGGCGGGGCCCTAGGTTATAATGGCGCCATTATATCGCACCGCAGGGGTAAATCGTGTTTGACGCACTGGAAGCAAAGCTAAAAAACGGACGTTATGTCAGTCTCGAAACGACACCGTCGCACTCCGCTTCCTTTGCCCCCGTCATCGACACGATCGAATCCCTCGGCCTGCATGAGCGCGTCGACGCTTTCAGTACCACCGACAACCCCCTCGCCAAACTGAAATACAACGCCCTCTTCGCCGCCACCCTTATGCAGCAGCGCTTCGGTAAACCGGTCCTGGCGACGATGAGCATGCGCGACCGCAACCGCATCGCCCTGCAAAGCGACCTGCTCGGGGCCAACGAAGCCGGCGTCCGCGCCATTCTCGCCCTGACAGGCGACCCGGCCAAAAACTCCGACCAGAAAGATGCCAAAGGGGTATTTGAAAGTGACAGTACCCTGTTGCTGGAGATCATCGCCGCTTTTAACGCCGGCACCGACCTGGAGGGCAAAGCCTTCTCCGTCGCGCCGCAGCCGATTCTCCCCTTTGCCGTCGTCAACTCCTTCGCCCGCAACCCCAAGAGCCTCTACAAGAAGATGGCCAAAAAAGTCGAGCACGGCGCCCAGGGGATCATCACCCAGCCGGTCTTCGACCTTGATAACGCCAAACTGCTGCTGGAGCTGATGGACGAAGCCAATGCGAAGCACGGCACAAATGCCCAACTTGTCCTCGGCCTCTTTCCCATTACGAAACTGCGCACGGCCCAGTTCCTTGATGCCCATGTTCCGGGCATCCACGTTCCGCCCTCGTGGCTCGAGGCCTTGGGCAACGCCAAGGATGCGGACGACGCCTACAAGATCGGCTTCGATCTGAGCAAGCAGCTTTTCGATGACGTCATGGCCCTGCACCCGAAAGTGCACCTGATGATGGCCAACCAGTTCAGCGTCGCCGCGGAATTATTAGCTTAAACGGAATCCGAGCAAAGCCCGGTTCCCTACGCTAGCGCTATGCTCTCCTCGGCGGAGTGCCCACACACAGTAGAACCGTGCTTCTATTCTCCTAACGCTTTTTCCAGACGCTCATCTGCGAGAGCGTATGCTGGTATTTGCGCGCCGTTTCGCGTATCACGAAGGGGACGTCAAAGGTCTCCAGCAACTCGAAATGCGGCATGAGGATCGTCTTGAGCCCGGTCAGTCCGTCGACAACCTCCCCTTTCTCGTCATAATAGCCGCCGAGCCAGTGCGCTTTTTGCGTATACTCTTCCAGCCAGGTATAGGGCGATGTCAGCAGGAGTATTCCTCCCTCGTTCAGCCGTTCATGCACCGTCCCTAAAAAGCGCTCCGGTTCGTAGAGACGGTCGATCAGGTTCGTGGCCATGATCAGGTCATACCCGCTGAAATGCGCCTTGAGGTTGCAGGCGTCCCCTTGCCAGAACTGCGCATTCACAGCCGTCTCCTCCAATCCGAACTCCTCGAGCGAGTGGACCTGGCGGGTCGTGACGTCCCCCTCCTCTACCCGTTCATAGGCAATCTGTCCCTGCGCTTTCAAGGCCGCTCCAACCTGGATGAAACGGGCGGAGAAGTCGATCCCGGTGACGTCGTCGAAGACCCTGGCCAGTTCGAAGGAGGCCCGCCCCGTCGCGCAGCCGAGATCCAGCGCCCGCTTTTGGGGGGTGGAAGCCGTGAAAGCGATGGCATGCTCCGCGCAGCTGCGCGCAAAGTTTTTCACATCGAAACAGTCCGGTCCATACTGGAACTCGCAGTACTGCGCTACCAGACTGTCCGTTTCGTAGATATTCTCCGGCATGCTCTCAGCGGGGGCATCGGCTTCCACGTAACGGAACCCTGCATGCTGGTAGAAGTGGCGGCGAAACGCGTAGCGTGAATGGCGCAGGGTCTCGTTCCCCGTTGAGGCCCACGATCCCCCCTTGATCAGGTTGTGCTTGCCGTCGAAGGTCGGCAAAGAGAAATCGTCATAGACCGGATGCGGTTCGAACCCCGTATAGCCGTCAATCGTCGATGACGTCCACTGCCAGACGTTCCCGACGACGTCGTAAAGCTCCCCCTGCAAGAAGGTATTGACGGGGACGGAGGAGGCGAAGTGGTTCCAATTGATATTGGCGTTGGCGTCGTCGAACCGTTCGCCCGAAAGTGCCGTGGAGCTCTCGAGCATCCGTACCCACTCCGCTTCCGTCGGCAGGCGATACACACGCCCCTCCTGCGCGCTTTTATAGCGGCAGAAAGCCTCTGCTTCGAGGCAGTTGACCTCCACCGGCCAGTCCATCGGCAGGTCGATCTCCCGGTCCAGCAGGCGCAGCCGATAGCCGCCCGCTGCTTTCGCTACCCAAAAGGGCGGATGTTTCGCGCCGCTCCGCTCCAGGAAACGCATCCCCTCCTCGTCCCAATAGGCGGGGTCTTCATAGCCGCCCGCTTCGACGAAGGGGAGGAACTCCCCATGGCTGACCAGCATCTTCGATGCCCGGAACTCCGTAACTTCCATTCGCGCGCTGCCATATTCGTTATCCCAGCCGTAATAGGGGTCCCCTTTTGCTTTTCCAAGCTGGACGGCCGCGCCGCTGATCACTGCCAGGCTATTCTCCGGTGGCAAACCGGCGTCGTTGCAGTATCGGAACTGTCCAGAGGGCCGGATCTCCTCCAGCGGCATCTGGCGGTGCAGCACGCTCGACGTCTCAATGTGAATCCGTTCATGTTCGATCCCCATCAGGATGACCCACCAGGGGCTTTCCTGGGTGATCGGCAACTGCAGCGGAAGGGTATCGATCAGCTCCAGGACCTGCGCCTTGACCCGGGTACGGTAGTCGCGCACGGCATCGACGCCGGGCCACTCATAGCGTGAACTGTCCATGTCATCCCAGGCCATTTCATCGACACCAATCGCGAAGAGAGATTCGAAATCCGGATTGATCCGCTTGTCGATCACCTTCGCAAGCAGAAGTTTGTTGATAAAGAAAGTTGCCGTGTGGCCAAAATAGAAGATCATCGGATGGCGGGTTCGTTCCGAACGGCGGTAAAAGACGTTCTCGTCCTTCAACAGCCCGAAGAGGGCTTCAAAAAGCGAATAAGCACTGAGGAAATCGTTTCGGATCGCGTCGCGCGTCGCCTGCGGATCCGTTCCGTCAAGTCTGACCGGATAGGAGTGAAAACGTTGCAAGGTTTTCCCTTTCTTCGTTTTCGACCAATTCTAACCAAAAAGAGATGAAGTCAGGATTCGGCGGAAAACTTTTTCGCCAGACGTTCAAGAAACGTTCCTAGCGGCGGCAGGTCGAGTGCACCTTCGCGCTGGCGGGGGCCCCACATGGGTTCGGGAAAGTAGCTGTCCTCTTTGAAACGGGCCATGATGTGCCAGTGTACCTGCGGCAGCATATTACCAAAAGAGGCGATGTTGATCTTTTCGGGACGGTAATAGTCGAGCATCTCCCGCTCGATCACGTCCAGGGCATCCCAGACCGCCGCCTTCTCTGCGGCGTTACACTCGCTGAATTCACGTACGGTGCGGCGGACAAAAATTTTCAGCCACGGCACTTCGCTGTCGTGGGCTTCTATAAAAAGAAGGGGGAGGTCAATTGTGGCCAAAGCGGTCTTCCGCACGGCGCTTTTTGTGGCGGCGCGTCTCCGGACCGACGCGGCGGTCACCGCCGTAACGGCGGTCGGGGAGACTGCTTTCATGGTCAAGGTTGTTCCGCTTGCGGCGCCCTTTGTTCACGCGGCGCTCGGCCACCTCGCGGCGTTTTTTCTTTCGGCGGTTGCGCCAGTGGTTCGAACGAACGTTAAAAGCAATCAGCAGTATGACGAATAACAGTGAGATCCCGATTGCCGCGTAAACCATGTGCCTCTTTCCTACCCGATGTCCCGGGGATTATATCATACCGCAGCCGGTCCTGCAAACGGCACCAGTGCGCTTCCCCACGTCAGCCCGCCGCCGAAAGCATCGAGCAGCATCATATCGCCCTTTTGCAGCTTGCCGCTCTCGTAGAGATCGTTGATGGCGATGGGGATGGATGACCCGGAGGTGTTCCCGTACTTGTGCACGGTCAGCACCACCTGCTCTTCGCGCAGGTTCAGGGCGTCACCGACCGCTTTGATGATCCGGTAGTTCGCCTGGTGCGGCACGAAATGCTTGATATCATCGGCGCTCATACTGTTTTCGGCAAGGATCTCCTTGACGTCGTTGGTCAGGGTACGCACGGCGACCTTGAAGGTTTCGTTCCCCTTCATCTGCATAAAACAGCCGGTCTTCGCTTCCGCGTCCAGCGCATCATGGGCCGAACCCGTGCCGCCGTTCGGCGTCATCAGCAGATCGGCGTAGGTGCCGTCGGCACCCGTATGCACGTCGAGAATCGCTTCGTCCTTGTTCTCCGTCGCGCTGATCACCGCCGCCCCGGCGCCGTCGCCGAAGAGTATACAGGTCGTACGGTCCGTGTAATCGGTAATGGCGCTGAGTTTCTCCGCCCCGATGACCAGGACGTTCTTTTTCATCCCCGACTCGATAAAGGCCTTCGCCATGCTGACGACGTAGACGAATCCCGTACATGCGGCGGAAATGTCGAACGCCATGACCTGGGGCAGGCCCAGTTTGGAAGAGATGATGGTCGCCGTTGAGGGCATGTTGAAGTAGTCCGGAGAGATCGTCGCACAGATCACGAGATCGATCTCCTCTTTGGCGATGCCGGCACGCTCGATCGCCAGTGCAGCCGCCTTGGCCCCCATGTCGCTGGTAAACTCGTCGTCGGCGGCGATATGGCGCTCTTTGATACCGGTGCGTTTCGTGATCCACTCGTCAGAGGTATCGACCATTTTCTCGAGGTCGGCGTTGGTCAGAATACGCTCGGGCACATAGGCACCTACCGAACGAAAAGCTGCATACATGGCTTTATCCTTTAATTGGCAGTGGCATCCAGGGCCCGTTCAATATGAACGTTGACCCCGGTATCGACGAAGTCGATCGCCTGTTTGATCGCGTTTTTAATCGCTTTGGAGTTGCTTTTGCCGTGGCTGACGATGGCGCACCCCTTGACCCCGATCAGCGGAGCCCCGCCGACTTCGGCATAATCAAGCTCTTTTTTCAGAAGCTTGAAGACCTTCCGCATCAGGAGCGCGCCCGTGATCGCGATGGGCGATTTGCGGATATAGTCCTTGATCAGGTGCGTGATCGTACTCGCAACCCCTTCGGAAGACTTAAGGACAAGGTTCCCGATGAAACCGTCGCAGACGACGACGTCGACGGAACCGTTGAAGATATCGCGTCCTTCGACATTGCCGACGAACCCCTCCATGCCGCGAAGCTTCTGGAAGGCTCCCTTCGTCACGTCGTTACCCTTGGTCTCCTCTTCGCCGTTGGCCAGGAGGCCGACGGTCGGGAGGGTAATCGCCCACATATCATGGGCGTAACAGCTCCCCATCACCGCGAACTGGGCCAAATGCTCCGGTTTGCAGTCGACGTTGGCGCCGACGTCAAGCAGCACGGTACGCTTCTTGTTCTTGTTCGGCATCAACGTCACCAGCGCCGGACGCAGGACGTGCTTAAGACGTCCGAGGCGCAGGGTCGCTACCGACATGGTCGCGCCGCTATGCCCTGCGGAGACGACGCCGTCGGCTTCACCGTTGCGGACCAGATCGACCGCTTTGTAGATGGAGCTCTCTTTGCGCTTGAGCGCATCGGTCGCCGCATCGGACATCGCAATGACATCCTCCGCTTCGACAATCGAAATCTTGTCTTTGAACCCGCCCGGAATCAAAGGCAAAATCTCCTCTTTCTTTCCGACAAGGATCGGCTCAAAACGGTAATGCTTCAGTGCCGCAATCGTTCCTTTGACAATAGGCTCGGGACCGAAGTCCCCACCCATCGCGTCAATCGCGATTTTGACCTTCAATTATTTATACTCGCCGGTTGTCGGATTGACATGGTGCGGCATTTTGTAAGTGCCGTCACTGTCTTTGACCGGACGTGCCAGTTTGATTTTGTAGTGGGTGCGGCGTTTTGCTGCACGCGTGTGGGATACGCGTCTCTTAGGTACTGCCATGTTATTTCCTTTCTTTGTAGATTACCTGCAGTTGGGGCAGGCGTGATAATCGCTTTCGATCAAAGCGATTTCCGAATCGAACACTTCGTCGAGGTCGATGGTGCCATCATGCATCTCGACCACATCATAGGTTTCATCCTGACCATGAAAAACACCGTCAGAAATCAGAAATTCGACTTTTTCATCCGGCATTATAGCAAAGGAATCGCCGCAGAGATAGCAATCTACGTCAAGACTCCCCTGCATCGTCGCTTCGAGCAGTACCAGACCGCTGCGATACTTGCGCAGCGTCCCCTCTAACCGTGCACCGTTCTTCTCCAGAACGAAGGGCTGGGGGTCGGCTGTGACGCGACGAAACGGGATGTTCATCTGCGTTAGGAGATCTCTCTCTGTGCGAAGAAGAAGCGAATTTCGATCTCAGCGTTCTCAAGAGAGTCGCTGCCGTGAACCGCATTGGCGTCGATGTTTTCCGCGAAATCGGCGCGGATCGTGCCCGCCGCCGCTTCCTGCGGGTTTGTCGCGCCCATCAGGTCACGATTTTTGGCTACGGCGTTTTCACCTTCAAGAACGCTGACCACGACCGGGCCGCTGACCATGAATTCAACCAGGTCAGTAAAGAAAGGGCGTTCTTTGTGAACAGCATAGAAATCCTGAGCGTCTTTGCGGGAAAGCTGCAGCATTTTTGTTGCAGCAACGCGCAGACCATTGCTTTCAAAACGATCAAGAATCTTGCCGACAACACCCTTCGCTACGGCATCCGGCTTAATGATGGACAGTGTTTGTTCCATTCGGTATCTCCTATAGTAGTCAAAAATAGGGTGGAATTATAGCAAAAAAAAGATCTGATTCTAATGAAATGGAAAAATTTCGGGGGAATTGTAGAAGAAGCGATGCACCCGAAGGTGCAACGGTAGATTAGTTGAATCGATTACTCAACAACCGGTACGTGGTCGTTACGCATATCGTCAGTGATATCATCACGGCTGGACGGGCTTTCGCCGACGGCGTCCCAAACGATACAGCCTTCTGTCGGACAAGCAGTTGCACATGCCGGCTCATCGTGGTGGCCAACACATTCAACACATTTGTCGCCGTAAACGTAATAGATCTCTTCACCCGTCGGGTTATCGTCCTCGTCTACGATCGCCTCAACCGGGCATTCGTCAATACAGGCACCACAGTTGATACATGTGTCGTTAATCAATACTGCCATATTTTCTCCTTCAATTATGGTAGATGTGAAAAAAGTTTAGCGAAAGAACTTTAATGATTCCTAAAAAATGGGGCTGAAATGGTCGTGCAAAAATAGGACTGAAGATTGGTAACAGGAAAAATGGGCAAAACGGCGTGTATGGCGGGGAAAACGGCCGTTTCTGCACCGCCGTTTCCCGTGAGTTTTGCCGCTTAGAATCCGAGGTAGGCGCGGATCGCTTCGGCTTTGTCGGTCTTCTCCCAGGTAAATTCGGGAAGTTCCCGGCCGAAGTGGCCGTAGGCGGCCGTTTTGCGGTAGATCGGACGCAGCAGGTCGAGGGTCTCGATAATCCCTTTCGGTGTCAGGTCGAAGAGTTCGCGGACACAGGCTTCGATCTTTTCTTCGTCCACGACGGCCGTACCGTGGGTGTCGACCATGATCGAGATCGGCTCGACGACACCGATCGCATAGGCGACCTGGATCGTGGCGCGCTCACAGGCACCGGAAGCGACAAGGTTCTTAGCGACATAACGCGCCGCATAGGCCGCGGAGCGGTCGACCTTGGTCGGGTCTTTCCCGCTGAATGCGCCCCCGCCGTGCGGACAGGAACCGCCGTAGGTATCAACGATGATCTTACGCCCGGTGAGGCCGGCATCGCCCTGCGGTCCCCCGACGACGAAGGAGCCGGTCGGGTTGATATGGTAGACAATATCCTCACTGAGAAGATCGGCAGGGATAACATGCTTGATCACTGCTTCGATCACATCGTTGTGGATCTGCTCCTGCGGGATGTTCTCATGGTGCTGGGTCGAGACGACGACCGTTTCGACGCTGACGGGTTTGCCGTCAATATAGCGGACGCTGACCTGGGCCTTGCCGTCGGGACGCAGGTAGGGGATGATCCCCTCTTTGCGCGCTTCGGCGAGCCGCTCGGTAATGCGGTGCGCCAGGTAGATCGGCAGCGGCATCAAAACGTCGGTTTCGCGGCAGGCGTAGCCGAACATCAGCCCCTGGTCTCCCGCACCGATCTCACCGCCTTCGCGGGAGACGCCCTGGTCAATCTCCGGGGACTGCTCGCCGATGGCGTTAAGCACCGCGGCGGAGCGGTGGTCGAACCCGTAGGTGGAGTCCGTGTATCCGATCTCTTTGACAACGTTGCGCACGATATCCTGCATCGGGGTATACGCATGGGTTTTCAATTCGCCAGCAATAACGCAGAATCCATTGGAAACGAGGGTTTCGCAGGCAACGTGGGAATTGGGGTCTTTTGAAATAATATCGTCTAAGATCGCATCGCTGATCTGGTCGGCCATCTTGTCCGGATGTCCTTCAGTGACGGATTCGGAAGTAAAAATATACTCTTTAGACACATCTTTCCTTTATCGTAAAATCGGCACCTCAAAAACCCCCGTCATCTCGAGGAGCTTATGAGGTGCCCAGTTGATGAAAGATAGCAAAAAGCTAAAAATCATCGAAGTATAGCCAAAGGGCACTTCCAAAACCCTATACATGGATGTACGCGGGTTTGCCTGTGCTTTTTTTAAGTTTTTCGCAACACATTCCGTATCGGAACGGCGCGTGTCGTACCCGATCTGCCCCAATGCATATGCGGAACCAGCAACGCTGTGCTGAAGCATTTTTAAAGCGAATGCACCGCCTCTAAACGATAATTTTTTTTAAAAGAGTATTTGAATAGAATGTGCACTGTCAACCGCACGGCTGAAACGTTCCACTGGTTTCAGCCGTGTGTTTACACCCATAAAAACAGGAGTTTCAACCATGCTCGTTACACAAAAAGCACCGGACTTTACCGCGACTACCGTCCTCGGCGACAACCAGATCGTCGACAACTTCAACCTCTACGAAAACTTCGGTGAAAAAGGTACCGTCCTTTTCTTCTACCCGCTGGACTTTACGTTTGTTTGCCCGTCAGAGATCATCGCATTTGACCACCGCCTCCAGGAGTTCCAAGATCGCGGCGTCAACGTTATCGGCGTTTCCATCGACTCCCAGTTCAGCCACTTCGCGTGGAAAAACACGCCGGTTGAAAACGGCGGTATCGGCCAGGTCCGCTACCCGCTCGTCGCTGACCTCACCAAAGAGATCTCCAAAGCTTATGACGTTCTGCTCGACGGCGGCGTTGCACTGCGCGGCTCTTTCCTGATCGACACAGACGGTACGGTCCGCCACGCTGTCATCAACGACCTCCCGCTCGGCCGTAACATCGACGAGATGCTGCGTATGGTCGACACAATGCTCTTCACGAACGAGCACGGCGAAGTCTGTCCTGCAGGTTGGAACAAGGGTGACGAAGGTATGAAAGCCGACACTGCCGGTGTTGCCGACTACCTCGCAAAACACTCCGAAGAGCTCTAATATACCAACAGTACGTCGAAGGAGCAAAAGCCCCTCCGACTGCGCTAATCCCCCGAAGGGGACTTATTCGCTTCGCTCAGGGCGCGCATACTGGGTTTTCCTCAGCGCTAAGCGCCCGGAGGAAGTGCCCTTGGGGTGCTCTCGCGCCTTGCGCTCTCAGCGCTGCGCGCTCTTAACTCTTAACTCTTAACTCTTAACTCTTAACTCTTAACTCTTAATGCTTAACAATTTCATCATGCGCCTGCATAAAGCGCTCATAGGTCTGTGCGATGGAGCGTTCCTGCATCCGCTGCCAGCCGGCCATACCCATCTGTTGACGCAACACACTGCTCTCAATCATCGTTTTAGCGTTGCTTTGCCACTCGTCGTCATCCTCGACACTGAGACAGTAGCCCGTTTTGCCGTGTGCCACGGTGTCGGTCACGCCCCCCTGGTCGCTGACAATGCAGGGAAGCCCGGATGCCTGCGCTTCCATCACGACCTGCCCCAGCGTTTCGGTGACGGAGGCGAACAGCATCAGGTCCGAGGAAGCATAGAGGGCCGAGAGATCCGAACCGCCCTGAAGACCCAGCAGGTGGATGTGGCTGTTGCGCCGCCGGCTCACGCTCTCGGCCAGGCTCCCCTCCCCGACGACGATCAGGGAGAGCGGCACGTCACAGGTGCGTTGCAGGGTCTCGAAGAGATCGACGACAAAAAGGAAGTTCTTTTCGACGCTGAGCCTGCCGACGTAGAGGATCTTAAGCGTGTCGACGGGAATGTCGAATCGGGGCCAGACCGCCGGGTCCCGGTGACGGGGGGAGAAGCGTTCCGTATTGCTCCCCGGCGGCAGGAAGCGCAGTTTTCGTTCTTCCATTTTCAGTTCCCGCTCCAGTACCTCCATATAGTGCTGCGAACGGGAGAATACCCGCTGCATCCGGTGAAAGAAGAACCGCATGAAGCGCCGCGTCACCGCTTCGGCCATCTCCAGCTTGATCTGCTTGCGGATGTAGGAGGGAAAATCCGTATGGTAGGTCCCTGCCACCGGGATGCCGCACCGCTTGGCAATAAGCATGGCGCAAATCCCCAGCGGTCCCGGCGTCGAGATGTGGATAACATCCGGCGATGCCGCCTTGACGTAGCGGTACATCTGCATCCACGGCGGGACGATGGTGAGGAACTGCTCCCGGTAAAAGGGCATTCGGACATACCAGAAGGGCCTGAGGTTGACGATGTTGCTCTCAACCTCCTCCCCGCCAAGCGGCGAAGCGCTCAATACCGAGAAACGGCCGTCCCTCTGACGGGACTGTGCGGCCATATCCTGGATGAAACGCGACACCCCGTTGGCGTCGTAGACCGTGTCGCTGATCAGTAATACCTTTGTATCCATTTCGCAATTATGGTGGAGTATGGTTTCACAAACCAAACGAAAGTGACACAAATGGATAACAGCGTCCGGCAGTACCGTTCCGTTTTTCTCTCCGATATCCACCTGGGATCGCGCCACTCCCAAGCCGATGCCCTGCTTGAATTTTTCCGCGATTTTGAGTGCGAACAGCTCTTCCTCGTCGGCGACATTATTGACGGCTGGGCACTGCGCCGCCGCTGGAGCTGGCCGCAGGAGCACTCCGACGTCATCCAGAAACTGCTGCGCCGCGCCCGCAAGGGGACCAAAATTGTTTATGTCCTCGGCAACCACGACGAATTTGTCCGCTCCTTTCTCCCCCTGACGCTGGGGGACAACATCGAGGTCACCAACGAATTTCACTTTACCGCTACAGACGGCAAAGAGTACCTCGTCACCCACGGCGACTTCTTCGACAGCATCACGATGACAAAGAAGTGGCTGGCGAAGTTCGGCGACATCAGTTACGAAATGCTGCTCAAGCTCAACAAACCCATCAACCGCATCCGCAGCCTGATCGGCTACAAACGCTTCTGGTCCCTTTCAAACTTCGCCAAGCAGAGCGTCAAAAAAGCGGTAATGTTCATTGATGATTACGAGCAGGTTCTTGTGTCCGAAGCAAAACGGCGCGAATTCGACGGGGTCATCTGCGGCCACATCCATAAAGCGGAGAACCGCAACATCGAGGGAGTGCACTACCTCAACTGCGGCGACTGGGTGGAGTCGTGTACTGCTGTTGTGGAGACGATGGAGGGAGAGTGGAAACTGCTGCACTTCCATCGGCAGCAGGTCGAAGAGGAGCCGCTGTTTCTGGCGGCAGGCTGAGCCCTACTTCTCGCCCCGCTTCTTCGCTTTGAAGAGCAGCGGGGTCCCCTCGAAATTGAAAGCCTCACGCAGCTGGTTGGCGAGGAAACGGCGGTAGGTGAAGTGCAGCCCCTTGGGCTTGTTCATGATGAGCGCGATCTGCGGCGGGCGCGTTGCGTACTGCGTCGCGTAGTACAGACGGATCACCTGCCCGTGCATCGACGGGATGGGGTGTTTGCGCATGGCAAACGCCAGCGCCTCGTTGAGCCGCGACGTCGTAATACGCTGTGAGTAGTTGTCGTTGATCTGGATGATCATGTCGTAAAGTTTATGGATGCGCTGCTTCGTCAATGCCGACACCGTGATGACCGGGGCGTAGTGCAGAAACTTGAAACGGTCGCGTACCTGCTGCACGATCTTGTCGTAATCGTCCCTGGGCGCCTTGTCCCATTTGTTGAGTACGATCATGCAGGCGAGACGGTTCTCATCGATGAGGCCGGCGATCTTCTCGTCGAGGTCGCGGAACGGCTCGGAGGCATCGAGCACCAGCAGAGCGAGGTTTGCGCGCTCGAGCATCGTGCGGGTACGGTAGAGTGCATAGCGTTCAATCCCCTCGATCTTGCCGCGTTTGCGGATACCGGCCGTGTCGATGAAGGTGATCGTCTTGTCGTCGCGCTCAATCGTTTCGTCGATGGGGTCTATCGTCGTCCCGGCGACGTCGCTGACGACGGAGCGCTCCTCCCCCAGCAGGGCGTTAAGCAGGGAGCTTTTGCCGACGTTGACCCGGCCGATGATCGCGACGCTGATATGGTTCGGGTCCTCGTCGCTCTCTTTCATCTCGTCATTCTCGTCGTAGATGGAGCCCTCTTCCTCGTCCTCCTCCATGTAAGTGTCGAGAAGGTCGTCGAATTCATCCATCATGTCCGGCTCCGCTGCTTCCAGCTCTCCGGCCTTGGGAATGTAGGGGAGCTGTTTGGCGATCCACTCGAGCAGCGGGTTGATGGAACGGTTGTGGGAGACGGAGATGCCGAAGATCGTCTGGGTGCCGAACTCGTAATACTCCCACACCTTCTCTTTCATCTTGTCGTTATCGATCTTGTTGACGACGAGGGCCATGCTCTTGCCCATCGCTTCGAGTTCGTGGAAGAGCTTCTTGTCCTCTTCGATCGGCAGGTTCTTGCCGTCAACCATGAACAGGATGATATCCGCCTGCTTGGCGGCCGCGATCGACTTCTCGCGCACCTTGTCAAAGAGTTCGCTTCCCTCGTCAAGGCCGCCGGTATCGAGCACTTCGACCTCCCGGTCGAGGACCGTGGCGACCCTTTTCTTGACGTCGCGCGTCGTCCCCGCCATCTCCGACGTAATGGCATCGCGTTCCTTGAGCAGACGGTTAAAAAAGGAGCTTTTGCCTACGTTCGGTCGCCCGATAATGGCCAGTTTTTTCATCAATATCCCAATTGAGGGCTTTCAGAGGTGCCCTTGATTTTTTGCAATTATAACGAAAAAGCGCCGATACCTCTCTTGCTTTGCGGCGTGGTAGTACCCCTGAAACGCTCAAGTATGGCATAATGATTTTTGTTGAAATCAAGTACAATCTATTCAAAAGGAGTGCACGTGAAGAATCGGTCCAGCTTTCTGGCGGCCTTTACCGTCATCCTCTTGTTACTGCTGCCGTTGGCATACTTCACCGTCTCCTATCAACTCGACAACCGGAACGATGACGAGGCCCTGCTCAAACGGCTCACGTTCATCGGCGGTTCCATTCAGCGCTATATCACAAATCCGGCGGAAAACGGCGGGATAGAGACGGAGATCGACGAAGCGTTCCGCTCCTCTGAGCTGGTGTATCCTGCCTTGTTACACCCCGGCGAAGCCGAAAGAACGCTGGCTGGCAGCTACGGTACGATGAAGGCGTGCTGGGAAATGATCAAAACAGCATCGGGCACTGCGGACGAAACGCTGAACAAAGAGGGTGAACTCTGCTGGCTGCACGGCAATCACACGCTTTTTGACCTGCACAACGTTATGAAAGAAAAGAGCAAACGGCTGCTCAATACGCTCTTTATGCTTGGACTCTTCGGCAGCCTGCTGATCTTCTACCTGCTCTACCTCATCTACCGGTATGTCCGTATCGACCTGGAAACCAACCAGCGCATCGACTTTCAGACCGGGCTGTTCAATGCCCAGGCTTTCCTGGATGAGTGTACGGGACATGCCCTGGCCGCCCAGCGCGAACATGCCTCTTTTTCCGTTATCCTGATGGTCTTTGACAAAGAAGCCATCCACAGACGGAACCTCAAGCAGCTTGTCAAGGATCTGCACGACAGTTGCCGAAGGGAAGAGAAGCTCTTCCGTCTCTCACCCGCCGCCTTCGCGCTCCTGACATCCCATGCCCATGCAGCGGACCTCGTCCCGCTGTCGGAGCGTCTGCAGCGCATGCTCAAAAACGATCACCTGCTTGCCATACAGACGGAGGAGTACTCCCCCGAAACCGATGCGGAAGCCTTCGGGCTGGCCTGCCTTGCCGAGGCCGAAGCGCTGCAGAGTTAAAAGGGCTTGATGACCACCATGATGACGATAAAGATCATCAGCAGTGTAGGGATTTCGTTGTAGGCACGGAAGAACTTGCCGCTTTTTGTGCACGTCCCCTCCGCCAGCTGCTTCTTGTAGCGCCCGAGGGTGAAATGGTAGATGATCAGCAGCAGCGCCGCCGTCAGTTTCGCATGCAGCCAGCCGCCGCCCTGGAAGAGTCCGGGGTTGAGCGCGATCATCGTCCCGCCGCTGAGGATCGTTGCCCACATCGCCGGCACGCCGATATAGTGGTAGATCTTGTGCTCCTGGATCTTGACGACCTCGACAAAGCCAGCATTGGCCGCATGCTCGGTGTGGTAGACAAAGAGGCGCGGCAAGTAGAAAAGCATCGCCATCCAGCTGATGAGACTCATGACGTGAAAGGCCAGTATCCAGTTGTAGTATTCCATGTAGTGCTCCTAAAAGTTGTGTTCAACATACCAGAGGTTGTAGTTCGATCCGCCGCGGCGCACACCGTTGATCGCCCCGTAGATGCCCGAACGGTGCTTGAGGGCGTACCCGGCATAGGTGTCGTATAGCGGCCGGTAGCCGACCATGCGCCCCAGGTCGAAATCGAGGGAGATGTCGAGGTAGTTGAGAAAGCGCGAGTTGTGATCGCCTTCGGCCTGGGCTTCGAGTTTCTCGACGTAGGGAATGCCCCAGGCATAAGAGGCACCCTCCCCGAACCCGAGGCGGATCGTGCGCTCCCACGGCCGGAAGTTCCAGTAGGCCTTGATATAAAGGGTCATCTCCATAAAGTCGTTCTGGTAGCCATTCTCGAAGAAACGGTTCACGCCCCCTTTAAGGTAGAAGTCCAGAGGAAGTCCCCATGTATCACGGGAAAAGCGGTATCCGAACTCGACACCGCCCGCCGACGTGTCAGCCGGGTGCTGGTTGCCCATCAACGAGATAATTTCACCGAGATCGCTTTCATCGGAGAAACCGTATCCGACCCGCACGGAATAATCGTTATCGTCCGCGGTCACATTGTCGTCTGCCGTTGCCAGTGTTAAAGAGAGTAGAAGTAGAAGAAGTAGTTTCAATGTCATGCCCCGTTTCATGGGGCAGCATTATATCAGAGAAAACGCCCGACCCATTGCCGGAGCTGTTCGGCGCTGAGAGCACCGGAAACCCGGTCGACTTCCCACCCCTCTTTGAAGACGATCAGTGTGGGGATGGACTGGATATGAAAGCGCGATGCCAACGCCTGCTGCTCTTCCGTATTGACCTTCGCGAAACGGGCTTTCAGCACGAAGGAGGAAGCCGCTTCCTCGAACGCCGGGGCCATCATGCGGCAGGGGCCGCACCACGGTGCCCAGAAATCGACGATGACCGGAATGTCGCTGTTGGCGATCTGGTTGTCGAAGGCGCTTGGATCGAGGGCGATGGGTTTCGTATCGAGCAGGGAGTGTCTGCAGTGGCCGCAGTTGGCCTTGGCGTAGGTCTCTTTGACCGGGACGGCATTGACCTGCCCGCAGTGGGGGCAGACCACTTTGCGCTTTTCCATGACCCTTAGGCCTCCTGAACCTCGATGTCTTTGAGGCCCGGTCCGCGGTGGGATTTGAGTTTGTCGTGCAGACGGCGGAGGGCTTTATTCGCACGCTCGACGGCCATATCGATCGCCGCATCAAGGTCGGCGTCTTGCTGCGTAATTACAACCGGTGTGTTATGGGCGATATGGATATCGAATTCTGCTTCAACGCCGTTTTTGACTTTGCTCAGCAGTACATTGATCGTCGTAATATCGAGTCCGAATTTCATGAACTGTTCTTTGGCTTTCAGAACGTGGTCGCGGGTATTGTCCGTCAATGTAATATCTTTTGTGCGAATAGGAGTATTCATCGTAAATCCTTTTTCTTTTTGGGATAAAAAAAGTATAACAGAAGATATCTAAATTGACATCAAATATTCCGCCGTCAGCGGGGCGCTGCGCCCCTTTTCAACCTCTTACGCTATAATGCCGCGACTAAAAGAGGAGAAGCAATGAGAGTTTTTACGGGCATCCAACCCTCCGGTGACCTGCATATCGGCAACTATTTCGGCTCGATCAAAGCCATGGTCGATTCGCAGGCGGAGAACGAGGTTTTTGCCTTTATCGCCAACTATCACGCTATGACGACGGTCCAAGACGGCCGGCGCCTTTCCGAACTGACGATGCAGGCCGCCACCGACTTCCTCGCCCTGGGTATCGACCCAGAGAAATCGACCTTCTGGGTCCAGAGCGACGTCAAAGAGGTGCTCGAGCTCTACTGGTTCCTCTCCTCCTTCACCCCGATGGGGCTGCTCGAGCGCGCCCACAGCTACAAGGACAAGGTCGCCAAGGGGATCTCCGCCAACCACAGCCTCTTTGCCTACCCGGTGCTGATGGCGGCCGACATCCTGCTCTATGACGTCGACGTCGTCCCCGTCGGCAAGGACCAGATCCAGCACGTCGAGATCGCCCGCGATATCGCCATCCGTTTCAACAACGCCTACGGCGACATCCTGAAACTGCCCGAATTCCGTGTCGACGAAAACGTGGCGACGGTCCCGGGCATCGACGGACAGAAGATGAGCAAGAGCTACGGCAACACGATCAATATCTTCGGCGACGAGAAAGCCCAGCTCAAGACGATCAAGAAGATCGTCACCGAAGCCGTCCCGATGGAAGAGCCCAAAGAGTGGCGCGGATGCAACGTCTACAACATTGCCAAGCTCTTCCTCGACGAGGATGAGTGCCTCGCGCTCCAGGAACGCTACGAACGCGGCGGCGAAGGGCACGGCCACTTCAAGCTCTACCTGGCAGAGGTGATCTGGGAACATTTCCGCCCCTACCGTGAAAAGCGCGCCTATTACGAAGCGCACCAGGACGAGGTCCGCGACATTCTCAAAGCCGGCGCGGCCAAGGCCAGCGAAGCCGCCCGCGAGATCACGGAGAAGGTCCGCAGCGTCACCGGCGCCGCATACTGACACCGCGCCCATCCCGGGCGACCTGACTCCAATTTTTTACTCCCCCTTAAACCATCCCCTGTAGAATGCTGCTCCTGAATTTCATTGAGGATAGAGAAATGATTACAGTTAAAATGGAAAAAGAGTGCGGCTGCTTCAAACGCTCGGACTATGAAGCGGTCAAGACCTTCGAGAACAAAGATGACGCCCTCCTGTATGCCCAGGAGCTCTGCAGCGATATGAACGAGACCTTCTGCCAGAAACACGCTTTCCGCGTTACTGAAACGGCGGACAACGAAATGACCATCAACATGGCGATGAACGGCTGAGCCGTTCATCACACCACGAAGACTCGCGGCATCTCCGTCGCTGTTATCTCCCCCCACTCTTCTGTCTGATTAACACCTTTCCCGGGCCTTTTATACCCCGCTGTAGAATAGCCTATGCATCCGCAGTTTTATCTCTGTAAAACACCACGATAAGGAAAGAACAATGGTTACGGTAAAGTTGGAAAAAGAGTGCGGATGCTTCAAAGATGCGAGAAACATTGATTCGGAAATGTCGTTTGATACCAAAGATGCCGCGATGATCTATGCCAAAGGATTGTGCAGAACCATCAATGAGGAGTTCTGCGGAAAACACTTCTTCCGCCCCGCCGAGACCGCGGACGATGAAGTGATGATCAAGCTCATTAACCGCTAAGCGGGTTCCCCGGCCCCGCTTTAGAGCCTGATCGTCGTACGGTTGATAAACTTCTTCTCGCTCCACTGTGGTTCTTTCAGCTCAAGCAGTGAGCGGATTTCGTCATTCACCAGGCGGTAGTGCAGTTCGAAGGTCACCTGTCCGGCCCCTTTGACCATCGGGACTTTGAACGTCTTTGAACCTCGTGCCGGGACGGACATATCATCTGTCGAGCCAGCCGCCAGGTGCGGGATCGTCGGTTTGCCCCGTTTGTCCGTATAGTGCTGGGTCATCGAGATGCTCTTCGTTTCGATCACTTTGGAACCGCTGCGGTAGATGACGTCGAGGATCAGCTCCCGCGCACCGAAGCCCGTCGGAATATTGTGAGGGTTCTCATTGCTGAGCGTCACGATAAAGCTGTCGCCGCTCTTTTTCGCTTCAATCCCCAGGGCATCCTGCCAGAGCCAGTTCGTATGGGCACCGACAAAGCCGTGTTCGCGGATCATGCGCTTCTTCGGTTTGCCGTTGTCGATCGGAAGGTTCGACGCGACCCCCTCCTTTTTCGGGCTCATATGGCAGTCGGCACACTGCTTCGTCGTATCCTTGTACTCTTTTTGCGTGTTGGCAAAGACGAGGTTCTCCGTAGAACGGTCATTGGCGTGGCAGACGAAACAGAGCTGTTTCGGGTCCTTGCCGAAGAAGTCGCGGTACTGTGTCTTGTGGTAGGGGGACTTCGCGTCCTCGATCGGACCGCTCATAATGCCGACCGGGTTCCACTGGATCCGGTGCACGCCCCGCTTGTCCGCCGGGAGGTCATGCTTGATACTGTCGACGTTGTGGCAGACCAGGCAGTTGACCCCCTCTGAAAGCGAACTGTCGCTGACCGCGGCATTGACCTCGCTCCCCTCATCCAGCCCCATCAGGACATCGATCTGGTAGTTGATGTCCGTCGACGTCACGGCAACGCGGGGGTTATGGCAGGCGGCACACTCCACCTTCACGGCATTGATGGGCTTGCGCGTCTTGCGGGCGTAGTACTCCATCGATTGGCGGAGGTACTCGTCATGTTTATAATGTGATTTGGCGTGATAGGAACCGGACCATTCATTAACAATGGCGGCGTGGCAGGATTTGCACTTGCTTGAGTCGTGATATTGTGAATTGAGTTCGGGGGCGGCCTCCGTAGCGTACGTCGAGGCGCCGAAAGCGGCAAACATCAGTAGAGTCGCGGCAATACGTTTCATAACCTTGGTCCCTTTTTAACAGTTTAAATATGATTAAAACTATTATAGGGCGTAGGCGGACCAAAGTCAATTAAACAGATTTTAACGCGCCCGATCGAGCCAGACCATCAATCCTTTTTGGGCATGAAGGCGGTTCTCCGCCTCGTCGAAGATCACACTCTGGGGGCCTTCGAGGACCCCTTCGCTCACCTCCTGCCCCCGGTAGGCCGGCAGGCAGTGCAGGAAGATCGCATCTTCTGCGGCAAGCGCCATTTTCGCTTCGTCGACGATGTAGCCGGCGAAATCGCGGATGCGCTGCTCTTTTTCGTCTTCCTGACCCATCGAGGCCCAGGTGTCCGTCGTCACGACCGTCGCACCGGCAATAGCTTCTTTCGGGTCGTTCCCGACCTTGATGACGGCACCGCTCGTCTTTGCCATCTCCAGGGCGTCCGCAAGGATCGCCCCGTCGACTTCATACCCCTTCGGCGTCGCCACGCGCAGTTCAAAACCGAGCTTGGCGGCGAGCATCAGCCACGAATGAGTCATATTGTTGCCGTCGCCGACATAGGCAACAACAGGATTTTCCGCCTGACCGTGTTCGATCATCGTCATATAATCCGCCAGTAGCTGCACCGGGTGGTAGCTGTCCGTGAGGCCGTTGATGACGGGGACCTTGGAGAAGGAGGCGAACTCTTCGAGCATGCTCTGCTCGAAGGTACGGATCATCACCATGTCGCACATGGAGGAGATGACGCGGGCCGTATCTTTGACCGGCTCGCCACGGCCCAGGTGGATGTCGCGGTTGGAGAGGAAGAGCCCCTGTCCGCCGAGCTGGTAGATCCCGGTCTCGAAACTGACCCGGGTCCGCGTCGAACTCTTCTCGAAGATCATCGCCAGCGTCTGCTTGTCCAGATAGGGCTTGTGTTCGCGGCGTTTACACTCGGACTTGATCTGCAGTCCGAGGTCGATGATGGAGAGGATCTCCTCTTTGGTGTAATCTCTGAGGGTTAAAAAGTGTCGCATTTTCTGCTCACGGCGTAACGGGTTTCCCCGGAATGAAAGCGCCCATTATATCGTAAAGTGCGAAAAAGGCTACAGCAGCCCCGCTACCTCTTTGGCGTGGTAGCTGATAATGATGTCCGCGCCGGCGCGTTTGAAGCCAAGCATCGTCTCCATCATCACCCGCTCGTAATCAATCAAGCCGGCCGCTCCTGCATGTTTGAGCATGGCGTATTCGCCGCTGACATTGTAGACCGCGAGCGGAAGAGAGGTCGCTTCGCGGATGTCGCGGATGATATCAAGGTAGGCAAGCGCAGGCTTGACCATCAAGATATCCGCGCCCTGCATCTCGTCCGCGATGCTCTCGGCGATCGCCTCGCGGCGGTTGGCCGGGTCCATCTGGTAGGTGGCGCGGTCCCCGAACGACGGCGTCGATTCCGCGACATCGCGGAACGGGCCGTAGTAGCCGCTGGCGAACTTCGTCGAGTAGCTCATGACCGGCAGGTTCTCGTACCCGCTGCCGTCAAGCGCCGTGCGCAGGGTCTCGATGATCCCGTCCATCATGCCCGAGGGCGCGATCATATCCGCGCCCGCTTGGGCATGGATGATCGCCTGCTGGCCGGAGATGGCGAGCGTCGCGTCGTTGTCGACGGTCTCGTGCACATGGTCGATGATACCGCAGTGGCCGTGGTCGGTGTACTCGCAGAAACAGAGGTCCGTGACGACGAACATCTCGGGGTGGGCCCGCTTGATTGCTTTGACGGCCGTGGCGATGATGCCGTTCTCATCCAGCGCATCGGAGCCCACGGAGTCTTTGACGTCGGGAATCCCGAAGAGGATAATGGAGTAGATCCCCAGTGCCTTGAGCGTTTCGCACTCGCGGATGGCTTCGTCGATACTCATCTGGAATACGCCCGGCATCGAGGCGACTTCCGTCTTGATCCCTTCGCCCGAACGCACGAAAAGAGGATAGATAAAATCGTCCGCACGGACGTGGTATTCGCGCACCAGAGCACGCAGATGGGAATTGAGCCGGTTACGGCGGAAACGTTGGAACATGTTCACCCTTGACAATTTTGCTATAATCGCATTGTAACAATTCCATCGTTAAAGAACTGTTTTTGCTTCAAAATATAAAGATTTCTGATGTTGCCAACCTCCCGTCCCGTTTCGGGAAGTTTAAAGTCCAAGCCTTCAAACAGGGCCATAAAGAGCACCTGGCGATCCTGCGGGAGCCTTTCGGCGACACCCCGGTCGTACGGGTCCACTCCGAGTGCCTTACCGGCGACGCACTGGGCAGTCTCAAGTGCGACTGCGGCGACCAGCTCGCCTATGCCCTCAACATGATCGAAAAAGAGGGCGGCATCGTCATCTACCTGCGACAGGAGGGACGTAACATCGGGCTGCTCAACAAGATCAACGCCTACGCCCTGCAGGACAAAGGCTTCGACACCGTCGCGGCCAATCATCAGCTGGGGTTTGCGGCCGACGAACGTACCTACGAAATGGTCCAGTTCATCCTGGCCCACTACGGGATTACAAAGATCCGCCTGCTGACCAACAACCCCCAGAAGATCAACGCCATCGAGGGGGTCGAGATCGTCGAGCGCCTGCCCATCGTCATTGACCCCAACGAGCACAACGAAAACTATCTGCAGGTCAAAAAAGAGCAGATGGGGCACCTCTTTTAATCATGACATTCGCCCAGAAGATCACCGCCCTCCCCGATGCCCCCGCGCAGCTGTTCTCCCACCTGGAGCGCTACCGCGACCTGCTCCTGCAGTGGAACAAGGTCCATAACCTCAGTGGCTACAAGGATGCCGCGACAGTAGAGTATTACCTCTACGACGCCCTCTACCCCGTTACCTTTTTGCCGCCGGTGGCGACGGCGATGGATATCGGGACCGGTGCGGGGTTCCCCGGGCTGATCCTCGCAATGGCGCAGCCGCAGACCCACTGGACCCTGGTCGAACCGCTGCAAAAACGCGCCGGGTTCCTGCAGTTCGTCAAAGCGACGCTGAACCTGGAGAACGTCACCGTGGCCAACTGCCGCGTCGAGGCGCTTCCCGATCAGCGCTTCGACCTCATCACCTCCCGGGCCGTGACCGATACCGGGATGCTCCTGAACCTCAGCACCCCCTACCGGGATGCGGCAACGATGCTGCTCTTTTACAAGGGCGAAAACGTCTATAACGAAGTGCCGGAGGATCTGCCCTTCCGCATCATCGAGACCGAGGAACGCCACTACCTTCTTATCAACCCTCCCAAGGAGACCGCATGCTCTTGAAAATCCTGCTCGTCCTCGGCGTCATCGCCGCCGTCTATTTCATCTTCTTCAAAAAAAGTACGCCGGTCGCGAAGCAACCGAAGTCCGACACTACTTCCAAAAAGAGTGACGATGACACGATGGTGCCCTGTGAAGCTTGCGGCGTCTTCGTCAGCGTCAAGGAAGCCTTTATCAAAGAGGGAAAATACTACTGTTCAAAAAGCTGCATGGAGGGTGCCTGAAATGCTGATCTTCGGCCACCCGCATCTGGCATCGGAATCTTTCTACCACATCGACGGTCCCGAAGCGATTGCGGCGACCCCCGCGGGCAGCACGGTACTTTTCGCATGGGACCCGTCCAACCTCGACCTTGTTTCTTATTGTCAAGCGAACGACATCCCCTTCGCCCTCGAAGCTGCCTCGGTCAAAGAAGCGCTCTTTGCCGAAAACAGCGGTGCGCGCTTTATCCTGGTCGAGAGCACCCTGGCTCCTTCGGTGCAGAAGGTCGCGGAGACCTACCTTTTCGATGCGAAGGTACTGACCTATATCGAAGATGAGGCGCAGATCGAGGCGATGGCGTTCGAGGGGATCGACGGAGTGGTCTTCGCCGAAGCGGTGATCAAAGTCACCGGGTAAACACTTCTTTAAGCGCTACTCGATGATCTTGCGCGGCAAGCGGGGGTCCAGGCCGACAAGGACCTCGTAAGAGATGGTCCCGGCCGCCTGCGCGTAGCTGCGGGCATCGTTGAAGATGAGCAACTCGTCCGCGTCGCCGGCAAAGCTGCAGTTGTCCATGGAGACGCGCCCCAGCATTTTTTCGCCGCCGGGGGCGCTGTAGCGGTTCGAGGCCGTCCGCAGCAGCCCGTCGGCATACCCGACGTCGTAGTTGCTGACCTGCAGTTGACGATCGGCACTGAAACACCCGCCGTATCCGACGCGTTCGCCCTGGTTGAGCCGCCGCTGGGAGATCTTTTCGCCCCAGAGCGAAAGAATCGGGAGCAGGTCCGGCTGCGGCAGGCCCTCGGGCATCTCCAGACAGCCGTACGCCGCGATACCGACACGCACCATATCATCATGTCCCTCGTGGCTTCTAAAGGTCGCCGCGGAGTTCGCGGAGTGAAAGCGGAGCTTCGTGAAGCCGTAGCGTTTGGCCAGCATCAGGGCTTCGCGCTTGACGCTTTCAAAGGTGTGGCGCTGCCAGAAATATTCGCTTCCCATCTCATCCGCACTGCGGTGGTGGGTCATTACCCCTTCGAGCTTCAAGCCGTTTTTGCTGATCTTTTCAAAAGCGTGATGCAGCAGGTGCGGCGGGACCCCGTTGCGGTGCATCCCTGTATCGACCTTGAGCTCCACCCGGCTGCCGGGGGGAAAGCTCTTGATCTGCTCCATCGCATTTATGGTAAAACAGTACGCGGGCATCAGCACTGAGGGCGTATCCGCAAGGACGAGGATGTAATGGAACTTGTCCCGGACCTGCTCCGCTTCGTCAATGCTGCGGACGACGGCCCGGGTGATCCCGTATTTGCTCGCGACCTGCGCGATCTGCTTCAACCCGTGCCCGTAGGCATTGTCCTTGAGGACCAGTGCGATCTTGTCACGGCTCTGGAGCTGTTTGGAGATCATATTGAGATTGTGGTGAAACGCTTTGCGGTCTAGGGTGATAAAAGCCATACGACATTATAATGTCATAAATTGAATATAGCGAGCCCAGCAGTGCCCCAGCCGAAACGTCTCCCCGCCGAGTTTGAACCCCAGTCCTTCGTCCAGCTGATCTTCCCCCACGCCGCCAGCGACTGGGCCCCCTATCTGGATGAAGCATGCCTTACGTTTGCCCGTATCGCCGAGGCCGTTTCCCGCTACCAACCCTGCCTGATCGTCTGCGACGACATCGCCCGGGTCCAGCGTTACGTCGCCCCGGGCGCGAACCGCTGTTTCACAGCGTACAAGACCGACGATACCTGGGCCCGCGACTGCAGCGGCATCACCGTCGAAACGGAGACAGGGTGCCTGATCCAGGACTTCACCTTTACCGGGTGGGGCGGCAAGTTCGAAGCGGCCAGGGACAGTGCCATGACCGCTGCGATTGCCGGATGCTACGATGCCCCGGTTGCCTCGCACCGCTTCATCCTCGAAGGGGGCGGGATCGAGAGCAACGGCGAAGGAGTGCTGCTCGTCACCGAAGCGTGCCTGCTCAACCCCAACCGCAACACGGCCCTGACAAGCCGCGCGGAGATTGAAGCCGTGCTTTCCGAGACCCTGGGCGTCAAACGGACCCTCTGGCTCACCTCGGGCTACCTCGCCGGGGACGACACCGACAGCCACATCGACACCCTCGCCCGCTTCTGCGACGCCGACACCATCTGCTACGTCCAATGCACGGATGCTGCCGACGAGCACTACGAGGCACTGCAGACGATGGAGCGGGAGCTACAGGCGCTGCGCAATGACCGTAGCGAGCCCTTCCGTCTCGTCCCTCTGCCGATGACCGAGGCGATCCATTTTGAGGACGAACGGCTGCCGGCGACCTACGCGAACTTCCTCATCATCAACGGCGCCATCCTTGTCCCGGTCTACAACGACCCCCACGACGACGAAGCACTGGCGATTTTCAGACGCCTCTTCCCCGACCGGGAGGTCATCGGTATCGACTGCAGCGTCCTGATCCGGCAGCACGGTTCGCTGCACTGCGTAACGATGCAGTTCCCCGCCTGCGTTACTCTGCGCTGCCCTGCATAACGGCTTCGACCTTCTCCGGCGTCACGTCCTGCTCCGTGAAGAGCAGGGAAAAACCCTGAAAAAGAAAAAAGGCCGACCCGGCGAGCAGCAGGACGATTTTGATGATCTGTTTCGTTTTGTCATTCATGGGCGCCATTGTAACGCATCCTCTGCGAAGCGATAAGCATTTAACAGACTCCTAACACTTTTGCTCTACTATTGACGGTTTTGAATGTAATTGAATGAAGGACAAGAATGAAGAAAACAGTATTGGTTTCGCTGGCCGCGGCCGCACTGCTGGCCAATGAAACGGTAGAGAACAACGCCACGGACAGCGACGTAGCGACGCTCGGCAGCATCGTCGTCGAAAGTTCATCGCTCAGCGACGTTAACACCGAAGAGATCAAATCCGCCGACACCGCCGAGGCATTGGCCAAGCAGGTGCCGAGCATCACCCTGGTCCGCCGCAGCGGTATCGCCAACGATATCATCCTGCGCGGCCAGAAGCGCGACAACATCAACGTCATCGTCGACGGCGGCAAGATCTACGGCGCCTGCCCCAACCGTATGGACCCGCCGACCTCGCACGTCATCACGAACAACATCGCCTCGATCAGTATCATCGAAGGGCCGTATGACGTCGAACACGCCGGAACGCTCAGCGGTCTTGTGACCGTCGACACCGTCCAGCCGGACAAAGGAGTACACGGCAATTTCAACGCCGGGCTCGGCAGCTTCGGCTACTCGAAAGTCGCCGGCACCCTCACAGGCGGTAACGATACGGTCCGCGCGCTGATCGGCGTCTCGGGCGAATGGAGCGGCCAGTACGAGGACGGCAGCGGAAACACCTTCGCCGACCAGATCGACAACGCCGTTGCCGCGGGCACGGCCAAGGCTCCGAATGCCTACCTCCCCTCCGAACGCGACCGCAGCGCCTACGCAAAACGCTCCGTAATGGCAAAACTCTTTGTCAACCTGGCCGAGAACCAGGAACTCCGCCTCGGCTACACCGGCAACCGCAGCGACGGTGTCCTCTACCCCAACTCCGGGATGGATGCCCGCTATGACAACTCGGACCTCTACAACGTCCAGTACGTGGCCACGGATCTGACCAGCTGGTCCAAGGAGCTCCGCGCCACCTACTACTACTCCTACGTCGACCACCCGATGTGGACAGAATGGCGCAAATCCTCCATGATGATGGGGACAATGACCAACCACCTCACTTCCACGATCCAGGGGGCGACGCTCAAAAACACGACGGCACTTTCGGACACATTGGATCTGACCCTCGGCCTCGACGGCAGCCTGCGTAACTGGGATGGCGCTTATGACATGAACGGCACCTATATGGGCCCAAGCATCAACGATGCCGACACCCGCAACGTCGCCTTTTTCGCCGAACTGGAAAAACGCTATACCAATGCAGCCTACAAGCTGGGGCTGCGTTATGACGATACGGCCATCACCTCGGGAAATCCCGCCCTGCAGGACAATGACTACACCTCCGTCGGCCTCAACCTTTTTGCGGACTACTCCCTGACGGAGAGCCTCGGCTTCTTCGGCGGGATCGGTATGGCCTCCCGCGTCCCGGACGCCCGCGAGCTCTACTTCCAGAAAAGCGGCATGATCGTCGGTACGCCCGATCTTGACCAGACGACGAACTACGAAGCCGACCTGGGGATGACGAACACCTACAGCAATTTCAACCTGAAGACGCGCCTCTTTTACAGCCGCCTGAAGGACTATATCTACTATAACGCCACGCCGACGATCATGCAGAACAAGTTCGAGAACATCGACGCCACGATCTGGGGTGCCGAAATCGCCGGTACATGGTTTGCCAGCGATTCCGTCTACGTCGACTTCGGTGCGGCATACCAGTACGGCAAGAAAGACAGTGCGCTCAGAGACCAGAACGGCACCAACCTTGCCGATATTCCGCCGCTCAAAGGCCACCTGGCGCTCAACTGGAACTATCGTGACGACAGTCTGGCCACCATCGAAGGCGTCGCCGCACACCAGTGGGACCGTTACGATGCGGAGAACGGTGAACAGGCTATCGGCGCCTGGGCGGTCATGAACCTCAAAATCGATCACCGCATCAACCGTAACTTCGGTCTGATCGCCGGCGTCGACAACGTGTTCAACGCGACCTACGCCGTTTCGAACACCTATAAAGACCTGACGCTGCTCAGCCTCGATCCCGCCGGGGACGTCATGCTGCTGAACGAACCGGGGCGTTACTTCTACGCCAACGTCTCTTATAAATTCTAACGCCGCAGGAGCCAAACAAGGGTACCGCTCGCAACGCGATGTTTCCTTGAAAGCCCCTCCGGCTACGCTGACGCTGTGTCCGCTTCAGCAGCGGGCTCATACCCCAAGGGCACTTCCTCCGGGGCGCGTGCAGTCAACCGCACTTCATTTATTTTTACAAACTGTAAAAGCGACCCTTCGCCTCGCGAGATTTACTTGAAAAGCTCGGCTACTTCGCTGACGCCATGCCTGCTTTAGCAATGGACTCATGCCATAAATGTACTCCCTCGGGGGCATGCATCTATGGCGCTCTTCCGCACCGTCAAATATCAATGATCTTATAGAAATGTTTACAAGGGAGCCAAACCCTTCAATGAAAAATCAAAGAAGGATAATCTTGGCGAGTCCGAGGAAGCTGAAGAAGCCGAAGACGTCCGTCGCCGTCGTCAGCAGGACGGTCGAGCCGACCGCCGGGTCGATGTTGAGGCGCTTGAGCAGCAGGGGGATGGAAGCACCGAAAAAGCCGGCGATAAAAAGGTTGATGATCATCGCCATCCCGATGACCATTCCCAAGAGCGGAAGCTGGAACCAGGCCCAGGCGATCAGCCCCATAATCAAAGCAAAAAGCAGCCCGTTGAGCAGCGCAACGGCGATCTCCTTGTAGAGCGCCGATTTGGCGTTGCCGAACTCGATGTCCCCCAACGCCATCTGGCGTACCATGACCGTCAGGGTCTGCGTGCCCGCGTTGCCCCCCATCGATGCGACAATGGGCATCAGAATCGCCAGCGGGACATAGGCCGCGATCGTCGCATCGAACAGGCCAATGACCGCCGAAGCGAGGATGGCCGTCAGGAGGTTAACAAAGAGCCAGCTTGCACGGTTTTTGAAAACCCCTTTGATACCCTCTTCCTGCTCAACCTCGTCGTTGACCCCGGCGAGGTTATAGATCTGCTCGGTGGCACGCTCTTCGATGACGTCGAAGATATCGTCCGAGGTGATCCGCCCGACAAGACGGCTGTCGTGGTCGACAACCGGCAGCACGGCGACGTCGTACTGTTCGAAGATCGTTGCCACTTCGTCGATGTCGTCGGTCGCCTCGACCGATCGGAACTCTTTGGGCCCCATCTGCGCACGGAACGTCTGCTCGAAATCCATCAGGATCATGTCTTCCAGTGCAACGGTCGCAACCAGGCGGTGCTCGTCATTGACGATGTAAAGCTGGTGGACATTCTCCAGTTCGCCCTCTTCTTTGAGCCGTTTGAGCCGGGCGATCGCATCGCGTACCGTCTCGTCAAGGGTCGCTTCGAAAAGCTCCGTCTGCATCCACGCACCGGCCTGGTCATCTTCGTAGCTGCGGATCTTGTCGATATCTTCGCGGTCTTCCTCGTCGAGCTGTTCGTAAACGGCCTCGGACTTATCTTCGTCGAAATCGACGATATCCTCGATCAGCTCTGCGGCGTCGTCCGAATCCAGCCCTTCGACCGCCTCGGCGAGCTCGTCACTGGAGTAGTGCTCGATCGCATCCTCTTTGAGCTTTTCGGGCAGTTCGAGCAGGACCTCTCCCCGGACATCCTGGGGGATCCGGCCGAGCATTCCGCGGAAATCCTCCGGGTTATCCTTGTGAACATTTTTAAGCAGGTAAGCGATCTCGCTGGCGTGGGGAAGATGTTCCGTCTTGGCCAGCAGGAACTGCTCGAACGCATGCTTGATCTCACTGATGTGTTTCATTAATCTCCCCCTTTTTCAGCGGACGGCAGCTTTCGGGATCGATATAGCAGGCGTTGTCGATCGTCTCCACTTTCACAGCCTCCGTCGGGTGCGCAAGCACTTCCTCGACCTTGGTATCAAGACTTGCCATCCGGCCTTTGAAGGCTTTAAGTGCCTTGCCGCCGAGCTGTTTCGTTGTCACCTGGACCACCCGTGCCGGATTGATCGCCCGGCCGTTCTTATAGAGGCCGAAATGGAGGTGCGGCCCGGTCGAAAGCCCCGTGCTGCCCACGTAGCCGATCACCTGGCCCTGCTTGACCGGTTTACCGCTGCGGATACCGCCTTTGAGTGCCTTCAGGTGGGCATACAGCGTCACATACCCGTCCCCGTGACGGACCTTGATAAGATTGCCATACCCGCGCGTCCGTCCTGCGAAGATAACGGTTCCGCTGCCGGCAGCCAAGACCGGCGTGCCCCGCGGCGCGGCGTAATCCACCCCGAGGTGGGCACGGTAGCGTTTGAGAATCGGGTGGAAGCGGCGCAGCGTAAACCCGGAACTCACCCGGCCGTTTCGAACGGGTCTGGAGAGCAGGAATCCCTCTACCTGGCGCCCTTTTTCATCATAATAGCGCTCATCGCTGTTCAGGTAGACCGAATGCCGTTTCCCCCGCATTTCAATCATACCGACCTTCAACTCCGGCATGCCGAAAGGGCTTCCAAGACGGTACTTCTGCGTATAGACCATCACCAGCCGGTCCCCTTTTCGCAGATCCCGGCGGAAGTTCAGGGAGTTTTTGAACCCGGCGACGAAGGTATGCGCCAATGAGCGGGAACCTGTCGCTTTGAGAATATCGTAATAGGGGGAGTTTTCAATGGAGAGCGTGATCGACTCCTGCTCAGTCGACGCGATCACCGGGATTGCTTCAAATGCGTAAGTGGCCGCTTTGCGGTAAAGATGCAGCTGCAATTCGTCGGAGACGGGAATGAGCACCTGTTCAATCGTGCCGTTTCGGTCATGCATCACCTGATAGGGCATGCCGGTTCGAAGTTCCTCCGTCAGCTTCTGGTCGTCGCTGTCGATATCGTAATAAAGCGCCTGCGGAAGATGGAGACGCTCCAGGAACATCAGATAGCTCTCGCCCTCGCTCCATTTGTACGTTTCCACCGACGACGCCAACAGCACCAGGGGCGCCAAAAGCAGCCAAAAGACCCGAACCAAATCTCACCTCCATCCAACGGATGTGAAAGGGTAGCAGATTCGTCCTAAAGCCCAGCTCTAAAGGGTATAAAGAGCCCATTTATCAACGCTAGGCTATAATTTTTGCCCATTTAGATTGCAAGGTTTTCAGTGATAAGAGTCTTCTATATTCTTCCGTTATTTTTAGGGTTTCTTCATGCCGGCGCACTGCACCTCTCCCTCGAAAGCGTCTCCGCCGAGAATGCGTCCGGTACGATCAAGACGGCGCGCGTCGAACCGGGCGTCAGCGGTTTTGTCGTCCGCCACTTTACGCCGGAGCACAGTGCGATCATCGCCAATGCCGTCGCCGAGCGCTATGACGACGCGGCCGGTGTCCTGACCGTCGCCTTTTCCGAATACAGCGGTCTGCAGCAAAACTCCCTGCCGCGCGGCGAGTGGCAGCCCCAAGCAGGTGACGAGGTCATCCTCGCCTTCGCTTATACCCGCGGTGTACTGATCGCCCCGACGCGTGCCACCTACTTCAAGTTGACGGAACAGCTCGGCAGTGTCGACTGGATGCATCCCGATACCCTGGCAACCTACCTCTCCTACCGGGGACATCCGACGCCGCTCAAAGAGGACCTGGCCGGATTCTGCACCGTTGCCACGACGGGTCTGCTCTTCCTCTACCTTGACGACACCCTCTTCACCCTGGACTGCCAGAGCCTGAGCCTGCTGCAGGTCACCCAGGCCGGTCTGAGTTATGAGAAGCCGCTGCTCCCTTTCTACACCCGGGTTAAAGAGATCGACGCCAACTGGTTCGGCAGCGGCAGCGGCAGGCTCGATGCCTATGAACCCTATTACCTCGAACTGCTCGTTGAAAACAACCCGCACTCGCAGAAACTATACGACTTTATTCAGTCGCATCCAAGCGCCGATAAGCAATTATTAGACGAATTTGACCTGAAGGGCCAGCCATGATCGATCCCAAGCACCTGCAGCACTTCGCCGCCGTTGTCGGCGACGACAACATCTACAGCGACAAAGCGCATCTTCTCGCCTACTCCTACGATGCGACCCGCGAACGTTTCGAACCCGATGCCGTCCTCTTCCCGCGCCATGAGCAGGACGTCAGCGACATCCTGCGCTACTGCGACGAACACGGCATCGTCATCGTTCCCCGCGGCGCAGGAAGCGGCTTTACTGGCGGGGCGCTTCCCAGCCACGGCGGGATCGTCCTCGCCTTTGAAAAGCATATGAACAAGATCCTCGAGATCGACATGCAGAATATGGTCGCCGTCGTACAGCCAGGGGTCATCAACATGGACCTGCAGCGCGCCGTCGAAGCGGTCGGGCTTTTCTATCCGCCGGACCCGGCCAGCCAGGACTACTCCACGATCGGCGGCAACGTCAGCGAGAACGCCGGCGGTATGCGGGCGGCGAAATACGGCATCACCAAGGACTATGTCATGGCCATTAGGGCGGTGCTCCCCAACGGCGACGTCATCAAGGCGGGCAAACGGACCATTAAGGATGTCGCGGGCTATAACATCGCAGGGATCCTCATCGCCTCGGAGGGGACCCTGGCCGTCACGACGGAGGTGACCCTCAAACTGATCGCCAAACCGAAAATGACCAAGACGGCAATGGGGGTTTTCCCCTCCGTCACGGAAGCGATGGAAGCGGTCTACAAAACGATGGCCTCGGGTGTCACCCCGGTGGCGATGGAGTTCCTCGACAACCTCACCATCCGTGCCGTCGAGCAGACCTTCAACAAGGGCCTTCCCGTCGATGCCGGTGCCATCCTCGTCACCGACGTTGACGGCAACCTCGAACCCGACCTGGACTTCCAGCTCGCCCAGATCGAGAAGGTCTTCCGCGAGAACGGCTGTTCGGACTTCGTCATCGCAAAAGACAAAGCCGAAGCCGCCGACCTCTGGTTCGCGCGCCGAAACGCCAGCCAGTCCCTCGCCGTCTACGGCAGCAAGAAGCTCAACGAGGACGTCACCGTCCCCCGCTCCGCCCTGCCGGGACTGCTCGAGAAGTTCTACGCCATCGCCGACAAGTACAACATCAACATCCCCTGCTTCGGCCATACGGGCGACGGCAACGTCCACACCAACGTCATGGTCGACGGCAAGGACCCCGAACAGGTCAAAATCGGCTACAAGGCAATCGAGGAGGTTTTCCAGGCCACCATCGACATGGGCGGGACGCTGAGCGGCGAGCACGGCATCGGCCTGGCGAAGGCCCCCTACATGGGCATGGCTTTTACCGACGAGGAGATGAATCTTTTCAAGGCGATCAAAAAGGCCTTCGACCCCAACAACATCCTCAACCCGAACAAGATGGGACTCGACTAACCCATACTCCCCCGGTGCGCCCCTGCGCACCGCTTCCGTAAAGCGCTTTGTGCTACAATCTTCGTATGCAAGAGAACATCCACCGCTACTCCTGGAAACGCTTTAAGCGGCACGCCCGCTACTACTGGAACCAGCTCCTTGACTCCGAGCTGACCTACTACGCTTCGAGCCTCAGTTTCTACACGATCTTCACCGTCATACCGCTGCTGATGATCATCCTCTCCATCGCGGTGACGATGCCGAGTTTCCAGGAGTATTACGCGGATCTGAAAACCTTTCTCATCGAGAACCTCCTGCCTGTACAGTCCGAACAGATCTCCCAATATATCGACGAGTTTCTCAGCAACGCCGTCAAACTCAGCGTCGTCGGTTCCGTGATGATCGTCGTCGCCTCCATGCTCTTTTTCGAAAACTACGAGTACATCGTCAACAAGATCTTCCATACAAAACGCCGCTCCATCTGGCAGTCGGTCACGACCTACTGGACCCTGGTAACTTTGAGCCCGATCGCCTTCGGTCTCTCCATCTACCTCTCGACCCGGGCCGCCGCCGTACTCGGCGAATACGGGGCGACGGCATGGTTCAACCTGGTGAGCCTCTTCCCCTATTTCATCGTCTGGATGCTTTTCTTCATCATCTACAAGATCTCGCCCAACACCAACGTCGACACCAAGGCCTCCTTTATCACCTCCTTTATCATCGCCGCCGTCTGGACGCTGGCGAAGAACGGTTTCGTCTACTACATCTTCTACAACAAGACCTATTCGACTGTCTACGGCTCCTTCTCCATCGTTCTCTTCACCTTCATCTGGATCTATACATCGTGGATCATCTTCGTCTACGGCCTCAAACTATGCTACCTGATAGACCGCGCCTACAAATACCGCCGCGGCCAGAAGGGGCAGGAGCATTTTGACCGTCTTGGATGGAAGCGCAAGCAGGCTTAGAGCGCCCCAGGAGATCAGCAGCCACCACCCTGCCTCCACCCTGACCGCAGATACTGGCAGTTCGAGAATCCAGACGATCGGTGCATCAAGAACGCCTCCAGCACCGGCAGCGTGCAGCAGCAGCGTCAGCGGGTAGAAAGGGATAAAGAGCATTGTCCAGAGGATAGAGAGCGGGTGAAGGGCCGAGAAGGTACCGAAAATCGTCAGCGCGATCGGCAGCATCATCAGGTAGACCCACACGTGCATCCCGACGAAGGTGAATATTTTGCCCCGGTCGGCGAAAGTGTGCAGGAAAAGAAAAATATAATAGACCCCCGCTACGGAGAGGCAGAACCCGACGGAAAAGAGCAGCCGGGGCCAGATAGCAATCAAGAGTACGGCGGCGATGAAGAGGGATTGGAACGAGAGCAGCCGGAGGCCGCGGTCATAAAGAAAAAAACCGATGAGCATCATCGCGAAAGCGCGCAGCACGGAGGGCGGCAGTTGCAAAAAGAGGGCATAGCCCAACAGGATCATTGCCGTGACAGCGAACAGATCCCTGTGCGCGTTGCGCCAGGGAAACCAGCGCGACTGCAGGGCGCGGTAGGGAAAACGCAGCAGTGTAAACAGAAGCACACTGAGCAGTCCCAGGTGGAAGCCGCTGATCGCCAGCAGGTGACTGATGCCCAGCTGCCCCAGGGACGTTCGCAACTCGGTTGGCAGCGGCGTTGCCGTAAAAAGTGCGGCAAAAAGCGCTCCGCTTCGTCCCTCGTCATGCTGGGCGGCGAACCACTCCCCCGCCCGAAACTTCCACTGGCGTCGCGGCAAGACGGCATCGACAGCGCCATGGGCGAAAAAGCCGCTGAGATAGTGCCTGAAATCCAGACGGTCCGTTCGCAGCCAGACCCGTACCGCATACCCCTGCAGGTTTCGCAGGGCCGCCGGGGCCGTCATATAAAAGGAGGCACCTGCCTCGCTGCGCAACTTGAGTACCTGATAGATTCGCTCCGCCTTGCGTTTTTCATACTGCTGCTCGACGGTCGCAAAGATCACCGCATCGTCATACCGGGTCAGCCGTTTATAGGCACGATACTCCCCGCCCAGGGAGAGGAGAAAAACAGCGATTAGGAGACCCAGGGAAAGTATCACTTCCCGCGGGGAGGTTAAAAGCGCAGGGGGCTCAAGTTTCATATAGAATAACTATTTTGGTTTATAGCTATTCTATCAAAACTTCTTGAAGGGGAAAATGGAGAGTCTGCGTGTTAAATCGTCGGCATGGAAACGCTGCCGACATCCATCTCCGCACTCTTCGTATCGACGTTCTCGTAAACGATCTCCGTCGCGTTATAGGTCGGCATGTCGATAAAGCGGGTCAGCCGCTTCTGGAAGAGCAGCTTGACATGGCCCGTCGGACCGTTACGCTGCTTGCCGATAATGATCTCGGCCTCCTCTTCCTCCTTCTCGACATAGGTGGGCGTAAACTCCTTGCCCTCGGCCTTCGCGGCCTTTTCACGCTCTTTCTCCTCCTTGTAGAGGTAGACGTCGTCGCGGTAGACGAAGAGGATGATGTCGGCGTCCTGCTCGATGGAGCCGGATTCGCGGATATCGCTGAGCATCGGGCGCTTGTCGTTGCGCGACTCCAAGCCGCGGTTGAGCTGGGAGAGCGCGACGATGGGCATCTCCAGCTCACGCGCCAGCATCTTCAGCCCCCGGGACATTTCGCTGACCTCCAGGTGGCGGTCCCGCGTGCCCGTGCCGCTCATGATCTGCAGGTAGTCGATAACGGCCATCTCGATCTCGGGATGCTGCCCCTTGAGCTTGCGCAGACGGGAACGGAGCTGGTTGATGTTGACCGAGCCCTGGTCATCGACAAAGAGCTTGCTCGACTGCATCCGTTCGACCGCCTGTCCGAGTCTTGTCCACTCCTCGTCATTCATATCCCCGACACGCAGTTTCTGCAGCGGGACGGAGGTATCAACGGAGAGCAGACGTAGCATCAGCTGCTCCGCCGGCATCTCCAGGGAGAAGAAAGCGACGCCCTTCCCTTTTCGCAGCAGGTTCTGCACCATGTTAAGCGCAAAGGAGGTCTTCCCCATTGCCGGACGCGCCGCAACGATGACGAGGTCCCCCTTGCCGAAACCCGTCGTCATCTTGTTCAGTTCAGCGAACCCCGTATCGACACCGACCAGTACGGAATTACCGCGCGCCTTCATCTCTTCGATGTATCGCATCGTATCGATCGTCACCGACTCGGCGTCTTTGAAATCGCTCGTCTGCGAATCCTGGGTGATCTCGTAGAGCTTTTTCTCGACCATGTCCACGACTTCGCTGCTGGGCCACTCCTCTTCGAGCGCGACCTTCTTGATCTCCGTCGTCAGGGTCAGCAGGTGCCGCTTGAGGGATTTATCCTTCAGCTCTTTAATGTAGGCCGCCGTATTCGAGATCGGGTTGGCCGAGAGGATCTCGAGCATCACGTTCTCATCGAACTTCTTCTTCGCATTGAGCTCTTTGCGGATAAACTCTTCGTCGATCGGCTCGTCCCGGCGGGAGAGGGAGACGATGGCACCGTAGATATCCTGGTGTGCCGGCAGGTAGAAATCCTCCGACTTCAGAATCGCTTCGAGCTCCTCGAACTGGGAAGGTTCGAAGATGATCGAACTGAGTACGGCTTTTTCAAAGGCGAGGTTGTAGAGTTTCTCTTCCATTATTCGTTCCCTCCCGCCATCTTTTCAACCTCGTCGACGAACTTGTCCACCAGCTCCTTCTCCTCCAGGCGCGCAACAACTTCGCCCTTCACCATCACCAGGCCGCTCCCCTTGCCGTAAGCGATCGCAACGTCGGCATGCTGCGCTTCACCGATGGCATTGACGACGCAGCCCATAACGGAGACGTTGAGCGGGGCCTTGATATGCTTGGTGCGCTTTTCGATCTCGTCCACCGCGCTCACCAGGTCCGCTTCGATCCGGCCACAGGTCGGGCAGGAGATAATATTGAGCCCCTCCCCCGCCGCGCCGGAATCTTTGAGAATAGCGCGGCCGACGTTGATCTCCTCTTCGAGTTCGCCGGTGATGGAAACGCGCATGGTATCGCCTATCCCCTCCAGCAGCAGCGTGCCCAGACCGATGGCACTCTTCACCGTCGCGTGGAACTTCGTGCCTGCTTCGGTCACCCCAAGATGGAAAGGGTAATTGTTCTTCGGACGCAGCAGGCGATACGCCTCGACGGTACGCTGCACGTCGCTGGCCTTGAGGGAAACCTTGATATCCGTAAAGCCGAGGTCTTCGAGAAATTTGATGTTGTACTCCGCCGAGGCGACCATCCCCTCCGCCGTCTGGCCGTACTTCGCATCGAACTGTTTTTCCAGGCTGCCCGCATTGACGCCGATACGGATCGGGATGTTGCGTTCCTGGCAGGCTTTGACGACATCCTTTACCCGGCTTTTTTCACCGATATTGCCCGGGTTGATGCGGATACAGTCGACGACTTCTGCCGCTACGAGGGCCAACTTATAGTTGAAATGGATGTCGGCGACAAGCGGCAAAGATATCTGTTCCTTGATCGATCTGAGTGCCAGCGCATCTTCCATATCCGGGACGGCGACACGCACAATGTCACACCCCGCGAAATGAAGGCGGTTGATCTGTTCAACCGTCGCTTCGACGTCGCGGGTACGGCTGTAGGTCATCGACTGAACGGAAATAGGCGCATCCCCGCCGACGGGGACATTTCCGACATAAATCTGCTTGGTAGGATAGCGCTTAATCATAGAGGGATTTTAGCCAGATGGCCGTTAGTTTGAGCTTTCAAATCGATATTAGCCGAACTCGATGGGATCCATATCGATCTCGGCCAGCGGCACCTTCGTCGTTTTGAGCGCCCGGATCAGGTCAGTGCTCTTATCGGAGCGCAACAGAATCTGATAGCGGTATTTCCCCGCGATCTTTTCAATCGGTGCCTTCCCGGCCCCGACGATTTCCACCGTGTCGAACACTTTCAGTCCCGTTTCCATCTGACGCATCGCCGCTTCGGCAGTCTCGCTTTTTTTGTGGGCAAAGAGCACGCGGCAGAGCTTTTTGTAGGGCGGGTACATCCCTTCTCTGAAGAGTTTCTCCTCCTCCAAGAACCGTTCATACGCATCGACATAGGCGGAAAAGAATTCGGCATTGAAAGTCTGCACAATGACGCGTGCCGCCTTTTTCCGGCCGCTGCGCCCCGCGATCTGCAGCAAAAGCGACAATGCGCGCTCCCGAGCTCGGTAATCGCTGAGACTGAGAAGGTTGTCCAGACCCAAAACGACCGCGAGCGTCACTGCATGGTAATCATGCCCCTTCGAGAGCATCTGCGTCCCGACAAGCAGATCAATCTCGTGTTCGTTAAAAGCGTGCAGCAGCTCTTTGAGCTTTTTCTGGGTTGTGATCTTGTCCCGGTCGAACTGCGCCACCCGCCACTGCGGCTGCTGCTCATGGAAATATTCGACCGCTTCCGCCGTGCCCAGACGCGAACTGACAAGGTCACCCGTCTGGCATTCGGGACAGTGCTGGGGAATCGCCTCGGCAAACCCGCAGTAGTGGCAGCGTACCTGACGGCGGTAGCGGTGTACGCTCATCCCGACACTGCAAAAAGGGCACTCATAGGTATAGCCGCAGCTGCTGCAGATGAGATATTTGAAATTCGCCCGGGTCGGGATAAAAAGCATCGCCTGCTCTTTTTGCGCCACGGTCGCCTCGATGGCCGATTCGATCTTCGGCGTAATCCCCTCGGCATGTGCTTCAAACTCAAACGCGCGCTCGCTCTGAAAATGCCCGCCTTTGAGCCGGTAGTGGGGGAATTTCACATAGGAACTGAGTGAAGGGGTCGCACTGCCAAGCACCACCGGGATCTTGAGCAGTTTCCCGTAATAGATCGCCATATCCCGGGCATGGTAGCGCGGGCGTGAGGAGGATTTATAACTGTCGTCATGCTCCTCGTCAACGATGATCACGCCAAGATCGTCGATCGGCAGGAAAAGCGCAGAGCGCGGGCCGGCGATGATCCCCGCCTCTCCGCTACGAATCTTGATCAGTGCTTTCTCTTTCTGCTTCTTCGTCAGTTTCGAGTGCCACATCACCACGGCATCCCCGAAATGCGCCTCCAGGCGCTTCTGCATCTGCGGTGTCAGCGAGATTTCCGGCATGAGGAACAAAGAACGTTTTCCCTGTGACAGCATCGCCTCAAAATATTTCATATAGATCTCTGTCTTGCCCGAACCGGTATCGCCGAAAAGCAGTGAGACCGGATGCTTTTTCAGAAAAGTCAACACCTCTTCCTGGCGTTTCGAAAGTGCAATTGAGCCATACAGCGTCTGATCTACCTCGTTTGACAATCCGTCATAAGGGACAAAGAGCCCCAGCGCTTCCCCCAGGGAACAAAAATAGTATTCGGAGATAAATCTTGCGAATTCGATTTGCCAATTTTTGAAATAGGCGCTTTGTAGTGCAGTGATCTTTTCGGTTTCAAAAGCAGGTTGTTCCACCTGCTTCATTACGATACCGAGACGCTTTCTCGTCTGTAGCGACACCTCAATGATTTGCCCCTTCTCCAAAGGTGTATCAGATGCGTAAGTCAGTGCACCAAGCGGGGTATTTAAAAGAGAGAGTTCAAAATAGGGCATTGGCTATCGTGAAAGGAGAGAAAAAAGTTTCACAATAGCCGTAGCAACATCAGTTACCGACAAGCCCGTCACAGTATATCTGACCGGTTGTCGTTAGATTAAACGTACCGTTTGCATTATTATAGGTAAAGCCGCAGTTCACCGTTCCTACTTGGTAGATATAATTCGGGTCGGTACCCCGCCAGTGCCCTCCGGCCGTCTTGGGTGTTACTGCGTACATCAGGATCGTCCCTGTTCCGTTTCCGTCAAACAGTTTCCCGCTTGCAACGCCTGCACCGCTCAACGAAGAGGGATAGGATGTCTGCCCTCGCAGGAGGTATTGCTGCCGTACAGAAATGATTCCGGAACGGATCGCAGCGACATCAGCCGCCCCTTTGGATATCTGCGCATCCTCTCTTGTCGCTGCAAATTTTGGAATGGCAATAGCCGCCAAAATTCCCAGTACAACAATAACAAAAACAAGTTCAATCATTGTAAATCCATATCGTTTAGCGTACAATGGTTCTTCCTTTCAATGGAATGGGAAATTTCCCTTCGTCGATAACATCATGTAACCCGAGACAGAGATCATCGCTACCAGCATTCGCATAACTGAGTTGGATCTCTTCAACATTTCCATCACTACTTTGATTAATGTCAAGCATGACACAGTTTGGAATCGTTCCCATAATAAATGAGACATGCCTTGGAGATTCGGTCGCTTTTCCAGCAATAACAACATTTTTGATCGCTTGAGACATATTTGACATCGTTGGATCGACCGCTCCCCTCGCCACAACATGAGCAGCACATTCAAAGCTGCCCGTCATAACATCGCTCGCCATTCTCGATATTTCTGCATCATCACGCACCGCCGCTAATCTTGGGATCGCGATGACTGCAAGAATTCCTAACACCAACATGACGAATATCAACTCAATCATCGTAAAAGCGGCTTTTTTCATGGTTGATCCCTTAATATCCATGTTACACCTTTAATTCTAATTGCATTCTTAAAACAAAAAAGTGCGATAATAAACAGCAGTAGTATACATGTGTATAGCGAAGGTTGAAAAGGGGATTACTCCCGAGCTTAAGCCCGGGGGGTTGTTAAGAAAAATTAGCGAGTAACGGTTGATCCACCCATATTGATCGGTGTTGCTTTATACGCAATGATCGCCGGGTCAGCAGCGACACCATCACAAACAGTAGTACCTGTATTTGTGCCAACTGTAATTGTGGATCCGTTCGCATCAACTTGGAGCGTTACACATCCAGTACCAGCGTCAGAGTCGCACAAATAGGCAGTCGTACCTGCAAGCTTATCAGCTGCAGCATAAGCAGTACCACACGCCCCTTTATTAGCAGGAACACTGGAAACATCTGAATAGAGAGCAAGTTTAAAGTCTGCCTCACCCAGTGCAGTACGCTTTGCAGTAATATCACCGATCAGTGTACGCGCATTTCCGATGATGGCAGAAATTTTCGCATCATCACGTGTTGCAGCAAGTTTCGGGATGGCGACAGCCGCCAAAATACCAAGAATAACGATAACGAAGATCAATTCGATCATTGTAAAACCAGCTCTTTTCATAAGAGACTCCTTAACATAAGTTTTGGCCACACTCGTAACCTGATGTTATTATGTAATCTTCTTACTTATAGAAAGATTAATGGAATTGTTTATTTTTTACCGTCCACTGTTGCCAACATCGTTTCAAGTCTGCTTTCGAGCTCGAAGAGTTCGTAGTTTTTGCGCACATATGCCTGCAGCAGTACTTTCAGATCATTGTTGGCATCCAGTTTGAAATCTTTATCGAGTTGATCGAGCAAGAAATCCGCGAAGGCATCGTCGAGGTCGATATCGAAACGGCTGCGGTTGACGGTGAGGGAGACTTTTTTGCTCATGCGCTTGCCGGATCCTCCGGCTTACCCGAGAATACTCTCGATCTTGTTGACGATCTCTTCGATCTCGCGCTCTTTGGCTGCGTTGTCCGCTTCAAGGCGTTCAATCTGGCCGCGGTAGGCGTCGTTTTGCGTCTGCTGGTTCATCAGGTCGTTTTTCAGGACCTCATTTTCCTCTTTCAGTGCCTGCAGCTGTGCCATCACCTGTGAAATTTTTCCGCCGAGTCTGTCAACGACGCTTTGTCCTTGCTGTTCCATAATTTCTCTGTCCTGTTTCTCTCGTTTGTGCGGCGGGAACGCTCCCTGCCGCGCTTGGCTATAATTCTATCACAAAGAGATAAGAGTAAAGGATGATGCGTGGGCAGATTTGAAGTCGTCACCGAGTATGCACCGGCAGGAGACCAGCCCGGAGCGATTGACACCCTCTCCAAGAGCGTCCTCCAAGGGCACCGTTACCAGACCCTTGAAGGTGTCACCGGAAGCGGGAAGACCTATACGATGGCGAAGGTTATCGAAAAGACCCAGCTGCCGACGATCATCATGACCCACAACAAGACCCTTGCCGCCCAGCTCTACAGCGAATTCAAGGCCTTCTTCCCCAACAACCACGTCGAATACTTCATCAGCTACTACGACTACTACCAGCCAGAGGCCTACATCCCGCGCCAGGACCTTTTTATCGAAAAGGACAGCTCCATCAACGACGAACTTGAACGTCTCCGCCTCTCGGCGACGGCCAATCTGCTCAGCTACGACGACGTCATCGTCATTGCCTCTGTCTCCGCCAACTACGGTCTGGGGGACCCGGAGGAGTACGCCAAAATGGTGCAGATCCTCGAGGTCGGACAGGAGATTGAGCAGAAGGAGCTGCTCTTGCGCCTCGTGGAGATGGGCTATAGCCGCAACGACACCTACTTCGACAGCGGGCACCTGCGCGTCAGCGGCGACGTGCTCGACATCTACCCGCCCTACCTTGAGGACGAGGCGATCCGGGTGGAGTTCTTCGGCGACGAGATCGAGGCCATCTACACCTTCGAAGTGATCGCCAACAAAAAGCTTGAGGAGAAGGAGAAGGTCACCGTCTACGCCACAAGCCAGTTTACCGTCGGGCAGGAGAAACTCTCCCGGGCCGTGAAGACGATTGAGGATGAACTCGGTGAGCGGCTGGACAACCTGCTGGCCAACGAGAAGATCGTCGAGGCGCAGCGCCTCAAACAGCGCACCGAGTTCGACCTCGAGATGCTGGAGACCGTCGGCATGTGCAAAGGGATCGAGAACTACTCCCGCCACCTCACCGCTAAAAAGCCGGGCGAAGCCCCCTACACCCTGCTGGACTACTTCGCCATCAACCATGACAAGTATATGATCATCGTCGACGAGTCGCACGTCTCCCTGCCCCAGTTCCGCGGGATGTACGCCGGCGACCGCAGCCGCAAAGAGGTACTCGTCGAATACGGTTTCCGTCTTCCCAGCGCCCTGGACAACCGCCCGCTCAAATACGAGGAGTTTATCGACAAGGCGCCCCACTACCTCTTCGTCTCCGCCACCCCCGCCGACGTAGAACTGGAGCTCAGCGCCGTCAAAGCCGAGCAGATCATCCGCCCGACGGGCCTGCTCGATCCGCAGATCATCATCAAGGACTCCGACAACCAGGTCGAAGACCTCCACGACGAGATCAAGAAGACCGTCGAAAAAGGGGACCGCATTCTCGTGACGGTGCTGACCAAGAAGATGGCCGAGTCACTCACCACCTACCTGGCCGACCTCGGCATCCAGGTGCAGTACATGCACTCCGATATCGATGCCATCGAACGCAACCAGATCATCCGCAGCCTGCGTCTAGGGGAGTTCGACGTCCTCATCGGGATCAACCTGCTGCGCGAGGGCCTGGACCTTCCGGAAGTCAGCCTCGTCGCCATCCTCGACGCCGACAAGGAGGGATTCCTGCGCTCAGAGACCTCCCTGATCCAGACCATCGGCCGTGCTGCGCGGAATGCGGAAGGGCGCGTCGTCCTCTACGCCAAGAAGATGACGCGTTCCATGAAAGCCGCCATCGACACGACGACCCACCGCCGCGAAAAACAGATGGCCCACAACGAGGCCCACGGCATCACACCGACGACCGTCAAACGCAAGCTCGACGAAAACCTCAAGCTCGAAGAGACGGGCGAACTCTACAACAAGCGCAAGAAAATGGAGAAGATGCCGGCCGCCGAACGTAAAAAGATCCTGGCCGAACTGAATCAGAAGATGAAAGAAGCGGCCAAGAAACTGGAGTTCGAAGAGGCGGCCCGCCTACGCGACGAAATCACCAAGATCCGGCAGCTCTAGGCGCGCTTTTTCGTGGCCCGACTGAGATAGAACCAAATAAGCCCACCCAACACAACGATGATGAGCGGTGCGATATAGGGACGTTCGACGATTGCCTCGTAAACTCCCATGATCGGTTTGCCTGCCAGGTAGCTCCCCAGCCCCACAACCAGCGTCCAGAGCAACGCCGCGAAAAAGTTGAGAACGGAGAAGCGGGTAAAGTCATACTTCGTGATGCCGATGGCCAGCGGAATCAGCGTTTTGATGCCATAAACGAACTTCTGCATAAAGATGATCCAGCTGCCGTGCTTTTTCATCAGCATATGCGACAGTGCAAGTTTGCGGCGGTGTTTGTGAAAATAGTTCAACACCTCTTTCTTGTGGTAGCGCGCCATGTAAAACAGCAGGGAATCGCCCAGAAAGTTCGAAATCATCGCCACCGCCATGGCCGTTGCAAGATCCATCTTGCCCATGTAAGAGAGGACCCCCGCCGCCATCAGGCCTACAAAGCCGCCGCCGAGCGAGTAGAGAAAAAGGGCAATATAACCGTACGTCGTCAGGTTGGAGAACATATCTTCCATATAGTATCCGAAAAAGAAATTTGGGGGATTATACTCTAAAGAGGAGAAGGAAAGGTCAACGGGGAGACCCCGCCCACATGTCAGGACTCGATCTTCGGTCCCGCTTCGTGGTAGTCGAATTCATGACCGCTTCCCTCTTCATACTTGTGGAAGTTGTCGATGAACATCGCTGCCAGGCGATCGCGAGCGGCATCGAATTCCGCTTTGTTTTCCCAGGCGTTGCGCGGGTTCAGGACCTTCGGATCGATATCGCCGAGGGCTTTCGGTACCTGGAGACGGAAGGTGCGTGTCGTATCGAACTCGCAGTCATTAATGGAACCGTCAAGAATCGCGTTGATGCAGGCGCGGGTATCCTTGATGCTCATGCGGCTTCCGATGCCGTACGGGCCACCCGTCCAGCCGGTATTGACCAGGTAGACATTGACCCCGTGCTTGTCGATCTTCTCGCCGAGGAGCTTCGCATAGACCGTCGGGTGCAGCGGCAGGAATGCTTCGCCGAAACAGGCCGAGAAGGTCGCGACCGGCTCGGTAATGCCGCGTTCTGTACCTGCGACCTTTGCCGTGTAACCACTGAGGAAGTAGTACATCGCCTGCTCTTTGGTGAGCTTGGAGACCGGGGGCAGAACTCCGAAGGCATCCGCCGTCAGGAAGATGATGTTTTTAGGATGCCCTGCCATCAGGTTCTGCTGGCGGTTCTCGATGTGCTCGATCGGGTAGGAAACGCGGGTATTTTCCGTTTTGCTGCCGTCGCCGTAGTCGACTACACCCTCTTCGTCAAAGACGACGTTTTCCAGCAGGGCACCGCGGCGGATCGCCGCGTAGATCTCCGGTTCGTTCTTCGGATCGATATCGATAACTTTGGCATAACAGCCGCCCTCGAAGTTGAAGACACCTTCATCATCCCAGCCATGCTCATCGTCACCGATCAGCGCGCGGTTCGGGTCGGTGGAAAGCGTCGTCTTGCCCGTACCGGAGAGGCCGAAGAAGAGTGCCGTATCGCCATCCTTCCCGACGTTGGCGGAACAGTGCATGGCCATCTTGCCTTCAAGCGGCAGCCAGTAGTTCATCATGGAGAAGATCCCTTTTTTCATCTCCCCGCCGTAGAAGGTACCGCCGACGATGGCAATGTTTTCTTCAACGTTGAACAGGACGAATACCTCGGAATTGAGCCCATGTTCTTCCCACTTTTCGTTGACGGCTTTACAGGCATTGAGCAGTGTGAAGTCCGGTGTAAAGCCTTCAAGCTCCTCCGCCTGCGGAACGATGAACATGTTGCGGACGAAGTGGGACTGCCATGCAATTTCGGAGACGAAACGGATGTTGCGGCGGCTGGAGGCGCTGGCACCGCTGAAGAGATCGTTAACATAGAGCTTTTTGCCGGAGAGCTCATTGATGGCGACGGCATAGACCTCATCAAACACCGCTTTGGAAACCGGCTGATTGACGTCGCCCCAGGCGATGTACTTGTTGGAAGGCTCTTCAAAGACAAAGAACTTGTCCTTGGGGCTGCGGCCGGTGAAGATACCGGTATCGACCGTGGTCGCACCGCTGCTGGTCATATGACACTCGCCGTTCTTCAGCTCATGGTCGATCAGATCGTCCATGGAAAGGTTGTAAAAAATCTCTTGGGTATTCTTAATGCCTAATGCTTCCAGTGCTTCCGCATTTATCATCTTGTCTGCCTTCTCTCTTTTGCTGTTCTTATATGGTATTGAGCCTGCCGTTTGCTTTCGCTTAAGACACTGTGTGCGGGCCGCATACAAAAACGAAGTGTGGAATTATACGTCGTTGAAGGCATAACCATCCTGAAAGAGCAAAGTTAAGCTTATCCATACCGTTTCCAACAGCCCTATTCTCCCTTATTATAAAGGCGTTGAACCTATAGACAATTTGTCGTCTGTCGGCATATTCTTGCTCCCTCCGGAAGCTTCACAATCCCTCCACAATGGTTTCCTATACTGCCTATATCAAAACATTAGGAGATACACAATGAAAAAGTCACTGTTACTCATCACCATCCTCGGTGTCGCGCTCAGCGCGGCGGACGGACAGGCCCTCTTTAATAAATGTGCCGCCTGTCACGGTGCCAACGGCGAAAAGCATGCCCTGGGTAAAAGCAAAGTCATCAACACGATGACACCCGCCGAGATCGAAACCGCCCTCAGCGGCTACAAAGACGGAACTTACGGCGGATCGATGAAAGCGCTGATGAAGGGGCAGGCCGCTTCCCTGGACGAGACACAGATCAAAACGATCGCCGAATTCATCGGGGCCAAGTAAGCACGAACTGCGTCGCTTTCCCCTCCGTTTCCACCGCGATGCGGATACGGTAGCGCGCTGCGATCTGTGCTACGAGGTGCAGGCCGATACCAAAACCGCCCCGGCTCTCATCGGCCCGGGCGAAACGCTCAAAAATGTGAGAGAGTTTCGCTTCGGGGATCGGCACCCCGGTATTGGCGATCCGCAGAACATTCTTCCCGATCTCTACCGATACTTTCGTCTCCCTGTCACTGTATTTGACGGCATTGGACAGAAGATTGTCAATCAAACGCGCCGCCAGAGTCCGGTCCATGACAACACCCATCGGCGCATCCACGCTCATATCAAGCTTCAGCCCCTTCGCATCAAAACGGGTCTGGAAATACTCCAGGCGTTCATGCACAAAAGACTCCATGTCAATCGGAACGTCTTCAATACGGACATCCCGGCGCAGCAGCAGAAAGGTCAGATCATCGTAAATCGACCCGATCGTCCGCGCGGCCGTTTCAATGCGGGCAACCTTTTTACGCTGTTTTTCATCCAGTGCCGCCGTCTCAAGACGCTCGACGTTCGTCAAAATTGCCGTCACCGGCGTATTGAGCTCATGGGTCGTGTCTTTGATAAAACTGTCGAGCAGCGCTACCGCCTCCTTCATCGGACGGAGGAAAAGGCGTGACAGTCCCACCCCGGTCAACAGCAGCAGCACAAACAAAATCGCACCGTACATGGCCGCACTGCGCCAATAGAGCTGACGCCACAGCCCGTCGTCCTCTGTCATCATCACCGTTTTGCCGTCTTTGAGTCCGTAGGAGCCCATCGGTATGATCAGGTAGATCATGCCGCTGCTTTCGTGAATACCGGGTGCGAAATCCGGCGGCGGCATCGGCAGATCGCCTCCGACCCGTTTGCCCCCGAGATAAAAGGCTGTATCGTAGGCGGGGTCTTCCGGAAAATCCGACTGTTCCCCTTGCATCCATTTGATCAGGTTCGGCAGGTAGCTCTCCCCTTCGAGCTGCATCGCCAATCGGTGTGATGAGAGCATTTCCGCTTTTGAGGTCTGAAAGTAAAGCAACCCCAGCAGTGCCAGGATGGCAAGTCCCATCAGGGTATAGAGCAGAACGAAAGCGCGGAACGTCCGGTTCTCAGCGAAACTGATAGCCCGTACGTTTGTGACTGATGATACGGTCTTTGCCAACAGCACTCCTGAGGGTTTTGATGTAGGTGCGAAGCGCCTCCTCGCTGGGGCTCTCATCAAAGCCCCAAAGGTGCGCGTTGATCACTTCGTGGGTCACGACATCGCCGCGGCGCTGCAGCAGCAGTTCCAGGAGTCTTCGAGGTTTTTCGGCCAGTTTGACCGGTTCCCCGTTGTCGTAGAGCAGTGCGTTTTGCAGGTCAAAGGCCAACCCTTTTCCCAGATCCATCTTCTCGCTGACGGGGTGGGAGAAGCGGCGGCGGAGCATGCTCTGCACCCGCAGCAGAAGCTCTTTGAGTGAAAAGGGTTTGCGCACATAATCGTCCGCCCCGCTCTCGAACCCCCGTTCCGCATCGGCGGCACTGTCGCGCGTCGTCAGGAAAAGCGCCGGGGTCTCAACGCCGCGCTCCCGGGCCTCCCTCAGTACCTCGAAACCGTTCTTCCCCGGGACGTTGACATCCAGGATCAAAAGATCGAAGGTGCGCTCATAAAGCTGATCTTCCGCGCTCTCGCCGTCGAAACAGCCAACCACGTCAAACCCCTCCTCTTCAAGGTATTCACTCAGGGTTTCATGCAGGGCCGTATCGTCTTCGAGCAGCAGTATCGTCGCATTCTTCATACGGTTGATTGTATCAGGATATGGTAAAATTGTCGACAATGCAACGAACACTCATCCGGTTACTCCCGCTTCTTATTATCCTGCTTGTTACGGGCTGTGCCAAAAAACCGGTGCCGGAGTCCGTGCCCGATCCCATGACGGAAGCGTACCTTCTGGAGCACATGCAGGTCTCCTATCCGGAAAGCAACCTTGTCAGCATCGTTCCGCCAAGCCGACTCTCCTCCCCCCGCTTTGTGGGAGAGCGTGCGGCCATCAGCACGACGTTTACCGTCCAACTCACCCTGGACGACTCGGGCGAAGTGACCGATATCATCCCCACGCGCTATCTGCTTCTCTTCAGTCTCAGGGCAAAGGCCTGGGGCGGGTTCAAAAAAGCCATCGATACCGCCGGGAAACAGCATGATGTCTTCCCTTATACCTCCCAAATCCGTGACGGGCTCTATTACGACAACTTTTACATCAGCGTACCGCGCTCCTGGCTTGAATCTGCGGCCCAAACGGAGACGACCCTGCTCTTCCTGGGGCCCAAAGGCGAGCTCACCGTTTCCATCCCGCCCGTCTACCCAAAAGCCCTGCTGCACTATATCGACAGCGGTGCATACCGTAAAGTAGCTGCTTTTCCCGACAACGAATAGATCCTATTTTCTCCATTGTTTCCGGCTGTGTTCTTCCCCGTTTTTTTGCATTTTGAAAACAAATCCGCTACAATGAACAAAACCGAACAGGAATGCGGAAAATGACCCTGGTACGCAAAAACAACCGGTCCCTCTCCTACTACAAGATCGTCCTCTACCCGACGCTGTTCAACGATTACCTTGTTATCCACCACTGCGGGCTTCACTGTTCAAAATCATCCAAAAAGCATTACTTCAGCAGCAAAAAAGAGGCATTGCTCGGTTCGCTCAACATTATCTCCGCCAAAAAAGCGGAAGGCTTCGAGCTCCTCTCCTCCTAAAACCCTTCGATACCGTATCCAGCCGCCAGGAACATAACAAGCGCTGCACCTCCGGCCAGCAGTGCATAAGGCAACTGGGTCCGTACATGGTCGATATGATCACACCCTGCCGCGAGGGATGAGATGATCGTTGTATCGGAAATGGGGGAACAGTGGTCGCCGAACACTCCGCCGGAGATCACGGCACCGATCAGTAGGGGCATATAGCTCTCCCCCGCGGCCCCCATTGCCACGGCAATGGGCAGCATCACACTGAACGTTCCCCAGCTCGTCCCCGTCGCAAACGCCATAATCGACGCCAATACAAAGACGGCTGCCGGCAGCCATACATGGGCCATCCCCGCCTGCAGAAAGCCCGCCAGATAGCTCCCGGTCCCGACGAGATCGATCACTTTCCCGATGGCAAAAGCAAAGAGTAGAATGGTCGCGATCGGTATCAGTGCGCGTGCACCGTCCAGAGCGGCGTCCCAGTACGTTTTCCACGACATGACACCCTTCAGACGGTACTGCAGCGCGATCCCGCCCAACGTCAGCAGCATCGTATAAAAAACGGCACTGCTTCCGCTCCCTTTGAGCAGATCCCCACCCCCCGAGATCCATAAAAAGAGAAACACCCCCGCGACCATCAGCAGCAGCGGTATGATCATCAAAGAGGCATCCCCGTGACTCACTTCCTGCTCATAGGCTCCATGCGGTGCACTAGTGTGCCGCATGGGCCCGATATCCCAGTCAAACCAGATAACGGAGAAGGTCACTGCGAGCGCGATCATGGCGTAGAAGTTGAATACCACCGAATGCACGAGAATATTAACCGCCTCGCCGTGAAGGTACCCGGCGGCAATCTGCGTAGTAATCAGTCCCAACAGCAGCGCCCCCCAGCCGTTAATGACGAGCAGGGAACAGACCGGGGCCGCCGTAGAATCGCAGACATAGGCCAGTTTTTCGCGGCTAAAGCCGAAACGCCCGGCCAGCGGTCTGCCAATGGCACCGGCAATCAACGAAGTTATGGAAGATTCAATAAAAATGACGATCCCCGTCGCGAACACCAACAGCAAGGCGCCGCGCCGGGAACGGAGCATCTTGTAACGCTCCTGCAGCAGATGAACGAAGCCGTCAATCCCGCCCGATCGCCGTACAAGCTCCATGACCGATCCCACCAAAACGGCGAATGCGAGGGTCTTTAAGATCCACGGCGTCGTAAAGAGCCCGGCAAAAAGCGCTACTATCTCTGTGACGGCTGCTGCCGGGTCGAAATGGGTATAGACCAGAATACCTGCCAGGGTGCCGACCGCCAGGGAGAGCAGCACCTGCCTTGTCAGCAGAGCCAGCACGATTGCCGCAACAGGCGGCAGCAGTGAAAAAACGTCAGGCGTGTAGGTCACAGGGCCATCTGCAGTCGTTTGATGCCGGCCCGCCCGAACTGATCGTCGTAAAGCTCGCTTCGCTTCTCGTCCATCACTTCGAAGCCGAGCTTTTCATAAAGGATCTGCGCGTCCGAAGAGCCTATTTCCACCATCGTCTGTGCCTTCCGATACCCTTTCAATCGCGCGGAGAGCAGGCTCTTTTTGATCAACTCCGCAAAAACGGTAAGGGGGTTGTACCCCTCATTCACCGTCATAAAATCCACGACCCAGGTCTGACGGTCGATCTCCGGTTTGACCAGCAGAAAAGTAGCAATCCGTTCCTGGTAGCCTTCATCGACGCCCAATTCGGCCAATGCTTTTGTAAAGACGTCATGGGTCGCTACCCGGGGTTCATATCCGCAGATCGTTCCGGCAACGGCACCGCCCGACACCGCAAGAAGAAAATTGCTGTAATGGCAGTAGCTTTTGGTCGCGGACAGCGCCAACGCACGCAGACGCTCTTTCAAAACCCCATTGTCCGACGTCTCGAAAATCAGGTCGAAAATACCGATCTTCTTCCCGGCTCTCGAGCTTGTAAGCATAGCGTCTGCCACGATATCAGCGTCATTTTCCGTCGCTTTTCTGACACTCAAATTCATCTGCGTCCCTGCCGTCTATGTTATGATGTAATCACCATTTTATCGTTATGAGGTAAGTGTACCACGAGATGTTACGTTTTGCAAATATGATTTATCTGTTTTCTTATGTGATAAGTGTGACAGTCTACGCGCACGACCAGCTTCTGCTCGTCGTGTCGGAAGACATGAACCGTTCCACTGCGCTCCTGCAGCGTTACGCCGCTGTTTCCGGCGGATGGGAACCGGTCGGCGAAAGCATCACCGTCAACCTCGGTCGAAACGGACTCGGCTGGGGCATCGGGTCCATAGCGCTGCCCCATGCCCCCTCCGACCCGGTCAAACATGAAGGGGACGGTCGGTCACCCGCCGGCATCTTTGCCCTGGGTCCGGTCTTCGGCTATGCGGACAAAACCGCAACAGCTATGCCCTACCTCCAGGCCACGCCGGACCTCATTTGCGTCGACGACAGCCGTGCAGAAGCCTATAACAGTATTGTCCGCGTTCGGCCGGAACACGCCTTCGGAAGTTTCGAGTGGATGCGACGGGAAGACGGGCTTTACCGGCAGGGGGTTGTCGTCGAGCACAATAGGGGAGGCGAGGCCGGGCGCGGCTCCTGCATTTTTTTGCATATCGAAAGAGGCGCCGGTGCCGGAACCGCCGGATGCACGTCGATGCCGGCGACTTCGCTCGCAAAGATCATCCGCTGGCTCGATCCGGCGAAGAGCCCCGTTCTCGTGCAGATCCCCCGCAAAAGTCTGCCCGACGCCCGGCACTATTTCAAAGGCATCGGCGAATAGTCCCCACCCGCACATTCTGCCGTTTCGGTCAGCCTATTGCATTGGCTGAACCCCGAATCTTCTAATGTACGTCTGCCAGATACTGCAGCACCGTACGGCGCGATACGGTTTCCCCCCGAAGCAGAGCGCGAGTAAACCCATCCGTCTCACCGACGATCAAGCAGTGCTCTTTCGCACGGGTGATCGCCGTATAGAGCAGTTTCCGGTCCAGCATCGCGTAGTGGCTGAAGGTCAACGGCATCGCAACGGTGCCGTACTCCATCCCCTGGACTTTGTGCACGGTCAGGGCGTAGGCAAGCATCAGATGGGAAGTGAGCTGCGTGTAGTCGTAGCAGACGACCATCTCTTCAAGGGGATAGACGACGTAGACCTGCTCCGCCTCCTCGTCGATCCGGAACAGCAGCCCCAGCATCCCGTTGAAAATGCGATGCTTCTCCGAAGGGGCTTCCGCTTTGTACCCCTCCTGGCTCCAGGCGGGCATGTTGTCGTTTTTCGTGTGAACGACCTTGTCCATCAGTGCAAACCGTCTGTCGCCCCGCTGGACCGTCTGGCGGGGAGAGGGGTTGAAGTATTCCTGCAGCACCCGGTTGAGATTTTCCGTGCCGAGGGTCCCGCCCTTCATCGGGCTGATCACCTGGAAGGCCGTAAGGTAGGCATAGAGCTCTTTTTGTTTCAGGTGTTCGCGGCATGCCGGGATCGCCTGCACCGCTGCTTCCGCCAATGCGGCCAACACCGCCCCGGCATGCGCCTCGCGGTCAGGGAACTCCCGCGAAGCGATCGGCAAGAACCGGAAGTCGTCGTAATCACCGAAAAGTGCGGGGATCTCGCTGTGCCGCACGGCATCGGCGATGGCCGGGATCGCCTGTGTCTCGCTTTGGCGGTAGATCTTCGTCAGCGTCACCACCGGCATCAGATTGAAACGGATGATGTCACCCAGCACGTCCCCAGCACCGATCGGAGGGAGCTGGGCGTCGTCACCGACAATGATGATCGTCGCGTCCCGGTGGCACTTGCTGAGCAGCCGGGCGAAGAGCGGCGCGTTGATCATAGAAGCTTCATCAATGAGAACGACCTTGTAGGGCATGGCGTCGCGGCCTTCGAAGCGCACCAAAAGGCTCTGGATCGTCGCACTCTCGTACCCGCTCACCTCCCCGATACGCTGCGAAGCAATGCCGCTGAGCGCACAGGTGATCATCTGTTCATGTCCATGCCGCTCTGCCAGTAGGTCCAGCAGCAGCTTTGCCGTCGTGCTCTTCCCCGTCCCGGCGTATCCCACCAGACAGAGCAGCCGCGTTCCTCCGTTAAGCGTCTCGAGCGCTTCGCGCTGCTCCGACCCCGGCGTAAAGGACGCCTCCGCCAAAAAGGCCTCGAGATCGCCTGTCAACGGTTCGTCGTGCCGTTTCAAACGGCGACGAAACTCCTCGTGAATGAAGCGTTCGGCCTCGTACAGCCGTACCGGGGCAAGCAGTTCTCCGCTCAGCGGACGTATCGACTCGTCCGCGATATGTTCTCCCAGCACGGCCTCATAACGCTGCGGGACCGCCCCCTCCTGCAGCAGGACATCCAGTTCTGCAAACAACTCCGCTTTACCCAGGCAGCTGTTGCCTTCGCGTTCGCAGCGCTGTGCGATCGCATACTCCATGGCGCAGGCGAGACGCCGTTCATCCGCTTCGGAGACCCCCATTTTCAGCGCCAGCTCATCGGCACGCCTAAACCCGATCCCCTCTACATTGGTCAGGATATAGGGATTCCTTCGGATCGCCGCAACAGGATCGTTGACCTCTTTCATCGCGCCGGCGATTGTCGTCAACATGGCGGGGGTTACATTATAGGGGGCCAGAAGGCTCCCCAATTCGCGCATGGAACGGAACTGCTTCCAGCGCCCCTGTATCCGTTCAAGACGCTTCTGTTTGATGCCCGCGAATTCCGTCAGTTTTTCGATGTCGTTGTCGAGAATTTCGATCACTCCCTCTTCACCGAAGCGCTCGATCAGCTCCGCCGTCACCTTCTTCGGGAATCCCTTTACGACACGGTTGAGAAAGAAAAAAAGCTCATGCTGATTGACGTTGAGGGTATGGAATTTAAAGGTGCGGCCGTATTTGGGGTGCTCAACATACTCACCCTCAAGGGTGACGGCCGCATTTTCGATGCTGCCGACGCTGCTTTCAAAGTAGTGGCCGCTGATCTTCTCGCCCGTCCCGAGTACGCCGACAAAGAAGCCCTCGTCCTCGTAGAAGATCTTCTCGATCTGGCCGATGAGTTTCATAGGAAAAAGATTACGCCTTTACGCGTGCGAGCCGCTCCGCTTCCTGGGCTTTGTAGAGCTCCGCGCACCCCTTGGCCAGTTCACGGATCTTGAGGATGTAGTTGGCACGTTCGGTCTGGGAGATCGCCTTACGCGCGTCAAGGGTGTTGAAGGTGTGGCTGGCCGCCATACAAAGGTCATAGGCCGGGAGGGGAAGTTCCGCATCGAGGGCACGCTTGCACTCCGCAGCCTTCGCATCGAAGTCGGCAAAGAGCATCGCCGTGTCCGCCACTTCAAAGTTGTATTTGGAGAACTCGATCTCCCCCTCTTTGTGGATATCGCGGTAGAGCGTCTTGCCGAATGCGTTTTGCCCCAGGGCACCTTCTCCGGCTCCGCCGTTCACCTTGTCGTTCCAGACAATGTCAAAGACCGTATCAACGCCCTGAAGATACATGGCCAAACGCTCCGTGCCGTAGGTGATCTCGACGGCAACCGGGTCGCAGGCGACACCTCCGACCTGCTGGAAGTAGGTGAACTGCGTCACCTCCATCCCGTTGAGCCACACTTCCCATCCAAGGCCCCAGGCCCCGAGTGTCGGTGATTCCCAGTTATCCTCGACGAAGCGGATATCGTGCTCTTTGAGATTCAGTCCGAGGTACTCCAGGCTTTTGAGGTAGAGTTCCTGGATATTGTCCGGGCTCGGCTTGATCAGGACCTGAAACTGGTAGTAGCTTCCCAGGCGGTTGGGGTTCTCGCCGTAGCGCCCGTCCGTCGGACGGCGGCTGGGGGCGACATAGGCTACCGACCACGGCGTCGAATCAAGCGAACGGAGGAAGGTTGCGGGGTGAAAGGTCCCCGCGCCGGCCGGGATATCGTAGGGCTGGACGATATTACAGCCTTGTTCCTTCCAAAATTGCTGCAGTTTGAGCAGCAGGTCACTAAATGTCAACATCGCAATCGCCTTGAAAAAAATTACGCAATTATAGCCACTCCTTTCTGAGGCATCGATGGCGACAGCTCAGTAGGTCACGCACTGCTTTCCTGAAAGGTAGTCTTCCACAATCCGCTGATGATCAAAGACCAGTGGCAAGGCCTGCGCTTCATCGCGTGAGACGACTCGAACTTCTTTCGCATCGTCAGCCGCCCGCGGCACTCCCGTTGCCCTGCAGACGAAAACGGCCGATACCGTATGAAAACGCGGATCGCGGGTAGGGTCCGAGTAGACACCCAGCAGCCGATCCACCTGTACATCCAGGCTTATCTCTTCGTTCATCTCGCGGCGCACGGCCTGTTCGACCGTTTCACCGATATCGACGAATCCGCCGGGAAGTGCCCAACCATAAGGTGGGTTTTTCCGCGATATCAGCACGATGCCGGAAAAATGCCCCTCACTGTCAAAGAGCTCGACGATGCCGTCGACACTTACATACGGCGTTTCGATCATCGGAAGAATCCCTGTGGCATATCATCGCAACGGAGCATCTATCAACTCTCCCCGAACTTATAGATGACGGCTAGAAAGAGTTGAGAAAAGTCACGGAGACATTGATCATCGCTGCCTTCGTCGACATCGCCGTACCGCCCGCCTGCCTGCAGCCACCACCCTCCAGAAAGAGCCACGTCAAGCCCGCCTTCCGCGCCGTAATAGAGATTGACGTTCGTCCTCCCGACGGAATTCGCGCCCCCGAAATCCGCACCGAAAAAGAGGTCGAACGTTTTGGACGGACGGTAGACGTACTGCAATGATCCCCCGATGCGGCCGGCGTAGTTGTAATCGTCAGTGTGCCAGATAGCTCCGTCGAGCAGAAATCGGACGTCACCCTCCTCGCCGCCCAATTTCCAACCGACATACCCTGTTGAAACGTTTTCGGACACCGTACCCGCCGAACCGGGAGCATTATAGTTCGTCTCGACATAACCAGCTTCTACACCGAAAATGGAGGAGAAGCTGTTCTCTTCGGCCATGATGTACGGACCGACAGCGAGCAAAAGCCCCAGGGCAATTTTTCGAATCATTCTATGTTCCTGAATCGTGATGGGAAGTACGGTCTCTATAGCCTATTACCGCCTCCCTGAGATAGGGAAGAAACCGTCGCATTATGAAAAAATGCTTTGTAGATGCAGTGCAGCGGAGCTACCGCTGCACTGACAGCGCATTAATAATCGCTGTCGAATTTGAAGATTGCAGAGACATATCCCTGAATGAAGTCTGTCACAACACTGTCTTTGTTCGAATTCGCCACGTCGCAAAAGCGTCCGCCCACTTCGATCCCGAAACTTTCGCTCAGGTTGAGGTTGAAACCGAGGTCCGCACCATAGTAGGGATCAACGTCCGTATCGCCAGCAGAGTTAATCACACCACCGTTGAGGCCCATGAAAATATTGAACACATCCCCGATCGGCAGAAGATACTGCAGTGCCCCGCCGACCTTGCCGGCTTTCTTGTACTGGTCATCCGCATACCAGAAACTGCTGTCGATAAATACGCGGTAGTGGCGGCTCTCCGCCCCCAGTTTCAGACCGCCCGACATCATACCCACTTGACTTGTTTCCGTACCCGCGGTCCCCGGCGTGTTGTACTTCGTATTAATATAACCGACTTCCACACCGAGAAGACCTTTTGCGTCCTCGGCATAGGCATTCATTCCCAGAACCAATAACGCCGGCAGCATGATTTTTTTAAGCATAGTACACCTTTTACTACAGTATAACACCTGCTGTGTTTCCCTGATTATACCCACTGCGATTTTAACGCAACTTTAAACCGCCCCGATGTGATCCGCCGCACACCGTCCACTTGCAAAGGCCCACTGAAAGTTGTAGCCGCCGAGTTCGCCAGTAACGTCGACGACCTCCCCGACAAAATAGAGCCCCCGTACGCCTCTGCTCTCACATGAATAAGGTTTCAGCGCACTGCAGGCGACACCGCCCTTGCTCACCTCCGCTTTCGTAAACCCGAAGGTCCCGGCCGGGGCGAACGTATAGGTGCTCAATGTTTTGAGCATTACTTTTTCTTCTGCTGTCACTGTACTGCAGGGCTTATCCGCCACCCCGAGCATATCGAGAAACGCTGTTACAAAACGTTTCGGCAGCGGAATAGCAGTGGCAATTTTTTTGTTCCCACCCCGTTTCAACACCTCTTCGACAGAAAGGCCGTCTAGGAAATCGATCGTGATCGTCCCCTTCTCCCAGTAGAGCGACGCGGACAGGACGGCCGGACCGCTGATGCCACGGTGGGCAAAAAGCATATCCTCCCTGAGACGTTTTTCGCTGACATGTATCGTCACCGGAAAACTGATTCCAGTCAACGCCTTCATCCAGAACTGCTCTTTTTGCAGTGTCATCCCCGCCAAGGCCGGACGGAAAGGCACCGTCTCGATCCCGAAACTTTCAGCGATCTTCAGGCCAATGTCCGTCGCGCCCACGGAAGCGTAACTGACCCCTCCCGTGGCGACGATCACGTTGCGTGCCTTGAGTGTCGTTTTATCCGTCGTAACGATAAAGCCATTTTCCTTCTGCCGGACCGTCTCGATTCTGTGTCCGAGGAAGAAGCGGACCCCTTCGGCGGATTTGATCAGGATATCGATGAGTTCCTGGGCACTGCGGGGGCAGAAATAGTAACGTGCTTTGCGGACAACAGGCTCACAGCCCCGCATCCGCACCCATTTCAGCAATGCATGCTCGTCAAAACGTTTGAGAACACTCCTTACCAGTGTCTCATCTCCGAGATAGTTGTTTTCGGAGACCGAAACATTGGTAAGGTTGCACTTCCCGCCCCCGCTGATGCGGATTTTCGCCCCGGGTTTCGCATTGCCCTCAACGACACAAACAGAGAGACCGCCCCGTTCGCTCAGGCGTGCCGCGGCCATCAGACCCGCCGCGCCGCTGCCGAGAATGGCTACATCAAACTCCACGCGTCCCCTTTCGGTATAATTGCGTAATTATAATAAAGGGCATGGGGAAAACCGCTGTGCCCTCTCACAGGCAAAGCATGAGTACAAAAAAACTGCATATCGTCTCGTTGGGGTGTACGAAGAACCTCGTCGACACCGAAGTCATGATGGGACGGCTCCAATCGTATGAACTGACGCCCGAAAGCGAAGACGCCGACGTCATCATCGTCAATACCTGCGGCTTCATCGACGCGGCAAAGGAGGAGTCCCTCAATACGGTCCTGAGCCTCGATGCCTCCCGCAAGGAGCACTCGGTCCTTGTCATGGCCGGCTGCCTCAGCGAACGCTACAAAGAGGAGCTGAGCAAGGAGCTCAGCGAAGTGGACATCTTCACCGGCGTCGGCGACTACGACAAGATCGACGAACTCCTGGCCGCGAAACAGAGCCGCTTCAGCGAGGAGGTCTACCTCATCGACGGCGCCGAGCGTGTCGTCACCGGCTCGACCTACCATGCCTACATCAAACTCTCCGAGGGGTGCAACCAGAGCTGCTCCTTCTGCGCCATCCCCTCCTTTAAAGGCAAGCTCCACTCCCGTACCCTGGAGAGCATCGCCGCCGAAGTCGAAGGGCTCGTCAAAAAGGGGTACTACGACTTCAGTTTCATCTCCCAGGACTCAAGCTCCTTCCTGCGCGACCAAGGGTTCAAAGACGGGCTTATTCAGCTCATCAAGCGCATTGAACTGATCGAAGGGGTTAAGAGTGCACGCATTCTCTACCTCTATCCAACGACGACATCGATGAAACTGCTGGAGACAATCGCGAAGTCAACGACCTTCCACAACTACTTCGACATGCCGATCCAGCATATCGACGACGCTATGCTCAAAATTATGAAACGCGGTGCCGGTCGGGAACAGACGCAGATGCTGCTCGATTACATGCGCAAGCTGCCGGAGAGTTTCGTACGGACCAGCTTCATCGTCGGCCACCCCGGCGAAACGGATGAAAGCTTCCGGGCAATGTGTGATTATGCCCGCGATTTCGGGTTTGACCGGATCAATGTTTTCGCCTACTCCGATGAGGAGGGCACAAGTGCCTATGAGCGTACGGACAAGGTCGATGCGGAGACGATTGCGGAACGCGCCGAGATCCTGGGCGCCATCGCCGAAGAGGCCAAGCTTGTCTCCCTCCAGAAGATGGTCGGCCGCGAGATCGTTCTCGTTATCGACGGCGAGAGCGACGAACACGAGTACCTCCTCAGCGCCCGCGACCTGCGCTGGGCCCCCGAGATCGACGGCGAGATCTACGTCAACGACAACGCCCTCGACGAAGCACTCTCTTTCGGCGTACCTTACCGCGCCAAGATCACTGAGCTTGTCGGGGAGACACTGACGGCAACCGTTACGGGCCATGCTTGAGGCACAGACCCTCGAACATTTAAAAGCAGGGAAGAATCTGCTGGCCTTCTCCGCCGGCATCGATTCCACGGCCCTATTCTACCTGCTGCTGAACGAAAAGATCCCTTTCGATATCGCCCATGTCAACTACCATTCGCGTGCACAGAGCGATACGGAAGCCGCCCATGCCCTTGCCCTCGCGGAAGAGTACGGTAAGGCATGCTACGTCCATGACGCCGAAACGATCCGGGAAAACTTCGAGGCGGAAGCCCGCCGTATCCGCTACGCCTTCTTTGACACACTGATCACAGAGCACGGCTATACTGTCCTACTGACGGCACACCAACTCGATGACCGGCTGGAGTGGCTGCTGATGCAGCTGTGCAAGGGGGCCGGACTGCCCGAGCTGCTGGGGATGGCCCCGGTTACGCAGCGTGAGGGGTACCGGCTGGTCCGCCCTTTGCTGAGTACCACTAAAAACGATCTGCAATCCTGGCTTGACAGGCAAGGCTACCGCTACTTTGAAGACAGTTCCAACGGTAACCCGCGCTACAAACGCAACCGCTTCCGGGAACAGCATGCGGGACCGCTGCTGGAGCAATACCGCAGCGGAATTCAAAACTCGCTGGCATTTCTCAGCCGCGATGCAGCGGCCCTACCGCCGCTGCCCCTTCCCGCCATCGAGGCGGAAATACTGATGTATACCGGGCAGCAGGAACGTGCGGCACTGATGCGCGCCGTCGACCGTTGGCTGAAACAGAGAGGGTACCTGCTCCGCCAGGGGGAAAAAGAGCGGATGATGACCGAAAACGATCTGGTCATCGGACGCCGTTACGCACTGAGCATCACACCGCAATGTACATTGGTGACGCCGCTGACAGCGCGAACGATGCCGAAAGATTTCCGTGAGGAGTGCCGAGTGCTGGGGATCGGCGCAAACGTCCGCCCCTACCTCTGTACGAACGAGGAATACTTTAACGCCGTAAAGAGAGAGCTGGCTGCGGCAAAGGGCGAAGCGCGAACGTAACCTGTACCGCCCCGTGATCGGCCTGCATGGAAACAGAAGGCCCGACCTTTAAAACCCACGGAGCCGTATCAAGGCTGCCGATCAGCGTATAAAATGCCATCGGAGTTTTCACCCGCGCCGCGATCTCAAAGCCTCCGTCCGTTGCCGTGACGCTCACTGGGGCATCGCCCAGTACCGTTGCAACCCACCCCTGAAGCTGTGCGGCATCAATACTGTTCTCGAAACGCTCCGAAAGCCGGGTATCTTCCGCAGCCAGTTGCTCTTTTGCTTCATAAAGACGGTCATATTCCATCTGAAGCCTGTCGCTGTGCTCCACCGCACGCTGGACGTCATCCTGGAGTTGCAGGTAAGCTTTCGCCTCCGGGATCAGCACACCTATCGTCACGCCGAGGATCAGGAAAATGACCGCGAAAAGCGAAAGGGTCAATTCAAAGCTCGTACTCTGGCGTCTCAGTATCACTGCAACCCTCCCGTCACGTTAAACCGGAGAGTAAACCTGCCGGATTTCTCCGAGGCGGAGGCCAAAACATAGCGCCCCGACAAGCCCCGCTCGAGGTCCGCCTTCAGCGCATCGAAACGGCGGCATGTTCCTTCGAAAAGGATCCGCTTCTCATCATACGCGAAACGCGACAGCACCGCGTCATCGGGAATACGGTCAAGCAGATCATAAAGCTGATCCGCGAGGAGCTTGTCCATGGCCACGATCTGCTGCCACGCCTCTTTTTTCTTCGTGAACTGCGCCTGCTGGGCTTGCAGCTGCGTCGTCTGCAACAGGATCGTCCCCTGGGCGTGCTGCTCTTTCTGTGCCGCAGTACGCAGTTCCCCGTTCATCAGGTGCAGGGCCGCCGATGCCGCCAGCAGGAGCCCGATCAGGAGAGCCCCGCCGATCCACACCCGGCGGACAGCGGCTGTAAAGGGGCTTTTGACCGCCTGATCAATAAAACTATAATCCATAGCCGTTCTCCTTCATACACGTTTGGGCGCAAAGCGCGGCGGCATCGACCATGCGGTTCTGCGCCTCGACCAGCAACGTCTCTTCCAATGCTGCTGCAAGTTCCTCTCCCGACCCGGTGGCGTCGAGGATATAAACGGCCTCGACAAATTCCCCGCGGCAGCACGGTTTGCCGTAGTAGGTATCAAGCGTCGTCGTGATTTTCTCCACCATCGGGGCCGCGGAACCGTTCCCGTCACAGCGATACTGCTCCGCAAAACGCAAATGGCTCTCTTTGACAACCGCAAGGCTCATCCCCCCGGGCGTAATCAGCACATAAAGCGCGTGCGCGCCCGCCATTATCGATTCGAAATAGGCATGCAGCACGGCAAAGGGGGTGTAAATGGCATCGGGTGCCAGATCCGCATATCCCGCCTGGATACCGTAAAGCACCTCTTCGTCGCAGTAATTCATCCACTCTTCATCGATGCAGAGCGTCCGGCTTCGCTCGACGATCGGCGCCATCTCCTTCGCCTTGGAGAGTGAACAGGTCGGCAAAGCACCGCACCGTTCATGATCGGTCAGCACAGCGATATAGTTATAGGGGGTACGATCGACCGCCTCTTGCAAAAAGGCGATTGCCTCTTCGTCCAGACCGGCGAAGAATACCCGCTGCCGCACCTGAACCTCCCCGCGTCTCGTCTGCGTCACGACACCGACCTGCAGGGTATCGTCATGCGCATAGAGGCCGATGAAGACCTTGTCATAAAAGCGGGCGAGAAAATCAGCCAATGCCATCGGTCTCCTTGCACAGCGGATGGGCGGTCCGATAATGCTTCATTTTTAGGGCACTGCCCAGTTTTGTATAGATCTGCGTCGTTGCCATCGACGCATGGCCCAGCAGTTCGCTCACGTCCGCGATCCGAGCATCATGGTTGAGCAGTTCGGTCGCATAGGCATGGCGGAGCTGATGCGGTGTCACCTTCAGGCCGACCCGCGCAAAGGCCCTGTTAACGAGATATCTTAAACTATTTTCGCTTAAACGCCTGCCGTTACACTCGCAAAGGAAAGTTCGTGGAGAACACGTTTGCCGGTGGGCCGCTATCGCCTCAGAGGCGGCAGGCGGCAGCGGAACATCACGGACCTTGTCTCCCTTTCCACGGATGCGCACCCACTCCCGGCCGATCTGATCGAGGCTTAAGCCATGAAGTTCCGAAAGGCGCAGCCCGAGGGTATAGAGCAGGGTCACCACGAGCCGTTCCTCCGGTTCAGCAACCGCAAGAGCTTCCATGATATGTGCGTGGGAGACGGGTTTGGGAAGGGTTTTGGGGACTTTGATGCTTTCGTCCGCGCGGAGTTCCACCGCCAGTCCCTGTTTTTTCAGGTAGGCGACGTAGCTGCGCCAGGCGCTGAGCTTCTTCGCGATCGTCCTGGGCTTCTGCGAAGCGATCATCAACCGGTAGGGCATCAGGTCGACGACCGAAATGCCTGACTCTTCCACCACTTCGACCCGGGGGAGCGCCTCCCGCAGCGCCTCGTCGTAACTCTTGACCGTCAGATCCGAATAGCCCCGGATATCCAACAGATAGTCAAGAAAGTCAAGTCGGTTTTGGACGAGGTCGACTTTGGTCATTTTTTCTACTCCAGTGCGTGTTCCATCAGTTTCGATTTTACCACGTCTTTGGCCGCGTCCAATTCCAGCCCTTTCAGATCGATCGGCTCGGAAGCGTAAAACGCCAACCGGCTGAAAGGTTTCGGAACGACGAAGCGGTCCCAGCTCTTCAGACGCCAGCAGCGGCTCGGCACGCAGTTGAAAACAATCACCTTCGCCCCGGTCTTCTGTGCCATGGCAACGATCCCGTCCGCTACTTCATAGCGCGGCCCGCGGGGGCCGTCGGGGGTGATGCCGATATCCGTCCCCGCTTTGAGGGTGCGCATCGCCGCGATCAGCACCTTCGCGGCCTTGCGGTTGGAAGAGCCGTGGATGGTGCCCAGGCGGAAAAAGCGCATTACCTGCGCGATGATCCGACCGTCAAAATGGTCCGAGATCATGACGTTGGCATTGGGGATCTTGCGGAAATGGTAGTAGAGGTAGGGCATCAGCAGCAGGTCCCCGTGCCAGAAGGCGAAGATGACGGGGTCCTCCGGCACATGCTGCGGAAGGTTGAACTGTTTTTTGGAGGTGTGGTAGATGAGACGGATCAGCAGGGCGCCGATCGGCGGGAGGAGCCAGAGGCCCAGCTTCTGAAGCAGCGCCTTCTTGAACGACTGTCGCTTCGTTTTTGCCGCCATCTTATTCGCCGACCAGCTCCCCTACCTGGCCCATGCGGTAGGTCTGGGTAATGCGCACGTCCGCGAACTGCCCCAGCAGCTCCTCGCTGCCCTTGACTTTGATCAGAAGGTTGTTGCCGCTGCGCCCGGCCACGTAACCGTCGCTTCGCAGCTCTTCGAAATAGACGGTGAAGGTTCGGCCCAGATATGCTTTGCACTTTTCATCCAGCATCGCGTCATGCATGCTCTGCAGGCGCATCAGGCGCTCCGAGGCAACCTCCGGGTCGACCGTTTCGCTGTACTCCGCCGCCTCGGTTAGGGGACGGGGCGAGTATTTGAAACTGAACATCTGTTCAAAGGAAGATTGGCGAACAACGTCCATCGTCTCTTCGAAATCCGCCTCGCTCTCCCCGGGGAAAGCGACGATGACGTCGGTACTGATGCTCACATCGGGTACCATCGTGCGAAGCTTCTCAATGCGGTTGAGGAACCACTCCTTGGTATAGCCGCGCTTCATCGCCTTGAGAATGGGTGTCGAGCCGCTCTGCAGCGGAACGTGAATGGACTTGCAGATCTTCGGGTTCGAAGCGAACTCCCCGATAAACTCGTCATCCATGTGAAAAGGGTGCGGGGAGGTAAAGCGGATACGCTCGATCCCCTCGACGGCACTGACGCGGCGCAGCAGCTCGGTGAAGTTGATCTTCTCATGCTCACCTGAAAAACGGCGGCCATAGTTGTTGACGTTCTGCCCCAGCAGGAATATCTCTTTGGCACCGGTTGCCGCCGCTTTCTCCGCCTCTTTGACGATCAGGTCGGCGGGAATGGAGATCTCGTCGCCCCGGGTCTTTGGCACGATACAGAAGGTACACTGTTTGTCACAGCCAATGGAGATATTGATGAAAGCCTTCCACGGCGAACTGCGGAACTCGCTGAAAGCGAACTGGGACTCGTCGTAATCAATTTCCGTTTCGACGGCCTTGTCGCGGTGCAGCACATCGGTGATCTTGGAGACGTTACGCGCCCCCAGGACGAAATTAACGTAAGGGGCCTTTTTAATGATCTCTTCGCCGAGGTGCGAGGCTGTGCAGCCGCAAACGCCTATCTTCGCATCGGCCTTTTTCTTTTTGTTGAACGCGCCCAGTTCGGAGAAGAGTTTGTGCACCGGCTTTTCGCGGACGGAACAGGTATTGATCAGGATCAGGTCCGCCTCTTCGGCCGTGTCGCACAGCGCATAATCCTCTTTTTGGGAGAGTTCGGCAATCATATGTTCGCTGTCGCGGACGTTCATGGCACAGCCGAGGGTTTCGATAAACAGTTTTTTCACGGGAATGCTTTGGGTGCCCGGGAGGGCTTAGAGGATATGCACTTCGTACATATATTCGTTATCGGCAAGGCCGAAACGTACTTCGCGCATATAAACGCTTTTACCTTCGTTCTCGAAGTGTTCCTGCAGAGCCAGCAGGTCCTTGTGCGAGTTTTCACGGTCAAAGTAAAGGATCACAGAACCCTCTTTTTCGACCATTCCCTCGATCTTATCGACATCAACTTTCTTCGGTTTCTTATCGGTGTGACTGCGAGCGATTTTAAGCTCCATACTCATCCTTTCTCCCGCCTCATATCAGCGCTATTAATATTGACGCGATTATAGCCCGCGTTTGATTAAGCATGCATTAAGTTGTATGCTTAGTGGCAACTTTAGTGTTTTTTGGGTATAATACTACCCTTCTATAAAAAACAATCACACCTCATTTTTTTATGGAACGACTAGCGAATACACACAGGGATAGTTATGGAAAATATTCTGGACATTATTGAATCGATCGCACACGAAAAAGGGCTCTCCTCCGAAAACGTGAAAGAGGCGGTCAAAGCGGCATTTATCCAGACGGCCAAGCGCCTGGTCAACCCGGAGTTCGCCTATGATGCGGAAATCGATCCTGAGACAAAAAGCATCCGCGTCTACCAGACCATTACCGTTGTGGAAGATGACGACGAACGCCTTGAAGGCGAAGAGGCCGCCGCCTACATCGGGCTGACCCGTGCCAAAGCCGAGGTCGACCCCGACGTCGAAGTCGGCGACGAGTTCCAGATCGAGCACGACATCGAATCCCACGGCCGTACCGCGGCCGCAACACTGTTCCGCGAAATCGAGTTCCATATCCAGCGCATGGTCGAGAACGAGCTGTACAACAAGTACAAAGAGAAGATCGGCACCATTGTCTCCGGACGCGTTACCCGCGTTGACGGCAAGCAAAACACCTACATCGAAATGGAAGAGGTGAAGGCCGTTCTTCCGATGAAGAGCCGTATCAAGGGCGAGCACTTCAAAGTCGGCGACGTCGTCAATGCCGTTGTCCGCCGCGTCAATATCGACAAAGTGAACGGCATCTCCATCGAGCTGTCGCGCACCTCTCCGAAATTCCTCGAAGAGCTGCTCCGCCTCGAAGTACCCGAGATCAACGACAAGCTCGTCATCGTCGAAAAGTGCGCACGTATCCCGGGCGAACGTGCCAAGATCGCCCTGCTCTCGACCCACCCACAGGTTGACCCGGTCGGCGCGACCGTCGGTGTCAAAGGGGTTCGTATCAACGCCGTCAGTGACGAACTGCTGGGGGAAAACATCGACTGTGTCGAATACACCTCCGTTCCTGAACTCTTTATCGCCCGTGCGATGAGCCCGGCGATCATCAGCTCCGTTACGATCGAAGGCGACCCGGAGGATGAAGAGAGCGAAGCAAAAGCCATCGTCACCCTGCCGAGCGACCAGAAATCCAAAGCGATCGGCAAAAGCGGTATCAACATCCGCCTGGCCTCCATGCTCACCGGCTACGCCATCGAGCTCGTCGAGCAGGGTGGGACCACCACCGAAGAAGGTATGCCTGCCGAAGAGAAAAAAGAGGACCTCTCCTCCCTTGAAGCGCTGTTCGGCGAATAAGGCACTTCGTGCCTGTCGACCGACGATATAACATCCTTTACAGCGTATTTACTACCAATTTAATATCAGCGTAACCCTCAGACCGTCAATCATTCACTGCTACAAGCCTTCGACGCCGTTAACTCCGATCTCCAGACACAAACCCTTGCCACTTTTTTAAAAAAAGTAGCACAAAAATCGTCGTTTCGCGAATCGCTCATCCCTCCCGGCTTTGTGCCTCCGGGATGGCTTTCAATGAACGCTCAATGACAAATGCAATTTGACTTAATGCGCTTCAGCGCGCCGAAGCTCACAACGCTCATTCGGCGCAACCATCACGCTTACCCCCGCTTCGCGTAGGGGTTCAGCTTCAGCAGGAGCATATCCGCCAGCATGTTCCCCAGCAGCGTCAGAAACGCCGTGATCATCAGAATCCCCATAATAACGGGATAGTCCCGGCTAAGTGCGCTCAAGTAGAAGAGCTGTCCCATCCCCTCGATCCCGAAGATCTGCTCCAGAATAACACTACCACCGATGAGCCCGGGCAATGAGAGCCCCAAAAGCGTAATGACGGGTGGCATCAGGTTCGGCAAAATGTAACGCCGGAAGAGCGTCCGTTCCGGCAGGTCTCTTGCCTTTGCGAAGAAGTAGTAGTCGCTTTTGAGGATCTCCAGCGTCAGAGAGCGGACGTAGACCGTCATAGATCCCAGGGCCAGGAAGACCATGACGAATACGGGGAGGATCAGGTGCCACGCCGTATCAAGCCAGTAGGCCACCCCCTCTTCCGGTCCGCCGATGCTGTGCAGTCCCGTGATCGGCAGCCACTCCAGCTCGACGCTGAAGAGCAGGATCATCAGCAGCGCCAGGTAGAACGATGGCATCGCGAACGAGACCAAAGAAAGCTGCCGGATGGCGTGGTCGGCTTTCTGCTCGAAACGCATCGCCGCCTTGATGCCCATCCAGAGCGACAGGGCGAAGACGAGCAGCAAGGAGACGATATTGATCCCCAGTGTGATCGGAAGACGCTTCATGATCTCGGCGGTCACGTCCTGCCCGCTGACAAAGGAGATGCCGAAATCGAGCTGCGTCATGTTGACGATCCAGTCCGCATACTGCTGCCAGAGCGGCTTATCAAGTCCATAAACGGCTTTGAGGCGATCGATAGCCTCTGCGGACATGTTCGGGTTGAGTTCACCGCCGCTTAGAAAACTGTTGGGAGCAGCATGGATGGCCAAAAAAGAGATGATCGTAATGAGCAGGAGCATCAGCAGCAGGTAACCTGCTTTGCGCAAGAGTAGGTTCAAAGCGTGTACTTTTTGTTGGGTTGAAAAATTATAGCGGGAAAAGAAAAAAGAAAAGAAAGGGTTCCGCCCGGAGGCGGAAGAAGAACTTCCTGAATTAGAAGTTCAGTGTCAGGTAAGCCTGAACAGTGTTGTAAGCGTCGCCATTGTTTTGGTCGTCCGCAGTTGTGTTGATGTATACAAGTGTAGCATCAAGAGCACCCAGCAGTGTAGTACCTGCAGAGAGAGTCAGTTCGCTCATGTCAACATCGCCACCGTAGAAGAAGTCGTTGTTGGTTGACGTGCTTGTATAGAACGCACCGAGATCGAATCCGCTAAGTGCAGCTGTCGCAGTCACGTTGAAAGCAGTTGTATCCGGGCGAGTAACATACCCGTAGTTCCACCATGCTTCTGTGTACAGTTTAGACTGAGCATAACGAATATCTGTTGCAGTATTGAAACCTGCACCAACGATACCGTTGTCATCGCTTACAGAAGAGTAAGAGCCTTTGACTGTGAACGCATCAGTTGAATAACCGAGCATTGCAGCATAAACGGTATTCGCATCCAGGGTAGTAAGGTCGCCTGTATCTGTACTGTTGTACTGACCGCCGAGCAGGATGCCTTCCATGTTCAGGTCAGCCTGGATCCAGTAAGCCTGTGCCATGCGCGTAACGTCATAGTACCACGCCTGAACCGTCAGCGGCTTGAACGAGTTGTTGACGATAGCGAATGCGTATGCACCGTCTGTACCGTAAGTTGCAAAACCACCATCTGCATTTACAACACCGCCTGTTGCCAGTCCAAGCTGATAAACGTTACTTGTATTTACACCAGGGCCGAAGAGCGGGCTGTCACCGTACCACTCAGTACCGTTACCGTTACCGACGTATGCAGCGACCAGTGTTGTATCCGGGAGGTCTTGGTTAAGAAGAACTGCCGCTTCAAAGGTGTTCTGCTCGATAGACCAAGTTTCCGTGAACGCCATCGGAGTATCGAGTGCCATACGACCGACTTTTGCAGTTGTGTGACCAAGTGTGATCGCCGCCCATGCTTCGCTGAACCAGCTAGCGTTTTCAACTTTAGCACCGCCAAGAGCAGAACCATAGTTATTGCCGTTACCAGCTACAGCAGTGTGAGAACCTGCCCAAACGTTGGAAACGAAGTTGTTTTCGAGTCCGAGGCTTGAAATAGCCGTATAAGTAGCACCGGCAGAAACGATCGGCAGCAGATCAGCACTAACGCTCAGGTGAAGCGCAGCATCTGCAGCAGAAGAGTCTTTATCGAAAAGAGCACCACTCGGATCAGATGCAACCGCATCGTAACCTTTACCATCAGCATCCCATGTGCTATAGAAAACCTGAGCGTCACCGCTGATCTTAACATTGTCAACCGCAAACGCACTAACACCCATCAGCATAGCTGCTGCCAGGCTCATTTTGACTAACTTCATTCATTCTCCTTCAAGTTAAGCTTGACCTATGTTTAAGTTTCGTCGCCGTCCATTCTAACACACAAATCTTAAAAAATTCTGTAATTCAAAAGAAATTTTTACACCGCCCAAACCCCCTGTACAGCGGGCTTGATAGCTTTGTGATAATATTAAAAAAGTCTATCATTCTCCCAAAGCTTCGATTATGTTTAATATAACTATACTATGCAAGAAAACTCAAAGGTAACAAGTATGAAACTTTTTGTGCCCATTATATTGACAGGTTGTATCCTTCATGTATCGGCAGGTGCCACTGACATAGACACTAGCTCTCCCTCGCAGAACACTCAACTCAATGCCATTACCCCCTCCGGGAAGATCGACCCTGAAAAAAAAGGCTTTCTCCAGCGTGCCTATGAAGAAGAGGACGAGACAGCTGCGCCGTCCGATACCGAGCCGGAGTCGGCTGCCGAACTGGAGAGCTCGCCGGTCAATACTACTGATCCGGAAAAAGTCAATGGTAATACGGCTCCTCTGATGGATACGAATGCTACGGCAAAAGTAACCACTGCTGGAGAATCGGAAGAGAAGACGGAGGAAGAAGCCGACTCTGAATCTGATTTCCGTAAATGGTTCACACTACAATACTATTATGACAAATGGGACCGCTACCTTGATGAGAAAGAAAAAAGACGTACGAAACCGTTGCACTCTGACAAACTCAATGAAATGCCGGTCATAGGAAAATGAATTAGGATGGGTTGGCACCGTAGAGGGCACCTTCTATAAATAAGATGAAGAGAGCCTAACGCTCTCCTCGGTAAAAGATTACTTGTTTTCGTCCCAGCAGAGGACCGTTCTGCCCTCAGCGTTCTTCTCGACAGCAGCCATCCCCATAATATTATAGCCGGCATCGACGTAGTGGATCTCGCCCGATACGCCTGATGCAAGGTCGCTCAGCAGGTACATCGCCGAATTCCCTACTTCTTCGATTGTAACATTCTTCTTCAGCGGAGCGTTGAGTTCGTTCCAGCGCAGGATCTGTTTGAAGTCGCCGATGCCCGCCGCAGCAAGGGTCTTGATCGGACCGGCGCTGATGGCGTTGACGCGCTGTCCCTTCGTCCCAAGGTCGACCGCCATGTAGCGAACCGTTGACTCCAGGGCCGCCTTCGCGACACCCATTACATTATAGTTGGCAACGTATTTCGGTCCGCCGAGGTAACTCAGCGTCAGGATCGATGCATCGTCCGCCAGCACCGGCTGGAGCTTGTTCGTCAGGTCGATCAGCGAATAGACGGAGATCTCCATGGCGATGTTGAACGCGCTTTTGGTAGTCTCCAGGAAACTGCCGGTCAGCGCTTCTTTCGGTGCAAAAGCGACGGAGTGAACGAGGAAATCGATCTTGCCCATATCCTTCTCGATCAGGCCTGCAATCGCATCCATATGATCAGGGTTGGAGACGTCAAGCTCATAGACTTTGTCCGAGCCGAACGACTCGGCGATGGGTTCTACACGTTTTTTGAGCGCATCGTTGAGGTAGGTGAACGCCAGTTCCGCCCCCTGCTCATGGCACGCCTTTGCAATACCGTACGCGATAGATTTGTCATTTGCCAGTCCGACGATCAGACCCTTTTTGCCTTTCATCAACATATTAAACCTCCTGTTTATTAATTTGTTTCGCCGTGGCGATCATTTTGCAGAAATCATCCGGATCGAGCGCGCCGCTTCCGACAAGTGCCCCGTCCACATGCTTCAGTGCCAGAATGGAAGCCGCGTTACCGACTTTGACGCTGCCGCCGTAGAGCAGCGGAGCCTTCGTCAGTTTCGCCAGGGCACCGTGAATCAGCTCGATCTCGTTTTCACTGGGGACCCGTCCCGTTCCGATCGCCCAGACCGGTTCATAGGCAACGACCAGGTTCTCATAGCCGAGATCGATCCCTTCGAGCTGTTCGGCAAGATAGGCCATCAACGCTTCATTCCCCGCGTCGCGTACCTCCAGCGGTTCGCCGATGCAGTAGACGATGCGGTAACCCAGCGATTTGAAATAGGCGAATTTCTCGGCGACAAGTTCCTGGGACTCTCCCAGGATATGTCGGCGTTCCGAATGGCCGATCAGGATGGTCCGGATCCCGAACTCGTCAAGCTGCTCCGTTCCGATCTCGCCGGTGTAGGCACCGTTTTCGGTCGGCCAGGCGTTTTGTGCGCCGACAGTCACATCGCCTTTGCTGCTGCACAATGCCGTCGCGGGCGGAAAGACCATCACCTCATCGGAAATCTCCGCATCGGCGATATAGGTCGTCACTTTGGCCAGATACGCCTCGGTGGCGGCACGGGTATGGTTCGTCTTGAAGTTGGCCGCAATGATCAATCGTGTTCCTTGATCACGAGCGGCTTGACACCCGGAAGCACTTTGCCTTCAAGCAGCTCCAGGGATGCCCCGCCTCCCGTGGAGATAAAGGTCATCTCTTCGTCAAGACCGATACGCTGAACCAAGTCCGCCGTATCCCCGCCGCCGACGACCGTCGTTGCGTAGGAGTCGGCGACGAAGTGGGCGATCTTGCTGGAGCCGCGGGCGAAACGCTCCATCTCGTAAACGCCCATCGGGCCGTTCCAAAGTACCGTCTGAACGTCATTGAGGACTTCGCGGTAGAGACGGACTGTTGCCGGCCCGATGTCGAGGCCCATCCACCCCTGCGGGATCTCCTGAGCGGAAACGAGTTTGCTCGTGGCATCTGCGGAGAAGGTCTGCGCAGCAACGACGTCGACCGGCAGATAGAACTTCACCTTGCGGCGGCGTGCCTCGTCCATGATCTTCTGCGCCTCTTCGAGCAGGTCGTCTTCGACAAGGGAGTTTCCAATGTCATAACCGAGCTGTTTGAGGAAGGTAAAGGCCATCCCTCCGCCGATGATGATCTTGTCGACGCGCGGCAGCAGGTTGATCAGCGCTTCGAGCTTGCCCGACACCTTGCTCCCGCCGACGATCGCCGCGAAGGGACGCACCGGCTGCTTGATCAGCGTACCGAAGAAGCGGATCTCTTTTTGCAGCAGGAAGCCCGCCGCCTTGTGCTTCTCATCAAAATGTTTGGTGATCGCCTCAACGGAGGCATGGGCGCGGTGGCTGACGCCGAAGGCATCATTGACGTAGAAATCCGCCATTCCCGCCAGCTTCTCGGCAAGAATGTCGTCATTTTTCGTTTCGCCCTTTTCAAAACGGAGGTTTTCCAGAAGAAGGACTTCATGGCGCGGCAGTTCGGCTGCTTTGGCAATGGCATCTTCACCGACAACGTCCTTTGCCAGCGCGACACTGCGCTTGAGCAGCTGCTGCAGACGCAGGCGTACCGGTTCGAGGGAGTACTTCGGATCGACCTCGCCCTTCGGACGTCCCATGTGCGATGCAAGGATGACGGCGCAGTCTTTATCCAGGCAGTAGTTGATCGTCGCTATCGCCGAACGGATACGGCGGTCATCGGAAATATTCCCGAATGAATCCAGCGGCACGTTGAAATCACAGCGGATAAATACTTTTTTGTCCTGCAGGTCCAGATCTTTGATATTGAGAAGCTCCATGCAGTGTCGTCCTTCACTAGAGTTATGATTGTGCGTGATTTTACCCAAGCTAAGATATAATTTCGTTAAAAAGCGGGGCCATGGCGATAGCGATTTTCGGCGGTTCTTTCGATCCTCCCCATGCCGGGCATGCCGCCGTCGTTACTCGGGTACTGGAGACCCTGCCGATCGAAACGCTCTATATCGTTCCGGCATACGTCAACCCTTTTAAAAGCGGCACGCATGCCCCGCCGGAACTGCGTCTGAAATGGCTTGAGCGCATTTTTGCCTCTATGGATGGCGTCCGTGTCAGCACCTTCGAAATCGAAGCGGGGCGTCCCGTTCCGACGATCGAGACCGTCCGCCATTTCAAAGCGCTCGATCCCGACATCTTCCTCATCATCGGGGCGGACAACATCGATACGCTGACGAAGTGGCATGAGTATGAGGCATTGAACCGGATGGTCACCTGGGTCGTGGCCAGCCGGTCGGGCAGTCACGTTCCCGCTAACTTTCTGCGCCTGGACGTCGATGTCGACGTCAGCTCGACCGAACTCCGGGCGCTGGAAAAGACCCACCTCATCCCCGACGGCGTCCGGGAAGAAATTGAAAACTATTACAAGGATATTCAGTGCAAAAACGCTTAGAGAAAATTATTGACGTACTTGACCGCAACAAAGCGGAGGCGATCGAACTCTTCGATCTCCGCGAGCGGGACTACTTCGTCGACTACGTCATCATCGCCACCTCCCTGGGTGAACGCCATACCCACGCCCTTCTGGACTATCTGAAGAAGGACCTCAAGCCGGGCGAACAGTTCAACCAGGTGGATGAAAGCGGCGAATGGATCGTCGTCGATCTCGGTGACGTTCTTATTCACATTATGACGCCGGAATACCGCAGTAAATACGATATGGAGACTTTTTTGACGGAATTGGCTCAGAAGCAGGATTTTTAAAAAAACTATAAGCTTTTACAGCTATAATTTCAGCCTCCTTAAACGGATAACTGGTGTGCGCTCGTAGCTCAGCTGGATAGAGCACTGGTTTGCGGTACCAGCGGTCGGGCGTTCGAATCGCTCCGGGCGCACCATTTACTTTCAAGAATACAATCCACACAAACATTCTTACTACTGTTAAACGATTTTCCAAGTATCCAACACGTACGTCATGTGTCATACCGATCTTGATTTAGCTAAGGTAAGCTATTTCACAACGTTTCAGAAAATCAACGACGATCGACAACACCTGTGATCGGGGTGTTGTCTCTTCTATCCCAACGCCACTCCCCGCAAAAAGCAAATGCCGACTTTACGACACTTACCCTATAGATATTCATCAAAAATAACGTTCAAAAAAACAGAGTGAAAAAGATCGCTTTAAAACCCGACAAGTTAATTGATCATCTGCTAACCATCACGCACCTTTGTCAAGCGGTGACTCACCTCGACCAAAATTAAAGGAGCATTAGCATGAAACATTTTGCACTGTTTTCCAGGAGTGATGAAAACCTGACGAAACTAATTGATATGGACAGCAGTGTTACGTCGGTCGAATACAATGGTACGACTGCATTGCAAGACGGTGCGATCTACCGCTGGAAAGTCTATGCGAGCAAGGATGACAGTAATGAAACCATAGGCTGGAAACTCATCAGCGCTTCCGAAGAGGCACAGGGCGTCTTTAAAATCAATCTAGCCCCGTAACCTTTCACACCCGGCCGCTCTTTTCTGTAAGGGGAAGGCGGCCCACTTCGATTTTCATCTTTGACCTTGATACCTTACTGGCCATCCTTACCGGTTCATCACTTTTTGGCGATGATGAAGGTACAATAGCGCAAAAATTGCGCGGAGCTCTCCCGATGTTCGAAAAAACCAAAACCTTTATGGAAGACCACCTCAAAGCCTTCGGGGTCGATCCGCTCCCGCCTATTATCGACGTCACGGGAAAGGGCATCGCGTTTCGGAATGAACGGGTCGGGCCTGTTATCATTATCGGCCGCGATGCGGAGATCGATACGCTTTCCATGGCCGAATGGCTCGTCGTGATCGGCAGCGCCCTGCTCCACCAGGCCGGGAGTGATATCGCATCACTGAATTTCGGCCCGGAGGCTGACCGGGGTGAAGCCTACAAACAGCTCACCGACGATCTCTTCTATATTGCGGATCTCGCATCCATCTACCAGTGCTACCTTCAAAACCCCCTGGAAGCCTACTGTATCTACGACGAAGCGATAGAGCGCAAGGACGAAGCGAGCCTCCACTCCATCGCCGTGGCACTCGGGCTTTCTCACCCAAGGGGGCTGGTATCGATGGGCTTTGAGCAGGATACACATGCCGAGATCTTCGAGGAGGCCGAATTTTTCAAGCCGGTCATCACGCAAAAACGCCCCGATCTTGCCCTCCTCGTTGCCCTGCACAACGCATGGCAAAAACAGAAAGGGACAGGGATCACCATTACCAAAGAGGGGAAAATCATCCACTTTTCAAAGGCGGATTAGGCATTCGCCCAACCTCCATTGCGCGCCCTTTACCTCCCTTAAAGATTCTAGGCTATAATTTCGCTCTTCACTTATAAATGCGTCCGTAGCTCAGCTGGATAGAGCACTGGTTTCCGGTACCAGGAGTCGGGGGTTCGAATCCCTCCGGGCGTGCCACTACTTTCTCTTCAGCTGATTATACAGAGGGATTGAGTAAGCTCATCACTATCAGTAAAACTTCACTGGACTCTTCTATGCTGCTGGCATAAAATGTATTTTGAATAAAAAAAAATGACACTAAATAAATCAATTGAATATATATCCCGTTCAGGTTCAAGTGACAAACCCAACGAAGATGGCTTTGATACTAATGATGCCTACTATTTGCTGTTAGACGGCGCGACAGGATTGGGGATGAATCATATTCCTCATGCTGAAAGCGATGCTAAATGGTTTGTCCAGATGTTTATAAAATTATTCAAAGAAAAGTATGCCCGCGGACTTACTACAAAGATATTAATTGAAAATGTATTGTCCGAAATCCAAAAACTTTACATGGGGATAGTAGGGACATTCACATTACCGAAGTATGAACTGCCTTCTGCCAGCATGGTTTTAATTAGAAATTTGGACAACGGGCAAGTCGAAGTAAGCAGATTAGGTGACTGCAAAGCATACTATTCCACAAAGGGTGACGAATACTCCATTTTCAATGAACCGAAAATTTGTGCACTCGACAACCTCATCCTAACAAAAATGAAGATTGCCCCAATCTCTGATGATGAAATAAAAAGTTTGTTGAAGAAGCATCGATCATTGATAAATACCGAAGATGGGTACGGTGCCTTGACGATTGACAGTGAAGGGATAAAAAAATGTTCAAACTTCATCGACAAGACCGTATTAAATCCTCAGCAAAATGATAGAATCCTCTTGAGTACTGACGGGTTTAGTGCTGTTGTGGATACGTATGGCTATTTTTCAATCGGAGATTTGTTCGGGCATAGCCTTGTTGATATCGTTGAAGCAATCAGAAAAATTGAAGAAGACGACTCCATGCTGCAAAAGTTTCCAAGATTCAAAAAATCAGATGATGCGAGTGCTATCCGTCTTAACTACTAAAAGGGTGTATTTGAAAACAAGGGTGAATTTAAAAATGATGTCTTGTCTTGACAAAGATACATTTTTTGCGACGATATCTCAATACAGTCAAAAGAAAAAGAGATCAATATTGTGGATCTATTTTATTCTGATCATTGCTGGATTCATTGTTCTGTTTCAGTCAGGAAATACAACACAAGTCAACACAGATACGAATGTTTCAATGATGGCTCAAAAATCATTGCAACAAGCTCTTATTGACGATGACATGAAGGTGAATGACACAGAAAGTCCAATACTCCAAATAACCCGTATAATGGCTAATTTCGCTCATAGGGTTTCCAGTGTTTTCGAAAACAATCTGTACGTATTGTTTGTATTATTTTTCCCTACACTGTGGTACTTATTTTGCAAGACCAATAAAGATGAAGACCAATTATTTACAACCAGTCACAAAGAACTCATTGAAAAATATGAGGCACATTACCCTGATCTGATTCGGATTTTATCGAATGAAAATGACGGCAGCCGCTATACGGCGGAGGCAATCACTGACATTATGGACAGTAAGAATCAGGTTTTAACCAGATCAATTTATTTGATCAAACCTCAATACCCCTCTTTTACCATTGATAATCTTCTATTCCACAACGATAACAACCACTACGCTTTACCATGGATTATTGCAGCATCGGCCAAAGTGAAGCTAGAGGAAAAGTTTTACCATCAGGCGACAAATAAATCCAATTATAACGGAGTGACGTTACGCGTAAAGGGGATTGAAAAGAGTGCCGATAACATTACGATAAAAATGGAGAACTCTTTTTATTTTAATTATCTTGTTACGAATATGATGGCTGATGTCGGCATCATCCACAACACAACGGTACGTGATGTTTTGGAACCGGGCATGCCGGGAAAAAGACTCAATCAGCTCGAAGAAACAATGGTTGAAAATCATTTAGGGTTGAGTTGTCTGGTGATTTGCCGTAATGGTGAAAGTTCCAAGCTTCTTGTGGGTAAACGAAGCCAAAATGTATCTGTTTTCAGAGGAAAATATTCCCCAAGCGTATCGGGAGCGGCGAATGCCGCCACCTGTCGCAGAGAAGATGATATCAAAATCAGTCCACTGAATTGGCTCATGAATGAAATGCAAGAGGAGCTTATGCTGCCCGATGTCAAAAACTATATCGATTATGAAGAGATTGCCGCAAATGCATTGTTTTTGGGCATGTCCCGGGAACTGATACGACTAGGAAAGCCTGAAGTGTTTTTTGCAATCGAGTTGGACGAAGCGTATTCTAAAAAATTCGATTTGCATGTCAAATGCATGAACAAGATTTTTGCGTTCAAACGTCGGATGAAAAGGGAGACGAAAAAGTACAAGTCTATAGAAGAAGCCAGCCAAAGTTTAAAAAGCGAATGTATTGCCCTGAGTGATCATCATGATTACAAACTGCATGTGGAAGCATGCATAGATAAGAACTTTAATTCCTGGCAAATTGACGATAACGAACATGAAGAATATCTGTGGCTGGATTACAATGTGGTACCGAGACAAGTGAGATATGAAGACAACCTAAAGGATTTCGTCATTGATCACGGTGATGACAGCATCCACGTCCTGTCAGAATCACTGTGGGTTAATTGGATCATGTATCGGAAATATATGGATGAGAAAAAATCTAAAATCAATGGCAATGCAAAACCATAGTATCCCAAGATTTTGTGTAGAAGTCCGCTACCGAGGTATCGGGGATCTGAATTCCTCCGGGCGTGCCACTTTGTTACCACCCTATTGATCCTCAAAACTTTTTTTGAAACACTAGACCGAATTGTTTATTGCCAACCACGGGGACAAGAGACATCTCCCGCTTGAACCTCTTGGTAAACAGGTACGTGCCGATGATCCCGATTGCGGCTCCGGCAAGCACATCCTCAACGGCGTGGGCCTTTACCTCCACACGGCTCCAACCGACATAAACGGCTGCCAGATAAGCCGGAAGTCCATAAGGCGTGCCATAACGTTGTTGCAGAAATGAGGCCCCGGAAAACGCGGCAGCCGTATGGCCGGAGGGAAAGGCGTCTTGATCGCTGCCATCGGGACGCCTTTTATCAATGCTGTACTTGAGCGCGTAGGTGACCCCCATGGTCGTCGCGAACGCTTCCGTGAACTGCAGCGCCCCCTCGCCGTCATGATGGTAGGCGGTTGCCGCCGCCGCGCAAAGCGGAAGCATGATGCTAAGCGCATCTCCCGACCGTTCGATGGTGTCAGTGGCGCTGCCCGGCGCTGAACTCAGCAGCGCATACACCAGGGCAAGAGAAAAAAAGCGTCCGGTGCGTTTCACAACACTCCCGACCCTACTCCGGCCGGTACTCCTCTTTTTTCTTCTTCATCGCCTTTTTCTTTTCCGCCTGCTTCGCGGCGTCATTGAGTTCGTCCTCTCCGTCGTACTGTACCTGGTTGAGGAACTTCTCTTTGTCGTCGAACTGCCCGGTCCGGATAGCCCACATGATCCCCAGCAGTGCCAGCGATCCCAGAAAGACCGAGACGGCCAGCATCATGATAATCACCCAACTGTCCATGTCTCTCCTTATTCAGCGGCGCTTCGCCGCGCGTTTCCAGCTGTAGGCGATGCGCATCGAGTTGCCCACGACCAGCAGGGAGCTCAATGACATCGATATCGCGGCGACCAGGGGGATGATGTAGCCCGCCATCGCCAGCGGCACGGTAACGGCATTATACACCAGCGACAGGCCGAGGTTCTGCTTGACCAGGCCGTACGTCGCCCGTCCGATCCTGAACGCCTCCTCCAAAGAGGTGAGCGAATCGTTCATCAGGACCACGTCGCTGACATCAATGGCAATATCGCTGCCGTTGCCCATGGCGATGCCGATCTCGGCCTGGGCCAGCGCGAGGATGTCGTTGACACCGTCGCCCGCCATCACGACCTTATGCCCTTCGCTCTGCATCTGCGCGACCAAAGCCGCCTTCGCTTCGGGGGTCAGCTCGGCATGGTAGTGCTCGATACCGACTGCCGCAGCCACCTTGCGCGCGGAGCGTTCATGGTCCCCCGTCAGCATGATGACGTCGATGCCGGCATGGGTCAACGCACGGATCGCCTCTGCCGCATCAGGGCGGGGTTTGTCCGCCAGTTCAAAACGGGCGACCAGCGTCTCGCCGACGGCAAAATAGAAGAGCGTATGTGCACTCTCGTCGGTAGGAGCGATCCCCTGGTCGCGCATCAATGCGGCATTGCCGCCGCTGAGCATCTGCTCCTCGCATCGCGCGACCATCCCCTTGGCTGCGATCTGGCGCACCTCATCGAGGATGGGCAGCGCCGTCAGTTCCGTTTCGCCGCTGAGGTATTCGGAAACGCCGATGGCGACGGGGTGTTTGGAGGCGTTGAGCAGGGCCTGGAGTTTCAGGCGATAGCGCTGAAGCTCGGCCTCCGCAGCATACCACTGAACATCGACGACCTGCGGCCGCCCCTCGGTAATGGTGCCTGTTTTATCAAGCACAAGGGTATCGGTCTGCGCCAGGGTCTCGAGCTGGGCCGCCTCTTTGAAGAGGATGCCCCGCTTCGCTCCCTGCCCCAGGCCGACCAGGGTTGCCACCGGTGTCGCCAGCGCCAGGGCGCAGGGGCAGGCGATGACGATGACGGAGATGCCGACCATAAAGGCGATATTGAAAGGGTGCGGCCAGAACCACCAGACGAGGAAGGTGCCGAAAGCCAGCAGCAGAATCACGGTGGAGAAGTACTCGGAGAGCCTGTTGGCCAGCTGCTCAATACGCGGTTTTTTCGCCATAGAGCGTTCGAGCATCGTCAGGATGTTCGACAGGGTCGAATGTTCGAAATCTTTCGTCGCCTCATACTGTACGACGGCATCGATGCTCGTCGTGCCGCTGACGACGCTGTCGCCTGGCCGTTTATAGATAGGGTCGCTCTCCCCCGTCAGGCTCGATTCGTCGAAGCTCCCCTCGCCCGAGAGGATCTCCCCGTCGATGCCCGCCTTCTCCCCGGCCTTGAGCAAAATGACGTCGCCGACGACGACCTCGTTAACGCTCACGTTCACCTGGGTACCGTCTTTAAGAAGGGTCACTTCGCCCGGTACATGCTTGGAGAGCACATCAAGGGTATCGGCGGCGCTTTTTTTACTGAGCACCTCCAGGAACTTGCCGACAAGTACGAAAGTGATGATCATCGTCACCGAGTCGAAATAGGCTTCGCCCAGCTCGAAGAGAGTGATATAGATGGAGTAGAGATAGGTCAGCGACGCCCCGGTCGCGACGAGGATGTCCATGTTGACCGACCGGGTACGGATGCCATAGTAGGCCCCCCGGAAGAAGACCCAGCCGCTGTAGAAGAGCACCGGCGTCGAGAGAATCCACTCGGCGACGTTGAGGATGTTCTTGATCCCCTGCGTCATTCCCGTAAAGAAGCCGGCGTACTGCGCGACGGCGATGGTCATGATGTTCATCATCGCGAAGACGGCGACGGCGATACGGAGGTAGTAATCCTTGCGCTCCTTCTCCGCCCGCGCTTCCTGGATCTGCGGATCGTACGGGAAAGCGTCGTAGCCGATGGCGCGGATCATGTCGATAATGTTGGAAAGTTTGACCACCTCGTCGTCCCAAACGATGCGCGCCTTGTTGTTCGTGTGGTTGATGTGCGCCTCGACGACGCCCTCCATCTTGTGCAGCGCTTTCTCATTGAGCCAGACACAGGCGGAGCAGTGGATCCCCTCGATGATGAGTGACACCTCGCTGAACCCTTCGCTGTCCGTCTTAACGTAGCGGTCGTAGAAAGCCGGCGAGTTGAAGTTGCCGCTGTCCTCGAACTGCTCCGTCGGCGGCACGAGGGTCTCCTCGCCGAGCTTGTCGTAGAAGCGCTCCAGCCCCTCGTCTTTGAGCAGGTGGTAGATCCCCTGGCACCCTTTGCAGCAGAAGTGGAGGTCACCCTCCTTGATCATGACCGATTCATCGAACTGCAGATGGCAGTGGTCGCACTTAACGTTAGACAATCTCGAAAATCCCCTCTCCACGGTTTTTGCGGATGCGGTCATAGGGCGCGATGATCCCGCTCATGCAGATGTAGACCCCCGGCGCGGGCTGCGTCGCAGCGTATCCCAGCGCCATACCCAGGTTGACGCTGGCTTCGGTCTTGTCGATGCTGTAGGGCACCATGGCACCGGTGAGGACGATGACCCGCTCCTCTTCATCCTCCTCCATCCACTCCGCCAGGGCTTTGGCCGTCAGGTCCATCGTGTCGGTGCCGTGGACGATGACGTAGACCTCCTCGTCGTCGACGTCGATGATGTTGATGAGCTGCTCGCGATCCTCCTCGGTCATCTCCAGCGAATCTTTATAGAGCATCCCGGCGATCTCGACGCTGTAGGCAAAGCTCTCGACGATATCCTCGACCGCTTCGTTGTCGAAGGGGACCTCGAGCACCCCGAGGATGGGATCGTAGCGTTTGTTGAACGTCCCGCCGGTATTGAGGATCTTCATATCAGCTCCCTTAATGATTTGATAGTGCGCGATGCTTCCGTCACTTTCGTTTCGCCATCGAACAGGTAGGTTTCCCGCACACCGGCACGATGGGCCGCGACGATGTCGCGCTCCTTGTCGCCGACCAGCACCGAATGCGCCAGGTCGATGCCGAGCTCTTCCGCGGCCTGAAGCAGCATCCCAGGCTCGGGTTTGCGGCAGGTGCAGGCCCCCGTCACCTCCGGATGGTGAGGGCAGTAATAAACCCCGGATATCTTGACGCCGTGTTTGCCGAACTCCTCTACCATCCACTTCGTCAGGCGGTCAAAATCCGCTTCGCTGTAGCGTCCGCGGGCGATGCCGGACTGGTTGGTCACGACGACGATCATGTAGCCCCGTGCCTGGTAGGCGGCGCAGAGCTCGAAGATGCCGTCGATGAACTCGAACTCCTCGATGCGGTACAGGTAGTCCGTGTCGACGTTGATCACGCCGTCGCGGTCGAGGAAGAGGGCCGGTTTACCCATTGATGAAAACGCCATCCGAACTAAGTCCGGACAGCTACGCCAACGCTGAGTTCGCCTCGGCGGCGTGCCCTCGCGCCTTGCGCTCTTTGTGAATTCTCAGACATACGCATCGTCTGTTTACCTACGCTCCGACGCCGTCGCCGAAGAGCTCTTTTTCGATCACGTCGCAGATGATGTGCCCGATCAGGATATGCGACTCCTGGATACGCGGCGTCGCGTTGGAGGGCACGATGATGGCGATATCGGCCATCTCTCCCATCTTACCGCCGTCGCGGCCGACAAGTGCGATGGTCGTGATCCCCTTCGCCTTGGCACTCTCGAACGCATTGACGATGTTCTGGGAGTTGCCCGAGGTGGAGATACCGAAGAAGATGTCACCTTCGACGCCCATGCCTTCCAGCTGGCGGGAGAACACTTTGTCGTAGCCGTAGTCGTTGCCGATGGCCGTCAGGTTCGACGTATCGGTGGTGAGCGCCAGTGACGGGATAGAGGGGCGGTCAAAACCGTAGCGGCCGACGAGTTCCGCCGCGATGTGCTGGGCGTCCGCCGCGCTGCCGCCGTTGCCCGCGAGCAGCGTTTTGTTGCCGCGGCGGTAGGCCTCGACACAGGCCGTGGCCGCTGCTGCGATCGTGTTCAGCAGGGCGTCGTCGTTCAAAATCTTCTGTTTGGTCTCTATGGAAGCTGAAATTTCGTTTTCAAGGTAGGCTCTCATCAATAGCTCTTCCTTCCTCTCTCTATTAGTAGTGATGCCATTGTACCGCCGGGATGGTAAAAAGCGCGTTACTTGTTGACAAGTAAAACGCAAATAGTATAAAATACGGGAAATCTTTCACATTAACGACCTCGATTTCTTCCTTAGAAAAATCCACTCAGCAGACATAGAGGAACACCTTCATGAGCGATACTTCGCGCAGCAACAATTCACGAAACAATAAAAACAGGACCCATAAGCCCGTCGAAGGCTACACTGTAGAGGCCCTCAGAGAAAAGACGATCGACGAACTCGTCACCATGGCCGAAGAGCTCGGTGTCGAGAGCCCCAACGAGCTCAAACGCCAGGACATCATCTTCGAAATCCTCAAGGCGCAGACGGCCCAGGGAGGCTTTATCCTCTTCACCGGTATTCTCGAAGTGATGCAGGACGGCTACGGCTTCCTCCGCTCCGTCGACAAGAGCTTCAGCGACTCCCTCAACGATGCCTATGTCTCCAGCACCCAGATCAAGCGCTTCGCCCTGCGTAACGGGGACGTCGTCACCGGCCAGGTCCGTGCGCCGAAGGACCAGGAGCGCTACTACGCCCTGCTGAAGATCGAGGCCATCAACTACGTACCACCCGAAGAGAGCAAGAAGCGCCCGCTCTTCGAAAACCTCACGCCCCTCTATGCCCTGGAGCAGCTCAAGCTCGAGTACCAGCCGACCCATCTCACCGGCCGCATGATGGACCTCTTCGCCCCCATCGGTAAAGGGCAGCGCGGGCTCATCGTCGCCCCGCCGCGTTCGGGTAAAACGGAGCTCATGAAAGAGATCGCCCACGGTATCAGCCACAACCACCCGGAAGCGGAACTGATGGTCCTGCTCGTCGACGAACGCCCCGAAGAGGTCACCGACATGGAGCGCTCCGTCAAGGGCGAGGTCTACTCCTCCACCTTCGACATGCCGGCAAAGAACCACGTCAAGGTCGCCGAAATGGTCATCGAGCGTGCCAAGCGCCGCGTCGAGATCGGCAAGAACGTCGTCATCCTGCTGGACTCCATTACCCGCCTCGCCCGCGCCTACAACACCGTGACACCGAGTTCGGGCAAAGTCCTGTCGGGCGGTGTCGACGCCAACGCCCTGCACAAACCGAAACGCTTCTTCGGTGCCGCCCGTAACATCGAGAACGGCGGCTCCCTCACCATCATCGCGACAGCCCTGATCGAGACCGGGAGCCGTATGGATGAGGTCATCTTTGAAGAGTTCAAAGGGACGGGTAACTCCGAGGTCGTCCTCAGCCGCAAGATCTCCGACCGCCGTATCTTCCCGGCGATCGACATCCTCAAATCCGGTACCCGCAAAGAGGAGCTCCTTATCGGGCCGGACGTCCTGCAAAAGGTCTTTATCCTCCGCTCCATGCTGCACAAGCAAGAGGACGAGGTCGAAGCGCTCCGCTTCCTCTACACCAAGATGCAAAAGACGAAGTCCAACGACGAATTCCTCTCTATGATGAACGAGGGCTAAGCCCGTGCGTGTCGGTGTTTTCGACAGCGGTATCGGCGGCCTGACCGTCGTCAAATCCCTGCTGGAACACCGCCTCTTCGAGGAGATCGTCTACTACGGCGATACCGCCCGCGTCCCCTACGGGGTCAAAGACCGCAACACCATCGTCCGCTACGCCCTCGAAGCGGTGGAATTTTTCAAGAACTTCGACATCGACCTGCTCATCGTCGCCTGCAACACCGTCAGCGCCTACGCCCTGGACGAGATGCGCGCCCAGGCCCCCTTCGACGTCGTCGGCGTCGTCGAGCCGGGCATCCTCGCCGCCAAGAACGCCCTGGGCGACAGCGACGCGGAGGTCCTCGTGCTCGGCACGAAGGCGACCGTCGGCTCCGGGGCCTATCAGCAACTGCTCCAGACCCACGGCTACCGCAACGTCGAGGCCAAGGCGACCGGCCTCTTCGTCCCCATCGTCGAGGAGGGGCTCTTTGAGGGCGAAGTCCTTGAGAGCACGATGCACCACTACTTCGCCGGTTGCAAAGCCCCCGACGCCGTTATCCTCGGCTGCACCCATTTCCCCCTTATCGCCGGGGCCATCTCCAACTATTTCGGGGATAAAGCGCTGATGATCCACTCCGGCGAAGCGATCGTGGAGTACCTCGAAGCCCATTACGGCATCAAAGAGAGCGCCGCGAACACCGAGATGAAATTCTTCGCCTCGGAAAACCCCGACGGGCTGCGGCAGGTCGCCGCGCAGTGGCTCGGCCTCCCGACCCCGTAAGCCCGGCTAACTGCCATAAATAACCCCCGCTTCAACCATCGTGTGTTAAACTCAAAGACATTAATCGTCAAAGGATTCCCAACGTGAACGAGCGCTCGCAAGTCCTGGCCCTGAAGTACCGTCCCCGCCGTTTTGAAGACCTGATCGGGCAGGAGACGATCGCGCAGACGCTCTCCCTGGCGCTGGATTCCAAACGCCTCTCGCACGCCTACCTCTTCTCCGGCCTGCGCGGTTCGGGCAAGACCTCGACGGCGCGGATCTTCGCCAAGGCGCTGATGTGTGAAAACGGACCGACTTCGCACCCCTGCGAACAGTGCGAACACTGTGTCACCGCCAACGAGGGGCGCCACATGGACATCATCGAGATGGACGCCGCTTCCAGCCGAAAGATCGACGATATCCGCGACCTCATCGAACACACCAAGTACCAGCCCGCCAGCGCGAAGTTCAAAATCTTCATTATCGACGAAGTGCATATGCTCACCAAAGAGGCGTTCAACGCCCTGCTCAAAACCCTGGAGGAGCCCCCGCCCTTCGTCAAGTTCATCCTCGCGACGACCGACCCGCTGAAACTCCCCGCAACGATCCTCAGCCGGACCCAGCACTTCCGTTTCAAGAAAATTTCGAACCAGGATGTCAGCGCGCACCTGCGCCACATCCTCAACCTTGAGAATATCACCTACGAGCCCGAAGCGCTGCAGATCCTCGCCCGCAGCGGTTCGGGGAGTCTGCGCGACACCCTGACCCTGCTGGACCAGGCTATTATCTATTCCAAGCACCACGTCGACGTCTCCACCGTCACGGAGATGCTGGGCCTGATCGACCCGCAGTTTTTCGAGTCGCTTTTCGGCGTCGTCTTTTCCAAAGACCGTGCACGGCTCGTCGACACCCTCCGGGAGCTGGAGGCCTACGAGGCGGAGATGGTCGTCGACGAACTCACCTCCTGGCTCAAAGAGCGCCTCTACGACCATGACGACGCCCGCTTCTCTCCGCTGCTGCTGGAGCGTTTCTTCCGCATCCTCAGCGAGGCGAAGTCCCTCTTCGCCATCAACGCCGAAGGGAGCTTCGTCCTGGGGCTGATCTTCTTCAAGATGATGGAGGCGCTGAAGGTCAAAGAGATCGACCAGATGATCGAATCCCTCGAAGCCCAGGTCGCCCGCCCCGACAGCGTCGCCTATGCGTCCGCTCCCGCTGCCACAGCCGCCCCTGCTGTCCCCACTGCCACCGCAGCACCAGCCGCAGTCAACGAAGAGGCGCCGGAAACGCCGGCCGCAGCCGAACCGGAGCCGGTCGTCGCACCGGCGCCCGACCCCGCGCTGGCGAAGTTCGAAGCGCTCTGCGCACGCATCGAGGACCGCAGCGCGGATCTCGGCAAATGTTTCCGCGAACAGATCACCTTTATCGCTTACGGCGATGACACCCTCACCTGGGAGAGCTGCGCCGACGACGACTGCCGCGCCAAGCTCAAACACGGTTTCCCGGTGATCAAACAGCTGGTGCGGGAGGTGTTCGGATTCGAGACGAAAATCAAGCACAACCCCTGCTCGCAACCGGCAGAGGAAGCTGTCCCAAAGCCTGAACCGGTTTCCGGACCGGTAAACGTAGCGGGTACGGTACCGACACCAGAATCTGCTCCGATGCCAGAAAGCGCTTATGGTTCAGGGGAGAGTGTGTCACCGGTAGAAGAGATGGAAGAGCGCCCCGCCTATATGGAGAGCTACAGTGCTGCGGAAGAGGCGCCCCAGAGCGCCTCGATGACCGAAGAGGTCGAAACGGGTTCGGGAAGCTGTGTGACCGGGAGCTGTGAACCGGATCTGAGCACCCGGGAGATCGACGGCAACGCCATTCTCGACGAGCCGATGATCCAGAAAGCGACCGAGCTCTTCGAAGCGACGAAGATCACGATCCAGAATAAGGTATAGGCCGCCGGCAGCTTAGTGCTGTTCGGTCACCTTTTCACCGAAATTCTTGATGTCCGAACCGATGCTGTCCGCCGTCTCGTTGATCTGTGCGGATGAGCAGCCTCCGAACGCCGCCATAACTGAAAGTGCCAAAGCCAGAAAAACCGTAATGCGCATGCGTACACTCCTTTTTTTGCGTTGATTATAGCCACGCCCCTTTTAGAATCAGCTTGCCGCAGACACGCTACAATGCCGTTATGCATACCATCGTTCTCGCGACCTTCAACGCCCGCTACAGCCACGCCTCCCTCGCGCTGCGCTACCTCTATGCCAACCTGCGCGAACTGCGCCCCCAGAGCGTCATCCGCGAATTCGTCATCAACGAGAACATCCAGCAGCTCGCCGAACGCATCCTCGCCGAAGCCCCCAAGATCGTCGGGATCAGCACCTACATCTGGAACGCCGGCGACGTCGCGGAGCTGATCGGCATCCTCAAGAAGGTCTCCCCGGAAACCGTCGTCGTCCTCGGCGGACCGGAAGCGTCGCACCTCCCCCACCGCGTCGATTTCTCACACGCCGACTACATCATTAGCGGCGAAGGGGAGATCGCCTTCTACGAGCTCTGCCGCGACCTGCTGGCAGGCACGGAACGGAATGAAAGGATGATCAAGGCCCCAATGGTAGACCTCACTGCCATTGCCCTCCCCTATGACGACTACGATAGCAACGACATCCAAAACCGCTATGTTTACCTGGAGACGTCGCGGGGCTGCCCCTACCTCTGCGAGTTCTGCCTCTCGGCCATTGACGACAAGATGCGCTACTTCGACATCGACGTTATGACCGCGGAGTTCGAGAAGCTCTGGCAGCGCGGGGTGCGCAGCTACAAGTTCATCGACCGCACTTTCAACCTCAAGCTCGCCTACGCGAACAGGATCCTCGACTTTTTCCTCGCCAAAGATGAACCCTACTTCCTGCACTTCGAAGTGATCCCCGACCACTTCCCCGAAGCGCTGCGCGGCCGCATCGCGCGGTTCGCCCCGGCCGCACTGCAGCTCGAAGTCGGCATCCAGACCCTCAACCCGGCGATCGCCGAGAACATCCACCGTCCCCTGCGGCTGGCAAAAATAGAGGAAAACCTCCGTTTCCTCGAGGAGCATACCCGCGCCCACCTGCACCTCGACCTTATCGTCGGCCTCCCCGGCGAGACGCTGGAAAGTTTTGCAAAGGGACTCGACACCCTCGTCTCCTGGAGCAGCGGGGAGATCCAGATCGGCATCCTGAAAAAGCTCTCCGGTACGACGATGGCCCGCCACGACGACCCCTTCGGCATGGTCTATTCCGACGCGCCGCCCTACGACGTCCTCAAGACGACCCATGTCTCCTTCGAAGAGATCCAGAGGATGAAGCGTTTTGCCCGTTACTGGGACATCCTCTACAACAGCGGCAACTTTGCGCGCAGTGTCGCCCTGCTCTGGCCCGAGGGGAAGGTCTTTGACGGTTTCCGGGATTTCAGCGCCTGGGTCTACGGTGAGACCGCGGCGACCTGGAAGATCGCCCAGGAACGGATGGCCCGCCTGCTCTTCGACTACCTCGTCGATGTCAGGCACTGTGACAAAGAGCGCGTCGGCCGCGCGATGGCCGCGGATTTTGCCAAGAGCCACGGCAAACGCCTCCCACCCTTTCTGCGCACCTACGCCCCGGAGGAGAGCAGCGGCGGGGAGGCCGCACAGGGAAGCGCATCGACAAAACGGCAATCGATGCGGGCCTGATACAGCAACTATCGAGCTCCACGCATAACCCCTTGCCACTTTTTTAAAAAAAGTAGCACAAAAAGCGTCGTTTCGCGAATCGCTCATCCCTCCCGGCTTTGTGCCTCCGGGATGGCTTTCAAAGAACCGCTCAACGACAGACACTATTTAACTTAATGCGCTTCGGCACGCCGAAGCTCGTAACGCGCCTACGGCGCACTACCCACTTAACTCTTAACTCTTAGCACCCTTCATCCGTTTACACCGGTTTACACCCCGTTGCGCGAGCGCTTACATTGACGTCCTATCATGGTAAACGTAAAGAGGATTTCCTCTTGAAAACTTCTCTAAAGGATAGACCATGAAACGGACACTTCTCATCGGAGCACTGCTCGCAGCCGCCGGCACGAGCGCCTTCGCAGGGCCGCACGGCGGCGACCGCATGCTTTTTAATTCCCTCGACCTCACAACGGCGCAGAAACAGCAGCTCAAGACCATCCGCAAGGAAGCGCGGGACGAACGGTTCAAACTGAGAGACCAGATGGACGATCTGCGCGATAAAACTAACGACCGCATCCTCGCCGTCCTCACCGAAGACCAGAAGAAAGCCTACATCGCCGCGCGCAGCGACCGTATGCAACAGCGTATGGATAAACGGTGCGATCGTGATAAAATGCCAATGAAGAGACCAAAATACGACTAGGAAATGGCAAAAATACTGCTGATCGAAGATGACACCGAGATCACCGCACTGCTTGAACGCTACCTCGGGCAGTACGGGATGGAGGTCGTCTCCTATACCCATCCCGAAAGCGCCCTGGCATCGCTCGGCATCGAATCCTACGATGCCGTGCTGCTGGACCTGACCCTGCCGCAGATCGACGGGCTCGAGGTGTGCCGTCGTCTTCGCGAACGCAGTGACATCCCCATCATCATCTCCTCCGCCCGGCATGACCTCAGCGACAAGGTCATCGCCCTCGAGTACGGGGCGGACGATTACCTCCCCAAGCCCTACGAACCACGCGAACTCGTCGCCCGCATCCAGAGCCACCTGCGGCGCTACGCGGGCACCGTCACGCGCCAATCCTCACGGTTTTCGGTCGATGCCGCGCGCATGCGCATCGACAAAGAAGGCGAGCCCCTCTCCCTCACCGTCGCCGAATACGAACTTCTCGCCCTGCTCATCAAGCATAAAGGCGAAGTCGTCTCCCGCGATTTCATCGCCAACAACGTCGACGCCATCGGCTGGGAGAGCATGGAACGTAGCATCGACGTGCTCATCGGCCGCATCCGCCGCAAGATCGAGACGGACCCGAAACACCCCGCCTTCATCCACTCCGTCCGCGGCGTCGGCTACAAATTTACGGAGTGACCATGCCCCGCCATAGCTCCATCTTTTTCAAGCTCAACCTCTTCTTCCTCCTCGCCCTCTCCACCCTGGCCCTGCTCTTTGCCCTGTTCCATGTCACCGCATCGCATATGGAGGATCGCCGGGAGGTTTTGCGGGGGATGGAGCTGGGGCGCCTGCTGCGCCACACCCGCAGTGCAGGAGAAGCCGAACGCGCCGCCGCACTCCTGGAGGCGCAGTTCACGCTCCTCGAGCACGATGCCCTCCCCGCAGGCGCCCGGGAACTCCTACCGCCCCGCCGCGACAAGGAGCATGAGGACGATGAACACCGGGAAAAACCGCATCTGAGGCTCTACGAGGCGGACGGGAGCTACTACTTCCGTTCCACGCTCCGCCGCGACCCTTTCGTCATCAGAGACGAACGGAGCGCCGAAAACTTCGGCGGCCTGCAGCTGATCTTCGTGCTGCTGCTGGCGGGGCTCGTCACCCTCTATGTCCTGCTGCGCCGCAGCCTGCTGCCGCTGCGCGATCTGCACACCCAGATCCGCCGTTTCGGCCGGGGTGAACTCGAGATCGACACCTCCAGCACGCGCCGCGACGAGATCGCGGCGATCGCCAACGAGTTCAACGACGCCGTGGAGCAGCTCCGGCAACTGCGCGCGTCACGCCAGCTCTTTCTGCGCAACGTCATGCATGAGCTGAAAACCCCGCTGACCAAGGGCAAACTCTCCCTGGCGATGATGGAAGAAAACGAGCAGACCGCTTACCTCAACCGTCTTTTCAGCCGGATGGACGACCTCATCAACGGCGTCGCACAGGTCGAAAAGCTCCAGAGCATCGGGCTCGACCGCACACCCCAAAAGCTCGGTGCGCTGCTGGAAACCGCAGTGCATCAGCTCTACCTTTCCGCCGAGCGGCGCCAGGCGCTGATGATCACCATCGAACCAGACGTCAGCATCAATGCCGACGCCCCCCTCTTCATCAGTGCCCTGTCCAACCTCCTCGACAACGCCCTAAAATACAGCAGCGCGCCCCCGGTCACCGTCACCGCCGACCGCCAGGGGATCTGCATCGCCAACACGGGTGCACCGCTGGATGTCCCTTTGGACACGATCATGCAGCCCTTCTCCAGCGCCAATCCGGCTGGCGGGCTCGGGCTCGGCCTCTCCATCACCGATACCGTCGTGCAGGCGCACGGCTTCACCCTCGTCTACGACTACCGCGAGGGGACGCACCGCTTCTGCATCCGCTTCTAAAAAGAGCGCTAAACGTTATTGCTTCGCGTTGCCGCCGAAATAGCGCTCGGTCTCGCGCACAATCACCTTATGCAGCAGCAGGAGGCCGATCAGGTTCGGGATGATCATCAGCCCGTTGAAGAGGTCGGAGATGTTCCAGACCAGCTCCAGCTTCAGCACCGCCCCGACGAAGATCATCAGCACGAAAACGACGCGGTAATAGCGGATGTGCCCTTCGCCGAAGAGGTACTCAATCGCCTTTTCGCCGTAGTAGCCCCAGCCGATCAGCGTCGAGTAGGCGAAGAGCACCGTCGCGGCCGTCACAATCACCGTCCCGGCAACGCCCAGGAAGTGGGTGAAGCTTGCCATCGTCAGCTCCCCTGCCGCCACCCCTTCTTGCCACTGCGGCGCCATCAGGATGACCAGTGCCGTCATCGTACAGACGACCAGGGTGTCGATGAAGGTCTGCGTCATGCTGACCAGCGCCTGACGGGTCGGCGAATCCGTCTTGGCCGCCGCCGCGGCGATGGGCGCGGAACCGAGGCCCGATTCGTTGGAAAAGACGCCCCGCGCGACCCCGTACCTTATGGCCGCCGCGACCGTCGCCCCGACGAAGCCGCCCCCCGCGGCAATCGGCGTGACGGCATGGGTAAAGATGAGCCCAAACGCCCCCGGCACCTTGTCAAGGTTCAGCACGATGATGGCGAGCGCCCCCAGCACATAGCCGGCGATCATAAAGGGGACCAGCACACTCGTAAAGCGGGCGATAGACTTGATGCCGCCGAGGATGACGACCCCCGAAAGAATTGTCAGGACGATCCCGGTCACCCAGGTGGGCAAAGCGAACTGGCCCTGCAGCGCCGACGCCACAGCGTTGGACTGCACCATGTTCCCGATGCCGAAGGCCGCCACCGCCGTAAAGACGGCAAAGGCCGCCCCCAGCCACGGCAGCCCGGCGCCCTCGGAGATGTAGTACATCGGCCCGCCCTTCATGCCGTTGCTCCCCTTGACGCGGTACTTGACCGCCAGGACCGCTTCAGAGTACTTCGTGGCCATCCCGATGAGCCCTATCGTCCACATCCAGAAGACCGCGCCGGGACCGCCCAGCGCGATGGCTGTCGCGACCCCGACGATATTCCCGATGCCCACCGTCGCGGCCAGGGCCGTCATCAGCGCGGCGAAGTGGGAGATGTCCCCTTCGCATTCATCATTGCGGTGCCAGATAAGCTTGAAAGCGTGTCCCAGCGCGCGGAACTGGAGCCCACGCAGCCTAATGGTCAGAAACAGCCCCGTACCGACCAGCAGTATCAGGACCGGCGCCCCCCATATAAAGCCCGCCGCCGCCGCGACCGCCTGTTCAAACATCTCCATCAAACCTCCTGATTACACCTTGAAATCGTCTCACATTTATGCCTTGCTGCGGAACTGGACCTCTGCCGCCTCCAGCCGCTCGTAGCGCCGCACCCGTGTACGGTGCGGACGCCACTCCAGCAGCACGAGGGCCACCCCTTCCCAGAGCGACACCCAGGCTGCCACGGTCAGCCCTTCGGCGAAGACCTCCCCGACGACGGAGGGGCTCTCGCCTATCCACTGCCGTACCCAGACGGCCAGGAACATGATGGCCACGCCGACGGCAAAAAGCAGCCCCGCCTTGCGCAGCATCTCCGCCGTCGTCTCCCGCTCCAGCTCGGCCATGTACTGAAAAAACGTGCCGATGCTCCGGCGGATGCGGGCATACTTCTCCTCTGCCTGCTCCTCGGGGAAGGTAAACCTTATGACCAACGGCGTCTGTCGCGGCAATTCCCTGGCGCACGAGGTGAGGTAATCCGTCAGATCCTGGTCCAGGTCCCGGCGCAGGTAGTCGGCGTACCTATCGAAGTCGTCATAGAGCGCCTCCGGACGCTGTGCCGCCACATCGATGATATACCGCCCCTGCGCATCACGCTCGTAGCGTCCGAGGTAGCTTTTGTGGTTCGCCATGCATCCGACCTTGGCAGATTTTGCACTATCATAGCGCATTTCCGGCCCCGGTTCGCTTCATTCCCTTTGACAAACGCTTTGCGATTGGGCTAAAGTTATAGAATGTTGGATGATCCCGTTACCAGGGCCGCTATGGTCGTCTTCGTCACCGTCTTCTTCGCCACGCTGATCGCGATCGCCGTGATGTACCTGCTCATCCGCGCCGGGGAGAAGGGACCGCCGAAACCGCCCCACAAAGGGCAGATGTGGCTGGCGGGGGTCATCGGCATCGGCGTTCCGCTGCTGATGCTCGCCTACGCCCTGCTCTTCTCCCCCTCCGCGCGGCTTACCCCGCATCAGCTCCACCAGCAGCAGATCGAAAAATCACTAGGCGGTTCACAGCAGGGGCGCTAGCGCCCCCACGTCCACCTCTCTCCCCTTTTTGTACCGTTTGACGTACTCGACGATCATCCCGTGAAAAAGAGCATAGATCATGGGCAGCTCCTGCGACTCGAAACGCCCCGCAATCCCTTCAACGCACCACGCCTGCAGCGCGTCGTAGCTCTCGTGCTCAAACCCGAAGGCCCGAAGCAGCCTGGATGTGTAGGCGTCCACGACCATCGCGTCGCGCCCGCAGGCGTAGCAGAGGATGGAGTCCGCCGTCTCGGGGCCTATTCCCTTCCGATCCAGCAGCCACTCCCGGCTGACCTCATCGCGGAAGGTCTCAAAGCCGCCGTACGATTCCAGCAGCGCCGCCGAGAGGGCCTGCAGCACCTTCGCCTTGTTCTTGAAAAGCCCGCTGGGGCGGATCAGCTCCATCAGCGTGTCAAGGTCTGTATTCGCAATCGCTTCGGCATTGAGTACCCCCGCCGCTTCCAGATTGGCCAGCGACTGCTCCACCCGCGTCCACTGGCTGTTCTGCGTCAGCACCGCCCCCACGACGACGGAAAAAGTGCCGTACTCCGGCCACCACATCGGCGGTTTCCCTTCGAGCAGGTTCAGCGCCTCCAGGGCGCTGTAAAGGGCATTGGCATCGGGCAGTTCCACCATTCGTTTCTCCCTGTTTTGGCAATTAACGCATTATACACGGGAGATCATTTCCAGTCAGGGAAATCAAAAGCATATAGAAGCAACAATCATTTTAACTCTTTCACAGTAAAATATATAAAAGCGTGCTATTTTGTTTTTATTATTGATGTCTATCAAGAATCTCACAGATAGGTACGTTGTGATAATAAACAACTTGTTAGGGCAACAGGACAAACTATGAAATCAAAACTATTTGCTATCACATTTTCTTTATTACTTACACTGGTCATATTCTTCGGGATTGATAATTTGACTTGCACAATTAATCCTTGTTTAGATGACGATGCTTCACGTTTAGCAATGACAATGTTAGGAATTCCATTACTGATTCTATATATTTTGATTACTTGTGGAATTATGTACCCAACTATGCTTTCATCACGAAAGCATCTTGGTCAATTTGTGTCACCTTTGGTTGTTACCGTTTCAGTTACATTTTTACTGGCGCTCATATTCCACGACCCACAAGTCGATGACACTATGATGGATACGATATTTGTTTTTTTATCACCCTTGGGCATAGCTTGGTATTTTGGCGGTTTAACTGCAACATCATTGTGGCCAAACAAATCAGATGGGACTAATCAAAAACCCGAGGGGGCTTTTTGATTGCTCATTTTAAACGTAAGACGATCAGGAAACTTTCATGAGATTCGTAGCACGAGCCCTTCTATTAGTGACACTTACAACACACGTCTATGCCAAGCCAATTTACATTGGGATTTTAGATGAACCTCAGAACCAAACAGGAACTTCCTCCAAAGTATTATTCGTGAAAAAAGAAGGGAAGTGGCTTTCCTTTGCAGATAGATATTATCGTGAATACAATACTTCAGTGCCCAACTTACAGTTGATGAAATGGATAGTCGCATTTAATGGTCAAAAGTTAGGTGAATTAAAGATCGAAGATCCCGATCCCAAAAAGAAATTTATTAACTCATGGTTCTATGCCCGCGATAAATTCTTTAGCGTTAGTGCCGGACAGAAGACACCGCAAATCAAAAATGTTTCAAAAAAGTTTGGTGGTTGGGTGAAAGTACCGAACAACCGGCCATTAGTACTTGTTTCAGAGCCCAATTTCAATGATCCTGAGCATTGGAAGCCATTCGCAGTGGATGATACAATGAAAAAGCGCTTATACGTTCCACTGAAATTGGTCATTGGAAAACTAAATGCGTATCGCTGCCCAGACGGCCCTTATGTTAATGAGCCCGAACCTTACAGCTTTACGTCTGACGACATCGTAATCTATAGCGCCTATACCTCTTCGATTGGTCAAAAGATTGTATCTGCAGGATTGAATGACAAAAAGTTTGGTTGTGATGGACTCTTACCGCCAGAGTGGTCGAATAACTGGTTCTTGCTAGAAGGAGAGAACGTCGAGTACATAGGCAGAGAGATGACATTAGTGGATGCCGGTGACTATGATGGTGACGGTCAATCCGAACTCTTATTTTGGCACAACAGTTATAATGAAGATGGTTACATCCTCATATACAATGCATTTCAGAACAAGTCAGAATACTTGTGGGGTTATCATTGAATCATCTGACAAATCATCAAAATCCAATCCAAAACCGGCGTGCGTTTTTTCATTGCTCATTTCATCGTTATACAAAGGACAGATTTGCTAAAAACTATTACTAAATATATCGGCATCGGTTTTCTCCTTGGCGTAGGCATTTCAGTAGCCGATTGGATTTATATTCAAATAACGATGAAAGAGCGGGAAGCACACCTGAAACTCGTAAGAGATATGTTCTACGTTGAAGGGTTTGAAACTATTTTAGACGGTTCCAAAGAATACGAACCATACATGGGATTAAACTTCAACCTTGAGAGAGCGAAACTGCTTGACAATCATACGATTCAGGTCACAGGTATTGTTTCCAACAATGGCGTTGATATTTGGAGGTCTGCATGGGTTGAAGTAGAAGCCTTTAACAAGCGTGGCGAGATCATCGCAGAATGCCACGACCTGGTAAAGGGTATCAAGCCAAAAGATTGGGAGTCGATCATCATGGAATGCCCTGTGATCGAAGGCGTCACCCTTAATGGATTGCCTGAAGTCTCGTTTCAAATCAAACAAGCTTTTCATGACAAGCGTGTCATACCGAAGAAGCAATGATATGCAACAAATCAGAGGAAACACCAGGCACCTTTTTGATTGCCTATTTTAACGTTAGGAAGAAATCATGAACAATGAATATGGCTTATGTACCAAGTGTAACAAACCATTGAAAAAAATCAAGTGCCCCAAAGACAAGTGGTGGTACGAAATGTGGTTTATTCTAATGATCTGGTTTCACAATATCTTTCTCACCATCATGGCTCTATTCTGGTACAAAGATGTTGAAAATATAGAGAATAAAGTCATTACCTGCACCAATAAAAAATGTATCAACTATTTAAAAGAATGCAGATCTTGATTCAAGGGGTCTTTCCTATCAAATCACTGTAGACCAATCAAAAATCCGCAGACAACTTTTTGATTGCTCATTTCAAACATTACACGTACATGTAATGTGAACATTCCCCAGGGCCTTAGCCCTGGCAATCACTTCCAGCTCTCCTCGACGATCTGCTTCGAGCGTTTGTAGGGGTAGCGCTCCAGCAGTTCGTCTATCGGCAGAAGCATGTCGAAGTTCTTCTGGCGCATGAAGTGCATCAGGGTGACCGATGCCCAGTAGTCATGCTCGTACTCCGTGCCCGCCAGGGACGTCGGGACGCCCTCTTTGTTGACCGTATGGCAGGCGCTGCAGGTGACCGGGCCGGCGTACTCGCCGTCGGGGCTGTACTGCATGGCCTGGTCGTGGGTCGTCTGGTCGATGCTGCGCGTGCCGTCAAAGCGGGTCGGGTAGAGGCCGTGCGTCGACTCGTGGCAGCTCTGGCAGGAGAGCTTGCCGTGCCCTTTCGAGTGGCGGTAGAGGGCGTACTTTTTGTTCTGGTCCATCGGGAAGTAGTCCCCGCCCTCGTCCTCGACAAAGGGCGCCGCGTGGCAGTCGGCGCAGTGCGGTTCGCCCGAGGCCAGCCACCAGTCGGAGCCGCCACTGACGGCGTCGTAGCCGACCGCTTTGCCTTTCGGGTCGTCCCATTCACCCAGGATCGGGCTGCCGTCTTTTTTCGTCCCTTTTACCGTGGAGAGCACCGCGCCCTCATGCGCGGTGTAGTAGGCCTCCGTCTCCGCGACTTTCGGGTCCGCCATCGCCGCGAACTTCTTCATGCTGCCGCCGGCGAGGGCGGAGACGACCGTTTTGAGGTCGCGGTTGCGCAGGGTCTTACCGGACTGGTACTTGGGGTCCTTGATGGCGTCATAGGCGTAGAGCTCCTGCGACAGCGTGTTGTGGCAGTGCGTACAGTAAAGCCCGCGCATCTTCTCGACCTTCTTGCCCTTTTCGTCCTTCATACTGACCTCTTCAAGATAGTAGCGGCCGACGCTGTTGAGGAAAAAGGGCGGTTTAACGTCGGGGTTCGTGTGGGCGTCGCGGCCGTTGTAGCAGCCGCCCCCGGCGATGCGGAGGTCTTTGTTCTTGACCATGTTGCGGCCGTAGGCGTCGGTGAGGCGGAAGAGCATATCGGCATCGTTCATGCTCTTGTCCTGCCCGTGGGTCGGGTGGCAGACCTGGCAGTTCGCCGGGCGGTCGGCGCCGTCGGGCACCGGGGCCGCTTTCATGTGGAACCCGTGGACCGCTTCGGCCAGCGGTTTCGCCTTCATGACTTTGTAGCTCGTGACCCCGTCACGCGGCGTCTTGAGGTTGCCGGAGATGTTGTCACCGTGGCAGTCCGTACAGTTGACGGAGCTGACCGTCCCCAGGCGGAAGTTCGGCGTGTCGGTCTTGAAGTCGCGCAGAAAATCGGTGCCGTGGTGCTTGTCGTGCAGGGCGAGGATGTTGATGAGCCCCTCGGCGAGCCGTGCCATGTACTCGGTCACGTCGGGGTGGTAGCCGATCCAGTAGTCGTACTCGGTGTCGCTCTGCCATACCCCCTCTTCGCGGGACTTGACGGCGGCAACACCCTGGCGGGAGTGGCAGACCTGGCAGTTGGGAATGTCGATGGGGTTGGTACCCATAAACTCGTAGATCCTTTTTTCGTCGTCCAGGATCGCTTTGCCGTGCTTGTCGTGGACGCGCACTTTGGAGACCTGGTAGGGCTGGAAGGTGCGGTCGTCGACGCCGCGGATGGTCCCCTTGCGCTCCGTGTCCGTAAAGGCCGTCAGCGGCAGCCCCAGCGCGTCCCAGGTGTACTCGGCGCTGAGCTTCAGTTTCACGTCCTGCAGCTCGGGAATGAGGGTCTCGGTCATGACAACGTTGTCGCCGTGCTCGTCGGCAAAGTCGAGGTAGCCGCCGTACAGCGGCTTGTTCGTCGGGCCGTGGTCGGTCTTGATGGGCATATCGAGGCCGAGATACTTGCGGTCCGCCTTGGTCGCGCCCTTGGGAATCGTCCCCAGGCTGTCCTCGTAGATGTAGAGGTGCTTCCAGACGTAGTTGGGGAGGTTGTCGTTGTTGTCGTCGGTGCGGCCGTTGCCGTTGACGTCCTTCTTGACGCCCCAGTAGCGCATCTTGTTCCCCTCGGAGTAGCTGTTGTCATCCACGTAATAGTAGAGCTGGATCTCGTTGTCCTTGCGGATAAAATAGGGAGACTTGCCGTCCTTGCCGGTGATGACCCCCTGCGCCTGGATGCTGTTGTAGGGCGGGATGATGCAGCAGTAGCTCTCGTCGAACCCGGCGCAGTGCATACCGAGCTCGTAGTTGATGAAGACGTTGTATTTGTTGAAGGGGTTGAACGCATCAACTTTTTTGCCCTGTTGTTCGATCGTGGTCGGTATCAGTCTGTCCTGCGCAAAGGGGGGCTGGGCGTTGTAGGCCAGCGCCGCCGTGCCGAGCAGGAGTGCAGCGGTCATCATTCGAAACATTTTTTATCACTCCGACGAAAATTTTAAACGATTCTACCGGAGAAATATCACAGAGTTATTATAATTTTTTCTTTTTTGTCAAGTTCAACTTTACGTTTTTAGACGAAAAAAGGGGGGATTTTATAAACGGGTGTCGGCCTTGGGCGGCAGCCCGAACATTCTAGCGTATTCCCTGCTGAACTGCGACGGGCTTTCGTAGCCCACTTCGAAGGCGACCTCCGCCGCTTCGACGTCCCGCGACATCAGCAGCTGGCGCGCTTCCTGGAGGCGGAGACTCTTTTGGAACTGCAGCGGGCTCATCCCCGTGATCTTCTTGAAATTCGCGTAGAGAGATGATTCGCTCATGCCGACATGGTGTGCAAGCTCTTTGACCTGAAGCGCCTCGCGGAACTCGTCTTTGATCTTCGTAATCGCCTTGACAACCCGCTGGGTCGCGCTCCCGTCCATCACGTACTGCCGTATAAAATCGCCGCCCTCGTCGCGCATGATGTTATAGAGGATCTCCTTGGTAATGAGGGGTGCCATGACCGGGATGTCCTCGGGGGTGTCGAGGAGCCGTACCAGCCGTGTAACAGGGTCGAGGAGGCGCGGCTGCATGTCGCCGAAATAGAGCCCCCTTCTGGGACCCTTCGACGGGTTTGTCGACCGCCCCACCTCTTTGAGCACGTCGAAGATCTGCTCCATGCTAAAGGTAATGGTCAGCCCCATATAGGGGCGATCTTCCGATGCCTCGGTGATGCGGACCTGCGCGGGCATATGGACGGAGGCCAGCAGGTACATATCGGGATCGTAGGGGATAAGCTCCCCGTCCACGCCCACCTCTTTGGCACCCTGTGCGATGACACAGATGGAGGGTTCATAGATGGTCGCCAGCATGTTCGTCGGCGTCGTACTATAGTAAAAGGAGAGCGCATCGATAGGGGTAGATATGGCGTTTTCGCCCCGGAATGACGCCCCGATCCGGCTTTTGAGTTCCTCGCGATAACGGTCAAGCTGCAAAGTCTGCATCGTCACTCCTTATTTGGGCCATTATACAACTTTTGGAGAAATAGGCAATCAATAGAAAGGATCGTTCTATCCCCGGTTGGGAAATTGCTATACAATAAACTTATACAGGCGCTGCGTTTGGCAGCCAACCAATCCCACGCAAGGAGCCGCGGATGGAACACAAAACGAACGATCAGTCCAGAAGGGACTTTATCAAGAAATCGGCCGTGCTGGGAGCCGGTCTGGTTTTTATCGACCCGGCCACACTCTTCGCAGATGAAAAAGGAAAAACGATGAACGGAAACATTAAAACAAAAGGGTATGCGGTATTCGACACCAGCGGTGTTTTCAAGCCGTGGGAGTTCGAACGCCGTCCCGTCGGCGACAACGACGTCCTGATCGACATCAAGTACGCCTCGATCTGCCACTCGGACATCCACCAGATGAAAGGGCACTGGGGACCACAGCAGTACCCGCAGGTCCCGGGGCATGAGATCGTCGGTATCGTCGCCGCCGTTGGCAAGAACGTTACCGAGTTCAAAGTCGGCGACAGGGCCGGTGTGGGGTGTATGGTCGACGGCTGTACGACCTGCGAGAACGAAGAGCAGTACCAGCCCGACACCCTCTTCACCTACGGCTATCCGGACAAAAGAGAGCCGACAGGCATTTCTCAGGGCGGTTACTCGAAAAGCATCGTCGTCAGGGATCACTATGTGGTGCACATTCCCGAGAACCTCGACTTCAAAGTCGCGGCACCGCTGCTGTGCGCGGGGATCACGACCTACTCTCCCCTGATGAAATTCGATCTTAAAAAGGGGGACAAGGTCGGCGTGGCCGGCATCGGCGGTCTGGGGCATATGGCAATCAAGCTCGCCGTCTCCAAGGGTGCGGAGGTCTACGCCTTCACGACGTCGCCGGACAAGGCGGATGACATCCTGAAGTTCGGGGCGAAGGAGGCCATTGTCGTCGATGACCTCTCGAAAATTCAGCCCTACGCCGGAACGCTGGACTACATGGTCAGCACCATTCCCTACAAGCACAACATCGCGGCGTATATCGCGGCCGTGAAGCCGTACGGTGTCTTCACCTACGTCGGCATGCCGGATAATTTCGAGATCATGATGAACAACCTCGCCCTCTCCGCAACCCGCGTCAACTTCAATGCCTCGCTGATCGGCGGGATGAAAGAGACGCAGGAGGTGGTGGATTACTGTGCGGCCAACAAGATCTATCCCCAGATCGAGATGATCGAGGCCAAAGCGATCACCGAGGCGTGGAAAAAAGTGGAGAACAAAGAGGCACGCTATCGATACGTGATCGATTCGGCCACGATCTAAAGAGTCCAAACGATGGCAAAAGTATTCATTACCGGCTCCTCGGACGGGCTCGGGCTGCTCGCGGCGCGGATGCTCGTCGATGCGGGGCACGACGTCACCCTGCACGCCCGCAACGCCGAGCGCGCGGAAGATGCCAGGCGGCAGCTGCCCGGGGCCAGTGACATCCTGATTGCCGACCTCTCCGAGATGGGGGCCACCGTGAAGCTGGCCGAAGCGGCCAACGCCATCGGGCCCTTTGACACCGTCATCCACAACGCCGGCGTCTACCAGGCGCCGAAGCCCGCGATCTTTGCGGTCAACGTGCTTGCCCCCTACATCCTGACGGCGCTGATCGAGCCACCGAAACGGCTTGTTTACATCGGTTCCAACATGCACACGCAGGGCAGCGCAGACATACATGCTCTCTCGCCGGAGACGGGTGTCACCTACTCCGACTCCAAGCTGCTGGTATTGATGCTGGCCAAAGCCGTGGCGCGCCGATGGCCGGGCGTCCACGCCAACACCGTCGACCCCGGGTGGGTCCCCACCAAGATGGGCGGGAAAGGCGCGCCGGACGATCTGCAGGAGGGAGCACGGACCCAGGTATGGCTTGCCTCGGGCGGAGATGCCGCCGTCAGCGGCCGCTACTTTTTCCATATGGAAGAGGCGTCTTATGCCTCAAAAACCGACGACGCCGTCGCGCAGGAGGCGCTGCTGGCACGCTGCGAAGCGCTCAGCGGCATCCGCTTTCCGGCGGGTTGAACCCTGCCAATAAGGAGCAGACATTATGAAATACATGGACAAAAAACAATTCGACAAGACCAATATGTTCGGAACGGGCGTGCCCAATGAGATGTATGCGGAATACTTCATCGGGGACTCCTTTCTGAACCTCGCGATCAACCCGGAGGGCTCCCCCGCTTTCGTCGCCAACGTAACCTTCGAGCCGGGGTGCCGCAACAACTGGCACATCCACCACGCCGCAAGCGGCGGCGGGCAGCTGCTGATCTGTACGGCGGGCGAAGGGTGGTACCAAAAAGAGGGGGAAGAACCCGTCAGCCTGAAAGAAGGATCTGTTGCCTTCATTCCGACGGAAGTCAAACACTGGCACGGCGCCAAGGCCGACAGCTGGTTCAGCCACATCTCCGTGGAGATCCCGGGGACGGAAACGAGCAACGAGTGGCTGGAGCCCGTAGACGATGCCTACTACAACACGCTAAAAGCGAAAGGATAGAGATGCGAACCGGAATGATCACTTTTCTGTTTTCCCTCTTCAGCGTCACCTGCAGTTTTGCGGCAGAGATGGGTGGCCCCAAAGCAGTCGAAGCGCTCACTGCAAAAGAGCAGGCCATGATCCCCATCGCCGCGTTGACGGCAGCAGGCGACATGGAGCGGCTCAAACCCGCGTTGGAGAAAGGGCTGGATGCCGGTCTCAGCGTCAACGAAATCAAGGATATCCTTATCCAGCTCTACGCCTACTGCGGGTTCCCGCGCAGCCTCAACGGCATCAACACCTTTATGGAGGTCATGAAAGTGCGCGAGGCAGAGGGCATCAAGGATACGGTCGGCAAAGCGGCTTCGCCGCTGCCGAAGGGTATGGACAGGGACGCATACGGTGCAGAGATACGCCGAAAACTTATGGGCGTTACAGAAGAGCCTCCGGCCCAGGGCTACCAGCTCTTTACCCCGGTGATGGACACCTACCTTAAAGAGCACCTCTTCGCGGACATCTTCGCCCGGGACGTTCTGGACCACCGTAGCCGCGAGCTGGTCACCATCTCGGCGCTGGCCGCCATGCCCGGGACGGAGGGGCAGCTAAGGTTCCATCTGGGTGCCGCCATGAATACGGGATTGAGTGCCGATCAGATGGCGGCGTTCGTCGCCGTATTCGAGGCGAACGTTGGAGTGCGCGCAGCCGAGTCAGTACGACAACTGCTCCGAGACCTGCTCACAGCGGGGGACGGCTGAAAAAAGCGGCGTCACCCTTCACAGACGAGCTTCTCGAACCTCTTCAGGATCGCCGTCGCTTCGGCGGTTTCGCGCGCCGCTTCCAGCAGTGCCGCCCTCTTCTCCTCCCCGAACGGTTCGGATTTGGAAACCTCATCGATATAGGAGCGCATGACGGCCCTGTCGAACTCGGGGTGGAACTGCACACCCCAGGCACTCGGTCCCATCCTGAAGGCGTGGTTTTCATCGTGGGTGTTGAACGCGAGCCGCACGGCGCCTTCGGGCAGGGTGACGACCGTCTGGGAGTGGATGGTATGGGCATCAAAACGCTTCGGCAGGTCGCAAAAGAGCCTATCGTCCCGCGCGTTGTCGGTCAGGTCAATAGCGACCGTCCCTATCTCCATGCCGTTGCGGTGGTAACCCGAGACGCCGCCAAGGGCCTTGGCCAGGAGCTGGTGCCCGTAGCAGATCGCCAGCATCGGGATGCCCCGCGCCACTACTTCCGCCAGCCACGCCGCCGTCTGACGGCTCCAGGCCTCCTCTTCGGTGACCATAGAGTGCGAACCGGTGACGATCACACCGTCGCACCACGCCAGATCCGGCAGGGCGTCGCCCCCCTGGACGTTCACCGTAAACGGGCGCGATTGCGGCAACTCCAGCTTGTCAATGATCCAGTCTTCAAAATCATTATACGCGCTTCGGGTTGTACCGAACGTCGATCCTGTTTTGATAATGCAGATCTGCTTCACGCCGCCTCTTTTTTTGCGCTATTGTAATCGATGCCGAAGGGAGTTTCAGCCCGGCGCTCGCCCAAAATTTATGCAGTGCACTCCCCGTCTTCCTACAACAGGAACGGAGGCTACACGGCATTGTCTATACGGTACTGTTTCGGGCTTTTGCCGACTTTCTGTTTGAAAAATTTGGTGAACTGGGAGGCGTCATGAAAATTGAGCGCCGCGGCGATGCTGCCGACCCTCCTGTCGGTATAAACGAGCAGGTACTCGGCCTCCTTGACGATGCGTTTATGGATGTAGTGCAGCGCGCTCTTCCCCAGGTTTGCCTTGACCGTTTCGCTGAGATATTTCGGGGTCAGGTCGAGCAGCGCCGCGTAGTCGTCGACGCGCTTCATGGTCTTGAAGTTCTCTTCCAGCAAAGAGAGGAAACGGCTGCAGATGACGTCGCTCCGCGTTCTGGGCGCGTCGCTCCCCAGTTTCAGCTTCTCCCGTTTCAGGATCAGCAAAATCAGGTCCAGCAGGTGTTTCGCATAGAGGCCGCTGTCGATGTCGGACTTTTTGAGCTCGCGCTCGATCTCCTCAAAGATCTCTTTGACCCTGCCGAACAGCACCGGTTCCAGGTCGACGCTTTCGAGGTGTTTGTCATGAAAGGCCAGCAGCGACGGCTCTTCGGGGAAATCCTTCTCAAAGAGAATCACGTAATACCGCGTCGTGTCAAAAGTATCACGGAAGGAATGAATCGAACCCGGTGGCAGCAGGTGCAGGGAGTGCGCGTTGATGGTGTACTCGAACTGGTTCACGTAACGGATCGAGCCTCCCGCCAGGCAGAACACCATCGTGTAAAAATCGCACCGTACGGGCACCCCCTCCTTGCGCTGGGAGTTGCTCTGGAGGATGACAATGTCTGCGGGCCGGAAATCGTCCGCGAGGACATTCATGCCGAATACGGGGGCTTCGAGGTGGATCTGCCTGTAGCGATCGAGCGCCTGGGACATGCTCAACAGTTCCATAATAAATCCTGATCATTTCGCTAGGAAGTCATTTTAACGATTATACGTGCTTTTGTCCATTAGACAGTCAAAATATAGCGTTTATATTAAGTTTTTAAGCTCATTAATTTTTTAAATAAGAAAAATTGACAATAAATAGGAAATTTTACTCTTACACGGAAACAGGCCCACTGCTACAATAGTACCCAACAACCCAATTATGAAAGGACCTGAAATGTCTAAGAAAAATGTTCTGATTACCGGCGGTGCCAGAGGCATCGGTGCGGCCACGGCCAAAACCCTCGCCAGCGACGGCCACCGGGTATTCATCAACTACGTCAACAGCACCCAGGTCGCCAATGACCTGGCCTCGGCCATCAACGGTGCCGGCGGCGAAGCGTACCCCATCCAGGCGGATGTCCGGGACGAAGAAAGCATCAAAGCGATGTTCGACAAGATCAAAAGTGAACACGGCGGCGTCGACATTCTCGTCTCCAACGCCAATATGAACTTCACGCAAAAGCCCTTCATGGAGCAGAGCTGGGACGAATTTTCCCAGAAGCTCAATGACGAGATGCGCGCCTCCTACCTCTGTGCCCGGTACGCCGCGGCTTCGATGGTGGAAAAGAAGTTCGGCCGTCTGATCTTTATCTCCAGTACCCTCTCCGAGAGTCCGGCGCCCTCTTTCATCGCCCACGGTTCCGCCAAGGGCGCGCTGGACACCTTCAGCAAGTACCTTGCGCAGGAGCTGGGTGCGCACGGCATCACCTCCAATATCGTCGCGCCGGGCCTGGTGCTGACCGATGCGACAGAAGGCGCCCCGGAGGCGTTCAAGGAGTTCATCCGCTCCATGACGCCGACGCAGACGATCTCCAGACCCGAAGACGTCGCGAACGCCATCGGTTTTCGCCAAAGAGGAGAGCGGCCAGGTGACGGGGGCCTATCTCTCCGTCAGTGGCGGGGCTTACATGTCTTAGAAACCACTTTTGTAGTATCGGGCAATCCTGTGCCGGTATCGTGCTACCCCCTTACCGGGGTGGACTGCTAAAATAGACTCTATGCAAAGGAGAGAAGATGCAAAAATACGATGTCATTATCATCGGCGGCGGGGTTTCGGGCCTCTCGTGCGCCATCACGCTGGGATCGGCGGGGCCGAAAATGGAGGTCGCGAGCGCGAAAAATATCCTCGTCATCGACGCCGGCAAGTCCCACCTGAACATGGCGGAGCTCCATAACGTCCCGGGCGTCGCCGAGGGGACAAAGGGGCCCGAGCTCCTGGCCTCTTTGGCAGCGCGGGCGGAAGCCTATGAGAACGTCGTCCTCATCAAAGACACCGTCACCTCCGTCTCCGGGAGCGCCGGGGCCTTCACGGTCACGACCGAAGCAGGCGAAACCTTCGAAGCCGACACCGTCGTCTTTGCCAACGGGATGCAGACTATCAGTGTCGAGGGCATCGGCGCCCCCGTCGTCGACCACGTCCGCGCCCCGCGCCCCGGCATGGTGATGATCGAAAACAGTAACGGCGTCATCGGCGAAGGCAAGTATGTCACCGGCTGTGCGGCGGGTGCCACCTCCATGTTCGCCTCGGCGGCGGGCTACGGTGCGCAGACGGCGACCGACATCATCAGCGCATGGGCCGGCAAATACACCGTCATCCACGACGTGCTCAAAAAGCGCTAAACGGCACTGCCGGAGGGAGGGCACGGCATGAGAACATTTTTGATGATGATCTTCGTGGCGCTCTTCGCCCTGTCCCTGGCCGCCCGCGACGGAGGTAACCCCATGCAGATCAGCGTCCACGCCAACGGAAACACCACCCTTTTTCAACTCAACGACTCCCCGGCCGCCAAGGCACTCTACGACCAGCTTCCCCTCACCATCGAAGTCGAGGACTACGGCAGCAACGAAAAGATCTTCTACCCCCCGAAAAAGCTGCCGACAGAAGGCACACCCCCGGCGGATGCCAGGGCGGGAAGCCTCGCCTACTACGCCCCCTGGGGCGACGTCGTCATGTTCTACAGGGCGTTCGGAAAAGCAGGCGGGCTGTACGAGCTGGGGCATGCCGTCAAAGGCGGCGGGCATATTGAAACGATGTCCGGGGTCATCACGGTCGAAGCGGCGCAGTAAGCCGCGACGAGCCCCCTGCCCTCACTGGTTTTTCAGCTCCGAGGGCGGGAAGCCGAAGTGGCTTTTGAATTCGCGGCTGAACTGGGCGGGGCTTTCGTAGCCCACTTTGGACGCGGCGTCCGAGATCTTCATCTTGTCGAACATGATGTACTGCCGCGCCTTGTTGAGCCGGATCTTCTTGATGTACTGGATCGGCGAGTCGTTATAGATCTCTTTGAATTTTTTATGGAAATTCGCCTTGCGCATATTGGCCCTCTCGGCCAGGTCGTCGATGTTGATCTCCTGGTCGAGCTGGTTCTGTACCTCGTCGACGATGGTCGAGATCCTTGAAAAGTGGGTGAGCTGGCAGCAGAGCTGCAGCAGGTGCTCCCCCGCGCTCGTATTGATGATGCGGTAGTAGAGTTCATCGAGCACATTGTCGCCGAGGATTTTGGACTCCTGGGGATCGAGCAGAATTTTCATCAGCCGGTTGAAGGCGGACTCGATCTCCTCGTTCATCGTGCCGGTGACGACGTTCTTAGGCGTTTTAAAAGGGTCGGCCGGCGGCTGTTTTTCCATCAGCGTATGGATCTTCTGCAGCCGCTGCAGGTCCAGGTCGATGTAGACGCCCTTCATCACCTTGTCAAAGAGGAAGGTTTTGCATTCGGCGGGGTGGACGGTGGCGATGATCACGTACTGGCCGCTGCCGAGCGTCACCTGCTCGTCGTCGATGATCCCCCGGTTCTGCCCGCTGGCAATGAGGAAAATGCCGCGGTTGTAGAGGAGCTCCTTGCCGTGCTCATAATGGTCGCTTTTAAGCAGTTTGACCTTCTCGATATAGGTGGGTTTTACCCCCACTTCATGCTCGAAATCATACTTTTTGAAAAGCGCCTCGATGAGTTTTTCCTTCATGGTTGAAAGCTCCTTTTGTACAATTAGGCAACATTTTCGTAGATTTACCCATTCAAATCCATTAATAAATAGACTATTATTCATAGTGAAAACTTTATTGAAGGAAACGTAATGATAAAAGGTCTGATGACTTCACTGTTCGCGGTTGCCCTCACAATGCTGATGAGCGGCTGTTCTACGATGCACATGGGCTGGACTGCCGTCACGGGTCAGCACAAGCTTGACGACAACGCCATGGAAGCCTATGACAACATGTTCACCAAGGTTGTCGAGTACGGCGACCCTGCACGTGCCATGATGCAGGAGTGGCTGGTCAACGCCGACATCCCCAATGACGACGTCGCAGAGACAATCAAGTCCCTCGCGGAAGAGTACAACATGCGCGTTACCGGCGACATCAAAATGTACACCAAAGACGACGCGGCACCCGAAGAGGTCAAGCACGCGCGCATCTTCTCCCTGTGCAGCCTGCCGATCGCGAAGGTCTTCCTCAACCATTCACGCTACTACGGCGGGTTCATGCCGTGCCGCATCATGCTCGTCGAGTACGGCAACGGCGACCGCTGGCTCGTTAGCATGGACATGACCCTGGCGATCCACGGCGGTTACGAGCTGCCCGAAGATATGCTGAAGATGGCCCTCTCCGTCAAAAAGGCGATGGATGAGATCCCGGCTCGCGCGGCGATCGGCGACTTCTAATTTACTCCCTTTGCACTGCGGCACCCTCCGACGCCGCGGTGTTCACAATCAATTCACATTAGTACGCTACATTAACACTGTGATTACATCATGCTCCGCAAGAGCAATTTAGATCTCGAACCAAAGGATAACCCTATGCAAAGAAGAACATTCCTCTCCATGGCAGCCGGCGCCTGTGCCCTCGCTGCGGTACCGGCAAGCGTCCTGGCGGAAGATTTCCGTAAATCCAAGCCGACAGTTTGGACAGCGAAAACTGTCGACGACGCCCTCAAAGCGATGTACGGCACAACGGCAACTGTCGCTGAAGGCGTCACAGTCGTCGCTCCGGACGTTGCAAGCAACGGTGGTGCGGTTCCGGTTGATGTCAAGTCTGACATCGCTGCAAAATCCGTCATGATCGTCCAGAACGTCAACCCGGAATCTGCGGTTATCGTTTACGACCTCAACGAGTACAGCATCATCGACTTCTCCATCAAGATCAAGATGAAAGCTTCCGGTACGATCACAGCAATCGTACAGGGTAACGACGGCAAGCTCTACAGCGGATCCAAAACACTCGACGTTGCACTCGGTGGTTGTGAGGGCTGATCGCCCCCACTTGCAGAAAATAGAAAGTATAGAAAGGTAATATCATGAGAATCAAAGCAAAACTCAAAGGTAATGTTGTTTCTGTAAAAGCGATGGCGAAGCACGACATGTGGACATACGATATCGCTGAGAAGAAAACCGGCGACCGCAACAACGCGAACTTCATCACGCACATCGACGCTAAAGTCGGCGCGGCAACTGTTATGGATGCTTCTGTCAGCCAGTTCCTCTCCAAGAACCCGATCTTCAAATTCGCGTTCAAAGGCGACTTCAAAGCGGGTGACGAACTCGTTATGACTTGGGTTGACCTCAAGGGCAACACCAAGACTTCCAAAGCCAAAATCAAATAATTTTCCAGTGGGCGCCCCGCGCGTCCCGCCCCTTTCCCACTCTCACCTTCACAAATCCGTCACATTTATGAAACGCTTGGAGAATCAGGCAACTCCCGCATAGCATCGTTCTACCGCGTAAACGCAAATCCCCCTATAATTATCCAAAAGCATCCAGGAGAAAAATATGACCGATTTTACCTATCATAACCCCACCAAGATCGAATTCGGAAGAGACAAGGAAAAAGCCATCGGCGACCACATCGCCGCGGCGGGCATCAAGAAGGTGCTGCTCACCTTCGGCAGCGACCGCATCAAAAAAGACGGCCTCTTCGACACCGTCGTCGCCAGCCTGAAAGCGAACGGCATCGAGTACGTCGAACTGGGCGGCATCGTCAGCAACCCGCTGCTCTCGAAGGTGTACGAGGGGGTCGAGGCGGCGAAGAGCGAGGGCGTCGGGGCTATCCTCAGCGTCGGCGGCGGTTCCGTTTTGGACAGCTCCAAGGCCATCGCGGCAGGGAGCCTCTACGACGGGGACGTCTGGGACTTCTTCATCGGCAAAAGCGTCATCGAAAAAGCACTGCCGGTCTTTGACATCATCACCCTCGCCGCGACGGGGAGCGAGATGAACACCTACGCCGTCGTCACCAACGAGAAAACGCAGCAGAAGTTCTCCATCGCCTCGCCCCACGTCTACCCGCGGGTCTCCGTCGTCAACCCGGAGCTGCAGAAGTCCGTCTCCAAGGAGTACCTCGTCTACTCCGCCGCGGACATCATTGCCCACTCCATCGAGGGGTACTTTACCGCCTCGTACCACCCCGACATCATCGCGAAGTACATCGAGGCGAACATCTCCACCGTCATGAGCACGACGGAGACGCTTCTGGCCGACCCGGACGACTACGACGCCCGCGGCGAGTTCGCCTGGGCGGCGACGCAGGCGCTCAACGGCACGACCACCCTCGGTGTCGCGGGCTACAGCTTCCCCAACCACATGATCGAGCACAGCCTCTCGGCGCTCTTTAACGTCGCCCACGGCGCGGGCCTCTCCGTCATCATGCCCGCGTGGATGAAGTGGTACCATAAGCAGAACGAAGCCCAGTTCGAACGGTTTGCAAAGAATCTGTTTGGAAAAGAGAGTGCCATGGAGGGAATAGAAGCGCTGGAGCAGTGGTTCGACAAGGTCGGCACGCCGACCAAGCTGTCGCAGTTCTCGATCAAAGAGAGTGACATCGACGCCATCGTCGAAAACGCCGCGGCGAACGCGAAGATGTTCGGCCTGGCCGACACCTACACCGAGGACGTTCTGAAAACGATCCTCAAACTGGCGCTCTAAACTTCCCAGGCGTCGGTGACGATCTCGCGCCCGTCGTCGAAGGTCTTGATCTTCCTGGCGCTCACGCAGCGCCCCTTCTCGTCCAGCTCGAACACGGCCGTCTGCAGAATCTTTTTACATTTTTCCGGGACGTTGAAGTGGCCGGGAAGGCCTGTCAGGAAGCGCTGCAGCGGGATCTTGGGGTCCATCCCGATGACGTTGTCGCGGCAGCCGCTGAGGCCCAGGTCCGTGACGTAGCCCGTGCCGCCGTCGATCTGCAAATCGTCCGTCGCCACGTGGGTATGGGTGCCGATGATGGCGCTGACGTGGCCCTTTAGCATCATGAGCAGCGCCCTTTTCTCGCTCGTCGCCTCGGCGTGCATATCGACAAGGATGACTTCGGCCCCCTCGCGCCGCAGCGCCTCGACGCTCTTCTGCGCGCAGATGAAGGGGTTGTCGACCATCGGCATGGCGTAGTAGCCCATGACGTTGAGCACACCGACTTTGACGCCGTTCACCTCGTACATGCCCGTGCCCTTGCCCGGCATCGCCTCGGGGTAGTTGTGCGGACGCAACAGCGGCAGCTTTTCAAAAAGGGGGATGATCTCTTTCTTGTCAAAGCTGTGGTTGCCCCCGGTCATAACGTCCACGCCTGCGCCGAAGAGCTCGTCGGCGTTCTTGGCGGTCAGCCCGAAGCCGTGGCTGGCGTTCTCGTAGTTGGCCACGACGAAGTCGATGCCGTGCTCCTTCTTGAGCCGCGGCAGGTGCTGCTTGATCATCGACCGACCCGGCCGCCCGACAACGTCACCGATCATTGCTACTGTAATTGCTTTCATAAACGCTATTCTACCCTGAACGTTTTAAACCGAACGCGCAGTGCCGGCTGGGAAACGAAAGTAACAGAGGGGCTTCTGCTTTTCCATGTAAGGAGAAGGGTTCATGACGCGCGGCAAACTGAAAAATCTTTTTTAACCAAATTTAATCTACAATATGACCACCGATGAAATTCCAGGAAACAATCATGAAAAAAACTTTGCTATTACTCTGTCTGACAGCTTTGCTCCACAGTGCGGAGCGCGAGACATGCTTTGAGGCGTACCGCGCTGAAAAAATCTCGAAGCAGGCGCTGGTGAAGTGCCTGGATTCCCTACCCGAGGCAAAGCCGGAAGAACATGCAGAAAAAACGCATAAAGAAACTACAAACGCATTGGGACTATATCTCGCCAACACGCTTCCCTATCAGGCGACCCGATACGTAGAATCATTCGACTGCTTCAACAAAGACGACAAGACGATGCTCTATACGTACACACTTGCACTCAAATACCGGATGCAACATGTCGAAAGTATGGAAGATCTTGAAAAGAGCGATCTAGACTACTGGAGGCTTTGGCATATTGTGAGCGACATTGGGAGTGCCTGCAAGCTCCATTATTCATTTGACAATGTTCTCGAAGCGATCATCACCCCGACAGAAAGCGATCGAAAAGTACTGAAAAAACTGCGCAGGGTGGAGGGACGCATTCACACGGACGGATCATCGGAGTCGTCAAAACGGATGCGCGAGTATGACGCCAAACTCCGCGCCCGTGTTTTAGCGAACAAGCCGGTATACAGCGTCGAACCGAAAGGTGACGACAAACGCGATTATGACCTCACATCGCTCAAGCAGCTGCCTGAAAATACGATACCGCGTAATGTTTATGAAAGTATCGACCATATGGAGACTACCCGCAAAAACAAGGAGATGCTGTTCAGACTTGCCTATCTCAAAGAGGAGATACTCCGCAATTACGACCGTCCCAAAAAGCGGCACGCGATGCAGCAGGAGATCGTCTATCTCGAACAGTGCCAGCGGCGGCTGGATCTGTATCAAAAGAGCGGTGACAGACTGAACGAAAAGCGCAAGCTGGTATCTTCAATTACTTCCTATTCAAACTATTACCCACTGAAAACCGACTTTCTGCCCAACGAGATCAGCGCATACTGTGAGAACAATATCACGGCGATGACGCTTGCTCCCGTCGACGTCGCTATTGAAAAACCGGCGCCCAAACATAACAAGATGCCCGTATTCGCCACATCCCAGGCGTACATCAACAGCTACGGCAGAGCCCCCGGAACCAAGACGAAGATGCAGGCGTACCTCAACGAGATCAGAGCGGCGATAGGGAAGCAGAACGGCGATATCGGCACGGGCCTGAAGGTACTCCGCCTGCAAGACTGCATCAAAGACGAAACGCCTTTTCTTCAGTTGCTGAAAACTGACATCGAACAGGAGGGGCTCAAAGAGGCGTTCGGCACCTATGTGGTACAGCCGATGTTCTGGTGGGCGACAACCATCGGTATGAAGATGAAGCAGGAGGGAGAGAGTGAAGAACTCAAGCACTTCTTCGACTGCAACCAGACGGCGCTTTTACAACCCAAAGCCGCCACGACGGTCCGGAAGACGGCGGCACAAAAGCCCGGTTTCACAAGAGCTGCCATGGGAGCCGGGATCAGTCAGAAAGACAGCATCCTCAAGTATTACGCCAAGGTCTTTGAAAACAGACCTACTCACGACCTGACCAACAGTAAAGCCGTTGAAGCCGGGATTATCGACAGCAAATGGATCGATCAGGAGAACAAGATCATTCCGGCTTTCGGCAGCAGCGTCCGTATCGAGGGGATGCCCCAGGGCGGCATGAAGCTGACATACGAAGGCGTTCCCGGCGGAAACCTCTGCAGCGGTTTTGTGACTATGAACAAGAATGACGCCATCCATTTTGACAGGAAAAGGTATCAAGGCATCGACTACATCCTCCTCAACAACCACAAGCTCCGGATCAACCATATGGTCGGCAAGCATGTAGAGCGCCTGTGCGGCGAACAGGAGGAAAACAGCGTTTCGTTTGTCAAAGAACGGACGACCAAAGAGTACCAATACGGCCCCCAACCCATTGCCAGCGCTTTTGACGTGGCCCAAAAAGCCGACGTGATCATGGAGACACGCCATGCTCCATACGGTTTCGCACACTCCGATAGAGGCAGCAGTTTTTTTGTCAGCGGTCAGGACGCCAGAATATTTGACAAAGAACGGAAGCTTCCTCCCAAAGCCCTCCCCCGGGACATGGCTTACAGTTTCCAACCCGTGATGTCACCCGACGGCAAAACGCTGGCAGTTGGGAGCAGGGACAAAATATACCTTTGGGATATTCAGGGAAACAAACTTCGGAAAACACTTGACGGTCTGCCCAAAGGTGCCAAGAACCTCATGCATTTTTTGTCAGACAATAAAACCCTGGTGGCCGGGGCAGGCAAAAGCATCTATTTTTTCAATACGGAGAATGAAAATATCATAGAGATCACTCCGAAATTCATTGAAAAGGAGAAGAAATATTTTACACCGAGGATCAGCGCTGTCGGGGAATCGCCGGATGGTACGACGATTTACATCGGCAGCAGCAACGGGCATGTGGAGCGTTGGCAGAAAAAGGGAAGTGGTACGGGAAATATGAAATTCACCTACTCGGACACCATCGAAGACAAACAGGTCCGCGATATCGGTGCCATCGCCCACGATCCGAGGAACTCTGATCATTTGATGGTCTGCAACGGGCAAAACATCCGTTTTTGGGATGTGAACAAAAAATCGATCGTCGAGACCCTTGACGCCGATTTTTATATGCAGTGCAAGCACCTCGAAATGAGCAAAGACCACAGGTATCTTATGGCGTCAAGCCAATCTGGCGTATTTCTATGGAAACTGGGCAGCAAGGTCCAGTATGAGGTTCTCACCGGCGGGGACATCAGAGGCGCCATCTTCATAGACGAAAATCATATTGCCACGATCGGCAGGGAGATTGCGTTGTGGCAGCTGGAGGCAAAATAGCTGCTACCGCAACCATACTGAAGCATATGCGATCTTTACAGTAGCCGCGGCAGGTGCTGTTTTATCATCAACCGCCCCGGCCGCCCGACGACGTCACCGATCATTGCTACTTTCAACCTATTCATGGGTAGCAATGTAGCTGTATCGGACTGAAAAAGCTGTTGTTTGGCTTTCCCTGCAGGATACGCCTGCGCGATTCCCTGATTTCAAAAGATTCGATAAATGTTTTTTATGATAAAAACAATATAATTTTTTTATGTTTAAAAATATTTCTATTACAACCGCACTCACGAGGATTGTCGCATTCCTCTCCGACATCTTTCTGGTAAGCCTGGTCATCGTACTCTTTCTGCCACTTCTGCCGAAGTCGTATGTATCACTCTTTCCCTACGCCCTCATAGGTTTCTTTTGGCTTTACCGCGTATTTCTCCCGCTTTCTCCCCTGCGGGGCACCCTTGGGAAAAAACTATTCGGCCTGACCCTGGAGAGGGATAATTCCGAGCCACTGACATTTCGAACATTGGCCATTCGTGAAACAATCGTACTGGGATATTTCCTTTACGTGTCCGCTGCACTCAAAGTCTCTGAGCTTACGCACGGCAACCCGTCAATCCTCCTGTTTCTTAGCCTCTCGCTCCTGCCGGTACTGCTGATAATTCTGAGTCGGGACAAACGGTCCTTGCATGACCGGATCGCCCTTACTGTCGTCCTCGATACGATTGAGAGCAGTGCTCCGCCGCTACGCACTTTCAGAAGACTTTTGCGCACTGTCGCCATCCTGGGCTTACTGATCATCACAGGCTACTACATGCTCTTTGCCAGCGTCATGTGGCGAGCGGCTCAACAAGCACAGGCGCTATACGATCAATCATACCAACGGACCTATCCCACAAACGACTATGGCGATGCTCGTATCCGCTTCTATGCCGATGCGCTGAACGTCTATGTCCCGCGCTACATCGATGCCGAAGACGAATATGACATTTTTGCCAATGACATCAAATCGGAACTCGCCCAGAACTGTATCGACCGTCTCCAAAAACTGCACGATCCGGAAAGTACCGGTGAAGGCCGCTCCTTCTACAAAAATGCGCGAAACGCCTATGTCGCGAATGATAAAATTGATCTCGCCCAGGAGCAGGAAGCGTACTCAAGCAGCCGCTTTTATGTCGTCGACACGAACTTGATCAACGAGATCGAGAGAGATATTACGGGACTTTCAGCGCGGAGCCTCCATAGCCCGTGCGATGACAGCGTCAATGTTGAAATCCTCTATGACAGCTTTGCCAAAAAATATTTCGAATCATTCGAACATCAGCTCTTTCTCGAAGACGAAGATAAACGATGGTATGAAACCTTCAAGGAACACCATCCGGAGCTGATACTGCTGCAAGAACAAAAAGCGCTGGAGGCTAAACTAGATGACGAAGAACGTCTTATCAGAAAAAAAGAAGCCCGCAAAAAGATGTTGGCACGCTTGCGCTACGATCGTTCTCTCAAACGAGGACCTTCCATTTTTTACGTCATTGCCAACGATCAAGAAAAGGTATTGGATGAACTGCTTCGCGACCGTTCCATTCTTGAGGTACGCAACGGCAACAGCTTTACACCGCTGTTTTATGCCGTCCGACTGCGCAAAGAACAGAGTGTAAAAAAACTACTACTCAACGGTGCAGACATGTACGCGGATTTGCACAGGATGACTCCCTTTGATGTCGCGGTCACCGATGGAGACCGATCTATTCCGATCATCAAGATGTTCCTGGAACACGGTTACGATGTGAATTATCAATATCTTAGAGGCTCAACGGCACTGACAATTGCCGCCAAGAAATGTAGGAACTTTGCACTTGTCGAATTACTTCTGTCCAGTGGAGCCGACCCTGCTCTCAAAGACAAATTCGGCGGAGACACATTGACCCGCATACAAGCGTCTTGCAAGGGGAAAAATCTTGAGCGTATGCAGGAACTGATCGCTAAATACCCGTGATCGATCCAAACTGGCTATACTCACTCTTAGTATGAAAACAGTGACTGCCGCCGTGATATCGCTTCTGTTGTTGCAAGGGTGCAGTCCAACGCTGTCGCCGATGGCCAAGCGTCTGCTGGACGAAACAGGAGACGGCGCCGCGGTGACTATTTGCTACCCAAAATCATCGAACCTCATCCTCTCGGTGCATAGTGTCGGCATCATGGTGGACGGTACCTTTGCCTTTTATCTGCACGGCGGAGAGCGCATCACCTTTCCTATCCCGCCGGGAACGCACGAGCTCGGCGTTTCCGATTCATCCTCCCCCTATTTCACGCACCTGGAAAGCCTTGCTTTCACGGCAGAGGTGAACGGTTCGAATTTCTTTGAGACCTACCCTGTATTTGAAGGGGTCACCTTTGTTCCCTACGGATTCATCCCCATTCCGGGGCCGGATATCCGTTACAAGCTTTTTGAGGTGGACAATGAGCGTGCCGCGCTGCTAAAGACGAAGCAGGTCGACGCGAACGACAGGATAATGCCGGAGCAGTAACCGACTTGAGATACCGCTATATCTTGAGCCGCAGCAGGTGCTGTTTTATCATCGACCGCCCCGGCCGCCCGACAACGTCACCGATCATTGCTACTGTGAGATTTTTCATAATCGGCACTGCATCGCTTTGCGGGTCAATCCGGCTGCTTGCGTTGATATCACCATGTATCACATACCAACAGTTTGATTTTTTTTCATGATCAAAGGTTGTTTTACATAGAATATGCACTAATGAATAGTAGGTAAAAAAGGAAAAGTCATGTCAAAAACGTATAGATTGTTTATCAGTCATTCATGGGCCTATAGTGACGCATATGACAAGGTTGTTCAAATGATTGCGAATCAAGGGATTAGTTTTTACGATCACTCCGTCCCAAGACATGACCCAATTCATACAAATGGCACGGACAAGCAACTCAGAGAAGCGATTGATGCCAAAATCAAAGGAACTAGTTGCATATTGATCCTTGCTGGAGTATATTCAACATATAGCAAGTGGATAAACAAAGAAATTGACATTGCTGTCGCATATAGAAAGCCAATAATTGCTATCGAACCATGGGGTGCAGAAAAGACTTCGACAATTGTCAAAGATAACGCGGATGTAATTGTAAAATGGCAATCTAGCTCAATTGCAAAAGCAATTCGTGACTGGGGTTGAATATGAGAAAAGCATTAATTGTAGGAATTGACTACTATGAAAATCTTTCATCACTTTTTGGTTGCGTCAATGACTCATATGCAGTCAAAAGTATTTTAGAAAGACATAGTGATGGATCATTAAATTTTTCTGCTCGACATGAAACTGCATCTAACCCAACAAATGCAATTAGTCGAGCTAAATTAAAAGATAGTGTGGAAGAACTTTTCAAAGACGATAATGATATCGCACTTTTTTATTTTGCGGGTCATGGATATATTGAGAATACTGGTGGTTACCTTGTTACTTCTGAATGTACGCGTGGAGACGATGGCTTTTCACTTGACAACTTATTGACTATAGCTAATGACTCACCAGCTAAAAACAAGATCATAATTTTAGATAGTTGTCATTCAGGCATCGCAGGAACTCCAGCATCTACAGGAAACAGCGCTTTATTGAAAGAGGGTCTTACCATTTTAACGGCATCAAGCAGTACTCAGTATGCTGAAGAAAAAAATGGATCTGGAGTCTTTACAACTTTACTAGTTGATGCTTTAAACGGAAGTGCTTCAAACTTGGTTGGAGATATAACGCCTGGCAGTATTTACGCGCACATTGATCAGTCACTTGGTCCGTGGGAACAACGTCCAATATTTAAAACCAATGTAAAAACCTTCACCACTCTGAGAAAAGTACAACCACCAATCGCATTAACAGATCTCAAAAAAATTGTTGAGTTATTTGATGAACCAGGAGTTGAATTTGCTTTAGATCCTAGTTTTGAACCTGATAGTGACAATCCGGATGATGAAAACATTGAAAAGTTTAGAATTCTTCAAAAATATAATCGTATTAATTTAGTCGTTCCTGTGAAAGAAGAACATATGTACTATGCAGCAATGCATTCGACAGGTTGCAAATTGACGGCACTCGGTGTCCATTACTGGAATCTTGTCAATAATAACAGAATATAAATATGATTTTTTGGTATGCAAGTGAAAGAAAGTATTTGCCACAATGAAATTCCGCGATGAACAGAAGCTCAAAAAAGAATTAGATAAACAACATATCGAGAGCTATGAGCACAATCTTAGATTACATTACGATGCTATTCGAAAAGAATTGGACCTTTTACTAGGTTCCTCCATTCCACATCAATTTAATATAATCAAAACCATCCTTTGGCTCAATGTTGTTTTAATAGGCATCTCGTTCAAAGTTACAGAAAATGGCGCATTACTTTGGATTGTAATTCCATTTTTTGTTATGTCGCTTACGAGTATTTTAATAGCTCTTTTTGGAATGCGACTTGGAAAGTTTACTAATTATGGAGTAGATCAACGAATTTTTCTAATGTCCAAAATTCCTGATAATTCTTGGACAAAAACTCAAGGTCTTTTAACGATGATGCATGGTGCAGAACGTGCGGTTCGATATAATGGAATTAATATCATACGTAGAGCTAGATTAATTAGAAAAGCTGTTGTTACTACGATTCTATCATTGCTCTTATTACTAATACTAGCTGCAAGTACAATGATTACAATTCAGCAAAATGGAGAGAATATCATGGCAGATAAGAAAGAGAAGCCTACGAAGCCAATTGTTAAGCCAGGAACTGGCTATGGTCAACGTGGACTTGATAAAAAACCTTCTGAATCAATGGGTGGTGGTGACTCAAACAAGTCAAAAGGTAAATAACTTTTCCCCCATCTCTTCAGAGGTGGGATGAAGGTTAGGGTCACTCTAATTAAACGTCACAACACCTTCGGCTTCACCGTCCTAAGACAGTGCAGGATAGCCTTAATGATGTCGTCGTCTTTGCTATCTGCCGTGACATACTCTTTTGAACAGCCCTGCCAAATTCGACGACCCTGCTCCTTAAAGAAAAAACACCGAACGTTTGTACCAAACCTCATTAATAGCACTTTTTAGAATAGCCTGCAAAAATGCCCGTTTGAATATAGGGCACCTCCAAAGAGAGATAACCGAACCATTTTTGCATGCCCGTCGTGAAGGCTAAAGGAAACAAGTATGAAAGCAGCAATTGAAACCCCTACAGCGGTAAAGAGCCTTGACGATCTCGCAGCGCTGGCGGATTATTCGCTCATGGACACTCTGACCCCCGACCCCGATGCGACGGCGGACGGCGTTGACCACGCGCCGCGGCAGGTTTTCAGCGGGCATTATGTGCCCGTGAACCCTACGCCCATAGAAACCCCCGTGTACATCGCGCACAGCGAGACCTTTTTCCGCGAACTGGGCTTTAGCGACGCACTGGCGACCTCCGAGGATTTTATGCGGATGTTCTCCGGCGACAGTTCGCAGCTGCCGGAGCCGCTGCGCCGCCGGGGTTGGGCAACCGGGTACGCGCTCTCCATCTACGGGACCGAATACTACGAGCAGTGCCCCTTCCGTACGGGCAACGGCTACGGCGACGGCCGCGCGGTTTCCATCCTCGAAGCGGTCATAAAAGGGCAGCGCTGGGAGATGCAGCTCAAAGGCGGCGGCAGGACACCCTACTGCCGCGGTGCCGACGGCCGCGCCGTGCTGCGTTCCAGCATCCGCGAGTTTCTGGCGCAGGAGCATATGCACGCCCTGGGCGTAAAGACGTCGCGCTCGCTGAGCCTCTACACCTCGAAGACGGAGACGGTAGCAAGGCCGTGGTTCAACAACGGCTCCTACTCGCGAAACCCCGAAGTCATGCTCGAGGAGGCCGTGGCCATCACGACGCGGGTCGCCCCCTCGTTTATCCGGGTGGGCCAGGTCGAGCTTTTCGGCCGTCGGGCGCGCAAGAACGAGCACCCGCGGGCGATGGAGGAGCTCGAGCAGATCGTCCTGCACCTCATCGACCGGGAATACAGCGACACCATCGACGCCACTCTGCCCCTCCGGGACAAAGTGCTCCTGCTGGCAACCGCGTTCCGCGACCGTCTCACCACCCTGGTGGCCGAGTGGATACGCGTGGGCTACTGCCAGGGTAACTTCAACAGCGACAACACTGCCGCCGGCGGCTTTACCCTCGATTACGGCCCCTTCGGCTTCATCGAGATGTTCGACCCGCGCTACCAGCCGTGGACGGGCGGAGGAGACCACTTCTCCTTTCTGAACCAGCCCCAGGCTGCCGAGACGAACTTTGCCATGTTCTGCACCGCGCTGAAGCCGCTGCTGGCTGCCGATGAAAAGGCCGTGAACGAGCTGGACATGCTGACGCTCAGATTCGCACGAGCGATGCAGGGGAAAATGATCCCCATGTGGGCATCCAAGCTGGGACTGCGTAAGCTGGATGCACCGCTGTTCAATGAACTCATCACGCTGATGCTCGAGACGGGGGTGGATTACACCATCTTCTTCCGCGAACTCTCATCGGTGCCCGAAGATATCGCCCCGCTGACGAAGAGCTTTTACGGTGACGGGGTCAAAGATGCGGCGCTGCTGGAGCGCTGGAGCGAATGGCTGGAGAAGTGGAAGGGTGTCGTACAGGCGACCAACCCCGACGACATCAACGCCGCGTCGCCGGAATCCTGCGAAAAGCTCTCACGCCAAATGAAAGCCGTCAACCCCAAATTCACCCTGCGGGAGTGGTTCCTCGTCCCGGCCTACCAGCAGGCCGCCGACGGGGACTATACGCTTATCAAGGAGCTGCAGGCCGTCATGACGGACCCCTACGCCGAGCAGTCCGAAGCAGTAGCGGCGAAGTACTACCGCAAAAAGCCCACCGAGTACTTCGAGATCGCCGGCATCTCCCACGTCACCTGCTCCTCTTAAATAGGGAGGCGGGCATCCTCATGCCCTTCTCCGCTCCACTGCCTTTAGATACCTTTTAGCGGGATTGCCATACGATAAAAACTGCACACCTCAACACGGAGGCAGATACCATGAAAGTTCTACGGGGGATAAGAAGCGCGGCGTTGCTGCTTTTCATCTGGACGGCGGTGAACCTTGCCGCCGCGGAGCCGGTGGCGTACGAGCACAAGGAGACCCGCGACCTCGTCGCCTTTGTCCAGGCGGCGGCCGACGCCGTCGCCAAGGAGGGCGAAGCCGTCTTCCCCGCTTTTCGCCAAAAAGGCGGGAAGTGGTTCCGGGGCGACAGGTACGTCTTCGTCTGGGACCTCATGGGGAACCGCTACGTCTATCCGCCCGATCTTGCGCATGAGAAGCGGAACCTCATCGGGCTCGAGGACATCGGGGGCAAGCCGATCGGGCGGATGATCGTCGATGCGGCCGAGAGCAAAGCGGGCAGAGGGTGGGTCCACTACCAGTGGAACCGCCCGGGAGAGACAGCGCCCGTCTGGAAATCCACCTACATCATGCGAAGCAAAGCCCCCTCCGGCAGGGTCTACCTCGTCGGCAGCGGCAACTACAAAAGCGTGATGGAAAAGGCGTTCCTGGTCGATGAAGTCAACGCCGCCGTCGCCCTGCTTCAAAAGGAGGGAAAGGCCGCCTTTAAAACCCTGCGCGACAAGAAGAGCCGCTTCTATTTCCACGACACCTACGTCTTCGTCACCTCCGCTTCCGGCGTCGAACTGGTCAACCCGGCCTTTCCCGGCATCGAGGGGCGCAACGTCCTGACGATCACGGACATAAAAGAGAAGGCCATCGCGCGGGAGTACATCGACCTGGCGATGCTCAAAGGAGAGGGGTGGGTCTCCTACTACTGGCCCCGCCCGCAGGCCCCGCAGATCCCCGTCCAGAAGATCACCTATGTCAAAAAGGTCGTGGTGGAAGGCGAACCCCTCATCGTCGGGGCGGGGGTATACGAATAAGCGTACGGGAAGCCGCTGCGTTCTTACAGCACCTTCGGTTTCGCCGTGCGCAGGTAGTGCAGCACGGCCTTGATGATGTCGTCGTCGTCTTTGCTCTCAGAAGTGACGAACTCTTTTGAGCCGTTGAGGTATTCGATGGTGATGTTCTGGCCGTAGGAGCTGAGCATCTTGATGTGCTTCTCCAGCCCCATCAGCTTGATGACCATCAACTCGAAGAACTGCTTGGTCGGGCCGTCCGGGCGTCCGAAGCGCTCCGTGACCTCCTCCTCGATCTCGTAGACCTCCGTCGGGTTCTCGCAGAGGCTGAGGCGGCGGTAGAGCTCCAGGCGCAGGCGGTCCTCGGCGACGAGCTCGTCGCTGATGTAGGCGCTGACGGCGAGCTTGAGGTCCACCTTCGCCTTGGGCGTCTCCTTCTTGTTGCTCAGCTCCTTGATGGCGTCCTCGAGCATCCGCAGGTAAAGAGAGTAGCCGATGTTCTTGATGTGCCCGCTCTGCGCGTCGCCCACGAGATTCCCCCCGCCCCGGATTTCCAGGTCATGGTAGGCGAGCACGGAGCCGCTGCCGAGGAAGGAGTTGGACTCAAGGGCGACGAGGCGCTTCTTCGCCTCCTCGGTAATGAGCTCCTTGTCCTCGACGATGAAGTAGGCGAACCCCTCCGTATGGCCCCGGCCGACGCGGCCGCGCAGCTGGTGCAGGTCGGCGATGCCGAAGCGGTCGGCCCCGTCGATGATCATCGTGTTGACCCGCGGCATGTGGATGCCCGACTCGATGATGGAGGTCGCCAGCATGAGGTCGTACTCGCCTGATTGGAACTTCAGCAGCTGCTTCTCCGTCTCGACCGCGCCGACCTGCGAATGCAGCATGAGGATGCGAAGGTCGGGGAGGATCGCCTTGAGCTCCCCGAGCTTGATGGGCATATGGTCAATGGAGTTGTAGACGTAAAAGACCTGCCCGCCCCGGCGCAGCTCCCGCAAAATGACCTCTTTGACGAGTTTCTCGTCGTAGGCCTTGACGAAGGTGCGCACCCCCTGCCGTTCGCCCGGCGGGGTCATGAGGGTGCTGAGCGTCTTGATGGAAGAGAGCGCCTGGTTGAGGCTGCGCGGAATCGGCGTGGCACTCATGGTGAGCAGGTGCGTCTTCTCGTAGAGGGTTTTGAGCTTCTCTTTCTGCTTGACCCCGAACTTGTGCTCTTCGTCGATGACGACGAGGCCCAGCTTGGCGAACTTCGTCCCGAAGAGCGCGTGGGTGCCGACGACCATGTCGATGCTCCCTTCCGCCAACCCCGCCTCGACGGCCTTCTTCACCTTGGGGGTGACGAAGCGGTCGATCTTGGCGATGTGGAAGTCATACTCGGCGAAGCGCTCCTTGAGCGAGGCGAAGTGCTGGGAGCTGAGCAAGGTCGTCGGCACGATGACGGCCGACTGGTACCCCGCGGAGGCCGCGGCGAACATCGCGTTCATCGCCACCTCGGTCTTGCCGAAACCGACGTCCCCGCTGAGGAGCCGGTCCATGACGTGGCCGCTGCCGATCTCGGCAATGATCTCGGCGATGGAGCGTGCCTGGTCCTCGGTGTACTCGAAGCCCGCCTCCGCCTGGAACGCCACCAGCTTTTTGGCGTCCGTCTCGATAACGGGGGCGCTGATGAGCGCGCGCTGGGCAGCGGTGTTGACGATCTCCGAAGCGATCTCGAAAAGGCGCTTCTTGACCTTCTCTTTGAGGCGGCCGAAGCTCCCCTTGCCCAGGCGGTCGAGCACCGGCGGCGCCCCGGCGCCCGCGATGTAGCGGTCGATGGCGTCGAGGTTCTCCACCGGCAGCAGGACGCGCTCGTCGCCCTGGTACTTGATGGCGATAAAGTCGCGCACGGAGCCGAGGATCTCCGCCTGCTCGATGGCCTCGAAGATCCCGACCCCATGTTCCTCGTGCACAACGTAGTCGCCGGGCTTGAGGTCGTCGAGGAGCAGGCTGCTCTTGCGGCGGCGCTTTTTGCGCACCGGCTTGTTCAGGGAGATGATGAGCTCGGTGTCGGTAATGAGGTTGACGATCTCGCCGGAGCGCTTTACCGTCATCCCCTTCGTGTCGAAGATACCCGCCTGCTTGAGCTGCGCGTCGCTGCTGGCGATAATGGTCACCTTCTTGTTCGGGTGGACCTCCAGCAGGGTTTTGACGTCGGTGACCGCGAGGGCCTTTACGCGGTCATCTTCGGGAATAAGCACGACGGATTCAAAATCCGTTGCTTCTACCTGCGGGGTGTTGAGGGTGTAGGCCTCGCCGATCATCGCGTCGAGGCGTTTGACGGCGGCGACCTTTTTGCCCTCCAGGAAGTTCTCTGCATCGTCGCCGAGGTACCAGAAACCAAGCGAGTCGATGTCCTTGACGAAGCTGTCGCTCGTTGAGGCTTCGACGGCGGCAACGATGCGCTCGTACCCGGCCTCGTCGAAGGCGTAGGGGGCGCTGTGCAGCTCGAACCCCTCCAGCTCTTCGCCGACGGTGCGCTGGGTCTCTACCTCGAAGGCCTTGATCTGCTCGATCTCGTCGTCGAAGAGGGAGATGCGATAGGGGCTCTCTGTGCCGGGGGCGAAGACGTCGATGATGTCGCCGCGGAAGGAGACCTCCCCCTCCATCTCCACGAGGTCGACGAAGCTGTAGCCCCAGTGCAGCAGCTCCGTTTTGAGGGCTGCGAGGTCGAGGCGGTCGCCGAAGGCGATCTGCTTCGTGCGCAGCAGGTTCGGTTTGGGCAACGGGAAGAGGAGGCTCTTGAAGGGGGCGATGACGAGGGGCTTCTTGGGTGCCTCGTAGTAGCGGCGCAGCGCCTCGGCCATCTGGCTCAGCTCTTCGCTGAAGGGGCGGAGGTCGTCAAGCCAGGTCGCGCGGAAATCGGGAAGGACGACCGCCTCGATCGCCTTGAATCGGCAGAGGTCATGCAGCTGCTGCGCTTCGGCGGCATCTTCGCAGATAAAGACGTCGGGGAGGCTACCCTTTTTCAGGTAGGCGTAGAGCTTGGCCTGCATACTCAGCGTGCCGTATCGTTGCGGAGGGTTTTCGGCGCTATGCGCAGGGGCGCCGTCACTGTATGGTTCATTTCAATCCCGTCATTTTTATAAAGGCCTCCGCCACGCTGAACGAGCCGAAGACCAGGTACATTTTCTGTGCCTGCACCCCTTCGAAAGAGGCGTAGGGGATCTGGAGCGCTTCGAGCGCCCCGACGAGCGCCTCGCGGGCGGCGGCACGTTCGCTCTGCACCTCGATCAGCTCGACGCGCTCGATGTTTTCGCGGAGCGCGGCGAGGATGGATGCGTAGTCCTTGTCGCCGTAGCTGTTGTAGACGAGGACGACCTTCTGCGCCCCGAGCTCGCGTGCAATGGCACGGGCGGCGAGGACGTTGTGGCCCACGTCGAGCAGAACGTTCGGGGCGATCCGCGAGAGGCGGCCGAAAAGCGGCGCGCTGAAGCTCTCTGCGTCGAAGGGGACGCCGAGCACTTGCATCGCGCTCGCGGCGAGTGTGAGGTTGTCGCGGAGGTACGCCGGCAGTGCCAGCGCTTCCGCCCTCTTTTGAAGCGCCATTATAGCATCTTCGTCTAACAGCCGTTCACAGCGCAGCAGTGTCGCCCCCCGCTCGGCGGCGATCTCCGAGGCGATGGCGTAAACCTCCTCGTGGGGCTGCAGGCCGAGAATAACCGTCGGCCCCATCGCCCGCAGTTTCGTGGCGGCGATCGCTTCGATGGTGTCGCCCAGGAATGCCTGGTGGTCAATGTCGATGGGAGTGACGAGGGTGAGGGTTTTCTCAAAGACGGCGGTCGCGTCGAACTCGCCGCCGAGGCCCGCTTCCATAACGACGTAGTCGCAGGACTCATAGAGCGCCGCGGCCATCAGGGTCGTGAATTCGAAGTAGCTCAGCGCCTCGGCCGTCTCTGCGTCCAGCCACCCCATCACCTTCTCAAAAGCGCCCTGCAGCTGCGCGTCGTCGGCGTCGCTGCCGTTCAGCCAGAGGCGTTCGTTGAAGCGCAGGATGTGGGGGGAGGTGTAGTGGCCGACGCTGTAACCGGCATGCAGAAGCGCCGAAGCGAGGAAGCGCCCCGTCGTCCCCTTGCCGTTGGTGCCGACGAGGTGGATGATCTTGGGCAATGTGACTCGGGATTTTACCTGTTCCCAGGCCCGCGGCATCCGCTCCAGGTCGATCTTGTCGTAGTAGAGCGGTTTCGCGTCGAGAAACTCAGCGTACTTCAGCAGAGGCCCCCTCGCCCGCGACCTGGGCGACAAAGCTGTCGAGCGCCTTCTCCGAGCCGTACTTGATCGCTTCGAAGCGGACAAGGTCGGAGATGATGGCGTTGGGTTCGATGGTAAAGAGGTAGCTACCCCGCGCGTTGTAGCGGCGCGTCTGCTCCCCGTGCTCCCGGTCGATGTCGAGGGTGACGATGGCGCGGTAGGCGACGATGTAGCCGTTGGTGTCGTACTGCACCGGATTGAAAACGACCTTCCGCAGGGAGATGACTAGGTGGGTGCTGGCATGCGCCTCGTCGGTCAGGCGGGTGCGGAAGCGGTTGACGACGGCCTCGTCGAGGGCGTCTTTGATGTAGACGGTGTTGTCCGGGTCCTGCATGGAGATGACGATCTTCGTGCTCACACTCTCCTGCAGCACCGGCTTGACGGCCCGGCTCGTCGGCCGATAACCGCAGCCCGCCAGCAGCGCCGCGGCGATCAGTACCGAACCAATCCGCTGCAATCCACCCATAATCTTTTCCTTACTTGACGACGATGTTGACGAGCTTGTTCGGCACGACGATCTCTTTGACGACCGTCTTGCCCTCGAGCCACTGCGGGATGATCGCCTTGGCGGCTTCGATCATCGCCTCTTTGGACGCATCCGGCGCCACGTCGATCTGGCCGCGGTTCTTACCGTTGACGGAGACGCCCAGGGTGATCGTATCGAGAGCGAAGACCTCCTCTTTGACGATCTGGGCTCCCAGGTTCTTGCGGCCGAAGAGACGGTCGCTGATCTCCCAGCAGACGTGCGGGACGATGGGCTCCATTAGTGAGGTGAGGACCCAGTACGCTTCCGTCCAGACCGCTTCGTTCTCCTGGTCATTGAGGGCGTTCATCGCCTCCATTACCCCGGCGATCATCGTGTTGAAAGTGTAGCGTTCGCCGAAGACGTCGTTGGCGCGGGCCAGCGCTTCGTAGACCTTCTTGCGCGCCGCTTTCTCCTCTTTGGAGAGGGCGGCGTGGTCGATCTCGGGGAGGGTGTCCGTCACGGCCGCTTTTTCGCTGCGGTCATAGAAACGGCGCAGGAAGCGGTAGGCCCCCTCGACGGCGCTGTCGTTCCACTCCAGCTCCTGGGTCGGCGGCGCGGCGAAAAGGATGAAGAGGCGGGCCGTGTCGGCGCCGTACTTCTCGATGAGGGCGTCCGGGTCGACGGTGTTGCCCTTGGACTTGCTCATCTTCGCGCCGTCTTTGAGGACCATCCCCTGGGTGAGCAGCCGCTCGAAGGGCTCCTTGACGTCGACGTAGCCGAGGTCGCGCAGCGCCTTGGTAAAGAAGCGGCTGTAGAGCAGGTGCAGGATGGCGTGCTCGATCCCGCCGATGTAGTGGTCGACGTTCATCCAGTAGGCGAGCTCCTCCTTGTCGAAGGCCTCTTTTTCCCAGGTAGCGCGTCCCGCCGTGTAGCGCAGGAAGTACCACGACGACTGGATAAAGGTGTCCATCGTATCGGTTTCGCGCTCGGCCGCGCCGCCGCACTTGGGACAGCTGCACTGCTTCCATGTGGGGTGGTGCTCCAGCGGGTTCCCCTCGCCGGTGATCTCAACGTCGTCGGGGAGTTCGACCGGCAGGTTCTCTTTTTTCTCCGGGACGATCCCGCAGGTCGGGCAGTGAATGAGCGGGATCGGGGCACCCCAGTAGCGTTGGCGGCTGATGCCCCAGTCTTTGAGGCGGTAGTTCGTCACCCGCTTGCCGATGCCCTCGTTTTCGAAGTGGGCGATGATCGCCTCTTTCGCCGCGTCGCTCATCATCTCGCTGAATGCGCCGGAGTTGAAGAGCATGCCCGGTTCCGTCATCGCCTTGCCTTCGACGACGCCCGCCTCAGGGTGGGCGATGACCGGGATGATCGGCAGGTCGTACTTCGTCGCGAAGTCGTAGTCGCGCTCGTCGTGGGCCGGGACGGCCATGACGGCGCCGGAACCGTAATCCATCAGGACGAAGTTCGCGACCCAGACCGGCACCGGTTTGCCCGTGAGCGGGTGCACGACATTGATGCCGAGGGCGACGCCGTGCTTCTCTTTCTGGCGGTCGATGGAGCTGCTGTTCTTCATCGCGTTGATCTCGGCGGCCGTCTCCGTGGAGAGCAGGCCGTTGTCGATCATGTAGGTGACCAGTTCGTGCTCCGGCGCCAGGGCCGTATAGCTGACGCCGTAGATCGTATCGGGGCGGGTCGTATAGACCTCGAAGCCCTCGAACGCGTCACGCAGGCGCTTCTTGGAGTGCTCTTCGAGGTGCAGGGTAAACTCGAGCCCGCTGCTGCGGCCGATCCAGTTCTCCTGCATGGAGAGGACCTGCTTCGGCCACCCCTTCTCCAGCTGTTCGAGGTCGTCGATCAGCTCGTCGGCGTAGTCGGTGATGCGGAGGTAGTACTGGTGCATCTCTTTTTTGACGATCGGGGTGTCACAGCGCCAGCAGCAGCCGTCGACGACCTGCTCGTTGGCCAAAACGGTGAGGTCGTGCGGACACCAGTTGAGGAAGGCCTTCTTGCGGTAGAGCAGCCCCTTTTCGAAGAGGTCGATGATGAAGCCCTGCTCGAACTTCGTGTAGAGCGGGTCGGAAGTGGCGAACTCGCGCTCCTTGGAGAAGGAGAGCCCCAGGGTGGCGAGCTCTTTGCGCATGTAGTCGATGTTCTCGTAGGTCCACTTCTTCGGGTGTACCCCGTGCTTGATCGCCGCGTTCTCCGCCGGCATCCCGAAACTGTCCCATCCGATGGGGTGCAGGACGTTCAGGCCCTGCTGGCGGTAGTAGCGCGCGAAAGCGTCGCCGATGGTGTAGTTACGCACGTGCCCCATGTGGATGCGCCCCGACGGGTAGGGGAACATGCTGAGGACATACTTTTTGGGTTTCGTAAGATCATCAGAGGGTTCAAAACTGCGCTCTGCGTCCCAGAACGCCTGCCACTTGGTTTCGATATCGGACGGGTTGTATTGCAAGGTAACTCCTCGAAGCGGTGCGATCCGCCTCACTGTATTTCGGAAATCGGCGCCGTGGCGCCTACTGTTAGTACTCTTCTCTTGTTTTGGAGCTTTCGATATAGACCAGGCCCATGGAGAAGACGTTGGCAATCAGGGCGCCGATGGTCAGGGCGACCGCGATGTCCATGTTGCCGACGACGACAAGGTAGATGAACGCCGGGATCAGGTGCAGGTCCGCCACGAGCGAACTGGCGAGCAGTTCGGCCGAAAGCAGGTTGCGCACCCCGATCTTGAGGATCGTCGACACGAGGTTCAGGCTCGCCGCGACGAAGAGGGAGACGGGACCGTGCTCATAGAGGAAGCCCGCCGTCGACGTCAGACTCATCAGCGTAAAAAAGACGTAGATTACTTTACCCCAATCCATAGATAGCTCCTTTTTGGGCTAATTTTACCATTAACCCTGGTCTACGAAAATGCCGAAAGCATTTTTGTGCTTTAGTGGCATAGCGCCAAGCGTAGGCATACGGGACTTTGTTCCGGATGCCGTTCCTAATTAAACGGTCCCCTGTTCGTACATGGCGCGCATCTTCTCTTTTTCGGCGCGGCGTCTGGCCGCTTCGGCCAGTTTCGTACGGTAGTTGCCGACATTGAAGCCGAACCACATCAGAATCGGCGAGGCGACAAAGATGGAGGAGTAGGTCCCCACGATGATGCCCACCAGCAGCGTAAAGGCGAAGGCGTGGATGATCTCCCCGCCGAACATGAAGAGCGTCAGGACAACGAAGAAAGTCGTCAATGACGTCAGCGTCGTACGCGACAGGGTCTTCGTGACCGACTCGTTGATGACGTCGGCGAGCTCGATACTCTTCGACGCCGTCACCCCTTCGCGGATGCGGTCGAAGACGATGATCGTGTCGTTGAGCGAGTAGCCCAGCAGGGTCAGCAGTGCCGCCAGGACGTCAAGGTTGACGTCGATCGCGAAGAGCGAGATCGCCCCCAGCGCGATGGAGACGTCGTGGATCAGGGCCGCGATAGAGGCGACGGCAAAGCGCCATTCGAACCGCACAGCAACGTAGATCAGGATCCCCAGGATCGCCAGCAGCATCGCCATGACGCCCTTTTCGCGCAGTTCGCTACCGACTTTCGGCCCGACGATGTCGACCCGGCGGACTTCGAAGCTGCCCGTGCCTTTGAGGGCCTCGCGCGTCACGTCGCCCATGTCGGACTGGACGTCCTTGCTGGAGGTCTTGAGGCGGATGATGATCTCTTCGGGGGAACCGAATTCGGTGATCTGCGCCCCCTCGTAGAGCGGGTTGGCGGCCAGCGTGTCACGGACCGTGTCAATAGGCGCAGCACCTTCGTACTTGACCTGAACGATCGTACCGCCGGCGAAGTCGATGCCGTAGTTGAGCCCCTTCATCGCCAGGACGCCCCAGGAGAGGAGGACCAGGATCACGGAGACCGCGATGGCGATCTTCGACCGGCCCATAAAGTTGATGGTTTTCGTCTGTCTGAAAAATTCCATTATGCAGCCGCCTTCTTTTTACTGATGCCGAACCAGAGGCTGACGTTCTTGCTCTTGGCAATGCGTGTCTCAAGCATCTCGTAGATGCCGTGGGTTCCCAGGATCGCCGTCAGCATGGAGGCGAGGATACCGATGCTGATCGTGATCGCGAAGCCCTTGATGGCCCCCGTACCGTAGACATAGAGGACGACGGCCGCGATCAGGGTCGTGATGTTCGCGTCGAGGATGGCGCGCATCGCGTTGGCGTACCCCTCTTCGATCGCCTTGTGGATGGAGACGCCCTGGTAGAGCAGTTCGCGGATCCGTTCGGAGATGATGACGTTGGCGTCCACCGCCATACCGACGGTCAGGACGATACCCGCCATCCCCGGCAGGGTCAGCGTCGCGCCGAACATCGCCATCACGGCGATGATGAGGAAGAGGTTCGCCACCAGTGCGATGTTCGCGATAATCCCCGCCATCTTGTAGTAGACGATCATGAACGCGAAGACGAGGACGAAACCGCCGATCAGCGCGATCAGGCTCGCCTGGATGCTGTCGGCACCGAGGCTCGGACCGACGGAGCGTTTCTCCAGCATGAAAATCGGGGCCAGCAGGGCACCGGAGCGCAGCGCGATCGCGAGGTCCTGGGCCTGCTCGACCGTGTAGTTCCCGCTGATCTGGCCGTGACCGCCGCCGATGCGTTCGTTGATGACCGGCGCGGAGTAGACCTGGCCGTCGAGGACGATGGCGAGGTGGTTGCCGACGTTTTTGCCGGTAAAGTCGCCGAAGATCTGCGCACCCTCGGAGTTGAGCGAGAAGTTGATAACAGGCTGGTTGTTCTGGTTGAACGCCACCTGGGCGTCTGTGAGCATGGAGCCGTCGAGAATGGGGATCTCGCGGACAAGGTACTTGCCGCCCGCCTTTTCCGCATCAGGAAGAACAACGTCGCCGAAGCGCGCCGCCTCCGCAGACGTCATCGTATAGGCGCGCATCTTGCGCTCTTCATCCACCGCCATCAGCTCGAGCTTCGCGGCGCGGGAGATCAGCTCGCGTGCACGCTGCTCCTCTTCGGCGCTCTTGATCCCCGGCAGTTCGACGAGGATGTTGTCGACGCCCTGGCGCGCGACCGTCGGCTCGGCAAGGCCGAACTGGTCGAGGCGGTTGCGGATCGTCTCGATCGCCTGGTCGACCGCCTGCTTCTGGGTCTTCTGCACCGCTTCGGGCGTCAGGGAGATGTGGTAGTTCTCGCCGTCGTGGACGATCTTGCCCCCCTCGATCTCGGCGAGCATCTTGTCCATTGCCGGCGCGTCGTCGCTGTCAAGCAGCGTGAAACGGACCGATTCGTCGTCGGCGGTGAGACCGTCGATCAGCACCTCTTCGCGTTCGCTGAAGTGGTTGATCCCCGAAGCGATCGCCTTGAGGCGGGAGCTCACGGCCTCTTCGGTCTTGACGCCGAGCAGCATGTGCAGACCGCCCTGCAGGTCAAGCCCGAGGGTGATCTTCGTACCTTTATCCGTCTGCAGCAGCGACGGGATGGAAAAAACCACCCCGAATAGGATCGCTGCGGCGAAGACGAGTACTCTAAAGTTCAGTTTCATTTACATCCTCTCAAAAAGCTACCGGCCGCATGCATACCCCAAAAGGCACTTCCATATCTGGCACACAACGGTAACGCGGTCTCCGGGCAAAAGCCCCGGGGACCTAAACGAACAGGCGGGTTACGCCTCGTCCTCGTATTTGCGCGCGACGGCGTCTTTGGTCAGTTTGACGGTCACGTTATCGGCCAGTGTCACGGTGAAAAAAGTCTCTTCCACTTTCTTGACTTCGGCGATCAGGCCGCCGGAAGTGACGATCTTGTCCCCTTTTTTCAGGTTCTCGACCATCTCTTTGTGCTTCTTCGCCTGCTGCTGCTGCGGGCGGATGATGATGAAGTACATGATCGCGATCAAAAAGATAAAGGGCAGTAACTGCGAGATGATTTCCATTGAGTGTTTCCTTCTGTAAACGGGGCCACGCCCCAAAATTCGTGCCATTATACTAAAGGGCACCTCTTAGAATGCTGTACTACACAGCCGTATTACACGATCGGTCATTTGCCGCACGTTTCAGGAGTTCGTATCTGCTATAATCCGCAGTAAAGAACATCCACGATTCAAGGACCCGCTTATGATGCCGCGCGCCGCCGGACTCCTGCTCCACCCCACTTCCCTGCCCGGCCCCTACGGCATCGGCACCCTCGGCAGCATCGCGCGCCGGTGGGTCGACCGGCTCGGCGCTGCGGGAGTCGGCTACTGGCAGATCCTGCCGCTGGGCCCGACGGGCTTCGGACACTCCCCCTACCAGTGCTACTCCGCCTTTGCCGGCAACGCCCTGCTGATCGACCCGGACCTCCTTGTCGACACGGGCTTCCTAAAGGCGGACGAACGCCCGCCCCGCTCGGCCGAGGGCTCCGCCGTCGATTTCGATACGGTCATTGCGCGCCATACGGCGATGCTGGAAAGCGCCCACGCCCGCTTCCGTCCGACGAAGGCTTTCGACGCCTTCTGCACCGCCCACGCAGCCTGGCTGGACGACTACGCGCTTTTCATGGCGCTGAAGAGCTATTTCAACGAACGGGTCTGGAACGACTGGCCCGAAAACATCCGCCTGCGCGAGCCGGAGACCCTGGCCTACTACGCGAATATTCTCAAGGACGAAACAGGCTACCACCGTTTCGTGCAGTACTGCTTCTACACCCAGTGGGAGGTGCTGCGGGAGTACGCGAACGCGAAGGGGGTCAGGATCATCGGCGACCTGCCCATCTACGTCGCCATGAACAGCGCCGACGTCTGGGCCCACCCCGAGTACTTTCAGCTCGATGACGACCTGCAGCCCACAGCGGTCGCAGGGGTGCCGCCGGATTACTTCAGCGCTACGGGCCAGCGCTGGGGCAACCCGCTCTTTGAGTGGGAGCGTATGGAGCAGGAGGGGTATGAGTGGTGGATTGCACGCCTGAAGGGGTCGCTGGAACTGTTCGACTGGGTACGCATCGACCATTTCCGCGGGTTCGAGTCCTACTGGTCCGTTCCCGCCGACGAAGAGACGGCGATCAACGGCGAGTGGATCACCGGGCCGGGGGGCAAGCTCTTCGATGCGTTCCGCAGCGCCCTCGGCCGCGACCTGCCCATCATCGCCGAGGACCTCGGCATCATCACTCCCGAAGTGGAAGCGCTGCGCGACGACTACGCCCTGCCGGGGATGAAGATCCTGCAGTTCGCCTTCGGCAGCGATGCCGGCAATCCCTACCTGCCCCACAACCATATCCAGAACTGCGTCGTCTACACGGGCACCCACGACAACGACACGACCAACGGCTGGTTCTATGCGGCCCCGCCGGAAGAGGCCGAACGCGCCCATACGATGCGCTACCTTCACTGCCCCTGGGAGGCGTTTCACGAAAGCCTCAACCGCACGGCGCTCGCCAGCACGGCCAACCTCGCGGTACTGCCGCTGCAGGATCTGCTGGGGCTGGGCTCGGATGCGCGCATGAACACCCCCGGCACGGCCGAGGGGAACTGGCGCTGGCGTGTGACGCCGCAGCAGCTCGAAGAAGCCCCATGGGAAGGACTGAAAAGCATGATCGAACTTTACGGAAGGTCCTGACATATGCTTTTTAGCACCGGACAAAGCACGCTTTTCAAAACGACCCGGAGGCAGATGCCCTTTATGACATCGCTGGCCGTCGCCTTTGCGATCGCCCTGGCGTTCTCGACCTTTATCTATGTCGACTATTTCGCCCTGCCCCACATCGCCGCCGTTGAAACCCTCCTCGCCCTCGGCGCTTATTACGGGCTGCTGGCCGCCCCCCGCCGCACCGTGCTGCAGGCGGGCTTTCTTATCGGCATCTTCTGGTTCTACTGGATCGGCTTCAGTTTCCGCTACTACGGCATGCCCTGGGCGATGCCGCTGATGACCCTGCTTTTCGGGGTCGTCTACCTCCTCTATTTCGGCGTCCTCGCCCTAAGTGAACAACCATTAATACGTGCCCTTCTGCTCTTCGGGCTCACCTTCGTCGCCCCGATGGGCTTCAACTGGATGGTCCCGGAGCTGCCGCTGCTGCACAGCTATCTCGGCGTCGAAAAATGGCAGTTCGCCCTCATCCTCTTCGCACTCGCCGCCGTGGCCGCCTTCCGCTCCCCGCTTCGGTTCGGTGCACTGCTGTTTGTCGCCTTCGCCTACGCGCCCGCCTACACGCCACCACCGCCCCCGCCGCTGAAGATCAAGCTCGCCGCCACCGCCGTACCCCAGGAGCTCAAGTGGGAGAAGGCGTACCAGGTGCCGACCATCCTCGGCAACTTTGCGCGCATCGACGACGCCGCCGCGGAAGGGTATGACCTCATCATCCTCCCCGAATCGGTCTTTCCCCTTTTTCTCAACAAGGCCCCGGAGCTGATCGACGAACTCAAAGCGCGTTCGGAAAAAATCGCTATTGTGACAGGAGCCCTGCTCTTTGAGGACGGCAACAACTACAACGTCACGTACTTCTTCCATAAAGGGCAGATGCAGGTCGCCAAGAAGATGGTGCTCGTGCCCTTCGGCGAATACATCCCCCTGCCCAAATGGATGGGCGGCTGGGTCAACGAAGTCGTCTTCGACGGCGCCTCCGACTACCTCGCCGCCGACCACCCCACCGACTTCCTGATCGGCGGCACCCTCTTCCGCAACGCCGTCTGCTACGAAGCGACCACCGATGCGCTCTTTACGGGGGACCCGGAGTACATGATCGCCATCAGCAACAACGCCTGGTTCACCCCCTCGATCGAACCGACGCTGCAGCGGCTGCTGATGACCTACTACGCCAGACGCCACCACACCCGCATCTTCCACTGCGCCAACGCCGCGGGGACGGGGATCTTAGAGTGATCACGTCAAAGCTACTCGCCGAAGCAGAAGGCCTTTCGCACGGCTTTAGCGACCGCGCCGAGGGAGAGAGCACCGCGCCCTATGCGTCGTTGAACCTCGCCTACCACGTCGGGGACGACGCCGCCGTCGTCGATGCGAACCACGCCCTGCTGGCCGGGCAGCTCGGGTATGCCCCCGAACGTCTCGTGCATATGCGCCAGATCCACTCGGACCGCATTGTCCACTGCACCCCGGAGATGGGCTTTCATAGCCGGCCGGAGTGCGACGCGCTGATGACCGACATCGCGGGCCAGCCGCTGATGGTCATGGTCGCCGACTGTACCCCCGTGCTCCTGTATGATCCGCGCCGCCGCGCCGTCGCCGCCGTGCATGCCGGCCGTGCCGGAGCCCTCAAAAACATCGTCGGCAAAACCGTGGCCGCGATGCACGACGCCTACGGCAGCGACCCCGCCGACCTGCTGGCGGTGCTGGGGCCTTCTATAGGGAGCTGCTGCTACGAGATCGGGCCGGAGGTCGCGCAAGAGGTCCAGGCTGCCGGCTGCGAAGGGGCCCTCTCCCGCCGGGACGGCCGCACTTACCTGGACGTCAATGCCATTCTCGAAAAGCAGCTCGAAGCCGCTGGCCTTACGGCCGGGCATATCGACCTTCCCGGCAGCTGTACCGCCTGCCGTACCGACCGCTTCTTCTCCTACCGTGCCGAAGGGGGCACAACGGGGCGGCAGGCGGGGATCATTATGATAAAATAGTATTCAAAAAGGCTCCTGCTTGACCCTCTTCCAGATTATCCTCTTCGCCGCTGCCGCCTTTTTCGCCTGGCAGATCTATAAATTTGTCCAAACCCTCGGTGAGGGGGAGACCAAACTCCCCTCCCACAGTGACGTACCGCCCCCGTCCGAACCGGAGCGCCCCGCCTATCCGGGCACCCAGGAGATCGATGCCCTCATCGACAAGGCCGACAACGCCTACGGCGACGGCAAGCTCGCCGAAGCGCGGGTCTACCTGGAGCGGGCCGAAAAACAGGACCCGGACAGTCCGGAGGTCCTCAACAAGCTCGGCTTTGTCCTCTTCAAGGAGGGATCGAACGAGGAGGCCCTGCAGAAATACAACCGCTCCCTCACGCTGGACCCGGGCGACGACCTGACCCACAATGCCGTCGCGGGCGTGCTGCGGAAACTGGGGCGGCTGGATGAGGCGCAGGAGCACTACAAAAGCGCCGTCGACATCGACGACGCTTTCGAAGAGACCTACTACAACTACGGCCGTCTGCTGATCGAAAAGGGGGACATGGAAGGGGCGCGCATGATGTTTGAAAAAGCGCTGGAACTGCGTTCGGACTACCCCGAAGCGGCCGAAGCCCTGGAGCGCCTGCCGTGAAGCAGCAGCACCTTGCCGTCCTGATCGACGCGGACAACTCCCAGCCCTCCATCATCGAAGGGCTCCTCGACGAGATCGCCCAGTACGGCGTCGCCAGCGTCAAGCGCATTTACGGTGACTGGACCTCGACGCAGCTAAAAGGGTGGAAACCCCACCTGCTCGAACACGGCATCCAGCCCATCCAGCAGTTCGGCTACACGACGGGCAAGAACGCTACCGACAGCGCGATGATCATCGACGCGATGGACCTGCTCTATACGGGGAATTTCGAAGGTTTCTGCATCGTCTCCAGCGACAGCGACTTCACCCGCCTCGCCAGCCGCATCCGCGAGAGCGGCGTCAGCGTCTACGGCTTCGGCGAACGCAAAACGCCCAAACCCTTCCTCAGCGCCTGCGACAAGTTCATCTATACCGAGAACCTGCGCAGGGACGTCATCGCGAAAGAGAGCGTCGACGTGACGAAGGAGAAGAAGCTGCTGGAGCTTCTGCGCGACGCCGTCGACGACGCCGCCGACGATTCAGGGTGGGCCAACCTCGGGATGGTCGGGCAGCTCGTCGCCAACAAGCTCCCCGACTTCGACCCCCGGAGCTACGGTTTCAAAAAGCTCGGCGAACTGATCCGCGCCACGGAGGCCTTCGATTTCAAAGACGAAGACCCCCTCACCAATACCCGCGGCCTCTTTATCCGCAACAAACACAAGAAAAGGAGATACCGCGCATGACCCTGGGAGCCATCTACGACGCCCTCGACGCCCTATCCCCCTTTGAGCTGCAGGAGAAGTGGGACAACTCCGGCCTCATCGTCGGCGACCCGGCGCAGGAGATCACGACCGTGGTGCTCAGCATCGACGTCGACGCGGCGCTGCTGGAGGAGCTCGAAGAGGGAACCCTCCTCATCACCCACCACCCCCTGATCTTCGGCGGGCTGGGCGCGCTTGATTTCACGCAGTACCCGGCGAAACTGCTGCAGACGATGGTCAAAAAAAACATTGCCAATATCGCCATGCACACCAATTTCGACCAGACCCACCTCAACCGCTGGGTCGCGCAGGAGGTCCTGGGGCAGTCGGCCATAGCGCAGGAGGGTTTCCTCGCCTGTTTCGACGTCGATACCGACTTTGACAGCTTCGCCCGCGACGTCGCCGGACGCTTCGGGCTGGCGCAGCTCAAAACCGTCCGGTGCCATGACCGCCTGGGGCGCGTCGCCCTGGTGACGGGTTCCGGCGCCTCCCTGATGCGCGGCCTCAACGCCGACTGCCTCCTCACCGGCGACATCAAGTACCACGACGCCATGGAGGCCAAGGCCCTCGGCCTCTCCATGATCGACATCGGCCACTTTGAAAGCGAACGCTTTTTCCCCGAGGTCCTGGCCCCGCATTTGAAAAATTTCGGATTAACGGTTATAATTTCGTCATCGAAAAACCCGTTCACATATTATTGATCGTAGTAGCCCCCGACGGCAACGGGTAGCGGCATTGCAAACAATGCTGTTTCAAACTTTCCCACGGATAAAGGAATCTTCTGTGAACAAGCACCTCAAACAACTGATCGACCTTTCCAAGATCGACAAAGAGATCGACGCTTTCGACCCGCAGATCGAGGCAGCCAACCATAAATACGAATCGGCCCTTGTCAAAAAAGAGGGTCTCGAGAGCAACATTGAAGGCCTCGAAAACGAGATCAAGGACGAGCAGCTCAAGCACAAGAAGAATGAGCTCCACCTCGCCGAACTCTCCCAGAAGCTCGAAGAGAACCGCAAAAAAAGCGCGGAGATCAAGACCGAGAAAGAGATGAAGTCCCTTCAACTCGAAGAGGAGATCGCCAAGGAGCAGATCAGCTTCGCCAACGAAGAGATCGAACGCCTCGACCGCATCATCGAGAGCAAAACCGAGCGCGTGAACGAGCTCAAAGCACAGATGGACGAGCTCGATGCCAACCTCGGCAGCGTCAAAGAGGAGGTCGATGCGAAACTGGCAGAGATCGACGGCGAGCGCCAGCAGGTCTTTGCCCGCAAACAGGAGCTCGTCTCCCAGATGAACCAGAAGGGGCTCTCCTTCTACCAGAAGATCCGCCGCTGGGCGAAAAACACCACAGCCGTTCCGGTACGCAACCAGGCGTGCATGGGCTGTTTCATGGTCATCAGCGACAAGGTCTACGCCGACGTCATCAAGGGTGAAGAGATCACAACCTGTCCGCACTGCGGACGTATCCTCTACCTCGAAGAGGAAGCAACTGCCGAAGCGTAAGCTTCGCACCCCCCATTGCACGGCACTGTCATGAAGCCGTTTTCACTCATCTATTTCCTGCTCAGCGCCCTGCTCTACGTCGCCGCGCTTCCGCTGCTGCTGCTTTTCAGCCTCCGCTCGAAATACCGCGAATCCCTGCCGGCCCGCTTTTTTCTCAAAGGCAACCCGCCGTTTACGCCCGGAGGGATCTGGTTCCATGCCTGCTCCGTCGGCGAAACGCGTGCCCTGAAACCGCTGTTGGCGCCCCTTTCGCCGGAAGAGGTGCGCATCAGCACCATCACGCAGACCGGCCAGGACGTTGCCAGGGGGTACGGCAGCGAGCACCGCTATCTCCCCTATGAGCTCTTTATGCCCTTCTGGGTCAAACCCCAGCGCGCGCTTGTCGTGCTCGAGGCGGAATTTTGGTACCTGCTCTTTGCCGTGGCCCGCGCCAGGGGGGCGAAGGTCGTGCTGCTCAATGCCCGCCTCTCCGAACGCAGCTTCCCCCGATACCTGAAGCTGCGCTGGTTCTACCGGCGGCTGTTCGCACGGGTCGACAAGATCTTCTGCCAGAGCGCAGCCGACAAGGCCCGTTTTGAACAGCTCGGCGCTTCCAATATCGAGGTGATCGGCAATATCAAGCTGGCGCAGAGCGTCACCACCACGAAGACGTATGCCAAACCCGAAGGCGAAACGATCGTCGCCGCCAGTACCCATGAGGGGGAGGAAGCCATGATCCTCGAGGCTTTTCGCGCCCGCCATGCCGAACACCCCGACAGCCGCCTGCTGGTCGTCCCCCGCCACCCCGAGCGTTTTGACGCCGTCTGGGAGCTGCTGCACGGCCAGTGCGACGGCGAGCGCATCGCCCGGTGGAGCACGGACGGCGGCATCGACGCGCTGGGGGAGCACCCTGTCGTCCTCGTCGACGCCATGGGCGAGCTCAACAACCTCTACGCCATCAGCGACATCGCCGTCCTCGGCGGTGCCTTCAAGGCGGACGTCGGAGGCCACAACCCGCTCGAACCGGCCCATTTCGGCTGCCGGACCCTCAGCGGGTCGCACTTTTTCAACCAGCGCGAACTGATGCGCTATGTCGACAACATCGCCGTCGTCGAGAACGATGCGCTCACCGAAGCGCTCCTGCACGCCGAAGGGCTCCGTCCCGCATCGATCAACGGCAGCGTCGATCTCCAACCTTTTTTTGACTACCTCACCAAGGAGAGCGCCTCATGAAAAAATCACCGAACGACTACCGCGGACAGAGCAAGAAACTCGAAGCCAAGAACAAGATCAAGTCCAAGGCCTTCGCCAAAAAAGACGCCGGCCGCAAAAACCCGGGAGCCCAAAGAGCCAAAACCGCGGAGCCCGAAGAGAGCCGCTACGTGCAGACACGCTCCAGCGGCCCCTCAGACAAGGCCTACAAACTGCTGGCGGCCCAGGAGGATATCTCCAACGCCAAGGCCAAGGAGCTGATCGACCGCGGGCTTGTCTACGTGGGCAACCAGAAGGTGATGATCGCCCGGGGCGAACTGCCGCTGAAGACCGAGTTCAAAGTCCAGCGCGTCGAGCGCATCCGCCCGATCTTCGAAAACGACGACCTCATCGTCGTCGACAAACCCGCCTTCCTCAACGCCGATGAAGTGGAACGCCAGTTCAAAGGGACCCACCTGCTCCACCGCCTCGACCGAGAAACGAGCGGGGTGCTGATGCTGGTCAAGAACGAAGCGTTCCGCGGGAAGGCAATCGAGGCCTTCAGAAAAGACGAGGTCTATAAAGAGTACGTGGCATGGGTCGAAGGGGTCGTGACCGAAGAGGCCGTCATGGACGAGCCTATTCTGACGGAAAAACGCCACGGCAAGGCCCACTCCAAAATCTCCAAAAAGGGCAAGCCGGCCGTCACGGAGATCTACCCGATGGAAGTATCGGGCAAAAAAAGCAAGCTCAAGCTCATCATCCACCACGGCCGGACCCACCAGATCCGCGTCCACCTGCGCGCCTTCGGCCACCCGATTGTCGGGGATGAGCAGTACGGCGGACGCCGCAGCCAGCGGGTTATGCTGCATGCGAAAAAAGTCGAGCTGCTCGGCATGACCTTCGAAGCTCCGGAACCGAAGCTTTTCATCCACTTCTCCGCCTAGGCCCTCCTTCGCACGCCAAGGCCGCACGCGGAAGCGGCGGGAAGCCTACAGCTCTTTTTTGGGAGCGGCGTAGACCTCGATCTCGACACGGCGGTTCGCGGTACGCCCCTCGTCGGTCGCGTTCGTCGCCACCGGCTGGCTTTCGCCCATCGCACGGGTTTCGATCATTCTCGGCGAAATACCGAGGGCGACGAGCTTGCTTCTGACGGCATTCGCGCGGCGCTGCGAGAGTTTCATATTGTACACTTCCGTCCCGACGCTGTCCGTATGGCCGACAACGACCAGGCGGTCATTTTTCTGCAGCCTTCCGGAGAGCTGTTTCAGCGCGGCATCGCCCTGCGGCTTCACAATGGACTTGTCGAAATCGAAGAGGGTATCCGATGCCAGGACCACACGCTCTGTCGGTTTTTTGATGATAACAGGCTTGGGTACCTCTTTGATGACCTCGACCTTCTTGACGACTTCCACCTCTTTGACGACCTCTTTTTCCAGAACCGTGCCCTCGCCGGGGACCGGTACCTCTTTGACCACGACGATCTTTTCGGGTTCCGGCTCTGGGATGCCGAATCGGTAAACAACCCCCAGAGAGTAGAGGTTCACGTCGTAATCGGACCTGGACCCGGCTTCGGCGAGGTGATACCCTTCCCATTCAGCGCGTACGCCGAGGGCAGGGGTGAAATCGTACTGCACGCCGGCACCGAGCTTGTAGCCGACGTCCCATTCGGTCACATGCATATCTTTGGGCGCGCCGTTGACGAGCAGGGTGCCCCCGCTGTAGGTGTAGTTCTTGCTCATCCCCGCGTACAGCACCCCGATACGGGCAAAGACGGTGAGGGCGTTAAGGAGCGGGAGGTGGGCGAGCCCGTCCATGTTGATCCCCTGTCCCGAGAGCTTGCCTTTATAGACCTCTCCGGTATTGGTGACATCCTTGAACGAGAGTTCACCCAGGTTAAAATACCCCCCTTCAACAGCAAAGTACTGATTGAAGAGGTAACCGCCGAAGGCTTTGACGCCGAACACCTCCTCGTCTGCCGTCGAATTTGCCACATAACAGGTCGGGTCTCCCTGGCACACCTCTTGTTCGGTCGTGGAGATGGAGACCGAACCGGTCGCATATCCGAGATTTACCCCGAGGTAAGGCCCGGGCATCGCGATGCGTTCGACCGCCTGCCCCTGCACCGCCACCGCGACGAGAGCCGCCGTCGCGGCTATCCGTTTCATTTTCATTTCTTTCCTTCCGTTCCCGGGACGCGTACCCCGTTATTTTTCAGAACTCTCTAGTTCCCGTATATCAGACTCATCATGGTCACGTCCGCCTTGCCGATACTTGCTCCCAGCAGTCCTGTGACCGAGTCAAGCAGCGGTGACAGCAGCGGCAGCAGAATCGACAGCAGCGGGTCGAGCAGGCTTCCAAGCAGCCCACTCACATCAATCGGGATGCCCAGCAGATTGATTGTCAGTTCCAGATTGCTTACCAGCGTATTGAGCAGTGCGCCCGTTGTCGACCCCGTCGGTGCATAAACACTCTGCATCTGCTGCATATCGACCGGCAGGAAGTTGATTCCGCCGCTGTCAGCCACGCCCGATGCATAGGCCTTCACGGTGATCTTCACCAGCCCCAGGAGATTGACGAGATCGGCGCTGCCGACATCCTCAGGCGAAATCGGCTGCTGCGAGAAGAACTGATCTTCGGGGATTGTACCAATCACAAGTGTGGCCAATCCGTTGCGAACATTCATGGCGATCTCGTCGTTGTTCAGGACCGTCAGGTTAGCCTCCGACGAGCCAAGCTCAAGGTAAAGCGGCAGGTTGATAAGGTCGGCACTCACTGCTCCTTCGCCGTCCAGCGACGTATTCAGCGCTCCGAGAAGATCCCCCAGGATGCCCCCGACTTTGAGGTTAAGCTGCAGACGTGTCGATGCGGAGTGGATCGTATCGCCCTCTTTCATCACGGCGATTGCCGGCGGTGTAATGACCTGGAGTTTCAGGCCGCTGCTTTCATCCGTCAGAAGCGGCAGGGAGAGCGGTACCTCTATCGGGGCGTTCAGTACCGGCGCAAGCGCCTGGTTGATGCCGCCCAACAGCGACTGAACACTCAGCTGCGCCGCGGAGAGGCCCGTCATCGACAGCACATCATTCACCTGCATCGGCAGCGTATCGACCGGGAACTGGAGCAGACTGCCCACGCTGATCGGCGTATCGCTGAGACCGGAGGCGTTGACCTCTGCCCTCAGATCGGTCACGAGCTGATGTGCCTCGGCGGCATCGAGCCCTTCCAGCTCATCGGCAATGAGCCTCAGCATCGCGTCGAGCGTCACATTGCTGTCGACCAGGTCTTCGACCGTTGATGCCGACACGACATCGACAAGGTCCGAGACCAGTTTGGGGAAGCCGAGGCTAACGCCGGCCAGCCCCCCGGACCCCAGGAGGTCCACCGATGCCTGCGTCCCCAACAGACCGCCGAGCACACTGCCGAGTACCTCGGAATTGTTCGTGTCAACCGTTACCGGAGTCGACGCCATAGAGAAGACAGCCGCCTGGACCACCTTCATCGGCCCTGTCGTAAAGCTGTTCACGCTGTCATATTCCAGCTGCAGTCCGGTGAGAGACGTCACCGGCTGCTTGATCGTGAAGGTATACGTCGCATTGTAATCAAGCGGAACCGACGGCGTGAAGGTCATGAGGTGATCATCGCCGACATCGCTGTAGTTGATCGTCCCGTTGACAAAGCTACCGTTGCTCTCGCGCAGATAGACGTTGGTACTGTTCAGTGTCGCCGTATTGACCGCTTCATTGAAATTCCCCAGGATATGTACGCCGATGGAGACGTTGGTGTCGCCGTCATTGGGCAGGACCGTGACCTGCAGATATTTCAGCGTGCCCGTACGGAAACGGATGATATTGTCCGCCGCGAGGAGGTAGCCGTCACTCGCTTTGACTCCCCTTGTGACATAGACGGTGTAATTCGAATCCATCACAAGATCCGCATTGGACGTCAAGGTAAAGAGCTTGGTATCCGTACCGTAGAATTTGATCGTCGAGGAGACTTTGGTGCCGTTCTCATCCAGCAGATAGAATGTCGAATCGTTCACGGTCGATACATTCATCTCTTTGTTGAATTTCGCCGTGATCAGCTTGTTGATCGGCACATTGACCGCTCCTTCGGACGGATCAACCGTCACCTGAAGTTCACCACCGTTGACATTGTCGTCAAACGCGCTGTCGCGTCCGCACCCGGCTAAAATCAACACCATTGCCATGCCAAGGATGCCGGCCAGCCCCCACTTATACTTAGACGTCTTCACCAATTACTCCTTATGATTCATCAAAAACGCCGTACCGCCTGACCGACAGCGTTCACCTCTTCCCGCGAGAGAAGGTGACACTTTTCCCCTCCATCCCACTGACATCTCATTTCTAACGAAATGAATCATATCTTCATGAGACTTAATATAAATCAAAAAATACATTTTTTCATTATTTTATGTGTATTTATCAAAAAATTATCAAGAACATATTCTTTATTTATAAAACTTTATGCAAAAAAGTCATGTTTTATCGTCAAATATTAAAAATATGCTTTGCAGCAATGTCTGAGGCGGGCATACCTGTCACGCAGCATGCTGATTGCAAGAAACAGGATAGAAAGCGATGATGTGTTGTCGTTAAAAGGTTCGGAGAGTTCTAGGGATGAAGGAGGCTCCGGGGAGCTCCTTCCTTGAATGCAGGTGTGTCGTTACTTCGTTTCCCCTGCGGGGAGGGTAACTTCATCCGCCGGCGGTGTGATCTCTTCCCCCGGCTCTTTCGGCGCAGCGATGATGTCGATTTCAACGCGGCGGTTCTGCGCGCGCCCCTCATCGGTCGCATTCGTCGCGACGGGATCGCTCTCCCCTTTGGCCTTCGTTTCGATACGGTCGGCGTCGATGCCGTTGATGACCAGTTCGTTCTTGACCGCGTCGGCACGGCGCTGTGACAGTTTGAGGTTGTACAGCTCAGAACCGATGCTGTCCGTATGGCCCGTTACGATCAGCTTGTCGTCTTTTTGCAGTTTGACCACGAGGTCTCTGATCGCAGCTTTACCTTCCGGTTTCACGATAGCCTTGTTGAAGTCGAAGAGTGCATCCGTCGCCAGGACGACGCGTTCAACCGGCTTCCGGATGATGACCGGTTCCGACGGCACCTCTTTGACGACCTCTTTCTCGACGACTTTTTCGACAACAACAGGTTCGGCCGGGACCGGGACCTCTTTGACCACGACGACTTTTTCCGGCTCCGGCGGCGGGACCGGTGCGTTCGGATCTTCTCCGAAGCGGTAGACGACACCGACGGACCAGAGGCTCATATCGAGACCGGAATTGGAAGCGTCCTCCTCCATGTGGTAGCCTTCCCATTCGCCGCGGACACCGAGGCGGGGTGTGAAGTCATACTGCACGCCCAGGCCGACTTTCAGGCCCGCACCCCACTGGCTGGGACTCATGTCTTTCGCGACGCCATTGACATAGAGCGTGCCGCCACTGTAGGAGTAGTCTTTGCTGACTTCGGCATACATCACACCGAGGCGTGCAAAGGCGGTCAGCTGGGACAGGATCGGAAGGTGTCCGACCACGTCGGCATTGAGCCCCTGCGTCTTCGCGGTACCTTTATAGGTCTCCCCCGTACTCGTATCGTGTTTGAACGAAAGCTCGCCGAGGTTGAAATAGCCCCCTTCAATGGCGAAGAAGTCGTTAAAGAGGTAACCTCCGAACAGCTTCAGTCCGAAAGCGTTCTCGTCAATGGTGGAGTTGATCACGGTACAGGCCGGATCGCCGTTACACGCTTCCTCGGCCGTATCGGTCTCATTTACCCGGCCGGTCGCGTAACCGACATTGCCCCCGATATAGAACCCCGGGAAGGCAATGCGTTTCGCCGGGAAATCAGCATACGCCGCAGTGGTGAGCAAAAGCGCTGCCGCTGCCAATGAATATCTTCTCATTATTATTATCCTTCTTTTCACGGGGCATGGCCCCGTTTTCATTCTCTATTCTATCTGTTACGGCTGCTCGATATAGTGCTCGATCAGACTCAGCATCGTGACATCGGCCTGACCGCTATACGCTCCGAGCGCGCCACTCAGCATATTCAGGATCGGCGACAACGCCGGTGCAAGCGTGTTCACAAGCAGATCGCTCAACGCCCCTGCAAGCGCGCTGACATCAAGCAACGGAAGGCCAAGCAGTGTCACCTGCAGCTCAAGGTTGCTTGTCAATGTTCCCAGCAATGAGCCTGTCGTATCTCCCAACGGTGCGAAGGCACTCTCCATCTGCGGTACATTGATCGGCAAGAAGTGCATCGTCGTATTGTTCGAATCCCCGACAGCATACGCCTTGGCAGTCACGGTTGCAAGCCCAAGCAGATTGATAAGGTCTACCGGTGCGAAACTGTCAGCCGTCAATGGCTGATCGGAGAAGAACTGATCATCCGGAATCGTCCCGAGGTAGATTGAGGCAAGCCCGTTCTGTACCGCCATCGCGACATCGTCAACAGAAAGCGTAGTCAAGTTGCCTTCAGCGGCACCCAGCACGATATACAGCGGGATATTGAGGATCGCATCTGTGCCGAGCCCAAGCAGCGACAACAGGTCTGTAAGCGCCGAACCGGTCAGTGTAAGCTTCAGCTGAATTCTTGCCTGGGAAGCGCGGATCGTATCCCCCGGAACCATCAGCGCAATTGTCGGCGGACTCACCAGCTGCGCACGAAGCGTGCTGTTACCGTCAGTCAATCCCGGAATGGAGAGTGGAATCTCGATAACACTTTGTGTAATCGGAGCCAGTGCAGCATTAACCGAACTCAACACAGAGACCACATTCGCCTCTGCCGCCGAAATACCATCCATGGCCAGAACATCTGTCACATTCGCAGGGAGAACACTATCAGGGAACTGCAACAGGTCCCCGATAGCTACCGGCTGATCAAGGCCCTGGTCAGCCACAGCCTGCGCAATTTGATCCACAGCATCTTTACCCGGTCCTGCCGGCATCTGATCGGAAATAATCTGCAGCAGTGTCGTCAGACTGACGTTACTGTCCACGAGCTCCTGTACCGTCGTCGAATTGGTTTCCCCGCTGAGTGCGGCCACCAGTCCCTCGTAGTTGATCGTCGCCGCAACCAGTCCCTGCACGCCATCGACGCCCAGGGAAATATTTGTCCCGAGCAGATTGCCCGTGACACCGTTGAGGGCCGATTCGTTTGTATCGGCTGCCACGGCAGTAGTGCCCATACTGAAGACGGCCGCATCGATGACGCGGATCAGGTTGCCGGTTGTGAATGTTGAGTTCACGTCGCTGGCAAGTGTGTCGCCGTTGACCGCCGCAACCCCCGTTGTCACCGTAAAGGTGTAGGTGTTGTACGCCGTCAGGTTCGCATCCGGGTTGAAGACGGCGATATAGTTGCCGCTGTCATAGCCGATCGTACCCGGCAGCAGGCCGCCGCCGCTATTTTCAAGATAGAAGGTCGCGGCATCAAGGGTCGTCTCGTTGACGTCCTCGTTAAAGTAGGCGACGATATCGTCACTGACCGGAACGCCTGTCGCGCCATCCATCGGGACGATGTAGACCTGCAGCTCAGTCTGGGTGCCCGTCGTGAAGGTCGATGTCTCATCCGTACCCAGCTGTTCGCCGTCGAGGGACGTCACGTCGTTTTCGACCATGAAGGTGTAATCGCTGTTCGGAACCAGCGTCGTACCTGGATCGAGGATAAAGGTCACGACCGTATTGCCGCTCGCATCCGTTGCCGTATGCAGCGTACCCGGAACGTGGGTGCCGTTTTCATCCATCAGGTAGATATTGCCCGAATTGAGCGTCGACAGATCCATCGGTTTGTTGAAGGTGGCGGTTACCATCGTGTTGATCGGCACACCTGTCGTACCGTCGGACGGCATGATCGTCACGGCAAGGCGCAGCCAGTTGCCCGTCACGAACATGGCCGTCTCGTTAGCGGCGAGCGTATGTCCGTTCGGTGCCGACACAGCCGTCGTCACGACGGTGGTGTAAGTACTGAACGGCGCCAGGTTGGAAGCAAGTTTCAAGATCAACGTCGTGTTATCATCGGTGTGGTCGATCTTCGTCACCGGTACTTTCACGCTGTTTCCATCGAGCAGATAGAAGCTATTGCCATCGACTGTTGAAAGATCCACCGGCTCGTTGAACGTCGCGGTGATATTGGGATTGAGCGAGACATTGCTGTCGCCCTGCTGCGGATTGAGCGTGACGTTAAGCCCCAGACCCGTTCCGGTCGTGAACTGCGTGACGACGTCACCGCCCAGACGGGAGTAGTCCGTCGCTCTGATGCCGTTCGTAATGACGAACCGGTAGGTGGTGTTCGCCGTCAGATTAGCATCGGGCTTGAAGCGCAGTACCTTGTTCAGGTATGACCACGACCCCGGCACCATGCTGTCGTTCGGGTCCAGCAGGTAAAACGTTGTCCCCTCGATCAACGTTGCCTGCTGGAGATCCTTATTAAACGTTCCCGTAATGTCCGTATTGAGGAAAACGTCCGTTGCCCCGTCGGCAGGCGAAACGGTCACCTCAAGACCACTACCCTTGACATTGTTGTCAAAGGCACTGTCTGCACCGCATCCCGCCAGCATGAACATCATCGCCATGCCGAGGAAGAGTGCCAACCCCTTCTTCGTTTGCAAAAACAATTGCATTTTACACTCCTTCGTTTTTGAAGCTTTTTATCTCGGTTAAGGCCGCTTCCCGCCACAATCCCCGCGACAGAATATCGCGGAAGAATTCAATCAATAATATCACAGAAAGCTGAATCAAAACATAGTATTTATGATAGTAATAACAGTAAAAAATAATTCAAAATATATTATATGAAAACTATCGGGATTGTTGGGAAAACCCTTGAAAATCCACTGTTGAAATACTATGTTTTGGGTGATTAAAAGTTAGAGTTTTGCAGTGTATCCTGTTCGCAGCCAGCGCTGCGAAAGGATGGTAAGAGGTGCTTAGAGCGGGAGGGCAAGGCCCTGAGCGTTGAGCAGGCCAAGCAGCGTCTGCAGCAGTGCAGTCGGATCTGTTGTCAGGCCGCCGAGCAGGTCAGTAATCGCAGAGGCATCAGCTCCGCCGAGCAGGCTTGTCAGTGTTGTCAGCAGGTCGCCGAGGAGGTTGCCGCCAAGGCTGTTGAGCAGATCCGAGAGCGTACCGGTCAGTGAACCCAGCAGGTCCCCGCCGAGCAGGCCGAGGAGATCACCGGAAGATGCACCTGTCAGCGTGCTCAGGATGCTTGTAAGCGCACCGGTCGGATCACCGCTGCCCAGGATCGTACCGACCAGGTTGCTGAGATCACCAAGATCGGTCGGAGTCGCACCGTTCAGAAGCAGACCTGTCAGGTCACCCAGCGGCAGTGTCTGCGTCAGGTACGGCACGTTGGTCATCAGACCACCGAGGATCGCATACCCGCCGAGCTTGTCGATCGTTGTAACAACAGGCATAACAACACCGGCGTTGAGCAGGAAGGCTGTTCCTTCAGCATTCAGACCGTGCGCTACGGATTCCAGCAGGGCCAGCATGTTGACAGATGTCGTCAGGAGGCCGTTGATGCTTGTATCCATCGGATCGATACCGAATGGCAGAACTTCACCCGGCAGCGCAAGGATGTCGTTCAGTGAAAGTGCCGGCAGGTTCAGATCCGGCACGGCACCCAATACTGTTGTCAGCACAGTAGATACCGGTGCAGGGATCGGCAGTGCATTGATAATATCCATCAGCTGGGCGATGCTCAGTTTCGTCGCCATCAGCTCATCGAGCGGAAGCGCGTTGAGGACCGGCAGTGTTTTCGCCGCAGCGATAATGTCATTGATCGTCGTGTCAGCACTGACCAGGCTCAGAAGCCCTGCAGGATCCAGCGGAAGCGCGCCGCCATTCAGCGGGAGCGCACCGAGCAGACTTGTCAGTGAACCGACCAGCAGGTTCGGATCCAGACAAGATGTCAGGTCGCCTGTCACCTGAGCAAGCAGACCTTCGACCGTACCGAGCAGACCCGTTGTCGTTGTCAGCAGGGTTGCCGGCAGGGTGCCGAGTGTCGTACCGAGGAGTTCCTGCGGTGCAACGATAAGGTCGCCGAGGCTCAGCATGTTCGTCAGCTGGGACGGATCAAGTGCGCCTGTCAGATCTGAAAGGACGGATTGCGGATCACCGGTCAGTGAACCAAGGATACCGAGGAGGTCGCCTGCGCTAAGCGGAGCGGCGAGAAGGTCAGAGAGTGTCGCGGTATCCGCCAGGCCTGTCAAACTCTGAACGGCACCGAGCAGGTCGCCGAGCGGCAGGGCAACCGCAAGTGTTTTCAGGTTTTCTGCTGTCAGTGTTGCACCGCCCAGTACGCTGTTTGTCGCACAGTCGAGCGTTGCAACGACAGGCTCAAGCTGCGGGATACAGGCAGCGATATCGTAACCGACACCCATGACCGTATCATCCAGGAAGGTCAGAGCATCGATCCCTGTCTCTGCGACACCGGCAGTCGTATCAACAAGCGTGCCAATGACCTGTGTCAGCAGGCTCGGTGCAACGCTCAGCAGGTCGCCCAGCGGCAGTGTCTGCAGCAGTGTAGCCGGGTCCAGTGCATCTTTAATAGAGGCAACGATTGCCAGAACGTCCGGCGTGCCGCCGACGAGGCCGATGATATCGAGTACATTGCTAAGAGATACGCTTGTCTCCAGCATAGCGCCGACAGTCACACCCGTTGTTGTCAGTCCGAGTTCCACCATCGCATTGGCAACAGAGGCAAGGTCGAGCGGGATGGAAGTAAGGATGCTGAGATCAGCTGCGCTAAGAACATTGGTCAGCGTGCCGGTAGCCGTACCAAGCACACATTCAAGCGTGCCGACAAGTGCCGTTGCCTGCTCGGCACCGACTACGGTACCTGATGTCGCTGTTGTGGAGGTTGATGAACCACATCCAGAAAGCAGAAGTGCCGCCCCCACGGCACTTGACATCATAATACCCCGAACGCCACGTAGTGATTGTTTCATTGTTTTTTCCTTATATATTGTGATAGAAATCTGTAATGCACAATAGCAGTCCATGCAGATCCCAGATTACGGATCAGTTCAACCCGCCCAAAACCGTTTGGAGATGAAGCACCATCCCATACGGCTCGCCTCGGCCAACAAGTAATGTAACACTCAGCGACATTCAGCCCTTACCGATGCCACCTCTTACCCTTTCCCAAATGAGTGCAATTGACTGAAAATCCTGACGCCAAATTGTACTTTCGAGTTGCGGTAAGAAAATTATGCCATTCTCTAGGCGATGTTGCCCTACATATATTCAAAAATCCGTTATTCAACCTGTTACAGCTGTTACTTTTTTTCACATTTAAAGAAAAAAAAAGAATACTTAATAAAACTTTTTCTTATAAATGTTGTATTTTGGTTTTTTACGGTGTATAATATGCGCTCACTTCAATTTATTTCTAATAATTTTTTTTTATTAACTTTTTCCGTTTGTACTTATTTGTAAAAATATGGATATTAGAAATTTGTATTTTCCCCTTAGCGATACCGGCAGAAGCGTCGGAGGCCCTTTTCAACAGCTACCATAGAGGGCAGTCACATACTGCTATATATGGTAAGCACGCAGCGTATCAAACATCCTGCAAAGGGTGTTTCGCTATAATGCGCCTTCACTCATATCGCACCCATATATTATTGATTGAACAGCTTTGCGACGCAGAGCATAAGGAGCACCCGTGTTTGATACCCTGACGGATTCGTTTACGTCCGCCATTAAAAAGATCCGCTTCCACGACGATGAAAAGGCGCTGAAGAAAGCGCTTGTCGAACTGAAAAAAGCGCTGCTCAAAGCCGATGTCCATCACAAGGTTGTCAAAGAGCTTATCGACCGCGTCGAACTGGATACGAAGAAAGCCGGTATCGGCAAGGACCAGTTCCTTGACGCGATGCGCTTCACCCTGCACGACCTGCTGAAAACCGAAGGGCACCAGGGGTTCGTTTTTGCGGCAAATCCCCCCACCGTCATCCTGATGACCGGCCTTCAGGGTTCGGGAAAAACGACGACGACGGGGAAACTCGCCACCTACCTCAAAGAGCAGAAAAAGAAGAAGGTCCTCATCGTCGCGGCGGACCTGCAGCGTATGGCCGCCGTCGAACAGCTCCGCCAGATCACGGAGCAGATCGGCGTCGACCTGTATGAAGACGAGGCGACCAAGAACCCGGTGGAGGTCGTCACGGCGGCCATGGCCAAAGCAAAAAGCAACCTCTACGACGTCGTGCTCGTCGATACGGCCGGACGCCTGGCCATCGACGAGGAGCTGATGACGGAGCTCAAGCAGGTCCGCGACGCCGCCAAGCCGAGCGAGATCTTCTACGTCGCCGACTCCATGACAGGGCAGGATGCCGTCCGCACCGCCCAGAGCTTCAAAGAGCAGATCGGGATCGACGGAGTGATCCTGAGCAAATACGACGGTGACGCCAAAGGCGGCGTCGCGCTGGGCATCGCCTCTCAGGTTCAGGTGCCGCTGCGCTTTATCGGTGCCGGTGAAAAAATGGCGGACCTCGAAATCTTCCTCCCCGACCGCATCGTCAACCGCCTGATGGGACTGGGGGACATCGAGGGGCTGGCAGAGAAGGCCTCAAGCGTCATCGATGAGAAGCAGGCGAAAAAACTGACCCAGAAGATCAAGAAGGGGCAGTTCAACTTCAACGACTTCCTCGAGCAGATGGAGAGCATGAAGAAGCTCGGCTCCATGAAATCCCTGCTGGGGATGATCCCGGGCATGGGGGACATGTCCAAGGCGCTCAAGGACTTCGACCTGGAGAACTCCCAGGAACTCAAACAGATCAAGGCGCTGGTCAGCTCCATGACCCCCAAAGAGCGCGAGAACCCCGACCTGCTCAACAACAGCCGCAAGCAGCGTCTGGCCAAAGGGGCCGGGATGGACCAGATGGACGTCAACCGTATCCTCAAGCAGTTCAAAAACGCCGCAAAGATGGCCAAGAAATTCTCCGGCAAAAAAGGGATGCAGGATCTGCAGAACATGATGAGCCAGATGCAGGGCGGCAAGTTCCCGCGCTGATACCCCCGCCGCTTCGTTTGCATGCGGCGCTTCCTGCCTTCACCCTTTTTATCGATTTCTTCCGTCGCAGCGAAACTGTTATAATGGTCACATCTTCGTGCATTTTCCCACAAGGAGAGATCATGCGTACACGCCCTCTTTACCTCCCCCTGTTTCTCTTGCCGCTCGCCGCATTTGCCATAGAGCCCCAGGTGCAGATACAGCGCCCCGCCGTCTCGACCAAGGTGCCCCAGAAAATCGTGCCCCCCTCCTCTACCCAGCAGCCTGTCGAAAAACCGGACCTGACGGTGACCGGTATCACGGCCTATACCCAACGAGGCGGCACCATACTGAGTCATGTCCGCAAGCTCTACGTCAACGAACCCCTTGAACTGGACGCCACCATCGAAAACGTTTTTGCCTATGACGGGCACAGCCGCAAAAAGTTCAAGATCACGGTCCAGTTCAGGTACGGCTACTCCGGCCCCGTGCACAAGGAGAAGACCATCTGGGTGACGAAAAACCTTGAACCCGGGGAGTCCCTCACACAGCACATCATCTACGGCAGGGTCAAAGGTACGCCTGACGTGCTTTACGTCAAAGTCATTGCCGATGCAGGGCATGCCATCGCAGAGCGCAATGAAAACAACAATGCCGACGAAATAGAGATCAGGATAGAGCCGAGACCCTGAGAATGCACCGCCATCCAGGAGTGCGTGCCCTTCGCCAAATGAAGCGGGGGTGGCCCCGCCCTTGTGCAATCCCGAATTATTCGCTATAATCCCGCCATCGTTTTACGCTTATGAACAATACCTCTGTGACATTGGCGTATCGCATACCCGAACGGTTTGCACGGAACGTCTCCGATAAGACGGTTAGAGGCCGCGGTATCCATTGTTGAGTGACTCCTTCATCGTTCCGCTGCACTACCCTCTTTTTCCGACCTTCCCGAAAACCATTCACCTTATTATTTATCGAAGGAACGAACAATGACAACAATCCGTCTTACCCGTATGGGACGCAAAAAACAGCCTTTCTACCGCGTTGCGGTTACTGACTCCCGCAAACGCCGTGACGGCGGCTGGATCGAACTGATCGGCTGGTACAACCCGATGACCAAAGAGCAGAAGATCGACGAAGAGCGTCTGAACTACTGGATCGGCGTCGGCGCGACAATGAGCGACCGCGTCAAAAAGATCACCGGCAAGTAATCATGGTCACCGATTTCGTCGCCGAATACGCACGTCTCATCGCCTCCTATCCCGAGGACATCCGCGTCGAGATGTTCGAAGGTGACGATATGGCCGAAATTGTCCTCTATGCCAACGGCGCCGATATCGGCAAGCTGATCGGCAAAGAGGGCAAAATGATCGGCGCCATCAAAACCGTCATCTCCGGCTGCAAGGCCAAAGACGGCAAAAGCTACCGCATCAATGTCGAAGCGGCAGAATAACGACCGGCTGCTGCATATCGCCACGCTGGGCCGCACCGTCGGCCTGCACGGCGAAATGAAGCTGCACCTCTTCACCGATTTTCCCGAACAGTTCATCCCCGGCGAGACCTTCTATACCAAAGAGCGTACCCCGCTGCGGTTTGAAACGGTCAACATGGAGCGCGAACTGGTCAAACTCGAAGGCATCGACACCCCCGAAGACGCCAAACGCTTCACCAACGTCATGCTCTACACGACCTACGGCCGTACCCGCGAAATGTGCCACCTCGATGAGGGGGAGCACTTCTGGTTCGACCTGATCGGCTGCACGGTCACGGAAGACGGTGTGACGTTGGGCAAGGTGCTGGAGATCGAGCGCATCGGCGCGGTTGATTACCTGCAGATCAAGACCGACGAAGCGCTGACAAAGCAGCGGCTGCCCAAGCAGTTCCTGCTTCCCAAACAGCCGCCCTTCGTCGAAAGCGTCGATACCGATGCGGCCCTGATCACCGCACACGGCGCGATGGCCATCTTGGAGGAGTCGTGACTTTTACCTATGTCACCCTCTTCTCCAACCTGATCGAGGGATATTTCCAGGACTCCATCCTCAAGCGGGCACAGGAGAAGGGACTGTTCAACGTCTCCTACCTCAACCCGCGCGACTTTACGACGAACAAGCACGGCAAGGTCGACGACACCGCCGTCGGCGGCGGGGCCGGGATGGTCATGACCCCGCAGCCGCTCTTCGACACCCTGAAACAACTCCGTGAAAACGATCCGGACGTCCATATCGTTTTCGCAACCCCTGTCGGCAAACCGTTTGTGCAGAACGACGCCAAACGCCTTGCCAAGAAAAGCCATGTCGCATTTGTCAGCGGCCGCTACGAAGGCATAGACGAAAGGGTCATCGAGACCTTTGCGGACGAACTCTTCAGTATCGGTGATTACATCCTGACCGGCGGGGAGCTGCCCTCGCTGGTGATGACAGATGCCATTGCCCGCAACCTCGAAGGCGTACTCGGAAACAGCGAGTCGCTGGAGACGGAAAGCTTTGAGACCCACCTGCTGGAAGCCCCATCCTACGGAAAGCCCCCGCTTTTTGAGAATATGGGCGTGCCATCAGAATTCTTAAAGGGAAACCACAGTAAAATTGCGGCACTCAAAATTGCCTTGTCAGAATGCAAGACTAAATTCTTCAGGCCTGAGCAGCTTAAAAGGCATAGAAAAAGGACATTGTATGAGAAATAAATACATCGAAAATTTCGAAAATGCTCAAGTCGCTGAAAAGAACGTCCCAGAATTCCGCGCCGGTGATACCGTACGCCTCGCTGTTACCATTAAAGAGGGTGACAAAACTCGTGTTCAGAACTACGAGGGTGTATGTATCGCAATGCGCGGTCAGGGAACGGGTAAAACCATCACAGTTCGTAAAATCGGTGCCAACGGTATCGGTATCGAGCGTGTTTTCCCGATCTACAGCGACAGCATCAACGAGATCAAAGTACTTCGCCGCGGACGTGTACGCCGTGCGAAACTCTTCTACCTGCGCGACCGTGCCGGTAAATCTGCACGTATCAAAGAGCTCCGCAAGTAATTGCGGACGCCCTTCACACCCAACACACTTCCCCACTCCCTATTTACCACCAACTGCTTCCTGCAAAAGGAATCCGTATGACACTTAACCTGTTTTTCATCACCGCCACCGCCCTCTTCATCATCGCCGTACTGAAGCAACTGCTGGAGACAAACGCCTTTCTGAACCGCCTGCGCGACCACCATCCTGCACGCTATGAGGCCATGGGACGCCCCCGCTGGAACATCCAGTTCGGCGACCCCCGCTTCCGCGAAGCGGTCAAATACATCCGCGCCCACAAATTCGCCGACCTCGACGACCCCGAACTCGAACGCATCTACAAGGCCATAAAAAGAGCGGACAGGGTCGCCATCGCTTCCGCCGTCGTCGCCATACTCATCACCCTGATTGAGGTCATGCGAGCCGCGGGATAATACAACAAGGAAGCAGTAGCAGAAATTTCTTCTTTTGAGTCATAAACGATAGTTAGCGTGTCGAGCGGATCACTAGAGAGTGGAGTGTCCCGAAAGCGGCAGCTTGTCGCACTTTCTTCTTTCGGGTTCCCTTTCTTCTTTGTGCGCACAAAGAAGAAAGGGAACAAAACACAAATAATCTCGGAAAACACGGCTCTGTACAAGCCGATAAAAAGCTGCTAATAGTCTTTGAGCGCCCGTTCGATATCACGCTTCATATCTTTCTCTTTCATGTCGGCGCGCTTGTCGTGCAGCTTTTTACCCCGCGCGATGGCGATCTGGATCTTGACAATGTTCTTTCGGTTGAAATAGAGCTGCAGCGGGACAATAGTGTGCCCCTCTTTTTCGACGGCGGCGATCAGCTTGGCGATCTCTTTTTTGTGCAGCAGGAGCTTCCGGCTGCCGCGCTCCTCGTGACCGTAGTAGTGGTGCGTCGTCTCCAGCCGTCCGATATGGGCATTGAACAAAAAAGCCTCGCCTCTGACGATCTTGACAAAGCTGTCTTTGAGATTGACCCGTCCGGCCCGAATCCCTTTGACTTCGCTGCCCTTGAGCACAAGCCCCGCTTCGAATTTTTCGAGGATCTCGTAGTCATGATAGGCTTTTTTGTTTTTGGCAATCGTTTCGCCCACTCGCAGTCCTTTAAATCAGTGATGCAATCATAGCAGAAACCGCCGCTCTGCCGCCAATTATCGCGCCAATAACCTCTCGAGCCGCGATCTAGTTTTAATCAATCTGCCCCTATAATTTCTTATGAATCTTTTTGCCCGTTTATTCGACAAAATCAGCCGCTACCGCCCGACAACAATCATCATATGGGCCACCCTGGTTTCGACCACCGTCTCCTTCGTCCTGGCAGGCGGTATCTTCTATCTTTTTATGGGCGAGCTGCTTCCCATTGTCGCGTTTCTCTCCATTCTGATGCCTCTGCTGCTGACCCCGACGATCCTCTCCGCCGTCCTCAACCTGATGCTGCGCATGGAGCGCTACAAAACGGCGCTCGAAGAGGAGATCGAAAAAAACCACGCGAAAGATCTGCTCCTGTTCGAACAGGAGCGCTTCGTCCTGATGGGTGAGATGCTCTCAAACATCTCCCACCAGTGGCGCCAGCCCCTCAACGCCGTCAACCTCACCCTCCTGTCACTCAAGCTCGCCCAGGCAACGGGGAAGCTCGACGATGAGACCCTGGACCAGGCCTTTGAAACGATTGAGCAGAACACCCTCTATCTCTCTGATACTATCGAAGACTTCCGCTCCTTTTTCCAAAACCGGGCCCCGACGAAGATCCTGCCCCTGAAACAGATCGTTTCGGAGATGGAGGGGATCGTCGCCCCGCTGCTCAAAGGCGCCCGCATCACGCTGCGGGTTGAAAAAACCGATGCCTTGGAGGCCAACCATCTGGAGATCGCGACCGCCATCTCGCAGGTGCTGCTGAACCTCATCAGCAACGCCAAAGACGCCCTGGAGGGTTATGACACGCCATCCAAACAGATCACGCTTTTGTTCAACAAGAACGGGGAAGGGATGACCATTACGGTGTCGGACAACGGCCCCGGCATCGCCCCCGAGGTCAAACCGAAGATCTTCGACCCCTACTTCACGACAAAGAAACAGATGAAAGGGAGCGGTATCGGGCTGCACATGAGCCGCCAGATCATCGAAAAGATCTTTGCCGGCGCCATCGCCGTCGACACCTCAAAGACGGGAACGACCTTCAGTCTTTTCCTCCCCTACTCCGAACACTGCAGGCTCGCATCACAGCTGCCTACGCCGGAGGAACAGGCCTGAAAAAACTGCTCCCGCTGCCGGAGAAGAACCAGCCGTGGCGGAAATGCTCTTTGAGCTCCGGGTAGAGCGACAGCGCCGGTTCGAAAAGGTCGTTCGCGTCGTCGGCGCTCAGCTCCAAGAGCAGCGTTTTCGAATCGGTCTGTGCATAGTAGTCATAGGCCTCGTCGGAGAGCTCCTTGTAAAAGCCCTCCCGGAAGCGGTTATAGACGGCCGGGGTGCTGATCTCGATCGGCGGCGTGCGCGTCTCGAGCTGCAGCGGCGCCTCCGCAAAGGGCTCGACGATCTCGCCGATGCCCGAGATGTTTGCGCTCGGATAGCCGTAAACGAAAAAGGGGACGTCCGCCCCTACTTTTGCCCCGATTGCGGCCAGCTCGCTGACGTCCAGCCCCAGGTGCAGCACCTCGTTGCACATCTTCAGGTATGTCGCCGCGTCCGAACTGCCCCCGCCCAGGCCCGCAAAGGCGGGAATGTGCTTGTTGACGGCAATGCCGTGGGTCTGCATCAGCCGCTCGAGTTCCGTCGACCCTGTCGCCTCTAACAGGGCACGGTAGGCTTTGTAGATCGTATTCTGCTCCGTCGTACAGGCAAAATCGCCGTCGATGACGAACTCCTCCTCCTCCTCCTTGGGAAAGAAGTAGAGCAGGTCGTGCAGCTGCTCCACCACCATAAAGCGCGAGAGGATCTCGTGGTACTCCCCGCGCTTGCCTGTGATCTTCAAGAAGATGTTTACCTTCGCCGGTGCCTTGTAATGTTTCATAATGCCACCTTGTTCAACACGTAATGCACGCCCTCGGCGTCGAAGGAGAAGATCGAGAGCTCCCGCCCGTCGTCGACCCGGTAGATGCCGTCCTCGCCGGGGGCGAACTCGTCGCGCGTCAGCGGCTGCCCCAGGGTGATTTTGCGCCACTCCCCCCGGTATTCGATGGGTGGAACCCGCAGCGCGCCGCGGATATCGAGGGGCTTCTCCCCCTCGTAGACGAACTGCCCCTCGCAAAGACGCTCGAGCATACTGAGTGATCCCCCCTCGAGGCCGAGCCGCTCGTACACGAGCCGTCCGAGCGAACGGATATAGGTCCCCTCGGAGACCGTTGCCTCGAAGGTCACAAAGGGGTGGCAGTAGTGCAGCAGCTTGACGTCATAGACCTTTGAGCGGATCGTCTCCAGCTCAAAGGGGATGCCCGCCCGTGCCAGATCGTAGGCGCGCTTCCCGTTGATCCGTTTGGCACTGAAAATCGGCGGCGGGTAGGCCTGCTCCCCCTGCAGCGATTCGACGGCCTCCCGGACCTTTGTTTCCGGCAGCGGCGCGACGTCGTCGATGCGTTCGACCCCTTCGATATCGAGGGTATCGGAGTGCGCCCCGAGCCAGAGCGTCGCCCGGTAGCGCTTGGGGGTTTTATCGAGAAAGCGGAAAAGTGAGGTGTATTTGCCGAAGGCGATAATAAGCACCCCCTTCGCAAAGGGGTCGAGGGTCCCCGAATAGCCCGCCTTTTTCACCCCGTACTTGCGTTTGAGGGTCCGCAGGAACTGGTTGGAACTGAGCCCGGAGGGCTTATAAGCAACAAAAAGTCGGTTCATAGACGTATCAGAGGCGTTCGACAAAAGAGGCGAGGATCTCCCGCTTGTTGCCGCCGAAGTTGATGTTGAGCTTGAATTCGCGCCCGGCCTTGCTCACGCCTATGACCCGCCCGGCGCCGAAGATCTTGTGGCGGACGAGGTCCCCTTTTTTGAACGCCGTGTTCTTCTCGATCTTCAGCGAGCTTTCGCACAGTCCCGCTTCGCCGAAGAAGCGGCTCTTCTCCAGTTCGGTACGGCGCCCCTTGTAGTAGCGGCTCTGCACGTGCGACAGCGTCAGCGTATCTTTGGCGCGCGTAAAGGAGACGTAGCCCAGGCGGCGCTCCTCCTCCAGGTCGCTGCCGTCCCCGACAAGGGGGAGGAACCCCTCTTCGAGCCCGATGATGAAGAGGTGTTCGAACTCCAGCCCCTTGGAGGCGTGGATACTCATAATGTAGATGCTCTCCCCTTCGACCTGGTCCTGTTCGCTCTGCAGGGAGACCTCGTTCAGGAACGCGTCCAGGCTCGCCTCCGGGTTCTGCTTGATAAAGTCGCGGAAAAGCCCGAAGAACTCGTCGATGTTCTGCACCCTCTCGGTGCCGTCGGGCATCGCTTCGTAGAAGGCCTTGATCTTAAAGATCTCGTCAAGACGCTCGGCGAAACTGTAGAGCGACTCGTCCGCGATCGCGCGCATCTGCTCCAGCTCGCTGATGAACTGTTTGAGGGTCGTCGTGTTTTTCTTGCGCACCAGGGCCTCGAGCTCGGCCGTGCTGCTGAGGCGGATAAGATCGTATAGGGAACGCTCCTGCTCCATGGCAGCCAGCTCCAGCTTGTCGATGGACGCCTTGCCTATGCCCCGCTTGGGCTTGTTGATGATGCGTTTCATCGAGAAGTTGTCGTGGTGGTTGGTGATGACGCGCAGGTAGCTGATCAGGTCCTTGATCTCGGCACGGTCGTAAAAGCGCAGCCCGCCGACGAGCTTGTAGGGGATCCCGGCGCGGTTGAGCCCCTCCTCGAGGGAGCGGCTGAGCGCATTGATGCGGTAGAGCACGGCGATCTCGTTGGGGCGTATCCCTTCGCCGATCAGTTTATTGATCTGCAGAGAGATCTTGCTCGCCTCCTCGTTTTCGTCATTCGAAGAGAGCATCTTGACGTCATCCCCTTCGCCCCGGGTCGGCAGCAGCGTCTTGCCCAGGCGGGAGCGGTTATGCTCGATCAGCGCGTTGGCAACGGTCAGAATCGGCGTACGCGAACGGTAGTTGTGCTCGAGTTTGACGACCATGGCGTCCTGGAAGTCCTGGTCAAACTCCAGGATGTTGCGCACGTGCGCCCCGCGCCAGCCGTAGATGCTCTGGTCGTCATCCCCGACCACGCAGAGGTTGTTGTGCGCACTGCAAAGCTTCTGGAGCAGCTTGAACTGCAGTTCGTTCGTATCCTGGTACTCATCGATCATAATGTACTGGTAGCGCTTGCTCGTCTCTTCGGCCAGCTCCAGGTGTTCATCGAGCAGTTTGTACGTCAGGGCAATCAGGTCGTCAAAGTCCACCAGGTTGTTCTCCACCAGGTACGCCTCGTACTCCTTGTACACCTTTGCGATCTGTTCGTAGTTCTTCTGCTCCGCCTGGGCATGCGCCTCTTCCGGCGTAATCAGGGAGTTCTTATAGCGGGAGATCTCGCTGGCCACGAGGGGCATCGGGAGGTCGCCGGCAAGCTTTTTCAGAATCCGCTTCTTGTCATCCGTATCGATGACAACGAAGTTGTTCTCCCGCCCCAGCCGGTGGATATGGAACTTCAAAAAGAGCAGGCCGAACTTGTGGAAGGTGCACAGCAGCGGCGGGTAGCTTTTCGCGTCGATCATCGCCAGGGCACGTTCGCGCATCTCCTTGGCCGCTTTGTTGGTAAAGGTCAGCGTCAGCGTGTTGCTCGCCGGGATCCCGACAACGTCCAGCAGGTAGGCAAGCCGCGAGGTAATGGTCGTCGTTTTGCCGCTGCCCGCGCCCGCAAGGATCAATAAGGGACCATCGATCTTCTTGACGGCTTCGGCCTGCTGCTCGTTGAGGTTTTTGAAAATTTGTTCCATCTCTATTTTTCGTGTTTTTAGGTTAATCTATTATATCAATAATTTTTTAAGCTCTCATTGTTTGATGACACTTTTCGCATTGCTTTATCGGGAAATTATAAAAAAAGTAATCAGAACTAATCCGTCTTATTGAAATGACTATCATTGTACGTTATAATTCTGATGTTTTATTTTTATGGAGCCTTGTTATCAAAAAGCGGATGCTTTATAACAAAGACAAATATGGCCCATTTGCCAAGGATATCTGAATGCTGAAAGACTTCGCCAAACTCCAAACTTTTTTGACTGTCGTCAAAGAGAAGAGCTTTTCCAAGGCTTCCGCGAAACTGGGCATTTCCCAACCCGCCGTCACCCAACAGATCAAATTTATCGAAGAGTACCTCGATACGCGCATCGTCGAGCGTAAGAAGAACGGCATCAAGCTGACCAAAGAGGGCGAGGACCTTTACCGTATCGCCGTCAAACTCGAAAAAGCGATCAACACAAGCCAAAAAGAGCTGCTCAAGATCATCAATAAAGACTTCACTTTCATCCTCGGCGCTTCCTACGCGATCGGGAACTATGTCATCCCGACCTACCTGGGCGCCATCAAAGAGAAGATCAACAACGAGGTCTATATGCATGTCGGCCTCTCCAACGAGATCATCGACGAGCTCGAAGACAAGAAGATCGATGTCGCGCTGATCGAGTCACCGGTCTTCCGCGACGGGATCATCTACCGCGAATGGATGGAGGACGAACTGGTGCTCTTCTCCAACCAGCCGCTGCCCAAGTACCTGAAGAAAGAGGACTTCTTCACCTTCGACTGGGTCTGCCGCGACGAGAACTCCCACACCCGCAAGCTCGTCTCCGAAGCCTTCGAAGAGCTTGAGATCGACTGTTCGACGTTCAACGTCATCGGGGTCGTGCAGTCGCCGACGGCGGTCAAAGAGACGATCATGCGCTCTCCGAAAGACGCCGAGCGCCCGATCGTATCGGTCATCTCCCGCCACGTTATCGAGGACGAGATTGCCGAGGGCAAACTGTACGAATCACGCATGCGCAACTTCCGCGTCCACCGCAAGTTCTACATCGCCTACTCCAAAGACCGCAAGCACGACGCCTTCGTCAACAACGTCGTCGACTTCCTGCTCACCATGCGGATGTAAGTACGTTTCATACTCTTCTATCCCCCAGGAGACTTCCCTCGGGGCAGGCACTAGGTACTTAGTGTCAAAGTGGCCTGTGACACTCCGCCTTCTTATTCGACTCAGAAATGATATTTAGCGTGTCAGTCGCATCATCGGGGAATGGAGTGCCCCGAATGCGACAGCCTTTCGCACTTTCTTCTTTCGGGTTCGGTTTCTTCTTTGTGCGAGCAAAGAAGAAAGGGAACAAAACCGCTCACTTCTTCTTCAGAAACTTCTCGTTTTCCGGATTTGACAAAAACGCCGCCATTGAATTTTCGATCCCGCCGTCATCGACCGCTTCCATCTCTTCCTCACCCTCTTTATAGACGGCGTGGTTGATAAAGATGGGGGTTTCGTCGATGATAATCTGCATAATGCTCGGCAGCGGCACCGTGACGAAGCTGCCGATGTTCTCCGGGCCAAAGCCCGCCTCGAAGATAAGCCGGTTGCCGTCGATGCGCGCGCTGTCGAAGGTGTAGCCCGCCAGGTAAAAGAGGGTCATCGGGCGGAACGACTCGGTGATGTGTTCGGGCAGCTCCGGTTCGAAGCTCAGATGCTCGATTTTGCAGAGAATGCCGAAAGACTGGTCGTGTTCGAAGAGGTAGAGCATCAGCTCCTCGACATGCCGCTGCATTAAATCGACAAATTTTTCATCATTCAGAATATTGATGAGCATCATCTCTCCAAGTTAATTAATCGGGGGAAGTATACCACCGCTCACCTCGACAAAGCCTGACAAGGCATTCATCACGGCCACCCGCTCCGCGCCCCGTGCCGCATCGAGGGTGATGTCGGCACAGGTCAGCGTCCCCTCGGCGATCAGCCGGGCCCGCGCCGTGCCTTCGAGCAGCGGCCGCTTCGGGGTCAGCCACTGCCCCCCGATGAAACAGGCGACATTGGCGATGGTCGTATCGGTGATGAGGCCCGCCTGCACGATCAGGACGTCGTCCGCCCCGCCCCGCAGGTCAAAAAGCTGATTGAGCCGTGTGCGTTCGGTCGTTTTGTCGCGGTAGGTGATCGTCTCGTCCGTGACCGGCTGCAGTGAGGTCATAATGCGGGGGGTATAGGGGAGAAGTTCATATGTGAACATTTGTTCATCATACCGGACCCGGCAGCGCCAACGCCCTGTTTCCGGGGCTTCCAGGCGACGCTCAAGGTCGTAAAGGTTCGGGATGCCGTGGCGCTTCAGCGTGCGGTCCAGGCGCTGCTGATGCCATGGCAGGTAGGGGAAACGTCCCTCTTCGGCCAGGATCGTCTCCAGAAACGGCATGCCTATTCGCTGAACAGTGCCGTCGAGAGGTAGCGTTCGGCCGTATCGCAGAGGATGGTGACGATGGTCTTGCCCTTGTTCTCCGGACGCGCGGCGACCTGCATCGCGGCGTAGACGTTGGCCCCGGCGGAGATGCCCACGAGCAGCCCCTCCTCTTTGGCCAGCATCCGCGACGTCGCCATCGCGTCGTCATTGCTGACGGTGATAACCTCGCCGTAGATCTGCGTGTTGAGAACGTCCGGCACGAAGCCCGCGCCGATCCCCTGGATCTTGTGCGGGCCCGGTTTGCCGCCGGAGAGGACCGCCGAGTCCGTCGGTTCGACGGCGATGATCTCGATGGCGGGGATCACCTCTTTGAGGCGCGTGCCCGTTCCCGTCAGTGTGCCCCCCGTCCCGACGGCGGCCACGAAGATATCGAGGTTGCCGTCCGTGTCGCGCAGGATCTCTTCGGCCGTCGTTTTGATGTGGACCGCCGGGTTGGCCGGGTTCTGGAACTGCTGCAGGATGACGGCGTTGCCCAGGCTCTCTTTGAGCTCTTCCGCCTTCTCGATGGCGCCTTTCATACCGGCCATCGCCGGCGTCAGGACGAGCTCCGCGCCGAGGGCTTTAAGGATGTTGCGGCGTTCAATACTCATCGACTCGGGCATCGTAAGGGTCAGTTTCAGCCCCAGCGCCGCGCAGATGGAGGCAAGGGCGATCCCCGTGTTGCCGCTGGTCGGCTCGATGATCGTCGTCTGGGCATTGATGATACCGTCGTCCATCGCCGTCTTGATCATGTTATAACCGATCCGGTCCTTGACGGAGCTCGTCGGGTTCATAAACTCGCACTTGCCGAGAATCGTCGCTCCGGTCTGCTCGGAGGGGGCATTGAGACGAATCAGCGGTGTGTTGCCGATCAGTTCGGTGATGTTAGACGCTATCATTCCTTATCCTTTAATGTTGCTTCGCTGCTATTATAGACGAAGCAAAGCGAATTTGTCTGCAATCCATAGTATTCAACTATGTTATTATGTGTATTTTGGCAGATGCGAAGCTTAATTGCAGATACTATTCCAAATGCGTCAAGGGCGAAGCGTTATAATACGTCCATGCAACCGCGAACATTCACCCATAAACGCATCCTGCTTTTCGGCGCCCCGCGCGCGCTGAACCGCGAGGAGTTCGACCGCCTCCTGCGCGCCGCGGACATCACCCTGGCCGACCGCTACGACGCCGACGTCGACGCCGTGGTCGAGGGGCGGCTGATCAATCCCCTCGAGCAGGAGGAGCTTGACCGCCTCTACGACAGCGACAAGGTCGTGCCCCTCGCCATCGATGCCTTTGAAAAAACGCTCTGTACCCAGATCGAGCCCGAGCGGATCATGATGAGCCTCAAGCTCACCCGCGACAACGAACGGCTCCACGCCTTTTTGCAAAACCCCTACATCTCGAACGATTTCTTCCTGAAACTGCTGCAGCTCTACGACTGGAAGGGGGAGGGGTTCTTCGACACGGACGAGAACCGCGACGTCACGGCGGCGCTGATCGGGCGCTACTACGAGCATATCGAGCGCAACCACAACGTCCAGTACTCCACCCTCGGTCTCATGCACCTGCTCCGGCAGACCCGCCGCCCCCGGCTCATCCGCGTCATCGGCAGCCTCGCGCCGTTGCGCCAGGCCGTAGGCGGCAACGAGCGCCAGATGCGCGCGATCCTCGAAGCTCTGGCCCTGCACCCCGACAGCGACGAGCCGACCTTGAAGCACTTCATCCGCCAGGGCGACGACGCCCTGCGCGCACTTGTGGCGACACACCCTGCCCTCAGCCCGGCGCTGCAGCAGGAGCTGGCCGCCCTCGACGTACCCGCCGTCACCACGGCCCTCGTCTCGAACCCGGCGCTCGATGCCGCGCTGGCGGAGCGTCTCTTTGCCGACGACGCTCTGGCCGCAACAGGGTACGCCAACATCGCGCTGGACGAAGCGCGTTTTGAAAAGGGGCTCGCGCACCATGCCAAAGCACTGGCCGCGAACCACGCATTGACAGAAGCAATGCAGCAGCGCCTCTTCGAGACGGGCGACGAGGCGGTCATGACGGCACTGGCCGCCAACCCTTCACTGCAGATCGCCGGGGCGCTCATGCAAACAAAGATCCCCGCCGTGCGCGCCGCGCTGGCAGCCAACCCCGCCATGACAAGCGAAGCCCTGACGGCGCTGGCCGGTTCGGGCTGCGACGCGGCCCTCGCGGGTAACCCCGCTTCCCCCGCCGCCCTGCTCGAACAGCTTTACACTCGGGGGAATGCGGACGTTTTGGGTGCCCTCGCGGCCAACCCCGCCACCCCCATTGACATCCTGCAGCAGCTGCAGCTCGACGCCCGTTTCGAGCGGGCCGTCCGGACCAACGACGCCTTCGGGCAGTTCATTCAACGCGAAAACATAGGATGGTTATGAGGGCACATCCAACTCCCCATCGCGTTTTCAGCGTTACAGAGAAAGTTCTCATCGGAGTCCACGCTCCGGGGCTTGTTAAGTGCCTGAAGCATAGTACAATCCTGAAGAGAGTTTTCTCTGCAACGCCCTGCGGGAAAGCATTTGAGGCACGATCTTTCCTTGGTACACTTTTTGACGTAGCTTCCGCTATGCCTGCAAAGCGCACCAAAAAAATCTCATACCTCAAATCCCTTCTGAAATTCACGCAGGGGAATTGGAGGTGCCCTTGAGAAGCCAAGAGATTACGGAAACCCTCGGAGCGCTGATTGATCAGAAGCTGCCGACCTTTTTGTGGGGGGCGCCGGGAATCGGCAAATCCTCCGTCGTCAAACAGATCGCTGACGCCAAGGGCATCGGCTTTATCGACCTGCGCCTCTCCCTGATGGACCCGACCGACCTCAAGGGGATCCCCTTCTACGAGAACCAGGCGCACCAGGCCGTCTGGGCGCCGCCCTCTTTTCTGCCCCGGGAGGGGAGCGGCATCCTCTTCCTCGACGAGCTCAACACCGCTGCCCCCTCCGTTCAGGCCTCGGCCTACCAGCTCATCCTCGACCGCAAGGTCGGCGAGTATGAACTGCCCGAGGGGTGGGCCATCGTCGCGGCGGGCAACCGCGAGAACGACCGGGGTGTCGTCTACCGCATGCCGCTGCCCCTGGCCAACCGCTTTATCCACCTGGAGATGGACGTCAACGTCGACGACTGGCGACGCTGGGCCTACGGGCACGGCATCGACGAACGCATCATCGGCTACATCACCGCCAACAACGACGCCCTCTTCGGTTTCGACCCCGCCAGTGATACCAAAAGCTTCCCCACCCCGCGCAGCTGGGAGTTCGTCCACGGGGTTCTCGCTTCGGGCATGCGCGATCAGCTCGCTCTCAACGCCATTGCCGGGGCCGTCGGCGAGGAGCGCGCCGTCGCTTTCACGGCCTTTGCCAAGGTGATGCACCTCCTGCCCGACACCGACGCCGTCTTGCGCGGGGAGTCGCGCGAGGTCCCCGAGGATCTCAGCGCCCTTTACGCCCTCGCCTCCGCCCTCGTCTCCAAGGTGCTCAAAGCCTCCGACGACAGCGTACTGACCCGTCTGCTCGACTATACCCACCTGCTCCCCCCGGAGTTCGCCGTCCTCATCGTCCAGGACCTCCAGAAAAACGGCGTCATGATGGACCACCTCGACGCCTACGGCAACTGGGTCGGCAAGTTCGCCTTCCTTCTAGAGTAAACAAGAAAAAGGGAACAGCATGGAACGCGCACGTAATAAAAAAAGCCGAACATTCGAGCAACACTTTTCATGCGCGGCAGCCGAATTATCCTTTTTTCTTCCCGGTTCGGCTTCTTTTTTGGATAAGCAAAAAAGAAGGGGAACAACCCCTCAGGCTCTAACCCATGTCTGAAAAAACAGCCCTGGAAAAACTGGGCAAAGCCAAAGCCCGCCTCCTGCTGAACTCCCCCTACTTCGGCACCCTCGCCAGCCGCCTGGAGCTGGACACCAGCGAGGACATCCCGGGCTTTCTCAGCAACGGCCTCCGCCTGGAGTACAACCCCGACTACGTCGAAGGCCTCGATGACGGGGAGTGCGAATTCATGCTCGCCAACGGGGCGATGCACGCGGCGCTTGTTCACGAGCGGCGCCAGAACGGGCGGATGAGCTGGCTGTGGCAGCTGGCCACCGACCACGCCATCAACACCATGCTCGTACAGAACAACTTCGCCCTGCCCCCGCAGGTCAACTACGACCCCCGTTTCGAGGGGATGTACGCCGAGGCTATTTATGCCCAGCTCAAAGACGAGATCAAGAACGAGGAGTACAGCGACGACGAGAGCAACGATACCGGCTTCAACGAGAACAACCAGCGCAAGCGCGACGAGCTGAAAAACGCCGAAGGCGACCACGACCCGGACAAACTGCGGCCGCAGATGGAGGTGGAGAACAGCGTGGACGAGTCGTTGTTCGAGCATTTTGAAAAGGCCGTCCGCGAGATGCTGGAGCAGCAGGGCGACACCCCGCTGGGGCTGGAGCGCTTTTTCGTCCCCGCGAAGCAGAGCGTCGTGGACTGGCGCAGCGAGCTTTTTCACGCCCTCTCCCGCCACCTCAAAAGCGACTACCGCATGCTCCCGCCCTCCAAGAAGCTGCTCTACAACCACATCTACCTCCCCTCGTCCACCTCGGAGACCCTCGACATCGTTATTGCCATCGACAGCTCCGGGTCCGTCGACGAGGAGCTGCTGGGGCGCTTCATCGCCGAGGTCGAGTCGCTCCTGGAGACCTTCGCCGACTACCGCATCGAACTGCTCGTATGCGACGCCAAGGTGCAGTCGCACCGCCAGTTCTACCCCGGCGAGCCGCTGCGCTTCGAGCTCAAAGGTGGGGGCGGCACGGACTTCCGCCCCGTTTTCGAATGGACGGAGCGCTACGCCCCGATGGCCCCGCTGCTGCTCTACTTCACCGACTGCGACGGCCGTTTCCCGGACAAAGAACCCCTCATCGACACCGTCTGGATCACCCCCGAGACGCAGAGCGAAGTCCCCTTCGGCAAAACCATCGTTCTCAATATATAGGCAACAAAGCGCCTCTTAAGCGTGCAATATCTATAATTCGCCCGCAAAGTAACAAGTAGGGATACGCAAGCCGAACGGACTTTGACACAAAAAAATTTATTGGAGAACTCCATGAAAAAGATTCTTTTTCTGATGGTTGCTTTCGCCGGTGCTGCTTTCGCAGCTGACGCTGACGTTGCAAACCAGACACTCAAAGCTTACTCTATGATCGCTGCAGGCGTTGGCCTCGGTCTCGCTGCTCTTGGTGGCGCTATCGGTATGGGTCACACTGCTGCTGCGACTATCGCAGGTACTGCTCGCAACCCGGGTCTGGGTGGTAAGCTCATGACAACAATGTTCATCGCCCTCGCGATGATCGAAGCTCAGGTCATCTATACACTCGTTATTGCCCTGATCGCTCTGTACGCTAACCCGTACCTCGGCTAATCAGCCGAAAAACCCGCGAAGGCTTCGGCCTTCGTTTTTTTTGACAGCTTGATAAATTTTAAGCTGTTTATAACATTTTCGCCAGTATAATTCTGGTCTTTTAAAACTTACTGTTAAACGCGACCGTGGTGGAATTGGTAGACACGCTATCTTGAGGGGGTAGTGCCAACTTGGTGTGCGAGTTCAAATCTCGCCGGTCGCACCATCTAAACTCTTAAACTCCCTAAAATACGAACCTCCAGAAGATTTATCGACAACCCTTGAAAATCTCTTTACACCTTCACTCAATCATATTCATGCAGCTAATCCATTGATGGTGTGCAGCGTGAAATTTTCGTCACGCATAAAGAGCAGCTCTTCGCCGTGCCAGATTTCCTGTATCTTGTCGTCGCCGACATAACAAAGGACTTTCAACTCTTTACGTTTCCGTACCTGTGTAAGAGCATAGAGGCTATAGTGATTGTGCAGCATCCTGTAAAGGTACATCGGGGCGGTGGATCGGCTGGAGCAGAAGCGGTTAATACGGTTCTTGATATACCATGCATTGAGGTATTCGTCCTCTTTCGTGCGCTGCTCTTTCGACATTGGAAGGGTCTTGTTTATATACTTCATTATGTAGCTGGCAGCATTTCGAATGTCCTTCACGAACCTGTTTCCCTTGGGGTTAAAGAGACGATAAAAAGCTTTTTCGACGCGTGCGATCCCGTCGGCAGGAATGAAAAGCAGAATGTGTGTGTGGGGTGTACCGTCCTTGTGCGGTTCGTTGACGCGATAGTACATGCGCTGCGACTTGGTCAGCTCCTTGAGGGAGCGGTCGTGCCGGAGCTTGGCAAACATCTTTGTAAGCACCTTTACCGCCTCTTTGGGCGTGATACCGTTGTGCTTGGGATTCGGTACCAAATCCCCAGATTTACCCTGCTTCATAGCATGGAACTCCGAAGGAAGCGTGATCGTCAGAAAGACCGGGGTTAAGCCCGATTCAGTGGCCTCTTTCTCCAGAGTGTTGATACGGTTCTGAATCTCGCCATGATAGCGTTTAGGGTTGTGATTCGAAGAGACAATGCACTCTTTCAGACTGAACGTCTGACCGCTGTGATTGTCGGTAACGTAGCTGTAGTTTAAAAAGTTGTCTTGCTTCCGAATCTTCTGTCGCACGTCGTGCAGATCCCCTTCGCTCAATCCGTACATTCGGACAATGTCCACAACTTTTTTATAACTAGTCAAGGGCGCCCCGCAGCACAGCTGCCGAACGCTCGGCTCATGCCCGCTTTGCGACGCCGCGTAATGCCGCGGCTTACTATTGCGGGCCAAGCCTTCATTCGTGTCTTGCGATACCTGGAGCATAGTCAATCCTTGTTATGCTCATCACTGCAGACAGCTTCGAGTGTTGCCTCAACACGGTTCAGATCATCTTTAATGTTCGAAGCGAACAAGTAAAGCCCGAATGATGCATCATTTGACACATCATCCATACTGATGCTAGATACCAAAGAAAGTTTAGCCTTTGCTTCATGCAAAACATCGACAAGCTCTTCTAATAAGCTCTTTTGAACTACTACTGTATCATTCATTGTTTCTTTCCTTAACTGGTTGAGGAACGCCGTAGGGAGCTCTTGTCTTGCCGGACGGCTCTCTATGCGCTCATACTGTTAAACACTTCAAAAGCACAATCAGTAAAAATACCATGTGTTCCAGTTCCAGTGTCATCCTACCGCCCTCGTTTCACTCGGTTGCTTCCCCGTTACGTTTGCTTCGCAACTTTCGCAACGTGGCTCTACTTCACATAGAAATTGACCGAGGTCTTTGAAACAAAATCACATTTCAACTGTACAGGCTTTCCGATCTGCCCTTCAAACTCTTTGACACGATCATCCGGGATGCTGATATCTTTCATTTCCTGTTTAACCTGTCCGTTCATTAACTCCGATTCGACGAGCAACTGCAACTTGTATTTACCAGGTGTGGTTTCGCCACTATCTTTATCGTAGTAATCCGGGGCTTTGTAAACTGTCAGTGCTTTGCCTTCAATAATTACTTTCATATGTACCTCTTCAAGCTATTAGCCAAGTTCAAAACTTTCGAATGAGCATCCTCTATGTTCCTAAGTCTATTAGCATCATCAGGATCCATATCATGCAACAAGTCATGCTGACAGCTATAAATATCATGCTCAAGTGAAAGTGCTTCACTTTTCAATTCTGCATAAATTCCTTGTAAAAGCTGCTCGTAATCATCATCAAGCCCCAATTCAATAAATGCCGAAATAAGTGCATTCATAGAAACAGATTGTTGTTCTGAATAATCCTGCAAACGCTCTTTCAAACTTTTAGGAATCTTCAAACTGATTCCAACTTTTTCTTCATCTTGTCCTCTTGCAATAAGAGTGGCTTTTCTTCTCATCGTTACTCCTTTGAATGAGATTGAATAATGATATCACTAAACAATCTCTATGTCAACTATTTTATCTTAATCTCTAATATAAATATCCATGGTGTAATTTTTCAAATCTCGCCGGTCGCACCATCTTCTTACTTTATTCACAAAAACATTCCAAACTGACTTCAAACTCTGAAACAAAAGCCCATCGCTTATTTCTTCCAATTGCAATGCTGCCGTCTTTGTTACTGCTCCCACTCTTTCCTGCAATATTTTTATACGTTTCTAAGAGGGATAGTTTAATAATAAAATTATTGCTCTGACAAAGGATGGCATGATGAACCGGATGGGAATGCTCTTACCCGCCTTTACGGCGTTGATCTTTTTGACTGCGTGTGGCGGTGGCGGCGGGGGCAGCAGTACCCCGACGGTCTCCGGCCAGTTTGTTGACGCCCCCGTGCAGGGGCTTTCCTATGCCTGTTCTTCCGGTACGGCGGGTACGACCGATGCCGGCGGCGGATATACCTGCCCCGACGGCGACACCGTCACCTTCTCCGTCGGCGCCGTCACTATCGGTACCGTCACGGCCGAGAGCGGCCCGGTCGCTCCCTACAGCTTCTTCCCTGCAGACACCGCTGCCGCCGTCAACCTGGCACGGCTGCTGCAGTCGCTTGACGGAGACGGCGACCCGAACAACGGGCTCATCGATCTCAACAGCACTTTGATCGCCGCTCTCCCTGCGGGGACGGATTTCAGTTCCCCGACTTTTGCTGCGGACGTCGAAACGGCGCTGGGGATAACGCTGGTCGGGGCGGTCGAAGCGATGCACACGCTGAGCGAAGGGATGCTTGACGCAGGCATGACCGTCCCGCTCAAGGCGATCGCCGTTCCCGAAAGCGGTTCGGACATTGAGGTCAACGACACCATCGCCGTCGTTTTCACCCGGAGCATGGATACGGGCAGCCTTCTGCTCACCGGCACGATGAGCCCCCAGAGCAACGGCGGGACCTGGAGCACGGACGTTCATGCCAATGACCGCCTGACCTTTTCGGCTAAAACCTTCTGGTCGGAAGGCACCCAGACCCTCGTCATCGACGTGAACGACACCGGCAATAATGCGCTGAGTCAGCTCTCGCTCTCCTACACCGTGATGGCCCCCGCCGATGCCGATGCGGACGGCTACCCCTTTACGACCGACTGCAACGACACCAACCCCAACGTCAACCCGGGCGCGCCGGAAATCATAGGGAACGGTATCGACGACAACTGCAACGGCATGATCGATGAAGTCGAAATCTGCGACGGTATCGACAATGACGGCGACAACCTGGTCGACATGGACGACCCGGACCTCATCGCACCGCTTTGTGAGATGCAGGAGGGGGTCTGCAGCGGTGCAAGGAAAATCTGCGGCGGCGCTTCCGGCTGGCTCCCCTGTGACGACGCCGTTTACCTTGCGCATGATCCCAACTATAACAGCTCCCTGGACCCATGTGACAGTCTTGACAATGACTGCGACGGCGCTACGGATGAGAACGGGGCAGTCTCCTGTGACGACGGCTACGCCTGTACGACAGATGTCTGTACCGCCGGGACGTGTGCCAATACGCCCAACGACACCGTCTGCGACGACGGCAACCCGTGTACCTCCCCGTACTGTGACCCGTCAACAGGCTTCTGCGATACCGCCGGCTGCAATATGTACTATCTCGTCGCCGGCACGGCCTGCGACGACCAGGACCCGCTGACGGTGGACGATGTCTGCGACGGCGCCGGCGTCTGCAGCGGTACCCCTTCTCCCGATACGGACAGCGACGGGGTCTCGGATGCCGCGGAAGCCCTCAACGGGACGGACCCCAACGACCCCGATACGGACAATGACGGTCTCAATGACGGCCAGGAGCTTACCGCCAATACCGATGCCCTCGATGCCGACACCGATGATGACGGCATCTCCGACGGCAACGAGGTCGCCTACACACTCGACCCGCTGGACAATGACAGTGACAACGACGGCCTCAACGACGGCCTCGAGATCGGCCTGACTTCGGGCGTTGCAGGCGGTACCAGCGACGGTGCGGCAGCCGTCTCCTACAGCGGGACGGACCTCGCATTCTGGCAGCCGGATACCGACCCCGGGACACATACCGACCCCCTCGACCCGGACAGCGACAATGACGGCCTCTGCGACGGATCTGCGACGGTCTGTGCAGGCGGCGAAGATCTCGATACGAACGGCGCCGTCGGCGCTTCCGAGACGAACCCCGCCGATGCCGATACCGATGACGACGCCCTCGCCGACGGCAGCGACCCGCACCCGCTGACGCAGGACAGCTCCTCGGCAATGAAAATAGCGGGCGGTACCAGCGACGGCGCCTACGCACCCCTGCGCATCGCCTACCTTGGGACGACCTGTACCGACACGGACAGTGACGGCTACTGTGCATCGCTCAGCGACTGCGACGACGCAAACGCCGCGGTCCACCCCGGGGCGACGGAGATCTGGTACGACGGCATCGATCAGAACTGTGACAGCATGAACGATTACGACCAGGACGGCGACACTTATGTCGCTTCAGCTTATAACGCCAACGCCGGCGGTTCCGCTCCCTTTACCGATGACTGCAATGACAACGATGCGTCTATCCATCCCGGCGCGACAGACACAGCCGGGAACGATCTCGATGAGAACTGCAACGACTTCGTAGTCTGTTTCGTGGATGCTGACCACGACACGTATGGTTCCTTTACCTCCGAGGAAGCCTACCCTGCTGCGGGCGGTGTCAGCCTTACTCCAGGCGCCTGCGGCAGCAGCGCCGTTGACGGCTATGCGGACAACGGCATGGACTGCAATGACGCCGTGGCATCAATCAACCCGGGTTCGACGGAAACGGTAGACGACGGCATCGACAGCAACTGCGACGGCCGCGAACTCTGCTACAAGGATGCCGACAACGACGGCTACCGTCCGGATAGTACAAGTACCGTCCTCTCTACAGACCTGGACTGCGTCGACTACGGCGAAGCAACCCCGGCCGATCCAACCGGGGACTGCGACGACAATGACCCCCTTGTCTACCCGGGCAACGGCTGTCCAATATGACAGAGCCGTTGCATCGAGAAAAAACAAGCGATGCATCCCAAGAAGCCTCTTCTTGGGTAGACACCTTCACTCCCAAAAACAAAACTCTTCTATAAATCGATACTTTCAACTAAAAGGCCTGAATGATTTGCTCATTCCAAATGTTAGATCAATGAGATGAATTGCATGGCGAGCAGAAAGGCGTTTGCACTATATTTTCAAAAGTAGTATGATTTTTTTGAGCGGCACGAGAGCTCAAAAATGTACTGTAGAATTTTGTAATGAACGGATAGCTAGTCGTAATAGCACACCGTTCAAAAAAACAAACCAGCAAATGTGGTAGTAAATGCTGTTACAACACAATTGTATGCTGATTTATTAAATCAAAGCTGAAAGTAAATGTAAGCAGAGAATGACAGCATGCGATATAGCATCCTAGCACGTAAGCCGGTGATTTAAAGGATCAAACATGGCACGCAAACGTGTATCTGTTACTTCAGAAGACAAGAATGGACGTAATGAGTCATTTCATGACAATTACAATGGCAAAGATATGACAAGAGATGAATTCTGTCGAGAAATTAAGAGTGGGAATTATCCCGGATACCATGTGGCAAATATGAATGGGAAAAAGACTCCCAAGAGTAATCCAGATGGGAAAAAGGGAAATAACTTAGGATAGCACGAGTTTTTACTCGTGCTGTTCACACTATAGTTTTCAAAAATGTATTTTCTAAATAATGGTAGTTTTATACCGATCACTATATAAATCCTACGGTATATATTTTTCAAACCTCACCGGTCGCAACCACTAAGCAGAAACTTCCCACAAAAACTTCCAAACTAGAAATTTTTCAATAAATTTACAATTTCAGCAAAACAGACCACTATCGTTTATTTCCAAAACTACTCCCAACTGGAAAGTGCATCAACGTTAAGGATACAGGCAACAAATTATTTTGATCTTCTCAATAATGCGAACTGCTTCAAACCCCTGCATTGCGAGACTTTCCCAACATTCTTGATATGAACCTACTAAGATGAGCACTCTCAGACTCTTGTAAATAATAAATATTCTCCATTATTAAAGATCTGTAAAGCTTGCTCCGAATGTCTAAAAAGTTAGGTCACAGAATGAAAACAAAGCGCGGGAAATATAACGTTCTTGAATAATTTATGCACGCCACATTTTGGGTCATTGATATGAATGTACTTGACTACATGGTGAGTAGAAATAGTATGTGCACTGAATTTTGAAAGCCGGTATGATTTTTGGAACGGCAACGCTTCCGTTTCGGAATGAAGTAGCATTGTAGGTGTGATTAGAGTGCCACTGCGAATGGCACTCCGGTCAGAATCAAAACCAGGATAAGTGGTTTTAGACTATAACGCAAAACATATTTTAGTCTGTGCCTTTAAAATTAGGGCTGAAAATCTAAGATTACCCTAATAAACAGACTAATATGTCACGTCTCACCACTTATGCTGACAGCATAAGGACCAAGATATGGCAGCTAAATACTATGTAAGCAAAGAAGCAGGGAATTCAGGTGAACACGCAGTTCATAAAGAGGGTTGCACACAGTTACCGAGTGAGAGAATTTTCCTTGGCGGCTTTTCACACTGTCTGAATGCGCTTGAGGCAGCAAAAGTATTCTACCCGGCCGTAGATGGATGCGACTACTGCTCACCGATGTGCAGCAGATAGTCATCACTCCTATGTCGGACCGATCCTAGGCATTGGGTCCGTCATGCAGGGTCTGTTTTTGCAGATCCCGCCGCTCAACCTATCCAAGCAAAAACTTCCTCCGAAAAACCAATGTCCATCTCTTCAGCATGGTGCTAAATAGTGCGCAATAATTCCGTCCGCAAGAGAGGGGCTTGCATATATAATTGTTTTAATGCCAACACAGAGGAGCGAGTATGCAACTGCTTGAGGACAGCTACGGCAACGTCATCGCCGTCAAAAACATCTCGGGGGTCACCGGGATCTACGAAAATGAGAACTACGTCGCAAACAGCAACAAGATGGATGAGAAGCTCTACTACTTCAAGATCATCGCGGGGATAGTGTGGACGAGGTATTACACGACGATGGCCGAGGCCGAAACCTACAGAAACGCCGTTATCGAGGCGATGCAGAACACCCCGGACTGAAGCGACGCATGGAATACGACATCATCGACGATAAAATCCACATTTATAAAAACGCGGCGCGCACGACCACCTACGTCTACTGGCCCGAAGAGCTGATCAAGATCGTCGAAGCGCAGGAGGCGGGGCTAAGGAACATTGTGCTCCCCGATTTCGCCGAGATCCTGGCCGAGGTGCTCGACGAACGCCCCGAGTGCTTCACGTGCCACTACAACTCGGACCTCGTTATGTAACATTTTAGGGCTGCTGCGGCTCTTCCATGATGGCGTAGGTGCCCGTGGCGAAGGCGACGAGCTTGCCTTCGTCGTGCAGCTCGATGGTAACGAAGGCCGTCTTGCGCCCCTGTCTTTTCACGGCGGCCGAGGCCAGCAGGTGCTTGCCCGAGGCGGGTTTGAGGTAGTTGATCTTTATCTCCATCGTGACGGCCGTAAACCCTTCGTCCAGGTTGGAGACGGCGGCGTACCAGCCGGTGTTGTCCATCAGCGTCGAGATGACCCCGCCGTGTACGAAACCCAGGTGCTGCAGGTGGTGCGGCTGGACATGAAGTTCCACCTCCGCCTCGCCCGCCTCGGCACGCTTCAGTGTCGCGCCGGTGTGTTCCAGAAAAGGGAATTTGATGGCTTGCATTGCGCCTCCTTTTTTTGGAGAGATTGTAACGCTGTAGCGTAGCAAAACCGTAGCAGCGACGCCACCGTTTCATTTCCATCCATGGCTTGTTTACTGTAAACTATGAATAATAATAGATGCAATTAAACCATTCACAAAGGAATTATGATGCGTAAGTCTCTCCTGTTGACACCGCTGCTGCTGGGTGCCCTCTCCGCCAACGCCTGGGCGCAGCGGGCCGATCTCTATTTCGGTTTGAACCTCTTCGGCAGCGAAAACAAATTTGACTTCGAAGCCGGCGGCTATCATGAAAGACCGTCGATAGGGAGCAAGGGGTTCGAGCTGAAGTTCGGGGCCGTGCTTTACAACGGCTGGCGGCTGCAGGGGTATCTGTTGGGGGAGAAATTCGACGAGCCGCTCTTTGACGACACCAATGACGAACTCTACGAGCTCGGGCTGGATATCATGAAAACCTTTGATACCTATTCCGACCTCTTCCCCTTTGTCCAGGCGGGGATCGGCAGCGGATCGATGCAGCTTGACAGCTACTACTATCCCCACGACGACAGCATCGGCGAGGTCAGTCTCAAAGTCGGTATGGGGTTGATCTTTCGCATCGCCCCGCAGCTGGAGCTGATGGGGGGTGTCGATTTTCAGTGGCGTACGTGGCAGGACGTCGAGTATTACTACCCCGTCTACAACAAGCTGTCGACGGACGACTCCTCCGTCCGCTACTACGGCGGGATCAACTTCCTCTTTTAACCGTGCATGCGCTCCCGCGTATGCCGCAGGCCGCTAGTGGTCGATCCTGTTCTCGATGTACTGGTAGAGGTAGTCGGTGGATTCGGGAACGGTCATAAAGCTCCTGTCGGGCTGGACCTTCTCTTTGTCCAGCGGGATAAAGGCCAGTACCCTGCCCGGGTGTTTGAGGTCATCGCGCTGGTAGAACATCTCGAGAAACTTCGCCATTTTCACCTTCATGTTCCCAAACGACGGGTCGGCCAGGTAGACAAAGTCGCCCTGGATCCCTTTGAAAACGGTAAAGTGTTCGAAGCGTCGGATCTTGACGTAGACGATGACCGGGATGCGCAGTTTGCGCAGCGCGTCGATATCCATCGCGACACCTACTCCCCGGAAACCGATGGTCTGCCCGTAGTCGGCGAGGTCCGCGAAGGAGAGCGCGAAGTCGCTCTTTTCCAGTTTATGGGCGTCGCTGCCGACCCCTTTCATGTCCAGCACCGATCGCACGATCCCGTTTTCGGTGACGTTCTGATCGTAGAAGAAGTTCATGATCGTCGCCATCGACGCCGCCCCGCATGAGAAGTCGTAGCGCTGGCGCACCACCCCCTTCTCTTTCAGCTCGCTCCAGCTCTTCACCGGAACCCGTACCGTATACTCCCGCTCGATGATCGGCATGGCGGTTTTTACTTCCTCTTTTCCGGCAGGTCCGCCGAGGGCGGCCTCGGCCGATGTTGCCGCCGTGAGCAGCACGAGTGCCGGCAAGAGTGCCTGAAGTGCCCGTTTCATCAGAACCGCTTTGAGAAGATGAGATTGATCGTATTCTGGCTATAAGTGGCCGTTTCGTTGTTGCTGGCGTCCAGGGAGATGATGTTCCCCCTCGAGATCTCGTAGCTCACACCGATGTTGTACCCAATGGACGACTCCGCGATCGTTTCCACTTTGCCGTTATAGCGCTGTTCCGTCTGGTAGCGGTAGGTGATCCCCCAGCTGAGGTTGGTGTAGGGGTTGACCGCAAAATAGACCTGCGGCGAGATCGCCAGAATGTCCGGGCGGTCGTTCGTGTCACCCTTGTAGTCCTCTTCCAGGCTCCACTGGTATTGCGCTTTGAAGACGAAGACGACCGGGTCTACCGTATAGTAGGAGAGCGCGTAGGCGTTGAACGATTCAAAGGTCTTGTCCTGCTTCGACGTCCCGATGACGTTGCCATCCACATCGCGGTCGGTAAAGGTCAGGCGGCCGATGACGTTGGTCGATATCCCCACCAGCAGCGAAGGATAAACCCCTTCATCCTTGACCCTAAATGTCGCCCCGATACCGGCGTGGTCGAAATCCGTATCCGCCTGGTTGGCAATCGCAGCGCCGAGCTGCACGCGGCTGGAAGTATTATGCCCGTTGGCATACATCACCAGTTCGAGCCAATCGGTCACACCGTATTTAAGGTTCAGCGATGCAACGACGACATCCTGGTCGAGCACCTGCTCACCCGCGTAGGCCGGAATATAAATGAATGAGAGCAGTGTCGACACCGGCACGACCGTACTCATGGCCGTCTTTTGATCGATATTGGAATACGCGAGCGAGATGTCGGCGTTGAACGCATTTTTCTTTGAAAGGAGCTCTTCCACTTTCAGCGGGGTCTGCCCGTCTGCATACAGCAGCGATGAGCACATTGTCGCCGCACTTAAAAAGCTTAATAATGCTTTTTTGTTGAACATAAATAACCTTTGTGTAATTTCATCATGATTTTAGGGGGATTCAACTTAAAAAGTAAAAGCAGAAAAGGGGTGTGCGCAGGAAAATGCCTGCACACTTATGGAACTTACAGTGAAGAGACGACTGCACCGACGAGTGCCGGGAGTCCGGAGTCAATTGTAAGCGGGTCTCTACCGGTATCAATGCTCAGCAGTCCACCGACGTTAATGCCCAGGTCAGCTGAAATCGGGAATGCCGCATCCAGTGCCGCAGGAACGAGTCCAAGCAGCGCGCCGAGGTTAAGGCTTGCGAGCAGGTCAGTGAGGATCGGACCGGCAATCGGGATCGCGCCGAGCGCGCCAAGTGCTTCAAGGAGTTGACCTTCTGTCTGTGCCATTTCTGCACCACTCATTGTTACAACATTGACACTTTCCTGACCGAACATAAACTGAGCATCTGTCGTACCGAAGTCTGCAGCGCTCACGCCCGTAATCATTCCTGCAATAGCAACACTTGCCAACACTTTTTTCATCTTGTTCTCCTTTAGATGTGATACCTGAAGCGTTTAAATTAACGTTCTTGTCTAAACTTTATACCTTATCACATTAAAGTTTTGTTAAAAAACTAACAAAATATTAATAAATATGCTTTTTGTATCAAAATCACTTTTAAAACATTGAAAAACAGAAAACTTTTTCTTTAAATCATTTCAAAATGATTTGTGATAACGGCTTCGTCTGGTTGGATGTAGAGGTGTCTCAAAAAAGAGAATAAAAAAGGGGAGAAGAACCCCTCCCGGAAGGGAGGGTAAGGGTAAGAGGGGTGTGTTAGCCGAGGAGGCCGCCACCCAGCAGGCTACCAACGAGCGGCAGACCACCGAGCAGACCGCCGAGAAGACCGTCAACAGTATCGAGCAGACCAGTTACGATCGGTCCGACGAGCGGCAGGCTACCGACGATGTTCAGAACCGGATCAAGGATAGTCAGACCAAGCAGTTGACCTTGTGTTCCGACCATTTCAGCACCTGTCATTGCAACTGCATCTACATTGCTTGCACCGAACATAAACTGAGCATCAGTAGCTGCCAGTTCTGCTGCAGATGCAACTGAAGTGATACCTGCCGCTGCTGCGACACCCATCATCATCTTTTTCATATATACACTCCTAAGAAATTTTGAAGACCATCGAACCGTCCTCTGCAAAATATTATTTTCTTTTTTATTAAATTCAATTTAATTTAACGGATTGTTAATAATTTAATTCACTTGATAGCAATAGTTTAAACTTAAATTAACTTTTTATAATTTATTTACACTATTTATTAATATTATTTGGAAAGATTTTAATTTTATTACCAATTGTGACGCCATCCTTCGACTGTAACCGCTCTGAAACGCCTGCACGATACGATTGCCAACTTTTCGTTTGGAGCGAACACCATGCGCATCTGCATTTTTACCGACACCATCGGTGATCTCAACGGCGTCTCCCGTTTTATTCAGGATATGGGAGAACAGGCCCTCTTACATAATGTAGACCTTCACATCGTCGCTTCGACAGCCAAATACTGCCCCGACCTTCCCAACGTCCACAACCTGCCGCCCCGCTGGAGGGTGCCGATGCCTTTTTACCGCGAACTCGACCTCGCCTACCCCTCGGCCAGCGCCCTGGAACGGATGCTGCGGGAGCTGCGCCCCGATATCGTACATATCTCCACCCCCGGCCCTGTCGGCGTCATCGCCAAAAAGCTCGCCGCTAAGCACAACCTCCCCGTGCTCGGGACCTACCATACGGATTTCCCCGCCTATGTCCGCGACAACACGGGGCTGGAGTGGGCCAAACGGATCGCCGACAGGACGATGGCGCGCTTCTACCGCCCCTTCAAAAGGGTCTTTACCCGCTCGACCGAATACCTGGAGATTATGGAACGCGAGATCGGGATCGAGCGGGCACGCAGCGAACTGCTCTCGCCGGGAACAAACCGCAAACGCTTCCACCCGTCGCACAGGAGCGACAGCGTCTTTGCCGAATACGGGGCGACGGGAGAGGGTCCGAAGGTGCTCTATGTCGGCCGTATCTCCAAGGAGAAGAACGTCCCCTTTCTGCTCGACGTCTGGCAGCGATACAAGGCCGACAACCCCGGTTCCGAGGCCGAACTGCTGCTCGTCGGCGAAGGAGGCCTCCGTCATAAACGCGCCAACCTGGCCCTGGACGATGTCATCTTCGCCGGTCCGGTGATCGGCGATGACCTCTCCCGTCTCTACGCCTCCTGCGACCTTTTCGTCTTTCCCTCCGTCACCGATACGCTGGGACAGGTCGTCATGGAGGCGCAGGCCAGTCGGGTCTGCTGCCTTGTCTCGGACGTTGGCGGGCCGCAGGGCATCGTCAACCCGGACGGAAACGCCGGCGGTATGGTCGTCAAAGGCAACGATACCGACGCCTGGGTCGCGGCCTTGGAAGCCCTGCTTGAAAATGCTACACTACGGCAAAATTACGCGAAGCAGGGGTATGAGAATATGCATCATTTCAACATCATTGATTCGTTCACGCACTTCGTACAGACCCACCGCGACGCCCTGCATCGGCATCGGCCGTGACCCCGCAGCGCCAGGGGGAGCTCTACGCCGTCGTTTTGTCGCTGCTGGAGAGCTGGTTCCCCATTCTCGCCCTCGTCGCCGTCAAGGCCATCGGCCCGCTGAACACCTACGGCTTCGTTCTCATTATCGCCACCGCCGTGCTGCTGCTCCTGCTCTATGCCCGGGAAGGGTTCGGAGGTTTTGCCGATAGGGAAGCGCTGCCCGACCTGCTGTGGACCTCCTTTTATATTACCCTGCTCTTCACCCTCGTTTTCATCGGACTGCGCTATACGACGGCGGGGAACATGGCCGTCATCCTGACGCTGCAGCTCTTCTTCTCCTACCTCTACTTTAACCTGCCCGGCAGAGAGAAGCTCGATGCGCTGCACACCTTCGCCGCCTTTATAATGGGGGCGGGGGCCGTGATCATCCTCTTTCCCGCGACCTTCACCTTCAACCCCGGCGACCTGCTGATTTTGCTTGCGGCCGCGACCGCTCCCCTGGCGAACCTCTACCAGAAGCGGGCGCGCCAAAGGGTCAGCGCCCTCACCATCCTCGCCTTCCGCAACCTGGCGGCCCTGCCCGTGCTCTTCGGCGCCGCCCTGCTCTTCGAGGGCCTCCCCACCGCCGCAGCGCTCCTGGACGTCCTCCCCGCCATCGCCGCCGTCGCCGTGCTGGTCTACGTCCTGGCCAAGATCCTCTGGATCGAGGCGCTGCACCGCATCGGCATCACCAAACTCAGCGCCATGATCGCCTTTATGCCGCTCTTTACCCTGATCTTTGCCTACCCCGCGCTGGGGGAGGTCCCGACAGCACGACAGCTGCTCGGCACCCTTCCGATCCTACTGGGGGCCTACCTCATCACCCGTCCCCTCCCGCCGGGGCGCGAACCGTAACCGGTTCGATAACAATTCTTCGCTATAATATAACCCATTCCAATATTTTTCCCGAGCCCGCCAATGACCAATCTCAAAGACCCAAAATTCTATTTCAACCGTGAACTCTCCTGGCTGCAGTTCAATACGCGCGTGCTGCAGCAGGCGCAGGACAAGAAGCAGCCCCTGCTTGAACGCCTGAAGTTCCTTGCCATCTACGGCACCAACCTCGACGAGTTCTATATGATCCGTGTCGCGGGTCTCAAGAAACTCTTTACCTCCGGGATCATCCTCTCCGGCCCCGACCGCCTCACCCCGCTGCAGCAGCTGCGCGAGATCCGCAAATACCTCCACCAGGAGCTGCAGGTCGTCGAGCACACCTTCATCGAGATCATGGCCGGCCTTAAAGACGAGGGGATCTTTCTCAAACGCTACCAGGAGCTGAACAACCAGGAGAAGGGGGAGGTGAACCGCTACTTCCACGAGCACATCTACCCTGTTATCGTCCCGATCGCCGTCGACGGTACCCACCCCTTCCCGCACCTGAACAACCTCAGTTTCGGCCTGATCGTCAAACTCCAGGACAATGACGATCCCAGCGTCCAGCGCTACGGCCTCGTGCGCATCCCCCGGGTCCTGCCCCGTTTCGTGCAGATCGGCACCGGGATCTACGTCCCCATCGGCAGCATCGTCGCCCAGCACATCGATGAGCTCTTCCCGGGCTACACCCTGCTGCAGTACACCCCCTTCCGCGTCACGCGCAATGCCGACATTACCATCGAGGAGGAGGAAGCGGACGACTTTATGGAGATGCTCGAAGAGGGGCTGAAACTCCGCAAAAAAGGAGAGCTGGTCCGTCTCGAGATCGGGGTCGACGCCGACGACGAACTGATCGACTTCTTCAACCGCCACACCAATGTCTACAAAGACGACCTCTACCGCTTCAAGATCGTGCTCAACCTCGCCAGCCTCTGGCAGATCGTCGGCAACATGGATTTTGCGCACCTCGTCGCGGCACCGTACAAACCGCGGAACCTGCCGCCGCTGGATTCCGAGGACAGCATCTACTCCGTCCTCGACAAACAGGACGTCCTGCTCTACCACCCCTACGAGAGTTTCGAGCCCATCGTCAAGTTCATCCAGGCGGCGGCCAAGGACCCCGATGTCGTCTCCATCCGGATGACGCTCTACCGCAGCGGGACGAACTCGCCCATCGTCAACGCCCTGATGCAGGCGGCCGAATCGGGCAAGCAGGTGACGACCATGGTCGAACTCAAAGCGCGTTTCGACGAAGAGAACAACCTCATCTGGGCCAAGGCGCTGGAGAGCGCGGGGGCGCACGTCATCTACGGCATCCCCGGCTTCAAGGTCCACGCCAAGGCCGCCCTTGTCACCCGCAAGGTCGGCGACAAGCTCAAACAGTACGCGCACCTGGGCACGGGGAACTACAACCCCGGTACGGCGAAGATCTATACCGATGTCAGTTACATGACCTCCAACGAGGCGATCACGAACGACATGACCCGCTTCTTCCACTTTTTGACGGGCTTCAGCAAAAAAGGGAAACTCAACAAGCTCTACATGTCCCCGACCCAGACCAAACCGAAGATCCTCTCGCTGATCCAGAACGAGACCCGGATGGGAACGGAGGGGCGCATCATCGTCAAGGTCAACTCCCTCGTCGACGAGGATGTCATCCGCGCGCTTTATAAAGCGTCGCAAGCCGGGGTCAAGGTCGACCTGATCGTCCGCGGCATCTGCTGCCTCGTCCCGGGCATTGAAGGGGTGAGCGAGAACATCCGGGTCACCTCGCTGATCGGAAAATACCTCGAACATGCCCGTGTCTTCTACTTCAAACATGGCCATCCGCAGATGTACATCTCCAGCGCCGACTGGATGCCGCGGAACCTCGTGCGCCGTATCGAACTGATGACGGGCATTGAGGATGAAGAGTCCAAAGAGAAGCTCCTGCAGCTGCTCACCCTCCAGCTCACGGACAACGTCCTTGCCCACGAACTCCAGAGCGACGGAAGCTACCGCCGGGTCGAGGCCGGCGAAACGCCGGTCAACTCCCAGCTCCTGCTCGAGCAGCATACGACCAAGATGTACAAATCGTCGAAGAAGCGCGATACGACCTATATCAACAAACTGGCTTCCCGTCTCTTCAAAGAGAGCTGAGGCCGCGACAGCAAGGAAACGACAATGACCTACCCCTTTAAACAATGGGAACCTCAACTTGGTGACAATACCTGGATTGCGAAAAGTGCGGATGTCATCGGGAATGTCACCATGGGCGAGGAGTGCGCCGTCTGGTTCGGCTGCGTCGTGCGCGGCGACGTGCACCGCATCGTCATCGGCGACCGCACGAATATCCAGGACCTCTCCATGATCCATGTCACCCACTACAAAAAACCCGACATGAGCGACGGCCACCCGACCATCATCGGCAGCGACGTCACCATCGGCCACCGCGTCATGCTCCACGGCTGTACGGTCGAGGATGCCTGCCTGATCGGGATGAGCGCGACCATTCTCGACGGCGCCGTCATCGGCAAGGAGTCCATCGTCGGTGCCGGGGCGCTGGTCACGAAGAACAAGGTCTTTCCGCCCCGGTCACTGATCATGGGCTCCCCGGCCAAGGTCGTCCGCACCCTCTCCGACGAGGAGGTCAAGGAGCTTTACGCCTCGGCGGAACGCTATGTCGCCTTCAAAGAGGATTTCCGCATGGCGGGCGCCTAAAATACCGGAACCATGGACTTTTTTATTCTCGCTGACATCATCGGCATTGTCGCCTTCGCCCTGAGCGGCTTCCTCGCCGGGGTACGCCACCGGCTCGACCTGCTGGGGCTCATCATCGTCGCCTCCCTGACGGCGCTCGGCGGCGGGGTGATCCGCGACCTCATGCTCGACCGTACGCCCTTCGCCTTTAACCACTACTACCCGGCGCTGACCGTCATCGCCAGCGTCATGATCGCCCTGGCCCTCCGCCTCTACCGCCGGGACGCGCTTGAGCGTAAATGGCTCTTCATCATCAGCGACACCGTAGGCCTTGTCGCCTTCAGCATCACCGGCGCCCTGCTGGGCATCGCGGCGGAGTTCAACTTCTTCGGCGTCATTATCGTCAGCTTCCTCACCGCCATCGGCGGCGGGGTCACCCGCGACGTACTCGTCAACACCGTCCCCGCCATCCTGACCAGCGACTTCTACGGTACCATCGCCGTGATCGTCGCCGTGCTGCTCATCCTGCTTGACGCCGTCGGCTGGCTGAACGACACCGCCGTTCTCGCCGTCGCCCTTTTTGCCACCGTGCTCCGCCTGGTCGCCCACTACCGCGGCTGGCACCTCCCCCACCTCGACCTTCCCCCGCGCTGAAACCTGCAATTTCGCGGGAGATATCAAATAACTTTTTTTTATTTTTCAGAAAAATGTGAATAAAATGTGATTGTCTGTATGATAAATGAAAAAAGTTTGCCTATCGTGCACACCATCTTTCTTCAAGAGAGGAGTAAAAATGAAGAAAACGACCCAACTGCTCAGTGTCCTTGCCGGCACCGCGATTCTGTCCGCATCGGCGGCGACCGCCGCGGACAAATTCGTCTTGCTGCCCATCTTTACAGATCCGGACTGGAAAGCCAACATCGAGCTCGCCGCCGTCGGCGGGACGATGGATTTTGACAACGGTTCCGTCAAAGATGACTACAACTACGGTGTCGAATTCTCTTTCGACTGTCCCGTATTCACCCTGCCCGGCGACAACCTGCTGCGGCAGCAGCTGAGCCTGAGCCGTTACGATAAAGATGATGTGACCATTACCGCGATCGAAATGAACCCCTACTATTTCATCCATTTCACCCGGAACCTCGTTCTCGGCGTCGGGCCCGGCATCGGCGCGATGTACACCGAATACCCCGTGACCACGACCACAGGCGGATTGTTTCCGACGACATCCACCGACAACGCGAACGACTGGCTCTTCACGCTGCAGGCCGGCGCGGGTCTGAAATACTATATGGGGAGTTTCCTGGCGGGGGTGGATATCCGCCGCACATGGACCACCGAAAACGATTTCGGCACGACGAAGAAATACAGCCTGGACAACTGGCGGACCCTTCTCAAGGCAGGCTACCGCTTTTAGACGGCCCGCTGGGCCGCCGCTTTCTGCTATAAAACGCCGCTACGTTCTGTAGTCGGCGTTGATCTTGACATACTCGTGACCAAGGTCACAGCCGTAAGCGTCAAACGCCCCCTCGCCCATCCCAAGTGCACAGCTGATCGTAAAGCGTTCGCGCTTCATCACCGCCGCCGCCAGCTTTTCCGTCTCTGCATCAAAGAGGATCGTCCCCTTGTCATAGACACAGACGTCGTCGAAACTGACCGTCAGTGTCGCCTCGTCGCACGCGACGCCGCTGGCGCCGATGGTCGATGCGACACGGCCCCAGTTGGGGTCTTCGCCGTAGATGGCCGTTTTCATCAGCAGCGAGTTCGAAAGCGCCTTCGCCGCCGTCTCCGCCTCGTCGTCATTAGCGGCGCCCGTGACGTGGAAGGTAACCATCTTTGTCGCCCCCTCCCCGTCGCTGACCATCATCTGCGCCAGCTCCAGCAGCATCTCGTGCAGGGCCGTTTTGAACGCTTCGGCATCAAACGCACCGCTTTTGCGGTTGGACAGGAGCAGTACCGTATCATTCGTGGAGGTATCCCCGTCGACGCTCGCAGCGTTGAAGGTCGTCGGGATGACCGCCTCGAGGCAGGCCTGCAGCTCGGCCGCTTCGGCATCCGCGTCGGTCGTCACGAAGCAGAGCATCGTCGCCATCGCGGGGTTGATCATCCCCGCGCCCTTGGCGATCGCCCCGAGGCGGAAACGCTTGCCCTCTGCCAAAACGATCTCCGTCGACACCATCTTGTAGAAGGTGTCCGTCGTCATGATCGCTTTCGCGGCCGCCAGGCTGTCCCGGCTGCCGAGGTCGAAGGTCTTTGCCGCCGCCGTGATCTTCTCTTTGGGCAGACGCACACCGATGACCCCCGTCGAACTCATCACCGGGTTCTGAAGGACGCCGTAATGCGCCTGCAGCTCCCCGAGGACTTCGTCGATGTCGGCGATCCCGGCAGCTCCCGTCATCGCATTGGCATTTTTGGCGTTCATCAGCACGAAGTTGCTTTTGAAGCTCCCTTTGGCCCGGTAGTGGCGGATCGGTGCGGCCGTCATCTTGTTCGTCGTAAAGACCGCCGCCGTCTCGCAAGGGGTGTCGGCGTAGATAAAGGCAACGTCATCCGCCCCGTTCGGGCGCAGGCCGGCACTGGCCGACCCCGCAAAGAACCCCTCCGGCGCGCAGACGCCGCCGCCGACTTTTTTCATCTCAAACATAGCGCAACTCCTGCGGTTTTTTACGCTGGCGCACCAGCTCTTTGGTCATTTTGATCCCCTTTTCGGTGCCAACGACCAGCAGTTTCGACTCGCTGGTGACGAGGTCGTCCCCTTTGGGCATGGCGACGAATTTGCCGTCTTTGCGCGTGACCCCGACGACGGAAACGTTTGCAATCTCTCTGAGGTGGGTCTCTTTGAGGCGGTTGAGGACCATCCAGCTGTATTTGGGCACGAAGATCTCCTCCATGTCCAGCGGGGTGTCGCTGCGGTAGAGGAACTCCTCGAGGAGGTTTTCCATATCCGGGCGCGCCGCCATGGAGGTGATGCGCTGCGCCGTCAGTTTCGTCGGCGAGACAACGGTATCGGCCCCGAGTTTTTTCAGCTTCTCCACGTCGCTCATCGTCTCGGCGGAGCTGATCAGGTTATAGGGCCTTGGCAGCGCATGCTCTTTCTCAAAAAGACGCACCGAGGCGATGATCGCGATGTTGTCCGCGATCAGCGGCGAGAGGGTGATCACCCCGCTCGCGGAGCTCAGGTGCCCCTTGAGCATCGCCACCTCGGTGTGGGGCTCTTCACGGAGGAAATAGGGGTACTTGTGCTGTTTCGCCCACGCTTCGATCTCCTCGCGGGGATCGATCACGACGAAGGGGATGTGCGAGCGGCGCAGCTCCTTCGTGACTTCGATGGTGTAATCGTTGTGGTAGCAGATGACAAAATGCTTTTTCAAGCGCGCGATCTTGTAGAGCATGTCCCGCTCCTTTATGGTTTTATAGATGTTCCCGCGGTTGATCTCGTTGACGAGAATACCGACCGCCATCGAGAAGACGGCGAAACCGGTAATGATCAGCGTGATCGTAAAGAGCCTCCCCGCATCGGAAATGGGGGCGATCTCCCCGAAGCCGACCGTCGTAAAGGTGATCCCCGTCTGGTAGATGGCGTCTATCAGCGAAAAATCGTCTATCACCATGTAGCCGATGGTGCCGAGGAACATGATGATTGCCGTAAAAATCAGCGGCAGACGAAACGGTTTGAGGTGGCTGTAAATATCGGGAAGTAGATCGTATTGGGGTTTGGGAGGAGTCTCCCAATGAAGAAAGGCGCGAATCTTTTGGATCAGATTCAAACGGCGCTCAGTTGTCGGCGTAAGGGAGTTACGCCTGTTTTTTCTTCATAGTACGAAGCTCAGAAGCAGAGATCTTAATCTTCTTAGTCGTACCGTCTTCCATCTGGACGCGGACGGTGCGAAGATTAGGCATGAAACGTCTTTTCGTGCGATTTTTCGCGTGAGAAACGTTGTTCCCGCTCATTGGGCCCTTACCGCTAATAGCACATTTTCTTGCCATTTGTAGGCTCCTTGCGTAAATTTAGTGGCGCATTATATCCTCTAAAATCAAAAGAGTTCCTTAAATAACCACGCTAGCACGGTGCGTACCGACATTTTATCGCAATGCACACACTATTTGGATAAAATGGCAAAAAAAAGAAAGGGTAGCTCAATGCTTGTAGCCCCCAGTATTCTCTCCGCCGATTTCGGCAGCCTCGCGCGCGACGTCAAGGCGATCTGCGACGCCGGCTGCGACCTCGTGCACGTCGACGTCATGGACGGCCATTTCGTACCGAACCTCACCATCGGGCCCGTCGTCGTCTCCGCCGTCGCCGCGGCAGCCACCAAACCCCTCGACATCCACCTGATGGTCGAAAACAACACCTTCTTTGTCGACCTCTTCGCCCCGCTGAAGCCCGAATACATCTCCTTCCACATCGAAGAGGAGAAACACCCCCACCGCCTGGCCCAGTACATCCGCAGCCTCGGCATCAAACCCGCCATCGTCCTCAACCCGCACACGCCGGCCGAAAGCCTCGAGTACCTGCTGCCCTACATCGACATGGTTCTCGTCATGAGCGTCAACCCCGGTTTCGGCGGCCAGAAGTTCATCGATGTCTATGAAAAGCTCCGCCGTCTGCGCGACCTGCGCGACCGCATCAACCCCGACTGCATGATCGAAGTCGACGGCGGGGTCAACGACGCGAACATCGGCGCGCTCAAAGCGGCGGGCGTCGACGTCTGCGTCGCCGGCAGCTACGTCTTCAAACACGCAGACGGCCTCGAAGCGGCCATCGGCAGCCTGAAAGTCTGAGCCTTCCGTGCGCGTCAAGATCTGCGGCATCACCTCCTATGAAGACGCCATGAGCGCGATCGATGCCGGGGCCGACGCGCTCGGTTTTGTTTTCTATCCCCCCTCGCCGCGCCATATCACCCCCGAGGCGGCCGCGGCGATCATCCGCAGGCTGCCACCCTTTGTCGAAAAAGTCGGTCTCTTCGTCAACGAGGAAGCCCCGGCCATCAACGCGGCGGCCAAGACGAGCGGCATCACCCTGGCCCAGATCCATTTTGATGCCCCCCAGGAGCTCTTTGACGCCCTGGAGTGCCCCTTTGTCCGTGTGATCCGTGCACAGAGCCCCGAAGACGTCAAAGCGCACGCGGACGAGTACCGCCTCGTCGATGCCTATTGCGACGCCTACGGGGGTATGGGCAAGCGGCTCAACCTCGAGTGGTTCGACGGGGTCGACTGTTCAAAGATCATCCTCGCCGGCGGGCTCTCCCCCGATAACGTCGAAGAGTGTCTCCCCTACGGCTTCTACGCCCTCGATGTCAGCAGCGGCGTCGAAGCATCCAAGGGGAAAAAAGACCCGAAGAAGGTTGGCCTGTTTATTGCAAAGGCCAAAGCATGATCGAAGCCTCCCAACTCCCCCAGAAGCTCTGCGAAGGGCTGACAGCCTACCAGATCGAGCAGCTGACCGGCGAGAGCGCCGAACTGGCCGTCGAACTGATGCGCGCACAGGGGCTCGAACTCGTCAGCCGCGACGGCACGCGCTACTACCCCCAAAGCTGCGACCAGCTCCTCTCGGCGGCGACCTTCTGCATCGTCGACATTGAGACCAACGGCTCCAAGCCGGACAAACACCAGATCATCGAGATCGGCGCCGTCAAGGTGCAGAACCTCCACATCATCGACCGTTTTGAGAGCCTGGTGCGCTGCGACCATATCTCGGGGCACATCACCGAGATCACGGGTATCGCCGAAGAGGACACCCAGGATGCCCCCGCTATGAAAGAGGTCCTCGAAGCATTCAAGCTCTTCCTGGGCAACGACATCTTCGTCGGCCACGACGTCAAGTTCGACTTCCAGTTCACCTCGAAGATGATGGAGCGCGTCGGGATGGCGCCCCTGCTCAACCGCAGCCTCTGCACCATCGACCTCGCCGAGCGTACCATCAGCTCCTACCGCTACGGTCTGGCCTTCCTGAACGAACAGCTCGAACTCTACAAAGAGGCGACCCACCACCGCGCCCTCTCCGACGCGATGACGACGGCAAAGCTCTTCAAACGCACCCTAAAATGCATCCCAACCGAGATCCAAACCGTTGAGGAGCTCATCACCTTCTCCAAGAAGGCCAAACGCCTCAAACGCCCGAAATTCCCGCCCCAGCCCCCGGAACAGACAGCCCCCGAAGCCTAAACACTTTCCAAAAAATCTAAATTGTTGATTCCGAAACGGTCATTAGCGTATCAGGAGGATCACCGGGGATTGGCATGTCCCGAAAGCGCACTCCGAGAGTATTTCTTCCAGGGCGCAGCCTTTTATCCTTTTTTCTTCCCGGTTCGGCTTCTTTTTTGGATAAGCAAAAAAGAAGGGGAACAAAACAGTTAAAGAAAATAGAGAGCATGGCGCGGCCAAGCCGCTCCAATTAAAAAAAGAAAGTTTGCTGGATTAGTTTTCGGAGTAAGCGCCCATACCCGTCAGGCGGTCATAGCGCTTGTGGCGGCGTTCGGAACCGCTGAAATTAGAGAGCTCGTTGATCCGCTCGAGAATGTAGCCTTTCATCGCGTCCGCCGCCCCAGACTTGTCGCGGTGCGCCCCGATAAGCGGCTCGTCGATGACGTCATCGATCAGGTCGAGCTCTTTGAGGTCGCTGCTCGTGATCTTAAGCGCCTTCGTCGCCGCTTCCGCCTTGGCCGGATCGTTCCAGAGAATCGCGGAACACCCTTCCGGAGAGATGACGCTGAAAACGGAGTAGCGCATCATCGCCAGCCGGTCGGCAACGCCGATGGCCAGGGCGCCGCCGCTGCCTCCCTCGCCGATAACGATAGAGATCGTGATCGTTTCCAGTTTGGAGAGTTCCAGCAGGTTGCGGGAGATCGCTTCACTCTGGTTACGCTCTTCGGCACCCAGTCCCGGGTAGGCGCCCGGGGTGTCGATGAGCATGACCACTGGGATATTGAACTTGTCTGCCAACTGGGCGCAGCGCAGCGCCTTGCGGTACCCTTCCGGGTGCGGCATCCCGAAGTTGCGCTTGAGCTTGTTCTTCGTCCCGCGTCCCTTCTGTTCGCCAATGACCATGACACGCTGACCGTCGATGTAGCCCATGTAGCAGAGGATCGCCGCATCGTCGCGGAAGTGGCGGTCGCCGTGCAGTTCGTATTTGTCTTCGAGCAGCAGGTTGATGTAATCGAGCGCGTAGGGGCGGTCGGGGTGACGCGCCAGCTGGAGCTCCTGGTAAGGCGAGAGGTTCTTGTAGGTTTTACTGACCTCTTTCTCCAGATCTTTTTTCAGGATCTCGACGGCGTGGAGGTCGTGGCGCACCTCGGCGCTGACGATCTCTTCCTGGATCTGCTGGATCTTCTGCTCAAAATCGAGGTAGGTAGCCAATGCCGGACCTTAGAGCTTCTTGAAGATAACGACGCCGTTGGTGCCGCCGAAACCGAAGGAGTTGCTCATGACAATGTTCATTTCAGCTTTGCGCGCCGCGTTCGGAACGATGTCCAGATCGCAGTTCTCATCCGGGTTGATGTGGTTGATCGTCGGCGGGATGATACCCTCTTGCATCGCCATAAGGCAGACGACCGCTTCGATACCACCGGCCGCGCCAAGACAGTGGCCCGTCTGGCCCTTGGTAGATGTCACCGGCGGGCAGTTCTCTTTGCCGCCGAAGAGCTCTTTGAGTGCCGCCGTTTCGTTCTTGTCGTTCGTCGGTGTGGATGTACCGTGGGCATTGACGTAGTCGACTTTCGGGTTGCCGGCCATCGTCATCGCCGCTTTCATCGCGCGCAGCGGGCCGTCCATGCTCGGGCTCGTAATGTGGCTTGCATCGCCGCTCTCGCCGAAACCGATCAGCTCCCCGTAGATTTTCGCGCCGCGGGCAACGGCCGCATCGTACTCTTCGAGGACGAGCGCTGCCGCACCTTCACCCATGACAAAACCGTCGCGCTCCGCGTCAAAGGGACGGGAGGCCGTTTGCGGGTCGTCGTTGCGCGTGGAGAGCGCTTTCATGGAGGCAAAACCGCCGATACCGACACCGGTGACCGCAGATTCCGCCGCGACGACGAGCATACGGTCCGCACCGTTGCAGATGATCGTCTTCGCCGCTTCGCTGATGGAGTGGGTTCCCGCCGCACAGGCCGTGACCGCCGCGACATTGGGGCCTTTCAGACCATGCTCGATGGAAACGAAACCGCCGAGCATGTTGACCAGGGCGCTCGGAATGAAGAAAGGAGAGATACGGCGCGGGCCGCGGGTCTCAAGAACAATGGAGTTCTTCTCGATCGCCGGAAGTCCTCCGATACCGGATGCCGCGGCGACGCCGAAACGTTCGTATTCGATCTCGATTTCGTTGAAGGCCGCATCTTCCATCGCTTCCTGGGCCGCCTTAAGGCCGAGCTGGATGAAACGGTCCGCTTTTTTGACCTCTTTGGCCGCCATCACCGTTGTGGGGTCGAAGTTTTTGACCTCGCCGGCAATCAGAACGCCCTGCCCTTCGGCTTCGGCATCGAAAAGGGTAATTTTGTCAATGCCGCTCACGCCGTCACACATCGCTTTAAACGACTCTTCTTTATTGTGTCCGACAGCATTGATCATGCCCATACCCGTTACGACAACTCTTCTCACAGCAACTCCTGAAAAATATGTGTATAGCTTTATATACCCGTCCGAGGACGGCAATACAAAACCATTTTGCGGGAAACCCGCAAAGGAAACTTACGCCTTGTTTTCGACGTAGTTTACGACATCCTGAACTGTCTGAATTTTTTCAGCTTCATCGTCCGGGATTTCAATATCGAATTTTTCTTCAAGTGCCATGACCAGTTCAACGACGTCGAGGCTGTCCGCTCCGAGATCTTCAACGAATTTCGCATCCGGCTTTACTTCGTCCGGGTTTACGCTCAGTTGTTCAACTACGACTTCTTTGATGTCATCCAAAAGTGCCATTATAGCTCCTCTTTCCAATTTGAAATTCCGAAAGTATAGCACACGGAATATAAAAAAAAGCGCTGAAGGGGGGGTCTCCCCTCCGGCCTTAGGCCATGTTCATCCCGCCGTTGACTTTGAGGGTTTCACCCGTAATATAAGAGGCGCTGTCAGAGAGCAGAAAGGCCGTCGCTTCCGCGACTTCCCGCGCTTCGCCGAAGCGTCCCATCGGGATTTTTGAGGTAAAGTTGGACTTGATATCGTCGCTGAGTTCGTCGGTCATATCGGTGGCGATAAAGCCCGGTGTGACCGTGTTGTAACGCAGCCCGCTCGAAGCCGCTTCGATGGCAAAACTCTTCGTCATGGCGATCAGGCCGCCCTTGGAGGCCGCGTAGTTCGTCTGCCCCGCGTTGCCCGTCTCACCGACGATGGAAGCGATGTTGACAACGGCACCCTGCTTCTTCTTGCGCATCACCTTCATCGCTTCACGGCAGCCGATAAAGGCGGAGGTGAGGTTGGCGTTGATCACGGAAAGAAACTCCTCCGTTTTCATGCGCAGGGCCAGTTTGTCGTTCGTGATCCCCGCGTTGTTAACCAGGTAGCCCAGTTCACCGTCAGTGTCGACGATCGTCTTGATCGCCGCAACATAGGCCGCTTCGTCCGCCACGTCGAAACCGATTGTCTCCGCTTCGCCGCCCGCGGCAATAATCGCCGCTTTGACCGCTTCGGCGGCATCCGCGCCGCTGCGGTAGTTGACCCAGACTTTCAGACCGTAGCCGGCCAGCACTTTCGCGATCTCCGCGCCGATCCCCCGGCTCGATCCCGTTACCAATACGTTTTTACCACTGAATTTCATCTCACTCCTTTTGAATAATTTACTTACATCTACGGAAACTCTGCCGTCATGCATAAGCGCGGTTTACTGCGCGTGCCCCGCAGGAAATACCCTTGGGGTATGGGCTCTCCGCCAAGGAGAACACAGCGTTAGCGTAGGCATCCGGGCTTTTGCTCGGATGCCGTACCCAAACTATAAGAGGCTGTCGTCCATCTCGGCCGGTTTTTCGACGCCCATCAGTTCGAGGACCGTCGGGGCGATGTTGTTGAGGCCGCCGGGGTGGACTTTGTCGACCCCTTCGGCCATGACAAAGGCCCAGACCTTGCCGACGGTATGGTTGGTGAGGACGTTGCCCTCCTCGTCCCACATCTCCTCGCAGTTGCCGTGGTCGGAGGTCAGGACCATCGCATAATCGTCCGCTTTCGCTTTCTCCACGATGCGGCCGAGTTCATGGTCGACGGCTTCGACGGCCTTGATGGCGGCGTCATAGACACCCGTGTGCCCGACCATGTCCCCGTTGGCGAAGTTGACGACGATGAAGTCATACCCTTCGTCCATCGCGGTCATTACGGCATCGCCGACCGCGGGGGCGCTCATCTCGGGCTGCAGGTCGTAGGTCTTGACCTTCGGACTCGGGATAAGCACCCGCGCTTCATTTGCATAGGGCTCGTCGATCCCGCCGTTGAGGAAGAAGGTGACGTGGGCATACTTCTCCGTCTCCGCCGTATGGAACTGGCGAAGCCCACGGTTGCTGATCACCTCCGCGAGGGTGTTTTTCGGCGTCTCTTTCCGGAAGAGGACCGGGTAGGTGAAGCTTTTGTCATACTCCGTCATCGTCGCAAGGTTTGCTACGGCGAAGGGGCGGTCGAACTCGGCGAACGCCGGCGAAGCCAGTGCCGTCGTGATCTCGCGGACGCGGTCGCTGCGGAAATTGGTGATGAGAACGGCATCGCCCGCTTTCATCCCCTCATAGCCGTTGAAGGCCGCCGGCACGATAAACTCGTCCGTCTCTTTCCTGGCGTAGGAGGCTTCGATGTAGGCCGCGGGCGCAAGGTCGCTGGCAGGCTGTGCGGTCACGATAGCGTCGTAGCCGCTCTGGACACGCTCCCAGCGGTTGTCCCGGTCCATCGTATAGAAGCGTCCGCCGATAGTTGCAATGCGCACATTCGTGCTCAGCGCCTCCTGCAGTTTCTCCAGGTAATGCGGTGCGGACGTCGGCGAGACGTCGCGCCCGTCGGTAATGAGGTGGAGCCACACCTTCTTGCCCGCCGCTTCGGCGATCTTTGCCAGCGCGATCGTATGGTCGAGGTGCGAATGGACCCCGCCGTCGCTGAAGAGGCCGACGAGGTGCAGCGTGTCGGAGCTGTCCAGCAGCGCCGTCAAGGCCGGGTTACCCGCCAGGGTGCCCTCGGCGACGGCGAGGGATATCTTGACCAGGTCCTGGTAGAGTACGCGGCCGCTCCCGATGGTCATATGCCCCACTTCCGAGTTCCCCATCTGCCCCTCGGGCAGGCCGACGCTGAGACCGAAGGTGTCGATCAGCGCGTGGGGTACTTCGGCGAAGAGTTTCTCATAGGTCGGCTTTTTGGCATGGTAAAAAGCGTTCGCTTCCGTCCGTTGGCTGTAGCCGACCCCGTCCGTAATTACGAGTACAGTCTTTTGTCCCATAAAAATCCTTCACGAAGGGTCTTCCGAGAGCTGTCGGAACTCCGGAAATCCCCTTAAACATATAATGACGGCAATTATATTAAAATAGCACTTTTTACTCACTTTATCACTACAACCTAGTGAAAACTCTTTATGGACAGATAATGCTTTACTGGTTTTACGAACTTCTGGATATCAACCTGCTGCAATACATTACCGTCCGTGCCGGCGTCGCCTTTTTCCTGGCGCTCTGCATGACCCTTTTCCTGATGCCCCGCTTCATCCGCTGGGCGCAGAAGACCTCCAGCGTCCAGCCCATTAACGACTACGCGCCCGACCGCCACCGCGAGAAAGCGAAGACGCCGACGATGGGGGGTGTCGTCTTTATCGTTTCAACCCTGATCGCGTCGGCGATCACCGTGCGCTACGACAACTTTTTCGCCCTGGGCGGGATGCTCGTGCTCGCGCTCTTTATGCTGATCGGTTTCAAAGACGACTATGCCAAGATCGACAAGCAGCACAACCTGGCGGGCCTCACGGCCCGTGCCAAACTGCTGTTCCAGATCGCCGCGGCCCTTGTAGGCGCCCTTTTCCTGCGTTTCGCGGCGGGACTGGATACGGAACTGTATGTCCCCTTTTACAAGTACCCGCTCTTTGACATGCAGCTTTTCGCCCTCTTTTTCTGGTCCCTCGTCATGGTCGCGGCCTCCAACGCCGTGAACCTCACCGACGGGCTCGACGGCCTGGCGACGGTGCCCTCCGTCTTTGCCCTGATGACCCTGGGCATTTTCGTCTACATTATCGGGCACGCCGGCCTCTCCGCCTACCTGCTGATGCCGAACTTCCCCGTCGGAGAAGCCTCCGTCGTCGCCGCGGCGCTCATCGGTGCGCTTATCGGCTTTCTCTGGTTCAACTCCCACCCGGCCGAGGTCTTTATGGGCGACAGCGGTTCGCTCGCCATCGGCGCCTTTATCGGCTACCTCGGCATCGTCGCCAAGAGCGAGTTCCTGCTGCTGCTCATCGGGTTCATCTTCGTGATCGAGACCGTCTCCGTCATCATCCAGGTCGGCAGCTTCAAACTGCGCAAAAAGCGGGTCTTCCTGATGGCCCCCATCCACCATCACTTCGAGATGAAGAACTGGGCGGAGAACAAGATCATCGTCCGCTTCTGGATCATCGCCATGCTCTCGAACCTCGCCGCGCTCATTACCCTCAAAATCCGCTAAGGCCACCTGATGCAGCAAATCCGCACCTCCCTTTTCGGCTACGGCGTTACGACCCGGGCGATCGCCAAGGCCTTCGGCCCCTGCACCTTCTATGACGACCACGTCCACAAGCCCTTTACCGACGAGGAGGGGAACCGCGTCCGCCCCACGGCGGAGTTCGATCCGCGTTACTCCGACCTGGAAGTCCCTTCGCCGGGTATCCCCCCGGAACATCCGCTGATCAGGAAAGCGGAACACCTCGTCAGCGAGTACGACCTTTTCCTCTCTCCGCTGGCGCGTCTCCCATTCACGCCCGGCGTGAAACCCTTTACCGTCTGGATCACCGGGACCAACGGCAAAACGACCACGACGCAGATGCTCACCCATCTCCTCGCCGACAAGGGGGCACTCTCCGGCGGCAACATCGGCACTCCCCTGGCCGCGCTGGATGCCGCGTCGCCGCTTTGGGTCCTGGAGACGAGCTCGTTTACCCTGCACTACACCCACGAGGCAAAACCGGACCTCTACGTCGTGCTGCCGATCACCCCGGACCACTTGAGCTGGCACGGCAGCGAACAGGCCTACATCGACGACAAACTGAAGCCGTTGGCGCAGATGCGCGAGGGCGAGACCGTCCTGCTGCCGCGCGCCTATGCTGACACCCCGACGGACGCCTTCGTCATCCCCTACGACGATACCGACGATCTCGCCGCTTTTTTCGGTTTCGAGACCGACCATATTCATTTTAAAGGTCCCTTCCTCCTCGACGCCCTGCTGGCGATGGCCGTCGACCGCATTCTTTTCGACCGGATCGACTATGCCAAGATGAACGCCTTTGTCCTCGACCCGCACCGCCAGGAGGAGTTCAGCGACACGCAGAACCGCCTCTGGGTCAACGACACCAAGGCGACCAATATCGATGCGGCCCTGGCCGCCGTCCGGCGCTACGCCGACCGCCCCATCCACCTCATCGTCGGCGGCGACGACAAGGGGGTCGATATGACGCCGCTCTTCGAAGCCCTCGCCGACATCGACGTCACCCTCTATACGATCGGCAGCAACCAGGCCAAGCTCGACGCCCTCAGCGAACGCTTCGGTATCCCCTTTGAGAGCTGCGGCGTCCTGACCGAAGCCGTCAAACGCATCGCCGGCGTGCATACGCAGCAGAGCGTCGCCCTGCTCTCCCCCGCCTGCGCGAGCCTGGACCAGTTTCCCTCCTACGCCGTGCGCGGTAACACGTTTAAAGAAGCCGTCGCCGATTTAAGCTAGGCTTCAATATGCCGTTGCTATAATTTCGGCCTCTTAAATGAATGGCCTGTTAGCTCAGTCGGTAGAGCAAGGGATTGAAAATCCCTGTGTCCTTGGTTCGATTCCGAGACAGGCCACCACGAAACAACATTTTCCCCACACACATTTATCACTATAAGAACAATCACCGCCTGTTTATATTTTTTGCTTTTCCTTTGCCTGTCATGCCCCCTTCGCAAACCCTCCCAGAAAAATTTTAGCTTGCACTAAACCTAATATGTTATCGTAGGGCCTATCAGTTGTCGGAGGGTGCCGCCAAGAAGCCGGTCATCACTCCGCCCCCCGTATTTTTCATCTGTACGGGGCCAATCCACACCAGCATGAAGGACCTGCCGATGCCCATTCCCTCCGAACTGTTCGAAGAGACAAAAGCCGTCGCCCGCCGGTGGCAGGAGGAGATCTCGCACCATATCGGGAAGGAGGAGCAACGTCTGCATACGATGATGCAGCGCATGCTGAAAAACCCAATTAACAAGATCTTCCTCATCGAGCTGCTTGACCAGAGCTTCCGTTCCAAGAACCCCGACCGGGTCGCCGACCAGCTCGAGTACATCTTCGAAAAATACAAAAGTACGGATTTCTTCAGCCACTTCGAGCAGATCCTCGTCTGGCTCTTCCGCGACGTCGGCATCTACGTCAGCTCCCTTTCCGTCCCGATGTTCATCAACTACCTGCGCAACGACATCAGCGCTATCGTCATCCAGGGGGAGGACCCCGTCCTTTCCAAGCATATGAAAGCGCGCCGCTCAGAGGGAACGCGGGTCAACATCAACGTCATCGGGGAGGTCGTCCACAGCGAGGCCGAAGCGGAACGCCGGGTTGAAAAATATATCGCGCTGCTTGAGAACCCGGATATCGACTACCTTTCGCTCAAGATCTCCAACATGTTCTCGCAGATCCTGCCCCTCGCCCACGACAACAACGTAACACATGTCTCCTCCCGGCTGGAGCGGGTCTACCGCGCGGCCATCGCCAACCCCTGCCGCGACGGGGAGGGAAAGACGCAGCCCAAGTTCGTCAACCTCGATATGGAGGAGTACCGCGATGTCCGTATCACCATCGACGCCTTCAAAAAAGTCCTCTCCCAGGAGGAGTTCGCGCAGCTGCATGCCGGCATCGTCGTCCAGGCCTACCTCCCCGATGCCCTCACCTCTATCCGTGAACTGGCCGCCTGGGCCAAAGCCCGCGTCGACGCCGGGGGCGCGCCGATCAAGATCCGCATCGTCAAGGGGGCCAACCAGGAGATGGAGCTGACCGAGGCATCGCTTCGCGGCTGGCCCAACGTCACCTACGCCCACAAGGCGGAATCGGACGCCAACTACAAAAAAGCGATGGACTACCTGCTCGACCCCGCCGTCGCCCCCTACGTGCATACCGGCGTCGCCTCGCACAACCTCTTCGACCATGCCCTGGCGATGCTGCTGGCGAAGGCGCGCGGGGTTGAACGCTATGTCACCGCCGAGATGCTCGAGGGGATGAGCGAAGCGGCCTACCGCCTTCTCAAAGCCGAGGGGCGCAACGTCATCCTCTACGCCCCGACGGCGACGAAGGAGACCTTTACCAACGCCATCGCCTACCTCGTGCGCCGCTTTGATGAGAACACCGCCGAGCAGAACTTCCTGCGCCACAGTTTCGGGCTCAGGGTGGACACACCGGAGTGGGAGCAGCTCGTCAAGACCTTCGACGATGCCGTCGCCCTTATCCCCACGGTGTCCGAAGCGCCCAACCGCACCCAGGACCGTACCCGGCCGGTCGTAAGAACCGATATCGATCCCGCCCTCTACCATTTCGAGAACGAGCCCGATACGGATTTCATCCTTCCCGCCAACCGCGCCTGGGCGGAAGCGCTCCGCGACAAATGGCAGCATATCGGCGAGCGCGAGGGGGGCTACAACGCCTACCCCGTTGTCGGCGGGAAGGTCGTGAAGCGCGACGAAACGGTCACGGTCATCGACAAGTCCCAGTACCATGAGAACAAACACGCCGGCGCCTACGTCGAAGCGACCCCCGAAGATATGAAAAGTGCCATTACCACGGCCCAAGCCGACCCCGACGGCTGGCGGGAACTGACGCCCCACGCGCGCCAAAAGATCATGATGGAGGTCGCCCACGCGATCCGAGTTGCCCGGGGCGACCTCATCGGCATCGCCGCGGCGGAGGTGGGCAAAGTCTTTACCGAAACCGACGTGGAGGTGAGCGAGGCGATCGACTTCGTCAACTTCTACCCCTACAGTGTCACCAAGCTGGCGGGGCTGACGGGAGTAGAGGCCAAAGGCAAAGGGGTCGGTCTCGTCATCAGCCCCTGGAACTTTCCCGTCGCCATCCCGACCGGCGGCATCGCCGCGGCCCTCGCGGCGGGCAACACGGTGATCCTCAAACCCGCCGAAGCCTCCATCCTCACCGCCTACCGGCTCTGCCAATGCTTCTGGGATGCGGGGGTCAGCATGAACACCCTGCAGTTCATCCCGGGACGCGGAGCAGTAGTCGGGAAGCATATGATCCCCAACGACGCGATCGATTTCACGATCTTCACCGGCGGCGAAGAGACGGCCTACCGCATCATCAAGGCCCGTCCCGACATCCACCTGAGTGCTGAGACGGGAGGCAAGGACGCTACCATCGTCACGGCGATGGCGGACAGAGACCAGGCAATCGGCCACGTCATGGCCTCGGCCTTTCACAACTCCGGGCAGAAGTGCTCGGCGACCTCGCTGCTTGTGCTGGAAAAAGAGCTCTACGACGACGAAGAGTACAAACGGCAGCTCAAAGAGGCGGCGGAGTCGATGCAGACGGGTTCCGTCTGGGATTTCGGCAACCGCGTCGGTACCCTCGTCGACCGCCCAGCGGGCAAACTGGCACAGGCCCTCGAAGCCCTGGACGAAGGAGAGGAGTGGCTGCTCTCACCCGACTACGCCGACCGGGGCAACCCCTATATGCTGAAACCCTCCATCCGCTGGGGAACCGCGTCGGGGGATTTCTGCCATATGAACGAGCTTTTCGGCCCCGTACTCAGCGTGATGCGCGCCGAGGACCTCGAAGACGCCATCAAGATCGTCAACGCCACCGGCTACGGCCTCACCTCCGGGCTGGAGTCCCTCGACCGCCGCGAACAAGAGCAGTGGAAAGCGGCGCTGCTCGCGGGGAACCTCTACATCAACCGCGGCACAACCGGGGCGATCGTGCTGCGGCAGCCCTTCGGCGGGATGCGCAAATCGGCCATCGGCAGCGGCAGGAAAGCGGGCGGCTTCAACTACGTCAGCCAGTTTATGGATATCACCTACCGTGAAACCAACCTCTACGAGTCCTGTTCCACCCCCTTCACCGACCGGATGCGGGTGATGCTCCAGCGCGATACGGTCTTTCACGACGAGTGCGAGAAGGCCCTGCGCCACCTCTGCCACTTCGCGCACTGGCACGAGACCGAGTTTATGAAACCCCACGACTACGCCCATATCCGCGGGGAGTCCAACGTTATCCGCTACCTGCCGGTCGCGAGCGTCCTCCTGCGCCTCGAGGAGGGGGAGAGTCTCGAGGAGTCACTCGCCACGATCATGGCCGTCAGGATGGTCGGTGCACGGCTGCACATCTCCCTGCCCGAACACTCCCGGCAGCCGGAGTTCCTCTGGCTCGAATCGAAGCAGGCGAGCCTGCTCGGGGAGCACGATGCCATCACCCGCGACAGCGAGGCGGTGTTCATCGACCGGATCCCCCATTACAAACGGGTCCGTTTCCTCCGCCCGGAGATCGTCTCCCCGGCCCTCTTCGACGCCGTGGCCGACCGGGCCGTCTACATCGCCAAGGAAGCATTCGTCGCCCACGGGCGGATCGAACTGATGCACTACTTCATCGAACAGAGCATCTCCAACAGCTACCACCGCTACGGCAACCTCGGCATTGCCGGCCTGCACCCGGATGAGGAGGTATAAATGCAGACACCCGTACTGATCTCGTTCGGCCTTTACATGCTCGTGATGGTGGCCATCGGCCTCTATTTCTACTTTAAAACCGCGGACCTCGGCGACTACGTGCTCGGCGGGCGGGGTCTCGGTCCCGGCGTGACGGCGCTGAGCGCGGGGGCCTCGGATATGAGCGGCTGGCTGCTGCTCGGGCTGCCCGGTATGATGTACAGCGACGGGATCGCCGGCAGCTGGATCGCCGTCGGTCTGCTCATCGGCGCCTACCTGAACTGGCACTACGTCGCCCGGCCGCTGCGCATCATGACCCACCGCCTTGACGATGCGATCACGATCCCCGACTACTTCGCCAACCGTTTCGGCGATGCCAAGGGCCATCTGCGCGTCATCACGGCCCTCGTCATCCTGCTCTTCTATACCCTCTACACCTCCTCGGGCCTCGTCGGCGGGGCAAAGCTCTTTGAAGCGACCTTCCACCTCGACTACGCCGTCGCCCTCGCCGTCGGCAGCATCATCATCGTCTCCTACACCTTCCTGGGCGGCTACAACGCCGTCAGCTGGACCGACTTCATCCAGGGAATCCTGATGATGCTCGCCCTTATCATCACGCCCGCGGTCGTCATCACCCACCTCGGCGGCCTCTCCGCCGCCCTGGACCTCATCGAGTCGATCGACCCGACACACCTCGACATCGTCCACGGCACCGGCGTCATCGGCATCCTCTCCCTGATGGCCTGGGGGCTGGGCTACTTCGGGCAGCCCCACATCCTCGTGCGCTTCATGTCGATCCGCAGCGAGGACGAGATGCACCACGCCAAGGCGATCGGCATGGGCTGGATGGGCCTCTCCATTGTCGGCTCCCTGGCCGTCGGCTTCTTCGGCCTCGCCTACGTCGTCTCGTCGGGAACAGACCTCGCCGACCCCGAAAAGATCTTTATCACCCTCTCGCAGCTGCTCTTCGACCCCTGGATCGCCGGCTTCCTCCTTGCCGCCATCCTCGCGGCCATCATGAGCACGATCGATTCGCAGCTGCTGGTCTCCTCGTCGGTCCTGACGCGGGACATCTACCACGCCACCTTGCGCAAAAACGCAACCGACAGGGAGCTGGTCTGGGTCGGACGGGCCACGGTCATCGCGATCGCCCTGATCGCCTGGTACCTCTCCACGGACAAAAATTCCAGCGTCCTCTCCCTCGTCGCCTATGCCTGGGCCGGCTTCGGGGCGGCCTTCGGACCGCTGATCATCCTCTCCCTCTACCGGCGCGACATTACCAAAGGCGGGGCGATTGCCGGCATGGTGACAGGCGCTCTCACGGTCATTGTCTGGAAACAGCTCGAAGGCGGTCTTTTTGACCTCTACGAACTGCTGCCGGGATTTGTGGCCGGTTGGATGGCCATCAGGCTCGTTTCACCGGTAACGTCCCCAGTCCCCGAATCGATCTTGCACCGCGTTGAAGAGACAAGCGGCGATTTCAGACGCAAAAAAGGGAAGGTGTGAGCAAACGTATCGTCATCAAAGTCGGCAGCGCCGTCCTCACCGAGGGCAACCGGATCGCCAGGGAGCGTATCCTCGCCCTCGTACAGATGATCGCCGACATCCGCGGGCAGTACGATGTCATCCTCGTCACATCGGGAGCGGTGGCGGCCGGTTACTGCGCGCTGAAACTCGACAAGCGCGAACGGGTCGGCAAAAAAGCCCTGGCGGCCGCCGGTCAGCCCATTTTGATGAGCAGCTACAAAAAAGAGTTCGACACCTACCATATCGATACGGCGCAGATCCTTCTGACGGAGGACGACTTCGATTCGCGCAAACGCACGGCGATGTTCCAGGAGATCATCAACGCGCACCTGGCCAATGACATCCTCCCCATCATCAACGAAAACGACATCACCTCCACCCCCGAGCAGCTCTTCGGGGACAACGACCAGCTCTCCGCCCATGTCACCTATGCGACGGATTCCGATCTGCTCGTGATCCTCAGCGACATCCACGGCTACTACGACAAAAACCCCCGCGAACATGAGGACGCGAAACGCCACCGTGTGCTCCACGCCGTCCCGCCGGAGGCACTGCAGGCTGAATCCACGCCCAACGACCCCTTTGCCACCGGCGGGATCGTCACCAAGCTGATGGCGGCGGACTTCCTGCTGCGGCGTGGGAAACGGATGTTCCTCTGCAACGGCTTCGAACTCTCCACGGCGGTCCAGTTCCTGATCCACGGCGAACAGACGCTGGGGACGCTCTTTGAACCGCGGCCGCAGGCGGCAGGTTAATCCAGCAGCCCCAGCAACCCTTCGATCGTGCCGATACGGTGGGTCGCGTTTGAGAAGTCGTGCTGCGCCGTAAAGGCGTTCTCGACGATGACGCACTCAATCCCCGCGCTCACCGCCGAACGCAGCCCCCGCTGCGAATCCTCGACGACAACAGCTTCATGCTTTGCACCGCCGAGCAGTTCCAGCCCTTTCAGATAGGGGTCGGGATAGGGTTTCGCACGGGCATATTCGCCGCTGCAGAGGACGAACTCCATGCTGTGCGTGATCCCTCTGCCCGCATGGATCAGTTCAAAATCCTCCCGCCGCGCCGAGGTGACGATGCCCATCCGGTAGCGCTCCTTGAGGGCGTCAAGCACCTCGTGCACCCCGGGAATGGCGATCTCCTCCGTCTGCAGGTAGTGCTGGTAGAGATCGTTGCGTCTGCTGCGGGCCGCTTCGACCGTTTCCGTATCGTACCCCGCCTCCTCCGCGAGCAGAAAGGCGCTTTGGCCGTTGATCATGATCTCGCGGTAACGCGCCTCTTCAAGGGTGATGCCCATGGTTTTCAGAATTTCGACGTTGGCCCGGAAGTACCACGCCTCGGTCTCGACGAGGACGCCGTCGTTATCGAAGAGAATGTACTTTTTGCCTCGCACGTCAGAGGGTCTCGATATCGACGATCTCGATGCGGTCGCACCCTTTCTTCAAAAGCTTTTTGGCTTTCGCGTCCTCTTCTGCGAGGGTCAGCGCATCCATAAAACTCTCTTTGGGGATGGTCACCGTCTGGAGCGCCTTTTTGTTCTTGATCGTCAGCGCGCCGGGGTCCGTCACCACGGCCTCGATATCCCTTTTTCCCTTGGCATAGGCATTTTTGATCGCCCGTGCAACCGCTTCGTTCTGGAGCAGATCCGCCAACGTAACACTAATCTCCAGATCCCCGTCGCAGAGTACAATATACTTAATCATCATTTCACCCGTCATTGCAGTTCCTTTTTCAGGGCATAGCTAAAACCCATGCGTGGGATTTGGATATGCCTTTGTGAAACCATACCATAAACGGCCGGGTCGGGTTGAAAAGCGGGTTGGTATGTCAGACGAGTTTGCAGATAATGCTGCCGATCTCCGCGCCGATGGAGCGGGAGACGACGTTGCATTTGACTTTGAGCAGATAGACGAGGTCGCCGCGCGGCGAGGGGGAGAGGCATTCGTAGTTGCCCATCCCCTTGGTGAGCACGACGTCGCTCTCGTCAAAAAGGCGCCGCGCCTCCTCCGACGCGCGCTCGTAGACGAAGCCCGGGGTGTCGACGCCGCTGTCGACAAGGGTAGCGACCTCCGCCAGGCCGTCCGCCATCGCCTCGTCGAAGGTGACGTCGTTGATAATCGGCTTGCCGCGGGTCATGTAGGTGATCGCGAGCTGCGGGTAAAGCGCGGCAACGGCTTCGATCGCCAGGGCGTCAAAGAGGTGCTCGCCGGCGTTGTCACCGATATAGAGCAGCGTCTTCGCACCGGAAAGGCGCTGCCGCAACGCATCGACGTCGTCGTGGGCAAAGTGGGTATGGAAGAGCTTGTCGATTTCCGTGTCGAGGTCGAAGCTCACCTCGGCGGCCAGGTCGATGACGTTCCCGGCAACGGCGACTTTGACGGCCGTCAGAAAGGGATCGTCAGCCTTGGCGATCTGTTCGCGCAGGAAAGGGATGAAGGTTTTCGCTTTTTCGGAGGAGTGGCGCTTGACCTCATCGTAGAGGTCCTTTTTCCCGGCGAGCACGGCCAGATGTTCGTAGACTTCCCGGGCGACTTCCGGCGGCGACTTGGCAAAATCGAACGCGTTCGACATTGCCAAAACGTCTTTCCGGATCTTCTCGCGGAGAGCGTCATCAGCCCCGATCGCATCCGCCACCCGCTGCGTCTGCCCGATAATACATTCGACACAGGCATTTTCGATTTTCATCTAAATCACTTTCCTTGGTTTACGACGCTGCCGATGTAGCCTAGCGGAATTCCGCAGGAACGAGGACACAGCAGCGTTCAGGGACACATCGCTACGCGAGCGGTACCCTTGTTTTGTGCTTCAGCGCCACAGCGGCTGAGCGTAGCCGTCAGGGACTTGTTCCTGACGGCGTTCAATTACAACTTGGTCTCGATCTCGAGGGAGTCCATCTCGACTTTTTTCGCCTTGGCTACGCGGTCTTCCTGGAGCTTGATGCGCAGGTCTTCGCTCTCCAGCGCCATGATCTGCATTGCGAGGTACGCCGAGTTGATCGCACCCGCTTTGCCGATGGCGACGGTCGCGACCGGCATGCCCGCCGGCATCTGAACGGTGGAGAGCAGCGCGTCGATCCCGCTCAGCGCCGAGGCGCTCATCGGCACGCCGATGATCGGCTTGACCGTTTTGGAGGCCAGGACGCCAGCGAGGTGCGCCGCCATGCCCGCCGCGGCAATGAAAACCTGGGCCCCCTTGGCTTCCGCTTCAAGAATGTACTCTTTGGTACGTTCCGGCGAACGGTGCGCCGAGGAGATGATGAGTTCATACTGTACCCCGAAGGTTTCCAGCGTATCCGCACACGATTTCATGACGTCATAGTCACTCTTGGATCCGATAATGATTGAAACGAATTTCATTTCATGCCCCTGTATTTTGATGCGGAATTATAGCGAATTCACGGCTGGCGTTAGCGGCGCCGCTAGACGGGCGGTGACTGGTCGATCCCGTCGGCGGGGATGCGGAGGAAGCTGTATTGGGGCAGTGTGCCCGGGAGGGCGATGGGGTTGACGTTGCCGCTGTGCACCGCATCCCACTCCCGTCCGTTTTCCGCCACGAGCTTATTGAAACGGACATACCAGCGTCCGTCGCGCTCAAAAATCGACCCGTACTCGTTCTCGTAGGGAGAGAGCACCGCATCCCATGGCGCGACGATCTCCGCCTCGTCGCCGGGGCGGGTCGTATACTTGCAGAGGAAGTGCCCGCCGTCTTCGGTGACCATGCCGCTCACCTGGTGGGTCCCCATCTGCATCGTAAAATCGAGGCTCTGGGTGTCGTGCTTCTCAAAAGGGCGGTTGACGAGGTAGGCGTCGGTAAAGCCGCGGTTCTGCATCGTGTTCAGCTCCTCCTGGTAGCGTTCGCTCGGTTCCAGGCCCGCATAGTAGTCGTCGATGGCCATGCGATACGCCTTGGCGGTGATGGCGGCATAGTAGCTCGCCTTCGTGCGTCCCTCGATCTTCAGCGAGTCGACCGCACCGGCATCGAGGATCTCCTTGATGTGCGAAGCGAGGTTGAGGTCTTTCGAGTTCATAATGTAGGTGCCGATGCCCGGGTCCTCTTCCAGCCGGAACAGTGTTCCCGTCTCCGGGTTCGCGGCGTAGAGTTCATAGGGGAAGCGGCAGTCGTTGGCGCAGCTGCCGCGGTTGGGGACCCGGCCGCTCTGCACGGTCGAGATAAGGCAGCGGCCGCTGTAGGCGAAACACATCGAGCCGTGGACGAACACTTCGAGTTCGAGGTCCGGCAGCTCCGCTTTGATCTGTTTGAGGTCTTTGAGCGAGATCTCCCGGGCAGCGATGATACGGCGCGCGCCCATCTCGTAGTAGACCTTCGCATCGAGCACGTTCATGACGTTGGCCTGGGTGGAGAGATGCAGCGGGATCTGTGGGGCGAGTTTATGCGCCAGCTGCAGGACGCCCGGTGTCGCGACGATGAAAGCGTCCGGTTCCAACGCCGCCATCGCGAGAATGTGTTTCTCCAGCAGATTCAGCTGGGAGTTGAAGGGGAAACCGTTGATGGTCGCGTAGACCTTTCTGCCGCGCGCATGGGCGTAGTCGATCCCCTCTTTGAAGCTCTCCATCGTAAATTCTTTGCCCGAACGGATCCGCAGGGAAAAGTGGCTGACGCCGCCGTAGACGGCATCGGCCCCGAAGTCGATCGCGATCTTCAGTTTCTCCAGGTTGCCCGCCGGGGAGAGTAGTTCAACTTTATGCATTCTTTTTTCTTTGAATCTTTTTGCGTATTTTACCCGACCTTCTTGGTTCTCAGCCTATAATACACAATTAATATGGGAATCAAGCTATGAAAATCGACCTGCACAACCACACCTCGCTCTGCAACCACGCCGAAGGCTCGGTGGACGAATACGTCGCCGCGGCTCTCGCCGCGGGTATCGACGTTTTCGGTTTTTCCGACCACGCGCCGATGGATTTCGACCCCAAATACCGTATGAAGTTCGAAGAGATGGAACAGTACCACGGGATGGTCATGGACGCGAGGACGAAGTATGAGGGGAAGATCGACATTCTCTTCGGCTACGAGGTCGATTACCTCGAGGGCCATATGGACACGCGTGTTCTGAATGCCGATGTCGACTACCTGATCGGTTCCGTGCACTTCCTGGACGAGTGGGGGTTCGACAATCCCGAATTTATCGGACAGTACGAGCATGAGGATATCGACGTCATCTGGGAGCGCTATTTCGGGCAGGTCGAAGCGATGGCCAAAAGCGGCCTCTTCGATATCGTCGGCCACCTCGACCTTATCAAGGTGTTCAAGTTCATGCCCAAACGCGACATCGTCTCCATCGCGGCCCCGGCCCTCGATGCCGTCGCCGCGGCGGGGATGACGATGGAGATCAACGTCGCGGGCTACCGCAAACCTGTCGCCGAAGCCTACCCTTCGCCGGCACTGCTCGGGGCCGCCTATGAACGGGGCATCCCCGTCACCTTCGGTTCCGATGCGCACGCCCCGGGGCAGATCGGCCTGTTCAGAGATGAGGCAGAGGCCCTCGCCCGGGCAGCGGGGTACAGCGAATGTGTATACTTCCGTAACAGAAAAGCCTACAGCGTCGCGCTCTAACACCGCTTTTCCACCCCATTTCCCTACAAAAAGCGACAAATTGCCCAATTTTTAACCACACTTCTTTCGCTAGCGTAAAGGCATTTCGGCTATACTTACCGCAAATTATCACCACAGGAGAAATCAATGGGAAAATTCGTTAACAGCATTGACGAGTTCTTTAAATACTGTGAAGAGAACGACGTCCAGTTTGTCGACCTTCGTTTCACGGACATCAAAGGGGCATGGCACCACCTCACCTACCGCATGAGCGCCGTTAACGCCGACAATCTTGCAAACGGATTCCCTTTCGACGGTTCTTCTATCGAAGCATGGCAGCCGATCAACCGCTCTGACATGATCCTCAAGCCGGACGTACCGACGGCATTCCTCGACCCTTTTACCGCCGATCCGACCATCATCGTTTTCTGTGACGTCTTCGACATCTACAAAGGCGAACTCTACGAAAAATGTCCGCGCTCCATCGCGAAAAAAGCGCTCAAGCATGCTGAAGAGCTTGGTATCGCCGATGCGGCTTACTTCGGACCGGAAAATGAATTCTTCATCTTCGACGAAGTCCACTTTGTCGACTCCATCAACGAAGCTGGCTACCGCATCGATACCGAAGAGGGTGAGTGGAACTCCAACACCCGTTTCGAAGAGACCTACAACACTGGTCACCGCCCGGGCACAAAAGGCGGTTACTTCCCGGTAGCGCCGACTGACTCCATGGTCGACCTGCGTGCGGAAATGATGATGGTCCTCGAGCAAGTTGGTCTCGAAGTCGTCCTGGGTCACCACGAAGTTGCCCAGGGCCAAGGCGAGATCGGTGTCGTCTTCTCCGACATCATCGGTGCCGCTGACAACGTCCAGAAATACAAATACGTCGTCAAAATGGTCGCACACCTCAACGGTAAAACGGCAACCTTCATGCCGAAACCGCTTTTCGGCGACAACGGTAACGGTATGCACACACACCAGTCCCTGTGGAAAGACGGCAAGAACCTCTTCTACAAAGAGGGTAACTACGGTAACCTCTCCGAAATGGCGCTCAACTACGTCGGCGGTATCTTCAAGCACGCGAAAGCGGTTGCGGCGTTCACCAACGCCTCTACCAACTCCTACAAGCGTCTGATCCCGGGCTTCGAAGCGCCGAGCATCCTGACCTTCTCCAGCCAGAACCGCTCCGCTTCCTGCCGTATCCCGTACGGTGCGGGCGAAAAAGCGACGCGTATCGAAATGCGCTTCCCGGACTCTACAGCATGTCCGTACCTTGCCTTTGCCGTTATGATGATGGCCGGCCTCGACGGTATCAAAAGCAAAGAAGTTCCGGTCGGTCCGATGGACGAAGACCTCTTCGAACTGACACTGGACGAAATCCGCGAAAAAGGTATCCCGCAGATGCCGCATACCCTCCGCGAAGCGCTGGAAGCCCTTATCGCTGACAACGAGTTCCTCAAGCCGGTCTTTACGGATGAGTTCATCACGACGTACCAGCACTACAAATTCGAACGCGACGTATGGCCGGACGAAGGCCGCCCGACTGCCTACGAATTCAAAAGCACTTACATGTGCTAATCACATACCCCCTGTTACGGGGGTAAACCCCTCTTGTTTTTTTCCGCTAAAATCAGCCCCCCTTTATCCTAGTTTCGCTATAAATAAATCATATATTCTAAACATTATTTAATGCAAAGACAGGAACGAGTGAAAGCGCCAAAGACCCAAACACTTATCGAAGACATCCTTGCCCTCTCAACACAGTGTGACAATGGGTTGCGCGAGAAGATCGAACTCCTGATTGCAAGCTACACGACCGAAGGTACCACGCGCGAGCAGATGCTGGAGTCACGGGTCCTTGAAGAGATCGATAAACGCCTGGAGCGCGAAAAAGTACTGCAGAACCAGGCGAAGATGGCGGCCATGGGCGAAATGATGGACGCCGTCGCCCACCAGTGGAAACAGCCGCTGAATGCGCTCAGCATGTACGGTGACCTGCTGAAGATGGATTTTGAAGCTGGGGACGTCACCCTGGAATACGTCGAAAAGTTCGTCGAGGACATCCAGGAGCAGATCACACACATGGTCTCGACGCTGAGCGAGTTCCGCACCTTCTTCCGCCCCGACAAAGAGAGCGGCCCCTTCGGGCTCAAACGCTGTACCCAGTCGGTCCTGCTGCTCGTGCACGACGAGATGCTCCGCAACAACATCGCCGTCAGCGTCGAAGAGGGCCGCGAGATCATCGTCAGCGGGATCGAGAACGAGTTCAAGCACCTGCTGCTCAACCTGCTCGCCAACGCCAAAGACGCCTTCATCGAGCGCGAAAGCAGCGTGCGGGAGATTCAGATCCGCTTCTACAAAAAAGGCGGACATATCTACATCGAGGTCGAGGACAGCGCCGGCGGGATCGATCCGGAACTGTTCGAAGAGATCTTCAAACCGAACTTCACGACCAAGCGCGACGACAAGGGCACGGGTATCGGGCTCTATATGAGCACCCAGATCGCCCAGAAGATGCAGGGCTCGCTGACCGTCGAAAACGGGAAGCGCGGCGCCATCTTCCGCCTGGAGCTCCCCCTCCCCTGACCCCCGAAAACTTTACGACCGCCTGAACAAGCGCACCCCTGTGCTGCCGTGAACCCGAACCCGCCGACAGTTTTGCTATAATTGCGCACGATTTCTAGCAGGAGATCGACTATTTTAGTTCAAGGAGGAGCATATGAAAAATGCTCAAAGCGGTAAATACCGCCCATACCCCAAGATTGATTTGCCACAACGCCAGTGGCCGGACAACACCATCGACAAAGCGCCCCTGTGGTGCAGCGTCGACCTGCGCGACGGCAACCAGGCGCTGGTGACTCCGATGAATCTGGATCAAAAACTTGAACTCTTCGACCTCCTGCTCAAACTCGGATTCAAACATATCGAGGTGGGTTTCCCCTCCGCGTCCAAGGTCGAATTCGACTTTTTGCGTACCCTGGTCGAGCGAGGGCTGATCCCGGGCGACGTCACCATCCAAGTACTCGTCCAGGCGCGTGAGCATCTGATCGACAAAACTTTCGAGGCGCTCCAGGGCGTCAAAAAGGCGATCGTGCACCTGTACAACTCGACGTCAACGGCCCAGCGCAAGATCGTCTTCAAAAAAGAGCAGGACGACATCACCGCCCTCGCACTCGAAGGCGTCGACATGGTCAAGAGCCGTGCGGCGTCATTTGACGGCGAGATCACCCTGGAGTATTCGCCGGAAAGCTTTACCGGGACCGAAATGGAGTTCGCCGCACAGATCTGTAACGCCGTGACGGCACGCTGGGGCATCAGCGCGGAGCGCCCGGTCATCATCAACCTCCCGGCAACGGTAGAGATGGCGACGCCGAACATCTATGCCGACCAGATCGAGTGGATGAGCCGTCATCTGGACAACCGAGAGCACATTCTCATCTCGACGCATACGCACAACGACCGCGGCACCTCCGTCGCGGCGACCGAGCTGGCACTGCTGGCGGGGGCGGACCGTGTCGAGGGAACCCTGCTCAGCAACGGCGAACGGACCGGGAACGTCGATATCATCACCCTGGCGCTGAACATGTACACCCAGGGAGTAGACCCCGGGCTCGATTTCGGCGACGTCAACACCGTCGTCGACGTCGTCGAGCGCTGTACCGACATCGAGACGCATGTCCGCCACCCCTATGTGGGCGAACTGGTCTATACGGCCTTTTCCGGCTCCCACCAGGATGCCATTAACAAAGGGCTGGCCTACCAGCGCGCAAAAAGCGAACCGTTCTGGGAGGTGCCCTACCTGCCGATCGACCCCGCCGACGTCGGCCGGACGTACGAGAGTATCATCCGCATCAATTCGCAGTCGGGCAAAGGGGGCGTCGCCTACATCCTCGAGGACAAATTCGGCTACCAGCTCCCCAAAAAGATGCACCCCGAGATCGGGCGTATCGTTCAGGGGGTCACGGACGCCGAGGGGCGCGAACTGACGGCGGAAGAGATCCTGGGCATTTTCGAAAAGACCTATTTCGAGGTGCCGCAGTACATTGAATTCGTGGATATGGCCGTCAACTCGGAGACGTCAAAAAGCGGGATCGTGACGGTCAAACTGACCTACCGGTTTGAGGGTGAGGAGATCACGAGCACGGGTCAGGGCAACGGGCCTATTGACGCCTGCCGCAAAGCGCTCGGCGAAAAGTTCCCGCACGCCTTCGTGCTGCGTTCGTACTCAGAGCACTCCTGCGGGGAGCAGTCGTCGGCCAAGGCCGTGGCCTACATCGAGATCGAAACGGAAGATTTCGGCGCGTTCTTCGGCGTCGGCCGCGACAACGACATCACCATCGCCGGGGTCATGGCGATGTTCAGCGCGCTGAACCGGGCATATCATTCATAAGAACGCGATACGGAGCCAAGCCCCGTACCGCTACGCTCGGCCGCTGTGGCACATGTAGCGAAGCGGAATTCCGCAGCAACGCGAGGACAAAAGTACAACGCTGCTCCCGGCAGCGTCATCATCATGCATCAAATGCAACGCCCCTTATCCCTACACCACTCTTCCCACTCGACAATCTATTTTTTTCACTCTAACCGCTACGTTGCTTGTTGTCATAAAGCCTAGAAACTGATGGCGGCGGTGATCTCCGGGTAGCCGCGGCGGATCGTATCGCCGTTGCTGCGGCTGTACCACTCCTCGGCCCAGCCCACCGACAGGTAGGCGCGTCCTTCGGCGTAGGCGATCCCTGCCCGGGCCCCTAGGGTCTCGTAATCGTCATAATGGCCGCTGATGAAAGTGTGCCGGTAAAAAACACCGGCATAAGGACGGAAGGTAGGCGAGAGGGGGATATAATAGGTCACCGGCAGGTCAACCTCGTTCATCGTCGGCGTGCCGCCGAACCAGCCACGGTAGCCGACGCCGACGGAGAGGCCGTTAAAGGCGAAGTAGTTCGCGCTGACCCCCACGATCGTGTAGGTGCTGTCAAAGCCGCTGCCGCTACCCACGGTCAGCGCCACGCTCTTTGTTCCGGCGTCAAAGACCCCCGCATGGAGCAGAAGTGCCGTCGCCGTGATGCCAAAGGTTATCTTTGTCATACGCTCTCCTTTGGGCCATTGTAGCACAGGCGGCTAGAAGAGCAGACCGTCCTCCGCTTCGGAAGGCATCTTCTCCACCGGCGGCGGCGACGCCTTGGTAAAGAACTCCTCTGCCCCGTTACGCTCGACCTTCGTCACCCCTTCGGGCATCACGAATTTGCGCGGGACCTGCGGGAAGAGATGCAGGAGCTGGGTGTAAAATTTCCGAAACGCCGGGGCCGCCGCCCGGCCCCCCGTCTCCCGTTTGGGCAGCGGGGTATTGTCGTCGTTTCCGAACCAGACCACCGTCTCCACGCTCGGAGAGTAACCGGCGAACCAGGCGTCGATGGAGTTGTTCGTTGTCCCGGTCTTGCCCGCCGTTTCGATACCGCCGACCGCGGAGGCGCGGCCCGTACCCCGCAGCACGACGTCGCGAAGGATCGTCGTCATCAAGAAGGCCTGGGCCGGGCTCGTCACCTCACGCTGCTTCGGCTCGGCATCGTAATGCGTCCCCCGTTTGTCAATGCTCGTAATAAGGTAGGGATCGCTCTGCACCCCGCCAGCGGCAAAGGAGCTGTATGCGCCGGCCAGTTCGACCGGCGAAAGGGTGATGCTGCCCAGGGCCAGGGAGAGGTCCTTAGGCAACCCTGCAAACTGGTAGCGGGCGAGTTCGCGGTAGATGCGTGAGAGCCCGATATCCGTCACCAGGTTGATCGTCGCAAGGTTACGTGAATGCACTAGCGCTTCGCGCAAAGTGATCAGCCCTTTATAATCGCGTTCATAGTTCTTGGGCTGCCACTTCTTCTCGCTCCCTTCCGTTTCATAATCATAGGTCCGGGCGATATCAACCAGCTCCGTTGCCGGCGAATAGCCCAGATCCAGCGCGACCTGATAGATGAAAGGTTTGAACGCGGACCCCGGCTGGCGGCGGGCCTGCGTCGCCCGGTTGAACGCGCTCTTGGTGTAATCCACACCGCCGACGAGCGCGAGGATCTCCCCCGTCGTGGGCTCGATGCTGACCAGCGCGCCGTTGAGCTCTCCGAACTGGCTGGCGTTGGCATCTTCGTCCTTTTTCATCGCCCGCTCGAGAATGCCGTCATAGGCGTATGAGAGGGCCTCACGTCCCGCCTCCTGCAGCCGCAGGTCCACGGTCGTGTTGATCGTATAGCCGCCCGTCCGGATATCGGGGTAAAGCACCGCCGCCCGCCGCAGGACCTCGTCCGTGACGTAGGGTGCGCGGTTCTGCGTCAGGGTCTCGTCAAAGACCCCCGGGCGCTCCTGCAGCGCCGTGTTGTAGCTCTCGTCGTCCACCCACCCCAGCGCATGCATCCGTGAGATCACCCGGTTCGCCCGTCCAAGGGAAAGCTCGTAGTTGCGTGTCGGCGCGTAAAAGGAGGGGGCCTTGGGAAGGCCGACGAGTATCGCGGTCTCTTTGAGCGTCAGGCGGTTCAGCGGCTTGTGAAAATACCCCTCTGCCGCCGTTTTGATCCCGTAGTAGCCGTGACCGAGGTAGATGGCGTTGAGGTAGCGCTCCAGGATCTCCTCTTTGCTCAGTTCCGTTTCGAGTTTCAGCGAGAAGATAAGCTCTTTGAGCTTGCGCGAAAACTTCTTCTCCCGCGTCAAGAGGGTGTTCTTGACCAGCTGTTGGGTAATCGTACTCGCACCTTCGACAAGCTTCCCTGCCTTGATGTCCTTGATGATCGCACGGAAGATCGCATCGACATTGACGCCGCGGTGTTCGAAAAAGGTCGTATCTTCAATGGCCAGCAGGGCTTCGATCACCAGCGGCGGGATCTCGTCAAAGGTGACGTAGGCGCGGTTCTGCTTATCGAAAATATTGGCGATCTTCTCGCCGTTCCGGTCATAAATGTACGTTGTCATCGGCGGGTTGTACTGGACCAACTTCCGGGTCTCGTGACCGTACTGCGCCACAAAGTAACCGATGAAAAGGATAAGGGCGACCACACCGGCCAGGCCTCCCCACAGCAGAATTTTTTTCACGTTCTATACTCCCTCCCGGCGAAACTAGATTCAATCAGTGTGCGTGTATATGCATGTTCGGGCGACGCCATCACCTGCGCCATCGCCCCCTGCTCCACCACGCTGCCCTCGCGGATGACGCACACCTCGTCGCACAGCGCACGCGCCGAGACGATATCGTGGGTCACAAAGAGCATCTGGAAGCCCATCTGTGTCTGCAGCTCCCGCAGCAGCGCGATAATAACGCGGCGTGTCTCGGGGTCAAGGGCCGTCGTCGGCTCATCGAGCAGGAGCAGTTTGGGTGCGTGCGACAGGGCGATGGCGATCACGGCCCGCTGCAGCTGCCCGCCCGAGAGCTCCGGCGGGAAACGCTCGAGCAGCGCCGCATCCAGACCGACCCGCGTCATCAGCGCCGCCGCTTCCGCCGGCGGAACCCCGTCGAAATGGCCGCCGACCCTGGTCAGCGGCGAGAGGGCGGTAAAGGGGTTTTGGGGTACGAAGGCGACGGTGTCGCCGCGGCGGAGCTCAAAGGGGGCATCCATCTCTATGGTCGACGTCATCGCGGGCGGGAGCATTCCCAGCAGCGCCTTGAGCGTCAAGCTCTTTCCGCTGCCGCTCTGTCCCACCAGGGCCAGCGCGCTCTCGATGCCAAAGGCGATATCCACCAGCGTACCGCCGTCATATTCGATCCGCAAACGTTTAATCTGAATCATCGCGCCTATTTTACCCAACGGGCGATAATCTCGCAACCGCGCCGCAGGCTCCCCTCTTCGACTCCGAGCCGACCGATCAGCCGGATGATCGCCCGCTCCACCGTCGGCTGCCGGATGGCGCCGACGAGCATCCCCTCCGCCAGCAGCGCCGCCTGGATCGCCATCACCTTCCGGTTGTCGCCGACGGGGACGGCCGCGATAAGACCCTCCGCCGCGGTGCCGAGGAGCCCGTTCATCATCGCGCGACGCGCCTCGATCTGTGCCCTCAGCTCCTCGGCATTCTCCAAGATATAGTTCAGCGACGCATGCGCCAGTGCCGTGTCAAAGAGCGACGGCGCCGTGGCGTAAATGACGGGCTTTGCGCGGTTGACGAGGTAATCCGCGATATGGCTTGACGAAAGCACGTAGGCCCCAAAGCTGCCGTACGCTTTGCCCAGGGTCCCCATCTTGATGTGGTTGGGTTTCGGTGGAATCCCGTAGAGATCGAATACGCCCAGCAGCCGCGAACCGACCACCCCGCTGCTGTGCGCCTCGTCAATGATCAGCAGGGCGTCGTAACGCTCCGCGAGCGCAAAGATCTCCCGCGCCATCAGATCCCCATCCATGGAGTAGATCCCCTCGACGGCGATGATGCGCCGGCGGGCGGCGGAGGCGGCAAGCTTCTCCTCCAGCTCCCGGACGTCGTTGTGGCCGAAAAGCGATACCTTCCCCTCGACGAGTTTCGAAGCGAGCACCCCGCTGGCATGGTATTTCTCATCCATAAAGAGCTCGTCGCCCCGGCGCACGAGGGCCTCGATCATCGCCAGGTTCGCGTTGAATCCGCTCCCCATCACGATGCCCGATTCAAAGCCGTTTGCATCGCAGAGCGCCGCTTCGAATTCCCGGTGAACGGCATGGTAGCCGTTGACAAGCATCGACGCCTTGGGGGCGTGTACCTTCTCCCCGCTCAGCCGCGCGACGGCCGCATTAAAGAGTTCCGGTTTTTCCGCCAGCCCCAGGTAGTCGTTCGAGGCGAGATCCGTGATCGCCGGATCGAACACCCGGCGTTCGCGGTAGCGCCCCGAACGTTTCAGGGCGGAAAGCTCGTTGTCGTAATACTTCATCGCTGTGCGGGGAGTTTTTTGATAAAGGCGTTGATCGCGTCGATGCGCGACTGGTCCGAGGGGTGCGTCGAGAGGAACTCCGGTGATTTCTTCCCACCCGAGGCCGCCTGCATCCGTTCCCAGAACCTGACAGCCTGGTGCGGATCGAATCCCGCTTTCCACATCAGGTAGATGCCGATCTGATCCGCCTCCGATTCATGTTTGCGGCTGTAGGGAAGCAGAACGCCCAGCTGGGTGGAGAGACCGTAGGCCTGGTTGTACAGTCCCTGGTACTGCGCGGGGATCTCCAGGGCGGCGCCGAGCAGCTGCGCCCCGGCATTGCTGACCATCTGCATCGACATCCGTTCCGCCCCGTGGCGCGCGAGGGCGTGGGCGATCTCGTGGCCCATGACCGTTGCGATCTGGTCGTCGTTCTCCGTCAGCTTGAGCAGTCCCGTATAGAAATAGACCTTCCCGCCGGGAAGGCAGAAGGCGTTAAGGGTGTCGGACTCGATGACGTTGAACTCCCACTGGAAATCGTCCCTTCCGCTGACCGCGGCGATCCGTTCCCCGATGCGGCGGACCCGCGCCACCTGCGCACTGTTTGTGGAGAGTTTGGCACTCTTTTTGAGCTTCTCCGATTCGCTGAGCCCCAGCGCGACCTCCTGCTCGTTGGAGATCAGAATGAGTTGGGAACGCCCCGTCACAGGGGTTTTCGCACAGCCGGCGATCATCAGCATGAGCATCACTGCGGTAGCAAGTCGTTTCATACGCCCTCCAGGAATGGTTTGAGGGCCTCGACGTTGAGCCCCATCGCGGTACTTTCATTGCCGCGGACGCTGCGGATGTAGGGTTTGCAGAACCCTTCGACCATGCAGCCCCCCGCCTTGCCGCGCCACTCCCCGGAGGCAAGATAGCGCTCCAGGTCCTCGGGGTCGAAGGGGGCGAAGAGGTAATCCGTCGCGGAGATGTCAATGAGCTTCAGACGGGGGGAGTGGTAGATCATGCAGGTGATGATGGAGGTAACGCTGCCGCTCTGCGTCATCAGGATATTGCGGGCATCATCGAGACAGCGCGCCTTCCGCAGGATTTGTCCCTGCGACGTCACGACGGAATCGGCAACGAGGAGCGGATGCCCCTCGATGCCGAAGGTCCGCATTCCTGCCTCATACTTCCCTACCGTCGCCTGGTAGACGAAATTTTTCGGCGAAGCGGCGACGATCTGCTCCTCGTCATAGTCCATCGGGGTCTGGATAAAGTCGATCCCGGCCTGCTCTAACAGCAGGGCCCGGCTTTGCGAGGCGGAGGCGAGGCGGAGGGGAGCGGCCATGACCTTACGCGTGCGAGTAGCGCAGCGTGACTCCCAGGTAGATGGCGATAACACCGAGGATGATGTTCAGCGGGACCATGTACTTCCCGATCAGCCCCAGCAGCCCTTTGGCCGCGGCGAAATCGCCGGCATCGATCTTTTTCTGCGCCTTGTTGCGTCGCAGGATCATGGCGCCCAGGTTGAGGGCCATGATGAGCCAGATCGCCTCTTTAACGTGCACGAGCTGATAGGTCGCGAACGCCGCTTCGTCAATAACATTGCCGTTCGCGTCCACCGACGCGGCGCGGAAGCCCCAGCCTACGGCCATCAACACGGCCGTGATGATCAGAATGACAACAAAGGGGCTGACGATCGCGAAGAGACGCTTCAGCGCATGGGCGGTGCGCGCCAGGCGCACCGGGGGCTCAAGCTCCATGAAGGAGTTGTGCGCGGCGAAACGCATGGCGATCATCCCGCCGACCCAGACGACGGCGCTGAGCACATGCAGGAAGACGATCAGCGTGCTGTACTCCCAGAAGAAGGTAACCATGGCCTCTTTCATGACAGCGCCTCCGTAATATAGGCTTTGGACGCCTCAAGCGCTTCGGGCAGTTTTGAAGCATCTTTGCCGCCGGCCTGGGCGAAGTCCGGACGTCCGCCCCCGCCGCCGCCGAGAATCGGTGCGATAGCTTTGATCCAGTCGCCGGCTTTGGCACCGGCATTCTTGACGCCGGCGGCGATCATCACCTTGTCGCCTTTGACCTGGAAGAGCATCGCCGCGACGCTCTCGTTCATGTTCTTGAGCTCGTCGATGCGCCCTTTGACGTCGCCGCTTTTGATCTCTTCGACGAAGACGCTGACGCCGTTGATCGTCTCCGCGTCCAGGGACTCCTTCGCGGCGTTCTGGGCGTCTTGAAGCTCCACTTTCAGCGTATTGATCTGCTCTTTGAGGCGTTCGACCCCGGCAAGCACGTCACGGTTCTTGACGGCGGCTTCCGCTTCGCCGATCAGGTGGCGCTGCTGCTTGAAGTAGTCGTAGGCCGCCTTGGAGCAGACCGCTTCGATCCGTCTGACACCGGCGCTCACCCCGCTCTCTTTGGTGATGACGAACATCCCGATCTCGCTCGTGCTGCCGACGTGGGTCCCGCCGCAGAATTCGATGGAGGCGTCGCCGAAGCGGACGACGCGAACACGGTCACCGTACTTCTCGCCGAACTGCGCTTTCGCGCCGCTCTGCTTGGCAGCTTCGATGTCCATCTCCTCCGTCATGTTGGAGAGGCCGCGCTGCACCACGAGGTTCACGCGCTCCTCGACGGCGGCGATCTCCGCGGAGGTCATCGCCTTGGGGTGGGAGAAGTCAAAACGGAGACGGTCGGCCTCGACGAGGGAGCCCGCCTGGGAGATATGCTCGCCCAGCTCTTCGTACAGCGCCGCATGCAGCAGGTGCGTCGCCGAGTGGTGGCGTTCGATCTCCTGGCGCGCTTCATCGACGACCGCCGTGACGGTGTCGCCGACGTTGATCGTCGCGGTCGCGCGGATCTTGGAGAGGTTGAGGCCGAAGAATTTCTTCGTATCGAGGACCTCGGCAACCCCTTCGAGCAGACCGGTGTCGCCCGTCTGTCCGCCGCTTTCGGCATAGAAAGGCGTCTCATCCAGCAGTACCCACCCTTCGTGGCGGGCGTGGAGGCTCTCTTCGCGGCCGAAGCCCTCGCTGAGCAGGGCCAGGACCTTCGACTCGCCTGTCATGCGGCCGTAACCGACGAAGCTGTTCTCGCCGAACTGCTCCAGCAGCGTTTTGAAGTCCCCTTCGACGTGGGCGTCGCCGCTCCCCTTCCAGGCCGCTTTGGCCCGTTCGCGCTGCTCGGTCATCAGACGCTCGAAGGTCGCCGTATCGAGGCCGAGCCCCTTTTCGCGCAGCATATCCTCGGTGAGGTCGAGAGGAAAGCCGAAGGTATCGTAGAGTTTGAAAGCGGTCTCACCGCTGAAGACATCCTTCGTGTTCTTGAGCTCTTCGCTGAACAGGGCAATCCCATCCTCGATCGTTTTGAAGAAGCGCTCCTCTTCAAGCATGATCTGCTCTTTGACAACGGGCGCTTTTTCCGACAGGTACGGGTATTGATGCCCCATCAGTTCCACGACCGTATCGACGATCTCGTGCATGAACGGCTTGGTGAAGCCCAGCAGGTAGCCGTGACGTACCGCGCGGCGAAGGATACGGCGCAGGACGTAACCGCGCCCCTCGTTGGAGAAGTTCGTCCCCTGGGCAAGCAGGAAAAGGACGGTGCGGATATGGTCGGCGATGACGCGGTAGCTCGCACCGGTAGCGTATTCGTAAGGCTTGCCGATCAGGTCGACGACCTTGTTGATGATCGGCATAAAGAGGGAGGAGTCGTAGTTGCTCAGCTTCCCTTCCTTGACGGCGACGACGCGCTCGAGGCCCATCCCCGTATCGATGGAGGGCTTGGGCAGCGGGTTGAGCTCGCCCTTCGCATTGCGCTCGTACTGCATGAAGACGAGGTTCCAGATCTCCAAGAAACGGTCGCCGTCGCCGCCCATGTAATCCTCGGGGCCGTTGAAGTGCTCCGCACCCTGGTCGATGAAGATCTCTGAGCAGGGACCGCAAGGGCCGGTATCGCCCATCTGCCAGAAATTGTCTTTGTCCCCCAGGCGCATAATGCGGTCCGCAGCGATGTGCTTCTTCCAGATCGCCTCGGCTTCGTCATCGCTCTCGTGTACCGTGACCCAGAGCTTCTCTTTGGGCAGGGCAAGCACCTCGGTCACGAACTCCCACGCGTAGGCGATCGCCTCCTCTTTGAAGTAGTCGCCGAAGCTGAAGTTGCCCAGCATCTCGAAGAAGGTGTGGTGGCGGGCCGTGTGGCCGACGTTTTCCAGGTCGTTATGCTTTCCGCCGGCGCGGACACAGGTCTGGCACGACGTGGCACGGGGGTTCTCGGGTACCGGCACCTCGCCGGTAAAGATCGTCTTGAACGGGACCATCCCCGCGTTATTGAACAGCAGCGTGGCGTCGTCGGGCACCAGCGGTGCGCTCGCTACCGGCGTGTGGCCCTTGGATTCAAAAAATTTCAGATAGGCTTCGCGTACATCCATACTCTCATCACTTTGTGCGGCAAAGCACCGCGGTAAAATATGCGCGATTATAGCGAAGCGGGGATTAAGTGTAGCTCTAAAGGCGGGAAAGCGCGGCGGCGATGTGGCGGCGGATGGTCCAGAGGCTTGCGACAAACTCGAAATAGAAACGTTCCGTCTCCGTGTCGACCTCCCCCGTCTGCCCGATCAGCTCCAGCCGCTCCATTGCCTCGCGCAGATAGTCCCGTTCAAGGGCACAGGCGCAGCAGACCTCGTGCTCGCTGTTCATGCCGTCGTTGAGCATCACATACGAACGGGTAACGCAGTCGGCAAGCTGCACGGCATAGTCACGATCACGCAGCATCTCGGCCGACAGCGGATCGATTTTGGCGATGAGGGCATCAAACTGCCTGTTGATCGACTCGATCGTCTCTTTCATGGGGTCTCCTGGCACCGCATTCGGTGCCCCATGATACATAAGTTTTCCTAAAGAGTCACTCAAACCTCATCGGGGGTTTTGCACGGTCGTCTCCGGCGGTAGACATAGAAGGCGACCAGCAGGACCACCCCGACGAAAACCGCCAGGGTGATCTCCCGCAGGTAGCTCTTCAGCAGGGCCTCGTTCTCGCCGATCAGGTAGCCTACCAGTACCAGGATCAGGCTCCACAGCCCCGCCCCGAGTGCCGTATATGCCACAAAGGGTGCCAGGGGCATTCGCGCCAGGCCGGCAGGGATGGAGATGAGCTGCCTTATGCCCGGCAGCAGGCGCCCCGAAAAGGTTGAAATGGGGCCGTGTGCCCTGAAAAAGGCATCGAGCCGCTCCAGGCTCTTCTCGGAGATAAAGACGTAGCGCCCGTAGCGGCGCAGCAGGGGAAGGCCGAGCGAGAGCGCCAGGTAGTAGTTGATGAGCGCACCGGTCAGCGATCCCATCAGCGCCATGAGCATGACCACAATGGGATGCATCTCCCCCTGGGCGATCAGATAGCCCGCCGGCACCAGCACCACCTCGCTGGGGAAAGGGACGAAGGAGCTCTCCACCGCCATCAGGGCGAAGATCCCGACATAGCCCAGCCCCAGGACTGCCTCGACGAGCCACTGCGTCAGTTCCGCCAGCATCAGCACGCCCCCCGGACGGCAGAAATGATCGCTGCGGCTGCATCGTCGCCTTCCAGGGCCCGCAGTCCCCTGCTGGCCGCTTCAACACCCTCGTCGAGCATCTGTTCAAGCAGTTCGGGGCGGAGCTCCGCTTCCCGGACGACCCGGGAGAGCCCCTGCTCTGCCAGGTACATCGCGTTGTAGTACTGGTGGTCCCCCGCCGCGTAGGGGTAGGGAACGTAGAGCGCCGGCAGTCCGTTCGCCGCCAGCTCCCAGAGCGTGCTCGCCCCGGCACGGCTGACGGCGAGGTCGCTGCGCGCAAGCAGGGAGGGGAGTTCCTTCGTAAACCCGTACAGCTCCGCCCCTATGCCCATGGCCGCATACGCCTCCCGGACCCGTTCATAGTCGCGTTCGCCGCACTGGTGGATAATGGCGATCCCGCGCCGTGCCAATGCCGGGGCGACGGCAAGGGCAAAGTCGTTGATCGCCTTCGCCCCCTGCGAGCCCCCGAGGAAGATCACCGTTTCTACGCGCTCGCGCACCCGCGCCGATTCGAAGAGCGCGCGGTTCACAGGATAGCTTTTGACGGGGCTCTGGGAGTCGTAGGAGCTGAAAAAACAGCGGGCGTAGCGCCGAAGCAGACGGTTGAGCCGCCCGGTCACGGCGTTTTGTTCATGGATAAAATAGGGGATCTTCAGGGAGAGGGCCGCGAAAGAGGCCGGCGCCGCCGAAAAGCCCCCGACGCTGATGACGGCATCGGGGCGGTAGCGCCTCATGATCCGCCTTGCCTCCAGTGCCGACCGGGCCACCCGCCACAGCGCCGCCAGTTTCGCCACTCCCCGGCGGTTGACGACCCCCGTCGTCTCCAGAAAATGGGTCTGCTCAAACGCGGAGCCCTCCCCGAACCACATCCGGTCCTGCCCCGTGGTCGATCCGATGAAGATCGCTTCGTCGCCTGCCGCGGAGATCGCGTCCAGCAGGGCCTTGGCAATGGCCAGGTGTCCGCCGGTCCCGCCGCCTGTCAATACGAATTTCAATACTGTGCCTTTTTCGAGATCATCAGGACCATTCCCACCCCGACGGCCGACGCCATCATCGCCGAGCCGCCGTAGCTGAGGAAGGGTACCGATATCCCCTTGATGGGGGTAATGCCGCTGATGCCGAAGGCGTTGAGCAGGAACGCGAAGGCCAGCAGCAGCCCGATCCCGACGCAGAAGAGCGAATAGCGGGCGTTCCCGATGCGGTTGGCGATCGTAAAGATGCGTTTGAGCATCCAGAGAAAGAGACCCGTCACGACGGCGATACCTATAAACCCGAACTCCTCGGCGATCCCCGCCAGGATAAAGTCCGTATGCACCTCGCTCAGAAACCCCAGCTTGAAGGTCCCGTTGCCCAGGCCCGTACCGATGATCCCGCCGTTATGGATCGCGTTGAGGGAGTGGCTGATCTGGTAGGGTTCGTCGTGGGACTGCACCCGCAGATGCGCGGCGATAAACTCGGGCATCAATGAGAGGATGGAGTCCTGCGCCAGCGACCACCAGGAGATAATGCGCGCGACCCGGTGCTGGGCGGTAAAGATGAAGACGACAAAGGCGCCCACGGCGAAGGCCATGAGCACCAGGAAGAAGCGGAAACTGCTGCCGGCGAGCATCAGCATGAAGAGCAGCGACATCGCCAGGACCATCACCTGCCCCAGATCCTTCTGCATCACTGCGATCAGGACCATCACCAGGATAAAGAAGGCGGCATAGGGAATGAACTGCCGGAACTCCCCCTTTATCCCGAGTTCGCTGTGGTGGCGGATCTTGCGCGAAAAACTCCAGGCGAGAAAATAGACAAACCCGATCTTGAAAAGCTCGACGGGGGCCAGGGAGACCCCGGCCAAGCGGATCCACCGTTTCGCCCCGCCGACTTCCGTCACCAACGACGACGGCATAAAGGGCATCCCCATCATCAGCACGAGCGCCCCCAGAAAGAACAGAAAACCGAGGCGGCCGAGCCAGACATCGGGGTCAAGCTGGGCGATGCCCCACATGAGCAAAATGGAGAAGAGCCCAAAGGCCATCTGGCGCAGGGCAAAGTGCATCGGAGCGTAATCGAAGAGAACCACCGTGTATTCCGAGAGGGAGTAGATCATCACGATGCTGATCGCGATCAGCGTAGAGGCGGTGACGAACAGGGTTCTATCGGGCATGCGCACTCCGGCTTTTTTTTGGATGTATTTTAGCCGCCGAAGGCTTATGGGCACCTCTATACGCTTCGCCCCCGGCACGCTCCGTGCGGCAGAATCCGTACCTAGTCGCAGGTGTGGTTGGGGAGGCGGAACGTCTGGGCGCCGCCGAAATAGAGCGTATTGTTCTCCAGGCGTACGCGGTAGCGTTCGACGCCCCCTTCGCCGAAGTTCAGCAGCAGATCGTCTCCTTCGATATGCCACTCCCCCCGGCGCAGCACCCGCTGACGCGACGTTTCATTCGCCACGGTATGGACCCCCCGCAGCAGCGTGTCGCCGTTGCGGCAGAGCCACACTTCCCGTTTTTCTGTAAAGGCGCCGCTGTTCTGGTAGAAGACGAAATGGCCTCCGCTGATGCGCTGGTACACCCCCTCCGCGTGTGCGGGCAGGGCCCGCAGGGGCGTGAATCCGATGCTGTCGCCGAGGGTGATCATCGTCTGGCGCATCCCCTCGTACCCTTCGGGTGTAAAAAAGCCGTAGAGCACGACCGCACGCCCCTGCGGTCCCAGCACGACATGGATCAATGCCCGGGTAAAGGCCTCTTCGCCCTGGACCCGGTAGAGGCGGTAGAACAGCGACGGCCGCAGCGCCGCGATCTGTGACGAGGAGCGGAGCTCCAGTCCGTAATACCGCATCTGCTGCGGGAGCATCTGCCGGGGATCGCCCAGGACGCTCGTGTTCGCCTCCATAAGGACACGTCCCGCTCCGTCGGGCGACTGCAGCACCAGGGGACCGCGTTCGCCGACAAGCTGTGCCTGCCACTGCGCGGGCAGCATCAGCGATGCCCCCAAATTCGGGGCACTGAGTTTCTGCGGTCCGGTGTAGACCCTTCCTGCCGCCAGCGTTTCGGCAGCAAGGATTCCCGGCAAAAAAAGCAGCAGCAACGTCAGGGTGCGTATTATCATCCGCACACTATACACTAACCCCCCTTTCAAGCACAAAACGCTATAGTCCGATTACTGAAACATGCAGGGCGGAAGCAGCACGATGGCCAACGTTGAACTGAACAAAAAGAAAAAAATCGTCATTCTCTTTTTGATGATCTCCTTCGCGTTTGCCGTCTTTGCCCTCGTGATGGCGGGCAAGGCTTTGGGCGAGCGCCACACCCCCCGCCTCTACACCTCCGGCACGACCAAAGCGATGCGCGGCAGCCTTGTCAGCGCCGACGGTTTCCATATCGCCACAACCCGCAAGCTCTACAAAGCGACCGTCAACACCCGCAACATCGATCCCGACAAAAAAGAGCTCTTCGTGCAGCTTTTTTCCGTCTACAGCGGTATCCCCGTCAAGAAAATCCGCCAGAAACTCGGCAAACGCCGCGGCAACGTGGTGCTCAGCTACGACATCTCCCCCAAGCGGGCACAATACCTCAAAAGCCTCGCCTTTGAGCTGCGCAGGCTCGGGGTCTTCGTCGAGTACGAAACCCCTTCGGGCGATACGATCCTCCACGGCCTCAACGTTGTCGAAAGCGGGGAGGCCCGCGTCTACCCCTACGGTGATCTGCTCACCCCCCTGATCGGCTACCCCCGCAAGTTCGAAGAGGACGGCTATACCCGCAACCGCGGCATCAAGGGGCTGGAAAAACAGTTTGACGATTCGCTGCAGGCCCGCCGCAACGGCTACACCTATGCTCCCCGCGACGCCAATAACTACAAGCGTCTGACAAAGGAGAGCCTCTTTACCCCGCCCCTGGACGGCTACGACCTTCAGCTCACCATTCCCGTCACCCTGCAAATAAGGGTCGAGCGCATTGCAGACGCCATGAAAGATTATCTCGATGCCGAAGAGATCATGGTCGTGATCATGCGCAGCGACGACGGGGAAGTGCTCTCCCTTGCCAGCTCCAACCGCTTTCTGCCGACGCAGATCAAAAAAAGCGACTACAGCGCCCTCAATACGGGAGCCCTTGAGTACAGTTTCGAACCGGGTTCGGTCCTCAAGCCCCTCGTCTTCTCCATTCTGCTCGAACACGGGAAGGTCAACCCCTTTGACATCGTCAACGGCCACGGCGGACGCTTCAAGATGGGGCGCAAGGTGATCACTGACGAGCACAAATTCAACTGGATCAGCGCGGAGAACGTCATCGTCCACTCCTCGAACATCGGCATCGCCCAGCTGGCCCAAAAGCTCGAAGGGGACGAATTCGCCGAAGGGCTGCGGAACTTCGGCCTGACCAGGCCGACGGGGATGGAGTTCCCCTATGAAAAACGCGGGGTCCTCCCCAGCGTCCGGCAACTGAACGCCGAAATCTACAAGGCCACCACCGCCTACGGCTACGGCCTGCGCGTCGACCTGATGCAGTTGATCAAGGCCTACAACGTCTTCAACAACGGCGGAAAAGCGGTCACACCGACCGTCGCCAACAAGCTCATCGACCCCGCGACGGGCGAGACCATCGCCCTTGAAACCGACGACCCGGTCCAGGTCCTCACCCCCTCCACGGCCGCGAGGATGAAAAAGATCCTGATCAAAACCGTCCGGGAGGGGACCGGAACGGGCACGATCACCCCCGGCCTCGAGATCGGCGGCAAAACGGGAACAGCCCACATCGCCGAAGGGGGCCGCTACGTCAACCAGTACAACACCTCTTTCCTCGGCTTCGCCAACGACACGCAGGGGCACCGCTACACGATCGGCGTCACCGTTATAAAGCCGAAGAAATACCACTTCGCCTCTCTGACCGCTGTCGCAGTCAACAAAAAAGTGATCGATATGATGGTGCGGGAGGGGTATCTCGTGCCGGACCCGGTGGCGGCAGCGGAAGAAGTGGCGGTCAGTACCAAACACTGAGTAGTAAGCTTACATTTCTTCTGTCAAGTCAGAAACGGTCCTTAGCGTGTCAGCCGGATCACCGGGGGATGGCATGCCCCGAAAGCGGCAGCCTTTCGCACTTTCTTCTTTCGGGTTCGGTTTCTTCTTTGTGCGAGCAAAGAAGAAAGGGAACGAACAACCTAACTCAAATCCAGACGTTATCCAAAAGCCGCGTCGTCCCGACAACCGCCTCGACAAGAATGATCGTATTGCCGACGTCGACGGTGTCTATCGGCATAAACGCCCGGTTGACGATGGCCACATGTTCGACTTCCAGCGGTTCCAGGACGGCCAGCATCTCCGCATAAAGGCGGTCGCTTTCCAGGACCCCCCTTCCGACCAGATGCGACGCCTTCGTGAGTGCGCGGGAGATCTTCAGTGCTTCGCCGCGTTCGTCGGCGGAGAGGTAGGCGTTGCGCGAACTCAGTGCCAGCCCGTCGCTGTCGCGTACCGTATGGCACGGCACGATCTCGACGTCCATAAAAAGGTTCTTGACCATCGTCTGGATGAGCATCAGCTGCTGGGCATCTTTCCGGCCGAAATAGGCGCGGTCGGGACGGACGATATTGAGCAGCTTGTTGACGACCGTCAGCACCCCGCTAAAATGCCCCGGGCGCGACGTTCCTTCGAGAATGTAGCCGCGTACATCCGGGGCGATGAGGCTCACTTCGTCCTCGCCGTACATGTCAGACACATCGGGGTAGAAGAGGTAATCCACCCCGGCCAGGCTGCAGATCTTTTCGTCGGCCTCTTTGCGGCGCGGATAGCTCTCCAAGTCCTCCCCGGCGAGGAACTGCGTCGGGTTGACGAAGATGGAGACGACGACGATGTCGTTCGCCTCTCTGGCCGCCTGGATCAGCGTCTTGTGACCGATGTGAAGCGCCCCCATCGTCGGAACGAAGCCGACACTGCCCTGCGTCGCTTTAAGCGCGGCTTTCAGGGCATTGGGGCTCTTGATAATCTCCATGTTTTAAGCCTCTATTGAATATAATCGGCATTATATCTGATCTATTTTTGGAGAGACATTTTTGGACCATTACGAATACGGCGAACTGCTGAAAACCCTTAAAACGAAGATGCAGAATATTACGGGCGTCGTCCAGCCCGATGCCATCAACACCCGCCTGGAAGCGATCGCGGAGCTGGAAAACTCCCAGGACTTCTGGAACGACGCCGCCAACGCCGCGGTCGTGCAGAAAGAGAAGACCCAGCTGGAACGCAAACTCGCCAAATACGAGACCGCAGCCGGGGCCCTCGACGACGCCGCCGACCTCTACGAGATGGCCAAGGAGGAGGGTGACGAGGAGACGGTCCAGACCCTCTTCGACGAAGCCGCCGATCTGGAAGAGAACGTCCGCACCATGGAAATTGAGGTGCTGCTCAGCGGTCCCAACGACGGCAACAACGCCATCGTCTCCATCCACCCGGGCGCGGGCGGTACCGAGTCCCAGGACTGGGCCTCCATTTTGCTGCGGATGTATACCCGCTGGGCGGAACGGCGCGGCTTCAGCGTCGAGACCCTCGACTACCAAAGCGGCGAAGAGGCGGGGATCAAAGACGCCTCCATCATCATCAAGGGCGAGAACGCCTACGGCTACCTGAAAGTCGAAAACGGCATTCACCGCCTCGTGCGCATCAGCCCCTTCGACTCCAACGCCAAGCGCCACACCTCCTTTACCTCGGTGCTCGTCTCCCCGGAGATCGAGGATGACATCGACATCGTCATCGAGGACAAGGATATCCGTATCGACACCTACCGCGCCTCCGGCGCCGGCGGCCAGCACGTCAACAAGACCGAATCGGCCATCCGTATCACCCACATTCCGACGAATATCGTCGTGCAGTGCCAGAACGACCGGAGCCAGCACAAGAACAAGGCCACGGCCATGAAGATGCTCAAATCCCGCCTCTACGAGTATGAACTCGAACTCAAACGCGCGGAGGAAGCCGGGATCGAGAAGAGCGAGATCGGCTGGGGGCACCAGATCCGCTCCTACGTCATGCAGCCCTACCAGCAGGTCAAGGACACCCGTTCGAACGAGGCCTACTCCAACGTCACGGGCATCCTCGACGGCGACATCGACAAGATGCTCGAAGGGGTACTGATCACGCAGAGCAGGGGCTAGCATGCGCGGGCTGATCCTCGCTCTGTTTCCGCTGCTGCTGCTCTTGGGCTGCGGTGAAAGCAACAGCCGCCAGCAGCCCTACCTGATGGGACAGAACCCCAAAGGCCCCTACGCGACCCCGCAACAGCTGCGCGAACGCTCCGAAAAGATCGAAACGGCCAAGATCAAAGCCGACGCCGACAAAGAGATCGCCCTGATCAACAAAGCGCGCGACATCGAAGTCCAGAAGCTCATTTCCGAGACCGACGTTGCCAAGGCCGGCATCACCAAAGAGGTGGCGATGGAGGAGGCCCAGACCAAAAAGATCGCCATCGAAAAAGAGCATGAAGCGACGACCTACCTCTACTGGCTCATCGGGGCGGCCCTGCTGCTGCTCTTCTGGTTCCTCTTCTACTACACCGGCAAGAACCGCAAGGAGCGCCTCAAGATCCACGAGGATGAGCTCCTCTACAAGCTCCGGGTCCAGGAGCAGGAGATGAAGATGAAGATGGCCGAGAAGATGCTCGACTCCATCACCTCCGGCAAACTCTCCCCCGAACAGGAGAACCGTCTCATCGACACCCTCGAACACACCACCACGAAGCTGATCGAGCAGAAGCGATGAAAACCCAGGGCGCGAACCGGCTGCTCAAAGAGTGCGCCCTCGAAGAGAAGTGCGCCTACCTCCCCGATCAAGGGCAGACGACGCACTACAAGATCATCGCCCACTGTTCTCCGAGCTACTGCGATCACCTCATTCGCCGGGGCTGGCGCCGATTCGGCGAGATGTTCTTCCGGCCCATCTGCAGCGACTGCAGCGCCTGCGAAAGTATCAAGATAGACGTCGCGTCCTACCGGTTCAGCCGCTCGGAAAAACGGGTCCTGCGAAAAAACGAGGACCTCAGTGTCATGATCCGCCGCCCCGGGATGAGCCGGAAACACCTCGAGCTCTTCACCGACTATCACCACTATATGCACCACCACCGCGGATGGGACGAGCAGCCCGTCACGCCCCGCAACTACTACAGCTCTTTCGTTCACGGCTACAACGACTTCGGCTACGAGGTGCTCTATTTCGACCGGGAACGCCTCATCGGCGTCGATCTCATCGATATCCTTCCCAGCGGCATCTCCTCGATCTACTTCTACTATGATCCCGAGTACGCCGGCCGCTCCCTCGGAAAATACTCCCTGCTGCAGCAGATCAAAATGGCCAAGGAGCGCGGCCTGCCCTGGATCTATCTCGGCTACTATGTCGAAGGGTGCCAAAGCCTAATGTACAAACGCGCCTACACCCCTCTTCTGCAGCTGCAGGGACGCCCCGCCGACGAAGAGACCGACATCTGGACCGACCTCCCCTCCTAGGCTCGTATGATGCGTATGCTCGCCCTGTTCACCGCCGCCGCATTCAGCCTGTACGCCGGAACGATCGAAGCGCGCTATGCCATTTCATTCTGGGTCATCGGGCAGGTCGGGAGCGCCACACTGAGGCTCCAGACAGACGCGGGCCGTTACCGCATCGAAGCGAACGCGACGCTGCAAGGCGTTGCCGCCCTGCTCGCGCACCATCACAGCGAATTTTTTCAGAGCGAGGGGCGTATCGACGCCGAGGGACGCCTTGTTCCCGAACGCTACCGCGTCCTACGGACGATGGACGACTACCGCCGCGAACAGCTCTACCGTTTCGGGCCCGGCGGCATCTACCGCTCCCAACACGAAAAAATGCGCGTTACCCTGCGCCGGTTCGACGCCGCCTCCATGCGCTATGTCACGACAATAAGACCCGCCGAGCACCGCGCCTTCCTACGCGAACCCTATCGCGCCGACAACGACCTGCTGACCCTCTATTTCAATGTCCGGCAGCAGCTCGCAACGCTCGTGCCGGAGCAGCCCCTGACCTTCAATGCCGCGGGGGCAGGCGGGGGAAAAGTGCATATCGAACGCACCCTCTTACCATACCACTACAGGGTCCAGCTCGATCAGGATATTTTCCGAAGTGCCCACGGGGAGATGGCAATCGAAACGGACGAATCGTTTTACGTTAAAAGTGCTATCTTACAGGATGTTTTACTGTTTGGTGATTTGAAAGTAGAGCGGGAGTGGTTGAAAGAGAGCCCGTAGGCTCCGGGAGCAACGGCTTAGCCGTTGCGCTTCTTGATGATCTCGTCTGCGACGTTGCGCGGAACTTCTTCGTAGTGGTCGAACTCCATAGAGTAGGTCGCACGTCCCTGCGTAGAAGAACGCAGGTCCGTAGAGTAACCGAACATCTCGGAGAGCGGTACGAAGGCGTCAACGATCTTGTTACCAGCACGGTCGCCCATGTTGTTAACCTGACCGCGGCGGCGGTTAAGGTCACCGATCACGTCACCCATGTACTCTTCCGGTACTTCGACCTCGACCTTCATCAGCGGTTCAAGGATTGCAGGGTTCGCTTTGCGCGCACCCTCTTTGAAGCCCATGGAAGCGGCAAGTTTAAACGCCATCTCAGAGGAGTCGACATCGTGGTAGGAACCGTCATAGAGAGCGACTTCGACGTCTTCGATCGGGTAACCCGCAAGGATACCGTTCTGCATCGCTTCTTCACAACCCTTCTGAACCGCAGGGATGAATTCTTTCGGAATAACACCACCTTTGATCTCGTTGTGGAAGATGTAACCAGAACCCGGCTCGCCCGGCTTGATGCGCAGGTAGACGTGGCCGAACTGACCGCGACCGCCTGACTGCTTGGCGTACTTGTACTCCTGGTTGACTTCGTTCTTGATCGATTCGCGGTAAGCAACCTGCGGCGCACCGACTTCGGCTTCGACTTTGAACTCGCGCTTCATACGGTCGACGATGATCTCGAGGTGAAGCTCACCCATACCGGAGATAATGGTCTGGCCGGACTCTTCGTCGGTGTGGACACGGAAAGAAGGGTCTTCCGCAGCCAGTTTACCCAGTGCGATACCCATTTTTTCCTGGTCGGCTTTTGTTTTCGGCTCAACCGCAACGGAGATAACCGGCTCCGGGAAGTCCATACGCTCGAGAACGACCTTGTCTTTCTCGGACGCGAGGGTATCACCCGTAGTCGTGTCTTTCAGACCGACGACCGCACCGATTTCACCCGCGTAGATCTCTTTGACCTCTTCGCGCTTGATGGCGTGCATCTTCATGATACGGCCGACACGCTCTTTCTTGTCTTTCGTCGTGTTGTGCGCGTAAGAACCTGACTCCAGGATACCGCGGTAGACACGGATAAATGTCAGCTGGCCGACGAACGGGTCGGTCATGATCTTGAACGCCAGGGCCGCGAACGGTCCGTTGTCCGTAGACTCGACAGCGACTTCTTTCTCTTCGTCATCCATCATCGTACCCTTGATCGCCGCGACTTCCGTCGGCGCCGGCAGGTAAGCGACAACCGCGTCGAGCAGCGTCTGAACACCTTTGTTCTTGAATGCCGTACCGGCAGTCATCGGAACGATGTGCATTGCGATCGTTGCACGTTTGATCGCTGCGATGATCTCGTCGTTGGAGATCTCTTCGCCTTCGAGGAATTTCTCCATCAGCTCTTCGTTGCCGTCGACAGAGGAGATCTCTTCGATCATCTTTTCGCGGTACTCGTCCGCTTTGTCCTGGAGTTCAGCACGGATCTCCTGCTCATGGTAAGCAGAACCCATTGCCGCGTCGGCATCCCAGACGATCTCTTTCATCTTGACGAGGTCGACGATACCTTCAAAGTTGTCTTCCGCACCGATCGGCAGCTGGATCGGAACCGGGTTACCTTTGAGGCGGTCGCGGATCTGGTTTTCGACTTCGTAGAAGTCCGCGCCGATACGGTCCATCTTGTTGACGAAAACGATAGACGGTACACCGTAGCGGTTACGCTGGCGCCATACAGTCTCAGACTGCGGCTGAACACCACCGACGGCACAGAATACGGAAACCGCACCATCAAGAACACGCATGGAACGCTCAACTTCGATGGTGAAGTCGACGTGGCCCGGGGTGTCGATAATGTTGATCTGTTTACCGTCCCAGGTACAAGTTGTCGCTGCGGAAGTAATCGTAATACCGCGCTCCTGCTCCTGCTCCATCCAGTCCATCGTCGCCGCACCGTCGTGTACCTCACCGATCTTGTGCTCAACACCGGTATAGAAGAGGATACGTTCGGTCGTCGTCGTCTTACCCGCATCGATGTGCGCGGCGATACCGATATTTCTTACATCTTCGAGTTTATGAGATCTTGCCATTGTTATTAGCCTTAGATATAGTAGTTAGAGGGGACCGTGCCCTAAAGCGAGACGCGATAGTAGCACGGAAGGGTTGCATAACGATTACCAGCGATAGTGGGCGAACGCTTTGTTCGCTTCTGCCATCTTGTAGGTATCTTCTTTCTTCTTGAATGCAGAACCTTTATCGGACGCTGCATCCATCAGTTCGTTCGCCAGGCGTTCTGCCATCGTACGCTCATTGCGTTTACGGGCAGCATCGACAAGCCAGCGGATCGCCAGGGAGAGTTGACGGACAGGGCGTACTTCTACTGGAACCTGATAGGTTGCCCCACCGACGCGGCGGCTCTTGACTTCCAGGACCGGCTTGATGTTGTCGATCGCTTCGTTGAAGATTTCGATACCCGGCTTTTCGCCGCGGGCACTGATGATATCCAGCGCGCTGTACATAATCTTCTCAGCGGTGCTCTTCTTACCGTCGAGCATGATTTTATTGATGAACTTCGTCAGGACTTTGCTGCCGTGAACCGGGTCAGGCATAATCTCACGGACGGGCGCTCTTCTTCTACGCATTGTATTTCCTTATTTGCTTCAATTTTTTTCAAAATTTACTCAAAGCTCTCGCTTTGTATTCACATCTTCTCAGGGCAATCCCCCGATACTCAATGCTTGACTATAGGGACGTTCTTATTTCTTCGGACGTTTCGTACCGTATTTAGAACGTGCAACCGTACGGTTGGCAACACCGGCAGTATCGAGCGCACCGCGAACGATGTGATACTTAACACCCGGAAGGTCTTTGACACGACCGCCGCGTACGAGAACGATAGAGTGCTCTTGCAGGTTGTGACCTTCACCACCGATGTAAGAGATAACCTCGAATCCTGATGTCAGGCGGACTTTTGCGACTTTACGAAGCGCCGAGTTCGGTTTCTTCGGTGTTGTCGTGTAAACGCGCGTACAGACGCCGCGGCGCTGCGGGCAGTTTACGAGTGCAGGAGACTTGGATTTCTTGATCGCAGCCTTGCGCTCTTTACGAATCAACTGATTGATTGTAGGCATTTGAATCCTTTCATAATTTAAAATGTTCCAGTAGATACTTCTCACGAGAGAGTATTGAACGCGAAATAATACTAAAGTTTAGTTGAATTTTAGCTTATCTTAAGAGAAAGGGGAGTGAGGGTGCGGGGCAGCCCCGCGAGAGAGATGCTTACGCGTCGAAGTCGATCGTGAACTCTTTGTACATACCGGTACCGGCCGGGATCGTACGACCGATGATGACGTTCTCTTTCATATCGGTCAGGTCGTCGATCTTCGCGGAGACCGCCGCTTCGGTCAGGACCTTGGTCGTATCCTGGAAGGACGCCGCGGAGATGATCGAGTCCGCACTGACAGAGGCACGGGTGATACCGACCAGGAACGGCTCGGCGATCGCCGGCTCGCCGCCCAGGCGCAGGATCTTCTCGTTCTCCTCTTTGAAACGGTTCTTCGAGACGAGGTCGCCCTGAATGAACTTCGTATCGCCGGACTTGACGATCTTGACCTGGCGGATCATCTGGGTAAAGATGACCTCGATGTGTTTGTCCGCGATGTTAACCCCCTGGCGGCGGTAGACCTGCTGGACTTCACTGACCAGGTAGTTGTACAGCGCTTTGACACCGAGGATGCGCAGGATCTCGTGGCTCGAGACCATACCGTCGGAGAGACGTTCGCCGGCGTGAACGAATTCGCCCGGGTGGACCAGGGCGTTTTGGTTCTTGTCGACAAAGTACTCTTTCATGATGCCGTTTTCACCGGTAATGATGATACGTTCCTTGCCGCGCAGCGGCTTGCCGAAGCTGACAACACCGTCGATCTCGGCGATGAGGGCGACATCTTTCGGTTTACGCGCTTCGAAGAGCTCGGAAACCCGCGGAAGACCCCCGGTAATGTCCCGTGACTTCTGGAGCGCTTTCGGCGTCTTCGCCAGGATGTCGGCAACGTTGACGTCCGCACCGTCCTGGGCGAAGACCGCCGTTTTCGGCTCGAGCGAATAACGGATAAGCTCGCCGGCTTCCGTAGCGAGTACGATGGCAGGCTTGTACTCCGGCGCGATGTATTCGTTGATCATCAGACGCGTTTTGCCCGTCAGTTCGTCGAACTGTTCGGAGGCCGTGACGCCCGGAATGACATCTTCGAACTTGACCGTACCGGCCGCTTCGGAGATGATCGGATTGGAGTACGGGTCCCACTCGGCGATGACGAGCGATTCCGTCGTCGCGGCATGAGCAATAACCGTCGCCGCATCCGCTGACGCATCATCGTCGATGTCGACGATGGAGCCGCGGGCGATGTAGTGGCGGTTCGCTTCACGGTCGTCGGCGTCGACGACCACGGCGAAGAGCCCCTTCTCGGTGACTTCGTACCCTTTGCTGATCGCATCGTAGCGCTCAAGGTAATCCCCTTTGAGGAGGAAGAACTTGACCGTACCCTTCGCACCCGCTTCGACGCGCTGTGTGACCGGTGCACCGTCATCGACGAGAAGCTCGGAGGCGTACGGGATACGGTTCGGAACGTTCCAGCCGTCGCGGATTGTTTCTACGATCGATTCGTGTGCCGTTACCGTCGCGCCGCTTTCGTACGGCAGGTAGAACTTCCCTTCGATCTTACCGCTGACGCCGGCCAGTTCGTTCGGACGGGCGACCTCGGTCTTACGCAGGGTATAGCGCTGGGTCTGGTCCCCGTTGCTGACGCTGATAAGGACCTCGTCGTGGATCGACTGAATGTCGATCGTACCGTCGAACGGTGCCTTGATCTTCGGCTCGACCAGGAGCACACCCGCATTACGGCGGTTGGCAACGATGTTCTTGCCTTCCTGGTTCTTATAGGTTTTCAGGTTGTAGTAACGGATGAAACCTTTCTTCGTTGCCGTGACCTGGCGCTCTTCACGGGTACTGGACGCCGTACCACCGACGTGGAAGGTACGCAGGGTCAGCTGCGTACCCGGTTCCCCGATCGACTGCGCCGCGATAATACCGACGGCTTCCCCTTTGCGGACCAGTTCGCCCGTTCCGAGGTTTTTACCGTAACAGAGCGCACAGACGCCGCCTTCGGACTTACAGGTCGCCGGTGTGCGGATATGTACCGACTTGATGCCCGCTTCGACGATCTTGCTCGCCTTGATCTCGTCGATCAGCTCGCCCTCGGGGTAGAGGATCTCGTTGGTGATCGGGTCGATCGCGTCTTCCGCGAGTACGCGGCCGTAGATACGGTCTTCGAGCGGTTCGATCATTTCGTTACCGATGGAGATATCCGTGATCTCGATCCCCTCGTGGGAACCACAGTCATCCTCGACGATCTTCACGTTCTGCGCGACGTCGACGAGTTTACGCGTCAGGTAACCGGCATTCGCGGTCTTAAGCGCGGTATCCGCGAGACCTTTACGGGCACCGTGGGTCGAAATAAAGTACTCGAGGACGTTCAGACCCTCTTTAAAGTTCGAGATAATCGGCGTTTCGATGATCGAGCCGTCCGGCTTCGCCATCAGACCCCGCATACCGGCGAGCTGACGGATCTGGGCTGCAGAACCCCGCGCCCCGGAGTCGGCCATCATGTAGATGGAGTTGAACCCGGCTTTGTCGTTCTCGATCAGATGCATCATATCGCCCGCAAGCGTATTGTTAACGTCGGTCCAGACGTCGATGATCTTGTTGTAGCGCTCCTGCTCGGTCAGAAGACCCGCTTCGTACTGCTTCTGGATCTCTTTGACCTTCGCCTTGGACTGCGCGATCAGTTCCGGCTTCTCTTCCGGGACGATAACGTCGTCAACGGAGATGGAGACACCCGCTTCCGTCGCATGTTTGAAACCGAGGTTCTTCAGACGGTCAAGGAAGCCCGCCGTAACAGCGATGCCACCGTGTTTCTGGACGTAGTCGACCAGGGCGTTGATCGCCTTTTTCTTCATGACGCGGTTCCACAGATCGACCGGGACGAAGTCAGGCAGGATCTCCTTGATAAGAAGGCGGCCGACCGTCGTCGTGATCATGCGTCCGTCGACACGGGTACGGATGCGGGCGTGCAGATCAAGCGCACCCTGCTCCAGCGCGATACGGATCTCGTCAACATTGGCGAAGAGTTTGTTCGAACCGACGACGCCATTCTTCTCCAGGGAGATATAGTAGATCCCGAGGACCATATCCTGCGACGGTGTCGCGATCGCTTTACCGGAGGCCGGAAGCAGAATGTTCATGGATGAGAGCATCAGCACTTTCGCTTCCGCAATCGCCTCGGCGGAGAGCGGCACGTGGACCGCCATCTGGTCACCGTCGAAGTCGGCGTTGAAGGCCGCACAGACGAGCGGGTGCAGCTGGATCGCTTTACCGTCGATCAGGCGCGGGTGGAAGGCCTGAATCGAGAGTTTGTGCAGCGTCGGCGCACGGTTGAGCATGATCGGATAGCCTTCGACGATCTCTGAAAGACACTCCCAGACTTCGTTGGTCTGGTCTTCGATCATCTTCTTGGCCGCTTTGACCGTTGTCGCGTAACCCTTGTCTTCGAGCTTCGCGATCAGGTGCGGCTTGAAGAGCTCAAGGGCCATCTTTTTCGGCAGACCGCACTGGTCCATCTTGAGGTCCGGACCGACGACGATGACGGAACGGCCGGAGAAGTCGACACGCTTACCGAGAAGGTTCTGACGGAAACGTCCCTGTTTACCTTTGATGACCTCGGAGAGGGATTTCAGCGGACGCTTGTTCGCACCCTTGACGGCATTGGCACGGCGGCCGTTGTCGAAGAGGGCGTCAACGGATTCCTGAAGCATACGCTTCTCGTTGCGCACGATAATCTCCGGCGCTTCGAGCTCGATCAGACGCTTCAGACGCTGGTTACGGTTGATAACACGGCGGTAGAGGTCGTTGACGTCGGAGACGGCGAACTTGCCCCCGTCCAGAGAAACCAGCGGACGCAGATCCGGCGGCAGAACCGGCAGAACCGAGAGCATCATCCATGCCGGGTTGTTCCCGGAATTCAGGAAGGATTCGATGACCTTCAGACGCTTGACGATCGTTTTGCGCTTCGCTTCGGAACGGGTCCCCTCCATCTCCTCTTTGAGGACGGAGAAGAGCTCGACGAGGTCGATGTCGTCGAGCAGGTCACGGATAACCTCGCCACCCATCTGGGCAACGAAACCGCTCTCGCTGTAGCGCTGGTACAGGGTACGGTACTGCTCTTCGTTGAGGACGTCGTACTTCAGAACCGGGGCGCTCTGTTCCGCATCATAGAACGCTTCGCCGCCGCTTTTGACGATGTACGCTTCGTAGTAGAGTACGCGCTCGAGGTCTTTCATCTTGACACCGAGGAGGGTACCGATACGGCTCGGCAGGGAGCTGACGTACCAGATGTGCGCTACCGGCGTGACCAGGTCGATGTGACCCATGCGGGTACGGCGGACTTTGGAAGTCGTGACTTCAACGCCACACTTCTCACAGACGACACCCTTGTAGCGCATCTTCTTGTATTTGCCGCAGAGACACTCGTAATCGCGGACCGGACCGAAGATCTTGGCACAGAAAAGGCCGTCGCGCTCCGGTTTCAGGGTGCGGTAGTTGATTGTCTCCGGCTTTTTGACTTCGCCGTGGCTCCAGGAGAGGATCTTCTCCGGGCTCGCCAGGCGGAACTGCAGCTGTTTAATGTCCTTCGGGCGATTCTCTTCCGTTACTTCAATCGGCACTAATTTGCTCATCGTCTTCCACCTCGTCAAAAATCTCTACATCAAGCGCAAGGGATTGCAGCTCTTTTGTCAGTACGAACAGCGTTTCAGGAATACCGGATTCCGGCACGCTTTCACCTTTTGTCAATGCTTTGTACGCCGCGACACGACCGTCGACGTCATCGGACTTGATCGTCAGCATCTCTTTGAGGACCGCGGAAGCACCGTAGGCCTCGAGAGCCCATACTTCCATCTCCCCGAAGCGCTGACCACCGAAGAGGGCCTTACCGCCGACCGGCTGCTGGGTAACGAGAGAGTACGGCCCCGTGGAACGGGCGTGGACCTTCTCATCGACCAGGTGGTGCAGTTTGATGACGTACATGTAACCGACGTTGACACGCTCTTTGAGCTGCTCGCCGGTCTTACCGTCGAACAGGACGGTTTTACCGTCTTTATCCATCTTCGCCATCGCGAAGAGGTTCTCGAACTCTTCGGCGTTGACCCCTTCGAAAATAGGTGTCGCGAAGCGGACCCCGCCCTTCGCCCAGTCACGGCCGAATTTCAGGATTTCGTCGTCGCTCATCTTGGCAACGGCATCCTCGAGTTTCATCAGGCGAGCTGCGCTTGCAATCTCGGAGAGTTTACCGCGCAGGGTAGCGATCAGGTTTGATTGCTCCTGTTCGAACTGTTCCTGGAGCTGGTAGCCGAGTTCACGCCCGACCATCCCAAGGTGCATCTCAAGGATCTGACCGATGTTCATACGCGACGGAACCCCCAGCGGGTTCAAACAGACGTCGACGGAACGGCCATTGGCCATATACGGCATGTCGACTTCCGGGACGATCGTGGAGACGATACCCTTGTTCCCGTGACGACCGGCCATCTTGTCCCCGACTTTCAGCTTGCGCTTCGTCGCGATGTAGACCTTGACGTACTTGACGACGCCGTTGGGGAGGATGTCGTCTTTTTCAAGGATCGTCAGCTTCTCTTCGTGCTCGTCGCGGAACTTCTTCTTCTCTTTCTGGAAGTGGTTCTTCGTCTTATTGTACTTCGCCTGGACCTCTTCGCTGTACGCTTTAACGATGTTGTTCATCGCGAAGCGGTTGACGTTCTCAAGGTCTTCCGCCTTGATCAGGTCACCGGCGCTGTAAGATGTACCGTTCGCCGTTACATCGCTTTCCAGCGGCGACTTCGTCAGCAGGGAGACGACACGCATCATCTCCTCTTTGTCGATCATGAGCAGGCGGTCGTAGTGCTCGCGCTCGAGCTCGTCGCGCTCCGCTTTTTCCATCTCGAGGGTACGCGGATCTTTGTCATAGCCTTTTTTCGTAAAGACCTTGACGTCGACGACGACACCTTCCATGCTCGGCGGGCAGTAGAGCGACTTGTTGACAACATGGCCCGCTTTTTCACCGAAGATGGCCCGCAGGAGGCGCTCTTCCGGCGTCGGCTTCACTTCGCCCTTCGGAGAGACCTTACCGACGAGGATCATGCCGCCGTTGACATAAGTACCGATCTTGACGATACCGCTTTCGTCCAGGTGCGCGAGGTCCTCGTCACGGACATTAGGGATGTCGCGGGTGATCTCTTCGACACCGTGCTTCAGTTCGCGCGCTTCCGCCTCTTTTTCATAGATGTGGACGGAGGTATACGCATCTTCGCGGATCAGTTTCTCGGAGATGACGATAGCATCCTCGAAGTTGTAACCGTTCCACGGCATGAATGCGACGAGGGCATTCTGGCCGAGGGCAAGTTCACCCTGATCCATGTTCGGACCGTCGGCAATAACCTGGCCTGCTTCGACGTGCTCGCCGACCTTGACGATCGGCTTCTGGCCGAAGGTCGTATTCTGGTTGGTACGCAGGTTCTTCTGCAGCGGGTAGTAGTCGATGACCGCACCCTCTTCGTCCTTGCTGATGACGTAGATGTGGCGGGCGTCGATCTTCTCGACGACACCGGCACGCTTCGCCTTGACGCTCTCCCACGCATCGCGGGCGACAAGCTTCTCGATACCCGTTCCGACCATCGGTGCGGAGGGCTTGAGGAGCGGTACGGCCTGGCGCTGCATGTTCGATCCCATGAGGGCGCGGTTCGCGTCGTCGTGTTCCAGGAACGGAATCAGTGATGCGGCGACACCGACGACCATGTGGGACGAGAGGTCCATGTACTCTGCATCTTTCGGCGAACCGAGAATGATTTCACCGTCTTTGCGAAGCTCGATGAGCTCTTCGGCGAACTGGCCGTTTGCATCAACCTTGTTCGATGCCGCGGCGATGGTCATCCCCTCTTCCTGGGTCGCCGTCAGGTAGATGACGTTCTCGTCACCGTACTGGACGATACCGTCTTTGACAACGTTGTACGGCGCTTCGATAAAGCCGTGCTCGTTGACCTTCGCGTAGGTTGCCAGGGTGTTGATCAGACCGATATTCTGACCCTCCGGGGTCTCGATCGGACAGATACGGCCGTAGTGCGTCGGGTGAACGTCACGGACTTCGAAGCCCGCACGCTCCTTGACGAGACCACCTTCACCCAGCGCGGAGAGACGGCGCTTGTGCGTTACTTCTGACAGCGGGTTCGTCTGGTCCATGAACTGGCTCAGCTGACCGCCGGAGAAGAACTCCATAATTGTCGAAGTGATCATCTTGGAGTTGATCAGGTCGTGCGGCATCAGTTCGGCCATCGGTCCGCTCATCGTGGAGAGCTTGTCCTTGATCGCCTTCTGCATCTTGATAAGACCGTTGTGCAGCTCGTTGCCGAGGAGCTCACCGATGGAGCGGATACGGCGGTTACCGAGGTGGTCGCGGTCATCGATGTGGCCCTTGCCGTTCTTGACTTTGATGACGTACTTGACCGTGTTGATGATATCCTCGTTGGTGAGCACGGTGACGTACTCCGGGATCTCCTGGCCAAGTTTGTGGTTCATCTTCATACGGCCGACGCGGGTCAGGTCGTAACGTTCCGGGTCAAAGAAGAGCTGGTTGACGAAGGCTTTCGCCGCCTCTTTCGTGACCGGTTCGCCCGGGCGCATTACCTTGTAGATACGGATCGCGGCCAGGTCATTCTCGTCTTCGAGCTCTTCAGTCTGCTTGAGCAGTTTCAGCGAGTCCGCATCCGCCAGGAACGCGTTGATGATGGAGCTGTCGACGCCGGAGGCCAGGTCGTTCGCGATGACGAAGGAGCCAATGCCCGCTTCCGCGATCTTCTTGAGCTTCATCTCGTCGATGGAAGTCATCGTGTCGAAAAGGACTTCGCCCGTTTCCGGGTTGATGATCGGCTCGGCCAGGTGGCGTTCGCAGAGCACTTCGACCGGGTACTGGACACGCGTCGTGCCGGTTTCGACCATCTTCTGCGCTTTTTTCGCAGAGAGGCGTTTGCCGGCCGCGACGAGGACTTCGCCGGATTCGTCGCGGAGGTCGAACTCCAGGCGTCCGTCGAACTGTTCCGGCTCAAACGGCATCAGGAAGGCGTTGTCGACAATCTCGATCGTCTGAAGCGGGTAGAAGAGCTTCAGGATATCCTGTTTGCTGTACCCCAGGGCACGGAACATAATCGTGACAGGCACTTTACGGCGCTTGTTGATGCGCATGTAGAGGATGTCTTTCGGGTCGTACTCGAAATAGAGCCACGAACCCCGGTCCGGGATGATCTGACCGGTATAGATCAGTTTGTTACCGGCCGTCGTCGCTTCCTCTTCTTTGAAGATAACGCCCGGGGAACGGTGGAGCTGGTTGACGACAACGCGTTCGACACCGTTAATGACGAAGGAGGTACGGTCCGTCATCAGCGGAATGTCGCGGATAAAGATCGACTGTTCTTTGATCTCGCTGACACCTTTTTTCTCTTTCGTGTTCTCATCGCGTTCCCAGAGGACCAGGCGGGTCTTCATGCGCAGGGAGACGGAGTAGGTGAGTCCACGTTCCATACATTCGCGTACGGTGTATTTCGGCGTACCGATTTCAGAACCCATGTACTCAAGCGTAATGCGGTTCTGGGCATCATGGATCGGGAAGACAGACTGGAATACACGTTCCAGGCCGCTCTCGGCGCGATCCTTCTGATCCATCATCAAAAAATTTTCGTAAGAGCTCAGCTGCAGTTGAAGGAGGTTAGGAACATCGATCTGTTGCGGGGTTTTAGCGAAGTCAACACGTAAGCGGTTTCCGGAGTAGAGTGTGTTTAACATATAGGCTACCTCGAATGAAGTTAAATTACTGAAAGCGGTTCAGTAAGTGCAGTGTCTAAGCAGGCGTCCCTGCCATAAACGACGTAAGGGCACTTTTGCCAGCCGTACAAAAACGGATGGCAAAAGCGCCCGGAAAAAAGCTCGGAAGGCAAGGCCTTCCGATATGATAGTGAAACTTACTTGAGTTCGACAGAAGCGCCAGCTTCTTCGAGTTCTTTCTTTGCAGCTTCGGCAGTCTCTTTGTCGACGCCTTCTTTGATGACAGAACCGGCAGTTTCAACCGCTTCTTTCGCTTCTTTGAGGCCGAGACCAGTCAGGCCGCGGACAACTTTAATAACGTTGATCTTCTTCGCACCAGCGTCTTTGAGGATAACGTCAAATTCAGTTTTTTCTTCGGCAGCTTCAGCAGCTACAGCAGCGCCGGCAACAGCGACCGGCTGAGCAGATACGCCGAATTTTTCTTCGAACTCTTTAACAAGTTCGGACAGTTCGAGAACGGAAAGGTTAGAGATGTACTCGAGTACGTCTTCTTTAGTGACAGCCATTTTTATCTCCTAATGGTTTTAGTAAAAGTAATTAAGCCTCTTCTTCGCGCTTCTTTCTAAGCGCATCGAGACCGATCGTAAAGTTGGTGAGCGGTGCCATCCAGGTAGCAGCCAGCATGCCAAGCAGTTCGTTGCGACCCGGGAGTTTTGCGAAAGCTTCAATTTTCGCTTTGTCCGCAGGCTCTTTGTCGAGGTAACCGGCTTTGATGCTCAGTTTCTCGTTTTTCTTTGCGAAATCCGCCGCAACTTTCGCCGCACCGATAACGTCGTCGGACCAGATGAAGATGTTCATATCTTTCAGCTCGACGCCTGTCATCTCTGCGTTTGCCAGAGCAATGTTCGCCAGGGTGTTTTTAACAACCTGAACTTTCGCATCGCTTTGACGTGCCATACCGCGCAGTTCTTCGAGGTCAGCAACACCAAGACCGTTATAGTCACAGATAACGACGGCCGCAACACTTCCGAATTCACCGGTGAGGTAGTTGACGACTTCCGTTTTTTCAGCTCTTGTCATTCGTTCTCCTTTCCAGACTTTAACTTCAAGCGGGGCGGGGAAAGGCCGATTAAGCAGCACAGGCTGCCCCCAACTCTCTTCAGTCCAAAGATTTCAGATCTTCGTTTAGTGAAAATCTTGCGTCTGGCATCCGTGATGTCAAACGCAAGACTTCCGTCCCCCGGAGGGGAAGAAATTACTTGATGTCTGCCAGTTCGGCGACGTCAAATTTGAGCGCCGGGCTCATCGTCAGAGAGAGCGCAGCGTTCTTGATGTAGCGGCCTTTGGAAGAAGCCGGCTTCTGCTTGTTGATCGCTGCGACGAACGCTTTGACGTTCTCCGCGATCTTGTCAGCGTCGAAGCTTGCTTTACCGATACCGGCGTGGATGTTACCTTTTTTGTCAACACGGAAAGCGACCTGGCCGCCTTTGACGTTTTTGACTGCGGTAGCGACGTCCGGTGTTACCGTACCCGTTTTCGGGTTCGGCATCAGGCCTTTTGGCCCGAGGATACGACCGATCTTACCGACGACACCCATACAGTCCGGTGCAGCGACAACAACGTCAAACGGCATGTTGCCCGCCTGGATCATCTCAACGAGTTCATCCGTACCGACGATATCAGCACCGGCTTCTTTTGCCTCGTCGATTTTCGCACCTTTGGCGAAAACGGCAACGCGAACTTTTTTACCTGTACCGTGAGGAAGCACAACGGCACCGCGGACCATCTGGTCAGCGTGGCGCGGGTCAACACCCAGGTTCATCGCGATTTCAACCGTTTCATCAAATTTCGCAGACTGCAGTTCTTTGACGAACGCTGCCGCTTCAACGACGCTGTACTGTTTCGCTGCGTCGATTTTTTCATTCAGCTGCTTATAACGCTTGCTAGCCATTTTATTCTCCTGAATTTATTCTGCCGCAGTTTTTTTCTATCTTTGCGGTCGAAGATAGTTCGATTGGTTACAGTTACTCTGTAATTTCGAGGCCCATCGCACGAGCGGAACCGGCAAGAATCTTTGCTGCCTGCTCTTCGTCGTCGGTGTTAAGGTCGGCGATTTTCATCTTGACGACTTCCATCAGCTGTGCCTTAGTGATCTTGGCGACTTTGTTTTTCAGCGGGTTGTCAGAACCCTTCTTGATGCCGGCTGCTTTCATCAGCAGTGCAGATGCCGGCGGCTGTTTTGTGATAAAAGAGAAGCTTCTGTCGTTGTAGACCGTAATAATGGTCGGAACTTTGAAGCCCGCTTTGTCTTTTGTCTTCTCATTGAATGCTTTACAGAATTCCATGATGTTGACGCCGCGCTGACCCAGCGCAGGACCGACCGGAGGTGCCGGGTTGGCAGCGCCGGCTTGAATTTGCAACTTGATATAACCCATGACTTTCTTTGCCATTGTGCTTCCTTTTCCTTTGTAAGATTAAATAATTTTTTCGACCTGGGTGTACGAAATGTCCACCGGGGTGCTGCGCCCAAAGATCGAAACGTTCAGTTTGAGCGTACCGTGCTCGAGGTCGTACTCGTCGACCGTGCCCGTAAAGTTCGCGAACGGACCGTCGATGATACGAACCATCTCGCCGTTTTCGAAGTAGACCTTCGGTTTCGGCGCCGCGCGGTTCTCGACGCGGTCGAGGATCGTGTTAATGTCGTTTTCGCTCAGCGGCGTCGGGTGGTTGGCCTCACCGATGAAACCGGAAACGCGCGGCAGTGACTGGATCAGGTGCTGCGTAGGCGTATCAAGATCGACATTGATAAAAACGTAACCGGAATAGAGGGAACGTTCACTGATCTTTTTCTTTCCGTCTTTGACCTCGATGACGTCTTCCGTCGGGACGACGACCTCTTTGATCTTCTCGGCAAGGTTGTGCTCGTCGACAAGGTTGAGGATCGCGTTTTTAACGCTGCGTTCACTGCCTGCGTAGGTCTGGATAGAATACCATTGATGTGCCATATGTTCTCCCTTAGCCCAAAATCGCTGACAGTGATGAAGACATGATCAGGTCTACAAGTGCCAAAAAGATCGAAACGAAAGCAACAACCACCACGACGGCGATGAACGCCTGTTTCACCTGCGCTTTAGTCGGGAAAATGACTTTAGAGAGCTCGATGCGGGCGTTTCTGACATAACTGTTAAGTGTTGATTTCATTTCTATTCCTCTTGCGCACCTCGAAGAACCTGACGCGGAGATTTTTCGAGGTACCCATTGACATTCGCGATAACTGAAGCCCCTAGGCTGCATTGATCAGGAATGTGGCAGGCGAAGAGGGACTCGAACCCCCAACCATCGGATTTGGAATCCGGCGCTCTACCATTGGAGCTATTCGCCTATGATTCTCCCGAGCGGGAGAACAACTTACAGTTTTGCTTCTTTGTGAACCGTATGTTCGCGGCAGAACTTGCAGTATTTGCGCACAGAGAACTTCTCAGTGTGTGTCTTCTTGTTTTTGCTTGTGTGGTAGTTGCGACGTGTGCACTTCTCACAAGCGAGGTGGATATTTTCACGCATGGTTTCTTCCTAGTTTGCGAATCGGGTAACCCGATTACGCAAGGATTTTTGAAACGACGCCGGCGCCGACTGTACGGCCACCTTCGCGAATCGCGAAGCGTGTACCTTCTTCCATCGCGATCGGAGCGATAAGCTCAGCGACGATGGCAACGTTGTCACCCGGCATAACCATCTCTGTACCTTCCGGCAGAGTGATCGCACCAGTAACGTCTGTTGTACGGACGTAGAACTGCGGGCGGTAACCGTTGAAGAACGGAGTATGGCGGCCACCTTCCTCTTTGGAGAGGATGTAGACTTCTGCTTCGAACTTAGTGTGCGGCGTGATTGAACCCGGCTTACAGAGAACCTGGCCACGCTCAACAGCTTCTTTTGCGATACCGCGGAGGAGGACACCACAGTTGTCACCCGCAACACCACAATCCATCTCTTTACGGAACATTTCAACACCAGTAACCGTAGTTTTCTGAGTGTCTTTGATACCGACGATCTCGATTTCCTCACCGACACAGACCTGACCGCGTTCAACACGACCAGTAACAACTGTACCACGACCGGAGATAGAGAATACGTCCTCAACCGGCATCAGGAAGTCTTTGTCTGTTTCGCGCTCCGGCTCCGGAATGTACGCGTCAACTTCGTCCATCAGCTTGAGGATCTTTTCGCCCCACTCGCCAACTTCACCAGCTTTTGCTTCTTCCAGTGCTTTGAGTGCAGAACCTGCAACGATCGGAGTGTCATCACCCGGGAACTCGTACTGGTCGAGCAGTTCGCGGATTTCCATCTCGACGAGCTCGAGGAGTTCTTCATCGTCAACCATATCTTCTTTGTTCATGAAGACAACGATGTAAGGGACACCGACCTGGCGAGAGAGGAGGATGTGCTCACGTGTTTGCGGCATCGGGCCGTCAGCTGCAGAAACAACGAGGATCGCACCGTCCATCTGTGCCGCACCCGTAATCATGTTCTTAACGTAGTCGGCGTGGCCCGGACAGTCAACGTGCGCATAGTGGCGGTTGTCTGTTTCGTATTCAACGTGAGACGTTGCGATCGTAATACCGCGTTCGCGCTCTTCCGGTGCGTTGTCGATCTGATCGTAGTCCATCAGCTCCGCTTCACCTTTAGTAGCGAGTACCGCTGTGATCGCAGCAGTCAGTGTAGTTTTACCGTGGTCAACGTGACCGATGGTACCGATGTTAACGTGCGGTTTCGTACGTTCAAATTTTTCTTTTGCCATTGTGTCCTCCGACTTTAAGAATTAATGGAAACGGAATTATACCAGATAAAGCGTACAAAATAGCTTTTTAGGCTCCAATTATTACTTTGGCATTACAGTGAAACGTACCCAAACGTTCCGTGGAGCCCAGTAGCAGAATTGAACTGCCGACCTCTTCCTTACCAAGGAAGTGCTCTACCTCTGAGCTAACTGGGCATGTAATCGATAAAGTAATAATGGGAAACTAAAAACTATTTATGTAGTTGTGAAGTAGTAAACAACTTATACTACAGCTCCCAGTGGAGCGGGAAACGAGACTCGAACTCGCGACCCTCAGCTTGGAAGGCTGACGCTCTAGCCAACTGAGCTATTCCCGCAATGGTGGTGAGAGGAGGATTCGAACCTCCGAAGGTAAAAACCAGCAGATTTACAGTCTGCCCTCGTTGGCCACTTGAGTATCTCACCACGGCCTGTTAAATCTGGTCTAACACTGTTTCTAAATGAAAATTCAATTTCGAAATGGTGCCGGCACGAGAAGTCGAATCCCGGGCCTACTGATTACAAATCAGTTGCTCTACCAGCTGAGCTATGCCGGCGTATTTGAAATTGAGCCAGAATTATAGTCGATTCCACACGCAATGTCAAGACTAAAATGAAAAAATTTTGTACAATATGCAAAAAAGAGATTTCAGCATGATTTACACCCTCTTCTCCCCCTCCGAAGGAAAACGCGCCGGCGGCAGTTCCGCCAACCTCAGCGAGGAACATCTCCTCTTCGGTCTGGCGGACCGCGGCCCCATCCTCGATGCCTACAACCGCCTGGTTAACGGCCAGGACCAGGATGCTGTGCTCGCCCTTTTCGGTCTGAAAAAAGCCGAGGACGCCCGGGCCTATATCGCCGACCTCTACAGCGCACCGACCATGCCCGCCGTTGAACGCTACGACGGCGTCGCCTACGACTACCTCGATTACCCCTCCCTCGACACGGAAGCGAGCGCCTATCTGCAGGAACGGCTCGTCATCTTCTCCAACCTCTTCGGCCCGCTGCGCGGCGGCGACCTCATCCCCACCTATAAAGTAAAGCAGGGCAACACGGTCGGCGACATCGCGCCCGAACGCTATTATAAGGATGCGTTTAACGCCGCGCTCGACGCCCTGATCGGCGACGGCGAGATCCTCGACCTGCGGGCAGGCTACTACGACAAGTTCTTCAAACCCTCCCGGCCGGTCACAACGATGAAGTTCATGAAAGAGGGGAAAGTGGTGAGCCACTGGGCGAAGGCGTACCGCGGCATCGTACTGCGCCACCTCTCTCAGCAGCGCTATGAGACAGTTGATGCCCTGCTCGCTTCGCAGATCCCCGGCCTCGCCTGCCGGGAGATTCTGGAGAAAAAGGGCAAGCGCGAAGCGGTCTTCGATATCCTATAAGTCATAACGGCTCCCGAGCAAAAGCCCGGCTGCCTACGCTAACGCTATGTTTTGTCCTCACTGCGTTGCGAAATTCCGCTTCGCTGCATCCTCGGCGGAGAGCCCGCACTCCGAGAGCACTTCTTGCAAGGCGTGCACAGATAAACCGTGCTAAGGCATGGTAAAATTCGGTTATGCAAACACTCACAGAGATCGAAAACATCCTCCGGGAAAAACCGGCGGTCATGCTCTATTTCAGCGCACCGACCTGCAACGTCTGCCACGCCCTCAAGCCCAAACTCGTCGACGCGATCGAAACCAACTTCGACGCCGTCGAGATCGTCAGTATCGATATCTCCGAATCCCCCGAGATCGCTTCGCACTACAGCGTCTTCGCGATCCCGACCCTCCTCGTCTTTCTCGACGGCCGGGAGTTCCTGCGCAAAAGCCGCCATATGAGCGTCGGCGAGGTCGTCGAAGCGATCCGCCGCCCCTACGAGATCATGTTCTCCTAGGCGCCGCTAGCGCGAAAAGCTGAACCCGATCGAAAACTTCGTCACGTAGTTGTTGTAGTCGATGAGGCTCTCGCCGTAGCCGGTGAAGGCTTTCAGACACCAGAAGACGTTCTCGCGGTGCGAGAGCGGATAGGTCCAGATCAGCTGCTGCGCTCCCTTGCCCGTCACGAAATTGTGCCGCAGCAGAAGACTTGTCATGCTTTTACCGTAGGGCAGTACCAGGCGCACCGAGCCGTACCCAAGGTAATCGGTCAGGTCCGGGTTGTCATCCTCTTCGCTCTCTTTGAAACGGTACCAGAACTTCAGCGCCGTAAAGAGGCTGCCCGTCTGGAAAACGGCCTCCGTCCAGGCGTAGTTCCACGAACGCGAACGGTTGCGCAGATAGGGGGTAAGGGCACCGGGGTTGCTGACGTTGATATCGCCGAGGTCCTGCTGGGTAATGTTCCCCTGTCCGTTGGACTGGTGGGCAAACCCGACTGCGACCGACTTGATCGGCACTTTGTGCGACGCCGTCGGAAAGGTGACAAAGAGTTCGGGCTGGTAGTTCGTCTCCCGGAAGGGCGCAGAGCCGGCATAGACCTGCCAGAAAGAGCGCTGGGTGTAGGCAGCCGAATAGGTCTCGTTCAGGCCGAATAGGTTGGGAAGGAAGTCGAGGCGGAAGCTCAACTGCAGTTCCGCTTCGATGTTCTTGTAATGGTCCGAAGGCACATAGCTGTCATACACGCCTTCACGGTATCCGAAAGGAAGCAGGTAGTTCTCGTGAAAGGTCTTCAGGCCGAAATCGGCAATGATGCTTTTGCGGATCGTCTCGGCGGTCTCGTTGTCCTCGACCGGGTCGAGTTCGCGGTAGGTCGAAAGCAGCCGTTTGTTCTCCCGGTGCAGTGAGGAGTCTGCCGCCGCCTCGAAGTAGCGCCGCGCCGAACGGCGGTACCATCTGTCCGCCTTGGCGCGGTCGGCGTCGACCCCCTCCCCTTTTTCGTACATCCTGGCAAGCATGTAGGCCGCGTCTTCATCCTCTGTCGCCTCGTACGCGGCCTTGAAAATCTCGAACGCTGTGGGGTAGTCTCCCTGACGGTAATGCTCCATCCCCGTCTCGAACTGGCTCTCCGCCATTGCCCCCAGACAGAGCAGGAGCAGTCCCAGCAACACCCGTCCCATGCGCTCACTCCCCAGCCGGCAAAAATGCCAGCAGCGCCGCCGTCACGGCGACATTGAGCGATTCGACCCCCCGCTGCATCGGGATAGCCAACCGTGCATTGCAGCGTGCCGCCACGGCGTCGCTCATTCCCTCGCTCTCATTGCCCAGCACGAAGACCGTCTTCGCCGGCACGGCAAGGGTGTGCAGCGTCGCGTCGGCGTGGGAGGAGAGGCCAAAAATACTCCACCCCTGCGCCTGCAGTGTCTCCAGGATCTCCGGGAGCGTATCGCAGTAGTAGATCGGCAGCTTGAAAAGCGTCCCTGCGCTCGCTTTCATGACCAGGGGAGAGAGTTTGGCGCTGCCCTGTTTGGGCAGCAGGATCCCGTCGATGTTCCCGGCCGCCGCCGAACGGATGATCATCCCGAGGTTCTGCGGGTTGTGGATGCCGTCGAGTGCCAGAAGCCGGCCGCTTGACGCAGGCGATTCCAGCAGCGCTTCTGCGCTTTGATAGGACGGCGCAATGACATCGAGGGCGACCCCCTGATCCTGTTTCGCATTCCGTGATATGCGCGACAGCGCCGCTTTGGAGTGGTACTTGATCTCCACATCCCGTGCACGGGCTTTGGCGGTGATACGGTCGATCACCCCCTCTTGCTGGTTCGACTCGGCCAGGTGGAGCGCATGGATCTCGACCGCGTTATCATCCAGGACCTCCTCCACGGCATTGCGGCCGTAAAGGGTGATCATCCCCTCGAAAAAACGCTTCTTCTTTTGGTAGCTTGCGGAATCTTTCATAGCCGTTATTATACCCATCGGGACTGAACCCGGTTGATTTGTAACAGATCAGGCACTATAATGTTGCAACTCCCCCGAGGTTTTTCCGCATGGTTCGTTTGGCATCCCTTCTGTTACTCCCCGCCCTTGGCCTGCACGCAGCGCTCCTGCAAAGCAGTACCGTCCCCTGCGACGTGCCCTACTTCACGGCCGATATCGGCGGCTGCGAACTGATCTATACGGAGGGGAACCTCCCCGTTGCCCGGGAAGCAGCCGCGGTCGAGAACGTCCTGCTGCCGCAGTATGACAAACTCTACGGCTACACGATGGACGAGACGCTCTATGTCGGCCTGCTCTCCAGCCACAACCAGATCGCCAACGGCTTCTCCACCCCCTATCCCCTCAACCGCCAGATCAACTACGGCGGCGGGGCGCTGATGATCGACTATTTCAGCACGACCTCCTGGCTGAACACCCTGCTCTACCACGAAAGCGCGCATAACTATCAGATGAACGTCAAGGACAACCCCGTCTCCAGCACGCTGCACACCGTCTTCGGCAACGGCTTCGTCCTGCTGCCCTGGTTCACCCTGCCCAACATCGTTGAAAGCAGCTTTCTGCTCGAAGGAAATGCCGTTCTTAACGAATCCTGGCACGGCAACGGGGGACGGCTCTACAGCGGCCGGTTCAAGGCCGCGACCCTGCAGCAGGCAAAGGCGGGTCTCCTGACGCCCGAACGGGTCTACAATGCCAATTACGACTTCCTCTACGGCTCGCATTTCTACACCCTCGGGGGGTTTTACCAGTACGACCTGGCCAGTACCTTCGGGATGGCAGATGTCAACGCCTACTGGCGGCTGCATTCGTATAACTGGTTCTGGCCCTTCTTCACGAATCGCACGACAAGGCGCAGCATCGGATACGATTTTGAAACGGCCCTGCAGACCTGGGCGGACAAGATGGCATCGGAAGCGGAAGCGATGCAGGATGTTGAAGGAAAGCCCCTAGCCGCCACCCAGTTCTACACATCGATCAACAGCGACAACGATGCCGTCTACTTCACCGTCAACGCGACCGGCAGAAGCTTCCCCGAGCTGGTCGTCTACGACAAAAAAAGCGGCAGGCTCAGCCGGGAAAGCGGCAGCTACCGCGCCGGAAAAGTCGTCAGAACCCCCGAAGGACGCTACGCGACCCAGAGCAGCGCCTACACCTCTCCGCTGCGCATCGAGGCCGGACTCTATACGGAAGGTGCCCACCTCGTTGACGGCACGGCCGGCCGCGTCATCGAAGGGTACCTCCGCGACGGCACCCCCGTCTACTTCGACGTGCCCGCCTCCTTCGACCAGCCGCAGCTCTATGTCGGCGACAGCTTTTATGCCCGCACCAACTCCTCCGTCTTTATCGACGGCGGGGACAACCTCTACTACTTCGTGCAGGGCGAAGGCAAAACGCGCACCCTCTACAGGAACAAAACCCCGCTCTTCTCCCTCCGGGGCTACTACGGGAACGTCAGCGGCGTCGACGGCCGCGGCCGCGTCTACTTCATTGCCAATACGCCGCACGGTTCCGGACTGTTCCGCTACGATAACGGCAAAATCACGCGGGCGCATCCCGCCGACACCATCTTCGAGGCGCGCCTCATCGACGATACCCATGCCCTGGCGGCCGTGATGGGCGCGGATGCCTATACCTACCAAAAGATACCCCTCGAAACGATCGACGAGACACCCTACGAGGTCACCCTCTTCTTCGAGCACGCGGGGGAGAAGCCTCCGGAAACGAATGCATCGGCGGAGGCTCTCGACCTCGAACACCCCTACCACTCGCCCCTTGAGCTGCACTACAGCGGCACGGACGTCGCTCTGGGCAGCGACAGCGACGCGGGCGTGCTCTTTGACCTCTCCCTCAACTTCGCCGACCCGCTGACGCGTAACCTCCTCTCCGCGTTCGTCACCCGGAATGTCGATGAATACACACTCGGCGGGATGCGCTACGCCAACAGCGAGTACCTCCTGCAGTTCGCCGTGACTGCCTACGGTGTCATCGACGCCCCCGAGCGCAATGCCACCGAACCCTCTCCCCGTCCTTTCGGCTTCTCGGCGGAAGCGGAGCTCCCCTTTTGGCAGCGCGGCTACGCGTACGGCGCGCTGAGGGCCGCCTACTACCAGGACTACGAAGCGGACACCCGGACCCCTATCTCCCTCTCCCTTCCCCTGGCACGCAGTGAGCAGTACGGTGTCAGCATGTACCGCAACGCCTTTTACGCTTTGACCCCCTATACCGCCTTCGACCGGGGGGACACTGCTTGGGGCGGGGAAGCGGCGTTGGAACGCGACCTGAGCCACGAGTTCTATCTCGCCCTGGGCGGGCAGTACTCGCAGAGCGACGCCGACACCGGTTTGGACGCCCGGGGGGTCAAACTCGCGACGGGCATCGCCGACAAGCTCAAAGAGAACGACCCCTCGACGGTCATTATGCCGACCCTACGCGACACGACGTATGCCAAAAGCGCGCTCAAAGCCGATGCGGAGCTGCGCAAGGTGTTCAACCTCTCCGCGTACTTCTTCACCTTCCCCGTCTCGCTCCGCCGCGAGGCCCTGCGCGCCGGGTACGCCTACTATGACCTCGAACCCTTTAACCCCTCAAGCCCGCACCTCTACACCTCCGAGACCTCGGCGGGGTTGACGCTTGACACGCTCTGGTTCAACAAACTCCCGCTGCCCATCACCGTGGACTACTATTACAGCGACTCCCCGCTGGCCTCGGACCGCCACAGTGTCCGCTTCAGCGTGGGCATCGCCTACTGACCTAATAATCCAGCGTAAACCCCAGTCCGATGTTATATCCCCGGAGCCCGTCGGCCTGGATCGTACTCACTTCGAGGAAAAAGCGCTCGATATAGTTCATCGCCTCGCTGACGTACCAGTAGCCGACCCCCCCGAGCGTACCGTAGCCGTCGAAGTGCGTCACGCGTGTAATGTCACCCCCCAGGTAACTGCCGCGCAGGTACCCCTCCAGCGTCAGGTACATTCCGTCGTAGTTCGCCAGCGCCGCCGTTTCACCGCCGATGGAAAAGGAGGTGACGTTCGTCTGGGTGGTAAACTTGCTCAGCTGCTTGGTACTGATGGCGCTTTTGGTCTCATAGAGGTCGTAGGTCAGTGTCGCGTAGGGTTTATACCCTTTCCATTCACGCCGGTACTCCAGCGCAAAAAAAACGCGGTAGGAGATGTTGGCGTTGTAGCTCTCTTTAAACAGGTCACCGACACTGTCGCCTGCGCCGTTATTGTCGCGGGCGCTGACGCCGACGCGGGAGTAAATCGCCTCGACCCCGCCGAGCATCTCGAATCCCAGCCCCGGCCGGTAGCGCAGCCCCCCGCCGATCCCGCCCGTGTAGGTGCGCAGCATGTTCGTCGCGCTCAGCGCAATATCGCCGGAGAGCGGTGTCGACGTATTGACGTCGTTGGTCAGCTTGGTTTCGCTGTACCCCACCCCGCCGATCACGAAGGCGTTCAGGTCCGGGGCGAAAGGTTCAAACTGGTAGCGCAGCGGGAGGTGGATGATGTACATGCTCGTATTGGCCCGGGTAAACTCATAGGTCCCGGAGTTGAGCCCGTCCTTGGTCGTAAAGACCATCAGGGCGTTGATGTTGGCAAGGTACGCTTTCTTTGCCGCCTCTTCGGGCGTATCCGCGCCCCACAGGACACGGCACAGCATCAAGACGGCCAGCACAACACGTGTCATCGTTCCGCTTCGCTTTTTTCGTTATTATAGCGTCATGAAGTGTCATCTCTGCAAGATCATTCTGCCCATACTCGCCCTCTTCCTGGGGCTGCTCTATGTCGGCAGCCGTTTCCTCCCGCCGCTGGCCCCCGACCACGTCACCATTGCCACCGGCACCGAAGAGGGCATCTACTTCCAAAGCGCGCTGCGCTACAAGGCGCTGCTGGCCAAACAGCATGTCACGGTCGAGATCGTTCCCACACACGGTTCGGTGGAGGCGCTGGGGCTGCTCAAAGCGAAAAAGGTCGACATCGCTTTTGTGCAGAGCGGCAGCACCGATGCGTTCAAAAGCGAGCCCTTCACCTCCCTCGCCAGCCTGTACAACGAACCGATATGGGTCTACTACTCCGCCGCCGCTGGAGAACTGCACAACCTGAGCGAGCTCAAAGGCAAACGCATTGCCGTCGGCGACGAGGGGAGCGGGACGAAGGCCCTCGCGCTCACGCTGCTCGGGGCGAACGGCATCACACCGGAGAACAGCACCTTGCTCTCCCTCGGAAACGACGCCGGGGCCCAGGCGCTTTTTGACGGTGACGCCGATGCGCTTTTTAGCATCATCGGTGCCTTCGCGCCGCTGACGAAGACGCTGCTGCTCGATCCGAAGATCAAACTGCTCGACTTCACCCGGACCCACGCTTATACCGTCCGCTACCCCTTTCTCAATGCCGTCACGCTGGACGAAGGGGTCATGGACCTTGAACACAACCTCCCCGCAACGACCAAGCATCTCATCGCCGCGACAGCGACGCTGGTCAGCCGCGACGATCTCCATCCCGATCTTATCCGGCTGGTGCTGCGCGCCGCCCAAAAGGTCCACGGCGGTGCGGGCGTCTTCCGCAAAGAGGGCGAGTTCCCCGGCACCGCCCGCCTGGAGTTCCCCATCAACGCCGATGCGGAGGTCTATCTGCGCGACGGCGAAAGCTGGCTGGAGAGCCTCTTCCCCTTCTGGATCGCCTCGATCATCAAACGGCTGATGCTGCTTTTCATTCCGGTCATCGCCCTGATGATCCCGCTGGTGAAACTCTTCCTGCCGCTCGTGACGTGGCGCAGCCGCTCCAAGATCTACCGCTGGTACAGAACGCTCAACGCGATCGAAGATGAGATGGACAGCTATGACGCGTCACAGCGGCGCGAAGCGGTCATGAAACTCGAAGAGGCGCTGCAGAAGATCCAGAAAGTCGACGTGCCGCTCTCGTATCGCCGGGAGTATTACGACCTGATCCAGCATTTCGAGCTGATCCTGGGCAAGCTCCGCGCCCATAGCTAGGAGGGGCTATACCCCTTTATTGGCGTCCCAGATGCGGATATGAAGGCGGTCGCTGTAGGTGTAGCCGCGGGCCTTGCAGAAATCAATGACCGCCTCGGTGTTGGCTTCGATCTCGGCGCGGCTGCCGCCCATAGGCATGCAGTAGACCTGGAGCTGCGGCGCATGCGCGACGATTTCGTCGATCTCGTGCTCCATGTTTTCACCGATGGAGTCCCGGTCGATCGTGAACTTGAAGTAGGCCTCTTTCGCCTGCTGCGCAATGGGGACGAAGGCGTTCGGGCGTACCCGTTTCTCAAATGGCTCGCCGCTGTTGGAGAGTTTGACGGAGAGGGCGAATACACAGTCGCGGTAGACCGGGAAACGGTCAAAATCGACGGGCATCGCGCCGTTGGTCTCGAAGGTGACACGGTGGCCCCGGTCGACAAGATGGCGGACAAAGGCCGTGAAGACCTCGTTCTCGGCGTAGATCAGCGGCTCGCCGCCGGTCATAACGACATCGACTTTCGGCGGCAGGGTATAGCTGTTCATGATCGTAATGAGTTCGTCGGCATGCTCGATGCAGAGCCACTGCTCACCGAAATGCTGTTTGTTGACGGCGTAGACGGTGTCACAGCCCGTGACCGTCACCCCGTTCGCGGCGGTCTCGCTGCAGGCGAATCCCTCGCAGCGCATATTGCAGCCGCCGAAACGGAAAAAGAGCGACGGCACGCCCGTATAGCGCCCCTCGCCCTGGATGGAGTAGAAGTGTTCAACCAGGTAGAGCATCAGCCCCCCGTTTCGTAAAAGGCGCGCTTGGAGTGCTCGCCGTCCGGATCGCTCCAGCGGTTCTTCTCCGGTTTGTTCTTGACAACCTCTTTGAGGATCAGGGCCGCCGTTTTGATGTCGCCCCGCTTGACGGCGTCCTTGATGCTCATCGCCTCGTCGAAATAGAGGCAAGGAATCAGCTGTCCCTCGGCCGTGAGACGGATGCGGTTGCACTTTTTACAGAAATCGTCCTTGTGCGGTTCGATGATGCCGAACTCGTAGCCATCGCCGAGCTTGTAGTAGTGCGACGGGGAGTGGCCGTCAAAGCCCTCGTCCTTGTAGGCGTAGCGGCTGCCGATAATGCTGAGCAGCTCTTCGCTGTCAAGCCCTTTGACTTCATCATGGGCGTGAACGTTTTCCATGTACTCGATGAAGCGCACGACCATTCCCCGCGCTTTGCAGTAGTCTAGGATGTCGAGGATCTCGCCGTCATTGACCCCCTTCATCGGGACCATGTTCACTTTGACCTTGAGGCCGACTTTGAGCGCCTCGTCAATGCCCGCGAGAACCGGCCCCAGAACGTCTTTCTGGGCGATCCTCTCCGCCACCTCCGGCTTGAGGGAGTCGACGGAGACGTTCAGGCGGCGCAGCCCGGCATCATAAAGCTTCTGCGCCGCACCCTTGAGCAGGTAGGCGTTGGTTGTCATCGCCAGGTCGACATCGGGCTTGTAGTCATGGATCATCTTGATGAAGACGTCGAGATCTTCGCGCAGGAGCGGTTCGCCCCCGGTGATGCGGATCTTCTTGACCCCTTCGTCGATGGCCACCTTGATAAAGGCGAAAAGCTCCTCGAAACTGAGCAGCTTCTCTTTGGGGACCCAGGAGAAGGGTTTTTCCGGCATACAGTACTGACAGCGGAAATTGCAGCGCTCCGTTACCGAAACGCGGAGATAATCAACGGTCCTGTCAAACTTGTCTACCAGCAATGCCTACTCTTTTTCAAGGGACGTCCGAATCGCTCGGAATGTGCCTCATATTTTGATGTGTGGAAAGGTATCCTATCCATTAGAAAAGTGAAATTATAGCGGGAAGTTGATTGGAAAGGGTTGAGATGGGTTAAGTAACCGGGTGCGGCAGGGCCGCGGGCCCCGGCGTTAGTGCAGATCTTTCCAGATCTCTTTTTTCCAGAGATAGGATGCCGCCGCGAAGACGAGCAGGAAGATCATCACCTTGATACCGACGCTGTCGCGTTCGGCGTGCTTCGGATCGCCTGCCTCTACGAGGTACTCGATCACCTTCTCCGCACCGTCTTTGCTGACACCGACCCGCGGCATCGCCGTGCCGTGAAGCAGGTTCTGCGGGTTCTCGATAAAGGTCGAGATGTAGTGTTCACCGCGGGAACGGATGTACATGGAGAGATCCGGCGGGAGTTTACCCATATAGCCCATCAGGTTCGCGTTGTAATCCTCGACCTGTGTCAGGAAGACCAGTTCGTCGCGTTTTTTCTTGAAGGCCGGTTTCTCGCCGATCTGCGTCCAGTTCTCGTATTTGACGGCATGGCAGCGGCCGCAGGCCGTATCGAACGCCTGCTTCGGCGTGATCTGATCCGGCTTCGGTGCGATAGACTGCAGGTAGGCGACCATATCGGCAACCTCCTGGTCGATGTCCCCGCCGGCGCCGTAGAAGGCGACCATCGGGTGCATCTTGCCGCTCTCAGGCGTGAACTTGTGCTCGACCATCAACGCCTGCGTCGGGTTCTTGATCAGGGCCGCGAGGAACTTGGCAGCGTAAATGCCGCCCGCGTTGCTCAGGTCCGGCGGGTTGACGCCGTAGGCCGCACTGTTGTCGACCGGCGACATTGCCGCCGGGAAGCCCGCAGCTTCAATGCTGTGACAGCCGATACAGCCGCCCGCGCCCATGACCAGTTCCTGGCCGCGGGTAGCGTCGCCCGTTTTCTCAAGCGGCGGAAGATCATCATAGGAGAATCCTTCGCTTTCGACATGCGCATGCATCTGTGAATGGGCAAAAGGTTCAACCAGCCAATAGGTCACCAGGGTAAAGAAGATGACAACAGCTAAAATTTTAAATTCTTTCATCAACTTCTCCTTATGCCCGTTTTTCGTTTCTTGTGATGAACGGCAGAACCACCCACAGGACGATAAAGACCCATGCGGCAACCAGGCCGATCGTGCTGTAGACGCCCTGCGGCGGCAGCTTGCCCATCGCGGTCAGGACAATCAGGTCAGCGACCATTGCCCAGAACCAGAAGAAGAAGAGCCCGCGGCGGCTGGCCGGCACGGCATTCGGACTGCGGTCAAGCCACGGCAGCAGGAAGAAGATCACCTGTGCAAAGCCGAAGGCGACGAGGCCCGGGTCTTTCGGGAACGGACGCAGGATCTCGTACGACCAGAGGAAGTACCACTCCGGATAGATGTGCGGCGGTGTCTTCAGCCCGTCGGCCGGGTCGAAGTTGATCGGGTCCATCGCGAAACCGAAGTGCCAGAAGACCAGGTAGAAGAAGAAGATCAGGTAGATGCTCACGACGAACATATCCTTAGAAAGGAAGTCGTTCGCGAAGGCAATAACCTTGGACTCTTTCTTGTTGCCGGCTTTATACTTGGCTGCTTCTTCATCGAAATCGAACTCTTCGCCGTCTTGGTTATTGACGTGCGGGATGCGCAGGGCACCGAAGTGCAGGCCGATGACGCCCAGGATCGCCAGCGGGATCAGCAGGACGTGCAGCATAAAGAAGCGGTCCAGGAAGGCCTGACCCGGGACGTAGTCACCGCGGATCCATTCAACGAGGCCATTGAATTCCAGCGAACCGAGGCTGAAGAGGTTGGTAATAACCATACCCGCCCAGTAGCTCATCTGGCCCCACGGCAGCATGTAACCGCTGAACGCTTCGGCGGAGAACGCTACGAACAGAAGCATACCGGAGATCCAGATCATCTCCCGGCCTTTTTTGTACGAACCGTAGTAGATTCCCGTCAGCATGTGAATATAGATGATCAAAAAGACGACGGAAGCCGCAACGGCGTGAACGTGACGCCAGAGCCAGCCGAAATCCACTTCGCGCATGATCGTATAGTTGACACTGTCAAAGGCCGTGTCGACGTTTGGCTGATAGTACATCAGCAGGAAAATCCCTGATACGAGAAGGATGCCGAACGTAAACGCCAGGACCATCCCCATTGCCCAAAGAAAGTTGATATTTTTCGGAATCCAGTACTCTTTTGAGAGTACGCGCTGCAGCGTATCGATCGCCAGGCGCTGGTTCAACCAGTCATGTACGCTGGTTGCTTTAGTAAAGTGTGCCATTTCCCCTCCTCACTTACGCCAGCACGCCGGCATCTTTCATTTGACGATACGTTTCGCCCTCTTCACCCAGTACGACCGTGTTGCCTTTGACATTGAAAGGCGGGATCACCATCGGGCTCGGCGGCGGTGCAAGGGTATCGATGCCGCTTGCATCGAACTCACCCCCGTGACAGGCACATTTGAAGTCCTGCTTCGCTTCGCGGTAAGCCGGGATACACCCCAGGTGCGTACACAGGCCGATACAGATCAGGAAGTTCTCTCCGTTGACGACAATGTCACGCGCCGTCTGCTCGGCACTCTGTTTCGCGACCATCTCCGGTGTTTTCTTCAGAATGAAAATCGGCTTCCCGCGCCACTTTTCGACCATCAGTTTATTCGGTTCGGCAGCACTCAGATCGACTGTCGTAAAACCCGCGGCTTTGACGCTCGGAAGCGGGTCCCACGATTTTTTCATGGCATAAAGTGCTCCGACGGCGCCGACACCGGCCACCGCTCCGAAGACTTTACCCATAAAACCCCTACGGCTTTGCTCCATAGTTATGTCCTCTCTTATAAAATATTTCGCTCTATCTTATATAAAATAGGATTAAGTCAATATAAATCTAGATTTTGTTTAAGAAAGGTTGCCAATTCTTCGCTATTTTTGGGACAAGCGTGATAGGTATGTGATTGCACTTCGTTTAATGCTGCCGATAATGCAGACTTATTAAAACCGTGAATAACGGGAATGGTGAGAGATTCGAAGAGCGGGATGAAATCGGTCGGGTAGTCGGCACGCTGCAGGTAGATCGGCTTGCCGCCGGCGGCCAGATGTTCCAGTACCGCCTGCGGCGAAGAGGTCACCAGGCATTCGCTGCCGGCGACCACGGTATCGTAGGACTCTTCGTCGTGCCGCGCGCTGAAGTGTTCCCCCAGCTTCCCGCCGTAGCCGTAGAACCAGTAGAACCCTTCCAGCAGCTCCAGCTCCAGCCCATCAAAGGCAGAAGCGTTCGCCGCCAGGTCCTCCTCGTAGTCATCATCACCGAAGAAGAAGGCCCGTTTGATCGTTTTGGGCTTGGATTCGAACCAGGTATCGTCCACCGTGACCCCTTTAAAGATCCCCTCCCCTTCGAGGTAGGGGGAGACGAGCAGTTCATCGGGATGTTTCTGGTCGTTCGGATCGTCGCTGATACGGATAAAGGTCGAGAAGTAGCGGGTCATGTCATCGAGCATCACCGGGTTGATCTCGGCGGAGTCGAAGATGATCTTGTCGCCGTTGTTCGCGATCTGGGGAATGTTGCGCACGACGTCAACGCCGACGGCACGCTTGATACCGTGTTCGCGGGCCATCGAGGCGATACGGAAATCGGAGGTCAGCAGGGTAATGTCGACGTCGCCCAGGGCGCGGATGATCGTCGCCGCACGGCGGAAACGGTCCAGGCCGATGCGGTGCCCGGTGTGTACATAATAAAAGAGTCTCATCCTGCCGCCTTTTTCTGTGCCATCTTGATATAGATATGTAGAATCTCGATCGCCGCCGGCGTCACCCCGCTGATCTGCGAGGCTGCCTGCAGGGTCGGCGGGTTGAAGGTTTTGAGCTTCTCGACGATCTCGTTGGAGAGCCCCTTGACGGAGGCAAAGTCGAACCCTTCCGGGATCTTGATGCTGATGTTCTTCTTCATCTTCTCGATCTCGTCGAGCTGCTTCTCGACGTAGCGGGCGTACTTCGCGTCGATCATGATCTGCTCCTGGATATAGGGGTCATACTTTTCCAGTTCCGGCAGCAGTTTCAGCATCTTCTCACGGGTGAAGCTTTTGCGGGCGATAAGCTGCTGGGCGCTGATCTTGTCCGTTACACGCTCCTCTTCGATGCTCTCGAGAAAGGCGAGGAACTCCTTGTTGGGTGTGTACTCCGTCGCGTTGATCAGGGCCATCCCCTCCTCGATCTGCAGCCGTTTCGCCTCGAACTTCTCAAAGGTCGCATCGTCGATGAGTCCCGCATCGTGGCCGTATTTGCCCAGGCGGATATCGGCAGTTTCTTCGCGCAGCAGCAGACGGTACTCGGCGCGGGAGGTGAACATGCGGTAGGGCTCCTTCGTTCCCTTGGTGACGAGGTCGTCGATCAGGACACCGATGTAGGCTTCGTCGCGGCCCAGTACCAGCGGCTCCCGCCCATCCAGCGAGAGCGCGGCGTTGATGCCGGCCATCAGCCCCTGGGCCGCCGCCTCTTCGTAGCCCGTCGTCCCGTTGATCTGCCCGGCGAGGAAAAGGTGGCTGACTTTCTTTGTCTCCAGGGAGTGCTTCAGCTCCGTCGGGTCAACGTAGTCGTACTCGATGGCATAGCCGTAGCGGACGATCTTCGCGTTCTCCATGCCGCGCACGGAGTGGACCATCGCCTGCTGAACGTCGGGCGGAAGCGACGTGCTCATCCCATTGATGTAGCACTCCGTATTCTCCTCCGTCTGCGGTTCGATGAAGAGGTGGTGACGCTCTTTGTCCCGGAAGCGGTTGATCTTGTCCTCGATGCTGGGGCAGTAGCGGGGGCCTATGCCCTCGATCTGGCCGGTGAAGAGCGGGGCGCGGTGGAAATTGCCTTCGATGATACCGTGCGTATCCTCGTTCGTGTAGGCGATGTAACAGGGGAGCTGCTGCTTCTCTTCGGCGAACGTCTCGCGGTCGGTCCGGAAACTGAAGGGGTTCGGCAGTTCGTCGCCGGGCTGCTGCTCCATCACGGAGAAATCGATCGTCTTGGAATCGACGCGGGGGCACGTGCCCGTTTTGAGGCGGCCGACCTTGAGACCGAGGAGGCGCAGCGAATCGGAGAGGTTCTCCGCCGAGAACTCCCCGAAACGGCCCGCAGTCTGTTTCACCTCGCCGATATGTACCACCCCTTTGAGGAAGGTCCCCGTCGTGAGGACAACGCGTTTGGCGCGGTACTCGTTGAGCAGGTTCGTTCGCACGCCAGTCACCGTCTGCCCCTCGGCCAGCAGCGACTCGACGGTTTCCTGCAGCAGGTCAAGGTTCGGGGTGTTCAAAATGACGTTGCGCGCGGCGATGCGGTACTTGTCCATATCGATCTGCGCCCGGCTGCCGCGTACGGCGGGGCCTTTGGCGGCGTTGAGGATACGGTACTGGATCCCCGCCTCGTCAGTGAGCAGTCCCATTTCGCCGCCGAGGGCATCAAGTTCTCTGACCAGGTGCCCCTTCGCCAATCCGCCGACGGCCGGGTTGCATGACGTCGCCCCCACCTGTTCGGCCAGCATGGAGACCAGCAGGGTCTTCTTGCCCATGCGTGCCGCCGCAAGGGAGGCTTCGATACCGGCGTGACCGCCGCCGACGACGATAATATCGTATTCCAACACGTCTCTCTCCGCTATTCAGGTCTTTTCAACCTTTTAATAAATGGAATTATAGCGACTTCGGAGCCGATACCTCTGTCTAGCTGCTTCGTTTAAAACTAAATTGAGGATTGATCGGGTATAATGCGGGTCTTCAAAAAATGTAGACAGGTGGCCGAGCGGTTGAAGGCGCACGCCTGGAACGCGTGTAAGTGTAACAGCTTCGAGGGTTCGAATCCCTTCCTGTCTGCCATATCCATCACCTCTTTATTTTATCCCGCTTTGAACACACCATCACTCATAGAAACATTTTACGCCCTTCGGCACCTCTACAGTAGCATCGACCGTCAGAAGTTTTACTCCTCTTCATCTTCCGATGAATCCCGTGTCGGTTTATGCGTCTTCAGCCACGCCTCGATCATATCGCGTTCGCGGTCCGTATACCCTCTTTTTTCATTGGGAAGCTCCTCTTCGGACTCCTCTTTTGCCGGTCTCTTTTTCCGCGGCGCCGCATCATCGTCATCATCATAGGGGGCAGGGTTCTCCCTGCCGGCCGAAGCATCATCGTCATCATACTTCATCGTATTCCTCCGAGACTATATGTAGCAATCATAATCTATTTCAGATGAGGAAACAAGAGCAAATGAATGCCGTTCGGCGCAGATAGAGAATACGGAAAGAACCGGCCGCCGGCCGGGGAGGAGGCGTCTGCTACAGTTTACACATCTTCCAGAGCGTGGATGTAGCGGTTCCGCCGGAGAGTTCGATGGTCGCGATACAGTTCGCGTCGGTGCCTTCGAGGTATTGAAAGACGAGATAGCGCACCCCTGCGATCTCCATTATTTTGCCGTCCGCACTGACGCCCCATTCGCCGCCGCTGCCGATCGATATCGTCCCGTTTTCGCTGAAGTAGAGCGTCTCCGACGGCGCCGTATTGCCCGAATAGCCCGAAATCGTCCATGTCCCCACGACGACGAAGTTGTAGTTGAGCAGGTTCCCGAACTTGACCGTCGGACCGTAATAGTAGCCCGACGTCGACACATTGGCGTCCTGGTTCTGCAGCGTTTCATGGCAGAGCTTAAGGGTCTGACCGTTGTCGGTCACCTCGTAGCAGTTCGGCTGCCCCTGGTAGCCCTGGCCCGTAGAGGTGTACTGGTGGGTCACCCCGTCATAATTGCCGACGGAGAGTGGGTTCCCGGTCGCGGCGACACCCCACTCCCAGTAGCTGCTGTAGCCGTCGGACCTGTTTTGCTGGAAACCGAACCCGTCCGCCTGAAAGCTGTAACCGTACTGGTAGCGGTCATAAAAGACGATGCCGTCGGTGCGGTCCGTGTTGCTCTGGGAGTAGATGCTCCACACGTCCTCGGCCACCGTCTCCCCCGTCGCGCTCGGGAAGAGGACGCTATCGCCGTAGCATCCGAAAGCGTTTTCGGAGTAGGAACCCGCCGGGCAGTTGTTGGCCGGCGTCGTCGGCAGGTCGATGGTATTGTTGTCCTGCGTCTGCACATCTTCGACCGGTCCGCATCCGCTCAGCAGGACAAAAAACACCGCCGCTGCCATGATCAAGGTATGTCGTTTCTTCATACCTCCATTATACCCTTTGAAGTTAAACTCCTTATGGTTTTCGCGAACTCACAGCCGACTTTCTCTATAATGTCCCCAAAAACCGAAGGTGCCCCGGAAAAGGAGTCGTATTGCCCAAAATCAGCAAAGCCATCGCCAACCTCGATGACAGCGAACTGGGCGATAACCTTCTCTACTACGACTACCACGTCAAGCACCTGCTCTCCCTGGTCAAAAAGGGGCTCGGTCCCGACAGCGACGCCTTCATGAGCGCGTACCGCTCCTTCGAAGGGGAAGTCTTCGAAAACTACGCCTACGAGATGCTGCTGCGCTACGCCAAGCAGCACAAGTTCATCAAGAAGTTCATCGTCAAAGGGCCGCACAAAAAACGTACGAAGGCCCAGCCCAACGCCCTCTCCGTCAACTGGAAGGGGCAGATCGTCTACCGCATCAAACGCAACGAGATCGGCGAATTCGATGCGATGTTCTTTACGGAGAAGGAGCTCTACTTTGTCGAGATGACCCTGGTAGGCTCGGTGACGAACCTGCGTAAACGCATGCGGAAAAAACGCGCACTGCTGCAGACCCTCTTTCCCCACTACGACATCAAGGCCCTCCTGGTCCTGAATGAAGGGGTGACGGGGCTCAGCACCCTGCCCGATTACGCGACGGCCTGGGTCACCAAACCCTACAGTGCCGCCAGCGTATTCGAGTGGCTGAAGCAGGAGAAACGTCCGCGACGCAAGCCCTTCAAACGCATCAGCGGATCGCAGATCGTCGGGACGGAAGATCTCAAAATCCACCCGTTCCGCTACTACAACACCCTGGGGTGGGTGCTGAACAAGACGCGGATCAAGAACGGGGTGATCAATACGCAGTTCCTCTTCTCCAAGACCGTGCAGCGCTACCACGATCTTTTCGTCAAAATGTACATCGGCTATATGGAACCCGACGCCTTCAAAGAGCGTTTCCCCGGCATTGCCAACCCGAACGACGCCCGGGCCTACATCGCGGTCGAGAAGGAGCATACCGGGGGCTATATCCTCAACTTTTTCCTCTCCCACAGCCGCAAGAACCTGGAGCTGATCACCGAGCGCAACGGCCGTCCCCACTCCGTGAAGAAAGACCCCTTCGGCGTCACCGTGACGGAAATCGCCTATATCAGCAACGTCATCAAACCCCACCATGCCATGACCACTGCCCAGGTCGATACGGTCATCCGGAAACTCTCCAAACACCACGTAACGGAGTAGACTAGACCCGATCGCGTCCGCCGTACACGATGCGGTTACGCCCCGCTTTCTTCGCCCTGTAAAGCGCCTCGTCCGCCGCGGAAATACATTTGGCGATACTGTCCGCAGGACCCGGCACCATCGAACAGTAGCCGAAACTGAGACTCACGCCGCGCACCGACTCCGCCGGGGGAGGCAGTTTCGGCATATCCCACACTTTCTCCTGCAGCCGTTTGACCAGAGCCAGGGCATCTTCATGCCCCGTATTGAAAAGAATGATGGCAAACTCTTCGCCGCCGTACCGCGCCACCAGATCCGTTGCACGCTTGATCTCGCTGCCGAGGATCTCGGCAATCGTATGGATCACGACGTCGCCGGCGGGGTGTCCGTAGGAGTCGTTGACCCGCTTGAAATTGTCGATATCGCAGATAATGAGCGAAAGCGGCAGATGTTCGCGTACGCAGATCGACCAATGCTCCGTCAGGTGCTCCTGGAACGAGCGCCGGTTCGCAATACCGGTCAGCACATCCAGGCGGCTCAGCGCTTTCAAACGCTCGTTCGCCGATTTCAATGCCTGCTCCGCCTCCTCGCGAATGCGGATCTCCTCCTGGAGCTGCGCATTGGTCCAGCTCAGTTCGTCCGTGCGTTCGCGTACCTTTTCGTCCAGGTGCCGGTTGAGCTCATCGAGCTCGGATGTGTAGTGGCGGATACGTTCAAACATCTGCTGCATCGACTCCTCGATCATCCGCACCTCATCGCAACACGCTGCGGGCATCGTACTCATGTCATCGGTTTTGGGATCAAAGTTCTGGATCCACTCCAGCAGCACGTAGATCGGCCGCATGGCATAGTGCAGAATGATGATCAGCAGCATCAGCAGCACTCCCGCGACAAGCACGAAGCTGACAATGAACGTCCGCTGTTCATGCTCCGTCATCTGCAGGACCCGGCTGGTAAAGACGAAGGTGACGTCCCCCAGTGCCCTTCCGCCCTGCGGGTCGGGGAGGCGTTTTTGCAGACGGATCTTGGGACCTTCCGACGGTTCCCTCACCTGGGTGTCGATCGTCCCCATCTGCTCCGTCCGGAGAACAATGCGTACCAGGTCCGGGTTCTGTTCTACCAGCTCCGTCATATATTGCCGATTCTCCTCCCTCAGCTCAAAAGCCGTGTTTACCGCCAGGACGGGGAGGACCGTGTTGGCGACGGTCTCATACTTGCTCTGTTCGGTGGCGTTAAGAATGACCTTGAGCTTGACTTCGTACTGATACTGCACCAGTAAAAAGAGTGCGAGGGCAAAGACGACCACCGTGCCGAGGATGCGGGTACGAACGCTAATCGACGCTTTCATTGTCGCCCCCTCGGTGGCTCCAGGAATTTGGAGATGCGTTTGAGTCCGCTGCTGAAGTGGATCCCCGCCGCTTTCGCCTGCGATAGGTTGAGGTAGGGACGCACACTCCGACCCACGTGCAGCGAGACGAGTACCCCCTCTTCAAGATAGCGGTTTTCGTAGGAGACCGTCAATTTGCGCTTCGCCGTCGCAAAAGAGACAGCACGCCAGACCTTAGGTTCTTCCGCGTTGAGCAGGAAAAGGAGCTCGCTGCGTGCACAGCGCCGTTCCAGGCTTCCGTACCGGCTCTTGACAATCCAGATCCGCTCCCCTTTCCACCCGTCGGGGTAGGCGGAACGGACCATGCCGGCAAAGGCATCGGCTACCTCCGCTTCGCCCTCGTCGTACACGACGCAGATCGCCAGACGTCCCTCCACGTTATTCATGACCCCTGTGCTCATCCGCAAAAAACGCGGTACCAGCTTCGCCTGGGTCTCAAGCAGCACCGTTTCATACTGGTATGCCGCCAGGGCCAGCGGAAGCAAAAGTGCCAAGGTGCCCAACCGTTTCAAAACCGGTACTCTGCCGTGATCAGAAAGTTCCTGCCCTCCCGGGGAAGCCCCTCGGGATGGCGGGAGTAGTAGCTGGGATAGCGCACATCGGCATCGGTGAGGTTTTTCATGCTGATCAGCAGGCTCCAGTGCACCGGACTGACATAGGCCAGCGTCGTGTCCAGCGTCAGGTAGGGGGAAAGGTTCGACGATCCCGCCCGTGATTCAAACTCGCGGTTATAGGGTCGTTCGCCGATATACTTGGCCAAAAGCGAGAGCGAAAAGAGCGGCGTCATATAGTGGACATAGTACCCCTTCGTCATCCAGAGCGCCGCCGTCGGCATCAGCTGCTCGATCCCGCTGCCGGCCGTCTGGTACGTCGTATGGGTATACGAAAGGCTCAGGTGCAGATGATCCTGGGCCAGCAGCATCGCATCATACGCCATTTCAAACCCCGCAGAGGTCCGCGACGGCCAGTTCCGGTAGCCGCCTTCGGCCGGTTTGTCATCGATATCGAGGACATCGCGCTGCAGCGCATAATAGCTGTTGAGCTGTAGACGCTGCCCGGTGTCCTGTTTAAAAATGGCGATCGCTTCGAACGTCTCTGTCGTTTCCGCGGTCAGCCCCGGGTTCCCGGCACGGGTACCGTCGCCGGGACCGTATTCGACCGAATACTGCTCGACCCAGGAAGGGACACGGAAGGCATGGCCGTAATTGAGCTTGAACTGCCAGCGGTCATCCGGCGTATAGAGGGCGCCGGCCTGCAGACTCGGGTAGAAGCGTTTCGTCTTGGCATAGTAGTCCCCCCGCGCGGCAAGCAGCAGACCGACCTTCCTGCTGACATCCCAACTGTCCCGCAGGTAGAGGGCAAGGTTGTCGCGTCGCAACCCCTCTTCAACGACGGGACGGTCGCCGTAGGGGGTAATCGTGTCGCTGATCTCGTTGCTGCGCTCCCGGATGCGCTGCCACAGCACACCGGCTTCGATGGCATTTCCCTCAACAGCCCCGCTCTTCAGACGGCTTTCGACCCGAAAACTGTCCTCGCTTTCGTTTACACTGAAGCGGTAGGGGACCCAGACCCCGGCATTCGGATCGTGATAATAGTCCTGAGCCTCGACATCAAGGTCGTAGAAACTGTACGCGAGCGTCGTATGCAGCGTCGTGGCTCTCCCCACCGGCGCTTCGTACCCCCCTTCGGCAAAAAAGTACCGCTCGATATTGCGGGGATCCGTATCAAGCTCCAGGCGTTCGTTCCACCCGTAATAATTCCCGCTCTCTCTGCTTTTCAGTCGGCTTTTCAGGCTCCACCCGCCGTGCTGAAAATGCATGCCGATACTGTAGTCGTTCAGACGTTCATTACTTTCAGAGGCGCGAAGAAACGGGACGGCCCCCGTCCCCGGATCATAGATATAGTCCGGTACAAAGTCGTCACCGGCATAGAGAAATTTGTCCGAACGCTGCAGGTAGACATCCGCCTGCAGCGACGTCTCCGCTCCCAGCGGCGCGAAGATGCGTCCGCCGCCCATACGGTAGGCATAACTCCCGCCGCCGAAAAAGAGGCCGCTGCCGTCCGCTGCGCGGTGGCGCGTCGTCACGCTGATCACCCCGTTGAAGGCCCCACTGCCGAAATAGGCCGATGCCGGTCCCCGAAGCACTTCGATCCGCTCGATGATGCCCACGGGCAGCTCCAGAAAGGTGGCAGTGTTCGACAGAAAAGCGGTTTCGACAGGAACGCCGTCGAGTACCAGGCGCGTTTTGTCGAAGGTGAAGGTGTTGGGATTGTCCAGCCCCCGCACGATCACTTTTTTGACTCCGAACTGGCTGATGCTCGTTTCAACACCGGGCATGATCGAGAGGGCCTCGAAGAGCGTGTTCACCCCGAGCCGGAACAGCTGGTCATGTTCAAGAACCGAGACGACAGAGGCGGTGTAGTCGAGGTTCAAACCCGCTGATGCAACCCCACGGTTCGCTTCTTCCAGCAAAGCTGCCAGATCGTCGCTGCCCGTCCCGGAAGCCATAAGCATCAGGGGGAAGGCGCATCCCAACACTGTTCCCAGTTTCACGTAATACCCTCAATACGATATAACATAATCCTATATTATAAGAGAACATCTGAGGGGATTGTTAAATTCTGCGACTATATCTATAGGGTATTAAAGGCCCGGTCTCCGGCGTCGCCCAGGCCGGGGAGGATGAATTTGTCCGCACTGAGCTCCCTGTCGATCTGCGCGACGAAGAGGGCCAAATCGGGATGGCCGGCCATGACCTTCTGCACCCCTTCGGGGGAGGCGATGATATGCAGCGACGTGATCCGTGCGGGCTCTTTTTGCCGCAGCAGCGTCACGGCATCGCTGAGTGATCCCCCCGTCGCGACCATCGGGTCGACGATCACGACATGCCGGCCGCGGCATTCGGGCACGCGGTCATAATAAAGCTTCGCTTCATGCGTCGCCTCATCCCGTTTCATCGCCAGGAAACCGGCCGACGCCTTGGGGAAAAGTTCCATGACGGCATCGAGCATCGGCAGCCCCGCGCGCAGGATCGTCACGAAAACGATCTCCGACTCATCCACCAGGGCATACGCGCACTCCCCCTGCCAGGTGCGCAGCGGTACGGGCTTCAGATCATGCTCCCCAAGCGCCGCGTTCGCCAGTAGCAGCGTCAGCTGTTTTACCAGACGTCGGAACTGCTCTGCATCGGTTGTCCCGTCACGCAGCCGGTTGATGAGATGGGTTGTCAAAGCGGAATGGAGTGCATGGGTCATGAATGTTCCTCAAAAGAAGGATCATCAATTGTACAGAAGATTGTCTAAAAGGGAAAAAGAGAATCGGGGCCGCAGCCCCGGAAGATTACAGTGCCGCTTTGGCCTGTGCGACGACGGCGGAGAAAGCCGCTGCGTCGTTCATCGCCATGTCGGCAAGAATTTTACGGTCAAGCTCGATGCCTGCTTTTTTCAGACCGTTCATGAACGTAGAGTAGTTCATATCGTTGAGGCGGCATGCCGCGTTGATACGAACGATCCACAGTTTGCGGAAATCGCGTTTCTTCTGCTTGCGGTCACGGTAAGCATAGACGAGGCTGCGCTCGAGCTGCTCTTTCGCTTTGCGGAAGTGTTTGCGGCGACCGCTGTAGAAACCGCGTGCAAGTTTCAGTACTTTTTTGTGACGACGGCGTCTGACGACACCCGTTTTTACTCTTGGCATATTCTTTTCCTTTCTTTACCCGTTCATCTGTTTCACTGTTCCGGGTGCCGCTGTGCGGACTTGCCCAGCCTGAGCTGGAGAGTTATCTGTTGGACCGCTTACGCGATCATCTCTTTGACGGCTTTGGCATCTGTATTTGTCAGATACTTCGGCGTGTTCTGCTTACGGCGTGTACCGGCATCCTGTTTTGTCAGGATGTGGCTGCGAAACGCTGTACCGCGTTTGACTTTGCCGCTTTTCTTGACCTTGAAACGCTTGACAGCGCCCTTGACCGATTTCATCTTTGGCATCGTGCATCCTTTCTGTAATCTCGACATTTACACCTGCAGGTATAAAATGAGGACGCGATTATAGCGTAAAAAACGTTAAATTGGAATAGGGTGTCCGGAAGATGCCGGCGGCTGCCGGCAGTGGGGGGAAGGGTTATTTCTTCTTGTCGTCTTTTTTCGGCAGGACGAGCATGTTGTAGTAGCGCCCTTCCAGGCGCGGTTCTTTGTCCATGACGCCGATATCTTCGACCATCGGCCACACCTTCAGCAGAACGTCCTTGGCCGCTTCGGGGTGGGCCATTTCGCGGCCGCGCAGGAAGACGCGGAATTTGACGTGCTTGCCCTCTTCGAGGAACTCGCGGGCGTGTTTGACCTTGTAGCCGACGTCGTTCTCGGCGATCTTGACGGAGAGCTTGATCTCCTTGACCTCGATCTTGACCTGCTTCTTCTTCGCCTCTTTTTTCTTCTTCTCTTCTTGGTACTTGAATTTGCCGTAATCCATGATCTTCGCAACCGGCGGTTTTGCCGTCGGGGAGATCAGAACAAGATCGAGTCCGAGCTCGTTTGCTTTGTCCATCGCGACATCTGTCGGGACGATGCCCAGTGCTTCTCCGCCGTCTACGACACAGCGTACCTCGTGAGCTCGGATGTCATCGTTCATGATGACGCGGTCTTGTTTTTTACTCAAAAATGTACCTCATTAATTTTTTTCTGGATCAGCCCCATGAACTCTGCTTCCGAGAGCTCATACTGCGTCCGTTCGCGGCGGTCGCGTACCGCCACTTTTTTATTGCTTACCTCTTCATCACCGATAACGATGATCATAGGCACCCGTCCTTTTTCCGCCGTACGGATCCGTTTGTTCAGACTCTCGTTCTTGTCGAAGATCTCCGAATCGGCTCCGATGTCCATCAGGGCGTCCGACAGCTCCTTCGCGTAAGCGTTGTGCGTTTCGGCGATCGGGATGATCGCAACCTGCGTCGGCGCAACGAACATCGGGAATTCCCCAGCGTAATGCTCTGTCAATATACCAATAAATCGCTCAAATGAACCTAAAATGGCACGGTGGATCATCACCGGCTGTACCTTGGCGTTGCCTTCGCCCGTGTATTCGAGTGCAAAACGCTCCGGCAGGTTGAAGTCGAGCTGGACCGTACCGCACTGCCACTCGCGTCCGATGGCATCGGTGATCTTGATGTCGATCTTCGGCCCGTAGAAGGCCCCGCCCCCCTCGTCGATCTCATAGGCGAGGTCGTGTTTCTCCATCGCCGTTTTCAGCGCATTGGTTGAGATCTCCCACACCGCGTCGTCGCCGACGGCCTTCTCCGGCTTGGTAGAGACCATCATCTTATACTCGAAACCGAAGGTCTGCATGATCTTGTCAACGAAATCGATGACTTCGATGATCTGCTCCTCGATCTGTTCCGCCGTACAGAAGATGTGCGCATCATCCTGTGTGAACTCCCGAACCCGGAAGAGCCCATGCAGCGCCCCCGTCATCTCGTGGCGGTGGACAACACCGTACTCGAAGTACTTCAGCGGCAAGTCGCGGTAGGAGTGCAAATCGTGTTCATAGGCTTTGATGTGGCCGACGCAGTTCATCGGCTTGACACCGAACTCGATCTCATCGATGTTGGTGAAATACATGTTCTCGCCGTAGTTCTGGTAGTGCCCGGAGGTCTTCCAGAGATCCGAACGCAGCATCTCCGGGCCGCGGACCGGCTCGTAGCCGCGCTTGCGGTGCGCCTTGAAGAGCAGCCCCTCCAGGCGGGAACGCAGGCGTCCGCCGGCCGGAAGCCAGATCGGGAAGCCCGCACCGACCTCTTCGCGGAAGGTGAAGAGTTTCATCTCGTTCCCGATCTTGCGGTGGTCGCGCTTCTCCGCCTCCGCCATGCGGTCGAGGTAGGCTTTGAGGGTCTCTTTATCTGCAAAAGCGACGCCGTAGATACGGGTCAGCATCTCGTTCTTGCTGTCGCCGCCGCGGTAGGCCCCGGCGATCTTCGTCAGTTTGAAGTGACGGATATGGCGCACGCTCGGCAGGTGCGGACCGCGGCAGAGGTCCTCGAAATCACCCTGCTTGTAGACGGAGACTTTGGTCTCCGGGATCCGTTTCAGGACATCGAGTTTCAGCTCGTCGTTGCCGAATTTGTGTTTCGCCTCTTCCATCGAGATCTCGTAGCGTTCGATGTCAAACTTCTTCTTCGCCAGTCTGAGCATCTCTTTCTCGATATTCTTCAGGTCCGCTTCACCGATCTCTTCGTCGACTTTGAAGTCGTAATAGAATCCGTCTTTGACAACGGGGCCAACGAAAAACTTGGCATTGGTGTAGAGCGAATTGATCGCCTGGGCCATCAGGTGTGCCGTGGAGTGGCGCAACACTTCCAGGGCGTCGTCCGAATTATCCAGTGTGATCGCTTCCCCGCTGATTCCGAGGGCCTCGGCGGTTTGCAAATCAATGATATCGTCGTTATGTTTGAGTGCAATAGCATCCATCAATCTCTGTTCCTAACATTCATTTTGTCACGGGACACCCGAAGACGTCCGAAAATATTGGCGTGATTCTAGCGCATTTTCCTATGGAACTTCGTTAAAGGATCATATAAAAGAAAGGATTTAATGTTGTTTGGAAGAATGGTGGCCCCAACAGGACTTGAACCTGTGACCACCACCATGTCAAGGTGGTGCTCTACCAACTGAGCTATGGGACCATCAGTTAAGAGGCCGAAATTATAGCCCCTCATACATTAGAAACTGCTTAAGAAGAGAGCATGCTCTGTCGCCATTTCCGCCGCACAGGCAAAAGCGTTTAGACAACGGCAGCTATGCTATGATTATATATTTACAGCATTAAGGAGCGCAAATGACGGCAATGGAGTTGGAACGGTCGCGCATGGCGGACAGCCCCGTTTATGTCAATCCTTTTTTGCTTTTTATTATCCTGCTCGTTGCCCCCTACCTCTTTTTTCTCGGATTGCTGATGATTGTAACGGGGGAACTTGACATCCTGCTGCTGATCGAAACCGTCTGGCAGGGGGAGTGGAGCGCCTATACGAAAACCTGGGCGATCGGCAGTTTCGTCCTGGCCCTGCTCGGGGCGCTCTTTTTCGGCGGTTACCGCACCGAACGCTACCTGCTTCGCAAACGCTCTTCGCGTTCGGTGACACCGCAAAGGGGAGTGCAACACAGCCACTTCGTGATCGAAGCGGAGCCCGAGCCCAAGGACGAGACCCGTTATGCCGATCTCGATGATGCCATGGAGTCGCCGAAACAATGAGCGCCCCCGGCGGCACATCAGCCCCCATCCCCTTTTCGGCCCGGGCCGGGGAACGTGACGCCCTCGCGGCGCGTACCTTTGCACTCGACCCTGACGCACCCGACCGGCTGGAGCGCGCCGTTGCGGCCTACCACGGCTGCGCCCACGCCATTGCGTTCGACACCCCCTCCTCCGTATTGGAAGCGCTCCTCGCACCCCTCAAAGAAGCGACGATCATCACCGACGCCATGGCCCCGCCGCACCGCTCAAGTGCGCTCTGCCGCAGCGGTGTCCGCACCCGTTACGCCGATATCGGTCTTGACGGCGTGCTCATGACCGCCGCCGTTGAAAAGGCGATCGATGCGGGAACAGACGCTCTCCTCTTCGCCCACTTCGGGGGCATCCGTTCGACCGCTCCGGAGATTCCGGCCGCGCTGGCGCTGATAGAGGACGCCACCGGTTCCCTGCTCCCGATGAAGGTTTCCGGCGCTGCCGTCTGGTCCCTCGCGCCCCTCATGCCAGACGGCGTCAGCCCCACCGGCTTTTTGCTCACCGACGACGATGCGACCGCGCAAAGTGCCCGCCTTTTCCGCCGGGGGGGCCGTCAGCCGGGCAGCCTCTGGAACTACGACCTCCCCCTGCGGGGAGCCGATACAGCGCTGGATCTCCTCGCCGCCGCTGTGGCCCTGGAACAGTTGCAACACCTGGAGAGCGCCTGCGAACGCCGCCGCGAAAACAGCGCCCTGCTGGACGAGCATCTGCGCTCCACTCTCTTTGACTGCATGAAGCGTGCCCCCGACGACGCACCCGCAAGCTACCCCATCCTGCTGACCCCGCAGCTCTACTGTCCGAAAGAGGATATCTATAGCGGCATAAGAGGGGAAGGGATTGAAGTGACCGTCTGCTGCAAACCGCTTTACAAAACGACCGCTTTCAAGGATGAGGGGGTTCGATTACCTATCACGGAGGATTTTTACAAGGCGCTGCTGCAGCTGCCGTGCCACCACAGGCTCTCCGTCGGCGAAGTCAGGCAGGTCGCCGCGGCCGTGCGCGAAGCGACGGAGAAGTACGCCTACCGAGGCTGCAGCTTCTAAAACGCTTCGACCATCGAGCGTGCCAAAATGCTCGCAATCGCCATCACCAAAAACATCACGTAAAAGAGTCCTGCCATCAGCAGTGCAAACAGGACCGGGCCGAGAAGGGGGATAAAGAACAGAAGCATCATCGCGATCCCCACGAGCATGCCTATTCCCAAAAGCGCCAATCCGAACACGAAGAGAAAACGGAAATACTCCCCCGCCGCCGCTGCTTTCCAGACGGAGGGCAGAAAGACCGAAAAGACCGCCTTGAAGGCATCGCCGAAGGTATCGGAGAGGATGACCCGCCCCTGGGCGATGGGATAGACATAGATGATCAGCATGCCGATGAGCAACACCGGCAGCAGGCTCAGCCCCATCGCCTCGATCAATGCCATCAGCTGGGCCTCATCCGCTATCGTCTCTTCCAGCATCGCGGGATCAAACCCCGCAGAGAGTGCCAGAGTCATCCAGACGATGAACGCCCCCATGCTGATGACGAACCATCCGAGCCATGCCCCGAAAGCCGGCGCCTGGTAACGGGTCAGGAAGGTACTCAGCGTCGTCAGGCGGGCCTCGGAGAGGAAAGCGTCAATAGAGGCCGCCTCCGCGAAAGCCCGCCCGACATAGATCTGCACCGACTGGGCAAAAACCCCGACGGCCACCGAGGCCGCCAGACCGACGATCGGGACCAGCTCCAGCAGCGTCAACAGGACAAAAGCGGCCACCGTCATCAGTGCCAGAGTACGGTTTACTACGATAAACTCCCACCCGAGACGAAAAACATTCTTCACCGGTTCGTGCCGGGCCTCATCCATAAGACGGTTTTCTGTCATTTCCATCGTTTCCTCCCTCTTGACGTCGGACCATTATACAAAACCGTGCCCCTCAAAGCCCTGCACCGTTTTCGGGCGGCGGCAAACTTGTCTCTGCCTTAATCTCGCCATCCGGCTTCGCGGCGTTAAAACTTTTTTCGCTACACTTGCGAACTCAAATCGCCAATACTATATATATAGGAAACTCATTGAAACTGATTATCGTAGAGTCCCCGGCCAAGGCAAGAACCATCAAGAACTTCCTCGGAAAAGGGTACGAAGTCATCGCTTCCAAGGGGCATATCCGCGACCTCCCCAAAAGCCGTTTCGGCATCAAAGTCGACGAAGAAGCACGTACGCTCACCCCTGAATACAGCGTTTCCAAGGAGAATGCGCCCACCGTCAAACAGATCCAGGAGCTGGCAAAAAAAGCGGATGAAATCTATATCGCGACCGATGAGGACCGCGAAGGAGAAGCGATCGGATGGCACATTGCCCATGCGATCAAAAAGGACCCCGCCGCCCTGCCGCGCATCGTCTTCCACGAGATCACCAAAACGGCCATCGCGCACGCGTTGGAGACGGCCCGGGAGATCGACATGGACCGCGTCAACGCCCAGCAGACCCGCCGCCTGCTCGACCGCATCGTCGGTTACAAACTCTCCCCGCTGTTGAGCTCCAAGATCCAAAAAGGGCTTTCCGGCGGCCGCGTCCAGTCCTCGACACTGAAGATCATCGTCGACCGCGAGCGGGAGATCAAGGCCTTTAAACCCGAAGAGTACTGGACCATCGATACCGTCTTTGCCCCGGGCATCGACGCCAACCTCTACAGCTACGAAGGTGAAAAACTCGACAAGCTCGCCATCAAGAACCAGGCAATGGCCGAGGCGATGACCGAACGCATCCGCGGCGAAGCCTTCAGCGTCAATGCGATCGAGACCAAGCAGCGCAAGACCTCCACGCCGCCGCCGTTCATGACCTCGACCCTGCAGCAGACGGCGTCGAGCAAGCTCGGCTTCTCCCCGAAGAAGACGATGATGCTGGCACAGACCCTCTACGAAGGGGTCAAAACACCCACCGGCACCTCCGGTGTCATCACCTATATGCGTACGGACTCCCTCAATATGGCCAAAGAGGCCGTCGAGGCGGCCCGCGACACCATCACCAATACCTACGGCGAAAAGTACCTGCCAGCGTCTCCCAAAGCCTACGGCAAGAAGGCCAAGGGTGCCCAGGAAGCCCACGAAGCAATCCGCCCGACGATGCTCGACTTCACGCCGCAGGTCGCCGCGCAATACCTCAAACCCGACGAGCTGAAGCTCTACCGCCTCATCTATACCCGCTTCCTCGCCTGCCAGATGACTGACGCCGTTTTCGAGCAGCAGTCCATCACCTTCAAAAGCGAAAGCGCCGAGTACCGGGCGACGGGCCGCAAACTCCTTTTTGACGGTTTTTATAAAGTCCTCGGCACCGACGACAAGGACAAACTGCTCCCGACCCTCGAAGAGGGGCAGAGCATCGCCCTCGAATCAATCGCGCCGACCCAGCACTTTACCGAGCCACCGTCACGCTACTCCGAGGCGAGCCTGATCAAGAAGCTCGAAGCCGAGGGAATCGGCCGCCCGTCAACGTACGCGCCGACGATCTCGACGCTGCAGGCCCGCAGCTATATCAACATTGAAAAACGCCAGATCGTTCCGACGGAAGTCGCCTTTACCGTCACCGAACTGCTCGAGAAGCACTTCCCGGAGATCGTCGACGCAAACTTCACCGCCAATATGGAGGAGATCCTCGACAAGATCGCCGACGAACATCACGACTGGCAGAGTGTCCTTATCGACTTCTACTTCCCTTTTATGGAGGAGATCACGAAGGGGAAAAAAGAGATCAAGAGCCTCAAAATGGCCGAGCCGATCGGACGCAACTGTCCCGAATGCGGTTCGGAGCTGCTGATGCGCTCGGGCCGCTACGGCAAGTTCATCGCCTGCAGCGGCTTCCCCAAGTGCAAATACACCGAACAGGTTGCCGAAGAGGGGGGCGAGGCAAAACCCGCCGCCGAACCGGAAACGACCGACGAGGTGTGCGACAAGTGCGGCAGCCCGATGGTCATCAAAAGCGGCCGCAACGGGAAATTCCTGGCCTGCAGCGCCTACCCGAAATGCAAAAACACCCGTCCCCTCGAAGCCCCGAAAGAAGCTTCGGTCCCCTGTCCGGACTGCGGGGGCAAGCTGCTCTTCCGCCAGTCGCGCCGCGGCGCGTTCTGGGGATGCGAAAACTACCCCAAATGCAAGTTCATCTCGAAGTTCGAGCCGACGGACAAGAAGTGCGACCAGGAGGGGTGTGACGGCGTCCTTGCCCGCCGCACCTACCGCGGCAAAGAGGTCTATGAGTGCGTCAAGTGCAAGCACCGCACCCCGATTGAGGAAGAGGCGTGAAAATCGGGCTGCTCTCCGATACCCATAAAAAAGTGGACTACTCCCAGCAGGTGATCGACCACCTGCTGGCCGAGGGGGCCGAGTTTCTGATCCACTGCGGCGACATCGTCAAAGAGGAGATGCTCCAACAGCTGAAAACCTGCGGCAAACGCTACGTTGCCGTCTACGGCAACAACGACCCCCATCTCGCGGCGGTCCATAACCGCTACAGCCTGGTGCAGGAGCCCCACTACTTCAAACTGGCAAAAACGAAATTCAAACTGATGCACCTGCCGTTTTATATGGCACCCGACGCCCAGATCGTGCTCTTCGGCCATACCCACACCTTCGAGTGCGATTTTAAAAACGGGACGCTCTACCTCAATCCCGGCGAGGCATGCGCGCGCTCCAAACCGGTCTCGGAATGTGCTATGCTTGAGATCACGGATGACACGTTTGGCGTCACCCAGTACAGCCGGCCGCTGGAAGAGGAAGCCTTCCACGCCAGACACTTCAGTTTCGAGAGGGAATCGGCATGACCGAGAAGGTTTTTCTGTGCGCCATCAGCAACATCAACAGCGGCACCTGCAGCGAAGACTGCAAGTTCTGCTCGCAGAGTGTACGCTATAAGGCCGATATTGCCCGCTACAAGCAAAAGCCCGTCACAGACATCATCGAAGAGGCCCGTGCAGCCAAAGCCTCCGGTGCCCTTGGCTTCTGCCTGGTCACGGCGCACAAAGGGCTTGACGAACGTACCCTCGATTTCGTCTGCGAAGTCGCCGAATCCGTCAACGCTGAGGTCCCTGGGCTGCGACTGATCGCCTGCAACGGTACCGCCTCCGTTTCCCAGCTCGAAACCCTCAAACGATCCGGCATCAAAGCCTACAACCACAACCTCGAGACCTCCCGGGAGTTCTACCCGCAGATCTGCACCACCCACCCCTGGGACGAACGGTTCGAGACCTGCGAAAACGTCAATGCCGTCGGTCTCAAGCTGATCTCCGGCGGGATCTTCGGCTTGGGCGAGAGCCAGGAGGACCGCATTAGTATGCTCACCTCCCTGCAGAAACTGAACCCGGTCTCCGTTCCCATCAATTTTTATCACCACAATCCGGCCCTGCCGCTGCGTCCCAACCCCCTCACGACGGACGAAGCCCTGGAGCTTATCACGCTGACGCGGCAGATGCTTCCGAACGCAGAGCGCATCATGGTCGCAGGCGGGCGGGAACTGATGTTCGGGGAACGGCAGCACGAGATTTTTGCCGCCGGCGCCAACTCCATCGTCGTCGGGAACTACCTCACGACCGAAGGCCGCGACCGCAATGCCGACCTCGAGATGCTACGCGATCTCGGCCTCGCCGTTGCGGACCGTGTCGGGGAGTAACCTATGGATCATGATATCACGCTCATTATCACCCTGGCGCTGATCATCATCTTCTCCCCCTTCCTTGCCAAACTCTTCAAGATCCCCACGACGCCGATCGAGATCATCCTCGGCGCCTTTTTCGGTTTCGTCGGACTGTTGCACGGCAGCCACTTCTTCGAATTCATTGCAGAAGTGGGCTTTTTGTTTCTCATGTTCCTCGCCGGAATGGAGATCAATCTGCGCACCTTCTGGCGTCTGGATCGCACCGTTCTGAGGCGCATCACCCTCTACCTCGCGGCCCTCTATGCCCTCTCCGGCATCGCCGTCTGGTATTTTGATCTCGGCCGCATCTTCATGGTCCTGCTGCCGCTCATCTCCGTCGGCCTCGTCGCAGCCCTCAACAAGGAGTACGGCAAAGCCGAATGGCTGGGCCTCGCCATGCTCGCCGGCGGGATCGGTGAGGTCGTTTCTATCGCCATCCTGACCGTCTCCTCCGCCGCGCTCGAGTACGGCGACGGCATCGGACTGTTCAAGACCATCGGTTCGCTCATCCTCTTTATCGTGATTATCATGCTGCTGTTCAAGCTGCTGCAGCTCTTTTTCTGGTGGTTTCCCGAAGTCGCCACGATGCTGATGCCCCACGTGGACAACCGAGAACAGGACGTCCGCCTCTCCATCGGCATCCTTTTCCTGCTGGTGGCCATCATGCTCTACCTCGACCTCGAACTGGCCTTTGCCGCCTTTATCGCGGGGATGTTCATCCCCACCTTTTTCGAGCATAAACATGAGCTTCCGGAGAAACTCGGCAGTTTCGGCTTCGGCTTTCTCGTACCCCTCTTTTTCATCTATATCGGCACAACGTTCGATCTCAGTGCACTGATGATGGAGGGGCTAATTGCCAAAGCCCTGATGGTCACCTTCCTGATGATCGCAATCCGCCTGATCGCCGCACAGATCTTCGCCCCGGCAATGGGGTGGCGCGACGCCCTGCGCATCGGCCTCAGCCACGCCATGCCCCTGACGCTCCTCATCGCCATTACGACCCTCGCCTACACCAACAACAGCATCGACAAGCTCCACTACTACGCGCTGATCCTCGCCTCGCTCTTCGAAGTCATCGTCGTCATGATCGCTATCAAACTGCTTCATATCGTCCGGATGCCGGCGGAAGAGCTCCACGGATAACCTGTCACCCCTGGTAACACTTTTTGTGCTATAATCATCTAATATGGCATAAAGGAGACGGCTATGACGCTTCAGACCCTCCTGCTGCAGCTTGCACGCGCAGCGATCGCATCGGTGTTCGGTGAACCTTTTCCGTTCGACAAAGCCGAACTGGTTGCACAATTCCCGGAACTGGATGAGCCCCGTGCCACTTTTGTTACCCTCAAGATCGGGGGAACGGCACTGCGCGGCTGCATCGGTTCCATCGTGCCGCACACCTCACTCTACGAAGATGTGATCGCCAATGCCAAAGCGGCGGCCTTCAGCGACCCCCGCTTTTCGGCACTGACCGACCGTGAATACCGCCGCTGCAGTGTGGAGGTATCGCTCCTGAGTGTTCCGGAGAATCTCCCTTACGACGATACCGGAGACCTGCGGCGCAAGATCCGCCCGAACGTCGACGGGGTCATCCTGCAGCTGGGGGGACGCAGTGCAACCTTCCTGCCGCAGGTGTGGGAGGAGCTGCCCGACTTCGACGCCTTCTTCGCCCACCTCGGCCTCAAGGCCGGCCTGGGGACGGACGTCCTCAACCACCATCCCGAGATCTTCACCTACCAGGCGGAGCATTTCGAGGATGCCCCGCTTGAAACAGGAGGTGTGCTATGAGCGCACGCACTACAGCACATGCCGGCTCCTTCTACCCGGCCCAGGCTTCCGAGATCGAGCGCTTTTTCAAAGCGTTCGAAGAGATGGGGAACGTCGACGTCCCCGAAACGCCGCGGGCGCTGATCGTCCCCCACGCGGGGTACATGTACTCCGGCTTCACTGCGCACCTGGCCTTCGAGCAGCTGCGCCACAGCAGCGCCAAACGCGCCATCGTCATCGGACCGTCCCACCGGGTAGCCTTTCACGGGATGAGCGTCTCCCTCTTCGACGAGTTCTCCACTCCGCTGGGGTCGCTGACCATTGACAGGGCGTATGCCGAGCATCTTAAGGAGACCTACGGGCTTGCGTTCGAGCCGGCGATGCACATGGAACACTCGACGGAGGTTCAGATGCCTTTTATCAAGCATTATGCCCCACAACTTGAGGTCGTGGAGATGGTCTACGGCGCCTTCGATCCGAAAACCCTCGGCGTCATCATTACCGATCTGCTCAAAGACGAAGAGAACGTCGTCGTCATCAGTACGGATCTGAGCCACTTCTATACGGAGGAGGAGGCGAACAGGCTCGACAATATCTGTCTGAACGCCATTGACAAACGCGAACCTTCCATGATGCATTCGGGATGCGAAGCCTGCGGTGCCATCGGAGTGGAGGGGGTGCTGATCGCCGCGCAGAACGACGACCTCAACGTCAAACTCCTCGACTACCGCACCAGCAGCTGGGCTACGAAGGATACGAGCAACGTCGTCGGGTATACTTCGGCGGTGTTCTACTAACAGCGGAATATCGTTTCTGCTGCTGCCTAAAGAGTACTACCCCCAAAAACCATCGGTCTAATGGACACAACGCTAGCCGTTTTTCTCCCTATTTTCCATAAAACTTTTTCCTATAAATATATAATAATTTATTTTAATGATATAAAATTTTTCTATTCTTAATGTTTACTATTATTTTCTATTTAAGCAATCTCAATATGTAAAGGTGTAGAATGGTTAATAGGTAATGAAAACACGACCAAAATCATATAAGGAGTACATGATGAATTTGGTAAGCAAAATGCTAACGGCAGCCGTATCAGCGGCGGCCATCGTGGCCATGACGGCATGTGGCGGCGGTGGCGGATCGTCAACACCGGCAGGGGTTTTCCTGAAAACGGTCGTTGACAGCGTGACATCAGGCAATAGGTACCCGCTAAATAATGATGATGCCTATCAAAAGTATCAGAACCTGTATCTGGCTTCGGAAATCGAGGGCTCGGGTAATATAGAGAAGATCTCTCTTTACTATTTTTACGACGAACCCGCCGCGATTTCGTGTCCGCAGATGACCATCAGGTTGGGACATAGCGGCGAATCGAACCTGACAGCCACCTACGCTGACAACGTAGAAAATGGCTATGGTTCACTGCAGACTGTTTTCGACAACAGAACACTGACCATCCCGGCCGGCAATGCGGGAGAAGCATTCGACATCACGCTTGATGAACCGTTTGCTTATAATGGTAAAGACAACCTTGTCATTGAGTTTGAAAGAAGCGCAGCATGTTCAGCCAACCTCTATGCCCAGAGAGGTGATAGGCCAGAGCCGCGCAGGGCCTATAATTTTGGCGCCGTTTCACCGACAGCCACCGGTCTTGATGGGACTCTGCTGAAAGCGACATTCGCATTCAGCGGCGGGGACAACACCCAGTACTACGGCACGGGTCTGGACCATGCCTACCCATTGACGACAGGAGCAAATCTCCATTTACAGAACATGTACATGGCAGCCGATATCAACGGTTCCGGTCCCATTACCGGCTATGCCTTGCGGCTGAACAAACTCTCCGTTGAAGGGAACTATACGATGACCGTTAAAATGGGGCATGCATCATCTAACGTTCTTTCGGCGACATTTGCCGACAACGCCGATAAGTTTGTAACCGTTGCACAGGATGTCACCGTCCATGTCCCGGCCGGCATTCCTGCCGGCGGATGGGTATGGATTCCTCTGGACGGCAGCTTCAACTATAACGGGACAGACAACCTTGTCGTCGATTTCACAACGTCCATCGGACAGGGGGGTCTGAACTATGCCGAAGCGGTCGATATGGGGGGCAGCCAGCGTGTTTATGGCATTAACACCGCTACAGGCACGGTAGACGGCTATGTCAACAATGCCAAATTCCGCTTCAACGGCGCAACGACAAATGTTCTCATGTCTACCAGCAATAGTGGACAAGCCTTCCCGTTCTGGGCCACGGTAGGTTCTATGCAACAGCTTTACAGCGCTTACCAACTGGGATCTGCAGGTACGATCAACCGTATCGAGTGTAGAGCCAACACCGACAATCCTGCGGATTCAGGCTTTGATTACGACGTCACCATGGCGCACACGACTTCCATGGATTTATCAAGTGTTTTCGCAGACAACCTTATGACAGATAAAACCCTTGTCTTTTCCGGTATGATCAACACCCCTGCAGTGAAAGCGGGTGACTGGGTAGGCATCACTCTGAAAAAGCCATTCCACTATGACGGTGTTTCAAACCTGGTTCTCGAGATCAGAGGCACAGGCGGTTCAGGTGATAGCGTTGACTGTAGACGCGGTGCTGCACCAAACCAGCAACTTCTGTGGGGCAATTATGATGAAGCCGCGACCACAGGCTCTACGGAAGCGAATCTGATCGACACCCGCTTCTATTTTAAATAATCAGATCAGGTATCTATCTTAGATGTTTCCGCTGCAAAAGCGGAAACATCTTCCTTCGGGAAAGAAAGAGCGTTCAGCAGATGAAAAACCGGTCTCGTTGAATGTTTTAACTCTAGGAGTTCATTACCTCACCACGCTTTCTTTCTCTCACCTCGTAATTTGATAACCTCTTTTGCAATCAACCAATACCGTTTTCGGATTTATTCTCCTCTAGAGAACGGATCATTTTCTGCTCGTTTCAGCTTCTACAGGGACCCTTAATCGAGACGCTTGATGACATCGTCATCGCGCCGCAGCGTTTTGTCGTTGTCGAGGATGTGCCGCGCGATATAAAAACCGTGGTTAAGCCCCAGGGCGATGGAGCCGCCGCGTTCCTGGGTAATGTCCCCGGCGACAAAGATGCCCGGGACGTCGCTTTCGTAGTTCTCGTCATGGACCGGGCACCCCTCTTCGATGCCGATGCCCGAACCGGTAAGGAAGGCGCTCGGCGTCGTCCCGCCGATGGCGTAGATAACGCGGTCGAAACTCTCCGGCTCGCGCTCTTCGAAGAGGACTTTCACTTTGCCCGCATCCTCTTCAAGCCCTTCGATGTTCGTGTTGAGAATAGGGCGCACCTCGCCGTGGGCGATGGCGTTGGCGATGTCGGTCTGATTCGTGGGGTTGGCCCGGCGGAACGTCGCGCGGCGGTAGCAGATGGCTACGTCGTTTTTCGCGGCCAGGTCGACGGCGTACTCGACGGCCGAATCGCCCCCGCCGACAACGAGGATCTTCTCGCCCTCACCGACATCGTCGAGGGTGTAGTTGACCTGTTTGCGGATCGCGGGCGGGATCTTGTAATCGGGTTTGTTCGGTTTGCCCATCCGGCCGATGGTGACGACGACGTAGCGCGCGCGGATGCTGCCGCCGGGGACCATGACGTCGAAGATGCCGTCGTCGCCTCTGACGATTTTCTGCACCTCCGTCTGCGGCTGCAGTTTTACCGAGTGCTTCGCCAGCACCTCATCAAAAAAATCAAGCGTGCTCTCTTTTGTACCGTCGATAAAATAGATGTTGCCGTCAAGCTCGACCTTCTGCCCCTGCCAATCCTTGTCAACGCGCTTGTTGTCCTTGTAGTACTTGCGGATCGTCTCGTTATGGCTCTGCCCCTTCTCCAGGATGATGATGTCGCGCATCCCCAGCAGATAGCTCTCTACCGCGGCAGCGATTCCGGCGGGGCCCGCCCCGATGATCGCCAGGTTGTAAACTTGATCCATACTCTCTCCTGCAGCCGTTTAAATTGCCTATTATTGTAGCACTTTAGGTTAACGAAACCCCTCCGCTGCCACCTATTTGTTCTATTTATACAGACAAATGGGAAGAAGGTATACTATAATCGTCACTAAGCATGAAATTTCTGTTGTTCAGCCTCCTTTCGGTCCTGCTGTTCACCGCCCCCTATGCCGCCGGGGCAACCATCAAAAAACCGCTGAGCGAAGTGCTGCCCCTTCTCTTTGACATCAAGGGCGACGCCATCGAACTGGGAAAAGGGCCGACGGACGTCTACGCCTTTATCGATCCGCGCTGCCCCCATTCGCGGGATTTTGTCGGCATGATTACAGAAAACGAAAAGATGCAGCGGCGCTACCACTACTACTTTTTTCTCTACGCCCATCCCATGTTCAAGTCCGGGGCCGTCATCAACGCCATCTACAACGCCCCCCGTCCCAAAGAGGCGATGCTCGACTATATGCTGAGGCGCGCCCCCCTGCCCAAACTCAACCGCCTTACCCCGCCAATCATCCACGTCAAGGTCGCCCGCATCAAGAAGGCAGCGGAGCAGATCGGCGTCGACAAACGCCCCTACCTCATCCTCGACAAAAAGAAGCAGCCATGAGATACCAAGAGACCCCCAAAGTCAGCCGCTACGTCACCTTCATCACCCGTAATCGCGCCGCCGTGATCGGGCTTTTTCTGCTGCTAGCCCTGCTGACGCTCGCCCTGGGGCGTTTCAGTTTTGTTCTCAGCGACGAACGGTTCTGGCTGGGGGGTTCGCAGGAGCTTGCCATGACGAAGGCCCTGGGAATCGTGCCCGAGAATGTGCAGCATCTGCGGGTCTACGTCGACCGGTTCGATGACGACACCAAGTCAAAACTGGCGGCGCTCCATACGCAGCTGACACAGATGAAAGGGGTACGGCACGTCGATTCGCTCTTTAGCAGCCGCTACATCTACAACGACAAGGCAACCGAAGGTTCGTCGCTCATCAAGGCCCTTCCCCTCTCCGAACTCAATGCCGCCCAGGCGTATGCGTTTATCCGGGCCCTGCCCGACGCCTACCGCCGCTACGTCACGGAGGACTTCGGCGCTTTCGATTTCTACCTCTACGGGGACGAACGGCTGGCCGGGACACAGCTCTCCATCCCGTTCGGGTATACGCTCGATGAAACCGACAGCAGCTTCAGCTACCGGCAGACCCTGCTGTATCTGTGCCTGATCATCCTGGCCGTCATACTCTTTTTCCGGATCATCTTTCACAACTACGTCTCCGCCTTCGCCGCGATCGTTGTCGTCTCGGGCACCCTCCTCTTCACCTTCGAACTCGTCTACCTCATCACCGGACTGCACGAACTGCATCTCGCCCTGGGGCTCATTATCATCGCCATCGCCCTGGTGGATTATCTCTACTTCTACTACCGGTGGCACGTGACACAGTACCGAGACGACTCCCACCGGGCCCTGCTCAAATCCCTCAACCGTACGGTGACGCCGGCACTCTGGACCACCGTTATCACTGCCGTGGGGCTGGGAACGCTGCTCTTCTCCGAGAACGAAATCGTCCGGATGCTCAGCATCAGCATCATCGGCGCCTCCCTCATCGCCCTGCTGCTCAACACGACGCTGCTGATCGCCCTACTCAGCTATTTCCGGGTGCGCCACCCCCGCGTGCGTTTTACGCGTCCCGTCTACTACTTCGTCAGCCGGGAACTGGACTACAATCCCAAACTCCTGCGACTGCTCAACCTCGTCACCATCGGTATCCTGCTGCTGGGGCTCAGCCTCTTCCTGACCCGCGCGGACCTGCTCCTTTCCCCCGGCCAGAGCGGCCGCACCCTCGTGCTTACCGTACCGTTCGAGGAGATCGACCCCGCCACCGTGGCCAAGATCGACACCTTCGCCTCGGAGCTGACAGGCCGCTTCGCCAGTGTTGACCGGGTCGACAGCGTCGCCGCGCTGCTGCGCCTCATTCACCAGGCCGAAGCCCCCGACGAACCAATGGACGACCAGGCGATCCTACGCGCGCTCTTCTTTATCGACATGTATGACCTCAACCAGCGCTACTTCGACGACGAAAAACAGACGCTCAAACTCACGCTCTTCATGGAGCCCGGCGTCGATACGGCGGCGCTGCTGACCTACCTGCGCGATTACCGGGCGCTCCCCCTGCACTTCAGCGACGTCCAGACCCTCGTGCGCAGCGCCAAACAGCAGCAGATCGTCGTGCTGGCCGCCTCGCTCTTTACGGCCCTCGTCATCATCGGTCTGATCATGGGGATCATCTTCGGGTCAGGACGGATGATCTACATCGGCTTTATCACCAACGCCATCCCCATCGCCTGGTTCGGTCTGGCGATGGAACTGCTCGACACCCCCGTCAACCTCGAGATGCTCATCGCGATGTCCATCTCCGTCGGGCTCGGTTCCGATGCGACAGTCCATTTTGCTTTCAAGTATTTCCGCGCCCGCTTCTTCGGACGCAGCCGCAAACACGCCCTGGAGATCACCTTCTTCTACGGCGCCGTCCCCGTCGTCATCGGCGCCTTCGTCCTCGTCATCTTCTTCGCGTCGCTGATGATGACGTCGATCGCGAGCCTGCGCGACATCGGCAAGTTCGGCGCCGAGCTCATTACGCTCTCCCTCGCCACCGACCTGCTGCTGCTCCCCGTTTTCCTCCTCTCCATCGACCCCTTTCCCAAAAGCAGGGAGATCCACAAGGACCACTGCACGATCTAAGCCCTCTTTCGGATTGAAACGAAACGGGGCGGACCGAAACTAGACAAAAATCCAAAGATTTCTTTTGGTTTTTCTCGTTAGCATAGTATTAGAAATCCGAATAATGCCATTCCGGTTTCCGGATCAAAAACATGCATTTTCTACCCGAAAATGCCGGAGGGGAATCCAGCAGTTTTATCGGGCCGACGACTATAAGGCCTCTATCACGACCATCATTTCGACGTTGTTCACAAGGAGACCATCCCATGTCCGCCGGCATACGACGAAAAAAGACCTACCCAATTGCGCTGCCGCTCTACTGGTTCGCATGCATTCTGCTCTGTGCCGCGGCAGGCTACGCCGATACGCCGCCCACGCTGGGGATGATCGAACATCCCGCCGGACAGCTGCCGCTGGATGTCCCCTTTGTCGATGACGAAGGGCACCGTGTCACGCTCGGGGAGGTCATGGACGGCAAACCGGCCATTCTCACCCTCAACTACTACGGATGTCCCGGCCTCTGCACCCCCCAGCTCAACGACCTCGCCCAAAACCTCACGATGGTCAAACTGGCCGAAGGCAAAGAGTATAAGATCATCACCCTCAGTTTCAACCCCGACGAGGGGCCTGCCGACGCAGCCAAGAAAAAGGCGAACCTCCTCGCCTCCATGCCCCGTCCCTTCGATCCCGCCGCCTGGACCTTCCTGACCGGCAGCGACGAAAACATCCGAAAGGTGACCGATGCCGTCGGCTTCCAATACGAAAAACAGGTCGGACCGAACGGCATGGAAGAGTATGTCCACCCCGCCGTGCTCGTCGCCCTCTCGCCCCAAGGGAAGATTACCCGCTACCTCAACGGAATCCAGCAGCTCCCCTTTGATATCCAGATGGCCCTGATGGAAGCCTCACAGGGAAAAGTGCGCCCCACCATCGCCAAGGGGCTCCTCTTCTGCTTCGCCTTCGACCCGAAGAACAAAACCTACGTTTTTGCCGCCGAAAAGTTCGGGGCCATCGCCCTGACGTTGATCCTGGCCGGCTTCTTCCTCTACCTGGTGCTCTCCGGCAGAAAAAAGCGTTCCATGGAGGACAACAATGCCTAGCTTCTATCATGAAACCCATACCATGTTCGGCCATCTGCGCAACCCCGTCCTGCAGTGGATCTTCAGCATCGACCACAAGCGCATCGGCCTGATGTATATGACGCTGATGTTTACGCTCTTTTTCCTGGCGGTGGGCGCCGCGCTGACGATGCGCGCGGAGCTTTTCGCGCCCGGGGCCCAGTTCCTTGAACCGCAGACCTACAACGAACTCTTCACCTTCCACGGCGTCACGATGATCTTTCTGTTCATCGTCCCCGGGATCCCCGCGACCCTCGGCAACTTTCTGCTGCCGCTGATGCTGGGCGCACACGACGTCTCCTTCCCCCGGCTCAACCTCATCTCATTTTGGTTCTACGTCCTCGGCGTAATCCTGGGGATCTCCTCCCTGGTCACGGGGCACGGGTTCGCCGACACGGGCTGGACCTTCTACGCCCCCTACAGCATCCGCACCGACGCGCATGTACTCTCGACGCTGAGCGCCGCCTTTATCCTGGGCCTGTCGTCGATCCTGACGGGGCTCAATTTCATCGTCACCATCCACCGGCTGCGCGCCCCCGGCATGGGGTTTTTCAAGATGCCGCTCTTTATCTGGGGACTCTACGCCACGGCATGGATCCAGGTGCTCGCGACCCCGGTCGTGGGCATCACCCTGCTGCTCGTCATCCTTGAACGCACCCTGGGAATAGGGATCTTCGACCCGACGAAGGGGGGCGATCCGGTCCTCTTCGAGCACCTCTTCTGGATCTACTCCCACCCGGCGGTCTACCTGATGATCCTTCCGGGATTCGGCATCGTCTCCGAGGTGCTGCCCGCCTTCACCCGCCGCACCATATTCGGCTACCACGCCATCGCCATCTCCTCGGCCTCCATCGCCGGCATCGGCTACCTCGTCTGGGGCCACCACATGTACACCTCGGGCATGAGCGACCTGGCCCGGGTCATCTTCTCCTTTCTCACCTTCCTCGTCGCGGTGCCCACGGGAGTAAAGATCTTCGACTGGGTAGCGACGATGTACAAAGGCTCCATCGTCCTCGCCACGCCGATGCTCTGGATCCTGGGGAGTATCATCAACTTCACCGTCGGCGGGCTGACGGGCCTGACCCTGGGCGCCATCGGCCCGGACATCCACCTGCACGACACCTACTACGTCGTGGCCCATTTCCACTACACTATTCTCGGCGGGGTCATTTTTATGTTTATCGGGGGGCTGCACTACTGGTACCCGAAGATCACCGGGAAGCTCTATGACGAGGGGCTGGGGCGCATCGCCTTCGGGCTCGCCTTCGTCGGGTTCAATATGCTCTGGTTCCCGATGTTCCTCGCCGGCTTCTTCGGCAACCCCCGCCGCTATTTCGATTATCTGCCCGATTTCACCGTCTACCACCAGATCTCCGGGGTCGGGGCGCTGCTGATAGCATCCGGCCTGGTCATGATCGTCTACACCTTCTACCGGGGACTCCGCTCGGGACGCGACGCCGGTCCAAACCCCTGGAACGCGACGACACTGGAGTGGCACATCCCCTCGCCCCCGCCGCTGGAGAACTTCCCCAAGATCCCTTACGTGGATTTCGAGCCCTATGAGTACGAGGCGGGCGAGCCCCTCGTGCAGTTCGATGAAAACTTCCGGAGGATACGCTGATGCAACAGGAAATGGCATACGACGCACAGGGACAGCCCCATCCCGTCGTCGACTTTCACAATGACTACGGCGGAGCCAAGTTCGGGTTCTGGGTCTTTTTGATGACCGAGGCGATGATGTTTGGGACACTCTTTCTGCTCTTCGCCATCTACTTCTACCGCCACACGGAGAGCTATGTCGCCTCCTCCGGCCACCTCGACGTCTGGCTGGGCGGCACCAATACAATGATCCTGCTCATCAGCACCTACACCATGGGGCTCGGTACGATGATGCTGCGCCGGGGCAGGGTCCGCGCCGCGGTCCTGCTCGTGGGCGCGACCGCCCTGATGGCCCTTATCTTTCTCGGGATCAAGGCCGTCGAGTGGAACATGGAGATCAGCCGGGGCATCTACCCCGGTTCGGGGGTACTTGACGCCCTGGACAGAGGCGAGATCCTCTTTTTCGGCCTCTACTTCGTCATGACGGGTCTGCACGGCCTGCACGTCATCGCCGGCGTGGCGCTGATGAGCTGGGTGCTCCTGCTGATCCGCTCCGGCGGCATCCGGCCCGAGCACACCATCGTGATGAAGAACGTGACGCTCTACTGGGATTTCGTCCACCTCGTCTGGATCATCCTCTTCCCGCTGTTTTACATGATAGGAGTCTGAGATGGAACACGCCACCCCCTCCGTCGCCCTCTATACCAAAGTGCTGGGCGGCCTGCTGCTGCTGACGCTGCTGACCTTCGTGCAGCCCTCGCTCCTCCCCCTTGCCGTCGGCGGCACGGTTGGCATCCAGCTGCTCATCGCCGCCATGAAGGTGGCCCTGGTCGCCGCGTACTACATGCACCTGCGCAGCGAGACCGCGTACCTCAAAGGGTATGTGGGCATGGCTCTCGTGATCTTACTGGTCTTTTTCGTCATCGTCGGTATCGACGTGGCCCACTCATAAAAAGGAGAAGGCATGCTCGAAGGATTCAATCAAGACGTTTCCACCTACGCCGCCGACGTGGACCGGGCCTTCTGGATCACGACCGGCATCTCCATCGCCATGTTCGTCCTCGTGGCCGGCCTGATGCTCCTCTTTATCGTGCGCTACCACCACAGTCGTGTCGAGCCCGGGGAGATCCGCAACATTCGCGACCACCTGGGGCTGGAAATCGCCTGGACCGTCATCCCGACGATCCTGCTCTTCGTCATCTTCTACTACGGCTACACCTCCTTCCGGGACCTGCGTACCATGCCCAAGGACGCCTTCACCATCGACGTGCTGGGCAAGCGCTGGTCCTGGACTTTCACCTATCCCAACGGCAAACAGACCGACGAACTCTACGTTCCCGTCGGCCAAAACGTTAAGCTGATCATGAGTGCGCCCGACGGCGACGTCCTGCACAGCTTCTTCGTCCCCGCTTTCCGGGTCAAGGAGGATGTCGTTCCCGGGCGTAAAACGCACATCTGGTTCAATGCCACAAAACCGGGAAGGTATGACATCGAATGTGCCGAGTACTGCGGCGTCGGACACGCAAAGATGCTCACGAAAGTCGAGGTCATGAAGACGGCGGATTTTGATGCGTGGTACGCCAGCGACAAGCTGAGCCCCCACGACACGGCCGCACCCAAAAGCAAAGGGGAGATGCTTTACAAAACGCTGGGTTGCGCCTCCTGCCACAGCCTCGACGGTTCGGTTATCGTCGGTCCCTCTTTTGCGGGACTCTTCGGCAAAGAAGTCACCGTGACAACGGGCGGCAAAACGCGCCGGACCGTCGTCGACGACGCCTACCTCGAACGTGCCATCCGCGCACCGGGCGCCGACGTGGCCGAGGGCTTCCCGGATGGCGTCATGCCCGACCTCTCCGGCCAGATCGACGCCGAGCAGCTGAAGGCGCTCGTGGCCTTCATCAAAGAGCAAAACGGCGGCGGTGCGGCCCCCGAGACGGCCGCTCCCGCCGCAGCGCCAACGATGGAGCCGGCCGCAGCACCCGCACCGGCGGAAGCCGAACCGACCGCACCGCAGGAGGCGTCTGCCGCCCCTGACGGGGCGACCCTCTTCAATGCAAAAGGGTGCGGCGCCTGCCACAGTCTCGACGGTTCGAAAAAGCTCGGTCCGACGCTCAAAGGCCTCTATGGCAGCAAGCTGACGGTCGTCACCGACGGCAAAAACCGCGAGGTAACGGCCGACGAAGCGTACCTGCGCAGCTCCGTCGAAACCCCGAACGCCGACATCGTCGAAGGCTTTGCGCCGGGGCTTATGCCCCCCTTCGGGAAGATGCTCTCCGCTGAGGAGATCGAAGCGCTCGTCACCTACATGAAGGAGCTCAAATGATTCGCACACTGATGGAACTGACCAAATTCCGCCTCTCGGCGGCGGTGACGCTCTCCGCCGTTTTCGGCTTCGCCCTGGGCGGCGGCAGAGATCTTGCGCCGCTTCTCCCCTCGACGCTGGCCGTGCTGCTCCTCGCCCTGGGCGTTTCGGCGCTGAACCAGTACCAGGAGTGGGAGAGCGACAGCAAGATGAAACGCACGAAACGGCGGCCCATCCCCTCTGGGCGGGTCCATCCCGATGCCGCACTGGCCGTCTCACTGGCGCTGATCGCCCTGGGGACGCTCCTGATCTCCGCCACCCTGAAGACGACGGGCCTGCTGCTCTTCCTCTTCGTCCCTTTCTGGTACAACGGCGTCTACACCATCCTCAAACGCTATTCGGCCTTCGCCGTCGTACCGGGAGGCCTGCTGGGGATGATCCCCCCTGCCATCGGCTGGCTCGCCGCAGGGCGGAGCCTCGCCGATCCGGAGTTCTTTGCGCTGGGGCTGCTCTTTTTCGTCTGGCAGGTCCCCCACTTCTGGCTCCTCGCGGCCAAACACGACGCCGACTACCGCGCCGCGGGCTTCCCGACGGCCGTCGAGATCTTCGGCGAGACCGGGTTTCGACGGGTGCTCTGCGTCTGGTGGATGCTCACCATCTTCTGCGCCCTCTACACCGCGGCGATCTTCGGGATCAGAAGCTCCGCCATCCTTCTACTGCTGGCAGCACTGGCCGCCGCCACGGCCGCCGCGGGCGGACGCATCCCCTTCCGACAGCTCACCGCGGAACGCGCCAGTACCCTTTTCCGGGGGATCAACCTCTTCCTGCTGGGCACAATGACCCTGATGAGTATCGATACGATCTAGTTAAGAGTTAAGAGTTAAGAGTTAAGAGTTAAGAGTTAAGAGTTAAGAGTTAAGAGTTAAGAGTTAAGAGAAGCATGCGGCAATCCGCTTCTTCCGTCAAGGCCGAAGCGCAAATTAGCGTGTCGAGCGGATAACAAGAGAATGGAATATCCCGAAAGCGGCAGCCTTTCGCACTTTCTTCTTTCGGGTTCGGTTTCTTCTTTGTGCGAGCAAAGAAGAAAGGGAACAATAAACATCTAAAACAACAGCCCAACCAACGCCGCCAACAAAACAGGCGGCGTAATAACAAGGCCGACTTTCATATACTCCCCCCACCCAATTTTCACACCTTTATTGGCAAGGACATGCAGCCACAGCAGGGTCGCCAGCGAGCCGATCGGCGTCATCTTCGGCCCCAGGTTGGCCCCGAGGATGTTCGCGTACGCCAGGGCGTCCCGTCCCGCGTCGGCGATAGCGATGTCCATGATCATAATGGTGGGCATATTATTCATGACGGCACTGAGACCGGCGGAGAGGAAACCGGTCCCGATGACCGCCACCGCCTCTCCCTGCGCCGCCATCGCCGTGACGGCATCGGCCAGGTAATCGGTCAGCCCCGCGTTTTTCAGCCCGTAGACAACGACGTAGAGGCCTATGGAAAACCAGACGACCTGCCACGGCGCCGCCTTGACGGTCATAACGGGTTTGACCGCCTTGTAGTAGTTGGCGATGAAGAGGAAAATAACCGCCCCCCCCAGGGCGAAGAGGGAAACAGGGAGGTCATAGCGGTCGCCGATAAAGTAGCCCGCCATCAGCAGGGCGAGAAAACCCCAACTGAGCTTAAACATCGTCATATTCTTGATGACCGACGAAGGTTCGGGGAGTTCGGAGACGTCGACCTTGAGCGGGATATCTTTGCGGAAATAGATCCAGAGCACAATGATCGAAGCGATAATGCTTAAAAGGTTCGGCAGGAACATCGCCTGTGCATACTCCCAGAAGCCGAGGTCGAAATAGCCCGCTGTCACGATGTTGGTAAGGTTGGAGATCACCAGCGGGTTGGAGGCGCTGTCGCCGATAAAGCCCCCCGCTATCAGGAATGCGAACACGGCGACGGGGTTCATGCGCAGGTGCTTCATCTTCGCCAGCAGGATCGGCGTGAGAATGAGCGCCGCCCCGTCGTTGGCGAAGAAGGCCGCCACCAGGGCGCCGAGCAGCAGGATGTAGACGAACATCTTGTTCCCGCTGCCGCCGGAGAGTTTCGCCATCTTCAGCGCCGCCCACTCGAAGAAGCCGATCTCGTCGAGGACGAGGGAGAGCAGGATGATCCCGATAAAGGCGAGCGTCGCATCCCAGACTATTCCCGTCACCGTCCAAACGTCATCGACGCTGACGACGCCGAGGACGACGGCAATGACGGCACCGATGACGGCCGTCGTCCCGATCTGGAGCCCTTTGGGCTGCCAGATGACGAAAAGAAGGGTAAGAAGAAAGAGCAGGGCCGCCGTCAGCATGGGAACATCCTTGGGTTTGAATCAGGCGAAACTATATCAATCTTTCTTGATTTAATCAAGACTCAGCTGCAGCAGCTCTCCCCCGAACAGCACGATGACTCTTTTTTGCGGAACCACGGTTTGGCGAGGAAGTAGAGCACCAGCCCCCAAAGCAGCAGCGACGACGCGACGGCAATGATGCCCGCCTCTTCATGCAGGTGCACCAACGCCTTCGGGTCGATCTCGGCACGGATGAAGAGCCAGTCGAGCATGAGCCCGAAAACGACGCTGGCCACGGTGATGGTGCCCAGGTAGATGGCGAGGGCCCTTGTTCCCAGCATCTTTTTCACGACACCGATGGTGACGGTGTTCGTCGCGGGGCCCGCGCTCAGGAAGACGAAGGCCGCCCCGGCGCTCACCCCAGAGAGCATCAGCCCCGCGGCAATCGGCAGCGAGGCCGTCGCGCAAACGTACATCGGCACGGCGACGGCGATAACGATGAGATAGGAAAGCCAGCTGTTTTCGGCGAGGAGCGTGCCGAGGTCCTCGGGGATCGCCACGGTGATCAGCGCCCCGACGATGAGCCCCCAGAAGAGCGGTTTGGCGATGTCGCCTAGCAGGGTCACAAAGGCATAGCGCAGCGCGCCGACCATCGAAAAGCGCTTTTTCGTCTCCGTTTCGCAGCCGCAGCCGGAGCTGCAGCAGCTCTCTTCCTCTTTGACAGGGGCGGCCATGCTGAAGCCGACGGTCGCGGCCTGTTTCGGCGGTGCGGCCATCGAAAAGGCCGGGGCCTTCGGCGCGGGCGTGGACGCGGGTTCAGGCTCCGAACCGAACAGGTTCGTCAGGATCCCGGCAATCATCGCCATCAGCATGGAGGTGAAGACGCGGTAGAGGGTAAAGGCCCATCCGAACATCCCGTAGGTCGCGAGGATGGAGTCTACGCCCGTAATGGGCGTCGAGATGAGAAAGCTGAGCGTCGCCCCGTGGCTCGCCCCGCTCTTTTTGATGGAGGTCGCCAGCGGGATCACCCCGCAGGAGCAGACCGGCAGCGGGATGCCGAAGAGGGTCGACTTGACGACGGAAGCCACGTTGTCGCTGCCAAGGTGCTTCGTAACCAGCGCATCAGGCACGAGTTCGTGCAGCAGGCCCGCGAAGAGGAGGCCGAAAATGATATAGGGGGCCATCGCATTGCTCAGGTCGACCAGTGCACCCCAAAACAGAAGCAGAAACTCCATTGCTATTCCTTCATGCGAAAACGCTATTGTCCGACGAAACGTTTTATAACCCGCTTTTATCCGCCAAGCTTACCGTTTTTATGTCCGGGCGCTAAGGTTGACCTGCACACTTCTTACACACAGCCGCAGTATCATTTCCTATTCACTCAAAAGGAGACCGATGTTCCGTCCGCTCTTAGCCCTGCTGCTCGCTGCCGCCGCGCTCCGGGCCGAGGGGATCGACACCCTGATCGACCGCTCGCTTGCACAGCACCACTCGCTGAAGATAATCGAACAGCGCCTCGGCGCCTATGACGCCCTGGAGGACAAAAGTTCCCTCTTCGCCAACCCGGAGCTGCTCGTCGGCATCAACGACATCCAGTTCGACGACCCCATGGACCGCACCCTCGAGCCGATGCAGTTCACCTCCGTCACGCTCAAACAGAAATTCCCCTGGTTCGGGAAACGCGGCGCGGCGGGTGAGAAGGTACGGGCACAGAAAGCCGTGCTCTTCGCCTCCTTTGAGGCGGCGCAGGCAGAGCTGGCCAAGCGGATCCGTCTGCGGGCCTACACCGTCGCCGAACTAAACGCGCGGCTGGGCGTCTTGCAAAACTACCTGGAACTAACAAACCAGAACATCGCCCTCAACACCGCCTACGCCTCCACCCAGCGTGACCGCCATATGGGGATTATGTCCGCCGAGCTGCTCCGCTCCGACATCGCCGTGCGCCGGGAAAAGCTCACGGCGATGCTCACGGCGCAAAAAGCGCGACTGGCCTACCTCGTGCAGGCCCCCTTCGACGCCGTCGAGGCCGATGAAGCGGTTGCGCCCCCGCCGCCCCTGGAGACCTACCTACAGCGGCTGGAGAACAACCGGATCTACCGCGTCAAAGCAGCCGACCAAAAGGCCGCGGCGGCGGAGACGAAGGTCAAAACACTCTCGGCCAACGCCGACCCCTTCGTGATGGTGGGCTACTACTACCGCGAAGCCCACCCCGACTACCTGAGCGTCACCGTCGGCGCGGCGCTCCCCCTTTACGGCGCAGAGCGCGACGACACCGAGGCGGCACGGAAGGCGGAGCTGGCAACGGCGGAGGCGGCCGCCGACTACCGCCTGCAGCTGCGCAGCGAGATCGAGACGGCGTACGCGGCGCTGACCGAGGCCTACCGCACCTACCGCATCATCACCGAGGAGAGCCTGCCCCAGGTGGAGCACATGGTCGACCTCAGCGACGCGAAACTGCGCAGCGGCAGCGACCTTTTCAACTATTTCGACCTGCTCGAACGCAAGCTCCGTTTCGACGAACAGCGCATCGCCGCGAAAGCCGACTACCTCCGCGCCGGCGCGCGCCTTAAAGCATTGACGGGAGAGATCAAATGAGACAACACATCTTAGTCCTCGCAGCCCTGCTGCCCCTGCTGCTATGTGCCGATGAGCGGCCGAGCGTCGAACAGCTCTTTGCCGTCAAAACGGTCAAAGTACAGCAGACCAGCGCCGCGCGGGCGCAGACCAACTACGGCTATGTCCGTGCCGAAGACTCCCGCATGTACGACGTATCGCCACGGTTCGGCGGCTATGTCCAGAAGCTCTACGCCGATACGCGCTACCGCCGGCTCAAGAAGGGCGAGGCGCTGGCCGAAGTCTACTCGCCCGAGGTGCTCCAGGCGAAGGAGGATTACCTCACTGCCCTGCGTTTCAACGCGACGCGCCCCAGCCCGGAGATGCTGCGCAGCCTTCGTAAAAAACTGACGCTGCTCGGTGTCAGCCGCGCCGAGATCGACGCGGTCCGCTCCGGGATGAAAGCCGACTCCCTCACCACGATCCACGCCCCGGCATCGGGGTGGCTTTTTGAAAAGAGCGTCGTCGAAGGCTCCGCTTTCAAAGCGGGCATGAAGCTCTTTACCATCGTCAACCTTGAGCGTGTCTGGGTCGAGGCCGCGCTTTACCAGCAGGAACTGCCGCGGCTCGCCTCCCTGAACAATTTCACCGTCAGGGCCAGCGGCGTGGAGCGGGCCTACCCCGCCAAAAAGCTTACGCTCTACCCCGACATCGACCCCAAGGCGGCCACGGTCACCCTGCGCCTCGCCGTCGACAACCCCCACGGCGAGCTGCTGCCGGGCATGTACGCCACGGTCACTGCAGCGGCGGCGGCGTTGCCGCTGCTCACCCTTCCCCGCACGGCAGTGCTGCGCAAGAACGGCGGATGGTACGTCTTCCGCGCCGGGGATTTCAAGGGGGTTTTCGAACCCGTCAAGATCGAGGTCAAACCCCTTGACAAGGATCGCTTCGAGGTCGTTTCCGGGTTGAGCGCCGGGGATGAAGTCGCCGGCGACGCCCTCTTTATGCTCGATGCCGACGCCCAGATCAGCGGACTGGAGTAGGGAATGATCGAACGCCTTATCGCCTTCAGCGTCAAAAACCGCTTTCTTGTCCTTATGGCGACGCTCTTTCTCATCTTCGGCGCCTACCGGGCAGTGATGACGACGCCGCTCGACGCCCTGCCGGACCTCTCCCCGCCCCAGGTGATCGTCCAGGTCACCTGGAAGGGGCAGAGCCCCGAGATCGTCGAGGACCAGGGAACCTACCCGCTGGTGTCGCAGTTCCTCTCCATCGCCGACATCCGCACCGTGCGCGGCTTCTCCACCTACGAAAATGCGCTCATCTACATCATCTTCAAGGAGGGAACAGACCTCTACTGGGCCCGCTCACGGGTCCTGGAGCAGCTTGCCGCCATCCAGAGCAAACTGCCCGAGGGGATGGAAGTCGCCCTGGGGCCGGACGCCTCGGGGGTGGGCTGGGTCTATGAGTACGCCCTGACATCGAAAACGAAAAGCCTCGCCGAGCTGCGCACCCTGCAGGACTACTACTTCAAATATGCCCTGATGGGCGTCGACGGCGTCAGCGACGTCGCCACCGTGGGCGGTTTCGTGCCGACCTTCCAGCTCACCGTCAACAACGACGCCCTGATCCGCTACGGCCTCTCCGTCGGCGACGTCGCGCGGGTGCTGCGGCAGAACAACAACGATACCGGCGGGCGCATCGTCATCCAGAACGGCTTCGAGTGGATGGTGCAGGCGAAGGGCTACCTCAAAGACCTGGATGCCATCCGGAACCTCGTCGTCACCGTCAAAGAGGGCATTCCCGTCACCCTTGCGCAGCTGGGGAGGGTGGAAGTCGTGCCCGCCGCCCGCCGGGGGGTGGCGGACCTTAACGGCCGGGGCGAGGTCGTCGGCGGAATCGTCATGGTACGCTACGGCGAGGACGTCTACAGCGTCATCCAGCAGATCAAGGCGAAAATGGCCGCCCTGCACATCGACGGGGTCGACGTCGTCACCACCTACGACCGCTCCGGGCTGATCGACAAGGCAATCGGAACCCTGACCGACACCCTCGTCGAAGAGAGCATCATCGTCGTGATCATCATCGGCCTCTTCCTGATGCACCTGCGCTCTTCGCTCATCGTGCTGCTCGTGCTGCCGCTCGTCATCGGGGCGACCTTCGGGCTGATGAAGCTCGCCGGCATCGGCAGCAATATCATGAGCCTCGGCGGGATCGCCATTGCGCTCGGTACCGTCGTGGACGCGAGCATCGTCATGATCGAAAACGCCCATAAGCGGCTGCGTAAAAAGCGCGGGGAGCTGGGCCGCGAGCTCACACCGGCCGAACACGCCGAGACGGTCGTGGCGGCGGCGCAGCAGGTGGGACGCCCCATCTTCTTCGCCCTCGCCCTCGTCGTCGTCTCTTTCCTCCCCATTTTCGCGCTCTCGGGCGAGGAGGGGCTGCTGTTTACCCCGCTGGCCTTCACCAAAACCTTCGCCATGTCCGCGGGCGCCATTCTCGCCGTCACGCTGGTGCCGGTGCTGATGGTCTCCTTTATCCGCGGCCCCATCCGCGAAGAGACCGCCAACCCCATCAACCGCTTCTTCCTCTGGCTCTACCAGCCCCTGCTGGCGTGGGGGCTGAAGCTGCGCTACGTCGTCCTGGCCGCCTCCCTCGCGCTGCTCGTCGCCATCGCGCCGCTGTACGAGAAGCTCGAGTGGGAGTTCATGCCGATGCTCAATGAACAGACGTTCATGTACATGCCGGTGACACCCTTCGGGATCAGCATCGACCAGAGCAAGGCGCTGACGCAGAAGACGGACAAGATCCTCAAGAGCTTCCCCGAGGTGGAGACGGTCTTCGGCAAAGGGGGGCGCGCCGACACCGCCACCGACCCCGCGCCCCTGGGGATGCTGGAGACGATCATCACCTTCAAAGACCCCTCCCAGTGGCGGGAAGGGATGACCTACGAGCAGCTGCGAAACGACATGGAGGCAGCCCTCCAGGTTCCCGGGCTTGTCAACTCCTGGACCTACCCCATCCGCGGCCGGATCGATATGCTCTTAAGCGGCATCCGCACCCCCGTGGGCATCAAGCTCTACGGCAGCGACGCCGCGACGCTGCAGCGGCTGGCACGGGATATCGAACAGAAACTGATGCCACTGCCCGAATCCCAGTCTGTCTTCGCCGACCGCTCCGCCGCGGGCTACTATATCGACATCGATATCAACGAAACGGCACTGCAGCGCTACGGGCTGGCAAAGACGGCCCTGCTCGAAACCACCCGTGCGGCCATCGGCGGCATGAAGGTGACGACGCTCTACAAAGGGATCGAACGCTATCCCGTCGCCCTTCGCCTCGAGGAGGATGAACGGCGGAACCTCGACGATATCCGCGCTCTTCCCGTCAAGACGCCGCTGGGATTCGTCCCCCTCTGTACCTTCGCCGACGTCCGCTACCGCGAAAGCGCCTCGGTCATCAAGAGCGAAATGGCGACGCCGGTCACCTATGTCTACATCACCCCGCGCCCGGGCGTAGGCGCCGTCGCCTATAAAGACGCGGCGCTGAAGGCCCTCGCGGACTTCCCGCTGCCGCCGGGCTACCACATGGAGTGGGCGGGCCAGGCGGAGTACCTCGCCTCGGCCATGGAGAAGATGCGCTGGATCATCCCGGCGGTGCTGGCGGTGATTTTACTGCTCATCTACCTCTCGCTGCGGCGCCTCGTTGCGACCCTGATCGTCTTCCTGACGCTCCCCTTTGCGCTGCTTGGCGGGGTCGTCTACGTCTGGATGCTCGGATTCAGCATGAGCATCGCCGTCATCGTCGGTTTCCTCGCCCTGCTGGGGATCGCCGCGGAGACGGCCATCGTCATGATCGTCTACCTCACCGACAGCGTGGAAGCTTCCCGCGCGGCGCTGGGCGAACGTTTCGACGCCCAAGCCCTGAAAGCGGCGATCAATGAGGGGGCCGTCAAGAGGGTCCGCCCCAAGCTGATGACGGTCTTCTCCATCCTCGCCGGCCTCGCCCCCATCATGTACACCCACGGTGTCGGCAGCGAGGTGATGCAGCGCATCGCCGCCCCGATGCTCGGCGGGATCGTCACCTCGGCGCTGCTCAGCCTCCTCATCATCCCGATTCTCTACGAGATGTACGAGCGGCGCCACTTGAACAAACAACCGGGCGACACTGCCCACACCACTCAAAAGGAAAACAGATGAATCCAACTCTTTATACCGCCGCGCTGCTCGCAGCGCTCGTCGCCTTCGCAGGCTGCAGCGATCAGAAAAAAGCATCCGACACCCCTACCGCCGGTGCCATGAAATGCGGGGCCGGTAAATGCGGGGCCAATATGGTCAGCGGCAGCTCGGAACTGGCGAAAAAACAGCGTGCGGTCCTTACCCAGATGTCGGCAGCCGACCCGCGCATGGGGTGCGTCACGCAGGCGAAAACGGTCGAAGCGGTCTACGACTGCGTCCGGGACCCCGAAACGGGCAAGCTGACGCTTGAGTACAACGCGTCGAAATAAAAAACAGTCGAAGTGATTGTAACAGGGGACAGGCGGCCTCAAGGGCCGCGCGGCGGTCACTCTTTTGATTCCAGAATAAACGCCAGCGTATCGCGCGCCTCTTTGCCCGTCAGGTTGGCGCGGACCCGCATGTGCTGCATGGAGATCCGCCATGCCCGTTCGGAAAGGTTCGAAGGGGGCCGTATGTTGTGGCACCGCACACAGGTGTCGGCCCACACCTTCGCCCCGTTGACGGGGTCGCCCTCACCGGCGGGCGCCGCGCAGAGGGCCCCCGCCACCATCGCCTGGATACAGATTAATTGTGCAAACCGGTTCATCATCCCCTCCTAAAAACCGAAGGCGAACTGGGCCAGGACGCGGTTGTCATCGTATTCCGGCGCCTTGTCCGCATTGTTGAACTCATACGCCACCTTGGCGATGACACTCGGGGCAAACAGGTAGTTAAGCCCCATAGACACCTGGTCACGGTCGAGGTCGGAATCGGCCGGGCGGAAGGCGCCGTATCGCACGACGGGCTCCACGGGCAGCGTCCCGAACTGATAGGCCAGCTGCGCGTACCATGCCTTCCAGGTGAAGGTGTCCGGGGCGACGCTGCTGCCCAGCTTCCCGACCGTCTGCTGGCTGTATTCCGCTTTCAGGTCTGCGCCGTCGTAGTGCCATGAGAGGTCCGCATCGAACACGGTGTAATCGCGTTTCGATTCGCCTTCGAGCGCCGCCTTGCCGTAGGCGCCGGAGACGCCGATCTCGCAGTTGGGCAGCGGGTCGACGGCATAGCGTAGACCGACGGTGTAGCCCGCGGTATCGGAACTGGTAGGGCCTTCTGCGGCGATTGCGCCGATACTCGTGTTGTTATCATCGGCAAGCTCCAGCACGGGGGCATTGGCGACAAAAAGGGTGTAGTTGCTTTGCAGCGCCCCCAGCGGGATCCCGCCGCGCAGGCCGAGACCGGTAAAGGAGATCGGGGCAGCGCCGTCCTCTCCGAAACCGATCGGCTCCGTCGGCAATTTGTTGATCCACGAAGGGTGCAGGTTCTGCCGGAACTGCCCCAGCGGGGAGAGAAACTTCCCGGCAACCAGCACCATATAATCGTTAAGGAAGATGCTTGCGGAGGCGTACTCCAGCTCCACACTCGTTTCCAGATCGTCATTCATTTTCGTTTCAAGTTCGCCGGTGAAGAGGACAAGGTCCGCGTAGGCGTACTGAAAAATCGGCGAGAACTGTACCAGGTCGAAACCGCCGTTGGTGTGTTCGGCATAGGCATACCCCGCCGCCGCATACCCCGAGAGCGTAAAAACGCCGTCGGCATTCGTCTCCCGGGCCCGCTGCAGTTCGGCCACCGATGTTTTCAGCGAAGTGATCTCCTCGCGCAGCTGCGCAATGTCGTCCTGCGCCGTCAGCACCGTCGCCAGGGAAAACAGCAGTACTCCCTGTCGCGTCATACATTTCATGACTGCTCCTTAACCCGGGCGCCGACGCCCGCGGTGGGTATCGGAGCTGCCCGTTCGTTGAATCGGCACCCAAAAAGTGTCTACGAAAACCCTATCAATATAGTGTGCACACTGTGTGCACACAAACATTTTATGATGTTGGAAAGCAGTCTGACGAAGGAGTATCCCATGGAACACGACCACATGATGCACCATGTACACGCGATGGCGCATGACCACTCCGAGCATGCCGCGGCCCATGCGCATGCGGGGCATGGGCACGGCGGCATGGGCCATATGCACCACATGGAGGAGATGCGGCGGCGCTTCATTGTTTCGCTCATTGTCACCGTTCCCATCCTCCTCTTCTCGCCGATGCTCCAGGACTGGGCCGGCATCCGCTTCGACTTCCCCTACCGCGAAGAGCTCACCGCCCTGCTTGCCACGTTTATCTACCTCTACGGCGGCAAACCCTTCCTGACAATGACCCTGGACGAACTCAAAGCGCGGCAGCCGGGGATGATGACCCTGATTTCGATGGCGATCACCGTCGCCTACGGCTACTCCGTCTCCACCCTCGTCTTCCCCGGCGGCAAAGCCTTTTTCTGGGAGCTGGCCACCCTGATCGACGTGATGCTCATCGGCCACTACATCGAGGCCAAAAGCATCCTCGGCGCCTCGGACGCGCTTGAGGACCTCGTACGGCTGATGCCGAAGACGGCGACGCGACTGAACCGGGACGGCACCTCGGAAAACGTCGACGTCACGGCCCTGCAGCCCGGCGACCTCATCCTCGTGCGGCCCGGGGAGAACATTGCCGCGGACGGTACGGTCGAAGCGGGAGAGAGCAGTGTCAACGAGGCCCTGCTCACGGGGGAGTCCAAACCCATCTTCAAAACGGCAGGCGGAACGCTCTTCATGGGCGCCCTCAACCTCGATGGCGCCCTGCGCGTTCGCATCGACAAGGCCGGCAGCGAAAGCTACCTATCGCAGGTGATCGCCCTCGTCAAAGAGGCCCAGCAGAGCCGCTCGCACACCCAGGACCTGGCCAACCGCGCCGCGGGGTGGCTCTTCTATGCCGCGCTCGCCGCCGGGAGTGCCACCTTCGCCGTCTGGTCGCTGCTTCTCTCCCCCGCCGACGCCGTGCTGCGCGGCGTGACCGTCCTCATTATCGCCTGCCCCCACGCCCTGGGCCTTGCCGTGCCGCTGGTCGTCGCCATCTCGACGTCGCTCGCGGCGAAATCGGGCATTCTTATCCGCAACCGGCAGGCCTTCGAAGCCCTCCGCGGCATCGACACCATCTGCTTCGACAAAACGGGGACCGTCACCGAAGGGCGCCTGGCCGTCAGCAAAACGGTGGCCCTGGAAGATGACAATGAAATGCTCGCCTATGCTGCCGCGCTGGAACGCGATTCCGAGCACAGCATCGCCCGCGCCGTCACCGCCTATGCCGACAGCGTCGGGGTCCGCCCGCTCCGGGCCGACGCCTTCAAAGCCATTCCCGGCATCGGGGCTTCGGCGGAGGTCGACGGGCGTGCCGTCATGGTCGGCGGCCCGCAGCTCATTGCACGCGAAAGGCTCGCCATCCCGTCGCCCCTGCAGGTGTACAGCGACAGCGCCTCGACGACGGTCTGGGTCATCGTCGACCGCCGCCCCGTCGGCGTCATCCTCCTTGATGACAGGATCCGCAACAGCTCCGCGGATGCCGTTGCGACGCTGAAATCCTTCGGCATCAAGACCTGGATGCTGACCGGCGACAACGAGGCAGTCGCCGCCTCCGTCGCCGATATGACGGGCATCGACCGTTATCGCGCGGGGCTGCTGCCTGACGAAAAACTCGCCTTTGTCAAAGCGCGCCGGGCCGAAGGCAGGCGCGTGGCGATGGTCGGCGACGGCGTCAACGACGCCCCCTCCCTGCTTGGGGCAGACATCGGCATCGCCGTCGGCGCGGGGACGGACATCGCCATCGACAGCGCCGACATCATCCTGACCCGAAGCGACCTGCGCAGCGTCGTGGACGCCGTGCGGCTTTCGCGCCGCACCTACGGCAAGATGAAAGAGAACCTCTGGTGGGCAAGCGGCTACAACCTCGTCGCCATCCCCCTCGCCGCCGGGGTCCTCGCCCCCTGGAACATCGTCATCGGCCCGGCGTTCGGCGCCGTTTTGATGTCCATCAGCACCGTCATCGTCGCCCTGAATGCGCAGCTGCTCAAACGGGCGGCACACTGAGGCCCGGCATGCACACTCTCTGCACACTATCCCACTACACTGTTCTTCAATACCATTCAAAGGATGAAGGATGAAAACGATCACGCTCGCTGCGGCAGTGCTGCTCGCACTCGGACTGACGACAACGGCGGCCGCCCAAATGGGCAAGTGCAACGGTATGGGCATGCAGCAAGGCAACATGCAGCAGGGCAAAATGATGATGAACGGTGATATGAATCATGACCGTATGATGATGATGCAGCACCTCGACAACGTCAAGAGCTGCGTCAACAGCGCCACGACGACGCAGGAGCTCAATATGTGTAACATGAAGATGCGCAAAGGCGGTCCCATGATGCCGCAGGGCATGGGCGGCAAAAATATGGGCGGCCAGGGCATGGGCGGTCAGAAAAAGTGTACCGGGGGTAACTGAGGCGACTGCCTTGGATAACGCCTCGCCACAAAAGGAGACAAGATGCATACCTACGGCATGGGCTGGATGTGGCTGTGGTGGCTGCTTCCCCTGCTGATCATCGCCGCCGTGTTCTATCTCGCCGCCGGACGTGACAACGGCCGCCGGCGTTCCAGGGCCCTTGAACTGCTTGATGAACGCCTGGCCCGCGGGGAGATCGATATCGGTACCTACGAAAAGCTCAAGGCAGAGTTGACCGAAAACGGCTGAAGCGCCAGAAAGCCGCTTCTAACCGCAAACAGATTAAACTGGGTCATTCCCAATGAAGGCGGGCCATGCGCATACTCCTGCTCGAGGACGACCCCGTTCTCTCCGACATCGTCGGCGACTACCTGGCGGATCATTACGAGACGGACCGGGCCTATACGGCCGACGAAGCAACGGCCCTGATCGACGCAAAGCACTACGACCTCTTCATTTTCGACATCAACGTCCCCGGCCAGAACGGCATCGCCCTGCTGCAGAGCCTGCGCGAACTGAGCGTTACCACCCCCGCCATCCTCGTCACCGCCTATGAAGACACGGCCAGGCTGAAGGCCGGATTCGAGGCCGGCGCCCACGACTACATCCGCAAACCCTTCGCCCTCGAAGAGCTGCGGCTGCGCATCGAGAACAGCAAGCGGCTCTTCAACATTGAACAGCGTCAGAAAGTAAGGCTCGGAGACGACTGCTTCTACGATCCGGACGCCAAGCGCATCGAAACGGCGCAGGGACGGCAATCCCTCGCCCCGAAAGAGGCGGCGATGCTGGAGTATTTCCTCGCCCACCCCGGACGTACCCTCTCTTCGGAAGAGCTGGTGCAAAACCTCTGGGCCTACGACCAGCTCCCCAGCGACGCGACCCTGCGCTCGCATATCCGCCGACTGCGCGAGCTGATCGGCGGCGAACGCATCACCACCGTCCGCGGCATAGGCTACCGCTATGAATGAACTCGAAAAACGCTCCTTCTACTCTTTCCTGGGGCTCTACATCGTCTCCTCTTTTCTCTTCATCCTTCTGGCGGGCTTTTGGTACTACACGGCCCAAAAGCACGCCTTCGAGAACAACGAGCACTACCGGCTGGAGCATATTGCCGATCGCATCGGCACGGCGATCATCATGGCCCATATGCACGGCACCCCTCTGCAGATCCCCGCACTACACGGCGGGGATGTCCGCATCGCCCTGATCGGGACGGACGGGCGGCTTGTCTCGGGGGAGCTCCCCCCCGCCCTCGTTCCCGACGGGCCCGACTACCGAGAGTACGGCGGACGCATGGTCCTCGTCTCTGACGCCCCGAAGGAGCACCTGAGTATCCGCTACGTCGTCGTCAGCTCCGATGCGCTCTTCGGGGTGCTCGCGGAGCTGCGCGAGGTCGTCCTGGCGATGATGGCCGCCATCGCGCTGCTCGCCGCCACCGTCGCCTGGACCCTGTCCAAACTCTTTATGCGCCCCCTGCATCAGCGCGTCGTACAGACCGAACGCTTTGTCAGCGACGTCACCCATGAGCTCAACACCCCCATCACCGCCCTTTCCATGGCGGCCGAGCATCTCCTGCAAGCGGGCCGCTGCAGCGAGAAGACCCTGCGCAACATCACGGCGAGTACCCGGCAGCTCTATGACATCTACCGTTCCCTGACCTACCTCAATTTCGCGCGCAAAACGGAAACGCCCCACGCTATCGACCTGGCGAAGGTAGCTCAAAAGAGCGCGGACTACTACCGGCCGCTGATGGAGAGCAAACAGCAGCGCCTTCTGCTCAAGACGCACACCCTGTACATTGCCATCCCCGAGGCGGAGGCGCAGCTGTTGCTGGGCAACCTTATCGGCAATGCCGTCAAGTACTCCCCGGCGGGCGCAACCGTGCAGCTGGAAATGGATGATAATTGCATCATTGTCGTGGATGAGGGGATGGGGATAGCGCCGGAGCAGCAGCGCAGGATCTTCGAGCAGTTCACCCGTGCCACGGATATAGGCGGAGGCTTCGGAGTGGGGCTCTCCATCGTCAAACGGATCTGCGACGCCTACGGGGTCGCGCTTGCGCTCGATTCCGAGGAGGGGAAGGGGACGCGGTTCCGCCTCTGCTTTCCGCAGGGAGAGGCAAAACAATAAAGCGCGCGGCTCAGCCCAGCCGGTTCAGGTCCGCTTCGTCGAACTCCTGCCGCAGCGGGATGAGCATGCTCACGGCGACCAGCGCGATCCCGAAAACGAGGATTGTCACACTGCCGTAATCGCCGGCACCCCCCGTCAGGACGCTTTTTCCGAGGTCCGGCCCCATGATCGTTTTGAAGACCGGCTCGTAGAAGAGGGTAAAAACGAGCCCGCCGAGCAGCCCGCCGATGGCCCCGACGAGGACGTCGATCCGCCCCTCGGCGATGGATACGGGGCCCGTTCCCGGGCATTTGCCGAAGATCGCCATGGAGACGCCGAAGATCACCCCGCCGATGATAAGCCCGCCGAGCAGGATCGGCTTGATGTGGTAGTGCGCCCATCCCGCTTCGATCATAAAGTAGAGCCCGATACTCGCCACGCCTACGGCCAGGAAAAGCATCTTCGGCACGACGGTGTCGCGCAGCATCGCGAACCCGGCGATCTTCTCGAATTTGTCGACGCGGCTGTACTGTATGATCCCCCCAAAGAGAATCCCGATGACAAAGACAAGGGCGATGGAACCGTGCCCCTCGTTCGCGACGGTGTCAAACATCCCCATGATACGCTCAAACATCCTGCGCCTCCTTTTTGTAGAAGAGACGGCCCGTTATGAGTAGGGTCGCCATCACGACGCCGCCGAAGATCATCGCGCTGACCGCCGTCTGGCTCATGCCGCTCAGGAAGTGGCCGCTGGTGCATCCCCCCGCCAGGCGCGCGCCGATGATCATAAAAAAGCCGCTCGCGAAGCTCCATGCCAGGCGGGAGAGGACGGAGCCGTTCTTATACTTTTTCCATGCGGTCGGAATGACGCTGAAACGGAAACTCTTGGTGATAAAGACCGAGGTGACGAACCCGCCGAAAAGCGCGCCCAGCAGCATCACGCCCTCCCAGGCGCCGGCCCCGTCGATCTGCTTGAGGTAGCCGTACTGCTCGGGGTCGAGGTTGAAGAGCAGCCCCGCGAAGTAGGGGACGTAGGTCGAAGCACCGATAGGACGGTCCGCTCCGAAAACGGAGAAGGTAAACAGCAGGAGCAGCGCCATCAGCAGTCCGCCGGCCCACCAGGGAATACGTCTAATCATAATCATCCTTTATCAATCCTATTTGTTTTTATAATTATAATATTTGACAATGAAAAACATAAATCAAGATAATTTTTAATTTCGTTCAAATATTTTGATCATCGTGCAAAACGGTATGCTATGATAAAGCCATGAATGAGACAATCGCCCCCGAATTCCGCCCCCTTGTCGACGCCGTCGAAGCCCACCTGCTCGGCAAGCGCCACGCCATCTCCCTGACGCTCGCCGCCTTCTTCGCCGGAGGCCATGTCCTGCTTGAAGACATTCCCGGCGTCGGGAAAACGACCCTCGCCAAGACCTTCGCGAACGTCATGGGGCTCGATTTCGGCCGCGTCCAGTTTACCGGGGACCTGCTCCCCTCTGACATCCTCGGGGTCAGCTACTTCGACCAGGAGAGCGGTAAGTTCGTCCTGAAAAAGGGCCCCATCTTCACCCAGTTCCTCCTCGCGGACGAGATCAACCGCTCCATGCCCAAAACCCAGTCGGCGCTGCTCGAAGCGATGGAGGAGCACCACGTCACCATCGACGGCAAAAGCCACGATCTCAAAGAGCCTTTCTTCGTCATCGCGACCCAGAACCCCCACGAAGAGGTCGGCACCTTTGCCCTGCCCCACTCCCAGCTTGACCGTTTCCTCTGCTCGTTCGGGATCGGCTACCCGGACAAAGAGGCGGAACGTGCCGTCTTGCTGGGCGGAGGCAGCCGTGCCGCCGCGGCGGTGCCACTCATGGACGCCGCGGCGATCAACACGGCGATGGAGGCGGTACGGACAGTCCACCTCAGCCCGGCGCTGATCGAGTACCTCCAGTCGCTGATCGCCTACACCCGCGACAGCGGCCGCTTCGTCTACGGCCTCTCGACACGGGGGGCACTGGCGCTGGCGGCGATGACACGGGCCTGGGCCCACCTGCACGGGCGCGACTACGCCGTCCCCGACGACGTCCAGGCCGTCCTCGGCGAAGTCTGCCTCCACCGCCTCGCCTTCAAAGAGGGGGTCACGACCCTGAACCGCATCCGCCATGAGCTCTTTTCGCACGTTCCTGCGGATGCGTAGACGCGTCCGCCAACGGGCGACGCGCTTCAGCCTCCTGGTCGTCATCCTGCTCTTCAGCCTCTTTCTCGAGGCCTATATGCACAACTTCAACCTCGTCTACATCACCCTCTTTTTCGTCTTTGCCAGCGCCTTTGCCGCCGGGCCGCTCGGGCTGCGCAACCTCGGCTGCCTCGAGGCGGAACCAAACGGCTGCGACCGCCTCTTCGCCCGCAGGACAACGCAGTGCCATTTCAAAATACGCAACACCTCTGCGCTGGGGGCCTGGGCCGTCGAACTGCACGGCGGGGAGGCCCTCAACACCCTGCCCGAAATCCCCCCGCACACGACGCTCAGTGCCGCGCTGCAGCTCAGCCCCGAGCGGCGGGGGCACTTTGAGGCGGGGCCCTGCACCCTGCAGAGCCTCTTTCCCCTCTCGACGGTCCGTTTCGTCCTCGAGATCGCCAAGAGCTGCGAGCGCATCGTCTACCCTGAACCCAGGGGCGAACCCCTGCGCAGCTTCCTGCTGCGGCAACGCTCCCCCTTCGGGGATGAAACGGATTTTGAGGGGCTGCGCAGCTACAGCGGCGCGGAGAGCCCTTCGCGCATCCACTGGCCCTCCGTCGCCAGGGGCGAACTCGCCGTGAAAAGCTTCGACCGTGAACGACGGACGGAGAGCCTGCAATTCGACTTCGTCCGCAGCGGCAGGGATGACGAAGCCCGCCTCTCGCAGCTGACCCTCTGGGCCCTCGAGTGCGAGGCCGCGCGCCTCCCCTTTACCATCCTCATGCCCCGCAAGGTGCTTGACAGCAAAAAGGAGGGGATCGATGAGATTCTCGGCTATCTCGCGCTTTACTGATCCCGCGGCAGCGGGGAGGAGCCGCATGGCAAAGCGCCTGCGCGCCTGGCGCGAAAACCGCGAACTCTTTTTGCTCGACCTCGCCTATCTGGCGGTGGTGACCCCGGTACTGCTGCTGGTCAAGGCGCCGATGCTCCTCTTTCTGCTGCTGGTGCTCGTGCTGCTGCTGGCCCGCAAACGAGGCAGCGCGGCGACCCTGCTGCTCGTCGCGCTGGCCGGCCTCTTCGCCATCTTCTTCTCCATCTACGGCGCCTTCAACTTCGCGGGGCTCTCGCGGCTGAAGCTCTTTGTCGAGCTGATCCTCTACCTCCTGCTGCTCGCCGTCAGCCTGCAGCGGCTGACCCGGACGATCAACTTCTACCTGCTCGTCTCCCCGGTGCTGATCCTGGCCCTGTCGCTCTTCTTTTTCGACTCCATCGCGATGCTCGTCTACGTCGTTTTCGAGGTCTTCGTCCTGCTGTGGCTCATCCTCGCCTACCGCACCCGCGCCGACGCGCTCTCGAGCCTCCGGGTCACGGGGATGCTTTTCGCCCTGTCGCTGCCCTGGGTCGTGCTGCTCTTTTTCTTCTTTCCCCGCATCTCGTTTGAGCACGCCTCGTACGGTTTCCGGGGCGACGAAATCACCCGGACCGGCCACGACGGCACGATGCGCATGGACGGCGCCGCCCTGCTGGTGCCCTCCGAACGCATCGTCATGGAGGTGGGATTCCAGAACGCGATGCCGCCCGATGGTCAGCTCTATTTCCGCGGCAGCGTCCTCTACCGCGATAAAAAAGATCACTGGGAGCCGCTTCCCGCCTATGTCAGAAGGGCCTTCGCGCCGAAACAGCGCGCCCAGGAGGGGATGTACCGTTCCGCCGATGATGTGACCGCCTACAAGGTGTCGCTCTACCCGACCCACAAGAAGTGGCTCTACCTCCTCGACCTGCCGCTCGAGGCCCCGGAGGGGGCGACGATCAACGCCGACTTCGAAACGACGCTGGAGAAACCCGTTGACGAACCGCAGCACTACGACGCGGGATCGGCCCTCGTCTACCGCTACGGCGACCGCACGGAACGCACCGTTTTAGCCTACGCCCGCGACGTCAACCGCAGCGCCAACCCCCGCAGCGCAAAAGCCGCCGACACGATCGCGGCAGCCAACCCCGACCCGAAACAGCGCCTCAACGCCCTTTTGCACTTTTTCCGCGACCAAAATCTCACTTACAGCCTGCGCCCGGAGCCCCTGGACCTCAACCACACCGCCGACAGTTTCCTCTTCGACAAACACAAAGGGTACTGCGTCCATTTCGCGGGCAGTTTCGTGACCCTCTCAAGGCTGGCGGGGCTGCCGGCCCGCGTCGTCACGGGCTACAAGGCCGACCGCAAGAACAGCGTCAAAAACTACCTTGCCGTCAAGGAGCGCGACGCCCATGCCTGGGCGGAGGTCTACCTGGGCGACCACTGGCAACGCGTCGAAACGACGGCGGCCGCCGCATTCATCGACAGCGAGAGCGCCGAACTGCTGCGTCAGACCGGCACGCTCGAAGACAACGGCGAGCGCCTGACCCGGCTGAACCTCTACCTGCTCTATGTCAAATACCAGGTGGAGACCTGGGTCCTGCAGTACAGCCACTTCAGGCAGATGCGCCTGCTCGAAAACGTCAAGCAGCATCCCGCCCTGGCCGCCAAACTGGCCGCCGCTTTCGCCCTGATCGTGCTGGCCAGCGCGGCGCTCTTTCTCTGGCTGCGCCGTCCGCGCTGCAAGGATAGGCTGCTCTGCCTGCTGCGCCCGCTGCTTTCAAGGCTGCAGCGCAGCGGCTTCGCACGCGAAGAGGGGGAGACGCTGCACCGCCTTTTCACGCGCTATCTCGACCTCTACCCCGGCAGCGCCCTGACCGAGGTCGACCGCCTCTATCACCGGCTGCAGTACGGCACGGCCAAGGAAGATGCTGTACAATTCAAAAAGGCCATCCGCGCCTTTCTGCGCGAATCCACCGCCAAAGGAGACTCCGATGCTCGTAAGCTATGACGCTGTCAACGCCGGGGACATCTACAAACTGATGTCGCAGACCATCATCCCCCGCCCGATCGCCTGGGTCGTCACCGAGAGCAGCGGCGTCGTAAACGTGGCACCCTTCAGCTACTTCACCGGCCTCTCCTCCAACCCACCGACGATGCTCTTCTCTGTCGGCCACAAAAGCGACGGCACGCCCAAGGACACCCTGCGCAACCTGCGCGAAACGCAGAAGTGCACCGTCTGTATCGCCTCGGAAGCTCAGCTCGAGCACCTGCATTTCTCCTCCAAGGAGCTCGAGGCCCACGTCAGCGAAGCGGAGCAGTTCGCCATTCCCCATACGCGCCCCGTGCCGGAATACCCGCCGATGATCGAAGGTGCCCCCGTCGCCTTTTTCTGCGACTTTTACAGCGAAGTCGACCTGGGGGAGAGCAAGACGATCCCGCTCATCGTCGAGATCAAGGCGCAGTTCGTCGACGATGTCTGCATCACGGACAAAGAGCGCATGACGATCACCTTCGACCCCATCGCCCGTATCGGCAAGAGCTACGCCCATATCGGCGAGGAGCGCACCCCGCCGCCGATCCCCTGATCACTCCCGCTCTATCCTCCTGTCCCGCCCAAGACGGAACACGTCGAAATCCTCGGCAATGAACAAGGGGCCGTCATAGGCTGAGCGGATCTCCTGCTCTATTTCGCTTAGTTCATGGGGACCGCCCCTGCCGAAGCGGGGGCTGATGTGCGTCGCGATGAGCGCGCCGACGCCGGCAGCGCCCGCCGCGCGCCCAAGATCGCGGGCCGTCGTGTGCAGCTGTTTTTCGACGAGACTGTCGTAGATCGCCTGCGTGTAGGTGCATTCGTGCACGAGCAGGTCGAGCCCCTCCAGCGCCGCGCCCAGTACGGAAGGCTCCGCATTGTCCCCGGCGATAAGGAGTGAGCGTCCCCGGAACGGCTCCAGCATATACGCCTGCGGTTCGTAGACCCGCCCCCCGGCGGTGACGGTCAGGCCCCTTTTCAGCTCCCCGTAGAGCGGGGAGGGTTCCAGGCCTTCACTGCGCAGCTTCGCCTCGTCGAGCCGGTTGGCGGTGTCGTTCTCTTTGACCAAGAAGCCGTGACTCTCGATGGAGTGCACCAACGGCATAACAGTGACGCGGAAACGCTCAAAGATAAACTGATCCCCCGGCGTGTACTCGATGATCTGCAGGTCGTACCCAAGGTAGTCGGCGTCGGTGTCCGTAAAGCAGTTGATGAATGCGGCGATCCCTTTGGGCCCGTAAATGCGCAGCGGACGGAAGGCCCTGTCCATCCGCTTTGATGCCAGCAGGCCCGGCAGCCCGAAGATGTGGTCGCCGTGCATATGGGTGATGAAGATCGCGGCCAGTTTTCCGACGGAGGGGCGCGTGCGCAGCAGTTGGTGCTGGGTCCCCTCCCCGCAGTCGAAGAGGTACCATTGCGGCTCCTGCTCCATCTGCAGCGCCAGCGCCGTGACGTTGCGCTCCTTCGTCGGTTTTCCCGCGCTTGTTCCAAGGAAGGTCAGTTTCATACGCATAGTATAGTACAATATAGGGTTTCTGGAGGTACCCCTGAATGCGCAAACACCGTGGATTGGCCCCCGAAGACACCCTCTTTTTCGATCCGAAGCGGCTTGCCGTGCTGCGGCAGGCCGTCGGCGACCTCTCGTGGCTGCTGCAGCGCGGCTACAGCACCAAGGCGGCCCTCGTTCTGGTCGGCAACCATTTTCAGCTCGTCGAGCGTGAACGGCTCGCCATCGTGCATACCGCCGGCGACGGCGCACCGAGACACTCCCCCCTGGCCTTCGAGACGCTGCGGGGCAAAGCGCTCTGCATCGACGGTTTCAACCTGCTGATTACCCTCGAAACGGCGCTGGGCGGAGGCATCATCCTCATCGGGACAGACGGCTGCTACCGCGACATCGCCAATATCCACGGCGCCTACGCTCTTCGGGCTGAAACCGAGGAGGCCATCACCGTCGCCGCCACTGCGCTCAAAGAGGCCGGGGTCGCCGAGGTGCTGTGGCTCTTCGACCGCCCCGTTTCCAACAGCGGCAGGGTCGCCGCCCTCGTCAACGATACCGCACACAGGCTCTCGGTCCCAATGGAGGCGCTCACGGCCGACGAGGTCGACGCCAAAGTGAAACGGTGCGGCGGCGTCGCCGTCACCGCCGATTCGGAGATCCTCGCCGGCGGGGTGGCATGGTTCGACCTCGCCGGCCATATCATCCAAAGGCAGATCCCGGATGCACGCCTTATCGACCTGCGTTCTGCTACCGATGCTTAAGCCTTCCCCGGAGGCCCTGCACCCCTCAGACCCTCCTAAGCAAGCTGTGTTAAGATTGCACTATCAGACGGCCTCCCTGGAGTGTTGGCCGTTTGCTCCAACGAATGGGCGCATACTATGACGTATCCTCTCGCGCTTTTATCCATCTTCTTTTTACTGTTCGTGCTCTGGGCCTCCATTGTCTATGTTCGCGCACGCCGCCGCAACAGGCTCCTGGAGACGCTGCGCACCATGCCTTTTCCCGAGGAGTGGCGCCGTTACCTGGAACGGACCGTTCACTATCCTCAGCTCAGCGAAGAGGAGCGCCGGCGTATCGAACGTGCCGTCCTGCGTTTTGTCTATACGAAACCCTTCAGCGGTGTCGGGCTTGAGGTGACGGAGGAGATGAAAGCCGTCATCGCCTTTTACGCCTGTATGATCGTGCGGCACCGGCCCGAATCCTACGACTACCCGACGCTGGAGGGCATCATCATTTACGCGGACGGTTTCCTTGTCGATGAGTACCATGAACACGGCGGGATCGTTTCGGAACAACGTGCGGTGCTTGACGGGCAATCCTCCCACGATACCGTCGTCCTTGCCTGGCCCGACGTGGAAGCCGAGGCCTACCACCCCTCCGAGTACAACGTCGTCATTCACGAATTCGCCCATCTCCTCGACTTCGAGGACGGGCTGACCGACGGCGTTCCGCTGCTGCCCAAAGAGAGCGCCCCCAAATGGGAGCACGTCATGGCGCGGGAGTTCAAACACCTCGCGGCCGCCACGGAGCACGGGCACCTGAACGAAAAGCAGCAGCTCCTCGGTACTTATGCCGCCACGGACATGGCCGAGTTTTTTGCCGTCGCTTCCGAGCGCTACTTTATGCAGCCCGACGCTTTCGAGCAGCACTACCCCGAACTCTACACCCTCTTTTCCGCCTACTACGGCTGATACTGCCATATATCAGCTCTTTTCACTGCAACCGTAAACGATTCTCGTCTGACGATAAAACTATATTTTTATTTTAGTTTAATCGTCAAGTATTATAATGCTGACAGATTATTTTCATAAGGAGTAAAAATGAATGAGAATTTCAATGAGCGTCTGGCATCCATTATCGCCAACGACGTCGCCAAAGAGAACCTCGGCCATATCGACCTGCACAAAGCGCGGGAACTGCTGATGGACGCCGGTGCCGTGCTCTTTGACGTCCGGCCGCCGGCGAAGGTGGAGGGCGAAAATGCCCAGGAAGCGGGGATCAAAAATGCCCATTACACGCCCTACCCGGCTTTTGCCGCCTCCCTGGACCTGCTGCCCGAAGACAAAACGACCCCGATTATCACCGCCTGCGTCAAAGGGTGGTTCGGCAACCGCGTCATGGCCTACCTCGAGATGATGGGCTATGCCAATGTCTATATCCTCGACACCAGCGTCACGGCGCTGATCGAAGCACACTACGCCCACAGCGGCCGCTGAGACCGGCACGATACAAAGGAAAAACCGCATGAGAAAAACAGTGATCTCCCTGATCGCACTGAGCGCACTGGCCGCTTCCGCTTTCGCCTACGACGCCGCGAAAGCCGCCGAGTTTGACGGCTTCTTCTCCCACATGACCCACAAGGCGTGCGCCAACTCGACGCTCTTCGTCAAGGCCGACGACGTCATGAAGATGCTGCGCGAAGCCAAACCGATGCTCCTGCTCGATATCCGGACCGAAGGGGAAGCCTCCGTCGTCGGTCTGGGCACTGCAGGTTCCAGACACGTCCCCGTCGAGCACCTGTTCGAAAAAACGAACCTCGACGCCCTCCCCACGGACCGCCCGATCATCCTTGTCTGCTACTCCGGTACGCGGGCAACGATGGCGGCCATGGGGCTGAAAATGATCGGGATCAAGAACGTACAGGTGCTCAAAGGGGGCATCGTCGCGCTCGCAACTTCCGATACGACAAAAAACGCACCGATAAAGGAATCAAAATGAAAATCGCCATCCCCGTAGAGGGTGAAAACCTCAAAATCGTCAAACGCACGGGGCAGGCCCCCTACTACGCCCTCTTCGACGACACCGTCTTCGAGCGGATCGTCGAGGCGCCGCAAAGCGGGCATGCCCACGACGACCATCTCGATCACCATGACCATGAGGACCACGACGGCCATCACGGGCATCACCACGCCGAAGACGAGGAGCATATCAAGGGACACGGCAAGAGCCTCTCCAACCTCGCCGGTGTCGAGATGATGCTCGTACGCATGATCGGAACGCATATGAAAGAGGCGGTCGACCGCGCCGGCATCACCGTCAAGAAGATCCGCGAGAAACACGGCGAAACCGCCGATGAAGCCGTCAAAAACTATCTAGAGGAGAAAGCAGCATGAAAATCGTATTCCCGACCGATGAAGACATGGGATTCCTCTCCCGCCGCGGGGCGCACTTCGGCAAGGCCAAGTACTACACCCTCGTCACCGTCGAAAATAATCGTATAATGGATGTCGAAGGTATCGTCAACCCAGGCCACGATGCCGGCGGCTGCGGCAACGCCGTCGCCAATATCATGGCCCTGCACCCGGACGCGCTGGTCGTTTCGGGTATCGGCGGCTCCCCGGCCAAAGGGTTTGAACAGGCGGGCCTCACCGTCTATGTCGACCGCGAATCGCCGACGGTACGCGACTCCGTCGAACGCCTGATGCGTAACGCCCTCGGCGCCCTCGGCGGCAAAGGGACCTGTTCCACCCACTGAGCAAGGATGAGATCATGAAGCTTTCAGCCATTTACCGTTTTTACCGGGACGGTTTCAGCGCCATGCGGCTTGGCCGTACGCTCTGGACCGTCGTGGCCGTCAAGCTTCTCATTCTTTTCGGCGTAATCAAGCTGCTCTTTTTCAACGATACCCTGCAGAGCCGCTTCGACAGTGACGAAGCGCGGCAGGAGTATGTCAGCCGACAGCTGACGGGCACACCGTAACCCCCCAGTAGTTTATTCGATACTATAATACTCTGCACCCCAGAAGGGGAGAGGCGTGTCGAGAACAGGACAAAAATGAAAATGAAAAGGATAATTAATGCTGTATGAAACGGCCGCAAGCGTTGACTGGGCACGGGCCCAGTTTGCCCTGACGGCGATCTACCACTTCCTGTTCGTCCCGCTCACCCTGGGACTCTCGTTTATCGTCGCGATCATGGAGACGCTCTATGTCCGCACGAACGACCCGCAGTGGAAGCGGGCGACGAAGTTCTGGATGACCCTCTTTGCCATCAACTTCGCCGTCGGCGTCGCCACGGGGCTGATCATGGAGTTCGAGTTCGGGACAAACTGGGCCAACTACTCCTGGTTCGTCGGCGACATCTTCGGCGCGCCCCTGGCGGTCGAGGGGATCCTCGCCTTCTTTATGGAGTCGACCTTCTTCGCCGTCATGTTCTTCGGCTGGGAGAAGGTGAGCAAAGGGTTCCACCTCCTCTCCACCTGGCTCGTCGCCGTCGGTTCGAACCTCTCCGCCCTCTGGATCCTTGTCGCCAACGGCTGGATGCAGTACCCCGTCGGCATGGCCTTCAACCCCGACACCGCCCGTAACGAGATGGCCTCCTTCTGGGATGTCATTCTCTCCCCGGTTGCGATGTCGAAGTTCTTGCACACCATCAGCAGCGGCTACGTCATCGCCGGGCTCTTCGTCGTCGGAATCTCCGGCTGGTACCTGCTGAAGAACCGCGACGTGCTGATCGCAAAGCGCAGCATGGTCGTCGGCGCCTCTTTCGGCCTGCTTGTTTCGCTTTTCCTCGCACTGAGCGGGGATGAGAGCGCCTATAACGTCGCGCAGAAACAGCCGGTCAAACTGGCCGCCATGGAGGGGCTCTACAAAGGCGAGACCCGCGCGGGCATCATCGCCTTCGGCATCCTCAACATCGACAAAGAGCTGGGCGACGACCGCCACGAGTTTTACGGCGACATCGAAATCCCCTACGCCCTCTCTTTCCTGGGCTACCACGATATCGACGCCTTCGTGCCGGGCCTCGACGACCTCGTCTACGGCAACGAGAAGCACGGCATCGAACCGGCGCAGGCGCGGATTGAGCGCGGCAAGACAGCGGTTGCGGCGTTCAAGGAGTACAAAGCGGCCGTAAAAGCGGGCGATGACACTGCTGCGGCCGAAGCCCGCACGGTGCTCGAAGCAAACATCGCTGATTTCGGCTACGGTTACCTCGAGAAACCCGAAGATATCGTCCCGCCGATCGCGCTGACCTTCTACAGTTTCCACGTCATGGTGGGACTGGGCAGCTGGTTCATCCTGCTCTTCCTTGTCCTGCTCTACCTGACGATGGCCAACGAGATCACCCGATTCCGCAAACTGCTCTGGCTCGCCATCTGGTCGATCCCGCTGGGCTACATCGCCGCCGAAGCGGGCTGGATCGTCGCCGAGGTCGGCCGCCAGCCCTGGGCCGTGCAGGACCTGCTGCCCGTCGGCATCGCGATGACGGACATCTCGATCAGCAGCGTCCAGACAACCTTTTGGATGTTCGCGGCGCTCTTTACGGCGCTGCTTGTCGCGGAGATCAAGATCATGCTCCGCCAGATTAAAATCGGACCCGACGGAGGAGACCACTGATGTTTGAAGCACTCACCTTTTTACAATTGCAGCAGTACTGGTGGATCATCATCAGCCTGCTGGGCGGACTCTTTGTCTATATCATGTTTATCCAGGGGGGCCAGACCCTTCTGAACGCTCTCAGCGACAACGAAACGGAGAAGACGATGCTCGTCAACTCGCTGGGACGCAAATGGGAGCTGGGCTTTACGACCCTGGTGCTCTTCGGCGGGGCGCTCTTTGCCGCCTTCCCCCTCTTTTACGCCACGAGTTTCGGCGGGGCGTACTGGGTCTGGATGATCATCCTCTTCTGTTTTATCATCCAGGCGGTCAGCTACGAGTACCGCAAGAAGCCCGACAACGTCCTGGGGCAGAAGACCTACGAGGCCTTCTTGTATATCAACGGCAGCCTCGGCGTCGTGCTGCTCGGCATCGCCATCAGCACCTTCTTCAGCGGTGCGGATTTCGCCCTCGATGAGAGCAACTTCGTCCACTGGCAGGGGGCTGCGCGGGGCCTTGAAGCGCTGCTGAACCCCATGAACTACCTGCTGGGCTTCGCCCTGCTCTTCCTCGTGCGGATCGCGGCGGGGATGTATTTCATCTCGAGCATCGACCATGCGCCGATCGAAGCCAAGGCGCGTATGATGATCAAGCGTAACATCGTCTGGTTCCTGCCCTTCTTCCTCGGTTTCGTCGCCTGGGTTTTCCTCAAAGACGGCTTCGCCTACGACGCCGCCACCAAAACGGTGTCGATGGTACCGCACAAATACTTCTGGAACTTCATCGAAATGCCCGTTGTGGGCATCATGTTCCTCGCAGGGGTCGTCATGGTCCTGCTCTCCGTCTTCAACACGGTCTTCCGCGGCAAAGGCTGCTGCGCCTGGACCAACGGGGTCGGGATCGTGCTGACGGTTATGGCGGTGCTGCTCGCCGTCGGGTTTAACGGCACGGCCTTCTACCCCTCGACGCACGACATCCAGCACTCGCTCACCATCGAGAATGCCTCCGGCAGCCACTACACGCTGACCGTGATGAGTTACGTCTCGCTGATGGTGCCCTTCGTCCTCGCCTACATCGCCTACGCGTGGCGGCAGATGGACCGGGTCAAGATCACCGAAGAAGAGATCACCGCGCCCGACGCGCACAACTATTAAGGAGTACGGTATGGACTACACATCTTCACTCATCTGGTTTGCATCCTGGCCGCTGATCATCTACGTCAGCTACCGCTTCGTCCGCCTCAACGTCGACGAGATCGCACGCCGAGAAAAAGAGCAGTCGTGACCCCATTTGGGGAAGGGGTTTCGATACAATCACAGTATGAAAGAACACTCCCGCGCCAAAGAGGCCTTTAGCAAGGCCCTGCGCTCCCTCGCCGCCATGACGCCGATGCTCCTGGCCGTCATCGCCCTGGTGGGCCTCTTCCAGGCCTTTGTCTCCCCGGAGATGCTCCGCGCACTCTTTAGCGGCTCCGCCTTCCTTGACACCCTGATCGGGACCGTCATCGGCGGGATCTCCATCGGCCAGCCCGTCATCAGCTACATTATCGGCGGTGAACTGCTCGGCGAGGGGATCTCGCTCTATGCCGTGACCGCCTTTATCCTGGCGTGGGTGACCCTCGGGGTCATCCAGCTGCCGCTGGAGGCCTCCCTCTTCGGCAAACGCTTCACCGTCATCCGCAACCTGCTCAGCTTCGTTTTCGCGATGCTGATCGGTTTCGCCACAGCCTTGACGCTGCAGGGGCTCTCGTGAAAAAAGCACCGGCCCCCGCCCTGAAATGCAACGGCTGCATCCTGCTCGCCGTCACCCTCCTGGTCTACGGCACGGCCGCCCTGTTCGCGCCGGACAAAACCCTGGCAGCGGCGGAGGAGAGTCTCGGTATCCTGATGAAGATCCTTCCCATCCTGCTCGTCGTCTTTTTCCTCACCGCTTTGCTCAACACCTTCCTCAAACCCAAGAGCATCGCGAAACATCTCGGCAAAGGTGCACGGCTCCGCGGCTGGTTCATCGCCCTCTTCGGCGGGATCCTCAGCCACGGCCCCGGTTACGTCTGGTACCCCATGCTCGCCGACCTGCGGAGCCAGGGGGCCCGCGACGGCCTCATCGTCGCCTTCTTCTACGCCCGGGCCATCAAGCTCCCCTGGCTCCCCGTCATGATCAGCTACTTCGGCATCGGTTTCACCCTTGTGCTTAGCTTCTACATCCTACTGGGCGCCTGGCTGCAGGGGATCATTGCCGATAAAATACTGGTAAAGCATGAAACGTAAAGAGTATCAACATCTGCTTTTCCGTCAAGGCCGAAACGGTAGTTAGCGGGTCGAGCGGATCACCTAGGCATGGCAGTGCCCGAGAGCGGCAGCCTTTTATCCTTTTTTCTTCCCGGTTCGGCTTCTTTTTTGGATAAGCAAAAAAGAAGGGGAACAAAGCACCTCATCAAGAAGGAAAACAATGAAAACCATCTACCTCGCCGGCCCCGACGTCTTCGAACCCGACCCTTTTGCCGCGGGCGAGGCTCTCAAGCAGCTCTGCAGCGAGCACGGCTTCGAAGGGCTCTTCCCCCTGGACAACGCCATCGAAGCCTTCGACCACCCGCACAAAACCGCCGAAGCGATCCGGAAAGCGAACATCGACCTCATCCGCCGGGCCGACATCGTCATGGCGAACCTCAACCCCTTCCGCGGTTTCGAACCCGACTCGGGCACCGTCTACGAGGTCGGGTTCGCCGAGGCCCTCGGCAAGCCGGTCTTCGCCTACGCGGCCGACCGCCGCCATATGCCCGAACGCCTGCGGGAACATCAGCGGCTCTCCCCCGACGCCGTGCAGTGCCGGGAGGGCAAAAGCATCGAGTCCTTCGCCCTGTCGCACAACCTGATGTTCGCCCACACGCTCGTGGCAGACAATCCCCGCGGCTGCCTGCGCCATATCGCGGAGCGCTTCTGCTGACGCACCCAAAGTATTCGGTGCTATAATATTTCACGGCACCTATGAAAAAGGATTTGCGATGCGTGAGCTTTTCGACGGGTTTTTGGACGGCATGGAAGAAGTGCTGCGGCGGCGGACGATGATCGTCCTCGTCATTTTCGCCACGGTGGCTGCGGGCATCTGGGCGATCATAGGGATGCTCTACTGGGAACATTTCCTCACCTTCAGCGACCGTCTCGTCGAATGGCTCCCCTTTGCAATGCTCCGCTCCAACGGGGCGTGGATGCTCTCGACCTTCCTCTGGGTCCAGGCCATTATGCTCACCGTCGCCCTGCTCTCGCTGCTGCTGACGGTGACGCTCTACCGCGATCTTCCCAAAAAAGATTTTACCAAGGCCGCCGTCTGGCTGCTGCTGGGCGCCACGATCTTCTGGACCGTCGTGTGGCTTTTCAAAGGGAGCACCATCTACGACGGCGTGCTGAAGCTGCTGACCATGCTTCCCTTCGATACCGTCGAGAACGGGGTCAGTACCCTGCTGATCTTCTACTTCCTCTACAACGCCGCCATCATCACCATGCTCTTTTTTACAAGCCTCTACTCGCCGGTGCTGCTACGTCGCATCCGCGAAGAGGTCTATCCCTACGAGGACGTGCACAGCGAAGCCGAACTGCGCTCGCTGGTCTACACCGCCAGAAACACCCTCCTGTTTGTTGCCGCCTCTCTGGTGCTGATGCCGCTGCTCTTCGTCCCGGTGCTCAATATCTTCGTCCAGCTGCTGCTGTGGATCTGGCTGGTCAAGGACACCTTCACCTACGATGTCGGGGCACTCTTCTTCAACCCCAAGGAGCTGCGCCTGATCAAAAAGGGTGACAAGCACATTTGGGCCGTGGCCGCCGTCACTGCGCTGTTCAACTTCTTCCCCCTGCTCAACTTCGCCGGTCCCTTTATCGGGGAGATCATGATGTTCCGCTACCTCGTCGGGCTCAAAAGCAAACCCTAGACCGGGGCCGGGATGAACGATCAGACCCTCGGCACCTTTTTACTGCTGCTCGCGCTGCTGTTCGCACTGACCTATCTCCTCGCCGGCCTCTTCGAACGGCTGAAGATCCCGGGAATCCTCTCGGCGCTCTTCGTGGCGATGGGGGCGCATTATACGCCGATCGAACCGATGCTGACCCAGGGGGTCAACGGTGCCGTCTTCACCGTCCTTGCGGACCTCGGCGTCCTTTTCCTGCTCTTTTTTATCGGCCTGCAGATCGACACGAATGCGATGCGGCGCCAGGGGAAGGATATCCTGATCGCCACGGTGCTCAACACCTCCGTTCCCTTCCTCCTCGCCCTGGGGTTTATGCTCTACCTCGGTTACGGCTGGCTCATCGCCGTCGTTATCGGATTGACACGGATGCCGACGGCCGAAGCCGTCATCGTCCCAATCGTCGATGAATTCAGACTGCTGCGGACAAAGGTCGGCAACTACATCGTCGGCGCCGGGGTCATGGACGACGTCATCGAGGTCTTTCTCGTCGCGCTCGTCTCCGTCTGGGTCGGGGAGCGCAGCGGCATCATCACCTCCGATTCGATGGAAGTCGTGCATATCGTGACCAACATGGCCATCTTCATCACCGTCGCCTGGGGCGTCCGCAGCCTGGTCCTCGTCCCCCTCTCCCGCTGGCTGCAGATCAAAGTCCCCAACCTCATCCTCCTGATGATCATCGTCCTTTTTATCTTCGGCGGCTTCGCGGAGTATGTCGGGCTGGGACTGGTTGTCGGGGCCATCGTCGCAGGGATGCTGATGCGGCCGGTATTTACCGCGGCGACGAAAACCGGTGCGGAGGCGACCAAGGCGGTCCGGGCCGTCAGCTACGGATTTTTCGGCATCATCTTTTTCCTCTGGATCGGGATGAGCATCGACCTCGAGGGATTGGGTGCGGCTCCCCATCTGGCCATCGGGCTCTTTCTAGCCGACTTCATCGGGAAGACGGCGGGCATCCTCCTGATGGTGCCGATGAAAAAACTGACCTTCAAAGAGGCCCTGACCATCGGTATCGGCCTGAACGTACGGCTGACGACGGAGATCATCGTCGCCAAGCTGCTCTTTGACGCCCAGCTGATCGACCTCCAGCTCTTTACCGCCCTGGTGGCCGCCTCCTCCTTCTCGACCATCGCCGTCCCCCTGCTCTTCATCTTCATCGTCTCCCGCTGGAGGAGCGCGATCACAGGAGGTGCGGAGGTCGTGCCCGCTCCCATGGCCGGAATCGTGATCACCGAAACGCAGACGCCGTGGCACGCCAAAGCGATCGCGGAGGTCACCGCGCTGCTGGGCACGGATGTCGGCACGGGGCTGGATGACGCCCGGGCCAAGAGCCGTCTCGCCGAGGCCGGCCCCAACCGTATCGAGGCCGTCCGCAAAGAGGGGTGGGGTTCGATCCTGCTGCGCCAGTTCACCGATGTGCTGATCCTCATCCTTGCCGCGGCGGCAGTCGTCTCTTTTGCCGTCGGCGAAATCGGGGATACGATCACGATCCTCGCCATCATTCTCCTCAACGGCCTGCTGGGCTTTGTCCAGGAGTTCAAGGCGGAAAAGGCGATCGAAGCGCTGCAGAAGATGCTCTCCCCGCGCTGCAAGGTGCTGCGCGACGGCAGCCGGAGCGAAATCGACGCCGAAGCGCTTGTCCCCGGCGACGTCGTCCTGCTCGAAATAGGCGACAGGGTCCCCGCGGACCTGCGGCTGCTCGAAGCCGTCAATCTCAAAGCCGACGAATCCGCCCTCACGGGCGAATCGGCCTCCGTCGGCAAATCGGCCGACAGCATCGCCGAAGCGACGCCTCTCGCCGAGCGCAGCGACATGGTCTGGATGGGGACGAATGTCACCAACGGCTATGCGCGGGGGATCGTCACCGGCACCGGCATGGCGACGGAGTTCGGACGCATCGCACGGCTGACCAGCGAGGTCGAACAGACCCGTACTCCGCTGCAGAAACGGCTCGCCGTCCTGGGTAAACGGCTCGGTATCCTCTCCGTCGCCGTCTCGGCGCTGGTGGCGATCATGGGCTACCTCTTCGGCAAACCGGTCATGGAGATGTTCCTCACCGGCATTTCCCTTGCCGTCGCCGTCGTCCCCGAGGGACTGCCCGCCGTCGTCACGATCACCCTTGCGCTCGGCGTCAAGGCGATGGTGCGCCAAAACGCCCTGCTGAGGCGCCTGCAGGCGGCGGAGAACCTCGGCAGCGCCGACGTCATCTGTACGGACAAAACGGGAACGCTGACGAAGAACGAGATGACGGTACAGCAGATCTGGCTTTTCGGTGGCGGCGTGACCGTCACCGGCAGCGGGTATGATCCCGCCGGCCATTTTGAGGCCGACGGACACAAAATTGATTACAAGGGCCGTGCCGACCTTTTGGCGCTGCTGAAAACGGGGCTGATCTGCAACCACGCCTCACTGCACCGCGAAGCGGGTGCGTGGGGAATCACCGGCGAACCGACCGAGGCCGCCCTGATCACCGCCGCCTACAAAGCGTGGATGGCGCCGGCGGACGTCCGCATCGTCAGCGAGTTCTCCTTCAACTCCGAGCGCAAACGAATGACGACGGTGATCGACGAGGATGGGGCCAGGGCCGCCTACGTCAAGGGGGCGCCCGAAGTCCTCCTTGCGCGCGCGGCCTCCTATCTCGAACACGGTGAAATTCGCCCGCTGGACGCCGAGGCGCGCGGCCGCTTCGAAGCCGCCTACACCTCCCTCGCCGCATCGGGTCTCCGCACCCTCGCCCTGGCCACGCGCACCCTCGCCCCGGAGACGAAGCTCGATCCCGACGCGGTCGAACAAGCGCTTGTCCTGCTCGGCATTGCCGGCATTATCGACCCGCCGCGTCCGGAAGTCCCCGAGGCGATCCGCACGGCGAAAAGCGCCGGCATCGCCGTCGTCATGATCACCGGCGACGCCCCGTTGACCGCCATGGCGATCGCCGAGAAGATCGGGATGCACCCGCCGCGGGCCGTCACGGGAGCAGAACTGGCGACCATGAACGACGCGGCCCTCGCGTCGGCGCTGCAGGCGGAAGCGATCTTTGCACGGACGACACCCGAGAACAAGCTGCGCATCGTCAAAGCCCTGCAGCGCGAAGGGATGGTGACGGCGATGACGGGCGACGGCGTCAACGACGCGCCGGCGCTCAAGCGCGCCGACATCGGCATCGCGATGGGGATGCGGGGTACGGACGTCGCCAAAGGGGCCTCCGACATGCTCCTGCTCGACGACAACTTTGCCTCCATCGTCAACGCCGTGCGCGAAGGGCGGCGCCAGTACGACAATATCAAAAAGTTCGTCACCTACCTCCTCTCCTCCAATATCGGGGAGGTCCTCGCCATCTTTATCAATATTCTGCTCGGCGGCCCGCTGCTGCTCCTGCCCGTGCAGATCCTCTGGATGAACCTCGTCACCGACGGGATGACCGCCGTCGCCCTGGGCATGGAGCCCGCGGAAAAGGGGCTTATGCAGCGCCCTCCCCGGGCAGGGAACAGCACCTTCCTGCAGCGAAGGGGGATCTTGATGATCCTGCTGCTGGGCGCCTACATCGCCGGGGCAACGCTGTGGATATTCCACTACTATCTTGCCTCCGGCATGGCGGAGCCACAGGCGGTCATGCTGGCGCAGACCGTCGCCTTCACGGCGATCATCGTGCTGGAAAAGATGAACGTCTTCAACTACCGCAGCCTGCATGCGCCGATGCCGATCATCGGCTTCTTTACCAACCCCTGGCTGCTCGGCGCCTGGGTGACGACCGTCTCGCTGCAGGCCGCCGCCGTCTACGTGCCGTTTCTGCAGGAAGCCCTGCATACCGTTGCGCTCGGCTGGCAGGACTGGCTGCTGATCTTCGAGATCGCGCTGCCGCTCTTCGTCATCGTCGAACTCTATAAGTGGCTGGAGTGGTGGGGACGGCGCAACGGCCTTCCGGCGGAGGTCTAAAGGTTTCGATAGTGCAAAAGCACTCTGCGCACGCGCGGGAAATGCCGTTCAAGGTGTGAGAGTTCCTGCATCAGCGCCCCGCTCCACTCCGTCTCTTTGCGCCGGATCTCCTGCAAGAACGCAATGCGGCGCTCAACGAAGTAGAAGTAGAGCATGATGCTGACAACAGCGGCATAAAGGCACCAAACGGAGGTGACGGCATAGGGTTTCCACAGCGTAATGCCCACCAGGCCCATCAGGTTGAACCATCCGAAGAGCTGTACGGAGACGCTGCTGCTCAGGACCAGCGGCCCGCAGGTCGTGAGAATATAGGCGATGTTGATCCACCCCTTTTGCGTCCACGCGTTGACGTAGACAAGCGCGTCGTGCTTCACCGCAACGTACGTCGGCTGTACGGAGAGTCCCCACAGCGTATAGGCCGCCAGAATGCCGCCCAGTACGAGAAGCACCCCGATCACCCTCCGGTACCATCCCGAAGGCTCCAGCAGCCAGATCGCCAGCGGCACGAGAAACGGCAGCAGCCCCTGGGCATAGAAGATGAAGATGCTCTCCGCCATCTCCAGCGCGCGCGGTTCGATCAACCCGTCCATGCCCAGCCAGACGAACCCCTGGGTGAACTGGTGCAGGGCGAAAAGCAGCGGCAGGCTCGCGAAGACGACCTCTTTTGGCTCGCTGACCCGCCGAAGCGTCAGCAGGCCGATCACGCCCAGGGCACCGGAGAGCGTAAAGTTCATAATGGCAAAGAACATGGCTTACTTTTTCAGGTCGTGAATGAGCGTCGAGCCGCATTTTTTATGCCATTTCACAATCGCCTCCCACGCCTCTTCAGCCGTTTCGGCGAATGCGAAAAGTTCCCGGTCCTCTTCGTCTATCGTCCCCTCCTCGACAAGCATCTCGAAATTGATGATCCCCCGCCAGTAGCTTTCGCCGACGAAGACGACGGGCATCGGGTCGATCTTGCGTGTCTGCACCAGGGTCAGCACTTCGAAACATTCGTCCAGGGTCCCGTAGCCGCCGGGGAAGATGACAAGGGCTTTGGCCCGCCGCAGAAAGTGGAGCTTGCGGATGGCGAAGTAGTGCACCTGGAAGCAGAGTTCGGGGGTAATGTAGGGGTTGGGGTACTGTTCATGGGGCAGGGTAATGTTGAGGCCGATCGATTTGGCCCCGACGTCGAAAGCCCCGCGGTTGGCCGCCTCCATGATGCCCGGCCCCCCGCCTGTCATCAGGGTGATCTTCGTATCTTCGGGCCCTTTGCCGCTGCGGCCGACGATCCTCCCGAAAGCGCGGGCCGTCTCGTAGTAGTGGCTCTTGGCCAGGATCCGCCGCGCAATGCCCAGCTCTTTTTCAAGGGCCTCGCCGTCTTTGGCGTTCCGTTCCGATTCGAGGCTCTCGATCAGGCGCTTGGCCTCCGCCTCCTCCATGATCCGCGTGGAGCCGAAGACGACGATGGTGTGTTCGATGCCGTGTTCGCGCAGCAGCAGCTCGGGCTTGAAGTAGTCCACCTCCAGCCGCACGCCCCGCACCTCGTCGCGCCGGAGAAAGTTCGGGTCCCGGTCCGCCTGGATAAAATTGTCGTGGGCCATGATGGCCTTCACGCGTTTATGTGCTTTGGGGTCGTCCTCGTTGGGCTTCGGGTGTTCCCACGGCAACGGCTTCTGGTGCCGTTTCAGCAGCTTGCGGAACGCTTTTTTATCATGGTTTTTCTTCATGGCTTTCTCTTTCAACTCCGATCTCCCATTGTAGCATGCATCCGCGTCTACATGGTACAATCCTTCTATGGAATACGCCGTTCTCAAATCGATGGTCATCGCGCTGCTGCTGGGGTTCATGATCGGCATGCAGCGCACCATGAGCCGCATGCCCCAAAGCGGCCAGAGCTTCGCGGGCAGCCGGACCTTTGCCCTGCTGGCCCTTATCGGCTACCTCGCCAGCTGGCTCGGCGAGACGGTCCCGGGCTTCGTCTTCGCCGCGACGGCGGTCGTCGGCCTCCTCGTCGGGCTCTCCTATTACCTCAAGGTCACCCGCTTTCACAAGACGGGGATGACGACCCAGGTCGCCGCCGTCGTCACCTTTCTCCTGGGCCTGATGGTCTATGCCTCCCTCGAGCCCTACGCCATCTTCATCGCCGTACTGATGGTCGTGCTCCTCGAGATCAAACCCCGTCTGCGGGAGTTCGAAGCGCACCTCTCCTCCACCGACATCAACGCCGCCGTCCTGCTGCTGGCGATGAGCTTCATCGTGCTGCCGGTGCTGCCCAACGAGATGATCGGCCCTTATGAACTTTTCAACCCCTACAAGACCTGGCTGATGGCCGTCATCATCGCCGCCATCTCCTTTGTGGGGTACGCCGCGGTCAAGCTCTTCGGACACAAGCGCGGGCTCTTCATCACCGGGGCCGCCGGCGGGCTCGTCTCTTCCACGGGCGTGGCCGTATCGCTCTCCAAGATGTTCGCAAATCAGTTCAGCCTGCTCAACAACTACGCCGCCGGCGTGGCCGTCGCCTGTACCTTCATGTACCTGCGCGTCCTCTTCGAAGCGGCCGTCATCTATCCCGCCCTCGCCAAGCTCCTCGCCCCTGCCTTCCTCGCCGCGACGGCCGTGGGCCTGCTCTTCACCTATTACCTCTATACCCGTTCGCAGAGTGCCGATATCCATCTCGAGAACGAAGCGATCACGAAAAACCCGCTGCAGCTGAGCGAAGCGATCAAATTCGGCCTGATCTTCGGCGTCATCTACGGGGCGATCGCCTTTACCGAGAACCGCTTCGGCAATGTCGGCGTCTACATCGTTTCACTGATCTCCGGTATTACCGATGTCGATGCCATCACCCTCTCGCTCTCGGAACTGAGCAAGGACGGCAAACTTGTCAAAAGCACCGCCATGAACGGCATCGTCATCGCTTCGGTGACAAATTCGCTCGTCAAACTCGGCATCGTCTTCTGGATAGGCGGTCTGAAGCTTGGATGGCGCACCGCACAGTTCTTCATCCTGACACTCGGTTCGATGGCCACGGTGCTCTCTCTGACCGAGCTCTTTCTTCTCTAATCCATAAGAATATTAAATAAAAATAATTATTCATTGTTATCATTAAGGGTAAATAGGTGATACTGTCTTCCTAAATACATTAATTTTGAGGAGAATTCATGAAAACCAGTGCACGCAACCAGATCAAGGCAACGGTGACCGAGATCATCGGGGGAACCGTCAACAGCGAAGTGGTGATGGACGTGGCAGGCACCCCGCTCAAGGCTATCATTACCAAAGAGGCGGTCTCCGAGATGGGACTGGCGGCCGGTTCGGAAGTCTACGCCATCATCAAAGCCTCCTTCGTCATGATCGCCAAAGAGAAACCCGGCAAGATCAGCACACGGAACGTCATCGAGACAACGGTCAGCGACATAATCGAAGGCCCGGTCAGCTGCGAACTCAAACTTGCCATGGGCAGCGCGGTCCTGACCGCGATCATCACCGAAGAAGCGGCCAAGGAACTTGACGTCGCCAAAGGAGACACCGTCTACGCGCTGATCAAAGCCAGCGCCATCATTCTCGCACAGTAACACTCTATTTGCAGCCTTCAACGGCTGCGAAGCCCCGTTGCTTATGCCCCGGAACGGCTATTGTCCCGTCTGCGCTTCCTGCTCTGCCGCTTCCAGATCGATAATTTTGGGCAGTGTCGTCAGGACACTGTCGGGGTTAAGGCTGATGGAGTCGATGCCGAGCTTCACGAGGAACTCCGCGACCTCCGGGTAGTCCGACGGGGCCTGCCCGCAGATGCCGCTGTGGCGCCCGTTGCGCTTCGCCCCCTCGACGGCCATCTCGATCATCTTCAGCACCCCCTCATCCCGCTCCTCGTAATCAAAGGCGACGATCTCGCTGTCGCGGTCGACGCCCAGGGTGAGTTGGGTGAGGTCGTTGCTGCCGATACTGAAGCCGTCGAAGACCTCGCTGAAGCCGTCGATGGAGATGACGTTGTTGGGGATCTCGCACATCACGTAGATCTGCAGCCCGTTCTCTCCCCGCACCAGCCCGTGCTTCGCCATCGTCTCAACGACCCGGCGCCCCTCTTCGACCCGGCGGCAGAAGGGGATCATCAGGATAACGTTCGTAAAGCCCATCTCGTCGCGGACCCGCTTCATCGCGGCACACTCCAGCGCGAACCCCTCCTCGTAGGCGGGATGGCTGTAGCGCGCCGCGCCCCGGAAGCCGATCATCGGGTTCGCCTCGTCCAGCGGTTCGAAGAACTGCCCGCCCGCGAGGGTGGCGTACTCGTTCGTTTTGAAGTCGCTCATGCGAACGACGCAGGGGTCGGGGTAGACCGCCGACGCGATCGTCGCCACCCCCTCGGAGAGGCGCTTGATAAAGAAATCCTCCGGTCCCTCGTAGGCGGCGCTGAGCGCCTCGATCTGCACCCTTGTGGCCAGATCCGTCTTTTCGGGGTGGACCAGCGCCATCGGGTGGACCTTGATCGACTCGTTGATGATGAACTCCATCCGCGCCAGCCCGATCCCGTCGACGGGAAGATGCGCCAGCGAAAAGGCGAGATCGGGGTTGCCGAGGTTCATCATGATCTTCGTGCGCGTTTTGGGGAGATGGCTGAGATCGGTGCGTTCAATCTCAAAGGCCAGCATGCCGTCGTAGACCCGTCCCGTCTCCCCCTCGGCACAGCTGACCGTCACCTCCCGGCCGTCTTTGAGCAGTTCCGTCGCGTTTTCCGCACCGACGATGGCAGGGATGCCGAGCTCCCGGCTGACAATGGCCGCGTGACAGGTACGCCCGCCGCGGTTGGTCACGATGGCCGAAGCCATCTTCATCACCGGTTCCCAGTCCGGCGTCGTCGTATCGGCCAGCAGCACCTCCCCCTGCTTGAACTCGCCGAGCTGCGACGTATCGCGGATATGGTGCACCTTTCCGCTGCCGATCTTCGTACCGACGGCGCGTCCGGTCGCGAGCAGCTCCCCCTCCCCCGTCAGATGGTAGATCTCGAGGATCGACCCTTTCTTCTGCGACTCCACCGTCTCCGGGCGCGCCTGTACCATGTAGAGCCGGCCGTCGATGCCGTCCTTGGCCCACTCCATGTCCATCGGCTTGTCGTGGCCAACGTTTTCGGAGTAGTGCCGCTCGATCTTGATGGCGTAATCGGCCAGGACCATCACGTCTTCGTCGGTAATGCAGAAACGCGTCCGCTCGGCGGGCGGCGTCTCGACGTTTTTCGTATACTCGACGGCGATGCTGCCGCTGCTGAGCGCTTCGGAGAAGATCATCTCGAGCTCTTTTTTCCCCAGGCTCCGCTTCAAAACCGCCCGGTGCCCCCGGTCAAACGTCGGCTTGTGAACGTAGAAGCCGTCCGGATCGATGGTCCCCTGCACGACGTTCTCCCCCAGCCCGTAGGTGCCGGTAATGTAGACGACGTCGCGGAAGCCCGTCTCCGTATCGATGCTGAACATCACCCCGCTCGCACCGACGTCGCTGCGCACCATCTTCATCACGACGACGCAGAGCTTGACCTCGAAGTAGTCGAAACCGCTGTCAAACTTGTAGTGCAGGGAGCGGTCGGTAAAGTTCGAAGCAAGGCAGCGTTTGTAGGCGTCCAGGAGCGCCTCCGCAGAGGCGATATTGAGGTAGGTGTCGTTCTGCCCCGCGAAGGAGGCCTCCGGGGAGTCCTCCGCCGTCGCGGAGGAGCGGACCGCCAGGGAGACGTCCTCGCCGTATTCGCGCCTGAGCGCCGCGTACCCCTCCAGGATCTCCGCTTCGAGCGCGGGCGGGAGGGTGCATCCGTAGAGGATCTCCCGGCACGCCTTCCCCCGCGCCTGCAGCTGCGCGACGTCGTCGGGGTTGAGATCATCCAGCTGCGCATGGAGCTTCTCCAGGGCACCGTTCGCTTCGAGCACAGCGTCATAGGCCTCCGCCGTGACGGCAAAACCGTTGGGGACGAGCACCCCCGCCGCGCTGAGATGCTGGTACATCTCCCCCAGGGACGCGTTCTTGCCCCCGACCGAAGGGACATCCCCGATGCCGAGCGCTTCAAACCATTTGACATATGCCATCGCTTCCTCCTTAGTGCAGTGTTCCTCGCCTCTTCCCTGTGCTGCCGCGCTACAGGTAGATCACCTCGTTCTGCTCCACGATATGGGCCTCTTTGTGCAGCTTCTCCGCAATGGCCGCCTTGAAGAGCGCCTCTTTGTCCGCTTCCCCGTGGATGAGAAAGATGTTTTTGACGCTGTTCATCCCCTTGATCCACTCCAGGATGCCGGATTGGTCGGCATGGGCGGAAAAACCGTTGATTGTATAGACACCGGCCTCGATCCGGATATCTTCGCGGTAGATCTTGACCCACTTTGCCCCGTCAACGATGCGGCGCCCCAACGTGCCGGCGGCCTGGTAGCCGACGAAGATCAGCGCATTCTTGCGGTTCCAGAGGCGGTGTTTGAAGTGGTGCAGGATACGGCCGCCGGTGCACATCCCGCTGCCGGCGATGATGATGGCGCGGCTGTCGATCTGGTTGATCGCCTTGGACTCCCCAACGTCGAGGGTGTAGGTGAGCAGTTCGAAATCAAAGACGCTCCCGTCCCGCGCCTTCACCTCCCGGCACTTGGCGCTGAGCAGGTCGCTGTAGCGGTCGTAGACCTCCGTGGCCCTGATGGCCATCGGCGAATCGACGAAGACCTTGCAGTGCGGCAGTTCGCCGCTTTCGTGCATCTGCTTCAGCAGAAAAAGGATCTCCTGGGTCCGCTCGACGGCGAAGGAGGGGATGAGCACGTTACCCCAGTTTAGCAGGGTATCGGTCACGACCTTTTTGAACTCTTCCGTGCTCTGCAGGGCATTTTGGTGGTCACGGTCGCCGTAGGTCGATTCGGTATAGAGGTAGTCCGCATGGGGGCAGGGCGCGAGGTTGGGCAGTACCATGTCGTTGTCGTTGCCGATGTCACCGGAAAAGACGATCGTCCGCGTCACCCCCGCCTCTTCGTAGGCGATTTCGATAAACGCGGAACCGAGGATGTGCCCCGCGTCCCTGTAGGTCACCTCCACCCCCTTGCAAAGGGTAAAAGGCTCGCCGTACTCGGGCAGGATGCGGGTGAGGGCCAGGGCGTCCCTGACGTCGTCCTCGCCGTAAAGCGGCGGGCTTACCTCCCCCTCGGTCCCGCGGCGCAGCGCCTTTTTAAAACGGGTTTCATGGTCTTCTTGCATGATCTTGGCGCTGTCGAGGAGAATGACTTCGGCCAGGTCGAAGGTCGCCCGTGTCGCGACGATCGTCTTCGTAAACCCCTCTTTGACGAGTTTCGGCATCCGCCCGCAGTGATCGAGATGCGCATGCGTCAGCAGCAAAAAATCGACCTGCGCCGGATCGAAGCCGAACGCTTCCGCGTTGCGCTCCTCCTCCCGGCCCTGGAACATGCCGCAGTCGATCAGGATCTGTTTGCCGTTTTCGAGTTCAAGCAGGTGGCATGAACCCGTGACAACCTCCGCCGCCCCGTAGGAAATTACCGTCGCCATCTCCCCTCCTTTTGCTTCACTGCCACTATCATAGCACTAAACCGCCGGGACGATCAAACGGGCCTGAACCAAATAATCATTTTTATGTGTTGACCTGCACTTAAGAATTGTCGTCCTATGATGGAACTATTACAATTTTTTAGAGGAGACTGTCATGGCGATTCGCGGTATTTCAATTCTCAAAGGCATCGAAGCGGAAACGGTGGCCACACTGCTCAACAAAGCGTACTGCGACGAATGGCTGGCCTACTACCAGTACTTCATCGAGTCCAAGGTCGTCAAGGGGATCATGAAAGACGCCGCGATTGCCGAGCTTAATCAGCACGCGGCGGACGAACTGCGCCATGCGACGATGGTGGCGGACCGCATCATCCAGCTCGGCGGGACCCCGGCGCTGAGCCCCAGCGACTGGATGGTTCACGGTAACTGCGGGTACGAGGCGCCGGAGAACCCCGACGTCATGGCGGTGCTGGAGCAGGCGATCAAAGGGGAGCAGTGCGCCATCAGCGTCTATTCGGATCTCGTCGATCTCACCCGGGAAAAAGACATCGTCACCTATGACATCGTCTCCCAGATCCTCGCCGACGAGGTTGAACACGAAGAGGATCTGCAGGCCCTCTACGACGACATCCAAGAGTTCGTCGAGCAGATCAGGACGGCGCTAAAGTAGGACCACCGCCCAGATCATCACCGTCATCGCGACGCTGATCAGACAGGCGGCGGCCGCACTGTCCTTGGCCGCCTTGGCCAGGCGGTGGTAATCGCGCGTGCTCAGATCCACCCCCCGCTCGACGGCGCTGTTGAAGAGCTCAGCGACGATGGGGAGGAAGAGCGAGAACTGCAGCCAGAGCCGTTCGCATTTGGCAATGTCGATGCTCCAGGCGACGACGCTGAGCACGACAAAGAGCGCGACCTCGATCTTGAAGACCGTCTCATGCCGGAAGACATGCATAAACCCCTCGACGGCGTAGCCGAAGTTCCTGCGGAGCGAATATTTCGGTTTGTTCATCCTCGAAGCCCCTTTTTTAACCCATATAATACACTAACGCCGAGGGTTCCCCCCAGCGCGACGTCCAGCGCCGTCTGCATGCCGAAATGCTCCCAGAGCCACCCGCCGAAGGCCGCCCCAGCCGCGGCGAAGAGCGCGACCGCCGCATAGAAGATGCCGTAGACCGAACCGCGGTTCTCCGCCTGCTGCGCGATCATGGCCCGGTTCGCATTGAGCGTGGCGACCGTAAAAAGGCCCAGGAAAGCGAAGGCCGCCCAGGTCGCCAACGGTGTCTGCAGCCACAGCAGCGCCTGAGCGACGATGCCGCAGCCGTAGCCGAAGGCGTTCACGGTCCCGCTGCCGAAGCGGTCCGACCCCAGACCGAAAAGATAGCTTGTCAACGTCTGCACCCCCGTCGATACGGCAAAGAGCAGCGGGATCAGAGCCGTGGCGATCCCGACCGTTTTGGCCTGTACCGTGAAGAAGGCTTCGCTGAATATGAAAAAGAGGAACAGAAAATAGAAGAGCAGCTGCAGCACGGTTTTTTTGTCCGCGCCGCTCAGCCGGAAACGCTCGGCGCACTGAACCCGTTTGGGGATATCCCGCACGAAAAAGATGACGATCACCAGGCCGATGAGGCCGGGGATCAGCGTGGCGAAGAAGAGGGTGCGGATCACCCCTTCGCTGTCGCCGAAATACCACAGCAGCCCAAAGAGCAGCAGGGTGCCGCTGAACTCCCCCGCGATATCCATCGTTTTGTGAAACCCGAAGGTCTTGCCGTGGGCGTTCTGCCGGGCGTAGGAGGCGATCATCAGGTCTTTCGGCGCCGAACGCACCCCCTTGCCCACCCGTTCCAGTGCGCGCAGCGCCGCAATGCTCCCCCAGCCGTGGCTGAACCCCAGCAGCGGTTTCGAGAGGGCCGAAAAAAGGTAGCCGCCCACTACCAGCGGTTTGACGACGCCGTAGTAATCCGCGATATAGCCCGAAACCATCCGGAGCGCATAGGAGACGAAGGTCGCCACGGCGACAATGACGCCCAGCTTGTCCATCCCTTCATGCAGGACGGTAATGACAAAAATAGGAAGAATGGGATTGACCATCGCGGAGGCCAGGTCAGTGAAATAGCTCACCCATCCGAGGCGCACGACGTTTTGATCGATAGAGTGCATTCAGGCATTATAGCGCAGCCCGATGCGCGAAGAAAGGCTTATTTTTTGCCGAAGAGTTTTCCGAAGAAGCCGAACATGCCGCTCAGTTTTTTATGGAAGATGTCGTCGATATAGGCGGAGTAGTCGTGGAATCCGTCGTTGTGGAGTTTCAGCTCAAGGAACATCTCCGCGTCTCTCTGCGTCTTCGTCTGCTCAAGGTCGAGGAGTTTCGCGTAGAGGGTTTCGACCTCATCAAGCACTTTCTTGGGGACCGGCCAGCGGTGGGAGCGGTAACCGCGGATCTGCTTGTGCTCGTTGAAAAGCGGTTTGTACTCCGAGTAGACCCAGTAATATTTACCGTCTTTACGGCGGTTCTTGACGATAGCCTTGTACTCCTTGCCCGCTTTAAGGGCGTCCCAGAGCAGTTTGAAGACGGTTTTGGGCATATCCGGGTGGCGGACGATGTTGTGCGGTTTGCCCATCAGCTCCTCTTCGGGATAGCCGGAGAGTTCCACGAAATATTCATTGGCATAAACGATCTTGCCCATGACATCCGTTTCCGAAAGGATCTCTCTTTTTGAATCGACAGGTACTTCTATATCCAGGGGCTTGAGCTGAAACTTCTCCGACATCGGGGACTCCTTAAATTATGTATATTTGTCGGATAGTAACAGAAGCAAAGTTAATATTTTACAAAAAGTAATAGTTAATATTATATATATAAAGTAACGGTTATTGTTTTTTCACATTAATGTGACAAATAAGAAACCCGGATACACCTCCTCCTCTACTCCCCCCTGCTCGTTTATGCTGAAGCGGCAGAGACTTTCGCCGATCGGAATGACGAGGGTTCCCCCGGGTTTGAGTTGCTTCAGAAGCGTTTCGGGGAGTTCCCGCGCCGCGGCGGAGACGAGGATCCTGTCATACTGCTCCCCCGGCATGCCCAGGGCCTCGCCGGCCTCCTCGATCCGGACATGCCCGAACCCGAATGGCGCAATGTTGCGTTGACCGACCGCCACCAGGGTTTTACGGTACTCCAGCCCGGTCACCTCCCCCTGCGGACCGACAATATGCCCCAGCAGCGCCGTCGTCCAGCCCGAACCCGAGCCGATATCGAGGACCCGCTCACCCGGTTCGGCGCCGAGCAGTTCCAGCATAATCGCCACCGTCGTCGGCTGGGAGATCGTCTGTCCCTCCCCGATGGGAAGCGGGTAATCGCCGTAGCGCTCCTCCCCGTAATATTCCGGCACAAAGGCGCCGCGGTCGACGGCGCGAAACGCCTCGATGATCCGCGGCGTGCGTAGCGCCCCGTAGTCGATCATCCCCGCGATCAGCCTCTCTGTCGCTTCGCGGTCACGCATCATCGCCGCTTCCTACGGTCAAAAACGCATCCGGCAGCAGCGAGGTCGCCAGCATGACACTGTTGATGCCCGCGTGCCCCTGCCACGTCCCGACGGCCTGGTGCGCCTCCCGCAGCCAGAAAAGCTCCAGCACCTCGGCGATCGGCACAAAGGCCTGTAGCCCTTCAAGCTGTTCGGCCAGGATCGCGTTATGCAGGACGGCGCCGTTGAGCGCCTGCATCAAGGAGACCCCGTGCAGCCCGATGCCCAATCCCAGTTCGCGGAAAGGGAGCCTCGCGTCGGCGGGATGACGCAGGGCGTTACTCTGCGCGTAGCGCGACGTTCCCTCCCGCGCCGCTTCAAGCAGGGAGCGCAGCAGACCGCGCAACGGCAGGTCGTGCCCCGCCATCAGCTGAGTCACCCGCGCCGCATCGAACAGCATGCCGCCCAGCCCCAGAGGGTCCTCCGTGGCGAGCGGCATCGCTTCGGCCATCGTCCCGGCGGCTTCGAGCTCCCCGCCCAGACCCGCATCGTCGCCCAGCGCCCTCGCCGTCATGGAGAGCTGCAGATAGGTCACATACGCCTCCAGGGCATCATGCTGCCCCATCGATGCGACCAGCGGCCGGCGCAGGTCGATACTCATTTTCCAGTACATCCGTTTTGAGCCGTCCGGCAACGCGTAGGTAAAGGCCCGGTGCGCGCTTTTGGCCAGTTCGACGGCCCAGCGGCTGTAGCGCACCTCCCCGCTCACCGACGCCATGCGGTCGAGAGCATGCATCCACTTGGTGAGGTAATGGAAATATTGGCCGTCGCGGTCCCACTCTGAGGCTTCATCATACGCTGCATCGGCACCGCGCTCCGGCTGCGGCTTGCCGATGCGCAGTCCCGCTACCGTCGGGTAGCTGGCCGCATCAGCCGCTGCCAAGCCGCTCAAAGGCCCTTCGCGCGCGTCGTCGCCGCGGAATGCCCCCAGTTCGCGGTGGACCGTATCGATCAAAATCCGGGCCTTTTCAAGATACCTCTTCTCCCCGGTGCGTTTGTACAGTGAAAGGAAGTTGCAGACGGCGAAGGCATCCGTCCAGAGATAACGCCCCTTCCCCGTTCCAATCGGGTTTTGCGCATCATAGGCCTCCATCAGGGCCGCGGCCTTTTCGATGCGCTCGCTGTGTTCCAGGATCATTGCCGCCTCACTCCCCCATCACGGGGCCGCCGACCTCATCGTCGCCGTAGAAGCTGTGCGTCCCGTCGCAGAAGGGAAGATTCTTGGAGGATTTGCAGCGGCACAGCAGGTAGGCCTTGCTCTTCTCTACCGTGAACTTCAGGGGCATGCAGCCGCTCCCCTTGTGGCTGCCGTCGCAGAAGACCCCCTCTTTGGCGCGGCCGCACATGCAGTACATATAGGACTTCCCCGCCTCCAGGTCGACCCCCTTCGGTTTATTGAAAAAAACAACAGCATCCTTGCACATCTGGCACCCCCGTTTTGCAGTGGACGATCCCGCACACCGTTTTTTTCATAATAGCCCGATGCCACGGCGAAGTCAAGCCCGCCGGAAACGCCGGAAGTGTGGCTATAATTATTGCATGACACCCTTTCTTCTGCCGCCGAAGGTGCGCTGCAGCGACGGCGAGATGCGTCGCGTCGGATTTGAACTGGAGTACTCCGGCCCGGAGCTGGAAGCATGTGCCAGGATCGTCGCGGAGATCACCGGGGGCGAGATCACCGAAATCAACCCCTGGCACTACACCATCGGCCCGACGCCCTGGGGAGACTTCTCCCTGACGCTCGATTTCCAGTTCCTCATCCGCTCAGGCCTCCAGGAGTGGCTGCACAATGCCGGGTTCGACGAAGCGATGGAGCAGGACGAAATCGACGCCATCGAATACTTTATCGGCTCCTTTTCCGCGTCGCTTGTCCCCTTTGAGCTGACGACGCCGCCGCTGCCGATGAACGCCCTTGACCTGGTCGAGACCCTTAAAGATGCCCTGCGCGATGCGGGGGCGCTCGGCACGACGGCCAACCCCCTCTATGTCTTCGGCTTCCACATTAATCCCGAGGCCCCCGACTTGAGTGCGGCGACCCTGCTGGCCTATCTCCGCGCCTACCTCGTGCTCTATGACCTGCTGGCCGAGGAGATCCGTCCCGTCTTCACCCGGCGCCTCTCTTTCTATATCGACCCCTTCCCCTCCGATTACATCCGCAAGGTTTTGCACCCCGCCTACCGTCCGACGATGGAGAGCTTTACCGACGATTACCTGGAAGCCAACCCGACACGCAACCGGGCCCTCGACCTGCTGCCGCTGCTGGCCTGGAACGACCTGGGGCGTGTCCGCCGGGCCCTGCCCAAAGAGAAGATCTCCCCCCGCCCCGCCTTTCACTTCCGTCTCCCCAACTCCCGTGTCGACGAAGCGGGTTGGCACACCGCCGACGCCTGGAACAGCTGGCTCCATGTGGAACGCCTGGCGGAAGATACGGAGACGCTGCTGTCGCTCGCCTATGCGCGCTACCGCATGATGAACTCATTCTTCTACCGTTTCCGCAAAAAACAGTGGATAAAAAGGATACGCCAATGGGCAGAAAAGTTCGAATAGCCGTCACGGGAGGCAAACGCGGCAGCCGGCTCGCCTGGTACTTCTCCCGCTTCCTGCTGGGGGGCCACGGGGCGGGAGGAAGTTTCCTGCATCCCGAAACCGTTTACCGTGATGCCCCCTTCGACGCCCTGCTGATCACCGGCGGCAGCGATATCGATCCCCAGACCTACGGTGCCCGGGCGCACCCGGCCATCGAACATACCGATCCCGCGCGTGATGCCATGGAACTCTACCTCCTCGAGGCGGCAATCCGCCGGGGGGTGCCCGTCATGGGCATCTGCCGCGGCATGCAGCTGCTCAATCTCCATTTCGGCGGGACGCTGCATCCGCATATTCACGACTTCGACCTCGACGTCGCTCACCCCCATACGCCCCTGCCGCTCAAAACGGTGACGCTGGAACACGGGACAAACCTGCACGACATTGTCGGGCAGACCACCCTGCGCGTCAATGCACTGCACCATCAGGCCGTCGACCGGCCCGGCGAGAAGATGCGCATTGCCGCCCGGGACGGCAACAAAATCGTCCAGGCGATCGAACACACGGAGCTGCCCTTCCTGCTGGGAGTGCAGTGGCATCCGGAGTTCATGCCCTACAGCTGGCACAGCCGGAAGATCTTCGCGGCCTTTGTCCATGCGGCACGGACGATGCATACGTCGTGAAAAGATAAATTCGGGATAAGAAAACGGGGAGGAGAGGCGGCGCCCTCTCCTAGAAAATCAGCGGATCAGTTCCGCGCGGACGGAGCGGTTCTGCGCACGCCCTTCGGCTGTGGCGTTGGTGGCGACCGGATCGGTCTCCCCTTTTCCGACGGCGCTCAGGCGGTTGGACGCGATTCCCTTACCCACCAGCAGGCCGACAACGACCTCGGCACGTTTCTTCGAGAGCACGTCATTATATGCATTCGTCCCGCGGTCGTCGGCACGGCCGACGATCTCGGCTTTGTAGGGGTTGGATTTCATATAATCCGCAAAGGCATCGATCTCGTCCATATGGGCACTCGTCACCACGGCGGAGTCGGTGGCGAACTCGACGCTGAACGGGAAGGTCGCGGCACACCCTACTTTATCGACCTTGAAGCCTGATGGGGTCTCCGGGCAGTTGTCATAAAGGTTCGCAACGCCGTCGCGGTCGTCATCGGGCACGCACCCGTAGGCGTCGACTTCGGCGCCGCGCGGTGTATTCGGGCACTGGTCATTGTCGTCGATGACGCCGTCGCCGTCACTGTCGTAGGTTTTGTACCCAGATGAAGCTACCGCCGCGCCCGACGTTCCGTGGGCACCGAAGGCAAAAGAGAGACCGGCGAGCGCCAGCAGGTTGCTGTCATAGCGGTTGCCGTTGTTCTTGAGCATGTAGATCGCTTCGAGTTTCAGCGCCACCTGGTCGGTGAAGGGGATTTTCACCCCCGCACCGGCATCGCCGTAGGCGCTGTTTTTATTGCCGTAGAGCGGATTGCTCATATTCTCGTAACCGGCGCCGATCTTGGCGAACGGGCGGACGCTGCCTTCCTCCGTGTAGTCGTAGACGGCCCCCATGCCGACACGCCAGATATTCGTGGACGCAGACATATCCGCAGGGCTGAGGAAAAGGGGCGGCGTCGGTGCCGGCGGCTCATAGGAGTAATCCGTATCCGTCGCATAGTAGGCGGAGAGTTCCGGTTTGATCGGGAAAGAAAAGAGGTTGTTGATCTGGATCTCACCCCCGATGATCATCTCGTTTTCAAGCAGAATATTGCCTTCCGGAATCCCGATCCCCGCCACCGGTGAAACCTCGATATTGTATTGTGATGCTGCCGCGATCTGTGCCGCCAGCAGCGCACTCGTCATCCATGCACGCTTCATCATTCCTTATACTCCTGAGCGAAATTCACGGAAGTATACCATAGAGAACTGTACAAAAAATAACGTTTTTTTAAAAAAATGTAACTATAGCGCCGGGTGCCCCTCTACCGCCCTGCGCCCCGCTTCGATCAGCGGCGCGGCTTTATGGAAGTCAAACGTACTGCAGATATTCTTGGGGAGGGTAATCATGATATCGGGCGGGTAGCCGCCGATACGGTACTGGGTCAGGCTGCGCTGCATCGTATCGAAACTCTGATCGAGAATGGAGAAAATGTGCGCCTGCTCCCGGCGGCGGAGGCGCTCTTTGATGGCATTTTTGGCCTTGGATGCCAGACGTTCGGCAAAGGAGTCGTAACGCTCGGCCACGGCAGCTTCCTCCTGCTCCGCGTCGGGGCCGTAGAGGTTGACGGCGATGGTCAGGTCGCTGCGGTCGCGCATCGTCGGTGCCACGGGCAGGGGGTTGAGGACCCCGCCGTCGACCAGGAGCATCCCGTCGAGCTCCACTGGAGTGAAGACGGAGGGGATGGCGATCGACGCACGGATCGCGCTTAGCAGGTCGCCGCTTTGAAACCACACCTCTTTGCCACGGTTCAGGTCCGACGCGACGGCCGTAAAACGGATGGGCAGCTCCTCGATCGCCTGCGTACCGATAAGATCGTCCAGACGCTCGAAAACCTTTGTACCGCTCATAATGCCCCGCTTGTCCCAGGCGAGGTCCAGGAGCGCGGCGACGTCGAGGGGGTCTAGCCCCTGCACCCACTCCTTGTACTCGGCAAGCCTGCCGCAGGCGTAAAGTCCGCCGACCAGCGCCCCCATGGAGCAGCCGCTGACAGAGACGATCTCATACCCCTTCGCCTCCAGCGCCTCGATGACGCCGATATGAACGTAGCCACGCGCCCCGCCGCTTCCCAATACCAACGATACTTTCTTCATCGATTCCCTTTGTGTTCAGAACTATTTCTAATTATAGGGCATTCGGAGCTGCGGGGAGATCAACTTGTGTCACTCGAGAGGGTAATGGAAGGGGAAGAGAGCATCATGCTCTCTTTGTGCCCAAAGAAAAAGGGCTAGCGTTTGCGGATAACGACCCCCTGGTCCGTCTGGTGGGCCGGGTGATACGGCCCCGCCGGCAGTGCAAAGAAGAGCCGGGCGTTCGCGACATGGGCGTATTCGACATAATCGGCCGCGGCGGTATTGATCGCCGTACCGATCGCCTGGACCAACAGTCCGGCCAGTCCTCCGCCGCCGCTGTTGCTGGTGAGGTCAACGGTGACGCTACCGTCGTAATCCCACAACTTCTCGTTCGTCTTGGTCGAGTACGCTTCCGACTCAATCGTGACCGTCAGGGAAGAAGCCAGGACCATGTAGGAGACGTCCCACTTCTTGATACGCGTGAACATGACGACGTCCGCGCCGAAGTAGTCGTAGAACTTGTCCGCGGACATGCTGTAAAGCAATTCGGTGTCATAGACACCCTCCTGCTTGAGGACGTCGCTGACCATCTCCATCGGGAAGACATAGTAGCCCGTCTGCGCTATGGGCATCTCGATCGTCGTGGCGTAGTAGGCTTTCGCCTCGGCGTCGCTGCTTTCGTTCATCGCCGGCAGCACCAGGATGGAACGCGGATCCTCTTCATACATCTGGGGGAACGCTTCACCTTTGGTGATGCCTGCGTTATGGGCGGCACACCCCGTCATGATCATCGCGGCGAAAACCGAGGCTGCCACTGCAGCTATTTTTCCGTACTTCATGATTTCGCCCCCTTCGCTTCGGCTTTGCGCACCTTCTCAATGACGCGGTCCATAAAGTGCGCCGACTCCGGGTAGAGGCTCTTTTCCATCTCGAAATAGTGGACGGCCTGCTTGGTGTCCCCCTGCTTGAAGTAGATGTAGCCCAGGTTCGCGTACATTCCCGGTGCCACACGCTTGGAAACGCTCTCATCGGCGTTTTCGATGGCCGTCAGGATCGCCTGCTGCATCGCCAGGAGGTTCTCCGCACTGGCATCCTGTTTGTACGCATAGTAGCTTTCGCTGTAGGTGCCGTAGTTATAAAGTGCCTGCGGTTTCGTAGCACACCCGCTCAAAAGCGCAATTGCTGCCAGCGGCCAGGCCGCTTTCATCAGCATGCCCATCCTCACTGGCCGACTCCGATCTCTTTGGCGATGCCGTCGCCGACGTAGATACTGCGTTCAACGACAAGGGCATCCCCCTTGTAAACCTTGACCGTATGCTTGCCCGGAGCGACCCGGTACTGGTGGTCGCGCCCGGCTTCGACGGTGAAGGGCTGTCCGTCGTCGACGGAGACGGCTGCCCCCGCAACGTCACCCGTAAAGTAGAGGTAGGATGCCCGCTCACCCGTGGCGACGCCCGACTTGTAGCCGCATCCGGCCATGAAGAGGGCGGCGGCCATCAACAGTGCTGTCAATGCTTTCATGCTTTAATCCTTGTGGACCTGGATATACAGGTCCAAGAAATTTTTCGTTTTCAGGCGCGCGCCAAGGTCTCCGCTCGTGATCGACGCGAAGGAGACTTCGTTCTCCGGGGTGTCACCCGCCGTCGAGACGATCTCGATCGTTGCCAGCTTTTTGCCCGGGAGCGTGATGATACTGTTGGTCTGAGGGTTCTTGACCTTCTTGCCCGACGCCATGACGTCAAACTTGTCCCCCACCTTGATGTTCTGGCTCTTGCCGCCGGAGGTGATCAGCATCCCCTGCTCGTAGCCCAGCAGGTAGCCGCGCCACGGTTTGTCCATCATGTTCTCGATGACGTTCGATGCGAGGTCCGAGATCGCCGCGTCGATCGCCTTGTCGTTGAGCTGGGAGTCATACGCGCTCTTGTCCCCGACGCCCATGACTGTACCGGCTTCGCTGTACGCCGTGCCTTTCCCCTCTTCGGAGTAGATGATCTGCCCCGTACTGACGTCGACGATGCGGATATGGACCTTCGCGAAGGCCTCCTGTTTCTTAACGCGGCTAAACCAGCCGACGTCGCTTACCTCGTTGCGGCCGAACTCCGTAATGGAACCGAGAATGAGGTAGTCCGCGCTGTTTTTCAGCGCGGGCGCATCGCCCATCGCCAGCTCTTTCTGGATCTTCTCGAGGTCCGCACGCTCAAGCATGATGAACTTGCCCGTCTCGAAAAGCTTTGAGGAGAGGATATCCATCGCCTGCTTCCCGATCCGATCGCTGTTCTCGTCGATAAAGAAACTCTGGCCGTAGCGGGTCTCGTTGGTAAAGCGGCCGATGGCGACTTTGCGCTTCAGACCCGAAGGCTCCTCTTTGAGCGCCTTGGCGGCCTGCACCGTTTTGCTGACGGCGGGGGCCGCCGTCGGCGTTTCATGCACTTCCTGCTTCTCCATAGTCGCACACCCCGTGATACAGAGGGCTGCGGCGACCGGAACAAGTAAATACCTATACTTCATTGTAGTCTCCGATAACAGTATATGTTTTATATTATGCCAAGTCATGCTTAATCTAGAGGGCTGCAAACGCTCCCCGGCATTCGGATGGGGGATGGCAGAAGGGAAGAAAACGGAGATGTGCGGTTAAAAAACGGGCGGATGTCCGGCAGCCGGCCGCGCCGGTGCAGGTTATTTACTCATACCGCAGCGCGTCGATCGGGTTCATGTTTGCCGCCTTGCGCGCCGGGATGATCCCAAACACGATGCCGATCAGCATGGAGAAGAGCAGGGCGACGGTCGTCACGGCCGGGTTGATGACCAGGGTCAGGTCCATCGCCTGCGCGACCCCCACGGTGATCCCGATGCCTGTGAGCACGCCGAAGATGCCGCCGAGGCCCGAGAGGACGACCGCTTCGATCAGAAACTGGATCAGGATATCCTGGCTCATGGCCCCGATGGCCATACGGATACCGATCTCGCGGGTGCGTTCCGTCACCGATACGAGCATGATGTTCATGATCCCGATGCCGCCGACGACGAGGGAGATGGCGGCCACCGCCCCCAGCATCACCGTCAGCATGGAGGTGATCTGCGACAGGGTATCGAGCAGCGCCGTCATGCTCCGGACGGCGAAGTTGTCCTCTTTGCCCGGTTTGATGTTCCGGCTTTCGCGCAGCACCTGGCGGATCTGCTGTTTGACGGTGTCGAGGGGATAGTTCTCCTTGACCGACACCAGGATGGAGGGGATGTTCTGGTTCCCGCCGATCCGGCGCTGGAACATCTTGATGGGGACGAGGATCAGGTCATCCTGGTCCATCCCGAAGGTGTTCGCCCCCTTCTCCTCGAGCGTCCCGATCACCCGGCACGAAAAGCTCTTGAGGCGGATCTTCTTCCCCAGGGGGTCTTCCCCCCCGGGGAAAAGCTCGTCGATCACCGTCTGCCCGAGGATACAGACGCTCTGCCCCGCGCGCAGCTCGCTCTCGCCGAAGCGCTCCCCCTCCGCCAGGTTCCAGTTCTGGACATCAAAATAGCCGTTCTCGACGCCGCGCACGCTGGTCTGGTAACTGCGGTCGCGGTAGAGCACGTTCACGGTACTGCTGGCCATCGGGGAGACCGCTTCGAGCGTAAAGATCGACTTTTGCAGGATACGGACGTCCTTCATTTCGAAGGGGATGCTTGTTCCCGACATCCCCGGAGGCCCCTTCTCCTGCCCGGGCATGATGTGCAGGGTGTTACTGCCGAGGCTGCCCACGCTCGCGGTGATCGACTCGCTCGCCCCCTGCCCGATGTTGACCATCGCGATCACCGAGGCGATCCCGATGACGATCCCGATCGCCGTCAGCAGGGAGCGCATCAGGTTGCGCCTGATTTCACGGATGGCCTGCAGGAAAGCGTTAAGCAGCATGGCCCGTATCCTGCTCGATGCGGCCGTCACGCAGGAGGATCGTGCGCGACGCATACTCGGCGATCTCCTCTTCGTGTGTCACCATGATCACGGTGATCCCCTGGGCGTTGAAGCCCCGGATAAGCTCCATGATCTCGTGGCTGCGCTGGGTGTCGAGGTTCCCCGTCGGTTCGTCGGCGATAAGGACCTGCGGCTGCGTCACGATGGCGCGGGCGATGGCCACGCGCTGCTGCTGCCCGCCCGAAAGCTGGGAGGGGTCGTGATGCATGCGCTCCGCAAGCCCGACCTGCACCAGGGCCTCTTCCGCGCGCTCCCGGCGCTCCCTGGCGGAAACCCCCTGGTAGATCAGCGGCATCTCCACATTCTCCAGCGCCGAGGTACGTTTGAGCAGGTTGAAGCCCTGGAAGACGAAGCCGAGGACGTAGCGGCGGAACAGGGCGCGCTGTTCATGCGTCAGCCGCCCCAGGTCCGTCCCCTCGAACCGATAGCGCCCCCCGCTGGGCACATCGAGGGCACCAAGGATATTGAGCAGAGTCGATTTACCGCTGCCGCTGGGCCCCATGATGGCCACGAACTCGCCCTGGCCGATACGGAGATCCAGCGGGTGCAGGACGTGCGTCGCCGCTTCGCCGCTGCCGTAGGTCTTCGTGATCTGTTCCAGGCTGATCACGGCTGCTTCTCCTGGGCGACGATGAGACTGTCCCCAGCTGTGAGCACCTCCCCGGCGATGACGCTCTGGGTGCCGTTCGTGCCGAGCACCTCGACGTAGAGCTTCTCCGGGGTCTGCCCGTTCAGCCGCCAGACGTGCGGTTTGTCATCAAAGGCGCTCTCGTCATCATCATGAAACGCGAACAGTTTCGTCTCCTTGGACGTTACGACGGGAAGATAAAGCAGCGCGGCGCGGGGGACGATCAGCGCATCGCGGAAGGTCTGGACGGTGATATCCGCGTCGGCGCTCATCCCCGGGCGCAGCTTCAGATCGCTGTTGTTGACGTCCAGCACGGCGATGTAGGTGACGACCCCGTCCTCGATCTCCGAATTGACCCGCACCATGCGGATGGTCCCCGAAAACACGCTGTCGGGATAGGCGTCGACCGTAAACGTTGCCGTGTCCCCCGCCTTCACCTTGGCGATATCCGCCTCGTCTACGCTGACCTGCAGCTCCATCTTGCGCAGGTCCTTGGCGATCGTGAAGAGTGTCGGGGTCTGGTAGGAGGCTGCCACCGTCTGGCCGGGGTCGATCTCCCGGGTGAGCACGGTGCCGTCGACGGGTGAATAGATCGCCGTGCGCTCCAGGTCGTACTGCGAAGAGACGAGGCTGTGCTTCGCCTGTTCCACCTGCGCCTTGGCGTTATCGACCTGCGCCTTGGACGCCAGATAGTCGGCATAGTCCGTATCCCAATCGCTTTGCGAAGGCAGGGCCCCTTTCGTCTCTTCGCGCAGCGTTTCGTCGCGCTTGAGCGTCGCCTTGCTGCGGTAGAGTTCCGCATTCGCGTTCTCCAGCGTCGCCTTGGCCGACATCAGCGCCGCATTCGCCTTGTCCACGGTGCTCTGGTACTTCGTCTTGTCGATCTGCGCCATCAATTGCCCCTTCTTCACAAGGTCGTTGTAATCGACAAGCACCTTCTCGATCGTGCCCGAGACCTCCGTACCGACGTCAACGCTCTCCAGCGGCTGCAGGTACCCCGACGCCGAAACGGTGATATTGAGTTCCCCCCGCTCCGCGCTCTGGGTCACGAAACGGTAGGCCTGGCCGTTCTCGGCCGGTTGCAGGAAGAAGTAGCCGCCGACGGCCGTTGCGATCAGCACGACTAAGCCCAGAATAATCCATTTCCAGCGGGGGCTTCTGTACGCCGTGACCTTTTCCATCGCTTCCATTACTGCTCCTTGTATATCCGGGTGTCAAAGTAGAGCGCGATCCGCTCGATCTGGATGTTATAGTGCTGGATCTGCTTTTCGAGCTTCTGGATCTGCACCGAATTGCCCAGAGACTCGAGATCATAGGAGGAGGTATACCCCGCCTTGACCTGGCTCTTCGTGAAGGTGTAGAGGTCGTCGTACATGGCGATCATCTCTTCGGCCACGCCGATCTTCTCTTCATAGTCGCCAATGGTCGCCGCACGCATATCGTACTCCTCCTCCAGCTCCATCTTGCGGTCGATCTGCGCCGTCTGCGTCTGCAAGGATTGCAGTCGGCTCGCCTCGACCGTCCCCCTGCTGTTGATATCGAGCGGCATGCTCAGCACGGCGCCATAGCTGTAGCGGTCCCCGTGATAATCGAGGCTGTCGCCGCGGTAGTCGTTATAGCCGTACCCTGCGTTGACCGAGAGCGTCGGCAGGTAGGCCGAACGCGTCACCTTCCACGCCGCCGTGTCCGCACGGCTCTGGGCCGTGTATTGCAGCAGTTCAAGGCTGTTTTGCAGGTAGACGTCGCGGGGGACAAGGGGGAATGCCGGCAGCGACACCGTGTCGACGCTGCGCGACCCGAGCAGCTTCTGGAGTTCGAATACTTCGCTGCGCAGGGTGTTGCGCACGACGATCACGTCGCTGCGTGCACTGTCGCGGTCGATGGTCACACGGTTGAGCTCACTGATGTCCGCACTGCCGGCCTTGTACTTCGCCCGGGTGATCATCAGGTCAATGTCGCGATTGGCCAGCGTCAATTCACTCTGCTGCAACTGAAAGCGGTCCCGCTCAACCTGCGCTTTGAGGGTATAGGCCTGCTTGAGGTAGGCAGCCTCCTCCAGGTCGACGGCAAGCAGGTTCGCTTTGCCGGAGGCTTCCGCCTGTTCGACGGTATAGTAGATCCCGCCGCTGCGGAAAACATCCTGGTCCCACGACACCCCGGCGCTTGCCAATCCGCCCTCACTGCCCGCGGCATCCCTGGAGCGCGTATAGGAGAGCGACAACATTAACGGAGAAACCCAGCTTGTCTTGCCGGTCCCGGTCTGTTCCATCACCTGTTCGCGCTTGAGCATCAGCAGTTCCTGCTTCTGTTCCGAAAGCGGCAGTGTTTCGGCGCCGAGGCATGCGGCGAGCAGAAACGGCAGGGGCCAGAGCCGGCGTAGACGTAACGTGCATTCTTTCACTTTACCGATATCCTTCTGAGTGTGTCACTTGCCATTATAGAACAAGCCTGCCCCTTTAGGGACAACTCCCGTTAAACAGGGACGCCGCATTACTGTTTCACCGCGGTGATCATCATGACCAGTTCGAAGGGTGAGACGCTGTTGACGCGGGCGATCGCAGCGAGCGAATCCGCACTGCCAAGGGCGATCCCCCTGTCGCCCAGCAGCGTTTCGGCCGCTTCCAGGTCCGTCTCCAGCAGCGGGAGCGACACGGCCAGCGGTGCGTTCAGGGCGCGCTCAATCAGGGTCACCTTCGGGTTCGGGCCGCTCTGCGCAGACGCGATAAATGCAATAGAGATGGCGGTGAGCACGGCAGCGGATCCCATGAAAAGCTTTTTGGGGAAGTACCGTTTCATTCCCTTCCAGTTAAAGTAGACGTGCAGGAGCGCTGCGGCGACGAAGAGCAATCCCAGCGTCTCGTGCAGTGCCTTGACCTGGACATCGAAGAGGTGGAAATAGAGCAGGATGCCGCTCACGCCGACGACAATAAATACCAGCGCCGTTAACGAGGTCGCACTCTCTTTGATCAACGGTTTCATTATACGCTCCTTGCAGATAGTTGTTCGGTGACTCGGGAACGGCAGGGAACTTCCGGCACCGTTCATATCTCTTTGGAAACGATTGTAGAAAAAAGGTGTATATCGGCAGCCAACGCGGCGTAAACCAATGTAAACGCCGCTGCAGTCGTGGGAAAAGCGTCACTGCGTTTTTTGGCTCTCTCGGTGCCCTTGCGTATCCCCCTCGGGGTATCAGGAACCAAATAGGTCCTCCAGCGCCGCATCGACGGTTTTGAATTTAAACGTAAATCCGGCCTCCAGCAGCCGTTTGGGCAGGGCATACTGACCGCCGGCAAGCGCCTCGCCGCCTTCGGAGCCGAAACGCAGCTTCAGGAGTAAACGGGGTACGGCCATAAAAGTCGGGCGGTGCAGCACCCTGCCGAGCGCCTTGGTCAGACCGTAATTGGTCGTCGGCACGGGCGCCATAAGATTGTAAACCCCTTCCATATCCTGATGCCGGGTAGCAAAAAGGTAGCCCCGCATCAGGTCCTCGATATGCACCCATGTAAAAGACTGTGTCCCATCGCCGATCGTCCCGCCGAGACCGAGCCTGAACGGCAGAAGCATCTCTTTGAGAATGCCGCCGCCATGGCCGAGTACAATGCCGTAGCGGAAGATGATCGTTCTGATGCCAACGGCTTTGGCCTGCATGGCCGCCGCCTCCCAGTTCTGCGCCAGCCGTCCCAGAAAATCGTTGGCATAGACGGCGTTATCTTCATCATATTTGCCCGTCGATTCATAGATGCCTACTGCCGACGTACAGATGAAAAGTTTGGGCTTTTCTGCCATCATCGCCATGGCGCGCACGAGCTTCTCTGCCGTTTTCACTCGGCTCTCGTAGAGCTCTTTTTTATACACTTCCGTCCAGCGCCTGTTGATCGATGCACCGGCCAGGTGGGCAATGACGTCCGCCCCGGAAAGTTTCTCGACGAAAACAGCGTCATCGAGCAAAAAGTCCTTTGTGTGGAGCGGGATAACGTCCCACCCTTCCGCTTCGAACATGCGTACCAGGTGACTTCCGATAAACCCGCCTGCGCCGCTGATTGCGATTCTCATGTCTCCTCCTCTGACGGACGGTAGGGTGCTCACACCAAACACCGCGTCCTTTTTGCATCACACCTATTTTACACATGATAACGCTGACACAGAAGGGATTAATTGAGAAAAACAACATACTCTGGCGCATTAAACAAAAAAACACACCAGACTCATTCGGGAAAAGGGTTGACGGAGGGGCTTACGCCTCCCCGATACGGCGTTCGTAGTGCGAACGCAGCCAGCGGTCCAGCGGGTAGAGGAGGCGGTAGATGATGGGGACGACGACCAGGGTGAGGATCATCGAACTGATCAGCCCCCCGATAACGGCGATGGCCATCGGCGACTTCGTCTCGCTCCCGAAACCGCTGCCGAATGCCAGCGGCAGCATCGCGAAGACCATCGCGAAAGTCGTCATCAGGATCGGGCGCAGACGCTTTTCGCCCGCTTCGAGCAGCGCCTCGTTGACCTCCCGTCCCTTCGCGACGGCGACGTTGGCGAAGTCGACGAGCAGGACGGCGTTCTTACCGACCATCCCCATCAGCAGGAAGAAGCCGATCATGACGAAGAGGCTGAACTGCTGCCCGCTCAAGAAGAGGGCGATCAAAACCCCCGTAATGGAGAGCGGCAGCGCCATCATGATAATGACGGGCTGGATCAGCGACTCGTAGAGGATCGCCAGGATGATATAGATCATGATGATCGTCAGCCCTATTGCCGTGACGAAGGCTTTGCCGGTCTTGGCCATCTCTTCGGCGAAGCCGGTAAAGCGGTAGTTGACGCCCTCGGGCATCAGCTCGTCGATCTTGGCCATCGTGTAGCCGACAGCCCCGCCGAGGTCGAGGCCGAAGAGGTCGGCGAAGACCGTCACCTGGCGTTCGCGGTCGAAACGGTTGACCGCCGCCATCGCGCTGCCGTTCTCAAAGGTGACGAGCCCGTCGAGGGAAACGAGGTCGCCCGCCGGGGTCCGCAGCTCCATCTTTTTGATCTGCTCCACGTCCTCGCGGTGGGCGTCGTCGAAACGCAGGGTGATGTCGTAGAGCTTGCCGTTCTCCTCATACTGGGAAATCGGCAGGTCGCTGGAGAAGGCCGTTGCCAGGGCGTTGGCGATATCCTCGGCACGGACGCCGAGGCGGTTGGCGTTCTCGCGCAGAATGGAGATCTGCAGCTCCGGCTTGCCCGCCTCGAGGTTCGTGTCGATGTCGACGAAGCCCTGCTTCTGCGCCAGGTAGGCCGTGAGCGCGTCCGACGCCTTGGTGAGGGATTCGAAGCTGTCGCCCTTGAGGACGATCTGGTACGGCACGGAGACCCCGGCGCCCTTGATGTTCGGGATGGCCGCCGCGGTGATGAAGAGATCCGGATCGAACCCCTTGAGTTTGCCGCGCAGCGCCTGGATGATCTCCTCCTGGTTCTCGCTCCGTGTCGTTTTGTCCGTCAGCTTGACGTAGAGCAGCGCCTTGTTGATCTCCTGGGCGCTGTTATAGCCGATGCCCAGCGTCGTATACTCCACCTGGTCGACGCTGTTGACCAGCGCCTCGACCTTGCGGGATTTGACGAGCATCTCCTCCAGGGAGATCCCCGGCTTCGCCTCGATTTTCACCTCGAACTCCGCCTTGTCCTCCTTGGGGACAAAGTCCATCCCGATCTTCGGGAAGAGGGAGAGCGAACCGATGAAGATGACGAGGACGGCGACCATATTGAGCACCTTGAACCGCAGGGCAAAGCGCAGGGTCGCCGCGTAGGCGCGGTCGAGCCAGACGAAGATGAACTCCGTCTTGTCGTAAAAACGGCTCTCGCCTTTATGCAGCACCCGCGCACTGAGCGATGGGATGAAGGTCATCGCGATCGTATAGGAGATGACGATGGCAAAGGCGACGGTCATCGCGAAGGAGTTGAAGAACTTCCCGACGATCCCGCTCATCATGGAGACGGGAATAAAGACCGCCAGCAGCATCGAGGAGATCGCGAGGATGGCGAAGGCCATCTCCTTGGTCCCCTCGACGGCCGCATCGAACTTGCCCATCCCCGCTTCCATCTTTTTATAGATGTTCTCGATGACGACAATGGCGTCGTCGATGAGGATACCGATCGCCAGCGTCAGCCCGATCAGCGTCAGCTTGTTCAGGTCGAAGCCCATATAGTCCATCAGGGCGAAGGTGCCGATAATGGACGTCGGGATCGCCAGGAAGGCGACGAGGGTGATCGTGACGTTGCGCAGGAAGACGAAGATGATCAGTGCCGCCAGCAGCGCCCCGTAAACGAGGTCGAACTCGACGTCCTCGAGGGAGTGGATGATGAAGGGCGAGGTGTCGTTGAGCGTTTTCACCTCGATCTTGTCGCCCGCGAGCTTCTGCAGCCCCGGCACGGCCTCCTTGACCAGCTTGATCACGTCGAGGGTATTGGTGCCCGAGATCTTCTGGACCTCCAGCATGACGCCGGCCTTGCCGTCATAGGAGGAGAAGCTCTTCGCATCGGCCAGGGCGTCCTCGACCCTGGCAAGATCCCCCAGGCGAAGCTCGTCTTTGATCTTGATTGCGAGCAGGTCTTCCATACTTACCGCGTCGGCCTCGGTCTTGATGATCAGCTCGTTCGGACCCTTCTCCAGCTTCCCGCCGCCGATCTTGACGTTCTCTTTGGCGATGATGTCATTGAGCTCGCCCACGGTAATGCCGTACTTGTTCAGGGCGTAGGGGTCTGGGTAGATGCGGATCTCGCGGTCGCGGTAGCCGATGATATTGATGGCCCCGACCCCGCTGAGGCGCTGGATCGCCGGCTTGGCCTTCTCGTCGGCAAAGAGCATCAGCGCCGTCGGCGTCGCCTCTTTGGCCGCCAGGAAGACGTTGATGACCGGGGCGGCACCGATGTCGAGCTTGCTTACCAGCGGTTTCTCCGCCTGCACCGGCAGCTTGACGGCGGAGACCTTGTCGCGCACGTCGTTGGCTGCCTCGTCGATCTTGCGTTCGAGCAGGAACTTCACCATGACGACGCTGACGCCGTCGCTGCTGGTGGAGGTGATCGTGTCGATCCCGTTGATCCCCGAGACCGCTTCTTCGATCTTGTCGGTGATCTGGGACTCGACGCTGGTCGGTTCCGCCCCAGGGTAGACCGTTTTCACGGTGACGATGGGGAAGTCGACGTTGGGGAAGAGCGCCGCGGGCATGGCTTTGAAACTCATCAGTCCGAAGACGACGAGCGTCAGCACATACATCAGCGTCGTGATAGGTCGGTTAATGGCGAATTTGTACATCAGTCGACCTCGATCTCACCCTCGCCGAACAGCCCCGGGACGATCCCCTTCGCCGGGACCTCGACGATGATCTTTCGGTTGGCGTTGTTGGCCGTCGGGTAGACGATGCTCACCTTCCCTTCGCGCGGTGCCGTATCGCCGTCGACGCGGTAGCGGAAAGTCTGGCCCGCTTTGAGTTTCGTCCAGTACTTCTGGTCGACTTTGAGCTTAAGGGTGTTCGCCTTCGCGCTCTGCAGCCGCAGCAGCACCTTGATCATGGCGCCGCTGACGACGTCCCCCACCTCGACGGGCTTGTCGGAAACGACCCCGTCAAAGGGGGCCCGCAGGATCGTCTTCTCCAGCAGGGCCTGCTTGTAGCGAACGTTGACTTCCGCTTCGTGCAAACGGCTTTTCGCCGTCTCATACGCCGATGCGTAGCGGTCGTACTCGCCCGCGTCGATGACGTTCTTGACCTTCTCGTAGCGTTCGAAATTGCGCTGGGCGAACTTGGCGTCGACACGGGCCAGCTCCAGCTGCGCCTTGGCCAGCTCCACCGCCTCTTTCATATCATGGTTATCGAGCCAAAGCAGGATCTCCCCCTTTTTGACCCGGGAACCGACGTCGATATTGATCCCTTCGATGGTGCCGCTGGAGGTCAGCGAGAGTTCGGCGGCCTTTTCCGCCTCAACATCGAACGTTGCATAGATGTTCTCCGCATGCAGTGCCGCAAACATGAGGACTGCCGTCACTAAGATCTTTTTCATTTGACATACTCCTTCGGGTCCATCCCCAGGTTATAAATGTAGGTTGCGTTGGCGCTGTTAAGCCCGCTCAGTGCGCGGTTGTACTGCGCTCTCGACTCCGTCGCTTTGCTCAGCGCGTCAAGGTAGCGGATGTAATCAACGACCCGCGCCTCGTACTTCTTCTTGACGACGGCAAAGGTGCAGTCCGAGGCCGTTTCCGACTTTTTCGCCGCGTCCAGCAGGCTTTCGGCGCGCTGGATCGCTTTGAGGGCCAGGGCCCGGTCTGCCTCCGCCGACTTCTCGGCGTAGCGCAGTTCAAGCGCCTGCGCCTCCTGCTGCAGCCGGATCACCTGTTTCTGCTGCCGCGCGGCGCCGAAGTCGATCAGATTCATGGTGAGCTGCAGGGTCAGACGGTTCTGCTTGTCGACGAAATTGACCGGGAAACTCGGGTTGAAATTCTTGTAGTCGTACCAGGTATAGGTGTCATTGAGGGCGATAGTCGGGTAGTAGACGCTGTCGGCCTGTTCTGCCGCATAGCCAAGGGCACGAACCCTGTAGGCCATCGCTTCGAGGCTGTCGAGGCGTTTCGCTTCAGTCTTCTCCGGCAGAACGACAGCCCCCGGTGTCAGCTCCCCCTCCAGCGGCGCGCCGCTGAGCAGTTCCAGCTGGCTGCGCAGGCGGTCACTCTCGAACTGCCGCGCCGTGATCTGGTAATCCGCATCCGCCACGGCGGCGTTCAGACGCTCGACATCCTCTTCCGTCGCGATGCCCGCACTCTTGAAGAGTTTGAACCGTTCCAGCTGCTCCGCGAGCTGCTCGCGGTTCTTCCGCAGGGCCTCAATGTCGGACGCGACATTCTGCAGTTCGGCATAGCGCTGGATCACCTGCAGCGAGACCGCCTTTTTGAACCCTTCGAGGTCGAACCGCCCCGCCTCGGTCAGCATGTTCTTCTCATCGAGGAGGTTCTTGCGTTTGAAGCCGTCGAGAATGACGAAGTTCGCCTCGGCGTAGGCCTTGTAGGTTTCGGGCACGTCGATGCTGCCCCGTTCGTCAATGTACGAGGCACTCGCCCCTACGTCAATGCGCGGCAGGTACGACGCGACCACCGCGTCGTGTTCGTGCGCCGCCGCCTCTGCGCGTTTGGCATAGGCCTGCACCTGCTCGTTCTGCTGCGCCTGGGTGATCAGCGTCGGCAAGTCGAAGCCGAACAGAGCCGTCCCCGCAAAAAGTAAAGAGAAAATCTGTCGCATTAGCATCCTTTGATCATGGTCAACATCTGGGCCTGCAGTCCCGGCACCTTCGAGAGAAGATCACCGTCGTGGACCAGCCAGTAGTTAATGTATCCGTCGCTGAGCCCGGCGATGTGGTAGGACATTGCCAGGGCCTCCTCCTCATTCAGTGTCGGGTTGATCCGCCGGACGATTCCGGCGATCACCTTGTACACCTGCTCCAGGATCTCCGGTTCGCTGTGACGGATATTGCTGAAAAAGAGCGGATTGTTTTTCGCGCACTCCTCGACGGCCTTGCGCTTGGAGGCGAAATGGCTGAACTTGAGCAAAAACGCCGCTTCGAGCTGCGCTTCGGGCTCCGTCACCTCTATGCAGCGCGCCCGGAGCTCCTCGATATAACCGCCGATCTGCGCTTTGACATAGGCCATATAGAGCCCCTCTTTGGACTCGAACAGCCCGTAGATCGTCCCCACGGAGACCCCGACGCTTTTGGCCAGCTCCGAGACCTTGAGCGCTTCATACCCCGCCGACTCGAAGGCTTCCGCCGCCGCTTCAAGGATCAGGGAGCGCTTGACATCCTGCAGTTTTGCTTTGATCATGGTTGACCCTTCCGTCCCTTTTTATCGAAATCATATTTGAATACTAGAACTATATTTCTAAAAATGAACTTAGTTCAAATCTCTATACACCGAATGTGATGTATACTACCGGATAGGACCCCCGAAGGAGCAGGACTGTGATCGAGGCCGAACATCTGCGCAAACGTTTCAACAGCACCATGGCCGTCGATGATGTCGGATTTCATATCCCCCGCGGCGAGATCTTCGGACTGCTGGGGCCCAACGCCGCGGGCAAAACGACGACGATGCGGATGCTCTGCGGCCTGATCACCCCCGACGACGGCACCGTGCGCATCGACGGGAAGCCCGTGCAAAAGGCCAAACGCCGCTTCGGCTATGTTGCCCAGTCGTTCGGACAGTACGAAGAGCTCAGTGTCATCGAGAACCTCCGTTTCTACGCAAGCATGTATGATGTACATGACGCAGAACGGCTCGATGCGCTGCTCGAACGCTACGCTTTGAGCACGTACCGGAACAAACGTGCCGGAACCCTCTCGGGCGGGATGAAACGGCGCCTTGCCCTCGCCTGCGCCCTCGCCCACGACCCCGACGTCCTCTTCCTCGACGAACCGACGGCCGGCATCGACCCCGTCACCCGCAAGCAGCTCTGGGACGACTTCTACACGCTGGCGGCCGCGGGGAAAACCCTCTTTGTCACGACCCACTACATGGAAGAGGCACAGCGCTGCCGCCGCATCGCCATTCTCGACCACGGGCGGATGATCGCCGAAGGCGCACCCTCTGCCATCAAATCCGAACTGGGGGATGTCCGCGTCTTTGCCGTGCGCGTCGACTACGACCCCGCCCTGGTCGCCGCCGCCGAAAGGCATCCGGGGATCCGTCTCGTCAACCAGTTCGGCGGTGAACTGCGCCTTATGACGATGCCGGAAATGGGCCGGGAGGCCATCGATGCGCTCATCGCGCCCTTCGCGCCCGATGCCGCCGTCTATGAAACCGAACCAAACCTCGAGGATGTCTTTATGGCCCTCACCCAGGAGCGACGGTAATGGTTGGGGCGATGATCAAGAAGGAGCTGACCCAGCTACGCCGCGACCCGAGGCTGATCGCCCTGATTGTCGTCATGCCCGTCATCTTCCTCGTGCTGTTCGGCCTCGCCCTCAAACTCGAGCCCAAAAACGTCGCGATGGCCTACGTCGACAACGACCGCTCCTTTTTCAGCAACCTCATCAAAACGGGACTCTGGAGCGACGGCTACTTCAAGCTCTACCCGGTTGCGGACAAAGCGGCGATCATCGAGGAGATCCGTTCCGGGCGGGCCGAGGCGGGCCTCTTGATCGACGGCAACTTCTCCGCCGACCTCAGCGAGAACCGCCAGCCCCACATCACCTTCTACGTCGACGGCACGATGCCCTCCCTGACGACGGCGATGAAGTACAACTCCTCCGCCGCCACAGACGAAGGGGTGACGAACGACATGTATTTCCTCGACGAGAACGCGCCGCCGACCGTCATTGCCCCGGAGCCCTTCATCATGGATACCGTCGTGCTTTTCAATCCCGACGAGAAAGAGACCTGGTTCTTCCTCCCCGGCATCATCGGGGTGCTCATCATGCAGATCGCGCTCATTCTCACGGGGATCACCGTCGTGCGCGAGCGGGAGAAACAGACCCTGGAGCAGCTCCTCGCCACCCCCATCAGCAAAAGCGCCTTCGTCTTCGGCAAAATCATCCCCTACGTCATCATCGCCCTGATCGACTTCTACCTCATCCTGGAGCTGGGGTGGCTGCTCTTCGACCTGCCAGAGGCGACGTCCCACCTCTATCTCGCCCTGCTCGCCGTCATCTATGTCGCCGTCATGATCGCGCTTGGAGTGCTGATCTCGCTCGTGTCGCAGACCCAGCAGCAGGCGATGTTCCTCGCGATCTTCATCATTATCCCTTCCGTGATGCTCAGCGGCCTCATCTTCCCCCTTGAAGCCGTCCCCGACTACATCCGGCCGCTCTGCTACGCCATCCCCTTTACCTACTTCGTCGAAATCATCCGGGGATTGCTCATCAAACACACCCTCATCGCCGACCTCTGGCGCTCTTTCGCGGCGCTGGGCGGATTCGCCGTGCTCTTCATCGGGCTGAGCATCCTAAAATTCAGACGCTCCCTGCTGTAAGAACAGTCGGCCGGTTTTGTGCTGTCGGGCGTTGTCACTGCATACATGTCTATGATCTGTGGTTGAAAGAAAAGGGAGGTTCAGAAGCGTGGCGTGCTTGTAGAAGCCGGCAGCCGTGCTGCCGATGCCGCCTTTGCCAAGGGGCCTTCAGGGGTTAGGCGAGGGTGACTTCCTGGCCGTCGCTTTCGTTGTCGTCAACGCCGTCGTTATCATCATCCGGGTCCTCATCGTCAGGAATACCGTCGTTATCGTCATCATCGTCGTATTCATCGGTCAGGCCGTCATGATCGGTGTCGTTGAGCTGGTCGGGATCGTTGCTGTCGTCGATTCCGTCATTATCGTCGTCGCTGTCCACGTCATCATCGATGCCGTCGTTGTCGTCGTCGCTGTCATCGGCGTCGACGCTCTGGTCGTTGTCGTCGTCAATGTCGGCATCGTTGTTGATACCGTCATGGTCGAAGTCATTGATACTATCCTCGTCCTCGCTGTCGGGAATACCGTCGCCGTCGTCATCCGGATCGACATCATCCTTGAGACCGTCGTTGTCGTCATCATCGTCGTAGAGGTCGATAACGCCGTCGTGGTCGCTGTCCATCGGGTCGTCGGTGAGTTCGACGGAGATAACGGCGCCTTCGGGCGTGACGACGTTGAAGAGATCGTCGGAGACGCCGTTGTTATCATCGTCGTAACCGGTACGATCCATCGGCAGGTCGATATAGCCCAGTGCAATGGCGGACGCGTTCACTTCGAAGAGGGTACTGCCGTTAAGGGTCAGCAGCGTCACGACGGAAGCGTCCGGCGTATTCTCGTTGGTCGTCATCACCAGGCGGCAGCTGACATTCTGGGGGACTTCGATCTCGAAGGGGTGCTGGGACGTACCGTTGTCGGTGGAGTTGACAGCGTAATAGCTGCCGTCCTCGCAGAAAGCTTCGATCAGGGTTCCCGGTACGGTCCCGGTGATGCTCGCCATCGCCGTGTTGGTGCTGCTCCCCGAGCTTCCGCAGGCGGCAAAGATTAGGCCGGCAATAAGCGCCGAAAGTGCAAGAGAAGTCGATTTCATCTCGGATCCTTGTGGTGATATGGTGACAACCACTATGACGCGCGAAAATGAAGATTGCATGAAGAAAGTGATACATTTGTGATACTTTCCGGGGCGCTTTTGCCTCTCTGCACACCGTTTCAGCGGCCTCGGATGCCGCCGAACCCTGCTCCGAAAAAAAAATGTACATTTTTTTCATTTTGCTACGCCGGTGCTACGTTTGCTTTTTACAATTGGTTTTGTTCAACTTAAAGGAGTGATCATGACTATGTTCTACTACCGTCTGCCGAGCCTGGGTCTGGGATGGGGAACGACCGCCATCGGCGCCACAGTACAGAACGTTCCTGCACGTACGACACGCTACACTTCAGTGCGCTAATTCGCACGGCGGGGTCCCCCGCCGGTTTTTCCGAACACTATAATTTTTTGAGTTGTTTTTTTTGGAGGGCCGACGCGCGTCAGCAGGCGTCGCGGTAGTGGTGGTTGAGTTCACCGCGGTACGCGGCAAGGACTTTCTCAGCCGGGATGCCGTCTTGATAGATACGCAGGATCTGGCGGATGAAGTTGATGGGGTATTCGTAATAGTGCCCCTCGTCGCGGCGCATGATCTCATAGAGGACCTCATACATCCCCGCGTAGATCTCCGGGTGTTCCTTGCGCAGCCGCTGCAGGTCTTCTTCGGCCTGAATCAGCGTCTGGTCATTGAATTCGCCCCGTTCGTGGATGGTTTTGCGGATCTCGACATAATCCTTGAGACTTTTACAGTTGACTACATGGTCCGTAAAGATATCTATCAGCGTCATCGTATCTCCTTTGCCGCTTCGTTATCTATGCATTGTAAAACGCGAACGTAGCAACAGTGTAGCACGAAATGCACCCGATGCATCCTAGCCTTCCGCTTTCAGCCCCTCGAGCAGCGTGCGGTTCCCCGCCTCGAAGATCGCATCGATGTTGTCGCTGATCACCAGGTGCCCGTCGATGATCAGGGAGGCCAGTCCGTGTACCGTCGACCAGACCGTCGCCGCCAGCAAGAAGGGATCACCTTTTTTAAACACCCCTTCATGCTGTCCCGCTTCGATCAGATGCACCAGCGCATGAAACCCCGTCGCCTTCTCCGCATCCTCAAGGTCGCAGACCTCTTCGCGCTCCTGGCGGACCGTCGGGCCGAAAAGCACGCGGTAGAGCTGCGGGTTGTTCACGGCAAAGGCGAGGTAGGCACGCCCCATCATCGTGAAGCGGGCCAACACATCCACTTCCGCCTTTGCAAAAATATCGATAAAAAAGGCGTCAAAACGTTCGAAACCGCTCAGGATGACCTCGCGGATCAGTGCCTCTTTGTTCTCGAAATGGCGGTAGATCGCCGTCCGTGACGCCCCGATACGCGCAGAGAGCTCCCGCAGGGTGATGGCTTCTAGCCCCTCGCTCTCCAGCATCTCCAGGGCCGTTTCAATCGCCGATTCTTTCACATTGCCGTGGTGGTACGGCCGCTTTTCATCCTGGTTCATTTCAAAAGTATAACAAAATCCCCCTTGGTGTTGACAACGGTCACATTACTATGTTAACATTGTCAACATCAACCGAAAACGGAGGAATTCCCATGCAAAAATGCTTACCGCTACTCCTGCTTATTACCCTGAACACCTGGGCGATCAGCGACTACGACCTGGCGAAAAAAACCGATGCCGCACTCAGCGGCTTCCACGATGCCGTCAGCGAAATGCAGATGACGCTCATCAACGCCAACGGCCAGACCCGCGAACGCACGATGCTGATGAAGGTACTCGAAGGCAAAGAGGGGGACAAATCACTGATGGAGTTCCTCACCCCGGCGGACGTCAAGGGGACCAAGTTCCTCAACTACGAACATTTCGACCGCGACGACGACCAGTGGCTCTACCTCCCCGCCCTCAAACGGGTCAAGCGGATCGCCTCGCGGAACAAGTCCGGCTCCTTCATGGGCAGCGAATTCAGCTACGAGGACCTCAGCGCGTTCAATATCGAAAAGTACACCTACGGGGGCGATGCGGAGACGGTGGAGCTCGAGGGAAAATCCTACTACAAGACCGTCCGCTTCCCCAAAGAGAAAGACTCCGGCTATACCAAACAGGTGAGCTGGATCAATCCGGAAACCTACGTGATCGTGCGGGTGGACTACTACGACCGCAAAAAGGCGCTGCTGAAGACAGCCCGCTTCAGTGACTACCGCAACGAGGGAGGAGTGTGGCGTATCGGCAAGATCGTTATGACCAACCACCAAAACGACAAAGAGACGATCCTCGTCTGGAAACACGAAAAGATCGATACGGGCCTGACGGACAAAGATTTCCACAAACGGGTCCTCAAGCAGTGAGACGGCTGCTGCCCCTGCTCATCACCCTGCCGCTGGCGGCGGATGTCGACATCCGCGGCAATGTCAGCCTGCAGGGCGATGCCTTTCTTCTCCGCCAAAGCGGCAAGCATGACACCGGCACCACCCTGCTGGGTTCCTTTGAGGCCGAATACACCTATGAGGATTTCCGCGCGGTGACACGGCTCAACGCCCAGCAGGACTACTATGACCTGCTGGCAAAAGAGGAGCAGACGGGCCGGAGCTTCCTTCGCGTCGACGAGCTCTACGGCACGTTGGACCTGGGCAACAACCAGCTGATGGCGGGGCGGAGCCTCCGCTTCTGGGGGGCACTCGAGGTACGCAATATCGTCGACGGCTTTAACCCCGTGGACCTGCGCAACGGCCTCTTCGAAGAGGACAAGATCGGCGTCTGGAACGCGGCGCTGACCCACTACACCGACACCGGATCCCTTTCCCTGATCGTCAAATTCGCCGAGGAGAATCAGAAAATGGCCAAGCCCCCTTATGCCTTCTACTTCTTCCCGCCCGAGGTGCAATACGACGCGACGCTCCAGACCAGCGAGTCGAACACCCTCCCGACCTACTACCTGCGTCTGGGCGGTTCGACGGAAACCGAATACCCCCTCGATTATGCCGTGATCGTGCAGCGCGGCTACGATTCGCAGCGCTATTTCCTGGCGGGCGATCCCGTGATTACGCCGATCGACCTCATCACCTATACCTATACGGTCCCCCTGGCCGAGTACGCCTACCGCGTCAACAAGGTGATGACCTACGATACCCTCGTCGTCGGCGACACCCTCTTCAAACTTGAGGCCCTGTATACCGACGTCATTGACGATGACCATATCTCCGACTACTATCACATTGCCGCCGGGGTGGAACACACCATCGTGCAGGTGTACGGTGAAGCGGACCTCGGCCTGCTGGCGGAGTACTACCGCTATGAGACGACGGAAAAGGGCAAGTATACGGACCTCGACCTCTTCGAAGTCTTCCAAAACGACCTTTTCCTCGGTCTGCGCGTCAGCCTGAACGACGTCAACAGCGCCTCGCTCGTCGGCGGGGTGGTCGCGGACCTGGAGTACGACGAGCAGAGCTACTATGCCGAGTACGAGACCCGGCTTTTCGACAGTTTCAAACTCAATATCGACTACCGCTATATCGAACCCTCGAAAAACACGATGACGGCGTTCCATATGCTCGGCCGTTTTCAAAGCATCACCGCCAAATTTGGGTATTACTTTTGAACGATGTCTGGAACAAAGTCCCATCCATCTACGCTTGCCGCTATGGCACTAAAGCACAAAAATGCTTTCGGCATTTTCGTAAACTGACATAAGGACGCTCTATGAGTATCGACCGATTCGTTGACGGCATCATCCGTTTCCGCTGGTGGGCCGCGCTGCTGATCCCGCTCATCACCCTGGCCCTGGCCTCGCAGCTGCGCTACCTGCAGTTCGAGGGAAGCTATCGCATCTGGTTCGGCGAGGACTCGCCGATCCTCAAGCAGTACGACACCTTCCGTTCCGTCTTCGGCAACGACGATGCCCTCCTTATCATGTTCCGCGACGATGAGGGCGTTTTCAACCCCAAAGCGCTGGGCGTCGTCAAGCGGATCACCGAGGCGCTCTGGCAGACGACGGACATTGCCCGGGTCGATTCGCTGACCAATTACCAGTACGTACACAGCGACCCGGCGTATCCCGACGACGTCATCGTGGAGGACTTCATCGACGACCCCGCCGCCCTATCCCCCGAACAGCTGGCCGATAAGGCGCGCATCGCCGCGGGCGAGGAGATGATCGTGGGGCGGATCGTCAGCGCCGACATGAAAACGACGATGATCGCCGCGCGCCTCACCCCCAAAGCCGGGGACGACCCCGAAGTCTCGGCGCGGCTCAAGGCGGCGGGCGAAGCGATCGTGGCCAAAGAGGCGGCCAGCGGCTACACCTTCCACCTGGGCGGCGGCCCGATTCTCAACATGGCCTTCATCACCCTCGGCGAACACGACGTCAAGACCTTCACCCCCTTCGTGCTGCTGATCGCGATGGTCCTGTTGTGGTTTATTTTCCGCCGCCCCTCGGGGATGCTGCTGAGTCTCTCCGTCGTCATCTTCACCTTCCTCATCGTCCTGGCGGTGCAGGTACTGCTGGGCTACCGGCTCAACAACTTCACCGCCAATCTCCCCGTCTTCGTCGTCGCCATCGGGATCGCCGACGCGATGCACCTCTTCTGGATCTACCTCGTCGGCCGGCGGCGGGGCATGGGCAACCATGACGCGATCCGTTTCAGCGTACGGAAGAACTTTCTGCCGACCCTGCTGACCTCGCTGACAACCGCCGTCGGGTTCGCTTCCCTGGCCGTTTCCCAGGTCATTCCCGTCAAGACTCTGGGCATCGCGACGGCAACCGCCGCGCTGCTCGCCTTTGTGCTGACGATCCTTTTCGTCCCGGCCATGCTGGCGATCCTCAACCCTAAAGTGGCGCGGAGCGAAGAGGAGGAGTCCGAAAGCCATGACGCGCTCTCGCTGCGGAGCGCCCGTTTCATCATACGCCATGACCGTCGTATCCTCCTTGGCAGCCTGCTGCTCTTTACGCTGATCGGCATCGGGATCGCCTGGGTAAAGGTCGACTCGAACACGGTGCGCTACTTCAAAGAGCACGTCCCCTTCCGGGAGACGGTGACCTTCGTGCAGCGCAACCTCACCGGACCGATGGCCTACGAGATCGTCGTGGATTCGGGGGAGAAGGACGGCATCAAATCGCCCGAATTCATGCGGACCGTCGCCCGCTTTACCGAGGCGTTCAAAGCGCAGTATCCGGCGGTGCGCCACACCACCTCCCTCGTCGACGTCGTCGAAAAGTTCAACGACGTCATGACCGGCAGCCCGACCGTACCGGACGGGCGCAACCTGATCGCCCAGTATCTGCTGCTCTACTCCCTTTCCCTGCCCCAGGGAATGGAAATAAACGACCGCATGGACGTCGACGAACGGCAGCTGCGGGTTACCGCGTCCGTGGACATCGTTGACACCTCCCTCGACCTGGAGATGATGCAGTGGGTCGAGGATTGGTGGGCGCAGACCCCCTACCGCGCCCAGGTCAACGGTCAGACGGAGATGTTCGCGCATATGCAGCACGACGTTACGGACACCCTTGTCGAATCAATCCTGCTCGCCATCGCGGCAGTCTCCCTGATGATGATGCTGATCTTCAGGAACCTCCGCATGATCCCCCTCTTTATCATCCCCAACGTGCTGCCCATCGCCCTCGTCGTCGGGGTCATGGGGTGGCTGGGGATCACCATCGACCTCGGCGTGGCGGTCTCCGGAGCCATCATTATCGGCGTCGCGGTGGACGACACCATCCACTTCCTCGTCAAATACCGCGAAGCGCGGCGTGAGGGCGAAAGCTTCGAAGCGGCGCTTGCCTACGTCTACCACTATGCGGGCAAAGCGATCGTCTTTACCACCCTCATCCTCAGCGCGGCCTTTATGATCTTCGCGCTGAGCGACTTCGTCCCCAACGTCAACTTCGGGATCGTCACGGCGTCTGCCCTCGTGATCGCCGTCGTCATCGATCTGCTGATGCTCCCCGCCTGGCTGAGTCTCGCCGACAGCGGCAAACGCAGCCTCATCGCCTGACGAACAGCGGAGGGGCGCTACGCCGCGCAACACCGCTGCCACGATTTACCAATTGTTATATATGGATTTACACCCGATTTACCCCGTCCGAATATGATTGCGTATCACACGATCCGAGGATGGGAAAACATGAACGAGAAAATCCACGCCATCAAGACCGAAATCGCCAAGGTGATGGTCGGACAGGAGGCGCTCATCGACGCGCTGCTGATCGGCCTCATCACCGACGGCCACATTCTCGTCGAGGGGGTGCCGGGGCTGGCGAAGACGACGGCCATCAACTCCCTGGCCAAGGCGCTGGGACTGGATTTCAAACGGGTACAGTTCACCCCCGACCTGCTCCCCAGCGACATCGTCGGGACCGAAATGTACGACCAGCGCAACGGCGCGTTCAAGGTCAAGATGGGTCCCGCCTTTACCCACCTGCTCCTCGCCGACGAGATCAACCGCGCCCCGGCGAAGGTGCAGTCGGCCCTGCTGGAGGTGATGCAGGAGCACCAGATCACCATCGGCGACGAGACCTTCAAACTGAGCGATCCCTTCCTCGTCCTCGCGACCCAGAACCCCGTCGAACAGGAGGGGACCTACCGCCTCCCCGAGGCACAGCTCGACCGTTTCATGCTCAAGGTCCTCGTCGACTACAACAGCTTCGAGGAGGAGATGCAGATCGTCGATCGCATCGCTAACCGCAGCGTCGGGGCTATATTGCAGGTCGCCGGTGCCGACGACATCCTCGCCATGCGCGACGAAGTGCAAAACGTTCATGTCGACGAGGCCGTCACCCGCTATATGATGAAGATCATCTTCGCCACCCGCGAGCCGGAGAAGTACGGGGTCGGCGAGATCGCGCAATACCTCGAATACGGTGCGAGCCCCCGGGCCTCCATCAACCTCTACAAGGCCGCCAAGGCCCGCGCCTATCTGCGCGGTAACGACTTCGTCACCCCCCTTGATGTCGCCGACACGGTGCGGGGCGTCCTGCGCCACCGCATGGTGCTGAACTACCGGGCCGAAGCCGCCGGTGTCACCGCCGACGACCTCATCGGCACGATCATGCAGACGATCAAGCTCCCCTAAGGCGTGAGAGTGCTGGCGCACAAGAGCGAAGAGATCCTGATCCGTACCCGCCGCAACATCTTCGGCAGCAACGCCGGGGGCAACCCCAGCATCTTCGCGGGCAACGGGCTGGACTTCGCCGAACTTAAAGAGTACACCATCGGCGATGACGTGCGGACCCTCAACTGGAAGGTGACGGCAAGGGAGCAGCGCCCCTTCGTCAACGTCTTCAACGAGGAGCGCGAACTCAACATCGTCTGCGTCTTCTTGGAGAGCGGCAGCATCTTTTTCGGCTCGCAGCGTTTCAAGCAGGAGGTGATGGCCGAAGCCCTCTCACTCATCTCCTACTCCGCGCTGAAAAACGACGACCGCGTCTCCACCCTTGTCTTCAGCGACAAAGAGGAGTTCTTCCTGCCGCCGACCCGCGCCCTGGGCTCCCTGCATGTCACCGTCCCCGAGGTACTGGGCCGCGACCCGCTGGGCAAGCGCGTCGATTTTGCCGCGCTCGTCGACCACCTCAACGGCCGCGTCCGCCAGCGTTCGCTCATCTTCCTGATCGGCGACTTCTACGGCGACGACATCGACCTCTCACTGCTCGCCCGCCACGAGGTCTACGCCATCATCGTTCGCGATCGCTTCGAGGAGAACCCCGCGCTCTCCGGCGAGATCGGCCTGCTCGACGCCCAGAGCATGGCGGGCACGACCCTGGAACTCTCCCCCGCCCTCGCCGCACGCTACCGTGATGCCCTGGAGGCGCGGGACAAGGCCCTCGTCGAGCACCTCGCCTCCCACCGCATCACCGCAACGAAACTCTACACCGACGAAGAGCCCTTCGTGAAGCTCTCCGCGCTGTTCAGGAGGTAGGCGATGCCAGGACAGACCCTCCCGCTCAAAGACATCAAGCCCATTGTCGCCGTCCCCGACCACTCGCTCTGGCTGCTCACTGCCCTTGTCGCGGCCGGCATCCTCCTGACGGCTCTCCTGCTCTTCTGGCTGCTCAAACAGCGCCGCAAAGGAGGAGACCCCAAACGTTCCGAGGCGCTGAAACGGCTGCAGGCGCTGGATTTCAGCGACACGAAAAGCGCCGTCTACGACTTCAGCCTGCTGGGGCACTTCGTGGCGACACCGGAGACGATGCCGACCTTCCGGGCGCTGCTCTCGGAGCTTGAACCCTACAAGTACCAAAAAAGCGTTCCCCCCCTGGACGCCGCGCTCGAGACGAAGCTGCACGATTTCATCAAGGAGGCGCGCCGTGGGTGAGTGGACGCTGGAGTACCCCTGGGCGCTGGGACTGATCGCCCTCTTTTTCCTCTGCGAGGCCCTCTGCCGGGCCAAAACGCAGCAGATGCTCTTCCCCGACACGGCGCTGCTGCGCACCCTCTCCGCCCGGAGCGGCTGGCTCACCCGGGGGATCAAACTCCTCGTTTTCGCCCTGCTTGCCCTCGCCCTCGCCTCGCCGATCCGCCAGAATGAAGTCGTCGTCAACAACGACGAGGGGTACGAGCTCTCCCTCGTCCTCGACGCCAGCGGCTCCATGCGGCAGATGGACAAATTCGGCATCGTCAAAAAGATCGTCCTCGACTTCATCGACAAGCGCGCCCATGACAAGCTCGCCCTGACCCTCTTCGCCGACTTCGCCTACGTCGCCATGCCGCTGACCTATGACAAGCAGAGCCTGGGGCAGCTGCTCTCCAAGGTCGACGTCGGCATCGCCGGCATGCAGCGCACGGCGCTCTACGAGGCGCTCTTTATGAGCACCAAACTCTTTAAATCCTCCGACGCCAAGGAGAAGATCGCCATTTTGCTCACCGACGGGATCGACAACACCTCCCAGGTCCCCCTCGACGTCGCCATCCAGAGCGCCGTCAAGCACGGCATCAAAGTCTACGTCATCGGCGTCGGCGGCCGCGGGGACTACAATCCGGAGGTACTCCGAAAGATCGCCCGGGAGACGGGCGGGAAATTCTACGAGGCGGGCAGTGTCGAGCGGCTCAAGCGGATCTACGACGAGATCGACACCCTGGAGAAGAGCGAGATCAAGGCGGACAAGTACGTCAAGAAACACTACTACTTCCAGTACCCCCTCGGCGCGGCGCTGCTGCTGCTCGTGCTTTATGCCGTCATGCGAAGGAGAGGCCATGCACTTTGAACAGCCGCACCTGCTTTTCTTGCTGATCGTCCTCGTCCCGCTCGCGCTGCTGCTGTTTGCACCGCGCAAAGCGGCCCGGAACACCTTTGCCCCGGAGGTGCTGAAACTGCTGCTGCAGCGCACCTCCATCGTGCCGCAGTGGCTGCGCAGCGCCCTGCTGCTCGCCGCGGCAGCCCTCTTTATCGTCGCCCTCGCCCGGCCGGTCATTGACAACGGCGAGATCAAGGTCCAGAGCAGTACGATCGACCTCATCGTCGGGTTCGACCTCTCCCGCTCCATGTTCGCCAACGACGTCTACCCCAGCCGTCTCGCCCTGGCGAAGCGGAAATTCGATGCCCTGCTCGGGGATGTCAACGGCACCCGTATCGGGGTGATCGGGTTCAGCGCCCGGGCCTTCATGGTCTCGCCGCTGACCGAGGATTTTGCGACCCTGCGCTACCTCGTATCGAACATGAATACCGACTCCATCAGCCTGCGCGGCACCGACCTGCTCCAGGCCCTGCAGCAGACCGACACCCTCCTGGAGGGGAGCAACAAAAAAGCGCTGCTGCTCTTTACCGACGGCGGAGACGGCAGCGATTTCGACAAAGAGATCGCATACGCCAAAGCCCACAACATCGTCGTCTTCCTCTACAATATCGGCACGGAGAAGGGCGGGGTCATCCCGACCGGCCAGGGGGCCATGACGGACAAGCACGGCGACATCGTCGTCGTCCGCCGCAACGACGACGTCAAAGCCCTCGCCCTGCAAAGCGGCGGCGCCTATTTGCCCTACTCCCTCAAACACAACGACATCAAAGCCCTTGCCGATGCGCTGAAGTCCCGCTTCACACCGCGCAGGGAAAAGAACGACGTCATCCGCGATCTTCAGGAACTCTTCGTCTGGCCGCTAGGCGGCGGCGTTCTCCTGCTGCTGATGGCCCTCTACTCCCTGCCGCAGCGAAGGAGACGCCATGCTTAGATACCTTCTGCCCTGCCTTGCCGCGGGAGTGCTCCATGCCGGGGTGACGGATTTCCATACCCTCTCCAACGCCGCATCGGCCTACAAGGGAGGCGATTACGCCGCGGCCGCCCAGGGGTACGGCGCGCTGCAGGAGAAGAACGATGCCGCGCGCTTCAACTACGGCGACGCCCTTTACAAGCAGCAGCACTACAAAGAGGCCGCCGGCGTTTTCGCGCAGATCCATGCTCCAGAGCTCAAACAAAAAGCGCTGCACAACCTCGGGAACAGCCTCGCGAACCTCGGCAAAACCGATGAAGCGATCAAGGCCTACGAGGAGGCGCTGAAACTCGGCAAAGACGACGATACGCAGTACAACCTCGATCTCCTGAAAAAACAGAAAGAGCAGGAGCAGCAAAAAGAGGACAAACAGAACCAGTCAAACGACCAGAACCAATCCAAGCAGAATGATCAGCAGCAAAACAAGCAGAAGCAACAGGGTGATCAAGAGAACAAGGACCAAAAGAGCCAGGACGACGCCTCAAAGGGTGAAGATCAGCAGCAAAAAGAAGACCGGCAACAGGAGAAGGGCGAACAGAAGCAGGAGGAGCAGGAGAAACAAGCGGACGGAGAACGCGAGAAGCAACAACAAGAGGCACAGCAGAAAAACGGCCAGCAGGACGAACAACAGCAAGAGGCTGTCAGGCAGCCGGAAGAAGCACCGGAAAGCCCCGAAACAGACAAACAGCAGGCCGCCATGGCCGACCCCATCAGCGATATGGAAGAGCGCAAATACAACCAGATGCTCGACAAGCGCGGCATCAAAACACTGATGATCCCGCTATCGGGCAAAGGAGAACCCCATGATGACGAAACGACCCCTTGGTAAGATCCTGGCACTGTTGCTTGTAGGGCTGCCGCTTTTCGCGGCGGTGACCGCCACCGTCGACAACCCCGCCGTCACCCGCGGCGACCCGGTCACCCTGACACTCAGCGCCACCGGCGACGATATCCGCTTCCCGGCGCTGACGGAGATCGCAGGCTACCCCATCCAGAGCCGCGGCACGAGCCGCAACATCTCCATCGTGAACGGCCGAACAACGCGCGCCGTCGAACAGCGGCTCGTCTTTACCCCGACGGAGGACACTGCCATCCCCGCCCTCGACATCACCGTTGACGGCACGGTCGAACACACCCTCCCCCTGCATGTCAAGGTTGTCGCTCCCCAGGCAGCAGCGAAGGGAGCGCCCGTGCAGATGCTGTTGCACCTCTCCAAAGAGGATGCCTATGTCGGCGAGCCGGTCGAACTCGACCTGGTCTTCAAATACCTGCCCGGGGAGCGCATCGACGACATCCGCATCAGCGAACCGACCCTTGAGCACTTCTGGATCAAACGCATCAACACCCAGGCCGAACGTTCCGCCGACAGCGAAGGGTACATCACCCAGTCCTACCGCTACCTGCTCTTTCCGCAGCAGAGCGGGGACCTCGAAATCCCCGCCATTTTCGCCCAGATCGGCACCAAGGTCAGCACCGGCCGCGGCGGCATGAGCGGCGATCCCTTCTTCAACGACCCCTTCTTCGGCGCGGCGCGGATGCAGTACCGCAAAGTCTACTCCGAACAGGAGACCCTGCATGTCACCGCTTTGCCGCAGGGGCTGGAGGTCTACGGCCGTTTCACGATGCACGCCGACATTGATAAAGCGTCCGTGGACGCCAACAAGCCGGTCAACCTCCACATCCATATCGAAGGCAACGGCAACGTCGAGGACATCCCCAAATTCGACCCGCACTTCGCCCACGCCATCGTCTACGCCAACGACCCGAAAACGACCAGCACGCTTCAAGACGGCAAATACTTCGGCACCTTTGACCAGACCATCGCCATTATCCCGGACCGCGACCTCACCGTCACGCCGCAATCCTTCCGCTATTTTGATGCCAAAACCGCGCAACCGGCGACCCTGCAGACCCCGCCTTTCTTTATCAAAGTCAAGGGCGCGGCACCGGTACCGGCAGCCGCGGCGGCCCCGCATGTCGAAACGGCCGCCCCCTCGAAAGCGGCGGCCGTGCAGACGCCTACGGTACCGGACGGCAGCCGTTTCAGCCCCTTTGAAGCCCTGGGCATCTTCGCCGCCGGAGCGGCCGCGGGCGTCCTGTCCTTCTGGCTACTGCTGCTGCGCGGCCGCGACCGTCTCCCGAAAAAGAGGGAACTCCCCCCGATGGTCAAACGGGTCAAAGCCGCCAAAAGCGACCGCACCCTCTTCGAACTGCTGCTGCCGCTCAAGGGGAGCGCCAAACCGATCGACGACGCCCTGGCCCAGTTGGAGGCCAACCTCTACCGCGGCGCCGACCATGCCGTCGACCGCAAAGCACTGGCGGACTATTTCGGCGGTCAGACCGGGGAGGATGTCGCCTTAATCTGACGCAATTTTGTACAGGTTTCCGGCGTGCGCTCTGCTATAATGGAGTGTTTTCGGAGGAGACCTTATGCGCCTGATACTTCCGGCTCTTTTCCTGTTTTACGGCATCCTGCACGCCAATATCGTCTGGTACACCGGGTACGTTGAGGCGGTACGGGCCGCAAAACTCGCCCACAAACCGCTGATGCTCTTCCTCACAAGGCCCCGATGCAAAGTCCGCAGCTTTATGCAAAAGGATGTCTTCACGGACCCGGAGGTCGCCGCATACATCGAAGCCCACTTCATCGCCGCCGATATCTGGAACGACCATGAGAGCCTGCCCCCAAAATACCGGGTCACCGCCAGTCCCGTTTTTACCTTCCTCGACGCCGAGAAAGACGAGATCATTGAGCAGGTCGTCGGAGGGAAACCGCCCTCCCACTTCCTGGAGACCCTGCACAGCGTCATCGACGACAACCCCCAATTTCGGTAGCGCCGCGCAGCGCGAGCCGTTACCAAAGGGTGGTACACTGTTGCCAACGCGCCCCAAGGAGAGAGGATGAAATTAACCTACGCCGGCCCCAAGCCGCTCATCTCCCACAGCGGCATCGTCTTCGACAGGAAAAAAGAGGACAAATACCGTTACATCCCCTTCGCCGTCTCACTCCTGCTCGCCCTCGACCACGACTACACCTCGTCGCAAAACTATACCTATACCCCCGACCGGAAGCACTACAGCGACGAGGAGCTGCTCCGGGTCATCGCGGCACACTGCCCGACGGCCCAGACGGAGGCCGCGCGACTCCGCAGTGAAAAAGCGGCCAGGCTGGATGAGGAGCTCCGCCGGCTGGACGGCTCCCTTTCACACCCCGCCGAAGCCCGGTCGGTCCTGCGCACCAACCTGCTGCTGATGCGCGACTACCGCCTGCAACGTACGGTCAACAAAAGCCTCTATTACAGCGCGGCCGGCGCCCTCGTCACCCTGGTCGCGGCCAAACGGCTGCGCTATATCCAGACAGCGTTTACACCGGAATATTTTCATGTCTTTCATACCATGGAGGGGATCATACGCAGACGGCGTCTTGCACTTGCGGCACAGCTTGATGTTTATGAGAAGAAGGGGGAGTTGATGGTGCGGCTGGCGCTGGCCGGCCGCTAGAGGGTTATTTGCCGGAATCCGGCAACGGTGTTGTCGCCGTGCGGGCCGGCAGGACCGGGTACTCGACGACCGGCTTCTCGCCCGTCAGCGATTTGAGGAACGTCTCGATGCTCTCCGTCTCTGCGTCGGTCAGTTTGACACCCAGCTGAGTCTCGCCCATGATCTTGATCGCCTCTTTCAGGCTCCAGACCGTACCGTTGTGGAAATAAGGCGCTGTCTCTTCAACGTTGCGCAGCGTCGGAACCTTGACCATCCCGTTCGCATCGCCTTTGAAATCGCCGACGCCCATGTACTTGAACTTGCCCATCAGCGGGAACGGCTGCATACCGCCGCCGACAGCCACGCCGGTGTGACAGCTCACGCACCCTTTGTCAATGAAGGTCTGCAGACCGGCCTTCTCCTCTTTGGAGAGTGCTTTGTCACAGCCGCGCAGGTACTCGTCGAAGCGTGACGGCGTGACCAGTGTGCGCTCGAAGGAGGCGATCACATCCGCGATGTCCTTGAAGGTCGGGACCATCTTCTGGTCATTGTAGGCGTGGCGGAACGCCGCGACGTATGCAGGGATGGCGTTGACGACGGCGGCAACGTGTTCGGGTTTGGCCGCCATCTCCGGGGCCGCCTGCATCGGTCCCTGCGCCTGGTCTTCGAGGTCCGGGCTGCGGCCGTCCCAGAACTGTTTCTCAGCGAATACGGCGTTGTAGACCGACGGAGAGTTCAGGTGGTGCGGGTTGTGTGCCCAGTTGTGGCCGATCGCCGCCGGCACGCCGTCCACACCGCCGGTGGCGAGGTTGTGGCAGGTGTTACAGCTGATGATTTCGCTCTTTGAAAGGCGAGGGTCGAAGAAGAGCTGTTTGCCGAGCTCAACCTTCTGGGCATTCATCGGGTTCTTCGGATTGTCGATGAGCTTATAGAGTTCGGTCGTGCTTTTCGGAATAGGGGCGAGACCCATCGCCTTGGCCTGATCGGCCAGTGTCTCCGCGGATGCGGCAGAAGCCAGGACACATGCTGTCAACGCAATTTTTTTAAACATTTTTCTCTCCTTGATTATTCAATCCTCCGGCAGAAATGCGAAGGTTCCAAATTCATGTAATGGGGAAATTCTACCTGTAAACGATAATTTTTTTCCTTAAATAAACAAACTACTTTTACTTAATGGAAAATAATAAACGCCGCCTTCTTGCTACTATTATTTCGACTTTTACCTTTTTGGTGCTTTAATGCTACTATGAATAAAGAACTCATAGCCACGAACCTGCGGAACCACCACCTCAAGGTGACCCCGCAGCGGCTCAAGATCGTCGAAAGCCTCAACACCTTCGGCCACCTGAACATCGATATGCTTTACCAGGAGGTAAAAGAAGCGTATCCGAACGTTTCACTGGCGACGGTGTACAAGAATATTGCCATAATGACGGAAAACGGACTGCTCGAAGAGGTGAAAGTCCCCGAGAGCAAGAGTGTTTTCGAGATCCGAAAAGAGCCGCACCTGCACCTGCACTGCAGCGAATGCGGGAAGATCGAAGATTTTTCCTTCGATACGGAGCAGATCAGAGCGCACGCCGAAGCCGTCAGCGGCTACAGCATCCAGAGCAGCGATATCGTGCTGCGGGGCATCTGCCCGGCGTGCCAGAAAAAGCGTTAACAGTTTAGTAACTTTTCTTTACTATACTTTCCCTACCTTCATTCAAAGCGTCTCCTTCTCCCGACATCCACCGGGAGTTGGTTATAATCCATCTATGACAATACGGCCCATCTATCTTCTTTCTGTGACCCCCTCCGATGATCCCGACATTACCCATCTGCCGATCCTGGAAACGGCATGGCTGCGGCCCGAAGTCGATCTTTCACGGATCGACGGCATCATCTTTACCTCGAAAAATGGCGTCGATGCCCTGGAAAAGATCGCCCCGGAGTGGAAAAGCGTGCCTGTGCTCTGCGTCGGGAAGGGAACGCAGCAGCGCGTGGAGGCACTCGGCGGCACGGTTGCCGGAACGGTGAAGGGGTATGGCGAGATGCTGTACGCACTTATCCGGGAGCGTTTCCCCCGTTTCCGCTGGCTCTATGCACGCCCCCGGGTCGTCGCGTCGGACTTCGCCTCCCGGCTGCGCGACGAGGGGGTCGCCGTGGAGGAGGCCGTGGTCTATGAGACCCTCTGTCGGGCCGATAAAATAGACATTGCAATTCCCGACGACAGCATACTGATCTTTACCTCGCCTTCTGCACTGCAGTGCTTTCAGCGCCGCTTTGTCCTGGCCCAGACCCAGACCGTCGTCGCCATCGGCAGCACGACGGAAAAGAGCCTTCCCGGCCAGAAGGTCCACATCGCCCCCGAACCGACCGTCGCGGCCTGCATCACCCTCGCAAAAGAGCTGGCAAAGGAGCAAGTATGATCGACACCGACCGCATGATCTGCGTCTGTAATTCGATGGATATGAAGGCGATTGCCGAATGCATCAAGTCACATGGCTGGGAGAGCGTCGACGCGATGCTCAACCACAGCGAGTGCGAACTGGGCAACAAATGCGAATCCTGCATCGAAGACGGGTATGAGAACGACGGCTATTCGCTGGCCATGGTCCTCTCCCTTGTCAAACAGGGGCGGCTCTGAGCGCTAGCAGTCTCTGCGTTTGCCGAAGAGACAGGGTCCGTTCTTGATGAGCTTGCGTACCGAGAAGAAAAGGAAAAAGAGGGAGACGGCCCCGGCGGCCACCCCGTAGAGCAGCTGTCCGTGTGTCAGCAGTGACACGGCGAAGGCACCGACGACGATAAAAACGACGAAACACATCCGCTAGGTCATAAAAAGCATGCCGTAGATCGTCACACCCATCAGCGATGTGACAGTCATCCCCGAGAACACGATCACACCGTTGCGCTTGTGCGTGGCGGCCACCGTTTCACTGCCACTGTAGCTTCGCAGGGCGTCGATCAGCAGCCATGCCCACCCGGCGACGGCGGCGACGGCGATCAGCACATGCACCGCCAGGAACACCGCCAGCGAGGAGAACTCCACGCCGCTCTCTTCCGCGTAGGCGACAAAGCCGCCGGTAAAGCGCACCCCGACTTCGAAAAGCACGACCATCGCCAGCGTGACCGCGAAGAGCAGCGTCTGTGCACGTTTGTGCCCCTTTTCATACCCGCCTTTAATCAGAAGGATCGCCCCGCCCATCAAGAACGGCAACGCTGCAAACCACAGGGTGACGATGTCCATAAACCAGAGGGCGCGCGTCCCCAGAAAACCTGCCTCAAACATCAATCTTCTCCTGGAACGTCCGCATAAATTTCTGCACCTTCGGCGCGATCACGACCTGGCAGTATCCCTGCTGGGGATTGAGGTCGAAATAGTTCTGGTGGTACGCTTCTGCCGGATAGAACGTCGGAGCCGGGGAGAGTTCCGTCACGATCGGGTCGGAAAAACCGGTCTGTGCTGCGGCAATGGCGGCCTCCGCTTCTGCTTTCTGTACATCGTTATAATAGTAGATGACCGAGCGGTACTGGGTCCCGACGTCCGCGCCCTGGCGGTTCAGCGTCGTCGGATCGTGAATGACCCAGAAAATATCGAGAATCTCCCCGAAGGAGATAACGTCGGGATCGAAAGTGACCTCGACCACTTCGGCGTGCCCCGTCGTTCCGCTGCAGACCGCACGGTAATCGGGGTGCTCCGTTGCGCCGCCCGCGTAACCGCTGATGGCGCTGCTGACCCCTTTGACCCGGCGATAGACTGCCTCGATGCACCAAAAACATCCGCCCCCGAGGAGCGCTACTTCCTTAGCCATCGTCATCCTTTTTTGCCCCAATAATGCCAAAGCGTACCTTCAAGGCACCCCATAGCTTCAATCTAAACGGCGACGTCAAAAATTACAGAACATAAGTATTGCTATATTTCTGTTCAATTACAACAAACAATATTAATATAAAATATAGTACTCTAAAAAATTCTTCGCGCAAGGGAACGTAGACCATCATGACGACCGCGGATTTTTTCCTTCACATCTTATGGCCGCTCGCCATCGCTTCCGCTCTGTTTCTCTACTGGCGTATCAAGCCGCTGCCGCTGCCGGTCGCCGAAGGTCCCATAGATGCCTCCCCGAATGAACTGCCCGATCCAAGTCTGCAGGAGCGTATGTGGTTTGATCTCGGCGATCGCGTCGATCGGCTCTGCACCTTGGAACTTTCGCCGGAAAGCCAGAAACAGCAGCTTTTCGAGCTCTTAAGCAGTTTTGCCCCCGTCGTGACCCTCTGGGCCGGCTTCACGAACAAAGAGGGCGCTATCGACCCCTTTTACATCTATGACGAAACCGAACCGGGTTTTTTGACAGAGGACTACGGTGTCCGCCCCGCCGTGGCGGTCGACGAGGCACAAAACCCGACCGAATACGCCTTTGTTTCCGCCCAGCCCCATCTCTTCAGCAATGCGCTTGAAGCCCCGATGGACACGGCATGGCAGAGACGGTTGCGCTACGCCCCGCTGGTCTCCGTCCTCTCGGTCCCGCTCTTCTCCCCCGACCGGACCCGTCCGGAGGGCATCGTCACCCTCTACACCGATACCGCCTGCATGGACAACGATATACTGACGTACCTGACGAACCTGCTGAACCGTTTCATGGTCTTTTCCCATCAGAACGCGCTTTACCACCGGGTCCTGGCCCAATACAATACGGTCCACTCGACCAGCCGTTTCTATGAGCAGCTCATCGACGCCACGCCGATACGCATCTGCTGGAAAAACAGTAATCTTGTCTACCTCGGAGGCAATCTCTCTTTTGCCAAGGATGTCCGGTTGGGCAACAGCAATGCGCTCAAAGGGAAAACCGACCATGACCTTTTCGGGGCGGAGGAGGCACAGCTCTTCGAAATGTCAGATCGGAAGGTACTGGAGCACGGGACCGAACTGCTCAACCGGATTGAAAAGCAAGGAGAGATGTGGCGGCTCAGCAGCCGCGCCCCGCTGAGCGATCCCGACGGCCGCATCGTCGGCGTCGTCACCGCCTATATCGATTACACCTTCCAGTACCGCGCCCAGAACTATCATGAAACGACGGAACAGCGTTTCCGTTCGCTGCTGGATCAGATGCCGACCGTCGCGATCCAGGGCTTCGACGAACAGCGGCGCATCAACTACTGGAACCGTCAAAGCGAAGCGCTGTACGGCTACAGCGCCGAAGAGGCCCTGGGGCGGAAGATTGACGAATTGATCCTTCCCCAATCCCAACAAAAACATTTTGCCGCGGGGATCGCGGCGTGGTTGAACCATAACGATGCGATGGCGGCCGAAGAGCATTCGGTCCTGGCCAGAAGCGGCATCTCCATCCCGGTGCAAAGCGCGCGTATCCTTCTCGACCGGGCCACGGAAAACCCGCAGTTCTACGCCATCGACATCGATCTGAGTCTTCAAAAAGCCGCTGAATCAAAGCTCAAACAGCTCGCCGACTACGACGCATTGACGATGCTGCCGAACCGCCATCACCTCAACTACCATCTCCAGTCCCTGATCACGAGTGCGCAACGGGCTGAAAAACAGTTTGCCATCTTCTTCATTGACCTGGATAACTTCAAGTACATCAATGACACGTTCGGCCATAACTACGGCGACAAACTACTGGTCCAGGCCGCGCGGCGTCTGCAGCATGTCCTGCGCGAATCCGACTACATCGCCCGTTTCGGCGGCGACGAGTTTATCGTCACGGTGGAGTACGGCGAGGACCATTTTGTCACCTCCCATATCGCCCAGAAAATGATCAGCGTTTTGCAAGAGGGCTTCAACATCAAAGAGCAGGAGCTCTACGTCGGTGCCAGCATCGGGATTACGCTCTTCCCGGAGAACAGCAGCGCACTCGACGTCCTGCTCAAACAGGCCGATGCCGCCATGTACAAAGCGAAACGCGGCGGCAAAAACCAGTTCACCTACTTCACGGCGGAGATGACCGAAGAGATCGAGCGCCAACTGACAATGGAGAATGCCCTTCGACAGACGTTTCAAGATGACAAGATCACCTTTTTCTACCAGCCGCAGGTCGACCTCTATACCGGTGTCATCGTGAGCTGCGAGGCCCTGGTACGCTGGTACGACGAAGAGAACAGCGCCTACATCCCGCCGATAACGTTCCTGCCCATCGTCGAGAAGGCGCACCTGATGCAGACCCTGACGCAAAGGGCCTTCGAACACGCCGTCCGGCTGCTTGACCAGTGGCGGCGTCTGCGCCTGGCGCTGATCCGGATTGACGTCAACGTCCCCGCAGAACAGCTGGCGAACAAAGAGATCCTCACCTATGTCACCGAATTGCTCGAAACGTACAATATCGATCCGGTATTTATCGGCATCGAGATCACCGAGGGGCAGCTGATCGACCTGGATACGGAAGCAGCCAAGAGCGTGCTCGGCGCCTTCAGCGACCTCGGCATCCATATCAGCATCGACGATTTCGGCACCGGGTACTCCTCGCTCAGCTACCTCAGCCGCCTTACCATCGACACGGTCAAGATCGACAAAAGCTTTGTCCAGGAATACGAAAGCAGCCAGAACCAGGCCCTGATCCGCTCCATCATCGCCATGGCCCATGAGCTCGGATACCAGGTTGTTGCCGAAGGCGTCGAACTTCCCGAACAGGCCGATGCGCTGAAAAAGTATCGCTGCGACAAAGTCCAGGGTAATCACTTCTACCTGCCGAAGCACGCCGAAGCAATGACCCGGGAGCTCACCCTTAACCTCCATCGCCACCGGAAGAATTTGACGAAATAACTGCCGTTTAATTTTGATTTTATCGTCATTGTATTATGATTATTATCAATCCAAATTATAGGGGTAGCGATGAAAAAGGTGTTGGTGCTTGGCGGAGGGTTTGCAGGAGTCGATGCGGCGACGCATCTGCGCAAAAGAGGTTATGACGTGACGCTCGTCAGCGACCGGGACTATTTTTATATCTATCCTACTTCCATCTGGGTCCCGACGGGCGAAGCCTCCTTTGACGACGTCAAGGTCTCGCTGGAGGAGCTGCGGGATGCCCACGGCTTCACCCTCCTGGTCGACGGAGTCGAAACGATCGAGGCGAAGGCGAACCGGGTCACCCTTGCCTCCGGGAAGGTGATCGACGACTACGATTACCTCGTCGTCGCCCTCGGAGCGCACAAGATGAAGCACCCCGGCATCGAGCATACCCTCTCCATCTGCGGCGATCCGCGCGAATCGTTGCGGATCAAGGAGCGGATCGACGCCCTGGTCGCCAAGGGGAGCGGCAAGGTCGCCTTCGGCTTCGGCGGCAACCCAAAAGACACCTCCGCCGTACGGGGCGGTCCCGGTTTCGAACTCTTTTTCAACCTCCATGAACTCCTGAAGAAAAAGGGGATCCGCGACCGTTTCGAACTGACCTTTTTCGCCCCGATGCCCAAGCCGGGCGCACGCATGGGCGACCAGGCGCTTAGCATGATGGACACGATGTTCGAACGGGCCGATCTGAACAAACACTTCGGCAAAAAGATCAAACGTTTCGAAGAGGACGGCGTCGTCTTCGAGGATGACAGCAAGCTTGACTCGGACTTCACGATGTTCATTCCCGCCGGGGACGGTCACGGTGTCATCAAGGCGTCAGACCTCCCGACGAACGAGGCCGGTTTCGTCGCCATCAACGATTACAGCGAGGTCGTGATCGACGGCGAGGTCAGCAACGTCTACGCCGCCGGGGACGTCGCGGCGCTGGAAGGACCGGAATGGCGGGCAAAACAGGGGCATGTGGCTGAAGTCATGTCCAAAAACATCGCCTTCAACATCGCCGCGCGCGACGCCGGGAAGGCGGAACGCAAAGGGTACCAGGAGCACCTCAACATCCTCTGCGTCATGGATACGGGTACCGGTGCGGGCTTCGTCTTCCGCGACGACAAAAAAGCCTTCATGATGCCGATGCCGGTCCTGGGACACTGGATGAAAAAGGGGTGGGGCTGGTACTGCCGCAATACCAAACTGGGCAAGATCCCGCGTATGCCGGGACTCTAAAAGGGTTAGACGGCCTGCTTCTGCTCCGGCTCGCGGAGCGTCTTCATCTTCACGAGGTTGTTACGGTACATGCGGTCAAGCTGGCCGAACGGTACCGGTTTGCTGAAGTAATACCCCTGCCCGTAGTCGACCCCGAGCTTCTTGAGAAGGCGGACGTGCTCGGCACTCTCAATCCCCTCCGCAACGATCTTCAGCCCCATCGCCTTGCTCAGTGACACGATCGATTCGACGATGGTCCGGTCATCCTGGTCATCGAGCATGTTCATAATGAACGCCTTGTCGATCTTGAGGGTATCGACCGGGAACTGTTTGAGGTAGGCCAGGGAGGAGTAGCCCGTCCCGAAGTCGTCAATGTTGACGCCGACGCCCAGGTCACGCAGCTGGTGCAGAACTTTCAGACTTTCGGTCAGACTGATCATGGAGACGCTTTCGGTGACCTCGAACTCCAGATACTCCGGCTTGATGTCATAGCGCTGCAGCACGGTCCGGATCTGGTGTAGCAGCAACGGGCTGCCGAACTGGCGCCCGGAGAGGTTGACGGCCAGCTTCAGCGGTACGATCCCAGAGGCGCGCCACTGCTCGATGCGGCGGGCCGCCTCGTGCATAACCCACTCGCCGATCTTGATGATCATCCCCGTGTGCTCGGCGACAGGGATGAAGTCGTCCGGGTAGACCGTCCCGATCTTCGGGTGGTTCCAGCGGATCAGCGCCTCGGCGCCGGTGATGGCCCCCGTGCGCAGAGAGATCTTCGGCTGGTAGTAGAGTTCGAACTGCTCCATCGTTTCGATCGCTTCGCGCATCTCGTGCTCGACCTGGAGCTTTTTGCGGATCGTCTCTCCCATCGTCGTATCGTAGAAACGGTAGCGGTTGCGCCCGTCCTCTTTCGCCTTGTACATGGCCGTATCCGCGAACTTGATCAGGGTATCGGCGTCGTCGGAATGGTCCGGGTAAATTGCCACCCCGATACTCGTCGTCGTGAAGATCGCCTTGTCCCCGAACTCCCAGCGCTCCTGCAGAGCGTCGATCATCTTCTTGGCGACGATCGTGATGTCTTTTTCCGAATTGATCAGCGGCAGCAGAACGATGAACTCGTCCCCGCCGATCCGCGAGATCGTGTCGGAGTCCCGCAGGGTGCGCTTGAGGCGCTCCGCCACCTCTTTGAGCAGGCGGTCCCCCAGGGTATGCCCCAGGGTGTCGTTGACGTTTTTGAAGCCGTCGAGGTCGAGGAAGAGCACCCCCAGCTTCTCGCCCCGGCGGTTGGCGTCCTTGATCGCTTTTTGCAGACGGTCCTGCATGAGCACCCGGTTTGGCAGATTGGTAAGCGGGTCGTAGAAGGCGAGCTTTTCGATCATCTGTTGGCTCTCCGCCTGCTCGCTGACGTCCATCGTAATCCCCGAAATAAATGCCTTCCCGTCACGCCGGAGGCTCAGTTTCCCCTCGGTCAAGACGTGCATCGCCTCCCCGTGGGCATTGACAAGCTTGTGCATCAGGCGGAACGGGGTATGGGTCTGGGCCGTGTTCTCGAGGGCGCGGATAAACGCCTGGCGCTGCGACGGCTCGATGACGTTGAGCAGTGCTTCCCAGGTCAGCGGCATGCCGTCCATCGGCAGGCCCAGCAGCACGTACATCTGATCACTGAAACTGCAGTCGTGCGTCTGCGTATCGATCCGCCAGCTTCCCATCCGCGCGATCTGCTGCGCCTCTTTGAGGTGTTGGCGCCCCTCTTCGATCTCTTTGTGCAGCTCGTTCATAAAGTCGGCGTGGTGGATGATGTTGTCGCTCATTTTGTTCGCCGCTTCGGCGATCATACCGATCTCGTTCGCGCTGGTGTCCCGCAGCTCAATGGGCACGGGGTGGCTCGGGTCGAAGGCTTCCAGTTTCCGGGTCAGCTCGCGCAGCGGGAGGAAAGAGCGGTACAGCAGCCTCAGCAGCAGCAGGACGAGCAGGACGTACCCGGCGATGATCGCGGCGAGGAACTGGAAATACTGTTCCATCATCGACCGGAAATTCCGGTCGGAGACGGCAACATCCATCGAGGCGATGATCTCGCCGTTGATATTGGTCACGGGAAGCGCCAGGGTAAAGAGCCGGTGCGAAGAGCCGAAGTTGCCGACGACCAGGGGACGCCCGTGGTTTCTCAGCAGACGCACGCCGTTGATCACCTGCGCCGAGCTGAGGCGGATGAGCTGCTCTTCGACAAGAAGCTGTTTGTCGTTGTGCAGGGCATCGGAGAGCTGCGGAAGCATAAAGTCGATCTTCTGTTCCACCAGTTCCTGAAGCTGTTTTTTGTAGCCGCTGATGACGATTTTCGTATTGACGTACGCCAGCCCGAAGACAAGCAGCAGGCTGAAAAACGCCAGGGAGAACAACAGTTTCGATGCCAAGGAGTTCCAGATAGTCAACTTCATTGTGATAGATTATATCGAAAAGTGACCGACTCCGTTAGCGTTGCTTCTCCTAACGGATGATCGTATCGTTGCGGTCGGGGGAGGTGGAAACCATGCCGATCTTCGTTTCGGTCAGCTTTTCGATCTCGCTGAGATAGGCCCTGGCCGTTTCCGGCAGCGCATCCCATTCACGCACGCCTTCGGTCCGCTCCCAGCCCGGGAAGCTTTTGTAGACCGGCGTGGCCGTTTCAAGATCGAGCGGCATGTAGTCAACAACTTCCCCGCCGACCTCATAGCCGACGCAGACTTTGACTTCGTCGAAGCCGTCGAGGACGTCGAGTTTCATGATGGCCAACTCGTCGCAGCCGTTGATGCGGCTCGCGAACTTCGTCGCCACAGCATCGAACCATCCGCAGCGGCGCGGACGCCCTGTTGTCGTGCCGAACTCGTGCCCCTGCTCGCGCAGCTTGTCGCCGTCGTTTCCGAAATCTTCCGTCGGGAAAGGGCCGTTGCCGACACGCGTACAGTAGGCTTTGACAATCCCCGTCACCTTTCCGATGTCTTTCGGGCTGATTCCCAGGCCGATACACGCGCCCGCCGCGATCGTCGAAGAGCTTGTGACATAGGGGTAAGTACCGTGGTCGATGTCGAGCATCGTTCCCTGCGCCCCCTCAAGCAGAACGTTCTGATCACCTGAGAGCAGTTCCCAGACCATCTGCGTCGTATTGGCCAGGTACGGCAACAGCACATCGGCGAACCCCTGCAGTTCCGCTTTCAGCGCCGCTTCATCCGGTGCGGAGATTCCCAGGGCGCTGTAGATGGCACCGTTTTGCTCGAAGTACTCGAGGATGCGTGCCGCCAGCGCGTCGATATCGCGCAGCTCTCCGAGGCGGAAGCCGGCGCGGGCAATTTTCTCGCTGTAAGCGGGCCCGATGCCGCGGCCGGTCGTCCCGATCGCCTTCTTGCCGCGCAGGCGCTCTTTGGCCTGGTCGATCTCCTCGTGGAAGCCGAGGATCATATGCGCCGATTCGCTTACAAAGAGACGCCCCTCGAGCTTGTCGAACTGTTTCATCTCTTTGATCAGTGCCGCCGGCGAAACGACGACGCCGTTACCGATAATGTTGATCGCTTCGGGGTTCAGGACGCCGGAGGGGATCAGGTGGAGGGCATATTTGGTCCCGTCAACCCAGATGGTGTGGCCGGCATTGTGTCCGCCCTGGTAACGCGCGACGGCGTCATATTTCTGCGCAAGAAGATCAACGATCTTCCCTTTGCCCTCATCGCCCCACTGGATGCCGACGATCAAATCTGCTTTTTTCATAATATCAATTTCCTTTACACGCCGGCTTCAAGCAGCACATCGGTTGCGATGGCGAAGCCGACACTGGTCACATCTTCGTTTTTATAGCGTCCGCCTCTGGCGTAAACGTCGTTGTCCGCGATCACGCGGAAATAGAGCTCGTCGTAATAGAGCATCTTCGCATAATAAAGCGGTGCGACGACCGTGTTGCTATACGGCACGCTCAGGCTAAGCTCTTTCATCTTCAGCAGCTCGACGCGGAGCTCCTCCGGCACGAGCGGCAGGACCGCGTCGATCTCCGAAGGGTTCTCAAGGTAGACGAGCTTGGTCAGCCAGTCGATCCCCCGCGCCAGCAGGTTCTCGATACGGATGTGGCGGAAATCGTCCATCGGGATATCGAGCAGGCGGCTGAGGATCTTCGGGATGTTGATGTTGGAGATCTGCAGCAGCGGCTGCGTCTCCAGACGCTCGAAGATCTCCAGGCAGCGGGTGAGCGCGATGGAGAGGTCCGCCTCGCCGATCACCTCGGCACCGACCTGGTACTGCTCGTGTGACGGGTAGCGGTAGACCGGCTGGATGTAAAACCATTTGCGGTGGTCCGTATTGCGCCCGAGGCGCTTGGAGATGATGCGCACGACGTCGATGGTCGTATCCGCGCGCAGGCTCATGCGGTTGTTGTCACGGTCCCCGAGACGGATCAGCTCTTTGGCATCGGAGATGCTCTCATGCTGGTGGTGCGAAAAAAGCGGCACGACGATCTCTTCGAAGCCGTCGGCATAGAGCACATCGCTGGCGATCTGCTCGATCTCCCGCTTGCGGCGGGCGCTGGCACCGAAATAGAGCTTGCTCCCTTCGGGGATCTCGTGGGCAAAGATCATGCCGTCAGCCCGAAATAGATTTCGTTGAAGACGCGGCCCGCCGTGCCGTCGTAGCTGCGGCGGCCGAGCTTGTCGAGGGCGACCTCGACGGCGTTGACGACCCAGGCGGCCTCGAACGGCTTGATCAGCCCCATGTGGTTGACACGGAAGATCTTCCCTTTGAGGTGGTCCTGGCCGCCGGCCATATTGACGTCGAACTCTTTTTTCAGCAGGGCACGGATCTCATTGGCGTTCGCATCATCAATCGTTGTCATGGACGCCGCAGGCACTTTCGGGTAAATATGCAGTCCCAGCGCCTCGAAGGCAGCCCGCGTCGCGGCACCGCGGCGGGCCGTTTCGTCGTAAAGCGTCTCGAGGCCCTTGGCCTCGATCTCCGCCAGGACGGCCTCCAGGCCGATTACGAGCGTCGTCGCCGCCGTCCAGGCCGTCGTATTGGTACGCTGTTTCTTGATCTCGGTGGCGAGGTTGAAGTAGTACCCCTTCCCTGCACCGATCTTCTCGACCGCCGCATTGCTCAGACCGATCACGGCGAGGCCCGGCGGCAGCATCAGCGCCTTCTGGCTTCCCGCCAGCAGGGCATCGATGTGGGTGACGTCAATCGCTTCGACGCCGACGGCCGTAATGCCGTCCGCGATGATCATAATGTCGGGGCGTACCGCCTTGACGGCCGCGGCAATCGCTTCGACCGGGTGGCGCAGGCCGCCGGCGCTTTCGCTGATCTGAACGGCGATGGCATCGATGCGCGGGTTCTCCTGCAGTGCGGCGAGGACATCCTCGGGCGTTGAGGGCGTATCCCATTCATAGGCCAGTTCAACGTTCTGCAGCCCGTGCGCCTGGGCGATTTTGCCGAAACGCTCGCCGAATTTTCCCGCATTGATGTTCAGCAGGGTATCGCGGCAGAGGTTGGTGATGGCCGCTTCCATCGCGCCGGTACCCGTCGAGGCCAGCATCACGACCTCATCGGTTTTCATCAGGCCGAAGAGCGCTTTGCGCGCCCGTTCGAAGATCGCTTCAAACTCCGGCGTGCGGTGATGGATCGTCTCCTCCGCCATCGCTTTGCGGACGGATTCCGGAACAGGGGTAGGACCGGGGGTAAAGAGCAGCATGCTTTTTTTCCTTAAGTGATATGCATATGCGGCAAGGCGGGTTTGCACCGCCTTTTTCAAGCCGCGTATTATACTCTATGTTCATTTAAGGGTCTCTCAAGGTTGGTTTTCGGGCCGAAAAGGTACAATGATGCATCTTGACATCCGGACCCATTTTTATGACGCTTTTTGACGCTCTCATCCTCGGCATCGTCGAGGGAATTACCGAATATCTCCCCGTCTCTTCCACCGCCCACCTCTACCTCGCCGGACAGATGCTCGGTCTCAAGCAGGACACCTTCCTGACCGCCTTCGAAATCATTATCCAGATCGCCCCGATCTTCTCGGTCATGCTGATCTACCGCGAACGGCTCATGCAGAGCACAGCGCTCTGGATCAAGCTCATCGCCGCGTTCATCCCGACGGGCATCGTCGGTCTGCTCTTTCACAAACAGATCGAGGCGATGTTCGCCGCCAACTCCACCGTCGCCCTGATGATCCTCACCGGGATCGCTTTCCTCGCCGTCGAGTTCGCGTACAAACCCAAGGCGCACGCCGTCAAAGACCTCGAGGGGGTCAGTATGAAACAGGCCCTCACCGTCGGTGTCTTCCAGGTCTTCGCCCTGGTGCCGGGGGTCTCGCGCTCGGGGATGACGATCCTCGGCGGGATGCTCGGCGGGCTGTCGCGGGACACGGCCATGGCATTCTCGTTCCTGCTGGCCATCCCGACGATGGGCGCCGCCTCGGGCTATACGCTGCTCAAGGAGTACTCGTCCCTCTCCTTCGAGCATTTCGGCGCACTGGCCATCGGCTTCGTCGTCTCCTTTGTCGTCGGCTGGGTTGCCGTCAAAACCTTCCTCGCCGTCGTCTCGCGCTACAGTTTCAAACCCTTCGGCGTCTACCTCATTGCCAGCGGTCTGCTGTACGGGCTCTTCGGCGTCGAACTCGTCCACTGAAACAGCTGCATTAGCCAAAAACCCGAGGCTTCCGTCCAACGCCCTTTGGCTATAATCGCGGCATGAAACCGATCGAACACGTAAGAAACGCCCTGTCCGACCTCGACAAAGAGGTGCAGGCGATCCTGATGGATATGAAGCTCAACCTGACCCAGAAAGATAACGCGATGCTGCCGCTGCTGCAGCAGCAGAAGGTCCTCAAACAGACCCTCGAGGATCTCGAATACCTCGAAGCGCATCCGCCCTCACCGAACCAGCCGTGCGGGATTTCAAAATACCGGGAAGATTAAAATATGGGGATGGGGCAGAGGCCCCGTAGGGGTCAGGCCTCTTTGCTTTTGAACAGCAGCCGGTCGAAGGAGAGGTTACCGGCGCCGTGCGTCAGCAGGACGAAAAGCATAATCAAATAATACAGCGGGATTTCGAACCCGTTGTTGCCCGACTGGAAGCCGTTGGGCAGGTGCACAAGGGTAATGGCAACGAGCATGACGACCATCAACGGAATGGAGATCAGCCGCGTAAATAGCCCCAGTGTCAAGAGCACGACACCCGACGCTTCCGTCGTTGCCGCCAGGTATGCTTGCAGCGTGGGCATTGGGAGGCCCATAGAAGCGAACCATTCGGCCACGGAGCCGATATCGTTCCACTTCATCTTCGCCGGTTCATAAAAACCGTAGGCGAGGATCAGCCGTACGAAAAGCAGTGCGACACTCTGGAGCTTTTCCACGGCCGGTTCGACGATTTTACATAGGTTGGAAAGCTGGCATTGCATGGCGGCTCCTTTCCTGCGCGAAACTCACTGCTGCGGGGTCACCCGCCGCATTTGCCCTGGCCGCATTTGCCTTTGGGCTTCTCTTCTTTTTTCTCACCGTTGCATTTGGCGTTCATGTTCGCTTTTTGCTCGCCGTTGCACTTGGTATTCATGTTCGCTTTTTTCTCACCACTGCATTTGGTTGCCGGTGTTTCCATTTTCTCACCGTTGCATTTCGCAAAGGCCGACGTCGCTCCGATCCCCGTCATCAGGGCCGCTCCGAGCAGCATGGCCGCCAACTTGTACGTTTTCATCCTACACTCCTTGTGTTCGATCTGTCTGAAAGCATTGTAGCGGGAAGGGCTCAATACCATCAACAAACATGATCGCACAGCATCAATAACGTTTCATAAACAGTTTTTTCGGTGGTTTGGATAAAAAGAAGTAATGAGGAACTCTCCTCCAGATACCTGCGGCACATGCACAGAAAAGGTGGGCTGCTATGTTCCCATCCTGACCCAGTGCCTCGCCTACGCATTGCACAGGTCTAAAGGAGAGCGTTCAAAACAGCGAACTGTCCTGAGCGCTGGTGTAATTATACCGCATCACGCCCCGGAATGCAACTCTCAGCTTCCGGTTTTGCACCAATGGGATTTGAGGTTGAGCAGCAGCAGCCAGAGCACCGCCACGTCGATCATCACGTCGGCAAAATTGAAGACGGCAAAATCGAAGCCGCAGTGCCAGTAGACGTAATCCACCACTCCCGGGTGCACAAAACGGTCATAGACGTTGGAGAGGCCCGCACCCACCAAGATACCGACCGGGAGCATGTAGCAGGTTTTTTTCAGCCGCATAACGTACACAAGTACCCCCGCGATCAGCAGCAGTTGCAGCCACTTGAGCCATGATTCCAGGAAAGCGAACATCGAGAAAGCGACCCCTTTGTTATAGACGAGGGTCAGATCGATACAGTCGCTGTAGAAACGGTAGCCGCCCAGGAAAAGCGCCTTGATGTTCTGGTCGATGATGAAGATCCCGGCCAGGGCCAGGAAGAGTGCGAGCACGCCCCTAGTCATTGAGGGCATGCCTGAAGAAGCCGCTGAGGCGCTCCATCTCCGCGGTCATCGCTTCGCGGTCCCGCCCTTCGAGCAGGAGGCGCAGTTTGTTCTCCGTCCCGCTGTAGCGGATAAGATGGCGCATGCCGGCGGCCTCGATCCCCTGCAGCACGTCGGCAAGCCCGTCGATGGCGTCCAGCGGTTTTTTCGTTTTGACATTGAGGTTGACGAGCATTTGCGGATAGAGTTCGAACGGGTGCAGCGCGGCGGATGCCTTCGTATTGTTCATCAGCACCATCGCCAGCACCTGCAGTGCTGTCACCAGGCCGTCTCCGGTCTTGGCGAAATCGTGCATGATGACGTGCCCGCTCTGCTCGCCGCCGAAGTTGATGCCGTGTTCGCGCATCGCCTCCAGCACGTACTTGTCCCCGACGCCGCAGCGGTGGAGTGTGAGCCCGGCGGCGGCCATCGCGTCTTCAAGGGCCTGGTTGCTCATCACCGTCGCCACGATCCCGTCGCCCTTGAGCAGGCCGTACTTGTGCATGAAAAGCCCCAGCGCACCGAGCAGCTGATCCCCGTCGACCACCTCGCCCTTTTCATCCACCACGACCAGCCGGTCCGCATCGCCGTCGAGGGCGAAACCGATGTCGGCACGGTACTGCTTCACCGCTTTTTGGACGTCTTTGGGGTGCAGCGCGCCGCACCCCTCGTTGATATTAAAACCGTCAGGAGCGTTGTGCAGTACGATCACTTCCGCCCCCAGCTCTTCAAGGACCGTCGGACCGACCTTGTAGCCCGCGCCGTTGGCGGTATCGAGGACGATGCGCATCCCCTGCAGACTGAGCACATCGGGAAATGAGTTCTTGAGCTGGACGATATAGCGGCCGATGACGTCGTCGATCCGCTTCGCCGAACCGATGGCGCGCCCCGTCACCTGCGCCTTGGCGATCTGTGCGTCATCCCGGTAAATCGCTTCGATCTGCGCTTCGACCTCTTCGGAGAATTTGTTGCCGTGGGCGTCGAAGAGCTTGATACCGTTATCTTCAAAGGAGTTGTGGCTCGCCGAGATCATAATGCCCGCATCGCAGCGCATGTTCTCGGTCAGGAAGGCAATGGCCGGCGTCGGCATCGGGCCGATCTGTACGACGTCATACCCCACCGCCGTCAAGCCGCTGACAATGGCGTTTTCGATCATATAGCCGCTGCGCCGCGTATCTTTGCCCAGCAGAATCTTCTTCGTTTTTGAGCTCTTTTTGAAGTAGATCCCCGCTGCCATTGCCGTACGCATCGCCAGCTCCGCCGTTAAAAATGTTCCCGCTTCACCACGTACGCCGTCGGTCCCGAATAATTTCATTTCTACCCTTCTCATCGCCCTGAAAGCGGGGGATACACTAAAGTTTAACTTAAATTTAATTATTTTTAAGGTAGTATTCTACCCTAAATTTTTTTCCAGAAGGATAAAGGCTATGGCAAACCATAAGTCATCAATGAAACGTATCCGTCAGACTGAAAAACGTACGGAACGTAACAGATTTTACCGCACGCGCCTGAAAAACATCGTCAAAGCTGTCCGCGCAGCCATCGATGAAGGCAACAAAGAAGCAGCATCTGCCGCTATGACTGTCGCTAACCAGCAGATCCACAAGTTCGTCAGCAAAGGGATCCTGAAAAAAGAGACAGCTTCCCGCAAAGTCAGCCGCCTCCAGAAGGCCGTAAACGGCCTTTAATTAGTACGCCAACGGAGCAAAGCCCCGTTGACTACGCTAACGCTAAGTTCGCCTTGGCGGCGAGCCTGCGCGCAGTTAAACCGCGCTTTCCCTCCCCAACTATCTTTTCAAAATAGTATCATTATTCGCTATTGCAAATGGGAGTAGACATGCTTTCTGACAAACTGACCCCTTTTATCGACCGTTACAACGAGCTCAGCGAACTGCTCAGCAGTCCCGACATCGCCAACGACGTCAAACGGATGACCGCGCTCTCCAAAGAGCAATCCTCTCTGCAGGACATCGTCGATACGGCCAAGGCCTACAAACAGCTGCTCGTGGACATCGAAGAGAACAAGTCCCTCGTGTACGACGACGAACTGGGAGAACTGGCCAAAGAGGAGCTCAAAACCCTCGAACCGCAGGTCCCCGTGATGGAGGAGGAGATCAAGGTCCTCCTACTGCCGACGGACCCCAACGACGAGCGCAACATCATTCTGGAGATGCGCGCGGGCACCGGCGGGGACGAAGCCGCAATCTTTGTCGGCGACCTCTTTACCGCCTATACCCGCTACGCGGAAGTCAAAGGATGGAAGATCGAACTGATCAGCTCCAGCCCCTCCGACATGGGCGGCTACAAAGAGATCACGGCCCTGATCAAGGGCGACAAAGTCTACAGCCGTCTGAAATTCGAAGGGGGGACCCACCGTGTGCAGCGGGTCCCGGCGACGGAGTCCCAGGGACGCGTCCACACCTCGGCGATCACCGTGGCCGTCATGCCCGAAGCGGACGACGTCGACGTCAAAATCGACCCGAACGATCTCAAGATCGACGTCATGCGTTCCAGCGGCTGCGGCGGGCAGTCCGTCAATACGACCGACTCCGCGGTGCGCATCACCCACCTGCCTACCGGCATCGTCGTCACCAACCAGGACCAGAAATCGCAGCACAAGAATAAAGAGAAAGCAATGAAGGTCCTGCAGGCGCGCCTCTTCGAGATCGAGCAGCAGAAAGCCCAGGAGGCGGAGGGTGCCGCGCGCAAGGAGCAGGTCGGGACCGGCGACCGCAGCGGCCGCATCCGTACCTACAACTACCCGCAGAACCGCATCTCCGACCACCGCATCAACCTGACGCTCTACCGCCTCAACGAGATCATGACCGGCGGCCTCTTCGACGAGATTATCGATCCCCTCATCGCCGACGCCCAGGCAAAAAGCATGGAGGCCGCAGGCCTCTAAGCGGCATCGCTGCCCGTGCTATCCTCCGAGAGGACTTCCTCCGGAGCGACTGTTAAGTGCTAAGTGCTAAGTGCTAAGTGCTAAGTGAAGGATGTCGGGTTCCGCTTCTTCTGTACAAGTCCGAAACGGTAATTAGCGGGTCGGGCGGATCACCAAGGAATGGAATATCCCGAAAGCGGCAGCCTTTCGCATTTTCTTCTTTCGGGTTCGGTTTCTTCTTTGTGCGAGCAAAGAAGAAAGGGAACAAAAAAACTATTTAACGTCTAAAACCGTCTCAAACGTTTTCTCTACGAGCCCTTTGAAGGTAATCGTCCCCTCTTCCAGCCCGAGATAGAGCGTCTCTCCACTTTTGGGGTAGACATTCGCTTTGTCGCCGACAAGTTCTTCACGGTTGGCGCGGTAGAAACAGGCCGCCATCCCCGTCCCGCAGGCGAGCGTCTCGTCCTCGACTCCGCGTTCATAGGTCCGCACCCGGATGGAGCCGTCACTGTCGACGCTGGCAATGTTGACGTTGGCGTTGTGCTCGAAGCGCAGGGCACGCGCCTCTTCGGGGTCGAAGTTATCCATGTCGGCATCAAAGGTGACAAGGTGGGGCACGCCCGTATCGAGCAGCCACCACTTTTTCCCGCCCGCAACGATGTCATCACGCAGGATCTTCGGCGGGGTCAGATCGCTCTGTACCATCTCCCCCTCCACTTCCGCACCGATGACGCCCGCTTCCGTCAGGAAGGTCATGTTCGCCGGTGCCAGGCCGTTGCTGTAGGCGTAGTGCGCGCAGGCACGGCTGCCGTTGCCGCACATCTCCGCCGTCGAGCCGTCGCTGTTGTAGAACTGCCACTCGAAATCGTACTCGACATGCGGCACAAGGACGATCAGGCCGTCAGCCCCGACACCGCTTTGGCGATCACAGAGGGTGCGTGCCAGTTCGGAGCGGTCTCTTGCGATAAAGCTGTGAAAGAGGACAAAGTCGTTACCGCTCGCGCTGTATTTGGCGATCATCATCGTTTATGCCTTTTGAGTAATATCAGTAATGGAAGTGTAGTGGGTATTGGTTGAAAGGTTATTTAGGCTTTATATTTGGCTTTGATCATCTCAACAAAGGCCTCGCACTCAGCCTGAAGTTGTTTGAGGTTGCCGCTGTTGTCGATGACCCAGGTCGCGCGCTTCTTCTTCTCCTCGATGTCCATCTGGGACTCGATGCGGCGCAGCGCCTCGGCCTCGTCGAAGCCGTTGCGTTTCATAAACCGCTGCAGCTGCGTCGCTTTGGGAGTGTAAACGACAACGGAGTCCGCGATGGGATAGGCCTGCGTCTCGAAGTAGAGCGGGATGTCGATCAAGTAGGGGAATTTGAAAGCGTCCTGGCGTTCGCTCTCCTCCTCGATCGCCTGACGGATCTTGGGGTGCAGGTAAGCTTCGAGCGTCGCTTTGGCCGTGGGGTCGGAGAAGATCACCTTCCCCAGTTCGCTGCGCAGGACCTTGCCGTTTTCGACATAGTGTGCGCCGAAGGTCTCGGCGACCCATCCGCTGTGCTCGTCCAGCAGCCTGTGCGCGATCGCATCGGCGTCGATGACCCGCAGGCCGTGCAGGGCCAGCAGGGAGGCGACGGTACTTTTGCCCGTCGCGATCCCCCCGGTCAGTGCGATCGCGTATTCAAACGCCATCACAGCCCCCTGGGAAGGCGTGGGCGCTCCAAGAGCACTTCTTCCAGGGCGCCCGCTGCTGATGTAGCTTTGCGGAATTTCACAGGGCGTAAGCCCGAGGACAACGCGGACACAGCGTCAGCGTAGTCGGAGGGGCTTTGCTCCTTCGGCGTACTCATAATGGAAGCCATTTAGTTGCGGATGATCCCGAGGTAGGTTTTACGGATGTAGTTCGGCATCGCGAACGCGGCCGGGTGGATATCGGTGTTGTAATACTCCAGCCCGTCGAGCATGTCCGCACGGTGGAGGTTGATGTCCGCCGTCGGGTGGTTGCCCTTGCTGGCCAGCAGGAGGGTCTCCTCATTGGCTAGGCGGTAAGGCATGATCACCTTGAAATAGTTGCCCAGCACACCGAGCAGCACCGTATTGGCCTGGACTTCCTCGAGCGAAGCGTGGCGCATGGAAACGACCCCCTCTTCGCTGAGAACGCGGCTGATGTGCCCGGCCACCGCCGCATCGACATCCGCTTCGCAGAGAACGACGTCGACACTGCCGTCGGCGACTTCGCGCAGCGCGTCAAGGCTGGCCGGGGCATGGACGACAACGACGCCCTCATGGCGCGCCACTTCCGTCTGAAGGCGTTCGGGCGCATTGCTGATCACCAGAACATTCTGGGGCGCCTTGTGGGTACACATCGGGACGTGTACCATCATTTCAGGGTAGACAAACTCTCTCATTTTCTCAATTCCTTGGGGGCTTTGGGCACCTCTGAATTACCCTACGTGAGCTCAGCAGTGCAGAAAATGTCATAGTCAAGGCGCTACTTTGGAGGCCTAGCCAAAGCTAGGGCGAAAAGTGGCAACGCCGAATATGGCTTTTTCTGCACTGCCCTTCGGGAGGGCATCTGAAGCACGATCTTTTCTCCGTTTCCCACTTGACTTAGCCAAAGCTAAGCCCGCGCAGCAAACAAAAAAAATCTCATGCTTCACATGTCCTCTGAGATTCACGTAGGGTAATTCAGAGGTGCCCTTGGGCCGAAAGTGGCGCGATTTTAGCATCTTACATTTAAACCGGAATGAAGAAAATCCCAACTTCTCACCGGCCAAGCTTTGGACGCGCCGAACATGTAGGCGAAGCATAACGCATCTGCGCTGAAAGCCCCTGCCAAACCCTATCCTAACCCCACCTTCGCTATACTTCCATTAATAATCATCTGGAGCGATCTATGAGTCAAATCAGCTACAAAGACGCCGGTGTCGATATCGACGCCGGGAACAGTTTCGTCGAGAACATCAAGCCCCTGGTCAAGTCGACCCGCATCCCCGGTGTCCTGGGCGGGATCGGCTCTTTCGCCGGCGCCTTCGAGATGCCGGCAGGCTACAAAGAACCCGTGCTCCTCGCCGCGACCGACGGGGTCGGCACCAAGCTGAAACTGGCCATCGACTCCGGCAAACACGACACGGTCGGCATCGACCTCGTCGCCATGTGCGTCAACGACCTCATCTGTAACTTCGGCACCCCGACCTTCTTCCTCGACTACTATGCCACGGGCAAACTCGAGGTCGATGTCGCGACCGCCGTCGTCAGCGGAATCGCCGAAGGATGCCGCCAGGCCGAATGCGCCCTGATCGGCGGTGAAACAGCGGAGATGCCGGGCATGTACTCCAAAGATGACTACGACCTCGCCGGCTTCGCCGTCGGCGTCGCGGAGAAGAGCGAGCTCGATACTCCCGCCAACGTCCGCGCGGGCGACAAGCTGATCGCCCTGCCGAGCTCCGGCCTCCACTCCAACGGCTTCTCCCTGGCGCGCAAGGTTCTGTTTGAGAAGATGGGGATGAAATTCGACGACGACTTCAACGGCACGCCGCTCATCGACGCCCTGCTCGCGCCGACGCGCATCTACGTCAAGACCTTCAAGCAGCTCAAACCGAAGATCCAGGCGATGGCGCACATCACCGGCGGCGGCCTCGTCGAGAACCTGCCGCGCGTTCTGCCCGAGGGCCTGCGCGCCGTCATCAAAGGCGACGACGTCCGCGTCCTGCCGATCTTTGAACTGATGAGCGAACACGTTGCCCGCGACGAGATGTTCCGCGCCTTCAATATGGGTGTCGGCATGGTCCTCGTCGTCCGTCCCGACGATGTCAACGCCGTCCTCGACGCGACCGACGGCTACCTGATCGGCGAGATCGAACCGGGCGACAAAGAGGCCCGGATCGTCTAAACCGTTTCAGACAACTTCTCTTGAAAAGCAGAGCACCCCGCCCGGGGGCCTTGTATCCTCTCCCGCCACACCTCTAGCAGACCTGCATCGACACATAACGATATTGCCTTTCGGCGAAGCCTATGAAAACCAACACCATGCCTCGGCATACATCTGTTTTGGATACGTGAAGCCGATCGGATGTTTCGAAACATATGGATAAGAAAACGGAACCCGCCCGGGGTTCAGCAGTTCGGGCGGCCGTTAAAGGGAGGAAACGGAACGAATCCGTTAAAGCGCGCGGCGCCGAGCACCGCACGGAAAGGTTGAGCGGAAGGTTATTCCGCCGCCTCGTATTTGTCGTAGCGCGGGAAGATGAAGGTTGATTCGCGGTCGACGGCGATCTTCTCTTTGTCGTCAATGGCATAGGCATGGATCTTGATCGGCAGTACCGTATCCTTACGCTCATCTTTGACCAGCTCCTCCGTCGTATAGAGGCGGACGATTTTCTTCTTCTTCACGCCCGGATGGACGGTGAAGGGTTTGGTCGGCTTGAGAATTTTGATCTTGCCTTCCATCCCCTTCGGTGCCTCGATGTCGAAATAGAACTTATGGTCTTTATCCTGCGTATTCTGCAGAAGGAAGATGTAATCGTTCTCGACCAGCGTTTTGCCTTCCGGCGTCTTCTCGATCGCATAGAGGCGGTTCTCTTTGTTGATGTTAAGCAGCATATGCTCCTTCTTGCTTCCCATCATACCGAGAACGACCATGATGATGACCAGGACGACGGCATAACCGATAATCTTCGGACGCAGGTAGTGCGTTTTGCCTTTCTGGAACAGCACCTCTTTTTCGCTCGACCAGCGGACCAGCGACGGACGTCCGAGCGCACCCATAACTTCCGTACAGGCGTCGACACACTCGAGGCAGTTGATACACTCGAGCTGCAGCCCCTGGCGGATATCGATGTGGGTCGGACAGACGGTCACACAGCTTTCACAGGTCGTACACTCCGCATTCGGCTCGACCGCCTGCAGATCCTTCTGTTTGGTGTACTGCTTGTGCTTCGCTTCGTCGTAGATCTCGCCACCGCGGTGCGGATCGTAGATCGCCATCACCGTATCTTCGTCGTACAGGACCGACTGGATACGGGAGTAGGGACAGACGTAGACACACCAATTCTCTTTGAACCAGACGACGTCGACCACGAGGAAGAGCGTCGTGATCAGCAGGATCCCGACGAGGATCAGGTGGTCACCCGCGTTCATCAGGTACGGGAAAAAATCCTCCGGCGGGACGAAGAACCACAGGAAGTTCGCCGTTGCCAGCAGGGAGAGCGCCGTCCAGAGCGCAATGGCGACAACACGCTTGGCCTTGTTCTCCGGCTTGCTCCAGTCAGGCTCTTTCTGCTTGTTCTTGATCCGCTTGCGCAGTTTCAGGATCTTCGTTTCGATCAGGTCGCGGTAGATGACGCGGAAGATCGTCTGCGGACAGACCCAGCCGCAGAAAACACGGCCGCCCAGTACCGTCATCCCGAAGACCCCGATAAAGAGGATCATCAGAATGAACGGCATAAGGTACATCTCCTGCATGTCGAACTGGACAAACGCCAGGTGCAGTTTGAGCTTGTCAAAGCTCAACAGGAAAATATGGTTGCCGTTGATCGTAATCCACGGCAGTACCAGCGACACGATGGTCATCCCCACGAAAAACCAGTAGCGTTTTACGCGGTAGGAAACCCACCCTTTTAAATACTCTTTTTTACTGACCTTGGCCGGTCCGGCCTGGCCTGAGACTTCTGCCTGACTCACTGTCTACTCCTTTTCATTGACTTGCGGACATTCGATCGTTTCGATAATGCTGGCTTCGGCATTGTCCACGTTTTCCAAAAAACTGCTTCCCATCGCCACCTCTTTGAGCTCCCGCGACTCGATGTAGTCTTTCAGGGAACTCCGGCTCACATCCAATACTCTAGCGATCTCGCTGACACTCTGTCCCTCCCGAAGCGAACCGATGATCACCTCGAGATAAGGGTCGAACTTCGAAGAGGAACGGCTCCCTTTCGGGCGGCCGATCACCTTCTTCTCCACCGACTGTATCGTCTGCCGCAACTGGTCAACCAACCCCATCGCGACGATAATATCACTTTGCGCATTCAAGACGATTGAAGGTTTGATCAAGTGGGTTTCGATGCCGTTTTTCAGCAGACAGCTAAACATCTGCACGACATCCTCGATATTGCTGCTGAGCACCCACAGGTCGTAGATCAGCAGCGTACCGCCCATGTGTTCGGGCTGGCGCATATAACGCACAGCCTCGTCACGTTCACTGAGGCGGCTGTTCTGCGACAGCTGATCAACCATCTCGTCTTCGATCACCAGATCATGTTTCTTGGCATAGGCACTGATCACTTTCAGCTGTTCGTATACACCGTGAAAGTGGCTGTCGGCACGGATATAACTGAATATCATTGACGTATAAACCTTTCGCATTCTCCAGTTTCAACGTCATTCTACCCTTTTTGGCGAAGTAATGTCAATGTTTTATCAGTTTTTTTCGTCACATTTTTATCTCATTTTCTCCGAAAAGTTCAAAAGCGCTATAATGGCTGCAATCCAAGACCCCCCAAGGCAGTGCGACAGGAGCCGACGTGAACAGCCTCTTTATCGAATTCCGCGACCCGCTATTCGGCATCATCGTCTTCGTCGCCCTGATCTTCATCATCGCGTTCGTGAGCTACTGGTGGGGACGGCTGCGCAGCAAGGAGGACCACCGCTACCTCGAACGCTTCCTCCGCTCGTTTACCAAGCCCCCCTCCCAGACCGAACTCCACCGCGAGATTGGCAGCAGCGCCGTCTCGCAGAAGTCATGGCTGCTCGTCGCCCAGACCTATGTGCAAAACGGCGATTTCGAACAGGCCGTCGCGATCTACCGCAGCCTTCTGGAGATGCAGCACGAGCCCCACCGTCGCCGCGAACTGCTGCTGCTGCTCGCCCAGACCTATTTTAAAGCCGGCTTCCTGGAGCGGTGCGAGACGATCCTGCTCAAGATCCTCGGCCGTTTTCCCCGCACGCCGCAGGCGCTGAAGCTGCTGCTTTTCACCTACGAACGGCTCCGGAGTTTTGACAAGGCCCTGCAGGTGCTCGAACCCCTCGACGAACTCGGCAACGACATCGCCGGCGACCGCCGCTACCTCGAAACCGTCAGCCTGCTGCAGGACGCCCGAACCGATACGGCGGCGAAATGCCGGCGGCTCGCCGAAGAGTACCGCGAACACCACACCCTCACCTACCTCACCTTCGAATACCTTTTCCGCCACGACCCGGCAGTGGCCTGGGCGGCCCTGGAGCTCTCCGCCAGCCGCATCATCGCGGACATCCTGTGGTATTTACCCGAGGAGCACCTGAATTTGGATATAATTTCAGGTGATGGCTATTTGCGGCAGCTGTATAGCGCCAGAGGAAGCGTGAATCTTGCTCAGAACAGTTCCGAATTCGAACTGGATGTTTTGATCAAACTTCGCCAAAGCGGCCAAAGCGGGGCAACCCTGCAGTTTGAATACCTGTGCGGCCACTGCAAGCAGATCTTCCCTTTCCCGTTCCACCGCTGCCCGAACTGCCATACGATCGATTCCGTCGTCACCGAACCGCTGCTGGGCAAAGCCGTAGCGGATTTCGCCCCGTCGGAACGCTCGGAAAGGGCTTACGAAGTATGAAACATATCACCCTGTTCAGTGACGGTTCCGCCCTGGGCAACCCCGGCCCCGGCGGCTACGGGACGATCCTGCGCTTCGGCGACAAAGAGCGCGAGCTCAGCGGCGGCGAACCCCATACGACCAACAACCGTATGGAACTGCGCGGCGTCATCGAAGGTCTCAAAGCCCTCAAAGAGCCCTGCGACGTGGAGATCGTCTCGGACTCCTCCTACGTCGTCAAGGGGATCAACGAGTGGCTTCAGAACTGGATCAAACGCGATTTCGCCAAGGTGAAGAACCCCGATCTCTGGCGTGACTACATCGTCGCCAGCGCCCCCCACCGTATCAAAGCGACCTGGGTCCGGGGCCATGACGGCCACCCGGAAAACGAACGCTGCGACACCCTGGCCCGGGGCGTCGCCGAAAAGATGAAAAGAGGATAAGCATGGACCAGATGGCGCGTATTGAGCAGACGCTCGGCTACACCTTCGAAAACAAACAGCTGCTGCGCGAAGCCCTGACGCATAAAAGTTTCAAACAGCCCTACAATAACGAACGCCTCGAATTCCTGGGCGACGCCGTCCTCGACCTCATCGTCGGCGAGTACCTCTTTGAGCACTTCCCCAAGCACGACGAGGGCAAACTCTCCAAGATGCGGGCCTCCCTTGTCAACGAAGAGGGTTTCGCGCGCCTGGCCAACCATATCAAGCTGGGCCAGGCCATCTTCCTCTCCAACGCCGAAGAAAACAACGGCGGACGCACCAAACCCTCTCTGCTCTCCAACGCCTTCGAAGCCGTGATCGGCGCCATCTACCTCGAAGCGGGACTCGCCCCGGTCAAAACGATCGCGACCACCCTGCTGGAGAGCGTCTATAAAGAGATCTCCCTCGACACCCTCTTCAAAGACCACAAGACGGCGCTGCAGGAGCTGACCCAGGCGCACTTCGGCATCACCCCCGAGTACCGCCTCGTGGGCAGCAGCGGCCCTGACCACAAGAAAGAGTTCACCATCGCCATCGTGATCGACGGCAAGGAGTACGCCAAAGCCACCGGCAAGAGCAAAAAAACCGCCCAGCAGGAGGCGGCCCAGCAAACCATCGCCCGACTCAAAGAGGAGCTTTCATGAACCGTTTCGGCATCCGCTTCAGTTTCACCACCTTCGGCGAATCCCACGGCAAGGCGATCGGCTGCGTCGTCGACGGCGTTCCCGCCGGCCTCACGATCGACGAGGCCTACATTCAGCGCGAGCTCGACCGCCGCAAGCCGGGACAGAACGCCTACGCCACGGCCCGCAAAGAGGACGACGCGGTCGAGATCCTCAGCGGGGTATTCGAAGGCAAAAGCACCGGCACCCCGATTGCGATGGTCATCTACAACACCAACCAGAAATCCAAAGACTACTCCAATATCAAAGATATCTTCCGCCCCGGCCACGCCGACTACACCTACTGGCACAAGTTCGGCATCCGCGACTACCGCGGGGGCGGGCGTTCCAGTGCCCGCGAAACGGCGGCCCGCGTCGCGGCGGGGGCCATTGCCAAACTGATGCTGCGCGAGGTCGGCATCACCGTCAAAAGCGGCATCAGCGAGATCGCGGGGATCGCCGCAAGCAGCTTCGACTTCGACCACGTCGTCACCAGCGAGATCTACGCCCTCGATCCCAGCGTGGAGCAGGCGCAAAAAGACGCGATCCTGCTCGCCAAAAACGACCATGACTCCGTCGGCGGGGTCGCACAGGTCCATATCGAGAACCTTCCGGTGGGCCTCGGCGAACCGCTCTACTACAAGCTCGACGCCGTCCTCGCCGACGCGATGATGGGCATCAACGCCGTCAAGGCCGTCGAGATCGGCGACGGCCTTCTGGGGACGCGCCTGCACGGGTCAGAGAACAACGACCCAATACGCAACAGCGGCTTCGAATCCAACCACAGCGGCGGCATCCTCGGCGGGATCAGCAACGGGGACGCGGTTCGCCTCAGCGTCTACTTCAAACCGACCCCCTCCATTTTCCGAGAGCAGCACACGACCACCACCGAGGGCGAAGAGGTCGATTTCGCGCTCAAGGGACGCCACGACCCCTGCGTCGCCATCCGCGGTTCCGTCGTCTGCGAAGCGATGGCCGCCCTTGTCGTCGCCGATATGCTCCTGCTCAATATGGGGCGCACCATAGAGGGAGTCACACGCTATTACCACGTGTAAAGCGTGCTGCCCAAACTTCATCCACCGCATCCTTTCGCATTAAGCTTTCCGGGGTTATAATCAATGTAACTCATATAACCGAAGGATGCTCTTTCCATGAGTCCCACACAAAAATGCTATCTCCTCGACACCTCAGTCATTCTCGATGATCCGGCCAACATCCTGCGCATTTCCGAGAACAACAAAAATATTGTCGCCATCACCAACACGGTGCTTGCCGAGCTCAATAACAAAAAAGACGACATGCGCTCGGACGCCGGCTTCCGGGCCCGGGAGTTCTTCCGGCTCGCCGATTACGAGGTGGGGCAGACCCTGACCTTCGACGCCCTGCCCGAACCGCTGCGCCGTTCGCGCGAGACGGCGCCCAACAACAGCGACTGCTACTACCGTCTCACCCTCCCCTTCGCCCCGGACCTCAACCCCGAGGCGGAGGGCGACACGAACGTCGAGCTGCTGATCATCTACCGCGAAGAGTACCGCATTGCCAAATCCTACTCCGAACCGAAGGGCTTCAACGACGCCAAGATCGCCGAGATCGCCGCGGACTACCATCTCAAGCTCGTCACCAACGACATCTCGTTCAAAATCGCAGCCGAAGTGCAGGGGATCGAGGCGCAGAGCCTGAAAAATGCCAGCGTCGAACGCCCCGACGCCATCGAGTTCGCCCACACCGTCACCTACCACGAGGAACCCGTCCTCGACCCGCAGAACGACTTCCGCAATTTTGAACAGTTCAGCTTTATCCAGGAGGCCACCAGCGAAGGGCACAACGAGATATATGAAACCGGGCTGCAGCGCTATGCGCTCACCTACAACGGCCACCTGGAGTGGTGCGACTTCGACAAGCGCTTCGGGGAGTATTTCGACGAGACCCTGATCCGCCCCATCAACCTGGAGCAGAAGTTCTACTACACCATTCTCACCCATCCCCAGAACCACCTGACCGTCGTCGCCGGCTCCACCGGTTCGGGCAAAACCCTGATGGCCCTGCAGGCGGGACTGGAGATGGTCAAAGAGGGGATCGTCGAGGGGATCGTCTACGCGCGCAATACCGTCACCGCTTCCGATCCGCAGGCGGAACTGGGCTTCCGCAAAGGGGACGAACACGAGAAGCTCGGCTACTTCATGTACCCGCTCTACTCCGCCATCAACTACACCATCGAGCACCAGAACAAACACTCCATCGAATCACAGGTGGAGTTCACCGGCAATACGAACTCCACCAAGCGCGAAAACGCGACGGAGCTTTTCATGGCCAAGTACAACATCGAGGTAATGGATATCGCCCACATGCGCGGGACGACGATCTCGCGCAAATTCGTCATCATCGACGAGGCGCAGAATATGACGAACGCGACGATGAAGCTGATCGGGACCCGGATGGGCGACGAGACGCGCCTCGTCGTCATGGGCGACCCGCACCAGATCGACCACCCCTTCCTCTCCAAGCGCCGTAACGCCCTGGTGACCATGCTCAACAAAGCCCAGCACAGCGACTTCCTCGCCGGCATCCAGCTGCGCCACACCATCCGCTCCGAAGTCGCCAACTGGTTCGACAAGAACCTGTAAAGGCAGACTTCTCCAGGAGCACCTCACCGCTAGAGGGCGAGCGAACCGAACCGGCGCGGATACCAGAGCTTCAAAAACGTGCGCCGCGGAACAACCACGGCACCCAGATCGCTCTTGTACTTCATGTAGGGATGCCCCAGATTCCAAAAGCGCAACCCGGCCTTTTGCAGATGCCGGCCCAGCAGGACCAGCTGCAGTGTTCCCCAGCTGCTGTAGCGCCGTTCGGCACTGTGGAACCCCGAGAGGCTCGTATAGACGTTGTTGGCCGTAATGTAACCGATCTCGCCGGCAACGAGGGTACCGGTCCCCTCGTCGAACAGCTCCACGCTAAAGAGCCTGAAAGCTTCACTGCTGTTCGCATTCAGACGCCGCATCAGCGTCTCGTACTTCCCGACCATCCAACATGCGTCATGCGAGGCCTGTATCCCGCGGACAACGTCGTCGAATGCCGTGTTGAACGCGAGCCGGTAGTTCGCCCCCCGCAGCAGTTTCGCCACCTTTTTGCTGACATGCATCTCATCGAAACGCAGCAGCGCGTACGCCCGCTGGATCTCCCCCAGCAGAAGCTGGCTGCCGCCATACTCCAGCGACACGCTGATGAAGCCGGCATTGGCGAGCGCAAGGTACATCGCCTCGGAAAAATCGTCGCTCCAGTAGTAGTCGTGCTCCATGTCGCGGTAGATCTTCTCAAGGAACCGGAGATCCCAGAGATCTTTGCGGTCAATCCGGTAAACCATCACATACCGCCTTTGTCAACTGCTCCGGGCACTTTCTCATCCGTACTCTCATCGGCTACAACATACTCCGCACGCCGATCGCATACCAGAGGATGATCAGGTTCAGAAAGAAGATCCCCAGCGAACTCCCCCGCGAGAGGAACTGCTGCCATTTCGTCCGGCTGATCATGTGCGTTTTGAAGGCGATCACTAAATGAACAAACGTTAACATCGTCAAAACGATGACCAGGTAGACCTTGTGGTGCATCATCTGCGACAGTTCCGAGTCGTAGGCGTATTTGAAGACCTCGTGGAAACCGTGGTGCAGATAGAGCAGCGTCCCCGTCACCCAGAGCGAGACCAGCCAGAAGACCTCGAACCAGCCGTAGATGGGCCCCAGATGCTCATAGGTCTGCCGCTGGGCCTCTTTGTCGCGCAGCAAGACGCCCAGCGCGAAAAGCAGCAGCGACCCGCCGATCCATGCCGTTGCGGAAAGAATATGAACATATAAAATAAAATGCATACTGGATTGTAGACTATCCGGGGTAAAAAAGAGGATGTTCAGGCCAAAGAGGGCCCGAACAAGTAGAAGTTAAAAGTCGCCTTTGGCGGCACGCTCCGGAATCTCTTCCATCGCTTTTTTGACAGAGAGAGCCATCGTGAGCATATCGGCCGGGAGCGGGTGGCCGCCGTGGATCGCCAGCGTCATGTCCATCGCCACAAGGAAGCGCTCACCGCTGCCGTATTCGACCAGCATAATGCGGCACGGCATGAATCCGCCGTACCAGCGGGAGTAGTTCAGGAACACCTTCGCGATTGGAAGGCTGCAGAGCGAGAAGATGCGCGCATGCTTGATTTCAGTCGCCGCGGCGTCATCTTTCGTATACATTTTGACGTCACCCGTGATACGCATGTTGTACTCTTCGGCCAGTGCCTTGATCAGTTCCGCCGCATCGTCGTTCGTGACTTCATCACTGATCTTCCACTCTTTCATCATGGCCCGCGCTGCATCCCCGTTTTCCAGGATGTTGCCGAACATCTTCATATACGCCGGAAGGGCACCGCCGTCAAGCTGCTGTACTTTGCCGCCGAACATCGCGTATCCGCCGATCACCGCGACCAGTGTCACGGCACCGATCAGTGCCAGTATGTTTTTGAACATTATTATCTCCTTGTGAACGTTTGAAAGGCGGCATTGTACAGAAAAAGTCGGCATTTAAGCAACAGCCGCTGATAAAAAAAAGGGGGAAATCGTTAATGATAGGAGGGGGGAGAGGGGCCGGGCCCCTCGTCATGTCGTCAGATCGGCAGAACGCGGATCTTGTCGGAGAGCTTCTCTTTGAGGGCCGCTTCAATGGCATAGAGCGTTCCCGTACTGGAGCTCGCACAGCCGGAGCAGGCACCGAGGTAGCGGATATAAACGTCAATGTACTCTTCGCCGTCCTTGACGTCGATGACTTCCATGTTCCCGCCGTCCATGATGAGGAACTGGCGGATGTTGTCGTCGACGACCGCGTCGATCGCCTTGATCTTCTGGACCAGGGTCATCGCTTCGAAATCGCCGCCGAGACCGGCTTCGGCCGCCGCTTTCATCTTTTCTTCGTCCATCTCGCGGCGGACGTCGGCGAGGATGTCGACGAGATAGTATTCGCGCGCCTCGTGGCCGCCCGGCTTGATACAGCTTTTACAGAAGCCGCCCGCTTTCGTATAGTCGGTAACCTGCTCGACCGTACTCAGGTCGTTGAGCTTGATCACCTCTTTGAGGGTCGAGAGGCTGACGCGGGCACATTCGCAGACGATGATCTCCTCTTCGAAGCTCTCCGCGTCGACGCCCTTGTAGAGTCCGGCCGCTTTCTTGATGACGTCGTACGCCATGACCGAACAGTGCATCTTCTGCGGCGGAACGGCCGGTACGTCCGGCGTATCGCGCAGCGCCATCTCGACGTCGATGTTGGTGATCTTGACCGCTTCGTCGACCGTCTTGCCCAGACAGAGCTGCGTCATCATATCGGAACTGGCGATCGCCGTCCCGCAGCCGAAGCTCTTGAACTTGGAGTTCTCGATGACGTCGGTCTCCGGGTTGACTTCCCAGTAGAGGCGTACGGCGTCACCGCAGCTCTCCGCACCGAAGTCCGCGACGATCAGCTTGTTGCCGTTCGCGGCCGCTTCCTCTTCCGTGATCTCCCCCTGGTGCTGGGGGTTGTTCATCAGTGTCGTTACCTTGTTGGAGTATTCATCCCACAGGGATGCGCCAAACAGATCATTCTTTGCCATAATGGTTTCCTTCTCTCTCTAATTCTCAGTGCATTTCACACGCAGTGGCTTCACCGCCGGGCGTCGGTTTGACTTTGGCGTATGAGCTGGAGATCGAGCGCAGACGCTCGACAGCCGTTTTGAAGTGATCGATCACGTAATCGACCTCTTCGTCCGTCGTATAGCGGCTAAGGCTCAGGCGGATACCGGTGTGGGCCAGTTCGTGGTCCGCACCGATCGCGAGCATTACCGTGTTGGCTTCGAGGTCCTCGGAGGCGCACGCCGAACCGGTGGAAGCACCGATCGCCGCGTTGTTGAGGTCCCACAGCATCCCTTCGCCCTCGACCCCGCGGATGGAGATGAGGATCGTGTTCGGAGTACGGTGGTCGCGTTCACCGACCGTAAAGGTGTCGGGAATGAGCTTCAGCAGCGCATCTTCGAGGCGGTCGCGCTTAGCGCTGATGCTGGCCATCTTCTCTTCGATATTCACTGTCGCCATTTCCAGTGCCTTGCCCATCCCGACAATGTAGGGGACGTTCAGGGTGCCAGAACGGCGGCCGCCCATGTGCTCGCCGCCGTTGAGCAGCGGGGAGAGGGCCTGTCCGTTACGGATATAGAGTGCCCCGATCCCTTTCGGGCCGTGGAACTTGTGTGCGGACATCGACATGAAGTCGACATGGACCGCCTGGACATCGACGGGGATCTTGCCGACGGCCTGGACGCCGTCGGTATGGAAGAGCACGCCCTTCTCTTTACAGATCTCTCCGATCTCTTTGATCGGGAAGATCATTCCCGTCTCGTTGTTTGCCCACATCACGGAGACCAGCGCCGTCTTGTCCGTAATGAAGCTGCGCAGCATCTGGGCATCGACGACGCCCTGCTCGTTGACCGGGAGGTAGGTTACATTGACGCCCTGCTCCTCCAGGAACTTACAGGTGGAAAGGACGGAGGGGTGCTCCACCTCTGTGGTGATGATATGGTTCTTCTCCCCGTGCAGGATCTTGTCGATCCAGACGGATTTGAGTACCCAGTTGTTCGATTCGGTTGCGCAGGACGTAAAGACGATATCGTCGTCGTCCGACGCGCTGATCGCTGCGTAGACCTGGTCGATCGCTCTCGCGATCGCCGGATGGGACGCAGTGCCGAATTTATGCAGCGAGTTCGGGTTTCCGTACTGCTCGCTGAAAAATGGAAGCATTGCTTCGACGACCGCCGGGTCTACCATGGTCGTCGCATTGTTGTCCATATATACTTGCATCGCTCTTCCTCAATTCACATGTTATTTTGATAACAATTTTAAAAAAGACAAAATTTGTCCTCTTTGTGTGGTGAGATATTAGATCATCTGTCGTTAGATATCCCTTAATCAATTTCAATACTTAAAAAAGCTTAAGAAGTTGCTAGCGCCGAAATCTAAGAGTCGTGTTAATGTAATTAAGGTAGAATTGCGAAATTTTTCTCCGTATTGCCGCATGGGCTGAGCCGGAAGAAACAGAAGATAAAGGTAAGAGATCACCATGGAAATGAGCACCAACAAAATCAACGCAGCCAATGCCGAAATCAGCGCGACGGTCACCGCCGGCGACCTGGACAAGCACTTCGACAACATGGCCAAAGAGCTGAGCAAGCAAGCAAACATCCCGGGATTCCGCAAAGGAAAAGTCCCCGTATCCGCCGTCAAGAAACAGTATGGCGAACGCCTTATGCAAGACGCTGAAAGCCAGGCGGTCCGCGAAGCCCTGAACATCGGTCTGGATGCCCTCAAGATCGCTGCCGATGCCCTGATCGGTGAGCCGCAGTTCTCCAAGTTCGACAAGAAAGAGGACGGTACGATCGAAATGACGATCAAGGTCGCAATGCGCCCCGAGTTCGACCTCGGCGACTATCAGGCCAAGGTTCCCGATTTCAAAGCGCCGAAGATCACTGCCAAAGCGGTCACCGACCGTATCCAGGAGATCGCCAAAGCGCAGGCGCCTTTCGTTGACATCGAAGAGGACCGCGCGGTTGAAGACGGCGACACTGCCGTCATCGACTTTGAAGGCTTCGTCGACGGTGAAGCGTTTGAAGGCGGCAAAGCCGAAGAGTTCCCGCTCAATATCGGAAGCGGCCAGTTCATCCCGGGCTTCGAAGATCAGGTCATCGGCATGAAAGCGGGCGACGAGAAGATGATCGACGTCACATTCCCGGAGAGCTACGGCAGCGAAAAACTGGCCGGCAAACCGGCACAGTTCAAGGTGAAACTGCACAAGATCCAGACAAAAGAGAAGGTCCGCATGGACGCCAAGCTTGCCAAGCAGCTGCTGCCGGGTGAAGAGGACGCGACGATAGATATGGTCAAAGAGCAGGTCCAGAAACAGCTCGAGAACGAAGAGCGCGGCAAGCTCTTCAACGAGAAACTCAAGCCGGAACTCCTCGAGGCCTTCGTCGCCGCATACAACTTCGACCTGCCGGAGTTCGTCGTCGAGCAGGAGATGGACATGGCGCTGAACAACAAAGCGCGCGAAATGAGCGAAGAGGAGCTCGCGGCACTGCGCGATGACCAGGAGAAGGTCAAAGAGCTCCGCGAAACCTTCCGCGACGATGCGACACGCTCCGTGAAAGCGACGTTCATCATCGATGCCCTGGCCAAGGCCGAAGGCATCAACGTCAACGAGCAGGAAGTCATGCAGACGATCTACTTCGAAGCGATGCAGACAGGTCAGGACCCGCAGGCGACCTACGACCACTACAGAGACAGCGGCTACCTGCCGGCGATCCAGATGGCGATGGTCGAAGACAAAGTGCTCAGCGGCCTCCTCAACGCCAAGACGGCGACGACCGAAGAGTAACCCATGAGCTATATTCCGTACGTCATTGAAAAAAGTGCGCGGGGCGAACGCTCTTACGACATCTACTCCCGCCTCCTCAAAGACCGCATCATCATGCTCAGCGGCGAGGTCAATGACGCCGTCGCTTCGACCATCGTCGCTCAGATGCTCTTCCTCGAAGCGGAGGATCCGGATAAAGACATCTACTTCTACATCAACTCCCCCGGCGGTGTCGTCACCTCCGGTATGGCGATCTTCGATACGATGAACTACATCCGTCCCGACGTCGCGACGATCTGTATCGGGCAGGCAGCTTCCATGGGCTCCTTCCTGCTCAGCTCCGGCGCCCAGGGCAAGCGCTTTGCCCTGCCGCACGCGCGCATCATGATCCACCAGCCCCTCGGCGGCGCCCAGGGACAGGCGACGGACATCGAGATCCAGGCCAACGAGATCCTGCGCATGAAAAAAGAGCTCAACGGCATCCTTGCCAAGAACACCGGACAGAGCCTGAAAAAGGTCGAGAAAGATACCGACCGCGACTTCTTCATGAGTGCGGAAGAGGCCAAAGCCTACGGCCTCATCGACGAAGTCCTCGTCAAGAACGCGAAGAAATAAGGCGCATGCAGCTTCCGATCGTCACCTACCCGGACAAACGCCTCAAACAGCTCTCCGAGCCTGTTGAGCGTTTCGACGAAGCCCTCCATACCTTCCTGGACGATATGTACGATACGATGATCGCCTCCAACGGGATCGGCCTCGCGGCCATCCAGGTCGCCAAACCCCTCCAGGTCCTCATCATCAACCTCCCCGACGAGCAGGGCGAACAGGACAAGTCGGAACTGCTGGAGATCATCAACCCGCAGATCGTGCTCAGCGACGGCACGACCTTCTACCAGGAGGGGTGTCTCAGCGTGCCGGGCTTCTACGAGGACGTCGAACGCTTTGAGACGGTCACCGTCAGTTACCAAGACCGTCACGGCAACGAGCAGGTCCTCGAAGCCGACGGCCTGCTCAGCGTCGCCGTCCAGCACGAGATGGACCACCTCGCCGGCAAGCTCTTTATTGAAAAGCTCACCTACACTCGCCGCAAGAAATTCGAGAAAGAGTACAAGCGGATTCAAAAAGAGAAGAAGAACGGCTAACGACACCTCCTTTCCCAGGTGCCAGGTCGCCCCAAACATCTTTTCATTCAACTTTTCCCTCCTTGATATTGTCTTCATCACTCATACCATGGCACACAGCATCACTACACCACACACGAATACTCGCTCTTTTACTAAAACGCTAAACAACAATTAATGTTTTTATAAATTTTATATGGATACCATTCTTCCTGACCTATGGGAGTATTGTCATGAAACAGCTCAAATGTGCCACCCTCGAAGGCATCGACGCACTTCCGGTCACGGTCGAGTCCACGCTGACACGCGGTCTTCCCTCCTTCACCGTCGTCGGCCTGGCCTCCTCCTCAATATCCGAGGCGCGGGAGCGGGTCAAAAGCGCTCTACTGGCAAACGACTTCACCTTCCCGCCCAAACGCATCACGATCAATCTCAGTCCCAGCGACATCGAGAAACACGGCAGCCAGTTCGACCTCGCCATGGCCCTCCTGATCGCCCTAGACAGTTCCGAACGGGACTTCCCGGAGTGGTACGCTTTCGGAGAGCTGGGTCTTGACGGCACGGTCAAGGAGAACCTCATGCTCTATCCGCTGATTCTCTCCCTGGCCAACAGGGGACTGCTGCGCAATGCCCTCGTCCCGATGGAGGCCCTCGATAAACTCTCCAACATTCCCGGGATCACCTTTGTCGGTGCCGGAACGCTTAAAGACGCCATCGCCTTTTTCAAAGAGGAGGAGCATGCAAACATCCGGCCGGCAGCACCGAAACCCATCCCGTTTCCCCATCAGACGTTTCAGGATGTCCGCTACTATTATCAGAAACACTATCCCGAGGACTTCGGGGAGATTCGCGGCCAGGAGGTGGCGAAACGCGCCGCGCTCATCAGTGCGTGCGGCATGCACAACCTTCTCCTCGAAGGAAGCCCCGGTTCCGGGAAGTCGATGATTGCCAAACGGCTGCGCCATATCCTGCCGCCTATGACCGACGGCGAGCTCCTTGACATCGCCAAACTCGACGTGCTGGAAGGGAGAGCGCCCCACTTCACGCCGCTGCGCCCTTTCAGGGCTCCACACCACAGCGGTACCTCCGCCTCCATTTTCGGTGGCGGCTGTCATTTCCAACTAATTATGCTACTTTCCAAATAATTATGCTACTACTTTTTTGAAGAAAGAAATTTCAATCAAAAGGGAGGAACCCATATTTTGCACAGATTGCAAAACAAATATAGTGTTAAGACACGGTAATTAAAAAAATATCAAATAGGCTAATAAATATTCTTTTTTATTTCTTGCTAATATACTAATGATATCATGGATTAATTTTAATAAATAAGATCACACAATACACAACGGTAATGATGGTGCTTCTGGATTTTTCAATCTCATCTTGACGATCAAAGGTATTCTCATATGCTTAAAATGATATTCGGGTTACTCTTGCTATTGCCAACTGCACTCTTTTCTGTATCTGATACGCAGGAGGGTTATGAAAACTGCGCCTGCGATGCACCACGATATTGGTATCTGTATTCAAAAGATTCTGGAGTATCTGATCAGACTCAACATTGCAGTTATTCTACTCCCTGCTCATTGCTAGAAGATACGAGTCGATATTACTGTGACAAATATTATAAAAATTGGCAGACGCACCATTACGTATTTAAATACAGCAAAAAATGGACTACAACCCAATATGTAAACTATTATGACAACCATTACGCCAACGAGTTTTATCAATGCCTACTATGCAATGAAAGTGACATCCCCTTTCCTGTTCAAGAGAGCAATGCCACTTATTCTACTCCGTGGAGAAGCGATACACTTGATGCGCCAGCATCACACCAGCAATGTATTGACAGCAACGGTACGATAGAAAGCGGCAAACTCACATGCGTCAATTATGAACGGTGTAAACTGCCTGCCGTGTGCGACGAAACTCAAGCAAACTTTCCAGCCAAAGGCGACAATGAGGAGATCCTTTACCAATGGTCTGGCGTCGATAATAATCTAACGACGGCTTGTGAAGATCTTAATGGGTCAGTTCAGACGGCAAATACACCCTGTGAAGATCTCCACCGCTGTGTCAAGAAGACAGACGAGGACCAACCTATATGCGATGAGTCCATCAGTTCATATGTTTCCCCGCGCGACACCACCTTCCACGAGGAGATCGCGATCAGCGGTTCCGAGTATGGTCTGCACTACTCCTCAGGAGACATTGATGAGAACCGCAGCCGAACCGTCGCCTACGGCTGGAGCCTGAACGGTCACGCGGTTTTCTCCGGAGACAAACTCTATCTGGACAGCACCATCTACGCGGTCGACACCCCCGTCCAGGAGAACGGCAATCTTGTCGTAAAACTTGGAACGCATGAATACCTGTTTGATGCCGAAGGCAAACATGTACTGACACGCGATGCCTACACCAAACAGACAATCTCCTCCTTCCTTTATGATGGTCAGGGTCTGCTTACTACCGTGACAGACGCTTTCAGTCAAACGACGACACTCAACAGGGACGCCAACGGCACCGTCATAAGCGTTACGGCTCCGCACGGTCAGAGTACCTACCTAAACGTAGACGCGAACGGGGATCTGACGGAAGTGCAGTACGAAGATCTGTCGTCCTATGGCTTCACGTATGAGAACCATCTCATGACCCAGGAGACCGAACCAAACGGGAACAGCTTCCTCCACATCTTCGACAGCAATGGGAAAGTTGTCAAAGTTGTTGATGCCGAGCAGGGAGAGTGGCTCTTCGGCCAAAGCAGCGGAGCAACAGCCCTTGACATCAATGTCACCAGGGCTGCCGGCGACGCCGTCGCCTATAAAAAGCATTACCTGGCGAACGGTCTCCTTGTCACGGAAAAGTTCCTCCCTTCCGGCGACACCGTTCTTTACGAGAATGCCGTTGACGACACCCTTTCAAGCACGACAATGTGCAGCGAGAAGACGACCAGTACCTACCTGACGGCAAACGGAGTGCTCGTCAAGGATCCTGCGGAAGGGCGTAGGATCCTTGCTTCCACGACACGGACGGAACCAAGCGGACTCTCCATGCAGACAGCATATACCGCCAGTTACACGATGGACGGAGACAGCGTCTCAAAAGTGGTGCGGACAGCGACAACGAACGGGGCTACGGTAACGAACGAACGTGATTACAGCGGTTCCACCCAGACGACTGTTTCGGCCGAAGGCATCACTTCCAGCCAGACCTATGATGCGGCCAACCGCCTGATGCTCTCCTCGCAGTTGGGCAACCTACTGCCGGTACAGTACGGCTATGACAATGAAGGTAGACTGACCACCGTCACGCAAGGTACCAGAACCACAACGTATGTCTATAATGCGGACGGCCACCTCGACTCAGTCATCGATCCTGACGGACTCACAACGGGCTATGCCTACGACCTCCTTGGCAGACGTACGCAGATCACCCACCCCAACTTGCATACGACAGACTTCCAGTATGACGCCAATGGAAATATGATCGTCCTCACCACGCCGATACCGAGAGACCACTCCTTTAGCTATAACGGCGTCAACAAGCGTGACTCCTATACCTCTCCGCTGGGTAAGGCGACCGCTTACATCTACGACAAGCAAAGAAGGCTGATCACGCTCATGAAGCCGAGCGGCAAGACGGTTGTTACAACGTATAGCGGCGGTCGGGTATCGCAGGTGCAAACACCTGAAGGAAACACAACGTATGGCTACGACTGCGGCGACAATCCTTCCACTGTCATGCGCGGCAGTGAGCAGATCGATTACGGTTACGACGGTGCGCTTGTCACCTCCATCGCCCAAAGCGGCGTGCTAAACCAGACGATGAGCTTGGGCTACAACAGCGACTTTAGAGTCGAGAGCTTCACCTATGCTGGTGCCAGCGAGTCTTATGTCTATAACGGGGATGGCCAACCGACACAGATCGGCGGCGCCCAAATGACATACAGCCCCGAGAATGGCTTGCTTACATCCGTGAACAGTGGTGATATTCACTTCGATCTTCAGATGACCTATAATGATTACGGCGAAACCGATACATCCACTATCAAAGGAACCGGAGTCTATCGATATAACTACCAGATATTGCAGCGTTCACCCGCGGGTAAGATCACCCAGCGCCTTGAGGGTTCAGAAGTGAATCCACTCGCCTTGTATGAATATAAATATAACTCCCTCGGTCGTTTGATTGAAGCAAAAGATCTTTATTCAGGCTCTGTCGAGTCGTATGTATATGATGCCAACGGCAACCGGCAAAGCGCGACGATCAACGGTGTGACGACAACAGCGAACTTCACCCTGGATGACCAGGTGGTCGTCTACGGTCAGAACACATATGCCTATGACGATGATGGTTACCTCTCAGAGAAGACGACGCCGGAAGGAACGACGACGTACGAATACGGCACACTCGGCGAACTCATAAAGGTCGTCAAGCCTGACGGCACGGTGATCGAATACCTTCAGAATGCCAATAACCAGCGTGTCGCCAAAAAGATCAACGGACAGATCGTCGAGAAATACCTCTGGAAGGACCTGACGACGCTCCTGGCGGTCTATGACGGCAATGACAACCTGATCAGCCGGTTCGAATACGCAGCCGGACGGATGCCCTACAAGATGACGACGGGAAGCGGCAAGGTCTTCTACCTGGCATACGACCAGGTGGGGACATTCAAATACGCCTATGAGAAACCTCTCTTCTTATTCCTTGGTGATCGCAAAGCCGTCAAGTACGACACCTACGGGAATATCCTTTCAGATAGCAACCCTGATGTCAAGGTGCCCTTCGGATTCGCCGGAGGCCTCTACGATCCGGATACCAAGCTGACCCGCTTTGGCTACCGCGACTATGATGCCTATACCGGCAAGTGGATGGCGAAGGATCCGATTGGGTTTGCAGGTGGGGACACCAACCTTTATGGGTATGTCCTCGGGGATCCAGCTAATTTTATTGACCCAACTGGCAAATTTGCCTTCTTAATACCACTTTTCCCAACGATAGGTGTGGCAGTTTTGGGCATAGGTTATTCGATCTTAAACCCACCACCAGCGTTTCATCCGGTAGCTTGGGATGACTCATGGGAGAACAATTCCCCCTATTGTGCCAATGACGATAAAATGTTAAGTCCTGGTGAAATTGAAAGATTAAAAAGGGGTGGAATCCACCCACATGATTTAAAAGAAAATTCACGCCAGGATTTGTACAAAAAAAAGAATGGTGATATCGTAGTTAAACGTAAAGGCGGCAAAGGCCCAGGCGAACCAACTGGTCTAAATATCAATGATTTTTGAGGTGGTAAATATGTATAAAAACGAAGTAATTGTGCGCTTAATAATATCTGGAGCGTTAAATGATATAAGTGAAATTGCTGAAAAAATCCATGCGACAAAAATATGGAAAGTTGGTGATCTAAAAAATGAAAAAGGTACAATAGAATATAAAACTAATGGTTGTGAGTTTTCTATTCAGAAGAAAGATATTTTGCATGTAGATAGCATTTTGCATGACCTAATACTACATCTCACACCTCAACAAGAGGGCGTCCTGTCTTCTCTAGATACGGAAAAAAAGCTAAGTATTGTTGTGTACTCAAATGATTTGATGCCAAGTTTTTCATTTACTAAAGAAAGTCTAGAGTTTCTGTGTTCAATCAATGCAGAATTGGATCTGGACATTTATTGCATGAAAGAGTGATTGTTTTACAAACTATGACAACAAGGCTTATCCCGCCTTCTAAAGTGGGATTTACTAATATATGATTTACTGGTTTAAACTGGTATCCTTGAAAAGCGATGCTTAGCAAAAAAAAATATGTTGTTGAGTCCTGACGACGTGGAGATTGACATTGACAAGCCTCATAACCCTATATATGAGAACTCCAAATCATAGGTATACCGACAACCCGTTACGACTATTCAACACGACTAGGATTGATGCGATTGACGTTTCTGATTGTTACCACTAAATGAGTTACGGGTACAACATCTCGTATGCATTTATAGCAATTCTCTAAATTGTCGAAATGATTAATGAAGAGATATAATCCTCTAGCTCCAGTCCATTCTCATTGCTTTTTCGTTCCGCGATCTGTAATGCTTTCTTCGAAAGAAGTTGAGTTAGATTCTGCTTTCTATCGTATTCTTCCAATTTCTGTTTCAATACTTCATTGGCATGCTTTTCTTGCCGTAACTCCAGATACAACTCTAGTGCAAGTACGGCTTTTCTTGGCACTTCTCCCGTTTTAGCCCAATTGTTTTCAATACTGCCTTTCGAATAGCCCAATTTTGATGCGATCCCACCCACATCAATCTCATGCTTTTCTAGTAACTGTAAGAATTCGGTATATGTCACTGAACACGTTCCCAATATAATTCATAGCAATGATACAATATATTATCAAATAAATACATATTTTATTTACATTCATATTCCATAATTCCTAATTTATTACCCATATATATATATTTTATTGTACAATATCAATATTTTATTTGATTGTACCTCAACTTGATTGGATACAATTATAGTTAGGATAGTTGCATGAAAACACAGCCTACTTTTTACAGACAACGATTACTTTTGTCACTGATACATGCATTCAAAAGACCACTCTCCAAATTAGATCTACAAAAACTACTTTTTTTGTTTGTTGAAGAAGTTCAAACTAGTAAGAAAAAGGCATATGAATTCGTCCCATACCATTATGGCTGCTACTCATTCCAGGCTAACGCTGATTTAAGAACCCTGCACAATTATGCTTTCATTCAAATCAACGATGAAGAGAACCTGATCAATGGTCTAGAAAGCGAAGGCAATTCGTTAAGTGGCCTGAAAGAGAAAGATAAACACGCAATTTTGTCATTTGCCAGCAAATATGAAGATCTGTCAGGCAATGACCTTATTGCATACGTTTATAAGAACTATCCGTACTACACATTGCATAGTAAAATCGCCCATAAGTTCTTGGAAAAAAGATATCAAAAAGAGCCAAAGTTGATTGATGATGGTGTAATGCTATTCACCATTGGGTATGAGGGAATTACCTTCGAACATTACGTCAACCTTCTTATCAATAATGACATCAAAGTACTTTGTGATGTCAGAAAAAACCCCTTCAGCATGAAGTTCGGATTTTCAAAGCACATGCTTAAGAGTACACTTGAAAAAATTGGTATTCGATATCTTCACCTCCCCGAGCTTGGGATAGAGTCTGAAAATAGGCAAGAACTTAATGACATTAGCGACTATCAAATGCTTTTCGCAGACTACCAACGCGAGACTATTCCATCAGATGTAGCACAAAATGCTCTCAAATACATTAATGATATTGCCTCTAATGAAAAAATTGCTTTGACCTGCTTTGAAAAAGATATTGAGTATTGCCATCGAGGGGTGATTGCTGAAAATTTGAAAAAAATGTTTGGACTTGGATATAATAATATTTCATAGGTAATCATGTAAGGAAATATTATTTTTTCCAGTCCACGAAAAAGAATTTTTGTAGTAGCTAAAACCTATCCGACCCGTTCGAAAAAATATGGTGAACTGATGTGTACTGCCGGAATTACGGAAAACGGCGATTGGATCAGAATCTATCCAATCCCTTTTCGTACAATGGAAGACTATAAAAAATTCAATAGGTACACCTGGTTAGATGCTGAAGTCACCGCAGATTCCCGCGATCCTCGTCCCGAAAGCTTCCGAATTAATACAAGTACCATGGACATACTCGACAATGTACCCCCTCAAGGAGATTGGGGAAGACGTCGACAATTAATACTTCAAAACTCCAAAGTGTATACCAATCTCTCTTTCATCCTAGACGCTGCAAAGAGCAATAAATTCTCTCTATGTACTTTTAAGCCAACGGAGTATTTGGGCGTCAAAATAGAAGCTAATCTCAAGCCAGCACCTTCCAAGAAGGATGAACTAGAATTCCTAAATTCAACACGATCGTTATTCGATGATGAAGAGACGAGATCCGAATTTACGGCCATGCCCCATATACCCTACAAGTTCAAGTTACATTTTAAAGATGATGAAGGCGTTGAAAGCTCAATGAGTATCATTGATTGGGAAATTTCTCAATTATATTTAAATGAAAAAAATAGACATGGGAAAAATGTTGCGCAGCAAAAGGTCAAAGAAAAACTTGAAACTTTTATTAAAAATAAGGATCTGTATCTCTTCCTTGGTACAATGAAACAAATGCACATTCGAAAAGCAAGAAATCCCTACACCATCATTGGCTTATTCTATCCACCTTTTACAAAGCGATATCAGCCTAGCCTATTTTGAATCTGAGGAACTATTTCAAATTTTTACCACATCAATAAATATGATTTTTAGTCACTATACGACTTTTGCTTCTTGTAGACAGCAGTTCCTTGACTTCTTTCAAACAGATATTGAGCTTATTCACATCGCTTGCTCATCCTGCTGCGTAACTGCTCTTGAATCTAGACACTAGGCGTGTGAAATCTCATCAAGCCCAAGTATCCCCTTTAGTTGTTCAAGATCAACTATTGTAGGCGAATGACTGTGCGCAGATACATACTGCCCATTTGCCTTGACTAAGCGCCCAACGCACTCCCGCAAAAGTTTCTGCGCATCACTGTCAACAAATACTTCCTCGTTTTTAATAAAACGTCGTTCACCTTCTTCTGCCGATGTAAAAATGCCTTCTCTCCCCTCGAAGCTTGCCCCAAATACACCGTTTTCATGGTCTTCGATTGTAATCGTAACCGCCTTCTTATCAAAGAGCAGCGTAATGTGCTGTATTATTCCCACAATGATCCTTTTGTAATTTTCAATCTACATGCTTCCAACATACGTAATGCTCCCCCAAAACACTCAGTCTTCATACTGACATCATTTAACTACTACACTTTTATTCGACAATTATAGACGCATTTCTATTACACTGTCTATCTTGTCATTTCTGAGATGCTTCCTACTTATTCCTTTTAAAAAAGTATCGAACGATTCTCGCCCAGGGACTGTGTGATATCTGTATCTCTACTTCTTCCTTTGCTCGATAGTACTGTTCTTTATCCTCAAGATCCCTTTCTTTGACTTCACGGATCTGTTCATCAGAAAAACCATAAGACCACTTTACCTTCCCTTTTTTGATAAAGTAATGCGACTGGCATGGGAAATCCCAATTCCCGATTGAGGGATCAAGTGAAACTGTTTCTCCATCAAATATCAATTTCCATCCTGCTGGTGATAGGGAGGTAAAAACCTCCCTTTTACAACCACATGCACAGAGATGCAATGTTGTCTTATAGGGGATAGAGATATATAACACTCCCTCATCCGGTTTCTCTGGAATAAATTCGACAAATTCATGTCTCATGTCTTCACCAGGCCAAGGGTATTAATACTAAACATCACCTGTCCTTCATCCACAAGCGATTGGTAGAACCCGAGATGTTGCTTCCATCTTAGGACTGCAATTGCAGCATTAAGCCCATTCAATTCAGCGATCTGGATATTAGTGCTATAAGCGTTATCCACTCCTTCGCTGAAATCAATCATCCTTCTAAGCCCCTTGTGCTCTTCTGCCATAAAGGCGGTAGTGCGCACTGACCCACGCAACACTTTTTCTTCAATTGTCAACCCCATTCCAACATCTATATAGGGGATATCATTCCCATCAAGATAATCGAAAATCAAACGCTTAATTTCACCGCTGTCGATGGAAACAAACACAAAATCCATCTCCTTCAACAGCTCCATATGTTGCTCCGTCATAAAGAGAGAATGCGCGCGTATCCCTTTGTGCATCTTGGAATATATGTCACTCAAATAGTCGACTTTGCTCATCCCTTCATTGAGTTGCTCTATGGAGGGAGCACCCGGAGCGCGGAATGCATTATGTGTCAGGAAAGCATCCCCGTCAAAAAGATGAATCTCTTTAACAGGCGTCTTGGCTATAAAATCAAGGATATAGGACCCTGTCCCACCTAAACCGACAATACCTATCTTTTGCTCCGCAAACATTTCTGTAAGTTCGGTGATCGATGCTCTGCTTGCATTCGTGTCGACGTAGTTGAATACTGAAGTGACATCATCTTCAAGTGGACGGAAACGTTTCGCATCCATTGATGAATCAATCACCTGGGCCTGAGCCTGTAGGATATTGATGTATGTAATCATTTTATGATGATAATCTCTATATCCTCCGCTTGGCTTACTTGAAAAAGACATCTTGGTTATGATACCATTACCATGATTTGTCTCAATAGTTTGATGCATTATTTCATTGATCGGACGTCCGTCCGCAAAGCAGGGCTGACTCCCTGCAAAATGCGCGACGTGCATATTGTCGTAGGCGGCTTTCTCACCTTGAAGCGCCAATGTCGAGACCAATGTTCCTATTGATACTTTTCTTTCAGCAGTCACGTAGGGAACATCATCTATCACCAAGAGTCCTCCTTTTATGTGTACGCTGAAACCTTCATCACGTAATCGTTTTAAATCAGGGCTACGATTTATTAGTTGTGTCGACATTGAACACCATCCCATCTTTAATGACAACGAAACCACCTGGCGCCAATGTACCTTCTGCATTTCCGTGTTCTCCACGTTCATACGTAATTATATAGAGGGTTGTTTGACCACCTGCAGGAATCTTAGCAAGTTCAAGAACCTGTTCATACGTAAGTTTGTGGTCTTTGACCGTAACTGGTCTACCATTGATGATAATGCTATATTCTTTGTTCTGTCCGGGTGCATTACTTCCGTTGTTGTTTTCGCCAGGCATGTATACTCCTTATATAGTCGTCATAGCGATTGAATGGCCACCTCATTGAGATAACCAAAAGGACTCTGCAAGATTCACATCCTAGTGAACCTCTGATATAATTATACACCACTTCAAGACCAAAAAAAAGGTCTTGAAGTACTCTTTTTTTAAAGGACCCATTTGAAATATAAAGCACAAGAAGTCGTTGTCATTATCTTAAATGAGCTTTCCAGAAGCCAATCTGTGGTCCTTTCCAGTTTCGCTGATTTTTATGATGTAAACGAATTAACCCTGGCAAGAAATTTTCGAGATGTAAGAGATCATTTTTATTCCGATGACATTGAATACGTTAGAAAAGAAAAACTTTGGATAGCAAAACGCCCAAGGTTTTTGGACGATTCCTTTATCAAAGCAGAAGAGGCCGTCGTTTTAACCGGTATCCTAAAAAATAGCTCTCACTTTGGGCACTCCCTGTCCCAACAAGTGGGATTAATTGTCAATTACTATAAAAAGAGACGCTATTACAACCTACTTCAGCCGGACACTATTGAAGATGCAGAGCCAATGAAATCATTCTTTGCTACCGTTGAAATGGCCATAAGGGCTGGGCAATATATCAATCTCCATTATCGAAAAAACGGTGAAATAAAGCAGCGCGAAGTTTTACCAATACGAATAGCGAATATGGAATACTACTGGTATCTTATCGGTGAGTTTAAAACAGATTCTGGAAAAGAAATACGTTATCTTGCATTTAGAAAAATTGAAAAGATCGAACCTATTAATAGTTATGCAAAATATAGTGTACTTCGGGAATTGCGGCATCAAGTCAAAGATTCAAACAAAGGTATGAATGCTTTCTACAAACCTTACCAAAAACATAAGAAAGTTAAAGTCATGATCCCAGAACACTTTGAAGAATACATAAAAAGTACACCCTATTTTAGTACTTGGAAGCGCGCTACAGGTTCAAAGATTATTGAAGATAAAAAATATATTTTTTACAATATTATTACTACGGATGGAGATGAATACAGAGATATCATACCGACAATACAAAAATACATGCCTGATGTAGTTGTATGTAATAATGATGAGAATCAAGAACTCATCAGGATAATGAGAGAACGTTCACTTATGTATGCAAAACTACTTGAAGAATCAGGCTCTTAAGTTCATTTGACTTGCGGCGAAAAGAATAGTTTTATCACATACGGTTGCTCCGCATATAAGGTAATTCAATCTTTCATTCCTTGACAGGTTCAATCATTATTTCCAATCAATTATGCTACTATCTTTCAACAATACTTTGATATGAATCTCAAATAACCTATGGACTCTTTCCCGTTAATAAAATCTTTCCCTAATGACAAAACTCTCCGTGTTATATGGTGGTACGGTCCTGTAATCAACACTACATTAAGTTCAAGTGTCCCAATGGTAGAAATATCAACAAAAGAGATTAAATCAAATGGATCTCTATCAAATACTGCACAAGTGTTTAAAGTGCCTCTTACGGAACTGGACATCATTAGGATTGGAAGCGTTTGGGAAGGACAAAGAAAAACTGGACGCAATTGGCAACGGCTGAAACATGAGCAATTTTCTTTCGACTTTACCATTGATGCGCCGGAAGTAATAACATTTAGCAGTAAAGACCCATTAACGTCAAATTACTTTATCCCTTCGAGCCAATACTGGCTAGGGGATATGGGCAAGGTTGCCACATACCATTTTTTGAATTCGACGCTCACCAAACTACGTACCATAAGCGGAGCCACCATATTGATACCAGGGCTTGAATTCCTAACCAGTGCAGTCGTTCCTTACCACAAGCAGTTCAGATCCCACTTACTCCACTACAACCTTCCTGATTTCCTGGAACTGCATGTCAAAAAGGCCAAAGAGGAAGATGTTCGATACGTTATTGAATCCCGAGAAAACCATTTGTCAGAGAATATGACATTGTTGGCATATTTAAAGCTTAATAAGGCTTCGTTCCAAAGACTCAGTCGACTATGGGCGAGTGTGCAAAGGACAAGGGCTATGCCAAATGGGCGGCCCTATGAAGACAGATACCCAGAGGTTCTCCCTTTCCATCCTACAAGCATGGCTCTGAGTGGTAGAGGCCTTTGGGTAGACAATCAGACATTCCTCATCTTGCGTATAACGGGTGTATCACAACCCCAAGATTTCAAAGTCGAATGCCTCGAAACGGAATACCGCACTAACGATCCCGAAAGAACAGATAGCTCTCCAAAGGGTCTCAAAAACCCTAGAATTATTGACCAGGAAGATCTGGGTGTCGACGGAATGAACGACCCAGGGATTAAAACAGGGAGGGCCTTTATAAGATCCGAAGTAAAACTTCTCGGCCCGACTGCGCCTGTGACCAGATCAACCGCGATCAAAGAAATTGAAGGTATGCCCCCCGCCAACCATGAAGGTTATGAAGAGGTGACCGGTCTTTCGTCTGGTGATCCGACCAATAGAAAGGACTCTGAAGGTATCGCGCAGTTGAAGCAGAGTAAAGCGCCAGCGGACCTATCCGGATTACTTTCTAAAACAGTTGATGCACTGACCGAAATGGTCAAAGATGTTGATTCCCAAGTTTCTGATTTTCATTTTGTTGGGAATGATGGCACCGAAAGTCATGGTTCCTCTTACTGTACTATCAGAAAAAAGCAGTTAGATAAAAACATAAAAGGTCGCTGGCATCTTCATAGATACAAAAATCTGAACAAGACGTTATATACATACAGACATTTTCTCTTAGTTAAAATCTATCTAGAAGATGGTAAAAGTGCCTACCTGCTTGAAATTGAAAGGACACAGAAAAGCGATGCTTTTGCAGGTCTTCTTTTCAGTGCCATGTCAAATAATATTACTGCAGATGAAATCGTCAGGCTCCTCCAAAAAGTCGTTCAGCACAAAGGGCGATTTCACGCAGTTGCCAAGTCAGTGGAAGCTGGTGGAAAAATACAAATTAGAAAACTAGAACTACCAGTTTACAAATCATATGTTTTCAGACACAAAGACATTTATAACTCTTTAAAAAATGCTATCAAAAAAGCCTACCAGTCACATATTTTTTGTTGATTGTAATCTAGAGCAAGTGTCTATGTGCCAATGAAGGGAAACCGATTCGTGGGCAGAACGGAGAAAAAGTCACTTAAAAATAAAGTGCACAGCGGGTTTCTCGGCATTCTCCTGCATTGCTTCCATCATTAAATGATGTGACGCATCTGTTGCACTTTTGAACAATGAAGATTTCCCATAACTTCGTAGTCCATAGATCACTTCAGCCATAATATTAGTCATGATAACAAGGAGCAGACATGCAGACAACACAAACGCAATTGAATCATGCACTGCTGCAGACAACATCATTCCTGGAATCATCAACCCAACCAAGACAGAAATCTTACGTGGAGAGACGGTCTTTATCTTTTCACGCTTCTGTCCAGCCGCTATTGCCGTATTAATAAACTTCTGAATTTCTCGTCCATCATCGAACTCATTGAGGAAACGCTGGTTAGCCATGAGCTTGTCAAGCTTTATGCCATTTGGCATAACATCATAGTCATCTTTTTTTTCATCCAAGAGCGTTCGTTTTGGGCTAGATTCCCGTTCCATGTCATAATCAGAAATGAAACCGTCCACAATCATAGATTGCTCTCTAAAATACAACGCAATAAGCGGAGCAAGCAGATACATTGAGGTTAGCGATGCTGTAGGATTTCCTGCGAAAAGTCCAACAAAGTATGTTGAAAGGCTAAATTGTCTGAAATAAGGGCCAAGAATCGGTACCCACTGAAATAGGATTAAAAAGTAATCAAGTACTAAGACGTAATATACTGGCTTGGAAAGGTACCTGTCAATAAAACTAAGCCATTCGCTCCATTTGTTGTATCTTGTAATGGTTTGTCTCGCTAATTCATCTACACTGGCTGCTTGAAGTTCCTTTTTATCCGCAAATTGATTCCCCAACCTCCAGTATCCCGCCTTTCTAGTACTTTTGTGCAGTTGATGAATTAGTTTGTGCGTGCAGTGCCAAAAAATTGGCCCTACTCCATGCCTTATCAAAAGCATCGACAAACAGTTCGGCATCTACAGGCCGATTGAATGTCCCTCGAGCATTTACATTCTTGAGACCGTTGCAAGGTGTCTCAATGCTTCCCTGCTCATATCGAATTCCACGTTTGTCAATAATCATAAAATTGTTCAGTTCCATTCGTTCCGATGCATCATCTTCATTTGCTATAACAATTCCTGTAGATAATGTCTTCACACTGACTCTTTCTTGAAACAGGTCATTATAGGCAGCATACGCAGGGTTTTCATGTAATGGCTTTCTAGAAATAATCTGGAACTGTACTTTTTTCTCGGCTGCAGATTCGAAGGCATTAATGACATCTGACCGGTTATAAAACTCTTCACAAAAACTTGTCGTAAATAATCTTATTTCTTTAGTTGCGCTTTTCACAAGCTCTGAAACCAAAATAGCTGCATGTTCTACAGAATCATTGTCGATTAGACTATCGCTTTGCGTTTTGCTTAGATAACCCAATAACTCTTTATAGTCATTGAGCGAGAGCTCTTCAATTTTCATATAACCCCCTTTACAGGATTCCAAAAAGCGGCAGATTTTGGAATCTGCCGCTTTCTCAACAATATGGCATTCAGCCTTTTAAAATAAAAAGTAGCGAAATCATACCACAAAAAATTGCAGAAATTGCCGACCACACCGTATGAATTCCAGTATATCATGTTTAATTCATATACAGAAAAACAGACACAAAAGTCGATTAAGCCCAAGCCATTTGTTCCCAATTCCTACAACAGTACAATGTCTTCTAAACATCTTTCTCGAAGATATATTACACTTTGACAATATGCAAGATTCTCTCTGGCTGAATATCGACAATTTTTCTATTTAGCACATTACACATGTCATCCAAACAGCAGAGCAGCAACCTTTTTATGTATTACCTGGTGGTTTACAAAGTAAATCATCTAAGGTTATACGATTGACTGACGCAGTATGTTATAAACATCAACCTCTGATTGCTCTAATAATTCTTCAAGAGCTTCTGAACTCTTTTCTAGAGCCAGACTTCGCTCTTCATCAGAAATTGGAATTATTTGCAACCAAGCCACTTTCTTATTTTCAAATTCTATAGTTTCTAATCTATTATCCCAAACAAAGGGAGGGACAAACAAGAGATGCTTCATCTCAATTGATGAATCATACATTGAAATAATATTATCAAAAATCACACCTGGGTAGCATTCCCACTTGGAGTTCATTATGTTGAATGCAGCAGTCGCTAAAACATTCGGAAAATAATCGATATTTGCATACGACGCACCTACTAATTCAACACGAACTTCATATTCTTTCCCATCAATGTATAGAGGTGAGTCAGACAAGCCAATTGTTGCATACGACAATAACTTTTCATCTTCACTTGTCAATATGTCAACACTTTTTTCTTCTTTTTCATCATAGTATCGCCTAACCTTTGCAGTACCACCAAAAGCATCTCTTGCCATTTTTGCTAAAGCTATATTTTCGTTTGATACTTCTGACATATCAACTGCTCCTTAATTACCAAAGTATGTATCTGTTTTATCCTCTCCAGCATGGCTACGATTACTTTGTGGTAGCTCTGGTCTGTAGTGCTCAGGATTATTATGTTCATCAAGAAACTTTTCTCGAGAGATTCCTCTTTCTTCAGCGCTCTTTTGATGTTTTCTAAATTCATATCCTGGTTTATGCCCCATATCCCATGACTTTTCTTTACTCATAAATTGACCAGTTTTAGGATCACGAACTCTGCCGGTCTTAGAATCTGTAGCATTATCCCAAACTTTGTCCCTGACGCCTTTTCTGTAATTTGATGGTCTAGAATAATTAACCTTTTTGGCTGCCTGAACGGCATCACCACCCTTACGCGCGAGCTTTGTTGCCCCAGCCGGAACATACGGAATTAATACTGCAACTGAATCAGCAGCAAGATCTACAACACCTTCACCGACAAGCTTCTGATTTCCTGTCGCATATCCTACACCTATTTTCCCAACATCCCAAACTACGCTCGCAATATCCCACACTGTGTCGATAGGAATGTTCCCATCGGGATCAGACAGAACGATAGGGTTATTGTAAGAATATGTAAAAAGATTCAAATTCCGGGGATTATATACACCATCATTACCTTGACCATTCATATACCGTGAAAGTATTTGGTCAGGATTTTGCCAAACAGAAGTTCTCGGATCATAATAACGCGCTCCGAAGTAATACAATCCAGTCATCTCATCATACTCTTTACCCGTAAACCTGTATGGAGTTCTTTGGGTATTGGAGTGCTCATGCCCAAAAGTCTCACCTGAAGGGAAATATTCCAGATGCTCAAATACTTTTCCGTTACGGTCGGAGATGAAACTTGAGCTTCCCAGATGGTCAAGGTGGTAGTAATACTGCTCTTTTTCCAGAATCGGCTGACTGTTTCCCTTGCCATTGTTATCCGACTCTTTTTTGGCAAGCTTCGTAGCAATCCTTTGGCTACCGACAAAGAAGTGCTTGCTAGAAACTTCACCCTCTCTGATCACGTAGTACGGGTTAACGTAGAATGTCTCGCCCTGTGACGTACGTTTGAGAGTTCGCTCGCCGTCAGCATCATATACATAGTAGCTTGTTTCGCCGTTGTCACTAACCGAAGCAATCCGGTTCTCCTCATCCCACTTAATGACTCTGTTGGTGTGATTCTTGAGGTTCTCCCAGCCGATCTGGTTTCCATTGGCATCATAGGTGAACTTCCGCTCACCAATTCTACTCGCAGCATGTGGCTGCATCCCGGTATAACTGTAAATCCAGTTATAACTAGTCCCTTTCTGCTCAATCCACTTGTCTCCTTCGTACGGCAAACGTTCGTGGAGCTGGTTTTTCGACTGGATATTTCCAATAGTGTCGTAGACCATCTTCAGGTCATAGCGATGCTCATGCCCCTGGCGGGTAACCCAATCTCCATTTGCACCGGTAAGCTGATAAAGGTTGTCATAACTGAAATTTTGCTGCGTCTCACCGCCGAAATACGGGGAATCAACTGGGACCCCTGCTCTATTGTTGATACCAAGAATATTCTGCATAGCATCATAGGCGTAAACGTCGTCCATAAAGGTCCGCTGATCATTGGCTGCAACTATGTTAGCAAGTCTTCTGCGCTCTGGTTCGTACGCATAGGTCATCGTTGTATCATTGGCATAACGTACAAATACACGTTGACCAAACTTGTCATAAGTCAATGTCTTGAGGTAGTCATATTTATGACTACCTTTTCGACCTTCCATTGCGCTCAATTTTCCACCGCGGTCATAGGTATGCGTCAGTACTTCACCATCAGGATACGTAAGCTCCCGTAGACGGTTCCATGTATCATACCGGTAGCCTGTAATATACGTCTTCGGCTCAGTGCCTGTAAAAGTGAAGAGAGTACGCGTTTCCTTTGTCGTCTCACCCAACTTACCGTATTCGAAACGGCGTATGCCACTGCCGTCGGTAATACTTATGACGCGTCCAACGTTGTAGTTCGATGCATCGTCCCCGTAGGTGTAAGTGGCATTGTTCTGCGGGTTTTCTGGATAGGCAATATGACTCAGACGGTTGTAATCGTACTCATAGCTGATAGACTTGCCTGTAGCCCGAAGGTTTGGAGTGATTTTCTCTATTACATTGCCCGCGGCGTCGTATACTGACTTGATTAACCCCGTATCAGGGTTACTGATGTCGGTACGTCGGCCAGCCAAGTCATAAACAGCCTGAGTAAGATTTTCTTTGTCATCAAGAACGCTGATTAGTTCGTTTACCGCATTGTAACTGTAGCTCGTCCAGATATCTTCTTGTTCTGCCAATGGATTGTGCTGCAGAACTGAGGTGATCCTATTCCGGACGTCTTTGAAGTTTTCAGCCTCGTTGCCGTTAGCGTCAATACGGAGCGTATGGAAGCGCATAACGCCTTGACGGTCTGCACCAAAGTCATAAGCGTTGGCAAGGGTAGCACCGTCAGGCAAGGTTGTTAGCGTTTTCCGATCAAGGATATCGTAATGCGTTCTCGTTGGAGCGATATTATCTATGTCTGTGTTGAACGTTTCTTTAGAAGCTGGCATTTCTGAAACGGGATAGTACACAGCTACAGTACGACCAAAGCTGTCAAACACTATGTGGCCAGATACAACCATGCCGTCAAGTGCCACTCCATCTTTGTCTTCATCTATTGCGGCGTCTTTTTTCGTTTGGACAACCCGCATCAAACCGTCGATGAAAGTAACGGTATCAATAGTGTCCGGACGGCCTTCGTCGTAATGCTCTGTCACGGCATAAGGCGTCTCTTCCTCCGGGTAGTAATGATGTGTAATTGTCGTATCGCCTGTACCTGCTTCGAGCGGGCCGGTGATCGTTTCGACACGTCCCTTTGCATCAAGTGTAGTGACAACGGGTTGATTATTTATATCAGTCTGATTCGTCTGTACGCCGAATCTATAATCGTAAGCCGCAGTGGCGGTGTAACCAAAGCTATCATGCATAACGGTCGTATATGTATTAACGACGTCGTCCATAACGTAATGGACCGCATACCGCTGTCCCTTATGGTTTGGTGGGTTGGTGATGCTTTCAAGGTTACCGTATGCATCGTACGTCATGTCAGTATTGAGTGGAGCCGCTCCAGAGTTAACTCTCACTTGCGTTACCGCACCTCTTTCGTTAACAGTCGCTTCACGGTGGCGTAAAAGGTTGTTGCCAGCATCATAAATGTGTATTGTTTGGGGCACGGATAAGATATAAGCATCAAGATCCTGGTAATAAGTGACATAGGCCTTGTAATCGTCAGACGGGTCACTCATCTCACCATAATCCGTCTGGGTCCGTATATTCCCGTACCGATCATATGTATACTCCAACACCATGCGCTGACCAGCCTGGGCTGTCCCTTCGTAGTACAGCGTCTGTTGGCGCTGCAGCTGCGGGAATGTCACGCGACCGTCTTCATCTTTCTCCTCATCACTCATTGTCTGCTGAGTAAAGATGTCCACAGTGTTGTAACTATTAAAGTTCTCGACGTAAGTCCGGTTGGCATCGTCAATCACTTTGGAATAATCAAGCAAACCCTTTTCATAGTAGTTCCCATTAATATAATGGCTGACGGTTTTACGATATACGCTATCGCTATTCGCCGTGTCTAAATCTACAGCCGTCACCCATGCGAAGCCATAGAATTCTCGTTCATGGCGATCATAATACCCGTCTTTATAGTAGAGACGTTTTTTCATAGTATCTGCACCGTCTCCGCTATGACCATCAAAGACTTCGACCGTATCAAGAACCCACTTGCTATGCGGATTTTGGTAAGTATTTCCACTGCGTTTATAATCAAGATTGATCACAGCTCCAAGTGGACGCTCAACACTTTTAAGAAGATTCGTCCTACCGATAGTCGAACGCTTGACAGCAAGGTTGTTCGAATCGGAAGAGCTTAAATAATCAGGATAGCCGTCTCCGTCAATATCACTGAGCATAGCTTTGTCCCTGCTGCCACCCTCGCCGACAGAGCCTCCGGGATTCACACAGAAACGAATCGGAGGCAATGGGATATTGACACAAGCGGTGATATAGCCATTGGCATCGCCGCTAAGAGTCTCGCTCTCATAAAGACCGCCTGCGCCACTCCATTCAATTGTATCCGTATAGCCGTTCCCGGTGTTGATCCTTGCCATGACTGAACCGGCACCATTGATATAAACCTCGTCAATCAACCCATCACCATTCAGATCGCTCAGTGTGTGTTTGTGCTTATTATCAGATGTATTGATTGACAACCCGGCGCTGATACTGTAATTCACCAGGTTGATACTCGCGCCAGCACCAAGGGATTCGCTCTCTCCCGTTTGAATCTCTCCATAACCCCACTCCTCGGCAACATCAGTAAAGCGGTAGCCCAGATTCAACCGTACATTGCCGTTCTTGTCAACGCGGTCGGGAAGTCCATCCCCATTGATATCCCGATAAGAGTATTCGCCTTGATCATCGCAAGAACCCGCATAACCGGAAAGACCGGCACTTGGGTCATTACTGTCAGCGGCGTAGGCATTCGAGCTCCCCGACGTCACGAGCTCAGCGAAAGCAAACGTTCCGGCACTAAGCGTTTCTGAATGCGCCTCTCCGTAGGTCGGGAAACCGCCAATAATACCGCTGCTAATATTACTATCAAGCGAACCATACCGGGTCGTATACTGCAGCCGGTCATTGCCGACGATATCCGGGTATCGGTCCCCATTCATGTCGATAAAGTCCGTTAACGTCTTATTGGTCTGATCAGAAACGGAGACACCCAGCAAGAAGCCGGCCGAATAACCTTGAGCCTCGCTTTTCATCACCTTGCTAATCCCACGAACCGGTACGCCGTTTTCACCATCAACCGCAATTGGGTTGTCCTGCTCGATACTCTTAAGGCCAAGCCGCGATGCACTGATCGTCGTGCGTCCCAACTGGGTATCGGTATCAACACCCTGCCAGAGATCAGCTTCGCTTCTGGCGAACATGATAATGAACATAGACGTTGCCGGGTCATAACCGTAGGTGTCGAAAGCGTTCTGCAGATCGTCTTTGCTGTTTGCATTGTCGAAGGCACCGGCGCCTGCGCCTCCACCATTAATACCACTGAAGCCCAGGAGACTTTCCATGATCGGCATAGTTGAGCGTCCATCATTTGCGTTGTAAACGAACTGCCCCCAATGACGATACATTGGACCAAAAATACTAAATGCTCTTCGTGCATGCACGCCGGCTTCATGATACAGGGTAATATTGTTGTCGATTTTGATTGAAACGGAAGCATCGTTTTGTCCCAGAAATGTCGCGAAATCACGATCGTTGGTGTGGTACTCAAAATAAATGCCATGCTTGTCTGTCAAATCAACGTTGTATGACTGCAGCGGGGTCACTAGCGAGCCGTCCTGGTATTCCACAACCTGCTTACCCAGCAATTCCGCATTTCGTTTGATACTGAAAACGGCACGGCCGTTATCATATGCCCCCAACACCAGTAACGGTTTGATCTTTGCCGAAGACATGTTCGCATCCGGAACCCATGGAATGGAAGCAACATACTCAGTAGAAAAAGTCTGTACTGTAGGTGTTGCATGAAGTTTCAAGAGGGCTACGTTGTTCTCATCGAAAAGAGTGATATTTTCGGGTGAGGCGACGTAAACTACTGTTGGAGTCCACACGACCTTCGACCAATCTACGTTGGTGTCTGAAACGACTTCAAAGCGGTATTTTTCCTCTTTCAACACATCTCGGTTTGGCAGGACGACCGTAGCATTTTGCTCAGCGCCACGGCCCATATTCTCCTCCCAGAGCACTGTATCCCCATTCTGTGAATCCACTTTCACAAAACGTAAGATGACATCATCACTTGTCACTGTCTTACTAAATGTCGATTGAATGGAAACTGTACCCTCAATCGGCATCGTAACGTCGTACCCGGAGAGAAGAAAATCCTCTTTGGCATCGTATTGGTAAACCGGCAAGTTATTTGCGTCAAGGCGGTCAGTTTTATCCGTATAGGAGATAATTGGTGCCCAACTCACCTTATCGTACATGCCATCATTAATTGAATCGACGCGGAAATAGATACGATCACCCTGTTGCACCGCAACGGAGCTAACGCCGGTCGGAGTCTTGGTAGCATAATCGTCAGAGGCAATCTTCTCACTCCAAAGCGTAACTTCCCTGTGTTCGATTGAAACCATAACACCATCAGCTTTCAGATAATCCGGCCGCTCTTCACTGGTATCCTGAATGAGATTTACCGGTGCATAGATTGAGACAACCCCCGCCTCCGGCGCCTCCCATACTTTGACAGTATCATGCAGCGGGTTTTCGCTGTCCAGCTGGGCACGTTCTTCAGCGGTTTGTTCCGGGATCCACCCCTCGGAATTCACCGAGCCGCTCTGCGCAATCGGGTTGGGAGTATCTGCACTGTTTAGGGTAAAGATCGGCTTGCCTTCGCTGTCGATATGGTTGTAATAGACGACTCCTTTTTTTACTACATCAATCAGACCATCACCGTTTACATCGGAGAAATAGATATCCGTTGTCGTCGTTGTCTTGCTTTTATTTACGCCGGCAAACGCATAATAGTGTGCTTCTGCACCCCTGTTTGAAGAATTCGACTTACTGTGGTGGAAGGCACCTACTCCATAAATCAGTTTGGCGACGCCAAAGCGTTCAATCCCGGAGTGTGAAAGGTTCTTTTTGTATTTGAGGTGATCGCCATCGTCAAATACCTGATCTGGCAAGGAGTCGCCATCAATATCGACAAAAGCTAGTACGCCGTTATCTTCGGTCCAGCTGGATCCAGCCTTGCCCCCGACAGTAAACGTTTTGGAATTCGTGTCGCCGACAGGCCCAACCGTTGCTGAAGCACTGAGCGTCTTGGTTTTTGAAATAGAACCGCTCAAAGCCGAGAGGAACCCGATCTGCGATATCACGCTGCTGCTCTTCACCTCCGGAGCAGACTGAATAACATAAACCTTCTGTCCGTTGACAATCGCACTTCTCAGTGCCGGCGCAGTTACCGATGCAGTACTTGCCCCTTCATCGGTCGCAGCAGTACTATTGCTATCGGTAGCAGCGTTGGCACTCTGCAGTGTACGCGTTGGATCCGAAACAGCCCCCATGAGGTCAGCAACCTTCACCGGTGAAATGTTGTCCCCATCTGCCGCCATAAAGACGTATTCTCCCCAGCCGCGGTAGAAGACCTCGTAGTTAAGTGGCAATTCGGAAAGACCCGCCGCATCAAACTCGACAGTTTTGCCGTTCAACGTTGCGTCCGGATGCCAATAAGTTGTTTCGACGCCGGACACCGTTCCAAGACTGCTATAATCGACATAGACGTCCTGCCCTTGGGTAACGTCAACACTCAACGGCTTATAGGCCCCAGTCATTAATGTTTGCATTGTTATTTGCTGCTTGGCCAGCAGTTCGCCGCCGGACTTGACAGTGAAGTTTAACGGTTCTGCTCCATCCCATGTTCCTGGTACTGCTGCGTCGAAAAGCATCGTTCCATCTGACGGCACGCTCCAGGCCGTACTCTCTTTCAAGGGACGGTAAAGTGTAAAGGCGGGCCGAATCTCCGTGGCCAAAGCCGGCAGATCGACATCTCCGAGGATCACCCGGTCGATGAAACGTTTCTTCATACTTTTGTATGTAACAACCGGTTTCCAAACAATCGCTTTTGCATCGATAGGACTTTGCGTGGAAACGACAGCAAATACCTTGTCTCCCGCTTCAACATCGAATTCGCCATATTCCGGTTCTTCTTGCAGCTTATTCTGTGCCTTACTGGCATAGCTCCACAGGACACTGCTTTGATCTGAAGCCGCACTGTATTTCACAAGCGAAAGGTTGACATCATCCGAAAGGGATTCTTTGAGAATTTCTCCTTGTACAATAATGGTACCGCTGTAAGGCAAGTCGGCAGCAGCAGCCAACGGAAGGAATTCTTTCGTATAGCTGTAGTCATACAGAGGTAGGTTGTTCGCGTCAAACGTGCCTACGGGTTTATCCAAATACGAAACCGCAGGGCTCCATGAAACGACGTCATTAAACCCGTTAGAAAGGCCATGAACTCTGAAAAGAATCAAATCGTCTTTTTGAACAATGATTGCATCAGTGCCTTCAGGGTATTTGACGTTGAAATCGTCCGGAGCAATTACTGTATTCCAAACCTCACGATCCTGGTGTTGCACCGAGACGCGCACACCATCTGCTTGGTCGTTTGTCCCCACGGAAACAAGGGCAAGCGGAGCATCAATAGCGACCGTCCCAGCAAAAGGTGCTTGCCAGACACGGATGTAATCCAGCGCTGTGTCATCCCCGCTGGAATATATCAGGTCCGCTACGCCGTCACGGGCTGTTTCCGCAATGGCTTCGTCATCAACACCCTGCACGGACACCTGAACATGCTCAAATCCACTTTTGCTACTTAAGCCTTCCGCCAGGGCATTCCCCTTGGATACGATACCCTCAAGATCAAGGTTGAGACGCGAATGTTCATTCACATGGGAGAGGGCTTCCATCAGCCCTTTAATACTGGTCTCTGTACTCGAAGTGGAAACCACAGACGATGGTGTCGCCATCGGCGTTGTCGTTGCCGATCCGGATGTACTTGTAGTAACCAAAGGTGCCGCAGGAACTGTCGTTTCATTGGAAGGTACGGCGTCGTAAGCAACAGGGTCCACAGACCACTGCTTCTTCTCCTTTTCGAACGGTGCGTATTTGCCGTCTTTCCGGACATCGTCAAAATAATTGAATGTATGGGTGTTAAAGAGTGACCCTTCCGCATCGTATTGTTCAATCTTTTTGAGAAGCGTCTTCTCGAAGGCACCCTTCGTATATTCAAATGAATATGTGCGGAACGTAGTTTCCTGGAAACGGATTTCCACTTTTCTCAAGAGATCTGCAGTAACCCGTTTAAAGCCTAGTCTTGCACTTATCGTAATATCGTCTCGGCGGGGCTCTTGCAGATCCCGGTCACGGATGAACACAACGTCATATGCCCCGTCATCTCCGTTGAATCCGGTATAATTGATTTTCTTAACATAAAGTTCGAATCCATCAACGCCTCCTTTTCCATCACCCATACCGGAATCCCGCACCTTCTCGTACGTATAATTCACAGTATTGCCATAGACGTCGATTGACTGTACAAGCGCCCAATGTCCAATATTGCCAAACGAATCGGTTAACACCGCTGCATGGTCGACCCCGCTAGATGGTTTACCCCCATAAAAGCTCTTTGCACCATTTTTAGACGTCACTTCCCACCAATAGTGCTTCGGATCACTCCCGTGCCTGACAACTTTATTGAATGTCCCCTCTACACGAGGGTAAAAACGCTTCTCGGATGTCCGGGAAACCGGTGCACTACGATGCGCCTGGGGAGCAAGCTGCTGCCCTCCAAGCATATATGTTTCACTTTCATTATCATCGTAATAGTGCGGTACACCCCACCTCGTATCAATACCGACACTCGGTGTCGAAAGGTTCCATCCAAGTCCCATCCATGAATTCGAAGAACCGGAACTATAGTTGACATTTAGCTGCGGCATCATGCCGTGTCTTCCGCCAGGAATCTCCAGAGGATAACTCAATTGCGCATCCCCCTGCGTTGACGCCTTCGGTGGCTGGATAAGATTGATCTTTGCGCCAGGATTCGCCACTTTTAGATCTTTAATCTGCGTAGCGCCATATGCCTTTGCCTGCGGGGCATCGGGAGTTTTAATGACGGCATTGATCATATCCGTAAAGTGGGTAGTTGTCGAGGCAACTACTCCCGATGCAGCCGCTACTTTCGGCAGAGGCAGCCATCGCCCGGTCTCTTCGTCAAAGAAATATGTCTTGACATCTTTGGCGCTACTCCCCTTTGGAAGCTTACTCTCGTCGTAAGCCAACTCCAGCCGGTTTTCCTTATCGAACTTGGTTCCATGTGGCAAGAAGCGATAACCCTGCTGATCTTTGGTGACATTGACCATGCCTGGATCCAGCGGGGGGAGATCCCTCTCTCCAAGAGTAGAGACCTTGATTTGGCGATTTGCTTTCAATGCCTGCTTCTGTACCTCAAGCGTTGCTTCACCCAATGTAATACGAGTTGTCTTCCCAGCTCTTGCCAAGACGCTTCGGGTTTGCAAGACGGGCTGCTTTCCACTGAGAAGCGCGACACCGCTCTCGCTGAGTTGCACGCTTTTTGCTTGCATAAGGGCTAGCGTCGTATTGACTGCGACCTTTTCGTTTAACGTGGTGCCATTTTCCATCACTGCGTGGACTACAACTTCTTTTGTGCCCTTTACCTTGACGAGACTCTCAAAAGCTCCCCCGTTGACAGGTACAGCCTTCCCGTCAACCGTCACTTTTTTGATGTTTTGGCCATTTGCCTGTACAAACCCCCGAATATAGGCATACTCTTTATATGATAGGCCCTTCTGGGGCGTGAACACTGCAAGGCGAGCACCCGCAGTTTGCTCAAGCTTCTTGGCAGTCGAAAGGGAAAGCACTGCATTGCTTACTGAGTAAGGTTCAGGAATCTCTCCTCTCTCATGATTGATGAATTTGACTCGGTTAAAGCCGGCATGGAGTGATTCCGGATTAATCTCTTCGCGGACATGAACCTTCTTCTTTGCCCCATTCGTGCTTGTCGCCTGTATTAGTAAACCGCCCAAAGCGAGTTCGTCGTTAATAGCTCGGATCACGCTGGCGCCGCCACTGACGCCCTCCACGTCATACTCCAGCCATGCGCGGGCGATCTGGCCAGCATGCAACGCCGTCGTCAACGCAAACGTCGTGCTGCCATACTCCTGTTTCACTGACTTTTGCATTGGATAGACGTTACGGTATCCATCTTTGATACCCGTATCATCGAAAACGCGACTGGAAGAGTTTTCTATCTTCTGGTCAGACAAGAATTGAATCTCTCCTACACCTCTGCCATTTTTTTTCGAAGGAACCATTGAAATACGGATTTTTTCAGCGGCAATCGGTTCTGCCACGGAATAAGTATGCCACTGAGAAGAAGGTTGTTTAAGACCACTCCACGCCTGGCACTGTTCCCATACTCCATTGATGAAGTAGTCAACGCTGATTTCGTAGTCTGTTCCCCCTAGAAGCTTCAAACCTTTCAGGAGTACCGGAGCATTGAAATCACGTTCAACCAGTACAGCTTTTTCAGGTGAAAAAACAGAATGATTATTTCCATCAAACATCAGTAAAGATGGGTCTGATTCCTTATGAGAATTTTGCTGTGCCCCCAAAAGAAAAGGAGCGGTCACACTCCTTACAGATGCCTGGGCAGTGCCTATCGTAGAGGAAAAAAGAAAGACCGAAGCGAGCACCGGGGAAATGACTGTTGAAAGCTTTCTCATAAAATGAAACATTCTCATCCTTTTAATTTCGTATTATGTCGGTAGTGTTAAATTGTAAAAATTGGGAGTGTTGTAATTCAAGCACCGGCTTCTGATAGAACCGGAAGCACATTGCAGTCGCCAAAGCTTTTAGTCAACTCATCATTCAGGTAAAGGCCAATGCTGTGGTCCTCACTAAACTTAAGTTCCAAGGTGGATCCACTGCCAAGAAGCGCCATGTCACCTGAATCAGGGCAAACACCCTCTTTGAATTGCATTGCTTTCTCGGTCTTGACGCCCATCCAATCGCCGACGGCATCGGTTTTCAAATATCCGTTCACTGCGATACGCATCGTGTCACCGACAATATCAAGCGCATATTTGTATTGGTCAAACTCGACCTTTTTGCCATCAATGGTTCTCTCACCCGAAGTGACATAAGCAATGTGGCCGCTAGAAAGAGTGTATGTCGTCTTGGGTGTTTTGTAAGAGGTACTGCTATTTTCCAAACTATAGTCCGACAATGTATAGCTGACGCTTCCGGTCGTATCGTCATAAATGACTGTAATCTTTCCATTCGTCGTTGTCGTTCCTTCTACACAGTTCTCATAGCTTAGTTCTGCGCTGCCTTCCGAACCGTTGGAATATATCATTCCCCCTCCACTGCAAGTCGAGACCGTCTCTTTTTTTGAATCTGATTCTCCTTTGATACTTGCAAGCGCTTCAGCATATGACATCGAAGAGGGATCCGGTGTTTTTGTCTCTTTCACAGAGGGGAGTTGTGGCGTAGTACTGTCTATAGAATCGAAAAGTGTAGCAACTAAGAGCTGCTGATTACTCGTGTCAATATTAACGCTCGCCTGATGATCGCTATCACCGCTATTACAACCTATAAAAGCTAGACTCACCCCTGACAGTAATAATAAACTGGTCTGTTTGGAAAAATGCCTGATCATTACTCATTGAACCTTTCTCTACTACAAAATCCGTCATCATTTGAAGAAACATAGTAGATTTATTTTGGTTATTTTAATTAATTTTTCACAATAGTATATGTTTGTTTCTAATTATTTACTTAATTATGTATCACTGTAACAGTATGGAAATAAATTTATTAATGTGAAGATATATGTTAGTGTGCCCTATACTTGGTTGTTCTTTTATACAACTCTAGAGCTTGAATGAGTCAAACAGTGTGCTTGCAATTTTCATTCATCATTGACACGAATGTTCCAGCCTGCAGTCCGGCTGAAAATCTGCATACGCACCATCTAGGTGTTAAACTTTAGAAGGAGTCTTCGAATACTCTCTTGATGTGATTATGTTCATCCACCTTGCTAAGAACGACCTCATGAAATTCTTCATCAATGTGTACAATTTGACATTTGCCGTCTGGGCAGAGTTTGACCATTTCATCCTCCCCCAATGCCATACCCAGGGGTCTGACATAAACCGAGACTCCTCTAGCCAGCACCTCATTCCCCAATCCGATTACTTGAGAGTTTCTAAGATCCGAAATCGTAGGAATTTCAACCTTCATGATAACTAGTCAACCTTTTTACTCACACCAGTCTTTTGTCTTTCTACCACCATCGTAAGGCACGGCAAAACCACTGGTTATCAGTCCCCGAGCGAGACTTCTCCCATCCACATAGACATCTGCAACAATTCGAAAATACTTTCCTCGTTTCATATGCCTTAATTCAATCGTATTCGCAGCCCTCAAGGCATGTACAGTGTACTGCTTTGCTTTGCGTGCCAGGATTTTTTCTTTATCACACTTCCCTCTTATCTCGGGCGTATCAATGCCGTTTAGCCGAATGGGGATGCGTTCTCCTATAATTCCGGGATAACCTAATATATTCACCCTAAATGTGTCCCCATCATAAATACTTGTCACTTCTGCAATCCGGACATTCCCAAAATCTTTCTCATGAATGGATATTGCTGATAGTAAAGCTGTCAATAGTAAGAGTATGGCAAGAGTTTTTATCATTTCATTTCCTTGTATCGACTATCTAAAACACAATATGTGATACCACAAGATGCAATATGAAATATTTTTGAACAATATTTTATCTATTTGCTATATTGCAGGCACAAAAAACATTGGAGGGTTCTATGACAGACAATTATATGAAAGACTTCGTGAAACTATGTAGTGCATATGGTCAATACCACACATCTACAACAGTAGAAAAGTTCCTGGCCTATCAGCACAATTACACCCTTTCCTTTTTGGATACCCCCAAAGATGGCAAGCGGCCAGAAGTATTTTTCTTTATATGTGTTACCGATCAAATAACCAACAGCATCATTTTTACAATGCAAGCCATATCGGGGAATAGGCCTAATTTGTTTGAGGACATCATGCGCATGGAGTTTAAGTCTGGACTGCACTCGTTTCTTGAACCAAGACAAGACCGGAAGAACCTGCTCATTGATTTGTTTGTAGTACCAGTCAAAGACAAAAAGAGTGCTGCAGTAATCAAGAAACATCTTTGTCCCTTTGAGTCCGAAACAAAAAAATTCACTGACACCAACCCGATCAGACACTTCATCGACGAAGTAAAAAACAAGCTATCGATTGGCAATGTACTGAGTTTGTTCATTGCGATGTTTTCTATTGTCGTCGTGAGCATTGTTGTCAGACTATTAATCTTCGGATTCCCACTACATTCCATCTCAATTGAATCGGTCGTTCTGATTGCAGAAGAAACCCTTCTATTCATTGGCGGCTTGATACTTGCGTATACACTCGTCATGGGAGGTGGTGGAGTACTCCCACTACATGTGCTTGAAAAGATGAGCAAACAATATATCATCAAATGCAAACCTAGTTTGCTTGATTCCATCAAAAGTGCGTTAGTCACTATTACAGCAGGAGCAATGATTTTTCTAGCTATTACATTGATGATTTCAGGGGTGAATTTTGTGAGAGCGACTTATCTCAAAGTTGACGACCCTCTTTTTAAAGATTACCTGGTTGATATGGCTGTAGAAAGCTATACCATGGAATCTACTTTACCGGCCATTCAAGAGGTTCAGTTTTCTGATCAAAACCAATCGCAGATTATTCTCATGATGGGCATTAGAGACAACATCGTCTATTATTACCCAAAGGAAGTGGTCCAGGAAATTGTACAAGATAAAAATAGCTCTTCTCTAAAAAAAATATGCGATGGTAACGCAACTTATCCAACATATGTCAATATGCTTTTGAGATCAACAAAATTGCGCCACAAGAAAAACGAAAAAGCTTCTTTGAGAGATATACACCTGATTAGTGAATATCATTCATTCCACGAAGCGTTCTGCAAGGATAAATGATCATTTTGCCGCAGGAGTGACCTCCTCCGGCAAATAAAACTCCCTTCCTGCCAAACGTACACTCCAGCTGCTATCCTTTTTTGATCTTTTTATGTCACGTAGTTCAATTACAACATTGTCCGGAATACCGACATGATGCAGATACTCTATAGCGAGTACAGTCTTCTTGACAACACTGCTTAGATCCTGTTCTCCGCTTCTAAGTGCCTCCAAAAAGAGACGCTCAAGCAATTGGCGGCTTTTAGTTGGAGTATGCAGTATTGTCTTGCCCGCGTTTGGAAGCTGGAGGTCTATTGAATATCCGCTGTTTACGAAATTGACGAACCCTGTCAAAGTACCCCTTTGTCCAGGGAATTTCCATAGGTACCCATGCAGGGCTTTATTGGATAATTCGACCGGCACAAAATGCCTGCAGTAATGCAATAAATTTACGGCGCCACCTAATGCTAACCGTATTGACCGTACCGTCGTTTGGTCGTTTTGAAGCTTTGTATGCAAGTGTTCAGAATATTTATGAAGCATATCCGCTTGCCAAGTCTTCTTAGGGAATCTACCGAGATAACGTTCAATCATATCCATGTTGGAGTATTCTTCCTGTACTCTCTTGTCAATTCTGATCACTCCGATCTCATCCAGAAAAATGCTCACAAGAAGATTTTGACGTGTTCTGGCCACCGTGAAACGGTCAACGAGTTCTTCGTAAGATGGATGCCTTTCTAGCTCTTCTGCAAAACGATCCAGGTCAAAGAAATAAGGAAAATATTGCTTGATCTTATTGGAAGCGAACTGCGAGCCTCTTCTTTTCACAAGCCACTGTGAAAATTGTGTAAAATATTCGGCCATAAAGGGTGACAAGGCATGCTGACCAAAATCAATCTGGCGGCCTAACGAGTTGTTACTGCTGCACGACGTGCAAATACGACCAACGCCTGCAGGGAATTCCTCGCCACAAACTTTGCATGTCCGTGTTCCCTCCAACGCACAAATCCGGCATACTGGCTTTTGTTCATCATCATATGTATAAGCCTTTCTCTGTTTTCTGCATTGAGAGCAGACAGGCAAGTGCTTGTTGTAGCAAGATTGGCAAACAAGTGCCACCTTTCCATCGTTAAATGTTCTATTAGAGACAGTGTATGTAGTTTTTCCGCACTCTGTACAAGTTTTATAGGGGCGAAAATACTTTGAGCATGAGTTGCATACCGGTCCTTGTCCACTGATCAATCCTGGCGTATAGTCAGTCTTCCCACATCTTATACACGGGGAATTTTTAACTTGGCATATCTTGCAAACAGCAACCACTAGATCGTTGTGAACTTTCTTTTTTCGGCCACATTTTGTGCATGTTCGCAAGGTAAAATTCGATTCAAAACATTGGCGGCAGAAACGCTCTCCTCTGTATCTGTACGACCACTCTCCATCCAGTACTTTTGCACAACTGCTGCAATGAGTTTCTTTCACAGATATCTCCTGAGCTCGTCCATTTTAATTTCGATCTCACGCTTGCTCTTTGGCTCTAAAGATCTCGTTGACAACTTCCGATGCACTTCTCCTCTTACGTTGTCTTTCAGAGCACCCATTATGTCGTCTATCGTCGATTCCAACTCGCACTTTGTTCTTTCAAACATTTGACGCGTTACGCCTTCCTCGCGTAAAATAAAAAGAACATCGTTATGCTGCATTTTGCAGAGCTTTCCGACAAGAGTCAACAGGTAGTGCCGCTCATCTACGCCAGCCATATCAAGTAGATTGCCGGCATGTTTCAAGCGCCTTTCTTCTTGCCCGTCGAGCCTACCCACGACCCTCTGAACAGCCTGGCAACGATCGGCTCTGCGAAAAAAACGCATTAGTAATCTCACGGTCGCAAAAACCAAATGTGTTTTCCCCTCCAGCAAGGGAAAAACATCTTTTGCATATTGATCATTTATAGCTATTGCATTGAGATACTCCTGTAGATCCAAAGCCATCTCGTTTGCCGGCAAGGAGCTGGTCGATTTCAAGTCATAACCACACATATGACACTTGGAGACGTCACCATCATCATATTGCACCAGCTGGGGGGAAAATACGGAATGGCATGCAGGGCAATGAATATGTAGCAGAATGCTGTGATGAGGACAGGCGACGTTCCATGAGAGGCGCCACTGCTTCTTGAAATAGACAGTCGAAAGTCCAAGACACTTTGGACAAAAGTGAAGACCATTTACTCGTTTTCTGCTGCGGCTACCAGTTGGAATAACCCATGGCCATGCTATGGTTGGTTTCATTCGGGAGAGGTGGGTTACTTTTTCTATTACGCCGGCCAGTGTCATCCCAACGATCTCTCCAGGGGATAACGAGGTAGCTTCAGACAAAGCATATACTTTATCCTCCGGCAAGAATCGATCCATATCCTTGGTCCACATCCTGGACTTCGGCCAAATCGCATCCGCAAAACTGGTGGGATCACTCCCGTTCATAATGGAACAGCGAATCAACCAAGAGCTCAGAATCTCATCCTCCCAGGGTTTTGGCCGCACAGGGATCAAAGCGGTATCTCGCGTGCTCTTTGTTTATTCGAACGCATGACCCACTGATTTTCTTTAATGAGATCCACAGTGATCTCTTCGAGCCCCCGTTCTATCGCGCTTTTACTGCATTCCACAAGAAGCCTGTGCAGATCCCCCAAATTCCCCTGGCAATACTGGTATATCAGTGTTGCCTTTTCTTTCCTATCGATATGCGAAGGCTTCTTCAAAGGAAGCCTTTTTTCGAAAGCGACAAGCAGTGCTCTGAAGTTTTTGTCCATATCCCACAGAGGCAATCTCGCAATGTCGAAGCGGCTCGCGAGTTGGGGTTCCGACCCCAAGACAAGTGCTGCTTCGTGGACGCCGACACCTACAATGGGTATCATCAGCTCGTTGCTAAGGTTTTTTAAGACATCCATGATGCTTCTCTGCTGCACCGGGGTTCCGCGTAGTAAATTATGGATTTCATCCAGGATCAACATCTTGACATGGCAAGCACGCATCAAAGAAATGGCCTGGTATTTCAGCTTCAAGCGTGTATCGTTTTTCCTAAATGGAGTTAAGAACGTTTCCAGAATAGCAATGTAAAGTTCCCGTTCATCCGAATTTTGCATTACAGCCTGTATGACAGGCCGTTGCACATGTGTTATCCGGTCCTCATCTTCAAAAGTGACATCCGGGTGCATTTGGGCAAATCTATTGACGATGGACGTCTTCCCAATAGCTGCTTCTCCAATTATCAACAACCCTTGCATCCTGGGTTTTTTGGGCATATTGATGATTCTATTTAGCAATTGAATGACGCTGTCGCTTTTTGGGTAATTGATCCATACGTCTTCATCAAGTGAAGCAATGCGGCGTTCTGCATCCAGATCAAGTAGATGCTTATAATCGTCATGGATATGGGAATATGGGATGCTCACTCTACAATCCTAATCAAAAACGGGAAGGTCATCGTCATCCCATAGGCTTTCATCCCCGGCTTTTGCCGGCTCTTCTGTCTTAACAATCGGCTTTGGATCTTTCTGCTTAGAATGCTCCTGATTCTTTATTTTCTGAAGCTGCCGTCTCGCTTTTTTTGATTTTTGTGAAGAACTTTCGATGTGTTCATGCAGTTCCTCATATGCCTCTGCTAGTTTGTACGGCGTAATGGCTTGCGTACCTGCATTCTTCAGTCTCTTTCTGATTTCTTTCAACTCCCATAGACTCATCCTTGGAATGGTCATGTCAGCCAAACGCACTTTGTAATAAACTTGGTTCACTTCCTCATAAAACCACACAAAGCTGATATCGCGAATGTCTCTTTTAAAAATGAATTGCTTCTTTTTTCCTGTTTGCAGATCAATCTGGTTGATGAATGGGCGTAGAGACTGGTCATAATAGTTCAGTCCGTCGATATTTACACCGTTGCGCTGGATGGTGCGCATAACCATTGGCAGGAAGTCAAGCAAAACAGTCTGCGGATCGGATGGTTTTGGGGGATACCCCACGCCTTCATGCAAGGCGCTGCCAAATATGCCCTCTCTCCATTTCGCCTCTGGAGACACTCCCAAAGTTTGATGCTGACGCTTATGGTATATTTTGGTAAGGAAGAGCAATAGCCACTTTTCGTACTCCGAAAAAGTCATCATCGCATTGCCTTCGGAATCATATGTCTTGCGTTCAAAGATATTTGAAAACGTCGTACCGGGGATATTGTGCGTTTCATCCATGATTGTTTTAATCATTCTTTCGACATGCCCACCTAGGCTGGGAACGCCTGGCGACCTAAACATATAATTCATTCCATATACAAGACAACTCCTCTTCAGGCTCTCTGATCTGAAATCTGCACCATTATCGGAATGAATAGTTTGCGGGAACCCCCAGACATCCCACTCCTCCTCAATGCCATGTTCAAGTAGGATTTGATCTTTTGGAAGCACTGCGTTTGCAATACACAATGCATCCGATGTAACACTGGGGGCTTCTAGGGACAGATGGAATCCCACAACCATTCGACTATACAGGTCAATCATTACGGTGAGCCATGGTCGATCGATAGGTGCCCTCGTCTCGTCATCGACAAGGATGACATCGGCACGGGTATGGTCAATCTGTACAATCTGCAGCGGGTATTCAGCGTTAAAGCTCCCAGGTTTTGGCTCAAACTTATCCCTTGCGATCGACGCATTTCCCTGTTTTTTTAGTCGTTCATATTCTGAAATACCGGCAATCCTATTTCTAATCGTATTCTTGCCGGGTGGGGTGACATTCTCCTGCTTGCACTGATTAAATACTTTATGGATGATGGACGATACGTTTGGTCGTTGTTTAGTCAAATAGAATTTTTGGATCATTTCCTGGATAATTGCTTCAGCCCGGCTGTTGATTCCTGACTTACCAGGCTTTGGGCCTTTCTTCCGTGGTGCAAGACCTAAAATTGTCCCGCTCTCCCTGTATTCTTTATACCATCGATACAAGGTGGTATAGTGGACATTCATCTGCTCTGCATGTTGTTCGATTTCAACCTTGGAAGCTCCATTCAATATTGGTTTGATACCTTCATATCGGCGCTCTACTTTTTCCCAAGTCTCATCAGAAATATCCAACATATCCCTGTCGATAATCTCATAGCCGCTTGATTCACTAAACTCTATTGGTTTTAAGTCCCTAGCCAATAACCTTGTTGCACTTCCGGTCTTGGTATTTATCCCAACAATCTCGTGTGGGTCGATAATCAGTGACACTTTATATACTTCGCCTTGGTATTGGACATAGCCATCTTTTTCAACTTTTACAAGGCGTCTGTCGAGTTTATGTGCTTCCGTCTCAGAATGCATAGTGAGCTCCCAAACAGTTATTCTCTTCTTCTTTCGCCCAGACCACTGTATGCTTGCCCAAAGGCAACCCTATATCGCATACTACGTGTTTGTTCGCGATCAAATGCCATACATGCCCGAGTCCTATACCCCGTTCGCTATCAGTGACGTAGAGTGATGCGAGTAAATTCTCTATAGTCACTTCCCCCAAAATCATTAAATTTGAAATGATGCGATGTCGCTCATCAGGATCATACTCGTAGTTTTTGTACCTTGCTAAGAAACTAATGTTTTTGAAGGCCTGCCCACGGATTTTCTTTTCATCGAAGATTTTGAACACATATCCATTCTCTAAAGCGTATTTTGTGGCAAGCTTGAATTTTGGGCGGAGCGTGGAGAAGTCAGATTTGAGCTTTTTAGATGGTTTAACTTCAATAAGCATTGGCTTTGGATAAGGCTTTCGTGCATTGCCTTGGGAAGAAAGTTTGAAATGCACGAGAAAGTCCGGCGTATATTGCACGCAGTTGCCATCAGCACCAAAGTACTCTAGTGTCACCGGTTGCTCTATAACATCCAGTACCAGATCATAGAACTCCAGTACAACAAGTAAATCTCTTTCAAGCGTCGACTCAAACGCTATGCTCTTCTCTTTCCTAAATGCATAATAGCCGGAAATGCTTCCATAGGTGTATCCGATTTTTCTATTTTTCAATGAAATCTTCATTTTTCCACTTCCAAGAAGTTGCATGAATAATTGGAATTCTGTAAAGGTTTTGCACAAATATTTGGAAATATTTGCATAATTAGTTGGAATTTTGTATCAGAATACACGGGCTTTGCCTTTCGATTGTAGCATAAATAATTGGAAATGACAGCGGCAGCCACCGGGCCCAAATCGGCGAGGTGGGGCTGGCCCATAACGGCATCCTTTTCTTTGATGAGCTCCCCCACTTCTCCAAACAGGTGCTCGAAGCCCTGCGCGAGCCCCTGGAGGACAGACGCATCCGCATCTCGCGCGTCCACTCGAAGGTGGAGTACCCGACGGACTTCCTCTTCGTGTCGGCGATGAACCCCTGTCCCTGCGGCAACCTGCTGAACGACGCGCTGGAGTGCCGCTGCAGCGATCTGGAGATCCGGCGCTACCGCTCCAGACTCTCCGACCCTTTCCTCGACCGCATCGACCTCTATGTGCAGATGCAGCCCGTCCGGGCCGAGGACAGCGCTTCGCTCACCTCGGAAGCGATGCACGAGACGGTGCTGCGTGTCCATTCCCTGCAACGCTCGCGCGGGCAGCAGGCGCTCAACGGTCGCCTCGACGACGCCGGCATCGACACCTACTGCCGCCTGGACGGTGAAAGCGACACCCTGCTCTCCCAGGCCGTGCAGCGCTTCGCACTCTCCTTCCGCGCCATCAAAAAGCTACAGAGAGTCGCCCGTACCATCGCCGACATCGAAGGGAGTCCCGAGATCGCCGCGGTTCATCTCCTGGAGGCCCTCAGTTACCGCAGACGAACCTGAAACCGCCCCGCCTCCGTCAACCGCTCTTCCCCTTGGGATAAATCTGGATACAATAGGGATATATCCCCGATCAAAAGACGGCAGACGTGAAACACTCTACTTTTCAACAGGTCGTGATCACTGTTCTGAAGGCGTGGCTGCTCATTGGCACACAAATTATTGCCCTTGAAAGTACAGAGGAGGCCAACCGTACGCAACCCGTAGCGGTCGCTGCTGGCCCCGTCGCCGCGCTAATCCGCAGCGTGGCGGATGAAAACGTCACCGCCAGAGCGGAGATGCCGGCGCTGGCGACCGCAGCAAAGCGTTTTTATGCCGCACGCGGCTTCGCGCCCTTCTGGAGCCGCGACAGCCGTCTCCTTCCCGGCGCGGACATGCTCTGGCTCATGATCGACGGCATCGCGGACGAAGGGCTCGACCCCAATACGCCCGCCTACCATTTAACCGAAATCCAATCCCTCCGCCAGGAGGAGGGGAATGCAACGCTACAGCTTGCACAGCTTGACGTGCTGCTTACCGATGCTTTTTTTTCACTCGGACACGATCTGCATTACGGCCAGGCCTACGGCGCGGATCTCAATGCCACCCACGAATTCGACAATTCGCTCCTCGAACCTGCCGCCCTCCTGACGGAGCACGTTGCGCAGGGCGGCGTACAGGATGTCCTGCTCTCAGTCGCACCGAACCACATCGGTTATCAGCGGCTGCGTACGGCCCTCGCCGAGTATCGGCGGATCGCCGACGCGGGAGGCTGGAGTACCCATGCCGCAGACTACGCCGACGACGCCAATGTCTACCGCCGTCTCGCCATGACCGGCGACCTGGTCGATCCCCCCTCCGAAGACGAAGCGGAGGAGACGGAGCGGCTGCGCGATGCCGTCAAACGTTTCCAGCGTCGCCACGGCATCACGGCAGACGGCATCGTTGGTCCGGTCACATCGGCTAAGATGGCCCAGTCCCCGTCAGTGCTCATGAAGAAGATCCGCCTCAATATGGAGCGGTGGAAATGGCTGCCGCCCCACAACGGCGGTCCCTATATCATCGTCAATATCCCCGGTTTCACCCTGGAAGTCATGCAGGACGATGAACCGCTGCTGACCATGCGGGCGATCGTCGGACGCCGCGAACGCGAGACCCCCACCTTCGCTTCCATGATGCGCTACATCGTCCTCAACCCCTATTGGCGCGTGCCGGCAACGATCCTCAACGAAGACCTTATTCCGAAACTTCAAACCGATCCCCACTACCTGGCCGTAAAACACATCAAGCTTTTCGCCGCCGACGACGCCGACGAGAGCCACCCCATCGACCCCCGGACCATCGACTGGATGCAGTGGCAGCAGAGCGATACCAATCGCTATACCTTCCGCGAAGACCCCGGCGCAAAAAACCCGCTGGGTTACGTCAAGTTCCTCTTTCAGAACCCCTACGATATCTATATCCACGATACGCCTTCACAATCGCTCTTTAAAAACGGCAACGGTACCCATAGCTCCGGCTGCATCCGGGTCAGAAAGCCGATGGAGCTGGCCCATTACCTTCTCTCACTCGATGATCCGGATATCACTTACAAAGCACTCCTGACACAGCTGTTGACAGGCGAAAACCGCTGGGTCCGTCTCACCACTCCCGTCCCCGTCTATATCACCTACCAGACCGCGCGCGTCGATGAAGAGGGCGTGGTCTATTTCTACGACGACATCTACAAGTACGATCGAAAACTCAGTCATTATCTTAAGAAATACTAAGTAATTTAAACTACTGATGCACCACCATGTTTCGTTTTGGTATAATAATATACATAAGAAATAAGAAACAGGGGGATTCGGATGGCGTTTGAACAGACAATGGATCGCAGAGCGTTTTTGAAACTGGGCGGGGCGGCGGCCCTGGCGGCCGCCCTTCCGAATACACTGTTCGGCAGTACAGCCGACGCGTATGAGAAAACGCTCTCTTTCTACAACATTCATACGGGTGAAAGCCTCAAAACCACTTTTTGGGCCGAAGGCAGTTTTATCCCGGAATCCCTCGTCGATATCAATAAGATCCTCAGGGACTACCGGACGGGCACGGAGATAGCAATGGACCCTGAACTTCTTGACCTGCTCTACGCCATCCGTACCAAACTCGACAGCAAAGAAGCCTTTCACATCATTTCAGGCTACCGCTCGCCGAAGACCAATGCCATGCTGCACAACAACACTTCCGGCGTCGCGAAAAAAAGCCTCCATATGCTTGGCAAAGCGATGGACATCAACCTGCCCGGTACGCAGCTCTCCATGCTCCGCAAAGCCGCCGTCAGTGAAAAAGTCGGCGGGGTCGGCTTTTATCCCGATTCCCACTTCGTCCACGTCGACAGCGGCCGCGTCCGCTACTGGTAACGTTCCCTACTGCCGCGAAAAGAGCGGCAGACAGAGCGTATAGAGTTTACACCCCACACAAAAGCCGCAGGCGGCTTCCAGCAACGCAAAAAGCGCCATGACAGTCATCAGCCATGTCGCAGCCTCAACGTAACCTCCCACCGCAAGCAGCAGGGCCGTGATGACGAAAACCAATCCGATCTTCGCCGCGAATTTCTTCGGCCCCGCATCTACCGGCTTCGCCGAGACAGGCAATCGTTTCACGACCGCCCGGCTTGTCAGGAAGAAAGGGCTCCCCTTCGGTGCCCCCAGAACGCGTATCGCGAAATCATACACCAGCAGCGCCAGCAGCCAGAACGAGCCGCTCCACAAAAATGCGGCGACAGCTATTACCACTAGAAACGCCTGCAGTCTTACCAGGTTCTCATCTATTTTTATCAGTGCCACGGGGCATGCAGCAGCCATGATATCTCCTTGGCAGATCCGTCGTTTTGCGGACCTTTTTCAATCTTTAGAGCGATCATATCAAAGAAAAATCATAATACACAAGTAAATATACTTTATTAATCAAGTATAGTATTAGCTTTCCGTTGCCTTTCTCTACTGCTCCAAGTACTACGTCATCCGTGCTATCGAATCTGACCGGAATGCTGCTGGCTTCCACGTTACCGCTATCGTTAAAAGGATGCTTTACCTGAAACCGCCTATACTGTTAAAAGCTATCCACCAAAGGATCCTCATGCGGTCATCTCTTTTACTCCTGCTGCTGTTATGCACGCTGCTACCGGCAGCTGCGACAGAGATCGCCAACGGTCAGACCGCCATGATCAGCCTCGCCGCCGATGACGATGCGAGGCTTTTCTACCGGGGGAAAGAGATCCCGCTGCTGCAGCATCCGGCCGATCCCGATCAACGCATTGCCCTTATTCCCGTCGGGTACCGCACGGCACCGGGAGAAAAGCAGTTGCACCGTCTCAGCCCGGAAGGGGACGAACTGATCCCTTTCCGCATCATTGACGGCAACTACCCCTCCGAAACCCTTCATGTCCAGCCCTCCAAGGTCAAACCGAATCCCGAACAGCAGAAACGCGTCTCGAGAGAGTACCGTGAGGCGATGGCGATCTACGGCCGCTTTACGCCGCAGCGCTTCTGGTCTACGCCCTTTGCCCTTCCGATGGAGAGCAACGTTACAAGTGTTTTCGGCACGGCAAGGCTCTTCAACGGCAGCCTCAGGAGCTTTCATTCCGGCACCGATTTCCGGGCCAAGCCCGGCTCCCCCGTCGCTGCCGTCAACGACGGCGTGGTCGTACTCGCCAAAGAGCGCTATTACGCCGGGAACTCCGTGCTTGTCGACCACGGGGAGGGGCTTTACAGCTGCTACTACCACCTCAGCCGTATCGACGTCAAGGTCGGCGACAGCGTCGCCAAAGGAGAACCGATCGGCCTCAGCGGCAGTACCGGCCGCGTGACCGGTCCGCATCTGCATTTTGCCGTGATGCTGCAGGGCGTCCAGGTCGACCCGATGCAGCTGCTCTCAACACTCAACGGTCTTTTCCGGGAGACCAAAACAGCGCAGCTAGATACGTCACGCGCAGCGGACACCGAATAACGCCCCTTCCGGCGAGACCACTGCCCGCATCCGCTCCGTGCAGAAATTCCCCTGCGCATTTTTTGCCCGGTAGACCATCTCCACGTGCAGACGCTCGCCTTCACGGCGATAGTACGTTTTGATATGGACAAAGCTCTCAGGGAAACGCAGCCGTTTGCGCAGATAACGTGTCAGCGCGATATGCGCACCGTCTCTGCGGCTGAACTGCCCCTCGATGCGTGCCTGCACCTCCTGAGATCGCTCTGCGCTCTGAAGCTTCGGCACGTCATCGCTGTTGCGCCGCGTGTCCTCCAGGCTCCTGCCGTCCGCCATAGTACCCGTCAATAGCATGAAACCGACGAGTGCACTTTTCACATAGTCCGAAACTGATTTCATTGATCGTTTCCATTGGGGATTTTCCCAATTGTAGATCGCAAAAGACAACGTATATCACATGGTGGGAATGTAGAAAAGGGGGAAACCGCTTCGTGCGAAGCGGCCTTTTTTGAAGAAAAGGTCGTGCTAGAACGTAGCGACGACCGCTTTGGTGATGAAGTAACCGCCGACAACAAGCCAGACGAACATCGCACCGGCGGCGTAGATCGGCTTGAGGCCGAGGCCTTTGAACTTCGCGAAACGCGTTCCCATACCGAGCGCCGTCATGGCCATCGTCAACAGGAACGTATCGATCTCGTTCACATAAGCGATCGTCGTAGTGATCAGCCCCGCGACCGCTTCGCTCACACCGCCGTGAACGTAGCCGTGGATCAGGGAGTTGACACCGGCCATCCCCACGAAGTAGACGGCAAACCAGGGGATGACGAGCTTGATCACACCGCCCTCGCCGCCGCTTTTCTTCGCAGCGTAGGAGAGGTAGATCCCCAACAGGATCAGCATCGGGGCGATCATGATAACGCGGGTCATTTTGACGATAACGGCCGCATCACTCGCCTCGGTGCCGTACGCACCGCCGACGGCGACGACCTGCGCAACCTCGTGGATCGTGCCGCCGACATAGATACCGAATTCGCGCGGCGTCATGTCGAAGACCCCTGCACTGTAGAGTGCCGGGTAGAGGAACATCGCGATCGTACCGAACAAGACGACCATGGAGACGGCGATCGCCGCTTTGTGCTCTTCGGCTTTGAGGACCGGCTCCGTCGCCAGGACCGCAGCCGCACCGCAGACAGAGGCGCCGGATGCCGTCAGCATAGCGGTATCGCGGTCAAGGCCGAAGATCTTGCTCCCGAGCCAAGTCCCGAGGATAAAGGTCGAGCCCAGCATGATCAGCGAGACCATAAACCCTTCGATACCGACCTCGGCGATCTGCTGGAAGGTAATACGGAAACCGTAAAAGACAATAGCGAAACGGAGGATTTTTTTACCGGAGAAGACAATCCCGCTCTCCCACGCTTCCGGGAAATGGTTATGCAGCGTGTTTGCGTAGAAGATACCGATCACGATACCCACAACCAAGGGAGATATCCCCAGTTTCGCTACCGGGGCCAGCGCCGCGATATAGGTGGCGGCGGCGGCGACGATCGCGACAAAGATGATACCGCTGATCGTCCCTTTGCGTTTCTCTTTGGAAAAAGCCATAAAAACCCTTTTGTCGGGCACACGCCGGCCAGGTAAAACCGGGGGGCCCAAGTATAATTGGGTGTAATTATACAGTTTTTAAGATGTTAAGAAAAATAAGGGAAAATTGATACTTGATTCAGCTTTTTTGAAAGAAAACCGGCGTCAGAACGCCAGTTCGTGCAGCTCTTTGAAGAGGAAGGCTTCGACGATGTCGTCGATGGAACGCTGCATATGCGCGACAAGGACCATCATCTGCTGTTCGATGAACTCCATCACCGGTTCAAAATCACCCGGCACGATAACGGCATCGGGCCACTCCTCCAGCGCCGTCTCCTTCTCCGCGAAAAAACGGACTTCGACGACCTGCCCCTCCTCCACGTCGACCAGACCCCAAGTCTTGGCCTCCGCGATCGGAACGAGGGAACCCTCCTGGGTATCCTCCCGGTCCATCGGCAGCAGCAGCTTCATCAGCAGACCGCCTTTTCAACCTTGGAGAGGTCCAGTTTCAGCGCATCGTTGTCCATCACGCCGACCCCTTTGTCCAGCACGCCCGACGCGATCGCCTTGGCTTCGTCCAAGGAGTGCATTTTACAGGTACCGCATTGGTAGAGGTTGAGTTCGGGGATATCTTCCTGGTGTTCGACACCGAGAACGTCCTTCATTGATGCTTCCCAGGCTTCGGCGACACGCACCTCCTCCGGCGTACCGATCACGCTCATGTAGAACCCGGTACGGCACCCCATCGGGGAGACATCGATGATCTCCACGTTGTTGCCGTTGAGGTGGTCGCGCATAAATCCGGCAAAGAGATGTTCGAGCGTATGGATCCCACGCTCGGGCATGATCTCCTCGTTCGGTTTGCAAAAGCGAAGGTCAAAGACCGTAATGGCATCCCCGCAGGGTGTCTTCATCCCTTTGGCCTTGCGCACTGCCGGCGCCGGCATGATGGTATGGTCGACTGTAAAACTGTCAAGCAGAGGCATATTTGTCCTTTAACATCGGATGAAAATTTTTCAAATGGTAGCGTTTGTGTATTGAAGGGGGCTTTAACGGATGGGGTTAATAGGGGGCGAAGCCGTGTCTTTTAGACACTGGCCTCTTCGCGGCGCTGGAGGTATTCCCAGTCGCGGTCGACACGAGCTTGCCACTCGTCGAGGACATGCTTGTTCTCCGGTTTGAAGAGGTGCTTGAAGCGCCCCTGCGCACCGAGATAGTCCTTGACCGGGATGACATTTTTCGGACGGTAGGTGATGTTGAGCTTCGTACCGCCGATGATCTCGTAGAGCGGGAAGACCAGGGAGTCCGTCGCCAGATCGGAGATCGCAATCGTATCTTCGGGAAGGAACTTCCACTCCGTCGTACAGGCGGACATGGCGTTGATGAAGACCGGGCCTTCGGTCGCGAAACCGGTTTGGATCTTCTTGACCATATCTTTCCACTTGTTCGGTGCAACCTGCGCAACGTACGGTGAGCCGTGCGCCGCCATGATTTGCATCATGTTTTTCTTGTGCATCTTCTCGCCGTAGCTGACGCGACCCGCCGGGGCTGTCGTTGTGCTCGCACCGATCGGTGTGGAAGAGGAGCGCTGTCCGCCGGTATTGGCGTAGACTTCGTTGTCGAGAACGACGTACATCATGTTATGACCGCGTTCGAAACAGCCGGAGATCCACTGGAAACCGATGTCGTAAGAGGCGCCGTCGCCGCCGAACGCAACGAATTTCGGCTCGCGGTCCGGCTGCTTCAGGCGCCCTTTGCGTTTGAGAGCCTTGTACATCGCCTCGGCACCCGCAACAGCCGTAGAGCCGTTCTCGAAGCCGATATGGATCCAGGAAGCGTCCCATGACGTATAGGGGTAAACCGCCGTACAAACTTCCAGACAGCCTGTCGATGCCGCAAGGATCAGGTCATCGTTCGTCGCGTTGAGAACTTCGCGGACGATGATAGAGTGCGCACACCCCGGACAGAGGAGGTTTGCCCCCTCGAAACGGTCCGCGGATGTTGAAAACTCTTTAAGGTTTTTAATCTTTTTCATTTCGCTCATATCTCTTCTCCTTAGTGGAAGCTGATCTTCGGTCCGCGGACCCCGATCAGCTGCTGCAGCGGTGTTGTCGGTTTTCCGGCTTCCGCGTTGGCAAGCAGTTCCGCGTAGATTTCACGCAGGTGGACTTTGGTGAGGTCACGGCCGCCGAGACCGTAGACGTAGTTCGTCAGGACTTTCGCTTCACCGCTGTTGATGACCGTACCGGCCAGTTCGTTGTACAGCATCCCGAAGGTACCGTTCGGTGAAGAGCGGTCGAGGGCACCGATCGCTTTGATCCCCTTGAGGGCCTCTGCGATCTGCGCGTGCGGCCACGGACGGACGACACGGATACCGATTACGCCGACTTTCTTGCCATCGGCACGCAGCTCATCGGCCACTTCGTACGCCGTTTCAACGGAAGTTCCCATACAGACGACAACCGCATCCGCATCTTCCGTCTTGTACGTTTCAACGATGTTATAGCGGCGGCCCGTCATTTTTTCGAACGCATCGAATGCAGCTTCGATCTTCGGGAAGACCTTCGTCATCAGGTCATTGTGCTGGCGCGCTTTGTGCTCGAAGTGCCAGTCCTCTTCGGTCTGGACACCGTGCGTGACCGGGTGATCGAGGTCGAGCATATCGTTCATCGGCTTGAATTCGCCGACGAAGTTATAAGCAGTGTCATCGTCCATTGTTTTGACACCCTGCGCCGTATGCGACGTCAGGAAGCCGTCCTGGTGGACCATTGCCGGCAGGCGGATCTCATGGTCTTCCGCGACGCGGAAAGCAATGAAGTTGAGGTCATAGGCGTGCTGCGGGTTATACGCATCGAACTGAATCCAGCCGCTGTCGCGTCCGAGGTACATATCGGAGTGGTCGCCGTTGACGTTCAACGGTGCAGCCAGGGCACGGTTGACGACATTCAGGATAATCGGCAGACGCATACCGGATGCTTGGTAAAGGGTCTCGACCATCAGGGCAAAGCCCTGGGAAGAGGTCGCCGTTGCGACACGGCCGCCCGCTGCGGCAGCACCGATACAGCCGGACATCGCCGCGTGCTCGGACTCGACCATGACGAACTCGCCGTCGATGTAGCCGTTTGCCAGATAGTTACCGTAGTTCTCGACAATCGGGGTCGAAGGGGTGATCGGGTACGCCGCGACGACGTCGATCTGTACCTGGCGCAGTGCCTGGCTGGCGGCCATGTTACCGTCCCAGACCTCGACGTCGCGCAGTTCCATTTTATCTGCCATTAGTTCTCCTTCTTCTCTTTTTCCGGCCAGCCGGCAAGTGCTTTGTCTTCATCTTCCTGCTCGGCAAACATCAGCAGGGATTTCGGGTTCGTCGGGCATACCTCGACACAGATACCGCAGCCTTTGCAGTGATCGTAGTCGACGCCGACCATCTTCTTGTCCCGGGAAATAATGGAGATATCCGGGCAGTAGATCCAACAGAACTGACAGTCGATACAGTAGTCCTTGTTAAAGATCGGTTTTTCGATACGCCAGTCTGCGACACTCGCCGTAAAGGAGTTCGATTTGGAGTAGGGGCGGTCTTCCTGAAGCGTCGTAGCGACATCATTGACCGCACCGTCGAACGAGCGCAGCATTGCGCCGATTTCAAAATCGTTCCATCCGTTGTTCATCTGCTCTCCTTATTTCACTTCGTCGTAGGCACGCTGGATCGCGTCCATGTTCGCATCAACGATTTTCGGCGGCAGCTTGGCAAGAATGCGTTTCATACTGTCCTTGAAAAACTCAATGTCGTACATGCCGGAAATCTTCATGAAAGCACCGAGCATCGGTGTATTCGGAATCGCACGGCCGATCGTCTCCTGAGCGATCTTGATACAGTCGACAGTGTAAACTTTTTTCCCGTCGAGCTTGGGCTGGGATGCCACCAGGTCTTCCGTGCTCATATGGGTTGTAATGATGTAGACCGTCTCCGGCTTGTCGTTGATTGTCACGTCTGTCGTATAGACCAATGCCGGGTCGATAACGAAGACGAAATCGGGGTTCATATATTTTTCATGATTAAGAATTTCATGGTCGTCAACGCGGTTATAGGCGGTCATAGCCGCCCCGCGCTTCGCAGAGCCATAAAAGGCGAAGGCCTGTACATGCTTTCCGGTCGTGGAAACAACATCCGCCAGTCCTTTGGCGCCGGTTACAGCACCTTGTCCCGCACGGCTGTGCCATCTGATTTCGAGCATGGTTTCTCCTCGGGTAAATTTAAGAACAGTATATGCATAATACTACTAACTTATGATGACTATTCTCAGATATCGGGTATTCTAAACCAGTTGCTCTTAAATACAGCTTTTCATTTTTGAAGAGAAAAAAAGGGTGTCAAAACGTTACGTTTCTCCCCTTGTTTGCGATGTATCGGACCGCTTCGAGGGCATTTTTTTCTATAAACGGTGTTAATAAGCGTAATTGCTCTTCGTTATCATATCCGCTTAAAACACCGACGCAACTCACCCCGGCCCGGCGTGCCGCTTCCGCATCCAGACGGGTGTCTCCGATGAGCCAACTGCGGGCCGGATCGCCCCCCATCCGCTCCAGTGCCGTCAACACTGGTTCGGGGTGCGGTTTGGCGTGGGTCACGTCCTCCCGGCCGATCAGCACCTCGAAGGCATCCATCACCCCGAAATGTTCCATCAGCTCCCGGGAGTAGAGCCCGGTCTTCGTCGTGACGATCCCCAGCCGCGCGACGGCCGAAGCGGCTTCGATCGCTTCGCGCGCCTGCGGCAGCAGCACCGTTTTAAGCGTCGAGATGCGGCGGTAGTGCTCTTTGTAGGTCCGGACATACGCTTCTACCGCCTCGGGGGCGATCCCGACGCGCAGGTACATGTCGTCCAGTGTATGCCCGATCAGCGCCTTGATCTCGGCGTCTGAAGGGTGCTCGCCCCCCAGGACCTCAAAAGTGCGGTGAAAGCTCTCGAGGATCGCTTCGGTCGAATCGATCAGCGTACCGTCCAGGTCAAAAAGAATCGTCATCATTCACTCCGGTGCCATTTCCCAATCGATGTAGTTGTGCCAGATTCCCTCCAGCGCCGGCTCGATCGGATGGATCCGTCTGTCGACCACGATAATCTCGTCGGGAATGTAGAGGAAGAGGTAGGGATCGTCATCGGTGATCAGTTTGAACATCCCCTGCCAGATCGTTGAAAGCCGGTCCCGCTCCACCGTCTGCTGCATCCGTTCGATCAGGCTGTCCACTTCACGGTTGTGGTAACCGATAAAGTTGAAGGCGCCAGGCTTGTCGTTATCGGAGTGCCACAGCAGGTAGGGGTCGGGGGTCAGGGAGAGCGCCCACCCCAGCAGGACCGTCTCGAACTCCCGCGGGAAGACGACCATGTTCAAAAAGGCCTGCCACTCCATAATGCGCAGCGTCACCTTGACCCCGATCTTGGAGAGCTGGTGCTGGATGATCTCGGCCGCGTAGGGGCGGACCGGGGTGGCGTTGGAGGTCGCGATTTCGAAGGTGAGCGGATGGGCGTCGTCATAGCCCGCCGCTTTGAGCAGTGCTTTGGCCGCTTCAAGGTCCGGCTGCGGAATGGGCACTTCGGGATTATAGGCGGGGCCGCCGGGCAGGAAAGGGCCCGTACAGACCCTGCCGTGTCCCATAAAGAGGATATCGACCATCGCCTGCCGGTCAATGGCCAGGGAGAGCGCCCGGCGTACCCGCGGGTCCTTGAACTTCTTCAGCCGAAGGTTGAACCCCAGGTAGGTATAGCTGTGCGAGATCTCTTCGATGGGTCGGAACTGCTTGAAAAAAGCCGCGTTCAGCTGCCGCTCGTACTGCATCGCCTCAAGCCCGCTCAGATCGATCTGGCCCGCCTTGAGCATCAAAAAACGCGTTGTCGGGTCGGGAATGACGTGAAAAGCGATGCGGTCGATCTTCGGACGGTGCTCAAAATAATCATCGAATGCCGTCAGTTCGATCTGCTTTGAAAACTCAAGCTTGCTCAGGCGGTACGGCCCCGTACCGACCGGGTTCAGATTGAACGCGCTACTCATAAGATTCTTCTCATCCTTGAGCAGGTGCGCGGGCAGAATCCCCATCATCCAGGTCTCCAGCGCTTTGAAATAGGGCTGTTTGTAACGCACCTTCACCGTATAGGCATCGGGCGCCGTGACCGACTCCACCATCCGGAAGGTCGAGGTGTAGGGGGAGACAACGGAGGGATCGTTGATAATGTTGTAGGTAAAAACGACATCCTCGGAACTGAAAGGGGCGCCGTCCTGCCACTTGACGCCGCGTCGCAGTTTGAAAACGACGGTACGGTTATCCTCGAAACGGTAGGATTCGGCGAGATCGCCGATGATCTCCTTGCCGTCTTTATCAAACTTCACCAGGCCGTTGAAGATAAAGCCGGCGATCTCGCTGCTGGCCGTATCCGTCGCAATGATCGGGTTCAGGCGTGCGGGGTTGGAAGAGGTCGCCAGGTGCAGGGTCGACGCGGCCAGGTACAGCGGTAAGATCAGCAGGTAAAAAATGCGCATGGCGCCATTGTACAGAAGCGGAGATTAGAACAAGGGGTGCTGCCCCCCGAAAGGAGGCGAATCAGGCTTAGTTCGCCTCGATGGAGCGGTCGAAAAGCTCCTGGACGGGACGTTCGTTGTCCACGTAGTATTTGCGGAACGCGTCGATCTGATCCTTGGAGGCCTCGACCGGCGTCTTCAGCAGGTACCACTGTACGTTCTCCGAACACGGCGGCGTCGTCAGGGAGCCGATGTAGTGGAAGTAGTGCGCGGTATCGGATGGCAGCAGATCCTGAGGGTCGATACGGGCTTCGCGGCCGACGTTGCCGACGATGTTGTCAAGCATCGGGTTGTTCTTGCCCTCGGTGAAGAAGACGGCGACCACGGCCAGCTGCTTCGTTTCCGGGTTCTGGTGGACCATGTGCGCGACCATGTCGTAACGCTTGCCGTCGACGGTGTGCTCGCTCTTGCCGTGGAAGTGGAACTGCAGCAGACGGAATTTTTCGCCGTTAAGCTCAATCATTCCCCCGGCTTTCGGCGTGACCTTGATGGAGTGGCCGTTGTCGATGATATCCGCCGTCGTATGGATATCCTCATCCAGGTGGAGCACATACTGCGGGTTCAGAGCGATGGACTTGCCCGGAACGATGTTGATCGGGGACTGGTGATGTCCGATGCCGCAGGTCTTGCTGAACTCTTCCCAGTGGGCCGGACCGTTTTCCGCGTAGTCCCAGTGCGCTTCGTGGTGCGCTTTCGATTCATGTTCCGCCGCAGAGGAGGCCGTAGCGATCAGTGCCGCCGCGACCAGGGATTGTGCCAATGTTTTGAGTGTCATTTCTTCTCCTTTTTATGATGACGTTAGAAGGTGTAGTTCGCGATCACGCGGTATTGGGTGAGGCTGTCGAGCTGACTGACGGTGCCGTCCTTGGATGCCCCGGTGTTGTTGCTGACCCAGATCCCCTTGAGCGCCAGTGAAAAGGCGTCACGCTTGTAAGCCAGCACAGCGTTGATGTCCTGCTGGTCCTTGTCATACCCGGGGCGGTTGTTACTGAACTGCGCCCAGCTGACCGTCGCCTTGAAACCGCTGATGCCCGTAAAGTCGAATCCCTGCGCATAAGCGAGTTTGATCCCCTGGGTACCGCCGATATAGGCGCTGTCGGCCTGAAACGCACTGCCGTAGAGCGACTGGAAGAGGTCATTTGACGTGATCATGTTCGTAAAGAGCGGCGTACCGTCCCAGGGAAGCACGAGCGAGTCATGGTCGCTCGCACTGCGAAGTACTTTCGTGTAGGCGGCAAAGAGGCTCCCCTCGTGGTGGGAGAGCGTCGCCTTGAAGCCGAAGGCGTTGCTGTTCAGCTTCTTTCCGCCGGTAATAGACGTGTTGCTCTCAAGGTTGTCCGCGGCGTTCCCGATGCTCTGCTGGTTGATGTACTGCGCCCCCACGTTCAGGAGCGCCCCGCTCGTTCCCAGCGCATGCGTATAGCCCGCGCCGACGTAGAGGGCATTCATAAAGTCGGGACTGCAGTAGTCATACGCCTCCAGCTTCGCGCCGTAGCCGCTGTAGACGATGCTGACGGGGGCCACGTAACCGGCAGTGTGCCCTGTTACCGTCTCGGTGTCCGCACCGAGGGCGTGTTCGATGATATTGACGAAGTCATTGGAGGTGCGCTGTTTGAAACGGTCGAGGTAGCCGATGCTGAGCGTCGCTCCGCCCAGCGTTGCCGCGGCCATCCCCCCCTGGACCGTGGAGGGAAGCAGCCGGACCTCCTTGGTATGAATGAGCGGTGTCTCATATTTTTTACGGCCGTACCAGAGGGTCATCGGCCCGCGGCTGTACTGCAGGTAGGCCTCCCCCAGGACGGAGAAGCCCTGCGTCGGGTCCGCCACACCGCGCACACCGTTGTCCTTGCCGATAATGGAGGTATCGACCACATTGGGAAGCGCAAAGGGGTTGGTCGTCATGAAGGTCGCCCCCATCTTCAGACCATGCAGCTCCGCCGTTTCGTAACCGAGTTCCCCGCCGATCGTGTTGGCGTGGGCCGAAGAGGTCGTGCCTGCGCCGTTATCCTTATCCGTCTCAATGTAGTAGTACCGGATATTGCCGTATGCCTTTCCGTCCGCGAACCACGCCGCGACAGTGTTGTCTGCCGCCATCAGCGACGCCGAAAGGGCCATCATGCCACTTATTAGATATTTCAATACCCAACCCTTGAAAAAAAAGTGCGCAGATTCTAACGAAACGGGTAAAGAAAGAAAAATAAATAAAGTTGAATGTTTTGTGAAAGAAAGATAAAGAAAGTGAATATCTGCCCCGAAGGGAGCAGAAAAAGCGTTAACGCTTGGAGAACTGCGGTGAACGGCGTGCTTTGCGTTTACCCGGTTTCTTACGTTCGACGACGCGGGAGTCACGTGTCATCATACCCGCCGGTTTGAGGACCGCGCGGAATGTCTCGTCGTACTTGACGAGGGCACGGGAGATCCCGTGGCGAAGCGCGTCAGCCTGACCGCCGAAACCGCCGCCGAGTGTTGTAGCGACGATATCAACGGAGCTGTCCTGCTTTGTCATTGCCAGCGGCTGCTTGACACGCAGTTTTTTTGCTTCGAGACCGCCCAGCCAGGCATCAAGGGAGAGACCGTTTACGGTAATCTTGCCCGTACCCGGCGTCAGCCATACTTTTGCGATGGAAGACTTGCGGCGTCCAGTTGCGTATGTTTTTGCCATGATTCAGTATCCTTACTTAGCGATCTGTGCAGTGTGAGGGTGTTCCTCGCCTGCATAGACTTTGAGTTTTTTCAGCATTGCACGGCCGAGCTTCGTTTTCGGAAGCATACCGCGTGTAGCCAGCTTGTAGAGTTTTTCCGGGTTCTTCTCGAGAAGCTCGGTCATCTTGACGCTCTTTGTGCTACCGAAGTAACCGCTGTGCGTGAAATACTCTTTGTTTGCGACTTTGCCCGCACCGTTGAACTTCGCTTTGGAAGCGTTGATGATGACGACGAAGTCGCCGCAGTCAACGTTCGGTGTGAAATATGGCTTGTCTTTACCGCGGAGGCGCGTCGCGACTTCCGTGATCAGACGGCCGAATGTTTTGCCTTCAGCATCGATCAGCACCCAGTTGCGCTCGATCTGCTCAGGCGATGCAATTTTCGTAAATTTCATCTTGCGACCCTTAGTGAATATAAAAGTGCGAAAGTATATCCGTTTAAACTTATAATTTACTGAATTTAAGTTATGTATAAGGGTCACACCCCAACGATCTCCACCCCCTCTTCCAGCACATAACAGAGGTACCCTTCCACCGGCATCTCCGTGATCGCCCGAACCGCCTTGACGTAGAACCCGACCTGTTCGCGGTGTTCGGACTCGTAGCGGCGCGCGCTTTTGTAATCGATGACGACCCAGCGCTCCTCCTGGCGCACCAGCAGGTCGAGGTAGCGCAGCTCCCCCTCATACATCAGCGGCTGCTCCCGGGCGATCTCCCCCTCGACGAGGCGGCGGAAGGTTTCATCGCCCAGCAGGCGCGTCAGCCTTGCGCGTATCGTCTCAAATACGCCGCCGTCGAGCAGTGCCCCGTAGCGGTTGGTGACGGCGGTCATCGCCGCCGCCAGGGCCTCGGGCTCGAAGGCGGCCATCATCTCCAGCGCATAATGCATCGCCAGCCCGAAGGTGACGGCGAAGGGCTCCTCCGCGACGGCCGCCTTTTCGGCGCTAACGACCTCCGTCTGCCGTCCGAGGGCCAGGGGTGTATAGGGGATATCCCTCGGCGCCTCCGGCAGCGCCGGCGCGGCGGCCAGCACCCCCTCCTCGCCCAGCGTCATCGGCGTAAGGCCGAGCCGCTCGAACATCGACTCTTTGGGTTTGCGCACGACATAAAGATTCTCCCGGGCCCGGGTAAAGGCGACATAGAGGGCGTTGAGGGCATCATCATCCGCCAGGGCGGCTTCGCGTTCCAGCGCCGCGGCGTACCCGGGGTCGAACTCGGCCCGTTTGCTCTGGCGCAGATAGAGCGTGCGCAGCTCCACCCCCTCGTAGGCATAGAGGATCGGGGCCGTGTCCGCTTTTTTGCGCCCCAGCCGGTCGAGCACGACGACATAGGGGTACTCCAGCCCCTTCGACTTGTGGACCGTCAGCACCCGCACCCCCTCGCGCTCCTGGGTGACGGCCTTCGTATCGATACGTTCGTGTTCGAACAAAAAGGCCTCCAGGTCACGGAAGCGCTCCAGCACCTCCAGGAAACGGACGATGTTCAGATCCCCGTCAAAAAGCCCGAAACGCACGGTCACCTCCCGTACGGCTTCCGCCGGCGCGTCAAAGGCGCGCGCGGGCCGCGGCAGCGGCTGCACCGCGATGTCGGCCAGGGCGCAGAAGTTTCGGGCATAGATCTCCGCGTCGAAATAGCAGTATTTGAGGTATTCGATCACCGCGCGGACCCGCCGCTGCGCGATCAGCCGCGAGGTCGTCTCTGTCACCACGTCGATCTGCCGGGCGTTGAGCGTCTCCTGGACGGCGCCGCCGTCCTTGTTCGTCGCCGTCAGTACGGCGATCTCCCCGGGAGCGGCCCCGAGGGCCAGCAGCCGTTCGACGATGGCTGTCATCCCCTCCAGCGGCGTTTCGTCCTCGACGATCTCCACGTAGCCCGGGCGCGCCCCCGGCTTGGTGAGCTGATCCTCGTAGCCGTCGATGCGACCGCGGAAGGTGTCGTTGACGAAGGTGACGACGTTCACGCTGCTGCGCCAGTTCGTCCGCAGCGAGTCGACCGTGAGCCCGTACCTGCCGGTCACCGCCCCGAACAGCTCCTTGGTGCCGCCGCGGAAGCGGTAGATGGACTGCTTGACGTCCCCGACGAGGAAGAAGGAGTGGTGTTCGCGCACCCCGCTGCCCGAGACCATTTCCTCCACGAGCGGCTGCAAAATCTCAAACTGCAGGACCGAGGTGTCCTGAAACTCGTCGAGTAGCAGGTGGGAGATGTGGCTGTCAAGGCGGAAATAGAGAAACTCCCGGTCGATGCGCTCGCCCAACAGGTAGTAGACCAGGGCCGTGATGTCGTCGAAGCTGAGCTCATTGTCCTCTTTGGCCACGGTGAGCTTCGCACTCTTATAGAGATCGAGCAGTTCAAAGAGATGGGCGAAGAAGGTCTGCTCTTTGGCCTGCATATACCCCTGAAGCGCCCCCTGCAGCTGCTGTAACAGCACGTCCATCTGGGGATCATGGTGCTTTTTGAAGTCCCAGTACTCCAAAGAGGGCTTCACCGTCCAGGTTTTGCCGATCAGCGCCTCGACGCTCTCCGCCTCCAGCGCTTTGCGCCCCCGGTCGCTCAGCGCCTTGCCCCCAAACAGTGCCACCAGCTGCGCATGCAGCGCCATCGCCCGCGCCTCGTGCGGAGCCATCGCCGCCGCCTCGAACTGCAGATGACGCAGCTGCGGCGCCTTGGCGTAGAGGGCATCGAGGAGGCCGAAGATATCGCTGACCCGTTTCGCGCTGATTTGCGCCATCGCGACGAGGGTATTCTCCTTCCCCTCGATCTCGCAGAGCTTCAGAAAACGCGCCATCACCTTCAGCTCATGCTGCGCCTCGAAGGTGCCGAAGTTCGGCATGATCCCCGCGTGCAGGGCGAATTTCCGCAGAATCCGCGCGAAGAAACTGTCAATCGTCATCACCTTCGTATCGGCGGCCAAGAGCCGTTTCAATACCTCGGGACGCCGCTGCAGGATCGCCGTGTCGTCCGCACCGCAGAGTGCCGCGATCTCTTTCAGTTCATCGCGCTCGTGCAGATGCGTCAACGCCTCGATCAGACGCTCCTGCATCTCGTTGGCCGCCTTGTTCGTAAAGGTCAATGCAACGATCTCGTCGGGGCTCTCCCCCATAAAGAGGAGGCTGAGGTAGCGCACGACAAGGCTGAAGGTCTTCCCGCTGCCCGCACTGGCCATCAGGGCCTGGAAAGGCACAAAACCGCTCACTGCATCTCCCTTTGGCAGAGGTGGGCATAGTCGCAGAAACGGCAGGCGGAAAGCTCCTCGGTCAGGTCGAAACTGAACCGTTTTGTTTCACGCAGTTCCGCCAGGTGCCCGTCCAGCAGTTCGCGCTTGCGGCCGTGCAGCGGGTCGCGCACGATCTCCCCGCTGTTCAGATCATAATAGCCCGCGTAGGCGACCTCGCCCAGCTGCTCGGACAGCAGGGCGTAGAACTCCAGCTGGAAATCCGTCGCGTTTTCGACGGTTTTGACCGTGTAGAGGGGGTACTTCCCGCTTTTATAATCCAGCACCTCCAACCCCTCCGGCCCGTGGTCGATGCGGTCGATCCGTCCTTCAAGCGTCAGTCCGGCGTGTTCCATCGTCAGCTTTGTCTCGCACGCTTTGACCCGCACCTCGGCGAAGCGGTTGATCTCATGTTCAAAGAAAGGGTCCAGTTTTTTGAGCCACAGCTGCTCCAGAAATCGCTCCAGCGGGCTGCCGCCGCTGTGCGCTGCAAGGGCCTGGGCCACGGCGGCCTTGAGCGTTTTCGCATCACGGTACTGCTCCTGTTCCGCATAGACGTCGCGCAGGGCGTTGTGCAGGGCGTTGCCGATCGCGTGCTCCTCGGGCATCTCCCTCGGCAGTTCGTGGGGCGCAATCGCGGCAACGTAGCGGTGATAGAAACGGCGGCGGCACTCCAGGAAGGTTTTCAGCGCCGTCGCGGAGAGCGGCCGGGCGGAAAAATCGTAATCGGCTTCGACTGCCTCGACCGGCAGCGAACGCTTCGGCGTGCGGGAAAAGAGAATCTCCGCCCAGGCATCGTCGGCGTAGCGGCGCTCCGTGTCGATCCCCATCTCTTTGAGAAAGCGGCTCGGCAGGGTCGTCTCGTTGGAGACGTAGCTGATCTCCACCCGTCTGGCGCGGGAGATGAGCTGGTAATAGAACTGTTTCTGCAGCGCTTCGCGCTCCCCCGTCGTCGGAAGCCCCGCCCGTCCCCGCACCAGGGAGTTGATGAAGAGATCCTTGTCGCTTCTGTGGGGCACGTAGGCGTCATTGAAATCGACGATGATCACCCCGTCGAATCGGCAGCCCCTTGTTTCCAGCACACCCATCACGGTCACCTTCCCCCCGCGTACGTCGTCCAGGCTCCTTCCTCGCACCCGGTTGATAAAGAGGTGTAGCAGCGAGCGCAGAGAACTCTCCCCCAGCCTCGGGATCAGCCGCTCGAAATAGAAACGCTCTTCGCGCACGATGGCGCCGACCGCTTCGGATTCGCCCTCAAGCAGCGCCTCGGTCACCTCCGTGAAGCGGTCGCTGTCGCACCCCTCGGCATACAGCGAGATCATAGCGCGGTACCCCTCCCCGAAAAGCCGCTCAAGCCGCATCGTGTTCTCGACGCCGGGGTGTTCGGCAAAGGCCATCAGCGCCTCGCAGCGTCGTACGAAGAGGCTCTGCTGCACCCCTTCGCCCATGGCGAAGTTGAAGTTCCCTTCCGCATCGAAACCCCGCAGCAACGGGACAAACCCCTCGTCCGGCAGCACGACGGCGATCCGTTCCGGTACGATCCCCTCCGAAATCATCTCGTACACTTTCTGCTTGACAAAAGCCGACTGCAAAATCCGCTCGGAGAGCGGCATCGCCTTGATGCTTGCCTCGTGCCGCAGCGGCACCGTCTCCGCGATCGACAGCGAGGCGAGATCGATCTGGTACTGATTTCCCACCGCCGTCTCCACCCCGAGCTCAGCAAGCTTCTGCTGCATTTTCCCGTTATAGGGCGTCGCATCAAAACGCAGCGTCAGCGGCACCAGTCCGGCGATCTCCCGCAGGAGTTGCAGCTCGAAATTCGTCAAATACCCCTCGGCAAGCACCTCCATGGCGCCCTGCGCCTCTACCCACGCGCGGTTCAGCCGGTAGAGTTCCGGCACGAAGATGCGGTCGAGGATCTTGCGCTCGAAGCAGAGCTGCCGGTAGCGCTCGCGCAGCAGCTTCAAGATGGCGATGTGCTCGGCGAAGTCCCCGTAGGTATCTGCGCTGTCGAGGGCGTCGATGTCGACAAGTTCCCCGGAGAGCTCTTCGAAAAAGCGGAAAAGGTAGGCGGCGTTGCGGGTGAAAGTAAAGAAGTTGCGCTCGATTTTGAGTTCGGAGAAGGCGTCGAAGTCCGCGGCTTCAAGCAGCGTCAGGGTCCGGGTGTCAGGGTCGACGTTCCCGAAGCCCTCGACGACGACCGCCCGCGACATCAGTTCGCCCATCGTCATGAAACGCTGCAACAGCGTGTTTTGGGAGCGCAGTTCCAGCAGCTGTTCCCTGATGGCGCGGGATGTCGGCAATACCGTCGTCACAGGCTCCCCTTTTTAAAGAGGAGTATAGCGCTACCGTTCTGAAAAAGGGGAAAAGATGACCCGGTGTCAGTATTCGAAGACGTTGGGGTAGCGGGTATCGGCTTTGAGGTTCAGGTAGCGCTTGTCGTCACCGATATTGACCTGGGCGAGGATATCCCAACGCCCCTCTTTGGGCAGGGTGACCGTCTCGAAGGTGTAGATGCCGCCCTCGACCGTCCCCAGGGCGACGGTCATGTCATACGCATGGGTACCCGGACGGGTCAGACGCAGCGTGACATTCGCGTCATCCACGGGTGTCCCGTCGCGTGTCAGCAGCTTGAACTTGACGACGGCGCCGTCGGCTTTGAATGTCTCCGTCACATAGGTGAGTTCATACTTCTTGTCAAAGGCGATCTTGTTACGGATGATCGCGTTGGCGTCATGTTCAAAGTGGCGGTAGTCCTGCATATCGAGATCGCTCAACTGTACCGGATTGTCGAGCGCTTTCTGCACCGTCCAGTAGCTCAGTCCCACGACACACAGAATGCCTCCGACCACGATCCAAGGCCATTTTCTCCCGGGGTTACTGCTCATCAGTCTGTTTCCTTTTTCTCATCTTATTTCTTATAAAGATTATAAGTGCGTAAAGAATGATGCCATAAAAGACTAAACGCAAAAGATCAAGAAAAATCTTACCTTCGTTTCCTGCGGAAGTACTAAGCTCTACGTTGCGGGTCTCGGCGATCTGGTCTGCGATATCCGCATAGCCGTTGTACATCGCGACGGAGTACTTTTTGACCGTATCCACGCCTTTTGTTTTCTGGCCGAGAATCGGCAGGATCGTCCCGCCGTAGTTGTCCATGATTTCATTGTAATTTTCCCAGCTGCGGGCGAACATCACGGCACTGATCAGCGCATCTGCAAACGTTGCGTTGGGGCTGAGCACCTGCTTGCGGTTGAAATCCTTATATAATGACGACGGCTGTGCGAAAATCTCGACATCTTTGCGCTCTTCAACGAAAGCCAAAACGACAAACGGCTCTTGCAGCTCGTCAGCAAGTATGTTTTTCAGATCGGCAATCGTCTGGTTTTCCTCCAGATCGTGCAACATGACCAGATAGAGCGATACACCGGTTTTTCCATAGAGCTCGTCACCATAGGCTTCAATCTGCTTGGCAAAAAGATCGTTGTGGACGACATCGTCTTTATATAAAAAATTCGCATGGAGACTCAGGGAAGTGATTAGCGTGAGGATGAGGGCCGCCAGCCCTCTTGGAAAGGTCAATTAAGTTTCCTTAACCGACGAAAAGGTGGTTCGGTGTCAGTACCGCCCAAAGGGTAACGGCAGCGCTGACAACCAGCAGCGCCGTAATGATAAAGTTCATATCAATTTTCATTTACCCCTCCTTTTAGTTAACCAAAACGCGTTTCGCCGCGTTATCTTTGTTGATCATCTGGATCGACTTCTCGTTCTCGATTTTGTAGAACTTGTCCGCGTTAGCCTGCTGTGCCCCCAGTGCCATCATCGTAAGATAGACCAGGATACCCAGGAGCAGGACCGTTGCGATGAGCATACCGGTGACGCCGTCAAGCGCGAAAACACCTCTATTTGTATTTTCCATCAATCGCTCCTTATTTACTCAGGCTGGTCACGTATGCACCCAGCGCTTCTTTCTGAATGTCGGTCAGGTTGGTAAAGGCCGGCATTGCACCGATCGCACCCTTCTTACCGTGGTTCAGAACATTGACAACCAGTTCCGGCGTAAATGCTGCAACGCTCGGCGCAACGTAAGGCTGACCCATACCGTCCGCACCGTGACATGCCGCACAAGTTCCGGCAAAGATATCAGCACCGGCGCCTTTCATGCCGTTAGCAACGTATTTGGAAACCGTGTCGATCTCCGCATCCGTGATCAGCGCACCCGTGTTCGCATTGAACAGACCGTTGCGATCCGGCATCGGCATTTCCGTACCGAGCAGCTGGTTGTTGGAACCGTTCTCGATAACGTATTTGACCGTGGTGACTTCAAGACGCTGGTTCAGGTTCGCCGCTTTGCCGTCGATACCGTCTGCCGCGAGACCGTGACACGGAGCACACTGAACGATAAAGACCGAGTTCCCCATCTCAACTTTCGTATCAGCGTCCATGTCAGCGTATTTCGCGTTGAACTCCGCGTCATGCGTTGCCACTTCTTCATTGTATTCACCGATCTGTGAATAGGCGTTGACCGGGTAGCCGGCAACAAAGTACCAAACCGCCCAGATGACCAGGCCGGCGAAGATGATCGCCCAGCCGAACGGCAGTTCGTTTTTATACTCACCGATGCCGTCCCAGTTCTCTTCTGCAAGTTCACCAGAAGCGGTGTCCATCTGCATTTGGCGAACATACTTGGTAACCACAACAACCGCGATGATCGCCGTCGCTGCCGCACCCAGAAGCGCCAGTGCACCCATATAGTCCTTGCCGCCGAGAATGCCCCCGGCCATCTGCCATGTGATTCCCAGCAGGATCACAATGAACAGGGCACCTAAAATATACAGCTTATTCATTTATGCCTCCTCTTTTTTCGTCTCTTCGTTTTCCGAGACGCTTTCTACCGGATTATCGGTAATATCGTCATTGAGCGCCATATCACCATACTTCTCGTAATTGCGACGCCCTTTCTTCTCGCTGCTATAGAGGTGGTAGATGTAGCTATATAGCACCACCACCAAGAACACCGTAAAGAAGAAGTAGGCATACGCCGAAAAGGTGTTGACATCCACGCGCTAGTCCTTACTTCAGGCTGTTCAGATATGCAATCAGAGCAACAATTTCAGGAACCTGGCCGTTGGCGACCATATCTTTGACATCCTGATCTTTCATGTCTGCTGCAATCAGCTTAGCTTCGGCAAGCGCATCGGCTTTCGCACCGTCAAGTGAACCGGCCAGTTTGACCGTTGCCGTACCGCCGTCTGTCATCGGGATCGGCTTGTTATAAGGTACGTTGAACACCTTGTTGACCGTGACCTGCTCCGCATAAGCGGTGTCGATATCCGCCAGGTTTTTGAACATCCAGCGGTACGCCGGCATGATGGAACCCGGAACGATCGCTGCAGGATCTTTCATATGGTTTTCGTGCCAGTCTGTCGTACGGTAGTTACCGACACGCATCAGGTCCGGACCGGTACGTTTGGAACCCCAGAGGAACGGACGGTCATACGCATACTCACCGCTGAGGGAGTAGTGACCGTAGCGGTCAGTCTCGGATTTGAACGGACGAATCAGCTGAGAGTGACATGCATTACAGCTGTTCTTGATATAAACATGGCGGCCTGCCAGTTCCAACGTCGAGTACGGTTTCGTACCGATCGTCGGCTGGGAAGCCTCCGCAAAGTTCGGCAGGTTCTCAATGAGACCCGCAAACGCAATTGTGACAAAAACGGCTACCGCGAAAAAGAACGGATGCTTTTCTAACCAGTGAAACATATTTCCCCTCCTTCTTTCTTACGCTGCCATCGGCGAAGCGCTTTGCAGTTCGCTCTCTTCAACACGGCGGCCGGCAGTCGCAGTTTTGTACATATTCCATGCCCACATGAACATACCGAGGAAGTAGAGTGTACCACCAACAGCACGGATCGTGTAGTACGGGTGCAGGACTGTAACGGTATCGATGAAAGAGTAAGCGAGGTTACCGAACTCATCGTGTGCACGCCACATCATACCCTGCGTAATACCCGCAATCCACATGGAAGTGAAGTACAGGACAACACCCAGTGTCTGGATCCAGAACTGCGTGTTCATCAGAGACTTGGAGTAGATCTCGCGTTTGTAAACACGCGGTGCCATGTGCAGGAGTGCTGCAATGATCATGAAGGAGACCCAACCGAGAACACCGTCGTGTACGTGACCGACGATCCAGTCAGTAAAGTGCGCCAGTGCGTTAACAGATTTGATCGCCTGGATCGGACCTTCGAGCGTAGAGAACATGTAGAACGTAGACGCAAGAACCATGAACTTAATCAGCGGGTTGGTCGCAACCTGGTTCCACTCACCTTTCATCGTAAGCAGCATGTTGATCGCAGAACCCCAAGACGGCAGAATCAGGACGACAGAGAAGACAGAACCCATTGTCTGCATCCAGTCAGGTACCGTAGAGAAGAGCAGGTGGTGACCGCCGGCCCAGAGGTAAACGAACATCAGACCCCAGAATGCGAGCAGGGAGAGCTTATAGGAATAAACCGCCTGACCGGACTCTTTCGGGAGGAAGTAGTAGATCATTGCAACGATAGGAACCGTGAACCCGAAGGCAACGGCGTTGTGACCGTACCACCACTGAACAAGCGCGTCATTCGTACCCGCATACATGGAAACAGAGTGGTACCATGCACCCGCACCGGAGAGCAGCGCCGTCGGAACTTCCATATTGTTGAAGAGGTAAAGCATAGCGATACCGAGGAAAGTTGCGATGTAGTACCAGACAGAGATATACAGTGATTTCTCACGGCGGATACCGATGAGACCGAAGATCTGAATACCGAACAGGACCCAGATAACAACGATCAGAATATCGATCGGCCATTCAAACTCTGCATACTCCTTTGACGTCGTGATCCCCAAAAGCAGTGAACCAACGATCGCAACGACCGCGAGAAGATAGAGGGCGAACTGAAGTTTTGCTGTTACCATCAAGAACTTCGATTCCGCCATAGACACCTTCAGTACACGCTGGCCAACGTAGAACCACGTCGCCATGATACCGCTAACCGTAAACCCGAAAATGACTGCATCTGTATGCAGCGGGCGCAGACGGCTGAAGTTCGTAAACTCAGCGAGCCCTTCCCCGGCAATCAGGTTCACACTCGGAAATGCCAGTTCCCATGCCAAGATGACACCGATCAGCATTCCGACAATACCCAATACAATTGTCATAAACATCCACAATTTGGCAATTGTATAGTCGTACTCCAATGGACGATTTTCCATTACAAGCCTCCTTAGATTTCAAAGCGTAAAAGGTCCCGGACGGGCACCTGCAAAACCAAAAGCACGCTTACGGTTTTGCAGACGCTCCCTTCCCGAGACTATTTGACCCCATCATATTAACAGTGGAAATATTTAATGAATCTTAAATTTTTTAAAATGTGAGAGATATTGACAGTTTGACGAATTTTTTAAGTTTAAATTCATCTTCGTGGGTAAAATCGTATCAAGTTATAGTTTATATAACGATATTCAACCCATTTTTGACATGTTAATAAGGCGAACCGGCAAGATTGCGCTGTTGCTGAGGGGCATTATACCACTTGTCAAACTGGACATAGGCCTTCATCAGCGTCCAGCCCCCGAAGGCGATGACCGTCACGGCGGCGAGCTGGATCATAACACTCCGGAACTTGGTCTGGGAGAAGATGCCGACGACGTAGGCAAAGGAGAAGAGTGTCGGGATCGTAAAGAGCCCGAAGATCGCCATCACCGCCGCGCCGTAGAGTGCCGACTGCGTCGTTGTCGCCGTCACGAGCATCGTATAGACGAGGCCGCAGGGAAAAAGGCCGTTCAAAACGCCCAGAATATAAAAACTCATCGGCGTCGCCGACGTCAGCTGCGCCGTGAAGACCCGCTTGAACCAACTGTAGTTCGTAATCGGCACCTCGATGGAGGTGAGAAACTTGAGCTTTCCGGCAAAGGAGAGTCCCATAAGGATCATCATCACCCCCGCCACGGCATACATAATGGAGCGCGTCAGGGGGCTGACGTCCCAGAACGATCCGAAATAACCGAACAGCGCACCGAAGAGCGTATAGGTCGTAATACGCCCGATATTATAGAGGAAGTGGTAAAAAGCACTCTGGGTTTTGGAGAAGCGGGGTTTGATCTTTGCGGTCGTGTACGTAACGATAAAGCCTCCGCACATGCCGATGCAGTGACCAATGGAGCCCAGCAGGGCGAAGGTGATAATGGCCGTCCACTCTATTGATGTCACTGTCGCTCCCACTGTTTTTACAGAGTATAGCCTCTGAGTGTTAGGCCAGAATTAACTCAGCGCTTCATCAGCGCGAGGAATTCGCCGAAGACGTATTCGCTGTCTTTCGGTCCCGGGCTCGCTTCGGGGTGGTGCTGCACCGAAAAGATCGGAGCGTCGTTGTAACGCAGCCCCTCGATCGTGCTGTCAAAGAGGTTCGTATGCGTGACCGAGGCGATCTCGGTGATGTTTTCGGGCACGTTGTAGTTGTGGTTCTGCGCCGTGATCTCGACCATACCCGTTTTGACGTTCTTCACCGGGTGGTTGCCACCGTGGTGGCCGAACCGGAGCTTGAAGGTGTCGTAGCCGTGGGAGATGGAGAGCAGCTGATGCCCGAGGCAGATGCCGAACATCGGCACTTTTGCCGCAATCAGCTGCTTGATCGTCTCCTGCTCCTTTTTCAGAACCAGCGGATCCCCCGGCCCGTTGGAGAGGAAGACGCCGTCGATCTCTTTGGCCTCGTAGCGCGCGATCAGCGTCTCGGCAGAGGTCGCATTGGGCACGACCTCGACGGCCATCCCCGCCTGGGTCAGCTCGTTGAGGATGTTGCGTTTGACGCCGAAGTCCATCGCGACAATGCGCGCCTGCGTTTCAGGGGCATCGTTATAACGGAAATTGACAGCATCGTAGGTACCGTTCGTATGCTTGTACGCCTCTTTGGTGCTGACCTGCTCGATGTAGTTCACCTCTTCGATGCGCGGGGAGCTCTCCAGCACCTTCTTGAGTTCGGCCTTGTCGCTGATCTCGGTGGAAGCGACCATCATCATCGCCCCCTCCGTGCGCAGCATCTTCGTGAGGTAGCGGGTATCGATGTCGCAGATGCCCATGACGCCGTGACGCTTCAACAGCGCGTCAAGGGACTCCTCGGCGCGGAAGTTGGAGTAGCGCGGCTGGTACTGGCGGACGATAATCCCTTTCGCATGGGCCGCCGTGCTCTCCATATCTTCGGCGTTCGCACCGACGTTGCCGATCTCGGGCATCGTGAAGGTGACGAACTGTCCCGCGTAGGAGGGGTCCGTCGCGATCTCCTGGTACCCGCTCATCGAGGTATTGAAAACGATCTCGCCGACCGCCGTCGTCTCGGCACCGAAACTCATCGCTTCGAAGTAGGTGCCGTTCTCAAGATAGATCCATGCTGTTTTCATGCAAGCCCCCTCCGGGTCAGCTCTTCGCGGTAGAGTTTTTCAAACCGCAGTTCGTACTCATCCGTGCCCGGGATGAGCTGTTTCTGGAACGACTTCATCTTCTCGTTCACCGCACGCTCGATCTCGTCGTTGTCCGCGATAAAGGAGGTGATCGCATCATAGATGATGTTTTTGAGCCTGTTTTCGCTGACGTCGTAGTTCATCAGGTCCTCTTCGTAGATCGCATCGAGGATCTTGTGCGCCAGGTCCGAAAAGCGGTCTTCGTAGGAGAGAATGACACCGTATTCGGGCGCGAGCTTCTTCTTGATCATAAAGAAGAGCTGGCGGTCATCTGCCTGGTAAAAGTCGATCTCGTCCTCGTTGTCGTTGACGATCTCCTTGACGCGCGCTTCGAGGGCTGCTTCCTGCTTTACGCTCTCTTCAAGTATCTTTTTCGCTTCGGCGACAATAGGGTCCATCCCCTGCGTCATTGTCACCAGTCCGCTGCGTGCCAGTTCGATGGCGACGCGGTTGGCGAGATGCGGTATCTGCGCGAGTGTCACTTTCATAGCCCATACCCTTGCGGGCGCCCCGTTTCACAGGAACGTGCACCCAGATTTTTTCGCTATTTTAGCGGGTATTCGATTACAATGAGGTTAGAACGCGCAACGCTCCCGTTACGCCGCATTAACGCGACTATACTATGATGCCCTTTGGATGCGCAGCACCCTGCATGCATAAAGGAGAGTCCATGATTTACAGCCACAAAACCGATGCCACCGAACGCAACCTCACCTCCGCCGAACAGGCTAAACTCAAACGCCTCTGCCGAACAGCGTCGACCGCCTGGATGGTTGACGGCGCCTGCAGACGCCGCTAGTGTTACGCCCCCTTCTGCCTTTTGGGCAACCGGATGACGAACTCTGCGCCGCCGTCCCTGTTTTCGACCGAAATGTGCCCTTTAAGGTTTTTCTCCGTAATGATTTTTGACATATAGAGCCCTATACCCGTTCCCTGCGACTCGAACTTGGTCGTAAAATAGGGATCGAAGATCTTCTCCATAATCTCCTCCGGCACGCCGCCGCCGTTGTCCGCCACAAAAAGCAGGAGATCCCCGCCCTCCTCTTTTCCCGTGATCCTGATCTTTTTCGCCTCGGCCCCGTGCTGCAGGAGCACGTCTTTGGCGTTGCTGACAAGGTTGAGGATCACCTGCTTGAGCTCGTTGGGGTAGAGTTCCGCTTCGATCTGCTCCGGCACATCGACTACCACGTCGATCTTCTTCTGTTCCAACGCGGGGATCACCAGCCCGAGCACCTCATCGACCAGGGTGCGAAGCCGGACCGTTTCGAGCTGTTTGTCTTTTTTGAAGAAGTTGCGGAAGTCGTCGATGGTTTGGGACATGTAGTCCACCTGGCGGTGCACGATATCGATCAGCCTGTCGACCTCCTCGTCGTCGACCTTTCCCAGCTGACGTTTGAGGTCGAGGTTGGCAATGCCTATTCCCATGACGTTGAGCGGCTGGCGCCACTGGTGGGCGATGGATTCGATCATCTCCCCTATGGTCGCCATTTTCGCCTGCTGGATCATCATCCGCTCCTTGTCCCGGTTTTCGCCCACCGCCTCTTCGACCCGCTCATTCAGTGTGGCATTGAGCTCCGTCAGTTCACGGGTACGGCGTCTTACAAGCTCATCGAGACGGATGTACTTATAGCCGAACAGCAGCGCGATCACGGCCAGGACGCCCAGTATCTTCCACAGCAGGGCGTAGTCGAACTGGTGTTTGTAGACCGTCGGTACCCACTGGCGGTAGATCGCCTCGCGCTCCTCGTCCCCGATACTGTCAATGGCGCGCTGCATCAGCGCCTGCAGTTCGGGCCAATCGCTGCGGATACCCATCGCGATCTCGTAGTCGTAGGGCGTCTGTCCGACGATACGCAGGTTGTTCAGCCCCTCCTTCGCGATCACGTAGCTGGCGACGGCCAGCGCATCCACCGCGACATCGGCCCGTCCGAAGGCGACCATCCTTAGCGCATCGGGTAGACTCTTCGTCTGGATCCGCTGGATCTGCGGGAAATCGCGCTTTAAAAAGATATCGGCTGCATCATCCTTCACCACGGCGACACGTTTGCCCTTCAGTACCGTCAGATCCCCAACATACTGAAACGATTCGCCGCCGACGATGACCATCGGCAGGGTCAGGTAGGGGCGGGTAAAGTTCATATAGGCGTGCCGCTCGGGCACGGCCATGATGGCGGCGGCGACATCCAGCTCCCGTGCATTCAACGCCTCGTCAACCTCCTGCCAGCTCCGCTTCGGCTCCGCTTCGATGCGCACCCCCAGTTTTTCCGCGACACGCCGCATAAACCCGTAAGAGACGCCGCCGTACACGCCCTTTCGCGACATGAACTCGATCGGCGGCCACACCGGGTCCACGCCGACACGGAGGATGGGGTGCTGCCCGAGCCACGCCTGTTCCTCTGCCGTAAGCCGCAGCCGCTCCGGGTGATAGACGAAGGCACCGATATCCCGGCTACCCTTAATGTATCCCAGCAGCACATACGCCTGGTAGATCGCTTTGAGGCGCTCGATGCTCAGATCCCCCAGCGGCGTATCGTCTTTCAGGGCGTACGTTTTGAGGGCTTCCCCTTCGAAACGCAGCGCATCAAGGCTCTTATGCTGCATGTTGTATTTCTCGAAAAGCATCTCCGCCGTCTCGTCGATATGGGCGAAGGCGTAGCGCCACCCTTTCAGACTCGCCTCATAAAAGCGTTTGACACGTTCGGGATACTGCTTCAGTTCCGCCTGGGAGGTGAAAAGAATGTCGTTGTAAAAATCAAATCCCGAAACTTTCGGGTCGATCGCAAAGGTCTTGATGCCGCGCTGCGCAAGGACATAGGGCTCATTGGAGGAGTACGCCGCCATCGCATCCGTTTCATTCCGCTCGAGCGACAATGGGTCAAAAGTGTGGTGGATCAGCACGAGGTCCTCTTCCTTCATGCCTGCATTGCGAAGCATCGCCTGGACCGATGCCGCCGTCTGGACATCGCTGGTCATCATGACCCGCTTGCCGCGCAGGTCCTTGATCGTACGGATGCCCGAATCCTCCCGCACCAGAAGCATCATCGGCGAACTTTGGAAAATGGCCGCCATCGCCACAAGCGGTGCACCGCTCTCGTAATTGACCAGGAGCGATGTCCTTCCCGTCCCATACTGCGCCCGGCCGCTCAGAACCTCCTGCTCCACGTCCGTTTCCGGTTTCATGACGCGGATCTCGACGTCGAGGCCGGCGTCGGTATAAAACCCTTTTTCCTTGGCAACATAGTAGCCGGCAAACTGGAACTGGGGCAGCCACTGCAGCTGCAGCACGATGTGCTCATGACGCGCTTCATGCGCCCTCAGCGCCAGCGACAAGAACAGTAATACCAGCAAAACCGCATGAAGGCGCATGCATTACCCTTTTTTCAACAATTTTAACAGGTCAATGTTTAGAATAGTGTATGACCGTTTGTGATTTTGTTTCAAAACGCGTCTTTTAGGTGAAAAAGCTGGCCGTCATATCTCATCCGCTTTTATGCTCCCCTGCGATAAAATAAGCAGAAAAAAAGCAGATCATGTCCGTAAAAAACGCCATTTTAGAAACCATCAAACGGCGGCCGCTTATCATTGACGGCGCCATGGGTACGCAGCTGCAACAGCGCCATGAGCAGATCCCCGAAGCGGCATGGGAAGGCAATGAGGGGTGCAACGAACTGCTCAACGTCACCGCTCCCGAGATCATGCGCGACATCTTCCACGCCTACCTGAACGCCGGTGCCGACATGATCACCACCAACACCTTCGGCGCCTTCTCATGGGTCCTGGACGAGTACGGCATCGGGCACCGCGCCTATGAGCTCTCCAAGGCCGGGGCGCAGCGCGTCAAAGAGGTGTGCGACACCTTCAGCACCCCGGAGCACCCGCGCTATGTGCTGGGTTCCATCGGTCCGGGCACGAAACTCCCCTCGCTGGGACACATCCACTACGACGAGATGCTTGAAGGCTACACTGAGTGTGCCCAGGGGCTCATTGACGGCGGCTGCGACGTGTTCCTGCTCGAGACCTGCCAGGATCCGCTGCAGATCAAGGCGGCCCTGCACGCCTGCGAGGCGGCCAACGCGTCGCGCGGCACCGACCTCCCCGTCATGGTCTCGGGGACGATCGAACTGGCGGGCACGATGCTCATCGGGACCGACGCCCAGACCCTCGCCGTCATTATGGAGCCCTTCGACATCCTCTCGCTGGGCTTCAACTGCGGCACCGGCCCGGAACAGTACACCAAGCACGTCAAGGCGCTCAGCGACGTCTGGGGCAAGCCCATCTCCATCCACGCCAATGCGGGGCTCCCGCAGAACCGCGGCGGCTACACCTACTACCCGATGGGGCCCGACGAGTTCGCCGACCGTCAGGAGAGCTTCCTCTCTTATGACGGCGTCAGTTTCCTCGGTGGCTGCTGCGGGACGACGCCGCAGCATATCAAAGCGCTCTGTGAGCGGGTGCACGCCACTGCACCCAAGGCGCCCTCCGGTTCCCAGCCGACCTCGCTCGCCTCGCTCTTCAACGCCGTTCCGCTGATGCAGGAGCCCGCCCCGCTGCTGGTTGGCGAACGCTCCAACGCCACCGGCTCCAAAGCGTTCCGGGAACTCCTCCTCGATGAGGACTATGAAGGGACGCTCAGCGTCGGTCAGCAGCAGGTACGGGCCGGGGCCCACGTCCTCGACGTTTCCGTCGGTTTCGCCGGCCGCGACGAAACAAAGGACATGAACAAGGTGATGGGCCTCTACGCCCAGAAGATCCCGCTGCCGCTGATGCCCGACTCCACCCAGACCCCGGCACTCGAAGAAGCGCTCAAGCTGATCGGTGGCAAGCCGATCATCAACTCCGTCAACCTCGAAGACGGGATCGAGAAGTTTGATACCGTCTGTTCGCTGGCGAAAAAATACGGGGCTGCCCTCGTCTGTCTGACGATCGACGAAGAGGGGATGGCCAAAACGGTCGAGCGCAAACTCGAGGTCGCCGAACGTATCTACACCCTGGCTACCGAGAAGCACGGGCTCAACCCCGAGGACCTCGTCTTCGACGTTCTTACCTTTACCGTGGGCAGTGGGGACGAAGAGTACCGCGATGCGGCCGTCCAGACGATCGAGGCGATCCGCGAACTCCGCACCCGCCATCCGGAGGTCGGGGCGATCCTGGGGCTTTCGAATATCTCGTTCGGCCTGGACAAGGACGCCCGACCCTACCTTAACTCCGTTTTCCTGCACCACTGTATCGAAGCGGGGCTCACCTCCGTCATCATCAACGTCAAGCACATCATCCCGATGGCGAAGATCAGTGACGAGGACCTCGAAGCGTGCGAGAACCTCCTCTTCGACAAGAAACCGGAGGGACAGTCACTGTTCGATTTCATCGACCATTTCGGCAACAGAGAGGCCGTCGACAGTGCCGCGGAGGATGAAGCCTACAACGCACTCTCGACCGAAGAGAAGATCGCGAAGCTCCTGCTCGACGGTGACAAGGAGCGGATGATCCCTCTTGTCGAGGAGGCAAGGAGCGAAATCGCCCCGGAAAAGATCGTCAACGAAATTCTCATTGACGCCATGAAAGTCGTCGGCGAGCTCTTCGGTTCGGGACAGATGCAGCTCCCCTTCGTGCTGCAGAGCGCCGAAACGATGAAAACTGCCGTCGACCACCTCAACCCCTACCTGCCAAAAGTCGACAAGGCCGTCGACACAACCCTCGTGCTGGGTACCGTCAAAGGGGACGTACACGACGTCGGCAAGAACCTCGTCGACATCATCCTCACCAACAACGGCTACAAGGTGATCAACCTCGGGATCAAGGTCGAACTGGACAACTTCGTCAAAACCCTACAAGAGAGCAGTGCCAGTGCCATCGGCATGAGCGGCCTGCTCGTCAAATCGACCCAGGTGATGAAAGAGAACCTCGAGGCGCTGAAAGCGGCGGGGATCACCGTTCCCATTCTGCTGGGCGGTGCGGCGCTCACACGCAGTTTTATCGAGGATTTCTGCCGCCCCAGCTACGACGGCCCGATCTTCTACTGCAAAGACGCTTTTGACGGCGTCACGGCGATGAGCCGCATCGAAGCGGGCAACCTGGACACCGACCTCCACCCGAATGCCCCGGAAGTCGCCGAGCAGGCCGAGAAGAAAGAGGTCGTCATCCCGCCGTTTAAGGAGCTGAAAATGCCCTCGCGGGACGTCCGCGTACCGACACCGCCCTTCTGGGGGCGGCGTGAGCTGAAGCTGACCGAAGCGCAGAAGGCGATGGCATTCGAGTGGATCAACCACAAGATCCTCTTCAAACAGCGCTGGGGATACAGTTCAAAGGGCATGAAGAAAGATGCCTACGAGAAACAGCTCGACGAGCTTGTCTGGCCGGCTTACGAAAAGCTCAAGGCGCTCTTCCTGGACGAAGGCCTCTTTGAACCGACCATCCTCTATGGCTACTGGCCGGCCCGTTCCGATGACAACACCCTGCTTGTTTTCCCGGAAACGGAGGGGTGGCACCGCGATGCTGACGCCAGTCGCGAACCGCTGGAACAGATCATCGGTGATGCCGAATGCGCCTTTACCTTCCCACGCCAGCGCAAACAGCCCCACCGCGCACTCAGCGACTTCTTCCGCCATGACCGCCATGACGTCGTGGCACTCTCCTGCGTCAGCGCCGGCAGCCGTCTGAGTACCTATGAAAAAGAGCTCTATGATGCGGGGAAATACAATGAATACTACCAGGTACATGGTCTGGGGGTGGAGCTGGCCGAGGCCCTTGCCGAGATTGCCCACAAGCAGATCCGGCTCGATCTCAATATCGCCGACAATGAAGGGCCGACCCTCGCCGATGTCCGCATGAACCGCTACCAGGGAGCGCGCTACAGCTTCGGCTACCCCGCCTGCCCGGACCTGGAGCTCAACCGCCCGCTCTTCGACCTGCTGAAACCGGAGGAGTTCGGGATTGAACTGAGCGAAACCTACCAGATCCATCCGGAGCAGTCGACGTCAGCCATCGTCATCCACCACAAGGAAGCGACATACTATAACGTGTAGTGTGGCTATGAGGTTTCTGTAACCCTCTGCCGCCTGTTACTTCAGGGTCAGAGTGTATCCGTACTTCGACGGTTCGATGCCATAGTCGGCACGCTTCTCCAACTCGATCACGATACGGTAATAACCCGGATGCATGCCCATTCGGATCTCTTTGAACGGCGCGACATTGACCTCGCGCTTGCGTGTCGGGAAGTCGACATTCGCCTCAAAATCGAGAATAATGCGCGTCGGCTTACGGATGACAAAATGCTTTGCGAGCTTGTCACGGCTTTCAATGCGTACTTTCCCCTCCGAGAAGAGAAATCGGGCCTGCTGAAAATTCACGGTCTGTGTCGCCAAGGAGTGCGTTTCTTTCACAGGCAGCTCTTTAACAACTGTCTCTTTGACCGGTATTTCTTTTATTTCCGCCGGGAGCGGTTCCGGCGATGAAGATGACGGCAGAAAGGGGTTGTCCCTTGCACTCAGCAGGGTCGCAGCGGTGATTGTCAACAGGATCAGGAAAAATTTCACGCATTTACTCCGATGGTTCAAGCTCTTTGAGTTCGAAATACTCTTTTTGCAGTGTGGCATTTTCTTGCTTCAATCTTGCAATTTCACTGGCAAGATGCCCTTCGTAGTTCTCCAGCTGGAGCAGGACCTCCAGCGAGGCGTTTCCGAAAAGAAGGTTACTGAGGTAAAACGCGCCGATGACGACACCCGCCAGCGCCATCAGAAAATGCTTGGTTTTGAATCCGAGGTAGTGTTCGATGATGTCAGGTGCGGATGAGGCGACATCCTTCTCATCTGTTGGGGTGTCTGTGGAGTGCATAGATAGGCAGTGCCGCAGGAGTGCGGCGCAGGGTTAGCTGAAGAGTACGGCGCCGAGGTATTCGCCGTAAACAAGCTCGTTCTCGATCTCGAGCAGGCGGTTGTACTTGGCCGTACGCTCGCCGCGTGCCGTGGAACCGGTTTTGATCTCCCCGCAGTTGAGCGCGACCGCGAAATCGGCAATGAAAGCATCTTCGCTTTCGCCGGAACGGTGGCTCATGACGCACTTGTAGCCGTTGCGCTGCGCCAGGCGAACCGTCAGCATCGTCTCGGAGACGGAACCGATCTGGTTCGGCTTGATCAGGATCGCGTTTCCGACGCCCTGTTCGATTCCCTGGGCGAGAATGTTCGCGTTGGTAACGAAGAGATCGTCGCCGACGAGCTGAACCTTGTCGCCGAGTTTGTCTGTCAGGACTTTCCAGCCCGCCCAGTCATCTTCGCTCAGGCCGTCCTCGATGGAAACGATCGGGTATTTGCTGCAGAGGTCCTCGTAGTAGGCGACCAGCTCTTCGGAGGTGACGGTGCGGTTCTCGGATTCGAGACGGTAACCGCCCTCGACGACCAGCTCGGAGCTTGCAACGTCCAGGGCAATCGCGATCTCTTCACCCGCTTTGTAGCCCGCTTTCTCGATCGCCTGCATGATGACCTGGATCGGTTCCTCGTTGGAAGAGAGGTCTGGGGCAAACCCGCCCTCGTCACCGAGCGCCGTGTTGTGGTTGGCGTCTTTGAGGATCTTTTTGAGGTTGTGATAAACCTCGGCCGACGCGCGCAGCGCCTCGGCGAAATCTTCAAAGCCGACCGGCATGATCATGTACTCCTGGAAGTCCACGGAGTTGTCGGCGTGGGAACCGCCGTTGATAATGTTGAGCATCGGGACCGGCATCACCATCGCGTTGGCGCCGCCGAGGTAGCGGTACAGCGGCATGCCGAGGCTGTCCGCCGCGGCGCGTGCAACGGCCATGGAGACACCCAGGACCGCATTCGCACCGAGATTGGAGTAGTTCTCCGTCCCGTCAAGCGCTTTCATTTCGGCATCGATCATCGCCTGGTTGAAAGGGCTCAGTCCGATAATGGCATCGGCAATCTGGGTGTTGACGTTCTCAACCGCAGTCAGTACCCCTTTGCCCATGTAGCGGTCGCCGCCGTCGCGCAGTTCCAGCGCTTCGCGTTTCCCCGTACTGGCACCGCTCGGGACGATCGCGCTTGCTACCGTTCCGTCGCTCAGCTCTACTGTTGCTTTGACTGTCGGATTCCCGCGTGAATCCATCACCTCCATTGCCGTCACATTATCGATATAAATCATTCATCAACCTCATTCATTTCTGATTCATCCATCTGCATGATATTGCTCATGCCCATGGCATTACGTATCTTGTTCTCGATTTCAACAGCGAGCGCCGGTTCCTCTTTAAACTTTTGCTTGACGTTTTCACGCCCCTGACCCAGTTTGACATCTTCGTAGCTGAACCACGCTCCGCTCTTATCAATTATATCAAGTTTTACCCCATAATCCACCAATTCGCCCTCTTTGGAGATCCCCTCTCCGAACATGATGTCGAACTCCGCCTGGCGGAACGGCGGGGCCACTTTGTTCTTGATGACCTTCGCCTTGACCCGGTTCCCGATCTGGCTTTCGCCCTGCTTCAGCGTCGCGATTTTCCGGACGTCGATGCGCACGGAGGCGTAGAATTTAAGCGCGTTCCCCCCCGTCGTCGTTTCCGGCGAACCGTACCCCATCGTGCCGATCTTCATCCGGATCTGGTTGATGAAGATGATCGTCGTGTTCATCTTGTGCAGTACCCCGGTAATCTTCCGCAGCGCCTTGGACATCAGACGCGCCTGGACACCGACCTGCTGGTCGTTCATCTCCCCCTCGATCTCCACCTTCGGGGTCAGTGCCGCGACGGAGTCGACCACGATCAGGTCGACTGCCCCCGAACGTGCCAGGGTTTCGACGATGTCGAGAGCCTGTTCACCATAGTCGGGCTGGGAAACAAGCAGGTTCTCCACGTCGACGCCAAGGTTTTTCGCATACCCGATATCCAGCGCGTGTTCGGCGTCGATGAAGGCGCACACACCCCCTTTTTTCTGGGCCTCGGACGTGATCTGCAGGGCCAGGGTCGTTTTCCCCGAACTCTCCGGTCCGTAGATCTCGATGACGCGCCCTTCCGGCACCCCGTTGATCCCCAGGGCCAGGTCCAGACCGATGGAGCCGGTGCTGATGGAACTGATCGGCTCGATCTCCTTGTCTCCCAGACGCATCAGCGTCCCCTTGCCGAATGCCTTGTCAATCTGCTTCAGCGCCAGTTCGAGTGATTTTTGCTTATTCGCGTCCATGTGCATAGAGCCTTTTGGTGGTTTTGGAACATTTTATTGCAAAATGAAATTTATCAAAAACAATATGTCATACAGCCATATTTTCATAGCCGATTCGTTCCGGCATTTTAGCGCGCATTGGCTAAAATGGGCGTAATGAAACGCGAGGGTCTTTAATGAAAAAAATGCTGATTGCCCACTCCCCGGATGCCGACGACATCTTTATGTACTATGCCGTCAAATTCGGATGGGTCACCCAGCCCGACGTTGCCTTCGACAATATCCCTCTCGATATCGAAACCCTCAATGTCGAAGCGCTTGCAGGGACCTACGATATCACCGCCATCAGCTTCGCTCTTTACCCGCATATCCGCGACGAATATGCCCTGCTGCGCACCGCCGTCAGCTTCGGCGAGGGGTACGGTCCCAAGCTGATCAAACGCAAAGGCGAAAAACTGAAACGCCGTTTCAAAGTCGCGCTTAGCGGCCGCTACACGACCAACGCGATGCTCTTCCGCATCGCCTACCCCGATGCGCGCATCGTCTACATGAACTTCCTCGAGATCGAGGAGGCTGTCAAGAACGGCACCGTCGACGCCGGCGTCCTGATCCATGAAAGCATCCTCACCTTCGACGACACCCTCGAGGTCGAACGCGAACTGTGGGACGTCTGGCAGGAACTGGCCGGGCCCGACCTTCCGCTGCCGCTGGGCGGCATGGCGATCAGACGCTCCCTGCCGCTCACCGCAGCCATCGCCTATGAACAGACGCTCACCGACGCCGTCCGCGTCGCCCGCGAACGCAAAGCGGAGCTGTGCGAACTGCTGCTGGAAAACAAGCTCGTGCGCATCGACGCCCCGACGCTGGACCGCTACCTGGAGCTCTATGCCAACGACGAGTCCGTCGAACTGAGCGACCTGCAGTACAAAGCGATCGACAAACTCTATGAACTCGGTTTCGAACACGGTTTTTACGACGCGCCCATCCGTGCCGAGGAGTATACGATCCCCCGCGAGTACTTGGACTACCGCCACAGCTGACATGCCCTACAAATCGATCGACCTGGCCCGCCTCAGCTCCATCGGCATCGGACCCGTCGCCGAGGTCTACATGATCGACGGCGACGACTATCCCACTGATGCCTACCTCATCGGAGCTGCCAACAACGTCCTCTTCGGCACGGAGCTCCCTCCGCTAATGAAGCTCTCCAAAACCTACGATTTCATCCGCATCGAAACGGGTATTCTGCACATCGGGGCCGCGACCCCCGGCGGCAAGGTCGTCTCCTTCTGCAAGAAACACAATATCGGAGGCTTCGAGTTTCTCGCCCACCTCCCCGGTACCCTCGGCGGCATGCTGAAGATGAACGCGGGGCTGAAGGAATACGAGATTTTCAACCACCTCATCGCCCTGCGTACGAAAAGCGGTTGGCATGCGAAAGCGGAGGTGCCCCACGGCTACCGCACCACCGGAATTGACGAAGTCGTTTTTGAAGCAATGTTCGAGATCGCACCGGGATTCGACCCGTCCAAAATCGAACTGTTCAGACAGATGCGGGCCAACCAGCCCTCCGACCCCAGCGCCGGCAGCGCCTTTAAAAACCCGCCGGGGGATTATGCCGGACGGCTGATCGAATCCGTCGGTCTCAAGGGGTACCACATCGGGGATATGGCCTTCAGCACCATGCATGCGAATTTTCTGGTCAATCTGGGGAGTGGAACGTTTGAGGAAGCGGCTACTCTGCTGGAACTGGCGCAGCGGCGCGTGCAGGAGCGTGAGGGCATCCTGCTGGAGCGGGAAGTGATTGTAATCGACCGGCGCTGGCTTTAGAAGCGCAGCATCAGACCGCCGTAGACACCGGTATATTCACCCTTGTTAATGTAATCACCGATCGCGTACTGCACCTTGTGAATACGGTAACCGATCTCCAGGCCCGGCTGGATGACGGGGAGGGACGTCATTGTGTAATCCGCCTTGATACGGAAATCATACCCCTTGTTATCCTGGTAGTTCGTCACCTTGACCAGCGTCTCCAGGCCGAGGGAGTCGAGCGGCTCTACCCGTGCGCGGGCATAAGCGAGCGCCAGTGTCTCCGAGTCATCAAAGCCCTTGCTGCCTGACGTCACGTATTTGACGTCGAGACCGATGTCAACGGTGACGAAGAAAGTATCATCGAGAATGTTGTAGTAGAGGATCCCGTCAAGCTCGCTGACGTTGAACGAACTGCTCCCGTTCGGGTTATGCGTCAGGTTCAGGTACTCCAGACGGACGTTGGGGATGACCGGTACCGGGTGCTTGACATAGGCCCAGACATAGAGATCGTTCTCCGTATCAATACCCGCATCTTTAAGGTCTGTAGCAGCACCACCATTTTTCGGTTCAAACGTACCGCCGGGTGCGGCATTGAAAGCACCGATACCGGCCTCAGCACGTACAAAATCCGCCGACGCGTTCAGGGAGAAAAGTGCCGCGACCAGTGCCGCCGCCGTTTTCATTTTCATAGACATCATCTACTCCATTATTACAAAGTTATCAAAACAGAGTATATCAGAAAAAAATTTCGCTCGGGAGTCAAAGGGGAGGAACCTCTTTACAGGGCACTAGAAACGCAAAAATGCACCGACGAAGAGGCCGCTGAAATCGACATCGCCTTTCAGCTCTTTATCGTCATCTATCTTGACCTTCTGCATCCGGTAACCGACCTCGATTCCGGGCTGGACACCCGGGACAAAGATCAGCGTCCAGTCAGCCTTGATCCGCGCATCGTACACATACGACTTTTCATAGGTGATGTAGCTGCCTAATCCTTCGATACCGAGCCCCGTGCCGGGGATGTCGACGCGTAACCGTGTATAGACGAGCGGCAGAATCAGGGTACCGCTTCTGCTGTAGCCGCCGTAGGCAAGAAGGCCATCGGTCGGAACAACGTCGTATGTGTAACCGGCCACCTTGACATCCAGCCCCAGATCCAGGGTCGTCCAGAAGGTACTGTTCAGCAGGTTGTAGTAAAGGATTGCATCATACGCCTTCACGTCAAAATGGCTTGTGGTAGTGGCCATCACTCCGAGCGGGGCAATAAGGTCAACCGTCGCATCGCCGTCACTGCCGGCGGCACTGTACTCCAGACGAATGTTCGGAAAAACAGGAATCGGATGCCGGATATAGAGCCATGCATACCCGATCGCTGCCTCTGTCTCCCGGCACGTACTATCTCCCGATCCGTTTGACGTCGAATAGGCCACCGTCCCCTTCGGCGTCTGCATCCAGGCACCGCCACCCGCTTCAACCTCCAGCGCTTGGGAGAATCCCTGCAGGGAAAAGAGCAACAGTGAAATGACAATTTTTAGCAGATTATCCATAGGGTACAACCTTTCATCAGGTAGGCATACTATATCACAGAAAGGAGATACGGGGGAAAGGGGAATCCCTCCGCGAGGAGGGTGCGGCTTATTTTACGGCTGCGAGTGCAGCGTCGTAGTTCGGCTCTTCTGTAATTTCCGGAACGATCTCTTTGTAAGTGACCGTACCTTCAGCGTCTACTGCAAAGATAGCACGGCAAGTAACGCCGGCCAGCGGGCCGTCAGCGATCAGAACACCGTAAGCGTTCGCGAAATCTTTGTTACGGAAATCGGAAGCGACTGTCAGGTTTTCGATACCTTCTGTAGAACAAAAACGGCCGCCCGCGAACGGAAGGTCCATAGAAACGATCGTGAGGTCAATGTCACCGAGCTCTGCTGCCTGCTTGTTGAAGTTACGAGTTTCCGTTGCACACACCGGTGTGTCGAGGGACGGGACAACAACGATCAGCTGTTTTTTGCCGGACGCGCCGCCGACAACTTTGTCTGCCAGACCATTAGAGTTTACAACTGTAACTTCCGGTGCTTTATCACCAACGTTTACTTCGTTACCTGCGAGGTTGACTGTGTTACCTTTGAGCATTGTAGTTGCCATGTTAGGGCTCCTGTTTTTTTTGAGATGCAGGAGTTTTACATAATTCGGATAACTTTTGTCTTAATAGCCCCCAACCTGGGAACTCTTAAGTTGAGTTTAAAAGTCAGATTTGGGTGCGCTATGGAGCTCGTCGATGGAGGTGAAGGATTTGTCCTCGTAGAGGTCAACGGCAATCCGCCCGATCATCGCCGCATTATCCGAGCAGTACTGCAGTTCCGCCAGCAGCAGTTCGGCGCCGAAAGGGGCCAGAAGCTCCTCAATGCGCCCGCGCAGGTAGCGGTTGGCGCTGGCGCCTCCGACGATCGCAAAACGCTTGGGCGGGCGGGTTTTGAAATATTTTCGTAACTTTCGGAAGAGGTGCTCGGTGGCAATGTGCTCAAAGGAAGCGGCGATGTCGGGGTAGTCCGCTTCATTGCCCTCCTCGACGGCCAGACGAACGGCGTTCTTGAGACCCGAGTAGCTGAACGCCATCTCGCCGCGCTTTTGCAGGGGGATGGGGAAGGGGTAGCGCTCCCGGTCGCCCTTCAGCGCCAGCTTCTCGATGACCGGGCCGCCGGGGTACCCTAGCCCCATCATCTTCGCAACCTTGTCGAAGCTCTCTCCGAAGCTGTCGTCCATCGTCCGCATGACCGTTTCCATCCGATCCAGGCTCTCCACCTCGATCACCTGGGTATGCCCGCCGGAGACAAGCAGCACCGTCAGCGGGAACCGCGTCTCCTTCTCGATAAAGAGCGAATAGATATGCCCCTTGAGGTGGTTGACGCCGATGAGCGGGATCTTCAGCGTCAGGCTGAGCGCCTTCGCCATCGTCACCCCCTCGACCAGGGTCACGGAGAGACCGGGGGCATTCGTGACGGCGACGGCCTTGAGCTGGCCGAACCACCCTTTGCACTCCTCCAGGATCTTCGGCAGTGCCTCGGCGTGCAGCCGCGATGCCAGCTCCGGTACGACCCCGCCGTATACGGCATGCTCCAGCTCCTGGGATATCTTCTTATGGTAGACGAGTTTCTTCGTCGCTATCTCGGTGATGGCAATTGAGCTGTCGTCGCAGCTGCTTTCGATGGAAAGAATCACCCTAGGCCCTTTACCTGTTCCAGGATCCACGGCCATTCGCCGTAAGCGCTGTCTGCGTTGATATGGCCGGCCGCTTCCAGCACCATCATCGGCACATTCAATGCGCCTTGCAACGCCTGCGCCTCCTCCGGGGTCATATAGGGGTCCGTCGTCGACGTCACCAGCTGTATGTTCTCGGCAAAAAGGTTTGCGGGCGGTGTGATGGGGAAGAAGCTTTTGATCGTCTCGATCTCACAGTCAAGGCGCGGTGGAGCGACGAGAAAAAGATGCTCTACCGGTACGATCTCCCCTTCCTGGCAGAGATGAAACCAGAGGGTGTTCGCCAGGGAGTGGCAGATGACGACGTCCGGTGTGAACTCCTCCAGCAACGCTTTCACCTGGCGCATCCAGCGGTTTTTTGAAGGGAAGTGAGGATGGTCGAGCAGCGGAAAGCAGACCGTGCCGTAATCCCTGGCCAGCTCCCCCGCCAGCCAGCTCTGCCAGTGCGGGTAGTCGCTGCCGCCCCAGCCGTGCAGCAGAAGGACCTTTTTGCTCATGACACTGCTCCCACGTAAGCGCGCACCTCTTCGTCGATGGAGAAGACCTCTTCGACACTCCGGGGCATCCGGTCGAAATGCTCGAAGGCGTCGACGACCCTGCGGGAGATATCGAGGAAGCCGATCTTGCCGGCGATAAATTGGGCAATGGCCGCCTCGTTGGCGGCATTGACGACGACCCCGCGCTGGGGTTCACGCAGTAGCGCCGCTTTGATCTGCCAGACCGGGTAGCGCTCCTGCGTGATCTCGCGGAACTCCAGGCCGCCGACTTTGAGCAGGTCCACGGGTTCCAGGATCTGCTCCTCGACCTTGCCCATCAGGGCGTAGGCGATCGGCAGCTGCATATTCGCCCCGGCAATGTGCGCCGTCGTTGAACCGTCGGCGAAGTCGACAAAGGCGTGAATGAGCGAACGGGTCTCGATGATGGCATCGTAGTCGAGCTCCCCGAAAAGCCAGCGCGCTTCGAGCAGTTCGAAGAGTTTATTCATCATCGAGGCGCTGTCGATCGTGATCTTCTGCCCCATGGACCAGTTGGGGTGCTTGAGGGCGTCCTCCAGCGTCGCCGTGGCGAGTTTCTCGAGCGGCCAGTCGCGAAATGCCCCTCCGCTGGCGGTGATGGTCATCTTTTTGACCGGGCGGCTGTCATTGAGGAGGTACCAGAGCCCGAAGTGTTCGCTGTCGATGGGGTGGATGCGGGAGGTATCGATAAAGGCGCCCGCCGCCACCAGGGACTCCTTGTTCGCCAGGGCGACCTTTTTGCCCCGCTCCAGCGCCTTGAGGGTCGGGCGCAGCCCCAGGAAGCCCACCAGGGCGTTAACGACGAATTCCGAATCCGCCTCTTCGATCACCCGCAGGATCGCCTCTTCCCCGCTCAGGACATTGGGGTGGTTGACCCTGGGGATATCTGCCTCGTTCGCGATGACGACCCAGTTGGGGCGGTGCTTCTCGATCTGCTGGTTGAGCCGGTCGATGCTGTTACCGGCAACGAGGGCCTCAACGTTGAGCGAAAAGCGCTCGGCAATCGCCAGGGCGTTGACACCGATAGAACCGGTCGAACCGAGAATAATCACGCTAGACGAGTCCCCGCAGTAAAATCACCATAACAACGGCACCGAACAGGTAGCCGTCGATACGGTCGAGTACCCCGCCGTGGCCCGGCAGGACGTTGCCGCTGTCTTTGACGCCGGCCCGGCGCTTGAGGTAACTCTCGTAGAGGTCGCCGAACACGGCACTGATCGCCGTCGCCAGCGACACGGCAATAGCGACCTCGACGTTCACGACGCGCAGCCCAACGAAGACCCCGGCAATGGTGGCGATGACGATCCCGCCAACAACCCCTTCGAGCGTCTTGTTCGGGCTCGTCTCGGAAAACTTCGTCTTCCCGATGCTTTTCCCGACGACGTAGGCCCCGATATCCGCCGCAGCGACGACGACGATCAGCCAGGCCATCGCCACGAGACCGTAATCCTGATAAAGGGTCAGGAAAAAGAGCATCCCCGCCGTCGGGTACGCGAAGGGGAGGAAGAGGCGCCAGTCGGTGCGGGGTTTGTAAGCGGCATAGGCGGCGAAGACGACGCCCATCAACACGAAAAGGTCATCCGGGTAGGGGTAGACGGCGGCAAGAAGCCAGAGCATCGCCGCGAAAGCGAAAGAGGCGTTGTGGTGCAGGCCGTAGAGGTTGGCCGCCTCGTAGAAGGCGAGCAGGTAGACGCCGCCGAGGACCGCCCACATCAAAATGAAGTTGTCAATCCAGCCCAGCAGGATCACCGCCCCGATCAGCGCGGCCCCCGTTACTACCCTTTTTGTCGTCTCCGTTGCTGCCATTTTCGTCCCGTTTTTAAAGCGATTATACTACAAGTAGGCTGTACGCCCCTATGACCCGGGAGCAGCGGCCTGTTTGGAGACGGTCATCGTCTCGTACTTGTTGTAAAGCACGTTCGCCCCCTCCTGGATCTTCACCTCGCGTCTCGGGGTGTAATCGACCTCGAATACCCCTGGGCTCATTACCGAGAAATCGACGCAGAGCTTTGCCGCCGCCTCCAGGACGCTCTCGGGCACCTTTTGCTTGTCCGTCGTGATGATGACGTGGGTCGAGGGACGGTCGCGCAGGTGAAGCCAGATGTCCCTGGCCCGGGCGCGCTGCAGCAGCGCGATATTGCCCCGTTCGTTCTTGCCCAGCTGCACCTTGTACCCCTCAATCCAGAAGGTCTCGACCGCATCGTCGCTCTTCTCTTTGGTGCGTCCCGTCTGCTTCGGCGGGAAGAGGCGGGCGATCTCTTCGACCGTCGCCGCCCCCTCGACCGTCGCGATAAAGTGCTCGAAGTGGCTGACTTTCCCTTCCAGCCCTTCGCGCTCGATATGCATGTTCGCCGCCTTCTGCTTCGTCTTCTTCGCCAGCTTGAAAAAGTGGTCGCTCACCTGGTGGGCGGAGGCGAAAGCGCGCGGAAGCTCGACTTCAACGGGGCTGCCGTCGTAGTCGTCCAGCGTGAGACGCGTCTGGTAGGGCTTGATCTTGTAGAGGTTGGCCAGGGCAAGGTTGCCCAGGTGCTGCAATCGTGCCGCCTCCGCCTCCAGCGCCGCTTCGTCTTCAAGGACTTCGAGGTGCTTTTCGAGCCGTCGGAGTTTTTTGTGCAGCAGGCCGACTTTTTGCTGCTTGAGCGCCGCCAGCCGCGCCGCCTGCTCCCGGTCGCACACTTCGTAGAGGTAAGCCTCCACGTCATCGAGGGGGTACTCCTTCGGCGTGAACTCCAGGGGCGGGGGCGGCAGCAGGGGCTGGCCGACGCGCACGACCCGGTAGGAGGTGGATGCATCGATGTGGCGCAGCGCCTCGAGGACGACCTCATCCTCATCGAGGATGATCGCGTTGGTCGTTTTGCCGGTGAATTCGAGTTGCAGGACGGTCTTGGAGTGCTTGTACGCTCCGCTGAGCGCCGCTTCGATACGAAGGATCTTGTCGTCGTTGTAGAGCGAAATGTCCGTGATGACGGCGCGGTTGAACCGCTTGGCCAGCACGACGTCAAAGGGGGCCTGGTAGACCTTGCTGCGCCGGATGTCGTGGCGGCACATCGCCAGGTAGCTGTGGCCCTTTTGCATGTTGGCATAGAGGCTCTTCTCCCCCAGGACGACCTTGATCGTCGTGTCATTCACACGGTGGATGGCATTGATATGTTTGAAGGCCTGAAGGTACTCGGCGATCTGGCGCAGGTGGGAGAGTTTCATAGGGCGCATTATAGCGCAGGGGGCGTTAGAAGAAGAGGCGCCGCCACCACGGTTTTTTCCGTGCCGGGTCAAGGACTTTGCGCATGCGTTCGCGGCGTTCGGCCTGCAGCGTCAGCTCTTTGCGCAGGGCTTCGAGCTTCTCGGGCCGGACCAGCAGCTCTTCGTCACGCACCGCCGTCCCCCTGCGCGTTGAGGTAGTTCATCAGCTCCCTTACTGCTTCTTCGTTCTTGATGCGGAACTTGATCTCGATGCGGCGCGATGCCTGCTTGTCCTCTTTGCCGTTCGTCCCCAGCACCGGCTCGGTGAAACTGCGGCCGCTCGCGCTCAGGTACTGCCGGAAAAGCTTCCGGTTCTGCGGGTACTGAGTGTAGAGGAAGGTCATCACCGCCAGGGCACGCTGCTGGGAGAGCTCCAGGTTGAAAAGGTAGCTGCCGTCGGAGTTCGTATGCCCCTCAATGATGATCCGGTCAATATAGCGCCGCATCTGCTTGTCGCTGAGCAGGGCGTCGATGTACTGCCCCAGCACCCGGCTCAGTTCCTGCTTCGCTTCGGGTTTGAGCGTCGCCTCCCCCTGGTTGAAAAGCACGTTCGACGCAAAGCGAAGCGAACCGCTCTTGGGGTCGATGCTGATCGAATCGCCCAGCTCCTCTTTGAGATGCTGTACGACCTTGACCTTGATCCCCGTGAGGTTCTTGATCTTGATGCGGGTGAGGTTCAGATCCTCCACCACCTTCTGGTAGGCGCGTTTTTTCAACAGCAGCGCCTTCTCCAGCTCTGCCATCTCGTCGTCGCGCAGTTTGATCAGGTTCGTGTCTTCGGCATGCTGTTTCTCGGCCGTCTCCAGCTCAGAAGCGAGCCGCTCCGCCTCGCTTTGCAAAGTAGCTCTTTGCGTCTCCGTCTCCAGCAGCAGGGCTTTGAGCTGCTCCATCTCCCCGCGGGTCAGCGCCAGTGCGGTTGTCCGCTCATGCAGGGTCGTATTCAAATCATCTACAGAGAGCCTCAGCCCCTCCGCTTCGCTCTGCAGCAGGGCCAGTTCCATGCTGAGGTGGGCGTTCGCCTCCCGAGAGGCGGCCAGCAGTGCCTGGATCTCTCGCAGCCGCTTTTTCTTCTCGGAGAGCGCCTTCTCGCTTAGCCCGAGCGCCGTTTTCTGCGCCTGCAGGTCTGCGCGGATCGCGAAAAGATCCGAACGCATCAATACTGTTTTGACGACGATCGCTCCCACCAGCAGGATAAAGACGAAGAGCAGCCCCGCCATCAGGTCGGCATAGGAGATCCAGAAGTTCTGTTCCCGCTCGCCGTTGTCCCGTCGCCGCAGCATGCTCAGCGCGTCTCCCCGTCGCTTTTGTTCAGCCGGGCAATCTGCTCGACGATCTGGGCCGTCTCCGAATCGATCAGCTTCAGGGTACGCTGCAGTTTCTCCAGGAACTGCGCATCGAAGCCGCGGATATGCTCATCAAACTGCACACCGACCCGGTCGATCTCCTGTTTCATCGATTCGATGTTGGAGAGCACTCCGCTGTAAAGCTCCCGGACGTTGCCGGCGTTAAGGTTGGCCAGCGCCTCGCTGAGCCGCGCAATCTCGCCGCCCAGGGTCTCCGCGACGGTCACACCGTGCTGATACTCCCGGGCCAGGGTGTGCTGGCGCTGCTCCATCCGCTCATGCTCTTCGCGCATCTGCGCCGCAAAGCGCTCGACCCCCAGGCCGACGCGCTGCAGCGCCTCCGCCGAAGCGGTCTGCTCTTTGGCAAGGCGGTCGAACAGCGTACCGCTCTGCGCCATCAGCTGCCCGAAGGTTTCCGCCGCCTGCTGCTCCCGGTCGATGATCTGGCCGAAAATGTGCAGGCGCTGCTCCAGGGTACGGTTCACCTCCGCAACGAAATCGCGCGACGCCATCGTGTCATAGAGCGTATCAAGCTTCTCAAAATGGGCCAGGCTCTTGCGGTAATAGGTCTGCTCGATCTCCTTTTTCTCCCAGAAGAAGGGACGCGTCACCTCGCGGAGCTCCGCCACGTCCCGTTCAAAACGGCTGATGCCGCTCTTTTCGAAAAAGATCCACCAGATGGAGAGGAAGATACCGTAAATGGAGACGTAAAAGGCCGTCCCCACCCCGCCGAGCAGCCGGGAGATCTCCTGCTCAAGCACTTCGGAGGTCTGGGCGGAAAAGTCGGGCATCGAGATGGCGATGCTGATAAAGGTCCCCAGGATCCCCAGCGTCGGGAAGATCCCGGCGGCCACGGAGGAGAAGTTCTCGTTGCGTATCGTCCCCGCAGACTCGGCCAGGAAATCATCCAGCGTCGCATTCGCCTTCTCTGTCCCGGCGACGGCGAGGATGTTCTTGTTGATGAAGGCCGCCAGCGCCCGCTGGATACCGCTGAAACCCCGCCGGAGCTTGCACGAGGCGTAGAAGGCGTTGTGCGGGGCGAAAAAGAGCCAGATCAGGAAGATGGCCCCCATCATAATGACACTGTGCGCTTCAACCTTGAAGTTGACAAGCCCCGCAAACCCCGCCATGGCGAAGAGCCAGAGCAGCAGCGGCAGCGACATCAGCCAGAACAGGCGGATACCGCAGACAGTGTGGCGATTAAAGCGCTGGGACAGCGCCGCGAGATCCTCTTCAATAACCATTTCCCACTCCCGGATGCGTTTGGGCCATACTATCCTAAATCATCTAAGAAACCTGCACATCGGGCACGCCGAGCGCGCCCTGTGCTATACTTCCGATATTCATTCAAGGAGGCCGGATGCGCGCACCGAGAGGGTTCGGAAAACGCTACTTTACGCTCAGCGCCATCCAGGCCTACAGTGCCGTCACCACCCTGCAGCGCCATGAGAACCGTACCCTGGCGCACCACGGTATGGTCAGCGACGAAAGCGACGACGAAAAGGGTCTCGAAGACGAGGAAGCTGCACCGGAACTCGCCGCGGCGGAGCTTCCCGGCGGCCGACGCCGCCCCTGCCACTGCAACCTCCATTTTCACCGCCTCGCCTGCAGACGCCTGCGCACGCATGACCGTCCGCGACGCCCCCGCAACCCCTTCCGCCACACCCGTTCGACCCTCTCGCCGCCCGCAGCGCCCTGCTACTTAACCCCATTACCCATTTCCAAAGGAACCCAATGAAACCCATCGCACTCTCCCTTGCCGCAACCGCCCTGTTGAGCGGCACCCTTTGCGCCGAAGGTATCACCCTCGAAGCCCTGACCGTCATCTCCAGCCCCCTGCACAGCACCGAGCTCAACGCCGCCGACAGCGTCGAGGTCTACACCGCCGAGGAGATCGAAAAGGCCCACGTGCAGTCGCTCTACGAGTTCATCACCCTGCAGACCTCCCTCTTCGCCCTGCCCTCCTACGGCAATCCGATGGCCCAGCGGCTCGACCTCCACGGCTACGGCATCGAGAACGGCTACCAGAACATCGTCGTCACCCTCAACGGCCGCCGCCTCAACAACGTCGACATGGTCCCGCAACTGCTCAGCGCCATCGCCCCCTCCGACATCGAACGCCTCGAGATCGTCAAAGGGGGCGGGATCGTCCTCGGCGGCGACGGCGCCAACGCCGGGGCGATCCACATCGTCACCAAGAACGACAGCAGCAAAGAGGTACGTTTCTACGGCGGCATTTACGGCACCTACGATGCGGCGTTCCGTGTCGGCCACAGCGACGACCTTCTGACGGTTTCAGCCTCCGGAGAAGCCTACCACACCGCCGGAACGCGCCATATCGATGCGGCGCAGAACCGGGACGAACAGAAACTGGCAAACGGCACTTTCGATCTTGCGCTGACGCCAAGCGATCTCTTCGAATTCCGCCTCGGCGCCCAGTCAAGCCGCATCGACGCCGCCTACGGAAGCACCCTGACCCAAAGCGAGTTCAACGACGATCCCGCCCAACCAGGCGCCTTCCCGGCCCCGGCGTACCAGCAATACGACATCGATGCCTTCAGCACCGGCCTGACCCTCTTTCCGACAGCCGACCTCTCCGTCTCGCTCGATACCTCCGTTGAGAAGAAAAAGTCCGTCTACGATCTCCCCGCCTGGTTCTACCGCAGCACGGCCACCTACGACTACCGCACGGCGGCGCTGGCCCTTGACTACACACACGGCGGGCTGCAGCTCTCCCTCGGCGGCACGCTCTTCGACGGCAGCCGGAACGGCGGCGCGACGGCGTTCGCGATCGCCAACGAAACGACCAAGCAGAATGCCGCGGCCTACGCGCTGGCCCAGTACCGTGCGGGAGCCCATACCCTCAAGGCGGGCTACCGCTATGAGACCGCCAAGTACGACTACAGCGACGCGAACAACTCCCTCGCGCGCTCCGAAACCCTTCACGGCGTCGAAGCGGGCTACAACTTCCGTCTCAGCCCGGAACGTTCGCTCTTTGTCAGCTACGCCCACGCCTACCAGGCACCCGACGTCGACCGCTTCTTCAACAGGGATTTCAGCGGCAACGTCACCTTTAACGGTTTTATCGACCCGATGACCTCCGACACCGTCACGGCGGGCTATACGGCGGTGACGGCAGCGAACAAGTTCAAGCTCTCCGCCTATTACGCCGCGCTTAAAAACGAGATCTATTACTACAGCGACCCCGCGTACATCGCCTCGGTCAACACGAATATCGACCGTTCCCACAAGGTCGGCGTCGACCTCTTCGAGCAGTGGAAAGTCACCGAGCGCTTCGCCCTCTCGCTCAACTACAACTACGTGCAGGCAATTATCGACAAAGAGGTCCAGAACGGCGAGGATTTCGGCGGTAACGACCTTCCGGGCGTCAGCCCCCACACCGTGAAAGCGGCCCTCACGATCCTGCCGACGGACGCGCTGAGCTTTACCCTCTCGCACACCTACCGATCCCAGGCCTACGCCATGAACGACTTCGGCAACAGCTATACGCAGAAGCAACGCGCCTTCAACAGCACCGATGTCGTCCTCAACTACGACGCGGCCTCTTATGCACTTTTTGCTAAAATCAACAACATGTTCAATAATCCCAACGGCCTCTGGGTCGCAGACGACGCCATCTACCCCGTCAATTTCACCACCACCGCCCTCGTCGGCGCCACGTTGAAGTTCTAGGCATGATCCGTACCCTGCAGGACCACGAAAAGAGTGCACTGCCTGCGGGGCGTGCCGACCTCCTGCTGGCCGCGGCGGGCCCGGACGCCCCTGCCCCCGGTCCGCTGACCCTTTCGGTCGAAGCCCTCACCCCTTTTGCCGTCATCCGCATCCTCGACCTCGGCCTCACGTCCGCGCCGGAAAGGTACGAAACCGTGACCTTCGGCATCGACCCGGAGGGCCCCTTCGATGCGAAAATAGTGTTCGAAAAAGGGCGCGAGTTCGGGCGCTACTACAAACCGGCGGGTGACTACGTCATCCTCGGCGAAACGGGCTCACCCGTCATGGCAGACACTGCGGCTCTTCTCAAACCGCTCTCCGGGATGGGACTTTTCGAGCAGCTCGGCCGCACGGCGGACGGTTTCTTGATGTTCGCCGCGGGCTTCATGCTCGAGGCGTGCCGCCGCTTCCCCGTCGTCCTCGGCGGCGGAAGCAGGATGGCGGCGGCGCTGCTGATCGCCAACCGGGTCGTGCACCGCGACGGCCTGCCGATGGACCCGCGCAAGCTCACCCTCTGCACGGCCGAGGGGATCGCGGAAACGGAACGGTCGGTGACGCTGTCGCTGCTGGGGCAACTCGACTTCCGCCCGCGGACCCTCTACGTGGAGCTCCCTTCTTACGACAAAGGGGAATCCTACGCCGGCGCGGCCCTTGCCTACGGCACCATGCAGGGGCTGACCATTGCGCAGATCACTGCGCGGGCCGAGCGCGGGGCGTAACCGATGCAGGCCCGCAACCTCGCCCTGAGACCTTTCATTTGGTACAAGTTTTATAACGCCCTCTTCACGGGCATCTCGGTGGGGAGCATCTTTATCATCTACGCGCCCCTGCAGCCCTACGTCTACTCCCTCGGCGGGATCCTTCTGGCGCTGGCCATGCTCGTTATTGCGCGTTTTTACACCCGCATTCTCAACCGGACCTGGTTCTGGCGCATCTCCCTCACCGTCGAAATCGTCATGCTGCTGCTCGTGCTTTACTTCCTGCTCTTTTCGTACAGCTACGCCAGTGCGCTCTTCGTCTATGCCGGCTACCAGCTCACCTTCGCCTTCGGCTCCTACCTGGTGCGCGCCGAGACGATCCTGATCGAAAAAGCCAAAGCGCTGACCTACCTCGACGTCTACAAGCAGGCGGGCTACCTCGCCGGGATGCTCGTCTCGTTTCTCTTCTACAAGACGGTGGAGTACGCCGCAGGCATCGATGAGAGCCAGGCACAGGTCTACCTCGTACACTATGTGCTGCTGGTCGCGGAAATCGTCGTCATCTACTATCTCTACCGGGCGTTCCATCCCGCCGAAAGGAGAGGCTTATGACCTATACGGCGTGGTTCGAAGCGCATGCCACGGCGCACAAAAAGATCGTGGAGAAACTGCTTGCCCGCGGCTTCGGCAAAGCGGAGATCATCGACTATTTCGATTTTGAGAATATGGTGGAAGCGGAGCCGGACTTCTGCCCGCTCTACGCAGAAAAGAAAAAGTGCCACGATATGGAAAAGCTCAACTGCTATCTCTGCGCCTGTCCCAACTTCCGCTTCAGTGATGCGGGGATGGAACGGCGCGGGGAGCAGACACTCTACAGCAGCTGCGCGATTGCCTCAAAGGATGGGAAAGAAGGTGTCTACGGCGACGCCGTCCACCAGGACTGCTCCGGCTGTACGGTGCCCCACCACCGCGCCTATATCGACAAGGTGTTCGATACGGAGTGGGAGCGGATCATGGCGGCGTGCCGCCGCGATCAATAGGGGTAGTTGGGCAGGCGGTCGACCCGCTCGACGGTGTTGCCCTGCTTGATGATCTTGACGCGGTCGCCGGGCAGGAAGCGGAGCTCGCCCTTGGCGACGATGACGATGTGCTCCCCGCTGTCGAGCCGCACGGTCAGCTCCTGGGCGTTGGACTGCCCCGCCGCGCCGCCGACATAGGCGCCGGCCAATCCACCGCCCAGCGTCGCAATCCCCCGGCCGGGTCCGCGGCCGACGGTCGAACCGAAAATGGCTCCGATCAGTGCACCGATAAAGGCCCCCGAACCGTCGTCGGAGATCCGTACCGGCCGCTCCTCGACCACCACGCCCACAAGATAGTGCTTCACCTGCCGGTAGGTCCGGCCGTCGTAATCGGCCCCCTGTCGGGTGGCACAGCCGCCGAGCACGAGCATCAGTGCCGTCGCTAGGATGAGAAAACTTCGCATGGCATCTCCTTTCTCTGTAGTATAGTGTAAAAACGTGAGCATAACGTGAACGGAAACGCCCCCTTGCGAAACGTCCTTCGGTTAAAAACATTTGTAGTCTTTACGTTTTTGGCGAATCTAAGCCGAAGCCATTTAAAATAATAATTATGAGCAAGGAAAATAAAACACCCCCAAACGACCCCTACAAGGATTACGAGCCCGAAGTGGTGGAGTATGACCCGGAAGTGGACGGCGGTGAGGAGCACCTGATCCGCGACGATCTGCTGGCGGAAAAAGAGCGCCTCAAGGATGTGATTACCCGCCTCAAAGAAAAAAACCGCGGTAACCGTAAAGTCCGGCGTTAACGCCCCGGACTAACCCCTCCTTAAACCGCCTTAATCTACAATCGCGGAAAAATTCCCGGGATTTGTTCATGATTCAAGAAGCCCATAACGCCTACAACGCACAGGATTTTGCCACCGCCTTCGCCCTCTACAGCGACCTCGCCGAAGCCGGGAACGCGGATGCGCAGGTCTCGCTGGGGTATATGTACCAGCAGGGACAGGGCACGGCCGTCGATGATGCCGCAGCGCTGAAATGGTACGAAAAAGCCGCCGAGCAGAAACAGCCCTATGCGCTCTTCAACCTCGCCATCCTCTACGCCAACGGCCTCGGCGGCGTCGCACACGACCAGTTCAAAGCCCACGAGTACTACCTCGATGCCGCCGTGCACGAAGTCCCGCAGGCGATGTACGAGACCGCGATGATGCTCGAACGGGGACTGGGCTGCGTGCAGAACTACTCCGAAGCGGCATTCTGGTATGAAGAGGCTGCCAAGCGCGGCCACCGCGAAGCCTTCAACAACCTCGGCGTCTTCTACAAAGAGGGCCACGGCGTCCACCAGGATTTCGGGCGCGCCTACGTCTGCTTCTCCCGCGCCGCGGAGGCGGGGCTGGCCCAGGCGCAGTTCAACCTCGGCCTCCTCTACGACCAGGGGCTCGGCGTTGAAGAGGACCACGACAAGGCGCTCGAGTGGTGCCGCAAAGCCGCCTACAACGGTCACGAAAAAGCCAAAGAGATCATCAAGGGTCTGCAGGACGAAGGTAAGATTGTTTTCTAACCCCCGCCGCTCTGCGGCGGACTTCACAACAGGTAAAGCGCGCCTGTTTTCCTATATAATGAGCGTTTAGCAAACCAAAAAGGTATAGAGATGTTCACAGGGTTGATTCGGGAGATGGCAACGGTAAAACGGTTCAGCGGGGACCGCCTGAGCCTCAAGGCCGCCTACCGTCCGAAACTCGGCGACTCCATCGCCATCAACGGCGCCTGCCTCAGCGTCGTCTCCCTGGAGAGCGACGGGTTTACCGTCGAGCTCTCCCCCGAAACACAGGGGATCATCGCCACCGAGAACCTCAAAGGGCGCGTGCATATCGAACCGGCCATGCAGTTTGGCGACCGGCTGGAGGGGCACATCGTCCAGGGGCACGTGGACACCGTCGGCACCGTCAAGAGCATCAGCGACAACGGCAACAGCTACGACGTCGTCATCGACGTCGACAAGAAGTTCATCCCCTACATCGTCCCCAAGGGCTCCATCGCCATCGACGGCGTCAGCCTGACCGTCAATGACGTCTACGAGAGCAGCTTCCGCCTCACCATCATCCCCATCACCATGCGCGAGACCCTCTTCGGCAGCTACACCGGCGGTACGAAGGTGAACATCGAAACGGATATGTTCGCCCGCTACATCGCCCACTTCCTTGCGCACAAGGATGCGAAACTCGACTGGGAGACCGCCGAGCGCTTTACGGCACTTTACTAACTACATATTATGAATTGATTTGCAAAACAGTCGAGCGCGGTTTAACTGCGCGTGGGTCTCGCGCCGAGCGAAACCCAGTGTTAACGTAGATATCCGTGCTTTGCTCGGATATCGTACAATCAATTGAGCTTCAACACTCCCATCATATTCAGCATCACGATGACCAGTGCCACCGGGGCGACATAGCGCAGGCTGAAGTGCCAGATGCCGTAGGCAAGCCCCATCTCCTCCTTCACTGCCGCTTCGACACGGTTGGGCTCCATGACGTACCCGATAAAGATCGCCATGATAAGCCCCCCGAGCGGGAGCAGGATCGAGGCGGTGACGTAGTCGATCCAGTCAAAGAGGCTCCTCCCGCCCCAGGTGAGCTGCGCGCCGTATTCACTGCTGTTCGAATAGATAACGACGATACCGACCAGGTAGAAGAAGAGCCCCATCGCCGTCGCGGCCTTGAAACGGCTCCAACGGAAACGGTCTATCGCCAGCTGGACCATCGGTTCGACGAGGGAGACGGCGGAGGTGAGCCCGGCAAAGGCGAGGGAGATAAAGAAGAGCACGGCAAAGACGTTGCCCAGCGTCCCCATCTCGTAAAAGACCGCCGGCAGCGAGATGAAGACGAGGCCCGGACCGGCAGAGGGTTCCGCACCGTACTGGTAGAGGAAGGTAAAAAGCATCAGCCCCGCCAGCAGGGCAATGCCCGTATCAAGCGCCACGACGACGAGGGCGCTTTTGACGAGGCTGCTCTCCTTGGGCAGGGAGGCCGAGTAGGTGAGCAGGGAACCCATCCCGAGCGAGAGGGTAAAAAAGGCGTGCCCGACGGCGGTGACGAAGGCCTCGGAATTGAGCTTGCTCCAGTCGGCGCTGAACATGAACTTCCACGCCTGAGTAAACCCAGCCTGGGTCGTCGCGTAGAGGAACATCCCGCCGACAATGAGGAAAAGCATCGGCATCAGCACAAGGTTCAGCTTCTCGATACCGCCCTTGATCCCGCGGATAACGATGACGGTGATGATGAGAAACGCAAGGGTGTGGTAGAAAATCTGGGTTTTGAGGTCCGATCCCAGCATCGTTTTAAAGAGCCCCGCGGCCTCCTCCGGCGAGGAGGGAAGATTACCGAGCGAGACAAAGATGTAGTTGAATATCCAGCCGATGACCACGGAGTAGAAGGTCATGATGAGCAGGCCGGTAAAGGCCATGAAACCGCCCCATTTCCACGCAGCTTTGTGCCGCGGGGCCAGCTCTTCGAACGCCGTCAGCGTGTCGCGGCGGCTGAGGTAGCCGATAAGCAGTTCGGCGATCATGACCGAAAACCCTATGAGCATCACGGTAAAAAGATAGACCATGACGAAGGCACCGCCGCCGTACTCCCCGGTGATGTAGGGGAATTTCCAGATATTGCCCAGCCCGACCGCACTCCCTGCGGCAGCAAGGATAAATCCTATTCGGCTAAAACGTGCTATTTTCATCAAGGTTTCCTAGGTTCGTTGTATACCCGGTCTATTTAAACAAAAAAGTATTGACAAAGGGCTTAACATCAGTTATAATTTCGCCTCACTTATCCGGATTATCCGTGTGAGGTGACAAGGTCGGGGTGTAGCTCAGTATGGTTAGAGTACTTGGTTTGGGACCAAGGGGCCGAAGGTTCGAGTCCTTTCACCCCGACCACCTCTACAACATTCTTCATGGTGGGTATAGCTCAGTCGGTTAGAGCACCAGTTTGTGGCACTGGGGGTCGTGGGTTCGAACCCCATTACCCACCCCATGTTTTGACAACATTCCCGATAATATTTTTTTTTTGATACACCATACGTTTTTACACTATGGAAGCGCCCGTGGCTCAACTGGATAGAGTATCGGACTTCGGATCCGACGGTTATAGGTTCGAATCCTATCGGGCGTACCACCGGGGCTTCCCCATTTACAGATGCGCTCTTAGCTCAGCTGGATAGAGCAATGCCCTTCTAAGGCATCGGTCGCAGGTTCGAATCCTGCAGGGCGTACCACTTGATTTATACGCCAAACGAGCAAAAGCCCGTTTGACTACGCTAACGCTGTGTTTACTTCAGCAGCAGGCTCGCGCACCCTTGGTGCTTTTGGAAATATGCTTCGCTGTTTCCGATGAAAAAATCATATCCGTTCAAACCTCTGAACGATTATGCGGACGTGGTGGAATTGGTAGACACGCCAGACTTAGGATCTGGTGCCCAAAAGGTGTGGAGGTTCAAGTCCTCTCGTCCGCACCATCTTCATACGCTTTAATCCTTAAGCTTATTTTCTTAAAATGATCGCACCCTAATACTGTAGGCTGTCTAATCATGTATCAAAAACTCCGACAATGCTATTTACTCGCTATATTAACCCTTTCCACATTTGCCGCCGCGCAAGATTATCAGTATCAAAACGGTACCTATTTTGATATGGGGGTCGCCTCAAAAACCTTCAAAAAAGTCCTCTTCGCCGTCCCCACCGATCTGTACAACTTTGCGGTAGACCCCTTTTTGTACCCGGAAAAATCGCTGACGGCCCTGGGCATCGTCGGTGGACTCGTTCTGGTCGACAAGCCTACAACGACGTTTTACCAAGAGAATATCGAGTCCAATATAGACTATTCCCTGGATACGATCTTTCCCCACAGCGGTATGACAAAATTGATGCGCACCGGCGCCGACAGCTGGCTGACCTACGGCATGGCTTTCTCCTATCTTGGAGGGGTTGCCCTCGGTGACGAACGAACACAGGCTGCCGCATTATTAGCGATAAAAGCTACGGCTTACTCTTATGCCATCAGCCACGTCATCCTGAAAACCCTTACGGGTAGACAGCGCCCGATGGATGATTTGAAAAACTGCACAGACTCAAGAAGCATTTACCATACCTGTGACCCCTATGATTTCGGGAACTGGCACTGGCCACCGACATTTAACACGGAGCAGGACGGAACTTCCATGCCCTCGTTTCATACGACAATGTATTTTAGCGTCGCACGCGTCGTCGCCGAAGTCTACGACTCGTATTGGCTCCCCTATCTGGGTGCCGGTGTTTTGTTTGCATCCGCTATCAAAGGGCATCAGCACTGGGTCAGCGATCTCGTAGCCGGCGGCATCATCGGAACCTGGATCGGGCATGAAACCGTCTACAGCTACACCAAAACCGCGCACGGAGAAAAGGCGCAAACTTACACCATCTCTCCTACTCCTTACGGCTTCATAGTCTCTATTGCCTTCTAGCGGCGGAACGATTTCAGTCGGTGATCCCGATCATCTTTTTCTTTCCGTCAAAGCGGTCGATAACAAACAGCATGGCCGGAAACACGAAGAGATCCGTCAGCAGCGAGATCAGAACCAAAATGACACCATAAAGACCAATGAGCTGCGAGGTTCAAGTCCTCTCGTCCGCACCACTTTTTTTACTTCCCTTCTTATTTTTTCCGATCCTTAAGCATTTCCTTAACGCCGTAACGAAAACCGCAAACAAGAAAATTTATCCTACATTACTGCATCAGAACACTCAAGGAGACGCAATGAAGCGGAACCGCTCTATCGCCTCACTGCTGTTGGCCGGACTGCTTTTCGTTCCGGCATTCGCTCTGGCCCATGAAACGCCCCAGGAGCCCCGTATCAAAGTAGCGGCTACGGCTTCCCCGACTAGCGACGGCAAGGCCGCAATTAGCGAGACGGCCGAACCGCGCACGGCTCCCTCCGTGCGCAGCGACCTCGCCGACTGCAGTTACACCCCCGATGAAACCTTCGCGGTGACCGACGCCATTTGCCACTGACGGGCAGGCATTATCTTCCCCGGTCGAACCGGTCGATAAAGAGCAGCATGACCGGCAGGACGAAGAGGTCCGTCAGCAGCGAGATAAACACGAGCACGGCGCTATAGAGACCGATGAGCTGCAGCGACTGCAGTGAAGAGAGGTAGAGCGCCACGAAGACAGCAATGAGCACCGCCGACCCGATAATGACCGGGATCCCCGAATAAAAATACATCTTCTCCAGCGCGTGTTTCCGGCTCCTCCCGATATAACGTGCCCGGAAATACTTGTACGCGAAGTGGATCGTCGCGTCCGAGGCCAGTCCGACGGCGATGGTCATGGCAATGAGCATCTCCAGGCTCAGCGGCACGTCGAGCAGCCGCACCAGCAGGCCGAACCAGGCGATCGGTACGGCATTGACGATGAAGCCGACAAAGACCATCGCCACGGAACGGAAGATCCACCCCGTAATGAGCCCGATAACTAGCAGGGCCGAAAAGAGCGACGTGGAGAGCAGTAGCGTCTTGTTGAACTTCGCGCTGTCGAGGAGCGTCTCCTTGTCCACGAAGTAGATGTCCAACGCACTGTAGCGCGCCAGCCAGTCGATCAGTTCCAGTTTGTCGACATCGAAGAGGTTGATCCGGATATTGACCGCATCCGCATCGTAGTAGCTCTCCCGCATCCCGTAGAGATCGAGGTAGAAGAGCGCCTGCATCAGCGCCTCGTCGTCGAGCGTGTCCGTCTGGGAATTGGCATCGTTGAGACTCTGCACGATCGTCGAAAGGGAGACGACCTCCCCCAACCCCTCCCCGAACTTTTCCCCCATCGCCTCCGTAAAACGGTCGATGGAGCGGATCAGCTCGAGGTCGATGCGGGCATAGGGGATCTTGAGCTGGATCTGGTCGTTGACAACGTTGAGATTGAAGAAACGGCTGCTTTCGCTGTAGATCATCGACCCGCCGAGCACCATAAGTCCGAAAGTCACTCCCAGGAAGAGGTGGAGGAACTTCCGGTTGTAATGCAGCTCGCTCGACGCGAAAAAATAGCCCATCTTCGCGTAGGGGATATGGGTATGCTCCAGCTCAAAGTAGCTCAGCAGCGCCGGCAGGAAGGTGAGGTTGATGACGTACCCGACGATGGAGGAGAAAATCACCCCCAGACAGAGCAGCCGGATGATGTCCGAATCGATAAAGAGCAGGCTTCCCAGCCCCAGGGCCGTAATCACGGAGGTCCAGAGCGCCGGTGCGGAGCTGCGGTTGAGCATCTTGATGAGGGCATTGCGCTTGTCGATCTTGTACTGCGAAACGTGCCAGCGGTAATAGAAGAAGAGGAAATCCACGAGAACGATACTGATGGTGATGAAGGGCATCGTCATGTGGACGGCAGCTATTCCCGTCAGCCCGTAGATCAGCGCAAAGGTAAAGAGCGTACTGAAGGTGATGACGACAACCGCGCTGATCGCGGAGATGTAGTTTCTGAAAAGAAACCGAAAAACCATGAAGATGGTCAGCAGCAGGACGACCCCGTAGCGGATCAGCTCCGGCCAGTCAACGCTCTCATTCGTCGCGGTATAGGTGTAACTTCCCGGTATTGCCAGGCCGCCGAGGTCGACGGCGCTTTGCGCGCTGATAAAGAAGCGGAACGTTTTAAAATCGGCATCGACGACGTTCCCGTAGGCATTGAAACGCTCCTTGACGAGCTTTTCCAGACGGAAGGTATCCAGGTCACCGGTACTGACAACGCCGACCATCTCCGATGTGCCGCCGATCGCGCTCTGCTCTTTGCTAAAGAGCGAGTAGACCTCGTCCACCCCCTCGAGTGCCCCGAGCCGGTCATTGAGCTCGTGCAGCGCCTCCCTCGTCGTTTCGTCGAAGGCATCGACATGGACCGTCAGTTTGGAAAGCAGGTGGGGGGTGTAGCGGTTCGCTTCGCTCCGCTGCATCTCGGCGGAGTCTTTGAGCCAGAACATCGCGTCCGATGAGAGGACCCTGGGGTGGTAAACGGCCAGGACCGCAAAGAAGAGCAGGAGGTAGGCGGCGATGATATAGCCCCTGAAGCGGGCAACGGCATCGACATACTTGGTAACGTCGGGGGTTTGGTAATACATACTGACTCGCTAGGGGCGCAGTGCGACCATGAGATAGGGACGCTTGTAGACGTCCATTGCCCGGGCGACGGCCGCGATCTCGTCGACCCGCTTCTGTGTCGGAGCAGTCACATCCGCCGTATGGCGCTCCGCCCCGACCATCACTTTCAGCAGTGTCTCCGCAGGCGACTTGGAGGCGAAAATCGCCGAAACCGTGCGTTCCGATTTCAGGCGCGGGATGCTGTAGAGGTAGACATAGTAGCGGTACTTCGAAAGCATCTGCGCATTTTGCGAAACCATCCTGATAAATTTGCGCGAATGGGGACAGAGCGGGTCAACGAAGACATACACCTCCGTCTTCCCCTCTCCCAGGATGATGGCATCCTGTCTTATCCCATCGAGCAGGGCTATTGCCTTCGCATATGGGAGCTGCAGATGCGTCTTCTTTTGCTCGGCATGGACAATGGAGACGATCAGCAGTAACGCAAAAACGAGACTTTTCATAGTCAGATTGTAAACCAATTGCATGACATCACCAAAACCGTTTTGAATATTTTTTGTGCAGGCCACCCGGGAGCGCTCCGCAAAACGCAACACCACCCGAAGAGGGCGACCGTATTTTTGTTTATTTTAAGGATTGTAGCGTATAATTACGCTCTCTTTTAATTACCAATGTGCGTTCGTGGTGGAATTGGTAGACACGCTAGATTCAGGTTCTAGTGGCTTAACGGCCGTGGAGGTTCAAGTCCTCTCGAGCGCACCATCATCAAACTTTTCCCAATCAAAAAATCTTTCATTGTACAAAACCATCAAACCAGATCGGCATCCCGCAGACTTTTCACATCCGGATTGCAGGCGATCTTGTGCGCCATATCGACCTTCTCGAAGCGCGGCAGTTCGCCCTTGCACGCCACCGTCGCATTGCGGTACCCTTCCCCCTTGTTCAGGTAGATGTTGAAACCGTTCTCATAGAGGGCCAAACGGGTCCGAAGGGCCGTCGAGTAGGTCGTAATGACGCTTTTGTCATGGGTCAGCCGCGCCAGCTGCGCAAAATACTCGGAGGTCCAGAGGATCGGGTTGTGCTCCGGGCTGAAGGCGTCCTGGTAGACGATGTCGAAAGGTTCCGTCAGCCCCGGGAGTGTTTGACGTGCGTCACCGAACAGTACCGTGACTTTCACCTTTTCGTCTTCGTAGCTGCCCGTTTCGCTGATCGCTTCGATGATCGACAGGAAAGGACGGAAGATCTCGGGGTATTCGAAAACAGCCAGCGACCGTATAAGCGCCTCGTCCAGTTCGGGGGAGACGATCTCGATGCGTTTGTCGATCCCCTGTTCACGCAGATAGTAGAGTGTCGCGAGCGTATTGAACCCCAGCCCGAAACAGATGTCGAGGATGCGCAGCGACGGCGCCGCTTCGAAACAGGAGAAGGCGGGGATGACGTGCTTTTGCAGCGACTCCGTCAGCGCCCCGTCCTTGGTGGAGTGGTAGTGTTCCCCGTACTCGACCGAATAGGCGGTATTCGTACCGTCTTCGCTGCGCACGCTTTGGTGCAGGGCATCGTCGAAATGCGGCATCAGAGCCCGTTCCCCCACATGTGCATCTTCTTCCCCATAATGACCGTCACCCCTTCGGCGACCTCCTCGATAACGTTGCCGGCACGGAAATCGGTCCGCTCCAGCAGTGCAAGCTGCGCCTCGGTGTCGGCAGCTCCCGCTTCCGTGACGATGATCACCTCGGCGGCATTGGCCAGGGTCGTATAGATGGCGCGCAGGATGCGTTCGGGCTGGCTGTGGCGGTGTAGAACGTCGCGGATAAAGACGATGTCGTTATCCCGCGGCAGGGCCCGGAAGGGTTTATCGAAATCGGGCACCGTCTGCTGCTGCAGCGTCGCCCCCGTCCCCTCCGGGAGCGGGAGATGCTCCCCCGGGTATTGCGCCAGCGCCAACCGGCCGTGCACTGGGCCGAGGCGCCGCAACAGCGCCGCCGTCAGCGCATCGCTGTGGGCGGTAACGTCGAGGATCTTGTAGCCGGGCTGCGGCGTAAAAAGCGATAAGAACTGCTCCAAGCCTACTCCGGTTCCACAAGCGGCGGCGGCTGCTTGAGGCCCACTTCATCCTTGATGTTCTCGAGCGTGTTGCCAATCTTCTTCTGGTACTCGCTGCTCTGCGCGAACATCAGCTGCAGGTCCGTCGGGCTGCCGCTCTGGCTGTAGGCCACCTCTTCGGAGATCACATCTTTGAGGCAGAGTTCGAAGAGGGCCTGGTTGAAGGTCGTCGAACCGAAATGCGAGTGCTCGTTGGCCATAATATCATTGATCTCGAAGTCCCGCTTGGTGCGGATCAGGTGCTCGACCATCGGCGAGCGGAAGAGCATCTCGCAAGCGGGCACCAACGCACCGTTCTTGTCGTGGATGAGGCGCTGGGAAACGACCGCTTCGAGGTTGCTGGCGAGGTTCAGGCGCACCCGCTCCTGCTCAAAGGGCGGGAAGATGGCGATGAGACGGTCGATCGTCTCCTTGGCATCGAGGGTGTGGAGGGTCGAAAAGACGAGGTGTCCTGTATTGACGGCCTGCAGGACGTTTTCGGCGGTTTCAAGGTCGCGCATTTCGCCGACCATGATGATGTCTGGGTTCTCGCGCATCGCCGCCCGAAGCGCCTGGTTGAAGCCCTTCGTATGCAGTCCGACGTTGCGCTGCTCGATGACGCACTTTTTGTCGATATGGACGAATTCGACCGGGTCCTCGATCGTGATGACATGCTTGCGGCGCTCCCGGTTGATCTCCTCGATGAGCGACGCCAGCGTCGTCGATTTACCGCTCCCCGTCGTTCCCGTCACCAGGACCAGCCCCCGCTGCAGCTTCGTCAGACGGTGCAGTTGATCGGGCAGGTTCAGCGCTTCGATCGTTTTGATCTCCAGAGGGACGAGTCGGAAGACCATCGCGATCCCGTCGAGGTGCCAAAAAAGGTTCACCCTGAAACGACTTTCGGCGTTGAGGACGTACATCGTGTCGTATTCGAACTGCTGCTCGAAGGTCTCATACTGCGCCCCGAGTATGTGGCGGGCGATCGATTCGACGGCAAAGGCGCTGAGCGTCTCGGTCGTAAGCGGGGTCAGATCCCCCTCGATCCGCGCCGTCACGACGGCACTGCTTTTGACAAAGAGGTCACTTCCCTCTTTCTCGACGAGTTTGTCCAAAAAATGTTCCAGGATCAGAACCGGGTCACTGCTTCCATTTATCATATTTCCACTCTACCATAATCTATTTTGCCGCGTCAAGGCCGAGGTGCGACGGCACCTCGCCCTTCTCGCCGCTTAGGGCTTCCGGATCGCGCTCCGTGATCCGGCCCGCTTCCATGCCGTGCGTGGCGATCATGTAGTTGCGGATCGCCGCCGCCCGGGCATGGGCCAATGCTTCCAGCGCCCCGTCGGGCAGCGGCTGGCTCTCGATCATCATTGCCACCAGCTTCTCCCGATAGATCCGCCGCCGCGTTTTCCTGTCCGCATCCATCGCATCAATCTCCTCTTCGAGCGCATCGAGTGCCTCCTTGCCCAGCCGCTTTTCAAACAGCGGTTCCAGCAGTTTCGGTATCAGCGCATTCTCCGTCGAAGCGGCATCCTCGCCGCTCTGTGCCAGCACCTCGCTGATGAGCGCCTGCTGCTTCAGCGCATGGGTATCCGCTTTCGGGTCGTACGTCCCCTGCACCGTCATGGCGAGTTTCGGCCGTTTGATCATCACCTTGGCCAGCATATCGAGCCGTTCCCGCGCCACGGCGTCAACCGTCGGCGATCCCGTAGCGAACGCAACCTCCTTGAGGCTGTCGCCTTCGATGCCCAGCATGGAACCAATCAGATCAAAAGGCGCCGTGACCGCCTTGGTCAGCAGGTTGACGAAGGCCTTCCAGACGACCTTGCCCCAGCGGAACTTGGGATTGTTCACATCCCCCTCGACCGGCATGTCGATGTCGATGACGCCGTCGCGGTCTTCGAGCAGGGCGATGGCGAAATCGAGCGGCAGGCTTACCGAATCGTTGCTTTCAATACTGTCGCCGAGCACGATCTTGTTGATGATCATCCCGTTGTCCCCCTGCATCGCGCCCTTGACGATCCGGTAGCGCAGCGTCACCGAGAGCTTCCCGCTGTCGATCGCCCGGCCGACGAACTTGCCCGAGTAGGGGGTATAGGATTTGAGCTCGATATTGCGGAAATTCACTCCGATGTCCGTAAAGGCCTTCGGGTCACCCGTGTTGAGGCTCCCCTCGGCCTTGGCGGTACCGTACTCGTCGATCTCCCCCGCCACCTGCAGGTATGTCGTATCTTCGGGCAGCGTCGAAATCCCCAGCACCTCGCCGTTGACATCATGGATCTGCGTGTCGAAGGGGAGCGGAAGCGACTCGTCGGCGAAGTGCACGGCCCCGTTATAGAGCGTAAACTTCATGATGCGTACGGGAAAGGGCTGCTTGGCCGCCTCGGCCGTTTTTTCAGCCCCTTGCGGTGCCGCGGTCCTCTCCGAAGGGCGCATGAGCGTCGAAAGGTTCAATGTTTTGTTCGCATCGATCAGGATCGAGCTGAAAAACCCGCCCATCGTCACGTTGTCCACAAAGAACTGATCGGGGGAGAGTGTGAAAAGAAGCTTTTTCGCCTCCAGCGTCTTCAGAGAGACCAGTGGCGTCGCGTCGCGGCTGTCGTTGACCAGCAAATCGTTCAGGTTGAAATCGCCGCGCAGCCGCAGGTCCGCGGAGCGCTTCGAGGGGCGGTAGCGCGTCTGCCCCTTCAGGCCGACGCGCCCGTCGTCGATCTTGACGAACATCCCCTCCTCCACGTAGGGGCTGAAAGGCTTCAGGCGCAGCCCGGAGACGCTGAAATCCGTTGTCGCCTTCAGCGGCTCCGGCACAAGCGACCCTTTCGCACGCACCCGCCCGTCGCCGTTGATGCGGAAGCTGCCCTGCAGTCCGATCGCACGGGAAGGGTCCGTCGTGACGCCGTTCACGTCCAGATCAAAGCGCTGCACCCGCGTCGTGGTCGTATGCGCGATGGCGGCATCGCGGAACGAGGCGGCGCCGCTTCGGACCTGGATCTTCTTGATGGCGGTGCTCCAGGGCGTCTCCGCCTGCTGCGCCTTTTCAGCGGCGCCGCGTTTTGCCGGTGCCGCCGGTTTCGCTTTAACCAGCTGCGTGGCGTCGATGCTGCCGTCGCGCTCGCGGCGCAGGTTGACCTGGGGCTTCTCAAGCACAATCCGCTCGACCCCGGCCTTCTTCGCCGCCGTCGATGCGGTTACCCCCGTGACGGAGAGGGTATCGAAAGCGGCCAGTTTGCGTTTCGAGCCTCTGGGCGTCAACAGCAGCGACTGCAGCGTCGCATTGGCATCGTTGACGGTGACGGCGACCGAAGCGTTTGCTTCCCGGGCGCTGACGTCCGCGACCGCGCCCAGTACGGCGCTGCGCAGTACCACGTCATGCCGTGCCAGGGCGGCATCGGCGGCGGCATCGATGTAGGGGTTGAACCAGGTCACGTCCAATCCGCCGCACGACGCCAGGGCGGTCGCGTCCAGCGGCGAGTGCGAAAGCCTCCCTGCCGCTTTACATTGCATCTTTTTGTTAAGCTGCAGCGCCGCGTCAAAGGCGAGCGGTGTCGCCGGGAGCGCACTGACATGGCGCGCCGTCAGGTTGAAATCATCCAGGGCAAGGTGCACGGCCGGGCGGACGCTGCCGTCGTCGAAACGCCCCCGTATATGCCGCAGCGTCACCCGGTTGATGAGCATATCCCACGGCGCGGAGGCTGCCGCTGTATCGCCGGCCGGTGCGGCCGAAACATTGGCCTCATTCCCCTTGGGAAAGTAGTGCGCCCAGTTGAGGCTGCCGTCTTTGCGCCGCTGCAGATCGACATAGAGGCCGTCGATGCCCGCCGTGTCGATACGGCCGAACTGCGCAAGCGGCCGTATCGGTCCCCCTTCGACCGTCAGCGACGCCACCCGCAGTACGTCCGCGTTCTCGGCCTTGGGCTTGACCCGCAGCCGCTTCAGCGCGAAGCGCAAATCGTCGACGGTGGTCGCATTCAGCTCCGCGAGGTTGACGTCATAGGTAAAGTGCAGCTCCATCCGGCCGTCGGCCACCTCGAGGGCGCTGATCTCGCGCAGAAAATGCCAGGCGTCATAGAGCCGCCCGGCATCGTAATCGACCGTCCCCGACAGTGCAAAGGGTTCAAAAGAGTGCACGCGGCTCTTGACGTCCAGCAGTCCGCCCTCCTCGGTGTGGGCAAAGAGGTGGAGTTCGTTCTCGCCGCCGCCTCCCGTATCGATATCGTGCAGATCGAGGCCGATCGGCGAGAAGTCCAGCTGCAGCGGGACGGGTCGGGAGAGGTCGGTAAAGGTGATCCCGCCGTCTTCAAGCTCGAACGTCTCCAGCCGCAGCGAGGGCATGGCACTCCCGTTCGTCTCCGCCGGAGCCGTCTCCGCGGCGTCGCCGCTCCCCAGGTGCGTCAGCCAGTCGAAGTTGAACCGCCCGTCACGCTCCTGCACGACGGAGAGCCGCAGTCCCCGCAGCCCGAAATACTCGACGGAGATCTCCCCCCATATCAGGTGGAGGACGTCGACATTGACGTCAAGGCGCCGCAGACTGGCCAGCGGCGCCCCCTCGGGATCGGCAAAGCGGATCCCTTCGACCGTCAGGTCAAGAATGAAAGGGTTGAACAGGGCCCGGTCGATCTCCAGGGATCCCCCCGTCATCTCCCCGACCAGTTCCGGCACTTTCGTGCGGATCAGGTAGGGGACGGCAATGACCGCCGTCAAAAGATAAAGGGCGATGACGCCGAGTAACGTTCGCCAGATCCACCGTTTCATGACCGTCTCCTTATCGTCTCTGCTCACATTATACCCCAGCGGTAATGAACTCCTAACCGTTTTATGGTAAATTACCGCTATGAATGCCGAAACCGTACGCTCGCTCTATATCGTTTCCAAAACCCGCAATGCAGGGAGTATCCTTGTCACACTCGGCATGACGGAACTGCTGCTGCGGCTGCACGGCAGGGTCGCCTTTTTCCGGCCGCTGATCGCCGACGCCGCCGGGAAAGATCCGGATACCCTGACCATTCTCAGCCATTTCGCGCTGGAGCAGCCCTACGAGAGTGCCGTCGGCCTGACGGTCTCCGAGGCCGAAACCCTGCTCTCCGAAGGAAAGATCGACCGGCTGATCGAGACGATCATCGAACGGCACGACGCCCTGCTGGAAACCTACGACTTCGTTCTCTGCCAGGGGGTGGTCGACGATGCGCTCTCCCAGCTGATCGACTTCGACCTCAACGTCGAGATCGCCAAGAACCTCGCCGCGCCCGTCGTCGGCGTCGTCCCGGCCCGCGGCATGGATGAAACCGGGCTCAAAGAGGCGCTACGGCTCTGGAGCTACGCCATCAAGAAACAGGGCGTCTCCCTGCTGATGCTCTTTGCAAACCGCTGCGACGCCGCGCTTTATGAAGCCCACCGCCGGGACCAGAACGTCTGCCCGGAGATCCCCGAACCGGTCGTCCTGCTGCCCGAAGTCACGACGCTCGACCGCCCCAACGTCTACCAGCTTGCCGAAGGACTGGGCGCGGACATACTGATCGGCACCAACGAGCAGCTTCACCGCCTTATCGCCCAGCCCCGTATCGCCGCCATGCACCTGGAACATTTCCTGACGCATATCAGGACCGACGACCTCATCATTACCCCCTCGGACCGCGCCGATATCATCCTCGGCGCGACGGCCGCGAACTACGCCGGGAATTTTCCGGCGGTCAGCGCCGTGCTCCTGACAGGCGAAACACCCCCTGCACAAAGCGTCATTGAGCTCCTCAAGGGCCTTGACGCCATGCAGATACCGCTGCTGCACCTCCCGAAAGAGACGGTCGAGGTTGCCCAGATGGTGCGCGCCTTTCCCGCCCGCATCGATGCCGCATCGCCGAAAAAGATCGCCACGGCGCTGGGGGTCTTCAACCAGAACGTCGACGCGAAACTGATTGAGACCAAGCTCGCCGCGGCGTCGGCCGGGATCGTCACCCCGGCCATGTTCGAGCACCGTCTCTTCGCCCGGGCCGCGGGGGATCGCAAGACGATCATCCTGCCCGAAACCTCCGACGACCGCATCCTCCGGGCCGCCGACATCCTGCTGCGCCGGCGGGCCGTCGGCATCGCCCTTTTGGGCTCGGCGGAAAACATTGCGGCCCGGGCCGCCGCCCTGGGGCTCGATCTGCGCAATGCGACCATCGTCGACCCCGAAGACGAACAGCAAAAACGCCGCCTGGCCAAGGCCTATGCCAAACTGCGCGCCCACAAAGGCGTCTCCCTCGAAGCCGCCTACGACGCCCTGGGCAACACGACCCTCTTCGCGACGATGATGGTGGCGCAGGGGGAGTGCGACGGCATGGTCAGCGGGGCGACGCATACGACCCGCGAAACAATCCTCCCGGCCCTGCAGACGATCAAAACGGCGCCGGGGCAGAACATCGTATCGAGCTGCTTTTTCATGTGCTTCGACACCCGGGTCCTCGTCTATGCCGACTGCGCCGTCAACCCGGACCCCGATGCGGCCCAACTGGCGGAAATCGCGATCGCGTCGGCGGAGACGGCCCGACGCTTCGGCATTGAACCGCGTGTGGCGATGCTCTCTTACTCCACCGGGGACTCCGGGGTCGGGAGCGACGTTGAAAAAGTGCGCGAAGCGACAAAGCTCGTCCGGGAACAGCGCCCCGAACTTGCCGTGGACGGTCCCATCCAGTACGACGCGGCCATCGACCCGGAGGTCGGGGCGCAGAAGATGCCCGGCAGCACGGTGGCGGGGCAGGCGACCGTTTTCATCTTTCCCGACCTCAACACCGGCAACAACACCTACAAGGCCGTCCAGCGCTCCGCGGGCGCCGTCGCCATCGGTCCCGTGCTGCAGGGGTTGAACCGTCCCGTCAACGACCTCAGCCGCGGCTGCAGCGTCGCCGACATCGTCAACACCGTCGCCATTACTGCCATCCAGGCCCAGGAGACGCCATCGTGAAGATCCTCGTCATCAACGCCGGCAGTTCGTCGGTGAAGTTCAAACTCTTTGAAATGCGCTCGGAGCAGGTGATCGTCTCAGGCCTCGTGGAAAATATCGGCCGCGGCGACGCCCACGCCATCCTTCACGGATGCCAAGAGCACGTCCGCCTCGACCTTCCCGTCGCCGACCACGACGCCGCGCTTGCCGCGGTCCGCGACCTGCTGATCGACAACGGCTTCATCGACAGTTTCGACGCCCTCGAGGGAATAGGCCACCGTGTCGTACACGGCGGCGAGCGTTTCAGCGGCCCCGTCCGCCTCGACGACACCGTCCTGGAAGCCATCGAAGCCCTCAGTCCGTTGGCCCCCCTCCACAACCCGGCCAACGCCAAAGGGATCCGGGCCATGCGGAACCTCGCCCCCCATGTCCCGCAGATCGCCGTCTTCGACACGGCGTTTCACCACACCATGCCGCCCTCCGCCTTCCGCTATGCCCTGCCGGCGCGTTTCTACAGCGAGCTCTCCGTCCGGCGCTACGGCTTTCACGGTACCTCCCACGCCTACGTCGCCGCCGAATGCGCGGCGCGGATGGGAAAATCCCTTGACGCCGTCAACCTCATTACCCTGCACCTGGGCAACGGGGCCAGCGCCTGCGCCATCCGCAACGGCCGCAGCATCGATACGTCGATGGGCTTCACCCCCCTCGAAGGACTCGTCATGGGAACGCGCAGCGGCGACATCGACCCGGGCCTGCTCGCCTATCTGTCGCGCGAAACGGGTATGGATGCGGAGGAACTCGATACCCTCCTCAACCGTGAATGCGGTCTGAAGGGAATCGCCGGGACCAACGATATGCGCGATATCGAAAACCGGATGCGCGACGAAGAGCCCGAGGCCCTGCTCGCCTTCGAACTCTTTGTGCGCCGCATCCGAAAATACATCGGCGCCTACGCCGTGCTGCTTGACCGCGTGGACGCCGTCGTCTTTACCGGCGGCATCGGCGAACACAGCAGCGCCGTCCGCCATGCCGTCTGCAAAGGGCTGCATATCCTAGGGATCGAGACCGATAAGATGAAAAACGAGAATCTGACGGAGGAGGGAGGCGCATTCCACGCCGAAGGGAGCCGCAGCCAGCTGCATGTCATCCCCACGGACGAAGAGCACTCCATCGCACGGCAATGCCTACCGTATCTCACACAGGGAAGATAGGGACAGACAGAATATATTACGGTTGACTGCACCCATGGAACGTCCAACACAGCTGTGACATTTGAAAGGCATTTAGGAAGTTATACGGCGCGGCAGCCTTTTCGTACTTTTTTCTTCCCGGTTCGGCTTCTTTTTTGTACGAGCATAAGCGCTAAAGCGCAATGCCTGCGAGGCACTAAATGCCTCGTCGTAAAAAAGAAGGGGAACAAAGCTACGGAAAAGGTGCCTTTACATGAAAAAGAGCAACAGTCCCTTAGAACTGAATCATCCCGTCGATCGGAGATGACGCCGTCGCATAGGGGCGTTTCGGGATACGCCCGGCGAGGTAGCTCATGCGGCCCGCCATGACGGCATGCTTCATCGCCACCGCCATCGTCATCGGGTCGGATGCCTGGGCGATCGCCGTGTTGGTGAGGACCCCTTCGGCCCCCAGTTCCATCGCCGCCGCCGCATCGGAAGCACAACCGATGCCCGCATCGACAATGACCGGAACGCTGACCGCTTCGCGGACAAAGACGACGTTGTAGCGGTTCTGGATCCCCAGACCCGAACCGATGGGCGCCGCCAACGGCATGATGGCGTGCGCGCCGGCATCTTCAAGGCGCTTGGCCATAATCGGGTCGTCGGAGGTGTAAGCCATGATCGTAAAACCGTCCTTGGCCAGGACCTCGCACGCCTTGATTGTCTCAAGCACGTCCGGGTAGAGTGTCTTTTGCGTATCGCCGATGACCTCGAGCTTGATCAGGTCGATGCCCGTCGCCTCGCGGGTCAGGCGGAAGGTCGTGATCGCCTCCTCGGCCGTCGTACACCCTGCAGAGTTGGGAAGGAACTGCACGCCTGTTCCTTTGAAGGTGTCGCGCAGGTTCTCCTTGTTCGGGTCCGTAATGTTCAAACGGCGCACCGCGACGGTGATCAGCTCCGATCCCGAAGCCAGTGTCGCCTCCTTCGTCGTTTCGAAATCCTTGTATTTCCCGCTGCCCACGATGAGGCGGCTGTTGAACTCGTATTTTCCGATTTTAAGTGTATCGCTCATTGTCTCTCTCCAAAAAGTTTCCGGGTTATAACACAGCTAATCTATAACGTATCTTACGCTAAAGCCCTAACGGCACCCTCTAATCCGTCCCCGCCCTCCAGCAGGGCAGCGACGGTCCGGGGGAGCAGCTCGTACTCGAGGTCGTGGACGGCCGCTTCAAAGGCGGCGGCATCCATCGTTTCCGTGCGTTCGAAGGAGGACTGGGCGATTACGGTACCGCTGTCGAGCTCTCCCGTCACCCAGTGGACGCTGACGCCGCAGACGGTGTCCCCGCTCTCGTAGGCCTGTTCGATCGCCCGCGCCCCTTTGTACTTGGGCAGCAGCGAGGGGTGGATGTTGACGGCGCGAATGCGGTCGGTAAAGACGGGGGTCAGGATGCGCATAAAACCCGCTGTCACCGTCAGGTGGGGGCCGTACTTCTCGATCCGTTCAACGAGCACGGCATCAAACGCCTCGCGGCTTTCATAAAGCGTATGATCGATCACCTCCACAGGGACCCCGAACGCTTCCGCCCGCTTTATGCCGGGGGCCTGGGGCCGGTTCGTAATCGCCGCGGCGATCTCAATGCCGTGGGAGGGGAGGGCCTCCAGCAGTTTCTGGAGGTTTGTCCCCTCCCCGCTGAACAAAATGACGACGCGCGGCTTCATAGGCAGCAAACCCCTTCGATCAGGTCGTCCGGCGTCAGGGCATACTGCTGCCCCTTAAAGCGCCGTGCCGCCTCCGTGTGCGCCAAAGAGGCGTGGATCGCAGCATCAAGCGGCGTGTACCCCTGGGCCAGCAGGGCCCCGACAAGGCCCGAAAGGACGTCACCGCTGCCACCCTTGGCCAGGGCGTTGGTGCCGTGGGGATTAACATAGAACTGATCCCCCTGCCCAATAATGACGTTGGCACCCTTGAGCAGCAGCACCGCATCGGGGTAGGCACGGCAGAAAGCTTCGACAAATTTGAAGCGGTCTTGCTGCAGGCCCCGCACATCGGTCGTGGCGATGCCCGTTCGGCTCAGCAGGGTCGTAAACTCTTTGGGGTGCGGGGTAAGGACGATGCGCTTGCGCTTCAGGAGTTCCCCCAGCATCGGGTGCGCGAAGATATCCGCGTCGCAGACCAGGGGGATGTCATTGTCTATCCGCTCCCGCAGCTCCTGTTCGGCGAACTCCTGCCCCAGCCCCATCCCGATGGCGACGGCGTTGACCGTTTTCGGACGCAGGTGCGACTGCATCAGTTCATAGGGGATGGCGACCTCCTCGTTCGAGAGCAGGGTCACCAGCCCCACGCCGAAGCGCAGGGCCGCCTTGCCGGCAATAATGGCCGCCCCGCTCTTTTCGCCGCAGACGATGCCGAGATGACCGAAGCTCCCTTTGTGCACATCGGCGTTTTCGCGCAGCGGCAGGTGCAGGTCGTCACGCTCCAGCAGCTTCCAGGGTGTCTCTTTTTCGTAGAGGCTGCGCGACACGCCGAGCTCGGCTACCGTGATCTCGCCGACGGCGTTTTTAGCCGCGTCACTGAACATGCCGCGCTTGAGCGCGCCCATCGTCACCGTCAGGTCGGCACGGAAGACCACCGTATCGCAACTCCCTCCGCTGCGCAGCCCCGTCGGTATATCGCAGGCGAGTTTGAAAGCCCCTAGGGCGTTCATCAGCTTGATCAGCCCGATGATCCCGCTGCCCAGCGGCCGTCCCAGGCCGCTGCCGAAGATGGCGTCAACGAGCACATCGCACGGTGTAATCGCGTCGACGACCGGCACGCCCAGCTTCTGCAGTCGCTCATACTGCAGACGGGCCATCGGCGATTTCACCTCCAGCGGCAGCACGACTTCGACATGGTAGACCCCATGCAGCAGACGGGCCAGCGCCAATCCGTCGGCACCGTTGTTGCCCGGGCCGCAGACGATCACGACGCGGCTGCCCGCGCCGAAGCGCTCCCTGACTGCACCCGCCATCGCTTCGGCGGCATGCTCCATCAACAGCTCTTCGCTGAGTCCATAGGCGTCGTAACAGCGTCTGTCCAGGGAGTCTACTTCGTCGAATAGGTTCTGCATGGGGATTCCGTTTTTAGCATATTATAGCCGATTCGGCTAAAAACGGATCGGGGGGTGCGCGGGGTTACCGCCGCTCGACGACGTCGTCGAGATCGAGCCGATAATGCTCGGGCTGGGGGTTCAGGCGGTAGCCGAAGGCGACGATCAGGGCGACGGAACGGGCAGGCTCCATCGCAAGCAGCGCTTCGACCTTCGCTTTTTCAAACCCTTCGATGGGACAGCTGTCGATCTGCAGCGATGCCGCCCCCGTCATCATGTTCGCCGCGGCCAAGTAGCACTGCTTGTGCGTCCACGCCTCGATCGCCTCGCGGCTGTGGAACTGCGGCCCCATATGGTCGGCGTAGACGCCAAGGTAGCGCTCGTAAGCCTCCTCGGGGAGTCCCCGCCGCGCAAACATCGCACGGACGTACTCCGTGCCCGGTTTGATGCACTCGTTGTCCGCCGTGATAATGAGCAGGTGGCTGGATTCGGTGATCTGGGGCTGGTTCCAGCAGAGCGGGCGCAGGGCCTCGCGCAAGGCCGTGTCCGCCACCACGAGAAAGCGCCACGGCTCCATCCCGAACGACGAGGGGGACATCCGACCGAATTCGAGGACCTGTTCAAAGGTCGCTTCAGGGATCTGCTGATCCGAAAAACGTTTACAGGCGTGGCGGAAGGCCATCGCGTCGGCAAAATCAGTCACCGAGTCTCCTTTGGACGGCATGGACGGCATCGTCCAGCTCGAAATAGAGCGGGTTCTGCCCGCCGATCTGCGGCAGATGCGCACGGTATTTCAGATAGACGCCCCACGGGCCGGGCGATTTATGCGGCCGGCCGCGCTTGTGCAGCTCGAAACTGACGCTGGCGTTGATCAGCCCTTTGAGCAGCAGGATCTCCGGCGTCTTCTGCGAGCGCACGGGAAACCAGATATCTTCCAGCGCCTCGTGGGCGTCGTAATAGCGCTCCTCGTCCAGGCAGGCGAGAAACGCGTCGACGTGTTCACGCGTCAGCATTGTCTTTGACCTGAAGGTATTTGCGCCAGTAGCCGCGCCCGCCCCGCAGGGAGATGCAGTGCTTGCCGGGGAACCGCTTGCGGAACTCCGGCAGACGCTCTTTGGAGGCCTTGCCCGTGTCGCAGTAAAAGACGAAAACGGAGCCCTCCGGCTCCTGCTCCAGCATCGGCGGATTGTATGTGACCGTCTCGGCATGGTCGATGGGGTTAAGGATCGTGTCGATCAACAGGACCCTGACACCTTCGGCCTCGAGACGCTTCTTTTCGCGCAGGTACTCTTCCTGCGTCCATTCCAGGGGAAATTCACTCATGGCGACACTCTAGCAGGGGCGGGTTGAAAGAAACGTTAGTGTCGCATGTTATTCTGACACCATCCGGTTTCTTTCATAAAAGGGATGCGCTAGAGGTCCACGCCGTCCCAGAACTCGTCATAGTCGAGGTCCGTCATCGGGTCCGTCTCCTGTGAGGCTTTGTGCAGGAGCTGCTGTTCGGCCGCTTCGAAATACCCCTGCAGGGCCTCCTTGATGATGACGGCGGGCTCTTTTTTCAGCAGAGCGCTGTAGGTCTGAAGCGCTTCGACCGTTTCGTGGTCGAGAACGAATTTGATCTCTTCGTGCATCCGGGTCTCCTCATGCGTAGAATCATGGCAGAAACTATAACGGATTTTACCCGCAAGCCGCTACAATGGCTTATGGCAAAAAAGAAAAAGAAGCTGACCCGCCTTAACGCCTCCATCCGCCGCTATTTCGACGGGGACGGTTTTGACGAAGGGATCGAACGCGTCGACACGGCGACCCTTGGCGAGCTCGTCCAGACGCTGGGATACATCCCCGAGAGCTGGGAGCGCGAGGCGCTTGTCCGGACGCTCCGGCGCCTCTGGAGCGACGCCGATATCGACATGAGGCAGGCGATCACGGCCTTCTTTACCGCCGAGGGGCGTGTCTACCCCTCCCCCAACACCAAAGAGCCCTCCGTCGAACGCAGCGAAAAGATCGACGCGATTTTGGAGACGATGGACGTCACCCCCTCCGAAGCCCGCGCCCTGCACAACAGCTTTATCGAAGTACGCACGAAGAAGATCACGCCCGAAAAGATGGAGGCGAAGCTCGCGCACCTGCGCTTCGAGCAGAAACGCGCTCGCATCGAAAAAGCGTGCGAGGGGCGTTTCGACCTTGACGACCGTTTCGAGTTCAACGCCCTGCTCGATTACGACCTTTTCGGGGAGCAGTTCCGCAAGATCCACCCCCTGAAAACCCCCGCCTTCTCCTTCACCTACCTTAACGACAGCGACGAGGCGGAGCTGGTCGCGGAGATCACGGCGGCCAAGGCGGAGGTGACGCAGCAGAAGCAGGCCGAACTGACCGCGTTCCTCGCCACCCTCGACGCTTCCCACCCCTACCTGAGCCCAGAGCAGATCGTCCAGACCCTCAAAAGCGCCCCGCCCGACGGCCGCCTGACCCTCCCGCCGCTGCCCGACAGCCTCCTGCGCACCGTTTTGGAACGGCAAACCCCGCTCAGTACGATGCTGCAGACCGACGAAGAGATCGTTTTGGGCATCCGCGACGGCTTCACCCCGGAGGGGTTCAAACACCCCGTCGAGCACGAAGCCCATCTCTCCTTGCTTCGCGACCCCATCCTCGCCGCCGTCTGGCGTGGCGAGCCGGTCGACGTGACCGGCGGGCTCGATACGGCGCTGCAAAACGAGCGGGAAGCCTTTGGCGCGCAGCTGCAGACCCTGGCAGACGAGTGCGCCGAACTGGCCAAACTATTGAGCCCCTCCCGCGACGAGATCCTGCAGTGGCTGGAGGGCGAACTTGCCGAACACCTCGGCGAGCACCTTGGCATCAACTCCAAACTCTGGCGCAAGACCATTTTTCACTGGGAGCGCCACATCCACGACGCCCTCTTGAAGCGCCAGCGCCAGGAGTTGCTCGCACGCACCATCCGCGACTTCAAAAACCTCTTCCCCCTCGCCCGAGAACTGCGCCGCAAGCTCATCTTTTACACCGGCCCGACTAACAGCGGAAAGACCTGGCGGGCGATGCAGGCGCTGGAAAAGGCCGACACCGGCTACTACCTCGCCCCCCTGCGGCTGCTGGCGCTTGAGGGGTACGAGTCCCTGCGCGAACACGGCATCGGCGCCTCGCTCATTACCGGGGAGGAGCAGATCATCGACGAGGAGGCGACGCATATCAGCTCCACCATCGAGATGCTCGATTTCAACACGGACGTCGACGTCTGCGTCATCGACGAGGTCCAGATGCTCGGCGACCGGGACCGGGGGTGGGCCTGGGCGAATGCCATTATCGGCGCCCCCGCCAAGACCGTCATCATGACCGGCTCGGAGAATGCCGTCGACGCGGTGCAGAAGCTGGCCGACTACCTCGGCGAACCGCTGGAAATCGTGCACTGCGAACGCAAAAACCCGCTGGAGCTGATGACCCAGGCCACCCCCGTCACCCATATCCAGCCCGCCACCGCCGTCATCGCTTTTTCGCGCAAAGAGGTGCTGCGGCTCAAACAGCAGCTCGCCCAGCACTTCCGCGTCAGCGTCGTCTACGGCAACCTCTCCCCCGAAGTGCGGCGGGAGGAGGCGCGCCGTTTCCGCGAAGGGGAGACGGAGGTCCTTGTCGCCACCGACGCCATCGCTATGGGGCTCAACCTCCCCATCCAGACGATCCTCTTCTCCCGGGGCGACAAGTTCGATGGCGAGAACCAGCGCCCGCTGACCGCTTCGGAGATCCACCAGATCAGCGGGCGGGCCGGCCGCTACGGCATCAAGGAGAAGGGACACGTCGGCGCGATCCGCCCAGACGTCCTCTCCATGATCCACAAACAGTTCCACAAACCCGCCCGCCCCGTGACGGTCCCCTTCAACGTCATGGCCAACCTGGAACACATCAAGCTCGTCGCAGGGATTTTGGAGGAGGAGTCGCTTGCGGAGATCCTCACCTTCTTCGTCAAGAACATGCAGTTTACCGGCCCCTTCCGCGCCGCCAACCTCGAGTCCATGCTCGAAGCCGCCGCCATCGTGGACCGCTATGAGCTCGACCTGACGGCGAAGTTCCACCTCGCCGCCGCGCCGCTGACGCTCAAATCGCCCTATATCGTCGCAGCCTACGAGCGCTACGTGCGTTCGCTGGCCCAGGCCAAACCGATCGCCTATCTTCCCCCCGCGCACCTGGGTGAATACGCCCTCACGACCGACGAACTCCTCGAAGCCGAGGACCGGGTCAAGGAGATATCCCTCTACCTCTGGCTCGCCTACCGCTTCGCCGACGCCTTCGTCGATACGGACAAGGCCCGCGAATGGCGCGGCACCCTCAACCGTTTCATCGAGAGCTCCCTGAAAAAGAGCGAGTTCGTCCCCCGCTGCCGCCAGTGTACGAAACCACTGCCGCTTAACTCCGAATACGCCATCTGCCAAAGCTGTTTCCGCCGCCTCAACCGCGAAAAACGCAGCGGCAAAAGCACCAAACAGGGAAAATTCCGGACCTAACCCGTCACCGCCAGGAGGAACCTCATGTCAAAAACTTCCGCTGCCGTCCTTGGCCTCTTTATCTTTCTCGGGCTCGGGCTTTTCGGCTACCTGCTCTCCACCGCCGCATTGACCGTCAAGGGAATGGAGCGGGTCGTCACCGTCAAAGGGCTGGCCGAGCGCGAGGTCACCGCTGACAAGGCGATCTGGCCCATCAAATTCGACGAAGCCGGCAATGACCTCGGCTCCCTCTATGCGACCGTCGAACGCAAAAGTGCCGCCGTCACAGCCTTTTTAAAGGCGCATGGCTTCAGTGAGGAAGAGGTCACTGTCTCATCCCCCTCCATCGTCGACCGGCAGGCACAAAACTACGGCAATACGGCCAATATCGCTTTCCGCTACACGGCCTCAACAGTCGTCACGGTCTACAGCGAACGCATCGACGCCGTCCGCCAAAGCATGCGGGAGATCGCCGACCTGGGCAAAGACGGCATCGCGCTCTCCGGACAGAATTACCAGAACCGTACCCAGTTCCTCTTTACCGGGCTCAACAGCCTCAAACCCTCCATGATCGAGGAGGCAACACGGAACGCCCGCGTCGTGGCCGAGAAGTTCGCCAAGGACTCCGCCAGCCGCCTGGGAAAGATCAAGACCGCCCGCCAGGGGCAGTTCTCCATCACCGACCGCGACAGCTCCACGCCCTATATCAAAAAGGTCCGGGTCGTCTCGACCGTCGAATACTACCTCTCCGATTGAAAAAGAGCGATGCGTAGCATCAGTTCTGCTCTCCCTTAAGCAATTAATATATATACTGAGTTTATATAACAGATTTATCTGACTTATATTAGAGGGGATTCTTCCCCGCTAGTCACTTCAAAGTCTGTTTGAGGAGGCATGAAATGCAAATAGTTATGACGATAGCGGCCTCACTGCTAAGCGTGGCTGCGGCAATGACCATCTTCGGTTGCGGGGGTGGCGGAGGCGGAAACAGTAGCCCGGATATTGTGCTGTTCCAGTTCTCCGGTGATGCCAACGGTTACGAACTCTGGAAAAGCGACGGGACGGCAAGAGGCACTGTACTCGTCAAAGACATCAATCCCGGTACAAACGGCAGTTATCCGGATGCCATTACTTACAGTGAGGGCACCTTCTACTTCAATGCCATAGACGAAACAAACGGCCGGGAGCTCTGGAAGAGTGACGGTACCAGCGCCGGAACCGTCCTAGTCAAAGACATCTACCCCGGTGCAAACGACAGTAATCCGATCAAATTCAACGATGTCAACGGCACCATCATGTTCCGGGCCTTCACTAGTCTCGGACACGAACTCTGGAGGAGTGACGGTACCGAAGCCGGTACCGTCCTGGTCAAGGACATTTACCCCGGTAGCATCGGCAGTTTTCCGAACTTCCCCGCCGTCCTCAATGCTACCCTCTTCTTCAGGGCCGGCGATAACAGTGGACACGGCACTGAACTCTGGAAAAGCGACGGCACCGCCGACGGTACTGTACTGGTCAAGGATATCTATTCCGGCACCGGAAGCAGTAATCCGGCAGAGCTCACCGCCCTCGGAAACACCCTCTATTTTCAAGCTGATGACGGGACCAGCGGCTACGAACTCTGGAAGAGCGACGGCACCGAAAACGGCACACTCCTCGTCAAAGACATTGCCCCTGGCAATGCCGGCAGCAGCCCAGCAGAGCTCACGATCGTTGGTAGCACCCTCTATTTTATAGCCGATGACGGAAGCAACGGCTACGAACTCTGGAAAAGTGACGGGACCGAAACCGGTACTGTGATGGTCAAGGATATCTATGCCGGTGTGAGCACCAGCCAGCCCTATGCCCTCACGGATGTCAACGGTACACTCTTCTTCACCGCTGACGACGGCGTTCATGGCAACGAACTCTGGAAAAGCGACGGGACTGAAACCGGTACCGTCATGGTAAAAGACATTTACAGCGGCAGCTCCGACAGCACACCCGATGAGCTTTTCAACATGAACAGCACCGTCGTTTTCCGCGCCAGTGACGGGACGCACGGTTATGAACTTTGGAAAAGTGACGGTACCGAAACCGGTACCGTCATGGTGAAGGACATTTACAGCGGCAGTACGGGCTCATACCCGCTCTCTTTCATCATGGTAAGTGACACACTGCTCTTCTTCGCCACCGATGCCGAGAGCGGCGGCGTGTGGAAAAGCGACGGTACCGAAGCGGGAACGGTGAAACTCAAAGCGGGGAACTACCCGGATTGACCCCGCAGACGGGATCTTGCCTGCGCCGCGCGACCAGGCAAGACGCATCTATTTCAGCAGGTCGCTGTAGTCGTAGTGATAGGGGCGCAGGTGCAGCTTGCCGCCGCGCGTGAGGATACGGGTATCCTCGTCGGCCCGGGATTCGAAACGCTCTTTGACACGTTTGCGGTGCTTTTTGCCGTACCCCTTTAACTTCATGAAGTCCTTGAGGGAGACGAGATCGTCAAAGTCGTCGTCCGCGAACGGGTCGGTGCTGTCTGCCGCCACCTCTTCGTTGGCGTCATCTTCGTCGGTGCCCTCGTCGATTATGCCGTCTTCGAACTCCTCCTCGGACAGCGGTTCGGGGGCGGCTTCGACGATCTCCGCCGAGACCGCCTCTTCGACGACGGCCGCGGCCGCCTGTTCGGGCAGCAGTTTTGACGCAAAGACCTGCAGCACATTTTTGAGCTGCTCGTCGCGCTCCTTGTAAATCTGCTCGACCTTTTCGCGCTCGGCGATCAGCATCGCTTCGCGCTGGTCGCGGAGGCGGTTCACTTCCGCCTCGAGCTGCTCGTTCTTCGTCTTGAGACGCTCGTTCTCTTTCTCGATGTAATCGTGGAAACGGCTGTCCGCCGCCGGTGCCGGCTTGGCGTCGGAGAGCAGAACGTACTTCACGCCGTTCTCGATAATGCTGTTGAGGGTACCGCGGCGGATCCGGTTGTGGATCGCCTCTTTGGAGACCTTAAAATGTTCCGCCGCCTCCGCGACCGTCATCTTGGACATCACTCGCTCCTTTCAGCGCATGTTTTCAAAGACGAGCGGAGCATCCCACTCCATCCCGCGGATCGCACGGATCGCTTTTTGCAGGTCATCAAGCTGCTTGCCTTTGACCCGGATATGATCCCCTTCGATCTGCGCCGTCACCTTGAGCTTGAGGTTCTTGATCTCTGCGGCGATCTTTTTCGCCTCTTTGGCCTCGATGTAGTCGACCACCTTGAAGACCGTTTTGCGGTTGCCGCCGCTGCTGTCCTCGACTCCCTGTTTGTCCAGGACATTCGACGTCAGCCCCCGTTTGAGCAGTTTTCCGATGACGATGTCCTCCAGCGCCTCGAGTTTGTTGTCGCTGGCGCTTACTAACGTCAATGTTTTGGCTTTTTCGCTGTAATCGATATCGGCGGTGAGCCCCTTGAAGTCGTAGCGGGTCGCCACCTCGCGCTCGGCCTGGACGATGGCGTCTTTGAACGCCTGCATGTCGATCTTGGCCGAAATATCGAAACTGTGCTCTTTTGCTGCCATATAACACCTCTGTTTGTCATTCAAACCGATTATAACAAAATGAGCTTAAGGGGTTTGGCCGCGGGGGCTGCCGCCGGGGAAGAAAGATTAAAAACTTGGCGCTCCGAAGTCCAGACCGCCGAAACCGCCCATCATGTTCGGGTCCATGAACCCCTCCATGCCGCTTTTGGAGCGCAGCATGTTGATGTCCTGCTTGGGTGCGATCCCCTGGGGACAGACGGGAACACACTCGTTGCAGAGCGTACAGTCCCAGATGCCGTTTTGCTGGACCGCCTCGAGCTTGCCGCGCACATCCGCCGTCCGGGCGTCGCTGACATAGCGCCAGCTGCGTGTCAGGGCAAAAGGCCCCTCGAAATCCGGCTTAACGGCGTAAACCGGGCAGGCGCTGTAGCAGGAGCCGCAGAGGATACAATCGCTTTGCAGCTCATTCGCCTTCTCATCGGCGTGCCCCATGCGGATCGCACCGCTGACCGGATCGATCCAGGCCTGCGCCCCGGCATTGAACGCCAGAGGACGGTCCATATTGACAACGAGGTCCCGGAGCACCTCGGCGTTGCGCAGCGGTTCGATGAGATCGCCGTCGGCAGGCTTGTGGCTGCAGGCAAGGGCTTCGGTGCCGTTGACTCGCACGGCGCAGCTGCCGCAGACGCTTGAGCGGCAGCCCGAAGCAAAGGTCAGGGTCGGGTCGACGTGCGTCTTGATGTGGGTGAGAAGCTCCAGCAGCGTTCCTTCGACATCGACGTCATAGGTGACGGTTTCGTCACCTCTTTTGACAGCAATTTTCATCAGTCGCACCACTCCACTTCGTTGTCATCCTCGTCATCCCAGTAGGGGTCTTCGCATACGGCGTCCTCCCACTCCTCCGGTTCCTCCTCGAGGAAATCCTCATCAATATCATCCGAACAGATCATTGGAAATCGAAACATAGTCCCTCCTCTTTGATGCAGCTGAGCGAGTGCACGGCCAGGGCCGCATCCGCTTCCGGGAAATCACCGCGGTAGTGCGCCCCCCGGCTCTCTTCCCGGCGCAGCGCTCCCTCCGCCACCGCTTCGGCCACGGTGAGAAGGTTGACGAACTCCAGGAAATCCGTCCGGTTGGTGTTGTAAGCCCCGCTGCGATCCGCAACGCCCATCTTCGGCAGCTCCGCCTGCATCGTCTTGACCGCTTCCAGGGCCCCCTGCAAACCTTCGGCGTCGCGCACCAGGCCGACCTGCTCGTAAAAGAGCGTCGCCAGGGTGTCGCGGCGGGCATAAAAATCGACCTCGGGGGCTTCATTGAAGCACGCCTCCAGTTCCGGAGCTTCCGCCGCGGCCGCCGGCGCAACCCCGTTGCCGCTCTGCGCCGCTACTGCCGCATTCGTCCCCGCCTGGCGGCCGAAAACGATCAGCTCCAGCAGAGAGTTTCCTCCGAGGCGGTTCGCGCCGTGGACACGGTGGTTGGCGCATTCGCCCGCGGCGAAGAGTCCCGCAACAGCGGTCTGCGAATCCGCACCAACCTCGATGCCCCCCATCGTGTAGTGGGCCACCGGCTTGATCGGAATGGGTTCAGTGACCGGGTCGACCCCTTCGTAGCGCTGCGCGAGCTTGCGCTCCTGGGGAAGTTCACCATCAATGAAGGCTTCGCCGAGGTGGCGGATGTCGAGGGTGACCTTTTCGCCTGCCATGATCTGGTCGTGGATGGCCCGCGCCACTTTGTCGCGTGGAAGGCACTCGTCGATAAAGCGTTCCCCTTTGCCGTTGAGCAGGTAGCCGCCCGCGCCGCGTGCACTCTCAGAGATAAGGATGGAGGAGCCCGCCAGCCCCGTCGGGTGGAACTGCACGAACTCCATGTCGCTGAGCCGCGCACCGGCCCGCAGCGCCGCCGCGTGGCCGTCGCCGCTGCTGCCGGCGGCATTGGTCGAGTGGCGGCCGTAGAGCTTGCTGTAGCCGCCGGTCGCGAGGATCACCGTCCCGGCCATGTACACTTCAACCTCGCCGCTGCGGACATCGAGGACCTTCACCCCGCAGGCCCGATCCCCTTCGACGATGATGTCGAGCAGGAAACGTTCGTTGTAAAAGGGGATGCCCGCGCGGTTGCACTGGTCGTAAAGGGTGTGCAGGATCTTCAGCCCGCTGTAGTCCTGGGCGTAACAGGCCCGCGGGGCGGAGGCGCCGCCCAGGCGCCGCTGGGCGATCTGCGCATCGTCATTGCGGCTGAAAGGCACCCCGATCGCATCCAGCCACCGCAGCGCCTCGATCCCCTCGCTGCAGAGCGCCGCCACGGCCGCCTCGTCGGCCAGCCCCTGGGCGGATTTGAGGGTATCGGCGATGTGTGCCTCGACGCTGTCTTCGCCCGCATGGCCCAGCGCCGCGTTGATGCCCCCCTGCGCCATACAGGTCTGCGACCGGGTGGGGTAACTCTTGCCGAGCACCGCCACCGATGCCCCCGCCTCTTTGGCGGAGAGTGCTGCCGCCATGCCCGCACCGCCGCCGCCGACTACTAATACATCAACCATTCCGCTCCTTTGAAGGCCGCAATTTACCGCGCATCATAACCTAGGAAGCGTTGCGTCCGATTTAAAGAAAACCGCTTTCCTATTCGTCAAAGATTTCCGCAACGCCGCGGCGGGAGGAGCCGATCTTTTCGATCCGGCCGAACCCGATAAGGAAGTAGGTCTCCTTGGTGACCACCTCATCAATACCGCCCTGCGCGTTATAACCGATCAAAACGCCGTATTCGTCCTCGTCTTCAAGCTCGAAGGAATCGAGCTGCACGATCCGCCGGATCGTCGGCGTATGGAAGGTCTCCTGCAGTTCAGGCAGGGTAGACGCTTCCGGTCTGCTGATATACATTTTGCGTTCCTTCTTGGCCAGGCCGACAGGTTTGATCTCCACCCGCGTCCGATCTTTGAGCAGGGAGGGAATGTTCAGCACGACGGAGAGGGCATCATAGGGACTGTAGAAATCAAGCACCTCCGTCTTGCGCTTGATTTTCTGGGTCTGCTTCTCCACCAGGCGCATGCTCATCGCGTCAAAGGTCGTCTCCGTCACCGTCTCGTTCTTGTCCTGAAAGCGGGTGACCGTCTCGGCTTCATGGTCGAAAACGTACACGTTGGATTCGGTCGTTTTGTCGTTCGTCTGGTAGAGCTCGAAGGTATCGGAAACGTACATACCGTCCACAATACGCCCCCGGCTGACAAAACGGTCCCGCTCATGCCCGGAGATTTCCGCGGCCAGCCCCGTGGCGTAATCCTCGACGATCATACGGTACTCATCCCCGCGCTCGGCGATGGTGATCTTCGCCTCCCCGACCTTCCCGAAGAGCGAGAGCATCACCTTGTAGCGGGTCGTCTCCGCCTCCGAACCCATCAACGCCGATAAAAAAACAAACAGCAACAGCAGACTTTTCATACGCACATTATAGTACAATCACGGCATGAATTCCGCCATCGTTTCGGTGCTGGGGATCTATCTCTTTATCGGCGTGGGCTACCTGGCCAAGCGCAGTTTCAAAGAGCAGATCGACGAGCGCACCATTACCCTGCTCTCGGTCTACTTTCTGCAGATTTTCCTGACCCTGTGGGGGCTGCTCAAACGCCCCATCGACACGACGCTGCTGCAGACGCCGCTGCTTTACATCGGCATCACCCTCTCCCTCGTCGCCGTGACAATGTTCGCCTCGCGGCTGCTCTTTGCCGACGTGAAGGAGCGTTCCATCGCCACGGTCGCGGCGCTGATCGGCAATACGGGCAACCTCGGCATCCCGCTGGGCATTGCGCTCTTCGGCGAGGAGAGTGTCCCCTATACGACCATCATCAACCTCGCCAACGTCTTTTTCGTCTACACCTTCGGCGTCTATTACTACTCGCGCGGCAACTTCAGCGTCCGCGATTCGCTGCTGAACATCGTCAAGCTCCCCGTGCTCTGGGCCGCCCTCGTCGCCATCGCCCTTAACCTCGGCGGCTACCGCCCCTCCGGGACGGTCGAGGAGACGCTGACGATGGGCGCCTACGCGTCAATGGTGATGCAGCTCGTGCTCTTCGGCATCTACCTCTATGACACAAAGATCACCGAACTCAACCGCGTGCTGATCGGCTGGGTCAACGGCCTGAAGTTCCTCGCCGTCCCCGCCGTCACCTACGCCATTTTGTCCCTGACCGACCTGCCGGAAATGGTCAAAGGCATCCTCTTCATGGAGATGCTGATGCCCCTCGCCGTCGCCAACGTCAACCTGGCGTCGCTCTACGACTGCCGCCCCAAGGCACTGACGGCCCTCGTCTTCATCACCTCCGTCCTCTTCCTGGGGATCATCTTCGCCGCCATGCGCTACGTGCCGTGGCTGACCATCTGAGTATCAAAGGAGAAGCTATGCTTGAACTGACCGATGCCACCTACTCGCAATTCGTCGCCGAAATGGACCAACCGCTGTTTATCGACTTCTACTCCCCGACCTGCGGCCCCTGCCAGCAGGTGCTCTCACAGCTTCCCGCCCTGGAGAAGCACTTTGAGGGCAAAGCGGTGATCGCCAAGGTCGACGTCACCCGCAACCCGAAGCTCGCCGCCAAATACGAGATCCGCAGCGTCCCGTTCTGCGTCAGCATCGGGGCAAAAGACAAGATGGTAAAGGATTATGAACTGGGTGCCGCCGCGCCGGCGCGCTATATCCGCATGATCGAAAAGGCGCAGGGGAAAGGGCTCCTGGCCCGGCTGTTCGGAAAGTAGCCTACTTCAGACGGTAGATATTTTCGTCGGGTACGATGCAGTAGACCTCGTGGATGCGGGTGTCGTACCGCTCTTTGACGACGACTTCCATGCCCAGGGACTCCGCATGGGCTTTGAGCTCGGAGAGAATGTCATCGTTGCCCGTCGTGATCTCGACGAGCAGATCCCCCTTATAGCCCGAGTAGGTGCGGATGTCGCGGATGGGAAACTCAAGGGCAAAGCGGATCATCTGCTTGCGTACGTCGGAGAGCTCCTCATGGGACGCCTCCAGCGTCGACGCCGACTTGCCGTACTGCCGCTGCATGAAATGCGGCATTTCCTCTTCATTTTTGTTTTGGTCGTCCGCCATCGTCGCCTCCTTGCTTTTTCACATAGTATCATATTTGCCGGCCGTTTCACTATAATGGTAACCATGAAGACACCGCTATGGACCATCCCCAACACCCTCAGTCTCTTCCGCCTGGCCTGTGCCCCGTTTCTCGTTCTCTCGGGGCTCGCGGAGAGTGCCGTCCCCTTCTTTACGATCCTCTCGCTTATGCTCGTTTCCGACGCCCTCGACGGCTTCCTGGCCCGCCTGCTCCACCAGACAAGCGTGCTGGGGGCGAAGCTAGACAGCTACGGCGATTACGCCACCTACATGGCCGTCACCCTGGGGGCCTGGCTGCAGTGGCCTGAACGCATCGAACGCGAGGCCCCCGTCATTCTCCTGGCCGTCGCCGTCTTTATCCTGCCCGCCGTGGCAAGCATCCTGAAATTCAAACGGTTTGCCAGCTACCACACGTGGATCACGAAGCTCTCCGCGATCCTGATGAGCCTCGGAATCTTCGCCCTGCTCGTCTTTGACCTCTCCTGGCCCTTCTACATCGCCGTGGCCGTGCTTGTGCTCGAAGCGGTGGAAAATATCGCCATCACGCTGACCCTCGACGTGCCGGAGACGGACATCCGCTCCTGGTGGCACCTGCGCACGCGGCGCTAGAACGCCTGCGCGATCAGCCAGTAGCGCGCGACCCGCAGGCTTCCGGCGATGAGAATGAACCAGACAATATTCAGCCGCACCAGCCCCGCGACGAGGGTCAGCGGGTCCCCGATGATCGGCAGCCAGCTCAGCAGCAGGGCCGCATAGCCGTAGCGGTGCCCCACCGCGAGCGCTTTGCGCCCCGTTTTGCTCGCTTCCAGTTTCGTATGGCTCTTTTCGTAGAGCCAGAAGCCGAGCAGATAGTTGACGAGGATTGCAAGGATGTTCCCCGCGGAGGCCGCCGTCAGCGCCGTCGCATGCTCCATCCCGGCCGACAGGGCGGCAACGAGGGCGGCTTCGGAACTAAAAGGGAATAACGTAGCGGCGAGAAAAGCGGAAATAAACAGTGTCAATATCATTTGGTACGCCCAAAGAGCAGAGCCCTTCCGGCTACGCTAACGCTGTGTTTGCGTTGTCCTCGGACTGCGCCCTGCGGAATTCCGCTTACACTACATCGGCGGCAGGCGCCCCGAAGGAAGTGCCCCCGGGGTACCCGCATGCCTTCGGCACTTTTCTCGGGCCTATCCACCGACACTTCACTGTTCGACGAAGGTGCGGATGTTGTCAATGACCTTGGCGATCAGCGCATCGCGCGCCTCGACGGAGGTCCAGGCGATGTGCGGGGTGATGTAGAGGCGCTCTTTGTGCTCGATTTCCATCAGCGGGTGGCCCGCGTTCATCGGCTCTGTTTCAAGGACGTCGAGGCCGACATAAATCGGTTTGGCGTCGATGATGGCCGCGAGAGCGCGCTCGTCGACGATCCCGCCGCGCCCGAGATTGAGCAGTGTCGCCCCGTCTTTCATGATGAGCAACTCGGAGTGGCCGATCAACCCCTGCGTGGCAGCGTTGAGCGGTGCGTGGACCGAGACGACGTCGCTCTCCTCGAGCAGGCGGCTCAGGGTCACTTTTTCATAGTCGGCGTTGGCGTTTTTGCCCGAGGTGGAGTAGTAGCGCACCTCTGCCCCGAAGGCCTTGGCAACGGCGGCGACACCCCGGCCGATCTCGCCCAGCCCGATGATCCCCCAGGTCTTGCCCTTGATCTCGTGGAAGGGACGGCCGACATGGGTGAAAACCTCGCTGCGCGCCCAGTCGCCGTTTTTCACGTAACTGTCGTAGTAGCGGCTGTGGCCCAGAAGGTAAAAGAGCATGGAGAAGGTGTGCTGGATAACGGAATCGGTCGAGTAGCCGGCAACGTTTTTGACGGCGATGCCGCGCGCCTCGGCGGCGGGGATATCGATATTGTTCGTTCCCGTCGCCGCCACGCAGATCAGCTTCAGCGTCGGGGTCGCGGCCATCATCTCGTCGGAGATAACGACCTTGTTTGTGACGATAACGTCGGCGTTAGCAATGCGCTCCGCTGTCTCTTCCGGCGCCGTCGTCTCGAAGGCTTCGACTTCGCCGAATGCGTCAAAACCGCCGAGGTCCGTCTCGCCGAAGGTGAGGGTATCGAGCAGGACGATTTTCATCAGTGGTCGCTTACTTTCTCGATGATGGTCCGCGCCTTGGCCAGCGCGGCCTCCGGCTCGTCATAGACCAGCGCGACGGCAAGGCGGCGGCCCGGGTGGGACTCGGGCTTGCCGAAGACGCGTACGTAGCTGTTATCATCGAAGAGCGTATCGTCGACATCGACGACCGGGGCGAAGGATTCCGCCGTCGCTTTATACGCCGCCGACGCGCCGCCGCCGTAGAAGGTGAAGCCCAGGGGCAGGCCGAGGACGGCGCGCAGGTGCAGGGCGAATTCGCTCTGGCTCTGGGTGATGAGCGTGACCATGCCCGTGTCGTGCGGGCGCGGGCTCACTTCGCTGAAGTAGACCTCGTCACCCTGGATAAAGAGCTCCACGCCGAAGATGCCGCGGCCGCCGAGGCCGTCGGTGATCGCCTTGGCGATCGCCTGTGCCCGCTCCTTGGCCACCTCGCTCATCTGCATCGGCTGCCAGCTGAAGACGTAGTCGCCGTCGCGCTGGATGTGGCCGATGGGCTCACAGAAGACCGTCTCGAACCCGTTGCGCGCCGTGAGCATCGTGATCTCGTAATCAAAGGCGATAAAGGCTTCAACGATCAGCTCGCTCGCATCGCCGCGCGCCTCTTTGGCCATCTCCCAGGAGCGGTCCAGGTCCGCTTCGCTCTTCATGACGCTCTGGCCGTGGCCCGAGGAGCTCATGACCGGCTTGACGACGCAGGGGTAGCCGAGGCGGCCCGCTGCCGCCTCCAGCTCCTCGCGGGTTTTGACGAACTCGTAGGGACCGGTTTTGAGTCCCAGCTCCTCCGCGGCGAATTTGCGGATGTTCTTGCGGTTCATCGTTTTGCTGACCGCTTCGGCGTTCGGGATGACGTGGAACCCTTCCGCTTCGGCCTTGAACAGTGCGTCGATGCTGATCGCTTCGATCTCGGGGAGGATGAAGTCGGGCATCTCGGAGCGGATCAGCTCCAGCACCGCCTCGGTGTCCTGCATGTTCACGACGTGGGAACGGTGCGCGACCAGGTGGGCGGGAGCGCCCTCGTAACGGTCGACGGCGATCACCTCAATCCCCAGGCGCTGTGCCTCGATGGCGACCTCTTTGCCGAGTTCCCCCGAACCCAGCAGCATGATACGAACGGAATTGCTTTTTAACGGCGCGGTAAACAGCATCATAAGATCCTTAAAATCAGATGCCTAATTGTAACGAAGGGAGCTAAAAAAGAGCGGTGCCCTACTCGTGGTAATGGGCGCAGGTGGTATAGTCGAAATTCTTGATGAGATTGGCGAGATCTGCGATACTGACGGGCTCTTTCAGACGGCGGCGGTTGTGATGGTCCACGCAGTAGGCACACCCTTTGTGTTCGCTGTAGTCGTCGCTGGCGCTGAGGATAATGACCCGCTGCTTCGGGTCGAGACTGTCCATCAGTTTCAGTGCTTCCGTACCGGCTTCGAGGGCGAAATCGACAATGACGACCTTGTATCGGCCGACGGCGTACTTGGCTTTGAAATCCTCGAAGGTAGAGACGTAATCGACATGATGGTGGTACTGGTCGCGCAGGATCTCTTCTCTGGCGTACGTAGCAAGGCCCTGTTTGTCAATAAGGAGGAGGTTCATAATGAGAGTGTATCCAAAAAGCCCGGAGGCTTTCGGGATTAGAGGCGTGACTCGTAACGGCGCATCATATACAGACGTTTGAGCATTTTCTTGCGTGCAGCAATTTTCTCTTTTTTCAGCTTTTCGGTCGCTGTTTCGTGGAAACGGCGGGCGCGCGCTTCCGTAACGACGAGGTTACGGTCAGTCTGCTTTTTGAAGCGACGGTACGCAGCATCGAAGTTGTCATCTTGACGAAGAACGATACCTGGCATTCACATCACCTACTTTCTTTAAAATTTGGACGCGAAGTATAACACAATCCGCATCCGAATGCAAAGGTGCCCTTATTCCCAGACGAAAACGCGCATCGGCGTGTCGTCGCGGTTGGCCCACTCTTTCATCGACGCATCGTAGAGTTTCGCCTGCGCGAACCCGAGCACGCGGTACACGACGAAGTAGTTCATCGACGCCTCCAGCCCGCCGGTGCAGTAGACGATGAGCGGCGCGCTCTTCTTCAGCCCCAGCCCCTTTTCCAGCATGGCCGAGAGCTCCGCCTTCGGCTTGAGGCGGTTTTTCGGCGTCACGTTATAGCGCCAGAAATAGCTGTGCGCCCCGCTGATGTGCCCGGCGCGTTTGAGCATCCCCTGCTTCTCGGCCCCGAAATAGAAAACCGCCGGGCGCGAGTCGATCATCGCCGTTTTGTCCAGGGAGGCTTGTACCTCATCCAGCGTTGCGATCATCCCCCCATCGGTCGCGACGGAAAAGTCACCGGAACCGTCCGCCGTCGCCGTCGCGGAAAGCTTCCCGCCCGCAGCGGTGTAGGCGGGAAGGCCGCCGTCAAGCAGGGCGCTGTTTTTGAACCCGGCATACTCCATCGCCCAGAGCACGTAGGTCGCGCGCAGTAGGTCCTTGTTATCGAGGTGGTGGGAGTAGACGACGACTTTGGAATCGCTGCCGATCCCCAGACGGCGCATTTGCGCCTGCAGCGCCGCGGCGCTGCGCACTTCGGCGTGCTTGCCGACCCCCTGGCGCCACAGCTCGATGCTGGCACTACGCGCGCCGGGGACGTGCCCCTCCTCGTAAGCTTCCGGGGCGGAAACATCTACGATCACAAGGTTCTTATCCTCCGCATGCTTGACGAGCCATTCGCCCGTTACGACCGGTTCCATCGCCAGCAGCGAAGCCGCCAGCGCCATCAGAATCATCAGGTTACGCATCAATTTTTGCCTTTTCAGTACAGATGTTCACGCTTGAAATACTCCTGCGGCACCCCGCAAAGCGGACAGGCCTTGGGCGGCTTCTTGCCGCGGTGGATGTGGCCGCACACCTCGCAGACCCAGATCTCCTCGTCCGCGCTCGCAAAAAAGCCGTCGTCGATCATCGCTTGTTTCAGCGCGGCGTATTCGCGTTCGTGCTCGACCTCGACCTTGGCGATGGCGTTGAAGAGCCGGGCAAGGGCCTTGTGCCCCTCCTCCTCGGCGATCGCGGCGAAGTTGGGGTACATCTCCGTGTGTTCGTAGTGTTCCCCTTCCATCCCCGTCTCGAGGTTCTTCATCGTCGCTTCGACCTCCTGCCCCTCCATCATCTTGTGATAGGCCTTGTACTCGGCCCGGGCATGCCACATCTCGTTGAGTGCCGCTTCGCGGAAGTGGCGCTCGATCGCATGCCACCCCTCTTCGCGGGCGATGTCGGCAAAGAGGTCGTACTTGTTGCGCGCCATCGATTCGCCGGCATAGGCCTTCATCAGGTTGACGGCTGTCAGGTTCTCGGTGACACACTCCATCTCCTGGCCGCAGCAGGTCAGGGTGCCCCCGCCGACATGCTGTACTTCCACTTCGTTCCCGCAAACGCTGCATTTGTAGGTCTCATACTGTTTCATCTTCTGCTCCTTCTCTCCCGGCGGTCTTCCCGCCGCGCTATGGCACTCCGGGCGAAACGGCCCGGCACCGGCCTCAAGACAATCAAATCAGTCACCATTATAGAACGTTGGCTCTTTTCCGATGCTTACAGTTAAGGAGAAAAATTATCCTTTAGTTTCACCTCATCTCGAAGCCCCCAACGGGCTACATTGCGCTAAAATGCCCTTATGATTTCCCAGGACTCCATCGACGGGCTCAAATCCCGGATCGACATCGTCGACGTCATCGGTAACTATGTCGAACTGAAGAAAGCCGGCGTCAACTACAAGGGGCTCTGTCCCTTCCACGACGAAAAGAGTCCGAGCTTCTCCGTGAGCCCCTCCAAACAGTTCTACCACTGTTTCGGCTGCCAGGCGAGTGGGGACGCCATCAAGTTCGTTATGGAGTACGAAAAGCTCACCTACCCCGAGGCGATCGAGAAGCTCGCCGGCCAGTACAACTACAGTCTCGCCTACACCCAGGGAGAGCCGCGCCAGCAGCGCTCCCAGCTGATGGAGAAGCTCAACGACTGGTACCGCAGCCTGCTGGACAAGACGCCCACGGCGATACAGTACCTGCGTGATCGCGGCATCTATGAGTCGAGCATCGAGCACTTCGGCATCGGCTATGCCCCCACGTCGCACTTGACCCTGGGCTTCATCAAGCAGAACCAGTTCTCCATGGCCGAAGCAGTCGAGCTGGGGGTCGCGGGCGAAAGTGAGGGGCGCGAATACGCTCGCTTCATCGAGCGCATCACCTTTCCCATCCATGCCCCCAACGGCGCCATCGTCGGCTTCGGCGGCCGTACCATCACCGGCCACCAGGCCAAGTACGTCAACTCCCCGCAGACGAAACTCTTCAACAAGTCCCGTCTACTCTACGCCTACAACCACGCCAGGGAGAGCATCCACAAACGCAAGGAGATGATCGTCACCGAGGGGTACCTCGACGTCATCATGCTGCACCAGGCCGGCTTCACCCAGGCCGTGGCAACCCTGGGGACGGCGCTGACCAGCGAGCACCTCCCGCTCCTGCGCAAAGGCGAACCGCGCGTCATCATGGCCTACGACGGAGACGCGGCGGGGCGCAATGCGGCCCTCAAGGCCTCGAAACTGCTCAGCGCCGCGGGCTTTGACGGCGGCGTCGTTCTTTTCGAAGGGGGACGCGACCCGGCGGACATGGTCAAAGAGGGGCGCGTCGAGGAGCTCGGCACGATGTTCCGGCAGCCCCGCCCCTTTATCGATTTCGTGCTGGAGACGACGCTGGGGCAGTACGACCTGGCCAACCCCCGCGCGAAGGAGCAGGCCCTCGCGGAGACGACCGCCTACCTCAAAACCCTCTCCCCGCTGATGCAGGAGGAGTACAAGCGCCACCTCGCCGCGCGCATGGGCATCTCGCCCGGGCTGGTGCGGGTCGGAAGCCAGCCGGTACGAACAGCAGCGCCCACGGCCCCCGTCACGGCACCCTCAGCCCACCGCGACCTCTGGGAGCTCTCCCTTATCAAAACGGTGCTGGAACGCCCCGGCGTCGTCGACGCGCTGCTGGATTTCATCTCGCCGCAGATGCTGCGTTTTCACGCCCGGGAATTCGCCACGGCCCTGCAGGGCGACAGCAGCACCCCGGAACTTATTCACATCGTCATGGACGAAGCCGTCCCCGTTTTCCCCGACGACGAAACCCTCAAGAGCGAACTGCTGATCTTTCTGCGCAAATATTATGAACATCGCCGCCAGGCGGTGATGCGCGATCCTTCCATCCCCAGCGATAAGAAATACTTCTTAAATCGTCAGATTCTCGGTAAAATTGCGAAACTCAAAAAAGGTGAACTGGTGGGAATAGACGCCTAGGCGCGCTCCTGCTCCTGTGCCTTACCAAGGAATTACCAATGTCAAAACGTAAAGCCATCGCGCTTTTCTCCGGCGGGCTCGACTCCACGCTTGCCATGAAGCTCATCATCGACCAGGGGATTGACGTCATCGCCTGCAACATCAACACCGGTTTCGGCGCCACCAAGGACCGCCGCGCGCATATGCAGAACATGTGCGACCAGGTCGGCGCGGAACTGCGCATCATCGATATCCAGAGCGAGTACCTCCAGACGGTCCTTTTCGACCCCAAACACGGCTACGGCAAGCACTTCAACCCCTGCATCGACTGCCATGCGAAAATGTTCGAAGTCGCCAAGCGTATCATGGAAGCGGAAGGCGCAAGCTTCCTCATCAGCGGCGAGGTCCTCGGCCAGCGCCCGATGAGCCAGAACAAAGACGCCCTCATCAAGGTCCTTAACGAAGCCAACGTCGACGGCCTTCTCTTGCGCCCGATGAGCGCCAAGCGCCTGGCGCCGACCATCGCCGAAGAGGAGGGGTGGGTCGACCGCGACAAGCTTGAAGGGATCCTCGGCCGCAGCCGCGAACGCCAGATGGAGCTCGCCGAACAGTTCGGCCTTGAAGATTACGAGAGCCCGGGCGGCGGCTGTCTGCTGACCGATGCCAACTTCGCCATCAAGATCCGCGACTACATCAAGTTTGATGAGCAGTTCGACGTGCCGGACATCCCCGTCCTCAAATGGGGCCGCCACTTCCGCCTGCCCGAGGGCGCCAAGATGGTCATCGGCCGCGACCAGGAGGAGAACGCGAAACTGCAGGAGATCGACAACGCGAAATTCATGCACATCCAGACCGTCGGCATCCCAGGGCCGCACGTGCTGCTGAGCAAAGATGCCAGCGAGAGCGACCGCGCTTTCGCCGCCCGCAGCATCCTCACCTATTGCAAAACCTCGCCGGAAGAGGAATACACTCTCGACGTGAACGGCGAAACCGTTACGACGACCCCTCTGGCCGCCCGCGCCGAGGCAGCAAAATACTCGATCCTCTGATCAGGGGGTCGTTTCAAACTTCCTTAAGTCAGCGGCAAGTATAATTTTGCCTCTTAAAAATCTCCCGGGCCCTTAGCTCAGCTGGGAGAGCGCTTCGCTGGCAGCGAAGAGGTCACCGGTTCGATCCCGGTAGGGTCCACCATCCATTAATCCGAAACAATCCTTAATAGTCTTACAAAAGCCAGGAAATAGGGCTTTCATCCATCAAATCAATCTCAGATAGTCCATTGCAATTTGCACAAATCCATGCCCCTAATGTACTTATTAATGTACCCTGCCACATATACTACCAACGATCTATGGTTTCACGCCTAATAAAAGAAGGCGTAGAGAAAAAGCTCATTAAGCCAAAAAACCCAGAGAGTGAATCTTCTAAGTTTGCTGAGTATATTCCTTTCTGGGGATAAGCTTTATATGACTAGAAAACGGAAAACAAGCTTTAAGTCCACAGTTTAGGGCCTTAATTACTTGACAATTACGAACTGCTTATACGAGAATAAAAAATATCTATCTCAATTTTTCAATGATTTTGCATTATTGAAAAAAATGCTTTGAAATTCATATTTTTAGAGAATGGTGTGGGGGGAGAAGACTTGTCCCCAATATCTTACGACACCTGGTTCCAAGTCTGAAGGACTTTTAATTACATGATCTTCTAACTAACTCTTTCATCCTACCGTGCTATCGAAATATCTATGAGTAACAAAAAAAAATTATGTACTTCATAATGTACTTTCAATAATTCAGTATATTTATTAAGAGGCTTAAATACGCTGTTGGAAGTAACTATTCCGTTTGTGGTAGAGCCACCATCTCCCACAAAACGTTTCTCTGACAACTCAATTATTTTCTTAAAACACATTTACCCATTGACGGCCGCAAAGGCTACTGCACATTCGTCACAGTGATGACGGACTCCCCTTTTTCCGTGTAGGCGGTCGTATAGGTCAGCGCGCTCTCGTCGACGCTCGCATCGCCCTTTTTCTGCAGCCCCAGCAGCGACAGTCCCATCAGATAGCTTCCGACCATCAGCTGGCCCGATATCCCTTTGCTTTTGCTCGCTTTCTGCGCCTCTTCCATAATGGTCCCGAGGTCCTCTTTGAGGGTGACCGTCGTCGTCAGAACGGCGCTGCACTCGCGCCGGTTCCCTTCCAGCCCGCCGTCGACGACCTTGGTGAGTTCATAACGCCGTTCGATGAAGCCCTTGAGCACGCCGTCGTCATGTTTCAAGTACGCGACTACTTCCTCCGCGTCGCAATCAGGGGCCTTTTTGCTGCACGCCCCCAGGCCCAGTACCGCCGCCACTGCCAATCCTGCCGCCGTCACTTCTTTAATCATGCGCTCTCTCCTTCTGTTTCATACCTTCGCCTCACCGAATGGGGCGGACCATCACATAGTCATCCATGACAAAGCCGCCGCCGATCCCCTGGACCAGGGGGCCGGCATTCGTAAACCCCTCATGCTCGTAGAACGCGACGGAAGGGTTGTGGCGGTTGACGGTGAGCAGCAGCCGTTTGAATCCGCCCGCCTTCGCTTCCGCCGCGCAGTGCTCCAGCATCAGGCGCCCCCCGCCTTTTCCCCGCTTCGATTGAAGCACGTAGAGTTTGCTCACCTTGAGCGCATCGTCTTCGGGGACGGTGGCGCAGTACCCGACCGCCGTCTCGCCGTCATAAAGCAGCGTGTAGCGGTACCCGTCTTGCATCTGCATACTGATGGCATCGGCGGACTGCAAGGAGCGCAGCATATAAGCCACCTGCTCCGCCCCGATGATCGGCGTATAGAACTCCCGCCAGATCGTCTCGGCCAGGGAAGCGCAGAGCGCCGCCTGCTCCGGCGTGGTCACAGGAACGATGCGCATCAACTCAGGGCTTCTCGATGGTGACGGAAACAACGCCGCCCAGCGGCACATTGCCGCGCTTGACGAGATCGACGCGGTAGTAGGAGACGTAGGTTTCATCCGTGCTCGTCGCCGCTTTTTCGATCTTCCAGCCGCTGCTCCCCTCGACCGTAACCTTCGCCCCGTCCAGGATCGCACGGTCCGCCGCGTCGATGTAGAGTACCAGCCTCCCCCCGCCGTGGTCCTCGACCTTCATCAGCTTCGTGCCCGGGGCAACGTATTCGCCCTGGCGCACATAGAGAGTCTTCAGGTACTGCCCGCGGAGCGCAATGCGCTTTTTGGCGATCGTATCCTCCAGCTGGGCAATGACGCTCTGCAGGTCTTCCGCCTGCATCTTCAGCGCAAGCAGCTCCGTCTTGTACTGGTCCTTCGTAAAGCGGTTCTGGCTCGCAAGATCCTTGATACTGTCGTACTGCGCCTGCTTGACGGCGATCTGTTCCTGCAGCAGCTGCAGTTTCCGGCGGTCGTTTGCCAGCTGGATATCGTCAAGCGCATGGTCGATCTCGATCACGACCTTGTTGAGGGTCTTGAGCTCGTCGCGCTGGTCGAGCTTGACGATGCGCCCCGAAACCTCCGTGCTCACCGTGTGCGCGTCATAGGGCTCCACTTTCGCCTTGTAACTTCCCGCTACCAGCGGCAGCGCCGCCAGCAGTATCATTAAACTTTTTCTCATCATTTTCTCCTCTCAAATAGTAGCATGTCTCTGCTCCGATGCCTGTGATGTCGTGGTGGGTCCGATGCCGTTGATGACGGCGTAGAGCGTCGGCACGTACAGCAGGTTCAGCACCGTGCCCCACAGCAGGCCGAAACCAATGGAAACGGCAATAGGCTGCAGGATCACCGCCTGCCCGGTCGCATAAAAGATCAGCGTAAAGAGGCCGAGGAAGGTCGTGATGGAAGTAATCAGAATCGGCCGCAGGCGCATCTTCGCCCTTTCGTAGAACGCGCGCGTATCGTGGGTGCCGTGCAGGAAATCGAGCATGATGATCCCGTCGTTGATAACGACCCCTGCCAGTCCGAGCAGCCCGATGACCCCCGGCATGGTGAGGTTCATCCCCATCAGCTTGTGGCCCACCAGCGCCCCGAGAATGGAGAGGGGGATCACCGACATGACAATAAGCGCGTACTTGATCTTAGGGAAGACGAACAGCAGGGTGATCAACATCAAGAAGAGGGCGACGACGACGGCACGCTTCATATCCGATGCCAACTGATCGTTGCGCTCCTGCTCCCCGAACAGCTCCGCCTTCACCCCCGTTTTGCGCACCGCGTCCAGTACCGGGGCGATCTGCTGCAGCACCTGCGACGGGGTCGTAACCCGCTTGTTGACCTTCGCAAATACCGTCTTCACCACCGTGCCGTCGCGTTTTTCGATCTGGTTAAAGTCCCGGCGGCTCTCAAAGGCGACAATATCGCCGAGGTTGACGTAGGTGCCGTCGGAGAGCGGGTACTGGAACCGCTCCAGCGTGCTCAGGCGGTCTTTTTCCAGGGCGCGGGTCTTGATCTCCATGACCCCGCTCTCGTTGAAAGTCATCGCCCTGCGGTTGTCGAGAAAATAGGCCGAAAGTGTCCGGGCCACTTCCGCTTCGCTCAGCCCCAGCCGCTCGCCGTAGTCGTTGACGCGCAGCCGGATCTCCCGCATCCCCGGTTCGAGGTTGTTGCTGACGGAAACGACCCCATTGACCTTCTCCAGCGCCGACTGCACCTGCTCCATCGCCGCGACCGTCTTCGCTTCGTCCGCCCCGGAGAAGTTGACCTGGACATCGATACGCACGACGCCGGCCCGCTGTTCCCGGACGCCCAGCTCCTCGAAGACATACTGCTGCCGCAGCGGCGTGACCAACGCCTCGAGATCGTCAACGAGTTCATAGGTGTGTTTTGTCCGCCGTTTTTCGGGATCGTCATAATTGAAAGAGAAGTTCAGCAGCGGTGCAAGGTAGCGGTCGAAAACGTTGTCCGGCACCATGTCGTAGAGCTCCATCGTCACCAAAAACACATGCTCCCCGGTTTCCGCGTCCCCGGCCATGGAGACCCGCGAACCCGTGACCGTCGAGACCGATTTGAGCGCGAACCGCTCCCCTTCCGCCAGAATGCGCCGCTCGATGACCCGGGCGATCTCCGCCGTCTCCTCGATCGGGGTATTGATGTCGAGTTTCCCCGTCACATACAGGAACGAGCCGTCATGCTCCGGGAAGAACTGAAAGTTCATGCTCTTGACCGTAAAAAAGGTCAGCAGCGGCACCGTGATCAGGAAGAGAGCGAGTACGCTCTTTTTGTACCGGATCAGCCCGTGCAGGATCGTTTCATAGCCGTTCTGGATGCGCGTCCAGTCGACCATATTTTTCTGCTTCCTGAGCACCTCCTCGGCATGCAGCGGCAGAAAGAGGAAGCTCTCGATCAGCGAGCCCATCAAGATCATAATGACCATGATGGGGATGAGGATGATGAACTTGGAGATCTCCCCACTGAGCATAAAGAGCGGCAAAAAGGCGACGACGGTCGTCACCGTCGCCAGGGAGACCGGCAGGATCATCTCCCGCAGTCCCGTCATCACGGCGGCGTGCCGTTCCATCCCCTCGTTGAGGTGACGCTGGATGTTCTCGGAGACGACGATGGCGTCGTCGACGACGATCCCGATGACGATGAGCGCACCGAGCAGCGAGACGATGTTGATGGAGTAGCCCAGCACATAGATAAAGACGATGCCGATCGCGAAGGAGAAGGGGATCCCCATGGCCACGATGGAAGCGATGCGGACATTGATCAGCAGCGCCATGGAGAGGAAAACGAGAATCAGCCCGAACATCAGGTTCGACAATACGGTCTCCAGACGGCTCTGCACCGGCTTGGAGGTGTCGTGGTAGAAGTCGAAATGGATCTGCGGATAGTCGCCTTGAAGGCTCTTTGCAAAATGTACCAGCTCCCGGGAGAGGGCGATGGCGTTGCCGTTGTCCCCCTTGGAGAGATTGAGCGTAATGTTGGGGCGGCCGTTGAAGGTCGAGATCGTCGTGTCCTGGGGGTGTTCGATCACGATGCGGGCGATCTCCCCCAGACGGACGTATTTGCCCCCGACGCCGAGCATCGTCGTCTCCCACGCCGCGACATCGGGCTTGCCGTGGACGGTGGAGAGGAAGACGAAGTCCCCTTTCTGTTCGATGTTCCCGATGGGATAGATATACGAAAGATTAGCGATCGCCGACGTCACGGCGCTGCGGCTGAGCCCGAGGGCTTCGATCGCTTTCGAGTCGAGTCGGACGGAGACCTCTTCGTCCGAATCCCCGTACATCACCACTTCGCTGATGTTCGGATAGCGGGCGAAACGGGTCTTGATCTCCTTGGCCGCCTCGACCAGCTCTCCGTGCGTCAGCGTATCGCTGGAGAGCGAAAGGGAGACGAGGGGGCGGTTGTGCACCGCCAGCGTCGCCACCGGTTCGACCATGTCCGACGGAAGGTACTGCCGGCTTTTGGCAATGGCGTCTTTGGCCTTGTTGAGCGCGTCGTTTTCATTCGCCCCCTCCTGCAGCGTCAGGACGATCGCGAAGCTACCGGGTTTGATGACGGTTTCGATCTTGTCGATGCCGTCGATACTGCCGAGCGCATCCTCGATATCGCGCACGGCCATTTTGTCGAGGTTATCCGCGCTACTCCCCGCGTACCCGCCGCTGATTGTCACCCGGTCCAGGGTCACCAGCGGGAAGAGCTCTTTGGGGATAGAGACGTAGGCGTTGACGCCCATAAAAAGCACGAAGAGCAACAGCACGTAGTTGAGCCGTTTGTTGCGGATAAAATACTCGATGATTTTCAGCATACGCGATTATATCGCCGCCGTTTGCCGCTGGTCAAGCATTTTCGGTTATAATTTTCGAAAATTAACTTTATTGCGTAAGGAGCCCCTTATGAAAGTAGCCGTTCCCGTCAAAGACGATACCCTGCAGTTTTTCGGCAATGCCGGACATACACCCTTTTTTGCCGTCTACACCGTCAAGGGTGCGGGCATGTTCCGCGCCTTCGAACTCGAAGGGCTGCGGGCCAACCCCCGCACCGACCTCGACCATGAGCATGCCGACGAGGAGCACCAGTGCGACCACGACCACGACGACGAAGATCACATCAAAGAGCACTTCAAAATGGGCGCGGCGCTCGAAGACTGCGACTTTGTCGTCGTCAGCCGCGCCTGCAAGAACACGGCGGCGGCCATGGCCGAGTACGGCGTGCATATCCGCAAATACGCCGGTGATCCCGCCAAGGCCGAAGCCGTCCTGCGCAGCGTCTCTGCCCAGCTCGCCTAAGGGGCACTACACTCTCACCGCCCGAAGCCGGATATCTCCGGCTTTCAAATGCCCGCCGTACTCTGCGTTGACGTAGAAACCTGAAAAAAGATTAATTTTTTTTATCCAATGGAAAATGCAGGGGCAACATTGCGTCCAAAGCGCTATGATGCCTATAGCTGTATCCGGTTTTTTTCACGAACCCTCCTGTTTTTGAAACTCCTTTTTACTCCCGGATACAGTGTTTTTCCTTCTTTGTCGCACCCTCCGGGTGCACATTTCAACTACGCTTTTATTTCACAATGCGATTTCGGCGTCTCCCAGAATTCGACGGAGTTCACCCTGATGCCCAGCGGCGCCATCTTTTTCTGTACGATCTTAAGCATCCACGCCGTCAGCTGTTCGCTGGTGGGAACGAAATCGACAATGACCATCCCCTCGTATTTTTCGCGTATCGCCCCGATCTCGCCGTCGACGACTTCCAGCCGCGGCGTCCAGTACCCTTCATCGTGCAGGAAAAAGCGGGCGTCGTCCATTTTGCCGTCCGCGCAGTAATGCGACATCATATCGGGAAAGAGCGGGTCGTTGCGGTCGATGATGAACTTGTGGTCCAGGGTCGCGTCGAGCCACTGCTTGAACCAGTTGAGGTGTTTGAAATCGGTCACCATCCCGTTTTGCAGCGTCTCCGCGGCGAGAAAGATCTTGATCCGCCCCTGGTGCCCGTGCAGGTGGCGGCACATCAGGCAGTCGTCGAGGCTATACTCCGTCTCGAGGCTCTGCGACCAGACCCGGTGGCCGTAACAAAAGTCGAACTGTTTATCGATAATCCACGTCATGCCGCCCGCCTCACTGGAACTTCAGCGGGATGAGGCTGCGGTCTTTTTCGAACGCGCCCGTCACGTAGGTCGTCGAGGTCGAGGCGTTGATGTCGCACGCGCCCCGGAACGCCGTGCAGCCGTGTTTGAGATTGAAGAGGCCCACGTAAACGGAATCCGTCTCGAAGACCTGCATGATCTTGTTGCCGATGTAGCGCGTCAGATCCTCCTGCAGCCAGCCGCGGCGCGCGCACCAGTTGACGAAACGGTTGATCTTGCTGATACCGCCGAGCTTTTCGCGCGGAATGTAGCCGACGACGACCACGGAGCCCGTGTCCGCCTGGTCCTGCCCGAAACGGATAAAGTGGTGGCTGCAGACGGCATCGAGCTGCGTCGTGACAAAGACGGGCTCGTGCGTCTGCGCATTGTTGGGGAAGGTCGCCATACGCGGCTCGGGGTTCCAGCGGCCGCTCATCAGCTCGCGCTCGTCCTCGGGCACGGCCCCGGTATACATCTTCGCGATGCGCCCCGCCGTTCCGATGTTACCGCAGGCGCTGTCTTCCATGACGTTGGGATCTTCGCGGTCGATTTTAAGCGCGTCGAGCACCTGCCCCATGTAAAACATCGCATAGAGGCGCATGACATAGTGCCCCTCCTCAGAAAGGCGCTGGCCGGTTTCATGGATATTTTCGTTGACGCGGAACGCCTTGACGGCTCGGTACTCCTCCACGGCGCTCGCGAGTGCTGTTTCATCCTCGTGGCCGAAGTGGCAGAAAAACCGTTCGCGGATAAATGCGTCAAGCTCCTCTTGTGTCGGGACCATCGCTTCTCCTCTGGAATAATGGGGGCATTGTAGTAGCCAAACGCCAACATGTCTAGCGCTTTTGAAACGCTGGCATCAATTTAAGCTTTGCTTTATATGATTGTAACATGCCATTCAAGATTACCCGCTTTGAGACGATCCCCCTGGAAGCGCCGGCGTTCGTACGCCCCGTCCGCATCCTCTATACGCAAAACGGCCGCGAGCTGAGCTGGGAGGCCGTCAAGAGCCACGACAGCGTCGCCGTCCTGCTCTACCATACCGAACGTGAGGCCTTCCTCCTCGTCAAACAGTTCCGCCCCCCGGTGCACATGAACCACCCTGAACACTTGTTCACATACGAGCTTTGCGCGGGGATCGTCGACAAAAAGGCCCCTCTGCTCCAGATCGCCAAGGAGGAGATCGACGAGGAGTGCGGCTACGACGTCCCTCTGGAAAAGATCGAGAAGATCACCTCCTTCTTCACCAACGTCGGCATCTCCGGCGGGCAGCAGCACCTCTACTTTGCCGAAATCGACGAGGCAATGCGCGCCCACGACGGCGGCGGCATCCACACCGAGGAGATCGTGCTCGAGTGGGTCCCGCTCACGGAGGCTAACGCCTTTGTTTTTGATGAAAACAGGGCGAAAACCCCGGGGCTGATGTTCGCGTTTTACTGGTTTTTCGCGAAGTAGAAGTTACTGTAGGACGCCGAAGCGCGTGAGCGTCTCGGTCAACTCTTTCGTTTCCGAAGGCCCGATATGCCTGTAGACGATCTTCCCGCTGCCGCCGAGGATCACCTGGGTCGGCATCATGCGGACATCATATTGCACCGCCACCTGCCGTTCCCGCCGGATGTCGATAAAGTAGATGGCGCTGCGCGGATGCTGTTTTTTGATTCTGTACAGCGTGCGCGCCATATCTTCACAGCTTCGGCACGACGTCGAGCCCAGTTCAAGCAGCACCGGTTTGCCGCGGCCGATCTTTGGAGCGGCGAGGTTATACGGCGTCACGTTCAGCCTCGACTCATGGGACGCTTTTTCCTGGCCGCAGCCGCCCAGCAGCAGCATAAAACCGATCAAGAACATTCGAAACATATCACCCCTTTTAAAAGACAAGATAAGCCTGGTAGGCCAGGTGGACCGCGATGGCGGCAAGCAGCAGGATGAAAAGAGCATTGATCCCGTTTGCAATTCTCGCCAGCAACGGGCTCGACACCATCTTCTGGGCGAATCCCAGGGAAATCCCCGCGGCCAGCAGCAATAGACCGTGCCCCAGCGCAAAGAGCAGCACCAGGGCATAAGAGTAGGCCCAGCCGCTCTGTTCCGCCACGGCGATGATGGCCACCAGCGGCGCCGAAGCGCACGGCGTGCTGACGAGGCCGAATATCATGCCGATGAGCAGCGCGCCCGCCAGTTTGAACTTCAGCAGCCGGCCGGCAATAAGCGCCTTGTCGATCTGCCCCAGCCACCCCATAGCATAGGCGGTAACCAGGAAAGTTGCCATCGCGGCAAGTGCGTAGGCCCAGAAGGGCGCGACGCTGAGCAGCGTCCCGGCCTTGGCCACCGTCAGCATGAGCAGGGAAAAACTGATAACGAGTCCGGTGACAAAAAGCAGGGAGTAGTAGAGCGCAAAGCGCTGTTTCTGTCTTGGGGTCATCTCCGCGGACAGACCGAGCACGCTGCCGATGAGCAGCGGCAGCGTGATGATGGAACAGGGCGCCAGTGAGGTCAATACCCCGATGCCGAAGGAGGCAACAAGGGCGATAAAACCGTAGTGGCCGACCAGTTCGGCCAGGCTCTGTTCAAGCATCATTCGGCAGGATCAGAAATCGTCGTCGTCGCTGAAGAAGGCGTCCTCTTCCGCCTGATCTTTGGCCGCCTCCAACGCATCGAGCTCCGCCTGGCTCATCATCAGCATTTTCATCTTTTTGACAAAGATGGTGCGGTCGGGCAGCTTGGCGAAATAGGCGTAGGTACCGTACCCCATAACCAATACGGTGGTGATGAGAATGAACTTCTGCAGCGGTGAGAAGGTCTGGATGGGCTCTTTATAGTTCATTTCACAGACGCCGCCCGGGCAGTACTTCGGATCTTTGCGTTTGATCCACGCGAAGATCTTGCACCCCAGGCAGATGGAGAAGGCCGCTTCAAAAAAGAGCAGCGCCATACAGATGAGACAGACCAGCACTTTGAGCGGGTTGGGCTGGAAGTCGATGACCAGGTAGTAGAACATCGGCCAGGCCAGCAGAAAGCCCAGGATCCAGGCAAAACGCTTCTGGGCGGCCCCGACGTACTCGGGTTTCTGGTTCCGGACGAAAAAACGCCCCAGCATCAAGCTCGGCGCATAGCGAGGCTGGATGATACGCAGCGTAAAATCGACGGCGAAGAAAGTCACGAAGTATTTGGAAAAGACCGCCGTGCCCAGCATCACCCCGTTCGTCAACCCCAGGAAGGCGCCGACAAACAGAATCGCCGCCGCCGCGCGCGCCTCTCTCTCATTGAGCATGCCCACCTCGTACCCGGGCACCTTTTCACCGTAGGCGAAGAAGCTTTTAAAATCCACGCTGTTTCTCCATATAAATATAGAGGCATCATGACCGGACGCCTCTTTAATGATGGGAACTATAGCACACTAAGGGTAATAAATCAATATATCTTGATATTTATAAATTGATTGGCTACAATGCTGCTATCCAAATGGCGAAAGGAAACAGCATGAAACGTCTCCACATCCATATCTCCGTCGACGATCTCGACAAAAGCCGGGCGTTCTATACCGCCCTGTTCGGCACGGAACCGACGAAGGAAAAAGCGGATTACCTGCAGTGGCTCATCGACGATCCGGCTATCAACTTCGCGATCTCCACGGGCAAGAGCAAGCGCGGCCTCAACCACCTGGGGCTGCAGTTCGACAGCGACGAAGCCGTCGCCGAGACCGAGGCCCGCCTCGTCGCCGCGGGCATTGCGGGCGAGAAACAGAGCGGCGCGCAGTGCTGCTACGCCGCGTCGAACAAGTACTGGGTCCAGGACCCCCAGGAGGTCATCTGGGAAAACTACCACACGATGGAGCAGATCGAGGTGTTCGGCGGCGACGCCTTTACCGGCGGGGTGGGCTGCTGCCAGCCGACCTTCTCCGAAAACGGAAAATGGTCGACGGCCGGGGGCTGCTGAGCATGGATGTCTTCCTCAAAAGCGTCGCGGCCCTCAACGACGAGACGCGGGTGCTGATCCTGCGTTTCCTCGACGAGCACGGGCCGCTCTGCGTCTGCGACCTGCAAAGCTCACTGGAGATGATCCAGTCGCGCCTCTCGCGCCATCTCAAGATCCTCAAAGAGGCGGGTTTCCTGAAGGTCGAGCGCAAAGGGACCTGGGCCTACTATGCCATCCGTTTTCCCCTGGACCGCTTCCGCAGCGAAGCGCTCGAGGAGATCCGGCACCTCGGCATCGACCTGCCGAAACTCCACAAACTCTCCGAAACCGATCAAGGGTGTAAACTATGAGCAAAAAGAAAGTACTGATCCTCTGCACCGGCAACAGCTGCCGCTCCATTATGGCCGAAGCGCTGATCAACGCCAAGCTCGGCGACTGCGTCGAGGCGTTCAGCTCCGGCGTCAAGGCCAGCGGGAAAGTCAACCCCAACGCCCAGGCCCTGCTTGAATCCAAAGGGTATTGGAAAGAGGCGTACCACTCCAAGGTGATCGAAACGGTTCTGAACAACGCCTTCGACCTCGTCGTCACCGTTTGCGATAACGCCAAGGAGACCTGCCCGATGTTCCCCAAGGCGGTCAAGACGATCCACGTCGGCTTCGAAGACCCCTCGGGCAAAGCCGAAGCGGAGTACGCCAAAACCCTCGACCTGATCGAGCGGGAGCTCCTGCCCGTCATCAAAGCGGAGCTCTGCTAGATGTGGCATGACCTCAGCCGCACCTTCGTCTACGAGACGCTCCACCTCCAGGGGCGGCTCGCCGACGCGCTTCACTTTTTCCTCTACGATACGGTCAAGATCTGGTTCCTGCTGATCACCATCATCTTTGCCGTCTCGTTCCTGCGCACCTGGATGAACACCGAGATGGTGCGGGCCTACCTCGCCGGGAAAAAAGAGTTCACGGGCAATATCCTGGCCGCCCTCTTCGGGATCATCACCCCCTTTTGCACCTGTTCGGCCATTCCCCTTTTCCTGGGATTTCTGCAGGCGCGCATCCCCGTCGGCGTCACCTTCAGCTTTCTCATTTCGGCCCCGCTGAACAACGAGATCGCCATCGCCATGCTCTTCGGGCTCTTCGGTTGGAAGATCACCGCACTGTACATCGGCTTCGGGCTGGCCGTGGCGATCATCGGCGGCTGGCTGATCGGCCGGACGAAAGCGGAGCAGTACGTGCTGCTGGACGTGCCGGTGATGCAGGGCGACCTCCATGTGGCGGCGACGTCCTTGAACCTCGCCCAGCGCGCCGGCGACGCCTGGAAAGCGACCCTGGAGATCTTTAAAAAGATCTACCTCTGGGTCATGGCCGGCGTCGGTGTCGGCGCATGGTTCCACGGCTTTGTCCCGGCGGAGTTTATCGCCGACTACGCCGGCGGCGACGCCTGGTACGCCGTGCCCGTCGCGGCAGTGATGGGCATCCCGATGTATGCCTCGGCCGCCGGCGTCATGCCGCTGGTGGAGGTCCTGACGGAGAAGGGAATGCTGCTGGGTACCGCGCTGTCGTTCATGATGGCGGTGACGGCGCTGAGCCTGCCCGAAGCGATCATCCTCAAACAGATCCTGCACACCAGGCTCATCGCCACCTTCTTCGCCATTATCGGTGTCGGGATCATCGGCGTCGGCTATCTGTTCAACATCATCTTGTAAGGAGTCACTATGGAAAGACGAAACTTTTTAGGCATGGGTGCGGTCATGGCAGGGGCGGCCATCTTCCCGGCCGCATCGCACGCCGCAACCGCGGAGAAAAAACCCGAGGGGGCCGTAACGCTCTATTATGAGCTGCGCGTCCCGATGCCCGAGAAGAAAAGGGTGCTCAACAATATCGACGGACTCGCCTCCTTCCTGAAAGGGGAAAAGGGCTTTTTGAGCTTCTCGTTCAAACAGATGACGGGGGAGTCGACCATGGTGCGCAACTACCCCGCCCACCTCAAAGGGGTGCTCGACCGCGGCTATGCCGACGGCAACGGCCATCCCACCTCCCCGAAACTCCCGCTTTTCTATACGCTCTTCATCCGTTTCGACTCCTACGATGCGCTGATCGCCTCCCAGGTACAGGCGTGGTTTGCCGAGCAGATCGTCCCGTCGCTCTTTGCCTACAAACCGACGACGCCTCCGACAAAGACGCCGATCAAGCTTGCGTATTACGAAGGGATCTACACGACCGTTGCCGCAGGGGACCGCCAAAAGCTCTATACGACCCCCGATGAGATCAGGACCTTCCTGCAACACCAGTCCGACGAAGTGAAAAACCGCTACGTCACCGTTGAAAACCATGTCATGATCAAGGATGCCAACCGGGAAGCCTTCAATCAAAAAGTCGCGCGTTTGCTGGGCACGGCGCAGCAAACCTTCCGGCCCGACGTTCACGATGCGGCATATGATGACCGGTATCCGAACGGCCAGGCCGGTACGGCGCAGAACAGCTATTACCGCAAAGCGGTGACGACCGAAATCCTTCAAAACGCGTTTGCCGACGGCGATACCCGCAGCTATATCATGCATGGCGTCTGGGAGAACATGTACGACCATGAAAATTCGCACCTCGACCCGCGCTTCCTCGCCGCAGCCGGCCCCGTAGGCGCCTACGTCGTTTCCGGCCCGGTCGAGCCGTTCTACGATACGATCAAACAGAGCCATTAAAGGAGAACCATCATGAAAATCGAAATTCTGGGCACGGGCTGCAGCAAGTGCAACGAGCTCGAGGCAAAAGTAAAACAGGCGGTCGCCAAGAGCGGCAAATTCCTTCAAGTAGAGAAGGTCAGCGACCTGCAGAAGATCATGGCCTACGGGGTCATGAGCACGCCGGGGCTGGTCATCGACGGCGAGGTGAAGTCGACGGGCCGTGTGCCGAGCGTCGACGAGATCCTGGCCATGATCGCCTAGCGCGACCGGTCAGACCACGGAACAATCTTCACGTCCCTGCCTCGCGCCGCCGAACAGGGACGACCCTCAACACCAAAGCAGCTGCTTCCTCCATCCCTTCACGCCATCTGCCCAGCCCAGCCGACGTTTGGAAAAATTTTTCGAATAATTGTAATAAATTGTTGTAATTGTGATACAATGGCTTAGGAAACTTTTAATGCTATAAAATAGTTATCACAAATAGAAATGCTTAAAGGTTTCTGCTTTCCCGGGGCCGACACTCCGGGCCATACCGAACCAAGGAGGAGGAAGAGTATGAACCATCGCTTGAAGCAGTTAGGATGCCTTTTGGCTGTCAGTATGCTTGTCGGAGGGTGTGCCGCATCCAAGAATGCGGAGCCTGCGCCGGCACCGGCCGCTAAGCAGCAGCCTGTAGCGGAGGCCGCGGCACCGGCGGCAGCCAAAGCGGAAGCTGCAGCCCCCGCACCGAAACCTGCCGCACCGAAGCCGGTTGCAAAGGCAAAACCAGCTGCGGCTAAGAATGCAGCGGCAGAGGATAAACCCTGCGACCTCTACAATGTCGAGGTTTCCATGGATGACACCAGTCTCGACGTCGGCAAGAACGTCAGTCTCTACGTCCACGTCAAAGCCAACGGCTTCCCGCTGACCGGGCATGAGGCACACGGGGTAACCGTCACCTTCAGCGGTCTCGATTTTGCGGCGAATCCGCCGGCGGTCGAGTGTCTGCGGGTGCACCCCAACGGTTCGGACATCATCTACAACGTGACGGCGGCCAACGCCGGCACCTACGATGTCGTTGCGAACGTCGCCTTCTACCCTACCCGCCACTGCGAAGCTTCACGCGTTACGAAACAGTCGAACGCACTGACCGTTAACGTCAAATAAAAGCGTACCGGCGATGGCAGAGCTCTGCTGTGCCGGTCCACAGTCATAAGCCTTCATTATTCCAGCAGTCGCACGGATTATTCATATTACTTCTTTATCACCTTTTCTGCAAAGCGCAAAAATTTTCTAAAATATTGCAATAAAATGTTATCACTGTGATATAATAATGACCTTTGGAAACCTTTAAAATATGCATATAAATATGTATAAAGAAAGAATTCGAAGGTTTCTGGTGGGCCAGGGAGGTGAGAGGACCGGGCCCAATTTCATCAAAGAAAAGGAAGAATATGATTCAAAAGTATGTGCGGTATGTCGGATCCCTTCTGGCCGTCAGTCTGCTCTTTAGCGGATGTCTGAAAAATGCGGAGCCAGCGGCGCAGAATGTGGGGGAACCGGAAGTTCTCGGCATTGTCAATGAACCCAATTCACCGGAAGTCGAACCGGTCCCGCTTCCGATGGCGCCGAAACCCGCCCCGGAAAAACCGAAGGCTGTCGCCAAGGCCAAGCCGGCACCTGTCGCCGAACCCGAGCCGGTCTCCATGCCGACGCTTGCCGCTGCGGCCCCCGTTGCCGACAGTCCTTTTGAAAAATATACGGTGGAGCTTGTTCCGGACAGAGAGAAAGTCGCCGTCGGCGAACCGATCAGCCTGCGCGTTATTGTCAAAGCAAAAGATTTTCCGCTCTCAGGGAGCGATGCCCACGGCGTCCAGGTCACGTTCAGCGGTCTCGGATTCGCTACGGATGCGCCCTCTGTCGAGTGTTTGCGTGCCCACCCGAACGGCTCGGAAGTGATCTATAACATCACAGCAAGAAACACCGGGACCTATCGCGTCGCCGCGAACGTTTCGGTCTACCCGACACGCGAGTGCCACATCTCAAGCGCCCACAAAACCTCCGCACCGATCGTCGTCAGCGTCAAATGACGCCGCGGCGCCTCCGGCGTCGGTCCCCCATTTTCCCTACGAACACCCAATTGAATCGACCACACTGTTTTGCCGCGTTTCAGACACCGCAGTAACGGTTCGCCGCCTCCGAAGAGGAAGGCAAGCGTGATCAGACCTCGAGCACAACCTCGGGGTAGTCAGCGGAACGGGTACCCGGAATAGGCTTGGTAGAAGCGCCCTTGACCGTATAGACGAAAGCGATCTTGGGTTCGTCGGTCTGGTTGTCGTAGGCGTGGTGCAGTGTCCGGCAGTGAAACAGGATAACGTCGCCCGCATGCAGGTCATAATGCACCTTCTTGGCAATAAGGGCGTCGTTTTCCGGCAGCCCCGTCAGAAAGCTGGTATCGGTATCGAACTGTTCCGGTCGGTATTCAAGTTTGTGGCTGCCGTCAATAAACTCCAGCACCCCGTTCTCCATCCGCTCATCACCCAGTGCCAGCCAGACGCTGACGAGGTTGTCGTTTTCAAAGTGCCAGTAGCGGCGGTCCTGGTGCCAGCGGCTCTCCGTACTCTTCGAGGGCATCTTCGTCATGATGGAGTTATGGTGCGCCAGGGTCAGGACCGGGGTGTCGTGGAGCACCTGCGCCAGCATCGGGCGGATCTCTTTGTCTGTCATCCAGTCGCGGAAAATCTCGCGGCGGTCATAGACCTGGCGCAGGCGGCGCAGGGTCGAGTTGTTCGAACCCGTATACTCCCCTTCCGTCTCAATCGGCGGTGTCCGCGCCTCGATCTCCTCTTTGGCTGCCGCCAGGATCGCCTCGCAGCGCGCCTTGTCGGCAAAGCCGCGCAGCAGGATGTACCCGTCGCGCTCAAACTGCGCCAGCTGCGCATCACTCAGTTTCATTTACTCTCTCCCACCAACTGGTATCGGTCCACCGTCTCGTCGTCGAGGTCGATCAGACCCCGTGCGCGCAGGTCGGCAAAAACGTCCGCGTCGCAAACGACGTCACCGGGCCACTCGCGTGTAAAACCGTCCATCGGGTCCTTGTTGGTCCCGTCGACACCGATCATCTCCTCCAGCCAGACATCGCGCTGCGCGTCGATGTTGTTCGTCACCCGCCACACAAGCATGTAGGGGTTGTTCACGTCGTTCTGGCGCGTGTCGACGAACACGGCGATCGCAATGTGTCCGCTAAGCGGCTTCAGCGCCTCGAAGAGTTCGCGCGCCGGGCGCTTCTTCTCGTACTGGATCACCGTCACCGGGTTCGCGCTCTGCGTCATGTACTGCTTCAGCGCGACGACATCGCTGTCGATCGTTTTCACTTTCTTCAGCAGCGCGGCGTCATCGAGCAGGTCGATGGTGCGTTCCACGACACTGCCCGTTGCGTCGATGCCGAGCTTGCCGCCGATAAGGGGCCTGCTCGCGGAGTGGTCGAGGGCGTCGACGATCCCCGTCGTGATCGTCACGGCCTCCGGGCTGAGGCGGTCGAGGATATGCTTCGTGAGCGCTTCGTAATCCCCCAGCTCCGGGGCCGATTCGTCGACGAAGAGGGCGTGCTTGACGAAGCTCATCTGCCCCACGCCCCAGAGCGCATGCATGATCTGCAGGCTGTGGCCCGGGTACTGCGGGGCGATCTTGCAGAGAATAAGGTTGTGAAACACCCCGTTCTCCGGCATCTTGTAGTCTTTGAGATCCGGCGCCTGCGTCTGCAACAGCGGCAGGAAGATCCGCTCCGTCGGAAGCCCCATATATTTGTCCTCGAGCGGTGGCTTGCCGACGACGGTCGCGTAGAACACCGGGTCGTTTTTCGCGGTGATGCGGCTCACTTCGAGCACCGGGTAGGGCTCTTTGAGCGTGTAGTAGCCGGTATGGTCGCCAAACATCCCTTCGATCTCCGTCACCTCCGGGTCGACCCACCCCTCGATGACGATATCCGCATCTTCGGGAACGTGGATCGGGTTCGTTTTGCATTTGACGAGACGAGCAGGCTTGTTGCGCACGAAGCCGTAGAGCATCAGCTCGAAGATACCGTGGGGCAGCGGGGCCGTCCCGCACCAGGTGTAGAGCGGGTCGCCGCCGATGGCGACGGAGACGGGCATCTTGCGGCCGGCTTTTTTATACTGGTGGAAAAGGTGGTTTGAGTCCTTGTGGATCTGCCAGTGCATCCCCAGGCGTTTGTCGTCGTAGACCTGCAGGCGGTACATGCCGACGTTGTGGATCTCGCCGTCGAGGCTCTGCGTGTAGACCTGTCCCATCGTGATGAACTTGCCGCCGTCCTCGGACCAGGTTTTGAGGATCGGCAGCTCGCTGAGCGATGCGATCTCCCGCGCCTGGCACTCCCCGGCGGATTTCAGGCGCTTGGGGAAGACGTTGCGGAGGTCAAAGAGGAACTTGAAGGTCTCCAGCTTGTCCGAGAGCGATTTGGGCGGCTTCAGCTTCAGCGCTTTCTGCACCTTCGCCGCGATGGCGTCCGGCGTCGTGCCGAAAATCGTCTCGACGACGGCGTCATTGGCAAAAATGTTCATCACGACAGGCATATCGTAGGTTTTGCCGAGCGCCTTGTCAACTGGGTGGGTGAACACGAGAATCTTCGGCGCGGCCTTCTTGATCTCCGCATAGGCGATATGGGGGATCTCGAGGTTGACGTCGAGGGGTTCGTCGATGGTCCTGATCCAGGGGGAGAGGGTCTCAATAATCTTCATAATTCCGTATTGTATCCCAGAGCAACTCTAAAAAACCTACATGAGAACAGGGGATGCACCTTGAAAGCAGTATGACTAATTGAAATAATTAATATTACGATCCCACCCTCTGCGCTATAATTCCGCAAAAAACGGAGCAATCTATGAACGTTATCAAGATCCGCAAATTCTGCCGCCCCTTCCGTATCGCCCTGGGCGCCGCCCTTATCGGCTACGGTGCCTACAGCGGCAACCCCTGGTTCTACCTCGGCGTGATCCCCTTCATCGCCGGTATCATGAACTTCTGTCCGCTGTGCAAAATCACCGGACAGTGCAACATCATCTAAACCCTGATGTCACCGGGGAACGGTGAACCGTTCCCCTCTCCTTCACCCCTCCGCAGAACCCGCACCCCTTTTCAGAAACGTTTTGACATAAAGCACCGCCGCCGTGATGAAAGAGACCCCGGAAATGACCAGGAAGAGCCCCTGGATCCCGGCATAGGTGATCAGCGGCTGGAAGAAGATGGGGGAGAAGAACTGTCCCAGGAAGAAGCTCATCGTCAGCATCCCCACCGCGCGGCCGCGGCGGTGCGGCGGCACCAGCGAGAGCAGCCAGGCGTTGATGTTGACCATCACGAGTCCGAACCCCACCCCCATGAAAGCCGAAGCGAAAAAGAGCTGATGCGGGGAGCTCACCTGTGACATGATCAGCAGGCCGGTCCCGAAAAAGAGGTAGATGAAGACGAAGATCTGTGCGTAGTTGAACCGCGCGCGGATCCGCGCATACTGCCGCGCCGTGAGCGCGTTGATGAGCAGGGCGAAGGCAACAAAGTGGCCGATGCTGCTGGGGGTGCCGTGCAGCTCGTCGATGACAAGGTAGGGCATCTGCGTGGGCAGCATGTAAAACAGCAGCATCGAGAAAAAAGCGCTGAGATAGACCGGGAGCAGCTTCGGCGAAACCGCCGCCGCTTCGTCGCCGTGCGTATGGATCCGCTGCGGCTCGTACAGTGATGAGACCAGCAGCGGCACGAAAAGCAGCGGCAGCAGGTAGATGGCAAAAGGGTAGTTCCAGCCCAGCTGGGCCAGGTAGCCCCCGGAGATGATGAAGACGATCCCGCCCAGCCCGACGGCCATTCCCTGCATCGACATGAAACGGTGCCGCCCCTTCTCGTCAAAATAGTCGCCGATCAGGGCCGTGGAGGCGGTCATGAGCAGCGCAACGGAAAAGCCCAGCAGGGCGCGCCCGGCGAGGATCGCTTTGAAATCCTGCAGGTAGAAGCCGGAGCTGCCGCCGATAATAAAAAGCACGATGCCGAGGTAGAGGGGGCGCAGGCGCCCGAAGCGGTCGACGATCATCCCGGCGAAGGGGGCAACGGCGGCAATGACAAGGGAGGGGATCGTCAGCAGCAGCTTCGAGAGAAACTCGATGTGGGGGACGGCCCCGAAGTGGTGGCTGATCAGCGGCAGGGCCGCGACGATGGCGATCCCGGACATGACGCCCATCGTTGCCAGCAGCAGCAAAGAGAGTCTGACATTGCGGGCGACGGAATCATACATAAGCGGCCTTTTCGTGGAGCGCATTATACGCCAGGAAGGGCAACCCGCCCATAAGCGCGGCGAATTTTTCACCGGAGGGGACGGGGCGACAGTGCCGCCGCGGACGCCCGCCTCCCCGCGTTCATCTGAATCCGCTATTATTCTATAATTCATTTCACAACACCCAAAGGGAAAAGAATGCACCCACCGCTCACCCAGAAGCAGGCTATTGTCGCATCGCTGCGCCAGCTCTTCGCTTTTTACCTGCTTTTCATTGCCATCTTCTTTAGCGGACGGGCCCTTTTGTTCGCGCTCTATTACGACCGCATCGCCGATGCCGGGGTCAGCCAGTGGTTCAGCTTCCTGCTCGGCCTGCAGATGGATACGATCGTCGCCTGTATCATCCTCGCGCTGCCCGTCCTTCTGCTCTTTACGGCGCCCCGGGTCCTCGGCGGCCCCGTCCGCACCTTCATCCGGGTCTATCTGCTCGTTTTTCTGCTGGCGGCCCTCTTTATCGAAAATGCGACCTTCCCCTTCTTCGCCGAATTCGACGTCCGCCCCAACGACATCTTTCTGAACTACCTCGATTACCCCAAAGAGGTGTTCGGCAACATCTGGGCGACCTACAAGCTCAAGCTGCTCGTCGCCGCCATCATGATGTCCGTGGCGGGGTACCTCTTCTGGACCCTGACGCGCAAGACATTTGAGGTCGTCTTCGAGATCAAGTGGCCCATCCGACTCCTGCTGCTGCTGCCGCTGGTCGCCGTGCTCTTCATCGGCATCCGCTCCTCCTTCAGCCACCGCGCGGCCAATATCTCCCTCGCGGTCTATACCGATTCGCACGTCGTGAACGAGATCACGAAGAACAGCCTCTACAGCATCGGCTACGCCTACTATTCGCAGAAGAAGCACGGCGTCGTCATGAGCAAATACGGCAAGATGCCGCTGAAAGAGGCCTATGAACGGGTCTCCCGCCAGCTGCGCATCCCCGTCGGCGACATGGAGGACCCCTTCCGGCGGACCCAACCGACCCACTTCCCCTCCGCCAAGCCGAAAAACCTTGTCATCTTCCTGCAGGAGAGCCTGGGCGCGCAGTTCGTCGGCGCCCTCGGCGGCGAGAAAGGGGTCACGCCCAACATCGACCGCCTCGCCGGCGAGTCCATCTTCTTCGACCATCTCTACAGCAACGGCACCCGCAGCGTGCGGGGGATCGCCGGCAGCGTCTCCGGTTTCCTCCCCGTGCCGGGCAAAGGGGTCGTCAAACGCAACAAGTCCCAGGAGGATTTCTTTACCGTCGCCTCCCTGCTCAAACCCTACGGCTACCGCAGCAGCTTCATCTACGGCGGGGCCAGCAACTTCGACAATATGCGCGGCTGGTTCTACGGCAACAGTTTTGATGTCCTGATCGATCAGCCCGAGTTCAAGAACCCCGCCTTCACAGGCATCTGGGGCGTCTGCGACGAGGACCTCGTCGTCCGGGCCAACGAAGAGTTCGCCAAGTGGCACGCCGAGGGCAAACCCTTCGTCTCCGTGCTCTTCAGTACGACCAACCACACCCCCTTCGAATTCCCGGGCGGGCGCATCGACCTGATCCCCGGCAAACCGAAGAACAGCGTCGAGAACGCCATCAAGTTCGCCGACTACGCCATCGGGAAGCTCATCGACGACGCCAAGCGCGAAGGGTACTACGACGATACCGTCTTCATGATCCTCGCCGACCACAACGTCCGTACCTACGGCGATGACCTCATCCCCGTCCCCAAATACCGCATCATGGGGATGATCCTCGGCGGCGGCATCAAACCCCAGCGCGTCGCCAAGCGCTCTACCCAGCCTGACGTCCTGGCCACGGCCCTCGACGCCGTCGGACTCGACCTAACCTACCCCATCCTCGGCAAATCGCTCTTCGAAGACCCCGAAAAAGAGATGGTGCTGATGCAGTTCCACGACATGTACGCCCTGCGCAACGGCGACAAACTCGCCGTCGTCCAGCCCGACACCCCGGCGTTGACGTTCGACCTCTCCGCAGAGGACCACCTGACCCCCGCGGCGCACAACCCGGAACTCGAACGCGACACGACGGCCTTTATCCATGTCATCAATGACCTCTACCAGCACAAGCGCTTCAAAGCCGAACCCGGCGAGGCGCAGTAACATCCCATGAGCGACCACCACCACTCCCACGATATCAGCGGCACGAAGCTGCTGATCGCCGTCGCGCTCAATATCCTCATTACCCTCGCCCAGCTGGCGGGAGGGCTTATTGCCGGGTCTCTGGCCCTGCTCAGCGACGCCCTGCACAACTTCAGCGACGTCATGGCCCTGCTGATCAGCTGGTTCGCCCACCGTATCTCCCACAAAGAGGCGGACAGCAGCAAGACCTTCGGCTACAAGCGGGCCGAGATCGTGGCTGCCCTTTTCAATGCCTCGGTGCTCGCGGGTATCGGCGTCTACCTCGTCTACGCTTCCGTCATGCGGCTGATCTACCCCGAACCCGTCCTCTCCTCCTGGCTGATCTGGATGGGGCTGCTGGGGATCGTCGTCAACGGCGGCAGCATCTTCCTGCTCGAATCCGACGCCCGGGGCAATATGAACATCCGTGCGGCCTACCTTCACCTGCTCGGCGACGTGCTCACCTCCGTCGCCGTCGTGCTGGGCGGTGTGGCCATCGCCCTGTGGCAGATCCACTGGGTCGACCCGCTCATTTCCATCATCATCGCCCTCTACCTCATTGCCGCCTCCGTGGGGCTCATCAAAGAGAGCACAGGGGTGCTGATGCAGTTTGCCCCGGAAACCGTCGATGTCGCTGCCGTCGCCGAGACCGTCTGCGGTGAGCCTGCCGTCGCGGGGATCCACCATATCCACCTCTGGCGCCTGAGCGACCACGCCATCCACCTCGAAGCCCACCTCGATTTCGCCGAAAACCTTCCCCTCTCCCGGGCGACCCAGACGGTGGAAGCCCTTGAAAAACGGCTGCAGGAGCGCTTCGGCATCACCCACACGACCTTCCAGTGCGAATACGGCCGCGACGACGACAAGCGGCGGATCCGCTAAGCCGACTCACGCGCCGCTCACACTTCTGTGCGATACTACCGTCAAAAGGAGCACTCATGCGGTACTTTCTAGCGATTCTGACCCTCTGTGCGGCGCTCTGGGCAGCGGAGACGGAGGAGATCGACACCCTGATCGATGCGGTCATCAACGCCCCCAAAGAGGAGCGGTTTGAGAAGATGAACGCCTTCAAACTGAAGATGCGCGAGCTTAACCAGCAGCAGCGCAGCGAAGCCCTCGAGGCCCTGCAGAGCCGGATGCAGACGGGCGAGGATGCGGCGGCACCGCAGCGCAAACCTGCGGGCAGCGAAGCCGTCATGCAGCAGCAGATGCGTCAGCAGCTCAAGACGCAGCAGCAAATGCAGCAGATGCAACAACAGCAGATGCATCCCCGCCAGGGTCAGTCGGTAAGATGAAACGGTTACTCCTGATCACGGGGCTGCTCGGCGCCTCCCTCTTCGCGGCTGCCGCAGAACGCGACAGCGATCTTGACGGCGTCGCCGACACCCTGGACCACTGCCCCGGCACCTCTTTTGATATGACGGTGGGCGCGGACGGCTGCCCCGTCGGCAGTGCGGGCACGGAGGTCACTTTTCTTGCGGGGCTTGGAATGAGCTACGCCACCGGGAAATACGGCGGAACGGAGAGCGTCGACTCCCTCTCGACGGACGCGATGGCGGCCGTCTACGCGGGGGACTTTTACGTGACGGGGCTTATCAGCTACTACCACTACGGTACGGCGGACCCGACCGTCGCCGACAGCAAGGACGGCGGCCTCTCCGACACCTTCCTCGGCGCCGGGTACGCCTTCAGCATCACCGACAGTCTCTTTATCACGCCGGGGGTGCACCTCAAGCTCGCCACCGCCGAGGAGGGGACGGGCACCGGCGAGAACGACTGGGGCGGCTCCGTGGTGGGGCTCTACCGTTTTGCGGCGCTCGACGCGTTCGTGCAGTACGGCTATACCGTCACGGGCGACAGCAGTACCGTCAAGTACCCTGACATCGCCTTCGGTTCCGCCGGCGTCACCTTCTACCCCACGCCGGCGAGCAGCGTGAGTTTCTCGTACGACTACTCCGAGTCGTATATCCCGGACACTACGGCGTTGCGCTCCCTCTCCGTGCTGGGGATCTTCCCGCTTTATGATACACTCTCGATAAAGGTGAACTACAGCCTGGGCCTGAGCGATTCGGCCAGCGATCACGCGGCCGGCATCATGCTCTTCGCCCGCTTCTAGGAGGGAGAATGGCGCGGATTCTGCTGCTCGAAGACGATCCGGTACTGGGCGAATCCCTGCAGGATCTGCTCACGCGCAACGGCTTTGAGACCGCCTGGGTGACCGACGGGGAAGCGGCCGCCGACGCGGCCTTCGATGCCCCCTTCGACCTCTACCTCTTCGACATCAACGTCCCGCTGCTGGGCGGCTTCGACCTGCTGAGCGCCCTGCGCGACGCCGAGGACCGCACCCCCGCCATTTTCATCTCCGCCCTGCGCGACATCGACTCGATGACCAAGGGGTTCGCCGCAGGCGCGGAGGATTACCTCAAAAAGCCCTTCGACATCGACGAGCTCCTGCTGCGCATCAAGGCGCGCACCCACCAGCTCGAACGGCAGCTCCGCTACGGGGAGATCACCTTCAACCCGGCTGACGGGCGGGTGAGCAAAAACAACCGCAGCATCGACCTCGGGGAGATCCGTACGGCGATCTTCCGCCTGCTCGTCACCAATGTCGGCCAGACCATCGACAAGAGCGAACTGCTGGAACTGCTGGAGCAGCCCACCGACCAGGCGCTGCGTTTCCATATCAGCCGCCTCAAGCAGCAGCTGGGCATCGACATCACCAACGTCCGCGGCGTGGGGTACCGTCTTGAAAGCCTCTGAAAGAGAATCCTTCTTCAAGAGCCTCGCGCTCTACTTCGTCACCATCGAGATCCTGATCGGTTTCCTGCTCTATCACAACTACCGCGAGGACGTCGGCAGCCTCAAACAGCAGCTATTCCTGGAGATGAAAAACTACAACTTCAATTTCGAGGGCGAAAAGTTCTCCCTCGATTTCGTCCCCAAACAGACGGAAGCCCCCCTGCTGGAACTGCGCGAGGATGCCCGGACGCTCTACGCCCTCTTTCCCCTCCCGGCCAATCAGCGCTACCTGCTCAAGATCTACTACCCGAAAACGGACTTCAAAGCCCAGACCGGCGCACTTCTGGGCCGCTACCTTCTCTTTATGCTTCTGCTCTCGGCCGTCGTCGGGGCGATGGCCTTCGGGTTTGCCCGCTACACCCTCCGCCCGCTGCGCAGCGCCCTGGCCCTGACCGACCGTTTCATCAAGGACATCATCCACGACCTCAATACCCCCGTCAGTGCCATTCTCATCAACACCTCGATGCTGAACCGGGAGGACAAGGCCGTCCGGCGGATCGAAAAGAGCGCCAAACTGATCGGCATGCTCTACCGCAACCTCCAGGAGTACCAGGGCGGCCTGCCGCAGCAGCGCGACACCTTCCGGCTCGACACCCTCATTGCGGAGCGGCTGGCCTTTTTCCGGGATCTCTATCCCGCGCTCACCTTTCATACCGCCCTCTCAGCGACGACGCTGAGCGCCAACCCCGACGCCCTGACGCGGATCGTCGACAACCTCCTCTCCAACGCCTGCAAATACAATGTCAAGGAGGGGGAGGTAACGCTGACACTCTCCGGGGACACCTTCAGCATTACCAATACCGCCGCGGCGCCCATCCGTTCGCCCCGCAACCTCTTTGACCGTTTCTACAAGGAGAGTGAACGCGGCATCGGGATCGGCCTGCACATCGTCAAAAAACTCTGCGACGAGGAGAAGATCGCCATCACCGTCACCCAGAGCGAAAACCGCGTGACCTTCAGCTGCACCCTGCCGCCGGAACAAACCGCGCGTTAGCGTCTGTTATAATAAGCCCGTCAAATCATTCGCCAAGGAACCCCATGCCGCCGTTTTCCCTCCCCGTGACCTCTTCCAAAGGCATTCCATGCAGATAGACGGACGCTTCTGGCTGCGCAAGGACGGCAGGAACTTCCTGGGCAACGGGCGTATCGAGCTGCTCGAAAAGATTGCCCAGACCGGCTCCATCCATGCCGCGGCGAAGGCGATGAAAATGAGCTACAAGGCCGCCTGGGAACGGGTCAACGCCATGAACGACATCGCCGACCGCCCCATCATCGAGAAGACCACCGGCGGACGCGGCGGCGGGGGGACGGTCCTCACCGCCCACGCCTACGAGCTCATTGCCACCTACAAGCGCTTCGCGGAGCTGCACCGCGAATTCATCAACCGCTTCGCCGAAGCGGGCGACGACCCCGAACGGCTCGCCCGCATCCTCTCGCGCACCTTCCTCACCACCAGCGCGCGCAACCAGATCACCTGCAGCGTCGGGAGCATCACGCCCCACGGTCTGCGTTCCGAACTGCGCCTGCAACTTCCCGGCGGTGACACCCTCTTTTCCGTGATCACCTCGACGTCGGTGCGCAACATGGGCCTGGAAGAGGGGTGTGACGCCTACGCCATCATAAAATCCAGCGACGTCATCATCAGCCGGGGCGCACCGGAAGCCTCCGACGATGTCAATATCCTGAAGGGGAAGATCACCTCTTTGCAGCGCAGCAGCGAAAACGCGGAGATCACCCTCCAGCTCGAAGGGGGCTCCAAACTGATCGGCGTGACGGACCTCGACGCCAGCGACGCCCTGGAAACGGCGATGGAAGCCTACGCCACCGTTGCGAAGAACCACATCATCATCGGGGCCTGAAGCGCCCGCACAGCATCCCGCACACACCCTTTTCTCATAACCGTTCATTTCTGAACAGCCCTTAACACAAAATTAATATCAGTTGATTATTATTTTCCGTTTCCCATATTTCAGAATCATTTTAAATGAGGAAGCAGTTTTAACCGGATGAAGAAGCATACCCGTCGACAATTTGGCGATGACAGACGGGTATGTTTGTGTTGTGTTACAACATTTTATTGTGCCATATCCCTATGACGAATCAAATGTTGTTTTTTCCCAATAGGCGCATTTTGGGTACCGAACCCACCCGAGTGCTACCTATGGAATCATCCCGTAGGGGCGCATTGCCTCTGCCGGGATTATCTGTTTGAGGAGAAACGGATGGATTTTATTGGCATGTTTCCGCTCTTTTATTTTCCCGATATCGGCTCCGCCTGGTTGATGGGCATCACCGGAACCATTCACATTCTGGCTTCGCACACCTCCGTCGGTGCCGCGCTGCTCTTCGCATTCCTGGCGCACAAGGCATACAAGGAGAACCGCACCGACCTCTATGACTATATGAAGAAATACGGCATGTTCCTGCTGATCTTCTCCTATGTCATCGGTTCCATCACAGGGCCGGGGATCTGGTATACGGCCACGGCGGCCAGCCCGCGGGGAATCAGCGCGCTGATCCACAACTTCGTCTGGGTCTGGGCCACGGAGTGGGTCTTTTTCATCTATGAGGTCATCGGCGTCTTCGCGCTGGTCTACTTCATCGACAAAATCGACCGCAGAACGCACCTGAAACTGACCTACACCTTCGCACTGGCCTCCGTCGGTACCCTGATGCTCATCATCGGCATCATCAGCTTCATGATGTGGCCGGGCAACGACGCCTTTTATCAGACGGGATCGGCCAGCGACGCGTTCTTCGGCGTCAACACCTTCCCGCATATGTTCCTGCGCATCGGTTTCATGATTATGATAGCCGGTGTCATCGGGCTGATCATCTCCAGCGCGATGAAGAACAAGGAGATCTCCAACGAGCTGACCCGTAAAATGGGCTACGTCAGTCTCCTCGGCGGCTTCCTCGTGCTCTTCTTCTTTATGTGGTACATCAAGACGCTGCCCGAGAGTGCGGATATCCTGCTGGGGATCTATCTCCCCTCGATTCTGACGACGCGCATCATCCTGATCGTCGCGTTTGCGCTCTATTTCCTGCTGGCGATTGTCAAGCCACAGTACATCCACCGCTCCCTGGCGATCGTCATGCTCTTTGTCATCGCTGTCGTCGGCCTTTGGCCGGGTGAAAAACTGCGCGAAAGCCTGCGCAAACCCTATGTCGCCGGACGCTACATCTACAGCAACCAGATTATCAGCCGGGACGTCCCGGGCAAAAACATCAAAGGCGAAGTGGAAATTATCGCCGCAAATGGGCTGCTGCGGGTCAATCCGTGGATCCCGGACCGGCTGCGCACGATCACGCCCGAAAACCGTCTCGAAGCGGGCCAACTGCTGACCAAACTCGCCTGTTCCAACTGCCATGCACTGGAACCGGGCGCCAAGTTCCGCCCGCTGATGGCACGCTTCGCCGGCCAGGACAAAGAGACGATCAAAGCCTTCATGCAGGGATCGCTGGCGACGGGGGCCATCCCCTATATGCCCAAGATCGACCTGCCCGACGCCGAGTTCGACGCGATGGCCGCCTGGATAGCGACCCAAACCAACTAAGGAGATGCCTATGGATGCTACACTGTTAAATACCCTTCGCGACCCCGCAGGGGTCCCGTTCTACCCGGTCGTCTTTCAGGCGCTCTATGTCCTGACATGGGCGCTGCACGCCGCCTTCGTCCTGCTCGCCATCGGCAGTATCACCCTCTCGCTCGCCGGCAGCGGCAAACAGAAGAAAAGCCCCGACTGGAAGCTCCTGACGGGGCATATGATCCAGACGGGCAAGATCAGCATCTCGCTGGCGATTCTACTGGGCATCGCCCCGCTGCTCTTTACCCAGGTTATCTACGACCCTAACTGGTACGTCACCAATGCCCTTTCGGGTATCTGGGTCTTCACGTTCATCTACGCATTGATCGTCGGCTATATGCTCTTCTACTGGTTCTATTACGCCAATAAAAAGGGCGGGGGCAGGACGATCGGCCTGATCAGCTTTGCTTTCATCGTCTTCGCCGGGGTACTGATGCACGTCTTCTCCGTCGAATCCATCCAGCCCAACGAGTGGATGAACTGGTACGCCCCGGGCGGCACGGTCGACACCTCCGGCCTCAACTTCCATATGGATCCGGTACGGCTGCTCTTTATGGTCTCGCTCAGCGCCCCGGTCGTCGGCATCTTTTTGCAGAACTACAGCGACTTCCTGAGTACGCGCAGCGATTTCACGAAAGAGTACATCGCCTTTTCGCGCCGCCTTGGCACGAAAATCGCGACCATCGGTCTTCTGGTGAGCGCCGCGCTCTTCGTCGCATGGATGTTTATGGAGGGGCTACTGTTCAACCCGCTCTCCCTCGCCATCGTCATCTCCGTGTTGCTCCTGCTCGTCATGATCAACGTCGTCAAGCGGAGCTACCTGACGACCCTCTGGCTGGTAGTGGTCGCCCTGCTGATCTCCGGCATGCGCGAGCTGATCCGCTTCCAGATCATGGGCGACCTGGGCTACTCCGTCTATGACTACCCCATGAACATCGACTGGCCCTCCGTCGTCATGTTTCTGCTCACCTTCGTCTTCCTGGGCTTCACGGGCGTCGCGTTCATCGCCACGCTCGCCTGGAAGGCCGGCAAGACCGAAGGGGTCTTCGACGCCAGTAAAGACGCGCTGGTGACCAGACTGGCCAACTCCACGTTCGCCATTTTGATCCTGTGGTGTCTCGTCTACTTCGGCTGGGGTATGTTCACCGTATTCAAAAACAGCTTCGCCTAGCGGGGCATACCGGGCCGCAGGCCCGGACGAACACTCCCGCAGGACAGTCCATTACCCCACGGGGCCGCTCTACACGCCCTGCCTCCTTGTACTTTCAAAGCGTACCGACACGATGCGGCTGTCCGGCCGGAGGGTTTGCAGCCCCCGCGCGACAAAAACAGCACCGTTTAAGACAAAACAAGACAATTTCGTTATATCATTCCAAAAACAACGCAAAATGTTCCGATTTTCGTGGAATGCCAACTGCATCAATCGTTGAAACAGCGTTATATCATTTAAAACATAATGGAGGGAAGCATGAACGTCTTTACAGAGAATGGCACGGCGATCCATGGCTTTAACCAGTGCGGCACCGGGCCGTTTGAAGGAGCCGGCGCCGCCCCGCGTACGGCCGATGCGAAGATCGACTTTGTCTATCCCGAGGTCACCTTCCCCTCCGACGCGCTCTACCGCGCATGGGGCCAAGCAAACATCCGCGACCTCGTCCGGTACCACCACGGCCTGCTGCGCAAGACGGTGCTGGGCGAGATGTTCCCCGATGACGACGACGCCTTTGCCGCCGCCACCGAAAAAGCCGCCGACTTCTTCATTGAGGCCCTCGGCGGACCGAAAACCTTCAGCGATGCCCACGGCCACCCCGCGCTCCGGATGCGCCACCTGCACCTCATCGTGGATGAAAAAGCCCGGGAGATCTGGCTGATGATGTACCGCAAGGCGATGGCGGAGCGTGCCATGCCCGCCGAACACGCCCGGGAGTTCTGGGAGTGGATCGAAGCCCTCTCCATCCGCATGATCAACCGCCGTACGACGGTCACCCCCATCACGCGCTACCCCTATGAACCCCTCGCGGGACGCAAGGCGGCGGAGTAGACAATGCACTCTTTTGCACCAAGCGTTATATCAAATATGATACATGAAAACGACCGCCATCACCGCCTGCAAGCGATGGGTGCGTCCCTGCTGATGCACGCCGCCTTGGTGGGCGCGTTCTTCTACGCACCGCACCCCTCGACGCCCCTCCTCACGGCCGAGCGGCAGACGATGGCGATCTCCCTGGCCGACTATGCGCCGCGTGCCGCAGCTGCGGCCGCCGCGCCGAAAGCGAAACCCCTCCCGGCCACACCGGCTGCACGCCCGAAACCGCCGGTAAAAACGGCAGCGGTGCCGGTACATGAAACGGTCAAGGCCGCGCCCCAGAGCGCTCCCGTTCCCCTCCCCAAAACCCCTGAGATAAAGACACCCGATGACGCGGCTTTATCTGAGGCGTTTGCCTCTCTTCCGTCCCCGCCCGTGGCCCCGGCCTCACACGCGGAAACTTCTCCTCACACACCAAACAATGCGTCAAGCGCTACACCGCTTGCCAACAACAAAAAAGCTGACCCAACCGGGCCGGACGCAACGGTGCTGGGACAGATACGTGCCATGATCGAATCCGCCATCGCCTACCCCGCCGCCGCAAGAAGGCTGCGGCTCGAGGGGGTGGTGACGCTCTCGTTCAAACTTGCTTCCAACGGTACGGTCGCTGCTGCGGAAATCTTACGCAGCAGCGGCAGTACGATTCTGGACCGTAAAGCGTTGCAAACGCTATGGGATCTCAGCGGCGATTTTCCCTCTCTTGAATCGCTGACCCATCTGACGATCCCGATTACCTTCTCACTTTCACACTCTTAGGAACCCACCATGAACAGACTTCTGCTTACCCTCTTTATATCGGTGCTCGTCTTGGTACCCCAGGCGCTTAGCGATATGAAAGAAGATCAGGCGACCGTCAAGAGGGTCTTCGGCTCTTCGCCGCCGATGAACTACCTGCTCTACGCCCTCGCCCCTGACAAAATGATCGGCCTCAACTTCGCGGCCAAGAACCCCTTTAACGGTGCCAATCCCGCCTACCTCGACGCGCGCTTTCTCGCGCTGCCCGTCATCGGCTCGTTCCACGGCAGCGGCAGCCGCATCAACCTCGAGAGTCTCATCGCCGCCCGCCCGGACCTTGTGCTGATCTGGGAAGACGACATGCTCGTGCAGACCGTGACCGACCAGATCACGAAACTGGGCGTTCCGACGATGACCGTACCGTTCCGGCAGATCGACTCGATGCCCGACGCCATGGAACGCGTCGGCGACGCCATCGGCGCGGGCAAACGCGGCCGGGAACTGGCCGACTACACCCGCACGGTCATTGCCGAGATCAACACCTCCCTGGCCGGCACCAAGCCGACACGCTACTACTACGCCGAGGGGCTGGACGGCCTCTCGACGGAGTGCGACACCTCCTTCCACGTCGTCGCCATGAACTTCGCCGGCGGCGAGAACGTCCACAAATGCCGCCAGAGCAACCTGCGCGGGCTGGAGAAGATCAACTTCGAGACCCTGCTGGCCTACGATCCGGAGGTGATCATCGTCCAGCACGCCATGGTCTACGGCGACCTCGTGGAGGACCCGATGTGGCAGCAGCTCCGCGCCGTCAAAGCGGGACGGATATACCTCGTCCCGACGCTGCCGTTCAACTGGGTCGACCGTCCGCCGTCGTTCATGCGCGTCATCGGCATCCAGTGGCTCGCCTCGCTTTTCCACCCCGAGGCGTACGACGTCGATCTGAAAGTGCGCGTTGCCGCCTTTTACAAACTGTTTCTCGGCGTCGACCTGAGCGCGCAAGAGATAGACGACCTGCTGGTGCCCTGACCGGGTCGCGAGCAACCAACAAGCCGCTGCGTTCGACGAAACACGGTCTCTCGGTGCGCAACGAAGAACACAGCATCAATACAGGTATCCGGGCTCTGCCTGGTGCCATGAAGAAACCAAGGAGAATCCACTTGAAACCCGTTTACACCTACCCCCTCGTTGCCGTCATGGCCGCCTCCGCCCTCTGGGCCGACCCCGTTAATATCGAACACATCGTCGTCTCCGACAGCGCGCTGGACGACACCCTCTACCAGGGCGACACCAACGGTTCCGATCAGCGCTTCGAAAAGAAGAGCATCACGACCCTCGGGACCCAGGCAAACATGAACCCCTTTACGGTCATCCAGTACTCCCCTTCGGTCAACTACACCCCCGCCGACACGTCCGGTTCCAACGAACCCTCCTACCACGACCCCATCCGCATCCGCGGCAAATCCCAGTCGGGCCCGGGGGGCGTCTATATGATCAACGGCATGCCGATCTCCAGCAACCCCGGCGGCGGCAAACAGATGCTCGACATGGAGAACGTCGCCTCCATCGACCTGCTCAAAGGGTACCTGCCACCGGAGAAGAACATCGGTTTCTCCAGCCTGATCGGCAAGGTAGACATGAACGTCAACGCGCCGCGGCAGCAGAGCAGCGGTACGCTTTCCCAGGCGTTCGGTTCGGACAGTTTCACCCGCTCCTTTGCACGCTTCGACAGCGGGCAGATGGGGGACGTCCGCCTCTTCGGATCGTTCTCCCACCTCGGATACGACAAGTACAAAGGCGACGGGGAACTTGAGCGCTTCAACGCCATGGCGGGGATCGCCTATACCCCCTCGGAGATGTTCAGCGCGGAAGCCTACGTCATCTACAACAAAGACGATCACCACAACTACTACGCCCTCTCCTATACCGAGGCCCAGGATCTGGAGAGCTACTGGGACAAAGATTTCGCCTCCGCCCGGCCGACGGCGGACAACGACGTCGATTACTACGACTGGAACAAACAGAATTTCGATACGACGGCCGTCCTGGCAACCCTGCAGTTCCGCCCAAGCGCTGACGACACGGTGACAATCAAACCCTACTACAAAACGGACAAGGGGGAGTACTGGAACGCCAGCGTCAACGCGAACCCTGCGAAAAACCGCGTCATCCAGTGGCGGATCGACCATGACCTCTTCGGGGGCGTCGCCGATTACACCCACCGCTTCTCCAAGGCCCTCAAGACGACGCTGGGCTACTGGTACCACAAACAGCAGCCTCCGGGACCGCCGACGGACCGCCTGAAGTACAAATCCGTCGGCGGCGACCTCGTTTTTGACGGGTACGCCTCCCTGGCCGAAACCGGGTACCACACCCTCCAGGCCCCCTTCGCGGAGCTCTCCGGCAGCCTCGGCGGCTTTGACTACAACGCCGGGCTCCAGTACCAGAGCTTCGAGATCGGCTCGCTCAAGAGCTACACCTTCGGTACCGACCTCAACACCAGCCAGAACTACGACACGGCGATCGCCCAGGGCACCCTCGACCCCTGGGCCAGCGTCAAGGCGAAGACCTTCCATACGTGGATCCCGTCGCTCTATGCCGGCTACCGTTTCGATGAACTCAACACGCTCTACGTCTCCTACGCCCGCACCTACGGCTTCGACGTCAACCTCTTCCCGACCTACATCAAGAACCGGGCCAACTTCGTCGCCAAGAACGTGACGCTGCAGCAGCTGTGGAACAAGCTCGAACTCGAAACCTCCGACAACATCGACCTGGGCTACAAGACGATGGTCGGCGGCGTCGCGCTGAACCCGGTGCTCTTCGTCTCCTTCGTCAAGAACAAGCAGGCCAACGTCTACGACCCCGAATACGGCGTCAACTATCCCGCCAACGTCGGCGACGCGATGGGCTACGGCGCAGAGTTCTCCGCTTCGGGTCCGGTCAGCGAATCGCTGGAGTTCATCGCGGGGCTCTCCTACAACAAGTACGCCTTTACGCAGGACTTCAAAAGCTCGCCGACGACGACGATCGACACGGAGGGCAAACAGGTCCCCGACGCGCCGGAGGTCCTGGCCAAGGCGGCGCTCTCCTACAGCGTCGGCGGCTGGATGATCACGCCGAGCGTGCGCTACACCTCCAAACGCTACGGCGACCTCCAAAACAGCCAGACCGTCGACGCCTACACCCTCTTCGACCTTGACGTCGCCTACCGCATCAACGGTTTTCTCGGCAGCAAAAGCGCCGTCTTCCGCCTCAGCGGGACGAACCTGACCGACGAGAAGTACGTGGCGACCATCATCTCCGCGGACAACGTCCTCGCGACGACGGGCACCTCTTCCACCTACCAGACGGGGGCGCCGCTCTCCGTCTTCGGATCGCTGAGTCTGTCGTTTTGACCAGGCGCACCTCATCCTACTGGCTCTTTCTGGGCGGGGGCACCCTGCTGCTCCTGCTGTCGGCGCTGCTGGCCCTCTCCTGGGGCCAGTACCCGATCGCGCCCGAAACGCTGCTCGCCTTTGTCAAGTACAAACTCTTCGGCGGCGCTGTGCAGGAGGAGTTCGCCCTGCTTGAGAACATCCTGTTCCAGATCCGTCTGCCGCGCATCCTTCTGGCTATCCTGATCGGTGCCGCGCTCGCGACGTCGGGCGCCGCTTTCCAGGCGATGTTCGTCAACCCCCTCGTCTCGCCGGGGATCCTAGGCGTCCTCGCCGGTGCCTCCTTCGGCGCCGCACTGGGGATGCTGCTGAGCGAACAGTGGTGGATCGTGCAAGCCCTGGCCTTCGCCTTCGGCTTCGTCGCCGTCGCCTTCGCCGTGATGGTGGGCTCCATGGTGACCAGTTCGCGCTCGACCGTCATGCTCGTGCTCGGCGGGGTCATCAGCGGTTCGCTCTTCACGGCGCTGCTCTCCGTCGTCAAATACGTCGCCGACCCCTACAGCACGCTGCCGGCCATCGTCTACTGGCTGATGGGCTCGCTCAGCATGGCCGAACTCGACGAGGTGCTGCTCGCCGCCGTGCCGATGGGGCTCTCCATCGCGGCACTGCTCGTGATGGGCAAGTATTTCGATCTGCTGAGCCTCGGCGACGAGGAGGCGCGCGCCCTCGGCATCGACGTCAAACGCATCCGCCTGACCGCCATTATCCTGGCGACGCTCGCCTCGTCGCTCTCCGTGGTGATGGCGGGCATCATCGGCTGGGTGGGACTCATCATCCCGCACATCGTCCGTATGGCCGCGGGACCTTCGCATACGCTGCTGCTGCCGCTGAGCGCCCTGGTCGGCGGAGCCTTCATGCTCCTGGCCGATTCCGTCTCCCGCCTGGCGATGAACGTCGAGATCCCCATCGGGATCCTCACCTCGCTCATCGGCATCCCCGTCTTTATCATCGTACTTAAAAACGCGAGGGCCGCATGGAACTGAAACCCGTCTATACCGTTAAAAATCTCTCTTTCGCCTATCCGAAACATTCCGTTCTCGATGGCGTCGATCTTGCCCTCTACCCGGGAGAGGTCGTGAGCCTGCTGGGGCCAAACGGCTGCGGCAAGAGCACCCTGATCCGCCTCATGCTGCGGCTGCTCGAAGGCAAAGGCGACATCCGCCTGCACGGACAACCGCTCTACAACTACAACCACCGCGACATCGCGACGCATGTCGCCTACATTCCGCAGTACCACAACGTCCCCTTCGGCTACAGCGTGGAGGAGATGGTCCTGATGGGGCGGGTATCGAAGCTGGGCTTTTTCGCCCACCCCTCCAGACGCGACCGAGATATCGCCCGCGCCGCGCTGGAGCGCGTCGGCATCGCCGACCTCGCTTCGCGCCCCTTCGGGCAGCTCAGCGGCGGCCAGAAGCAGATGGTGCTGCTGGCGCGCGCCATCGCCCAGGAGGTACGCACCTTCATCATGGACGAACCGGTCAACGGGCTTGATTACGGCAACCAGATGCGCCTGCTGCGGATGATCACGGAGCTGGCGGCAGAGGGCTACACCTTTTTAAAGACGACGCACTATCCCGACCATGCACTGCTGGTCTCCACCAGGGTCATTGTCATGCACGGGGGCAAAATCATCGCGAACGGCGATCCCGATGCAGTTATCACCCCCCGGATGCTGCGCCACGTCTACGACGTCGATGCGGAGGTGATCCGTCACCGTGAACGGGGCTGGTGCGTCCCCCATTTCACTTCCCCATCCCACACCCCATGTTCATAAGGAAAACCATGAAAAAAAACCTTGCCATCACAGGCTTACTCCTCCTGCAGCACGCCGCCACGGCCGACGATACCTATCTGGCCCCCGTCACCGCGACCGATTCGGCCTATTCCCAATTCGCCGAACGCGACGATACGCAGATCGACAGTCCGACCAACCCCTACCGCGTCGCCAAATCCGCCGCCTTCGGCACGGAGGTGATGGATGAGAAGGAGATCAAAGCCTACAAGGCCAAGAACGTCCTCGAACTCCTGAACATGGCGACGGGCCTGGACCTCACCTACCAGGGACGCCGCCACCCCTTCTTTGTCAACATGCGCGGCGGCGGCAGTATCACCTACATCGTCGACGGGGCCATTCTCCCCTCCAGCAGCGACCGGATGCTGCAGCAGCTCCCCGTCAACGCGATCGAATCGATCGAGATCGTCCGCTCGTCGACGGCCCTCTCCCTGGCCCCGTCCATCGGCATCGGCGCCTCGAACAGCGGCTCGGGCCTCAACATCGGTTTCATCGTCATCCGCACCAAACGGCCGAAAACCACCGAAGGGCTTCTCCACGCCTATTACGAACAGGCGATTTCGCAGCCCGCGGCGAACGGGCAGGATATCTACGTCGGGACCCGGCTGGACGAGGGCGCTCCCTACAACAGCTATGTCGGGATGATGGCCTCACGCTACGACCGCCCGAGCAAAGATTCGTGGTTCGACGGCAGCCGGGCCGTGTCGGGGATGGTCAACGGCGGCCTCACCCTCGGGAAACTCTCGCTGAACATGATGGGCTACATCGACAGCGGCCGCTTCGAAATGCAGCGCGGCGTCGCCGTCGACGGCACAACCGACAGCGCGAAATGGTACTACGATCCTGTCCAGACCCGCATCTTCTCCCTGGACGGCAATGTCCTCTGGAACGAGAACCAGATCACGCTCTTCTCCGCGGCGACGATCGCGTACGACCAGGAGGAGCACAACGAATATTTCAACAGCGCCGTGGCGTCGCAGCGTCACTACGAGGAGAAGACCCAGACCCTGAGCCTCCGGCACAACGCCCGCTTCGGCGACACCACCGTGCATCTCGGCGGACAGTCGACCCAGAGCAAAGGGTTCGGTCCCAACCTCTCCAAGGCCTACAACAGCTACAACACGACGGTGAACGGCTACTCCGTCGCCGCCGAACACTCCCTGTTCGACGGGATGCTCTGCCTCGACGCCGGCTACCGCTACGACGTCAAGCACATCAACCACGCCACGGCGGCCAAAAGCGAAGCACTGGCGACGCCGGATGCCAACAGCAATACGGACCTTCCCGCCGCCAACGTCTATACGGCGGGTGTGCTCTATAACATCGCAAAAGGGTACCGCCTGAGCGCGCGCTACTTCTACGGCAATGAAGGGACCTCCGGGGATTTCGACCTGATGACCGAAGACAACGCGACGCTCCACGGCGAACGGCAGCAGCGCTGGGAGATCGGTTTCGAGGCGGGCATCGCCCGCGCCTTCGTCCCGGCGCTCACCTATTTCGATGTCGCCATCGACAATGAAAAAACCGCGACGGGCAGCACCTACACCGACAGCGACGGCAACGAGTACTACTACTACACCGAGCAGGATTCCCACCGCAAGGGGGTCGAATTTCTCCTCAAAGGGCGCATCGGCAACACGACGAGCTACCGCTTCGCATGGACCCACATCATCGAGAATTCGACGACGTCCGGGGGCGTGACCACGGAGAGCCTCGGCGCCACGATGCCGCGCAACACCTTCAGCGCCCTGCTGAGCCACGCCTACGAGGCCTACCGTTTCAACGTCTCGGCCAAACGCGTCGACGGCTACTCCAGCTCACGCAGCCCGAAAGGGACCATGACAGGCCTGGACCTGGGGGACTATACCCGTGTTGACGCCAACATCGCCCGCGACTTCGTTTTCGGCGGCGCAACCGCCACCGCCAAGCTCTACGGGCGCAACCTGACCGACGACCACTACGCGACCCGCTACGTCACCGGCTACTACTACGACCGCGGACGGACCCTCGGGGCCGAAATCGCCTTCGCTTTTTAGGAGAAACCATGCGCTTTACCACACCCCTACTCCTGATGTCACTGCTGATGGGGACCCTCCTCGGCGGGAGGGAGATCACCGACATGCTCGGGCGCGACGTCGTCGTTCCCGCCGATCCCCAAAAGGTCTATGCCCCCTCGCCGTACGGTTCGTATGCGCTCTACGCCATGGACCCCGCGCTGCTGGCGGGCTGGATCTTCACGATCGACGCGCGCGCCTACCCCTACCTTGACCCGCGGATGCGGACGCTCCCCGTCCTCGGCCGGGTCTTCGGCCCGGGCCAGTCCGCGAACCTGGAGATCCTGCTCGCGCAGCAGCCGGACCTGCTGCTTATGTGGTCGCACCGCGACGCGTTCACGCAGAAAGAGGCCGAGCGCCTGCGTCTGCTCAACACGCCCGCCGTCTATGCCAAAGACGAGGCGCTGACCGATTATGCGGCCATTTTCCGTTTCCTGGGCAGTGCCCTCGGCCTGCCCGAACGGGGCGAAGCCCTGGCGCGCTACAGTGAGAACGTGTTCGCACAGGCCGAGCAGACCCTGGCCGAGATCCCGAAGGCGGCGCGCCCCAGTGTCTACTACGCGGAGGGCCTGGACGGCCTCTCCACCGAATGCGACGATGCCATCCACGTGCAGCTGCTCAAGCTCGCCGGCGACGTCAATGTCCACCGCTGCCACACCTCCAACCACAAGGGGCTGGAGAAACTCTCCATGGAGACCCTGCTGCAGTACGACCCCGACGTCATCCTCGTACAGGAGCAGACCTTCTTCGAGCGCATCGGCACCCATCCGTCGTGGCAGCACCTCCACGCGGTGCAGAAAGGGCAGGTCTACCTTATCCCCCGGCTCCCCTTCAACTGGTTCGACCGTCCCCCCTCTTTCATGCGCCTGCTCGGACTGCAGTGGGTGATGGCGACCCTCTACCCGGGGCAGTACGGCGAGGATATCCGCGAGACGACCCGCGCCTTTTACCGCCTCTTCCTCAACGTCTCCCTGACGCCCGAACAGCTGACGACCATTCTGAACGGAGCCCTCCATGAAAACCGTCTCTAACCTCGCGCCCCTTCGGCCCTCCGGCATCACACGGGTGATGCTCCTGCTGCTGGCAGCCTGCGTCACCCTCTGGGGCCGGGTGGTCACGGACGATTTCAACCGTACGGTCGAAGTGCCGGAGACGGTACGTTCCGTCTATGCGACGCACCCGCCCCTCACCATGAGCCTGCTGGCCTTCGATCCCCGGCTCGTCGCCGCTCTCAACTTCCCCTTCACCGACGCGCAGAAGCCCTATGCCGGGGCGGCGGCGCAGCGGCCGGTCGTCGGCGGCTTCTTCGGCCAGGGGCAGACGCCCAACATGGAGCTGCTGCTGCAGGTCAGACCCGACGTCATTCTGATGTGGGGGGATATGACCGGTGCCGACCGCATCCTCGCAAAGCTTGAAAAGCTCGGCATCCCCGTCCTGATGGTCCGCAACAGCACCCTCGGCGACCTCATCGGGCAGTTCCGGCTCTTCGGGACGCTCTCGGGCGACACGGCACGCGCACAGACGCTGATGCGCTACACCAAAGAGAGCCTGGGGCTGCTGGAACAGTACCGCACGCAGCTCGCCGCCGCGAAAAAAGTACGCTACTACTTCGCCGAAGGCCTCGACGGCCTCTCAACGGAGTGCCCGGGATCGTTCCACATACGCCCCTTCGATTTCGCCAGGGCGCAGAACGCCCTCGTTTGCACGATGAGCTCCAACTACGGCATGGAAAAGGTGAGCATGGAGAGTGTCATGCGCGCCGATCCTGACGTCATCGTGGCGATGGAACCCCAGTTCGTTGCCCATGCCCAAAAAGATCCCCTCTGGCGCAGCCTCCGGGCGGTCAAAACGGGGCGGCTGTTCCTGGTGCCGGCGCACCCCTACAACTACATTACCCGTCCCCCTTCCTTCATGCGGCTCATGGGCATCCGCTGGCTGATGCAGCAGTTCTACCCGGGGCTGCTCAAGGAGGATGAACAGGCCCGCTTCGAAGCGATCTTCTTCCCCCACTACAAGGAGACAGACCATGCTTACTGACAAACTGCTCGGCATCGCCGTGATCGGGATCGACCCCGTGCTGTGGGTGCTGCTCGCGATGAGCAGCGTCTCGCTCTTCGTCATCGCCGAGCGGCTCCTCGCCTTCCGCACCCTTGAAGCCGACGCCTCCGCCTACCCCGAGGCGCAGCTGCGCCTCAAACTTGAAAAGCGGCTGGGCATTCTGGCCACCTTCGGCAACAACGCCCCCTTTATCGGCCTTTTCGGCACGGTGCTCGGGGTCATCAACGCCTTTCACACCCTGGGCGCGGACGCCTCCTTCGGGGTCAACGCCGTGATGGGCGGGATCTCCGAGGCGCTTGTCGCGACGGCAACGGGGCTCTTTGTGGCGATTCCCAGCGTCATGGCCTACAACTACTTCGTGCGCCGCATCAAAACGGTCCTGCTCAAACGGGAGACGGGGGCATGAGCGCGTCGGCGATGGAGGAAGATCAGGAGATCAGCGAGATCAACATGACCCCCTTCGTGGACATTGTGCTCGTCATCCTGATCATCTTCATGGCGACGGCGACCTTCGTCGCCCAGGGGAAGATCCCGGTCACCCTTCCCAAAAGTTCGGCGCAGGCGGGGCAGAAAGAGCCCAAAAAGCCGACGGTGATCACAATCGAAGAGAACGGCCGCTACCACCTCAACGATGCGGAGGTGAGCGAAACGCAGCTGCGCACGCGGCTGCAGGAGCTCAACGCGACCCAGCGTGCCGTGGGGGTCATCGTGCGCAGCGATGCACAGACCCCCTTCGCATTCGTGGTGAAGGCGATCGACTGGTGCAAAAGCGCCGAGGTGAGCACATTCGCCATCCAGACCCAGCAGGAGCAGCCCCGATGAGAGCGCAGTACCGTTTCGTCACGGCATTGACCGTGACCACCACGATTCACGCGGCGATCGCGGGGGCGCTGATACAGACCGAACTCCCCGAACCCGCCGGCCGCGAGGCCGTGAAGATCGCCGTGGTCGATATCAGCACCCCCGAGCCGGAGGCCCCCAAACCCGTTGCACCGACGCCGAAGCCCCCGGCCCCGCCAATAAAAAAGCCGCTGCCGCCGAAAGTAGTGCCCAAACCGAAACCGGTGGCTAAACCGGTAGTGAAACCGTTGCCAAAACCGAAGCCTACACCGGCACCGGTAACGCCGTCCAAATCCGCATTAACCGCGGTGCCGCTGCCCAAACCGCCCGAAACACCGCAGGCTGCCCCGGCGGAAACGTCCGAAGCACCGGTCAGCGAGCCCGCGCCCCCTTCGGCATCCGCACAGCGCCGGCAGGCGGCCGAGAGCTATCTGGGAAGGGTACGCCAGAAGGTGCAGGCCTGCCTGTGCTACCCGATGACGGCCAGGCGGCTGCGGCTCGAAGGCGAATCGCGGCTGCGGTTCATTATCCTCAGCGACGGCAGCATCAACGCCCTGGCCCTGCAACGTTCCAGCGGCCACCGCACCCTGGACGAACAGGCACTGGCGACGATCCGCAACGCCGCACCCTTCGAGGCACCGCCGGAAGGGAAGGCGCTGAGCATCGTCCTTCCGGTCACCTTCAACCTCCGGCACGGCGGCTGATCGCGATCGCAGATCGTTATATCTATATTGACATAAAGGAAAAAACCATGAATGCGACCCATTCCAAAAAACACAAAGGCGCCGGCGACCCTTCCGGCTTTGATGCCATCGTCAGGGAGGTCTTCGCCCCCATCTACCCGGTCATCGCGTCGCAGATTATTCAACAGACGCAGACAACCCGGGGCGTCTGTCTCGATGCCGGCTGCGGCACAGGTGCACTGGGACGGGCCATGGCGCGACTGAGCGGATGCGAGGTCACCTTCTTCGACCAGAGCGAAAAGATGCTCGAATTTGCCCGCGGCTACGCCGACGCGGAGGCCATTACGGCGCGCAGCCGTTTCCTCCAGGGCGATATCCACGACATCCCGCTCCCCTCGGAAAGCGTCGATCTCGTCATCAGCCGGGGTTCCTCGCCCTTCTGGGATGACCAGAAACGGGCCTACAGCGAAATTCTCCGCGTGTTGCGCCGCGGCGGCCGTGCCTATGTGGGCGGCGGATTCGGCAGCGCGGAACTGCGCGAGCAGATCGTCAGCACGATGCTCGAGCGCGAACCGAATTGGGAAGAGCGTTTCAAACACCGCTCGAAAGCCATGCGCGATGCGCTGCCGCAGATCCTCGAACGGCTGCAGCCCGCCTCCTTCGAGATCATTAACGACGAGAGCGGCTTTTGGGCCCATATCTGCAAGTAGAGGGGCTCTGATGCACATCGGTTTATTTTGCCTCGCCGAAGACTACAGCGGCGACACGGCGCAGAGCCTGCATGAACAGCTTCGTCTCGTCGAGGCGGCGGAGCGGCTCGGGTTTGACGAGGCGTGGTTCGGCGAACACCATTTCAACAACTTCAGCGTCATTCCCGACCCGGCACTGATGCTCGCCTACGCCGCGGCGCGTACGCAGCACATCCGGCTCGGCACCGCGGGCTTCCTGGCCCCCTTCTACCATCCCGTCCGACTGGCCGAAAGCATCGCCGTCCTCGACAACCTGAGCGGCGGCCGCATCAACGCCGGCTTTGCCAAGGGAGGGTTCGCCCCGGACACCCGCCACTTCCTGCAGCAAAAAGAGGAGCTGCGCAGCATTATGTTCGAGACCGTTGAAGCCGTCGAACTTCTCCTGCAGCGCAGGGGCGTTGATTTCGAAGGCGACTTCCTCCAGATTCGCAACAGCACGGTGACGCCGAGACCCCTCCAGAAGCAGCTCCCTTTTTACGTGGCGACCTTCGCGTCCGAGGCGACGATCCACTTTGCCGCGACGCACGGCTACGGCCTGATGATGTCGCAGGGGGCGACGCTGCGCGACTGCGTCGAGGCGCAGAACTTCTACCGCATGGTCGCCGGGCACGACCCGGAGATGATCGTCATGCGCGTCTTTGCCGTCGCGGACAGCGACGCCGAGGCGCAGCGCGCCGCCCTGCCGGCCATCGACCACTTCGTCAAATGCATGCGTGCCGCCCAGCGGGAGCAGCCTCAGCCCGGTTTCGACGCCGAAAACTATGAAGCGCTGCTGCGGGAGCGGAGCGCCTTTTTCGACGGGCAGGCCTTCTTTGAGAATGCCATTCTCGGCAACCCCGACACCTGCATCGCCCGGATCGATGCCCTGACCCGCGCACTGCCCAACCTCCATCTCTCCCTCAAACCCGCGGGCCGGGATGCCGACACCGATATCGCCATGCTCGAACGCTTCAATGCCGAGATCAGACCCCATTTCAATCCAGGAGTATCTTTATGAAACAAAACCCGCGTCTTTCCACCTTGCTTGCGGCGCTGCTTGCGCCTGCCCTTCTCTGTGCGGAGAGCTTCGAGCTCGGCCAGGTCTCCGTCACCGCCGACCCGCTGCTCTCGGAGATCTTTAACGACCGGGTGGACGCCGAACAGATCGACATCTACGGCGACACCACGGTTTCCGAAGCCCTTACCCGTATGACGGGGGTGGCATTCTACTCCCGGGGCGGCCGGGCCGAGACGGATATCAGTATCCGCGGTTTCGATTCGCGCCGCATCGGCGTCTTTTACGACGGCGTGCCCATCTACGTCCCCTATGACGGCAATATGGACTACACCCGCTACCTGACAACCAACATCGCTGACATTGACGTCTATAAAGGCTTCTCCTCGACGGCCTTCGGCGCCAATACGATGGGTGGGGTCGTCAATATCGTCTCCAAAAAGCCAAGCCGCCCCTTCGAAGGCACCGTCTTCGCTCAGGGGTCGATCGACAGCAGCGGCGACCAGACGGGTACCATGGTCGGCGGGAACATCGGCATCCGCGAACCGCACTACTACCTGCAGCTCTCCGCGACGGGCAAGCACCGTGATCACTCCCGTCTGCCCGAAAGCTACGACGCGACCCCGGTCCAGCCCGAGGGCGACCGGCTCAATTCCGCCTCCGACGACCGCCAGGTCAGCGCCAAATACGGCTACCTGCTTGACGGCGGCGAAGTCGCCCTTGGCTATATGTACCAGCACGCGACCAAGCAGCAGCCTACTGTCACCGACCCCGTCTACGGCCGTGAAAAGTACTGGGACTGGCCGAAATGGGATATGCAGAGCCTCTACGCCGTCGGGAAGCACACCCTCTTCGGCGGGCTCTTCAAAGCGACGGCCTACTACACGGAGTACGAAAGCAAGCTCTACTCCTACGACGACATCAACCTGACGACGATGAACAAAAAGTTCGCCTGGAAATCCAACTACAAGGAGTCGACCTACGGCCTCCGGGCGGAGTTCACCGTCGACGCGGCGGGCAACCGGCTCACCCTCTCATCAAACTACAAACATGACCACCATAAAGGGTACGACATCGACAAGGTGACCAACGTCAGTACCCTGGGGGAGGAGTTCGAGGATACGACCCTCTCCTTCGGCGTGGAGGACAGCTACCGCTTCGCGGAGCGCTTCACCCTTGTCGCGGGCATCGGCTATGACGTCAAATCCTCCGACTACATCAGCGACCCGACGATCGACGACAAGAAAGACGAATCGGCCTGGAACCCGGAGGCGGCCTTCATCGCGGAGCTTGCCCCCAAACAGACCCTCCGCCTCAGCGTGGCCCAAAAGACCTATTTCCCCTCGATGAAAGAGCGCTACTCCTACAAGCTCGGCTACGGGGTACCCAACGGCGACCTGAAACCGGAGATGACGACCCACAGCGAACTCGCCTACAAGGGCGTCTTCAACGATGCGTGGATCGCGGAGGCGGCCGGCTTCTACCTGGTGACGGAGGATTACATCCAGGCCGTCTACTATGACACCTTGGACGGTGTCAACCGCACGCAGAACCAAAACATCGGCACCTTCTACCGTTCGGGGGCGGAGCTCGCCCTCTCCTACATTGCCGACGTTTACGAAGCGGGGGCGAATGCCACTTTCCTGAAAATCGGCAGCGCCTCTTCCGACAAGCCCATCGGCGTACCGACGCGCGAATACAACCTCTTCACCCGCGTCTTTTTCGCCCCGAATCTGAGCGGCCTCGTCACCCTCCACGGCCAGAGCGGTGCCTACGGGCAGCTGGCCGACAGCAGCTACGAGAAACTGGGCGACGTGCAGACGATCGACGCGAAGGTGACCTACCTGCCGATCACCTCCGTCGCGGTCGAAGTCGGCGTCAAAAACATGGCGGACAAACTGAACTATTACGACGACGGCTATCCGGAACCGGGGCGGGAGTTCTACGGCAGACTCACGTACAGCTTCTGATGCGCCGCCTTTTCCTGACCGTGCTATTTTCGGCGGCACTGCTTCACGCGGAACCGGTGCCGCCGCTGCGCGTCGCCGTCATTGGCGGGATGACCATGAGCGGCATGTGGCAACAGATCGCCGCCGCCTTTGAGGCCGCCCGCGGCATCCCTGTCGACGTCGTCGTCAGCGGCCCCAAATCGGAGCTCGACGCCTACTGCAGAGAGCACCCCGTCGACCTGGTGACGATGCATGCCAGCGACACCATCACCGACCTGGCCGCCGACGGCCTCTTCGAGCAGCTCACCCCCTGGACGCGCAACGCACAGATGCTCCTGGGCCACCGCAGCGATCCCGCCGGGCTGACCGGGGCCGGGAACCTGCAGGAGGCGCTGGCGAAGCTCGCTGCCTCGGAGGCCCCCTTCCTCGTCCATGCGAGCGGCGGCACCTTCGAAGTGTTCAACGCGCTGCGCACGAAACAGGGGTGGCGCATGCCGCCGGAGCAGCTCCGTTTCACCCCCGCCAAACGCGGTTTCCTCAAGGAAACGGCGGCGTTGAAGGGGTATACGCTTTACGGCGTCATCCCCTTTTTGATGCACAAACAGCACCATCCCCAGATCCTGGGCTTCTATTTCGACGATCCCGCCCTGCGGCGCCCCTACCTGGCGGCCATCGGCAGCCAAGGGCGGCTCAGCGCCGCCCGTCACGCCCGTGCCGAGGCACTGCTGGCCTTTCTGACGTCGCCGCAGGCACAGGGCATACTGAAGGATTTCCGCATCGACGGCCACCCGGGCTACCCGGTCTTTTACCCCCTCACCCCCAACCAAGGAGATAATGATGTTTCTCGAACCCATTGATTTTGCCACCATGTACAAGGCCCACAAGCTCGCCACCGACTTCAAAGGCAAAAGCGCGGACGAATGGAACGCCAAGGCCGCGGACATGGCGCCGCGCATGGTCAACAGCCCCTACGTCGACACCTTCCTCTCGAAGATGGAGCTGGATGCGGACGACGTCGTACTCGATATCGGCTGCGGGCCCGGCACCCTGGCCCTCGCCCTGGCCAAAAAGGTCAAGAAGGTCATCGCGATCGATTACGCCGAACAGATGCTCGAACAACTACGCCTCTACGCCGAACGCGAAGGGATCACCAATATCGAAACGCACCGGCTGAGCTGGGAAGATGACTGGAGCGCGCTGCCGCAGGCCGACATTGCCGTCGCGTCGCGCAGCCTGGAAGTCGGCGATATCGAAACGGCCCTCGCGAAGATGACGCGCCACGCCGCGAAGGCCTGCTACCTCACCTACAAGGCCGGCGGCAGCTACGTCGATCTGGAGATCCTCGAGTTCATCGGCAGGCAGATCACCCCGAAGCCCGACTTCTGGTACATCCCGCTGATCCTCTACCAAAAAGGGCTGCTGCCGCGCATCGACTACATCGAGACCGAACAGGGCAGCATCAACAGCGGCAGCGCCGACGCCTTCGTCACCTCCCTGCGCTGGAGCCTCGGCAGCCTCAGCAGCGACGAGGAGGAAAAGGCCTACCACTACTACGACAAGGTCGTCGCCAGAACCAACCGGCACCCCCGATCCTTCAACTGGGCCTTCGTCGCCTGGGAGACGGTGCGCTAATGCGCCGTCTAACACACTCCTAACACTCTTCGCGTACACTGGCACGACGATTTCAGCTTCCAAGGATTGCTTATGAAACCCCTCTTTTTCGCCCTGTGCGCCGGCGCGGCTGCCCTCTTGCTCGGCGGCTGCGGCAGCAGTAGCGACAACAGCGCGACCGATCTTACCGCCGAACGCGGCCCGATGCTCTACGCGCTTGTCACCGATGCCTCGGGACAACAGGCGACGATGCTCTCAGGCGGCCGCTACCGCTTCGCCAACGACCCGGTCTACCCCGTCACCAGTCTGGGGGGTGTCATCGACATCAACCGTAACGGCATCATCGACGCCGGCGACCTCCCCGCACCGGAACTGAAACTGCAGACGCCGCAGGGACTCGCCCTCACCCTCGTCTCCTCCCTGGCGCACAAGGCCCAGATCGCGACGATGCTGCAAAACGATTTCAACCTGAGCGAAACGCGCCTCTACAATGCGACGCCCTCCGGCGACAGCACTATTGCCGCCATCAGCGACGAGCTCTACAAATACTGCGTCGAGCACAACGTCAGCGACCCCTCCACTCTGACGCTGAAAGTCATGCAGAGCCTGCAGACGCAGATTGCCGCGCGGATCGGAGAGTACAGCTCCGGAGAGTTCAACGCCACGAAGCGCGAACGCTACCTCATCAGAAACGAGCTCGGGCTGCAGACGATGACCCAGGCCGAAGCCGACGCGATGAACCGCCAGCTCGGCGAAGGTGATGGCACACCGCTGCTCTCCGAGCTCAACAGTACCCTCAGAGGGACGCTGGCGTTTATGTGGAATGAGGAGAAGATGGCCAAAGAGCTCTACCTCGCCTTGCACACGCAATGGCCTCACAAGGAGTTCTACAATATTGCGATGATGTCCGAAAGCCAACACCAGGCCGCCATCGCAAGCCTGCTGCAGGTCTACGACATCAATATCACCGATATCGACGGCGAGGAGGCGCACTACAGCGCGGAAGAGCTGCAGGCCTACGATGCAGGCACCTTCCCCGACGCCGCCGTCCAATCCCTCTATGACGAACGCTATGCGAAGGGGGTGCAAAGCGACCGGGACGCCCTGGAGGCAGGCTGTATGGTCGAAGTCACCGACGTCAATGACCTTAATGTCAATATCGCCCTGGCAGAAGCGGCGAAGGCCGATGACCTTGCCGCGACCTTTACCACCCTGCGCAAGGGCAGCTACAACCACTACTGGGCCTTTGACGGCGCCCTCAAAGTGCTCGGCGTACCGGAGGGGTGCTGCGTGCTCGGTGAGACCTTCTGCAAAACGCCCGAAACGTATCCTGATACCCGCGGTGGAGGCGGGGCCTAAAGATTTTGCCTAAGTGCGAATCTTCAGTTACGGACAGGCTTGTTTGGCTAGAATCCTGCGAAATGAAAACACTGCGCCAGCTCCTGCTCTCGGTTCTGCTGTCGGCCTTCTCCTTCTTCGTGGTCCACGACTACGTTATGACGGATGTGGATACCGACACCCAATACGAACTCTGCCTCGCGCAAAGCAGCACCGGCGCGCTTGATCTGCCCACCAAGATCCACGAACACATCCACTCCCTGATGAGCATCCCCGAAGCATTACCCCTTCCCGACGCCGACCGGCCCGTTGCCCTCCGGAGCCACACCGCAGCGCAGCAGCTCCACTCCTATATTTCACCCGTCCCCTCCAAGCCACCTTTAGCCTAACCTTTTTTTCAACCCTATTCAAAAATTCCCATGGGCGCGCACTCCCTTGTGCCGACCCGCATAAAAGGTAACGTAAATGACACCCCTACGACTTCTGGCCCTCTGTGCCGCCGTGTCGCTCTCGGCGGCCCCGGTCTCACTGCAGGAGTTCCTCGATGCCGCCGCGCATTCCGACGCGGCGCAGGCGAGGCAGTTCGCCGCGCAGGCGAACAGCCTGCAGCGGCGCAGCGAACTGCTGACCGACGGTCCCGCCCTCAACGCTCAGGCGGGCTACGCCGACGCCAAGTCCATGTCCAAGAATGCCATGGAGTACCACGTCAGCGTTGAAAAACCCTTCCGCACCGCCGATACCGGCAGACTGGAACGGCTCTTTGGCACCGGCAGCGAAATGACCGCCGCGCTCGAAACGGCACGCCTGCAGAACCGCGTCTATGCCTACTATATCGACGCCTGTACCCTCCAGGAGGAGCTCTGGCTCCTCGAAGACGCCAAAACCCGCGGCGTCCAGATGGAGACGCTGATCCGCACCGGGATGGAGGGGGGCGAGTTCGACCGCAGCGCCTGGCTGCGCAGCCGGCTGAACGTCGAGACCCTGACCCTGCAGATCGACGACCTCAACAGCCGCTACAATGAAACGTTCCGCCTCCTGCGCGCCACGGCGCAGACGGAAGCCGACAGCCTGCTCTGCCACGACCTCCCCGGCACCATCGCCCTACCGCAGCAGACCCTGCTCGCCGACGCCCCGCTGCTGCGGCAGCTTGAAAACCGCCACGGCAGCGCAAAAGCCCTTGCCTCCTACCGCAACAGCTGGCTGCAGGAGGTGACGCTTGCCGCGGGCTATGACAACGAGATGGACGTTCAGCGCGCCAACCTCTATCTCTCCATCCCGCTGAGCGGCGGAAGCCGCCGCGCCAACGACCGCGAGGCCGCCCACCGCGACGCCCTCGCCGCCGGCGCCGAACTGCGCGCCATGCATGCCGAACTCGCCGCACGGGTGGCCGCATTCACCTCGGCCCAACAGACCCGGCAGCAGAACCTGAAACGGCTGAACGACGAGATGATCCCCGAAGCGTACGAGACGACCGTTTTGCTCGAGGAGCGCTTCATGGGCTCCGAGGCGAGCTACCTCGAGTACATCGACAGCCAGAAGATGCTCTTCGCCCTGCTCATGGAGGGGGTCCAGCTCCGCGCGAATGCGCTGAAGGCCGAAGCAGGCCTCTTTGCCGATCTCGGCATCACCCCCGATACCAAGGATAAAAAATGAAATACATTATGCCCATACTCTTCACCCTCTTGCTGCCGCTCGCCGCGGCTGACCGTATCGACCCCGGCACCCTGCAGGTGGCCCTGAGCGCTCCCAAAGCCCAGGAGCAGCTCCCCCTCGGCAACTACCTCGGCACCTACACCTATCCGCCCGCATCCCGCTTTACCGTCAGCGCCAACACCGATGGGTTCGTGACCCGCGTCGCCGTCAAGCCCTTTGCCCATGTGAAAAAAGGGCAGACGCTCTTTACCCTCAAAAGCCCGAAACTCCTTGATATGCAGTCCGAGTACATCGCGACCCTGCTGGAGCTGGAGTACTATGACAAAGAGGTCAAACGCCTCGAGCCGCTGGCGAGCAAAGGGGTCGTCGCCTCCAAACAGCTGACCGAGAGCCGCAACCGCCGCCAGAAGCTCGACGCCTCCGCCGCCTTCCAGCGTGACGTCCTGCTCGCCTACGGCCTGACACCCCCGCAGCTCAAGCGGATCGCCGCGCAGCACAAGCCCGACCCGGTCCTGACCATTTCCGCCCCGGCAACGGGAAGCATCGCTTCGATGAACGCGCAAAAGGGCGGCTACGTCGCCGAAGGCGCCGTCCTCGCGCAGCTCGTTGACACGACCGAGTGCCATTTTGAGATCGACATGCCGTGGGAGACCGCCGATACCCTTGCCCTTGGGGAGAAGCTGAGCGCCGACGGCAAGCACTTCACGGTCTTCGCCAAGGCACCGCAGATCGACCCCGTCTCGCAGACCCGCGCCATCGACCTTCACGAGGGCGACGAATGCGGCGAACGGGGCGGTGCCAGCATGAACATCGCGCTCTCTCGCACCGCGAAGGCGTGGAAAGTACCCGCCGCTTCCGTCACCGAGCTCGACGGACGCAGCGTCGTCTTCGCCAAGCGCAGCGACGGCTTCGAACCGCTTGCCGTCACCGTGCTTTCGCGCCGCGAGGGGTTCTGCTACGTGACCGGCGCTTTGAGCGCGGAGGACCGCGTTGCCGCCTCCTCCGTGCTGGCCCTGCGCAGCGCCGCCGCCGGGGGTGAATGATGGACGCGTTGCTGCGTTTCGCGCTCTCGCAGCGCATCATCATCCTCCTGCTGGCCGCCGCCGTCGCCGTCTACGGGGTGCTCTCCTACGGGAAGCTCGTCATCGACGCCTTCCCCGACGTCTCCTCGACCCAGGTGAAAATCATCATCAAAGCCCCCGGCATGACCCCGAGCGAAGTGGAGCAGCAGATTACCATTCCCGTCGAGCTGGAGATGCAGGGCATCCCCCACCAGACGATGGTCCGCTCCATCTCCAAGTACGCCCTGGCCGACATCACGATCAACTTTGAAGAGGGCACCGACCTCTACTGGGCCCGCGACCGCGTTTACCAGCGTTTTACGGCCGTCAAGAAGGAGCTTCCCGAGAACATCGGCGGGGGCATCGCCCCCATCACAACACCGCTGGGCGAGATCCTGATGTTCACGATCGAATCGGAGACCCTCAGCCTGATGGAGAAGCGTACCCTGCTTGACTGGACGATCCGTCCGGCCCTGCGCAGCGTCCCCGGCGTCGCCGACGTCAACGCCCTGGGCGGCCTCGTGAAAAGCTTCATCGTCAAACCCGATTTCGCCCGCCTCTCCGCCTACGGCATCCCTGTCTCCCAACTCATCGAAGTGATTGAACGCAACAATGCCAACTACGGCGCCGGGCGGATCGAGCAGGGTGACGAAGCGATGATTGTCCGCGTACTGGGGAAACAGACCGGCATCGAGAGCATCCGCGAGCTCGTCCTCGCCCAGCGCGAGGGCAGCACCGTCTACGTCGGCGATGTCGCCGATGTCAGCGTCGGGGCCGTCACCCGCTACGGCTACGTCACCAAGGACGGCAAAGGCGAAGCGGTCGAAGGGCTCGTGCTCGGCCTCAAAGGCGCCGACGCCTCCCGCACCGTTGCCGCCGTCAAAACGCGCCTGGCCGAACTGGAGAAGAACCTGCCCGAGGGCACGAAGCTGGACGTCTTCTATGACCGCAGCGATCTCGTCGGCAAAGCCGTTAACACCGTCCAGAAGGCGCTGATGGAGGCCGTCGTGCTCATCATCGTCATCCTGCTGCTGATGCTCGGAGACATCATCTCCGCGCTCACCGTCGCGCTCATCCTGCCGATGGCGATTCTGAGCGCCTTTATTTTGATGCACCTCTTCGGCATCAGCGCCAACCTGATGAGCCTCGGCGGGATCGCCATCGCCATCGGGATGATCGTCGACTCCGCCGTCGTTATGGTCGAGAACATCGTCGCCTGGCTGGGGCACCCCAAATACGCCCACGAACCGCGCAGCCGCCTCATCTACCTGGCGGCCAAAGAGGTGAGCCTCCCCATCGTCTCGGGCGTCGTCATCATTATCACGATCTTCTCGCCGCTGCTGATGCTGCAGGGGCTGGAGGGTAAGCTCTTCGCCCCGGTGGCGCTGAGCATCGTCTTTACCCTCGCCTCCTCCATCCTCTTCGCCCTCTACCTCATCCCCGTCATTGCCGGGATGAGCATCAAAAAGGCCCACGACGAACCGACCTGGCTCGTGCGCAAGCTCGAGGAGATCTACATCCCGACGCTCATCCGCGCCTTCCGGTTCGAAAAACCGATCTACCTCCTGCTCGTGCTGCTCGTACCGCTCTCCGTCTACATGTTCGGCAGCGTCGGCAAGACCTTTATGCCGACGATGGACGAAGGGAACATCGTCATCGGCGTCGAGTCCGACCCCGCCATCAACATCCCGGCGGGGATCATGCTCAACACCCAGATCCAGCAGCAGCTCATGGCCGCGGTGCCCGAGATCAAATCCATCATCTCCCGCAGCGGCTCGGACGAGATCGGACTCGACCCCATGGGGCTCAACGACACCGACACCTTCCTGGTGCTGCATCCCAAGTCCGCGTGGCGCACGCCCGACCCCGACTGGCTCCGCGCGCAGATGCGCACGGTGCTTGAAGGGATCACAGGCATCGAGTACGGCTTCACCCAGCCCATCGAGATGCGCACCTCCGAGATGCTCACGGGCGCGCGCGGCGACGTCGTCGTCAAGCTCTTCGGCGACGATATCGACACCCTCAACACCCTGGGGACAAACATCGCCGACCTCCTCAAAGCAACCGAGGGGAGCGAAGACGTCTACATGCGCCAGAACGAGGGGGTCAGCTACCAACAGGTCGTTTTCGACAAGAAACAGCTCACCAAGTACGGTCTCAACCTCGACGAAGCGGCGCAGATCCTCGCCATCGCCGTGATGGGCGCCGAGGCGGGCAAGATCTACGAGGGGATGAAGCAGTTCTCCATCCTGATCCGCGGCGATTACGCGCAAAACGACCTGCCGCTCTCGTCGATCTACCTCACGACCCCGGCGGGCGAACGCATCGCCTTCTCCAACATCGCGCACATCGAGCGCACGGAGGGGAGCGTCGAGATCAAGCATGAGGGGGCTCAGCGCTTCGTCTCCATCCAGACCAACGTCAGCGGCACCGACCTTACAACCTTCGTGGCGTCGATCGCCGCGAAAATCGAGCAGGAAGTGGCCCTCCCGGCAGGGTACCGCCTCGAATACGGCGGGGAGTTCAAGAACCAGCAGCGCACCATGGCGCGCCTCTCCGTCGTCGTGCCCATTGCCCTGGCGGTGATCTTTATGATCCTCTTCTTCACCTTCCGATCCCTGCGGCAGGCCGCGGCCGTCTTCGCGATGATCCCCCTGGCGCTGACGGGCGGGATTGCGGGGCTGATGGCGAGCGGCCACTACCTCTCCGTCCCCGCCTCGGTCGGCTTCATCGCCCTGCTAGGGATCGCCGTGCTCAACGGGGTCGTTATGGTCAGCTACTTCAACGAGCTGGTCAAAACGATGCCGCTTGAAAACGCGGTGCTCGAGGGGGCCAGACGGCGCCTGCGCCCGGTCCTGATGACGGCACTTATCGCCGCCTTCGGCCTGGTGCCGATGCTCTTTGCGACCGGCCCCGGTTCGGAGATCCAGAAGCCCCTCGCCGTCGTCGTGATCACCGGGCTGATCAGCTCGACCCTGCTCACTTTGATCATCCTGCCGATCCTCTACCGGCGGATCGAAGCGAAGAAAGAGTTACAATATACTGTGTGAAAAGGAATGTCGATGAAAACGGAACTGCTTATCGGTGCCCTGGCTTTCGTCACGGCCATCCAAATCATCCCCTTTGGCCACGACCACACCAATCCTCCGGTCGTGGCTGAACCGGCGTGGGATACCCCGCAGACCCGCACGCTCTTTATGCGCGCCTGTGCCGACTGCCACTCCAATGAGACCGTCTGGCCCTGGTACAGCCATGTCGCCCCCGTCTCCTGGCTCGTTGCCCACGACGTCGAAGAGGGACGCGAGAACTTCAATGTTTCCGTCTGGGGCGTGCAGAAGAAAAACAAGGGGTACGACGCCGCCGAAGAGGTGGAAGAGGACGACATGCCGCCGGCCGTCTACCTGCCGACCCACCCCGAGGCGCGGCTCACTCCGGAGGAAAAAACAGCGCTGATCGCCGGCCTGAAAGCCACCTTCGGTACCAAAAAGCCGAGACACTGACTCCCGCGCCCGGCGCGTGAAAGGGACAACCAATGGAAGATAAATTCTCGCTCAAGAAAACGGTCTCGCTGACCCTCGGGCTTTCGTTTCTCGTGATGAGCTACACGGGCATCATGCTCTTTTTTACGCCGAAAGGGAAGATCGCGTTCTGGACCGACTGGACGCTGCTGGGGCTCACCAAGACCCAGTACACCGACCTGCACATCACCTCGATGTTCCTCTTTCTCGCGGCCGGCGTCTGGCACATCTACTACAACTGGAAACCGCTGGTCAGTTACCTCAAGACCCATGCGCACCGCCTGAACCCGCTGAAAAAAGAGTTCCTCGCCGCCCTCGTGCTCAACCTCTTTTTCGTCGGTGCCACCATGCTCCACCTGCCGCCGATGCAAAGCATCGTCAATCTCAATACGGCGATCAAGGATTACTGGGAGCGACAGGTAGGCGCCCCGCCGTTCGGTCATGCCGAAGAGGCCACCGTCGCCATCCTCGCGCCCCAGAACGGTATCGATACGCCCACGGCGCTCAAGCGGCTGCGCGACGCCGGTTTCCGTGCGAAAAACGGCCAGCAGACCCTGGAGCAGATCGCAGTCGAAAACGGCGTCTCCGCGCAGAAGGTCTATAACGCCATGGTGCCGCACGCGCAGGCGCAGCAGAGCGTTGCGCCGCTCAGCGGCATGGGACGCAGAAGCATCGGTTCGCTCGCCGACGCGGGGCATATCGACCTGGCAAAGGCGCTCGCCTATCTCGAAGCGGAGGGCGTCGACGCCACGCCGCAGACCACCATGCGCGACGCCGCCGGACAGCTCGGCACCACCCCCTACACCCTTTTCGAAACCCTGAGAGACCTGCCGTAAACTCCCTTCCCCACGAGGGGAGCGCTTTGCCGAGCGGCGGTCGCCGTTGACATTATTACTAATTAGTAATATAATGCTCTTATCCCATCTTTCAAGGAGACGCCATGAAACGCACACCACAGTACGGAACGCTCGAAGACGCCGTACTACGGGCGCATATCGAACTGTCGCGCGCCTTCAACAAACTCCGTGCGAAGGAGACGGCGACCATAGCCGACCAGGGGATGACGATGGCGCAGTTCGCCATCCTCGAGGCCCTCTACCACCTCGGGACGCTGCGGATCGGCCAGATCACCGAACTGATCCTCAGTACGCCGGGCAACATCACCGTCGTCATCAAGAACCTTGAAAGCAAGGGGTGGATCCGTGTCTACCCAAGTGAAACGGACCGTCGCATCCGCATGGTGGAGATCACCGAAACGGGACAGAGCCTGATCGCGGCCCACTTCCCGGAGCACGTCCGCAACCTGGCGGCGTGGTACGGTGCCGCGCTGGAAACCGAAGAGCTCCATACCCTGTCGCGCCTGCTGCGCAAACTGGAAAAGGCGCAATAGGATCTTTGCCCGACGCGTCAACACCGGAGGATGCCATGAAACGCCGCACATTGCTTCAGATGCTGTTTCTGCCGCCGCTGGCGCTTTATGCCGAAACAAATTCAAAGGAGACCCTTATGTCAAGAATGTTTGTCCACCGCGCCTCTGATAGGGGCGTCGCCGAACACGGATGGCTGCACAGCCGCTTCAGTTTTTCGTTTGCCGACTACTACAACCCCACGCGGATGGGTTTCGGGGCCCTGCGGGTGATCAACGACGACGTCATTGAAGCCGGGCAGGGGTTCGGGACCCACCCCCACCGCAACATGGAGATTGTCTCCATCGTCACGCAGGGTGCCCTGAAACACCGCGACTCCGCGGGGAACGCGGGCGTCATCCGCGCCGGGGAGATCCAGTACATGAGTGCTGGTGCGGGCATCGCCCACTCCGAATTCGCCTCCGAAACGGAGAAGACCGCCCTCTTCCAGATCTGGATATACCCCGACGAGGAGGGCGGCAAACCCCGGTACGAACAGCGCGATTTCAACGCCTTTTATCACCCCAACCGCTGGACCCTGCTCGTCAGCGGGGACGGCCGGGAGAATTCGATCCGTATCAAACAGGACGCCGCCATCCATGTCAGCGACATTGATGAGGGCCACACCCTGGCGATGCCGACAGTCGCGCCGGGCCATGCACGGCTGCTCTTTGTCATCGAAGGGGAGGTCGCGGTCGAGGATCTGCACCTCGGCGCCCGGGACGAACTGCAGATTATGGATGACAATGTCCATGATCTCGTTGCCGTGCACGACGCGAAGGTGCTCCTTTTCGACGTGCCCCTGTGAAATGACTCACAGTTTACTTACATTGGAGTATCATTATTACTAGAACGCACCCAAAGGAGAATAAGATGAAACGTATGAGTCTCGCGGCGGCACTGCTGCTCGGAGGAACCCTGTTCGCCGCACAGGGAATGATGTCCTCTTTTAACGATTTTGACGCGAACGGCGACGGCATGATCAGCCAGACCGAGTTCGAAAACACCCAGCAGGCGCGGATGACCAAGCAGGCCGAAAGCGGCAAGATGATGCGTAACGCCGCCAATGCACCCACCTTCGGCGACATTGATGCCAACGGGGACGGCATGATCGATCCCACCGAATTCAGAAACCATCAGATGAACCGGATGCAGCAGCGTCCCGCCGGTATGGGCCAGGGCAACGTTCAGAACAACATGCCGGGCGGAATGCAAGGTGGAATGCAGGGCAGAATGATGTCCTCTTTCAACGACTTTGACGCGAACGGCGACGGCGCGATCACCCAGACCGAGTTCGAGAACGCCCAACAGGCGCGGATGGCCAAGCAGGCTGAAAGCGGCAAGATGATGCGTAACGCCGCCAATGCACCCGCCTTCGGCGACGTCGATACCAACGGGGACGGTACGATCGATCCCACCGAATTCAGAAACCACCAGATGAACCAGATGAAGCAGCGCCCCGGCGGCCAGGGAATGGGCAAAGGGATGAAATGCGGCAGCGGTAAATGCAGCGGCGGCGGAATGGGCGGCCCGAACCGCTAAAGCGCGTCAGCGCTTGCGGACGCAGCGTACGTGCGCTTCGTCACAGCGGTCCGTATCGAACATGTGGCCGTTGCCCCAGTAGACGGCCCAGGCATTGACGGGCATTTTGCGGTAAATCTCCGATGTCCAGTAGGCGTTGGAGACCGTGTTTTTGAGCCCCACCTTCTTGGCGACAGTGGCTTTGCGGAGCGTTTCGAGTTCCGTGCGGGTCGGCAACCGCCAATCACGGAACCCTTCAAGCTCCAGGTTCGCGCAGTAGCTGCGCGCATCTTTCCAGACCGTATCTTTCTTGGCCGCCATGGCATTATCCTGCCACTGCAGTTTCGCCGCGGTATCGATGACCGTATCACCGCTGCGCTTCCAGCCCGCCCAGGCCAGCGCCGAAACCGCGAGCAACAGAGAAAACACTCGAATCATTAACCCTCCTTTTCTTGGCCGGCGCGGCAGACCTTCGTCTGCACTGCCGGGACACGCGCCCGTCCTCTCTTACGGGGTCACTTTTACACATCAAATCTTAAACGGATTGTGCGAACGCTTAATAAACACCGCCGCTATTTCAACGGCATCAGGGCGTAGCCTTGGTTCTGGTAGGCGATGGTGTCGATGTAGCTGTTTTCCGAAATGCGCAGGTAGGGCAGTACGTCTTCGCGGTCGATCCCGTTGCCCTCCAGCGCGATAGCACAGACGACCAGCTCCACCTCTTTGGCTTTGGAGAGGCGTTCAAGACTCTCCTGTGCCTTCGTGATATAGAGCACCTCCTCCTCGGGGACGAGGTAATCGGCGCTCTCCGACGCCACCTTGGCGCAGCCGCCGTGCATCGTCACGGCGAAACGGACCGTATCGCCCTGCGCCTCGATCATCTGCTTGGTCTTCTCAATGAGGTTGAATCGCGAAAGGATATAGCGCGGGTTTGAGGAGCTGCAGTCGAAGACGGCCTTGTACTCCTGGGCCAATGCCAGAACGGCCAGGAGCGCCAGAAGGGCCGGAATCCGTTTCACTGCCCCAGACCGAAGACGTTGGAGAGGGTATTGATGTAGTTGAAATACCCGGTGATCGCGACGGCCTCGATGATCTGCACGTCGCTGTAGCCCAGCGCTTTGAGGGCGTCGATATCTTCCTGCTGCATCTTGTAGTTGTCTTTCTTCGACGCGCGGACGCAGAAGCGCAGCAGCGCCTTCTCTTTCTCGTCGGTACTGATGCTGTCGATCCCCTCGAGGATCTGGGTGATACGATCCTCACTCAGTCCCAGCATCTTCGCGATGTTCTTGTGCACGTCGACGCACATCTTGCAGCTGTTCTCCTTGGAAATGAGCAGGGCGATCGCCTCCTTGATGTCATAGGAGAGCTCCGTCGGCTCCAGCAGGAACTTCTGCACCATCATGTCGGTCGCGAAATAGACCTTCTCGTCCAGCGCCAGCAGTTTGAAAATCTCGCCGAGGCTGCCTGTCTTCTCCAGGATGGGGCGCGCCTTCTCCTGGATTGCCGGGGACATCTCCTCGAATTCGGGTAGTGCTATGTATGCCATCTTCTTCTCCTTTGCGACAATTCTAATTGAAAAAGCGTTAAGTCGTACTTAACGCTTTTGGTTTTCATCGGCCGGGTCGTGGTAGTCGACGGTCGGGATCAGCAGGGCGACGACGAAAAGGATCAGGCTCAGCAGCAGCACGATGGTCAATTCATAACCGCCCAGCACGTCACTGAGCCTGATGGTTCCGAGGTCCGGCCCCATGAGCTGTTTGATCCAGGGGAAGGTGAGGGTGAAGACCGCGCCGCCGACCATCCCGCCGATCACCCCCACCAGCGCATCGACGCGCCCTTCGGAGACGGAGACGAAAAAGGCCGAGGGGCATTTGCCGAGGATCACGAGCCCCATGCCGAACAGCACTGCGCCGACCAGCAGCCCGCCCAGCAGGGTCGGTTTCACCTGGTACTCCGCAACGCCGCCCTGTACGAGCGCATAAAAGCCGACCCCGGACAGCGCTACGGTCATCATCGCCATGCGCGGCGCCAGGGTGTCCTCGAAGATCATGAAGCCCGCCATCTTCTCGAACTTGTCGAGCCGCGACCAGAGGATAACCGCCCCGAAACAGAAACCGATGAAGAGCACCGTCCAGACTGAACCGTGCCCCTGCGCCGCAACGACGTCGAACATATGGGTGATACGCTCAATCATGCGCAGCTCTTTTTGCGTTTATAGAAGAAGCGGCCGGTGATCATGCCGGTGCCCAGGGCGACAACGGTAAAGATCATCCCGCTGACGGCAGTCTGGCTCCCCCCGGAGAGGATATGCCCCGCGTTGCAGCCGCCGGCGAGCCGCGCCCCGTAAACGAGCAGGAACCCGGCGATGAAGCTCCAGACCATCCGCGAAGGGACCGAGCTGTTTTTGCGCGTTTTCCAGAGCGTCGGGATGGTACTGATGTGGAAGGTCTTCGTCACGAAGAGCGACATGAAGAGGCCGCCGAAGAAAACACCGATCAGCATCACCCCCTCCCAGGCGCCCGACGTCTCGATCAGTGCCGTATACTCGTGCGCATCGGCATCCAGGCCGAACAGCACCTCGGAGAGGTAGGCCATGCCCGTCGAGGCACCGATCGGCCGCCCCGCTCCCCATTCGGAAAAGGTAAAAAAGAAGAGCAGGCTCATCAGGATGCCGCCGGCCCACCATGGTATTTTACGAGGCATAATGACCCCCTTATTTTGTAAATCGTCAAGTTATACTTTACGTTTTGAATTCTATGCTATAATGCTTAAACTTTCTTGAACAAGGAACACGGTGGAGTATAAGATCTCGGAAGTCGTCGCCAAGACCGGAGTGCCCAAATCGACCATCCTCTACTACATCAAAGAGGGGCTGCTGCCCGAAGCGCGGAAGCTCAAACCCAACGTCCACCGCTACAACGACGAACATGTGGAGCGGCTGCGCTACATCCGGTATATGAAAGAGGAGGTGGGGAGCAGCATCGAGCAGATCAAAGCGGCGCTGGGGAACCCGAACCGGTCGCTTTCAAGCTCGCTGTCGATGATCGAGCCGCTGATGAATACGCTTAGCCGCGTCCCCGCCGACGCGGAGCACTATACGGAGGCGGAGTTTGTCGAGGCATTCGCGCTGGACGCCGCCGTCGTTCGGCGTCTGATGGAGACGGGTATCCTCCTGCCGACGGGGGAGGCGGACTTCACCCATAAAGACGCGGCCATCGTCAACCTGGCCGCCGCCTTCGAGAGCGTCGGGGTCGCCCCCGACATCCTCAAAGCCTACGCCGAACACGCCAGGGGGCTCGCCAAACTGGAGCGCCAGATGCAGCAGAGCCTCTGCAACGCCCGGACGGACGACAACTTCTCGACGCTGTGGAAGATCCTTTTCGAGACCCTTTTTACCGCCAAGCCCTACCTCTTCGACCGGAACACCTACCGGGTCTTCGTCTCCGCCCTCAAAGAGGAGCTCAACGCGGACGAGACGCATTCATAAGGTTTTCAGCCCCGGTCAGTGACTCCTGACTACCATCGAGAGCACCAGCAGCCCGATATAAAACCAGATCATCGCCCCCGAGGCGGCAAAGGCCGCCAGGCGTTTGGCCGTGGAAAACTCGTACATGCCCAGGCGGCTGTAGAGGATGACGGCGCTCCAGAGGGCCCCGGCATAGCCGAAAAGCGAGAAGAGGTGGACCCAGCCGTCGCGCATGGAGGCCAGCGGACGCATCGTCTCCGTACTGCCTGTCAGCCAGTACCAGGCATTGGCAAGCTCGGAGGCGTACTCCAGGAAGAAGAACGATCCCACGTGCGAGAGCGACCCGATGATCATCATCGGGGCCAGAGCGTAGCTGTTGCGGTGCAGGAAGCTCTTAAAGGGCTTGTTCGCCAGCGCCGCGGCGACGGCATAGCCGCCGAGCACGAGCGCGCCGGTGACGCTCAGGGCCATGACGAGTGCCGCAAAACCGACCCAGTCCACCCCGGCAGGCAGGAACGATGCGAGCCACTCTCCTGCCGCGTACCACGGTGTCTGCGTCTTCACCGGCGAATGCCCGAGCCCGTGGTGGAAATGCATGGTGATCGTAATGATCGCCAGCAGCAGGATATAAACAGAGGTATGGATGGTGTGGCGGTCGTTGACCTCGCCGAACATCCCCTTGGAAGGTTTCACCAGCTGCAGCGATACCGCCTCGCAGGCCTGCGCGCAATCCATGCAGAGCGTACAGTCGCGCATGGAGTTTTTCTTCTCAAAAAGGTAGGGCTGCAGCCCCGTCTCGCAGGCTTTCGCGCAGTCAAAGGTCGTGCACGCGTCGCAGGCGTCGCGGTAGGTCTGCAGACGGACCGCCCCCAGTTTCCCGTAGCTTTTGGTCACGCTCCCGATCGGGCAGAGGTAGGTGCAGTAGGCCATATCCTTGTAGCGGGAGAAGACAAAGAGTGCCAGGAGCGTCAGCCCGGCGAAGAGCGCCGCGGCGACCCAGGGAGTCTTGAGCGCGCCCGGGAAGAGGTAGACCGGCACCCAGTAGGCCGCGATCAGGATGCCCAGCCCGATGCCGCGATGCTTCAGCCACGCCGGCGCCTCCTTTTGCGTACCGATTTTCGAAAAGAAGCGGCCGATCACACCGTGGGGGCAGACCCCGCAGAATCCAGGCCCGATCAGCACGATGCTGACGATCATGAAAAAGGGCCAGAACAGCGACCAGAAAACGGCCGTAGTGTAGGGGTTCTCCGCTACGGACGGATAGCGCAGGCCGAACCCTATCGCGGAGACGAAAAGCAGCGCAGCCGCCGTCCGCACGATGAAAAGGACGCGCCTGTTTTTAAACAGGGCCGCTACCAGCGGCCAGCCCAGCAGGTCGTTTCCCCTCCGAGTAATATGGTCGACCATCTGCTCCTCCTTTTAGAACGAATAGGTGTAGGTCAACATCGCGAACTGCGGCATGCCCGGCGTGTAGTAGTACTTCGGTCCGCCGTAGCCGGTCGTTTTGTCCACTTCCGTCGCGTAGCGCTGGTCGAAGAGGTTGTTGACGTTGAACTGGTAGCGGTGGTGTCCGGTGGTATAGGCAAGGCTCAGGTTCGTGACCAGCGTAAAGCCGTCGTACTTCTCCGTGTTGAGGTCGTCCATGTAGAAAGGACCGTAGCTGATCCCCTCGATGCGCGCCGAGAGGCTGCCGTCATGGTAGCCGGCAAAGAGCGAATACTGGTAATCGGGGATGTAGCGCTGCCTGTTGCCTGAATAGTCCACCCCGCCGTCGACGTAACTGCTGTAGCTGTAATCGAACCAGGCGCCGTTGGCACCGACGTCCACCATGTCGCTGAGGAAGTAATCGACGCTGAGCTCCGCCCCGATGCGTTTCGTTTTACCGGCATTGGTGTAATAAGTCGTATTGTCGGCCCCCTTGACCGCCACGATCTCGTCGCGCACGGCGTTATAGTAGAGTGACAGATCCATGCTCCAGTCGCGGCTGCGCTGCTTCATACCGACCTCGTAATTGACCGACAGCGAGGCTTTGAGCGACGGGGAACTGCCGTAGGCGAGGTTGGCACGGACTTCGCTGTCCGTCGGCGCCTGATTCGCCGCGGCGATGAGGCCGTAAACGTTGAGCGTCTCCGTCAGCGCGAACGTCGCGCCGACCTTCGGCGAGAGCAGATCGTAGGACTCGGTGACGCTGTAGTCGCCCTCGCCCGTCGTATAGTTGCCGTCGGCGTAGTCGTAGGCCAGGTACTCCGTCCCGTCGATATCGAAGGAGAGGTGGTCGTACCGCAGCCCCACGTCCACGAGCAGGCGCTCCGCGGGCGCGAAGGTCTCCTGAATGTAGAAGCCGTAGAGCGTGCTCGTACCGTCTTCGACCCCGGCCAGGTCCCCTTTCGCATCGGAGGTGACCTTGATAATACGCGTACTCGGTCCCGGGACGTCAATGTAGTCGCGGTAGGTGTACTTTTTGCTGTTGTCACGGATGTCGCTGCGCGCCGTCAGGCCGAAGACGAGGGAGGCGTCGCGGTTAAAAAGCGTATGTTTCGCATCAAAGGCGAGGTCCGTCCCGATAACGTAGTTGTCCGGCGCGTCGTTGATCATCCCCGTGACCGGGTGGTAGTGGCCCCACTTCGTGAAATACGCCTGCGGCTTGAAGGTCAGGTCGCCGAAGCTCTTCTCGTACTGGACGTTGAAGAAGTAGGTATCGGAATAGCGGCCGCTCTGCTGCCACGCGCCGTTGGTGTTCGTCGTCTCCCCCGTCTCTTTGAAGGCGGCGAATTCGTCAGCGCTGAGGGACTGGGGCAGCTGCAGGTTCGCTTCGGTATAGGCAAACTCCATCTGCAGCGAGGCGTCATCCTCGAAGAGGTGGCCGTATTTCAGGCTCGCCTGGGTCGTATCGAACTCGTTCCAGTCCCTCCAGTCGTTTGACGACTGGCGGCGGGAAACGCTGACGCCGACGTAGTTGCTCTCATCGATCGCAAAGGAGCCTTTGATGTTGGCATTGAGGGTGTCATAGGTGCCGTACCCGATCTTGACACGGTTGTTGTCCGTATCGAAAACGGATTTGGACTTGATAAAGACGACCCCGCCGCTGGCATTGGCCGCATAGATCGAACCCGGCCCCTTGAAGACCTCGACGCTCTCCATGTCGTCAACGTCGATAAAGTCCATCCGCGTGAAACTGTCCGGGTCCGTCATCGGGACCCCGTCGCGCATGACCATGATCTCCCGGATGCCGTAGCGCGCTTTCAGCCCCGCGCCGCGGATGATGAGCCGGCTGTCGTAGCCGTTGTTCTTGCTCATCGTGATCACCCCCGGGATCGTTTCGATGGCATCTTTGACGTTGAGCACGTTGCGCTCTTCGATCTCCTCGTTGTCGACGACAGCGACGCTCTGCGGCACCTCTTTGGTTTCGCGTTCGAATTTCGTCGCGGTGACACTCACGGCGTCCAGGGAGTAGGTATCCGCTCCCATCAGCGTCGTGAGTGCCGCCGGGATACTCAGCAAAATCCCCTTTTTCATACACACTCCTTAAATATAATACATAATATTATTAGAAGAGTGTTACCTAAGTGTTAAGTGGAAAAGCCCCTGTACCTTGGCGTTTAACGACATATATTCTTTTTGATTAAAATAAATCTTTTTAATGCGCATCATCCAATTTTTTCAAACGATTAAGGTTTGCGTGATCGGAAATTGTGTTTGCCCTGAAACGGGAGAGATTTAACGCTATTCTCGCTATGATTATTAAAACCACCCATACAGGAGACGATTATGCCCAGTCATAAAAACCGCGAACATCTCGAAGCGATCCGCGACAATATTGCCGCCTCCCCGGAACTCAGCGATGCCGAAAAGAGCAACGGCGTCAAACTCGTCGAAGAGTGGATCGCCGAAGACAAGGGTTTCGGCCTGCTTTATGACGCCCTCGTCGGCCTCTCCTCAAAGTTCGACCCGCTGCTCAAGGAGCTGGGGCTCGATTAGGCCCTTCCTGCGGTTTAACCCCCGGACGCTATACTGTCGTCATCAAACAGGGGGATACGAATGAAACATTTTTTTGTCCTGATGCTGCTCGGTCTTCAGCTCCTCGCGGCCGAACCGTTCTGGCAGCAGGTCCTCTCCGTCGAAGCGGAGCTTTACGCGCCGCGCGGCGATACGAATGCCTCGGAAGCGGCGGGGGTCGATGCAAAACTTGATGCCTTCGCGGGTCTGGTCTCGGCCCTGAAAGCGGCCCCCTACAGTGTTGAAAATCCCGTCAATCCCTTTTTCCACCCCTCCGAAGCGGATGCGCAGCTCTACCGGCTCTCCGCCAAGATCCGCGTCAACCGCGAACAGGGGAACAGCCTCGCCGAAACCCGTGACCGCCTCGCCGTGCAGACGCTGAAGCTGCAACAGCGCATCTTTGTCTTTTTCGCCTCCCTGGCGGCGGAGTGGACCACCCTCGATACGGAAGCGCTGAGCGCACGGGTCCGCGACGAGATCGGCCAGCTTCAGGCGATCGACGTGGAGGCGGATGTCCATGCCGCGGCGGAGGTGACGGAAGAGGGGGAGATTGCCGATGCCCTGCGCAAGAACGCGGCGGCACTGCAGACCCACTACCTTTTCTATAAGGAGCTGCTGGACTACCTCCAACTTCATCCCCAGAGCCTCCAGTACCGCTCGCTGCTGCAGCGCATCAAGCTCGACAGCCTGCTCGCCTTCCTCAACGACAACGCCGTTGCCGCCGAGATCAACACGGGCCTGCGCTACGTCAACACCGACGTCGGCCGCCTCACGCTCTTTGCGGCCAGCCTGCTGCTCGCCTGGCTCGTCGCCGCGCTGCTCTACTACCGCGTCTACCGGATGATGCAACACCTCATCACCCGCAAGGAGGATCTTACGGACGAGATGATGCTCAACAACATCGAAAGTATCCGGCGCCCGCTCTTTATCATTATCCTGGCCTACGGCCTGCAGGTCGGTCTGGAGATCCTGCAGCATCCGAGCAGCTCCCAGGATGAGAGCACCCTCTTCTACTTCGTCTACCTGGCCGCCTTCAGCTACATCGTCATACGGCTGGTCGACAACTTTTTCTACCACTTCCTGCACCAGCGCACCGCGCTCAAGAACCGGCAGATGCGCAGCGAACTGGTCAACCTCATCCTCTCGATCACCAAGATCGTCATCGTCATCACCGCCGTCCTCTTCTTCCTGGTGCATATCGGCGTCAATATCACGGGCCTCGTCGCTTCGCTGGGCATCGGCGGTCTGGCGGTCGCCCTGGCGGCGAAGGACACGCTCAGCAACTTCTTCGGACTGCTCAAGATCCTCTCGGACAACTCCTTCTCCCAGGGGGACTGGATCGCTGCGGGGGATGTCGAAGGGACCGTCGTCGAGATCGGCTTCATCAGTACCGATATCCGCACCTTCGACAACGCTCTCATCACGGTGCCGAACGAAAAGCTCGCCAACGTCCCGCTGAAAAACTACAACCGCCGCAAGGTCGGCCGCCGCATCAAGATGCACGTCGGCGTCACCTACGGTTCGGACCGCGCAGCGCTGGCCAAGGCCATCGACGAAATCCGCCAGATGCTCCTGGAGCACCCCGATACCGTCGTCCCGGGCGAATATGACACCGAGATGTACGCCCGGCTGAAAAAGCGCGAAAAGCGCCTCATCTCCGTCGAGGACAAGTTCGGCATCAAGACGAGCCTGATGGTCTACCTCGATGAGCTCTCCGCCTCGTCGATGGACATCCTCATCTACACCTTCACCAACACCGTCGACTGGGAGGAGTGGCTCCGGATCAAACAGGACATTATCTTCAAGATCTGGGAGATCCTCGACGCGAACGGCCTCGAATTCGCCTTCCCGTCACAGTCGCTCTACTTTGACAAAGATAACATTCGTGATACGGTGGAGCCCATGTTCAAAAATCAACCGGAAAAATAACCCTCGCCAACAAAAAAGGGACTATAATATGGGCAATCATGTAATGAGGAGACCCCCATGGCCCACCCCGACGCCGGCACCCAGGCCACCGATGCCCAGTTGATCGACCTGACCGATCTGATCGCCCGATACTACGAGCTCAAACCCGACCCGTCCGAACCGACGCAGCGGGTCGCATTCGGGACCTCCGGTCACCGGGGCAACTCCCTCAAGGCCAGTTTCAACGAAGAGCACATCCTCGCCATCACCCAGGCCGTCTGCGAATACCGTAAAAGCGCCGGCATTACCGGGCCGCTCTTTATCGGCCGCGACACCCACGCTCTCTCCGACCCGGCCCAGATGACGGCCATCCGCGTCTGCGCCGCCAACGAAGTGCAGACGCGCATCGCCGGGGAGGACATCTTTACCCCGACGCCGGTGCTCTCCTTCACCATTCTCGAATACAACAAGACCCACGCCGACAAGGCCGACGGCATCGTCATCACCCCGTCGCACAACCCGCCCACCGACGGCGGCTTCAAGTACAACACGTCAAACGGCGGCCCCGCGGACACCGATGTCACCGCCGTGATCGAGAAACGGGCCAACGAGATCCTCACACACCGCCTCGAAGCGGTGCACGCCCTCAACCTCGAGACGGCGATGGCCAGTGAATACGTACAGACCTATGACTTCATCACCCCCTACGTCGAAGCCCTGCCGCAGATCGTCGACATCGAGGCCATCAAAGCGGCAAAACTGCGCATCGGCGTCGACCCGATGGGCGGGACGGCCCTGCCGGTCTACCGCAAGATCAACAAGCTCCTCGGCCTGAACCTTCTCCTGGTCAACGAGAAGGTCGACCCCCGTTTTTCCTTCATGACCCTGGACCACGACGGCAAAATCCGCATGGACTGCTCGTCGCCCTATGCCATGGCTTCCATGATCAAACTGCGCGACAAGTACGACATCGCCTTCGGCAACGACGCCGACGCCGACCGCCACGGCATCGTCACGCCCCACAGCGGGCTCATGAACCCCAACCACTACCTCAGCGTTGCCATCTGGTATCTCTTCACCCACCGCCGGAAAAAAGGCGTGCTCTCTTTTATCCCCTTCGTCGAAGGCAAAGCGTGGAAAGACACTAACATGGGCATCGGCAAAACGGCCGTCTCAAGCTCGATGATCGACCGCATTGCGGGCAGCCTCGGCGCAAAACTCTATGAGGTCCCCGTCGGCTTTAAATGGTTCGTCGGCGGCCTCTACGGCGGCGACCTCGCCTTTGGCGGCGAAGAGAGTGCGGGGGCGAGCTTCCTTCGGATGGATTCGACCCCGTGGAGCACGGACAAGGACGGCATCATCATGAACCTCCTGGCCGCCGAGATCCGCGCCGTCACCGGCAAGGACCCGGGCGCCATCTACGAAGGTTTCGAAGCGGAGTTCGGGCAATCCTTCTACGCCCGCATCGACGCCGTTGCGGACCCGGAACAGAAAGCGAAACTCAAAGCAATCAGACCCGAGGACATCACCGCCGAGACCCTCGCCGGCGAGCCGATCGTGCAGCGCTTCAGCAACGCCCCCGGCAACGACGCACCCCTGGGCGGGCTGAAGCTCGTCACCGAAAACGGCTGGGCCGCCATGCGCCCGTCGGGCACGGAGGACATCTACAAGATCTACGCCGAAAGCTTCATCTCCGAAACCCATCTCAAAAGGATCCAGGAGGAGGCCCAGGCGATCCTCTCGGATTTCTTCGCCCGATAGATGCCGCGCTACGACCTTCTGAAAGCTATCGCCCAGGAGGCGGGCAGCCTCTTTCTGGAGGGCTACCACGCCCCCAAAGAGGTGCGCTACAAAAGCGACATCGACCTCGTCACCCAGTACGACGTCGCCGTCGAAGAGCTGCTCAAAGCCAGGCTCGCCGAGGCCTTCCCCGACCACACCCTCGTCGGCGAGGAGAGCAGCGCAACGATCACCTACCCCGAAAAGGCGATCTACATCGACCCCATCGACGGTACGACGAACTTCGTGCACGGCATCCCCTTCTGCGCCATCTCCATCGGGATCTGGGAAGCGCAGCAGCCCCTGGCCGGCTGCGTTTACAACCCCGTCCTCGAAGAGCTCTTCTATGCCGAAAAGGGCAAGGGTGCCACGCTCAACGGTGAACCCATCCGCGTCGATGCCGAAGCCGACAGCCTGCCGCGGGCACTGATCGCGACGGGGTTCCCCTACACCAAGATCGAGCAGGGCGGCGACTACGAATGGGTGCTGCGCACCATGCGCAGCATGCTCCCCTATACCCGCGACATCCGCCGCCTCGGCTCCGCGGCCCTGGACCTCTGCTACACGGCCAAAGGCACTTTCGCTGGCTTTTACGAGATCAACCTCAAACCGTGGGACGTCGCGGCGGGGATCCTGATCGTTCTTGAAGCCGGCGGGGCGGTGAGCCGCGAGGACGGGGAGCCCTATACCCTGGAACGGCGCATCATCGTCGCGACCAACGGGAAGATCCACGATGCCCTGGTAGCCAAACTGGGAGAGGCGTCCGCAACGTAGCCGCGTTTGCGCTACAATGACACTATACCAATCCAGGAGCCGGCTATGGACGGCATCAGCGTCAAGATCAACCCGCTGCACCTCGAAGACCTCCGCAACGAACATCACCCCTCCCTGTTCGACGTCAACCCCGACTACGACATGCTGATCGTACGCCTGCCGGTCATCGGCGAGGATGTTCAGATCGTCTCTACCGGCTTTATCCTGACCCCGACGGGAAGCTACCGGTTCGACAGGGAACGCAACGATCTCATTGCGCTCGAGAGCCGTTTTGAGGGGCCCCATCGCATCATCGACCCGCTGATCGACCGTTTGCTCAAGGGATTCAACGGCTACCTGGAGCGCGTCGCGGACATGGAGGAGCGGCTCTACACCGACAGGGCCGAAACCAATTTCATGACGCAGTGGCTGGGGCTGAAGCGGGACATCCTCCGGGTCGAGCGGGTCCTGGCGCGCACCACCACCGTTCTCGCGGAGGTGACGGAGCATTACGAACCCCTTGAGCGCTTCCCCGTCGACCACTACGCCGACCTGCAGGAGCACACCGACCGTCTCCTGCGCTCGGCGCTGCACCAGCTCTCCAAGCTCGACTACATCTACAACTTCCACAACGCCCGCACCAACGAGAAGATGAACCGGCTGATCTACCTGCTCACCGTTATCTCGGCGATCTTCCTGCCCCTCAATCTTGTCGTCGGCTTCTTCGGGATGAATACGGGCGGGCTCCCTTTTGCGGACACCCCTTCCGGTACCGTGAATGCCGTTATCCTGATGGCCTCCCTCTTGCTGGTGACATCGGTCGGACTGCTGCTGTGGCACCGGCGGCGGGTCACGCAACACCATTGACAGGAGCCCGACAATGCGCATACTGCTACTGATTTTCCTGCTGTTGGGCACCCTTCAGGCCGCCGACGTCAACGCCACCCTCTATGAGAGCAGCGACAAACCTGCCCTCTACAAGGCCCTGCGCCTCCAGATCGATGCGGCACAGGCCGCAGGGAGCCTGACCCCCACCCAGGCCGACGCGGAGCGGGCCGAACTGGAGCGGCTGCGCCGTGCAGCAACCCAGACCCCCGCACCCGAAGAGAAGCCCGAAGCCCTCCTGTCACAAACCGGCCCGACGCTGGAGCAGGGGTATGCGGCCCTGTCGGCGGCGGCCCTGGCCTCCGTCAAGCAAGAGAGTACGGATCGCAAACTGCACGACATCCAGTCCAAGCTCACCTTCTTGAAGCAGACGATCGAACAGCTCACCGCCGAGGCGAAGTTCCAACTGCGCGCCTACCAGCTCCAGTTCGCCTACTACAAGGTCCAGCAGCAGAATCTCGAAACGAGGCGGGAGCGCCTCGAACGCTACGGCAAAGCCGTGGCCGACACCCTCTCAAAACGGCTCAAAGAGATCCGCTGCACGGATGCCGACCTGCCATCAACGGTGGAAGCGGCCGGGCATGAAATCGACAAAAGCCTGCAGCGCAAGCTCGCCGCCGAAATCGCCCTGGAAGGGGCCGAACTGGAGGAGAACGCAGACAGTGCACGCCTGACCGCGGCCCTGGAGAAAGCGGGTAAGGAGTACAGCAAAGCGCTGCAGGCCAAGCTGGAATCGGCCGCCAAACTGGCGCTGTGCATGCTCATCGAAGCGAAGAACGAACCTTTTTTCACCCTGCTCGATACCATGGATGAAGACGCCGCGCGGCTCTCCGGGGAGGTACGCAGCCTTTTCCGCGCCCAGAATGCGCAGCTGCGCGCGCTCGCCAAGGCGCACTTCGGGGTAACGGCCCTTGTCGTCGGCGACACCCTCCACGAAACGAAAGCGCTGCTGCAGCGCGCCGGCGATACCCTGACCGCCCCGCTCTTCATCTTTAACGAACGCCCCATCAGCATCCTCAGCCTCATCAAGGCGCTGACGATCCTGGTCGCAGGCTTCTTCCTGGGCGCGTTCTACAAGCGTTGGATCGCGCGACTGGCACGGCGCTGGCCGGACATGAGCCAGATGTCGATGCGCCTGGCGTCGAATATCGGCTACTACCTCATCGTCTTCGTCGCCGTCATCATCGCCATGGGAAGCCTCGGCATCGACATGACCTCCATCTCCCTCATCGCCGGGGCCCTCTCCATCGGGGTCGGTTTCGGGCTGCAGACGGTCGTCTCCAACTTTATCGCGGGGATCATCCTGATGTTCGAGCGCACCATCCGCATCGGGGACACCATCGAGATCAGCGACGTCCTGCGCGGGCGCGTCACCGACATGCGCATCCGCTCCACGACGGTCAAAACCTTCGACAACATCGACATCGTCGTGCCCAACTCCTCTTTCATCCAGAACAACGTCATCAACTGGACCCTCGAGGACGCAACCCGGCGTATCCACATCCCCTTCGGCGTTGCCTATGGTACCGAGGTCGATACGGTGAAAAAGGCGGTGCTCGAAGAGCTGAAAGAGAGCAGCCTCTCCTATCTCCGGCATGACCCGGAAAAACAGCCCGAAGTGTGGATGGTCAACATGAACAGCAGCAGCGTCGATTTCGAGCTGATCGTCTGGGTGGAGTGGGCCAACCGAAACCGCCCCAGCGCCCTGCGTTCGGACTTCCTTATCCTTATCTACAACGCCCTGAACAAACACGGCATCCAGATCCCCTTCCCGCAGCTCGACCTCTACGTCAAACAGCTGCCCAAGGACGGTCTGTAGCGCGTTAGCGGCGCAGCGTCGCGATCAGGCGCTTCTCGTTCAGCAGCAGCCCCAGGGCCTCGCCGATCTGCTTGCAGACGATGTCGCTTGCCATCAGGGTCGCCGTCGCGCACCCCTCGTCCCCGACCAGGGCGATACCGAGCCCCGCCGCTTTGAGCATCTGCGCGTCGTTGCCGCCGTTGCCGACCGCCGCGCAATGCGGGGCGCCGAGCTCCCAGATGTAAGCCGCTTTCTCCCCCGTATGGTCGCTGCTTTGCAGCACCTTGACGGTGACGTCAAACGCCGCCAGCGCCTTGGCCACGGTCCCGAAGGTATCGGAGGTGATGACATGCACGTCGTAACGCGCGCAAAGCGCACCCAGCAGTGCGGCCGCCTCCGGTGTCAGCGCCCCGTCCAGGGCGAGCGTCCCGTTATAATCGAGCACGACGTGGCGCAACCGCAATGTCGCGTAGTGGGGGATGTCAATGACGGTTTCATTCGGCATAAGCGTTCCTTTTGCAGCATCATACCATGGCGCCTCTAAAGTGCGTTCTTATCGAAAGAGGACTATGATTCGGAAAAAGCGAAAAGGCCACGCATGGATGACATCCGACTGACCCAATACAGCCACGGTGCCGGCTGCGGCTGTAAGATCTCCCCAAAACAGCTTGACAATATCCTCCAGAGCGCCCGCGAAAACATCAGCTACCCCGCCCTGCTGGTGGGCAACGCCAGCAACGACGACGCGGCGGCCTTTGACCTGGGCAACGGCACTTCCGTCCTCTCCACGACGGACTTCTTCATGCCCATTGTCGACGACCCCTTCACCTTCGGGCGCATCGCGGCCACCAACGCCATCAGCGACATCTACGCCATGGGCGGCAAGCCGCTGATGGCCATCTCCATCTTCGGCTGGCCCATCGCCAAACTGTCCGACGAGGTCGCCCGCGAGGTGATCGAAGGGGGACGTTCCGTCTGTGAAGCGGCGGGCATCCCGCTGGCGGGCGGCCACAGTATCGACTCCCCCGAACCCATCTTCGGCCTGGCCGTCACCGGTATTGTCGACAATAAACATCTCAAGCGTAACAACGGCGCCGAAGCGGGCTGCGAGCTCTTTTTGACCAAGCCGATCGGTATCGGGATCCTCACGACGGCGCAGAAGCAGGGCAAAATCGCCGAAGGGGATATCGACCCGGCCGTCGAGGCGATGACGACGCTCAACGCCATCGGGGCGGCGATCGCCCACATGGAGGGGGTCACCGCCGTCACCGACGTCACCGGCTTCGGGCTTCTGGGCCACCTTGCCGAAATGGTTGAAGGCAGCGGCATCGGTGCCGTCGTCCGGTTTGACGACGTCCCCCTGCTGCCGAAAGTCAAGGAGTACCTCGCCATGGAGTGCGTTCCTGGCGGCACCCGCCGCAACTTCCAGAGCTACGGCCACAAGGTCGGCCCGATGACCCCGGAGCAGCAAGATATCCTCTGCGACGCCCAGACCTCAGGCGGGTTGCTCTGCGCCGTGCGCAAAGAGGCCGTCGCCGACTTCCTCGCCCTCGCCGAAGCAGAGGGGCTGCACCTCAAAAGCATCGGCCAAACCGTTGAACGCGGAGCCCACCTGATCGATGTCGTTTGATATCATCTTATTGAAAACGCCAAAGGAGCAAAGCCCCTCTGCCTACGCTAACGCTATGTTTGCTTCGGCAGCAGGCCCACACACCTTTGGTGCTTTTACCATTTCCCACAAAAAGATAATTTAATGTCTCAGGAAATTAATATCGGTACAGTCGACGAGATCGAGGCGATAAAACGCAAGAACCTCCCGCTCACCGATGCCTTCCGCAGCATCGTACTTGAAGGGCGCCCCCTCATCGACGTGCGTGCCCCCGTCGAGTTCGAAAAGGGCGCTTTCCCCGGTGCCGTGAATCTGCCGCTGATGACCGACGAGGAGCGCCGTCTCATCGGGATCCGCTATAAAGAGGCCGGCAACGCCGAAGCCGTGGCCCTCGGCAAACAGCTCGTCGGTCCCCACAAACAGGAGCGGGTCCGGGCCTGGGCCGACTTTATAGGCGCCCATCCCGACGCCTGGCTCTACTGCTTCCGGGGCGGCCAGCGCTCCCAGATCGCCCAGGCGTGGCTGGAAGAGGCGGGGGTCTCCCTGCCCCGCCTCAAGGGGGGGTACAAGGCTTTCCGGAATTTTCTGATGGCGGAGAGCGAACGCATCAGCGCAGAGGCCGACACCCTCATTATCAGCGGCCGTACCGGGACGGGCAAAACCCTGCTGATCCACCAACTGGCAAACGCCGTCGACCTCGAAGCGCTCGCCAACCACCGCGGCTCCTCTTTCGGGCGGCACATCACGCCGCAGCCCTCCCAGATCGATTTCGAGGACCGCCTCGCTTATGCCCTGATCCGCCACGAGGCGGCGCAGCACCGCCACCTCGTCATCGAGCACGAAAGCCACAACGTCGGGCGGGTCTACATCCCAAAGCCAGTCTACGACAACTTCCTCGAAGGGGGGCTCATTATCCTCACCGCCACGATGGAAGAGCGGGTGGACATCACTTTCGACGAGTACGTCGCCCACGCGCTGGAGGAGTACCGGATCATGTTCCCCGAGCAGCCTGAACGGCACTGGTTCGATGACGCCAACGCGGGAATTGACCGCATCAGAAGGCGCCTCGGCGATGAACGCTTCCGGCAGATCAAACAGCTCTTCGCCGGCGCCTTCGCCGAGCAGCTCCGCAGCGGGGAGACCGAGCAGCACAAACCGTGGATCAGGATGCTGCTGCGCGACTACTACGACCCCATGTATGACTACCAGATCGCCAAAAGCCCCATCCCCGTCCTCTTCCGCGGCAATGCCGGCGAGGTGATCGACTATGTCCGCAGCCGTGAAGATCGACGCTGACATCAAGCGCTTTGGCAAACGCCTCCAGGACGCCGTCGTCGTTGCGGACGCCGCCAACTTCTACGCCGCCAAACGCACCAACACCCAGCGCCACAACCTGCAGTGCTACATGCAGCAGATGCGCGCGCTGCAGCCCACCCTGCTGCTCGTCGGCGAAGCCCCCGGCTACAACGGCTGCCGCCTGACCGGCATCCCCTTCAGCTCCGAAGCCCTCGTCGCCGAAGGCGTGCTGGAGGGAAGCCTCTTTACGGCACAACACGGTTACCGGGTCGCCAGGCCCCCCTACACCCGCGAACAGAGTGCGGGCATCGTCTGGGAAGTACTGCAGAAGCACCGCACCGCCGCGCTCTGCTGGAACGCTTTCTGTTTCCACCCCCACGGCCGGGGCGATCCCGACTCCAACCGCAAACCGACAAGCAAGGAGATCGACTACGCGGCCCCCTTCCTGCGCCGCCTCCTTGCCCTTTTCCCCTCCGTGACCACCGTCGTCGCCGTCGGCAACAGCGCGGAAGAGGCCCTCAAACGGCTGCAGATCTCCCATACCAAAGTCCGCCATCCCGCCCGGGGCGGCAAACCCGCTTTCACTGCGGGGATGGAAGCACTACTGGCATGCCGCTGACACCGGCACCGTTTTACATCGGTATCGACCTCGCCTGGGCGGAGGGCAATCCCAGCGGCGTCGCTGTCCTCGATGGGGAGGCGCGGCTCGTCGCTTACAATTATGCGGAGACGGTCGAAGCGATCCTCGACGTCGTCCGCGCCTATCCGGGCTGCCGCGTCGGCGTCGACGCCCCGATGATCATCCCAAACGCTACGGGCCACCGCCCCAACGAGCTGCAATTCCTCAAAACCTTTGCCCGCTACGGCCTCGGGGTTCACGCCGTCAACACGCAGCTGTTTGAAAAACGTTTTAAACGTTATGCGGGGTTTGCCCTCTACGAAGGGCTCGAAGCCGAGGGGATCGGTTTTGAAGAGGGCACCCTTTTCGAAGTCTACCCCCACGCCACCATCCTCGCTCTCTTCAACGGAGGCAAGGTCCTGCGCTACAAAGCGTCCGCCCCGAGGGAGACGCGCCTGAGAGCCATGGCGAAGCTGCAAACGGCCCTGTTTGAAGTCCTAACGCTCCCAAACAGCCTTAAAACGCCTCTGGGGACGCTCAGGGGCAAAGCACTCAAGGCCGAAGAGGATTTTCTCGACAGCCTCGTCTGCGCCTACACGCTCTGTTACGCTGCCGAGAAAAGATGTCTGACGTTCGGGGATGCGGCGTGCGGCGTCCTGCTGACGCCGCCGGGGCTCACTCCGTCGTAAAGAGGGTCCCCGACGTCTGTTCTCCGTCGAGCAGATAATTGCGGGCGGCGGTGAGGTCGAAGCCGTTGCACAAAAACATATCGATGCCGCGCCGCATCACGAAATCGGCGGCTTTCAGTTTGGTGACGATCCCGCCCGTGGCGAAGAAACTGCTGGGGGTCGCTTCATCCAGCAGTTCTCCGGGGGTGAGGATCGTTACCTTTTTGCGCAGCTGCGCATCCGCGTGCTCTTTGGGGTTCTTGTCGAAGTACCCCTCGATATCGCTGAGGATGATCAGCTGCTCCGCCCCGATCGCAAAGGCGACGTTGGCGGAGAGCTGGTCGTTGTCGCCGAAAAGCTGATCGGGCGTGGAGGTGATGTCATTCTCGTTGACGATGGGCAGAATATCGTTCTGAAGATGCGCATCAATGATCTCCTGGAACATCTTCGTGCGTTTGCGGGAGTCGAAATCATCCTCAGTCAGAAGGATCTGGGCGGTGTCGATGTCGTAGATGTCGAACTTCTTTTTGTAGCTGGTCATCAAAATCGGCTGCCCCGCCGCCGCCAGCGCCTTCTTGCCGATCTGTTTGCGCTTGTCGAGTTTGAGCGCCGAGTAGCCCGCCGCGACGGCGCCGGAACTGACCAAAACAACATCATATTTTTTCTTCAATTCGGCCACCATGGAGACAAGGTTGAGCATCCGCTCCTTGGCGATATTATTGTTTTCGGTCAGGACGGCGGTCCCGACCTTGATCACTAAACGTTTCATTCATCTCTTTCGCTCTGTTTTGCCATTTAGAATGATGGCAGTAAGTCTCCAAAGTACCAGAAAATCGAAAAAATTGCAAAGTCAGCTCTGCAGCAGCACCAAAAACTGCGCCCCGTAGCGCTCGAATTTCACCTCGCCGACGCCGCCCACCTCAAGCATCTGCGCCTTGCTCTGCGGCCGCGATGCCGCCATCTCCTTGAGGGTTTTGTCCCCGAAAACGACATAGGGCGGCACCCCGTGCTCCTGGGCGATCTCGAACCGCAGTGCCCGCAGTGCCTCGAAAAGCTCCGTGTCATAGTCGAAACTCTCCGGCGCGGCCTTTTTCACGGTTTTGGCCCGGACGTTGAGACGGTCGGCACGGATAAGGACCGGCACCTCGCCTTTGAGCACGGCCAGACCCTCCTGGGTGAGAAAGAGACCATGGTGCTCGTTCAGGTCCACCGCCCCTATCTCGAGCATCCGGTCGATGAGCACGAGCCACTGCTTCTTGTTCAGTGCCTCGCCGACCCCGTAAACGGAGAGTTCGTCATGCCCGTTGGCGAGTACCTTCTGCTCCCGCGAGCCGCGCAGGACGTCAACCAGGTAGCTCTTGCCGAACCGCTGCCCCGTCCGGTAGACAGCCGAGAGAAGCATCTGCGCCTCGGTCGTGATGTCGCGCCGGTCGTACTCTGGCTCCAGGCAGTTGTCGCAGTGCGTCCCGCAGGGCTCGATGCGGTCGCCGAAGTATTCGGCGAGCTGCTGGTGACGGCAGGTCTCCGCCGAAGCGTAGCGGTGCACCGCGCCGAGCTTCTGCATCAGGTGCGCCTTGTACTGCTCGTCCTCGTTCATCTCGACGAACCGCTTCTGCTGGATAAGGTCCTGGGCCCCGAAAAGCATGACGACGTCGGCATGGTCGCCGTCGCGCCCCGCCCGCCCGATCTCCTGGTAGTAGTTCTCGACGGTCTTGGGCAGGCTCATGTGAAAAACGTAGCGGATGTTGCTCTTGTCAATGCCCATCCCGAAGGCGATCGTCGCGACGATGATCCGGACTTGGTCGTGCACGAAGTCGTGAAAAACAGCGTTGCGCTGCTCCGTCGGCATCCCGGCATGATAGGCCGCCGCCGCATATCCTTTCTGCTGGAGAAAGTGCGCGACGGCCTCGACGCTCTTGCGGGAGAAGGCGTAGACGATGCCGCTCTCTTCTTTGTGGTCGTCGAGAAAGTCCCGGAGCTGGTCGTACCCGTCTTTGATGCGGTGGCGCACGGTGATCTGGAGGTTGTCGCGGTAGATCTGTCCCTGCAGGACTTTAGGGTCGTTCAGGCGCAGCAGGCGCAGGATGTCCTCGCGCACATGCGACGTGGCCGTCGCGGTGAACGCGGCGATAGCGATCCCGGGGAAAAAGTCCCGTAGCTGCGACAGGGCGCGGTAGTCGGCCCGGAACTCGTGCCCCCACTCGCTGATACAGTGCGCCTCGTCGATGACAAAGTAGTTGAGCCTAATCGAGGAAAGGATGTTCCGCATCCCCTCCGTATTGAGGCGTTCGGGGGAGAGGTAGAGAAAATCGATCTCCCCGGCGTAGAGGCGGCGCACGATCTCGCTGCTCTCCTCCGCCGTCTGCATCGAGGAGAGCATCTCCGCGCGCATCCCCTGGGCTTTCAGGCTCTGGACCTGGTCGTGCATGAGCGCAAGCAGCGGGGAGATGACGACGGTCGTCCCCTCCATCAGCAGCGCCGGCAGCTGGTAGGAGAGCGACTTCCCGCCGCCGGTAGGCAGGATCATCAGCAGGTCGCGGCCGGCGAGAATGGCATCAACGGCCTCCTCCTGCAGCGGGCGAAAGGCGTTGTGACCGAAACGGTCTTTGAGTACGGAATATTTATCGGTAGCGTGATCGGTCATGGCAAAACTTTTTCACATCATAGCCAAATCGCGACGGCAACGTAAAAAAAGCGGCAGCGGTGTCATCCGCACAAGGCGGACGGGACCTTACATGTCGTGGGTAGAAGCGTATTCGGGGGTACAGAAGATACCGCAGTGGCACTTGCCCTCTTCGGGAACTTCGTGCTCAATGGCGGGTTTGCAGGGGCAGATGCGGTCATCGGCGCTTTTGTGTTTGCCGTTCTCGTCTTCGAGGACCATGAAGCAGGGGCAGAAACGCTTTCCGTACAGTATCTTGTGACGGGCCAGTCCCATCAAGACCCCCTCGTTGACGTCATGATTCGGGTTGTAGACCCATCCGAACTGGGCGTTGACTTTGTCGGTGAATTTTTTCGTTTTTTCGAGTTCGGCGAGGAACTCCGGTGAACTCATATCGACCATCTGCATCATCGATTCCTTGTTATTTCGGGGTTCTACGCCCCTTTTTTCGTTGCCACAAGTATAGGGGGACGCTACTTAAAGGCAAGAAACCCTTTTCCCAAATCGTGAATCCGTAAGGTTGATGTGTCACCGTACGAAATACATCATCGGCGCCGAAAGCCCTGACAGCCCTGCCAGGCAAGCCCTCCGCAAAGCAGAAATTTTGCTTAACATTAGAAGCCACAGACGGGGCGGAGCGGAACGGATTGTGCACACCCCCGAAGCAAAAGATGATGCCAACATAAAGCTTTCAATGCAGAAACTGTTTAAGCGTTTGGGTTGATCCTAAAAGGAATATACTTCGCACATGAAACCGGAACTCATTATCGTAGGGGCGGGCCTGAACGGTCTGCTGTTGGCCTACCTGCTGCAAGAGCGCTACCGCATCACCCTGCTCGAAGGGCGGCCGCGCATCGGCGGCAGGATCCTTACGGTAGAGGAGGCGGGGGAGCGCTTCGACCTCGGCCCTACCTGGATCTGGCCCCACCAGCACCACATACGGCACCTCATCGATGCCCTGGGCCTCACCCTGTTCCGCCACTACGACCAGGGCGCCTTCGCCTATGACGCGCCCGAAGGCGTGCAGTACTTCCGCACCGGGCAAAATGCCCCCTCCTACAGGATCGAAGGGGGGGCGGGCATGCTGACATCCTCCCTGGCCGAACGCTTAGGCGACGTCGACATCAGGCTGGAAACCCCCGTGCGTACGATCCACTCCGACAGCGAGGGTGTCACCGTGCAGACCGACGGCGAAACGCTGCGGGCCTCGCACTGCATCATCACCCTCCCGCCACGCCTCTGTGCCGACACCATCGCTTTTGAACCGCCGCTGGCGGCGCCGATGCGTGAAAAGATGCTCGCCATCCCGACCTGGATGGGCTTTTCGTCCAAGTGCATCGTCACCTATGCCGAACCGTTCTGGCGCGAGCGGGGGCTCAGCGGGTTCGCCACCAGCCACCGCGGCCCCCTCTCCGAAGTGCACGACGCTTCGACCCGGAACAAAGGGGCGCTTTTCGGCTTTTACCACACCCGTTCCGCCGACGACTCCCAGCCTGAACGCGTGATCGAACAGCTTGAGCGCCTTTTCGGAGCGCAGGCCCGCGACTACGAACTCTTCCGCTACCACAACTGGCGCAGCGACCCCTATACCTCCGTCCCCGCCGACCGCGAACCCCTCGACGCCCACCCCCGCTACGGGATGGAAACGGAGGCTTCGGAACGCATCCGCTTCTGCGGGACGGAAACCTCCGCCGAGGAGGGCGGCTACCTCGAAGGCGCCGTCATCGCCGCAATGCGGCTGGCAAAAACGTTGATGGAAGCTTGACCGCACGGCTCGGCCGGATGCCGCAGCACGCTGCCATCCTGTGATCGGTATCACATATGTTACACCACTGAAACCTATCTGTAAAAATCCTTGTTTTTTTAAAAAAATTTATTTTTTAAACCCCATTTCAATTAACACTGTTTTCATACAAAAACGTCCCTCTTTTATAGAAATAGGCAAATTTTTGACAGAATTGCCCATTCATTTTACGCAGGCAATAGATTATTATGCAACCAAAAAATTGTGATAGATAGTCGCACTCTTTTTTTGAATTTTTAAAAAGCTTTCTAGGAGAACAAATGAACAAATCAACACGACTGGCGCTTGCTGCCGTGACAGCACTCGGGGCAACGTCCGCATTCGCGACCAACGGAGACCACCTTATCGGTCTCGGAGCCAAAGCGCGCGGCATGGGCGGTATCGGCATCGGGCTGAGCCACGGGGCGGAATCGGCCCTGGCCAACCCCGCAATGATTACCGAAGTCCCCGCCACGGAGATCTCATTCGGCGGCACGATCTTCATGCCGGATGTCAAATACGACGGCGGTGCGGGCTACCAGCAGAGCGATGCCGACCTGAATGTCATTCCGGAAGTATCGATTGCGGCCAAGATCAATGACAACCTTTACCTCGGCGTCGGGATGTGGGGCACCGGGGGCATGGGAACCGATTACCGCGAAGACACCTCAGGGACCACGATGCAGATGGTGACGAACCTGCAGCTGATGCAGTTCGGCGTCCCGGTAGCGTATACCTCCCACGGCTTCAGCATCGGCGCGACGGCGATCATCCAGTACGGCGCACTCGATATCAACTATAACAACGGGAGCACCGTCGGCTCGGGCATCGCACAGGATATCGCTTTTGGGTACACCCTGGGGGCTTCTTACGACCTGGGCGAAGCCGGCATCACGGGCGCCAAGGTGGGCCTCGTCTATAAATCCGCCATCACGATGGACTACAAAGACCAGCTGACGAATGCAACGGCCCCGTTTGCCACTGCGGGCGTTACCGGCATCTCCTCGGAGCTGGAGCAGCCGGTCGAATACGGTGCGGGGCTCTCCTACACTCTAGGCAGCCATACCGCCGCGTTCGACTATAAGCGTATCGCCTGGAGCGACGCCAAAGGGTACAAAGATTTCGGCTGGAGCGATCAAGACGTCTTTATGATCGGCTATGAGTTTACGTCCGAACTGGGACAGCTCAGAGCGGGATACAACTACGCCAAAAGCCCGATCAAAGAGCTCGACTGGATGAGCAACGGCGGCGCGGCACTGAATATGTTCAACCTGCTCGGGTTCCCGGCCACCGTGGAACAGCACTTCACTGTAGGGGGAACCTATCACCTCAACGAAACGCTCGCGTGCGACCTCGCCATCGCCTATGCGCCGGAAGTCGAAGAACGGTTTACCTCCGCCAACCTCTCCGGCCCATACGAAATCGGATCGAAACACAGCCAGTCCAGCGTCAGCATGCAGGTGACTTACGCCTTCTAAGGGCGCGCTCACCGCAACGTAGCGTTCTCAATAAAGGCGATCACTTTTTCGGCGGGCATCTCGCAGGGTTTGAGCAGCGGGGCGGCGGCTGTCTCGTAGTAGTTCAGGCTTACGAAGTCGTTGCCCCCGAGCTCTTCGGCGTAGAGTTTGATGAGCCTGCCGTCCAGGTGCGTCTCTTTGCGCATCAGGTAACGCTTCCCCTCGTAGAGTACCTCCTGCGCCCCGTCGGGAAAGGCACGCAGTTTTTCACGATAGGACATGGACCGTGTCTCCTTCATTGATCGCCCCGCCCCTCTCAATCACGGCACGGATACCGCCTATTCCCTTGAGACCCGCCATCATATCCTCGCCAAGCAGCCGCGAAAGGTAGCGGCAGGGCGGCGCGCTCCGCACCCACCGCAGCGTCACCTCCCCGATACGGAACCGCTGTCCCTTGAGTGCGGCAAGGTCGATCCCTTCCGTAACGATGTTGCGCCGGAAATCAGCGGCGGAGAGCGCCGTACCGAGCCTCCGGTTGCACTCGGCGATCGCCTCGGCGGCGATCAGCGTCACCTCGCGCACGCCTGGGTCGAACTGGGGCGCGTTGAAGCTGCCGCGGCCGAAATAGTAGCGGTCGCCGGCAAGCCCCCTGCCCGCAACGGCAGTAACGGAAGGTACGCTTTCGAGCGCCGTTTTTGCTTCGGGACCGATAATGAGGGAGACCACCCTGCCGCTTCGTTCATTCATGCCTGAAATCATACCAGGCCCGGGCAGGGTGGGGAAAGAGGGGTTAGGCGGAAAGATCCGGGCGTGCCGGGGTGCTGGCCATGTACTGTTTGAGCTTCGCAATGTGGGGGAAAAACTCGCGCTTGAGTGCATCGCTGTGCATCTTGATCTTGGAAAAATCCATGGCCTCGTCCACGTTGAACCGTATGGCATCTTCAGCGCCCTGCTCGACAATGCAGCTGATCGGCGAACTCGTACGCAGCCATTCACACAGGCGGTCTGCCAGCTCTTTTCCAATGACGGTTTCAACCTCTTTTGACGTGATGAACATCTGATAATTCCTTAATAATAAAATGCGTAAGTCTACTGCGCTACCGACTCTGCAGCGTCTCAGCCTTGTCACATTATTATTACAAAAATTCATGTTCTCTACCTATTAAATCTGCGCTATTTTTCATCACTACGCATAACATTTTCCAATGTGTTACTGCTGGATACATCTGTTCATTTGACAGAGTTTCTTTTGATAGAGTAATATTTCCTAAACTAATAAAGTAATTGAGATAAAGATATGGGTTGGGAAAAAATAAGATATCCATCGGATAAAGAAATCAAAGAATTCGAGAAAACATTTGAACAAGAAAATGGTTTTAAGTTCATCAGGAAACCAAGATATTTTGTAGATGAAAATCTTGGACAAGGTGTCACTGACCTGATACGCTATCTTGGTGGTAACGTTACTGACCCATGGGAACAGGGGATGCTTGGATACAAAGATGATCGTGTTTGGCGATTTGCAAGGGAAGAAAGACGAATCATCCTTTCCCATGACGATGACTTTATGGATGAAAGTAAATACCCTATCAGAGAATGCTATGGTTATATTCTTCTCCCTCACAAAGAAGGGGGCGAGTCTCCACTCACACAAAAAATCGTTCAAATGTATAATATTATTTCAAGTGGTGCAGGCTTTCTTTATAGAAAGAAATTGATTATTAGAGAAAATGGGCATTGGGAACTCCACTCAATATCAGAAACTGGCAAGATAATAAAGACCCTATATGATCTAAATGATAGGAACCATGTATATGAACTCAATTAGGGAACTAGCACCCTATACGAAGTAATCAATAAGCCACGAACCAAGTAGAGATTGCTTATTTTTAACGTAAACACTTTAAAGGGAAATGATGGATATTAGCGCCGGCGTACTCTGGGACATCTTCAAACATACCGGGTCATGGCTCATCAACCTGGGCCGTGCCGGTGAAGCGCGCAAACGGCAATCCGTCACTGCGCTGCGAAACGTCATCACCGCCGCGCGGGAGACTTCCGTCTATATCCGGCAGGTGCGCGACACCGGCAAACGCGACCACGCCGCGGAGAAGGATCTAACCCTTCTGTGGACGGAACTGGGATTCGCCCTGCACGACCTCGGCATCGAAAAGCTTGCCCGAAGGTGCCAGATCAAGGGCAAGGAGTGGTCTGACCCGGAGCAGTACAACCCGGTGTTCCTGGAAAAGGCCCATATCAGCCTGGAACGGATGGAGCGGATAGCCAAGGAGATCCTGCGCCAGATCGAGCAGTGAGCGCTACCGTTGCGCTTTCGCAATCGCCTCTTTGCACAGCGCCGTAATCTTCCCGAACGCCCCCGCACCCACGTCCGCTTTCGGCACGATCCAGCTGCCGCCGACGCACGAGACGTTCGGCAGGGCGAGAAAGTCGTTCATGTTAGTGAGGCTGACGCCGCCGGTGGGGCAGAAACGCATCTCCGGAAAAGGCCCGGCGAACCCCTTGAGCAATTCGACGCCCCCGACGGCGGTGGCGGGGAAGAGTTTGCAGCCCGTGATGCCGGCGTTGATCGCCATCATCACTTCGCTCGCCGTCGCGACGCCGGGGATGAAAGCGATCCCCTCCGTCGCGCTCGTTTCCAACAGCTCCGGGCTGATGCCGGGACTGAACGAGAACTGGCCGCCCGCCTCACGGACCCGTAGCAGGCCGTTAGCGTCAATAACGGTCCCGGCGCCGACATGCATCTGCGGCACCGCTTTGGCAATGGCCTCGATGGAGGCCAGGGCCGCGTCGCTGCGCAGGGTCACCTCCATAATGCCGACACCGCCCTCAAGCAGCGCTTCGGCCAACGGTACGGCGTCTTCCGCTTTTTCAAGCACGACGACCGGCACGACCGGCGAGATATTAAAAAGTTCCGCTGCTGTCATGCCCGCTCCTCTCCGACGGCGTCAAAGATCGTCGCCCCCTCTTCCGCGCTGCCGACGTTTTGGCGCATCAGGGCAAAAAGTTCGCGGCCCATGCCGTGACGATTGTGCAGAAGCGACGGCGACGCGGGTTCCCGCGCAGCCAGTTCCGCCGCATCGACCAGCAGCTCCAGCCGCTTTTCGTGCACGTCGAGCACCATGCGGTCCCCGTCGCGCACTTTGGCCAGCAGACCGCCGTGGGCCGCTTCGGGCGTCATGTGGATGGCAGAAGGCACTTTGCCCGACGCCCCCGACATCCGGCCGTCGGTGACAATGGCGACCTTGTACCCCTTATCCTGCAGCACGCCCAGCGGCGGCATCAAACCGTGCAGCTCAGGCATGCCGTTGGCCCCCGGCCCCTGGAAACGGACGACGGCGATAAAGTCGCGTTCGAGCTCCCCCACCTTGAACGCGCTCTGCAGCGCCTCCTGGGAGTCGAAGACCCGCGCTTCGCCTTCGATGTGCATCAGCTCTGGTTTAAGTGCTGAGATCTTGATGACGCTGCGGCCGAGGTTCCCCTCCAGCAGGGCCAGCCCCCCTTCGTGGGAGAAGGGCTCCTCCACGGTCGAAACAACCTCGGGATTGAGTGACGCCTTGGGCGCGGGGTGGAAGGCGAGCGCACCCTCTTCCAGCGCCGGGCGCTCCGTATAGCGGCGCAGCCCCGTCCCCATCACGGTCTGGACATCCTCGTGCAGCAGCCCCGCGTCGAGGAGTTCGCGGATAACGAGCCCCATGCCGCCCGCGTCGCGGAAATGGTTGACGTCCGCCTGGCCGTTGGGGTACATCTTGCAAAGCAGAGGCGTCACGGCGGAGAGAGCGTCAAAGTCGTCCCAGGTCAGCACGATTCCCGCCGCCTTTGCCATGGCGATGAGGTGCAGGGTGTGGTTCGTCGACCCCCCTGTTGCCATCAGGCCGATGACGGCGTTGACAAAACTGCGCTCGTCGATCATCCGTCCGACGGGCAGGTAGGCCTCTCCCAGCTGGGTGAGCGCCGCCACCCGCTGCGCCGCCGCCGATGTCAGCGCGTCGCGCAGCGGCGTGTTCGTATTGACGAAGGCGCTGCCGGGGATGTGCAGCCCCATCACTTCCATCAGCATCTGGTTGGAGTTGGCCGTGCCGTAGAAGGTGCAGGTCCCGCTGCTGTGGTACGAAGCGGCCTCGGTCCGCAGCAGGGCGTCCTTGCCGACCTTGCCCTGGGCGTACTCCTGGCGCACAAGCGCCTTTTCGGCATTGCTGATCCCCGAGGGCATCGGTCCCGCGGGGACGAAGACGGCGGGCAGGTGTCCGAAGGTCAGCGCCCCGATGAGCAGCCCCGGTACGATCTTGTCGCAGACGCCGAGGTAAAGCGCGCCGTCGAAGACGTTATGCGACAGGGCGATGCCTGTCGCCATCGCGATGGTATCGCGGCTGAAAAGGGAGAGCTCCATCCCCGGCTGCGACTGGGTCACCCCGTCGCACATCGCCGGAACCCCGCCGGCCACCTGCGCCGTCGCGCCGATATCCATGAGCGCGCGCTTGATCAGCGGAGGGTAAGTGGCGTAGGGCTGGTGGGCGGAGAGCATGTCGTTGTAGGCGGTGACGATCCCGATATGCGGCGTCACCGTTCCCGCCAATTTGCTCTTTTCATCTTCGGACTCCGCGGCCATGGCGTGGGCAAGGTTGCTGCACCCAAGCACTTCGCGGTTGGCGCGGTGCGCATGGTGCGCCGCGTCGATCCGCTGCAGGTAGCGCTCACGGGTCGGGGTGGATCGCGTGCGGATCCGCTCGGTCACTTCAAGGATAACGGGATGCATGATGACCTCCTAGGCGTAAAAGACTTCCAGTGCGATGTCGGGGTGGTTCAGCACGGCACGAACAGGCATTATAGCCACATCATCACCGTCGAGGGCGGCTTCGTATACGGCCAGTTTCGCCCCGCCCTCGATGTGCAGGTAGCAGTGCGCGGCGGCGGCGATGGCATGCAGCGAGAGCGACATCCGCTCTTTCGGTTCCGTCGGGGCCTCGGCAGCCCCGCAGAGGGCGGCATCGTTCAGCAGACCCTCCAGCTCGGGACGGCCCGGAAAGAGCGAGGCGGTGTGGCCGTCGCTTCCCATGCCGAGCACCACGACGTCAAAGGGGAAAAAAGCCTTGTAAGCGGCCTCAACCCCGGCTACCGCCTCCGCCGCCGTTTCGCCCGGGCGGTACATGCCGACGAAGGTGGCCGCCTCCGCCCCGTTGGCGAGCAATTCGCTGCGGACCAGGTTTTCGTTGCTCGCCCCCGATTCCGGGTCGACCCAGCGTTCGTCCACGAGCCCCACCGTCACCAGGCTCCAGTCGACGTTCTCGGCGGCCAGCTGTACGAGGAAGGGACGGGGCGTATTGCCGCCCGAGAGCAGCAGCGAGGCGCTCCCTTTTTCCGCTATGGCCGCATCGAGGTCCCGCGCCACCTTGTAGGCAAGCGTCTTGTGCAGGGTCGGCAGCGAATCGTAGATGTGAAAAACGGTCTCAGTGCTCTTCATACCAGCTCCTGCCGTCACGCTCGATCATGGCGATGGCCGCCGTCGGTCCGTCGGTCCCGGCGGCATAGCTCTTGAGGCCGACCGCGCCCCCTTCCCACTCTTCGAGAATGGGGTCCGCCCATCGCCACGCCGCTTCGACCTCATCGCGCCGCATAAAGAGCGTCGCGTTGTTGCGGATGACGTCGAGCAGCAGCCGTTCGTACGCTTCCGGGGTGCGCGGCGCGTTTTCCGGGATGTTCAGGTCGAGCGCCATCTCCCGCAGGTGCATCTGCTCGGAGAGCCCCGGGATCTTCGTCATGATCTTGAGCTTGATGCTCTCCTCGGGCTGCAGCATGATCACCAGCCGGTTGGGGGAGATGCAGCGCCCCTTGTTCGCGAAGATCTGGTAGGGGACCTCTTTGAACTGCACGACGATCTCCGTGTAGCGCTTGCTCATCCGCTTGCCGGTCCGCAGGTAAAAAGGCACCCCCTGCCAGCGCCAGTTGTCCACCTCGGCCCGCACCGCCGCAAAGGTCTCGGTGGTCGAATCGGGGGAGACCCCCTCTTCGAGGTATCCGGGCACCTTCTCGGCGTTGATGATCCCCGCCGTGTAGCGGCCGCGGACCGTTTTTTCGCTCACGTCGCCGGAGGCGAAGGGGCGCAGCGAACGCAGCACCTTCACCTTCTCGTCGCGTATACTGTCGGCTTCAAGCGAACAGGGCGGCTCCATCGCCACAAGGCAGAGCAGCTGCATCAGGTGGTTCTGGATCATGTCCCGGAAGGCGCCGTAATCCTCGTAGTAGCTGTGACGCCCTTCCAGACCGACGCTCTCGGCCGCCGTGATCTGCACGTGGTCGATATCCTGTCCGTTCCACAAGGGCATGAACAGCATGTTTGAAAAGCGCAGGGCGAGAATGTTCTGAACGGTATCCTTCCCCAGGTAGTGGTCGATCCGGAAGATCGCCTGCTCTTCGAAATAGAGGGCCACCTCGTCATTGATCTCCTTCGAGGAGGCCAGGTCACGGCCGATCGGCTTCTCCAGGACCACGCGGCTGACCGGCGTGATGAGCCCCCAGTGGTTGAGCGCTTTGCAGATCGGACCGAAGAAGGTGGGCGCCGTCGAGAGGTAGTTGACGCGGTCGCGGTCGGGGTATTCGCCGAGCATCTGGGCGAGGGCACCGTAGCTCTCCTCCACGCCCAGGTCAACAGTAACGACCTCCAGCTGCCGGGCGAAGCTCTCCCAGTGCGCCTCTTCAAAACACCCCTCTTTGAGGAAAAGCTGCAGCTTCTCCTTGACCAGGGCGAGATGCTCCTCGCGCGACACCTCGTGGCGGCTCGTGGCGATGATGCGGCTCGTCGGCGCGACGTAGCCGTCGCTGCAGAGGTGGTAAAGGGCGGGAATGAGCTTGCGCAGGGAGAGATCCCCGTGCCCTCCGAAAATAACAATATCGCAAACGTTGGCGGTTTCACTCATAACGGTCGTCCTTTATTAAAAGAGGGTTGCGGTACCCTCTGGCATCTTCTTGGAGCGCTTTTTGAGCGCCGCCGACGCGAAATACTCCATCTCGTTTTCGCGCAGAATGCGGATGGCGTTCGTCGTACCGGGCACGCCGATGGGGTCGCCCGCGGTAACGATGTACATGGCGTGGCGGTCAAGCACCTGCCGCGCCAGACCGCTCTGCACCACTTCGATGAGCATCTTGTCCACGCTCGTCGTCCGCGTCAGAAACGCCGGAACGACCCCCCACACCAGGGTGAGAAGGCGCGCCACGCGGTCACTGTGCATCACGGCCAAAATGGGGTTCTCGGGGCGGTAGCGGGCCAGTTTTTTCGCCGATTGCCCCGAGGCCGTCAGCGCGATAATGGCCTCGGCGTCGATCTTCTGCGACAGCAGGACCGCCGATTCGTCGATCACGTCCATCTCGTCGAAACATTCGAACTGCGCGAACTTGTGGTACGGGTAGATCTTCTCCGTCTCGCGGATCGTTTCCGTCATCGTTTCGACCGCTTTGACCGGGTAGGCACCCACGGCACTCTCCTCGGAGAGCATCACGCAGTCGGTACCGTCGAGCACGGCATTGGCGACGTCGCTGATCTCCGCCCGCGTCGCCCGTTCGGCCTGGGTCATGGAGAGGAGCATCTGCGTGGCGGTAATGACGGGTTTACTTTTTTCGTTGGCTTTGCGGATAAGCATCTTCTGCAGCGTCGGGACCTTGTAGAAAGGGACCTCGATTCCCAGGTCGCCCCGCGCCACCATCAGCCCGTCGCTGGCTTCGAGGATCGCGTCGATGTTTTCGACGGCGTCGAACTTCTCGATCTTCGCGATCAGCTGGGTATTCCCGCCATGGCGCTCCACTTCGGCCCGAACGTCCTCCATGTCCTTTGCCGTCTGCACGAAGGAGATCGCCATGAAATCGACCCCGTTCTTCACCCCCCAGGCTATATCTTCGCGGTCCTTTGCCGTCAGGACCTCCAGTCCCAGGGAAGTGTGGGGGAAGTTGACCCCCTTGCGGGAGCTGAGTTGGCCGCTGTTCTGCACTTCGCAGACAACGCTGTCGCCCGTCGCGACGACCGTGGTGCGCAGGGAGCCGTCCGCAAAATAGATCGCCTCCCCCTTCTCAACCTTGGCCAGCAGTTCCGGGTGGTTGAGGCTGAGGCGCAGGCGTCCCGGCGCGATAAAGACCCCGTCGCTTTCTTCGGCCGTGAACTCAATCCTGTCGCCGGGGGAGAGCTCCACGATGCCGTCGATGAGGCCGATGCGCACCTTCGGTCCGCTGATATCCTGCAGCACGCCGACGATCAGGCCGCAGCGGCTCGCCGCTTCGTAAATGCGTTTGAGATTGGCTTCGTGGTAGTCGTGGGTCCCGTGGCTGAAGTTGAGACGGAAGACGTTCACGCCCGCACGGATCATCCGTTCCAGGGTGTCGACGTCCTCGCACGCGGGGCCTACTGTCGCCAGAATCTTGGTATGTTTTTTCATCGCAATCCTTCAGAGTCCTTCCGGACATTGCGCCAAAACACGTCTCCGGACCGCAGACCGGAAATGGCATTCTTGGAACTATGATAACCAAAATCGTATCGCGGTACAGTAGCAGAATGATTACAAAAAAGGCAGTGGGTGGTCAGCGGGGAGGCAGTAGGGCCCCCGCAGGGGGTTATTCGATGTTCGTGTAGACGGCCTGGACGTCATCGTCCTCTTCAAGTTTGTCGATCAGCTTCTCGACCTCTTCCATCTGCTCCTCGGTGAAGCTCTGCGGATTGTTCGGAAGGCGCTGCAAGGAGGCCTTCTTCACTTCGATTCCCATCCCCTCCAGGGCTTCCTGGAGTGAACCGAAACTGGTATAGTCGCCGTTGACGTAAACGGTGCCCTCGTTCTCGTCCAGCTCTTCAAGACCGGCATCGATCAGCTCAAGCTCCATCTCCTCAAGATCCATCGCGTCCGTTTTTTCAAATTCGAAGACCGCTTTGCGGTCGAACATGAACTCGAGTGAACCGGTTTTGAGCAGTTCGCCCCCGCTTTTGTTGAAGTAGCTGCGCACGTTGGCGACGCTGCGGTTGTTGTTGTCCGTCGCGCACTCGACGAAGATCAGCGCGCCGTGCGGCCCTTTGCCCTCAAAATTGACCTCGGCGATGTCCGCGGCGTCTTTCCCGCTGGCGCGCTTGATCGCCGCCTCGATGTTGTCCTTGGGCATGTTCTGCGCTTTGGCGGTCTGGATCGCCAGACGCAGCTGCGGGTTCATATCGGGGTCCGGTCCCCCCGCTTTGGCCGCCATCGTGATCGTTTTGGCCAGTTTCGGAAAAATCCGGGACATATTGCCCCAGCGCTTCTCTTTCGCCGCGCGGCGGTATTCAAACGCTCTACCCATCGTATCCTCTTTACAGGGGGTCTCCCCTTTTGTTTCCGCAATTATAGCAAAAGCCTTCGCTACAATAACGGTATGAAGCCGATACCCGCCGTTCCCGATACCCTCGCCCCGCTTATCAACGCCCTCGCCGCGCAGGGGGTACGGCCCGTACTGGTCGGCGGCTATGTACGCGATGCCCTGCTGGGGATGCCCAGCAAAGATATCGACATCGAGTGTTTCGGTGCGGCCTCCCTGGAGGCCCTTATTCCGCTGCTGAAGCCCTTCGGGAGCGTCAACAGCGTCGGCAAATCCTTCGGTGTCCTGAAGCTCACGCTGAACGGTTATGACCTCGACCTCTCCCTCCCCAGGGTCGAGACGAAAACCGGGCCGGGCCATACGGGGTTTGCGGTCACGACGTTTGAAACGTTTGATTTTAAAACGGCGGCCAAACGGCGTGATTTCACCGTGAACGCCATCGGTTACGATCCCCTCGAAAAACTCCTCCTCGATCCCTACGGCGGCGAAAAAGACCTGGAGGCGCAGACCCTGCGCTGCGTCAATGAGAGCACCTTCGTTGAAGACCCGCTGCGGCTGCTGCGCGCCGTACAGTTCTCCGCCCGTTTCCGTCTCATCCCGGACCCGCATCTGGTGCACCTGGCGCACACGATGATGGCGCAGGGGGTACTTGCCGAATTGCCCAAAGAGCGCATCTTCGAAGAGTTCAAAAAGCTGCTGCTCAAATCCGACACCCCCTCCGTCGGACTGCGGACGATGCATCTTCTTCACATCACCCCGTTCTTTCCCGAACTTGCCGCCCTGGAGACGACCGATCTCTGGGACGTCGTGCTGCGGGCGCTCGATACGATGGCATCTATCCGCCGCCGCGTGGAAAGCGACCCCCTTGCCATGATGTTCGCCCCGCTCTGCATCGGCATGCGAGATCCAAACGCCTTTCTCACCTCACTCACCGATGACAAACGGCTTGTTTTGAACGTGCTTGATTATGTAAAGTACCACGGCCAACCCGAACGGCTCTACGCCGAAGCGGCGTCGGACGCGGAGGTAATGCGCCTGGCACGGGACGTCCGCATCGATACGATCGCCGCCGTTGCCGAAGCCTGCTACCGGGGACGCCACCCCGCCGCCGAGACGAGCGACGCCGTGGCCTGGCTGCTGCACAAGGCGGAGAGACTGGGCGTGCTGAATGCGCCCAGGGCCGCCCTGCTGAACGGGGAGGCGCTTATCGCCGCCGGGCTATCACCCTCCCCCCGTTTCAAAACGATCCTGGATGCGGCCTACGACGCCCAGCTCGAGGGCGCGTTCTCGGATGAGGAAGGTGCAAAGGCATGGCTGAAGGATTATTTGTCGGATTTGGGGTAATCGTAGGCGAGTGTTTTATAGCGTTCGAATTGAAATGCCGACCAGCTGCAGGGGATCTCGAATCGGATATAGGCCGCGGTCGGCATGTGGACGGCTTTTCCGCCCAACGTTTCGGCGATCCACTCTATGGTCGGGTTGTGTCCGATGATCATCAGTTCGTCGACGGCGTCATCGACCTTTCGGATCACCTCGGCGTAGGTTTCGGACGAAGCCTCGTACAATAACGGTTCCGTTTGGACGGCTAACGCCCCGTCATAAACTTTTTGCAATGCCGCCGCCGTCTGCCGGGTACGCCGGGCGGAAGAGACAAGGACGAGATCGGGGGTATAGTGTTCGGCGTGAAGGCGCTCCGCCATGGTTTTGGCCGCTTTCTTGCCGCGGGCATTGAGGGGACGTTCGTGATCACCGAGGGCCGGGTCGTCCCAGGAGGACTTCGCATGCCGCATCAGTGTCAACGTACGCATCAGAGGGTTTTGATATGTTTCTTGACGAGCACGCCGACGCCCGTTTCGGAACTGGCGCCGATGCACGAAAGCGCATAATCCAGACGGCTGCGGTATTCGTTCTCATCAATGGGAAGCCCCGTGCCGTCCGCCGCCTGCATCGTAAAGGTACCGTCGGGGGATTTGAAGTACCGGATACCCCGGCAGAAGAAGCAGAGCGGCTTATCCTGTTTCAGCACGGCATAAAAATCGATGCCGTCGTCCCGCATGTCCATCATGATCGCCTCCGCACCGTCGCCGCTGCGTTTGGCCAGTTGACGCTCCATCTGCGTCTGAAAAAAGTCCGCTAATGACTCTTGCATTTTCTCCCCCATCTCCTCATGGAATCTAGGGCAGAATTTTACCACAGAATCGTTAAATATTATGGCGTTATAATATTAATATTATTTATATGATTTATTTTGTTATTCGGCTGCTGTCGATCTCGATGACCGTATGAACATTCCCGCGGGGGTTGAAGTCCGCCGTGATTTTCATCCATTTGGGCTTGAGTTTGCGCTCGAGGACTTCATAGATCTCGTTCGCGCTGTTTTCATGGGAGATGTGACGATCGCGGAAGGCGTTGATGTAGAGCTTGATCGCCTTGAGTTCGACCACCCACTCATCGGGTGTATACTCCAGGTAGATCGTCGCGTAGTCCGGGTAGCCGCTGCGCGGACAGAGACAGCTGAACTCCGGCAGGGTCATCTTGATAATATAGTCGCGTTTGTGCTCGTTTGGCCAGATCTCAAGATCCTTCTCCACATCAAAGTTTGCGATAATCTCTTCACCATATTTCATTCTTTACTCCTTGATGGTATCGATGGGACTGAGATAGTTCCCCTGGATCATGTCGACCCCGACTGCCTTTGCGGCATCATAGGCGGCTTCGTCTTCGATCATCCTGATCCAGCTGCGGTAGCCCAGCGTTTTCACCGTCTGCTGCAACCCTTCGACGAGCGCACGGACCCTCGGTTCCGTAATGCTTTTCCCCAGCGTGCTCTCGTAGCGGACGAAGTCCACGTCAAGATCCTGCAGATAACGCAGCGAAGCGTGAATCCCGCCCAGGCGGTCCAGCGCAATGTAGATCCCCGCCCGGCGGAAGGCCTGCAGCCTCGTATTGAACTGCGACGTCTGGTGATAGAAGTTGCTTTCGCTGATCACGAATACCAGGCGGTATCGGAGTTTGTCGTTATTGGAGAGCAGCATCATAATGTGCTCCAGGAAAAGCGGGTTGCGCAGCGAAGAGGGAGAGACATCGACGGCGATCATCTGCCCCGGTTCGAGTGTTTCAACTTCGGCCAGCGCCGCTTCGGTCTGTATTTCGTCAAAACGGCGCAGCAGTCCCAGACGGTTGATCACCGGCATAAAGCGTTTCTGGTGAACGAGTTTGCCCTCCCCCGTGACCAGCTTGAAGGCCTGTTCGAAAAGCAGAGGTTTTCCCCCCTCGAACACGGCCTGGTACGCATAGGAAAAAGAGCGTGCATTGACCGCTTCGAGTACCAGATGCTCCACCGTGTCCGGGTCGATCTCCTCCCCATCGGTTTTGAGCATTTTCGCGTTCTCGCCCTGCAGCTCATAAAGCCAGTCGACCAGCTTCTCGATGGAGCGCGAATGGCGGGTATCCGTCATGGAGCCCAGGATGTCGATTTCGATCTCCTCGAGGCTGTAGTGCTGGAACTTGACGCAGAGCAGCTCCATCATCGAACTGAAATCCTCCTGCTTTCCCTCGAGCGCGATGATAAAGTCCCCCCCTTTGAAGTGGGCGATCGGGACGCGGTACATTTTCTGCTCGTTCAGATAGGCGGCGATCCTGTTGGCGACACTGTAAAGCACTTTGTCCCCGTTCGTAAACCCGTACTGCTGGTTGATATCGTCCAGGTTGACGACGCTGAGCAGAAAGAAGGTGTAATCCTTTTTCTTCAGCTCCTTTTGCATCTGCGCGCTGAAGTACTCCCGGGTAAAGGCATGGCTGATCGGGTCCGTGATCCGCTCGTTGAATCCCTGGTAGATCAGGTAAAAGAGGTAGTAGACCATAATGCCCAGCATACTGAAGGCAACAATGATAAACGTGTTGGGGATCGTATTGAAATAGCGCAGCATCACCGATGCCGTGGTGATGACTGCCAACGCAAAAACAGGGAGCCCCATTCGCAGGGCGAGTTTAAAGCGGTTTTCGCGCTCCTTGGCTTCGGGATAGAGTAGACTCATGGGTTATACGTCAAGGTGTTTGACGTCCTTGGCGTGGGTCTCGATGTAGTTCCGGCGCGGCTCGACTTCATCGCCCATAAAGAGGTTGAAGGCATCGCTCGCCGCTTCGGCATCTTCGATATTCACGCGAAGCAGCACGCGGTTTTCCGGTGTCATCGTCGTCTCCCACAGCTGTTCCGGGTTCATTTCACCAAGCCCTTTATAGCGCTGGATGTAAGAGCCTTTGCGTGCATACTCCTTGATCTCTTCGAGGATCTCGAGCGGATCGCCGCCGATATCGATACCCCACTCTTTCATCTTGTCATAAACGAACTGCGCCTCGTTGAAGTGCGGCGCGCTGAAAAGCTCATCGTTAATGCGGAGCTCTTCCATCCCTTCTCCCGTCTGGACGAAGAGGTGGATCTCCTCTTCGGAAACGAGTTTGGAGAGAATATTGTTGCCGCGTTCGGCGAGGAAACGTTCGACCTCGGCGTACATTTTTTCCGAATCCAGCCCGATGATGTCCGGGTTCTCGATGAAGTGGCGGATCAGGCTGACAAGGGAGTAGCGGCGCTCCAGCGCTTCGAGACTGCTGTTGTAGTGGTCGACCATCTTGAAATAGGAGACAAGGTCGTTATGGCCGATTCCCTCGATCTCCAGCGACTCGACGCCGTTCTCGATCAGGAAGTCATTCATGACACGGTCGTTTTTGAAGTAGATCTCTTTTTTACCCTTCTTGTAGCGGTAGAGCGGCGGCTGCGCCAGGTAGAGGTAGCCGTTCTCGACGATCGTCGGGAAATAGCGGAAGAAAAAGGTCAGCAGCAGGGTCTGAATGTGCGAACCGTCGACGTCGGCATCGGTCATGATGATGATCTTGTGATAACGCAGCTTCTCTTCGTCAAACTCTTCGCCGATCCCGCAGCCCAGCGCCGTGATCATGTTCGTGATCTCGTCGGATTTGAGGATCTTGTCCAGGCGCGCTTTTTCAACGTTGAGGATCTTACCTTTGAGCGGCAGGATCGCCTGAAAGACACGGTCACGCCCCTGCTTGGCGGAACCGCCCGCGGAGTCGCCCTCGACGAGGTAGAGTTCGCTGATCGTCGCGTCTTTGCTCTGGCAGTCGGCCAGTTTCCCCGGCAGGGTACCGACGCTCATGGAGTCCTTGCGGCGGGTAAGGTCGCGTGCTTTTTTCGCCGCTTCGCGTCCTCTCGCCGCCATCAGCGCTTTTTGAACGATCGCTTTGGCCTCGATAGGATTCTCTTCAAAATACTTGGAGAGCTGCTCATATGAGGCTTTTTGGACCAACGGACGGACATAGGTGTTACCCAGTTTGCCCTTGGTCTGACCCTCGAACTGCGGTTCGGGCACCCGGACGGAGACGACGGCAATCAACCCTTCGCCGGTATCTTCACCGCTGAGTTTGACGTCTTTCTCTTTTGCATTCCCGTTTTGGCTGTTGTAGGTCGAGATGACACGTGTCAGTGCTGCGCGGAAACCGGCTTCATGCGTCCCGCCGTTGGGGGTGCGGATATTGTTGACGAAGCTGTAGACCTTCTCTTCGAAGCTGTCGTTGTACATCAGCGCGATATCGAGTTCGATATCTTCGATTTTTGCATTGTACTCATACGGCGAAGCGACCTGGATCTTCTTATTGAGATCGGAAACGAACTGGGTAATACCGCCTTCAAAATGGTAGGTTTCGCTTCTGCCGTCGCGCTCATCCTTGAAGATGATCTTGATTCTCGGGTTGAGGTAGGCGAGTTCTTTGAAACGTCTGGCAAGGTAGTCGTACTCGAAAATAACCGTTTCGGTAAAGATTGAGGGATCCGGAGCAAATTCAATCGTTGTTCCGTGTTTGCGGGTATTTCCCGTTACCTCGAGGATCTCCTGGGGAATCCCCTGTTTGAAATCCTGTTCATGGATCTTGCCGTCGCGGTGGATCGTCATGTGGAGGTTGCTACTGAGGGCGTTGACGACGGAGACACCGACCCCGTGCAGACCACCTGAGACCTTGTAGGTATCCTTGTCGAATTTCCCCCCGGCATGCAGGACGGTCAGAACGACGGTGGCGGCGGAAATATTCTCGGTCGGGTGCATATCGGTCGGAATCCCGCGCCCGTTGTCGCCAATGATCGCGGTACCGGCTTTGGTGAGCGTTACGGTGATCGTGTCACAGTATCCGGCCATTGCTTCGTCGATGGAGTTGTCGACGACTTCGTAGACGAGATGGTGCAGACCGCGATGGCCCGTATCACCGATATACATCCCCGGACGTTTACGTACGGCCTCGAGTCCTTTGAGGACTTTAATATTGCCTGCGCCGTAATTTTGTTCCATGATCGCTCCAGTAGGCTAAATGGGTTTAATTTTATCCAAAAAGGGCTAATAAATTAATTTTATGGGCTTAGAGGAGACGGGAGCAGGCTCTGCCTGCGAAAAAAGAGAAGCGCAGGTCAGATGACAATCGGCATGACGATTGTTTTGAACGCTTCTTCTTGCAGCATGAAAGGCATATTGGGTTCGTTGAGTCCGAGGGTAAAATGGGTCTGATCGATCTGCCCGAGGAAGTCGAGTATATAACGGCTGTTGACGGCAAAGACGAAAGAGGAATCGATCCCGGTGTCGACATTGATCTCTGTCGTAGCCTTGTTGTTCTCGTCGCTGAGGCTTTCAAAGAGGATACGGCCGCTCTCCAGGGTTAGTTTCATGTCATTGGAGATTGTCGTGATCTGTTTGATGGCATTGACGATGTCGCTTTTGGGCAGGGTGAGGTTGTAGCGTGTCGATGCGGGGATAATGCGGTTGTAGTCGGGGAACTTTCCGTTGATCAGCTTCGTAAAGAAGGTGTACTGGTCGGATTTGATCAGCAGATGGGTGGCATCGTAGTAGATGTCGATATTGCTCGTAAAGAGTTTCTGGATCTCGATAATCGCTTTTTTGGGAATGATCAGGGAGAGTTCGCTGCCGCTGGTCTGCGGAATGGCGATGATGGCAAGACGGCGGGTATCGGTAGCGACAAAGTTGATCTGGTCGGATTTGATATCGATGAGCGCACCATTGAGTTCGAACTTCGGATTGTTCGTATCGGCGGCAGGCGTGATCTTTTTCAGGGAGTTGATCAGCAGACCGGAATCGATCTCGACTCCGGGTTTGTTCTCAATGGAGGCAAAAGCCGGGAACTCCTGGGCATTGTACATCGGGAGCTGGAAGTCGGAGTGTCCCTGGGTGATATCGAGCATACCGTCTTTCGTATTGAGGTTGACGTTGCCGTCACTGAGGATGCGGACGATGTCGAGGAGTTTCTTGCCGTTGGCTGTTGCCATGCCGGGCTCGATAACGTTGATATTGCCGGCTTCGATCACAAGGCCGATTTCATAGTCGGTGGCTTTGACGGTCAATGTGTTCGATGCAGTCGCTTCGAAGTAGAGGTGGGATGTGATCTGGGAGAGATCTTTTTTCTCCAGAAACGGCTGTGTGTGGATCAGGATATTTTCCAACACGGATTTGGCGATCTCGAACTGCATCGAAGCTCCTGTTATATATTTAAATTTTTAGTAGATGATAGTAGTCTGCCGTTTTTTTGTGAAAAAGCAGAAAACATCCCTACTTTTAGGGCTTTTCCCATGTGAATAAAGTCGATTGCCTTCTTCACATTTGTTCACTTGGCACATTATATCTTTTTTTATTTGCAAAGAAAATATAGATAAAGGGTGCTTTTTTAGACAGTCTCCGGCGGCATGGCGGTGATTTTATTATGCAGCTCGTTGATCTTGACCTTGAAGTTCTCATCCTCTTCGAGAAGCTGGTGGATTTTTTTCATTGTATGGCTGACGGTGCTGTGGTCTTTCATCCCGAAATACTGGGCGATCTGCGGCATCGACATCGGGGTCAGTTCGCGGGCGAGGTAGATGGCGACGCGCCGGGCGGCGACGATGTTGCGGCTGCGGCTTTTCGAGCGGATTTCGCTCGGTTTGACGTTGAGCTCTTTGGCGATGGTCTTCATGATCCCGTCGATGGAGATGTTGTCGCTCTTCTCCTGGAGCTGCTCGCGCAGGGCGTTTTTGGCGAAATCGAGGGTGATCTCCTGGTGCATCAGCTGGGAGTAGGCGTGCAGCTTGGAGAGGATCCCCTCGATCTCCCGGGTGTTGTTGTCGATGACGGTTGCAATATAGTTGACGACGTCGTCGCCGAGAATAACCCGGTTGATCTCGCATTTTTTCTTGATGATCGCAATCTTCGTCTCCAGCTCCGGCGGCTGGATGTCGGCCACAAGCCCCCATTCGAAGCGGCTCTGCAGCCGCGCTTCCAGGCCGGCGATCCGCTTGGGGGGTTTGTCGGAAGTGAGGACGATCTGTTTGCCCTCGCTGCGCAGGGTTTCGAAGGTGTGAAAAAACTCCTCCTGGGTCTGGATCTTGTTGCTGAGGAACTGGACGTCATCGATCAGCAGCAGGTCGCACTGGCGGTACTTCTCTTTAAAGCGGTCCATCGTCTGGTTGCGCAGGTGGCGGGTAAAGTCGTTGACGAACTGTTCGACCGAGGTGTAGACGACGGTTTTGCCCTGCAGGAGCATGACGTTGCCGATGGCCTGCATCAGGTGGGTCTTGCCCAGTCCTACCCCCCCGTAGATAAAGAGGGGGTTGTAGACCTGCCCCGGCCGTTCGCTGACGCTTTTGGCCGCGGCGTAGGCGAACTGGTTGGAACTGCCGGCGACGAAGTTCTCAAAGGTGTAGGCGGGGTTGAGCATGGAGTGCTTGGGCCCCTCGGCCGGGGCAACCGTGGCGGCCGTGCTGCTTTTTCCGGCGGCGCCTTTGGCCTTTTTGACGCGGATATTGACCTCCCGCGTGCTCCCGGTCTTGATCTCGAAGAGGTGGGCGATCTTGGCGGCGTAGCGGTTCTTGATCCAGCTGGCGACGAGGGGGTTGGGCACTTCGAAGACGGCGAGGTCGCTGCGCGACGCTTTGGAAAGAAAGCTCATCTGCTTGACGTAGCGGTTGTATTCGACCTCGCTGATCTCCTCTTTAAGCATCTCCAGAATCGTATCGCCGATCGTCATCGCAGCTCCCGTTCGCTATAATTTCCACAATGTGAATAATGATGTGAATTATAGCAGACAATTTGAGGCATAATGC